>CP070722.1:2042961-2054541 GCA_020350785.1 Gemmatimonadota bacterium
CAAAGTATGAACGTGCCAAGAAGGGGGTTGCGCGCTTCTCGTCTTCGGTGTATATTCGGTTTCCCAGGGCGGAGGGACCGCCCCACTCCACCCACCTTTCGAAGCGTCCCTCCGCCCGGCCCCACCTCGCGGTGGGCTTTTTTGTCGCCAGGATGTACGGTATGTCTTCGGGTACCGAGATGCTCTCTTACGCCGAGCTTCACTGCCACTCCGCCTTCTCTCTCCTCGACGGCGCCTCCACGCCGGAAGCCCTGGTTCGACGTGCGGTGGAGCTTGGCATCCACGCCTTGGCCCTCACCGATCACGACGATCTGGGCGGTGCGGTAAGGTTCAGCCGGGCGGCCCGGGACGCCGGTTTGGAAGCGATCGTGGGGGCGGAGCTAACGGTGGAATCTCAGGAGTCGGGTGGTCGTCCTGGCCATCTGACGCTGCTGGCCCGTAATGCGGACGGTTACGCCAACCTTTCCGAGCTCGTGACCCGGGCTCGGACGGTGCTGGGTCTCCTTGACGCTGGGGCGCGAGTCTTGGAGCGGGAGTCGGGTGCTGCTCCCTCCTGGGCACCGAACCGTGGCCTGCCGCGGGTCACCTGGGATGATCTGGCGGAACTGGGCGGCGGTTTGCTGGTGCTGACGGGCTGTCCACAGGGCGAGCTGGCGCGACGGGTGCGGGCGGGTGACGAGAGGGGGGCGCGGGAGCTGCTGGATTTTCTGCGGAGCGCTTGTGGGGGTTATCTGGCGGTGGAGGTCTGGGATCACGCGCTGCCGGAGGAGCGTGAGCTGGCGGATCGCTTGCTGGATCTGGCGGACCGCCAGGGACTGATGGCGGTAGCGACGAACGATGTGCACTACGCGACGCCGTCGGGCCGGGTTGTCCATGATGTACTCACCTGTCTTCGTCATCGGGTAACGCTGGACGAGGCGGGCCGGCGCCTGCGTCCGAACGGCGAGTGGCATTTGAAGTCGCCTTCGGTGGTGTGGCGGCGCTGGCGCCACCGTCCCGACGTCGTAGAACACTCCCTCGCCTTGGCCGCCGAGTGCGCCTTCCGATTGGCCGACCTGTCGCCGGCGATGCCGGGGTTCCAGGTGCCGCCGGGGGTGACGCGCCAAGAGTACCTGGAGCGGCTGGTATGGCGCGGTGCGGTCGAGCGGTACGGCGGGCGCGGTCGGCTGCGCAACGGTGATCCGATTCGCGTGGCGTCTTCGGGGGAGGAGGTGGTGCGGCGGGAGTCGAGGGCGCGCGGGCATGGCGGCAGAAGCGATGCTGGACCGGGGCTAACGCGGCGAGTCCGCAATCAGATCCGCCACGAGCTCGAGGTGATCGTGCGCCTCGACCTGGCCGGCTATTTCCTCACCGTCTGGGACATCGTTCGCTTCGCTCGCCGTCGCGGGATCTTGCTGCAGGGACGCGGCTCGGCGGCCAATTCCTGCGTCTGTTATTGTCTGGGCATCACGGCGGTGGATCCGATCAAGTTCGAGCTGCTGTTCGAGCGCTTTCTATCAGAGGAGCGAGGCGGTGCCCCCGACATCGATCTCGATATCGAGCACGAACAGCGCGAGGAGGTTCTCCAGTACGTCTACAACAGATACGGTCGTGAGCGTGCGGCGCTGGTCTGCGAGACCATCACTTATCGCGGGCGCTCCGCCGTCCGCGATGCCGCTCGCGTGCTGGGCTTCTCCACCGATGTCGCCGACCGGTTGGCGGAGGAAGCGGATCGCCGCGAGGCGGCGGAGGCTGCTCGAGAGTTGGAGAACGGAGGGGTGGCTGCCTGCGGGCTCGATCCCGAGGACCGTCGCGTCCGGGCGCTGCTTCACGTGGTGCGTGGCCTCGACCAGCTGCCGCGCCACCGCTCCATCCATGTGGGCGGCTTCGTGCTCACCGAGGGCCCGCTCTCCCGAGTCGTTCCCATCGAGCCCGCCTCGATGAGGAACCGCACCGTCATCCAGTGGGACAAGGACGACCTGGAGTTCGCCGGCCTGATCAAGATCGACCTTTTGGGCCTGGGAATGCTCAGCTGCCTGGCGAAGGCGATCGGGCATATCCGCGAGGCGCGGGGTGAGGTCATCGATCTGGCCCAGCTGCCGGCCGACGATCCCGAGGTTTACGAGATGATTCGGGCGGCGGACACGGTGGGCCTTTTCCAGATCGAGAGCCGAGCGCAGATGAACTCGCTGCCGCGCCTCCGGCCCAGGAACTTTTACGATCTGGTGGTGCAGGTAGCGATCATCCGGCCGGGGCCCATCCAGGGCGACATGGTTCATCCTTATATAAGGCGGCGTCGCGGCGAGGAGCCGGTGACGTATTTGCATCCGGATCTTGAGCCGATCCTGCACCGCACGCTGGGCGTGCCGCTGTTCCAGGAGCAGGGGATGAAGGTGGCGGTGGTGTTGGCCGGATTCACGCCGGGACAGGCGGATACGCTGCGGCGGGCGATGGGCTTCAAGCGTTCGCGGGAGGCGATGGCGGCGATCGAGCCGGCGCTGCGGGCGGGGATGACGGAACGCGGCATAACGCCGCAGGTGCAGGAGCACATCGTGAAGTACCTCACCGCCTTCTCGAACTACGGCTTCCCGGAGAGTCATGCGGCGTCGTTCGCCCTGTTGGTCTACGCCTCGGCTTATCTGAAGCGCTACTACACGCCCGAGTTCTACTGCGCACTCCTGAACTCGCAGCCCATGGGCTTCTACGCGCCGGGGACCCTGGTGCAGGACGCGCGCCGACACGGCGTCGAGGTGCGGCCTGTCGATCTCGCCTGCTCGAGCTGGGACTGCACGCTCGAGCCCACCGCACCCCTGGGCTCGAGGCGCGCGACGTGGAGCGAGACAGCCCGCTCGGCGACCGTTCTTCCACCAGCCCTGAGGATCGGGTTGCGTTACGTCCGCGGGTTGGGCTCGAGGGCGGAGGAGCAGCTCAAGTCTGCGTGGGAGGTGGGCGGCCCCTTCGAGTCGGTGGAGGACGTGGTTCGGCGCTCGGGTTTGAGGCTGCCGGCGCTCAAGACGCTGGCCGGGGCTGGGGCCTTCGACACGCTCTGGGGCCCGGGTCGCCGCTCTGCTCTCTGGGAGGTTCTGGCCCGCCTGGCTGCTCGACCGCTGATCGCTCCTGCGCAGTCCAGTCGGCGGACGAAGCTGAAGGAGATGAGCCGGGTTGAACTGATCGCCGCGGACTATATGACTACGGGGCTCTGCACTCACGGCCACCCGATGGAACATATGCGGGCGGCGCTACGGCTCCGCGGCATACTTTCGGCGGAAGATCTCCTGCGAGTGCACAGCGGCCAGCGCGTGAAGGTGGCGGGTGTGGTAATCTGCCGGCAACGACCCGGCACCGCAAAGGGCGTCTGTTTCATTACGCTGGAGGATGAGACGGGGTTCTCGAACTTCGTGGTCTACCCCGATCTCTTCCAGCGCTATCGCCGGGTGATCGTGAGCTCGCCCGTGCTACTGATCGAAGGCGTCGCCCAGAACGAGCAAGATGTCGTCAACGTGCAGGCGCGGCAGATCGCGGCCATCGAGCCACAGGCCGGTGCGCAACTCATCGAAAGTCACGATTTCCACTGATCCTGGCGGCCTAGGCCCCTCTCGGACCGGAAGAGCAGCAAGCGTCTGTCTGGCGGCCGTCTGTCTCAAGCAAGGCCGACCGCCGCCCAACCTTCTCTACTTCGGCCCAAGCAGGCTTTGCCTATAGCTGAGAGAGGCTATGGCAAGGATGATAGTGTTGCACTATCTTGTGGGCGCTCGTTCGAGCCAAAGCTGCTTTCGCGCGTATTGCCCGTCTGTTCAACCAGCCATAGTGCGATTTTCTGAAGCGCCGGGCACTCGATCCGATGCGAACTGGCAGGAGGAATCGATGAACGCAAAGCTCTGGCGACCGCTGACAGCGAGAGGGGTGCTCACGCAGGCGGTCTTCGTGGCTCTGGTTCTAGGGCTGCCGCGAGGGGCCTCTCCGCAAGAGGAGGGGCGGCTGATGCAGAATCCCCTAGCGGGCTCCAGCGTGTTCGGGTCCAAGGGCTGCGTCAAATGCCATTCGGTGAACGGTCTTGGGGGAACGGTCGGTGCCGATCTGGGCCGCATCTCGCAGCGCCGCTCGTTCTACGATCTAGCGGCTGCGATGTGGAACCACCTCCCGAGCATGGGGAAGGCGATGGAGGAGCACGACATAGCGCGGCCCGAGATGAGCTCCCGGGAGGCAGGTGATCTCATCGCGTTTCTCTTCACGCTCGACTATTTCGACCCGCCCGGCGATGTCGTGAAGGGCAAGGAGTTGTTCGTTGAGAAGAAGTGTGTCGTCTGTCACCAGGTTGGGCTCTATGGTGGCGTGATCGGACCCAGTCTCGATCAGCTCAGCCGCTACGGATCACCGATACTCGTCGCGGCCGCGATGTGGAACCACGGGCCGGGAATGGCCGAATTGATGGAGGAGCGGGGTATCAAGCGGCCCACGTTCTCAGGATCCGAGCTCACCGACCTGATCTCGTACCTCGAATCGGTGTCTCCCGCACCGCTCGAGGGCCCCCTGTATGTCCTGCCTGGCGACCCTGAGGAGGGCCGCGTGCTCTTCATTGAAAAGGAATGTATCGAATGCCATAGCGTTCAGGCGGTAGGCGGCCGGGTCGGACCGGATCTGACGCGGCGCGGAAATCAATGGGGACTGACCGAGTTCGCCGCGGCGATGTGGAACAAGGCGCCGAGAATGGTAGCGGAGATGAAGCGGCGCGGGATACACTTGCCAGCCCTTGGTGCCGGAGAGATGGCGGATCTCGTGGCCTATCTGTACTCCGTTCAGTATTTCGCGGAGTTGGGCGACGCCGACCGCGGGCGCCAGCTGTTGAGCACGAAGGGCTGCCTGGCCTGCCATTCCGTCGCGGGGGCGGGAGGGGATACGGCGAGCGACTTGGCGCGAGTCAGCGGAATCGGTTCGCCGGCCGAAGTGATCTCGGCGTTGTGGAATCACTCGACCCAGATGGAAGGAACCGATGAGTCAGCTTGGCCGACGTTCACCGCGCAGGAGATGGCGGACGTAGCCGCGTTCATGCAAAGACGGGTGGAATGATGATCGCACTCAGACATGTCAGTTGTGCATCGCTGCTTCTCGTCGGCGGATTGGCAGTGCCGGTGCTGGCGCAACAGTCACAGGAAAGCTGTGTTACCTGCCACGGCAGCTTCAGCGACGCGAGGTTAGGCGGGCCGGTGCGGGCGTACACCGAGGACGTTCATGCGGCCAAAGGGTTCGGTTGCGTGGCGTGCCACGGTGGCGACGCGCTGGATCTCGGGATGACGGCGATGGATCCAGCGAAAGGGTACGTCGGCGTACCGGGGCGAGAGGAGCTTCTGTTGGTTTGTGGTCGTTGCCACTCGAGTGCCGGATTCATGCGTCGCTATAACCCCGCGTTGCGTGTGGATCAGGTTGCGGAGTACCGGACCTCGGTGCACGGCGAGCTGTTGCTCGAGCGCGGGGACGAGCGGGTGGCGACTTGTGTCGATTGCCATCCGGCGCACGCAGTCAAGCCGCCGTCGGAGCCGACGTCGAGCGTGCATCCTTTGAATGTGGCCGAGACCTGCGGTCGTTGCCACGCCGATCGCGATTACATGCAATCGTACGCGATTTCAACCGACCAGCATGACAAGTACTTGCTGAGTATTCACTGGGAGAAGCTGTCGGTGGAGGGCGATCTGGGAGCGCCGACGTGCAACGATTGCCACGGAAACCATGGCGCATCACCGCCCGGCGTCACCTGGGTGGGCAATGTATGCGGCCAGTGCCATTCGGTGATGGCCGAGCTGTTCAACAAGAGCCGGCACTCGCAGGTCTTCGCGATGTTGGGCAACCCGGGTTGTGCGACCTGCCACGGAAATCACGAGATCAAACCAGCGGGCGACGAGATGCTGGGTATCGGAGAAGGGTCGGTGTGTGGCATGTGCCACGCGCCGACGGATGCGGGTGGTATGGCGGCGGCGGAGATGCGGAGCCTGGTCGATTCTCTGAAGTTCGCTCACGCAGTAGCTGATTCGCTGTTGTCTAAGGCGGAAAACGCGGGAATGGAAGTCAGCCAGGCGCAATTCGAGCTGAGCGGGGCGACAACCGCGCTGATCAACGCGCGGACAGGCGTCCACTCCTTTGCCGTCGATCATGTGCGCGAGGCGGTCGATGAGGGGGTCGAGGTGGCTCTCTCTGCGCAGGCGCGAGGACGATCTGCGCTGGGTGATCTCCGGTTCCGGCGCCTGGGTTTGGCGGTGTCGGTGGGCATTATCTTGATCCTGATCGCTGGTCTCGTCTTCAAGATCAGGCAGCTTGAGCCGGCCAAGGCGAGGCAGACTTGAGCAAAGTAGCGGGAGAAACGCAATGACAGACAAAGTGGGGAGAAGTGGGCAGAGTCGACGGGGCTTTGTCAATTGGATATTGAGCACGGGTGTTGGTGGGCTGTTGCTGGCAGTGCTGTATCCGGTCGGCCGCTATCTCGTGCCGCCGGCGGCGGGCGAATCCACCGCCTCTACAGTGACCCTGAATCTGAAGCCGGAAGACGTCGCACCGAACACGGGGCAGATCTTCAAGTTCGGCAGCCAGCCGGCGATATTGGTCCGGACTCCCGGCGGCGAACTGCGGGCCTTCTCTGCATCCTGCACTCACCTGAGTTGCATCGTTCAATATCGGGAGGATATCGGCCACATCTGGTGCGCCTGCCATAACGGGCACTTCGACCTCAACGGTCGCAACATACAGGGGCCGCCACCACGGGCACTCGACGAGTTTGCGGTGAATGTCCGCGGCGATGAGATCGTGGTCAGCAGGGTGAGCTGAGCGATGAATACGCGCAAAGAAACGCTCTCTCGGATCGGCGACTGGCTCGACGATCGGTTGGGACTTGCGGCGGTCGGCGAGCTTGCCCGCAAGAAAGACGTCCCCCAGCACCGGCATAGCGTCTGGTACTATCTGGGTGGGATGACGCTGTTCTTGTTCCTCGTCCAGGTCGCCACCGGTATCCTGCTGCTGTTCTATTATCGCCCCAGTGCCGAGGACGCCTACGAGTCGATTCAGTTCCTGATGGCGGAGGTGGAGTTTGGCTGGCTCGTCCGCTCGATACACGCCTGGTCCGCCAACCTGATGATCTTCACGGCATTTCTCCACATGTTCAGCGTCCTGCTGCTGAAGGCCTATCGAGCGCCGCGCGAGATCACCTGGATCTCTGGCGTCGCGCTGCTGGGTTTGGCCATGGGCTTCGGTTTCACCGGATACCTCCTGCCGTGGAACGAGCTGGCCTACTTCGCCACGCGGGTGGGCACCAACATTATGGAGGCCATTCCGCTGATCGGGGGCTTCGCCGGCCACGTCCTCAAGGGCGGTGAAGATGTCACGGGCGCGACTCTGACGCGGTTCTACGCCATACACGTGGCGGTACTGCCGATGATCTCCGCCCTCTTGCTCGGCCTCCACTTGTATCTCGTTCAAAAGCATGGAATGAGCGTACCGCCTGGAGTGGAGCGGGAACAGGGTAGTCGACCCTCGATGCCCTTCGTGCCCAACTTCCTGCTACGTGACCTGGTGGGCTGGCTGACGGCGCTAGCGATTCTCGCGATATTGGCGGCCTATTTTCCGTTCGAGCTGGGAGAGAAGGCGGATCCGTTTGCGCCCGCGCCCATTGGCATCAAGCCCGAGTGGTACTTCATGTTCATGTTTCAGACGCTGAAGTACCTTCCGGCACACCTACTCTGGATAGAAGGCGAAGTGGTGGGAATACTGGGTTTCCTGGTCGCCGGCCTGCTGTTGCTGATCCTTCCCTTTCTGGATCGCCGGTCGGCGCGCGGCGAGTCCAGCCGGCTCTTCACCTGGATCGGTGTGGCCCTCATCGTCTACGTCTTGGTGCTGACGTTTCTCGGCTACACCGCGAGCCCGACGCAGTAGCTGAGATGAAGAAGACGCCGCCGGCCATCCGGCCTGCGGCGTCGATTCTTCGAGCCCCTTTCCCTCAGCGAGCCGGAGCGGGCCGCTGGACCCCTGTATCTCCGCCCTCCTCTGTTGGCAGTGAGGCCTCTGCATCTGGCCAGGGCGGGAGGATCTTCACGAGCATCCAGAGTATGATGAGCGGCAGGATGAGCAGGGCGCTGGCCATGAGCACGCCCTCGATTCCCAAGAGTTCAGCCTTGTAGACCGTCAAGCCGCGCAGGCTCTTTGAGAAGAGTTGGCCGCCGATCACCACGTTATAGCGAATACTGAAGATTCCGATCTGCACGAGGATCGCCGACCCGAGATAGGCGAGCCGCTTCAGCTCATCGGGAAGCACGAGCACACTCTTCTTGCTCAGTGCCGGCGCGGTCAAGCCGAGTGTTACGAGGGGAAGTAAAGTTCCCAACACGACCTGCAGCACGATGAGACTTACGAATAGGCGGCTCTCGATCATCCGGGACAGGATCTCGATTGACTCTTCCGATTCGTACAACCGATGGATGAAGTCGAGCATCTCCAGCGAGAAGTCGACCACCATGGCGTAGAAGAGGAAGGCCGCGAGCTTGTCCGCACACTGCATATCTATGGGCTTCCAGCGCAGCAGGCTGGAGAACACGTAGATAATCAGGACGAGCGCGATTCCCGAGACGATGGCGGAGAAGAGGAAGACGACGGGCATCAACACGCTGCTCCACCAGGGGTTCGCCTTCACCGAGCCGAAGATGAAGCCGACGTACCCGTGAAGCAGGAAGGCGGATGGGATGCCGATGATCGTAATCCACCGCCCCATGCGGTCGTCGAAACGCAGCGACCTCTTTGACAGGTCCGTGGCGCCGAGCGTGAGCGCGTAGTACATCCAGCGCCTGACGCCTGTCGCCTGGCGTGCCCAGAGTACGAGGTCCTTCCGATAGTCGAACCATATCTCCAGCAGCAGCACCACCATCAGGTACCAGGCGTAGACGAACCCGAACATTGCCATTGCCGACTGGCGGTTTGGCGTGAGGAAGATCTCGTAGGATCGCAGCGGATGGCCCAGATGAGCGAGAAGCGGGATCGGGGCCACCAACAGGAAGGCCAGCGCCGTGAGCAGCGCCAGGCGGTAGGTGGGCTGGACCTCTTTGACGTTGAATACGCGCTCCAGCGAGGCCAGGATGAATGCGCCGGCCACCAGGCCCGTGAGATACGGGTAGAGCACGATCAGAATGCCCCAGTGGAGCTCGAACTCGTTGGGGTAGATGAACCCTTGCATCGTCTACCTCACCTCGCCATCCAGGTTCGCGTAGTACGCCTTCGGCTTCGTGTTAAGGTGGGGTTTCAGGACCTGCACGTCGTTGAAGCGCATGAAACGCGCCAGCGGTGTGACACGTTGTTCTACCTCGCCGAAGATTCGTGCGCCGGTGGGACAGACTTCGACGCAGGCCGGGACTAGCCCGTCGACGACACGGTGATAGCAGAAAGTGCACTTCGCCGCGACGTGGGTCTCGGGGTGCATCCAGCGTGCACCGTAGGGGCACGCCTGGATGCAGTAACGGCAGCCTATGCAGTAGGATTCATCCACGAGGATCACGCCGTCTTCCGTGATGAACGTGGCGCCGACCGGGCATACTTGTACGCAAGGTGGATTGGCGCAGTGATTGCACAATTTCGGGACGAAGAACGTACGGCGGATTTCGCCTTCGCCGCCCGGCGGTGGGAAGCCGTCCAGCCCGCCATTCGGGCTGTCCACATCGACCTCTCCATCGGCGCGAATCACGTAACGCTCGACCCAGGTGTTGAAGAACTCGGGCTCGAAGGGAACATCGTTCTCGGTCTTGCACGCCTGCACACACTGGCCGCAGCCAATGCACTTGCTGACGTCGATGCCCATCGCGTAGAAGTGCTCGGTCGGATCGTACTCGCTGCTGGCCACTTCCTGGGCTTCGAGAATCGGGACACGGATGACACCGAGAAGGACCGGCGCCAGTAGCGAGCAGGCCTTGAGAAACTCGCGGCGATCTACATCCTTGAGTTTCTCCTGCAGCTTCTCGAGCGCATCGGTCTGGGGCGTGGGCTCACGCTCCTTCGAGATCATGACGCCTCCGGATAATGAGGGTAATGGCACTGCCAGCAGACGTACTGCGGATTGTGCGTGCGCAGGCTGATGCGTGGTATCTCGCGCGGGCTATCCGCGCCCTCGGCGTGGCAGGCTCCGCAGAAGCTTCGATCCGTCGGCTTGCTCGGTCTGACGAGGCGCGGCGAGAGCTTGTGCTCCTCCGGCGCCTCATGGCAGGTGGTGCATTCGAGCGCGGCGTGGTGCGAGACTCCCTTCTGATATGAGATCTGCCCATGACAGGCGGCACAGGAGCCCGGCGCGACAGGCGGCACGGGGGCGTGTGGATCGTGACACGTGAAACAAGCCCTTGGAGCGTTGTGGCTGATGGGATCGATTTGCGGAAACCCGGTTGGTCGAGAAGGATTGTACTGGTGGCAGCGCAGGCAGAACTCGCGCTCCTGCGGTATCCGCGGTTTGAACTCCACCGGGTTCGCGGTATGCGAGGCGGCCGGGCCGTGGCAAGATTCGCAACCCAATCCACTGTGGTTACCCGCCAGGCGCGCCTGCATGATCGCGTTGTGGCACAAGGCGCACTCTTGCTGGCCCGCGTATTTCTTCTCGTGGGCAACGATGGAGTCCACCGCCGCCGCCCGGTAGTGCCCGCGCTCACCGAAGGTATCGGGAATCAGCGCGGTGCGCGCGACGACCAAGGCGACCACGACCAGCGCGAACACGGCCACGAGACGTGGCACCTGCTGTGGGACCCTACCGGTGTCAAACTCCGGCAACTTGACCATGGGTGTCTCGCCCCTCCGGCTCATTCCACGTTGTGGGTGAATGCGCACTGCCGGGTCCTGGCGGAGCAAGAAGGGTACCGGCTGCGGGCAGGAAGGAGGGTGGGGTCGGGGAGAGCGCAGCGGAGACTCAGCGTTGAGAATTGGCGCCATCTCTGGCCGCCCGCCAGGGAGTGCGACCGAAGGCTGCGGCGGGGCGCCGCGCCACAGGGCTGTGGCAGAATGACCCGGCCAAGCGGCCGCGGGGGGGGCCTCAGATTGTTATAAGAATTGTTCCTGTTAGGTGTTCTGCGCCATCGCGCCGGCTATAGCCGCAGGCAGGGATGCCGGCCTCGGCCTATCCTTCTCCGAGCGCCGGCACGTCATGGCAGAGCTGACAGTCGGCCGGCGCGTTGTGCTCGACGCGATCCGCGTGGCAGACTGTGCAGACTTCGCGGGTCCACTCGTTGATACCGGCAACCGACTCTCCATGACAAGGGGCGCAGCCCTCGTGGGCGAGCGGGGGATGTATCTGTCTTACACCTTCTTTGTGGCAGTCGAGACAGGTGGCCTGGGGGTGGTGATGGAACGCGTGGCACGTCGTGCAGAAGCTTGCCTCGACGCGCATGCTGGGCGCGTTGTGGCAGACGTCGCACGTGAGGTTCGCCTCGCGGTGCGGCGCATGCAGGAAATCGCCGATCGGTGTGGGGAGCTTTTCGGTTGGGGTGCCGGCTGGGCCATCGTGGCAGCGGCTGCAGTCGAGCCTTTGGACGTCTCGATGGTGGCAGGCGTTGCAGCTTGAGCTGCCGGAGAGCGTGATGCCGCCGTGTTCTTCCAGCG
>CP070722.1:2054641-2065492 GCA_020350785.1 Gemmatimonadota bacterium
ACAGGGGCCGACGATCGATACCAGCTGGAAGCATGCGGTCATGCCGCGCGTCGGATTCGCAGGCGCCTTTCGCAATTCCGGCGGCGAGACATCCTTCCGCTTCAACTTCTCGCGGGTTGCCCAGCCGCCGGACTTCCGGTTCTTCGTTGACACCACAATCGGGGACTCGCTGCGGACGGACATCCGCATCCAGGGCAATCCCAATCTGGGCTTCGAGAGGGGCCGCGCCTTCGAGCTGGGTGTGAGTCACGTGATCCGCAACATGCTCGGATTCTCTATCACGGCGTTCCGCAAGGAGCTGCGCAACCTGGTGACCGGAAGCCTGCAGTTTGGCCTCACCGAACCCGGCCAGTTCTCGACCGGCGACAAGGGCACCATCCAGGGCGTGGAGCTCAGCGCTCACGGCCGCTGGACCGGCCTCGAGTTACGCGGCGGCTACGTCCTGCAAAGCGCGAAGGGGCTCACCACAGGCGCCCTGGACGACGAGGTCAATCCAGATGCCCGTTTCGTGGAGTTCCCGCTCGCCCACGACCGCCGCCACGCCTTCGACCTGCTGGTGCTCGCCGGCCGCGCCGCTGCCTGGCAGGGCACCGGCTGGGGAGCGGCGCTGGCAGCCTCCGTGCGCAGCGGCTTCCCGCTCGACCGCCTGGCAGACCCGTTGATTCGCCTGCCCTGGACCGTCTTCGTCGGTCTGCGCGTCAGCCGCGAGCTGGGCAGCCTGCCTTTCTGTGATTGTCGGACCCGTGTGGTGATCGACGGCCGCAACATCACGGGTCGTGACAACGTGATCGCTTTGCGCCGGGACACGGGAGGCCTTGGGCCTCCGTCGAGCGTCGTCAACGACGCCGGCCAGGATATACCCCTGTCGACGCAACCGATCCCGAGGGAATCCCGACGCTACGACCCGGCCACCGACCTGGACGGCGACGGACTGATCACGGCTTCCGAGCTCCGCCACGTCCGAGTCGCCGCCGCACTCGATCGCAATGACCCCTCGCTCTTCTTCGGCGAGGCCCGCAGCCTGCGCTTCGGCTTCGAGGTGGCGTTTTGAAAGCGCGAGCCCTGATACCGTTCACGACCCTCGTCCTGGTCACCACGGGCAGCTGCCGAGATGCACCGGAGCCTTTCGTGCCACCGGAACGAGAACCGCCAACGGAACGCAGCTGGCGACTCACCTTCAATCCCGGCGACGACAGGGCGCCGACCTGGTCGACGGATGGTGAACGGGTCATCTATTCGGCTGCCGAATTCGAGGACACGGCGGCGACGCCGGGCCTGCTGCTGAGCATCCCGTTTCTGGGTGGCACTGGGGCGCGGGTGTTCCCCGACGTGCAGACGGATACGGGGCCGCCGCGCTGGCTGACCACGCCGGCGGCCGATCCGGCCGGCGAGCGGCTGCTATTCGCTCAGATCATCCGGATCTTCGGCGAGACCATCTGCGGTGAGTGGGTGATCGATTGTGACGCAGCGTTCCGGCCCGAACATAACGCGCCGCTGCTCGCCCAGGTGACGCTGCGGGTGAGGCGGTTCGACGCCAGCGGCGCCCTGGTCGACGATCCCTCCACTGAGGTCGAGTTCGAGGGCCGCTTCTTCGACGGCATACCGAACCCCATCGGCGTGCCCGGCGTATGGCAGATTCAATACTTTCCCTTCCACCAGGCGTACGTGGAGGATAGCACCCAGATCTACCGGCCGACCTGGTCAGCCGACGGCAGGGTCGCCTTCAGCGACGGGCTGGGCATCCATATCTGGGATCCGGCCAGCGGATCGGTCACAGAGGTCCCGGGCACGGCCGATGGAGTGACCCCGGCGTGGAGCCCGAACGGTGAGTGGATCGCCTATACAAGACTCGAGCGGCTGGGTTCTCAGTCCGGGTTTTGCCGCCATCTCCTGATCGCGGGCGCCGACACCACGGTCGCTTGCGCCGAGCAGCGTACGGTCTACGCCACCGGCCGGCGAATCCTCTCGCTTATTCGTCCCGACGGCAGCGACCCGCGCGAGCTGGGTGACGGCGAGGAACCGGCCTGGTCGCCGGACGGGGGGATCATCTACTACCGGCGAAATGGCGCCATCTGGCGCGCGAGCCTGGCCGGCGACGAGCCGACCGCGGTGCCGGACACCGAGGGCGGACGCGAGCCCGCCGCATCGCCGGACGGCCGCCATCTCGCATATGCGAGACGTGATCCCGAGGGCAGGTACGACATCTGGATAGCCAGCCTCCAACCGTGAGATCGGCCGAGAACAGTGCCGGCACAATCTCCCTCAAGGCTCCATAGCGGCGACGACTCACCGGCCCCGGGCAACGGTCTGGCGCGCCCGCCACTCTTACGTATTATAGAGCCCGCGATCTTGCCGACTTAAGAGAATCCCTCGACACGGTGCGCGGCTAGCCGCACGCCGGAGCGAACGGAATGGAGAACCAGAGAGCGACCCGAGGCCCAACCCAGGCCGATGCCGACTACATCCCGCCTTACCGGTGGGCCGCCGTGGCCGGGCTTGCCGTGTTCGTGCTGTACGTCATCACCCTGGCCCCGACGACCGCGTTCTGGGATACCAGCGAATACATCGCGACCGGCCACATACTCGGCATCCCGCATCCTCCCGGTAACCCGGTCTTCGTGTTCCTTGCCCGCGCCTGGGACATACTCCTGACGCCGTTCCCGTTCTCCACAGCCGTCAAGATCAATCTCTTCTCCGCCGTCAACGGCTCGCTGGCTGCGGCCTTCTGGTTTCTGGTTGCTCATCGCATCCTGGCTTTCTTCGGCGACGACGAGTTCTACCGCCGCCTGGGCGCCGGCGCCGCGACGCTGATCTCGGCCACCGCCTTCACGGTGTGGAATCAGTCCGTCGTCAACGAGAAGGTCTACACGGTGAGCGTGATGACCATCGCCCTGCTCACCTGGCTCATCTTCCGTTGGCGCGACAATCTGGGGCGTGGCAAAGACGACAACCTGCTCATCCTCATCGTCTTCCTGCTGGCGCTCTCTTTGGGCAATCACCTGATGGCCTTCCTCGTGGCTCCGGCCATGGTGCTTTACGTCATCTGGGTGCACCCGCACGTCCTGATACGCTGGCGACTCTACGCCTTTGCCGCCCTCGCCTGGGGGCTCGGTTTATCGGCACAGCTCTTCCTGCCGATCCGGGCCGAGCAGCGACCGATCATCAGTGAGGCGGATCCACGTTGCGAATCGCTGGTCGACGCTACCGTGGACATCCTGCGCTTGCATCCGCCGCTCTCTTTGCTGGGCCCGGACCTGGCAAACGACCGCTGCGAAGCGTTGGCCGAGTCTCTCCGACGCTTGCAGTACCGGAAACCGCCTCTCAACCTGAACCCGATCTACTATCCGCGGGAAGTTCCCCGCGACTTCAAGCTGATCCGCTGGCAGTTCATCAACTACGCCCAGTACTTCGACTGGCAGTGGGCCAGAAGCCTGGACGGCAACAACACTTTCTTCGCCTGGCTGCGCGCGCCATTCACGCTCCTCTTCGTGTTACTCGGATTGTACGGCGCCTGGAAGCACTTCCAGACCGACAGGACGTCGTGGGTTTACTTCGTCACGCTTTTCGCCACCGTTTGGCTGGGCCTCGTCATCTACCTGAACTTCAAGTACGGCTACTCGGTCGGCGCAACGACCGTGGATCCCAGCAGCGGGCAAGTCATTCCCGTGCCAAACTCTTGGCGCGAGGTCCGCGAGCGCGACTACTTCTTCATCGTCTCGTTCTCGCAGTGGGGACTGTGGGCCGGTATCGGTCTGGCAGCCGCTTGGAAGGCGCTGGCTCGCCTCGCGGCCGGCTCGCGGGCTGCCATCCCACGGCAGGCCTATATGCGAACCGCCTCCGTACTGCTGATCGCCTTGCTTCCCGTCCTGCTCAACTGGAAGTACGCCAGCCGTGCCGGCGACTATGCGGCACGAGACTGGGCCTACAACCTTCTGATGTCCATCGAGCCTTACGGTATCGTCTTCACCAACGGCGACAACGACACCTTCCCACTTTGGTACCTGCAAGAGGTGGAGGGACTGCGCCGCGATGTAACGGTCATCGTCTACTCCTACCTGGCGACCCCGTGGTACGCGAAGCAGCTGCGGGATCTCACCGAACCCTGCGGCGACGCGGATCCCTCGCTCGATCCCACCCTGATCATCTGCCAGCGGCCCTTCGAGAGCGAGAAGGCCATCGACATATACCAAGGTAGGGATTGGCCCGTACCGACGAGGTCCATCTTGCTGATGGAAGACGCCGAGATCGAGGCCGTGCCCGAATGTTATCCCCGCGACGAAGTGGGGAACTGCGTGGTCTTCAGTGAGGATATGGGTCTACAGCTGGGCGATGCCGGCGAGGTTCAGGCGGTGATTCAGCGCGGTGACTACCTGATGCGCAACGACGTCATCGTGTTGCGCATGCTTCAGGCATCGGTAGGCGATCGACCCGTCTATTTTGCCAGCACGACGGGAACCTTTGAGAGGTTCAGCATCC
The DNA here is from genome assembly GCA_020350785.1 of Gemmatimonadota bacterium. GTDB lineage: Bacteria > Gemmatimonadota > Gemmatimonadetes > Palauibacterales > KS3-K002. The sequence goes on from CP070722.1 coordinate 2,059,118, forward strand.
AGCCGTGGATGGTTCGTCAGGGCGTTGCGTTCAAGCTGGCAGCCGAAGACGTCGAGGCGACGCAATCCGTAGTACCGTTGCCCTCCAGCGCTCGCCTCCAGGGGCCGCGCTCTTTCCCCTTCTGGGTCGACGTCGACCGCACCCGCGCCCTTCTCGACGACTATTACGTCTACCGCGACCTCAGAGAGCGCACGTTTTGGCCCGACCTCTCTACCAATGGGATTCCGCTCCAGTACTACCAGGCCGCCGTCACTCTGGCGACGGCTTATCTGGTTCTGGGTCAGAGGGAAGAGTCGGACGCTATCATCGAGCAAGCGCGCGATTTCCTCGTCGTAGCCTTGGGTGAAGAGTACCTGGCGTCGCTGAGCGCTCCGGCGGCCGAGGCTCCATCACTGCCGGTCGAGGTTGCACCCGAGACCGTGCCCGCGGAGAGCACGTCCCCGCCGAGCGGACTCTGACGAATAGGGGTCAACCGCCGACCAGGGTGGCCAGATCCTCGGCCAACAGCTCGCCGCTGCTCGCGCCCGGACTTTCGTTCACGACCGCGCTGGAGCCGCTACGCTCATCGAATGCCACCCGAACGACGTGATCCATTCCCTCGCGGATCGACTCGATGTGCGTGATCAGTATGACCTGCTCGAAGGTCCCTTGCAGTCGCTGTAACAGCCTGACGACACCCCCGCGCCGCTGCTCGTCAAGCCCCCCGAAGACTTCATCGAATATCAGGAGGTTCAGCGTCTGGCCGGCGCGATCGGCGATCATCTGGCTGATCGCCAGCCGTAGCACAAGGTTGGCCAGATCCTCTTCGCCACCCGAGATTACAGGTTTCTCCTCGCCGTCATCGAGGACGACGACCTCGTAATCGCGCGTGATCTCGATCCGATTGTAACGCCCATCGGTGAGCTCGGTGAGGAAAACGCTGGCGACCTCCGACAACTCGGGTCGCACTCGACTGTTGAGCTCGTCGCGTAACGCGCCCAGGGCTTGGTCGAGCTCGCTGTGAAGCCCGTGATCTCGCTGCCGCTCACCGATGCTCCTGCGAAGCTGTTCGTACTCCCGCTCCGCGCGACGTGCCGCATCCACGGCCTGGCGTGCCGCCTCTCCCTCGCCGCGAGCGCGCTCTAGCGCGAGCCGCGCTTCGCCAAGCGCGACTCGCGCCGACTCATACGCTTCGTTCAATTCCTGATAACGCTCCTCGGAAAACGCCAGATCTGCGCGACCCTTCGCATGGGCTGCGATATTGGCACGTACTTGACGCTCCTCTTCCTCGGCCTCCGCCAGCTCCTTCTTCACGGGCGCCTGCCGCTCCAAACGGGTCTCCGCTTGGGTGATCTGCGTCTCCAACTCCGCCAGCCGCTTCAGCCCCTCCCGGACTTCTGCGTGTCGATGCTCGTCGTAGCCCTCCGGCAAAACGGCGATCTCACCGGCCAGCTCCCGCGCCCGGGCCTCCTCCATGTCGCGTTCGGCCCGAAAGGCGGCGGCCTGCGCCAACGCCGTCTCGACATCGTTTAGATCCTTGACCAGCCGCTCGTCCTCTTTGCGCGCCTGCGTCAGCGCGTCGCGAGAGGCCCCCACTTCGGCCGGCTCGGTACTCAGCTGCTCCAAGCGCTTCCTGTGCCACTTCCCATCCTGGACCGCCAACTCGAACTGTTCTCGGACTAGCTTTAAGACATCTTCGTACTCTGAGCCCAGCGGTCGCTTACAGGTGGGGCAGCTGCCGTCGCGCCCAGCCTCCTGGAGCTGCTGTATCTGTGCCTTCAGCTCGGCTGCCTGATCGCGTAGTATCCTCAACCTCGCGTCGACATCCTGTCGGTCACGTTGCCACCGTGACATCGCCTCCTCCAGCTGGCGCTCCAACGCGTTGCTCTCTTCGCGTCGTGATGCCAGCTTGGCCGCCAAGTCATCGCGCGCCCGGCCACGCTCCTCTTGCTCGGTCACCTTCCGCATCAGCGCCTCCACTCTCTGGCGCTGCTCATCCAGCTGCTTCTGCAGCGTCTTCCTCCGTGAGTCCGCTTCCGCCAGAACGCGAAGCTCTTCATCTTCCTGGCGCAATCCTGCCAACGCCGCGCCCTGTCGACGAAGCTCCTTCAGTCGCTCGGCATCCGCCGCCAGTCGCTCGATCTCTGCCGCCGCCTCGGCCCGGTCCGCCAGGACTCGCTCCAGCCGGGCTTCCGCCACCCGCAGCTCCTCACGAAGCTGCCGGTCACGCTCCCGCGCCCCCTGCACCTCGGCCCATGCCGGCTCCAGGTCGGCCAGCCTCGAAGCCGCCTCGGACTGTCTGGCTTCAGTCGCGCCGAGCAAGGCGCTCGCCTCTGCAAAACGGGCTTCCGCCTCGGCCCGCTCCCGCCGAATCTCCTCGGGATCGCCAAGCGAGCGCTGCAACTCCTCCACCTGGCCTTTGAGGACCTTGCGCTGCTCCCGCGCTTCGTTCTGAGCGACGCGCAGACGCTCGTATCCCAGTACCTGTGAGAGGAAACGACCGCGCTCCGCCGAACCCATAGCGGCCAGGAATTGCAGCTCCTTCTGTCCAGTGAAGTAAGTGTTGAAGAACTCGCGCCGCGTCATGCCCAAGCGTCGCGTCAGCTGGTGCGTCACCTCGCTGATTCCACTCGCGATCGGCTCGCCGCTCTCGGCCCGATACAGCTCCGCACTCCTAGGTGTTCGGAGCACGCGATAGCGCTCACCACGGAGCTCGAACTCCAGCTCGGCACGAACGGGCGCGCGCCCCGTAGCCCGATTGAAGCGCAGAGTATCCTTGGTGCCGCGCACGGCCGGCGCCCCGTAGATCGCCCAGGCAATGGCCTCAAGTATTGTGGTCTTTCCTGCACCGTTGGGGCCGATGATACCCGTGAGCCCGGCCCGAAATTCCAGTTCGGTGTCGGCGTGCTGCCGGAAGTTCTTGAGATCGAGGCGGATCAGACGCATCTCAATCCCTCGACTCCAGAGCTTCGGCCTCCTCGGCTCGCTGCAGATAGCGGAGCCCCAACTCGATCAGCGCTTCCCTATCGAGCTTGTCAGCCTCCGGCTTCCAATGGTGCTTGAGAAAGGCGCTGAGCTCTTCTCGCAGCGAGCGACGCCCACCAGGCGCACCGGAGCTCTCACTGCGCCGTACCTCGGGCGGTCGAACATCGAGATGCAGATGAAGCGCAGCCGTGCGGTAATCGCGAATCTTTCGGTGGTCCAACTCGCGGTAGACTTCGCGAGGCACGCCGAACAGCCGTAGCCGGATGATCTTGCCGTCGATCCCGCCAACAACACCATCCAGAGCAGACTCGATCGCTCCGTCAAGCTGCTCCGGTGCGAGCTCGTGCCCGAGGACCGGCTCGAGGTCGATCACCATTCGAGGCGTATCTAGCTCGTGGAACCGGGCGCGGCCCTTCTTGGTCTCGAACTCGACGAAACCTTTGGGCTTGTCAGCCTCCGACCAAATATCCAGACTGGTCCGCTCGATCGCCCCGGGGTAGATCATGTTGGGCGCGAGTTTCTCGTACAGATGGTAGTGGCCCAGCGCAATATAGTCCCACTGCTCGGGCTTGATCTCGTCGCTGGGGAGGACCGCGGCACCGTAATGACTGATCAACTTGAGCCTCTCATGTGCCGCGTGCGCCATCAAGATGTTCGTTTCGGCTTCACTATCCGGCTCGATCGCGTGACGCGTCTCAACCATCAGCGAGTTATGGGGCAGGCAAAGCACGGAGGTGCCCAATTGTGGGAAAGTCAGCCGCCGAGGTTCGTGATGAACGACGTGCACTCCCGGAATCTCGGAGAACAGCCGCAGGATGTTACCCGTCTCGGCCGCCCGGGGAGAGTCGTGATTCCCGGCGATGATCAAGACCTGGGTGTCAGGTGAGCCCTGCCGGAAGCGAGAGAACTGACGGAACGCGTCCGCTATTGCCGCGTTCGACGGCCGCACCGTGTGAAAGACATCCCCGGCGACCAACAGAAGATCGGGCTTGATCTCCAGCGTGCGGTCCAACACTTCGCGAAAGGCTCCGGCGACGTCCGCTTCGCGAATGTTGATTCCCCGCGCGTCTGTTCGATGATAAGCCCTGTAGCCGAGGTGCAGATCGGCCGTGTGCACCAACTTCATCGCTCGCTCACCAACTCCAGCGTGCCGTTCGCGTGTCCAGTCAGCTGGATCTCGATCCCGTCGGCCGCATGTAGTGCGAACATGTCGATCTCGTAGTGTCCGTCCACGAAACGGCCCGCCGCCACATCGAAGCGGGTTCGCCCGGTCATGGCAGCCTGCAGGTGAATCGGGATACCGGCGCCCCCTTCTTCCAGGCCTTGCAGTCGAGAGTAGGACCCACGAAGCTCGATCACGGCGACCGGACCTCCCACCCCAGTTCGAAGCTCGACAAGAGTATGCTCCAGCCGCAGATCCAGGCTTCCCAGACCGCCGGGCGTCAGCTCGACGGGGAAGTGCGCAACGCTCGTCCAGCTGTCTCCGACCGCGACGGGGACCTCGGGCAGATAGGTGGGCATGGCCCCCTCGATCCGCTCGATCCGCTCGGCCAGCTCGGCCAACCTGGGATGATCGAAATCGACGGCCAGCGTTTGGCCCGTTGCCGTCGTGCGGATCTCAGCGCTACGCGAGAGCAGCTCCCTTGTGGCATCGAGGTGTCCCGGCGGCGGCGGTATCGGTCGACCCCCGACATCTCCCCTGAACGCGTAGTCGTGCCAGCGCACATCGAAAGTACGGGTGCCGTCGGCGCCGACCGACTTGAGCCGCTGCTCGAAATCCAGGGCGGTTCGAAGGACCATGCCCTCAGCGAGTGTTTCCAGCAGCTGGCGAACACCCGCATCACGTTGAGGCGGCCCCGCGTAGTCCGCCCGCATCTCGATGTCGAAGGCCAAGCGGTACCGGCTCGTCTGGCCTACCCGATCGCTGAGTCGCAGCAGGTGCCTCGAGTCCTGCCCCAACCCGACCGGATCGCCCAGCCCCCGCGTGGCCAGCAACAGCAAAGCGCAGGCGGCGACAAACACACGACTAGAATCGGACTGCACCCATCAACACCAGGTAGACGAGCAGAACGCCGATCAGGCTGCCGACGACACCCTGATTGCGCACGCGAGCCTTGAACTCCTCCGACGTCTCCCCCTCGGCAGCGGCCCGCGCCGCCAGACGCGCCAGGGCGCTGGAATTCGGAACGACAAACAGCATGGTGACCAGCACTGCGAACAGCCCCAAGATTTGCATCTGGAAGATCCAATGCTCCGGGTACGGCCGAAACCAGGCTCGCTCGGTCACGACCATAAGTACCCCGCCCGATAGCACCGAGAGCCACGCCGCGATGAGTACCACACCGCGGTAGATGCGGCGCGCCGTTTCAAAGGCAAACGCTGTAAGCTGGAGATCGCCGCTCTTGCGCGCCCGCGACGTCCACAAGCTGACCGTGAACATCCCGCCAAGCCAGAAGGCCATACCCATGAGGTGAAAGAAGACCCAGATTCGCTCCGCCATCAGCCCTCCTAGCGTCTGGTCGCCTCCCCGCGCCACTCGACAAGCGTGCGACTCGGCGGCAACCCCTCCATTGCGGACCAGCGCACTTCCAGCTCCGCGAGCGCCAGCACGTGGTCGTAACGGCCACCGGTGACGTCGAACACGCTCTCACCGTAATAACGGCCGGAAACGTCGGGCTCGCCAACACTGCCGCTCACCGCGTCACCGTCAAACTCGATTCGTGCCCTCAGGCTGTCCGCTTCACTGCTCAGCTCTCTGACGCGGTGGGTCACGCGAACGCTGACCTGGGCCGGCGAGCCGTCCGGCCGGTTGACTGTAATCGTCACCATCGATTGCCAGCTGCTCCCCACGCCCACCGAATCCGCCGGAACCCTCAAGGCCAGCGCCCCCAGTATTCGGGCAAGGGCCTGGCCGACCGGTCGCACAGCGGCGGAACCCACCTGCACACCTTGAACGGCGCCGCGGGGAGTCAGATCCACGGACGCGCGTCTGCCGGCCTTGCGAAAAATACTATCCCACTGCAGCGGACTCAGACTTCGCGAATCGCCGCCTGTCGACTGGTATCCCAACCAGTAGACCAAGTAGCGCCGATCTTCCTCCTCTTCGCGCGGCACAGAGACGATCGTTACGCCTATCTCGGTGTCCAGCTGGCGCGGAGCCGTAGCATCTCGCAACAACGCGACCCTCGGATCGTCGTCCGGTATGTCGAAGACCAAGCGGCTCTTCTCATTCGCCAGGAAGCGGTAGTGACCCACGACGCTGGAGTCCGAAGCGAGGTACAGTATAACGCGAGACGGCGCCTCCTGCGCCCGGCCAGCTCCCGCGGCAACCGTTATCAGCCACAGAGCGATGCCTTCAATCAAGAAGGGCTTCGTGCTCATTCGCTCAGCCGCGAGCGTAAGGGTCGTCGG
>CP070722.1:2065592-2093482 GCA_020350785.1 Gemmatimonadota bacterium
CATCAGGTCTCCCGGTCTCGGGTCAGTCGCGCCAGCACGACCGCGATGCAGATGATCGTGGCCGGAAGCGCGAACATCACCAGAACAAAGGACGGCGTCATAGGCATGTGTTCGAGGGCTGTTCTCGCTCGGTCAGTCGCGCTCGAATGTTAGGACTTTCGCGCTGAGGCGCCAGGCCGCGCTGGTCCTTCCGGTCGCGCCGCCGCCCGATCCGTCACGCTCCCAACCGTGTATCACCCAGCGCCGCAAGCGGTTCTGAAACCCGCCCCCGCGGGCTGGCGTAAGAGGTGTCAGGAAGCCAGCTTTCAGGAAACGGAGGGTGTACCATGGGCCCCTGGGACCCGAGTGTGATGGGACCGATCGCCGGCGCCGTAATGGTCGTCGCCATTACCGCCGGTGTAGCCAGCGTGATGATCTTTCGGCCGCTCACCAGTCGGTTGGGCGAGCTGCTCGAGCAGATGCGCCGAGATCGCCAACTGCGGGCGGAGGCACCCGATCCCGCCCGGCTGACCGAGTTGATGGAGAGCATGCTGGATCGCCTGGAGCGCCTGGAGGCGCGTCAAGAGTTCGCCGAGCGGGTGATCGAGGGCGCCGGCTGGAAAGTCGAAGACGCCCGGTCGCGCGGGTCGCGCCGCGGGGTGCAGAGGCGCGGGTATGGCAGTGAGTAGAAGGGGACTCCAGATCAGCTGGAGGGAAGAATGCCTGGCGAGTTGATTCCAATCGTCATGTTCATCAGCGCCGCCGCGGTTCTCATCTTCCGGCCGCTCACGACCCGCATCGGCAAGGTTATCGAACGTTCCCACAACGAACAGAAAGCGGCGCCCGATCCACAGCTTCAGCGCGTCATGCAGCTCATGGAGCGGCTGGTCGATCGAATGGATCGGCTGGAGGACCGAGTCGACTTCAACGAGCGGATGCTGGAACGCCAACATGGCCAAGCCCAGCTGGGCGAGGGGCCGGCGGCGGAGGAGAGCCAGCGCGGGACGAGCCGTCTACATAAGCGCGATCACCTCTAGGTCGGCTGGAGGGGCGCGACAATCGGCCCTCGGCGCCCCCTGCAATGGCCGCCTAGCGGACCGTTTCCGCAGATCGAGGAACGTCAGGACTTCGCCGAGCGTATTCTAGTGTCATTGGAGCGGCCCCAAGAGAAGACGAGCGCCCGCCTCGCCGAGCCCGGCCAATCGTAGGCCTGCTCGACGGCCCCGGGCCTCGGGGCCGGACTACCGAGCGGCTCGGGTTCTTGCATCTTCACCTTCGCGTCAAGAACGAGACCGATCGCCTCGCGCAGATGATAGGGGAGCGAGCCTCACCAGGCGTCCGTGCGATGTCGGCGGCTCGATCAGGGCAGGTTTCAGTCAATGCACAGGCTTACGAGAAATAGAGAGATGTCCACAGCCTCAGTTCTGCTCGCGGCCTTCGCGCTGATGGCGGGCGGTAAGCAACCCGCAACGCAAGAGACTAACGGCTCGCCTCTACTTATCGGCGGTTTGACGGTCAGCGCTGATTTCATCGTCTTCTCGCACGCCGGTGACCTCTGGCGCGTGCCGCGTGAGGGCGGCGAGGCGGTTCGCCTGACCGAGGGCACCTTCGAGGACGACTACCCGGCCTTCGCGCCGAACGGGTTGAGCGTCGCCTTCTCGCGGCGCGGCGCGGACGACTGGAATGTCTACACAGTCGGTGCGCAGGGCGGCGCTCCGCGGCAGCTCACCTTCAACCCGGCGATGGACATCGTGCGGGGCTGGGATCCCTCCGGCACCAGCGTTCTCTTCATGTCACAGCGCGACGAGGAGGCCGTCTTCCGGCTCTACATGATCGCGACCGACGCGGCCCTGCCAACGGCACTTCCGTTGCCGCGCGCCTGGGAGGGCTCTTTCGCGCCTGACGGACAGAGAATCGCCTACGTGCCTTGGCTGCCCGTAACCGATCACTCCGCCGCCAACTGGCAGCGCTATCGCGGCGGCCAAGCGTCGCCCATCTGGATGGCGGAGCTCGAGTCCGGGCGTCTCGAGCGGCTACCAAGGGACGATTCAAACGACCGCTACCCGATGTGGATTGGCGAAAGGGTTTACTTCGTCTCCGACCGCGACGGGACGTTCAACCTCTACGTCTACGACCAAGCAGCCCTCGCTGCCGAGCAGCTGACCAGCTACGAGAACTACGGCATAGAGACCGCAGCCGCCGGCGGCGGCATCATCGCCTTCGTTCAGGACGGCCACATCCGGCTCTTCGACCCGGCCTCCGGCGAGGTTCGAACGGTCGATGTAACGCTACAGGCCGACAGGTCGGAGCTCGTACCCCGCATGGCCGGCGGTCTGCGCTGGATCGAGTCGGCTTCGGCCTCCGCCGCGGGTGACCGTGTGATCTTGGGAATGCGAGGCGACGTGCTGAGCTTCGACCCGGACTCCGGCAGCTTCGAGAATCTCACCGGGACCCCGGGCGCGGCCGAGCGCTATCCCGCCGTCTCGCCCGACGGTCGCTGGGTGGCGTACTTCTCCGATGAGGAGGGCGAGTATGAGCTTCACATCCGCTCGTTGGATGGGGAACCGCAGGTCAAGCGGGTGAAGGTCGAACTGCGCCCGACATTCTATCGCGAACTGACCTGGTCACCGGACTCGAAGCTGCTCGCCTTCAGCGACAAGCGGTTGACCCTCTGGGTCGCCGACATCGAGACCGGCGGCGCACGCCGCGTCACGTCGTCGGAGTATTCGCACCAGGATTCGTATCAGCCGGCCTGGTCTCCCGACGGCCGCACTTTGGCCTACTCCAGATACGAGTCCAACCGGCTTCGCGCGATCTACGTCTACGACGTCGCCACCAGCCGCAAGGTGAACGTCACGGGCGACCGTGTGCACGCGGAACACCCGGTCTTCGATCGCGGCGGCAAGTACCTCTTCTTCGTGACCAGCGCCATCGCTCCGCTCGCCGACCTCGGTTGGAGCGTACTTTCAGAGGAGCTGCTTCGCCCCCTGGTCTCGCGCCGCCTTCAGGTCGTCGTCTTGCGTGACGGCATGCCGGCACCGGTCTTCCCAATTACCGGCGCGGTCAATCCGGCTGTCGATTCCGCAGCGCCGCGTCCCACGCCAACGCGCCGGGGAGGCCCTCCGGCCAACCGACCGCCGCCGGGTGCCAGGCCGGGCACCCCTCCTCAGGGCGGCCCACCGACGCCGGTCAGCATCGCGGGCCTCGAGGGCCGAATGGTGCCGCTTCCCGTCCCCGGCCGCGACTTCGTCGACGCAGCCGCTGGTGAGCCGGGCATCATCTACCTGCTGGTCAACACCTGGGGGACATCGCAGGGGCTGTCCGACGCGCCGCCCCGGACCCTCTACCGCTACGACCTGTCCCGGCCCGACACGTTGGTGAAGCTGATCGAGGATGTGCGCGATTTCGCGGTGACGGCTGATGGTAAGATGATTCTGTATCGTCGCGGAGATGCCTGGGCGATGGTGCCCGGTGACGAGCCCGCGGGCCCAGACGTCGGGAGACTCAATCTCGAGTCGCTCAGCGTCAATGTGGACCCCGTCGCGGAATGGCGTCAGATCTATGCCGAAGTCTGGCGACTGATTCGCGACTACCTGTACGATGACAACTATCACGGCCAGAATCTGATGGCGCTGGAACAGCACTACGCCGCTTACCTGCCATCGATAACAAGGCGAAGAGACCTGAACGAGCTGCTGGACAGGGCCCTGGGCCACCTCTCGATGAGCCAGCTGAGCGTTGGCGGTGGTGACACTCCGGATCCCGCCGGTTCACCAAGCCGCATCGGCCTTCTCGGTGCCGACTTCACCATCGCCGAAGGCCTTTATCGGATAGCGCGGATCTACAGGTCGGGAGACCTATCGTTCGCCGACCCCTTGCTGAGCGCCCCCCTCGAACAGCCGGGCATCTACATTTCGGAGGGCGACTACCTGCTGGCCGTCGACGACGTGCGTGTCGATTCCTCACGCAACCTCTACTCCTACTTCGTCGGCAAGGCGCGCACGCCGACCAGGATCACCGTGGCTTCCTCACCCGAGGGTCAGGCGTCACGCACCTACACCGTAGTGCCCCTGCCCGGTGAGAGTCCGCTGCGCCGGATCGCCTGGGCCGAGCGGAATCGCGGGATCGTTGAGGACGAATCACAAGGCATCCTCGGCTACATCTACGTCCCGGATTTCGGCGCGCGTGGGCTCGAATCGGTGATGCGCCAGCTGCTCGCGAACATCGACAAACGAGGCCTGATCATCGACCAACGCTTTGCCGGCGGCGGCATCACCGCGGACTTTCTCATTGAGTGGCTGGGTAAGAAGGCTCTCTTCTACTACAGCTTCCGGCAGGGCGATCATCTGGGCGTGCCGACCAACGCACTGCCCGAAAACAAGGTGTTGCTCATTAATGATACCAACACGTCCGCCGCCGAGACATTTGCCTTCATGTTCAAGCAGGCGAATCTCGGCTCCGTGCTCGGCACCCGGACGGCCGGCGCCGGAATCGGCCCCTACCTCAACATCCCACGACTCATCGATGGCGGCTGGGTCAGCATTCCCAATCGTGCGCCGTTCGATCCGGCCGGCGCATGGATCATCGAGAACCAAGGGGTCGGGCCGGACATAGAGATAGAGTTCGCACCGGCCCAGTGGCAGCAGAGTCTCGATCCTCAGCTGCAAGCGGCGATCAACACCGTTCTTCAGGCAATTGTGGACAACCCGCCGCTCGAGGTCGTGCGACCGGAATACCCGACCTACAAGTAGGGTGCAGCGTCGAGGATGCAGGGACCCTGCGGAGCTCAGCCGCCCTTGACCGAGCGCGGCCGCTCAGCCAACTTCGCGACCCTCGCGACAAGAGCCGCCTAGCTGTACCGGATAGACAGGAGAGGTCTTCATGCTGGCAAAGTGCAACCTGCTTCGCCCACCGACGTCGATTCTGACGGTAGCCGTGGTTCTCGGCTGGGCCCCCTTGGTCCAAGAGCTTGCCGCCCAGGATTGCGCGCCCGACAACGGCGGAATCGATCTGCCCGCAGGCTTCTGCGCTCAGGTCTTCGCCGACAGCGTGGGCCGCGCCCGCCACCTCGTCGTCGCCCCCAACGGCGATGTCTTCGTCGCTCTCAACGCGTCTCGGGGCGGCGCCTCTGCCGCGGGAGTCCTGGCCCTCCATGACAGTGACGGCGATGGCATCGCCGACCTGCGTAAGCAGTTCGGCGAACGAGGCGGCACCGGCATCGCCCTCCACGACGGCCACCTCTACTTCGGGCCCGACGACGGAGTCCTCCGCTACCGCTTGGCCGCCGGCAGCCTGGAACCCTCCGGCCTACCCGAGACGATAGTGGCGGGACTTCCGGACGAGCGCAGTCACCGAGCGAAGTCCATTGTCGTCAGCAGCGACGGCGCGCTCTTCGTGAACATCGGCGCGCCATCCAACGCCTGTCAGGAGGAGGACCGCACGCTCGGCTCGCGCGGAATGGACCCCTGCCCCGAGCTGGAGCGGCGCGCCGGCGTCTGGATGTTCGACGCCGGCGGAGTCGGTCAGGCGCAGAGCGACGGCAAGCGCTACGCCACCGGACTTCGCAATATGTTGGCGCTGAACTTGGACCCGTTGAGCGGACAGCTCTACGGGGTGCAACATGGCCGCGACCAGTTGGGGCAGAACTGGCCCGACCTGTTTACGCCGGAGCAGAGCGCCGAGAAGCCGTCCGAGGAGCTCGTGCGGATCGAGGAGGGGGCGGATTTCGGCTGGCCCTACTGCTACCACGACCCCGAGCAGGATCTTCGGGTGCTGGCGCCCGAGTACGGCGGCGACGGCAAGATCGCGGGCCGCTGTGCCGAGAAGGCGGCCCCGCTCATGGCCTTCCCCGCCCACTGGGCCCCCAATGCCCTGCTGTTCTATACCGGAACCCAATTCCCCGAGCGCTATCGCGGCGGCGCCTTCATCGCCTTTCACGGCTCCTGGAACCGGGCGCCGCTACCGCAGGGCGGCTACAACGTAGCATTCGTACCGTTCCAGAACGGCCGGCCCAGCGCGAACTGGGAGATCTTCGCCGACGGATTCGCCGCCGGTGATCTCAGCCCTCGTGGAGCAAGACATCGGCCCTCCGGCCTCGCTCAGGGGCCCGACGGTTCGCTCTACGTGTCCGATGACAAGGGCGGTAGAATCTGGCGCATCTACTACAGCGGCGAGTAGCGGGCCCCGCGGTCGCGCCGCCGCGACCGCTGAAGCTCGCGACCCGCTCGAAGCGCTACGGATTGATCTCGTAGCGGTATTCGACCTGGATACGCTCATCCAGTGAGTTAGAGACCGTGCAGTACTTATTCTTCGACAACTCGATCGCATGCCGCAGGGCGTTCTCCGGCACATCTTGGCCCCAGATGCGGTAGACGAGCTGTATGCTACTGAGCCGCTTGGGCAGCTCCGTGTGTATCACGCCTTCGGCCGCGACCTCGAAATCGTCGAAGGCGACTCGCTTCTTGCCCAAGATCGTCACGACATCCATTCCGGTACAGCCACAGAGCGCGATGAGCAGGAGCTCTGTGTTGCTGGGCCCAGCGCCCAGCCCACCCTGCTCCGGAAGCGTGTCCACAACGATCCCGTGACCGCTTCCCGACGTCCCAACGAATTGCAGTCTGCGGTTCCAAACCACCTTACCACTGGGCATTTAACCTCCCGCTTTCGATCAGTTGGACGCCAAACCGCCGCGTCGTGCCAAACCACTCGGCGCCCGGCCGCCCTGTGGCCCCACCGGATGCCAGGCCTTATGATTACGCCACCCCGCTCCAGGCATAAGGAGGCACGATGAGATCGCGACGATGCTCCGCACCGCTCGGTCTGATCCTTCTAGCCAGCACCCTGGTCTTCGCCACCTCGATTACGGCCCAGCAGAATGAGGACCAGGCGACCGAGGCCGCCAAGGCTTGGCTAGCCAACGTAGACGCCGGCGCGTATGGGACAAGCTGGGATGGCACAGCCGACTTTTTCAAGATGTCCGTCACCAAAGAGGCCTGGGAACAGTCCCTCGACTCTGTGAGAAAACCGCTGGGCGAAGTCCAATCACGCGAGGTTAGGTCGGCCAACTACACGACGTCGCTCCCCAACGCGCCCGAAGGCGAGTACGTGGTGATCGAGATGCAGACCGCATTCGACAACATGCCGTCGGCCGTCGAGACGGTGGTCTGCATGCGCCAGAGCGACGGCGGCTGGAAGGTGGCCGGCTATTTCATCCGCTAGCTCCGTTGGAATTCGGCAACCCAACACGGAATCAGGAGGCCGCAATGCGACGCCTGGAAGGTCTGCTTGTAGTGGCGGCACTCGCCACCCCCCTCGCCCTTTCCGATGGGTTCGCCCAGATCGCTCAGGAGCGAGTCGATCTGGGAGTCGTCCAACTCATACGTGAAGAGGGGCTGCAGCGCTCTCAGATCGCCGAGCTCGGGGGCCACTTGACCGACGTGATCGGCCCGCGCCTCACCGGGTCGCCGGGAATGCGCGAGGCGAACGAGTGGACGGCCGAGATCCTACGTGGGTGGGGATTGGAAAACGTCACGATCGAGCCCTGGGGCGAGTTTGGGCGCGGCTGGGACAACCTCTCCTACAGCGGTCGCATCGTCGAACCGTATGTCCAAGTCCTGAGCGCGCTGCCCGTGGCCTGGACCGCCGGCAGCGACGGCACCATCGCAGGCCCTGCGGTGGTCATAGAGGAAGTGGACAGCGTCGCCGATCTCGAGGTCTACCGCGGCAAGCTCGACGGTGCCTTCGTATTGGCGCGTGAGCCGCAGGAGATAGCGCCGGAATTCGAGCCGCGCCCGTTGCGCACATCTCTGGACGATCTGCTGGCGCCGGCCGAAGAGCAGCGACCGCGATTCGATCCCGCCGAGCGGGAGCAGATGATGCAGCGCTGGCGGCGCGAACGAGCCATGAGGGACTCGGTGGCCGACTTCCTCGCGACCGAAGGCATCGCCGGTCTGCTCATGCCTTCCTCGCGGACCTATGGAATCTTGCGGGTGTGGGGCAACAACTCCGGTCGCCGCCCCGAGAATGAGATCCCTGGCCTGGAACTGGCCGTCTCGCACGAGCAGTATGGACAGATCTATCGCAACGTGCAGCGCGGGATCCCGGTGCAGCTAGAGATCGACGTCGAGAACAAGTTCTACGACGACGATCTCATGGCCTACAACACTCTGGCCGAGATCCCGGGCACCGATAAGGCCGATGAATACGTCATACTGGGGGGCCATCTCGACTCCTGGTACGCCGGGACCGGCGCCACCGACAACGCCGCCGGCTGCATCGTGATGATGGAAGCCGTTCGCATCCTGAAGGCGCTCGACCTGAAACCGCGGCGGACCATCCGCATCGCGCTGTGGAGCGGCGAAGAACAGGGGCTGCTGGGCTCGCGGAACTGGGTGCAGAATCATGAGGACCTCTGGCCGAGGATTTCGGCTTACGTGAACGTCGACAACGGCACGGGCCGGGTCCGCGGAATCTGGGACCAAGAGAACGAAGCGGTGATTCCGCTCTTCGAACAGATACTCTGGCCGTTCAGGGATCTGGGGGTCGTGGCGGTGAAGCATGGCAACACCGGAGGCACGGATCATCTCTCCTTCGACCGCCAGGGCATACCGGGCTTCAACTTCATACAGGATCCTATCGAATACTCGACGAGGACTCACCATACCTTCGCCGATCGCTACGAGAGACTGGTCATCGACGACCTGAAGCAGGCGGCGGTGGTCGTCGCAGCGACGGTCTACCACCTGGCGATGCGCGACGAGATGGTGCCACGCAAACCGCCGGAGCGCGAAACGGCCACGAACTGACCACCAGCAGGAGGGCTTCGCCGTGTATACCCGTCGCAAGTTCTTGGGCGCGATCGGAATGCCCGCCGTCGCCGCAGCAGCGGGTGTGCCGTTCGCGCCACCGCGCCTCTCGCGGACGGCCGCCATCGCCGAAGAGCTGTCGAGGCATCCCGGTACGCCCGCCGAGATGGCGGCTGACGAGGAATTCTGGTTCGAGGTCGCCCGCGCCTTCACCGTGGACCGCAGCCTGATCAACCTCAACAACGGCGGCGTCAGCCCGTCGCCCGGCTGGGTTCAGGAGGCGATGAAGCGCCACCTCGACTACTCCAACGAGGCGCCCGTTTACACAATGTGGCGGGTCCTGGAGCCGCAGCGGGAGGGTGTCAGGCAACGGATGGCGCGCGAGTGGGGCATCGACCCCGAGGAGGTGGCGCTGACGCGCAACGCCTCCGAAAGCCTGCAGATCTGCCAGTTCGGCTACGACCTGAAGCGCGGCGATGAGGTGCTGACCACGAATCAAGACTATCCGCGCATGCTGACGACTTTCAAGCAGCGTGAGCGTCGAGAAGGGATTGTCTTGAAGACGTTCTCGATCCCGGTGCCTGCGGAGGATCCGGCGCAGGTCGTCGCCGCCTTCGAACAGAACATCACACCGCGCACCCGTCTCATCCTGATGTGCCACATGATCAACCTCACCGGCCAGATCCTCCCGGTCCGTGAGGTCGTTCAGATGGCGCGCCGAAGAGGCGTGCCGGTCATCGTCGACGGCGCGCACGCTCTGGCCCACTTCGACTTCAAGATCTCCGACCTGGATTGCGACAACTACTCGGTCAGTCTGCATAAGTGGCTGTTCGCACCGCACGGCACCGGCCTGCTCTACGTTCGACGCGACAAGATCAAGGAAATCTGGCCGCTGATGGCAGCGACCGAGAAGATGGACGACGACATCCGCAAGTACGAGGAGATCGGTACACATCCCGCCGCCAATTACCTGGCCATCGGGGAAGCGCTGACCTTTCATCAGGGGCTCGGCGGCAAGCGCAAAGAAGCGCGCTTGATCTATCTGCGAGACTACTGGGCCAGGCGCCTAGTGGAGCACGACAAGGTGCGCCTGCACACCAGCCTCCGGCCCGGCGCCGCCTGCGGAATCGCCAACGTGGAGATCGAGGGCGTCGAGCCGGGCGACTTGAGCGACTGGCTGTGGAGGGAGCATCACATCATCGTCACTCCGATCAATCACGAGGAGTTCCGCGGCTTGCGGATCTCGCCGAGCGTCTACACGACGCTCGAGGAGCTAAACCGTTTCATCGATGCGATGGAACACGTAGTCCGTTACGGACTGCCAAGCTAGAACCTCACGTGACAGAGAGCAACGAAAAGAGACATGAGACGATTTCACCTCCTCGCTGTTCCGCTGGCATCGTTGATCGCCCACCCGGTCGCCACGCAGGCCCAGGATGTGGCGCCGCCCGGCTGGGCGGTGGGCGCAAGCGTCGGACTCTTGAGCGCCAAACCCGATCTGGGTGACCGCGAATACGGTTTGGGCTTCCAAGGAACCCTGAGCTACACAAAGCCTTCCGGTTTGCAGATTGCCGGCGGTGCTCTATACGGCGTGCTGAACACCGAGCAGAGCGAAGATCACCGAAATGTAGTCTTCGTCTTCGTCGAACCGCGCTACGTCATCCTGATGAGCGCGGAGAGCGTGACTCCCTACGTCGGCGTCCGGGGCGGCTACGGCTGGCAGCAGCTCCGCGTCGCTGGAGATACGTCGACCGCGGAAGCCAGCGCCGACGGCTGGCTGTTCTCCGGAATCATTGGCGTCCTGGCCCGCCTTTCACCGGCGGTGGCGCTCGAGGCGACGGGGGTCTTTGGTGTTTCCGGCTGGGGGAATCCCGAGATCGGCGGCGAGCCGATACCCGAGCGCACGGGTAAGACCGCGTGGACCGGGGGAATCATCGTCGGGTTTGTCTTCCATGCAGGCAGCTAGACAGCGGGATCGGGCCCCGCGCAGATTTCGTCGCGTCGGCGTCGAAGAGAGGAGAACATGATGATCCGCAGGGCAACTGCACTCAGCTTCTTGCTCGTCGGCCTGTTGGCGATCGTGCAAGCCGCTCCGGCTCAGGAGGTCGCGCTCCCGGGCGTCGCCGTCGCCGGGACGATCGGCGCCCTTAGCGTCAGCCCGGAATTCGACTCGCGCGAGTGGGGCATAAGCTATGAGGGCGCGATACGCTACACCTGGCCCTCCGGCTTTCAGCTGCAGGCCGGCGTCAGCTACAGTCTGGTCGATCCCGAGGAAGTTCAGGGCATCCCGGTTCCGAGCTCGATCAAAGAGAAACGCGAGGTGTTGAACGTCTTCGTCGATCCGCGACTGGTGCTGAACATGGGCGAATCCAGCTTTGCGCCTTACGTCGGGGCGCGAGTCGGGTACTTGCACCATTCCTACAATTTGCCGGGCTCGGTCAGTCCGCCAGTTTTGCCGGCTACGATCAACGGGAGTGGTTGGATCATCGCCGGCAACATTGGTCTGCTCGTGCGCCTCTCGCACAGTCTCGCCGTCGAGGTGAACGGTCAGTTCGGCGTCGCCCCACTCGGGGACATCAAGGTGGACGACGGCAACGTCGAAGACACGATCGCCGACTCGGGAACTTCGACATTCACCGGCGCGATCAGGGCCGGCCTCTCCTACACCATCATCCCCGGCAGCTAAGTTCACGGGTGCCGAATGAGTAGGGCCAACGAAGACGAGAAGCCGGCGGCCGAGCCTGACCGGAGGGTCGGGGGTGGCTCAGATACGCGCCCGGGCGCCAGCGATTTCATCCGAGCCAAGGTAGCGGAGGATCTCAGAAGCGGCCGCTACTCGGGGCGCGTCGTCACTCGCTTTCCGCCCGAGCCCAACGGCTACCTGCATATCGGCCACGCCAAGTCCTGCTGCCTGAACTTCGGCATCGCCCTCGAGAACGACGGCGTGTGCCACCTCCGCTTCGACGACACGAATCCGGAGACCGAGGACATCAAGTACGTCGAGTCGATCAAGGAGGACGTGCGCTGGCTTGGGTTCGATTGGGGCGACAACCTCTTCTTCGCCTCCGATTACTTCGAGAAGCTCTATGAATATGCCGTCATCCTCATAGAGCGCGGCAAAGCCTACGTCGACAGCCTCAGCGAGGACGAGATCCGCGCCTACCGCGGCACCGTAACCAGAGCCGGCAAGGAGAGCCCTTTTCGAGATCGACCGATCGAAGAGAACCTCCGCCTCTTCGAGCGCTTGAGGGCCGGCGAGTTCGCAGACGGCGAACATGTGCTACGGGCCAAGATCGATATGGCGTCGCCCAACATGCTGATGCGGGATCCACTGCTGTACCGCATCCGCCACGCAAGCCATTACCGGCGCGGTGACGATTGGTGCCTATATCCGCTCTACGATTTCACTCACTGCCTGTCCGACGCCATCGAGAACATCACCCACTCGCTCTGCACCCTGGAGTTCGAGAACAATCGGGAGCTCTACGATTGGGTGCTCGACAACGTCGGCATCGCGCGCCCGCGCCCCGAGCAAACGGAGTTCGCCCGTCTGGACATCGACTACACCGTGCTCAGCAAGCGCAAGCTGATCCGCCTCGTCGAGCAGGGACACGTGAGCGGCTGGGACGATCCCCGTCTGCCGACGCTGGCGGGACTCAGGCGGCGCGGTGTTCCGCCGGAAGCGATCGGTGCATTCTGCGACATGATCGGCGTCGACAAGGTGAACAGCCGGGTGGACATCGCGAAGCTGGAGTATGCGATTCGCAATGACCTCAATCAGCGGGCCCCGCGCGTGCTGTGCGTGCTGCGACCACTGAAGGTCGTCATCACCAACTACCCCGAGGGTCGCGTGGAGCAGCTTGACGCACCTTACTGGCCCCACGACGTGCCCAAGCAGGGGTCACGGCAGCTCCCCTTCGGACGCGAGATATTCATCGAGCGCGACGACTTCATGGAGGACCCACCGAGGAAGTTTTTCCGGCTGGCGCCCGGCCGGGAGGTACGACTCCGGCACGCCTACGTCATCAAGTGCGATGATGTGATCAAGGATAGCGCAACCGGAGAGGTGATGGAGCTTCGCTGCACCTTCGACCCCGATACCCTGCGTGGCCTGCCGGAGGGCCGTAAGGTGAAGGGCACGATCCACTGGGTCTCGGCCGCCCACGCCCTGCCCTGTGAAGTGCGCCTCTACGACCGCCTTTTCCGGGTCCCCGATCCCGAGGACGTCGCCGACGGGGAAGACTTTACCGCCCACCTCAATCCCGACTCGCTGGTGGTCCTGGAAGACGCGCTGATCGAGGCCGGCGTGGCCGTCGATCCGCCCGGCAACCGCTACCAGTTCGAGCGCCAGGGCTACTTCATCAGCGACCCCGTGGACTCCAACCCGGGATCGCTGGTCTACAACCGCACCGTGACGCTGCGCGACACCTGGGCGAAGATCGCGGCACGCGACGGACGATAATCCATAGTCGACACCCGACTACGACAATCGACAGTCGGCATGCGATAACCGGGCCTCGAGTGACACCCGGCGACCTGCGGTCGACTCGCAACGCTCGGCTTGCGGGCCGGCTATCGGTTGTCGGGTCTAAATTATCGCTCGTCGATTGATGACCGAGCGTGGAGCGTCGGCTTCCGGCTGTGGATCGTCGAAAAGACTACTCGGTCGGGCCTGCTTCCTCTACAGGGCCGCTCGCCGTCGTTACCTCAGGAAGATAGTCCGCGAAGGCGTGCCCGTAGATCTCCCAGACGGTGACAAACAGAGCGGCGACGATCGGGCCGATCACGATGCCGACCGCACCGAACAGCACCAGGCCGCCCAGCGTTCCAAGCAAGACCAGCAGGTCCGACATCTTGGTGTCTTTGCCGACCAGCCAGGGCCGCAGCACGTTATCGGCGGTGCCCACGACCGCCACGCACCAGGCCGTCAGTCCGATACCTGCCGCGACCCGGTCCACCGCGATCAGGTAGATCACAGCCGGGACCCACACCAGCGCAGTCCCCACGCCCGGTATTATGGAGAGCACGGCCATGATCGTGCCCCAGAACACCGCGCCGTTGATTCCGGCAACCCAAAACGCGAGGCCCGCCAAGCCACCCTGCACGATTCCAATGACCAAAGTGCCCTTGATGGTCGCACGGCTCACCGAGACGAACTTCTCCAGCATTCGCTCCTCATCCTCGGGCCCCAGCGGCATGTAGTACAGGATCTTGTCCAGGATTGCGCGGCCGCCGGTCAAGAAGAAGAACATGGCGTACAACATGATGAAAAGCTCGAGGAAGAAGATCGCGGTGCCCCGAGTCGTAGCGGCAAGAGCGTTGACGATGAAGCGCCCGATTCTGCCGGCGAACTCACCCACCTTCGCGATGATTTGCTCCTGGTAGGGCTGCCACTTCTCGTACAAGGGCAAGCGTTGGAGCAGATGATCCAGGCGATCCGGCTCGGCGAGCAGCCGTTCGATCTCCGGGCGCACCCCCTGACTCACCTGGACCGCTTCGGCGGCCACTATGCCCAGCAAAGCCGTGAGTGGCACGACGACCACCAGCAGGACGATCAGGATCGTGACGATGGCTGCCGCCGTCTTGCGACCTCGGAACAGCCTGAGCAGCCATTGATAGACGGGCTGTGACATCCCGGAAGTGATCGCGGCGAGCAGTAGGGCCACGACGAACCCGCGGATCATCTGGAAGAAGACTATCGAGATCGCGATCGCCAGAAGCAGCAAAAAGGTCTTGCGGAATCGGTCGGTTTGAGGATCGGACTGGATCATGACGCGACACTCCTTCCTGAACGCACATCGCGGATCGTTTTCGCCGGCCGCATAGGGCGACGCACCCCTGATTCTGCGACCCGCCCAGAATCGCCGACGCTGCCCGCCCAGTCAACAGGCGATTGTTGCCCCGATCGGGCATGCTGTAAGGCCCTGGCGCAAAACCTTGCCTCAGGCCACCGACTCTATGAGATTGCCTCCCGTCGAATCGTCACACGATCATCGCGAGTTCCCGGCCAACCCCGTCGACCTTTGAAACTGATAGCCGACGCGATACCGATTTCAAGAATTCCTGCAGCAGCCGCGAATCACCCCTTCGTGCGCAGCCTGCTGGTCCTGCTCCTGTTGTTCACGTTCCTGTTGGGAGTCAACGCACTGGGCGATGGCTTCAAGTTGCTGGGGCGTGGACTGCTCGATTCGTTCTTCACCGCCACCCAGAACCCTTTCACGGGCCTCATGGTGGGCATCCTGGCCACGACGCTGGTGCAGAGTTCGTCGGTCACTACGTCTCTGATCGTCGGCCTGGTCGCGGCTCCGGTCAACCCGCTCCCGATCGCCAACGCCGTACCCATGGTCATGGGCGCGAATATCGGCACGACCGTGACGAACACGATCGTGTCGCTGGGGCATATGGGGCGCAAGCATGAGTTCTATCGTGCCTTCTCCGTCGCGACTTGCCACGATTTCTTCAACTACATGGCCGTCGTCGCTCTGCTCCCCTTGGAGCTACTGACCGGTTACCTGCGCAAGACGGCAACGGCGCTCTCCTCCCTGCTGACCGGGCTGGCCGGAGGTGTCGACTATGACAGTCCGCTGAAGGGCCTTCTCAAGGCCGCCTTGCAGCCGATCAAGACGCTGATTCAGGCGATAACCGCCTCGGAGCGCGTCCAGGCCGTGCTCCTGATCGTGATCGCGGCGGCGCTGATCTACGTGGCGCTCATGATGCTGGTCCGCGTGATGCGGCGCGCCATGCACTCTCGAGTCGAAGTCATAGTGTCACGCGGCCTGCACCGGTCGCGCCTAGTCGCCATTATCGTGGGCGTTCTGGTGACGGTGATGGTGCAGTCCAGCTCCATCACGACCTCACTGCTCGTGCCACTGGCGGGAGCCGGCCTGATCACTCTCGGGCAGGCATTCCCCATCACGGTGGGGGCCAATATCGGGACTACGGTCACGGCGCTGCTGGCAGCGCTGGCCGTCACCGGCCCCAACGCCCGCTGGGGCATCACGATCGCCCTGGTCCACCTGCTGTTCAACCTCACCGCTACCGTGCTGATCTTCAGCTCGCCGCGCATCCGCAACGTCCCACTGGCGGCGGCACGGTGGCTGGCCTCGATAGCCGTGAAATCGCGAAAGTGGGCCCTCCTCTACGTGGTTCTCCTATTCTACGGACTGCCGGCGTTGTTCGCCGTCTTGAACAGACTGCTCGACTAGTTTCGGAGGCTCAGATGCTGCGGGAATTGCTCTCTATATTCCGCTCGGACAAACCACTGGCCGAGATGGGGAAGAAATTCGCCGAGATGCTGAAGACGACCCATTACATGACCCTCAAGGCCGGCGAGATCTACTTCGGGGAGACGCTTGTGCCCGAGGAGCGCACCGAGATCTACAAGCAGGACGTTGAGGTGAACAAGCTGGAGCGTACGATTCGCAAGCAGCTCATCGCCCACCTGTCGCTGGGCGATACCGCCTCACTCCCGTATTGTCTAGTGTTGATGAGCCTGGTTAAGGATGTTGAACGGCTGGGCGACTATGCCAAGAACCTTTCGGAGGTTCGAGAATACCATCCCGACCCCTTGCCCGACGACGAGATCATTGGGGAGTTGAGGGAGATACGGAGCGGAGTCGAAAAGGCCTTTGCGCTGGTGGCCGACGTGTTCGCCATGTCCGACCGCGAACGCGCGGTCGTCCTCATGCGCGAAGGGAGGGATCTGACCCATCGCTGCGATGCCCTCATCGAGAGAGTGGCTCGCAGCGAGTACAACGCGCGGACCGCCACCGCCGCCGTCATGGCAACCCGCTTCTACAAGAGAATCGGCGCTCACGTGCTAAACGTCCTCTCGAGCGTCGTCATGCCGCTGCACAAGCTCGACTATTACGACGAGGACGAGATCGCCAAGCAACGGGACGACTAGCGAGCAGCCCCGATTGGGAGACGTCGTTGATCCCGATGATGCTGATGTTCTCCGAGGATCATCACCTTGCCAAGCCTGCGATTCGATTTCTCGCCTTGAGATGGGCCGTAGCGGCCACGCTAACTTCCCTGGCCGGCCCTCGCACCTCGGAAGACATTCCGGCGAACGATGGCCGCCACTTCCGCCGCGCTACCGGCCAGGGTTGCCGGCAAGATCACGGTGAGCATTAGAAGAACGACAGCCGGCAGTCCCATGACGCCGCCAAGCTTGGCCGCCAGCGGGCCCACCGGACCCTGAAAGGCGGTAACGAGCAATAGCGCCGCCCAGGCAGCGGCCGCGGCGAGGGCCGCCGACAGCCAGGGCCGGCCGGTCGAGGCCCAACCCCAGAGCGCGGCCACGATCGGGACCGTCCACCAGCCGAGCAGCGCACTGGCCACGGCGAACAGGAGAGCGAGAGCGATCCAGGCAGCACCGCCTTTGGTCACGGTCGGCGCTCCGGAAACAGCTCGAGGATGGCCGCGCGGCTAGCATCGGCCAGGTCTTCCGCCGAGCGGGGGAAGAGCAGCGGATCCAGCTCACCTGCCACCCAGCGGTCGAGGCGGTCGGAGTAATGCGGGCTGACGGGGTTGCCGGATTGTCCGCCGGGATAGATGCCCCAGGCTCGCAGCTCCGGGGCCAGCTCGACGACCATCCGCCAGCTGGCACCGTGCACACCATTGCCGTATGAGGGGTTGAGGTTTCCGGGTCCGCCCTGGATGGACAGATCGAGAGCCGACAAGGCTTCGAGATGCAGCATGTGATAGATGTTGGCGTGTCTGATGACGTCCCAGCGCCAACCGCCGCCGCCGGGCTCGCCGTGCTCTTCAAGAGCCCGCCGGTAGGCCGCCGCCAGACTGGCTACCAAGACGGCGTCACGGTCCTCCCGCGACTCGACGGTACGCCGATCGTCCCACCAGAGGCTCTCCGGCTGGTGTAGCAGGGACGCAAGCACGGCCGAGGAGGGCGTGAATACGCGGTCCGGCTCCGAGGCCGACTTCGTCGACTCGGCCGCGGCCGCTTCTCGCGTCGCGCCCACGTCCGTCGGCTCGAGCAGCTCGTCCCAGACGCGCTCGGCCAGCTCCTCCATCGCGTACTCGAACAGAAGCGCCCGTTCGTTGTCTCGCGTGTAGCGACGATCCCAATCGCCAAGCAGCCGCGCCGCCTGGCGCACATCGGAAGCCGCGGACCCCGACGTCGCCAGCTCACGCTTGGCGGCGGCGAGGAAGTAGCGAACGAAAAGATCGGCTCGCGCATTTCCGGGATCCGTCTGATAGCGGCGCATGGCCTCGGGGGTGGCGGCCGAGTCGGCGGCGAGCAAGGCGTTGATCCTCATCGCGCGCCAGGGCGATTCCCAATGCGCGCCCAGATAGGTGCTGTCGACCTTCGGGTCGATGGGCTGCTGGTTGGCCGAAGCCAGGTATCCTTGCTCGGGATCGATTGCGAATGGATAGCGCTCGACCGGCCAGAAGCCCATCCAGTCGCTGGCGCTGGCGCGCCCATCACGGACCGCCAATCCGACTCCATCGGGATGGATGGGGAAGCGGCCGGTCGAGCGGATGGCGATCGTTCCGTCGCGATCCGCGACGATGCCGTTCTGAGCTGGCGCCTGATACTTCTCCATCGCCTTCAGCCATTCCGAGACGGTCCTGGCGCGACTGGCACCCCGGAGCGCCTCCGGCTCGCCGGAACCTTCCAGAACCGTCCAGCGCATCGACAGCCGGCGGTCGCCCCGGCGGATCAAAGGGCCACGGTGGGTGAAGTAGATCGTGTCGGTCGCGAGGGCGCGGCCTCGCGAGCCGCGGTACTCTTCCACCCGGCTGTCCAACGGTCGCCACTCTCCGTCTAAGAGGTAGCGGCTCGGACGTTGAGGATCGTCGAGCTCTTCCTCGTAGTAGTCGATCACGTCGGCGCCCGTGTTGGTGAAGCTCCACGCCACATCGCGGTTGAAGCCGATGAGGATCAGCGGGACGCTGGGGATGGTGGCGCCGTAGACATCCAGTTCGTCGGGCACCACGAGGTGGGCCTCGTACCAAATCGCCGGCAACGTCAGCTTCAGGTGCGGATCGCCCGCCAAGAGCGCGAAGCCGCTTTCCGTTCGCGACGGGGCGACCGCCCAATTGTTGCTGCCCAGCCGGGGACGCTCCTGGGATCCGGCTCCGCCGAACATGGACCCCATCGCCACCTCCAGCTCTTCAGCCAGGCGCCGCGCGGCCGTGTCCGGCTGCCCCGGCTCCGGCAAGGGAGGGAGATCGAAACGGGCGGCCGGCGAGCCGTTGGGTTGGATCGGTTGCTGTATGGGGCTGTTCACCGGAGCCAATGCCAAGCTGGCCTCCGCACCGACCAGCGCCGCCAGCTTCAGCCGGTCCAGATCGGTCGTGACCCAGTAGGTCAGATCCCAGCCCATCAGCTTGAGAAGGTACAAGGAATAGAGCGGCTCCCAGGCTGTCGGCTGCGCTCCCAGGAGGTGATACTCGAGCGGGGTTTGCCTCCTAGACAGGCCAGCGATCCAGGCGTTGACCCCTTCTGCGTAGGCCTCGATCTCACGCACGACGGGCGACTCTGGATCCAGGGTCGCCATGGCCTGCTCCGCGCTCCAGGCCAATCCCAGCGCTCTCACTTGCCGATCCAGCTCCAGCGCTCCTTCGCCGAAGAGCTCCGACAATCGGCCAGCCGCCGTGCGCCAACGCAACTCCATCTGGAACAGACGGTCACGCGCAACGACATACCCAAGGGCGCGGGCGGCGTCCTCGGAATTCGCGGCGAAGATGTGGGGCACGCCGCGGTCGTCGTAGAGCACCTCCACCGGCTGGGCGAGCCCCGGAAGCTCCCGGACCTGGCGCGACGGCAGCTCCGCCTGCAACGCGACCGACCAGATCCCGCTCCAGGGATCCAGAAGGGCTCCCAGCGGCGGCAGCGGTCCGGTTCTGCGGGCCGCCAATTGGAGCCCGGCCGCCAAGATGATCGCGGAGATCAGACCGCGCACGATGCCGCTGCCCGCGCCGGCTCTCATCGACTGCTACTCGATCCCCACACGTTCGCTCCGCCGCTCCAACATCATGACATCGCGCCAGCGGCCCTTGAGCTTGCCCAGCCGCTCGCGTCGGCCGACCACACGGAAACCGCACCTTTCGTGAAGCGTTATACTCGTCTGGTTCTCCGCGAAGATACCGGCCTGCAGCGTCCAGATACCGTTGTCCTCCGACTCTTCGATCAGCCGCACAAGCAACCGCGACCCGACTCCCTGGCCTCGGCTGGCGGCAGCGACGTAGATGCTGACCTCCGCCACACCGGCGTAGACGCAGCGGTCCGAGACGGGCGTCAGTGCCGCCCAACCCACCACGCGGGAATCGATCAAGGCCGCCAACCGCCCGTACTCGAGGTGGCTGGCGGACCAGGCCTCCCAACTGGGCGGCGGCTCCGTCTCGAACGTAGCCTCACCGGTGTCGATCCCTTCCCGATGGATGCGACGAACGTCTTCCCAATGAGAACGGTCCAAACGCACGATCTCCAGCATGGCCGGATGATAAACCCGACACACCGGGGATCGTCAAGCGGTGGCTTGGCCACAGCGGTGCCACCGCCCGGCGCAACACCAGTCGCGCTCGCGACGTCAATCGAAATGCAGGTTGATCAGAGGTAGATAGCGAAGCCCCGGGGAGTTGTTCCCGGCGTAGTTCAGCAGGCCAAGCTGGACACCGTTCAGTCGGCGGGCGCGGTTGTAGAGACCGATCACCAGCCCCTCCTGACTCCGCTCGACATGGTTGTAGGCGCCGACGGCGAGCCCCCTGAGGTGGCGTATCCGAGTGCGGACAATCGCCAGGGACGCGCCTTCCAGCCGCCAGCTCTCGACTTTGTAGCCGCCCACCGCCAGACCGCTCATCCGGCGGGAAGTCTCCACGGCACCCAGGCTCGCGCTGAGGCCGGCGATGTCACCTCCGCTGACGACCGCCAGCCCACCAAGAGCTACCCCCGCTATGGAGCCATCCGCCACAAGCGCCAGGCCACCCGCGTTGATCCCGGTGATCGACCCGTCCGCCACCAGCCCCAGTCCGCCCGCGTTGATGCCGGTGATCGACCCGTCCGCCACCAGCCCCAGTCCGCCCGCGTTGATGCCGGTGATCGACCCGTCCGCCACCAGCCCCAGTCCGCCCGCGTTGATGCCGGTGACCGAACCTTCCGCCACCAGCCCCAGTCCGCCCGCGTTGATGCCGGTGACCGAGCCATCCGCCACCAGGGCCAAACCGCCGATACCGATCCCGGTAACCGCATTCCCGCTCACCAAGGCCAGACCAGCCACGCTGAGACCGGTCACGTTTCCTTCGCTCACTGCGGCCAGCCCGCCCAGGCTCAGGCCGTTGAGCCTCCTCTCACTGACCAACGCCAAACCGCCGATGTTGACTCCATTCAGAGTCCCTTCCCCGACGGTCGCCAGAACCGACGCCGTGAGGCCGGCCGTTCGCCGTCCCGGTAGCACCACGAGCCCTGCGGCCAGCCCGTGTAAGCGATCGGCCGCCGGTGCCCCGCCGACTGCCAGCCCGTTGATCGTGCCACCCGGCCGATCTGCCGGCCGCCAAAAGGTGACGTTCACGCCGTTGATCAGATCCAGACGGCGATCGCTCCAGTTGAACCGCAGACCGTTGACGCGTTCTGAGTTCCCGAAGCTGATTCCGTAGCCGCCGACGGTGAGATCGAGGCTACCTCCACTCTCCGAGCGGCGCTGGCCGCTCGCCGTGGACGGCAACGCCGCCAGCATCACGAGAAGGGCTACCGCTACGTACCGCTTCCTCGCTTCGGACATCACACATTCTTCCTGGATCAGCTTTCTTCTTAGCCTGCTCGACGGTTGTCAATACGATTGCACGCGACCGTCGGTTTCGGCATCCCGGTTCTAGCCGATGTGGGGAGCCGTCGCTTAGCTTTCAGGCAGGCCAGGTGGCGAGTGGCACGCCGGTGGCCGCCAAGCCGCAGGTCGAGACCAGCGTCAGCCGTTTTAGACGGAGGGAGAGCGCGATGCTCACGATAAATCGAATCCTCTATCCCACAGATTTTTCCAAGTGTGCCGGTCACGCGCTCCCTCACACCCTTCACCTCGCCGAGCGTTGCGCTGCCGAGTTGCACCTGCTACACGCGCTCGTCCTCCACGAGGCCGACCCCGGCAACGCCGCTTTCCAACTTCCCAACTTGGATGAGCTTTATCAGGCGATCGAGGAGCAGGCGCGCCGCCAGATGGACAAGACGGTTGAGGGACATGGGCGACTGACCGTCAAGCGCACTCAGGTTCGCGGCATATCGGCAGCCGGCGTGATCCTCGACTACGCCACCGAGAACGACATCGACCTCATCGTCATGGGCACCCACGGGCGCCGTGGTCTCCGTCGCCTACTGCTGGGTAGCGTAGCCGAAGAGGTCGTTCGCCTGGCACCCTGCCCCGTCCTAACCGTACCGGAGCGCGAGCTCAAGGCCGGCCTCGCCGCCGATGCCATCGAGCGGATCGTGGTACCGATTGATTTCTCTCAGCACGCCAGACTGGCGCTCACCTACGCCAACGACCTCGCTAGGATCTACAAGGCTACCTTGAGTGTGCTTCATATCGTCGATGAGATCGTCTACCCGGACTTCTATCCCCCCGTCATCCCTTCCGGTGGCTCGATCAGCGAGGAGCTGCGTGAACAGTCGCTGACGAGACTGAAAAGCATCGTCGCCGAGATCGATGGAGCCGAGGCCCGCAGTGACCTGTTCGTGCGCAGCGGACGAGCCGTCCCGGAGATCAGCGACTTCGCCCTCGAGCAAAGAGCCGACCTCATCGTCATCGCCAGCCACGGCCTGACAGGGTTCAGTCACATGCTCTTGGGCAGCGTGACCGAGCAAGTGATCCGACGAGTCGGCTGCCCCGTCTTCACGGTCAAGTCATTCGGCAAGAAGCTGTTCGCGGAGAATCAAGCGGAAGAGTTGTAGAAAAAGCCCGGGTGAGCCTGCCAGTCCTCGTGCGATTAGCCCCAACCATCTTTTTTCCGGCAGGTCACCCGGGCCCTAGGCCTCATCGCTCAAGGACGCTGTGGCACCGTGTCATACGTCCCCAAGACAGTGAAGCACCCCCTAAATAGGCACGAGGCGTACCACGGGGCTCCCTGTTTACCGAAATACTTGTTATCAAACAGCTTAGCACACAATCCCACCTCTTGATTTCGGCACCCTTCGCGTGGCAGCCTGCCTCAACCCGGGACAAGCACGGTTGCGCCGACGGACTTATCGTCCCACCGTTCCAGACATCGCACGCCGTCAAACCAGCCAAAGTCCAGGTTTCCTCTTACCCTATTGCCATGTCGAGGTGAAGAACGGATCTTAGGGTGTGGCACATTGTCCCGCTCAAACGGCTGCCTGGGAGGAACCAATGGCCGGGCAGGTCAAGCAGTCGGAGGTACCCGATCGCGTAACTGCTTATTTGATAAGGAATTCGATGCCTTTTGATCGCCTGAGGCGGTCCCCTGCTTCCCGGGCGGCACGGAACTTTAACTGCCTGAATCGGTCGAGCATGTCTGCCGCGTCCCAGGAGGTCAGTTGGCAAACGATCCTTCAATCCTGGATGGCCTTCCCGATCCGGTCCTCTTCGTGGACCGGCGAGGCTGTCTGGCCTACTGCAATCGGGCCTGCGAGTCTGCTTTCCAGCTGCGCCTCACGGCGGTCCGTGGCCGGCCGCTGTCGGAGATCCAGGGCCTGCAAGTCGATGAGGGGCTGCTGGGAGTTCTTGCTCCCTCGCAGGGCAATTCGCGGCCGGTCTCGCTGGCCTCGGTGAGGATCGGGGGCTCGTTCTGGGATGTCCGGGTCGCGCCGGGCGCGGAGGGGGTTACGGTCGTGTACTGCATCCCGGTCGCCGGTCAGCCAGCCAGCTGGCCGGAGCTTCTGGCCGATTCGGCGGACGCGATCTGGGCGCTGGACGACGAGGAGCGGATCATCGCCTGGAACCGGGGCGCCGAGGAGATGTTCGGATACAAGTCGGCAGAGATCATAGGTGAAGCTTACACGAAGCTGGTCCCCGCCGATCTGCTGGAGCGGCGGGAGCCTGAGCGGTTGCGGGCAGCGCTGCGCGAACTGGGGGCTGTGCGCGACTACCAGACCCGGCGCCTGAGAAGTGACGGCCGCGAGGTCGAGGTCAGCCTGACCCGCACGCTGGCCAGGAACAGCAAGAGGAACGGCGACAGTCTGGCAAGCTTGACCATCGTCCGTGACCTGTCTCTGCGGCGCCAAATCGAACGCCAGGTCATCGAGTCGGAGAAGATGGTGACGCTGGGCCAGCTGGCGGCGAGCGTGGCGCAGGAGATCGGGGCTCCCCTGACCACGATCGGGCTCGTGTTGGAAAAACTGAGGAAGCCGGGTTTAGACGATGACGAGTCGGACAGGCAGTTGCAGATGGCCGCACAACAGCTCAGTCGGATTGCCCGCCTGACGCACGGACTGGTCGAGCTGGCCAAGCCCGGTGAGCTTCATCTGTCTCGGGTGCAACCTTGCGACATCATCGACCGGGTCCTCGAGCTGCTGGGCCCCTCGCTGAAGCGGTCGCAGATCGAGTGGAGGTTGGAGTGCGATACGCCGGTGCCGGACGTCTTGGCCGACGCGGGACAGCTACAGCAGGTCTTCCTGAACCTGTTACTCAATGCGCAGCGGGCCCTGGAGGGACGTGATGACGGCAGGATCACGATCAAAGCGGCGGCGGTGCGCGGTTTCCCGGCGATTGGCAGACCGATGGGACGTAGCATCCGGATCGAGCTAAGCGACAACGGCCCGGGCATAGACCCAGCCGACCTGCACTACATTTTCGCGCCGTTCTTCTCGCGGTCAGGCGGCTCCGGCCTGGGACTGGCACTGACGAAGCAGATCATTCATGCGCACGGGGGAACGATCGAGGCGCGATCTACTTTGGGTCAGGGGGCGACGTTCACGATTCTCTTACCGGTAGAAACCGATGTCTGAAGAAGCGGGAACTCTCGAGACAACGGCCAAGGTTCTCGTCGTCGAGGACGACGACGTCCTGCGTCAGCTGCTCATAGATGTACTGAGCGATCAAAGCTACCAGGTCGAGGCCGCTGAGACCGGAGAAGAAGGGCTACGTACCATGGAGCAGGACGTCTTCGACATAATCCTGCTCGACATCAATCTACCCGGCATGGATGGGATGGATGTCCTGCGCTTGGCCCCTGCACGCCAACCGGACGCGCAGGTCGTGATGATGACGGCGTTCGGCACGGTCGATACTGCGGTCGAGGCGATGAAGCAGGGCGCCTTCGACTACATCAACAAACCCTTCAGCACCGACGAGCTCCTGCTCACGATCACTCGGGCGCTCGAGGAGCAGGACCTGCGGCGTGAGGTGGCGCGTTTACGCCAGCGTGCGCGGGGGGTAGGCGGCACCAAGCAGATCGTCGGCAAGAGTCCGGTCATCGAGAGAGTGGTCGACCTGATCGCCCGCGTGGCACCCAGCCGGGCTACCGTTTTGATTACGGGCGAGACGGGCACCGGGAAGGAATTGGTCGCTCGGGCGATCCACGAGGCGAGTAATCGAGCGAGCAAGCCCTTTATGCCGATTAACTGCGCCGCCATTCCCGACAACCTGCTGGAGTCGGAGCTGTTCGGATATATGAAGGGCGCCTTCACCGGTGCAATTCAGAACAAGAAGGGACTGTTCGAGGAGGCGGCTGGCGGATCCGTGTTCCTGGACGAGATCAGCACGATGTCGATGGCGCTGCAGCCGAAACTCCTGCGCGTGCTTCAAGAGAACGTCATCATGCGGGTAGGCGGCCGGCAGCCCGTACCAATCAACATCCGGTTGATTGCGGCCACCAACGTAGACCTGAAGAAGCGGGTCGCCGAGGGCAAGTATCGGGAAGACCTGTTCTATCGATTGAACGTGTTCCCCATCGACGTGCCGCCGCTGCGCGAGCGCAAGGAAGACATCCCACTGCTGTCCAATTTCTTCCTACAGAAGTACTCCGAACTCTACGATATCGAGGCTCCGAAGCTGCCAGCCCGCACGCTCGATCGAATGATGGCCCATCACTGGCCCGGTAATGTGCGCGAGTTAGAGAACTTCATCGAGCGCGGAGTCGTCTTGCATGCCAGCGGTGGAAGCGCCACCCTCGGTTTCGAGCTCCCGTCCGAGGCGACGGATGAGGAAGACGGGTCGAACATCCTCGACGAGGCCCAGAAGAAGCGCTGGACGTTTGAAGATCTGGAGCGAGAGTATATCTTCAGGGTGCTAGAAAGCGTTCGCTGGAAGAAGACCGAGGCCGCCGAGATTCTCGGAATCGACCGACGTACGTTATACCGCAAGCTGAAGCGATACGAGGACGAAGCTGCTCGCAGCTCCGAATGAAGAACAACACTCGCTCACGCGAAGACAGACTCCGTGCCCTAGTCGACGTCGGTCGAGCCATCAGCGCCTCGCTGGCCCACGAAGATATTTTGGCCCAGATCTGCTCTCACGCCGCCCGGCTGCTCGATGCCGAGTCGGCTGTGATGACCGAGCGGCGCGAATCCTGCGAGCACCTCTCCGGCCCGTGCCTTAAGGTCGTGGCCACCAGCCCTGCGGCCAGCAGCGGCCTGGGCGAGTTCCTATCGATGGAGGGCAGCCTGAACGGGCGCGCCATGACCCAGCGACGGACTCTGATCGTCAACGAAGTCATGGGCGACCGGCGCGCCGACCTGAGCCTGGCAGAGAAGCTGGGCGTTCGGCAGGTCGTGATCTCTCCGCTCTACTACGCCGACCAGGCGTTGGGTACGATCTTCGCCTTCAACTCGAGCGCGCGCCGTGAGTTCGATGACGGTGACGCCGAGATCCTGGAGGCGTTCGCCGCCCAGGCCGCCATCGCGCTGCACAACGCGCACGTCTTCGCCAGCGAGGAGCGGCGACTGCACGAACTCACCAGGTTACGCCTGGCGCAGGACGATAACGTCAAGCGGCTGCAGGCACTGGTCCGCGTGGGCATGGCGCTGAACAGTCGCCTGTCACTCGACGAGGTGCTTCAGACGCTGGTCGATTCCGCTCGTGAGGTGATCAAGGCCCGCTACGCGGCGCTGGGGGTGCTCGATAGCTCCGGCAAGGTGCTGGAGCGCTTCCTTCACGCCGGTTTGGATGCGGAGGTCACCGAGCGCATAGGCCACTGGCCCACGGGTGGTGGCACGCTGGGTATCATGCTTCGCGATGCCAGGACCATCCGTATGGCCAACCTTCAGGAACATCCCGAGTTCGCCGGCTTCCCCGAGAACCATCCCCCGATGCACTCGCTCCTGGGGGTGCCGGTTCGCACCGGTAACCGGGTCTTCGGCAATCTCTACCTGACCGAAAAGATCGGCGCCGACGAGTTCAGCGCCCAAGATGAGGAATTGGCCGAGCTTCTGGCAGCGCAGGCCGCCGTGGCGGTCGAGAACGCCCGCCTCGCAGAGCAACGCAGCCAGTTTCTGGCCATCGTCAATCATGAGATCAAGAACGCCGCTGCGGGCGTCGTCGGTTGGACTGACCGCCTGAGCAAGCTCGCAGCCGATGCCGATGGGCGGCTACGCGAGGGAGCCGGGTATGCCTCCGAGGGAGCCAAGCACCTGCACCGTCTCGTCGTCGACCTGCTCGACCTCAGCCGCATCGAGGCGCGACAACTCGAGCTCGACATCGGGGACGCCGACCTGCGAGCGCTGATTCGTGAGGTCGCAGCGACGGTTCGGCCGACAGCAGAGCGCGCTGGGATCGAACTGCACGTCTCCGGCCTCGACTCGCGCACGGTGGTGCGCACCGATGCCACGCGGGTGCGACAGATCCTCATCAATCTGCTCTCCAACGCCGTCAAGTTCTGCGGCAGCGGTGGAAACGTCGAACTCATACTTGGGCGCCGTGACCAGGGATATTGCATCAGCGTGCGCGACACCGGCCCGGGGATCGACCCGGACATGGGCGACGAGATCTTCGAGGCCTACAAGACCGGCTTGGCTCGTACGCGTAAGAGTGGAGCCGGGCTCGGCCTCGCCATCTCCCGCGAGTTGGCGCGCCTCCTGGGCGGCGAGCTGCTCCATGTATCGCAGGCAGGCCCGGGCGCTTGTTTCGAGTTCCTGTTGCCCGACCAACCCAACAATAGCAACCGGCCATCGGGAGGTGCCCGCTAGTCCCATTTGGGGCACTC
>CP070722.1:2093582-2098677 GCA_020350785.1 Gemmatimonadota bacterium
AGACAACAGTAGTCTCGCCACAGTCAAAGCGGCACACCACCGGGTGACAGCGACAAAGTGGATATCCCGAGCGTGCCACTCGCTCGAACGCGCCGGCTGTCAGTGAATCAGATGTCGCTGGCTGGCTGGGCTGAGACGTGCGATCCCTACCGGGTGACCTGCTACAGCTAACCCCTGAACAACGAAAAAGCCCGCTCACTCGGAGCGAGCAGGGGCATCCACCGCCACGGCTTCCGGCCTAGAGGGTTGGGGACTGTCGCACGAACAGCCTAAGCCTTTGACGGACCTAAATTTGTCAGATTCGGGGCCCCTGCGCAAGCCCGAACCCCCGAGGCATACTCGGGACTGAGCCGCTATCCGCTGGGCGTCCGCGGCGACTCGTCGGTCGTCCCGTTGTCGTAGTGGCCCACCAGCTTCACGGGTTGGCCCGCCTCGTCCAGGACCACCTCGATGCGGAAATAGTCGATCTCGGCGAAGCGGAAGAGCCGCTCGGTCATAGGGATCGCCTGCATGCGCGGGTTCCCCTCGCGCTGATAGTAGAGGACCCCAGCCTCGAGGGTGAGCGTGCGGGGGCCGTAGCTTCCGACGTACGACTGGAGTACTTCCGAACTCACTTTCACGGGATTCAGCCTGGCCTTGATGCCATCGATGGCCCAGCTCAGCGTCGAGGCCCGCCCTTCGTCCGGAGCTTCCTCTTTGAGCTTTTCCAGTGCCAGGATGTGGGCGCGCTCCAGCGCCTCCGCCGGCGGCACGGCGACGTGCGGGATGACCCCCACACCTTCCCAGTTGGTGTCGGTGATCGGATTCACCGCCCGGCCGAAGGGTAGCGACATGCCGACGTTCAAGTTGGCGAACAGGTGACGCTCCGTCGGGTGGGCTCCGCCGCCGGTGGTGTCACCGACCAGGGTGGCACGCTCGAGATTCCGCAGGTTGTAAGAGAACTCCTCGGCACCCGAGAAGGTTCGATCGCTGGTCAGCACATACATGTCGACATCGGTCAACCGCGGCCCCTCGACGTGTGATTGGGTCCAGAACTGCGTCGTCTCGTCGCTCTTGCGTATGTAGAAGCTGTTCAGGTGGACCGGCTCCTCGAAGAAGTAGCTGGTTATGAGCTGGATAAGGCTGGGCGAGCCGCCGCCGTTGTAGCGCAGGTCGATGATCAAAGCGTCGACATTCGACAAGAAGTTCAGGGCAGCGATCGCAGTCGGGCCTGCCAGCGAGGCGTCGATGAAAGCATCGAAACGAAGGTACCCCACGTTGCCCGGCAGAATCTCGACCTTCCGGAACCGGTAATTGTCGCGCGCCAGCGCTTCACGCCGTTCACGCTCCAGTTCCTCCGAATCCGTGTCGCTGGTCATGCGAGCGACCATCTCCGGGCTGACATAGCTCACTCCGAGGTGAAGATCATGGCTGACCGATCGCAGGTCGCGGGTCAGCATCTGAGTGAAGTCCGGCAATGTACTCAGTAGATCGTAGGCGCCCTCTCGATTCCGCTGGCGCAGGTGGCTCTCCATCTCCTTGGCGACATCGGGAAAGACGTAGATTTCGTTGAGAGCGGCACTCACCGAATCGATGATCTCGGCACGCTTCGCAGCGTCCAAATCCACAGCTTCGGACTGTTCCTGCCCATGACCCCGAGTCACGTATAGCCCGATGATCACAAGCAGGATCCAGCCGGTTCGCAACAGCGGAAACACAATCTCTCTCATCACGTGCTTGCTCATGACTCGTTCTCCCCTGGACTCCTCTGTGTGCTTCTCGTGTCAATCGAGATCGAGAGAGAGCTTGACGGTCTCTCTCTCGTATTTGGCTTTCGTCTCCTCGTCGATGCGCACCGGTCGGAAGCCCAGCGTGCGGTAGAGACTCAGCGCACCTCGCAACCGCGGGCTGGTGAACAGGATCACGCGACGGGCACCTAGCTCCCGGGCCCGTTCGATCGCCCGAAGGGTCAGAGCCTGGCCGACGCCGCGCCCGCGCGCTCCCGCGTCGACCGCCAGCTTGGTGAGCTCGAAGCCGCCCTCGCCGTCGGGCACGATCGCCACCGTGCCCAGAATCGCGCCGTCGACCTCGGCAAACATGATGGCGCCACCGGCATCGATGATGCGGCCCTGTGGGTCGGATAGCTGGCCCTCGTCTTCCTCCTCGACCTCGAAGTACTCCTCCAGCCACGCACGGTTGAGGCGGGCGAACGCCCGGGCCAGCTCGGGCCGGTAGTCGATGATCTTCGCCCCGTTCGTGCCCGGCTCGAGCAAACGCCTCCGCAGACGGGCCGCCAAGTCATCGCGGTCCAGCGATGCCTCGATCCGATCCAGCGCGGCCAGCACGTCCGCGCCGGACTCCGCCAGGAGCCCCTCCGTCTCGGCTCGAACGACACGCCAGACCGGGCTGAGCTGAGCCGCCAGGCCGCGGCCCTTCGCCGTGAGCGCGAGGAGGCGGCGCCGCTCGTCCGCCGGGTCGCGGCGCGACTCCAGCAGCCCGCGCTGCGTCATGGCGGCGGCCACCTGGTTGACGGCCGGATGCGTCAATCCGAGCTCCGCGGAGATCTCGGTGACCGCCAGCTCATCGTTGAGCGAGAGGAGATGGAGGAGCGGGAACCAGCGGGCCTCGAACTCGACGTCCAGAAGGCCGTAAGTCTTTGATACATCGCGATATAAGCGCTCGCTCAGTCGTTTGAGCCGCGAGGCGAAGGCCAGGGCGCCGAGTTCGCGCAAAACGTCCAAGAGTAATCCCCCAAGGTCCAGGTCGGTGCTCTCAACACATTACGTAAGTGCTTACGTAATTGTTTCGACCGCCCCGCGAGGCCCACGGCCCGTGGACCGGCTGTGCCAGCAGCTTGGCCGGCCGTACTTGGCCGCGGCTCAGAATTCCTTACCTTGCGTGACGCGATGAGAGCCGGGAGAGCAGCATTCGTTGGCCCGCTACTCCTGTTGGTGAGCGGGCTGGCCACGCCGTCGGCGGCCCAGGACGTGGGATCGGCCGCCGCCGGGCCGAGCCTGCGGGCCCATCCACTCGAGGACGGCGCCGAGGTCCGCCTGGACGGCCTGCTGGACGAGGCGGCCTGGAGTGCGGCGCCGGTCGCCGACGGCTTTCGCCAACAGGAGCCCCTGGAGGGCGAGCCGGCCAGCGAGGACACCGAGGTCCGGGTTCTGTATAACGGTGCCTACCTGTACATCGGCGTCCGCGCTTTCGACTCCCAACCGGAGCGCATTGTCGCGCGCCAGCTTGAGCGTGATGCCACGTTGGGGCTCAGCCGCTTCGGGCCCAGCGGCGGCGACGACGCCATCGAGCTGATCCTCGACACGTTCCACGACGGCCGCAACGCCTACTACTTCGCGACCAATCCCCGGAGCGTGCTGGTGGACGGCCTGATCACGGACGAATCGGAGGAGCCCGACCTCAACTGGGACGCGGTGTGGGATGTTCGCGCGCGCCGCACGCCCGAGGGGTGGAGCGCTGAATTCGAGATACCGCTGCGCAGCATCCGCTATCCCGCCCAGGACGGAGAGAGTACCTGGGGCTTCAACGTGCAGCGGGTGATCGTACGCAAGAACGAAGCGAGCCTCTGGACGTCCTGGTCCCGGGAGAACGAAGGCTTGACCCGGGTGAGCCGTGCCGGCGATCTGACGGGCCTCCAATCGCTGCCCCGGGGTCTCAGCCTCTACGTCAAACCGTACGTCCTGGCCGACGCGGGCAAAGACTGGACCGAGGTCGGCGACGGGGAGTCCAAGATCGACGGCGCTCTCGGCGCTGACGCCAAGCTCGGGCTATCATCGGGGCTGGTGCTCGACCTGACGGTGAACACCGATTTCGCCCAGGTGGAGGCGGACGACGAGCAGATCGATCTGACGCGCTTCAATCTTTTCTTTCCGGAGAAGCGCGAGTTCTTTCTGGAAAACGCCGGCATCTTCGAGTTCGGCACCGGACAGGGCTTCGGGCCGCCGGGATTCCTCCTCTTCTTCTCGCGCCGCATCGGGCTCGCCCAGGGCCTGACCGTCCCGATCATCGCCGGCGGCCGACTCACGGGCCGGGCCGGCCGCCAGACGCTCGGCTTCCTCAACGTCACCACCGGCAGGGAGGAGGACCTCGGGGTGCCCCTGACCAACTTCGCGGTCGGGCGCGTCAAGCGCGACGTGGGCCAGCGGTCCTACGTGGGTGGCATCGTCACCGGTCGCCTCGAGGAGGGCGGCGTCAACGACTGGGCGGGCGGCGTCGACTGGAACTTCTGGCTGTCGGGCCCCCTGGTGCTGGAGGGTTACTACGCGCGGACTACGGATTCCGGGCCGGGTGGCGACGACTATTCACTGCAGGGCGTGCTGGACTATACCGGCGACTGGCTGGGCTGGCGGCTCGCGCACCTGGAGATCGGCCCCGAGACGTCCCCCGGCATCGGCTTCGTCCGGCGGCGCGACATAGCGGAGACCTCCGGCTCTCTCCGCTTCACGCCGCGTCCACCGATCCCCGGCCTTCGCAAGGTCGACATTCGCAACCGCTTCGAGTACGTCGCCAGCGTGGAGACCCGGGGACTGCTGGACCGTTTCTGGGAACTCTCTCTCAATCCGGAGATGGATTCGGGCGACGAGGCCGACCTGGAGGTGAGTTACCAATTCCAGCGCCTGGACGAGGACTTCGATCTGGCGCCGGACGTGATCGTGCCGCCGGGTGACTACGAGGACTGGACCATCGGCCTGGAACTCAGCTCCAGCCGTGCCCGGGCGGTGGCGGGTGAGTTGGGCTTCCGCACGGGCGGCTTCTTCGACGGTGAGCGCTGGACAGCCGGCGGCGAGCTGTCGTTCAACAGCCCACACATCGGTCTCGACTTCGGCTACGAGCGCAACGACGTGGACGTGCCCGGCGGCGCCTTCACCACCGACCTGGTGCAAGGGCGCATCCGGCTGGCACTCAACACCAAGCTGTTCGGAGCGGCGCTCATCCAGTACAACAGCCAGACCGGCGGCTTCTCCGCCAATCTGCGGGCCGACTTCATCCATCGACCCGGCAGCGATCTATTCATCGTCTTCAACGAACGGCGCGACATCGTGGACGGGAGTTGGAACCCGCAGCAGCGCGCCTTCATCGTGAAGCTCACGTACCTGCA
>CP070722.1:2098777-2101586 GCA_020350785.1 Gemmatimonadota bacterium
AGCGTCACCTCGTCTGGATAGTCGCCCGCCTTCTTTCCTTCGTCCTGCGCGACCGCGCCGCCCGGACCCAGGGCGAGGCCCACAGCCAGCACGGCGATGGTCGGAATCCACTTCAGTTGTTTCACTTTCTGCCTCCCTGGTTGGTTGAGATTGATGGCGGCCGGGCCGGATCAGTGCCCGGGCCGCCTGCCTCTAAGCGTTCGCTCTCGTCCTCAAATAGCCCTCTCGAACGCCTTCAACGCTTCGGTGATGTTCTCCTGGTACCGCGTGTTGGCGGCGTCTCTCTCGGCCTAGTCTCAGGCTCAATTGTCATCCACGACTTCGACAGTCAGAAGCGTCAGGTTCAGGTCGTGGAGCGTGTTCAGCACACCGAGCAAGGCCGACCGATCGGGCAGGCTGCCGACCAGGGTTGTCAACGGCTGCCCGCCGTCACCGTTCCCGTGATCGATGCTCATGCCGCCCAACTGCTGAGCCCAATTCTCGTCCAGTCGTCCTTCGACCGTGATCCGGTAGACTTGGCTGGTCTGCATTCTTAGTCAGCCCGTGTTCCAAGCATGGACATCGTTTCCAGTTGGTTTGGGTGTGGCTTTGTGTGCTGAGCGTTGGGCGGAATATGGCCTACCCAGGCCGACCGTCATGGTCCAAAAAGGTAGCGACGAAGGAGTAGAGGGTAGCGGGTCGGCACGCGCGGCTGGCGCGCCGGCGGTCAGTGGTGGGCGAGGATACCGAGAGCCGTGGCCTTCTCCACGGCCTCGCGGCGGCCATGGACGCCCAACTTCTGGTAAATGTTCAGGGTATGCCGTTTGACGGTTAGCGGCGACAGGAACAACTGTTTGGCGATCTCCTTGTTGCTCAGCCGCTCGGCCAGCCGGCCCAGGACCTCCAGCTCGCGCTCGGTGAGCGGCGCCGCCAGGGGCTGATCGGCCGGCAGTGGCGAGGTGACTTCCGTTCGCTCTCGGGCTTCGGCCGGTGAACCGGCGACCTCGCGCTGCAACTCGGCCACGATACTCCCGATGTACTCGGTGCCGCTCTCATCCAGCTCGAGGCGACTCAACAAGGGGACCAGCTGGTGTCCCAGATCCAGGAAAGGCCGGACGAACCCACCACGCATCCCCGCCACCACGGCGCACTCCAGTTTCAACGATGCCGTCGACGTATCGCCCTCCGCATCGAGCAACAGCGCGCTCAGTGCCAGCACATCGATCAAGACGCGGGCGTTGTGCGTTTCCCCATAGTACTTCTCCAACCGTCCCAACAGTTCGGCGGCGCGCCGGCGCGACTCTGGCATGCCCTCGGTCAACCACACCTTTGCCAGCGTCAGCTGCGGCACATAGAAGCGCAGACCCGGCATCAGGGGATCGGGGTCGAAGTTCTGGGCCCAGTGGTGTGCCTCCGGAGCACGTCCCTGCCGTAGAGACAGCTCGGCACGGAAGCCCTCCGCATACCGTAGCAACGGCACGTTCCGATATTCCAGAGCCCAGGCGACGGCCGTCTCGGCTTGCTCCAAGGCTTCATCCGCGCGACCCTGAGCGTGATAGGCCAGAGACAGAACGAAGAGATCATGCGTCGCGCCGGTGCTGTCGATTGCGTACGAGAGTGGTTTCACCGGCGCCAGCGTGCGTTCCACCTCGCGTAGCTCGTTTCGGAGGTAGTGGGCTACGCCAAGGAAGTGCTTGGAGAACGTGCCGGTCTCCGGCAGGGCGTACTCATCCGCGAGCCTCTTCATCTGCATCGCAGTGTCGCGCACGCCCCCGAGATCCCCTTCGCACAGCTGGGCCATGGCGAAGCCGACGAACACACGACCGTGGTAGGTGGAACCGGGATGTGTCAGATGGCTCAGCTCTCGCTCCACGAACGCTCGGGCCTCACCGAAGCGGCCGACCATCTGGAGCGCCAAGATGTAAACCACCGCCGCGAAGCCGCGGGTGCTCAGCTCGCCAGCGGGCAGTCTCTTCAAGGCCGACTTGGCCAGCACGTTGGCGCTCACTCCGTCGGCGGCATAGTAGCTCCTCGCCGAAGCGAGAGCGTCGAACTCGCCTCTCAGGGCGTCGGCATCACCCTCCTGGAGGAGGCCTGTTACGAGAGGCTCCGCGCGGTCGAGAGCCGCCAGCATGACGTCCAATTGAATCCGGTTCTCTGCGCACCAGGCCTTTTGTATCAGCAGCTGGGGATCGCCATCGACGGTCTCCGCCGGTAGAAGACTCAACAGGCGATGCAATCGATGCCACTGTTCGCGGTTCATCAGGTCTCGCCGCTGCTCGGCAACGATGCGTCCGGCGAGTTCAGAGTCACCGGCCTCCAGTGCGTGATCGAGCGCCTCTTCCAGCAACCCGTTTTCGGCGTACCAGGCGCTGGCCCGGGCATGGAGCGCCGCAATCTGCTCCCCACTGGTGCGCCTCTCCAGCTGATGCCGCAGAAGCTGCCGGAACAGGTGATGGAAGCGATACCACTCGTGCTCGTCATCGAGGGCGATCAGGAATAGGTTAGCCCGCGCTGCCCATTCGATGAAGCGCTGTCCGTCGAAACTTTCGCGGGCGCCTCCACCGGCTTCGTAGAGCGCGTCGCATAGTGGCCCGCAGAACCGGGTGACCACCGCACTGGTTAGCAGATAATCGCGAACCGTCGACGGCTGTCGCTCGACCACCTCCTTGGCTAAAAAGTCCATGGCATGGCGGTCATCGGCCCTCAGCGAGGCGATCAGCCGCTCCCGGTCCGCGGGCCTGTCGCCGAGGGAGAGCGCTGCCAAACGCAAGCCAGCCGCCCAACCTTCGGACCTCTCTTCCAGAATTCGAGCGATCTCGGCATCCAC
>CP070722.1:2101686-2133260 GCA_020350785.1 Gemmatimonadota bacterium
CCTGGATGTCCATCAAGGCGGGCGTCCACGATGTGGTGGCCGTGATCGGCTGCCAGAAGATGACCGAGCTTGGCACGCCCGAAATCCTCGCTCTGATGGGCAGAGTCGGTGAGGTGCAGTGGGAGTCGGGCTTCGGTACGACGTTCCCCGGCTACTACGCCATGTTCGCCAAGCGCCACATGCACGAGTACGGCACGACCCGCGAACAGCTGCTCGAGGTGGCGGTCAAGAATCACCACTACGGCGCCATGAATCCCTACGCGCTGTTCAGAAAGGAGATCACTCTCGAGAAAGCTCTGGCGTCCGAGGATGTGGCGACTCCGTTCCAGGTCTACGACTGCTGCGCGAACGCGGACGGCGCCGCCTGCGTGATACTGGCGAGCGAGGAGAGGGCCAGGGAGTTGTCGCAGAAACCGGTCTGGCTGGACGGCATGGGTTGTGGCACCGCCAGCATGTCCGTACTCAGAAGGCCCAACCTGGTGGGTCTGCCCAGCGCCGAGCAGGCGGCGGCTGCCGCCTACGAGATGGCTGGGGTGGGGCCGGGGGACGTCAAGGTCGCGGACGTCCACGATTGCTTCACGGTCGCCGAGATCATGGCCTACGAGGATCTGGGCTTCTGCAAGAAAGGCGAGGGCGGGCCCTTCGTGGCGGAGCGCCAGACCTACATCGGCGGAAAGGTGGCGGTGAACGTGGACGGCGGCTTGAAGGCCAAGGGGCACCCGATCGGCGCCACCGGCGTGTCGATGACCTACGAGATCGCGAAGCAGCTGCGCGGCGAGGCCGGAGAGCGACAGGTCCCCGACGCCGACGTGGGGCTCACCCACAACGTCGGCGGCATCGGTCAGTACTGCTTCGTCCAGATCCTGAAGAGGGATTGAGAAATGTTCAAGTGGTTCGGGAAGGTCAACTACACACCGTACACCAAGGTCAGCGACTTCGCCCAGTACCTGAAGGACGGTCACCTGATGGGCTCGCGCTGCAAGAAGTGCGGTGCGACGTCTTTTCCGCCGCGGGCGGACTGCGGCGCCTGCATGAGCGGCGACTTCGAGTTTTATGAGTTGAGCGGCAAGGGCAAGCTGCACACCTTCACCAAGATCGTGGCCGCTCCGACCGGCTTCGAGGACGTGACGCCGTATATAGTCGGAGTGGTCGATCTGGAAGAGGGCGGCAAGGCGCTCGCCTGGTTCGGCGACACCATCCCCGAAGAGGGTATCCAGATCGGTATGGAGGTACAGATGGTGCCGCGAATCTTCGAGGAGTTGGAAGAGATCAAGGTCTATTACAGCCTGGAGCAGCCCGGTACGACATGGGCAAAGACGGATTCGCGCTGACCGGCGAGCGGCCGCAGCTGCGATCTGGTGGAGCGCGGCGCTCGTGAAGCGATCTGCTGATAGACTTTTCACGAGGCATCGGAGTGGATACTGATGAAGGTACAGACATCGGTTGACGATGGGATTGGCCGGCTGGCCTTGAGCAACCCCCCGCTGAATATTCTGACGCGGCAAGTGATGGCGGACCTGCGTGCGAAGCTTGCCGAGTTCGAGAGGGATGAG
The DNA here is from genome assembly GCA_020350785.1 of Gemmatimonadota bacterium. GTDB lineage: Bacteria > Gemmatimonadota > Gemmatimonadetes > Palauibacterales > KS3-K002. The sequence continues at coordinate 2,103,240 of CP070722.1, forward strand.
TCGCTGCGCGTCGTTGTTCTGGGGGCGGAAGGAAAGCACTTCTCGGCGGGCGCCGACGTCGGCGAGCACCTGCCGCCCGATTTCGAGGAGATGATCCCCGAGTTCATCGATACCATAAAAGCGCTCCACCGATTTCCGCTTCCGATGATCGCTGCGGTGCGGGGGCGCTGTCTTGGTGGCGGCTTCGAGCTCATCCAGGCGGTCGACGTCGTAGTGGCAGGGGAGGGAGCTTTGTTCGGGCAGCCCGAGATCATGTTGGCGGTCTTTCCGCCCGTCGCCTGCGCCCTGTTGCCTGAACTGTGTGGGCCCGCGCGGGCGGCGGAGCTGGTGCTGACGGGCGACACGATGGGCGCCAAGGACGCAGCGGCGGTGGGCCTCGTAGCGCGTGTCGTGTCCGACGAGCGCGTCGAGCAGGAGGCGCTGGAGATCGCCGGCCGAATGGCCAAGCACAGTGCGGCCGCCCTGCGCGTGACCAAGCGGGCGTTGCGGGCGGGGAGTGCGGATCGCCTGCGTGAGGCCTTGGACCGGGCCGGCCGGCTCTACGTGGAGGACCTCATGGCGACGGAAGACGCGACGGAGGGTTTGCGGGCCTTCCTCGAGAAGCGTCGACCGGTATGGAAACACCGATGATGGGGCCCGGCGTCTTAACCGAGTGGCGCGACCAGCCGCTGGATGAAGTCTTCTGGCACTGCCGCGAGCTGCTGGAGGACGACAGTTACCCCACGGTCAAGCGCTGGCGCGAGGGGGGCGGAAAGGTTATCGGCCACTTTCAGGTCTACTTTCCCGAGGAGATCGTACACGCCGGCGGACTGCTGCCCTTCAAGGTGCGGGGCGCGCAGGTGGAGCCGCTGCAAGCCGATTCGCGCTTCGGCTCGTACTTATGCTCGATCCTCAAGACGTCGCTGGAACTGGCGCTGAGCAAGCGGATCGAGCTGGAGATGTTCGTGACGCATCCCATCTGCGATGCGGCTCGCAACCTGGCGGGCGTGTGGGGCCGCAACTTCTCCTACCCCTGCCAGATCCTCTACCTGCCGCAGAACGCCAACTCGAATCACGCGGCCGAGTACCTGCGCGGCGAGTACGCGAGGCTGAAGCGCGCGGTGGAGGATGTCGCCGGCCGTGAGATCGCTGATCAGGATCTGCGACGCTCACTGGCCCTGTTCAACCGGAACCGGGCGCTGCTCAGAGAGCTTTATGCGATCAAGCGCGATGCGCCGTGGCTGGTGTCGGCGGACGAGGCCTACGTGCTGGTGGCGGTCGGTGGCTTGATCCCTCGGGAGGAGCACAACGAGCTGCTCGAGGCCGTCATCCCGCTCATCAGGGGGCGCGAGGCGCGGCGGCAGGACAGGGTTCGGGTGGTGTTCGAGGGCGGCTTCTGCGAGCAACCGCCGCTGGACCTGATCCGGGCCATCGGCCGCTCCTGCTACGTCGTGGATGACGACCTGCTGATCGGGTTGCGCTGGATACTCGAAGACGTGCCGCTCGATGGCGATCCGTTGCTCAATCTGGCACGGTCGTACCTGGAGAGCTCCTCGTATAGTCCTGTACAGCACGATCTGAGGAAGCCCAAGGAGAAGATGCTGTTGAAACGGATCCAGGACTCGGCAGCGCAGGCGGCCATCGTCACGGCGGCCAAGATGTGCGAGCCCGGCCTGGAGGAGCAGGTAGCGTACACGCGCGCCCTGGACGAAGCGAGCATCCCGTACTTCGTCAGCGAGTTCGAGGAGAACATGACGAGCTTCGATCACCTGGAGATCCAGCTCGAGACCTTCATAGAAAACCTGCTCTTCGAGTAGGAAAGCGAGGTAACGATGTCGGACGCGACCGGCGCGGAGATCGTTGGCAGGGGCAACAAGGAGGGCGCTCGGCTGTTCCGCTCCTGGTTCGAGGAGCTGACCCAGGCCGCCGAGCAGGACCGGCGGGCCGCCTACGTGTTCGTCATGGGGAGCCTGACCGAGCTGCTGCGGACCTTCGACTTTCCGGTAGTCTTTCCGGAGATCAACTCGCTGCAGACCGCGGTTCGCCGCGTCGCGCACGAGTACCTCGATGAAGCCGAGGACTACGGCTACTCGCCGGACATCTGCGGCTACGTGAAAGCCGATGTCGCCACCCAGCTGCGCGGCGGCCAACTGCCCATGGGGCGGATTCCGAAGCCGGGGATAGCGGTCTACACGAACGCCTGCAACACCTACATAAAGTGGGCCGAGATCTGGGAGCGCATGTACGGGGTGCCCACCTTCGTTCTCGACGTGCCGGGCACCCGGGCGGCCGGCCGGCAGACGTGGCCGGGCGATGCCGACTTCGAGAACGACCGGCGCTACGTGGAAGCGCAGATCAGGGAGCTGATCCCGGTCTGCGAGAAAGTCAGCGGGGTCAAGTTCGACATCGACCGCTTGCGCGAGAACATGGAGCATGCCAACGCCATGGGCGTTGGCTGGAAGCGCGTGCTCGAGCTCAACCAGGCCCGTCCATCGCTGTTCAACGCTCTGTCCGACGGTACGATCTACTTGGGTGTGGCGAACGGGCTGCGCGGCTCGGCGGCCGGGGCAAACTACTTCACCGAGCTGGTGAAAGAGCTGGAGTACAAGCGCGAGCGCGGTATCGGCACCCTGACCGATGAGCAATACCGGCTGATCTTCGTCGGTGTCCCATGCTACCCGATCTTTCGCCGCTTCACCGAGCTGTTCACCGAGCTGGGCGGTACGTTCGTCAACTCGACCTACTTGTGGTTCGCCTCGGGCGGTGCGAACGCCGGCTTCCAGTACGAGCTCGAGGATCCGCTGGAGAGCCTGGCGACGGGGCTGCTGATCAGCGTTCGGGACGCGATGGACAGCATGTTTTTCCAGACCGGGATCTTGCTGGAGATGATCGAAACCTACGAGGCCGATGGTATCGTCTATCATCCCATCAAGAGTTGCCGCACCGTGTCGACCGGCCTGGCTGACAACCGGCGCGCGCTGATGGTGGAGCGGGACGTACCCAGCCTGTTCATCGAGTCCGACATGATGGACCGGCGGGTGGTGTCGGAGGCACAGCTGAAGAACCGGGTCGACGCGTTTTTCGAGGGGCTGGCGGCGCGGAAGCATCAGGCGGCCGCCGGCTCGTCCTAACGCAACATCGAGGACAGGGATTCCTATGGCGTATGCAGCCGGAGTGGATGTCGGCTCCACGCAGACCAAGGCGGCGATCATCGGCGAGGACCGAGCGATCGTCAGCCGATCGCTGGTGGAGACGGGCGCGAACGTGGTGCGGGCGGCCGAGAAAGCGTTCGAGGAGGCTCTGCACGCAGGGGACCTGCGTGAGGAGGAGGTCGAGTACGTGGTGGGGACGGGATATGGCCGCTACAAGGTCACGTTCGGGAATACCCAGGTCACCGAGATAAGCTGCCACGGGCGCGGCGCCGCCCACATGTTTCCCGGTACTCGGACCGTCGTGGACATGGGTGGCCAGGACACCAAGGCGATCCGCGTCTCTCCGACCGGCGAGATCCTCGACTTCTGCATGAACGACAAGTGCGCGGCGGGCACCGGCCGCTTTCTGGGGGCCGCTTCCAGCGCCCTCGATATCCCACTGGGCGAACTGGGTCCGACCGCACTGCGCGGCGAGCGGCCGGTGAAGATCAGTACGACATGCACGGTGTTCGCGGAGTCCGAGGTGCTCTCCTGGTTGGGCAAGGGAAAGAAGATCGAGGACATTCTCCTGGGCGTCCACCAATCGATCGCGGCGCGCTCCGCGGGACTGCTGCGCCGGGTGGGCATCGAGGAGGAGGTGACGTTCACCGGAGGGGTGGCGCGCAACCTCGCGATGATCGAAACGCTGAACCAGAGGCTGGGACTTCGGGTCAACGTGAGCGAGGAGTCGCACTTCATGGGCGCGCTGGGCGCGGCGCTGTTCGCGCTCGACCATATCCTGGCCAGCCGGGCGCCGGCGCGGAGCGGAAGGGACGGGTAATGATCTACACCAGCGGGATCGACATCGGCTCCACATACACCAAGGCGGTCGTCATCGACGCCGAGAACACGATCGTCGGACGTGCCATGCAGCCCACCGGCTTCAAGCTGGCCGAGGTGGCAGAGCGCGTTCACCAGATGGCGGTGGAGGAGGCCGGTTTGGCGGCCGACGATGTGCGCTACGTCGTGGCCACGGGGTTCGGCCGGCATCAGGCCCAGATCAGCGATGTCCAGGTCACCGACCTGACCGCCGCGGCTCGGGGCACGACTCTTTTCTTCCCCGCGACGCGAACCATCCTGGATGTTGGCGGCCAGACGATGAAGGCGAGCCGCCTGGGCGACGGCGCCAAGGTGAAGTCGTTCCGGCTCAACGACAAATGCGCGGCGGGGACGGGGGCGTTCCTGGAGAAGACCGCCCGCTACATGGGCTACACGACGGAGGAGATCGGGCCGCTTGTCGCCACGTCGAAGGAGGCGATCCCCATCTCCGGGGTCTGCGCCGTATTTGCCGAGTCGGAGGTGATCAATCACCTGTCACAGGGTGTCGCGCCGGCCGACATCATGCACGGCGCGATCGTGTCGCTGGTGGGCCGCTCGGTCCAGCTGATGAAGCGCGTTCGCATGGAACCCGAGTTCACGTTGATCGGGGGCATCCTGCGTTTCCAGAGGATGGTGGATGTGGTGCGCGAGCAGCTCGAGGCGGAAGTCAACGTTCCCGATGGCGACATGGTCCAGTTTACCTCGGCGCTTGGTGCCGCCATTCTCGGGCAGCATCGCCTGCATAAGCTGGCGGACGAGCGACGCGGCGCGAAGGACGCTCGGGCGACCGCCCCGGGCGCGTGAGTTCAGATGTCGAACCGCGGCGACGAGGGTGCAAAGAAGGGATCGCGGGCGGAGGTCGCGGCCTCGCTCAGCAGTCTGGTAGAGCAGGAAGCCCGACGCTTTCTGTCGGAAGAGCAGCTGCAGGGCGACCCGGCGCGGCTGGCCGACGGGTGGGAGCGCCGCTTCATCGCCGATGCGCAGAGAGCCGAGGAGGCGATGGAGCTCTACTCGCAGTTGGGTTACGAGGTTGTCGCCGACCCCGTTCAAGGGGAGCTGGTAGGTGAGGACTGCGAGGATTGCCAGCTCTTGGCGGCGTTACGGTTCAAGATCATCTACACTCGTAAGCGCCCAGACGACTCACGGTAGTCGGAACTTCATCTTATTGCGGTGCTTGCCGCCCTCAATTCGGCGCGGTAGTGTGCTGATCGGTACAGCGAGCCCCTGCCAACAGGCAAGGAGATAGACACGATGCGATGTAAGCGATGTGGCCATGAAGCGGCCAATAGTGACAAGTTCTGTGCCGAGTGCGGTGCTTTTCTGCGTGACGCGTATGTCGACCACCGCCTGCTGCTTGCGTTGGTATCCGAGACGGAAGGTGATTATCGCAATGCGAGACACGAGCTGGAACGGCTGGTGGAGGCGGAGCCCAAGCACATACTCGCCAACCACCTGTTGGGCAAAGTCTATTACCACCAGGGAACGCTCGATCTGGCCATCCAGCGGTACGAGCGTGCGCTGGAACTGGCCCCCAACTTCGTGGAGTGTGCCTACGATCTCGGCGTCGCTTATTATCATCGCGGCAACATGCCGGCGGCGATTCGCGCCTATCGCCGCTGCCTCGACATCGACTCGCATTACAACGCGGCACACTACCGCCTGGGCATCGCGCTCTTTCATGCCGGCGAGCTGGACCTCGCCCTGGAGCACTTCGAGAGGTGCACCGCGCTGACTCCGGAGTACCTGATGGCCCGCTACCACATCGGAGTGATCTACGAGCGTATGGAGGATCTGGACGCCGCGGCCCGCGAGTTCCGGCGTAGTATGGATGAAGGCGTGGAAGAAGTGAGTAGCCTGTTCCATCTCGCGTTCATTCACAAGTCGAGAGGGGATGAAGCGACCGCAGCCGAACTGCTCGAGCGCGCCCGGCAGTTTGGGAGAACGAGAGTCTCTTGAGGTCACCCCGAACCATCATCCGACGAGGGAGCTAAGGTGACAGTTCCATCGGAAGATCGGCTGGTCTACGACTGGTCCGTGCAAAGCGGCCCGGCGCCGCGACGGTTGGCCATGCTCGACGATGAGACCTTGCGGGATGGACTGCAGAGTCCGTCAGTGATCGACCCTCCTACCGACGTCAAGGTCAAGATTCTTCGCTTGATGGACAGGCTGGGCATCGAGACGGCGGACATCGGCCTGCCGGGCGCGGGCCCCAGGCAACGCGAGGCCGTCGAGCGGCTGTGCCGCGAGATCGCCGACAGCAAGCTCAGGATCAAGGCGAACTGCGCAGCTCGCACGATGATCGTCGACATCCAGCCTATCGCCGACGTGGTGCAGAAGACCGGCGTGCCCATCGAGGCTTGTGTCTTCATCGGCAGCAGTCCCATCCGCCAGTACGCCGAGGAGTGGGATTTGGAGCATATCCTCCGGCATACGCGGGAGGCCGTAGGCTTCGCGGTCGGCGAAGGCCTGGACGTCATGTACGTGACCGAGGACACGATCCGAGCCGCACCCGACGATCTGCGCCTCTTGCTGAGCGCCGGAATCGAGGCGGGGGCGAAGCGGGTGTGCCTCTGTGACACCGTGGGAGCCGCGGTGCCCAGAGGGGTCACGAATCTGGTGAGCTGGGTCAAGGACGTGTTGGAGCGGCTGGGGGTCGGCGACAGCGTAGGCATCGACTGGCACGGCCATCGCGATCGCGGTCTCGATGTGGCCAACACGCTGGCGGCCATCGAGGCCGGCGCTACCCGCGTTCACGGCACCGCGCTCGGTGTCGGCGAACGGGTCGGCAACACTCCCATGGAGCAGCTGCTCGTGAACCTGAAACTGTTGGGGTGGCGCGACGACGATCTCACCGCCTTGCCCGAGTACGTCGAGACGGTCTCGCAGGCGGTCGGCGTACCCATAGCTATCAATACGCCGATAATCGGGCGCGATGCCTTCCGCACGGCCACGGGCGTGCACGCCGCCGCGGTGATAAAGGCTCAGCGTAAAGGACAGGCCTGGCTGGCGGATCGTGTCTATTCCGGCGTCCCGGCAAGCTGGGTCGGCCGCGAGCAGGAGATCGAGGTCGGGCACATGTCGGGCGCGTCGAACGTGCAGTATTTCCTGCGCGCCCGTGATCTGCCGACCACCCCAGAGGTCGTCGAGGCGGTGCTCGCTCTGGCCAAGAAGTCGGAGAGGGTGCTGAGGGAGGAAGAGATCCTCGAGGCCGTTGAATCGGTCATCGATTCGAAGTGAAGGGCGCCGCTGGTGCCGCCGGGGTGGCGCCGGAGTCCATAGCGCGCAACCAACGCACACCGCCGTACTCGAGGTTGGGGGTGAAAGCACTTTGAAGAAGTTGATGTCCGGCAACGAGGCCATCGCCCGCGGAGCGTGGGAGGCGGGTGTGGCCTTCGCCGCCGGATATCCGGGCACGCCCAGCACCGAAGTCCTGGAGAACCTCGCCAAGTACAAGGAGATTCACGCCCAGTGGTCCACCAACGAGAAGGTGGCCTTCGACGAGGGCGTCGGCGCGGCACTCGGTGGGGCGCGCACCCTCGTGACCATGAAGCACGTGGGACTCAACGTTGCCGCCGATCCCTTCATGGTCGTCCCCTACGCCGGAACGAATGCCGGCTTCGTCGTTCTGGTGGCCGATGACCCCGGCATGTACTCATCGCAGAACGAGCAGGACAGCCGCTACTTCGCCAAGATCGCCAAGGTGCCGCTGCTGGAGCCTGGCGACGCCGCCGAAGCCAGGGAGATGATCAGGGCGGCCTTCGAGCTGAGCGAGCGCTTCGAGACGCCGGTCATGTTCCGCACCACTACAAGGCTGGCCCATACCCGAGGCGCCGTCGAGACCGCTGAGCGCCAGGAGGCCGCGCGCAAGCCGTTCTCACGCAAGGCCAGCCAGTACGCCATCCCGGTCTACGCACGCTTCCGCCGCCCCGAGCTGGAGAAGAAGCTGGAGGCGCTGCGCGAGTTCGCCGAATCGTTCGAGGGGAACTTCGTTGAGGAGGGCGATCCCAAGATCGGCGTGGTGACTCACGGCATCCCCTATCAGTACGTGAAGGAGGTGGCGCCCCAGGCCACGGTCTTCAAGCTGGGGATCATCTACCCCTTGCCCGAGAGAAGGCTGAAGGAGTTCTGCGCCCGTTTCGACACGGTGTTCGTGGTCGAGGAGAGCGAAGGGTTCATTCAAGGCGAAATGGCGGGCTTTGGCATCCTGAACGTGGTCGGCAAAGAGCGCTTCACCAACATCGGCGAGCTGAGCGCCGACCTGGTGGCCGCCGGGCTGAACGGCACCAGCGTGCCTGCCGACCTCAGCGAGGACGTCGCCATCCTGCCGCGGCCGCCCGTTCTCTGCGCCGGCTGCGCCCACCGCGGAGTGTTCAGCACTCTGAAGAAGCTGGGCGTGTTGGTGACCGGTGACATCGGCTGCTACACCCTGGGCTGTCTGCCGCCGTTCGACGCCATGCACACGACATTCTGCATGGGGGCCAGCATCGGCAACGCCACGGGGTTCAACAAGGCCGGCGAGGATCAGGTTGTGGCGGTCATCGGCGATTCCACCTTCCTGCACGCCGGCCTGCCCAGCCTGGTGAGCGCCGCGTATAACAAGGTGCCCACCACGACGATCTTGCTGGACAACGGCACAACCGGCATGACCGGCCACCAGGAACACCCAGGCACGGGACACGACCTCAAGGGCAGTCCGTCGCCGGCGGTCGAATACGAAACGCTCATTCGCTCTCTGGGCGTCCAGCACGTCGAGGTCGTCGATCCCTGGGACCTGGACGCCACGGAGAAGGCCATCAAATCCGGCCTCGCCCATCCCGGGCCGGCCGTCATCATCGCGCGCCGGCACTGCCAGCTGCTGCCAGAAGAGAAGGCAAAGGAGCACACGTCCTATACTGTGGTCCCGGAGGAGTGCGTTCTCTGCGAAGAGTGCTTCGAGACGGGCTGCCCGGCGCTCGTCTGGGAGGACGACTACCCGCATATCCGGCAGTGGGAGTGTGTGGGCTGCGCGATGTGCGCCCGGCTCTGTCCCGCCGACGCGATCGTCTTGGCCAGCGAGGCGTGAGCGATGCCGGTGACCAACGTGCTGATCGCGGGCGTCGGTGGCCAGGGAGCTGTCCTGGCCAGCGAGCTGCTGGCGCTGGCGGCGATGGCCGCCGGCAAGGACGTGAAGCAAGGCGAGTTCCACGGCGTGGCTCAGCGGGGCGGGGCGGTGTTCAGTCATGTGCGCTTCGGTGACCGTGTCCACGCACCCATGGCCCGGCGCGGCGACGTCGATTTCTTGCTGGCTTTGGAGAAGCTAGAGGCGCTGCGCTATGCGCACTTCGTCAAGCCGGGCGGAACTGTCATAGTCAACGACCACAAGGTCGAACCCATCCGCGTCGGCGATCAGCGACCCTATCCCGACGATGCCATCGAATTCCTGAAGGGCAAAGGCTTCAATGTCCTGGCGGTGCAGGCGACCGAGAAGGCCGTCGAATTGGGAAACCACCGGACGGCGAACGTCGTATTGCTGGGTACGCTGGCCGAGTCGTTGGATATTCCCTTGGAAGTCTGGGAGGCGACGCTGCGGGAGCGCATTCCGGAACGGCTGCTGAGCTTGAATCAGCGGGCGTTTGCAGCGGGCCGGGGGCTGTCGGGCGCTTAACCGGCCCAAGGCGATCGGAGCTCGGGCTTAGGGGAATTTGACTAGTCTGACCAGTCTCGCTACTCTTCGCTCATGACCACCTACTCGACTTACGAGGCGAAGGCCAAGTTCAGCGAGATAATCCGCTTGGTGCGTGAGGGGAAGACCGTGTACATCACGTATCACGGTGAGACCGTGGCGGAGATCCGCCCGCTGAGCGAGCCCCAGGGGCTGGCGGGACGTCTGGGCCGCCTTCGTGAAGAGGGCGTCTTGCAAGGGCGTGGCAGGCGCGAGGGCGCGTTGGACACGGTCGTGCGCAAGCCCGGCGCTTTGGGGCGCTTTCTGGCCGAGCGGGGAGAGTGAACGTCGCCTACGTGGACACCTCGGCGCTCGTCGCCATCGCGTTCGGAGAGCGTGGGGGATCGAGGCTTGCCCGTCGGTTGGAGCGTTTCGACGAACTCCTCTCGTCGAATCTGCTGGAGGCTGAGTTGCTTTCGGCTTTTGCCAGGGAAGGTGTGGACGGAGGCAGTAACCTTCTGACCTGGTTCACCTGGATCCTTCCCAGCCGGGCCCTCAGCCAGGAGATCGCGAGCGTTCTGTCAGCCGGCTATCTGCGAGGCGCTGATCTCTGGCATCTCGCTTGCGCGCTCTATGTCGCCGAGAGTGCGCAAGAGCTTTCGTTCGTGAGCCTGGATGAGCGGCAACGCGAGGTTGCCGAGATGCTGGGTTTTCGCGTGCTATAGTGAACCGGCAGCGTGCATGCTCTGGAACGCGACGCCGGACGGGCTCAGTCGGGTGCCTGACAGGCGCTCCGCAATTGAGTCTTGGCTTGAGCAGCAATCATGAGGGGAACAGTACGATGAAGAGCAGAGGTCCTGGAATCGTGAGGTCGCTTGCAACACTGGTTCTGCTTGGGGTGGTCATTTCGTCCCCGGCCGTCGCGCAACAGGATGTTACGGGCGACTGGTTCGGTCTGCTGAATGTCGGCGCCGCCAAGCTGCGCATCGTCTTGCACATTCAGCAGGCCGAAGAGGGTTATTCCGCCAGCCTCGACAGTCCGGATCAGGGGGCGAGCGGGATCCCGCTGGATGAGCTTCTGTTCGAGAACGGCCAGCTCAACTTCCGCTTCAACGCCGCCGGGATCGAGTACGAGGGCAGCGTGGATCCCGGATTCACGTCGATCACGGGTTCGTTCAAACAGGGCGGTCAGACCTTTACGCTGAACTTCGGCCGCAGCATGCCGGAGGCCCCCCGGGGCAGCCCCGAGTGGCTGAAGGAGCGCTTAACCAAGACTGAGGTCTACATCCCCATGCGGGACGGCGCACGATTGTTCGCGTCGTTCTACGTACCGAAAGACACGACTCGAACGTATCCGATTGTGTTGCGGCGCACGCCCTACAACATCGAGCCGCGGGGCGAGGAGTTCTACAGCATGAATCTCATGTTCGACGCCGATCTCGTCGAGGCCGGCTACATCCTGGCGTTCCAGGATGTGCGCGGGCGTTACATGAGTGAGGGCGAGTTCGTCGACGTGCGTCCCTACAATCCCGACAAGAAGAGCGACAAGGACATAGACGAGAGCAGTGATACCTGGGACACGATAGACTGGCTGGTCAAGAACGTGCCTCACAACAACGGGCGTGTCGGCGTCTCTGGGATATCTTACCCTGGGTTCTACGCGACCATGTCGCTGCCCGACGCGCACCCGGCGTTGAGGGCGGTTTCACCACAGGCGCCGGTAACCAACTGGTTCATCGGCGACGACTTCCATCACAACGGCGCCTTCTTCGTTCTGGACGCCTTCTCCTTCTATTCATCGTTCGGCCGGCCGCGGCCCCAGCCGACGCGCCAGGGTCAGCCGGGCTTCCGCTGGCCCAATCAGGACAGCTACGAGTTCTTCCTCGAGCTGGGTCCGATCAAGAACATCCAGGCGCAGTTCTTTGGGGACAGCATGAAGTTCTGGCCGGAGTTGATGAGCCACCCCAACTACGACGACTTTTGGAAGGCCCGCGACCCGCTTCCTCACCTGATAGGCGTCGAGCCGGCGGTCCTCACCGTGGGAGGGTGGTTCGACGCCGAGGACCTCTGGGGTCCGCTGCATGTCTACGAGGCCATCGAGACGCAGAACCCGCCGTCCACGGAAAACCGCCTGCTGATGGGCCCCTGGTTCCACGGGCAGTGGGCATTCGACGAGGGTGAAGAGCTGGGAAACGTGCACTGGGGCGAGACGACGTCCGAGTTCTACGACGAGGTAGAGCTTCAGTTCTTCAACTACTACCTGAAAAACGAGGGAGCGATGGAGTTGGCCGAGGCGACGGTGTACGACACCGGTGCGCTCGAGTGGCTCGAGTTCGACGTCTGGCCGCCGACCGACGTGACCGAGCGGCAGCTCTATTTCCAAGCGGACGGGCGGCTATCCTTCGAACCGCCGGCTGAAGCCGAGGGCTTCGATGAGTACGTGGCCGACCCGATGAGGCCTGTTCCCTACACGGAGGATGTCCATCTGCGCAGGACCCGCGAGTACATGACCGACGACCAGCGTTTCGCGGCCCGGCGGCCCGACGTGATGGTGTACGAGTCCGATTTGCTCGCCGAGCCCGTGACTTTGACCGGCCCGATCGTAGCGGACCTCTTCGTCAGCACGACGGGTACCGATGCAGACTATGTAGTCAAGCTTATCGACGTGTTCCCCGACTCGCTTCGCGACTATCCCACCAACGACAGGGCCGTCCCGATGGCGGGCTACCAGATGCTGGTGCGGGGTGAGGTGCTGCGCGGCCGTTTCCGGAACAGCTTCGAGAAGCCGGAGCCGTTCGAGCCCGGCGCCGTGACGTCGGTTCGCTTCGAGCTGCCGGATGTGGCGCATACGTTCAAGCCGGGACACCGGATCATGATCCAGGTTCAGAACTCGTGGTTCCCTCTGGTCGACCGCAACCCGCAGAAGTTCGTGAACATCTATGAGGCGGATGAGGAAGATTTCCAAAAGGCGACGCACCGGATCTACCACGATGCGCAGCGTCCGTCCAGCGTGAGAGTTCTTGTGCTGGAGCGCTAGGCCAGACCCTTTCTTCTCACTCCGCCTGGGAACCGACAAGGGGGCACCGAAGCTTCGGTGCCCCCTTGTCGTGCGGGCGCGCCGGCAGGGCTGGGCCAGGCCGCGTTCAGACCGCCATGGTTCTCGCGTGCTCGGCCCCGACCATCCCCTCGCGGCAGGCGGCAGACGCCAGGAACTCGGCGGCGAGCTTGGCCTGGACCGTGAGGGCGTTGGCCAGATTGGAAGCGGCCGCCGCCTGAACACACTGCATGATCGCGCCCCGGGCGATCTCCATGCCCGGACCGTCGGGGTCCGGCAGATCCCGGACATCAGTTGGCACGCCTCTCAGTGCATCGGCCTCCACGTTCCTGAGCGGCAGACCGTGGTCGGCCCCGTTGGCCGCTTTCCAGGCGACCCTCAGAGCCTGCTCCAGCGGCCCCGCATAATCGACCAGCCAGCCCACCGCGTCACCCGCTCTCACTGAGCGCCCGGTCAGCAACATGTGCAGCAGCCTGGGCCAATCCTCCGGCCTGGCCTTGCGCAGCGGCCAATGGCAGCCTTCCATGCCGGGCACGACCGGTAGAGTCACCTCGGGCCAACCCAACTGCGCGTCGTCTACGGATACCAGGTAGTGGCAGTGCGCCAGCAGCTCGAGCATTCCACCCAAGCAACGCTTCCCGTTCACGAAGGCCACGGAGGTGTCGAACTCGTCGTGCAGGCGCCTGCCGGTCGCGGACCAGCCGCTGGTTATCTTGTAGCCCTCGTCGAAGCTTTTCAGTGTCGGGAAGAACTCGCTGGTATCCGCGCCGACCATCTGAGTGGAAAGGTGGAAGTCGCCGGTGACGACGACGCGGTCGATCCGCTCGCGCTTTAGCCAGTCGATCGCGCGGTTGAGTTCGCGGTCCACCTCCCAGCTGTAGCTCTCCCGGCTGATGGTGATGACGCCGATGTTCCCGTTGTGCTCGGCGTTGACGTAGAGCTGCTGCCACTCCGGCTTGCCCATATCGTCGAAGGCGTTGGGATACCAGGCGCCGCCGGCGGCTGCGGGAAACAGCCGGTGATAGGCTTCGACCGTCTGGACAACGGTTTCCGGTCCGTAGTCGCGGATGACGGCGACGATGCCACGCCGGAATTGGGCACACAGCTCGCCGATGGCGTTGAGGTGGGAGAGGTGACCCCGCTTCTCATGCAGCATCAAGCTTGTCATCTGGAACAGCGGCCCCAGGACCCAGGCGCGGAACTCGTGGTAGTCGTCGCCGTCCAGCGACCAGTCGACCAGCGGCCGGAAATGGTTGGGCGGATACCAAGCCTGGCCGGTCTCCTTGCGCTCTTCCATGTCCGGCGTCGGCCGGAACAGCTCGCCGTAACGTTGGTTGAGGTGGTGGAGGCAGGACCAGGTCAGGAATGTCGCGCCCTTGGTTCCGATGGCGTCATGGGCGCGGAAGGGATTCGGCCCCAGCAGCTTGCGGGTGAACTTGTCGATCTTCCAGTACGGCATGTTATTGTTCAGATGGTAACGCGCGCCCGCCAGCGTCACCCCGCAGAACAGCACATCCAGTATGAACGACCAGTGATCGCTGACCGGGACGGGTATCAATCCCATAGCCCAGAGCAGCTGGGTGATGGCGGAGGGCTCGGGCTCGACGACTTCCCACACCTTGTTGATCTGGTGAGGGAAAGCCGGGTGGGCGATGCCGACGCCCAGCTCGGAGCTGGGGAACCCGGAAGTGACTGAGCGGATCTCGATTTTCGGGAAGGCATCCCGAAAGATCTTGTAGTGCGCCTTCTTCACCTCGAGGATCTCGGGGATCGCTTCCAGCAGGAAGCGCGGCTTCAAGTCTTTCAGCTCGGCCGGCAGGTGTTTGCCGTCGTAGTTCATGCGAATGATGTTTCGCATGATCCGGTCGGCGCCCTCGCGCCCGAAAGCCTGTATCAGGCCGGGGTACTGCTGTCCGATGCCGTCGGGCGCGCCGGGAAAGTCCAGGGCGACGACCTTCACGTCGAAGGGCTGCAATCTGGAACCCAGCTGCATCGTCTTGCCGGCGCCGACGATTCCATTCGCGCCGGAGATGACCAGCGATCCGCGGGCGCCCGAGTTCCCGAATACCCGATCGACGAGGTCGTCCTGAGAGACAGGAAGCTGTCCACGCTGGAGGATATCGCTGACGGATCCCAGCCCCATCGTCTGGAGGGTCGTCTCTCGCAATGCCGTGGCCATTGTTCTCTACCTCCCTACGAGACCTTGAGGACCGACGCGATGCCGACATCGCCGGCGGCGCAACCGAAGACCAGGGCGTAGCCTCCGCCTAGGTCCACTGCCTCCTCCAACGCCTCGATCAATACTCTCGTCAGCGTCGGACCCTGAGGGTGGCCCCACACCAAGGGGCAGCCGGAGTTGTTCATCTTGCGCCAGTCATAGGACAGTAGCTGAGAGAAGATGACGTCGTTCACCGCGAACGGATTGTGGTTCTTGACCACGGCCATGTCGGCCATGGTCAGACCGATCCTGTCCAGCAGCTTCTGGACGGCGAAGGCCGGTGCCTCGGGCATGAGGCTGGGCTGGGTTCGCGTCTCGGTCTTGCCGACAAACTGAATGTCGATTTCGGGTCGCGGGCTGAGCTCCTGCGCCTTCTCTTTGCTGGTGATCAGCAGGCAGGCCATGCCGTCGGAGGCATGTGTCTGCGTGCCGCTGGTGACGCAGGTATCCAGCTCGCGCATGGCTCTGAGACCACCGTGCGTCAGCTTACGCACGCCCAGGTCGTCATCGATGCGCCCAAGCGGCCGGCCCTGTACGTTCAGCACATCGAGAGGGACGAGCACGCGATTGAGGAAGCAGGATTCCTTTGCCTTGAAGTACTGCTGATGGCGATGGTAGGCGACGTCGTCGGTCTCGCGGCGATCGACCTTGTACTTGCGGGCGGTGATCCCGGCGGCGGTGATCATCGCGTTTCCCGTCGCCGGATCGAAGCCGAAGTTGTCCCAGACATCGGCGATCGCCTGGGTGCGCTCGTGAGCGCGCCGCTCCGGAAACACGCCGACCGGCGAATCGCTGGTCCGGTCGAAGGTCAGCACGCCCACGACGTCGTGGGCACCCGCCTGAATCTCGGCACCGCCCAGGAGAGCCGCCTGGAGGCCGGTGGCGCAGGCCTGCTCTACGTGGTAGCCGGGCACGCGGTGCCCCATACAGCTGGCGACCAGCGGCGCGTTCCAGAACTTCCAGTGCCAGGGGATCGTCGAGCCGATGACCAGGTACTCGATCTCACTGGTCGGCACTTTCCTCAGCCCCATTATCCGGTTCATCGACTCGCCGGCAAACTGGCCGATGTTGACCTCAGCCAGGGCAGAGGTCTGCCAGGCCGGGAAGTAGCTGCTCCCCCAGGTCCCGTAGGGTATCCTGGCCCTGGGGAGCATTTCCGCCGCCTTACTCATGGTCTGTCCTCTCTATTGCAGAACGTGTTCAATAGACGTAGGGCTCGGTCCGCTGTCCTGAATGTGGGGATCCCGTGGTCTTCCAACAACCGGGCCATGGGATCGTAGAGCGGCCCGCCGTCCACCACCACGACCCAGGGCTTGCTCACCTCCTCTTCCTTCAACCTGATCAGGCGATGGGCGATGGAGTCCTCGCGAAATACGTCTTCGTCGTGACCCGCGCCCGGCGCCAGCGTCTGCAGCGCTCCCGTCAGCGGCACGCACCCGATCAAGGCCACGTCCACGTTGTCGTCCCGCAGAACCAGACGAACCGCCTCTTCATAAGGCGCATCGGGCATGATCGGCGTGATGTCCACGGGGTTGCGCACGTCGACGACTCCCTCGAGCCGGTATTCGCGCAGCAGCGCGCTGAGACCGGCCCGGGTTGGCTGGGATAAGGTCGCCAGCTCGAAACCGCCCAGATGGTCGGCGATCGAGACGCACTCGAAACCGGCGTTCGAGATCGCGCCCAGGCGCCGGCCGGCAACCTTCCGCGGACCCAAGCGGGCGTACAAGCTGACGAGATCCTCGAAGTCGGCCGTCGTCTCGGCGACGATGACGCCGGCGTTCTTCGCCAGCTCACGGCAGACGACGTAGTCACCGGCGATGGCGGCGGTATGGCTGGCGCTGGCGGCCGCACCTTCGGGTCTGCGGCCGCCACGGTACAGAATGACCGTCCTGCCTTCGGCGGTGATCGACTTTGCCGCCTCGAGAAACCGCATCCCGTCCAGTGGCTTGAAGCCCTCGGCGTAAACGGCATATACCTCTATCGCCGTGTCATCTTTCAGATACGTCAGGTAATCGCCGATCGTCAGATCCATCTGATTGCCGATGGAGATGGCGTATCTCCAGCGGAACCCGAGCTTGCTCGACTTGGCGACGATAAAGGCACCGCTCTGCGAGATGAGCGCCAGTGGTAGGGTCGGCGACTCCCTGGGGTGCAGCTTGTGGCCCGGGATAAAGGTTGTGTCACAGCGGCCCGGCTGGGATCGGATGCCCATCGAGTTGCCGCCGTTGATTACGGGGCCGCCCCAGTCGCTCGCCCGCGAGCGGTCCAGCGCGGCTCTCATGCGACCGACGATTGCCTCCGACCCGCTCTTCTCCTCCAGCCCTCCCGGAATGACGATCACGCTCTCCGCCTTCTCCGCAGCGATCACATCGCCCAGTAAGTCCGGAACCTGCGCGGCCGCCACGCTCAGAACCAGGAGGTCGACTCGCTCGGGCAGTGCCGCCACATCCGGATAGCAACGGCAGCCGGCGATCGACTCAGACCCCGGCTTCACAATGAAGACCCTCCGAGTGTCGAAGCCCTCGCGGATCAGGTTGTTCAGGATGATGTGGCCCGGGTTCAGGCGCTCCGACACGCCGACGATCGCGATCGAGCGCGGCTGGAGCAGGTTCCTGAGCTTGTGCAGCGGGCGACCCACGATCGGTTGCGTCTTGCGCCTCGGGCACCGTGCCAGAACGTCCAGAGCCAGCAGCCGCCCGCTCGATACGACGAACGGGTTGACCTCCAGCTCGGTCAGGTGGTGGGGGAATGCGGCCTGGGCCAGCCGAGCGAACTTCGTGATCACATCGACCAAGCCCTGGCGGTCGACCCTGGGCGTCTGCCCACCATAACTATTTGTCATTAAACGGGTTACGGCAAGCCTGTCGAGCCAGGGGTGGAGGGCATCGGCCGCGAGATCGGCGGGCGTGGCGATCGCGATCTCGCGGCCCGGCTTCAGGTTCGCCGCCACGAACTCGGTGTGAACACCGCCCGCGCCGCAGCTGACGACCGGACCGAAGTCGTCGGTCCAGCGGATCCCCATGAGAATCTCGCCGCCCAGGGACGCGTCGTAGGATATTCGCTCCGCGATGATGAAGCCCCGTACATCGCTGTCGGCGAAGTCGCGTTCCATTTTCCGGACCGCCTCGGTGATCGCAGTCCGGTCGTTGGGCACGAAAGCGATGCCGCCGGCCTCGCTCTTATGCTGTATGTCGGGAGAGAGTACCTTGACGACGGCGTCATTCGATGGCAGAGCGGCGGGCCGAATGTCGTGAGCCTCGGCAACGCCGCTGATCTTTAGGTGCGCGGGCACGGCGATGCCGAGGGCTACCAGAATCTCCAGACCCTCGTTCTCCAGCAACACATCGCGGCCATCCGCGCGGGCGGCCTCGATGACGGCGACTATCTTGTCGAGCTGCATGTCGAGCCCACCGGGTTCGACGTCTTCTGCTATGATCCGCCTATCCGCCAAACGGTGTCGAGCACCGTACCGTCCACCCACTTGATCACCGCTACAGGCTCCTCGGTAAGGCGCGCCTTCGCCGGCGGTCCGCCCATCAGCTTCTCTACCTCGTCCTTGATCTCCTCGATGGGTCGAATGGGGAGGTCCGAGTTCTTGACGGCGTCGAGCAAGTCGGTGCGCCGCGGGTTGATGGCGATGCCGCGCTCGGTGGCCACGACGTCGATCAGTTCGCCGGGCCCGGTCATCGTGGTGACGTCATCCAGCAGCACCGGTATGCGGTCGCGGAACGACGGCACGGCGAGGATGGTGCAGCCGGAGAAGAGGCAATTCTGCCAACCGCCGATTCCATGTAGGAGCACGCCATCGGAGTGAGTGTTGACATTGGCGTTGAAGTTGACATCCACCTCGGTTGCGCCGAGGACGACGGCGTCCACCAGGGACGCGAAGTTCCCTTTGCCGTGGTAGTTGTAGGAGGTGAAGGGCGAAGTCGCCACGTGACGTGCATCCGAGGCGATGGACTGCACCGCGGTCAGGTCGAACGTCTGGCCGTCGAGGATGTAATCGGTCAGCCCTTCCTTCAGCAGGTCGACCAGATAGGTCGTCGAGCCGCCTCGGACGAAGCGCGCCTTCACGCCCGTCTCCTTCATCAGCTCCTTCAAGAATCCGACGAAGGCCAGGGCGATGCCGCCGGCACCCGCCTGGAAGGAGAAGCCGTCCCGCATGATCCCTGCTTCCTTCAGGAAGCGCGCGACGTGCTCGGCGATGAGCAGGCGGTCGGGGCTCCGGGTGATCTCGGTGGTGCCGGAAACGATCTTGGCGGGGTCGCCGATCGAGTCGACCTCCACGACGAAATCGACGTTGTTTCCCTGGACCTGCCAGGGGATGCAAGGGAAGGGAACCAGGTTGTCGGTGACCACGATGACATGGTCGGCATAGACGGAGTCGGCGAGCGCGAAGCCGAGCGAGCCGCAGGCGGAGGGCCCGTGGGAGCCGTCGGCGTTGCCGAACGGGTCGGCGGTCGGCGCGGCGATGACCGCGATGTCGATGTGCACTTCGCCGTCCTGGATCGCCTGCCAGCGGCCGCCGTGCGACCGCAGCACGCCCATCCCCCGCATCTTCCCCTCGGAGCAGTAGCGGCCCAACGGCCCGTTCATGCTCCCTTCGATGTGGTGGACGATGCCGCGGTCCATCAGGCCCATAACCGGCTCGTGGCAGGGGAAGGAGGCGCTGGGGAACCACATCAGGTCCTTGGCGCCCAGCTCGGCGGCTGCGTTCAAGGCCATCAAGGCCACGGCGTCGCCGTTCCTCAGGTGGTGGTGTGTCGAGATGGTCATCCCGTCCCGAAGTCCACACTTGTGGAGAGCGGTCTTCAGGTCGGGAACGCGCTTGTCGCCGCTCTCCGGATAGTCTCGGCAGGAACGAATCGGCGGCGCCGCTTTGGCGCCCCGCGGCTCGTAGCGGCCGATCCCTTCAAAGCCCACCTGCTCCCTGCCGTTGACGACGGTCGGGACACGACGCCCGACGGCATTGGTCACGAGATCCACGCTTCCGCTCATCCCTCGCTGTCCTCTCGACCGAGGCGCGCGCAGCGCCTCACGACGTGGAGTCGGTGATCAGGCCCATACGCCGCGCGTTCTTGACCAGTCTCTGCGCGCGAAGCACCACGGGCGGATCGATCATCTTGGTCCCCAGGCGCACGACGCCCAGCCCCTTCGCCTGCGCCTCCTGGAACGCCGCTTCGATCTGGAGTGCCTTCTCGATCTCCTCGGGTGATGGGGCGAAGGCCCGGTGGATCGGTTCAATCTGGCGTGGGTGGATACATCCCATCCCTTCGAAGCCGAGCGCCCGGGAGCGGCGCGCCCATTCCTCGAGGCCCCGGACGTTCCCCACGTCTCCGTAGACCGAATCGATCGCCTGGACGCCCGCCGCCCGCGCCGCGTTCACCGTGCGCAGCCGGGCGAAGAGTGACTCGTCGCCTTCCTGCGTCTTTCGCACGCCGAGGTCGGCGGTGTAGTCCTCCAGCCCGAGGGTCAGCGCGACGACGGTCTCAGCGGCCGACGCGATCGCGAAGGCGTTCTCGATCCCCAACGCCGATTCGAGGATCGGCATCAACCATATGGCGTGTCCGTCGCCGTCCCGCGCGCGGACACCGCGGATGCGCTCGTCCACTTCGACTACCTGTTCCGCGCTCTCGACCTTGGGTATCAAGATCAGGTCGGGCCCTTCCGGTACCACCGCCTTCAGATCTTCGAATCCCAGCGGCAGCTGGTTGATGCGGACCATCCGCTCGGCACCCATGAAGTCGACGCAGCGCAGCGCATTCCGCACCATCAAGCGCGCCGCGTCCTTCTCGTCAGGATGAACCGAGTCCTCCAGATCGAGGATGACGCCGTCGGGGTGGTGAATGCCAGCGTTGATCATCAGCTTCGGCTGGTTGCCCGGCAGGTAGAGGCGCGAGCGGCGCAGCCGGTCTCTGGCGGTCGGACCCTGACGCGGGGGCACGGTGCGTTCGGGCCGCGCGTCGCCTTTGCCCTTGGCGCCGGCGCGCTTGGCCGCGGCCTCGATTCGCGCGGCGATGGTGAAGGGAAGTCCGCCCTGATCAGTGATCTCTACCCGGGCGTTCTTCACCCCCACCGCGGCGAGCACGCTCTCGGCGCTCTGGCGGATCGAGTCGCCGTACATGGCGCCCACTTTCGACTGGATCTCGAGCTGAACGCCGCCGGACTTGGTGAGCTCGACCGCCGCGTGCAGGTCGGAGCGGACGTCGCCGCCGACCGGCCCCGCCTCACCGCGACCCGTCGCCCTCTCGGCCTCACTGACCATGCGGGACCTCCTCAGCCCAGCCGGGCGATGATGGCATCGGTGACCTGCGTGGTGGTCGCGGCGCCCTTCGAGATGGAGTCGGGTCCGCCGGGAATGCGCATCATGTCGTAGGTGCGAACCTTCCCCTCCTTGACCACGGACGCGATTGCGTCGCGCACCGCTTTGGCTTTGTCGGTCTCCGCGATGTGGTCGAGCATCATGGCAGCGCTCAGGATCATGGCGATCGGATTGACGATGGGCGGATCGAGCTTCTCGTACTTGGGCGCCGACCCGTGGGTCGGCTCGAAGACGGCCACCTCATCGCCGATGTTGGCCGAGCAGGCGAACCCCAGGCCACCGACCAGCCCGGCGAAGGCGTCGGAGACGATGTCACCGAACATGTTGCCCGCTACGATCACCGAGTAATCCTCGGGGTTCTTCGTCAGCCACATCATCTGCGCGTCGATGTTGGTCGACCAGAGCTGGATTTCGGCATAGTCCTTGTGGACTTGCTTGGCCACCTCCTCCATCATCCCGGAGGTCTCACGCAGCACGTTGGGCTTCTCGCAGACCGTGACCGAGTGATATCCGTGCCGCTTGGCGTAGCGGAAGGCGGCCTCCACGATCCTGCGGCAGGCGTTCCGGGTGAACACACGCGTGGAGATGGCCAGATCCGCGCTGCGTACGTGCTCGAAGGCCTTGAACTTGGGATGAGTCGCCAAAGCATCACGAACCTGCTGGGGCGGGTCGGTCCACTCGATCCCGGCGTACAATCCTTCCGTGTTTTGCCGGAAGACTGCGACGTCGACCTTGGGCTCCTCGAAGCCGCCGCCCGCCTTCTGGCGGATGAAGTTCAAGGGGTTGCCGGGGAAGGAGCGGCAGGGTCGGATACAAACATCGAGGTTGAAAGCCTGACGCAGCCCCACGATGGGGCTGTAGTAGACGAACCCCTTGTCTCGCAGCTCGGGACGCAACTCCTTTGCAGCCTCGCCTTTGGGCTTGGATGTGATGGCGCCGAAGAGCCCCAGCTTGTGTCTCTTCAGCAGATCGAGAGTAGCCTGGGGCAGCGGGTTCCCGTCATTGATCCAGCGCTCCCAACCGATCTC
This sequence comes from Gemmatimonadota bacterium, assembly GCA_020350785.1. Lineage (GTDB taxonomy): Bacteria > Gemmatimonadota > Gemmatimonadetes > Palauibacterales > KS3-K002. The sequence goes on from CP070722.1 coordinate 2,125,493, forward strand.
GGCGTGCACGTAGTCGGCATCGAATCCGACCGCATCCAAGACACGAACCGCCTCGGGGAGGACGACTTTCCCGATTCCATCCCCCGGCATCGATACAACGGTGTACTTGGCCATCTTCGCTCGCTGACTCCCTCTCTAGTCCAGGCCCAAACGGGTTCTAATTAGGTTCTCGATTCCACCGGCCACCACCAGCGACTGGGGCACCGAGCCCAACGCCGGGAAATCGAAGACATCGTCCCGGTAGGTGACCGTGCCGTTGGAATAGTCGATCTGCAGCTCATCGCCCGGGATGATCGTCAGCTCGCCGCCGGCGATCGCCGTGGCCTGCTCCGTCTTGATGCGCTCCACCAGCTCCGGGCATTCAATGCAGATGAAGCCGTTGTTGAAAGCGTTCCTCAGATAGGTCTGCGAGAAACTGCCGGCGATGACCAGGGGGATGCCGGCAGCCTGCAAGGCCGTGGCGGCCTGCTCTCGACTCGACCCGGTGCCGAAGTTGTGGCCGCCCACGAGCACGTCGCCGGGTCGCATCTTCTCTTTGAAGGAGGGGTCGTAGTTCTCCATTACGACCCGCGCCATCTCCTCCGCCGTCATGTTGTCGCGATAGGTGTAGTCTTTGCCGTAGATGCCATCGGTGTTCAGGTTGTCTCGAGGTAGGAACACCAGTCGGCCCGTGATACGCTCGGGGAAACCCTCGCGAATGGCCACCTGCTCGCGAGCCCGCACCCCCCTCGCCTTCAGCTCCTGGAATTGGTACTCGGGGCGGCGTCCGTCGGATGGGCGCGGTCCCGTTATGTAGCCGGCCACCGCCGAGGCCGCTACGACCTCGGGGCTCCCGAGGTAGGCCTGTGCTTCGCGCGATCCCATCCGGCCTTTGAAGTTGCGGTTCGTCGCCGAGATCCCGACTTCGCCCGACTCCAGCAACCCGACGCCCAGCCCGATGCAGGGGCCGCAGCCGGGCGGCAGAGGATGCGCCCCGGCTTCCAGCAGCGTCTGCCAAGCGCCACGCGCCTCCGCGGCCTCCTGAACCTCGGCGCTGGCGGCGGCGACGTACAACTCCACACCCGCGGCAACCTTCTTGCCCTGGATCACCCGCGCGGCGGCTTCCAGGTCTTCCAGCCGGCTATTCACGCACGAGACTAGATAAGCCTTTTGGATGGCGATCTTGTCTCGCTCGATGTCCGCCAGCGAGCGCATGGTCTGAACGGTGTCCGGCCCCGACACATGTGGGCTGATCTCGCTCAGGTCCAGTTCGATCCGGGCGGCGTAAGCCGCGTCTCGATCGGGCTCGATCGGGTGGGTCTCCCAGGCCACGATATCCGTCTCGTCGTAGCGCGCGATTCCGCGGGCAGCCAAGGCCGCCAAACGCTGGCGCAGGTACTCGAGGGTCACGGAGTCAGCTGGAAACCAGCCGACCAACGCTCCCCATTCCGTGGTCATGTTGGAGATGGCCAATCGCTCGTCCATCGTGAGCCCGGCCACTCCCGGACCGGTGAATTCGACCGCCGCGTTCAACACTTCGCCCTCGTTATAGAGGCCGCAGAGCGTGACGATCACGTCTTTCCCCGTGGCGCCGTCGCGCAGCGCGCCCGAGAGCTCCACTCGAACGCTTCGCGGTATCTGCCACCAAAACTCGCCGGTGGCCCAGATGGCGGCGGCGTCCGTCCTCACCACCGGAGTGCCCACGGCCCCCAGAGCCCCGTACATGTTCGAGTGCGAGTCGGATCCCACGACCAGTGAGCCCGGCACGACATAACCGTTCGCCACCATTATCTGGTGGCCGATACCCGTACCGGCGGGATAGAAATCGACCTTCTGTTCCCGCGCAAACGACTCGATCTCGGCGTACTTGGCCAGGTTGGATTCCGACCGGTTCTGAATGTCATGGTCGAGGCAGAAGACCGGCTGCCGCGGGTCGTAGATACGCTTCGCGCCGATGGCCTTGAACTTCTTCATTACCGGGGCGGTGTTGTCGTGCGTCATCACGTGCCGCGGGCGCAGCGAGACGACGTCACCGGTGCGCAGGGGTCGGTCCGGTCCCTCCGTCATGTGACTCTGGGTGATCTTCTCTACTATGGTTTGACCCATGGCTCGGCTCCAGGCTGACTAAAGGTCAGCACGGCAGAGATCCATCAGTTTGCCGACCGATTCCAGTTTCTCCAGCTGCCAGACGGCTTGCTTCAATCGATCGCGCGCCTCGTCGGACAGCACCGGCGCCGCCAGAGCATCGAACTTCTCCTCTATCTCTTTGTCTGTCAATGGATTACGTGGATCGCCCTTGGGATAGTCCAGCTGCGCCTTGAACTGGTTGCCATCGGCGGTGTGGATGGTGACGATCACCCGCTGCAGCTCGGGGAACACCGATTCGATCTCCGGGTCGGCGACTACCTCGATCTTATGCAGCTGCTCCCTGATCGTGGGGTCCATGATCCGCTCCGCCTCGAACTGGGCCGGCGTGACCTGTCGATCCACGATCGCCGCGGCGATCACGTAGGGGAGGCTGTGATCGGCGGTCTCCTTGGTGCGCGGATCATACTTACTGGGGTCGGCCAGAATGTCGGCGGCTCGCGCCAGCGACCGGATGTGCACCTTCTCGATCTGTTCCGGCTGCAGGTCGTTCTCGTGCACGAGGTCGAGAACGGCTGAGATGGGAGCGTGGGTAAGCGCTTCCGTGGGAAAGGCCTTCATGCCACAGCGCTCGATGCGCCACGACTCGCCCAACCCCTCGGTGAGCAGCTCCAGCTTCCATTCCGGGCCCAGACAATGGACGAGACCTTCCTTGCCGTCGATGACATGCTCCGGCCCGCTGTAACCCCTCTCGGCCAACAAGGCCGCCATGACGCCCGCCTGTGTCGCCATTGGGTCCACCGTGTTCTTCATCATCGTCAGCTTGCCGGCGGTGACGGCACCGAGAGTGGCGTGGTGGGATGCCGATATGCCGATCGCGTGCTGGATCTTCTGCCAGGGCAGCCCCAGCATACGGCCCGCCACGATGGGCGAGACGAAAGCCGTGAGGGTCGCGTGATGCCAGCCGCGCTCCCGAATACCGGGGAAAGCCGCCTCACAGAGGCGCATCTCGAACTCGTAGCCCAGAATGATCCCCACGATCAAATCCCGGCCATTGCCGCGTCGGCGCTCCGCGCAGGCGATGGCTGCCGGAATGATGTCGGATGGGTGCGATGGGTCCTGCTGCCAATAGATGTCATTGTAATCCATGACCCGGACCATCAGGGCGTTCGCCAGCGTTGCCGAGACCACATCGGTCTTCGTGCCGCTCCCCAAGATCGTGGCTCGACCGCTACCTCCGATCTCGTCCAGCACGTCAAGCGCGTGAACTACGTCTTCCTGGCGGTATCCGCCCAGCGCACAGCCCAACGAATCCAACAAGTATCGGCGCGCCTCGTGAACGGCTCTCTCACTGATCTGGTCGAACTCCAACCCGGCGGCCCAGCGTGACATGACCGCGGTGATCGTCTCGGACATCGGAAATCTCCTCCCGGCTCCTCGAGGGCTGGTCTAGCCAGCCAGGTTCTTGAATGGCAGGTAGCTCATGAAGTCGGCGTGGTGGACGATGTAGGCCTCAGTGCTCCGCTTGACCAGGTCACCCTCCGCGGCGTGGGCCGCAATGATGTGGCAGACACTGTCAGGTACACCACATTCCATGGCGATGGCCACGCCGGTGAACGGGTGACGCAGCGCCTTGCCGCGTTCGCTCTGGCGGACCTCTCCACCCACTTTCTCGTATTCGAGCAGCTTGCCGACGTCGGCCAGTATCGCGCCCGCGATCACGGTGTCCATGTCGATCGCCAGGGCTCGGCCCAGGAACTCGCGCATCGACTCGGCGGCGCGCCGGGCGATGTGAACCACGCACCGCTTGTGCTCCATGAATGTTGCCGGGCAGTCCGGCACCAGCAGGGTGAACGGGATCTTCGTCAGATCGGTGGGCTCCAGCGGGCTCAGCTCGAAGGACCGGACCCACGTCTTTGTGACTTGGTCGCGAAGTTCGTCGTTCTGTATCCACTCCAGCTCGGGCCAGAGGCCTTCAACTTCTTGTCTCAACACGACTTATGTATCTCCTTCCCGGCTTGCGATCGAAGGGGGGCCGCTCGCGCCCGGACGTCGCCCCTCTCGGCGGTAGCCCGGGTCTTTCGAGTTCGAGTGACCAATCTATCAGCGCTACTGCGGCCGCGACCAGATGCGCCGGCGACCGCTGGCGAACCCGAGCCATGGCGTCCCAGGTCCGGCTCTTGGGCGGGCGGTCAGCGGCCCGCGGGAAGCGGTCTATAGTGTTCGCGACTCGCTACTTGTTATTGACACTATGTCTATTTCGGCTATGCTACCGTGATTTTGCTCCCTGAAATCGCCCGTATCTACCGACTTCACGATTTACAATCGGGAGGGACACATTGAGCGACGAACACCGTCAACCGTCGTCTGAGCCCGCTTTCGGGGGACATCCCAAGGGAACCCTCGCCATCGTGGGGATCTACGGCCTGCTCTTCGCTCTGGGCTGGCTCTATCTCTACTTTTTCGTCTTCGTCCCGCGCGGGGCGCTAACTCCGTGAGTCGGCCATGAATGTAGATTTCTACGAGAAGATATGGATGTGGGCCGCCGCCGGGATCATCATCGTATTTCTGGTCTCGATCGGCGCCACTTTTGTCGGCCAGGCGATTCAGCCACCCAGCCACGTCGAGATGATCGATCCGGACAACGTGCGGACGGACGCCGAATTCGGCCAGCCGGGCGTGACGATTCATGAGGATGGCAGCGCTACGGTGGTCGTTCAAGCTTTTATGTTCGCCTTTCTGCCCAATGAAATCCGCGTTCCGCGCGGTCGACCGGTGACGTTCCGACTGACCAGCCCGGACGTGATCCACGGGTTCCAGATCGTGCAGACGAACGGCAACACGATGGTCGTCCCAGGCTACGTCAGTCAGTTCACTACGACGTTCAGTCGGGCGGGTGAGTATCTGGTCGTCTGCAACGAGTACTGTGGATTGGGCCATCACGTCATGTCAGCCAAGCTCATCGTCGAGGAATTCCCCACCTCGACGGAGGCGGGGATGGGAGGTGGACGATGATCGAGTCTCGCAAGCTGGCATTGGCAAATTTCTGGGTAGCGATTTCGGCTTTCGCGATCGCCGCCGGCATGGCGGTGATGCAGGCGCTCTCTCGCGCCAACCTCGATTTGCCTTGGCGTACGGCCAAGATGTACTACCTGTCGGTGACGGCCCACGGCGTCCTGATGGCGTTGATCTTCACCACCTTCTTCATCATGGGCTTCGGTTATGTGGTGGCCGAGCGGGCGCTGGGCCGGCCCATCGCACAGAGGAAGCTTGCCTGGGGGTCCTTCTATGTGGCGTTGCTGGGCACCGTCTTGGTGGCCTGGGCGATCCTCTGGAACAAGGCGACGGTCCTCTACACCTTCTACCCGCCGCTGAAGGCGCACCCCGCCTTCTACATCGGGGCGGCCCTGCTGGTCATCGGCTCCTGGGGTTGGTGCTGGGTGATGGTCCGCAGCTACATCCTCTGGAAGCAGGCGAATCCGGAGGCGCGCACACCGCTGCCCGTGCATGGCTACCTGGCGACGATCATCGTCTGGATCCTGGCGACCGTCGGTGTGGCGGCGGAAGTCGTGCTGCTGTTGATCCCCTGGTCGCTGGGTATCACCGAGCGGATCGATCCGATCCTCGCGCGAATCCTCTTCTGGTGGTTCGGCCACCCGCTGGTCTACTTCTGGTTGCTCCCGGCCTACGTCATCTGGTACACGGTGACTCCGCGGGTGGCAGGCGGTAAGCTGTTCAGCGACCCGCTGGCGCGGCTGGTATTTGTGCTGTTCATCGTCCTGTCCACACCCGTGGGCTTCCATCATCAGTTCCTCGATCCCGGGGTACGAGCGGGTTGGAAACTCTTCCACGCCTTCAATACGCAGTGGATTCTGTTCCCCAGCTTGCTGACGGCGTTCACGGTGATTGCTTCCTTCGAGATCGCCGGTCGGCTGAAGGGAGCGCGGGGCTACCTGGATTGGCTGGAGGAGCTGCCCTGGGGAGATCCGGCCTTCTCGAGCGTGGCCCTGGCCATGATCATCTTCGCCGTCGGCGGGTTCGGCGGTGCGATCAACGCGTCGTATGGCATGAACGCGATGATCCACAACACGGCCTGGGTTCAAGGTCACTTCCACTTGACCGTGGGAACGGCCACCGCGCTGACCTTCATGGGAGCGGCCTACTGGCTGATGCCAAAGCTGCTGGACCGCGAGCTGGAGCTGTCGCTGCTCGCCCGCATCCAGCCGTACCTGTGGTTCGGCGGCATGCTGCTGTTCTCCGTCGCCAACCATCTGACAGGGCTCAAAGGGATGCCGCGGCGCATCTATCAGTTCGATTACGGCGGCAGCGAGGTCGCCGATCAATGGATGGGTGGAACCGGGATCTCGGCCTTGGGTGGCGTCTTCCTCTTCGTCAGCGCGCTCTGCTTCGTGGCGGTCATGTTCGGTACGGGGCTGGCCGGCAAGAGGGCGCCACAGGCCGATATCGAGTTTGCCGAGCCGCTCGAGGAGCCGGGAAGTAAGGCGCGCATCCTGGATCGGATGGGACTGTGGGTCGTCGTCGCCGTCGCCCTCGTCGCAGCGGCCTACGCCTACCCCATCATCCAGCATCTGGCCACCGAACGATTCGGCGCCCGCGGGGTGCCGGTCTTCTGACGCCCAGGCTGTGGGTTGGCGAAAGAGCCGACGGGCCTCACCAGCGGTGAGGCCCGTCGGCCATCTGCTCTTGCGATGCTCGCGCGGGTGCGGCCTAGCGAGTCAGCTGCGTCTTCCCCTGGGCCGGCCAGATGAGGACTGGCCACAATGCCCCCTCGAGAAGTGGCTTGACCACCGGGTCGCCCGCCTCCGAATCGGGGTCGGCTTTCGCCAGAATCGTCAGCAACGTGGCGCCCCATTCTTTGGCCTGCTGAAGGATGATTCCAGCGACATCCCCCTCTTTTCGGAGAACTTCGAGGCTCACACCGGCACATTCCGCTGCTGAGACCAGCTCTCTTGGCCGGCAGATGCGGATAGCGCGGATTCCGCTCTGCCCAAGCCACCCCTGCAACCCCGGAACCGCCTCTTGGAAGCTGTCGAGCGACTTGACGGCCAATAGGACGTGATCCCCAAGGGCGCCGGCGTATTCCTGATCGGGCAGGAAAAGGATCGGAATGCCGAGCCTCCGCAGTGGAGAGGAGACGCTTTCGAAGTCCCACTCGGCCCCGTTGCGAATGCCCGACAGAACCACGACATCGGCGTCGCGGACCCTGGCCAGCTCGTAAATCCATTTGACCGCGTCGCCCCGCTTGAGCGCGAGTTCCACCCTGGGAACCGCCGCCTCGAAGTGACGGACCCAGTTCGCCAGGTCGGGCATCGGTTCCGCCGGTCCGCGCTTCGCCGAGACGATATGGAGTATCGTCGCTTCAGAGAGGCCGCCGGCCCGCAGATCGGGAACCACCTTCAGAAACTGCTCGGCGGCTTCGGGGCTGCTCAGGACAAAGATTGCTCGAGTGATCAACGGAAGGCGTCTCTCGACTGCTATGTCTCAGCCGCGGCCGGTCCCAAGCAGGGCCGACCGGTCCCACACCGCTATCTTCCACGAATCGTGCCTAAGGCCGCGTTGGGCCTAAGTGTATGTCTGGTAAACGGTTATAGATTTGACCCGGCTCAAGGTGGCGGAAAGGGCGGGGGCATACTGCCACGCCTTGTCGGTTCTTCGGACACGGAGTGCCCCAAATGGGACTAGC
>CP070722.1:2133360-2146761 GCA_020350785.1 Gemmatimonadota bacterium
CACGTCTACGACGACGGCGACTTCGAGGGCATCCTCGACCTCTGCAACCGCACGTCACCGTACGCCCTGACGGGGGCGATCTTCGCCGACGAGCGGCGGGCGATCGAGGTGGCCCTCGACCGCCTGCGCTACGCGGCCGGCAACTTCTACATCAACGACAAGCCCACTGGCGCGGTCGTGGGGCAGCAGCCCTTCGGCGGCGCCCGCGCCAGCGGCACCAACGACAAGGCGGGATCGGGGCTCAACCTTATTCGCTGGGTCTCACCACGCTCGATCAAGGAGACCAGCGTGCCGCCGGTCGACTATCGCTATCCCTACATGGAGGGGAAGTAATCGGCACGGAACGACGCTACGGCGAGCGCGAGACGGCGCTCATCCTCAAGCTGGCGTCCGAGCTGGAGGCGCGAGCCGAGTCGGGCACCGGCCTCTCGCTGAGCGAAATCCAGCAGGTCGCCATCGAGGCGGGAATCGATCCCGCCCTGGTCGCCGAAGCCGCCCTGGCGCTGGAGGCGGCCGGCGCTGAAGGCGCGGGCGCTTTCTGGGGCGGCCCCACCCAGTTCCGCTTCCAGCGCCGGGTACAGGGAGAGGCGTCCAAGGCGCAGCTGGGCGCGGCGATCGATATCGTCCGACGCGTCATGGGAACCGAAGGCGAGGTGGGTGAGGTGCTGGACGCGGTGGAGTGGCGGCACGAAGATCCGCTGGGCTCGGCTACGCTGGTCGAGGTCAGGCCCGGCGGTGGACATACCCAGGTCCGGGTGACCGGTCGGCACCGCGACTCCGCCAGCCTGCTGTATGGCATGTTCGCGATCGCTGCGACTGTCGCTTCAGTGATCGCGGGGACGGAGTTGCAGGCGCCGATCCTCGCGGAGCTGGGCGCGATCACGGGGCTATGGGGTGCCGCCTACCTGGGGGCGCGCTCGCTATGGGGGCGCATCGCCGGAAAGACGGAACGACGGCTGCGCACGCTCACGGACGCGATCGCGAACGAGCTGGGCGGTTCGTCCACCGATGCGGCGAAGCCTCGACCGGAGTTGCCGATGCGCTAGCGGAAGCCCCCGCGCCGGCTCTATCGTCGAAGCGCGCCGCAGTTTGTGCCCACTCGACCGCGGGCGTAGGTTTTGAGCTTCAACTTGACTCTCCGTCCATCAAACAAGCGGAAAACCATGATCGAGATCACTTGCCGCACCGTACTGCTGCTGAGCCTGCTCGCAGTCCCTGGTGCCAGGGTCGCGGCGCAAGAAACCGAATCGCCGCTCGGCGCTACGAAACTTCAGGCGCTCGCGTTCCGCAACATCGGACCCGCGATCAACGGCGGGCGCATCGCCGACATCGACATCCACCCCGCGAACCGCAACGTGTGGTACGTGGCGGTCGGCTCCGGCGGCGTGTGGAAGACCGAGAACGCGGGCACCACGTGGGAGCCGATCTTCGACGATCAATCCTCCTATTCCATCGGCTCGGTTGTCATCGATCCGAGCGAGCCCGCCACGGTCTGGGTGGGCACGGGCGAAGACGTGGGCGGCCGGCACGGGGGGTACGGTGACGGCGTGTACAAGAGCACCGACGGCGGCCGGACGTGGCGGAACATGGGCCTGCGCGCCTCGGAACACATCTCCACGATGCTGGTGCATCCCCAGAACTCGGACGTCGTCTGGGTCTCGGCCCAGGGACCGCTCTGGACCTCCGGCGGCGAGCGCGGGCTCTACAAGACCACTGACGGCGGCGAAACCTGGCGCCGGGTTCTGGGCGACGACCAGTGGACCGGGGTGACGGATATCGTGATGGACCCGCGGGATTCCGATGTGCTCTATGCCGCCACCTGGCAGCGCCATCGCACCGTAGCCGCCTACATGGGAGGCGGCCCCGGTTCCGGGATCCACAAGAGCACGGACGGTGGCGAGACTTGGACGGAGCTCACCGCCGGCTTGCCGTCGTCCAACCTGGGGAAGATCGGGCTCGCGATCTCGCCGCAGGATCCCGACATCGTGTACGCGGCCATCGAGCTCGACCGCCGGTCGGGCGGCGTGTACCGCTCCACGAATCGTGGTGCGTCGTGGACGAAGATGTCCGACGAAGTTTCAGGCGGCACCGGGCCGCACTACTACCAGGAACTCTATGCCTCGCCGCACCGGCTCGGACGGCTCTACCTGGTGAGCGCCAGGACACTCATCTCCGATGACCACGGTGCCACGTTCCGCGGGATGAACCTGCGGAACAAGCATTCGGACGACCATGCGATCGCCTTCCAGAAGGACGATCCGGACCACCTGCTGGTCGGCAGCGACGGCGGCCTGTACGAGACGTTCGACGACATGGAGACGTGGCGGTTCATCCGCAACCTCCCGGTGATGCAGTACTACAAGATCTCCGTGGACGACGCCGAGCCCTTCTACTTCGTGTACGGCGGCACGCAGGACAACGGATCGAACGGCGGGCCATCGCGCACCGACACCGACCACGGCATCCGCAACGCCGACTGGTTCAAGACGCTGGGTGCGGACGGTCATGGCTCCGCGACCGAGCCAGGCAACCCCAACATCATCTACGCGGAAACGCAGCAGGGCGGGTTGCACCGGGTCGATCGGATCACGGGTGAACAGGTCTTCATCCAGCCGCAGGCGCGAGAGGGCGAGGGCTTCGAGCGTTTCAACTGGGACGCGCCGATCGAGATTAGCCCCCACAACCCCAGACGCATCTACTTCGCCTCGCAGCGCGTGTGGCGCACCGACGACCGGGGTGACAGCTGGACGCCCATCTCCGGCGACCTCACCCGAAACCAGGAGCGCATCACGCTGCCGATCATGGGCCGGCAGCAGAGCTGGGACAATGCGTGGGACATCTCGGCAATGTCCAACTACAACACGATCACGTCGCTGGCCGAGTCGCCGCTGGTGGAGGGCTTGATCTACGCCGGCACCGATGATGGGTTGTTGCAGGTCACCGAGGACGGTGGCACGACCTGGCGCCGGATCGAGATCGGCAGCATCCGCGGCGTGCCCGGTACGGCGTTCCTGAACGACATCAAGGCCGACCTTTTCGACCCGAATACCGTCTACATGGCGCTCGACAACCACAAGTACGGCGACTTCGGGCCCTATCTGATGAAGAGCACGGACCGGGGCCGCTCGTGGCGCTCCATCGCGGGGGACCTGCCTGACCGGCACCTGGTGTGGCGGGTGGTGCAGGATCATGTGGATCCGCAGCTGCTGTTCGCCGCCACGGAGTTCGGGATCTTCTTCACGCTGGACGGCGGCACCCAGTGGATCGAGCTGGAAGGCGGAGCGCCGACGATCTCCTTCCGTGACATCACCATTCAACGCACGCACGAGGATCTGGTGGCCGGCTCGTTCGGCCGCGGCATCTTCATCCTGGACGACTACGCGCCCCTGCGCGAGCTGAGTGCCGAGGTCTTGGCGGGCGAGGCGGCGCTCTTCCCGGTCCGGACGGCGGACTGGTACGTCCCGAAGGATCTGGTGGACTCCGAGGGCAACGACGACTACCAGGCGGAGAACCCGCCGTTCGGCGCCGTGTTCACCTATCACCTGCGCGACGGCTATCAGTCGCTGGAGGCTGAGCGCCAGGAGCGGGAACGCGAGCTGGGCGAGGAGGACAACGTCCCGTTCCCCGGTTGGGACGCGCTGGAGCAGGAGATGCGGGAGCAGGGTCCCGTAGTCCAGATCGTCGTGAGAGACGCGGCGGGCACCGTCATCAATCGGGTGAGCGGTCCCACGTCCGCCGGCTTCCACCGGGTGAGCTGGGACCTAAGGTACGCACCGAAGAACTTGATCGGCCTGGACGATCCGTCCGGTGGCCGGGGTTTCTGGGCGCTTCCCGGGACCTACGCGGCCACCCTGGTCAAGGTCGAAAAGGGTGAGGTGAGCGAGCTGGCCGGGCCCGTGTCGTTCGAGGTGGAGCTGCTCAGGGAGGGGGCGCTGCCGCGGGCGTCCGACGGGGTCATCGCCGCGTTCCGTGAAGAGTTGGAGACGTTCCAGCAAGACCTGGCGCGCGCCGACAATCTGTTGGGCGAATTGATCCAGAAGGTGGAGGCGATGCAAACGGCGCTCGAACGAGCTGAGGATGACGACCCGCAGCTGGCCACTCGGCTCTACCAGACGCGCCGGGACCTCCTGAACCTCCGCGAGCGCCTGCAAGGGAGCGAGGCGAAAGACGAGATCGGCGAACGAGATCCTCCGTCGCCCAGGAATCGTCTCTTCGTGGGCATGCGCGGCCTCGGCACGACCTACGGGCCCACCGAGCTGCACCGCCGCACGGTCGAGGTTGGCCGGAGCGACCTCGTCGTGCTTCGGGCCGAGCTGGACCGGGTCGCCGAGCAGGTGATGCCGGAGCTCGAGCGCGCACTCGAGGCCATGGGCGCGCCGCCCATCGAGGGGATCGGGCGGTAGATACGACGGCAGAGCAGGGAAAGGGCGGCGAAGTCGTGCGGCGGTAGGCTGACGAAGGCCCCCACCCGAATCTTGAGTGGGGGCTTCGTTCGTTTGCGGACCGCGCTTGGCGCTAGTAGGGGCGATACTGCGGCGGTTGCACGCCGTGGGCGCGCACGTAGGGGACCAACTGTCCGCGGGTCCAGTAGGCGTGCACGAGAGCGAAGTTGTAGACGCGCCACTTGGCCATGTCCATGCCGAAGAGGTTCGTCTGAACCGCCAGCTCCTCCGCCGAGATATCCCGCAGCCCTTCCAGCACCCAATCGTAGGCCTGGCTGACCGCGGCTTCCAGCGCCGCCGCGTCGCTCAGATAGACGGCGCTGTCGCCGAGGCTGGGTGGCGCCGCGCCCATCACGGCGCCGGCCACGATCCCGAGGTTGCCCTCCGAGATGTGCACGATCTGCTGCGCGTAGTCGCGCACCTCGGGATTCGGCTTCCAGCGGAGTGCCGAGTCGGGCATCGCCCTGCAGTAGTCGAGGTCCATATCGCGGCTTTGCTCGAAGCCGCGGATCAACATGGCGCGGACCGCCTCGGCGTCGATCTTTGTGCCGGCCGGCTCGTCGACCTGGGCCGCGCCGGGTGTGGCCAGCGCCAGGCTCCCGGCGAGTGCCATCAAGATGGTGAATATGGGGATTCGCATTTCGGTCCATCCTGTTTCGCGCTAATGAATGTGTGTACGATTTAGGAATGATGATCGAATTCACCGTCAGGCCACAAGTCCCGCCGTCGCCGCCTTCCCGGGGCGCGACTGGACGCCACCCAACCATCCGGGCAACTGGGACCACTCAGGAATGAGATGAGAAGATCGCGCGCTCGCGATGCGAGCGACAGGCGGCTGGCCTAGGCCGTGATGGTAGCTGGATACGAGCGGGCCTTCCGCGAGCTGTATCGGCGGCACACGCCGAAGCTCTTCCAGTTCGTCATGCGGTTGCTGGGCGGCGTCGAGGTGGATGCGGAGGACATCGTGCAGGAAACATGGGTGAGGGCGGCGGAGCGGCTGAGCGGGTTCCGCTGGGAGTCGAGCTTCGCCACCTGGCTGACCGGGATCGGGCTCAATATGTGCCGCGACCTCTGGCGTCGGCGCAACGGCCGCGAGCTGGACTGGGACGTGGCCGCCGAGCCGGTGGAGAGAGCGGGGGCGCCGGACGAGCGGATCGATCTGGAGCGGGCGATCGCGCTGCTACCCAGCGGCTACCGGACCGTGCTGATCCTTCACGACCTGGAGGGCTGCACCCACGAGGAGATTGGGCACCGTCTGGGGATCGCGGCCGGGACGTCCAAGAGTCAGCTGTCGAGCGCGCGGCGTGCGATGCGCGCGCTGTTGAACCCGTAACCGAACGAGCAGGAATCGACGATGGATAGAGATGAATTGAGGCCCAGCGAGCGGGCGGCTTTCGATGCGCTCCCGCGCGAGCAGTCTGCGTCGCGAATTCTGGAGGAGCGGACGGTACGCGCGCTCAAGGAGCGGGGGCTGCTGCGCTCGCGTCCGGCGCTGATTCGGCCGTGGGTCGTGGCGACCGCGGCCGCCGCCAGCCTGGCGCTGTTCGCCAGCGGGCTAGCGGTGGGCCAGTGGATGGGCGCGCGGCAGACCGTCGACGCGCTGGCCGCGCTTTATCCGGAGGGGCCGAACCGGGCGGCGGCGCGCGTGCAGAGCACGGGCTCGGCGCATGTGGCGGCACTCAACGCGCTGGTCGAGGCGCTGGGATCGGCGGCGCCCCAGGACGCAGCTCGGGCCCGCGAGGTGGCGATCGCCACGCTCTGGGCCGCAGCCGCCGAGGTCATTCGCCTGGCTCCCGACGACGAGCTGGCCGCCCAGGTGTTGCAGGTGCTGGAGAGCGTGCCCACGGAAGGCGGCGTGGCGGCCGAGGAGGGACAACGCAACGTGGTCTGGTTCTGAGTCGATTCGTAGACGTAGAGAGACGGCGCCGGCTCGCGCCGGAGGAGTTGATGAAATGAGATGCAGACGATTGATCGGCCGTGTTGTGCTGGCGGTTGCACTGATGATGACGTCGGCGGTCGGCGTTCTGGGTCAGGAAGACGTCCCGGTGCAGGCGGCGAAGGCGTGCCCGGCGGGTCAGGTCCTGCGCGGTGACATGGGCATCAGCGGCTTCAAGTGCAACTGCGCGTACTACGAGGACCGTGATGGCGTAACTTATTGGCATTTCCGTTCGGAGCCGGAGGTCATATCGATCGGCTCGGGCAGCCCGGCGGAAGGGAAGGTCAGAGAGGGCGACGTGATCGCGGCCATCGACGGCATGCTGATCACCACCGTCGAGGCCGGCCGGCGCTTCGCCAACCTGCGCGCGGGTGAGAAGGTGGTACTGACGATTCGCAGAGGCGCGGACACCTGGTCCAAGCTCGAGCTGGTCGCCCAGGAGCGCTGCGAGCCGCTGCCGGAGCCGGCCCCGGCCCCGGCACCTGTGGCCGCCGCGGCGCCGGCAGCGGACACGGTCGCGGCACCGCCCAAAGCGGTCGCGATAGCCGGTGCCCGGCCGGGCGTGGTCGACCGACCGACGGCGGCGGCGCATCCGGTGCCGGCGCCGGCCGGTGTGGCAGACCGTCCAGCGATCGCGGCCGCGGTTCCCGCTCCGCCGGCGGGTGTCCTGCCCAGCGGCTCGTTCGGCTTCGGCATCCGCTGCAACTGTGTCGTTCATGATGCGGCGGTGGGCTCGCCGCCGGTCTGGGTCTTCAGAGAGCCACCTGAGGTCTACTCGGTCGAGAGCGACAGCCCGGCCGAGCTTGCCGGACTGAAGCGCGGTGACCGCTTGATCGAGATCGATGGCATCAGCCTGGTCAGTGGGGAGGGTGGTCGCAAATTCGGAGCGGTACAGGCGGGCCAGCAGGTCGAGTTCACCTATCGCCGCGGCGGCGAGACGCGGCAAGTGTCGATGACGGCGGAAGAGCGCCACGTCCCCAGCGCGATTAGAGCGTTGCCTCCGGATCTCTTGCGTTACGCCGGTGAGGTGGGCGATGTGGAGATCGAGGTGCGCGGCACCAGCGCGGTGATCGTCAGCGAGATCGAACCGGGCCGCGAGATCGAGATCCTGACCAAGGACGCACGCATCCGCATCAAGCGCTCCCAGTAGGGGCCGTATCCACCGACCACCCAGCAGGGCCAGACCTCGGGCGGACCTTCAGGTCGCCGCTTCGGGGATCTGGCCCTCTCGCATCTCGGAGACGGTTGTCTCTCGCGTTGGCCCGGGTGTCTGGCGCCGCACCTCAGCCTCGAGGCATATTGATTCAGTATCGCCGAGGCGCGAGAGGCCGGAGGAGGCCAGCGATGAAATGCCCGGTGTGCGGGGAAAGGGACGCGGCGCCGCAGTACTATCGGCTGAATCGATTGGACGAGCGGATCGAGCAGCTCTGCCGTACGTGCTGGATGACGCTGCGGAAGGTCGGCGCGGATGATTGGAGTTACTTTCGGGGGGCCGCTCGATTGATTCTGTTCTATACGATACTGCCGGTTGCGGCGACGGCTCTGGCCGTCTGGCTGATCGCGATGTGGATTCTATGAAGTACTGTCGGCACTGCGGGTCCTACATCCCGGACCACACACACCGCTGCCCGCATTGCCGGGGAACCCATCCCCGCGGCAGCTGGGCGTTCCAGGCGTTCCTGGTTCTCGTGGTCACGGCCACGGCCCTGGCCGTCATCCTTCTGGACTGAGCGCCCGGGGCGGCGCAGACGGCTAGAAGGGTGTCGGTCCTTTGGGCTTGCGATAGCGGGGCGTAGCGCGATCGAGAAAGCGCTGCAGCTCGGAGTCGCTGAGCTCGTAAGGGTCCTGATTATGTGAGTGGCTGGGTAGAGGCGCGACCTTCTCGTCGCCTTGCTCTCCGTGGACCGGGCGGAAGACCAGCTCGTGGCGGCCATGCTCACGCTCGACCACCCAGGCCGTTCCGGAACGATCGGTGAATTTCCGGGCCATGCTGGAACCCCCTGGTTGAGTTGCGCGAGTGCGATCGGCTACGCGAAACTTAACGGCACGGCGGCCAGTATTCCAAACCGCTGAGGAGAAAGAGGTAAGACAATTGGCCGAGGCGCGCGAGTTCACCGACACGAGGGGTCGACGCTGGCAGGTCTCTTACGCAGCCGGGGGCGTGCGCGGCATGATCACGATGAGCCAGCTGCTCTTCAGAGCGCTGGATGGAGACATCGTCGGAGAGGAGCGGTATCTGACAGTCCATCCAGGCTACCTGGAATCCGCCAGCGATCACCAGCTGGAGGTGGCGTTATCTCAAGCCCAGACCGTAAGCACGCCCTGGTAATCGCGCTCGCGTCAGGCTTGGCCGTCAGCGCTTGCGGCGCCAACTCGCCAGGAGACCGGGCGCGGCCGGCCGCGACGAGCTTGACCGGAACGATCCGCGTCACCGGCAGCACGCCACAGGAACAGGTGATGATCGTGCCGGACCAGGCGGGCATGGCGGCCGTTGAAGTGCGCGGCGAATGGCGATCGGAGTTGATACGTCTGGAGGGTGCTCGCGTCGAGGTTGGCGGGACGCCCGCGGCCCCCGGTCACTTCGAAGCGCAACGGTACAAGATACTCGAGATCGCCGGATACGAGCCCGTGGTCGGCATCCTGGAGAGCGCCGCTGACCGCCTGACCGTTCGGACTCCAGCCGGTGATGCGGTCGCTGTCGGGGAGGCCCCGGCAGACTTGCGGGCCCAGGTCGGTGCCAAGGTCTGGGTCATTCTCGACGAGAACGGGGCGGTTCAAGGCTATGGTGTCCTCAGGGAACCCTGATCAGGGCGGGCTGGACCCGCAGTTCCAGATGTTCGATGAGTCGCCCAGCGAGAGCGAGCTGGGCTGGCTCAAACACGACGGTGAGAACTGGGCGGTCTTCCTGCAAACACGGGAATGCGCCGATCGGCTCTTCCGCGGCCGAATCCTCTTCCGCTGCAAGGGACAGGAGCTGCGCACGGCCGATCTCTTCATCGAGGCGACGTTCGACGAGGTGCTGGAGCGGGCCCAAAACTTCGAGGAACACCTCCTCCACGACCTCATTCGCTCACTCCTCTGAAGCATGTAACATAGCTCATCACTGTGACATATAACCTTTCACATAGAGTGTATTCGAGGCGCTGCCGCGCCGTGCTGGCGCTGGTTCTGACCCCGCTGGCTTGCAGCCCGCCCGCTGGCGCCGGGCCCCCGGCGGGCCCCGCGCCACCGCCGAGCCGGACGGCGGCGCGCTCGCCGACGCGAGCGACGGCCCCTCTGACGCGGGTGGAGGTTGACGCGGTCCCCGACCTGCGGGGGGCGCTGGCCGGAGAGCGGGAGAGCCTGTTGCAGGCGCTGGATCGAAGCCTTGATTGGTTCGCCAAGCCATCCAGCCGGGATCATTTCCCGCTGCAGGGGATCAGTCATGCGCACGCCGAGGCCAGCGTGGCGGTGTTCAAGGAGTTGCTGGTGAGGGGTATGAGCGTGACAGAGCTGGAGCGCCGTCTGCTGGAGGAGTTCGACTTCTTTGCCGTCGGTGGAGTCGACGGCTTTGGGAACGTGCTGTTTACCGGGTACTACTCGCCGGCCTTCGAGGGCTCGCTGCGGCCCGGCGGTGAGTATCGCTATCCGCTCTATCGGGCGCCCGACGACTTGGTCGTGGACGAGCGGACCGGTGCCGTCGCAGGCCAATGGGTGGGTGGGGAGATCCGGCCGTACCCGACGCGCGCGGAGATCGAGAGGTCAGGGATGCTGGCCGGGCTGGAGCTGGTCTGGCTTCGGGATTCATTCGAAGCCTACCTGATGCATGTGCAGGGATCGGGCGCCGTGCGGCTGCCCGACGGGACCACTCTGTACCTGGGCTACGCCGGGAACAACGGTCACGAGTACGTGAGCGTCGCGCGAGAGCTGGTCGCCGAAGGCAGATTGCGCGAGGACGAGCTGAGCCTGGACGAGGTGCGCGCCTTCTTCGACGCACATTCGGAGGAGACGGAGGCCTATCTGCAGCGCAACCCTCGCTATGTGTTCTTCCGCACCGAGGAGCCCGGGCGCTGGCCGCTGGGTTCGCTGGGCGTGCCGGTCACGCCGTTGCGCAGCCTGGCGACCGACAAGCAGCTATTCCCGCGTGGTGGTGTCGTGCTGGTCATGACCGAGACCCCGGCGTCGGGCGCCGGGAAGCGACGCCTCGAACGGTTCATGCTGGACCAGGACGCGGGCGGCGCCATTACCACGGCGGGTCGGGCGGACATCTATTTTGGGTACAGCGACGAAGCGGAGGATCTCGCGGGCAGACAATACGCCGAGGGCCGCCTGTACTACCTCTTCCTGAAGCCGGATCGGCTGGGAGCCTGGGAGGGGCGCTCGGTCCGAGACTGAAGGCGGCGCATCGCCTGAGCGGCTGCCATCTGGGTGGCATCTGATCTTGTCAGAAGGCCGCGCGACCATAACAATAGGGCACGAGCCAATTCTGGGAGCCTGAGCCGTGCTGGGGGCTTCGCGCGGGCCATCGAGTGGTCAGGAACGAACGCTCGATCGGGCACGGCCGCGACGGCCATACCGTCACCTTCAGGGCGGAGATCGGAAGGGATCGAGCAGCGCATGGACATCGATATCGTGGTTGGAGACCCGGGAGCGCTCGAGACACCGCTTCTCGTTCTGCCGTGGTGCCAGGGCGCGGATCGCGAGGCTGAGAGGCCGGGTGATGGGCTCGAGGCGCTCGACGAGTCTTTGGGGCTGGCGCTCACACGCGCGGTCACCGGCGGCGACTTCCGGGCGCGTCGTGGCGAAGGGCTGCTGCTCTATCGTCGCGGCGAGGCCGGCCCCGACCGGGTGCTGCTGACGGGGGTCGGCGAGCGCGGCGACCTGACGCCGGAGCGGCTGCGGGAGTGCGGAGGCCGGGCGGTACGCCGGGCCGGCGAGCTGGGGCTGAGCGAGCTGAGCGTCTGGCTGTCGCCCGATTTGCTGGGCGGTGCCGCTGACGCGCAGGTCGCGGCGCGGGCCTTCAGCGAGGGAGCCGTTCTGGGCCAGTGGCGCTTCGACGAGCTGCGCAGCGAGCCGCCCGACGACGATCATCGCCCGGCGCTGGAATCTCTGGCCCTGGCCTTGCCGACGGCGAATGCGGGCGATGCGGCGCGGAGCGGAGCGGAGCTGGGCAGTGTTCTGGCTGCGGCGCAGAACTACGCGCGTGAGCTGGCGATACGTCCCGGCAACATCGTCAATCCGAAGTATCTGGCGGATGAGGCGCGGCGGCTGGGAGTGGAATTGGGCTTGAAGGTCACCATCCTGGACCGCGAGATGCTGAAGAAGGACGGCATGGAGGCGCTTCTGGCGGTGGCTCAGGGAAGCGAGGAGGAGCCGTTCTTCATCGCGCTCGAGCGCTGTCCCGATCCGGACGCGCGACCGTTGGTGCTGGTTGGCAAAGGTGTGACCTTCGACTCGGGCGGCCTGTCGTTGAAGCCCTCCTCCGGGATGGAGCACATGAAGTACGACATGTCGGGCGCCGCCGCCGTTCTGGGGGCGCTGCGAGCCATCGCGCAGCTCGGCTTGCCGGCGAACGTCGTGGGGCTCATCCCGGCCGTGGAGAACATGCCTTCGGGGCGTGCCGTGCGCCCCGGCGACATCATCGGCTCGCGGTCGCGCAAGACGATCGAGGTGGTGAACACCGATGCGGAGGGCCGTCTAATACTGGCGGACGCCCTCAACTACGCAGCACGCTACGAACCCGAAGCGCTCATCGACATCGCCACCCTGACCGGATCCTGCGTGGTCGCCCTGGGGGCTGAAGCGATAGGGCTGCTGGGCAATGACGCAGCGCTCATCGACGAGATCCGCGCCGCCGGCGATCGTTGCGGCGAGCGGGTGTGGCAGCTGCCGCTCTGGGATGAGTATCGCGAGTTGATCAAGTCGGACGTGGCCGACATAAAGAACAGTGGCGGGCGCCCGGCGGGCACGATATCGGCGGCCATGTTCTTGCGCGAATTCGTGGGCCCCTACCCCTGGGCGCACCTGGACATCGCCGGAACGGCTTGGGCGGAGAAGGCCGGCCCCTATCGCTCCGTGGGACCCACCGGCGTGGGAGTACGTCTGTTCACCGAGTGGGTGCGCGGTCGGGTCGGCTGAAAAGGCCGCTGCCCAGTGCTTCGATTGACTAGCGCGAGTCGCCGGACCCTGGGGCTGGCCGCCTGCCTGACGGCCTCCTGGGGCGCAGCGCCGCTGGGGGCGCAGGAGCCGGACAGCGTCGCCGCGCCCGACAGCCTTGCGGTGGCCGACAGTCTTGGCGCCCCGGGCCCAGAGGCCCAGGAACCCGACAGCCTGGCGACGGACAGCGTGGAGGTGAGGTATTTCCCGCTTTTTCCAGACCCCGCTTCGAGCGCGCCGGGCGCGGTCATCACCTGGGAGCTCCCTGACATCCTGGCGCACGGCGGCCTGAGCTTCGCCGATCTCGTCGAGTTCACCCCCTATCTCGACCCGGTGCGGGTCGGTTTCCTGGAGGGGCCCCAGGCGACGGTGTTCGCAGGTAGCGGCCCGATCGGGCTTCGCTACAACGCCGACGGATACGAGATCGCACCGCTGGTCGGCGGCCCGCTCGACCTTCACCAGATCCCACTCGTCGAGGTGGAGCGGCTGCGACTGATTCGCGAGCCGGGCGGCTACCGGACGGCCTCGCAGGGCTACCGTAACCGTCGGGGCGAACCCTACTCACGCATCGAGGCGGGCACGGGTCTGCGTCAGACGAACCTGTTGCGGGCGATTCTCTCCTCCCGGGTCGGGGGTGCAGTGGTGGGGTTGGGCTTCGATCGCATCGACACCAACGGCAGCCCGGAGCTGGGCTCATTCGCGCGCAACTTCGTCTGGCTCAACCTCGCCTACCAGTTGCCTGGGCAGGTCTGGGGTCAACTGGAATGGCGAAACACGAGTTCGGATCGCGAGTCGCTTCCGACTCCGAAGCGGCGCGACTGGATCCTGCGCCTTCGCCGGACCTTCGGAGACGCGTGGTACGCCGATATCATCGCAGGGAGCGGGCGC
>CP070722.1:2146861-2151933 GCA_020350785.1 Gemmatimonadota bacterium
GGTAGGCCGCATGAGGCAGCCGGGCAACCGGTGTCCCAGAGAAATGGCCCCAGAATACAGAACTCGGCTTACAGCTCCCCTCGGCGGTTCAAGCCCCTCCCTGCGAGGGGCTTTTGGCGTGCAGCGATGACGAGCCGGTGCCGGATCGGCGGCGACACGGCGATCGTCCGTGCTTCAGTTGACTCGACTACAGAACTGCTGGGTGTTTGATGGCCTCAATTGACGCAGTGGGAAAAGGGATGGTCACGTTCGACCTGGAGGAGTGGACGCTAGACAACGGCCTGCGCGTCATCGTGCAGGAGGACCACACCACACCGGTCGTTTCCGTCCACATCATGTACCACGTCGGCTCGAAGCACGAGCGGCCGGGGCGGACGGGTTTCGCCCATCTCTTCGAACACCTGATGTTCCAGGGATCGGAGCACGTCGCGGATGACGGGCACTTCAAGCTCATCCAGGATGCCGGCGGTACTCTGAATGGAAGCACCTGGTTCGACCGCACGAACTACTTCGAGACGCTTCCGTCGAACGAACTGGAGCTGGGCCTGTGGTTGGAGTCGGATCGGCTGGGTTTCTTCGAGTCAGCGATAACGCAGGAGAAGCTGGATAATCAGCGGGATGTGGTCAAGAACGAGCGTCGTCAGGCCTACGAGAACAGGCCCTATGGCTTGGCCGTGGAGACGATTCTACGCATGGCCTATACCGAGGGGCACCCCTATCGCCACCCGACGATCGGGTACATGGAGGATCTGGACGCGGCCGGTCTCGATGACGTGAGGTCGTTCTTCCGGACCTTCTACGCTCCTGACAATGCCGTCCTCGTGCTGGTCGGCGCTCTGGACGCCGATCGCGGTTTCAAGTTAGCGGATAAGTACTTCGGAGATATCCCCCGCGGGCCGGGCGCGCGCCGGGTCACGGCTCCGCCGGTGCCTGCGGGCGTCGAGGTACGCGAGCAAATCGACGACAGAGTCCAGTTCCCACGGGTGTATATGTTTCACCACGCTCCGGCCTTCGCCCAGCCGGGCTTCGAGTCGGCGGACGTGCTCAGTTACCTGCTGGCCGACGGCAAGAGCTCGCGATTATATCGCAAGTTGGTGTACGAGGATCGCATCGCCCAAGACGTCTCGGCTCAGGTTTGGCCGACCGAGGACTGCGGTCTGTCGTTCATCGTGGCCACGGCGCGACCCGGCGTCAGCGCTCCGGCGCTGGAAGCGGCGATTCTGGAGGTCTTGAGTGAGCTACAGGCCGGCCGACTCGATCAACGCGAGGCGGATGGCAGCGTGAATCGTGCCTTACGGGAGCTCGTCAACGCGCTGGATGGCGTCGGCGGTCGCTCAGATGCGATCGCGACATCGGCTACCTTCCTGGGCCGGCCGTCCTACGTCAACGAGATCTTCGGCCGCGTTCAGCAGGTGACCGCCGAGACGATGACGGAGATCGCCGCCTCCTGGTTCATACCGGAACGGCGCGCGACACTCTATGTGCTGCCGCGCCCGGGCGGGGAGGGAGGGTGATGGCGGGCCGCGAAGTGATCGACCGCAGTCGCCGCCCGGGGCCGGGGCCAGCCCCTCAGATACGGCTTCCCCGGTTCGAGCGCTTCCGCCTGGGGAATGGCCTCAAGGTGGTCGCGGTACGCCACGGCGCGCTTCCAGAGATCTCGGCGCGCGTCGTGCTGAAGCACGGTTCGACGACCGATCCGGCGGAGAGGGCCGGAACGGCGCTCCTCACCGCGCGCGCGCTCACCGAGGGTACCGAGGGCCGTTCGGCCGGTGCGGTTGCCGAATGGCTGGACCAACTGGGCGCCGTATTCCGGGTCGATGTCGACCACGACTCAGCGGTACTCAGCCTCGACTTCCTGAGCCGGGTTCGCGACGAGGCGCTCCAGTTCCTCGCCGAGGTTATGACTCGGCCGTCGTTCGAGGCAAAAGAGGTGGAGCGGCTGCGCGATGAGCGACTGGACGAGATCGCTCGGGGCCTGGATGAGCCACGGGTGGTGGCGGCTCTGCGCTGGAACGAGGCGAACTTCGGCGGCCACCCCTACGGGATGCGAACCGGCGGAGTCGAGGAAACCGTCCGGCGGATAGATGAGTCGGTGCTACGCGGGTTTCACGCGCGCCATTATCGGCCCGCCTCGGCGACCCTGGTCATCGTTGGCGATCTCCCGGAGCTCGATAGGCTGAAGAGCCGGCTGGAGACCGCCTTCGCCGCCTGGAGCGGGGAGCCGACTGAGCCGGCGCCAGTGAGCGAGCCGCAACCGGCGTCATCGCGGCGGCTGTGGGCCATCCAGTGGCCCGGGCCGCAGACCGAGATTCGGATCGGTGGTTTGGGGATCGCGCGACTGCATGCCGAGTACGCGACAGTGCTGGTCATGAACGCGGTGCTGGGCGGATTGTTCAGTTCTCGAATCAATATGAATCTGCGGGAAGACAAGGGCTGGACCTACGGCGCGGCGTCGCGAGTGGATGCTCGCAAGCAGCGCGGCCCTCTGTACGTCGCGACTGCCGTGGACGCAAAGGCAAGCGTGGACGCCGTACGCGAGATTCTGGGCGAGATGGAGCGAATGAAGACGGAACCGCCGGATGAAGAGGAGCTGGGACTCGCGATAAACGCCCTCACTCTCTCGCTCCCGCGCCTGTTCGAGACGGTCAGCCAGGTCGCGGGCCGGGTCGCTCACCAGGTGATCTACGGTCTTCCGGACGACTACTGGGAGACCTACGCCCAACAGTTCCGGGCCGTCAGTCGGGCAGACGTGCAGCGCGCGGCAGAGCGGCTTCTCGATACTGGGTCGGCGGCCATCGTGGTTGTGGGACCGATGCGCGACTTCCACGCGGAGCTCCAATCGCTGGGAGAAGTCGAGATCCGCGACATCCGCGGTCGGCCCGCGAGCCTCTAGATCGCCGCAGATGGTCCGTCGAACGGGCGATCCCATCACCCTCCGATTGCTGGACCTCTTTCGGATCGGCCTCGGCCCCAGTTCGAGCCATACGGTCGGGCCGATGCGTGCCGCCCGCTTCTTCCGGGAGGCCTGCCTCGCCCGCCAACTGGTGCCTGACCGCGTGGAGGTCGATCTCAAGGGGTCCCTGAGCGCGACCGGCCGCGGCCACGGCACCGACAAGGCGGTCATGGCGGGATTGCACGGCTGGGAGCCGGAAACGTGCGAAGTCGATGCCGTCCACGCGCTCCCCACCCGGCTGGCCGCCGACCCGAAAGTGCCCTGGGGTGCCGGGACCACGGTCGTGCGACCCGAGGACATCCGCTTCCTGCGCTACGTGGAGTACCGCGACGAGCGCCTCCCCCATCCCAATACGGCCGTCTTCCGCGCCCACCAGGGGGGGCGGATCGACTTCGAGCAGACCTGGTGCTCGGTGGGCGGCGGATTCGTGCAAGAGCCGGGCGCCGACAGCCACGCGTTCTGGAGGCCGCCCGCGTCGCCACCCCGCTACCCGTTCCACGACTGCGCCTCCCTGGTTGCCGCCGCGGAGGCCATCGGCGGGACCCTGGGCGATGTGGTGTTGGCGAACGAATCGGAATGGGACGGGTCGCCGGGCGCGACCGGGGCGGGCCTCGACCGCGTCTGGGATGCCTTCCGTGCCTGTATCCAACGTGGCTTGCAGGCGCGCGGTGAACTGCCGGGCGGGCTAGGGGTCAGGCGGCGCGGAGCCGAGCTGCTGCACCGGGTCGAGGAAGGTCACATCGACAGCGCCTACGCGCCGGTGGCACGCGCCCAGGCCTACGCGTTCGCCGTGAATGAGGAGAACGCCGCCGGCGGTCGCGTCGTGACCGCACCGACCAACGGGGCAGCCGGGATCGTCCCGGGGGTCCTGGTGGAGGCCGCCGAACGTCTGGGATTGGACCGCGCCGCGGTGCACAACGCGCTGGCGACGGCCGGCGCCGTAGGCATGCTGGTGAAGACCCACGCGAGCATCTCGGGCGCCGAGGTCGGCTGCCAGGGCGAGGTCGGCACGGCGACCGCGATGGCGGCGGCGGCGTTGTGCCAGATTCTCGGCGGCAACCCCAAGCAAGTGGAGAACGCGGCCGAGATCGCCATCGAGCACAACCTCGGCCTGACCTGCGACCCCATCAAAGGCCTCGTCCAGGCCCCCTGTATCGAGCGCAACGCCATGGGCGTCGCAAAGGCCTGGAGCGCGGCCCAGCTCTCACTGCACTCCGTCGTCAGCCCTGTCATCAGCCTCGATCGCGTCATTCGGGTGATGAAGCGAACCGGCGACGACATGCGCCGTGAATACAAAGAGACCAGCGAAGGCGGGCTCGCCGTATCGCTGCCCGAATGCTGACGGACCTACCGACCGGGCCGAGTTCTGCCAAATTAGCAAAGCGAGGAGTCAATCGGAGGGCGTCCGTCGCCCCGGAGGGGGAAGTTGAGAGCCCCTCGACTTTCGGTTTGTGTTCGGTTATCTTGAATCAGGGCCGGCGTGACCAGGAAACCCTCAGGCGACCCAGAGCGTCTATTAAGAGAGACAGCGAGAGTGTCGAAGCGTTACGGGATTCGGACACACTGTCCGCGGAGGACGGTGAGTTAGCAGGACAGAAGGACGGAAGTTCTTGCAGCTTGCGAGAATGGGGCCGCGGGGTCGTTCTAAGGGGCTAGAGCCGTAAGACCAAGAGTGAGTAGGAGTTAGTAACCTGGAACGACCTGGTGCGGGCGCCGGGCCAGGGCAGGAATGGAACCTGCACGGAGGGGCGGTCGGGAGAGAAAGGGGGCCGGCGCATGGAGATGATGGAAGAAACGGGCGGTGTTGCCGTAATGGACTGGAGCGCGGCTCCAGGTCTTGTCGGGACGCTGGAAGCAGGGGAGCGAGAAGACAATATGTTACCGTTGGCGGCAGAGCGGGCTGATGCCCAGTTGCAGCCCCTCTCTGAGGCGATGGACAACGAGCTCGTGGCGCGTTTCCTGGAAGGTAACGGGCTTGCCTTTCCGGAGCTTGTGCGGCGTTATCAGTCGCGCCTGCTCAACTTCATCTATCGCACGATCGGAGACCGGGATCGGGCGGAGGATCTCGTCCAGGAGACATTCATCCGTGTTTACCGGCACCTGCACCGCTTCGATCAGA
>CP070722.1:2152033-2154768 GCA_020350785.1 Gemmatimonadota bacterium
CAGTTGATGCAGAAGACGCAGCGCAGATTGCAGTTGCTGAAGAACACGGTTCCCGAGCCGCGCCGGCCGACCAGGGACCGCTCCTCCCCGTAGTGCGGATGAAACGCGGCGACGACCAGTTGGGAGGTTGCCCTGCAGAACCCTTCCTCGCCGGCAAGCCGTGAAGCGCCGCACTGCCGTGGGCAGAGCGAGCAGTGCGACATGAGCTGCCAGAGCTCCTCGCCCCTCCGTCTCAGCTCGCCGCGCCGATGCAGCCGCAGGTAGCCCGGCTCGAAATCGCGCTCGATCTGAGGGGATGGCCCCGACGATTTCCAGCCTGGGACGCTCAGATGGAGGGAGGTGGGGGCCAGGCTCGTGGCTGCTGCAGCTGAGAAGACCGATCCGATGAACTTCCTTCTCGTATACCTCTTCATCGGAGACGCTCCTGCTGGAGATACGGCAATGGTCCTATTCAAATCTACACGGATGCTGGCTCTCTTTTCCATGGTGAGAGTGTCCAGGGGTTGAGCCGCTCAACTTTTGGCCGGGTCTATCATTGTTCGTAGGGTGCCGACTACCTTGTCGGAAATACAGGGGATCGAACTGTGCGCACGCCCCTCTCGGCTGGGCGCGGATCGTGCCGCGTTGTCAGCATCCCATGAACTGGAGCAGTGACATGATGATATGTCGACGGTTACACCTTGCCGTGCTGTCGCTATCGCTCTCCACGATTCCGCTCGCCGTGACCGAGGCTCGACCGCAGGAGCGGGAATCGATATTCGATCTGAAGGTCCAAATCGAAGAGGGGCCGATCACGGAAATCCCGGCGACGCCGCGCTGGGAGGAGAAGCTCGACCTAGAGGGCCGGCGAATCAGCGTGGGCGACGCAGAGTTGTACGTCGAGGAGGAGGGATCGGGGATCCCTCTGGTCTTGATCAACGGAGGTCCCGGCGGCACCCACCACTACTTCCATCCCTGGTTCGGCCGGGCCAAAGACTTCGCCCGCGTCATCTACTACGATCAGCGTGGGACCGGCCTGTCCGACTACGAGCCGGGTGAGGATGGCTACTCGGTGGAACAGGCCGTAGAGGATCTCGACGCCTTGCGTGTGGCGCTGGGAATCGACACTTGGGTGCTGGTCGGATACTCGTACGGCGGCTTCCTGGCGCAATATTACACCGCCAACCACCCCGAGAACGTGGCGGGCATGGTCCTGGTGGGCGCCCTTCCAGGTCTGTGGACCGACCTTGGTCCAACCAGACAGTATGACTTCATCTCACAGGCCGAGAGCGACAAGATGCGTGAGATCCGGACGCAGCTCCGTGAGCTTCGCGGGCGCGAGGAATGGCCGCGTGATAAGTACATTCAATTGTTGGTCTACAACAACTTCGTCAACGGCGACTGGAAACGGCAGCACTACTTCAAGCCATCGTCGGAGCGATTCGCTCGTATCGCCCTCTACGAATGGGTGCAGGACACCGACTTCAACTCGGTAATGAGCCAGAGCGTGGACAAAGTCGATCTCGCCGGTGCCTTCGACCGCAGCCCGATCCCGACGCTCATCCTCGAGGGCAAGTGGGACCTGACCTGGGGTGAAGCGAAGCCCATGATTCTGTCTCGCAACCATCCCAACGCTCGCATGGTCGTGATCGAGCAGGCGGGCCACTCGATATACGACGAGAACCCGGAAGCTTTCTTCGCCCAGCTCGAATCGTTCCTGCGCGGCCTTACCGCGGTAGACATCACTCAGATCGAATCCTTCAGGGAGCATCTGGCAGACTGGCGCGCCCGCTGGAAAGGCTCGCCCGGCTACCAGCTGAAGGCGGCTGGCTGGGGTATGAGCGGCAGCGAGCAGATCACGGAAGTCTACACCTCAAGCTGGCTGGAGAAGCTCAGCGAGCCTTCGGATTTCCTGCGCTTGGGGTTCGCGCTCTACGACTTGGAGGACTACGAGCAAGCATTGCTGGCCTTCGCGAAGCTGGAGGAGCTCGCTGAGGCGGACGGCGATCGGACTCGCCACGCGGTGGCCTTGATTTGGCAGGGACAAATGCTCGATCTGTTGGGACGGCGGGAAGAGGCCGTCGCACGGTACCAGCGCGTCGTGGAGATGAACTCCGACGACGGCATGCGGCACGACCAGTACGGTTTGTCCTACACGTTCAGCTCGTACGCTTCCGAACGTCTGGTGACGCCTTTTCAACGGGTCGAGAACACTTGGCCCTAGGGGTACCATTCATGCGGCGAAACCGATAGTCCGCAATGACGCGTCGCATGATGGTCTTGGGATTGGCGGGATTCGCGGCTGGCGCGGCCTTGACGTACGCGCTCTTCCCCGAGCCCTTCGGTCGCGCCTTCACGCGCAGTCTGGCCCTCTGTGTCGTCGGTATGCTGATGCTGCTAGCGGCGATGGGTATTGGGCTCCTGCGCGCCCGGTGGTTCTCGATTCGGCTGCTCGCAGTCGTGCCTCTGGGGCTTGCAGCGCTGCTGGCGCTCCTCACCGCCGTCGTGGCCACGGATGTCCGGGTCCTCTTCTTCAAGGGCCTGCCACCCGACCCGAATCCGGCCGAGTGGCAGGAGGACCTCGACTTCCTGGCCGAGCAGATGATCGCGTTGCACCCGGATCTGTTCTCGCTGGTGCCGGAGGAGCGTTTCGACAGCGCTGTCGCGGCGACGCGCTCGATCATACCGAGGCTCACAGACGAGCAAACCTTGATGGCCTTGTTCCGCATCGTCGCGCTGCCCAACGACGCCCATAC
>CP070722.1:2154868-2182482 GCA_020350785.1 Gemmatimonadota bacterium
CCTAGGGCCAGATGCCGCGGGCCAGGGTGACGTTGGCGACCCGGCTGACGGCGAGGATATAGGCGGCGGTCCGCAGATCCACCGGCTCCAGCGGCGCGCCGCCCAGTCCCCGCTTCTTGCGCTCGTTCTCCAGCGCGTCCAGCGAGGCGTTGATCTCCTTCTGCTTCTCGATCACCGCGTCGGTCGCCTTCACCATCTTCTTGCGCATCTTCCCGTTGACCTCGTCCTCCTCCCACTGCTCGTTCTCGTTGTTCTGCACCCACTCGTAGTAGCTCACCGTCACTCCACCCGCGTTCGCCAGAATGTCGGGCAGCACCACGATCCCCCGCTCGAACAACATCCTGTCCGCCGCCGGCGTCGTCGGACCGTTCGCCGCCTCCGCGATCACCTTCGCCTTGATCTGCGCCGCGTTGTCCGCCCGAATCACGTTCTCCAGCGCCGCCGGAATCAAAATGTCGCAGGGCGTCGCCAGCAACGCCTCGTTGCTCACCTCCTGACAGCCCCCATAGCCCACCACCGAGCCCGTCTCCTGCTTGTGCTTCAACGCCCCCAGCGGGTCGATCCCCTCCGGATTGTAGATCCCGCCCCGCGAATCGCTCACCGCGATGATCCGCGCCCCCTGCTCCGCATAGAGCTGCGCCGCGATCGCCCCCGCGTTGCCGTAACCTTGCACCACCACCGTCGCCCCCTTCACCGTGTCCAGACCCGGCACCACGCCCCGCGCCAACGCCTGCTGCGTGCAGAACAGACAGCCCCGCGAGGTCGCCTCGCGCCGGCCCAGCGACCCCCCCATCTCCACCGGCTTGCCCGTCACCACCCCCAGATTGTTCTGCCCCTTGTGCATCATCTCGTAGGTGTCGTAGATCCAGGCCATCGTCTCGGCATTGGTGTTCACGTCCGGCGCCGGAATGTCCACGTAGGGTCCGATCGCGTCCCCCAGCTCGGCGATGAAGCGGCGCGTGATCTTGCGCAGATCGTCCTTGGTCCGCTGCTTCGGGTTGCAGACGATGCCGCCCTTCGCCCCGCCGAAGGGAACGTCCAGCACCGCGCACTTCCAGGTCATCCAGGAGGCCAGCGCCCGCACCTCGTCGGCGGTGACATCGGGGTGATAGCGGATCCCGCCCTTGCCCGGCCCGCGCGCCGCGTTGTGCAGGCAGCGATAGCCCACGTAGTTCCTGACCTCGCCCGACGCCGTCTCGATGGGAAACTCCACGATGATCATGCGGCTGGGCTGCTTCAGAAACACCGCCAGCCCCGGGTCGAGCTGCGGAACATAACGGGCCGCCGCGTCGAACTGCTGTTGCGCGATATGGTAGGGATTGAGATCCTCGGCTGCTGCCTTGTCCGGAGATTTGGTCTTGGCGCTCATCGCTATCTGATCCCTCGTTCATGGGGCTATCGGCTGGCCAGTAGGCGGTCGACTTCTTCTGCTAGAGCATCTTCTGGGCCCCGGCCTCCAAGCGAGCTAAGTGATTGACATACAGATGTTTGAGTCGAAGGACGGGGTGTCACGCCCCCCGCTGGTTGGGTCAGAATGTCACAGGGAGGGAAATGTCGGAGCGCCGCTCTGGTTCGCCTGATCCGGGCTCCGGCGGAGCACGAGCCTGGCGGGGCGGGGGGGAAAGATGTACTCGAGAGCACGATTTTCCGCGCCCGCGATATTTGCCCCTACCCCGACTGGATGGTATCTTCGTAGTCCGGTTCCCAAGTATCGAGTTCGCGTCGGGGAGGGGTGGCGGTTGAAGTCCGGGCGCCCCTGGGAAGCGGTATCCCCTGAACGCGAATCGCCGTTCCGGTGTCGGGCAGTGGCCCAAGATTCCATCCGCATGTTGGGCCGGCACTGCCAGGCGTGTGATGTGTCGGCACGCCGATCGCAGCCCAGACCGTCTGCCCGAGCACCCGTCCTCAGAGCTTCACCTGGGTGCGGCCGCGTCGCTGCCTTTCTGGGGTTGGCTCTTCGTGATGGGCCGTTGTTCTGGAAGAGAGGCCCGAGATGCTTTACGGTAATCTCAGACCTGGGAGGCTGAAGATCGCTAGAAGAGATACGCGCAAGTTTCGCGTCTACAGCAGGAAAGACATCGAGCACATCCCGGAGCTGCAGCGGCTTTCGCATGCTGAGCGTGTGGCGATGAGGGCGGTTGCGGCGGTTCTCCCGTTTCGGGTGAACTCGTACGTGGTCGAGGAGCTCATTGATTGGTCCAATATTCCCGAGGACCCGATCTACCAGCTGACTTTTCCGCAGCCTGAGATGTTGAGCAAGGCGGACTTGGCCCGGATGATTCGCTTGGTCAACAGGAAAGCCTCATCTGAGGAGATCAAGGCGGCTGCGCGGGCAATCCAACACAGTCTCAACCCACATCCGGCGGGGCAGATGGAACTCAATGTTCCGCTGCTCGATGGGGTGCCGGTGGCGGGGCTGCAGCACAAGTACCGGGAAACCGTGCTGCTCTTCCCGGCGGCGGGTCAGACTTGCCATTCCTACTGCACCTACTGCTTCCGCTGGGCGCAATTCGTCGGCGATCAGGACATGAAGTTCGCGAACCGCGAGGTTGAGAGCTGGATCCGCTACCTGAAGATCAATCCCGAGGTTCGCAGTGTGCTGCTAACGGGTGGCGATCCCATGGTAATGAGATCGGGTGTGTTGCGGCGATATGTCGAGCCGCTGTTGGATCCGGCGCTGGGCCACGTGCTGACGATTCGGATCGGGACGAAGTCGCCGGCGTACTGGCCGCAGCGTTTCGTGACCGATGAAGACGCCGATGACATCTTGGCCCTGTTCTCTGAGGTACGCGCGTCTGGACGGCACCTCGCGTTGATGGCTCATTACAGTCATCCACGTGAGCTGGAGACTCCGATTGCCCAAGAGGCGGTGCGGCGGATATTGGAGACCGGAGCGGTAATTCGCACCCAGGCTCCTCTCGTTCGGCGGGTCAACGATTCCGCGGAGGCGTGGGTGCGGCTGTGGCGTGAGCAAGTGCGTCTGGGCGCCGTTCCCTATTACATGTTCGTCGAGCGGGACACAGGCCCGAAGGAGTACTTCAAGGTGCCACTCGCCCGCGCTCTCCAGATCTTCAATGGTGCCTACCGTCGTGTTTCCGGGCTTGGGCGTACGGTGCGAGGGCCGAGTATGTCGGCGACTCCCGGTAAAGTGCTGGTGGATGGAGTGGCCAATGTGGGCGCCGAGCAGGTCTTCGTGTTGAAGTTCCTGCAAGCGCGTGATCCCGCCTGGGTCGGCCGGCCTTTCTTCGCAAGTTATGATGAGGATGCGGCCTGGCTCGACGAGCTGGAGCCGGCGTTCGGCCGTGGCGAGTTCTTTTACGAGGCCGCGTTCCGCAAGTTTACCGCGAGACAGAGCTCGGTTCGGCGCCGGGACGAAAAGGCCGCAGCCCCGGCTTAGCGCCTCTGTTGGCGACTTGGAATTCCTTGAAGTTCGCTAGCGGTGCGTCGGTCGAGGCGGGAGGTTGAGCGCGGCGTCTGTGACGCCGCGCTCGTGCATCTGGACCTTTCCGGTTCGCGGGCTTTTACGTATAACTTGACGGCGCTGTGGCTCCGAGGGTTCAACGGTCCCTCGGGTTTCGGCCATCACATCTGAGCGGAGCAAGGAAACTGGGCCCTCAGGGGACAACGGCGAAGCCGGATATCGAGCTGGCATCGGTACTCGTGTTGATCGGGACGATGCTGGTCGACATGATCGGCTTTGGAATCGTCCTTCCGCTGCTGCCGTTCTATGCCGTGGAGTTCGGCGCCTCCGACTGGATGGTGGGCCCGCTGGTCGCCTCCTTTTCGGTAGCGCAGCTCATCGCGACACCTTTCTGGGGCAAGATCTCGGATAATTACGGGCGGCGCCCTCTGATTCTTGCCGGTCTCGCGTTCTCTGCCGCCTCTTACGTGTTGTTCGGATTGGCTACCACGGTGACCGTGCTGTTCGTTTCGCGAATCGTTCAGGGTGCCTCGGGCGGCACCATCGCCGTTGCACAGGCCTACGTGGCCGATACGACGGCCCCAGAACGGCGCGCGCAGGTGCTGGGTTGGCTGTCCGCCGCTACGGGAGCGGCCTTCATGGTAGGGCCGGCGCTCGGGTCGTGGACCTGGCGTCTGGGTGGGCACATGGCGCCGGGGTTGGTCGCCGCGGCGCTCTGCCTGATCAACCTGATTTTCGCGCTCCGCTTTCTGCCGGAGCCCAAGGAGCTGGGAGACTCGAAGCGGCGCGCGCGGCTGGCTGTGCCGCCCCTCCGAGACGTGCTGAGGACCGCAGTTCGGGAGCCCCTGGCACCGATGATCGCGGTGTACTTCCTGGGGATGGGGGCGTTCACGTCGATCACGGCAATCTTTCCACTCTTTCTCGAGCATCGTTTCGGCATCAACGAGTCAAACGTCGGCTACGTGTTCGTCTACGTGGGAACCGTGTCAGTCATCGTTCGCGGCGCGTTGGTGGGTCCGCTGGTGAACCGGTTGGGCGAGGCCAACCTGACGCGGCTGGGAGCTACTCTTCTCTCATTCGGCCTGGCCACAGGCGCCCTCGCCCACGGCTACCCCTTGCTGGCGGTGGCGCTGACCTGTATCGCTGCCGGCACCGGGACGATGTTCCCGCCGCTCGCCGCCTTGATCTCGCGCTCGGCGGCACCGGAGGTTCAGGGGAGCACCCTGGGCATCAACCAATTCTTCGGTGGGGTAGCCCGCTCGATGGGACCACTTTGGGGGGCCGCCGTCTTCGACGCCTTCGGGTCTGGCGCTCCGTTCTTGACTGCGGCAGTAGGTGTTGGCTTCGCCTTTCTGGTCGCCTTGCGACTGCGCCCGGCTGTCTCGGCGGTCGCCGTGGCCGAGCGCGGCTGAATTCGCCGGCCCTTGTCGCTGCTGCTAACAGTAACGAGTTTTAGGAAGCCGTAGATCTTCGACTGGAGAAGGGTCAATGCTGGCTGTCATTCTGATGACAACGATCGGGCTATTCTGGCTAGCATTCCGGGTATACGGTGGCTGGATGAGCCGCGTCTTCGGGCTGAACGATCGTCACCTGGTTCCCTCGGAGGGCCAGTACGATGGGGTCGACCACGTACCGACGCGGACCCAGGTTCTCTTGGGACATCACTTCTCATCTATCGCCGGCGCCGGTCCGATTGTGGGGCCGATTCTCGCCGGCCTTTTCTTCGGCTGGCTTCCTGCGCTCCTATGGATCGTGCTGGGCTCGATCTTCGTCGGCGGCGTCCACGATTTCGGCTCGACCATAGCGTCGGTGCGGCACAAGGCGAGATCGATCGCTGTCCTGGCTCGTCAGTACATCACTCCGACAGCGTACAAGCTTTTCCTCGCCTTCATTTGGCTGGCGCTCATCTACGTCATTGTCGTGTTCATGGACCTGACCGCCGCGACGTTCGTGAACGTCGAGATGAACGGTAGCGGCGTCGCGGTCTCCGCCACCCTCTTCGTTGGACTGGCGCTGGCGATGGGTTGGGCGATGATGCGCCGCGGTTTGAGCATCAAGACCGGTACCCTGATCTTCTTACCGCTGGTGCTGTTGGCGATCTGGGTCGGCGACATGCTGGTCTTCGAGGGCGGATTGCTTCCGACGGTGGGCGGCGCCGAAAAGAATAGCTGGAACCTGGTGTTGCTGATTTACTGCCTGGTCGCCTCGATCACGCCGGTGTGGATACTGCTGCAACCCCGCGATTACCTGTCAAGCTGGTTGCTGTACCTCTCGGTGGTCGGCGCTGGGGTGGGATTGTTGGTCGGTGCCATCACTGGATCGGCTGCGGTGGACGGCCACTGGCCTGCGTTAGTCCGGCCCGGCGACGTGACGGCGCTGGGTGTGGCGAACCTGGGGCCGCTGTTCCCGATCCTCTTCATTACGGTGGCTTGTGGCGCCTGTTCCGGCTTTCATTCGATCGTCGCCAGCGGGACCACAGCGAAGCAAGTGCGTTGCGAGACGGACACGCGCCGCGTGGCCTACGGCGCGATGCTGATCGAGGGCGTCGTGGCGGTGATCGCGCTCTCGACGGTGATGGTCCTCTCCTTCGGGGCCGACACGCTGCGATCGGATCCGATTACGGTCTACGCGAGCGGGATCGGACAGTTCCTGGGCAGCTTCGGCATCAGTCCGCGCTTCGGGTCGCACTTCGGGCTGTTGGCGCTGTCGACGTTCTTGCTGACGACGTTGGACACCTGCACGCGCCTGGGGCGCTACGTGGTGCAGGAGGCGTTTGTTTGGGACAAGAACGACGCGAAGGGTCGCATTGTCTCGACGCTCCTGACGCTGCTGCTGCCGGGGATCCTGGTGTTCGTAACCTACACCGATCCGGCAACGGGCACGGCGCTGCCCGCCTGGCGCGCCAT
The DNA here is from genome assembly GCA_020350785.1 of Gemmatimonadota bacterium. Classification (GTDB taxonomy): domain Bacteria; phylum Gemmatimonadota; class Gemmatimonadetes; order Palauibacterales; family KS3-K002. The sequence continues at coordinate 2,161,196 of CP070722.1, forward strand.
CTGGCCGGTGTTCGGCGCCACCAATCAGCTGCTGGCCGCCCTGGCGCTGCTGGCGGTGACCGTCTGGCTGAAGCGCACGGGGCGCAGCTGGGCGTTTGCCGGCATCCCGATGGCCTTCATGCTGGTTATGACCATGACGGCGCTCGTGATGCTGATCGCGAACTATGGTCTGACGCTGATCGGCATCATCGCCACGGCTCTCTTCTTGCTCGGGGTGATGCTGGCCATCGAAGCGGCGCGGGCCTTCCGGCTGGGAGAGGTGGGGCCGGAGCCGGTGACGCTGAGGCCCGCGGAGGCGATGGGAGACTGAGGAGACTGGCCGGAGAGGCCGGGTGACCAAGAGGCCATCACCGGATATCCTGGTCATCGGCGGCGGCGTCATTGGCTTGCGCCTCGCCTTGGAGGTCAAGCGTAGGGCTCCAGGATCGCGCGTGACGCTGATCGAGAAGGAGCGGCGCTGCGGCCTTCACGCCAGCGGCCGCAACAGCGGTGTCCTGCACGCCGGCTTCTACTACGCGGCCGACAGCTTCAAGGCCCGCTTCAGCCGCGAGGGCAACGCTCGACTTACCGACTACTGCGCGGAGCGCGGCCTGCGCATCAAGCGTTGTGGCAAGCTGGTGGTGGCGAGCGATGCTTCCCAGCTGGGGACCCTGGAGGAGCTTCTGCGCCGGGCGGAACGAAACGGCGTGGAGCTGCAGAAGATCACTGCCTCCGAAGCGAGTGAGATAGAGCCCAAAGTCAAAACGCACGAGCGGGCCCTCTATTCTCCCAGCACCAGCGTCATCGATCCGGCCGAAGTCATGAGCGCCTTCGCGGGTGAAGCAGAGGCAGCGGGCGTGGATATCAGAACGGGGACGGCCTACCTCGGCCGCCGGAACGGCTCGTTGTTGACTGGTGACGGCCCGATCGCGGCTGGCTATGTGGTCAATGCGGCAGGCCTTTATGCCGATCGGATAGCGCGCGACTTCGGCTTCGCAGAGCATCATACGATTCTTCCCTTCAAGGGTCTCTACCTCGAATCGCGACCCGGCTCCTACGCGCTGAATACGAACATCTATCCGCTCCCGAATCTGGGGACGCCGTTTCTCGGGGTGCACCTCACTGTCACGGTCGATGGGCGCGTCACCATCGGTCCGACCGCCGTCCCGGCTCTCTGGCGTGAGCAATATCGCTTGTTCGACAACTTCAAGATCCGGGAATTCCTTCAAATCTTCGGGCTGGAAAGCCGGATGTTCCTGGGCGACAGGGCAAGCTTCCGCAGCGTGGCGCTGCGGGAGATCCCCAAGTACTACAAACCGAGAATGGTCCGACAGGCGGCGGCCCTGGCGCACGGGGTGCGCGCCACCGACTTCAAGACATGGGCGCCGGCAGGAATCCGGGCGCAGCTGGTCGACCTGCGCGACTACAGGTTGGAGAACGACTTCCGACTAGAGGGTGATGAGCGTTCGCTGCACGTATTGAATGCTGTTTCACCGGCTTTCACCTGCGCCCTGCCCTTTGCCGAGTTCGTCGCCGACGAAATCGAGAGACTCACGCGCTGAAGTCAGGGACGAGTCGCAAGATTGCGTGATCACAGGCATAGGCTCGGCAGCGTCTGAACCGCGCCGTGGTGACCGATCGCAAGAGGAGAACGACCGAGAGGGGTGAAAGATGTTTGACCACGAGCGAGCGATGAAAATCAGGACGGGAAAGGGCGGTCTGTTCTTGCCTGGCCTGTGTGTGATCCTTCAGTTGGGTGCGGCCTCGGAGGCCGGCGGTGCGGTGGCCGCTCTTCAGCAGGCGGAGTCGGTGGCGGAGACGCGGGCTCTGACGCCCAGCGATGTGGCGCGGATTCGATCGGTAGGTGAGATCGCGATTCGCCCCGACGGCTCGGCGATCGCTTACACGCGAAGCGTGCCGCGCGAGCCGGGCCGCGATGAGAGCGGCCCGCCCTGGAGCCAGTTGCACGTCGTGAGCTTTGACGGCTCCGCAGATCGCCGCCTTGTGACGGGTCCGGTGAACATCTCGCAGATCAGTTGGAGTCCGGACGGGGCCTTCCTGAGCTTTCTGGCCCGGCGCGAGGGTGACGATCGGGTCTCCATCTACATAATCCCGGCGGAGCTGGGTGAGTCGCGACGGTTGTACCAGCATGAGACCGACGTCGAAAGTTACGACTGGCGACCCGACGGCCGCGCTTTGTCTTTCGTGGCCGGTCGGCCGCTGCCCGAAGATATCGATAAGCTGCGCCAGAAGGGTTTCAATCAGGAGGTTTATGAAGAGGACTGGTTGGGCAAGGGCCTATTCGTGCTGGAGCTTCCGAATGGCCCGGGCGGTGCCGCCGGTGCGATGCGTGAGTTGGAAGGCTTGCCGGGGCAACCGTGGCAGGCGGTCTGGAGTCCGGATGGGTTACGGCTGCTGACCGATCTATCTCCCACTCCGCTCATCGATGATCGCTACATGTTTCGGCGCTTGCACGTCGTCGATGCCACCTCCGGCGCGGTGCTGGTGAAGATCGCTAATCCGGGAAAGCTGGGAGAGTTCGGCTGGTCTCCCGACGGCGGGACGATCGCGATGATCGCGGCTGCCGATATCAACGATCCGCGCGAGGGCCGGCTGGTGGTCGCTGATGCGGACGGGGGAGAGCTGCAGGATCTGCTGCCGGATCTTGAGGCGCACGTCGCGGGCTTCCAGTTCGATCCCAGTGGACGAATCGTCTACCTGGCGGACATCGGCGTGGGCAGTCGCGTGGGTCGTGTTCGCCGGGATGGCCGTGATGACGAGGTGATCTTCGAGGGCAGCGATCCCGTGATTGACGCGATCAGCCTGGGCGATCGGGGCCGGCGTCTGGCGCTGGTGGCAGAGTCACCGGCGATGCCGCGCGAGTTGTTCGCCATGAGCACAGATCGACGCTCGCAGCCCCAGCGTTTGAGCGATTCCAACCCTTGGCTGGCCGAAGTGAGTCTTGCGGAACAGGAGATCGTGAGCTGGACCGCGAGTGATGGACTCGAGATCGAGGGACTCTTGATACATCCGTTGGAGCGGTCGGACGGCGGTTCGGCCCCGACGATCGTGGTGGTGCACGGTGGGCCCGAGGCGCACTTCAAGAACGGTTGGCTGACGAGGTACTCGTATCCCGGACAGATGGCCGCGGCCCGGGGCTACGCGGTCCTCTACCCGAACTATCGCGGCAGCACGGGCCGTGGCGTCGCCTTCAGCAAAGCGGACCAGGGAGACGGCGTGGGTGCGGAGTTCGAAGATGTCCTGGCTGGCGTGGACCATCTGATCGCGCGCGGAGTGTCCGATCCGGAGAGGATCGGGATCACCGGGGGGTCGTACGGTGGGTACTTCACGGCCTGGGGTGCGACGCGCTACAGCGACCGCTTCGCGGCTGGCGTGATGTTCGTGGGTATCTCCGATCAGCTCTCGAAGACGGGAACCAGCGACATCCCAAAGGAGATGGAGCTGGTTCACTGGCTGACCAATCCTTATGACGAGCCGGACCTGTTTCTCGAGCGCAGCCCGATCATGTACGTCAAGCAAGCGCAGACGCCTCTTCTGATCTTGCACGGCAAAGACGATCCACGTGTGAATCCCGGGCAGTCTCGCGAGCTTTACCGAGGGATAAAGATGATGACGGACACGCCGGTTCGTTTGGTGCTTTATCCCGGTGAGGGCCACGGCAACCGCCGGGCGGCCGCCCAGTACGACTACAGCCTGCGCATGCTGCGGTGGTTCGATTGGTTTCTAAAGGAGGGGCGCAGCGACCTGCCGCCCTGGCGGATAGACTACGGGCTAGAGCCGGAGGTCATGTGATCCGCGAGCCTACGTGACACCCGGCGTGCAGACGCTTATCGCCGGCTGTGCTTGGAGAGGCGTCGGCCCGGCGGCGACGACGCCTCGCGCGTTACAGCTCCGGCAGCTCAGAGATTCTCCTTCAGGAACCGCGTCATCAGAGTGTAGAGATTGACGCGGGTGGTGGAACCGGAGATGCTGTGGGCCTTGTTGGGGTAGAATCGGAGCTCGAATTGCTTGTCGGCCTCGATGAGGCGCTGCACCAGTTGGGTCGAGTTCTGGGGATGCACGTTGTCGTCGGCAGTACCGTGGATGAGGAGGAAACGGCCGGACAGTTGATCGGCGTAAGCCAGAGGAGCGCTTGCGGCGTAACCTTCCGGGTTTTCCTCCGGTGTGCGCATGTAGCGCTCGGTGTAGATCGTGTCGTAGAGGCGCCAATCGGTGACCGGTGCCACCGAGATGCCGGCCTTGAACACATCGGCGCCCTTGAAGAGGGAGAGCGCCGCCATGTAGCCGCCATAGCTCCAGCCCCAAATGGCGATCCGGCTCCCATCGACATAGGGCAACCCCGCGAAATAGCGGGCCGCCGCAATCTGGTCCGCCGACTCGTAGGCACCGAGGTTGAGGTAGGTGACCTTCTTGAATCGAGCGCCGCGGGCGCCCGTGCCGCGGTTATCTACGCTGGCGACCAGAAAGCCCGCGGACGCCAGCAGCTGGTGCCACAGATACCGGTCGCCGCCCCAGGCGTCGGTCACTGTCTGAGAGCCCGGACCGCCATACACGTACATGAGCAGAGGGTAGCGGCGGGTCGGATCGAAGTCGGGCGGCTTGATCAGCCAGGCCTCCAGCTCGACGGCTTCGTCGATGGGGATCTTCAGGAACTCGGGCCGGCGTAGTCGTAGCGCCTCCAGCTTGTCCGCGAGCACCGTGTTATCGGCCAGAGTGCGAACGGGATCCCCGGTCACAGTTCGTATTATCTGGACGGGTGGCACGCCTGCCGAGGAGTAGGTGTCGAGGTAGTAAGTGAATGTCGGATCGAACTCGATCCGATGCCGACCCGAGGCATCCGAGAGCCTCGTAAGCCCTTCGCCGTCGAGGCCGACGCGATAGAGCGGGCGGATTGACGGCCCCTCGCCGGCACCGGTGTAGTAGACTACCCCTTCGTCCTCGTCCACACCGAACGTCTCCGTGACCTCCCATTCGGCCGTAGTGACCTTACGTATCAGGGAACCGTCACGCTCATACAGGTAGAGCTGGGCGAAGCCGTCGCGCTCGCTCGTGTAGAGGAACTTTCTGCCGCCGTCGATCCAGACAGGCTCGCTCAAGTCCAGCCAGGCTTCATCGCTGTCGGACATGACCAGCCGTGACTGGCCGGTGCGCACATCTGCGAGCAACAGGTCCATGCGATTCTGATGACGATTGAGCCGCTGAAACCAGATCTCGTCCGGCGAGTCGGCGAAGTCCATTCGCGCGATGTAGAACTCCTCGCTAGCCGGCCCGACGTCGATCCATGTAGTCCTGCCCGAGCCCAGCTCCACGACCGCGAGTTTGACGTCGGAGTTTCGAGTGCCGGACTTAGGGTAGCGGACGGGGATCAGCTCGGGATACAGCTTGCTCTCATCCAATAGATAGAAGGTCGGGATATTGCTCTGATTGAAGCGCCAGTACGCGATGCGCCGGCCATCGGGGCTCCAGCGGAAGCCATCGGAGAGTGAGAGCTCTTCCTCGTACACCCAGTCGGTGGTGCCGTTAATGATATCGCCGTTTCCGTCAAACGTGAGGGCCCGCTCCAGGCCAGTCGAGAGGTCGGTCACGTAGATGTCGTTGTCGCGGACGAACGCCACGCGAAGGCCGTCGGGTGAGAACTTGGCGTAGCGCTGGTAGCCTGGCCGCGAGCTGACCGGCGTGAGGGTCTTCGCCCGAAAGTCCCAGACGTAGTAGGTCGCTTCGCGGCTGCGCCGCCATATCTGCTGCACATCGGTCGCAATGAGAAGGCTGCTACTGTCCGGCGAGAAGGTGTAGCTGTCGATCGCGATGTGTCTGTCGTCGCCGGCGGGCACTAGCTCGCTACCGTCGATCAGAAGCGTGCGCCGCCCCGAGACAACCTCGACTTGGTAGAGGCTCGTATGTCCGCCATCATCGCTGTCGACCGTCGCGTAGTGACGGCCGTCGGCCATCCAGTCGATGCTGGCGAGGTCGGTCCGGAAGTCGTCGGAGCCGAAGATCCCCTCGACGCTGAGCTGTGGCACCTGAGCTCTTGCGTTGGCCGCTATGAGGAGCGCCGTCACTAACGTGAACATTCGTCTTGCTGACATTGGTCCTCTGATGTTGAGGGTTATTGCGACCCAAGATAAGCGACCGCGGCCGGGCTGGCGATGTTGACGTACTGGCTCGGCGTCAGCCTTGAGCTCGGTGCATCCAGGTCGCCACATTCTTGCCGAAGCGAGTGGCGAGGGCGCGGTGCGCTTGCAGATCCGGCACAGCGAGCACGTCCTCCGCATCGAGCCTCTCTCTGGCGAGCTCGAGCCGGTAGGCGCGGATCCAGCTTTCTAGAGCCGTGGGAACGATCTCCGGGTGGAACTGCACACCGTAGGCGTGCCTGCCGATGCGGAACGATTGCGGGTAGCGGTCGCTGCGGGCGAGCAACTCCGCTCCAGCCGGCAGATCGAAGGTGTCACCGTGCCAGTGAAAGGTAGTGAAGCTGGTAGGAAAGCCGGCCCAGAGAGGGTCCTCGCGGCCGCCCGCTGTTAGCTCGACTGGGAACCAACCGATCTCCTTACCCTCGGCCCCCGGGTAGACGCGTGCGCCGCCGGCAGCGGCGAGCAGCTGGGCGCCGAGGCAGACTCCCAGCACTGGCCGATCCTGGTGAATGTAGCGGCGGATCAGCTCGATCTCGCGAGCCAGGTAGGGGTGGCGGTCGATCTCATAGACAGCCATCGGGCCGCCGAGGACGACGAGGCCGGCGGCGTCGGGCACGGGCTCCGTCGGGAGATCCCAGGCGTCGATGTAGTCGACTTCCACGCCACCTCGCTGCAAGCCCTCTCCCAGATAGCCCAGATCCTCGATCTCGACGTGACGCACGACCGCGCAGCGGAGCGTGCCAGACTCGATCTCTTTGTTCGGGCTGAGCAGTGTCCCTCCTCGCTCGATTTCCGGAGCCGCTTCCAATCGGTGGCTGGCTGCTATAGTATTGCGGTTGAAGTTCTGTCCCCCGCTTCCCCCCGGCAACTGGTTCAACCGGGCTTCGTGAGAGAGAGCGTCTGGTGCAAATTATCGCATGCGTACCAGGGCGTCGCGCACGCGTGCGCCTTCACAAGGCGGTCGGCTCGGAGTATGCCATCGCTTGGGCGGCTGGCTGGGACGAGATCGAGGCTCTGGTCCGCCAAATGGCAGTGGACGTGATCGTAGTCGACCCCTTGCACGGTGGCCGCCTGGACCTGGAGCCCGTCTGCCGCCTACGTGAGCGCTACCCGTCAGTGCCCGTCGTGATCTTCACTGATTTCCGAGCCGATCTTGCCGAGTCGCTCCTGGCCTGGGGCGACGCCGGCGTCTGCGGCGCGGCCTTCCTAGATCAAAGTGACAGCGAATGGGATCTGCGCCGGCTGGTGGATCTGGCAAAGGGCCGGTCGGCGGCGGAACAAGTACTGCGGACGCTACAGCGTGATCTTCCCGGCCTCGGTGAGGAGGTCCGCCGGGTGCTCAGAGTCGGCCTCTACGAAGCGACCACCTTGCATACCGCAGAACAGTGGGGGGGGCTTGTCGGCCTGACGCGTCGCCGACTCTACCGGATGTTCGAGGAGGCAGGACTCCCTACGCCGAAGACTTGCCTGCAGTGGCTGCGGCTGCTCTATGCAGCCAAATCGCTCAGCGACCCCGGTGTTTCCGTCGAAGACGTCGTCTTCCGTATGCGCTACAGCGCCCCGCAAAACTTCCGGGCGCACGTGCACAAGCTGCTGGGAATCACACCATCCGAGATGCGCTGGTCGGTCACCGTCGAGGACCTTGCTGACCGCTTCGTTGAGTTGTGCCGCCACCGCGCGCGCATGAAGCGGGTCGCCGGGACGGACCCAACCTAGACGAAAAGAAGAGCCTCGTCGTCGGCCCCGACCGGCTCGATCTGGCGCGGCGCCGGCCGCGGGGCCTCATTGCGGGCCCAGCCGAGCAGGCTGAGCAGCGCCAGGGATAGCACGGAAACTAACAGAGCAGACCTCATCCCAATCCTCCCCTAAGACGAACAGCACAGGCTGCCTCAGTTCTATGTCGGGTCGCCCCGCCCGAGCGGAGGGGGCGAAAGGCGCGGGCCTGGAGACCCGCGCCTTTGGGGTAACCGCCGACCGTGACACCGCTGCCCAAGGTATGGTTGCTGGTAGGTCCGGTGGGTGTGGTGGTGCCGGCCTGCCCAGAGGAGGCCGACCAAAGCCGGGGCCAATAGTCGCCCCTGCCATCCGGTTTTACGAGTGACGATCGGCGGTGGGGAAAAGCTGGAGTCGATCCCAAGCGCCCGGTCAGAATAACCGATGCGGTCAATTGTTCCGATTCAGGTCGGAACTCTTGACCGGATCGCACTTTCCGACGACGGGCTGGCATCTGCTTGTCGCTCCGAGTCTTTTGGCTTTCTGGCGGGCTTTCGAGCGATTCTCGGGACTGTATCGCGGCTGACATCGCCGCTGTGCTGAAGCTTACATTGCCAGTAGCGTGCCAGACGGCTGGCGCCCGCCAAGCTGAGTCGTCGGTGGGGCGTCAGTGACCCAGGCGGGGGCGGGCTCAGCTCAGGACGGCTTGGTGAACCGTTCGATCCAGGAGCGGACCTCGCCACCGGAGCGCAGGACAGTGCCGTGCTCGGTGGCTTTGCCTTTTTTTTCGGACCAGAGCGCGGGTCGCGTGGCCCAGCGCATGAGCTCGACGGCCAATTCCCGGATCGGCATGGCCAAGCCCACACCGTCAGCGCGAATGTTGGCGGCCACGGCTTTGAGGTCGGTGCTGAGGACGGCGAGGCCGTTGGCCAGGTAGGCGGAGTACTTCAGCGTGGGCCGGAGGTGATTGTAGGAGTTGTCCGACGGGTGGAGGATAAGGCCCACGTCGCAGCGCCTTGCCAGCCAATCGTGGGAATCGGCATCGAGGTGGCCGTAGTGGCGCACGTTGGGAACGTCCAACTCGTCGAGCCACCCCTCGACCGCCTCGCGCCCCGGGCCGCAGACATGGAGGCGTGTCGCTGGTGCGTTGCGGATCGCTTTGAGTATCTCGCGGAAGTTGGAGGCAACGCTCGAATCCACGGCCCCGGAATAAAGGAAGTTCACGGCGCCGCGGTCGAATTGGGTCGGCGGGTTTCGCGGGTCGGCGGTTTCCAAGTAGGGATGGCGGTGGAAAGTGAAGATACGATGGGGTTCCACGCCGTGGCGCTCCTGAATGGGGGTGGCGAACGCAGCCGGTAACGCCAGGCGGTGGGCGGCACCGAGCAGGGCCGCCTCGGTCGCGCGCATTCCCGCTGTGTCGAACCCAGGCGTCGGCTCACCGGCGAGCGCTTTTCCTTCCTGCATTTCGATGGGCAGTTCGTGAACCAGCACCAGGATCCTCTGACGGGTCAGTCGCGCCTTCATCCTCAGGGCCCGAAAGATGGTCTTGGCAAGAGGCGGCGAGACGCGGGTGCCGGCACTCCCCGGCAGCGGAATCAGCGGGTAGACGAACAACAGGTAGCGCGCGGAGTCATAGAGGGCATGCCCGAGCGTTGTCGTCTCGTGTCCGTCGGAGCGAGGCCCCTCATCGGCCCGAAGCCAGCGCGTGCGCAGTTCCAGTCCGGAATTACGCAGGATCGCGGTCACGGCTCTAACGAACACGGCACTGCCGGAGGACGCGAGGGCTCCGGGTGCGCCCAGCAGGGGGGCATAGAGGCTTAAACGCGAGCTCATGGCGCGTGATCCGGCGGCGCTGGGCGCCGGTAGTCGGCGGCAGTGCGCACGGCCAACCCGAGGTGGCACGACATTAGCATGGGCATCGTTCGCTCTAAGAAGATAGGACGGGGCGCCATTGCGCAACTGCCTCCGGCCAGCGTTGACGGGGCGCGGTCGGAGCTTGAACTTGAGCTCGCGTTCGGAAGTCCGGGCGCGCCAGGCGCCAGTTACCTCCAAAACAGCAGGGACGGGCGATGCAGCAAACGGGCTCGGGAGAGCGGGAAAAGCCGAGGCGAATCGTCTACTACGTGGATGAAGCGGCATCGCGCGGTGCCGAGCGTACGGTTCTACAACTTGCCGAGGGGCTGCCCAGAAGCCGCTACGAGGTCGCCGTAATCTGTCGGCCCGACCGTGATTTCATCGATTGGCTGCAGGATCTTGGCGTTGAGGTCATCGCGACCCGTAGGGGATGGACTATGCCGGCCAGGATCCGCGGCCTGCTGGCGCAGCTGAGTCACGTGGACGCGGACATCGTGCATGTCTTCGGTTCGGGCGATTCCTCGATACGAATCGCGGCGGCGCTGGCGCGGGTGCCGGCGCTGATCTGGAGCCGCAGCGGTGGCGAGGAGACCACCGTCGGTCAAGGTTGGCGGCACGTGCTGGCCGGCCTGCTGGATTCGGCGACTCTGAGATTTGTCGATCGCCTTGTAGTGGGCGGCCGGTCAACCACGGGTCGCCTCACAGATCGGGGGGGCATGAAGTCGAATCGTGTGGCGGTGGTGCCGGGAGGTGTGGATCTCAAGCGCTTCGATCCCGGCCGCATCTCGCCGGGCGCCTGGCGCCAGCGCTTGAGGGTTCCCAGAGAAGCGGCCTTGATCGCGGGGGTCGGCCCACTCGAGCGTGGAAGCGGCTTCCAAGACCTGATACAGGCCCGCGCACAGCTGGCCGACCCGGACGTCTGGGTCGTCATTGCCGGGGATGGCCCTGAGTGGGAGGACCTGCGTGCCCTGGCGCTCGGATTGGACCTTGCAGACCGGGTTCTGTTCCCGGGCGCCGTGGTGGACACCCCGGAGCTGCTGGCCGACGCCGACGTCCTGGTATTCCCGGCGCCTCTTGGCGGAGACCCTCAGGGGCTGCTGGAGGCCATGGCCATGGCGCGCCCGGTCATCGCTTCGGATAGTCCGGGTCTGGGTGAGGTGATCACCGAAGGGGTGGACGGCCGCTTGGCTGCGGCGGGCGACGTAGAGGCACTGAGCTCGATGATACGGCAGCTTCTAAGTGATGTCGGCGGCGCTCGTCGGATGGGCCGCAAGGCCAGGAGCAAGGTCGAGCGCGAGTACAGCGTCGAGCACATGGTGCGGAGGACGGCGCTGCTCTACGAAGACTGCCTGTCCGAAGAGGGTCTCTAGGCTGCGAACGTGGCTGATGGACAGAGACCCGCCTCGTCGCTTTTGGCGATTGATTCGGCTAAGGTCTCTGGCAGGGTTGTCAGTGTGGGCGCCGTGCCGGGCTCAGGGTCCGGCGCCCCCGGCGGTCAGTCTTCGTTCTTGGTCCAGATCCAGGGGATCGCCCCCAGAGATCGCAGGTCGAGCGTCAGCGAGGCGAAAGGCTTGACCTGGTTGTAGAACTGCCCCGCGAAGGATTGGGTCGGGTCGACAGGGCCGCCGGCGACAGGTGGATCCGGCGGATCGCCCTGACCCACCGATAGCGCGCCGACGGTCAGCTGGAGCCCGGCCAGCCAGGCCACCGCGGCCAGGTTGATCTCGTAGCCGTCGTACTCTGTGATGAAGCGGAGGTACGCCTCGTTCCCGGCCCGGAAGTCGAAGCTCACGGCACCGAATAGGCCGCCGCTCCTGTTCCCGTCGATCGCGGGGTTATCCTCGGAGAAGATCCCGGTCCCGAAGCCGCCGGAGAGGGTCACCCAGCTGGGGAAAGACGTTCGTCCAGGACCAGCGACATAGGTGAACACCGCGTAGAAAGACGTCTGATCGAAGAAATCGTCGTAATGGGGATCTTCGATTCCGTAGCGACCGATGTCGTCGACCAGCTTTATGTTCTGGACGCCCGCCGCGATGCCTGGGAAGATACCGTGTTGCCTGACGAGCTGCAGCTTGCCAAAAGCCGTGTAGGCGTCGTCGCGGTGGATCGTAGCGCCGGCCTCGATCCAACCGTTCAGCGCCAGGCCGATGGCTCCACGCGTCACCGTGTAGGCGCCGGGCTGTGCGCCCACGAAGGCTATGTGCTCCTCCGGCGCAATCGCCGTGCCGGTGATGAATATCGCGCCCTCAGAGATCATCGCGTGGGGTGTGGCGATGTAACCGGTGCCCTGGTGCAGCGTGTGCCCGAAGACCGGTAACTTTGGGGGCGGGCGCTGTGCCCATACCGGCTGCAAAGCGATGAGTAGGCTGAGAGCCGAAGCGGCCGTTGAGCCGAGTAGTCGGCGCATGAGTGCCCTCCTGATGACCTGTCTCCTGGGGGGTAGCGGCTGGGAGAGGGGGTCAGTGGCCCTAAGATAAAGCCCTGACCCCCGTTAGGTCAATAGACCTAAGGAGACGCTATAGATCAGGCGGGAAACGCGACTCCGGCCGCCTGCAGCAGGCGGCTGACCTCGGTGTACCATTCTTGGCAGGGACCGCGCGCCAAGACTCTGTCCACCAGCTCGGGCGGAAACTCGTGACTCGCCTTGGCACGTCCCCGCAGCACGGTGACAACCCAGGAGGCCCGCTCCCCGGCGTCATGACGCTCGGCGCGGGTTACCACAAGCTCATTGGCGGGCACGCCGCGCTCTGACAGAAGCCTGACGACGGCCCGGCTCGCCACACCGCTGACCCGCGTCGGTGCAGGCTCTAGATCATGTCGTGCAGTGTCCATAGGGCTCGGCCCCATTCCTGGTTGGGGAAAGCACTTTTTGGGGAAACATTGTCTACAGTACAATCTCAGGAGTTGGGGTGCAAGGGCTTGTGCGCTAGGCGCTTGGCAAATGGGTTGGGCGTTCCTAGCTTCATCACGGTTCGTTGATATCGCCCAGAAACAGCGGGCCGGGACTCGTACCGCCGGCGGCCCCCGGTGGCAGTCCATCAGTGAGCGTGCGGGCGGATTCTGGCAACGTAGCACGAGGCGAGGGTTGTGGAAGATCCGGGAACGTTTGTGAGCCGTGAGCATCACGCTCAAGGACCGCAGGGATTGGACGACGACGAAGGGTATGAGGTGAGCTTGTTGGAGCTGGCCAACGTGCTCCTGAAGCGTCGAAGGTTAGTGGTCGGTTTTCCGGTCGTCGCGGCCGTTCTGATGGCCATAATCTCACTGATACTGCCGACCAAGTTCACGGCCACTACGACGTTCGTTCCGGAGAGTGAGTCTGAGGGTCTGTCGCTGCCGAGCGGATTGGCGGGTCTCGCCAGTCAGTTTGGAGTCGCCATTCCCGGAGGTGGAGCGAACTCACCGCGGTTCTACAGCGGCGTACTGGAGAGCCGCACCCTTCGGGATCAGGTGCTGCTTGCGATGTTCCCGGATCCACGCTCGCAAGCGCCTGAAGACAGTGCGACATTGTTGGAAATCCTCGGCGTCGAGGGGCGAAACCGGACGAGGCGGCTGGAGAAAGGGCGGGACCGGCTCGAAGAGATGATGTCGGTAATGGTGGACAACGAGACCAACATCGTGAGCGTTTCCGTGGAGACGCGTCACCCGGCTCTTTCAGCGCAGGTTGCCAACCTGGTAATCGACCTGCTCAACCGTTTCAATCTCGAGACCCGGCAATCGAACGCCAGGGAGCGTAGGCGGTTCACCGGGGAGCGCCTATCCGAGGCAGAGAACGAGCTGCAGGAGGCAGAAGATGTGCTGCAGGAGTTCCTCAGACGGAATCGTCAATTCAGCGGTTCACCCGAGCTGACCTTCGAGCACGAGCGCCTGCAACGCCAGGTCACCATCAAGCAGGAGGTGCTAACCACGCTCCGGCGGTCCTATGAGGAAGCGCGCATCGAAGAGGTCAACGACACGCCCGTCATCACCGTCATCGATCACGCTGTTGCGCCGGACAAGAAGTCGAGCCCGAAGCGTAAGCTCAATGTAGTGCTCGCCTTCTTCGTAGCGGCAGTGCTGGGGGTCTTCGGATCGTTCGGGCTGGAGTTCACGGAGAGGCTGCGCGCCCGCGATGAGCAGGACTTCCGAGAATTCAGCTCGCAGTGGGCGGCGGTCAAGTCCGAGTTGAAGTCGCTAGTCAGACGCAGACGCCGTCGAAGCGCCGACTAGGTCGCCCTGACGAAGCCATCTTCACGCGTTCCGACGAGTCCCGGGACGCGAAGCTGGACTCGACCTGGCTGCCTGTCTGTTACTCTCCCAATCACGCGGGCGTCCGGGGCGCCGGCCCCTTGCAGAGTCCGCAACGCCTCGCCCGCCTCCTCCGGGCTCACCACGATCACAAAGCCGACACCCATATTGAAAACGCGGTACATCTCGCCGTCGTCGACGTTCCCAGCTCGCTGAATCAACCTGAAGATCTCCGGCGGATCTGGCGGCTGGTCGATCTCGAAACCGACGGGGGAGGGACCTCGCAAGAGGTTTAGGAGCCCGTCGCCGGTGATGTGGGCGAGCGCTTTCACCTGTTTGACGGCTTTTAGAAGAGCCAGAACCGGGCGAACGTAGATACGGGTCGGTTCGAGTAGCTCGGCGCCCAGGCTGCGGCCCAGCTCCTCGACGTGCTGGTCCAATCGGAAGCCGCCCTGCTCCAGAAGGGCTTTGCGTGCGAGTGTCAGACCGTTGGAGTGGATTCCGCTGGAGTCCAGGCCGATGACGATATCACCGTCTCTCAGGCCGTCGCCCAGGATGATGCGATCAAGATTCACGAGACCGATGGCTGTGCCAACGATATCGAATCCTGATCCGGGCCGTGCGCCGCGCACCATCTCGCGCACCTGGGCAAGCTCGCCGCCGGCGATGGAAATGCGCGCCTCTTCGGCGCCGTGAAGCAGGCCGTCGGCCACCGCGGCCAGAACCTCCGCGTCCAGGCGCTCCACCGCTATGTAGTCGAGCATGGTCAGGGGCCGCGCGCCGACGCAGAGGATATCGTTCACGTTCATGGCCACGCAGTCGATGCCGATGGTATCGTACTTCCCCATGAGCTCGGCGACCAACAGCTTCGTGCCGACGCCGTCGGTGGAGACGGCGAGACCCACGCCTTGGGCGATCTCGACGACGTTGGCGAAGTAGCCGAGGTCGAGGTGCACGGCGCCCACCTGGCCGGGCTCGCCGGCAAACGAGAAGCTGCGCCGCACCCGGCTGGTAAGGGCACGTAGCGCATCGGCCTCGGCGATATTGTCCACGCCGGCAGCGCGATAGTCCAGATCTTTGCGATTCACGTTTCCTCGAAGTCGGTCGGCGTTGGATTTCAACCTCGGGCTGGAACGCTTGGCAATTTGCCTGGCTCCGCCGCTGCGCACAAGCGGGGAGCCGCCCGCGTCGCTTGCACGGGCTTCTCTTGCCTTATCCATTGACAATCTTTACACTTAGCCGGTTCTAGCGACTCCCCGAAACTCCATTTGAAAGCGAATCTGGCCCACTAGCACAGATGCGAATTCAAGCCCTAGCGATCGCAGGCGTCCTATTTGGCTTTTCGCCGCCCCTCGTCGCCCAGGTCGTCGATACGGCGGCGGCACTCCAGCAGCTCCAGCGCGAGGTCGAGTCCGGCCGCATCGGCCCGGAAGAGATTCGAGCCCGAATCCGCGCGGCCGGTCTGAGCGACGAGGAGGTGCGTAGCCGCTTGAGGCAGTTCGGCTACCCGGAGACTCTGCTGGACCAGTACCTGACGGGGGGAGTGGCGATGGGAGCGCCGACCTTGACGCCGTCACAGGTAGAGCAGGTGTTGCGGCGGTTGAGTGTGCCGGCGATCGGGGAGATTGGGATCGCCGACAGCCTCCTGCTCCCGCTCGACTCACTGCTGGCCGATACCGCGGCTCTTGCCTTGGAGGAGATCGGACTGCCGATCTTCGGAAAGAGCCTTTTCGAGCGCGCGACGACGCAGTTTCGGCCGGTGACTGCGGGGCCGGTGCCGCCGAACTACATGCTGGGGCCCGGTGACGAACTGGTTCTGATCCTGACCGGAGACGTGCAGGAGATCTACAGCCTCCCCGTCACGCGAGAAGGCTTCGTGGTGATCCCGAACGTAGGTCGCGTATCGGTCAACGGAATGACCCTCGAGGGGTTGCGCAGCGCCCTTTACACCTACTTGGGCCAGGTCTATTCCGGCGTGTTGCGCGGTCCCGAGGCGACGACGTTTTTCGATGTTTCGATCTCTGCGCTGCGCAGCAACCAGATCTTCGTCATCGGAGAGGTGGAGCGGCCGGCGGCCTACGAACTCTCGTCCGTCGCCACGGCGCTGGACGCGCTGTACCAGGCCGGTGGTCCCGCGGATCGAGGCAGCTTTAGAAACGTCCAGGTCCGTAGGGGTGGCCGGGTGGTCGCGACGCTCGATGTCTATGAGTACCTGACCCAGGGCGTAGCCACGGGCGATATCCAGCTCGACCAGGGTGACGTCGTGTTCGTTCCCGTCCGCGGGACCCGGGTGGAGATCGATGGTAATATCGCCAGACCCGGAATCTACGAGCTTCGCGAAGACGAGGGCCTGAGGGCGCTGATCGAGATTGCTGGAGGCGTGGAGCCCGAGGCCGACGTACGACGCATTCAAATCGACCGTATCCTGCCGATAGAGCAGAGGGGGCCCGGCCGGCAGCGTTCTCTCTTCGATGTGAACATCGCCGAGCTGCGGGACAGCGAGGGTGAGCCCGTGCCGCTGGAGACGGGCGATGAGATTTACGTCTTTGCCGTGGCGGAGGAGCGCCGCAACACCGTGACCGTCCGGGGGCACGTCTGGTCTCCGGGCGTATTCGAGTTCGAGCCCGGCATGACGGTGTCGGACCTCATCGACAAGGCGGGCGGCCTGAGAGACGACGCTTACCTGGGCCGGGCACAGATCATTCGACTCAATCCCCTGGATCTCTCGCAACGGGTGGTGGCGGTCTCGCTTGCGGGGGGTGATGGGCCCGAGCTCGAGGAGTACGACGAGGTCGTCGTCTACTCGGTCGCCGAGTTTCGAGACCGGCGGTTCGTCACGATACACGGGGCGGTTCAGGAACCTGGCGTCTATGAGTACCGCGACGAGATGACTCTGCGCGACCTGGTGATGATGGCGGGCGGCCTGCGCGACGATGCCTATGTCTTGGAGGCGGAGGTCGCTCGGATCGTCGAAGTGCCCGATGCCACGGGCGACCTCACGGATGTGCGGAGTGTACCATTGGATTCCACCTATGTCATTGCCGAATCGGTTCGGAACGGAGGCGGCGGCAGCGATGGAGGGGGCGCCGCGCCCGCAGCCGCCCCGGATTACGAGCTCGAGCGCTACGACAATGTGTTCATCCGGCGACGGCCAGGTTGGGAGTTGCAGCGTGTCGTGCAGTTGACCGGTGAGATTCGCTTTCCGGGCACGTATGCGCTTCAGCGAAAGGACGAGCGGCTGGTGGAGCTAGTGGAACGCGCGGGTGGGCTGACGCCGGAGGCTCACGCGGCCGGAATCAGGTTCTATCGACGCCAGGAGGTTTCGTTTCAAGGCGAAGACACGCTGAGTCGAGTGAACGTTGATTATCTGCAGGCACTCGAGAACAAGGATAGCCGTTACAATCTTGTACTGTTTGATGGAGACTCTATTCATATTCCGGAGTTCGTCCCGACGGTGCGTGTGGACGGTGCGGTCCTGTATCCGTTGAGCGTGATGTACGAACCGCGAGCCGGACTCGACTACTACATAGCCAGCGCCGGCGGCTATGCCAGAGATGCGGACAAAGCTCGCACACGAGTCGAATACGCGAACGGCTCGGTTCGCACGGTGGGGAAGTTCCTTGTCTTCTCGTCAAAGCCGAAGCCGCAGCCGGGTAGTCGGGTCTTCGTTCCGGTGCGGCCGGAGACCAAGGGAATCGATTGGGCGGCTGTTACGGCGGTAGTCACAGGGATCGCGACTGTATACGCCCTGCTCCTCAAGTAGTCACCATGGCATGGCGATCGCGTCGTGGGGCGGTCTTGGCCGAAGTCGCCGATCGTCACAGAGACGATGCTCACTACGTCACCGGGGCAGCGTTGATCTTGGCTTTCAGCGGCTCGGCTGCGACGCCGAGAGGTTCCTCAGGTGGCCCACGAGACCGATAGGCGCGGACACGCGGCGTTCGTGACCTCCAACTTCTGGCCGGAGCCCACCGGGACCAGCCAGACGGTTTCTGAGTACGCCGAGTTCCTCTCCGGCCAGCGTGTGCCGGTCCGTGTCGCGACATCGATGCCGTACTATCCACAGTGGCAGATCTGGCCGGAGTATCGCGGTCGAATCTGGTGCTCCGAGCAACACAACGGCATCCGTATCTTTCGATCCTGGCACTACGTCCGGCCCCACGTCTCTACCGTAACACGCATACTACACGAGACGACGCTATCGCTCTTCGCGCTCCCGAACATGATCCGGGTGCTGCATCGCGCACATGTCGCCTACGTCGTCAGCCCGGCCCTGAGCTACGCCGTGATGGGACTGACGGTGTCCAAGCTGCTGGGCGTCCGGTCCGTTCTGGTGGTGAAGGATGTCATGCCCGACGCGGCGGTCGAGTTGGGAATGCTCAGGAACACGGCGGTGATAAGAGTTTCGCGGTGGCTGGCGCGGGTCGCGTATGCCCTGGCCGACGAGATCCATACCCTCGGGGAGGGCATGCGGAACCGCATCACTCGCCAGATGAGTGAGCCGTCCAAGATCACGATCGTGCCCGACACGGTCGACGCGGACGAGCTGGCGCCGGTTCAGGATGGGAACGAGTTCCGGAGTCGTTTTGTACCCGAAGGTGTGTTCGCTGTGCTGCACACCGGTAACATGGGGAAGAAGCAAGATCTCGACCTCCTGCTCCGGGCCGCGGCCCGTCTGCGCGACGATCCGTCCATCCATTTCTATGTCTTCGGCGACGGTGCGGTGAAGTCTGATTTCCTGCGGCGCCGTGAGGAGTTGGGGCTGGAGAACGTGTCGCACTTCCCGCTGCAAGATCGCTGGATGCTGCGCCACATGCTTTCCGGAGCCGACGCCGTACTGATCAGTCAGTTGCCGGAAGTCGTGGACATCGTCGTGCCGTCGAAGCTCTTGACCGCCTTGGCGGCGGGGGCGATGATCGTGGCAGCTTGTGCCGCGGATAGCGAGACCGCACACTTGGTAGCCGAGAGCCGCGGGGGGGTTGTTGTGCCCCCGGGTGATGACGGGTCGCTGGCCGAGATGCTGCAGAGCATAAAGGCCGGCGAAGTACCGACCTCGGACTACCGACGGCGTGCCCGGGATTTCGCCGTACGGCGCTTCGACCGGCGGGCGATCTACGGGCCTCTCGTAGAGTTGCACTTCGGCACGGACTTGAAGAGAGCTGGCAACGAACAGTGAGACACTCGTCGAGAACAGACGGCGAATGAATAGTGATGGGAGGTAAGGAGATGACCCGCGTTCTGGTGACGGGAGCCGGTGGATTCATCGGCCATCACTTGGTGAAGTATCTGGTGGAGAAAGGCTATTGGGTTAGAGGCGTCGACATCAAGGAGCCGGAATTCGAGGCGACGCAGGCCCACGAGTTCGAGTTGCTCGACTTGCGGCGCTGGCCTTGCTGCCTGCAGGCCACTCGCGGAATCGACGAGGTGTACAACCTCGCCGCGAACATGGGCGGGATCGGCTTCATTGAAACGCACAAGGCCGATGTGATGCACGACAACGTGCTGATCAACATCCATATGCTCGAGGCGGCGCGCCTGAACGGCGTAGGGCGGTTCTTCTTCACGTCGTCGGCATGTATCTACCCCGGCTATCTCCAGAAGAGCGCCGAGGTGACGGCCTTGAAGGAGGCGGATGCGTACCCTGCGGATCCCGAGGACGGCTACGGCTGGGAGAAGCTGTTCTCGGAGCGGCAGTGTCGGCACTACTGGGAGGACTACGGCTTGGAAACCCGGGTCGTTCGGTTCCACAACATTTACGGCCCATTGGGCACTTACGATGGCGGGCGCGAGAAGTCGCCGGCGGCAATTTGCCGCAAGGTCGCGCTGGCCGAGGACGGCGGCGAGATCGAAGTCTGGGGTGATGGACAGCAGACTCGGTCGTACTGCTATATCGACGATTGCGTCGAAGGCATTCATCGTCTCATGCGATCCGACCACCGTGAACCGTTGAACTTGGGCTCCGATCGCCTGGTGACGGTCAACGAGCTGATCGATATCGTCGAAGGGGCCGCGGGCAAGAAGGTCCGGCGCCGCTATGACCTGAGTAAGCCGCAAGGAGTGCGCGGGAGGAATTCCGACAACACGCTACTGCGGAAGGTCCTCGGGTGGGAGCCGGCCATCACGCTCGAAGACGGGTTAGGGGAAACCTATCGATGGATACACGGTCAGCTCGAGCTGACGGGCCGCATCGGCGCGACGCCAGTCACTTCGGGAACCTAGCTTCCGCCGGGCGGTTGGGCGGTGCGGTTCGGGGGTCGTCTGCAGTTGAATTCGAAGAAAGCGTCGCCATCCCAGGAGCTCACCTGCCACTCTTGCGGTGGCCGCGCCCGCTGGCGCGGTAGAATACCGGATGCGGCCCGTTTTGCCGGCCGTTACCTGGATGCCCCGCTACCGGGCGGCGGTCTTTACGCATGTGAGAGCTGCCGCCTGAATTTCAGGTTTCCGCGCCTGCCTAAGCAGACCCTCGATGAGCTCTATGTCCGTGGTGCCGCTGACACCTGGGAGGCCGACGATGGCCGACGACCGGATTGGGCGTTGGCGCGTGAGTTCCTCATGAGCGCGAGCGTCCCGAAAACCGTTCTCGACGTCGGGTGCTTCGATGGTGGCTTTCTGGACTCACTCGGAGCCGGTTGGGATCGCTACGGTATCGAGATACACCCCGATGCCGCAGGCCGCGCCGCCCAGCGAGGAGTCGCCATCGTCTCCAACGACATCGACGAGCTGGATCGGCTCGATGCCGAGTTCGGAGTGGTCACGGCTTTGGATTTGATAGAACATGTCGAGGATCCGCTTCTCGTTCTCAAGCAGCTCAGCCGCCTTGCCCGACGCGGGGGACTGGTGATCGTGTCCACGGGTAACACGGAAGCCGGCTCATGGATGCTGCTGGGAAGCCGCTACTACTACTGCGCCATTCCGGAGCATGTCTCGTTCATCAATCCGCTGTGGTGCGCGTACGCGGCAGAGAAGCTGGATCTCACCCTCGTTGATGTCGCACAGTTCTCCCATCAAGCGGAGCGCGGTCTCGTGCGACGGGCCCGGCAGGCCGCGCTGAACATGATCTATGCGTTTCTGCCAGGGCTGATGGTCGCCGCTCGGTCCTTGGGACTCGGCGGGTTCGATGCCCGCCGGCAGCGTTACCTCCGCGATTACCCGCCGAATTGGGGGGCGGCCCGCGACCACCTCTTGGCCTGCTTCCGGAAGTAGTGAACAAGCGGCAAGTACTGATCAATGCTGCTCTGGCGGCCACTCAGGTATGTGTGGTCGGCGGCAGCCTCTTCTTCTTGTACCACTACCTTGTCCGGGCAATCGGGATCGAGAAGGTCGGTATCTGGGCGATCGTCCTGGCCTCGACGTCCGTGGGCC
>CP070722.1:2182582-2186635 GCA_020350785.1 Gemmatimonadota bacterium
CCGGCCCGAGAGTCTCATGATGGGCTACGGCTACCGGCCGGAATGGTCGGAAGGCTCCATCAAGTGCCCGATTTTCCAGACATCGACGTTCGTGTTCAAGACCGCCGAAGAGGGCAAAGCTTTCTTCGAGTTGGCCTACGGACTTCGGGAGAAAGGACCGGCCGAGACTCCTGGGCTTATCTACAGCCGTCTCAATAACCCCGACCTCGAGATTCTGGAGGATCGGCTGACTCAGTGGGATGATGCGGAAGCGGCCGCGGTCCACACGAGTGGAATGGCGGCGATCGCCACGGCGGCACTCACCTTCCTGAGGCCCGGAGATGTCCTGATTCACAGCGACCCGCTGTACGGCGGCACGGAGTATCTCTTCTGTCATGTGCTTCCGGAATTCGGCATCGATGTATTCAACTTTCGCGCCGGGCCCGAGGGGCCGGCGGAGTTGGAGCAGATCGTGGGCGACAAGCAGGTGGCGGATCGGTTAGGCATGATCTTCATCGAAACGCCGGCCAACCCGACCAACGGCCTCGTCGACATCGCGCACTGTGCTGAGGTGGCGCGCCGCTGCGCGCGCGACGACCGCAAGCCGGTGCTCGCTGTGGACAATACCTTCTTGGGTCCCCTGTTCCAGCACCCGCTCAAGTTCGGGGCCGACCTCGTCGTGTACTCGGCCACCAAGTTCATCGGCGGCCACAGCGACCTGATCGCGGGCGCCGTGCTCGGCTCGGAGGAGCTTATTGGCCGCGTCTTGCAGACCCGCACGTTCCTCGGTACGGCCTCCGGGCCGTGGACGGGCTGGCTCATCCTGCGCAGCTTGGAGACGCTGAAGCTGCGGATGACCTCACCGATGAAGAACGCGAGGTATGTCGCCGACTTCCTCGCCGACCACCCGAAGGTCGAGCGCGTCCATTACCTCGGCCATATCTCAGAGGATGACCCGCAGTACGAGGTCTATCGCCGCCAGTGCGTGGCGCCGGGTGGGATGGTGGCCTTCGAGGTCCACGGTGGAGAAGCCGAGGCCTTTCGTTTCCTGAACGCGCTCGAGCTCATCCACCTCGCCGTCAGCCTGGGGGGTACGGAGTCGCTGGCCCAGCACCCCGCAACCATGACCCACGCCGATGTGCCGGCCGCGGACCAGCCGCGCATGGGCATCACGCCGGCGTTGATCAGGCTGTCCATCGGAGTGGAGTACTACGAGGATCTCATTGCGGACCTGGATCAGGCGCTCGCCGCAGTATAGCCGGCCTCGCGTAGCCAGCGGACGGTCCGCCGAACCCCGTCCGCGTAGCCGACCTCGGGCGACCACCCGAGATCGCTGCGCAACCGCCTCGCGTCGAAAAACACCGGGCGCTCGTACAGGTAGAGCAGATCTCGCAGCGCACGGCGGTGCGGGCTCAGCAATGCCTTCGCACGCAGCCATCGCATGGGTGTCGACCGGATCCGCGGTGACAAACCGGCGGCCTTGAAGATCAGTTCGGCGAAGGTTCGTGGCGTGATCGGCTCAGGTCCCGCGGCGGTGTAGTCGACGGAGTAAGACTGGCGCTTTCCGAGTGGCGCGACCAGGGCCCGGGCCGCGTCCTCGATGTACAGAAATTCGTGTGGCCGATCCAGGTCTCCGGGGAACCACACTGTCTGTCCAGCCATCGCCCTGACGAACATCGCTTGCAGAAACCCCTTCAGAACGCCTGGGCCATAAACATCCGGCAGATGCACCACTGTGCCGCCTTCGGCGGTCACCGCCCTTTCCAGGTCCGCCCGCACCTCGCCTAACGCCGTTGGGGCGTTCTTGGGGTTGTCTGCGCCTATGCGCTCGCCGTCGCTCGGCTTGTATACCCAGGAGTTTCCCGGATAGATGAACTGCCGCCGCGAGCCCAACCCTTCGAGGGCGTGGCGCAGCGCGTCCCAGTTGAGACTGAACCGATGGGGCGGAAACTCGATGCAGTGGATGACGGCGTCGCTGTTCTCCAGAGCGGCGCCGGCTGACGTCCGGTCCAAGATGTCGCCCTCTACGGCCTCCACGCGCTCGTCGCGGCAGCGGCGCTGGAACTCCGCCCGCCGCCGGACGAAGGCGCGGACCTGGTGACCGGCCCGGATCGCCGCGTGGACGCAGGCAAACCCGAGCGTCCCCGTCGCTCCCGTCACCGTAACGCGCATGGCGGCAACATAGCATGCGGTGCGGGCCCTGGCGATAAATGGCTGCCTCACTGGCAGCAGGACCGCCGTTTCGGGCTGCGAGAAAGGCGGTATCATGTCAGGCTGGCGCGGATCGGCTGGCACAGACGGTGCGTAAATGGGTCTAACCATCTAGCTTCATCTGGGAACCGGGAAGCCAGCCCGGGCCTTCGATATTGAGGCGGAGATTCGCGACCTTGGACGAAAGAAGAGAAGAGTGATTTCTGAAGATAGAGAGAGGCAAATGAGCGAGAGGCTGAGTCTTCCGGTGCTGCCGCTCCGCGAGACGGTGGTGTTTCCGGGTGTGACCGCCCCCATCGTCGCCGGCCGCGACAAGACGCTCCGGGCCATCGACCGGGCCCTCGAGAGCGACTCGGAGTCCAAACGGATCTTCGCCGTCGCCCAGCGTGAGAACGTCGACGAGCCGAGCACCGATGTGCTGTACAACATCGGGGTGGTGTGCCGGATCGCGCAGGTTCAGCGTTTCCCCGGCGGCCTGCAGCTTCTGCTGGAGGGAGAAGGGCGGGCTACGGCGCTCCATTACGAGGAGACCGAGGCCGGATACCTAGAGGCTGTGGTCACGCCGCTGATGGATCAGGGACCAGTGAATCCCGAGGACGCGGCGTTCCAGGGGCTGTTCCGCGAGGTCAGCGAGCGCGCGGCGGAGCTGGGCCGTCACCGCGGGGTGCCGGAGGAGATCATCGAGCGCTTCATCCGCGCGGTGGAGGAGCCCGGCGCGCTGTCCGACCATGTGGCCTACTACATGGAGCTGGGCCCGGCCGACAAGCAGGAGTTGCTCGAGGTGACGTCCGTCGAGCTGCGACTGCGGCGCATCCTCGTGCACCTCTACCGGCAGATCGCGACGCTCGAGGCGCAGGAGAACATCCGCTCGCGCGTGCAGGAGGAGCTGGGCGAGCGGCAGCGCGAGATTTACCTGCGCGAGCAACTGAAAGCGATCCGCAAGGAGTTGGGCGAGGAGGACAGCGACGCCGAGATCGAGGAGCTGCGCGAGCGGCTGCTGGCGCTCGAGTTGCCGGAGGAGGCGCGCGAGGAAGTCGACCGCGAGCTGCGGCGGCTGGAGCGGGTCAACCGCGAGTCGGCGGAGGCGCAGGTCATCCGCACCTACCTGGAGTGGATCGCCGACCTGCCGTGGAACGAGCGGTCCGATGACCGGCTCGACATCGAGGAAGCGCGCCGCATCCTCGACGAGGATCACTACGGCCTGGACGACGTGAAGGAGCGTATCCTCGAGTTCCTCGCCGTGGGCAAGATGCGGGGCGAGCGGGCGACCGACAGCGAGCAGAAGGCCAAGGCCATGGCCGCCGGCCCCATCCTGCTGTTCCTCGGGCCGCCGGGGACCGGCAAGACCTCGGTGGCCAAGTCGATCGCCCGGGCCCTGGGCCGCAAGTACGTGCGCGTGTCGCTGGGCGGCGCGCGCGACGAAGCCGACATCCGCGGCCACCGGCGCACCTACGTCGGCGCCATGCCGGGCCGCATCGTCCAGGGCATGAAGCGGGCGGGCACGAAAAACCCCGTCTTCCTGCTGGACGAGGTGGACAAGCTGGGCGTGTCGTTCCAGGGTGATCCGTCGGCGGCGCTGCTCGAGGTGCTGGATCCGGCGCAGAACTACAGCTTCACCGACCACTACCTTGGCGTGGGCTTCGACCTCTCCGAGGTGCTGTTCGTCTGCACCGCCAACTTCGGCCATCAAGTGCCCGCGCCGCTGTACGACCGCATGGAAGAGACGATGTTCAGCGGGTACACCGAGCAGGAGAAGCTGGAGATCGCCAAGCGCTATCTGCTGCCGCGCCAACGCGAAGCGTCGGGCCTGGACGAGGAGCAACTCCAGGTCACCGACGAGGCGCTGGCCGGAGTGATCCAGGA
>CP070722.1:2186735-2198198 GCA_020350785.1 Gemmatimonadota bacterium
CCTGTTCTTCCCGGTATACGACGTGCACGTCTTCCCGGTGCAGGCCTACTGGTTCGACGACGGGCCGTACGTCGTGCGCGCCGGACGCGAGTACCGGGAAACAATCGGGAGCCGGGTTGTAGCAATAGCCGGCTTGGCCATCGAGGAGGCCTATGAGAGGTTCCGCCCCTACATCGCGGCGGAAAACGAGTTCGGTAGTCTCGATCGCTGGAGCGGCCTTCCGATCGCCGAGTGGTTGGAGGCACAAGGGCTGGCCGAAGACGGGCGGGCCCGGCTCACCCTGGAGCGTCCGGAGGGCGGGCTGTACGACCTGACCGTGCGGGCGGTGGGTTTGATCCAATACGGCTACTGGGCCTACATGCGCCGGATCGATAACACGTTCTCGCCGGCGGTAAGCAACGATCGCAAGGAAGCGTTCCGATTCGAGTATGACACGGACACTCGCAGCCTCTACTTCGATTTCAACCAGTCGCTGTTGAGTTGGGGTGACATCACGCTGGCGGGAGTTCTGGCGGAGCTCGATCGCTTGCTCGATGCCAATCCTTGCGAGCGGTTCATCCTCGATCTGCGCAACAACGGCGGCGGCGACCTTGCCGCGACCCGTGAGCTCGCGAACTTCGTGATTGGCGATCAGCGCATCGACAGGCCGGGCAGGCTGTTCGTCCTGATCGGTCGTCGGACGTTCTCCGCCGGCGTCAGCGCGGCCGCCATGCTGCGGAACAATTCCAGCGCCATTTTGATCGGCGAGCCGACGGGGCAGGGACCCAACTACTTCGCGGGCCCGCGGCTCGTAACGCTGCCCAACTCCCGATTGCCGGTGGCGGTGTCGACCCGGCGCACGGTCTCCGCGCCTTTCAACGCCTCGCAGGATCGGGTCGAGCCGGATGTACGCATCGGCTACACTCACGATGATTTCTTCAACGGTCGTGATCCGCTGCGTGAAGCGGCGCTGAGCTACGAGGCGCCCGTGATCGCGACGGCGGACGTTAGCGCCTCGACCCTCGCCGGCTACGTTGGACGGTACCGCTTCAGTCCCCATCAGGCATTGGACGTAGAACTCGATGGCGGGCGACTGCGCCTGACGATCGACGATTTCCTGACGGTCAGCGTGTCGAGCGTACGAACGACACTCTACCCGACCTCAGAGACGACCTTTGCGACCGAGATTCCCGGCGTTGACGTGTCGTTCGCGACCGGCCCACAAGGCGCTACCAGCGTGCTGGTCGAGTGGAATGGAGTGCGGTGGCCGGCGACGCGCCTGCCGGCGGAGTACCTGTTCCCGCTCGAGCTGGTTGGTCAGGGGGCCATCGATGAAGCGATCGCGGCCGTGCTCGCCGACAGCGCTCATTACGCCACTGCGGTCCCGGGCTTCGAGTCGTACATGAATCGGATGGGCTACGACTACTTGCGGGAGGGAAACACCGCCGCCACCACAGCCGTCTTCCAGCTGAACGTGGCGCTCTTCCCGAGATCGTCGAATGCCTACGACAGCCTGGGCGAGGCCTACCTGGTGCGCGGCGACACGCTGTCGGCCGTCGAGAACTACCGGCGCTCGCTCGAGCTCGACCCGCGGAACGACAACGCGCGCGAGATGCTGCGGCGAATGCGAGCGCTGGAGTAGGATCTGTTCCGCGCGCGCACTTCTATTTCAGGGAGCAGCAATTCAACATTCGACAGCCGGCGCCGAATGTTCAGTCTACCTCAGGGTCGTCTGGCCGCCTGCACGATGGGCTGCCGTGCCGCGCGCCGGGCGGGCAAGAAGCCGCCGATCAGCCCCATCGCCAGGGCGAAGATCACTCCGCGCAGCAGCAGGTCGGGTGTGACCCGGAAGGCGAACGCCACCTCGCTCATCGATGCCCAGTTGGTGGTGCTGGTCATGATCCCGTTCAGCGGCAGCGCGAACAGGCATCCCAGCATGCCGCCGATCAGGGCGATCACCAGTGCCTCCATCAGAAAAGAGGAGAGCACGCTGAGCGGCCGGAAACCGAGAGTCAGGAGCACGGCGATTTCCGGTGCTCTGGCGCTTACCGCCGCGTACATGGTGTTGACTGCGCCGAACACGGCGCCGATTGCCATGATTCCAGCGATGAAGATGGCGGCGAAGCTCAGGACCTGAGTGAGCAGGACCGACTGGTTGGCGTAGAAGTTGTATTCGCGTTGCGCGCTGACCGTCAAGCGAGGATCGGATTCAAGCGTCTGCTTTATCGACTCGAAGTCCGCCGGGTCGTACATCCGAAACGTGACCGACTGGAAGACCTCGCCGCGGAAAGCCGGCATGAACTGCTCGTTCTCGCCCCAAATCTCTGACTCGAAGGCCGAGCCTTCCGCCGCGAAGTGGCCGACCACCGTCCAGTCCCGGCTCGCAAAGTTTATCGTTTCGCCGATCTCGGTCCCGGCAAAGCGGCCGACGATGCTCTTGCCTACCAGGATCTCCGGAGCGCCGGGGTTGAACATGCGGCCGGCGATGACCTTCACGTCTTTGCGAACTTCGAAGGCCTGAGGGCTGACGCCACGCGCCACGACCAGCGCATCACCTTCCGCCAGGCGCTCGAGGCTGACCAGTACGTAGATCTCGGGACTAGCCAGCGGACGACCCTCGGGTCCCTTGGCCACGAACGGCATGCTGA
This sequence comes from Gemmatimonadota bacterium, assembly GCA_020350785.1. Lineage (GTDB taxonomy): Bacteria > Gemmatimonadota > Gemmatimonadetes > Palauibacterales > KS3-K002. The sequence goes on from CP070722.1 coordinate 2,189,363, forward strand.
TGATGGTCTGGGCCGTGCTCCGGCTCAGTCCGCTCATGAGTTCGTTGTCGGCACCGCTCCGCACCACCAGCACGTTCTCGCGTGAGCCCGTCTCGACGATCGCGGCGCGGAACCCGCGCGAGAGGGCCATCATTGCGATAAAGACCAGGACGACGAGCCCCATTCCCAGCGCCGTGGCGAGGGTGGAGACAGGGCGCCGCCGAACGCTTCGAATGTTGTATATGAGTGGTATCTTCATCCTCGCCACCTCACACCACGCGGCGTAACGTGTGCGCCACCGGCAGCCGCGCCGCCTGCCAGGCCGGCACCAGACCGCTGAACAACCCCAGCAGCAGGGCGATCAGCATCCCCAGCCCCGCCGTGCTCATCTTGACCGCGAAGCCGGGAAGAAAACCCGCCCCCTGGAATCCCGTGCCCTCGAAGAGCAGCTTGGCCCCGAACACCCCCAGCAGGCCGCCGGCTAGAGTGATGGCGGCGGCCTCGGCGATCACCAGGCCGAATAGCAGTCGGTCGCTGAACCCCAAGGTCTTGAGCACGGCCACCTCACTGGTCCTCTCGCGGGCTGCCATCATCATCGTGTTGGCGGCGACCAGCAGAATGGCGAAGAACACGGCCAGCCCGACGGCATTCATCAGGAATCCGACGTTCCCGTACATCGAGACCATTCCGGTCTGGAAGGCGCGCTCGGTTTCCGTGCGAGTTGCGAAGCGCGAGTTCTTGTAGTGCTCGTCGATCGTCGCGGCGACCGTGGCGGCGTGCGATGAGTCGTCGAGCTGGAGAACGTACCAGCCCGGCTGCGCCCACTCGGTCATCTCGGACAGGTAGTCGTAGTGGAAGTAGAAGGCCTCGTCGGTCCAGCCCGGCAGCGGCGTGTATACGGCGCGGATGGTGAAGGGCCATTCCGTCACGGGACTGTAGATCATGCTGGTCAGGTTGATCGTCTGACCCAGCCTCCAGCCGTAGCGCTCCATCAGTCCGGTGCCCACCATGGCGGCGGTCCGCTCGCGCATGAATGCCTGCTTTTGGTCTTCGGGTACGACCAGCTCTGGATATACCTCGAAGTAGCTGTCGACGTCGACCCCGAAGCTGGCGAAGAAATCCCGTGGGTTGCCGCGATAGATTCCGTGGAACCAGTTGCCCCAGGTAACGCGCCGCACGCCCGGCAGACTGGACAGCCAACCGTAGTAGGCTTCGGGGAGCTGGAAGACGATGGAGATCGCGTTCCGCGTCACCATGCGCGACTCGCTGCCCACCTCCCTCGCGTCGTTCAGCGTCGTGTTCACAGACCGGAGAGCGACGAAAAGGAAGAGCGCGGCCGCCACGCTGAGCGCCGTGAGTATCGTGCGCCGCTTGTTGCGCGTCAGGTTCACCCAGATGAGGTGTCCGTACTTCATCCTGTCAGCACCCCCTTGTCGAGGTGCATGATGGCGTGCCCGCGATCGGCAGCGCGCTGGTCGTGAGTCACCAGCAGAATCGTCTTGTTGTACTCGTCGTTCAGACGCTGCATCAGCGTCAGAACGTCCTGCGCCGACTGCGCGTCCAGATCGCCGGTGGGCTCGTCGGCGAGTATGAGCGTGGGATCACTGACGATGGCGCGAGCGATAGCCACGCGCTGCTCCTGCCCGCCGGAGAGCTGACGCGGGTAGTGATCCGCCCGATCCGATAGCCCCACGACCTCTAGCGCGGTCATCACATGTTCGCGCCGGTCTTGCTTCGAGAGATGTGTCAGCAGGAGCGGCAGTTCGATGTTCTGGTAGGCGGTGAGCACGGGGAGCAAGTTGTAGAGCTGGAAGATGAACCCGACATGATGCGACCGCCATGCCGCCAGATCGCGGCGCGACATTGCCGTCACCTCCGCACCGCTCACCCTGATGGTGCCGGTCGTCGGCTCGTCCAGCCCGGCTACCAGGTTCAGCAGCGTGGTCTTGCCGCTGCCCGACGGGCCCATCAGCACCAGGAACTCGCCGGCAACGATGTTCAGATTGATACCCTCGAACACCGGGATCCGCTGAGCGTCCCGCTGATATACTTTCGACAAGTCACGAATCTCGAGAAGAGCCATGCCTCAGACCTCTTATCGTTCAGTGGCTAGCTTGACGCGAGCACCGTCTTCCAATCCCTCGGAGCCCTCCACGACGACCTGCTCACCGCCGCTCAGGCCGCTGCGAATCTCGCGGCGCTCGCCGGTCACCGGGCCCGCCACGACCTCGCGCCGCTCGGCCCGGTCGTCGCGCACGATCCAGACTACCTGGCGCCCTGCCTCGTCCCGCACCGCGGCGGCGGGCACGAAGACGCGGGGCTGCGCGGCAGCTTCGGGCACGCCGCCTTCATCTTCCAGGAACTCCACCGTCGCCGACATCTCGGGCAGGATGCGCTCGTCGCGCTCGGCGAAGCTGACCTTTACCAGCACCGTCGCCTTCTGGCGGTCCGCCGTCGGCACGATCTGGCGGACGCGACCCGGGAAATCGACCGCCGGGTAGGCGTCGAGCGTGATCCTCGCCGGCTGGCCGTGGTGGATGCGAGCGATGTAGGCCTCGTTGACGTCGACCTCCACCTCCAACGTCTCGAAGTCGGCCATGGTGACGACGGCGCCGCGCGTGAGCCCGCTCCCCGTCGCCACCGGCGCCACGACCTCGCCCACCTCGGCGTCCTTGCGCAGGATCGTGCCGCTGAAGGGCGCGCGTATCTCGGTGTTCTCCAGGTTCGCTCTGGCCACGCCTACCCCGGCGTCGGCCGCCGCCACGGTCGCCCGCAGGCGCTCGACCCGCGCCTCGGCCGTGGCCAACTGCGCCTCCAGCTGTTCGGTCTCCTGATTGGAGGCCAGCCCACGGGCCAGCAGGTCCTTGGCGCGTGCTACGTCGCGCACCAGCTGATCGCGCTCCGCCTCGGCCTCGGCCAGGCCCGCCCGGGCGGTTGCCAGATCGGCTTCCCGTTGGGCGAGCGCTGCGGCGTAGTCCTCCGCCTCCAGCCGGGCGATCACCTGCCCGGCCTCTACGACGTCGCCTTCGTCCACACCCAGGAACTCGAGCCGGCCGGTGATCTTGGAAGATACCGACGCCTTGGTGCGGGCCACCACATAGCCGTTGGCGGTCACGCCGGTGGAGACACCGGCCCCACCGCCCACCAGCTCCGCGAGCGCGACCTGCACGGTCTGACCGCCGCGCCCCCGCAGCGCGAAGAAGATGACTACGAAGAGAACAATCGCCGCCGCCGCGATGTAGGCGCTCCTGCGCAGCGCGCGACTCACGCCCTGCGGCGGCCGGTCGCGATCGATTTTCAGACGCGAGAGATCAGGCTTCGGCTCGGTCATTGTTTCGGGCGCCGCCACTTCACCGGCGCTGGCGGCTCGCTCTTCAGCTCGATAGCCTCCGTCTCCAACAGGCGGAGCGCCTCCTGCACCGCCCGCTCCAGCTGCGGATCTCGGCCCTCGCTGACCGGCTTGGGCTCGTTTCTCACCTCGATGTCCGGAGCGACACCCTCTCCCTCCACGGCCCACTCGCCGTTCACGTCGAAGAAGCCGCCCCGCGGCGCGACGAAGCGTCCGCCGTCGAGGAGCGGTGGCGTGTCCCAGGTCCCCACCAGGCCGCCCCAGGTCCGGGTGCCCACCAGCGGACCGACCCCCTTGAAGCGGAAGAGGTAGGGCAGCAGGTCGCCGCCCGAGCCGGCCCGCTCGTTGATGATCATGACCTTGGGACCCCAGAGGCCGGCCATCGGCTGAGGAAAGGGCTTGCGGTCGCCCGCCCGTGAGTTGAAGTAGCCGGTGAGCTGCCGGCCCAGCACCTCCACGATGTAGTCCGCTGCCGAGCCGCCTCCGTTGTTCCGATCGTCGATGACCGCGCCCTGCCGGTCCTGTTGCGCGAAGAACATCCGGTTGAAGTAGGTGTAGCCGCCCCGGCCGGTGGTGGGGAGCCAGACGTAGGCCAGGCGGCCGCCGCTCATCTCATCGACTTTCATCCGGTTTTGTTCCACCCACGCCCAGGTCCGCAGGGCGCGCTCGTCGCTGACAGGTTCGACTACGACGTCGCGGGCACCCTCCAGGGAAGGCCGGTCGTTGACTGTGACCGCTATGGTCCTGCCCGCCGTTCCCTCCAGCAGCGCATAGGGATTTGCAGGCGGCCGCAGCTCGCGGCCCTCGATCGCTACCAGATAGTCGCCTTCACTTACGTTCATGCCGGGCAGCGACAGGGGACCGTCCAGCTCCGGGGTCCAGTCCTCGCCCGAATAGATGCGGGCGATGCGGTAGAAACCGTCCGCCTCCTCCAGGTCCACACCCAGCAGTCCGGTACGTGGGTCCGTCAGTTCGGGGTAGTCGCCGCCCCTCACGTAGGAGTGCCCCACCGCGACCTCGCCGGACAGCATGTCGAGCAGGTGGTTGAAGTCGGAGCGATGGTACACGTCCTCCAGCCAGGGGCTGTACCACCCCCACACATCGTCCCAGGGCGCGCCGTGGACGTTGTCCACGTAGAGGAAGTCACGCATGAAGCGCCAGCCGTCCCGCAGCATCTGGGCCCATTCGGCGCGCGGCTCCACGCGGATGCGCATTCCGTTCAGTGATAGGCGCCCGTCGTCGCCCTTGGGCGGCGAGCCTCCGGCGTCCACGATCGCCCAGTTGTTTCCGGACCGGTACAGCAGCTTCTCCCGGTCGTGAGAGGCGGCGATCTCGTTGACCCGCTCCAGGAAAACCTTCGCTTCGCGGTCCGCCAATGCATAGCGGTGCAAAGTGAAGCCCCGCTCGTTGGGCACGTTCTCGGCCACGAAGACGTGGCCCTCCGGACCCTCCACCAGGCCGACGTAGTCCCGGAGCGGCAGGTCGGGAGCGTCCACGATGCGCCGGGCGATGCCGTCGAAGTCGATCACCACTTCCACGCTGTCCGCGTTCGATCGATCGCCCCTCGACCCGCGCGATGACCGACTGTTGCCGGAGCTCTCATCGGAGTTCTCTTCATCGGCACCCGTCTCTTCATCGCTGGCGGGAAGGAACGGGGAGGCTTCACCCTCACGGAGGATGGCCAGGTAGAGGGCCCGCGTCACCGGTCGGTCGTACGACGTCATGTCCAGCCAGCCTGTGTTCAGGCCGAAGTCGGTGGAGGCCAGGAAGTAGAGGTACTTGCCCGACGCGTCCCACACCGGGGTGATGGCGTCGGCCATACCGTCGGTCAGCTGGCGCGTCTCGCCGCTGCGCGTGTCGTGGACGAAGATCGCCCGCAGCTGATTGTCCAGGCGCCGCGCGTAAGCGATCCAGCGCGAGTCCGGCGACCACACCGGGTTCATCGTCCGGCGCGGGTGCGCGTAGCGATCCGTATCCGCATGCGTCAGGTCGCCGCTCTCCAGGTCCAGGATGAGCAGGCGGTAGTCGGTGTCTGTGAAAGCCAGGCGCGTGCCATCGGGCGACCAGGTGGGCACGAAGAAGAACGTGGGGTCGGGAATCTCGATGCGCCGGGCGTTGCCGCCATCCTGGTCCGCCAACACCAGTCCGTATTCCCCACCCTCGTCGTTGAACCAGGCGATCTTCTTTCCGTCGGGAGACCAGACCGCGTGGCGGTCAGCCAGCCCGGGGCTGCGGGTGATATTCCGCCAGCTCCCGTCCTCCGCCGGCACGGTGAAGAGATCGCCACGGTACTCGAACAGCGCCCGCTTGCCGGTGGGTGAGAGGCGCGCGTCACGCAGTCGGTCCCCCGGCACGTCCTCCCAGCGCGGCCGGGCCCAGTTCAAATCTCTGGCCACCCGGATCTCCAACCGGCGCGTCGCACCGGTCGCGGGAACGACCTCGTGCAGGTATCCGCCCTGCTCGTATACGACCACGCCGTACCCGGCGCCCAGGCTCTTCACGTCGAAGTCGGCGTGGAAGGTGAGCTGCTTCTCCTCTCCCGTCCCCGGGTTCCAGGACCATACGTTGCTGGCCCAATCCCGCTCCGACATATAGTAGACCACGCCATCCATCCAGACGGGAGCCATCTGCCGCTCACCCTCCCAAGGCGGCGTCAGAAGGTCCAGGCTTGCGGTCGACACCACGCGCACCGGCTGGGCCTGACCGCCACGATAGTTGCGCCACTCGGGATCCCAGTAACCGATCTCCTGATAGGCCAGCCAGGCGCCGTCGGCACTCATCTCACCGTGGTAAGCCTGGTGCACGGGCAATGCCTTCGGCAGGCCGCCCTCGAGCCCCACGGTATAGAGCCGCCAGAGCCGGGTGGGCTGCCCCTCCCGGCTCGATCGGAAAAGGATCGCCCCGTCGGCCGTCCAACCCTGGACCACGTCCTCACCGGGGTGCCAGGTCAGGCGACGCGGTTCGCCGCCCGTCACCGGCACCACGTAGACGTCGGGGTCGCCGCCGTACTCGCCGGTGAAGGCGATCCAGCGGCCGTCCGGCGAGAAGGCCGGATCCGTCTCCGCCCCGTCGCCGCTGGTGAGGCGCAAGGCGTCGCCGCCGTCACGGCCCACCAGCCAGAGATCGTTGGCGTGCACGAAGACGATCCGCTCGGAGCCGACATCTGGGTCCCGCAGCAGACGCGTGCCCTGCGCGGCTCCCGGCTGAGGAGCAACGGCGATCAGGCCGAGAACGACAAAAACCGTCGATCTCGGATCGACTTGCTGGGTGCGTGAAGGACGCATGTAAGATTCTCCATCGGGTGCGGTTCGCAGGTCCCGGTTCGATCTACCGACTGAGACCGGCAGCGACGTTTCTCTCGCGAATTCAGATGGTGGGCGATCGAGAACCAAGGCAAGATGCGACGGGCGGCGACGGGGGGCAAACGGTTGGCTGGCAGCCCGGGTGACAGTCTAACCGTGCCGTGAGTGCGGTCGGCCCGGCGCTCGTGTCCGGATGGCCACCAGTCGGCCCGCGAATGCGTGTCCACCGCGACACATGCAATCGGTGGCGCAGCTCCGACTCGCCGGGCGTGGGCCGCGTAACTCGATGTGTGTGAAACGGTTACTCGGCGGCGCCCCCGCGAGGGCCCAGCTGGCCCAGGGCCTGCCTGACGAAGTTCGGTGGTGGAGGGGGAGCTGGAAGAAGGGGTGTCTGAACGCTGCCGGAGGGACTCATGGCTACATGGCTCGCGATGTTCACGATACAGCTCCTGGTGATGTGTGTTGCGGCTCCGGAACACACCACGCGGCAGGATAGGCTTCCAACGCTGGACGAAGTCCTGGAGCGCTACGTCGAGGCCGTAGGCGGCCGCGAGGCGCTCGAGAGGCTGACGACTCGAGCGATTGTGGGGCGGCTGGTGACCGACCTGCCGACGTGGGAGCCGCCCGTGCACGAGTCCGATGCCCTCCGCATCCTTGGGAAGGTGCCGGGGAAGTATCTCCTTATGTGGGAATCGGCCCGGGGCGCGAGTCGTGAAGGCTTAGACGGCGAGACTTGCTGGAAGTTGGACGGTGCCGAGGTCGAGCTCGATGCCCGCTACGATCCCGGGTACGCCTGGATCGCCGATCCCCAGAACGCCCTGCGCATGCGGGACTACTTCCCGGAGATGCGGGTGGTCGATACCAGGACTCTAGGCGGGCGTCCCGTGCATCGGGTCGATATCGACGACCACGAATCGCACGCACTCTACTTCGATGCCGAGACCGGCCTCTTGGCCCGGCTGGGAATCTTCACGGAGCTGGGTGACTACCGCGAAGTGGATGGGGTGCTGGTTCCCTTCCGCATGGCCATCAGCCGTAAAGGCGGTTCCAGCACTTTCATCTTCGACAAGATCGAGCACAACGTCGCGATCGACGATGCTGAATTCGCGCCGTCGGTCCGCTGAGTGATCGCCCTGCCGGTCATTAGCTATTTCCGATAGCGCACCATTATTCCTTCCGCGCCTTTCTCGAGGCTCTCCAACCCGTACTCCCAGTAGAGCGTTTTCCCGTCCCGGCGGGTCGCGTTGTGCTCGACGATGTCGAAGGGCGCCGTGATCTTGAACACGATGCGGAGGTCGGCGAACGCCGAGTCGAACATCGCCTCCAGCCCGGGCATCATCTCGGATGCTTCTTCGGTCTCGTCCAGCGGGTTGACCGGCTCGTTGCGGATCAAGAGCGTGCCGCCCTCATCGATGATCTCGAGATCGCCGAACGGCCGCTGCTCGGATACGGGTAGCTCTTCATCCTCGTCCCTGGAGATCGCCATCTGGTTGAGCTGGGTCACGTTCTCGAAGCCGAGGTCGACCTTGACGTTCATCTTCAGGTCTTCCCAGGACTGTTGCACGTCCAACAGCTCCATTCCCTCGGGCAAGTCCCCTTCGATCTCTCGTCGCAGCTCGGCCTCGTCGAACTCCTCCTCGCCCATCTCGTCCATCATCTCCTGTCGCGCTGCGGCGATCTCTTCCTCGGTGGGCGCGCCCTCGATGCCCGAGAAACTCTTCTCCAGCGTCGCCATGGTGTAGGCGATTCGATCGAAGTCGAGGGTCATGTCGATGTTTGCCGTACCGGACAGGTCCCTCTCGAGGACGATTCCGTACTCGAACTGCATGCAGCCGCCCAACGGCAGCGCCAGTACGAGAATCAGAGCAAGTCTCCACCGGGCGTTACGCGCCAAACGCATGATCTTACCTCCAGATTAGAAGCCCCTCTCGCCTTTTCCGCCCCTGAGCGAAGAACGGGTTCTGAAGAATATGACGAAGTCGGCATGCAGACCAGCCGGCGCGCGGTTCTATTCCGTGGCTTGGGCCGATCGACCGTCTCGGAGAGGTGGCATGAGACCACCTCGCCCTGCGGCGACATTATCCTGCGCAGGCTAGCGCGGCGAACTTCGCAGCGGTTCTCTGCGTCTCTGAGGTGAGCCGAGCGTGTTCCCCTCAAGACGCCTATTCGATCGCTTCCAGCACCTTCCCGACGAACTCCTCCATAG
>CP070722.1:2198298-2201333 GCA_020350785.1 Gemmatimonadota bacterium
AGTGCCACGGGGACCTTCGCAGCTCACGCGCCCCGTACAGACGGCGGTACGTGACGCCGGCGCCCATCGGATCCCCTTCAGAACCCTTGACTACCGTGCCTTCGCGCAGCCATTCCAGTCGTTCAGTCGAGCGTCTCCCCAGCCGCCGCCCTGAAGAGCCCCAAGTTGGAGAGCGCCGGCACGGCGTTGGCTTCTTCGATCGAAATGCGAACGCGATCGGCCGTGACCCCGGGAATCCTGAGCAACCGCTTGTATCCGATCGTCGTCCCGCGGGCGACCACGGCCCATTCGCCGGCGACCCGAGCCTCGATCGTGAATGCCGATATTCGCTGGCCGAAGCGAATAGGCTCCTGTAACAGTATGCGGTCGAAATAGGTGGCCGCCCCCAGGTCGATCGCGAGCGTCGCCGCCCTCACGTCGTCGTCCGTCGCCCAATAGGTCTCGGGATCGCCGTCCACGATGTTGGCCGGCGCGAATTTCGGATGGCGGAGGCGATGGTGATCGGCTTCGACCGGCTTGCCCTCTGCCAGGTTCACCGCGAAGGTCTCGTCCAGAATCCGTCGAAACTCTCGGAGAGCCGCCACGTCTCTCTCATGCAGTAGCCCTTTCTTGTCCGGAGGGACGTTGAGCAGGAGGACGCAATTGCGTCCCACCGATCTGTAGTAGATGTCCAGCAGCTCCTGCGGTGACTTGACCTCGTCGTCCTCGTCCGCGTGATAGAACCAGCCCGGCCGTATCGAAGTGTTACATAGAGGAACCACCCAACGCTTACCTGCCGGGTCGCCGCTGTTCAAGTAGGCGGCAGCGGCCGCCCCCACGACGATCCCCTCGGTGTCGATGGTCGACCAGTTCGTCTCTCCCGCGAACCCGCGCTCGTTGCCGATCCAGCGGATATCCGGTCCTGCGTCCGAGAAGATGAGCGTTCCAGCCTGCAGCGACTTCACGAGGCCCCAGGTCTCTTCCCACTCGTAGTAGGTCTCTCGATCGATCCGCCGCTCTTCGTTTGCCCCGCCGTAGTAGCCGGTGCCACCGTTGGCCCCATCGAACCAGACCTCCGTGACCTCGCCGTAGTTTGTGAGCAGCTCGCGCAGCTGGTTGCGGTAGTAGTCCAGGTAGGCGCGGCGACCGTAGTCGGCGTGATTGCGATCCCAAGGGGACAGATAGAAGCCGACCTTGATGCCGTGCCGGCGGCAAGCCGCGACGAACTCCCCCACGACGTCCCCCGCCCCATCCCTCCAAGGGCTATGCTTCACGGAGTGCTCGGTATACTCCGACGGCCAGAGGGCGAACCCGTCGTGATGCTTGGCCGTCAGGATCAACTCCTTCATCCCGACCTCGGCCGCGATCTCCGCCCACTGGTCGGGTTCGAAGTGCGTCGGCCGGAAGACAGCAGGCGGCTCGTCCCCGAATCCCCATTCCTGATCCGTGAAGGTGTTGACCGTGAAATGCAGGAAGCCGATCAACTCCATCTTCTGATACTCGAGCTGCCGGTCGCTGGGCACGACAGCGGTGGGCGCGATGTCGCCGGGCGGCCTCGCGCAGCCGGTGAGTAACACCGGCGCGAGGCAGAGGGCGCGGACAGAGCGACAGAAAGCCATATTGCTCACCTTATGGAAGATGCGCTGCCTGACGGCGCCGTGTCGAGAGTCGGACGTCGTTCGTCCCGACCTTCTCGACCGGCGAGTGGTGAATGCCGGCTGTCGAATGCCGAAGTTCCAGATCCTCGGCTCTGGCTCACCGCGCCACACTAGCTCTATCTTTGTTTGCGTCAGTCGACACTCAAGAGCGGCCCCGCCGGACGTAAGCGGCGGCCGGACTTCGGGCTGGTAGCAGAGGCGAACCGAGGAGACAAATCGGACGCCCTGTTGGTCCGGTTTCGCCAGACTTGACCTGCGCAGATACGGAGGCGGATCGTGGGTAGGCGCGCGGCGCTGGTGGCTATGGCGCTTCTCTCGCTGACCGAGATCTGGGGTTGCTGGCCGTTGCGGCGCAGCCCCACAGCCGAGGACGCCGAGCCCAAGCCGACCATCGTCGTCGTGAACAACGGACATCATGCTAACGTCAACATCTACCTGCTTCGCGACGGGATCCGGACGCTGCTGGGGAAGGTGAACAGTCTGCAGAGACGGACCTTCCAAGTTCCGCGTTCCTTCCAGTTCGGCCCCTTCATAGACCTACGGGTCGTGGCCGACGCGGTGGGCGGGCCATCCTTGGCCTTCCAGGAGGTGCGGATCTGGCCGGGGGACGAGATCAAAGTCTATCTAGGCGATCGCTTGCAACAATCCTGGATCACGGTCCGCCCGCAGTAGGGTGCAGAGCGACCGACGCCAGACGACTACACACGAGGCCGTGCGCGCCTGGCTACTCGAGCAGGGTGTTGTTGAGGGGGCGGACTTCGTCGTCCGCCGCTGCGAGGGCGCCGATCATAACGAAGCCTCCTGGCGGGCTCGACTTCGCGACCCGCTCACGTTCTTGTTCGGCGGCGAACGCGACCAGGCGTACGATTTCAAAGTGTCCAATGAGGAGTGAATCGATGAGATACCTCAGCGCCATACTCCTGCCCCTCGCCGTCGCCTGCGCCAGCGAACCTTCTGGGGAGCTCCCCGGCAGCGTGACGAACAGCGCCGTCCCATCCTGGGCGAAAGACGCCATCTGGTACCAGATCTTCCCGGAGCGCTTCCGCAACGGCGATTCGTCGAACGACCCGACACTGCATGACATCGAGGGCTTCTGGCCGCACACGCAGCCGGAGGGCTGGCGGCCGACGCCCTGGACACACGACTGGTATCGGCAAGAGCCCTGGGCCGCCGCCAGCGGCAAAGATTTCTATTTCACGGTTCAGATCCGCCGTTATGGCGGCGACCTGCAAGGCGTCATCGACAAGCTGGACTATCTTCAGGACCTCGGCGTCACGGCCCTTTATCTCAACCCGGGCGTGTTCGTCACCTATCCTGACGTGTCTCCCGATGTTGCCAGGGTGAGCGTGCAAGTCCACGTGCGGAACGATGATGTTCTCCCCCGGGAGTTCCGGGTTC
>CP070722.1:2201433-2228418 GCA_020350785.1 Gemmatimonadota bacterium
AGTGTTGCTGGTCTTCAACGGGGTATTACCGCCATACTCTACGGCTACGAGCCTGAACGGCCGAAGGCATCGATAGCGCAGGTCTTGCGCGAGACGATCGAGAGTGATGGGGTGGCGGCTGGCATCGAGCGGTATCGCGAACTCAGAGAGCACAGGTTCGACGAGTATGAGTTTGGCGAACGGGAGCTGAACAGACTGGGATACTACTTCTTGGGTGCAGGTGATATTCCGGCGGCGGTCGCGGTATTCAAGCTGAACGTCGAGTCATACCCTCAGGCTTTCAATACCTACGACAGCTTGGGCGAGGCGTACATCGAGGCCGGCCAGAAGGATCTGGCCATAAAGAACTACCGGAAGTCTCTGGAGCTGAACCCGGGCAACGACAACGCGAGAGCGAAGCTGGCCGAGCTGGGCGTCGAGAGCGGGGTGCCCGAGAAGATGGAGTAGTCGAAGCTCAAGTGAGGAGTTTGAGACATGGCCCGTGATCCTGCCCGTGATCTGAACCTGCACGGCAAGGCCTGGCTTGCGTTCGGCATCGGGCCGCAGCGCCAGCCGCCGGCGCTCCATCGGCTGGAGGTACCGCTGTCCCGGGCCCGGCTGGCGCTTCTGACTACAGGCGGCTTCGTGCCGCCCGGCGGCGAGCCTTTCAATACGGGCAGGCGGGGCGACGCGAGCTTCCGCGAGATCGACCGGGGGATCGAGCCGGGCGGACTCGCGATCCATCATCCGCACTACGATAGCGCGCCGGCCAAACTAGACATCAACGTGCTGTTTCCCTTGCCGTTGTGCAAAGAACTCGTTGCGGAGGGAAAGTTGGGAGAGCTGGCCGATCGGCACTATTCCTTCATGGGTTACGTCCCACTCACCCGCCCGCTCGAGAAGATCTACGCGCCGCAGGTCGCTCGACGGCTCAAACAGCAGGAGGTGGATGCCGTTCTCCTGACACCCGCTTGACCGACGTGCAACCGGACGGTCGGTCTGGTCGCCAGGGAAATCGAACGGCACGAAATCGCGACGGTTTGCGTGATGAACCTGCGCAAAGTCGCCGAGCGGGTTCTGGCGCCAAGAACGCTACTGGTTCGCCGGCCGATGGGCACGCCGCTGGGCGATCCGGGAGATCGAGCCACACAGAGATCGATCCTCGAGACCGCGCTTGGCCTTCTGGTAGATGGCTCGATCAACCCGGGCGCGATACGCGACTACGAAACCGTCGAAGATCCGAGTTGAGCGAAGATCACAGGAGAGCCAGGCTATGCCGCCGTTCGATACCCTTCTGGAGGAGACCCTCGAGGCGTGGTCCGATGTCAGGGGTGGGCTGATCGAGGAGGTGCGCAACGTTCCGGAGGAGCGGTTCGACTTCCGCCCCACCCGCGAGACGCGCAGCGTCGTCGAGCTTCTGCAGCACGTAGTGGAAGTGTCCCTGCTGATGACGGGCGAACTGACGCGCCCCGATACCGACTTCCACCGGGCGCCCTGGCCGGACCTTATCGATCTCTACGCCGCGCATGTAAAAGGCGTCAGGAGCAAGGACGCCATGCTCGGACTGTTGGCGTCAACGCTGGAGGAGGGGCTGGCTAGATTCAGGGCGGTTGGGGAGCTGAGAATGCTACAGCTGATCAGGCGATTTGACGGCGAACCAGGGACGAGGCTGGCCTGGCTTAACCACGGGATCGCCCAGGAGATGTACCACCGCGGGCAGCTCGCCCTGTATGAGCGCCTCATGGGAGTCGAGCCCGCCCTGACGCGGCGATTGCGTGCATCCCCTTGATGGAGCGAAGAGGCGCGAACGGGGCTGGCAAGCAAAGCGGCCGAGGAGCGGGGTGAAATGGACAGACTGGAGCTTTCTGTAACAGAGAGATTGTTGCTGGAGCGAAGCGCCGACCCAGCGCTGACGCGGCGTCGCATGCGGTTGGTGGTCGTTAGCGGCTTGATCCTGGTCGTGGCCCTGATCGTAACGTCGCCCTTGATGCAGTCCTGGCGGTTCCTGTTGTTCTTCGCCGTGGCGTACATCCTCGTAACTACATGGGAGAGAGTGGGTTACGCGAGGACAGTGCTGGCTTACAAGGGTCTGGTTCACAAGCTCTCGAGTCGGGTCGAGGCGCTGGAGCGGGGTTCGATTTTGGAGGACGGCCTCCCTTGACACGGCACACCGTGCGCCGATAGGTTTCCGGCGATTTTAGGCGAGACAACGATGGGACGCTGGCACAGCGGGTGCGGGTGGGGGTCGCCGCGGCAAGGCGGCAATTGTGGGGCCAGCACACTTCAGGGCTGCCGAGCGCTGCGAACATGGCGGAGAGCAAACAAGTTACTAAGAGTAGGATCGAAGCCGAGACGGGTACACGCCTCGTCGCCCGGGCGGCGGCAGCGGCCACAACCGCTGAGAGGCGGGGGAGCCACAAAGTCTGGCTGTTCGGGGCCTACACCCTCCTTCTCGTGTGGGGTGTCGCTTACCTGGTTCTGCTATTTACGGACAAGCTTCCCAGCTGATCCCGCATTAAGGTCGACTTGATGTCTCGGGAGGGGTCTTGAGCGCTATCTGGATCATCGCAGGTGTCGTGGCGCTGATCATAGCTGCCGGTGTCTTCCTGTATCGCCGAGGCTCGGCGAGGGCAGGCGCGACGGCTGAGCGCTGGGAGGCCGAGGCGCCTGCGATCACGGAGGGGATCTCGGAGGCGGAGGCCGTCGAGGCTCGGCCGCCGATCGCCGATGCGCTGGAGGTTTCCGAGCCGGAGGCGGCGGTGGAACCGAAGGCTGTGGAGGTTGGGCCCTCGGAGGAGGAATTGGGGACCCATCTGGAGAAGTGCCTGCAGGATTCTGAGCGCATGCTGGCGGAGCTGCGAGAGGTGGCGGGAAGGTCGGAGGCTGTGGCCCAGCAGGTTGGTGAGGGAACGCTGGATGTGATGGGCGAGGGGCTGGAAGAGGTCAGGACACTGGCGCAGCGGAGGAAGCTCGGCCACGCGAAGGACAAGGGGGACGCCCTACACGCGCAACTGTCACTCATGCTGCAGAGCGCCCGCCGCGAGCAGGCTCCGTAGCCTGGCAAATCAGCTCTATCTCCCCAATATTGCAGGGTCGTGCGGGTCGCCCGCTGGGGCTCGCAACCAGAGGAAACCCTCGGTCTCTCGGGTTCGTAGTAGCAAATGATGCCGCTAATCTACTTGCTGGTGCTCGTCTTTCTGGCGAAGATCGTGCTGATCGATTCGCCGGTAGGCAAGGCGTTGGGCGATGCAATTCGCGCCCTCGCGCCACCGCGAACGCCGGCGGGCTCGGTCTCGCAGGGGGAGCTCGAGGGTCTGCGACGCGAAGTAGAGGACCTTCGCGACCGTCTGGAGCGTGTGGTCGAGGAGCAGTCCTTCTTGACGCGGCTGCTATCAGAGCCGAGGCGTCTCAGCCCAGGCTCCGGCGCGATCGAGGATCGAGAGACTCGAACCTAGGCGGAGGCCGGGATGGTCACGCGCGAAGATGTAGAGAACTTCTTGTTGCGGCTGGAGATCCCCTATCAAGAGCTGCAGGAGGGGCTCTGGGTCGTAGGAGATGTGAAGGAGACCGCGCCTGTCTTCGTGAACCACGATGAGCCGCTCTTGCTGATGCGGGTAGAGGTGATGGATGCGCCTGCAGACGAAGAGTTGCGCAAGGCGTTGTTTCGAGAGCTTTTGGAGCTCAACGCAACCGATCTCGTGCACGGTGCCTACGGTTTGGATGGCGACGGGATCGTTCTCATCGACTCGTTGCAGCTCGAGGATTTGGATTTCAGCGAATTCCAGGCGTCGCTGGAAAGTATAATGCTGGCGCTGAGGTCGCATTTCGAGACATTGTCGCGATACAGAACTCCATAGAGAGAGAACTATGAGCATCTGGAGCAGGCTGTCCACGATGGTAAGGTCGAATCTCAACGACCTTATTGCTCGGGCCGAGAACCCCGAGAAGATGCTGAATCAAATTATCGATGACATGCGCTCCCAGCTGGCCCAGGCCAAGCAGGAAGTGGCGGTCGCGATTGCTGATGAGCGCAAACTGCGGCGTCAGGTTCAGGACGAGCGCGATCAGGGTTCCGATTGGGAGCGGCGCGCCAAACTCGCACTGAGAGAAGGTCGTGAGGACCTGGCCCGGCAGGCATTGCTGCGCAGTCAGGAGCATGGTGGGCACGCTACGACGCTGGAAGAGCAGTGGCGGTCGCACGCGGCCGAGACCGAGAAGTTGAAGGACACGCTACGCCAGCTCAGCAACAAGATCGAGGAGGCAAAGCGCAAGCGAAACCTGCTGATCGCGCGCCAGAAGCGTGCCGCTGCTCATAAGCGCATCCACGAGACCATGACCGGACTCGCGGACCGCAGTTCGTTCGAGGCGTTCGACCGCATGGCGGAGCGGATCGAAGAGGCCGAGATGCGGGCGCTTGCCGCCGCAGAAGTCGATGAGGAGTTGGGGGGCGACGATCTGGAACAGCAATTCAAGCGCTTGGAAGGCGGCGACATCGATGTTGAGCGCAGGCTCGCCGCCCTTAAGGAGGAGATGGGTCTCCTGACGGCTGGCGAACCGGAAGCGGTGGCGCCCGACGAGGTCCGCGAAGCCGAGATCATCGAGGAGGAGGCCCCGCCCGAGGAGGACAAAGCTGGCTGAGTTGACGCCCGGGTTTGGCGCGCGTCAGGCGTACGGCGTCGTCGCGACGACGATATTCGTCGTCCTACTTCTGCTGTTCGTCAATAAGGTCGCTGATCTGCTCCTGTTGATGTTCGTGGCGGCGCTTTTCGCCGTCTACCTCGCATCGGTCACCGACTTTCTCACCCTGCGCTTCGGACTGGCACGCGGCTTCGGGCTCATCGGCGCCCTGCTCGGCAGCATCTTCGTGATCGGCGCCGTGGCTCTCCTGATCGTACCGCCGGTCATCACACAGTTCAGTGAATTGATGAACGCCCTGCCGCGTCAGGTCAACGCCTGGGAGTTGGAGCTGGCGCGCCTGGCGCAAGAAGATAACCTGCTGGGTCGGATCCTGAGTCCGGTAGGGGATGGCGGCGAAGGAGGCGCAGGATTCATCGACCGAGTTTTCCAGCAGGTCAGTGAGTTCTTCAATGACGTAGTTCCCTATATTTTCTCGGGGATTGGCGTCGCGATCCACCTCGTGTCGGTCCTGATCATGGGCATCTACATGGCCCTCAAGCCGTCAGTCTATCGAGAGGGCGTGATCGCGTTGACGCCGCCGGCCTACCGCGAATTGGCGCGCGACATTCTCGCCGACCTCGGACACACACTTAGGGCATGGCTGGTCGGCCTGGGGATAGCGATGTTGGTGCTGGGCTCCCTGACCTGGGTGGGACTCTATCTGCTGGATGTGCCTTACTCGCTCGCTTTCGGCGTTTTCACCGGACTGGCTGTGATCGTACCATTCTTCGGCACCATTATCTCGACATTGCTTCCCGCCCTTTTCGTCATATCGAGCGGCGGAGTCAGCAAGGCGCTGCTCGTAATCCTCTTGGGCGTCATCGTGCACGTGTTCGAAGCCAACGTCGTCGCGCCGATGGTGTTTGAAAAGCAAGTTGAGCTTCCGCCGGTATTGACCATCATCTCGGTTCTGGTGATGGCGAAGCTGCTAGGTTTCGTCGGACTGCTCGTGGCTGTCCCAGTGCTCGCGACCGTGATGGTCATAGTGCGTCGCATCTTCGTGCACCGAATCCTGGAAGGGAGAGGCTTCCACAGGATCGAGAAAGACGCACCGGCGATCATCAGCCTGGCCACCGGCGATGGCGTGCTCGTTCTTCCGTCGGCTTCCGAAGTCAACATCCCGGCCTTGCTGGAAGGCTGAGCGCGCGGTGGCCGCCTGCCCGATCTTTTTGGCTCCGGGACGCTGAATCAGCCTCAATCTGGCGTGAGCGGTGACCGGCGGAGTTCGCCGACTCGGCCAGCGGCACGCAGGAGCTAGCCTCGCAGCAGCTTGCCGCCATCGACTACGAGGGTTTCGCCGGTTACGTAGCCAGCGCCGATCAAGAAGAGTACCGCGCTGGTGACGTCCTCGGGCGCGCCCAGCCTGTTCAGCGCCGTTAACTCCGCAAGCTCAGCACGCTGCGCCTCGCTGAGATCGTCTGGTGGGAGAACGGGTCCCGGCGCGATGGCGTTGACCCGGATTTCGGGAGCCAGCGCTCGGGCCAGCACTCTGGTGAGCATGACCAAGCCGGCCTTGGAGATGCTGTGGTGGGCGTAGGCGGGCCACGGCTGAAAGGCGGCGATGTCCGCTATGTTGATAATCGAGCCCGCACCCCGGCGCTTCATTGAGCGCACGGCTTCCTGGCTACAAAAGAAAGCGGCGCGGAGGTTCAGGTTCAGTACGCGATCCCATTCGGCGGGGGTGATCTCGAGAACGGGCACGCGATTGAAGAGTGCCGCGCTGTTGATCAGGATGTCCAGTCCCCCGAAACTCTCGTGCAGGCGCACGAAGAGGTCCGTTATCTCACCGGTATTAGCCAGATCGGCCTGGAATATCTCGGCCCGCACGCCCAGAAGCTGGAGCTCACGTTGGGTTTGGGCGGCCCCGTCCTCCGCCGAGTGATAGTGGATGGCGACGTCGGCGCCGGCCCGAGCCAGCGCCCGCGCGATGTGTCGCCCAAGCCGTCTGGCGGCGCCAGTGACCAACGCCACCTGACCCTGCAGCTGTGGTGGGTCTATCAGTGAGGAAGCCTCTCGACGGTGGTGGTTTTCGAGATGTCAGGTGCCGCGTTCGGCTTGACACGCACCGAGAACTCGAGGTGGTTGAAGCACTTGAAATTGCGGCCGCAGCGCTTGAAGACATGCGACGCCAGAAGGCGCCTGAAGCGCACCGCCAGGCGGACGTTGCTGCTCAAATACGGCCGGTCGAACATCTGCCAGAGCCAGAGGAGCCAGGCGTCCTGGGCGGCAGCCCGCTCCGGGGCCGGCACGACGTCGCGCAGCGGCAAGAATGGCATGGCGTCAAGTTAGCGAAGCACCTGTGGCTTCATCAAGATACCGGGGCGGCCCCGGCAGGGGTCGGCGCGGCGCAGAGCCGCTGGCGCGGGCCGCCGTCCTTCAGGTATGATTACGGTCGGGTGGGCAGTGGAGATGCGGCCCCGAACCGGAAGGTTGGCGACCGCGTCGGGAAGCGCGCCGGCGCTGCCCGTCGGCCTCTGAGCGCTGTGGGAGGCGGCTGGGCCCGTGGGCGACGGCTCGCCCCGATTCAACCGCCCGGCTCCCGTCGGTCGCCACCTGGCAGTGGCTCGGGCAGCGAGGCGGAGAGGCCGCCTAACTGGGCGGCACCCTGTTGAACGCGGAGCTTCGTCTGGGGCCGGCGGAAGCCCCCGGTTGCTTTCGATGTCAATTTTTATCTCCGCGCTGGCCTTTGCGTGGGGCGAGGAGTTGGGAAAATGACTGATGCGTTTCTGCGCCGGCGACTCGTGCGCAAGCTGGAGGCGTTACCCGACGAGCGACTCTACCAGGTTCTCGACTACATAGAGTTCTTGGAGGGTAAGTACGGAGAAGAGACGCCGGAGCCCGACGGGATCCAGAAGTTCGCAGAGGGGGTGCAGGACAAGCTGCGGGCTCACCGTGCGGCTCCTTGGGCGCTCAAGGGAGTGATGGGCGCGCTGAGTGTTGTGGACCGTGCTGTGGGCGCGGCTGCGAAGACGGCGCGCGGCCTGGCGGATGGATTGGCCGACGTTGGAGGGAAGGGTGGTTCTGGCCGAGGCGACGACTCCGATGACAAGAAGACGAAGATCGTCGTCGACTGAGGAGGGTGCGGCTACGCGCGGCATCCGGTACGCGCTTGCCGGACTTCCCCGGTTCCTCTTGATGTTGACGAGGCTCCTGCGCGACCCTCGCGTCCCGAGCGTGGAGAAGGTCATCCTCGGAGCCGCGGTGGCGTACGCTCTGAACCCGCTCGACCTGATCCCCGACTTCATACCTCTTTGGGGCCGACTCGACGACCTGCTGTTGATCTCGCTGGCTATCGAGCGACTGCTGAACAAATCGGGACCCGAGCTGATACGAGCGCACTGGGACGGCCCGGAGGAAGAGCTTGTCGCGCTCACCACGCGTATCGATGAGCTGGCGCGCCGGCTGCCAGGGCCTATAAGACGGCGACTGAGAAGCGCGGTCGAGACCCGTTGACACTGCGCAGCGGCGTTCGATATGTTGTGCTATGGATGACGGGACTCGCGAAGGATGCCCGGAGGGCGCGATGTTGGGAAGCGCTTCGGGCTTGTTTTTTATCCACGTTGAACGCTGGCCACCCCGCTGAAGACGAATGAAACGAGAGAGAGATTTCGCTCTGGCGTTGACTTTCGATGACGTGCTGCTCGTACCACAGCGTTCGGCAGTCCATCCGCGAAACGTCGATGTGAAGACCAAGTTGACCCGAAACTCCGAGCTCAATATCCCGCTGGTTTCGGCTGCCATGGATACGGTCACCGAGGCGGAGATGGCGATGGCTATTGCTCGGCATGGCGGCATAGGGATCATCCATAAGAACATGGATGTGGGTAAGCAGGTCGCCCAGGTCGACCGGGTGAAGCGCTCGGAGAGCGGTATGATCCTGAATCCGATCACCTTGGGCCCCAACGCTTCACTGGGCGACGCTCACCGTCTGATGCGACAGTTCTCCATCAGCGGCGTGCCGATCGTCGAAGACAGCGGGAGGCTGGTTGGGATCGTGACCAATCGAGACCTGCAGTTCGAGATGGATCTGGACCGGCCGATCCGCGACGTGATGACGCACGATGAAATGGTGACTGCTCCGGTGGGCACGTCGCTCGAGGCGGCGGAGCGCATGCTTCACGAGCACAAGATCGAGAAGCTGCCGGTCGTCGACGACGCCGGCTATTTGAAGGGCCTGATCACCGTGAAGGACATCTTCAAGCGGCGCCTCTTTCCCGATGCGGCCAAGGACACGCATGGCCGGCTGAGAGTCGGGGCTGCGCTGGGGACGAGCCAGCAGGATCTGGCCCGAGCCGGCGAGCTCGTGCATGCAGGCGTGGACGTTCTGGTGATCGACAGCGCCCACGGCCACTCTGAGGGCGTGCTCGCCGCCGTCAGTCGTTTGAAGGAGTCTTTCCCTGAGGTCGAGTTGATCGCCGGAAACGTCGCGACGCGGCAAGGTGCGGCTGCCCTCGTGGAGCGCGGCGCTGATGCGGTGAAGGTTGGAGTGGGGCCGGGTTCAATCTGCACGACGCGTGTCGTCACGGGTGTTGGCGTGCCACAGCTCACCGCCATCATGGATGCCGTCGAGGGCTGTGAGGGTCTTGTCCCTGTTATCGCCGACGGTGGTGTGCGCCAATCAGGAGACATCGTGAAGGCCCTGGCAGCGGGCGCCGATACCGTGATGCTGGGATCGATGCTCGCCGGGACGGAAGAGAGCCCCGGCGAATCGTTCTTGCTGGAGGGACGCCGCTTCAAGGTGATTCGGGGTATGGGGTCGCTTTCGGCGATGGAGGAGGGCTCGGCGGATCGCTATTTTCAGGACGGGGAGCTGGATGGCCAGAAGCTGGTGCCGGAGGGAATCGAGGGGCGGGTTCCCTACAAGGGCCCGGTGGCCGATGTCATCTATCAACTCGTCGGAGGCCTGCGCAGCGGGATGGGCTACTCCGGCGCGGCCAACCTGGCGGAACTGCGGGAGAATAGCGTCTTCGTCCGTATGACGCCGGGTGGTCTGCGCGAGTCACACCCGCATGACGTCACGATCACGCGGGAAGCGCCCAACTACAACCTCTAGGCGCATCGGGTTGGTTGACAGCCGGGGCTTAGCGGCGCTACCGTCAAGTGCCCGAACGAGTTAGCCGCTCTGTACCCCTACCGTAGCGCCGGTTCGCTCGCTACGGGCTCCCGCCAGGACGATATCATGACGACTTCTCGGCAGGAGAATATACGACGTGAGCGTGTCAAGCTGGTCGAAGCGCTGCTCTCGCGCAGCGCCGATACCAGCGTGCGAGCCGATGTCGCTCTCGAGTGGAGGGCCGTCGAGCATCGTGGCAACGCGGATGCCGTCGGGCAGGGTGCGGTCGACCTGCGCGTGTGCGCCGAAGCCACCCTCAACGCGCTACACGAACTTCTGGGAGGGCGTGTGCATTTCCGCCTCATGGGTGTCAAATCGGTCAAAGCGTTCGATGACTCGGTTGCGATTGTCGCCTTGAGCGTACAAGAACACGATACGCTCGGTGCCGATCATCGCCTGATCGGCACGGCGTCGGCTGCGGATAGGGAACTGGCGGAGGGTGTGGCGCGGGCGATCTTGAACGCCACGAACCGCGTCTTGGAGAACTTCTTGCCGCCGGCAAGTGGATAGCGCGCGCCGGTGCTTTCGGCGTCTTCCCCGCACCGCATTGAGAGAGGTCTATGGGCGCCTTGCAACCTCCATTCCGACCACCGCGCAGAATCCTGATGGGGCCGGGACCGTCGGATGTCAGCCCCCGGGTGCTGCTGGCGATGGCCCGACCCACCATCGGTCACCTCGATCCCGCGTTCTTGGCGCTAATGGACGAGATCGCCGAGAAGCTGAGGGTGGTATTCGGCTCTGCAAACGAGTTCACTCTGCCGATCTCGGGAACCGGGTCGGCTGGGATGGAGACTGCCCTGATCAACTTGCTGGAACCCGGGGACACAGCGATCATTGGGGTCAATGGTGTCTTCGGCGGCCGTATGGCCGAAGTGGCGCAGCGGGCGGGTGCGCGCGTCATCACCGTGGAGGCGGAATGGGGAAAACCTCTGGATGTGGATGCGTTGGTGACGACCCACAGACGCCACCCCGACGCGCGGCTGCTGGGTGTAGTGCATGCCGAGACCTCGACGGGAGTATTGCAACCGCTGGATGAGCTTGGGGGCTACCTGAACGAGACCGAAACGCTCTTCCTGGTTGACGCCGTCACGAGCTTGGGCGGGGTGCCCGTGGAGGTGGACGCCAGGCGAATCGACGTCGCATACTCGGGGACCCAGAAGTGCTTGAGCGTGCCGCCGGGTCTTGCGCCGCTCACATTGTCGGCGCGGGCGATGGAGCGCGTGCGTTCGCGGGCGACGAAGGTGCAGAGCTGGTATCTGGACCTCTCGCTGATTGGAGCCTATTGGGGAGGCGAGCGTGCCTATCACCATACCGCGCCGATCAATGCACTGTATGGACTGCATGAGGGTCTTTGCGCCGTTCTGGAGGAGGGTGTCGAGGCGCGCTACGAGCGGCACAGCAGCCTCGGTGTCCGGCTACAAGAGAGCCTGGAGAAGCGGGGACTGGAGTTGCTGGTTGAGCGGGAGTATCGTCTGCCGCAACTCACCTCCATACGTGTTCCTGCCGGTGTAAACGACCGTGAGTTCAGACGCGAGCTGCTCGAGCGTTATGGAATCGAGATAGGAGGTGGGCTGGGCCCACTGGCCGGGCAGGTGTGGCGGGTCGGGTTGATGGGAGCGACCTGTAGATCGGAGAGCGTGGCGCTGTTCCTGAGTGCCCTGGATGAGCTACTCGAGGGGATGTGATGAGAAGAGGTTGTCTCTGGCTCGTGGCGTCAGCTGTTTTGGTCGCGACCGGGTGTGCTACCACAGGAGCGCGAAAAGTTTCGACGTCGGAGGAACCGGCGGTCCCGCCCAACGCGGCGAGGGTGGATAGCCTCGCGCTGCTGTTGGCCGAGGTGGAAAGGCGGGGCGAGCCGGTGGCTGAAGCGGTCGAGGCCGAAGTGCTCGATATGTTCGGAGAATCGGACCTGGATGAACTGAAGGCCGAGACGCCGACATGGGACATCCCCATCACTATGAACCAGTCGGTCAAGCGTTGGCTCGAGTACTTCCAGGGGGACGGGCGCGCGAACTTCGCGGTCTACCTGGAACGGGCGGGCCGCTACGAGCCCATGATGCGGGCCGTCTTCCGTGATGCCGGGTTGCCGGAGGATCTGGTGTACGTGTCGCTGATCGAGAGCGGTTTCAGCCCGAGTGCCTACAGTCGGGCCAGGGCCGTGGGTCTCTGGCAGTTCATAGCGAGTACGGGCCGGCTCTACGGCCTGGAAGTTTCCTACTGGGTTGATGAGCGACGCGACCCGATTCTCGCCACCAAGGCGGCTGCGGCGCACCTGAAAGACCTGCACGATGAGTTCGGATCGTGGTACCTGGCCGCCGCGGCCTATAATGGCGGCGCGAGCCGGGTTCGGCGGGGGATCAGTCGGTCGGGCAGCGACGATTTCTGGACGCTCGCGGATCGTCGACTGCTGCGACGCGAGACTCGCAACTACGTGCCCAAGCTCATTGCGGCCGCCTTGATCGCGAAACAGCCGGCGCACTACGGCTTCTTCGAAGTCCAAGCGGAGGCGCCGCTGGCCTACGACCTGGTGCAGGTCCCCGATGCCACCAGCCTGGACGTTGTTGCGGACGCCTGTGGTGTGTCGGTCGCCGAGCTCGCGGAGCTCAATCCGCAGCTGCTCCGCGGCGTTTCGCCTCCGGGGCAACGATACACTCTGCGAGCCCCTGCCGGCTCGGGCCACCGGTTCGCGATGAACTTCGCGAAGGTCGCGCCGAATCAGCGGGTGACGTGGGTCCAGCACGTAGTAAGGCGCGGTGACACCCTGAGCGAGATCGCGAGCGCATATGGGGTAAGCGTTTCGGCCATCCAGGCGGCGAATCAAGGGGTCGAACCGCGGCGCTTACGACCCGGACAACGGCTGGTGGTTCCGCGGGCCGGCAAGCTGCCGAGCTACACCGCTACGACCCAGGCACGGCCCAGCAAGCCAGTGCAAGTGGAGGCGAAGAGGCCGGATGGCCCCTACATCACTTACCGCGTTCAAGGAGGTGACAGCCTCTGGGCGATCGCCAGGAAGTACGAGGTTACGGCGCGAGATCTGATGCTATGGAATGGATTGAGCACTAGCAGGATTTACCCCGGCGACGAGGTCAGGATCTACGTTGCCGCTAACGACTAGAAGGCTACGGCCGGGCTCGACTTAGAGTGGGACCCGGCCGCCGCGCTCGCTCGAATTCTCCCCCTACTCTCCCAGTACGGCCTTCGCGTATCCGTTGGCCGGATCGATCCCGCTGATAAGCAGGTCCCCGACACGGCCGGGGCCGCGATTGTACGCGAGTAGCGCGAGGCGCGTGTCGCCGTTGTATTCGTCGAGTAGATACCGGAAGTAGCGGAAGCCGAGATGCAGATTGGTCGCGCTGTCGAAAAGATCGGTCGTCTCTACCGCCGGATCTAACCAACGCGCCGTGCTCGGTCGGATCTGCGTGTAGCCAATTGCGCCCGCTGAGCTGACCGCCGTGCGGTGGAATCCGCTCTCAACCCGCACCAGGTTAAAGGCGAGGTCCGGATTCACGTCTTCGGCCAAGGCGATGTCATATATCTGCGTCGCCTGGTCCGCCGATATTCCGAACTCGCTCGAATATTCGTGAACGGCCCGCAGACGCTCGACCTCCAACGTCCTCAGCTCCATCTCGCTGCGCAGGTCGCTCACCTCGGCTGTCTTCAACGCGAGCATGTCCCTTAGCTCCAACGCCTCCGGGTTGCTCGCTGCAGGCCAACCTGAAAACACGCCAGCAATAGCCAGTGCCCCGGCGATTCCGCACAGCGCCCATGCCGGAATCGGCACCTCCGCTAACATGCTCTGAATCCGCGGCCAGCCCACCGAGACGCTTCGGCTCTGCCACGTCGTAGCGTATTGACGCATCTGATCCCGTCTCCGCGTTACACCCTATGGCCCAACCCGAAGTGCCGGAGTCGCCTCCGGCGAACGCAAGTCCGGGACCGCGTTCCGTAGCGGTCAAAGCCTGCGCTCGCTTTTTCCTTCGGGGAATCAGTCGGCCGAGAAGCCGTTGCGTCCAAGCAACACTCTGCTGGCATTGGGCCTCGACCCGGCCAAAGGCGGGTACCGCAAGATTGTATACGATCTCACAGTTTTGGCCACCACGTCGTCCACCCCGTCTTCCCTGGGCTGGCGGCGTTTTTGAGTGGCCCCAGCCCGTACCTTAGTACCTTACTACGTTTGGGTCGACTTCCAGGTTCCACCGCGTCCGCCGCTCTTCTCCAGCAGCCGGATCGCGCCGATCTCCATCTCCCGGTCGACCGCTTTGCACATATCGTATATCGTTAACAGGGCTGTGGTTACGGCGATGAGCGCCTCCATCTCGGCACCGGTGCGAGCCTCGACCGCGGACCTTGCCCGAACACGAACGCCCGGAAGCTCTTGATCTAGGCTCAGGGCCAGATCGATGACGTCGATCGGCAGAGGGTGGCAGAGCGGAATCCACTCGCTGGTTCTTTTGGCGGCGCTGATGCCGGC
The DNA here is from genome assembly GCA_020350785.1 of Gemmatimonadota bacterium. Classification (GTDB taxonomy): domain Bacteria; phylum Gemmatimonadota; class Gemmatimonadetes; order Palauibacterales; family KS3-K002. The sequence continues at coordinate 2,215,674 of CP070722.1, forward strand.
GATTTTGGCCACCGTCAGCACATCGCCCTTGGCGATGGCGTTGTCACGTATGGCGGCCAGGGTGGCGGCCTGCATTCGAATCTGGCCTGCGGCGACGGCCGTGCGGCGACTGGGGGTCTTCGCGCCGATATCTACCATATGGGCGGCGCCGTGGTCGTCTACGTGTGTCAGTTTACTTTTTTTGCGAGACATGTCTAGCGCCGGTAGCTCGAGTTGGACCGAGGCGCTGTCGTGCGCCGGTTCCTGGCGGCCGGTCCTCCGACCGCGTTCACCAGGATCAGCTGCGGGTTGACGTTGCGGTCAGCCAGTTCGCGGGCTCGATCGATCGCCTCCAAAGCGTCGATCAGGTCGGCGGGATCGAGGTTGAGGTAGGCGTGCAACGGGCGAATCGCTGCGGGGTCAGCGGCACTGGCGCCGCTGACCTCGGCGAGCAAATCGCGCAGCAGGCTGCGAGCCTCCTCCAATACGCGGGTAAAGGTGCCGCGGGCACCGAAGGGTCGATAGCGGTGAGCGGCGGCGAGGCGGGCGCCGAGACTGCCATCCAAGATGGCGGCGACCAGATCGCGAGCCAGTTCCTGGAGGTCCTCGCCTTCGGCGTCCTTGAGCTGAAGTGCGCGTCCGATGGAGCCGCCGCTGCGTGAGGCGACGTGTTGTGCGTCTTCGGGGTTCAGAGAGAGTCGAGTGGCCAAGAAGTCGGCGACCATCTCGTTGGGAAGCGGGGGGACTCTGACGGCCTGAAGGCGCGAGCGAACGGTCGGCAGCAACGCTCCCGGGGTATCGCTGGTCATGATGAGTGTCGTGTCGGCTGGCGGCTCCTCGAGCAGCTTCAATAGAGCGTTGGCGGCCTCGGGGCTGCTGGCCTGAGGGACTAGGGCTTCGGCCTGGCCGATGATCAGGACTTTGGCTTGGCCCATCGCCGGTGCCTTGTGGGCGAGCGTTCGCATGGTCTGAACCGCGGCCACGTAGATGCCGGTCGCGCCCTCCTCCTCGTCGAGATAGAAGGCGTTTTGCCGTCGGTCCTCCAAGGCTTTGGCTCGCAGATCTTCGAGCTTTTGCTGGAGCTGTTCGGGTCCGCCGGCCCGTTTGGGGCGCGGCAGTGGGAAGAACCAGTGGATATCCGGGTGCTGGAGTCGCGAGGCGAGCCGGCACGACTTGCAGGCGCCGCAGGGTCGCGAGCCGTTTCCCTGGCAGGCTATAGCGGCGGCGGTCCAGAGCGCGAGTCGCTGCTTGCCGACGCCGTGCGGACCGTAGAGGAGGAGTGACTGGGGTAGGCGACCCTGTTCGATGGCGCGTCCCAGGCGGGCGCGGATCTCTTCATGGTCGAAGACAGCCAGGAAATCCGACTCAGTCACGCGTCCTCCGAAGCCACGACAGCGGATCGATGGTCTCTTGATTCCGTCGGATCTGGAACTCGATGTGCGCTCCCTCGGGGGTGGCGGCTCCCCCGACGTAGCCGATGATTTGGCCCTCGCGTACCGCGTCGCCCTCTGCCACTGCCGTGCTGGAGAGATAAAGATAGAGCGAGTAGTAGCCGCCGCCGTGGCTGACGATGACCGAAGGACCGTAACTCATCAGAGGTTCGGCGACGACCACCGTGCCCGACTGAACCGCCTTGACGGGAGTGTTCTCAGGCGCGGCGATTCCGATGCCACCTCGAATAATCACAGCGCCGTCTGCGTTTCGCTGCTGGCCGAAGCCGTAGACGATCTGGCCCTCCACCGGCCAGCTCAGGGCTCCCCGTTCGGATGTCGTAAGGGTGCCTCTGGTGGGCCCAGTCGCTGCCAAAGCCTCGGCGGCCTCGCGCTCACGCTCGAGCCGCTGGACTAGGTTGGTCAGCTCTGTCTCGTCGCGAGAAAGTTGCTGGAGCCGTCGCTCGGTCGTGACTTGCAGGCCGCGGACGGCGGCGAGCCGTTGGCCGCGCTGGCGTTCGACATCGTACAGGTGTTGTATCTCGCGGACCTTCTCGGCGCGCACGTCGCGCAAACCCTGAAGCTCTTGTCGCAGCTTGGAGTACTGCACCTCGAGCAGGCCTTTGAGTTCCTCAATCTGGCGGACGATCAGCCGGTCATGTAGCGCGACGAGGTAGAGGTACTGATAGCGATTGAGGAGATCGGAGAAGCTCTGCGCCGTCAGCAGGACATGAACATTCGCCAGCGGTCCGCGCTTGTAGAGATCGCGCGCCCGGCGGGCGAAGAGCACTTGCTTCTCGACCAGCTGGTCCTGGGTACGGAGCAGGTCTCCGGTCGTAGCCATCACCTGTTGGTCGCGGATGGCTAGTTGGTGGTCCATCTCGCGAAGTAATGCCTCCTGGTTCTGTGTCTGTTGGTTGAGGTTGTCCAGCTCGTCCCGGGCGTCATGGATCTGCGCCGAAAGTGACGCCATCTCGTTGCGAAGCCGGCGCTGCTCTTCGCGGATCTGATTGAGCCGGCCCTTGCTGAGCTCGATCTGCTCTTCCAACGGAGCGATGGGGTCCCCTTGGGCACCGGCCGTACTCGCGCCGGAGAGGCCGGCGAGAATCGCGAGCACCGCGGAGAGGTTCGAACGCCGCACGGAGTTACTCCTGAAGAATCAGGTGCCGGCGCAGGGCAGCTCCGCTGGCCAGCAGACCCAGCAGGCCGCCCGCCAAGGCCCCCCCCGCGGCCCAGCCGGGCGGCAGCCACTGCAGATCGATGAGCGAGCCGTCCACGAGCCAGAAGGCTCCGTAGGTGAGCAGAAAGGCGAGGAGTCCCCCGGCCAGGCCCGTGACCAGTCCTTCCAGGAGGAACGGCCGACGGATGAACCCGTCGGTGGCTCCCACGAGGCGCATGATGATGATCTCCTCGCGGCGCGCCATTACGGCCATGCGAACCGTGGTGCCGATGATGAGGATTGCCACGACGGCGAAAGCCAGACCGAGAATGACGGCCACGGCGCCTCCGAGCCTCCTCAGCTGATAGATCTTGTCGACCCACTCGCGACCGTAGCGCACGTCCTCCACGAAAGGGTAGAAAGCGATAAGCTCGGCGACGCGGGCGACAGATTCAGGGGCGCGATAGTCGGGCTTGAGCTGCACTTCGATGGAAGCCGGCAGGGGGTTCACCTCGAGGTCTGAAAAAACCTCGCGGAATTCCTCGAGCTGCTGCATGGCGTTTCGCATCGCCTCGAACTTCGATACGTGGGTCACGGCCTCGACCTCGGCAAAGGACCGTATATCGTTCTGCAGAGCCTCGAGCTGGGCAGCCGAGATGTCGTCTCGCAGATACGCCACGACTTCCACACGCTGCTCCACCGACTGGAGGGTCAGCTCGACGTTGTAGGCGACCAGGCCAAACGTGCCCAGAACGAAGAGGCTCAGCCCTATGCTGACGGCCGAAAGGATCGCCAACCCGGGTGCGCGCCGCAGCGCCCCGATCGCCTCGCGGATGCTATGACGCGCCATCGGCCTCACTCGCGTCTTCGCCTATCCCCGAGTCATAGACGACCGCACCTTCGGCCAGCTCGATCACCCGGTACTGTGGGAAGTGCCGTACCAGGTCGAGATCATGAGTGGCCATCAGCACGGCGGTGCCCGAGGAGTTGATGTCACGCGTAAGCTCGAAGATGCCACGGGCCGCTCGCTCGTCCAGGTTTCCCATCGGCTCGTCCGCCAGCAGAACGACCGGATCGTGGATCAGCGCCCGCGCCATGGCCACGCGCTGTTGCTCGCCGCCGGACAACTCGTCGGGAAAGGCGCCGGCTTTGGCGGCGAGGCCGACTTGGGCGAGCAGCCGCTGCACCTTGGCTTTGATCTCGTTCTGGCGAGCCCCGGTAACCTCGAGCGCGAAGGCGAGATTCTCGGCGGCCGTCCGATCACGTAGGAGGCGGAAGCTCTGAAAGACCATTCCGACTCGTCGCCTCAGCCTGGGGACCTCACGGCGCCGCAAGTGGGCAGAGGAGAAACCGGAGACCCGGACCTCGCCCTCCGTGGGGCGCTCCGCCATGTGGATCAGCCTCAGGATAGTGCTCTTGCCCGCCCCAGACGGACCGGTCAGGAACGCGAACTCCCCCTTCCTCAGATGGAAGGACACGTTCTTCAAGGCGAGTCCCGAACGCGGGTACTCCTTATAGACGCCGATGAGCTTGATCACAGAATCCGGTCCCCAGGAGCGGAGCGGTAGGCAGGGGTAAATGCCTTCATCTGCGCTGGAATTTACGCGCGTCGGGCCCTGAGGTCAAAGCGCGGCGTGCCAGCCTCGCCGCCATCTCCAGCGCGGCCCGCATGGAGGACGGGTCAGCGGTGCCGCTGCCCGCGATGTCGAACGCGGTACCATGGGCCGGCGAGGTGCGAGGGAAGGGGAGTCCCAGGGTGACGTTCACGGCCCCACCAAAAGCGGCCGTCTTGATCGCGGTCATCCCGACGTCGTGGTAGGGGGCGAGGACGGCATCGGCCGCGCCGCGCATGGCGTTAACGAAGACGGTATCGGCCGGATCAGGGCCGGCCACATCAAGTCCCTCGCCGCGGAGCCTGTCGATCGCAGGCACACAAACGCGTGTCTCCTCATCGCCGAACAGGCCATCGTCGGAGGCGTGCGGGTTGAGAGCGCAGACGGACAGGCGCGGTCGTGATAGCCCCCACCAGCGCCCGAGATCGCTGTGCGCGAGGCGGGCGACCCGCAATAGCCGCTCGACCGTATAGGCCGTGGGGACATCGCGGAGCGCCAGGTGACCGGTCACCAGCACGACGCGCAGCGGGAAGCCGAGTGGCGTGGTCTCGGCGGCCAGACAGAGCGCCGTGGCCGGTGCTCCGGTCAGGTCGCGCAGCATCTCGGTGTGACCGGGCCACGAGTGTCCGGCGGCTGCGAGGGCCGACTTGGATATAGGCGCGGTGACAATGGCATCGACGCCGCCCTCAGCGGCCATCCGGACGGCGCGCTCGATGGCGAGGTAGGAGAGCCGGCCGGCCAAGGCGGCGTCACCGGACCCCGGCCAGCGCCCTACGGTGACCAGATCGCTGCCGACTTTACCGGTGAGTCCCTCGGGTCCGATGAGCACCAGATCGGCATCGAGGGGTGCGGGCTCGCGCAGGGCGCGGAGCGCGACTTCCGGACCGATCCCCCGGGGATCGCCGAGGGTGACCGCGATGCGCGGGCGGCGCTCGGGCCCAGGTTCGATCGCTTCCACGTCAGCCAGGTAGGGGAATCAACTCGAGATCACGAATCTCGATATAGGTCTGCTCGCGCAATCTCTGGACTAGCCTCTCCAGCATCTTCTGCTGCTGTATCTGAATCCTGATATTTTCGCGGGTATCTTCAAACGTCCACTCTCCGCCCGGGCTGGAGGCCAGCAGCTTGCCCACGATCCAGAAGCCCCCACCCGGCACGGCGGGCGACTCGATCCGCACCGGCCCCAGGATGTCTCCCACCTGAGCGAACGGCAGCGTGTCTCGGTATCCGGGCGGCAGCTGATCCTGGGGATAGTCGATTAGCTCGCTCTGTTGTGAGGGGTCGCCGTGAGCGCCGATCAGGGAATCGATGTCGGCTCCGGCGCGCAGGGCTGCGGTGACATCCGTAGCCACTCGGTCGGCGCGCTCGATATCCGCGTCGGTGACCTCGGGGCGGACGAGTATGTGTTTGGCGGAACGCTCGTTGCCGCGAATGCGCTCGAGCTTGATGACGTGGAATCCGACCTGCGTCTCGACGATGTCGCTGACATCACCGGTTCGCATGTCGAAAAGCGCCTCCTCGAACTCGGGTAGGAGTTGCCCACGCCGCACCCAGCCCAATTCGCCACCCCTCTCGCGTGAAGCCGGGTCCTCGGAGTACTCGCGCGCCAGCCTCGCGAAATCTTCGCCGGACCGGACCCGGGAGAGCGCCTCCTCGGCACGCTCCTCTGCTATGAGTCGCGCATCATCGGTGGGACGTGGCGTGATCACCACCTGCTTGAGCGTCACAGTGGCTGGCTTCGGCGGCAACGTCGCTTTCTGCGCTTCGAAGACCTCTCGGATCTCCTCTTCGCTGACGGCCACCGGCTGCGCCTCAGACATCTTGGTGCCGACATAGCGCTGGACCAACATGGCGCCACGTTCCTGCTGGGACAGCCAGATCCTGAACTCGGGAGGGGTCACCCCGCGCGCGCGAAGCGCCTCCTCGAATTCCTGTTGGGAGCGGAACTGTCCCCGGATGGCGTTGAGGCGTCGATCGACGGCCTCGTCCAGTTCGGTATCGGACACGGTTATCCCGTCCCGCTCGGCGTGAACTACGACGAGCACCTCGTCGACCTTACGCTCCAGCGCTTCCTCCATGAATTTCTGGAGCGAGTCGGGATCCTCGGGCAGTTGCGCACCCTGGGCGCGGAGTTGGACGATGTATTCCGCGAGCTCGCTTTGCAGGATGACGGTATCCGCGACGACTGCGACGATGCGGTCGACCAGTTCGGAAGGGTCCTGCTGTGACGCGACGGCTGCCGTCGGACCGGCCAACCCGAAGAAGACGGTCACGATTGTTCCGCCGGTCACGGCGCAGCGCGCTAGTTTCCGCGAGTGCATCAACTCTGCTCCGCTGGGGTTTCCGAGGCTGGAGGCTCACGTCCCGAGCTCTGCTGAGCTTCCTCACGCAGTTCGGCAAGGCGCTCGAGCACGACCGGGAAGCGGTCCGGGTAAACCTGAGTGTTGCGTCCGTACCTGAGGGCGACGGCCATCCGGTCGATATCATTGGGGCTGCGTTGCCCGCGCACGAAATCCAACATGATTCGGTCCACGGCTTCGCTCACCGTGAGGTCCCCGGCGGCGATCTGGATGCGCCGCAAACGACCCAGCACGGCGACGCCCACCAACGCGCGCCTGGCGGTGGACGCCAGGCTGTCAGCCTCCACCTCTGACAGCGTGATGCCCATGTCGCGCGCTGCCTTGATGAGAAGCTCGTTGCGCACCAGCTCTCGAAGGGAGAATTGGACCCGGGCCGAATCCGGGCTGGCGAACGCCCTACGCATGTCCTGGCCGCCTCTGACAACGAAATCCGCCCATTCGCCCAGCGTCAGCTTGCCACCCCGATAATCTGCCAGCACGAGAGCGCGCCGGGCGCTCCCCAGTCGCTCCAATTGCGCGGAAGGGGCCAGCTGCCGCACCAGGGAGATGGCGTCGGATCTGTATTTCACATCGGCTGCCGCGAAGAGCGAGTCGATGAAAGCCTCCTCTAGCCTCGCAGCGTCGCGGTCCATCAGCTCTTCGCGGTACTCTTCGCTCCGTTCCGCGAAATCGGGCACCTCTCGGTCTGTCACTTTCACGATGTGATACCCGAGACGGGAGCTGACGGTTTCGCTGATCTCTCCGGGCTGGAGGGCGAAGGCCACCGCCTCCAGCTCGGGCAGGAGCTGGCCGCGTACGATCCAGCCGAGCCGGCCGCCACGGCTCGCAGTTGCGGGATCGTCCGAGTATTGCCTTGCCAGATCTTCGAAGTTCTCGCCGGCCGCTGCCCGATCTCTAATGCGCTCCGCCAGGGCGCCCAGGCTGTCAGCCACCGCCTGTGAAGCGTTTTCGGGCACACGGATCAGGATATGCAGGGCGTCGGCCCTCGCGTAGGGCTGGTCGCGCTCGTAACCTTCCCGAAGCTGCTCGTCGGTCAAACGTGAGGGAGCGACGATGGCCGCTTCCCAGAGTTTCCAGACCAGCTCTTGGTCAAAATCGAACCAGTTCGCAGCCGCGAAATCGATGTTGGTGAAAGTGTCCTCACTGACGAGCTCGCTCGCCAAAATGGTGTACCCGATCCAGAGGCTGGCCAATCGATCGACAGTGCTGGGGTGCGTCGGGATGCTCTCCGGGCGTCCGTTCGCCAGCAACTGGGCGGCATGTTCTACCGTGAGCTCGTATCCGTCGACGCGGGCCACGGCCTGCTGGTGTCCTTGCATCGCATCGCGGAACGGCGAGCAAGCCGCCAGCGTGAGGCTGACCAGGATGAATAGTGACCGGTGATTGTTCATGTCTGTCCTGTGGTTACGAGTTCGCCTTGCTCCTGAAGCAGGCGTTCGAGCGCTTCGACTGCGATCGGACTTATGTCACCCTCCGACCCGGGTATGCGGAAGACGAGCGAGAGCGGCTGCAACCGCCGCACCTCGACCTCGACTTCGCGACCCGCCATCGCTTCTCGAAGAGCCGTGAGCTTCGGGATGACGCCGTGCCTGAAGTTTAAGCGCACCGAGCCCGGTGATGCGAGTACGCGTTCGACCCCGATGTGCCCCCCCAGGATCCTGATCTTGGATGAATTGATCAGGCGCTGCCCTTCTTCCGGCAGGCGGCCGAATCGATCGCGCAACTCGGCTGACAGCCGCTCCAGCTCGCGGAGATCCCTCACTTTGGAGAGCCGGCGATAGAAGTCGAGCTTCTGTCCTTCGTCCGGAATGTAGCTGTCAGGTATGTAAGTGGCTCCGGAGATCGACACCTCCGGGATCCTGGTCCCCGCGCCACTGACAGTGTCCGTGCCGGCCCGCAGTGTTGCCACCGCAGCCTCGAGCAAGCGGAGGTAGGTATCGAAGCCGACGGCATGGGCGAAGCCAGACTGCTCGGTACCCAGCAGGTTGCCGGCGCCTCGCAGTTCGAGGTCTTTGAGGGCGAGGCGGTAGCCGGCGCCCAGCTCGGTATGCTTTTCCAGCAGGTGGAGCCGCCGCTCGGTATCGGGAGGCAGGTTGGGTGGAACGACGAGGTAGCAGTAAGCACGCTGATGAGAGCGGCCGACTCGGCCGCGCAACTGATAGAGCTGGGCCAGGCCGAAGTAATCGGCGCGGTGCACGATCATCGTATTGGCGTTCGGGACGTCCAGGCCGTTCTCGATGATGGCTGTTGCCACGAGCACCTGGATATCGCCGCGCACGAACTCGGTCATCACCTTCTCGAGACGGCGCTCCGGCATCTGGCCGTGGGCGATCTCGACGCGGAGATCTGGGACAAGCCGACACACCTTCGCCGCCACCTCCCGTTTCGATTCGACCCGTTGGTGTAAGAAGAAGTCCGGTCCGCCGCGGTAGACCTCCAGGCGAATGGCGTCCTCGATGATCTGATCTTCCCAGGTCAACATGTGGGTGATGATCGGCTGTCGGTTCCGCGGCGGCGTGCGGATGACCGACAGGTCGCGCAGGCCGCTCAGGGAAAGGTGAAGCGTCCGCGGGATTGGCGTGGCGGTCATAGTGAGCACATCCACGCTTTGCTTCAATGCCTTGAGACGCTCCTTCTGAGAGACCCCAAACTGCTGCTCCTCGTCGATCACGAGTAGTCCGAGATCCTTGAACCTCACATCCGGTGATACGAGCCGGTGCGTTCCGATCACGATATCGACGGAGCCTTCCAGCAGGCGGCGAACAACGGCCTTCTGCTCATTCGGGGTGCGGAAACGGGAGAGCGATTCGATGACGACCGGATACTCCGCGAGTCGGGCTCGAAACGTCTGGGTATGCTGTTCGACGAGAACGGTCGTGGGCGCGAGAACGGCGACCTGCTTGCCGTCTTGCACCGCCTTGAAGGCGGCTCTGATGGCAATCTCGGTCTTGCCGTAGCCGACATCCCCGCAGATCAGCAGATCCATGGGGCGAGGCTGCTCCATGGCGCGTTTGACCTGATCTGCCACGCGCTCCTGGTCGGGTGTCTCCTCGTAGATGAACGCCGACTCCATCTCGCGCTGCCAACGGGTGTCGGGTGAGTAGGCGTGCGAGGTCGAAACCTGTCGTGCCGCATACAGCTCCAGTAGCTCGGCGGCCATGGCCTGGATCGCATCGGTGGTCCGCCGCTTCAGTCGCTGCCAGCTCTTGCCGCCCAGGCGATCCAGTTTCGGAGCGGGCCGCGCCTCCTCAGCAGAGCTCTCGACGAGCCAGCGCTCTATTAGGTCCGAGCGGTAGTGGGGAACGCGCAGGACGTCGCCGCCACAGTATTCGATGACCAGCGTCTCGAGCTCCTCGCCACCGATCCTGACGCGTTCGAGTCCGCGGTAGCGACCGATCCCGTGGTCCATATGAACGATGTAGTCACCGGGCGCCAACGCCGTCAGAGTTTCGAGAGCGGCGCGCCCGACGGTGCGGGGACGCTGCTGAGGACGCCGGGCGCGGCGAAAGATCTCGTGGTCGGTGAACAGCCAGAGTGGCGGGTCGGCCGTGGGGGCGACGAAGCCGCGGGCCACGGGACCGAGACCCAGAGATATCTTGGCGAGGACCCGCTCGCCGACCGTGTCGCGAAGTATCTCCTCCAGGCGCTCGAGTTGGCCATCATTGTCGCAGAGGATCAGCACGCGAGCCTCGGCGCCGACCGCCTCGACCACCGCCGCGCCAAGCCGATCGATGTGCCGGTCTATCACCGGTGCGGCACGAATGCGGAAGTCGATGTCCGCCGCCTCGGCATCCTCGATGACGCGGAGCCTGGCGAATCCCGAGAGGAGCTTCGTGACGGAGTCAGGGGAATGCTGATAGCGGTCGGGCGTCTCGGTGCGCCGGCACAACTCCGACCACACGCGGCGGCGCTCCTCCAGTTCGGATTCGAGGCTCAAGTGGACGACGAGCGCGGATTCGGGAAGCAGCTCCGGCAGGGATCCCAGACGATCATTCGGTTCATCTCGACTCTCTGCCCCGGTCGTCTCGTGATTGAAGCTGACTGGCAGGAGACGGACACCTTCCAGGCGCGAGAGCGAACGCTGGTCCAAAACATCGAATGAGCGGATCGATTCGATGTGATCGTCCCAGAACTCGATGCGGACCGGGTCAATGGTCGTAATGGGATAGACATCCAGGATTCCACCGCGCAGCGAGAACTCACCTACTGCCTCCACCATCGAGACTTGACGATAGCCGACCTTCTCGAGGTGGGCCGCCAGTTGGTCGCGCCCGACATCGCTGCCCAGCTCGATCCGAAACTCGAGATCCCTCCAGCTGTGAGGGACGGGGAAACGCTCGGCCAACGCCCTGGCCGTCGTCACCATGATGCGGGTACGTCCCGAGATGGCCGATTGGAGCGCCTCGACTCGGCGTGCGGAGATCTCGATGTGTGGATCGGCGAGGTCGGGGTGGATAGACTCGCGCTGGGGGAACACGAGCGTGCGGCCGGGCATCAAGGCGGCGAGGTCGGCCTCCACCTCCTCGGCATCGGCGGCGCCCGGCGCGACGACGAGCAGGCCCCGATTCGAGCCGGCTTCGGCGAGAGCGACGCTGAGCACGACGGCGGCAGATCCGCCCAATCCGGCGAGATCGATTTGTTGGCCGGGACGTGGCAATCGGTCGCGCAAGCGCCGGAATTCGGGCGTGCTACGCAGGCTTTCTATGATCACGGATGCAGCGCGTTGTTCCTCGAATTCGGTTACTTCCGGTGATCCGTCGGGCCGGTGGCCGTCTCACGGCGGCGGCCGGCTGCGGCGATCACGGCCTCGACAATAGAAACAGCCAGAAGGAGCACAACAAGGGGTCGCCAGGCCGGCCGTCCGCGACGTTCCCGATAGACCGCGTTCTGCCATTCTTCGATGCTGGCATCCCTCACCCAATACCAGGCGGCGTCTGGAAGCGCCGCCTGAAGAGCTTCGGGCTGGCCCTGCGAGAGATCGGACTCTCGCAGTGGGGCGTTCACGGAGAAGGCCATGATCAGCGAATCGCCGTCAGTTACGCGGTAGTTGCCCGGCTGCTCGGCTCGAAATGGCGCGCCACCCTCGACCGTCAAGGCAGTGCCGTCGGGCAGAGAGATCGAGCGAGCTCGAGGAGGTAGCCGCATTCTCGCCGGCCCGTCAAAGTTACTTTGAACCCTGCTACTCCGCCGCGCCCAATCGCCGATTAGCGCGTCAACGAAGGGGAGCATAGCGGCGGTCACTGGCAGGTCGATCGACTCGGGTACGAGCGGCGATGCCAGAAGTAGGTAGGCGGCTCCTGCGGGCGTAGCGCCTCGGACCAGCCAGGTCTCTCCGCTGGTCGTGCTCACGAGTGCGGTGTCGAGGGTGGCAAGCGTGCTCGGTGTGAGCTCATAGAGGTCTCGCACCTCAGCATCGCGAAGGCCGGGGAGCCAATCCACCGGTGATAGGCGCGTCGACCCCGCCGCCGGGCCGGGCCGGTATCGCCACGGCACACGTGCTCGCTCGAGTCGCGAGTTGAGCTGTGGCAGTTCGAGGGGGTCAACAGGCGGGAGTACAACGACCGACCTGCCGCCGGCGAGACCCTCCTGCAACCCGTTGCCCCCAGCCGCTATCCAGACGTCGGCCGCAGCGGAGGCTGCCAAGCGAAGCCGGCCGGCCTCCTGAAGCGTCGCCACCGCGTCGGCGACGAAATGGCCGGGATCACCGACGATGGCGACGCCGACAGACGGGCGCGTGGGCCAGCTGAAATAGCGTCGATCATCGATGGCCAGACCGTGCAGGTCGATCTCTGCGCGACCCTGAGCCCAGCCGGGCTCAAACGACGGCAACAACAGGAGAGCTGCCTCGCCGAAGCGGGCTTCGCCGACGGCGACCACGTCGTCTCCGATCAGCAGACGGACGACAGCGGGGTCAGGTGGCACCTCAGGACCGAAGAAGCTGAGAGGGACCGAGACGGCCGTCCTCCGGCCGGCGGTCAGGGGCTCCTCCTCTGGAACGGGCTCGGCCGGCGTGCCGTTCGACCTTCCCTCGAGCTGTGGCGCAAAGCCGATCACGGTCAGCCCGCGGCTCCTGAGAGCCAGATCGCTGGTGTCTGCGGTCGCCACCCTTGCCGAGGCGGCCTGCAAATCTGTCAAAATGTGGATCTCGCCTGCCAGCGGCTCTTGGGACGCCAGCCAGGCGGCTGCCTCCCGCAGAGCGCCCGG
>CP070722.1:2228518-2240835 GCA_020350785.1 Gemmatimonadota bacterium
AGCGGTGAGCCGGCTCGCCATCGTTGGTCAGGATCAACAATCCCTCGGTCTCACGATCCAGTCGGCCCACGTGAAAGAGATCCTCGTCGCCCGCCGGCAGCAGCGAGTATACGGTCGACCGACCGTGCTCGTCCCTTCGCGTAGTCAGATAACCAGCCGGCTTGTAGAGAGCGATCCAGCGCGCCGAGCGCAATACCAGCGGCTGGCCATCCACGCAGACGACCTGCTCGCCGGGGACGACTCGCGTCCCCATCTCGGTCACGATAGCCCCGTCCACGCTGACACGGCCCGCAGCGATGAGCCGCTCGCCTTCCCGGCGCGATGCGATGCCTGCGCGTGATAGGTACTTCTGCAGCCTGATCGGCTCGCGCCGAGCCTTCGCCACCGAAGTCATTCCTCGGCTCGCAAGCTGATCTGCAGATCCTCCGGCCGCGGCAGGTCCTCGAGAGAGCGCAGGCCGAAGTGATCCAGGAACTTTCTGGTCGTACCGTAGAGCAGCGGCCGCCCCAGGCCCTCGGCCCGCTCGACCACCTCTATCAGTCCGCGCTCCTGGAGGTTTCTCAGAACGCCGGCCACACTGACCCCGCGGACCTCTTCGATCTCCAGACGTCCGACCGGCTGTCGGAAGGCTATGATTGCCAGCGTCTCCAGCGCCGCTCGCGACAGACGCACGGTACGCGTGACCGAATCCAGCCGCTCCAGATAGGCGGCGTACTCGGGACGCGTGAGGATCTGGTATCCATCGCCGAGTGGATAGATCTGGAAAGCTCGCTCCTCCTGCTCGTACTCCTGGCGCAACTCATCGATCGCCGACTCGACGTCGGCAGCGGTGATCTCACCACTGGCGCGCGCGATCTCCGCCGTAGTCAACGGCGTCTCGCTGGCGAACAGGACGGCCTCAACGATCCTCGTCGTCTTCACCGCGGAATACCCAGAGAGTTCCAAAGTGTCGTTCCTGGCGGAGCCGAACCCGGCCGCGCTTGGCCAGCTCGAGACAGGCAAGGAACGACATGACAGCGTGAATGCGCGTCTTCCACCGCTTCACGAACCACTCAAACGGCACACGCGCCTTGCGCTTGAGCGCTTCGAACCAGAGCTCGATCTTCTCGTCCACCGTCACCGGTCTCACCGGCGCGCGGTGAGGGCGCCTCTCCGGAGGCGCCGGCAGCGAGGCCGCCACCTCCAGAAGCTCCTCCAGCGTCAACCGTAAAGGCAGCTCCGAAGCCTTGGGTGGTGGCCGCGGCTCGACGTAGCCCTTGCCGTGGTGATGGGCTCGTTCGGCCTCGGCATCGGCCAGTGTGTAGGCAATCTCGCGGAAGAGCTCGTACTCGAGCAGCCGCCGGACGAGTTCCGACCGCGGGTCCTCGTCTTCCAGCAGGTCGTCGCGCCGCGGCAGCAGCATCTGGGCCTTGATGCGGACCAGAGTCGCCGCCATTTCCAGAAACTCGCCCGCACGCTCCAGCGAGAGCCGCTTCTCCACCTTCTCGATAGCAGCGACGAATTGCGCCGTGATCTCCGAGATCGGAATATCGAAGATGTCGATGTCCTGAGATCGAATGAGGTGCAGCAACAGGTCGAGCGGACCCTGAAAACGCTCGAGGTCTACGACGAAACGCTCTTCAACCTCGGCGATACGCGAACCCGCCGGCGTCGGGAGCCTCATCCCCACCCTCCACGACTCAAGCCCATAGGCTGCCAGCCCTCGCAATGTCCTTCGCTGACGATCGCGCGGCACCCGTCGGCCGGAAAGGACGGCCGGTCGCTCCGAGCGATGCCCGGGTCAGGCGACTCGGAGATCCGAGGCGGCTCCGAGAACGAGCGCCGTGCCAGCGTAGCTGCGGGGCAAATCGAGATCACCGCGACCAACTTAAATCTGCCGAAATTGCCTGTCAAAGCTGGACTTCTCCGGTTGACACCTTCCAGCGAGCCGGATATCCTTACCCCGGCCTCATACCTGACCGGGGGTAGCGGCGCGGTCGATAGAATTGGGCTGAACGCCGCCGCTCTCCAGCGACCAAGAGACCGGAGGACTGAAAGTCGTGCCAAACACCAAGTCGGCAGCCAAACGCCTGCGGCAAAACGAGCGACGGCGCCTGGACAACAAGGCGGTCCGTAGCCGCCTGAGGACCGCCGTGAAGAAGGTCCGCACTGCGGCCGACCCCGAACAGGCGATGACGTCTTATCGCCGGGCAGTAAAGCTACTGGATCGCGCCGCCAGCCGTGGCATGATCCACCGCAATCGGGCGGCTCGCTCGAAGAGCCGGTTGGCCGCGCATGTGAAGCGTTTGGGCGGTACGATCTGAGCTCGGTCCTCGCCCAGAGCCAGCAGGGCGGAAGCGAGCGCAGCTCGCTTCCGCCCTGTTCTTGTTCCCTGCCCCCTGCGTTACTCTGCCGGTAGCTCTTCCCCACACTCCGTGCAGTACCATTCGGCCGGATCGTTGGCCGCCGAGCAGTGCGGGCAGATGATCGTCTGCGGCGTCCCGCTCCCGTGTTGCTCCAGAAACGAGAAGGACTCCGTATCCTCCCCGCCACTCAGCGACAACGACTCCAGGAAGGCAAGCTCATCGCCGACCGACTCTCCGCCCGCCGCACCCCCGGCAGCGCTGGAGGCCGCTTCCGCGGCGGAAGGCGCCGGCCCCTCGCCACCCGTCTCCACCGCGAACCCCTCCATGTCCCCATCCTCCAGAACCAGCTCGCCAAGCGAGACTCCTGCCTCCTCCACCGCGGGCTTGGGTGGCGCTGGCGGCGCCGCTGCTGGTGCCGGCCCATGCTTTACCGCCGGCGGCTCCGGGGCTGGCGTCGTGGGCTTGGGCTGTGCCGCCGCTCTGGGTGGCCCCTCGGCCACGGGTGCGGCCGGCTGCGGGCGCCCACCTCCGGGCGGCGGTCCGGGAGGCGCCGGCGGTGCCGTGGGGGCAGGCGCTCGTGGCTTCGGCGGCGTTTGCGGGCGCTCCGCCTGCTGGACCACATCCAGAATGTTCTCCAGCCGTTGGATCTCGTCCTGCGCGCCGCTGAGCTCGTCGTCCGCTTTCTTGAGGGAGTCGACCAGCTGGCTTTCCATCTCACGCCACTGTCCGTCGTCGCGATACTCGCCTACGCTGCGGCGTAGCCGGGCCTCGTCCAGCTCTTCGGCCCGCCGCTCGCGTTGATCCTCGAGCCCAGCCAGCATCCCCTCCATCTCGCGCAGCTTGCCGTGAACCGCGTCGCTGTGCACGCGCAGCTTGGCCAGCACGTCCTGGAGGCGCTTCTGGTAATCGGAACGCACTCGCTGGTACGCGCGTTCCGTGGCCGCGCTCTTCTCCGCCTCCAGGCGTGAGAGCCATCCCTCGTACTTCTCGCGCTCTTTGAGCAGTCCATCTACCTCACGGAATACTTCGTCAGACATCTCAAGTCACCTCGACACCCTCGCGGGCAGCCTTTCGGTCATCCCGGCGGTCATAGACCACGCGACCGCCAACTAGCGTCATCACCACCCTGCCTACGAGTTCCTCACCAGCAAACGGGGTGTTCCGACTCAGGCTCAGAAACCGACTCGCGTCGCAGACCCAGCGCTCGTCCGGATCGATGACCACGACATCAGCCGGCGAGCCCTCGACTAACGTACCGGCGGGAAGGCGAGCGATACGGGCAGGCCGCGTGGACAGGCGATCGATCAGCTCTATCAGATCCAGCCGGCCGCCCACCACGAGCTCCCGCATAGACACACCCAGCGCTGTCTCCAGCCCGATGACGCCGAAAGGCGCGTCATCGAACTCGCGCTCCTTGTCTTCATAGTGGTGGGGAGCGTGATCCGTTGCAATGCAATCGATCACACCGGCCACCAGCGCGTCGCGTACGGCCTGCACGTCAGCAGCCGACCGCAGCGGAGGGTTCATCTTGGCTTCGGTGCGGTAGCCGCGAACCGCCTCATCCGTCAGCGCCAGGTGGTGCGGAGTCACCTCGGCCGACACCCACACACCCCGCGCCTTCGCGGCGCGGATGACCTCTACCGAGCCGCGCGTCGAAACGTGCAGCACGTGCAGCTGTCCGCCAGTCAGCTCGGCAATCATGCATTCACGCGCGACGGCGACGTCTTCGGCGGCGTTCGGGATTCCACGCAAACCCAGCGCCGTCGACACGCTTCCCTCGTACATCACGCCAGCGCCGCTCAGTCCCAGATCCTCGCTATGCGAGAAGAACGGTATATCGAAGGCGCGCGTATACTCCATGGTCCGGCGCGCCAGACCGGAATCCCAGACGGGCCGGCCATCGTCGGTCACGGCGATGGCCCCGGCCGCCACCAGCTCGCCGATCTCGGTCATCTCCTCGCCCTTGAGCCCGATGCTCACCGCACCCACGGGGTAGACACGGGCATAGCCGGCCCGCTCGCCCTCGGCCCGCACAAAGCCGACGGCCGCCGGATCGTCGATGGGCGGCCGCGTGTTGGGCATGGCGCAGATCGAAGTGAAACCGCCGGCCACCGCCGCCCGGGCGCCCGAGGTGATCGTCTCCTTGTGCTCATCGCCCGGCTCGCGCAGATGGACGTGCAAATCCACCAGTCCGGGCGCCACCACCAGCCCGGCGACATCGATGTCCTCACCGCCGTCGGGGGCCGGCAGATCGCGGCCCAGCTCCGCGACGCGCCCGTCGATCAACAGAACGTCCAGTCGCTCGTCACGTCGACACGACGGATCGATGACACGGCCACCTCGAAGCACGATAGGCCGGCTCATGTGCGCCTACCTCCTTTGGCGGCTTCCGCCCGCTCCGGCGAGCCGCCGGCAAGCAGATAGAGCACCGCCATGCGGATGGCGACACCGTTGGTGACCTGCTGGAGGATCACCGAATGCGGGCCATCGGCGACTTGTGAGTCGATCTCGACTCCGCGGTTCATCGGGCCCGGGTGCAGGATGAGGATGTCACGCGCCGCCTTCTCGAGCTTGCCGACCGTCAGGCCGAAGAAGCGGTTGTACTCGCGCAGTGACGGTATGTAGCCCGCTTTCATCCGCTCGAGCTGCAATCTCAGAACGTTCAACACGTCAGCCCATTCAATCGCCTCTTCGATCCGCTTGAGGACCCGAACGCCCATCTCCTCGATCCCATGCGGTATGAGCGTCGGTGGCCCACAGACCGCCAGCTCGGCGCCCATCTTGCCCAATCCCCAGATGTTCGAGCGCGCGACTCGCGAATGCAGGATGTCGCCGACGATGCACACCTTCTTCCCCGCTAGCGTGCCCAACTGATCCCTCATCGTCAGCATGTCGAGCAGACCCTGCGTCGGGTGCTCGTGCTGGCCGTCGCCCGCGTTGATCACGTTCGATGGGATGCGCTCGGCCAGGAACTGCGAGGCCCCGGAAGATCCGTGGCGAATGACGACCATGTCGATCCGCATCGCCTCGAGGTTCCGTGCGGTGTCGACCAGGCTCTCGCCTTTGACGATCGACGAGCCGGCCCCCGATATGTTCACCGTATCAGCCGAGAGCCGTTTCTCGGCGAACTCGAAGGAGACCCGCGTGCGAGTCGAGGGCTCGTAGAAGAGGTTTACGATGGTCTTGCCCCGCAGGACTGGGACCTTCTTGATGGGGCGCTCACTGATCTCTTTGAAGGGCTCGGCCACATCGAGGACCGTCGCGATCTGCTCGACGCTGAGCCCCTCGAGGCCGGTGAGGTCCTTGCCGAATTTCACCGTCGCCGTCAATCTGGCTCCGTCCTTCGGAGTTCCACTCCCAGCTGGCCATCCTCTGCCGGTACGAGCACGGCCACGTCCTCGGCCGGTGTCAAGTCGAAATGTCGACCCACGAAGTCTGGTTGGATCGGTAGCTCGCGGCCGCCACGATCTACCAGCACGCACAGAAAGATGCGGGCCGGGCGGCCGAAATCGGCAAGATGATCCATCGCCGCACGCACCGTTCGCCCCGTGTAGCAAACGTCGTCGACGATGACGACGCTGCGACCTTCGATGTGTTGCGGAATGTCGCTGGAAGCGATGACGGGGCGTGGCCCGATCACACTCAAATCATCGCGATACAGCGTGATGTCAAGGGTGCCGAGCGGGATCTTCTGACCCTCAACCTTCGTGATCTCGTCGGCTAGCAGCTCCGCCAGCTCGACGCCCCTGCGATGTATGCCAACCAACACCAGGCCCGCCGTCCCGGCGTTCCTTTCCACGATCTCACGGGCCATGCGCGCGATCGCGCGCCGCACGGCTCGCTCGTCCATGACGATGTAGTTTGATTGACTCTGCACGCTTCTCCCTGCCGCCCCACTCCTGCGGTCTCGCCGCGGCCAGTATAGCAGCTTACCTGCAGCAGTGTCAACGCGTTAGGCCACTGGCAGCACTCGTTCGCGGCCCGCCACTTCCCTTTACAACCCGCAGCTCGACTCCTATGATCCCCCCACTCCTTCCTCAACCCGGGGGCCTATGCGACGACGCGTTCTCCTTGCGCTGCTGATCCTTCTCGCGCGCTCGACAGCCGCCTCGGCGACCGTTCAGCCCGAGGCCGCCTTTTCACCGCGCGGCCCGAAGACGATCCTGGCCCACGTGCCGTTCGCTCTTCGCTTCATCGTGCCGCCCGACCTCGACTCACTGGAGTGGCGAATCGAGCGCGCGCGGGACGGCGCCGTCTTGGCCAGCGGCACCGCCGCACCCGGTGACGAGGTCGAGGTCGCCGATCTCATCGTCTCGCGCCGCGCCGATCTTCCCTTGCACGTCGTGGTCGCGGGAGAGCGCGCGGACTTCAGCGCTCTGTTCTTCCCGGGCTGGCTCAGCATTCTGCCACCGTTGCTCGCCATTGCGCTGGCCCTGATCACCCGCGAGGTCGTCATTTCCCTGTTCGCGGGGGTCTGGCTTGGTGCGCTGTTCATTGCCGGTCTCAACCCGATCGCCGCGACCTTGCGCTCGATCGACACCTTCATCGCTCCGGCCCTGGCCCACCCCGATCACGCCGCCATCATCATCTTCAGTCTAATGCTCGGCGGCATGGTCGGCCTCATGGGGCGCAGCGGTGGAACGCGAGGGATAGTAGAGGCGGTCGCGCCCCTCGCCACCAATCGCCGGCGCGGCCAGCTCGCCACCTTCTTCGCGGGACTCGCCATCTTCTTCGACGACTACGCCAACACGCTGATCGTCGGGAACACGATGCGGCCGATCACCGACCGGCTGCGCATCTCTCGGGAAAAGCTTGCCTACCTCGTCGACTCGACGGCCGCTCCCGTCGCCGCGATCATTTTCGTATCGACCTGGGCCGGATACGAGATCTCGCTGATCGCCGACGGATTGCAGGCGGCGGCCGCCCAGACCTCCGCTTCCGACCCGAGCCTGACGGCCCAGTTGAGCGGGGCCAGCCCCTTCACCGTCTTCATCAGCACGATCCCGTACCTGTTCTACCCGATCCTGGCGCTCTGCATGGTCTTCCTGGTCGCCTGGACCCAGCGCGACTTCGGTCCCATGCTGCCGGCGGAGCGGCGCGCCGCCCGCGGCGCAGGGCTTTACAGGACCGGGGCGCAACTGATGGTGGACACGACGGCGGAGACGATGGAGCCGAAGGAGGGGACCCCGCTCCGCTGGTTCAACGCGGCTGCCCCCGTGGCCACGGTCGTCGTGGTCGTGCTCTTGGGGCTCTACTTCGACGGACGCGCCAGCCTCGGCGGCCCGGGCCCGCTCAGGGAGGTCCTGGGGGCGGCGAATACCTTCAACGCACTGCTCTGGGGGTCGCTGGCCGGCGTACTGGTCGCCTTCGCCCTGGCTACCGCCCAGAGAATCTTGCGGGCCACGGAGGCGATTGGGGCCTGGGCCGGCGGCATGCGCGCGATGGTGCTCGCCATGGTGATCCTGGTGCTGGCCTGGTCGCTGGGCGCCGCCACCGAGGCCGTGGGCACGGCACGGTACGTCAGCCACATCCTCGAGACCGCCGGCTTCCCGCTCCGCCTGCTTCCCGTCTCCGTGTTCGTCGCCGCCGCGCTCACCGCCTTCGCCACGGGCACCTCCTGGGCGACCATGGCGATCTTCATCCCGCTCGTGGTCCCGCTGGCGGTGTCTTTGGGCGGAGGTGCCGGTTTCACCGCCGATGCGCACTACACCGTGCTCCTCGGAACCATCAGCTCCGTGCTGGCCGGAGCGATCTTCGGCGACCACTGCTCACCGATCTCCGATACGACGGTGCTCAGCTCGATGGCGTCGGCGTCCGATCACGTCGACCACGTGCGCACCCAGCTCCCGTACGCGCTTGCCGTTGCCGTGGTCGGCATGCTGGTCGGTGACATCCCCACCGCCTACGGCCTGCCCTGGTTCATCTCCTATCTGCTGGGTATCGCCGTGCTCTTCATCTTGCTGCGTGTCTTCGGCAAACCGTCCGGCGAGGTTCTCGGCTAGGCCTGACACAACGACGGCCCGGCGCTAACGGCATCGTCACCGGCGCGCGCCAGATCATCCGGCAAGCGATAGTGGCGTCTCAGCGCTAGAGCTAGATGGGCGTGAGCAGCGGCTCGCCCCGAATCCCGCGCATCAGATTCGACCAGGCAAGCTCGAACATGCTGCGTCGCGTTCCCTCGGTGGCGCTTCCGATGTGCGGCAGCAGAATCAGGTTGGGAGCACGCTTGAGACAGTCTCTGATCTCGGGCTCGTTCTCGTATACGTCCAGTCCGGCGGCACGCAACTTCCCCGACTCCAGCGCCGCACACAACGCTTCCTCATCCACTATTCCGCCCCGCGCCGTGTTGATCAGGATCGCGCCATCCTTCATCGCGCCCAGCTCCGCGGCCCCGATAAGGCCAGCCGTCTCGGAACTTAGCTGGACGTGTATCGATACGATGTCCGCGGCCGCCAGCAGGTCCGCCAGCTTCTCGATCCGTCGGGCGCCGATCGCCGACTCGAATGCGGGCTGCGCCACCCGATCCCAGTACGCAACCTTCAGCCCGAAAGGCGGCGCCCGCTTGCCCACCGCTCGCCCGATCCGGCCGGCGCCCAGCAGGCCGAGGGTCCGGCCCCGCAGATCGATTCCCAAGAGCATGGTTGGATGCCAGCGCCATTCGCCCTCCCGGGCGCGCCTCTCGGCCTCTCCCAGCCGTCGGCTGGCGGCCATGATCAGTGCCCAGGTCAGATCGGCGGTGGCCTCAGTGAGTACGTCCGGCGTGTTGGACGCGGCTACGCCCCGCGCTCGCAGGACCCCCAGATCGAGGTTGTCGTAGCCCACGGCGTAGTTGGCCACCACCCGAAGTTGCGGCAGGCGATCGAGCACGGCCTCGTCGATCCGGCGCGACAGAAGAGGCAGCAGGCCGACGTAATCCCCCTCCGGAACCGGGTCGTCTGCCGCCAGGAACTCGATCTCGACATCGGAGGAGACATCGATGAACTGCAAGAAGTGTTTGAGCTCGTCCGCGACCAGCACCCGCGACCTCGACCTCATCTCTAGCGCCTTTCGCGGAAGAACTCGCGAAGTAGATCGCCGGCCTCATCGGCCAGAAGCCCTTCATCGACCGAGATGCGGTGATTCAGACGATCGTCCTGAGGGATGTTGCCCAGACTGCCGCACATGCCGGCCTTCGGGTCGCGCGCCGCGAAGACCAGCCGGTCAATCCGCGCAAGCACGAGCGCGCCGGCGCACATGGCACAGGGCTCCAGGGTGACGTACATCGTACAGCCGTCCAGTCGCCAATCTCCAACGCGGGCCGCCGCGGCGCGCAGCGCCAGGATCTCGGCGTGGGCGGTGGGATCAGCCAGCTCGCGTGTGCGATTGTGGCCGCGCGCGAATAACTCCTCACCGCAGACGACCACGGCGCCGACCGGAACTTCACCACGGGCCGCCCCGGCACGCGCTTCCTCCAGGGCCACCTCCATCCAGCGCGTCTCATCGACACTCATAGAGGTCCCCGCACATCCAGCGCCGCTTTTTGGTTTGGGACAGTAGCCAGTCCGCTACCGGGGGGACAGACTGCGTAACACGGCGCGCGCGACACCGAGATAACGAGGGCCCGACCCGCCGTTCCCTGGCACCCCGTCACCGTTCAGCACGGGGCTCCCTCGCTCGGCGACCCTGAGCTCGGTATTGCCGGCCCGATCATAGACAAGCGTCTCGGACTCGGCGACCTCCTGGCAGGGGTCCACCAGGATGAGGTCCCCGTCCAGAACCCCCTGCTCGCCCAGCCCGTCACCGTGCGCCTTCACGAAGAAGCAGTGGGCCGAGCAGGCGAGCGAGCGGTCGAGGTCGAAACGCGCCTCCACCTCATCATCGCCCGAATCCGAGAAGCCATTGCGGTACAGGGGGATAGTGTAGGTCTGGGGTGAGAGGTTCAGCCCCAGAATCTTCAGCGCCCGCGACCGAGACGGCGCCCGGTCCAGGTAGCCTTTCCGCTGCAATGACTGGAGATGCTCGGTGACCGTCTTCGTCGAGCGAATGCCGAACTTAGCGCCGATCTCCCGGATGCTGGGCTGGAAGGTCTCCCGCTTCAAGTAATCGACGAGATAGTTGTAGATGCGCCGCTCGATGGGAGTGAGCACTTCGGACATCGGGGGAACCTCCCTTACCCGGCGAGCGGTCCGGAACAAAATCCAGGGGCTGAGTATCCCCTCGCAATCGCTTGGCGATCACGCGCTCTAACCGAGAACGTTCTCAAAAAGAAAATCTGTTCTAGACTCTAAGGCGAAACTAAGCCGCCGCACTCACAAAGTCGATGGAGATGATGCACTGCTCAGTCTAGGCGACGAAATACTGCGCGTCAAGCATCGAGGTCACACGTCATTCGTCAGCGAGTCGTCTCAACGCATCATCGATACGACTCAGCACCAGCGGCTTACCCATCAACTTCATCACCTCGAAGATCCCGGGACTCACGGCCGAGCCCGTGAGCGCCAGGCGCAGCGGATGAATCAGCTTCCCGGCGCCGATTTCCATATCTTCAGCTATCGCACGCACTTGGCGCTCCAAGCTCTCTTCGCTCCACTCCATGGAATCGTCCAACGTCTGGCGTAGCCGACCCAAGCGCTCGGCCACGGCCGGCCCATCCTTCCAGTGTTTGGCTGCGGCCTGCGCTTCATACTCGACTGCGCCGCCGAAGAACGGACGCGCGCGCTGAGCGAACTCGACGGAAGTGCGCGCGCGTCCCTTCAATACCTCGAGTACGCTCGCGAACCAAGAATCCCGTTCCTCAAGTTCCCGCTCTGTCGTAATCTCCGCCTCAATCAACAACGGGCCGACGATCCGGGCGAGCTGCGAGGGTGCCAACGCGGCGAGGTGCAGACCGTTCAGCCACTCCAGCTTGTCGTGATCGAAAACCGCCGGCTTCCTGTTAATACGCCCCAAGCTGAAACGGTCGACCAGTTCAGTCAGCTCCATGTACTCCAGATCCTCACCCGGCGACCAGCCCAACAGCGCCAGGAAGTTGACCATGGCCTGAGGCAATAGGCCCATCTTGTGGTACTCTCCCACTGCCGTGGCGCCATGCCGTTTCGACAGCCGCTTGCCGTCCGGGCCCAGGATCAGTGGGACGTGACAGAAGACGGGTACGGCAGCGCCCAGGGCCTCGTAGATCCGGATCTGCTTAGGGGTATTGGAGATATGGTCAGCGCCACGGATCACGTGCGTAATACGCATCGCCACATCGTCGGAGACGACCGCCAGGTTGTAGGTAGGCGTACCGTCCGAACGCAGCACGATGAAATCCTCGATATCGGCGTTCTGAAAGTGCGTCTCACCTCCCACCAGATCGTTCCAGGCCGTCTCCCCCGGCGGCATACGGAAGCGAAGCGTGTGCGCTTCCCCCGCCTCGGCCCGCCGCTGTGCCTCTTCCGCGCCGACCCGCCGGCAGCGACCGTCGTAGGCGGCAGCCGTTCCGTGCCGCTTCGCTTCCGCGCGCATCTCCTCCAGCATCTCCGGCGTGCAGAAGCAACGGTACGCCGATCCCGAGGCCAGCAGGCGCGTGGCATCGGCTCGGTGCCGCTCGATGTTGTCCGCCTGATGGTAGGGCCCCTCATCCCAATCGAGCTCCAGCCAACCGAGGCCGTCGAGGATCGCCGTAGTGAGCTCTTCCTGGCTGCGCTCGCGGTCGGTGTCCTCGATGCGGAGGACGAAGACGCCGCCCGCGTGTCGGGCGAACAGCCAGTTGAAGAGCGCGGTGCGGGCGCCGCCCACATGAAGGTAGCCGGTGGGGCTGGGGGCGAAGCGCACTCGTGGCAGTCCGGTCATGGGCTGTGTCACCGCAAGAAAGCGGGGCTGGGCCCCGTCGTTCGAGGCTCAACCCCGCGCAGCATCCTATGGCGGAGAGGGTGGGATTCGAACCCACGAGGGGCAAACGCCCCCAACACCTTAGCAGGGTGCCGCCTTAAGCCTCTCGGCCACCTCTCCCCG
>CP070722.1:2240935-2243766 GCA_020350785.1 Gemmatimonadota bacterium
AGGCGCAGCCGGTGGCGGTCTCCTGACGCCGCTGCTATCTCCGGGCTTGGAGTCTACGGTCGAGGTCCTTGAAGAAGCGGGCGATCCGGCGGCGATTCGCGCCAAGGTCAGCATTGCCCACGCGGGAGCCCGACCACATGTCGACGCGGGTGAGAGCGTCCCGGTCCAGCTTGAGCTTGATGCGGACATCATCGACGAAGCGGAATACGAGTGTCCGAGCTTCGGCGTGGATCGATCCGCTCGCTTCGTCGGCGTGCAGAAGCTTCCAGAGAGGTCGTGACTCGATCATCGCGATGATCTCGTCCCACACCGTGGCATAAGCGACCAGGTAGGTACGACCGCGCAGTCGGTGATCAGCGGAATCTTCACTTGTCTGGGCTGTATTCTCGGTCACGAGCTTCCAGAGACCGTTCAGTGACATAGCGTTCTCTCGGTATCTGTCCAGGCGACGCTTGATCTTGCCGATAGCCGGGCTGTTCTGCAAGTGACGGGGCCGGGCCTTTGCGCGGGGGCGGCAGACGCTACTTTAGGGATCGGTAGGCCGAAAAGCGGCTTCAGACCTACAAAGGAGAACACAGGTGAAAGTAGTGATCCCTCTCGCAGGTAAAGGCACGCGACTTCGCCCCCACACTCATACCGTTCCCAAGCCATTGTTGGAAGTCGCCGGAAAGGCCGTGATGGACTACGTAGTCGATGACGTGCTGGAACGGCTGGATGTTGAGCAATTGATATTCATCACGGGCCACCTGAAAGAGCAGGTCGAGGCGCACGTCAAGCGGCGTTATGCGGTGTCGTCGGTGTTCGTCGAGCAGAAGGTTCAAGATGGAACGGCAGGTGCCATAAAGCTTGCCGAACCCCATGTCGATGGCCCGGTGCTGATCATATTCGTGGACACGCTCTTCGATGCCGACCTCTCGGTCATAAACGAGCGTCCACGGGCGGATGGCTTCATCTGGGCGAAAGAGGTCGAGGACTACCAGCGCTTCGGTGTAATTGTCAAGGACGGCGAGGGCTGCATGCAGAAGATCGTCGAGAAGCCGCGTACACCCATCTCACGCCTGGCCAACATCGGCCTCTACTTTCTGCGTGATCAGCGGCTGTTGTTCGAGGGCATCGACGACGTACTGGCACACGAGCCGAAGATGGGTGAGTATTTCTTGACCGACGCTCTGCAGTACATGATCGATAGAGGCGCGCGCATCCAAGTCTGTGAGGTGGAGGGCTGGTACGATTGCGGCAAGCCCGAGACGCTGCTGGCCACCAATCGCCACCTCCTGGAGACCGGGCGCGCGCTGCGACCGGAATCGGCCGCTGATTCGGTGATCGTCGATCCGGTGCGGATCGAGCCGGGCGCTGAGGTCTCAGGGTCGCGCATCGGTCCCAACGTCACCATCGGACATGGAGCGCGAATCCGGGGCAGCGTCCTGGTCGACAGTATCGTCGGGGCCGACACGGTCATCGATGACTGCAAGCTCCGGGACTCGCTGGTCGGATCCAACGCCAGCTTGCGGGGGCTCCGCGGGACCGTCTGGCTGGGAGATCACAGTGAGGTGGCGGTGGGCTCTGGCGGGAATGACTAGCGCCTGGCTGTCGGGCGCGGCTTAGAAGCCGGCGGAAGCGGCGAGTATGGCCAGCAGACGCAAGGCACCGGTTGCGCCGTCCGAGTCCTCGAACCATTCGTTCGAAGTGTGCGTGAGTCCGGACTTTCCGCCGCCGCCGATGGCTATGGCCGGTATCCCGAGCGCCAGGGGTACGTTCGCGTCCGTAGAGGAGACCGCGAATTCGGGCTCCTCGCCGAGAGTCCGGGTCGCCGCCACGGCTGCCGCCACGAGCGGGTGGTCGGAGGGCAGGTGGCCCGCGGGACGATGACCGATGAGCTGGACGATCGGAGTCAGGGGGTCGCGGTTCCGCGTCTCTTCTGCTACTACGCTGGCATGGAGCTCGCCGCGCATCCGGTGCTCCGTGCTCTGGAGAGCCTCATCCGCCTCCGAGCGCAGGTCCAGCTCGACCCAGGCCTCACCGGGTATCGCGTTTATGCTTATACCTCCGCCCAGGCGTGCGGCAGTGAGTGTGGTCCGCGGCGACTCCGGGAGATCGAGGAAGCACAGGCGATGGATCAGCTCGCCGATGGCGTTGGCAGGATTCGACCGTCCCCAGTCGTTCCAGGAATGGCCGCCCGGCCCGCGAACGGTGATGCGGAAACGACGGCTTCCCAGTGCACGATGGATGATGCGGCGCCGACCGCTACCGTCGACGGCGATGAAGCCGGCCGCGTGCCGGAGAGGACTTCCAGCACGGAACATGTGCTTGACTCCGCGCAGGTCGCCTGGTCCCTCTTCGCCGACCGTGAAAGCGAATATGATCGGTCGTTGGGATCGAACCTCGCCGTGCAGCAAGGCGCGCAGGACTCCGAGCGACACGGCGAGCCCCCTGGCGTTGTCGGTGATGCCCGGTCCTGTCCAGCGCGCTCCATCTTGGCGAATCTCGATGGTAATATCGGGCCCGAAAACGGTGTCGACGTGAGCCGCGACGATGATGGGCTCTGGGGCGGCCCGCGCCTCCGGGCTCTCAATGCGGGCAAGCAGGTTGCCTTCCCCGTCGAACCGGGGTGTGAGGCCCAAGGTGCGAAGCTTGGCGGCAATGAGCTCGGCGCGGGAGCGTTCCCGAAAGGGAGGGGCCGGGGTGCGAGCGAGCTCGATCTGTTCGCTGAGGATGGCTGGCCCGCGCTCTGCCAGCCAGCGGGCGGCTCTGGCGTGAGCCGTCGCTTCGCTCCCCTTTTCTGTGTGCATGGGGCGAAACATGTTTGCGGGTACTAGGGCTGTCAACGCGAG
>CP070722.1:2243866-2253050 GCA_020350785.1 Gemmatimonadota bacterium
AGCGGCGAATAGGCCAGCCTCATCACCGCCGGTCCCGGCCCGGATCTCGATCAACGCCGCACGATCGTCCAACGGGTCACGCGGGGCCAAGAGATCGCGAACCTCACTCTCAAGCCCGCCGATGCGATCCTCCAGCTCCGCGACTTCGGCCAGCGCGAGCTCGCGCAGCTCTTCATCCTCACCCGACCTGCTGAGGTCGCGCGCCTGCTTCAGTTCATCGCTGACCTTGAGGTACTCTCTGCCTGTAATGCAGACGCGCTCGAGCCCGGCGTATTCCTGACCCAGCGACCTCAATCGCTCCGGGTCGGCGATTACCTCCGGGCTCGCTAACAGCTGCCCCAACTCTTCGCGACGAGCCAGGGCAGCCTTGATCTTGTCTTTCAGCCGGTCCGAGTTTGACATGCACTGCGTTGGGCCCGGCGATGCCGCGGCCTCTCTTGTTTTACTCCGACTTCTCGTCCCCGGCCGCGCTGGCTAAAGGCTCGCTCTTGCCGGCCTTCGCCTTCTTCTTGCCTTTCTTGCCGCCCGCCTCGCCGTACTTCCGCCGGAACCGCTCGACGCGGCCGGCGGTGTCCACCAGCTTCTGGCGGCCGGTAAAGAACGGGTGGCAACGGGAGCAGATCTCTACGTGGATCGACTCCAGGGTCGAGCGTGTGGTGAACGTGTTCCCACAGGCGCAGGTCACCACCGCTGTCTTGTACTCCGGGTGTATTCCTTGCTTCATCGGACTGTCCCGATTCTGAGTCTTGCTCGAAAGGCAACGGCCCCCGTGGGGGCCGTCTTGTCCCGGCCTGAAATCTAGCATTCCGGCCCTGCCCGGCAAGCCGGAGGTGGCCGCCCGGGGCCCTTCTTCGGCCGCCCTCAAGCGGCCAGTTGCCAGGCCCGGCGCCGGCTTCGCCACCAGGCGGCCGCCGCCAACAGCCCGGCCGCGGCGGCGCAGATCCAGCCCGGCCAGTCACCGACCCTGGTGTAGAAGCTGAGGCCGTCCGTGGTCTCGACTGTCGCCAAGCGCTGTGCGGGCTGAAAGAGCTGGGTCGCTTCGTAGATTCGGCCGCGCGGATCGACAAACAGCGAGATCCCGGTGTTGGCGGCTCGGGCCACTCCGATGCGATTCTCCACTGCCCGCATCACGAGATGCGCGGGATGTTGATACAGGGCGCTGGTTCGACTCCACCAAGGCCTCTCGCGCCCGAACCACGCGTCGTTCGTGATGTTCACCAGGAAATCGGCTCCCGCCGACCGATAGCCGCGAGCCAGTTCGGGAAAGATCGACTCGTAGCATATCAGAACGCCGAAGCGCGAGCCTGCGAGGGAGAATACCGGCCCTTCCTCTCCGCGCCCGTAGCCACCGAAGTACCTCAGGACGCCCATCACGTCACCCAAGAGCGGCAGCCGCAAGCCCTCCTCCCCCTTCCGCCTCAGCGCCCGGGTCCAGCTCACAGGCACGAACGGCACGCGCTCGACCATCGGCACGAGGTTTCGCTTGCGGTAGACTCCCGCCGCGCTCCCTCGTTGGTCGAGAAGGAGCGCCGCGTTGTAGTAGTCGTAGCTGCCGTCGGGAAAACGCTGAAGCTCCGGAAATCCGTAGAGCAGCGAGACATCGTTGTCGGCGGCGAGGCTTCGCGCCCACGCGACCCACCCCGGCACGAGGTGCGGCCAGGTGGCCAGCGCCGCCTCCGGCCAGACGACCAGATCCAGCGCCTGAGCTCCCGCCAGTCCCGATCCTGTCAACTGACCCAGCGCCGTGCGGCTGCTGTCGACGGCGACGTCACGATCCAGCCCGATGTCCTCAGGGATGTTCGGCTGGACCACCAAGACCTCCGCGACCGGGCGCGTCTTCAGTGTGTTCCAGCGCACGAGCGAGTAGCCCACCGGCAAGGCGACCAGCAGCGCCAGCGCCGCCGCCCGTCTCGGCCAGCGGGGGCGCAGACCCTCCAGGTACCATTCGGCCAGCAGGCCATTGATCGCCGCGAGCCAGACGGTGAGGCCCCGCGCGCCGCTGAGGTCGGCAACACCGACCAGCGCCGGGAATCCCGTGAGCGAGTGCCCCAGGCCCAACCAGGGGAAAGCGACGTCGCCCAGGTGGGCGCGCGCCCATTCCGCCGCCGTCCAGAAGATCGGCACCGCGAGCCACAGAGGCATGGCGCGGCGCACCCGGAAGTAGTGAATCCCCCAGCCGGCCAATGAGAGGATGCCGGAGAGGATGACGACGGTGATCACATAACCGAGAAGCGCCAGCCACGTGTAGAAGACGAGAGCTGCGAACAGCCAGTAGAGCAACGTCCCGTAGAAGAGTACGCCCATCCAGAACGTGCCGCGCCGAACCGCTACGGCACCCGACGGGTCGGGCCCCCGCCCAGCGACGAATACGAGGTACGGTACCAGCGCGACAAAAGGTGGCACCAGCAGGTGAAAGGGAGGAAAGGCGAGCGTCAGCAGAATGCCGCTGAGGATGGGCAGACCCAGCTCCGCACCCCGTGGCAGGAGCGGGTGCTTCACAGAACGATCTCGCGACCCTCTTCCATCGACCGGTAGCAGGCGTCGATGATCCCCATGAGCACCTCTTGCTCCTCGGGCAAAGGCTCCATACGCTCGCCGCGCACCGCCCTGAGGAAGTACTCGAGCTCGCGCTTGTAGGACGCTCTGTAGACGTTCTCCGTACCCGGACCCAAGCGCGGCGTCACATCGACGACCTTGCCGCCAGTCTCCTTCTGCACCACGAAAGGCGCCAGGGATCCGAACCCATGTGCGCCCAGTGCCGCCAGGGCGTGCCGGTCTTTGATCGCCGCCAGATCCCAGCTGACCTCGACGCTGCACGTCAGGTTGCCCTCGAGCCGCAGCAGGACGACCGCCGAGTCATCGACGCCATCCTGGTCGCGGTCGAGCAGATAGGCCGTCAACCGTTCGGGTGTCGGGTATCCTACCAGCCAGAGGCAGGCGTCGAGGTTAGTGACGCCCAGGTCCATCAGGACGCCGCCGCCCAGCTCGCGATTCATCCGCCACTCGCTCACCCGCGGCCGCCGCGCCCGACGCCGTTGCCAACTGGAGTGTATGTGGAAGATCTCGCCCAGTTCACCGGCCGACACGAAGCGCCTGAGCGCCCAGGCATCGGGCCGGAAGCGGTGGTTGTTCGCGACCATCAGGCAACGTCCCGACTCCCTGGCCGTTCGCAGCGTTCTTGCCACCTGCTCGCGGGTAGTCCCCAGCGGGCGCTCGCAGAGGACATGCTTCCCGGCGCGCAACGCGAGCTCGGAGTGGTCAGCGTGGAAGTTGTTGGGAGTGCAGATGATCACTGCATCGATGTCTTCCCGCTGGAGGAGGTCTTCCGGCGACGCGAAAACGTTCGCTGCGTGGAAGCGCTCACCCACCAGGGCGGCCTTGGCGCGGTTCACATCGCAGACGGCTGCGATATTCGCGCTCTCCAACTCAGCGAGGTTGGGCAGGTGCACCAGCTGGGCGATGGCGCCGCAGCCTACCACACCGACTTCGACCATACTCGATTTGCTCATCCGCCAATCCGAAGTGTTGGGCGAAAAGCCTGTCCTCGATCAGCTCTCCTGCCAATCGGGCGTCCAGGTCATCGTTCCGCTCGCGGCCTGTTCACGATCGGGATCTGGCTCTACCTCCACGATGAGATCCAGCAGCGCGTCGATGATCTCCGCCTCCCGCACTTTACGCACCATCTTGCCGCGGACGTACAAGAGCCCCTCACCCTTTCCGCCCGCTACGCCGATATCTGCCTCCCGCGCCTCGCCGGGGCCGTTCACCGCGCAGCCCATCACCGCGACGGTCAGTGGCTTGCGGATCTCACGCGTGCGCTCCTCCACCTCCTCGGCCAGGCGAATCAGGTCGACCTGCAGCCGGCCGCAACCCGGACAAGCGATGATCCGAATGCTCTCACGCCGAAGGTCCAGCGCTTCCAGGATCGAGCGCGCCGCATGCACTTCTTCCACAGGGTCCGCCGACAGCGAGACCCTCAGCGTGTCGCCGATCCCCTCCGCCAGCAGAGTGCCGATGCCGACCGCCGACTTGATGTTCCCGGCTCGCGGTGTGCCCGCCTCGGTCACCCCGAGGTGCAGCGGATAGGTGAACTCTCGAGCCGCCAGCCGGTAGGCTTCGATCATCAGTGGCACATGGGACGCCTTGAGCGAGATCACAGTGTCTTCGAAGCCCGCATCCTCCAGCAGCCGCACGTGACGACGCGCGCTCTCGACCATCGCCTCGGCCGTCGGCCGACCGTACTTTTTCAGCAGGTCCCGCTCCAAAGAGCCGGCGTTCACCCCAACGCGAATGGGCAGGCCGCGCGCCCGCGCCGCGTCGACTACGGCGCGAACCCGGTCGGCACCGCCGATATTACCCGGATTGAGCCGCAGCTTCGCCACCCCGGCTTCCGCCGCCTTGATCGCCAGCCGGTAGTTGAAGTGAATATCGGCGACCAGGGGAACCGGCGAGTTCTTCACCAGCTCCGGCAGTTTGTCCGCCGCCTCATCGCTCGGCACGGCAGTCCTCACGATATCGACACCGGCCTCCGCCAGTCTCTGGATCTCCTCGATCGAGGCGGCCACATCCACCGGACTTGCCAGCGTCATCGACTGGATCGAGATGGGAGCGCCGCCGCCGACCGGCACATCGCCGATCAAGACGCGACGGGTGCTCTGCCTGTGCAACGCATCGAGATTTATGCTCATCGCCTTCAGCATCTCAGTATCCCGTACTTCTGACCCCAAGACCCGCAACAACCGCCCGGCAGCGGCCTAGAATCTACCCCTGCGCGGCGGCTCGCGCGAGCGATTCCTCCACCACACTCAGAGTCTGCTCCACGTCGGCCTCGCTGTGGGCGGTCGAAATGAAACCCGCCTCGAACGGCGACGGCGCGAAGAACACGCCCTTACTCAGACATTCGCGGTAGTAGCCGGAGAACAGGCCGCGGTTCACTCTCAGAGCATCCGCGAAATTCCGGACTGGACCCTCGCAGAAAAAGACACCCCACATCGAGCCCGCCACGGCACCCGTCGCCGGAATGCCATGACCGCCGGCGGCCTCGACGATCCCATCAACCAGACGGGTCGCCCGCCGCTCGAGCAGGTCGTAGGGGTCCTCCCGTTCCAATATCTGCAGCTGTGCCAACCCGGCGGCCATCGCCACGGGGTTGCCGGACAGAGTGCCCGCCTGGTAAACGTCGCCCTGCGGCGCTACGCGGGCCATGATCTCTCGCGATCCGCCGTAGGCGCCCACCGGGAAGCCACCGCCGATGACTTTGCCCAGCACCGTGATGTCGGGGATGATTCCGTAACGCTGCTGAGCGCCCCCCAGAGAGACCCGGAAGCCCGTCATGACTTCATCGAAGATCAGCAAGGCGCCGTGTCGGCGCGTCACTTCCCGCAGATAATCGAGGAAGCCCGGCTCCGGCAGTATCAGGCCGGCGTTGCCAACCACAGGCTCGATGATGACCGCGGCAAGACGATCGCCATAAGCCTTGAACGCCTCGGCCACCTCCTGCCGGTCATTGTAGGCGACCGTCAGCGTCAGTTGGGTGATCTCCTTCGGCACACCCGGCGTGGTTGGAATGCCCAGCGTCGCCAGGCCCGAGCCGGCCTTTGCCAAGAAGCTGTCGCCATGACCGTGATAGCACCCCTCGAACTTGAGGATCAGGTCGCGTCCAGTGACGGCCCGTGCCAATCGCACGGCCGACATGGTAGCCTCCGTCCCGCTGCTCACGAATCGGACCATCTCGATGGACGGGACGACAGCGGCGACCTTCTCGGCTAGCTCCACCTCTTCCGGCGTGGGCGTACCGTAATGCGTACCTTTGCGGACGGCGCGCTCGACGGCCTCCGTCACCTGCGGGTGTGCGTGGCCCAGGATCAGCGGCCCCCACGAGAGCACGTAGTCGATGTACTCGTTCCCATCAACGTCCCGCAGACGCGAGCCCGCTCCGCTCGCCGTGAAAAAGGGCTCGCCGCCCACCGCGCCGAAAGCGCGCACCGGGGAGTGCACACCTCCCGGCGCGACCCGTCGCGCCCGCTCGTTGAGCTGCCGTGAACGGTCCGCTGTGGTCATCTTCCCCACACAGTTGAAAGATCCAGAGTCACCGCTTCGCCGCGCTCGAATGGCCGCGTCGCCGCCCTTACGCGCTCGGTCGCCACGGCCCAGACGTCGGCGTCGTCGGCGTTCGTGATCTCGGCCAGCGCCAGGTCGCCGGGCGCAAGATCGATTTCTGAGCTGCTCAAGAATGTCGAACCATCGATCTCATAGGCCTGGCTGCGCATCCGGGCCTCGTATTGGCGTTCACCGTTGCGCGCTTCGACGACCCGATCGACGATCGTCTCCGCTCGCGTGCCGATTCGGGCCGCGTTGCGGGCGGCGACGATCGAGCGCTGCAACTCGTTCACCAGGGCCAGTCGCTCCATCTTCACCGACTCGGGCAGCTGGTCCGGCATCTCGGCACCCGGCGTTCCCTTCTGCGGCGAGTAGGCGAAGGCGCCCAGATGGTCGAACTCCACCGCGCCGATGAAGTCGAGCAGAGCTTCGAAGTCTTCCTCATCCTCTCCCGGAAAGCCGACCACCACCGTCGTGCGCAGCGTCAGTCCCGGTATCTCGGAGCGCAGCCAAGCGATTCTGTCGCGCAGGCGATCGGGGCGCTCGGGTCGCCGCATTCGCTCGAGCATGCGCGCGCTGGCGTGCTGGATCGGCATGTCTATGTAGGGAACGATACGCCGTTCACGCGCGATCAGCTCGACCAGCGACGGTCTCAGGCCGGCAGAGTAGATGTATAACAGACGGAACCAGGGAATACCGGTCGCCGCCAGAAGCCGCTCCAACAGGTGGTGCAGACCGCCGGCACGGTCCAGGTCGCGGCCGTAGTGGGCCAGATCCTGGGCCACCAGGTTGAGCTCGACCACGCCGCGCGCCTCCAGGCTCGCCGCCTCCTGCACCAGCGCTTCGGGCTCGAAGGAACGGTGCCGGCCACGCCAGAGCGGTATCGCGCAGAACGCGCACTTGTGGTCGCACCCCTCGCTGACCTTCAGGTAGGAGATATGTCGCAAACCGCCCACCGGGAGCCGCGAGCCGGGGTGCTCGCGCAGGCGCCCGTCCAGCAGCCCGCGGATCACCAGCTGCGGCACCAGCTCGGGCAGGTCACGCAAGCCCAGGAAGAGATCGACCTCGGGGATCGCCCGCTCCAGCTCGCTCCTGTAACGCTCCACCAGACAGCCCACCGCTACCAGGACGCGAAGCCGACCCGTATCCTTCAAGCGGGCCGCTTCGAGCAGTGCGTCGACAGATTCCTCCTTGGCCGCGTCGATGAAGGCGCAGGTGTTGACAATCAGCACCTCGGCCTCCGCCGCTTCCGGAGTATATGCTGCCCCGTGGCCGACGAGTGTGGCCACGACGCGCTCGGAGTCGACCGTGTTCTTGTCGCAGCCGAGCGTGAGTACGGAGAACCTCACCGCGTGAAGACCTCGGTGCCCTCAGGTGGGGAGAATCTGAATAGCTGGTCGGATAGCTCGGCGCCGGCCTCGACGTTCCGTAGAACGATGGTACGGACCGTCTCGTTCTCTTCGTGGATCTCGAATTGCCGAACGAGGTAATCGCTGGCGTCGATCCAGACACGTACCAGAGTGTAAGGCGCCTCGAACTTCGGAACGAGCGACAGCTGATGCGCGGCGCGCCCCTCAACATCCTCGCGCGTCACATAGGTCGCGACGTAGCGCTCGGTCGGGTCCACCAGGAACTGGCCACCCAGGGTAGCCCCTTCCGCGCTGCGCTCGATCGCCGTACGCACGACTTGATCCGGCTGAGCGCTGGGATAGTACATCCAGAACCACTCGCCGTCGGCGACGACTATGTCACCCGCCGGCTCCTCGAACTTCATCAGGAAGTAGTTGGGCTTCTTCTGGTAGACGACGCCCCTCCCCTCCTTGCGCGCTTCCAGCGCCGGGATCTCGATCTTCTGAACGAACTCCGAGCGTAGCGTTCGCACCCGCTCGTAGGCCGCCGCCGCCCGCGCCAGGACCTCCTCCGCCTGGTCCACGCTCTGGGCCTGCCCCGCCGCCGCCGATCCCAGCAGCACGAGAACGGCAATCCGTTTCACCATAGCCATCTTCCTTCCGCTCAGCTCGCCCGCTCAGTCACGGGGGGAGCTGATCTTGTCCAAGTCTTGTAGACTAATCAATACTTCCCTGGGTTTCGACCCCTCCGACGGCCCCACGATCCCCGCATGTTCCAACTGGTCAACGATACGCGCCGCCCGCCCGTAGCCGATCTTGAGCCGGCGCTGCAAGAGGCTGGTCGAGCCCTGCTGGTGCTGGATGACCACCTCCGCCGCCCGGCGGAACAGGGGGTCACGGTCCTCAGGGGCCTCGTCGCCCAGCTCGGCATCCGCTTCCTCCAGCTCGCGAACCGCTTCCAGGATGTCCTCCTCGGCCTCCGCCGCCCGCTCTCGCGCCTCGGCCAGCTCGCGGTACCAGTCCATCAACCGCTCCGTATCCTCGGTGGATACGAATGTACCCTGCAGGCGAATGGGCTCCGACTGCCCCGGCGGCATGAAGAGCATATCGCCGTTGCCCAGTAGGGTCTCGGCGCCGTTCTGATCGATGATCGTGCGACTGTCCACCTTGGACGCCACGCGGAAAGCGATCCGGCAAGGAAAGTTCGCCTTGATCAAGCCCGTGATGACATTCACCGAGGGGCGTTGCGTCGCGACCACCAGATGGATACCCGTCGCCCTAGCCTTCTGTGCCAAGTAGGCGAGCGGCCGTTCCACCTCGCTCTGAACCGTCATCATCAGATCGGCCAGCTCGTCGATCACGAGCACGATGTAGGGAAGGATGACCGGGTCCTCGACCTGCTCGCCGCCCTCCGAGCCCGGCGCCTTGATCGGCACCCCTTTGGCGACCCGGCGGTTGTACTCCCTCAGGTTCCGGCAGCCGTTGGCCGAAAGCCACTCGTAGCGGCGCTCCATCTCATAGACCACCCACTTGAGTACCGTCGCCGCATCGTTGTTATCGGTTACCACGGGATGACGCAGGTGCGGCAGCACATTGTAGCCGCCCAGTTCCACCATCTTGGGATCGATCAGCAAGAGGGGCAGCCGCTCCGGCGGTTAGCGGTAGATCAAGCTGGTGATGATGTCGTTGATGCACACCGACTTGGCGGAGCCGGTAACGCCGGCGATGAGCAGGTG
>CP070722.1:2253150-2296705 GCA_020350785.1 Gemmatimonadota bacterium
GCTCGTCTACAACCAGTCGAACGGAACCGAGGAACTGCGCGAATTGATCGCCGCCATCTATCCCGGCGCCAGTACCGACAACGTGCTCGCCAGCAACGGTGGCTCCGAGGCCAACTACATCACCGCCTGGAGCCTTCTCGACGCCGACTCCGCCGTCGTCATCGAAGCCCCAAACTACATGCAGCTCTGGGGAGAAGCCGAAGCTTTCGCGCGTGAGGTCAGAGCCTTCAACCTCGTGGAGGACAATGACTGGCGGCCCGACCTCGACCAGCTGAGGGACCAGGTTGACGGCAATGTCAGGCTGATAATCATCACCAACCCGAACAACCCCACGGGCGCGATACTGAGCGAAGAGGAGATCGCCGAGATTGTGGCAATCGCCGATCGTGTCGGCGCCTGGATCATCGCCGATGAGATCTACGCGGGCGCGGAATTGGACGGGCAGTGGTCGCCCAGCTTCTGGGGTCGCTACGACCGCCTGGTAATCACCGCCGGCCTATCGAAAGCCTACGGCTTGCCCGGCCTGAGGATCGGTTGGGCCGTGGGACCCACCGACTTCATCACCAAGCTCTGGTCTTACAAAGACTACACCAGCATCGCGCCCGGCACACTGAGTGACCTCTGCGCACGAATCGCGCTCAGGCCCGAGACGCGTCAACGCATCTACCATCGCACCCGTCGAATCCTCAACGAGAATCTAGTGCCGCTCACAACCTGGCTCTCCCAACGACCCGAACTCTTCCGATTCCTCGAGCCACGGGCCGGCGCCATCTGCTACACCAAGTACGACCTCGATATCAACTCCAGCCAGCTTGCCCAGCGCCTGAAAGACGAGCAAAGCGTCCTCATCGTGCCCGGCGATCACTTCAACATGGACGGCTATCTGCGGATCGGTTTCGGCATTCCGCGCAAGGAGATCATCGAGGCGCTCGATAGAATAGAGACCGTGGTTAGATCGATCGCAAAATAGCTCAATAAAAAGAGCCCACCCCGTACGTTCGCGCCGGGATAGGCCCTCGAAATGTGCCTGCTGACCTGTAACGGTCAGCAGGCCTCTACTTGGAGATCGTGCAGGTCGCCTTCTTGCCCTTTCGCACGTAAGTGACTTCCGTACCCCCGGCGGCGAGATGCTTTCGCAGCTCCGACACTGTGTCCACTGAGTTCCCATTGACTGCCAGTACTACATCACCCTCGCGCAGACCCGCCTCGAACGCCGGCGTGTCTTCCACTACATCGGTGATCAGCAAGCCGGCCTTCACCCCGAAGTACTCGCCCATGTCGCCCTTCTCGCTCAGTTCCTTGAAGCGGGCACCCGCCACCGCGTCCGAGTACACGACGGCCTTTCGCATCTCCGGCGCCATCACCCGGACCTCGACGCTCGGCTCCTTCTGGGGCATCACATAAAGCGTGCGAGCGGCTAGCGTGTCGACGTGAATCCTTAGCTTGACGTTCAACTCTGTAAGGGCCCTGCGTATCGAATCGATCTCGGCGCGCTGCACTCGCAGGCGCTGACGTCCCGACTCGCTCTGCGCCTGCCTTCCCTCGGCCTCCGTGACCCGCAGCGTGCGCTCAGCCTCCTTCAAGGCGGTGCGAAGGCTCTGCTGCGACTCGAATAGCCGCTTTGAGCGCGCCCGCAGCGAATCCAAATCCTCCGACCTCACCAAGCCTGTCCAGTCACCGAAGGCCTCTTGCTCGCGCGCGGGCACGACTATCAAGGCGACTTCCTCTCCATCACGGCGCACGCCAAACTCCACATCCTCGCCGACCTGCATCGACCCGAAGAGCCGAGCACCTTGCTCCGTCATGATATCTGCGCCGTTGATCGCTACGATCACGTCGCCAGGCCGTAGACCGCCCAGATACGCAGGACCGTCCTCCCGAACCCAATTGACGAGCGGTGGCTCGGCGAACCACCACACGACCGAGTCACCCTCCTTCGTCAGTCGACACAACTGTACGTCGCGTTTCTCTCCGCAGTCCAGGTTGATACCGATAAAGCCGCGCTCCCCCTGGGCTCGGATCTCAGAACTCGCTCCCGCGGTCGCAACCGCCACCAACAATAGAGACCGGCTCAGCCTCGCTATGCTCCTGCTAGTCATCTACTCCTCTTCTCATCCCTGGCCTTGAGAACATGGTAATGCGTCTTCTATCGCCACAATACTTGCTCGCCGGGGCCCTGAACCTCATTCAGCTCCCGCAGCATCGCGTCCCGCTCCTCGACCGCCGCGAACAGATACGAGTTCAGCACCGGATCCGCTGGTTCCACTGACAGCGCCGTCCGCGATGCCTCCACCAGCATCTGCAGCCCCACCAAGCGCTGCTGCGCCAGCGAGGGTACCGGCGCGCCCTCCTGCCGCGCCAGGCGCTCCAGATTCTGTAACGCCTCATCGTAGTCGGCGCCGCGACGCTGCACCTCGGCCATCGCCTCCGTTAACGTCATCGCCGACGGGCGGCTCGCCGCCACTGCGCCAACGCCCGCCTCGCTGCCCGGCCCGTCCGACCACATCGCTCGGCCCAGGCCCAGCCCGATCACGAACACGGCCGCCGCGGCCACAGCCTGCAACGCCACCAGACGCGGCCCGCGTAGACCCGCGCGCCAGCCCCGTCGGGACCCCGGCAGCCCGGCCTCGATCCGCATCCAGAGATCCTCCGGAGCACCCAGGTCCGGGAGCTCCCTCAGCTCGGCGCGTAGCTGCCGCAACGCCTCCAGCTCATCCTGGCAAACAGAACAACTCGACAGGTGCTCCCCCGCCCCTGCTACGGACTCACCGTCCAGAAGCTCAGAGAGTGTCTCTTCCGTTAGATGCACCATGTTCGACTATTACCTCAGCTTCTCACCCCGGCTCTCGACTGCGTCACCAACGCCCGCAGCCGTGCTCGCGCCTTCGACAACTGCGACTTCGAAGTGCCCACCGCTATACCCAGGCGCGCACCGATCTCCTCGTGCGTGTACCCTTCCACATCGTGCAACCACAACACCGACCTGTAGCCGTCGGGGAGCAAGTCCAGCGCCCGCTGCACCGTCACCCGCTCCGCCGCTCCCGCCGCCGGCCAACGATCGGGATTGCCCAACGTCGTCGCACCATCAAAACCCCTCTCCAGATCGCGCCGCCGCGCCGCCTGCCTCAGCCTCGTCAGCGCCGTGTTCACCGCCACTCGGTGCACCCACGTCCCAAACGCCGACTCGCCTCGGAAATCACGAATCCGCTGGAAGGCGTTGGTCCAGGCATCCTGCGCCAGGTCCGCCGCCAGATCATCGTCACCGGCCAACCGCCGCACTACCGTGTACACCCGCGACGCGTGCCGCTCGTACAGCTGCCGCATCGCCTCGAGTTGCCCAGCTCGCGCCCGACGGACCAGCGTGGCTTCAGCCAAATCGACCAATACGCCTTCCCTCCGTGCTCCCAGTAACTTAGACGGGCGATCCACGGCCGGAGTTGCCCGCCCACTTCCTCGTCACTGCCTCCAGCCGCGGCCGCATCCGCCGAGCCAGCGACACGAGGATCACCGCCGCCAGTACCCCGCTCAGCGCATCCACGCCGTAGTGGAACCGCCCGTAGACCGTCCCGACAGTAAGCGCGATTACCGGTAGCGCCATGAGACCGCACACCAGCCGGTCATGACGCCAGCTCACCAGCAATATCGTCACCGCCACCGCTACGTGCGAACTGGGAAAAGCTGCACCTTTGCTCCCTCCATCCTCCAGCACCGCGTGCACCAGCTGGAAGAAGAAACCCTCCGCCAGTGGCCCGTCGATCACCGGGAACTGGTAGTGAGGGCCCGCGACTGGAAAAAAGATGAAGACCAGATAGCACCCGAAAAAGACGACCAGCTCGACGTATGCTAGCTCACGAAAACCCGCGATCCGCCCTCTCAGATACAGCGCCACCGCCGCCAGCGGCAGCTGCACCCAGTAGAACGCGTAGCTCAGATGGAACAGCTCGCTCAGCCAGAGGTTGGGCACTCGCTCGCTGAACGTCATCGCCAGCTGCTCGCCGAAGAGCGACTCTTCCAACCTCAAGATCAGCGGGTCGTGGTATCCCGTTGTGAACAGTAGGGCAAGATACCTGAGTTCCCAGTACAGGTAGACGATGAACAGGAACGGGTAGATATCGCGCAGGAACCCGCCGGACGTCCGGTCCTGCAGCGGTCGACCCGACCACCAGAGCCCGACCGCCAGCAACGCCGCGTGGGCCAGGGAGAGCCCCAACCAGACGGTCGGGCCCACCCGGTATCCGAAGATGCCGACGAGCAGGCCCGAAAGAAGAACGTAGCCCAGAAAGACCAGGTCCGCAGGCTGCGCCTTCGCCAACCGACGTTTGAGCCGGCTCACAGCCACCCCTGCGCTCGGTACCACTCCGCCGTCGCGCGAAGCCCATCTTCGCTGTCGTAGTGCGGCGACCAGCCCAGTTCTCGCTGTGTGCGCTCCGTGCCGCAGGTCCAGGCCCGCTGGATCAGATCTCGGGCTCGCCGGCCGTCCAACTCACCGGCCGCACCACCACGGCCCAGCAATTCCATCAGCGCACCTGCGCCTCTCAACACGATCGCCGGCAGGCGCACCGTCAGCGTTCGCCGTCCAGTGGCTCGTCCGATCGCCCTTGCTAGCTGGCTCCAGGTTAGTACCTGGGGATGCGCCACAAAATAGGTGTTGCCTAGCGCCACGGCTCGCTCCGCCGCCAGGCGAAGAGCCTGCGCCGCATCTCGAGCATGCACCACCTGAACCAGCCGGCGCCGCACGCCGGGCGCGATCACCACGCCATGAGCCGCCATCTTGAAATAGGGTAGGGTATCCTCGTCGCGTGGGCCGTAGACGGCCCCGGGTCGTACTATCACTACCCCGATGCGGTCACCCGCGCCCAACGCCTCTCTCTCCGCCGCCAGCTTGCTGCGCCCGTAGTCGCTGGTCGGCGCCGGCGGATCTTCCACGGCGCGCGGTCGACCCGGCCTACTGGGGCCTGCCGCCGCCTGGCTACTACACAAGACGAAGCGCGGCTTCCCATCCGACTCGCAGCACGCTTTCACCAGCGCCAGCGTCCCCCGCTGGTTGGCCGCCCGCAGCGCCTCCGGCGAGCCTCGCGTCAGTCCGGCGCAATGGATCACCTTGTCGACACCGTCCACCGCTGCCGCCAGATCACCGCTCAGAAGATCCCCCACGACCAGCTCCACCGGCTTGCCCTCCAACCAGCGCAGCTTGCTCGTCGC
The DNA here is from genome assembly GCA_020350785.1 of Gemmatimonadota bacterium. GTDB lineage: Bacteria > Gemmatimonadota > Gemmatimonadetes > Palauibacterales > KS3-K002. The sequence continues at coordinate 2,258,353 of CP070722.1, forward strand.
CCGCACCAGGCAACGAACCCGGTATCCCGATTCCAGAAGCTCGTCAACGGCATGGCTGCCGACGAAGCCGGTGGCTCCCGTCACCAGAGCGGTTCTCGTTTCAGTGGACATCCGTTGTGTTGTTGTTGAGTGCTCTGTCTAGCGGCGGCCGGCACCGCTAGCTGAGCGCGCGCTCGTAGAGCCGGTAGGTCTTGTAACGGCGGAAGCCCATCTTCTCAACCCCCTGAATCATCGAGTAGTTGTCCTCCAGAATCCATGAGCTCTCCGCCACTCGATGTCCTTTGCCCGTTCCGCGCCGAAAGATCTCCGAATAAAGAAGCGGGGCCATTAGCGACTTGCGGTATCCTTTCAGAATCCCAAGCGTCAACACCCTGATTCCAGAGATCCTCCGCATGTGCCAGAGAAGCCGGATCAGCCCGAACGGAAACAATCGACCGTTGGCTTTGCGAATCGCCTGGTTCACATCGGGCAACGCCAAGGCAAATCCCGCCGGCTTCCCCTCAGCCTCCCCTATCAGTGCTAACTCGGGATCGATCACCGGCTTCAGTTGCTTGGCCATGTACGTCACTTCCTCGTCCGTCATCGGGACGAATCCCCAATTGCGCTCCCAGGCCGCATTGTACAGGTCCCGAACGAGACTCACCTCCTCCTCGAACCTGTCCATGCGAATCGATCTGACGCGCAAGTCCGTATTCGAACGCTCGATAATGCGCTCGAGCGAGGCTAGGCGCTGCCGATCGAAATCCTCCTCCCGAACCTCGTAAGCCAAGAGGTCCTTGGCCTTCTCCAGACCCCAAGCTTCGAGCAGATCCACGTAGTAGGGAGGGTTGTAGGCCATCATCACGTAGGGGGCCGACTGAAAATTGTCTACGAGCAGCCCGCATTCATCGTTGGTCGAGAGACTCGTGGGGCCTCGCAGTCGGTCCAGCCCCCGATCCACCACCCACTCCCCCGCCCGATCCAGCAGCGCACCCGCCACCGCCGCATCATCCTCCGCCTCGAACAACCCGAAGAAACCTACCTTGTCCTCGTGGACGCGATTGTGCAGCCCGTTCTCGATCGCCACAATCCGACCCACCGGCCGACCGTTCTTGTATGCCAGGAATGGCTGGACGGCACCATGGGCGAAGAAGGGATTGCCGGGGTCCAAGCGCTTCTTCTCCTCGATCAGCAGCGGCGGAACCCAGGCCGGATACTTCCCAGGATAGATCCGCCAGGGAAAATGGAGAAAGGACTTGCGCTCTCCCCGCGTCTCAACGGGCCGAACTTGGATGCTCACTAATCTGCAGGTCGAATGGTCGGATGCGTCGCCCTAGATCACCGCCAGCTTCTTGCCAACCTGCTCGAAAGTCTCCAAAACAAAGTCGAGCTGGTCGTCCGTGTGCTCTGCTATATAACTGGTGCGCAGGCGACAGCTGTTCTCCGGTACCGCCGGCGGCATCACCGGGTTGGTAAAGACCCCGGCGTCGAATACCTCCTTCCAGAAAATGAACGTCTTCTCCATCGGCCCGACCATTATCGGTATGATCGGTGTCTCAGTCGGGCCAATCTCGAATCCCAAGCTCCTGAAACCGTCCATCATGCGATGGGTAATCTGCCAAAGCCGCTCGCGCCGCTCCGGCTCCTTCTGTATGACTTCCAGAGCCGCCAGGACCGTCGCCACCGCCGCCGGAGGCATGCTGGCACTGAAAATCAGGCTGCGCGCATGATGCCTCAGGTAATGAATCACCGACTCCGGGCCCGCCACAAAACCACCAATAGATGCAAACGACTTGCTGAACGTGCCAATCGTCAACGGCACCCGATCCGTCAGTCCAAAGTGCTCGGCCGTGCCAGCTCCCGTCGGTCCCAGATAACCGATCGCGTGCGCGTCATCGACTACCAGAGCGGCACCGAACTCCTCACACAACTCCACCAACCTCGGCACATCCGCTATATCACCCTCCATGCTGAACACACCGTCAACCACCACCATGTGACCCACATCGTTGCTTTCGGCCACCACGTTCGCCTCAAGCTGCCGCCTCAAGTTCTCCAGATCGCCGTGCTTGAAACGCGCAACCTCGCCGTAAGCCAGCCGACTGGCATCGACGATGCTCGCATGGTCCAGCTTGTCCAGATACACTCGGTCGCTGCGGCCTACCAGCGTGCCGATCACCCCCAGATTGGTCTGATAACCCGTGCTGAATACCAAGGCCGCCTCCGTCCCTATGAACTCGGCCAGCCGCGACTCCAGTAACTCATGCAAATCCATATTCCCGTTCAAGAATCGGCTGCCCGTGCAACCGCTACCGTACTTCTTGAGCGCCGCCTGCGCAGCCTCGATCACGCAAGGATGATGGGTGAGGCCCAGGTAGTTGTTCGAGCCGACCATTATCTTCCGCTTGCCGCCCACAAATGACTCCGTGGCCGTTGTCCCCTCGATCGGCACGAAATAGGGGTAATAGCCCGCGGCCATGACCTCGCGCGCTCTTGTGAATGTGTAGCACTTCTCGAAAATGGGTATATGCATTCTCCCTCCCGGGAGTTGAGACCCGCGTAATCTATGCCTAAATTGGCCAAACCATGTTCGGCTGAGCTAACCCGGCATATTACCCGCTGGCAGCCCTCTCGGCAAGGACGCAGCCACCCGAGTCAGGCGGCCCCTGCGGGCCCAGAAGCTCACGAGATCCATCACGAGTTCAACGTCACCTATGCCCGTGGCGTCGCGCAGCTCCAGGCCCGACTGATTCCCGGCCCCGAGAGTCAGATCCATCTCGCTTGCGCCACGACCATCGGGCAAGCCGGCGGCACCGCTCACTTTGCCTATGCGTACCGCGTCGCCACGCTCGATGGAGGAAGCCCGATGACTTTCCCGATCCGACCTGAGAGACCCTACGACGTAGTGGTCATCGGCGCCGGAGCCGCCGGCCTGGTCACTGCCTCTGGCGCCGCGATGCTGGGTGCCCGCACCGCCCTGATAGAGAAACACCGCTTCGGCGGCGAGTGCTTGTGGACCGGCTGCGTCCCCAGCAAAGCTCTAATCCGCACCGCACAGACGCTGTACGACGCACACAACGCCAACCACCTCGGCCTCCAAGCCACAGCCATAGACTTCGACTTCGCGCAGGTCATGCGCAGTATGCGCGAGGTGATCGCTCGCATTCAACCCCACGACGACCCCGAAACCATCCGCAAACGCGGGGTCGACACAATTCAAGGGACAGCAAAGATCGTCGAGCTAGGCCGCGTCGCGGTCGACGGCGATCTGCTCGAGACCAAGCACATCGTCATCGCCACCGGCTCGCGTCCCCTGATTCCCCCCATCGAGAACCTCGAGATAACCGGTTATCTCACTCACGAGTCCGTCTTCGAGCTCGACACACGCCCCGATCGCTTGGTCATTCTCGGCGCCGGACCGGTCGGTCTCGAGTTCGCCCAGATCTTCAATCGCCTGGGTAGCCAAGTGACCGTTGTCGAGCTCCTCGATACCATTCTTCCGCGAGAAGACCCGGAGCTTACCGAACAGCTTCGCCGAATTTTGGAGGCCGAGGGCATCCGCTTCCTTCTCGGCCATAGAGCAACGGCCGCCAAAGCCGACCGGCAGAAGGAGTTGATCTTGGAACGCTCCGACGGCTCGCGCACATCGATTGCCGGCGATGAAATCCTCGTCGCCACAGGTAAGCTCCCTTGCACCAGCTCGCTCGGACTCGACCGCATCGGCGTCGCGCTCGACTCGCGTGGAGCCGTCGTCGTCGACGACAAGCTCAGAACCACCGCGCCCCGCGTCTGGGCGGCCGGCGACGTAACCGGCAAACTCTTCTTCACCCATGTCGCTGACTACCAAGCACGACTGGTCGTCCGCAACATGTTCTTCCCTCTCCAGGAAAAGGCCGATTACTCGAACGTGCCCTGGGCCATCTTCACCGATCCCACCCTGGCAAGGGTCGGCCTCACTGAGGACGAGGCGCGTCAGCGGCTCGGCAAACGGATCGGCGTCTACAGTTACAAGTTCGCCGACCTCGACCGCGCCATCACGGATCGCGCGACCCACGGCCTCGTCAAGCTGGTTACCGGTCCGCGGGGCCGCCTTCTGGGTGGACACATTCTGGGAAGCCATGCCGATGCCCTGATTCACCAGATCGCGCTCGCCATCCGGGCCGGCGTCAAGGTCGGGGACTTGTCACAGATGGTTCATGCCTACCCTACTTGGCCCGAGGGCTTGCGCAGAACCGCAGATGGCTACTACCGGGAGAAGCTGGGAGCGGGTTGGATATCGCGACTGCTCCGCTGGTGGGTAAGGAGGTAGCAGGTTGCTACCTCCTCGACGCCTACAGGCCAAGCACCGCTCGATACTCCGGCGCTATGCGTTCCGGTGTCCAGAAAGGCTCCCATACCAGCTCGATATTCACTTCCTCCACACCCTCCAAGTCCTCCAGCACCGCCTTCGAGCCGTTCAGAAGTTGTGGTCCTACCGGACAGCCCGGACTCGTGAGCGTCATCCGGACGTTGACCGTCGCATCCTCGACGTCGACGTCGACGTCGTAGATGAGCCCCAGATCGACGATGTTCAAGCCGATCTCCGGATCGACGATTTGCTTCAAGGCCTCCCTCGCCTGATCTTCCGTAACCATCGCGCCTCGAGTAGTCAAGGTTCCCTTGATCGAGTATTACGTGAGCTAATAAAACTAACAGGTCGCCCGGCGGCGATCAATTCTGCCACCTCACATCTTGTCGCTTCGCCGATGCCGCTGCATGTTCCTGAGTCAGATCCACACGCCGCTACTGCGGGAAACCGACCGAACGAGATCTCACGATATGCCAGCCCTGAAACTGGGAAACGGTAAGATCACCCTCAGTTATATAGATCAGGGGGAGGGAGACATCTGCCTCGTCTTTCTTCACGGCTTTCCCTTCACCGCCGAGCTATGGCGTCCCCAGGTCGACGCTCTCGCCCACCGCTACCGGATCATCGCTCCGAACCTCCGCGGCTTCGGCAACTCTCTGCTCCCGGCCGAGCCCTACACACTCGCGAACTTAGCCGATGATGTCGCCGAGTTGATCGCCGCCCTGGGTCTGAAGAAAGTCGTGATTGTGGGCCTCTCCATGGGCGGCTACGTCGCTTTTGAGCTTTTCAGGCGACACCAGCGGCTCGTGCGTGCGCTCGTGCTCGCCGATACCAAGCCGGACCCGGACACGGAGACGGCACGGGAGGCACGCGCACGCCTGGCCCAGCTCGCCGAATCCGACGGTAGCGCTGCTGTCACTCGTGAGCTGTTGCCGAAGCTGCTTGCCGAGCGCACTCGCACCACGCACCCCCAGATCGAGCAGCAGCTCATCCAGATGATGGACGCCGCTCGGCCAGAAGCGATCGCGGCGGCATCGCGTGCCATGGCCGAACGTGTGGATTCGCGCCCCTTACTCCCGAGGATCACCCTGCCCGTCCTCGTGATAGGCGGCTCGGAGGATTCCCTCGCTCCCCCCGAGCCGACGCGCGCCTGGGCGCGAGCCCTACCCAACGCCATAGTCCACTTCATTAAGGGGGCGGGGCACGTCTCTAACCTGGAGCGACCTGAGGAATTCAACCACTTGCTCAGCGACTTCCTCGGCCAAGTCACCAGCCGCAGCGTGCGCCAACCATGATCCGCAGATGCCGTCGGGCCGCCTTCAACGCTCCGCTCGCCCTCGCCGCCATCGCTGCCGCAGCCTGCGCCGGGATCCCCGAACCCCCTGCTGCTCCCCCCGAACCCGAACCTCCCCAGCTCGAGCCCCTCCGCTTCTTCGAGAGGTGGCCCGACCCCCCAGCACCCCAACCGCTCGCCCCTCACCTCCGCTGGGAGCCGTCCAGCCTCAGCGAAGGAACCTTTGCGATCATCACGGTGCTGCCCGATGGCCGTGGCCTGCCCATCTTCGAGGCGGCCGCCCGGGCGGACGACCGGCCAATTCCCCTGTACCGGATGCCTGGGGGATCATTCTTCGGACTCGTGGCTGCACCCCTCAATGCCGAGAAACTCTCCGTCGACCTCAGCTTCCGGCTGTTCGACGGGACCTTACTCAGCCGGACCCTCTCACTGCACGTCTCGCCTCGTCGCTTCACCGTCACCCAACTGCGCGTCGCGACTCGCTTCACGCAACCCGATCCCACGTCCCTGGAACGCATCCAGCTCGAGCAAGCCCTGGTCCGCGCAACCTTGAGAAAGATGAGCACCACACCCCTCTGGCACGGCGCCTTCCTGCGCCCCCTCGAGGGCGCAGTGACTAGCCCCTACGGTCAGCGCCGCATGTTCAACGACGAACTGCGCAGTCGACACACCGGTCTCGACATCGGCGGCGACACGGGGGATCTGGTCCGGGCTTCCAACGCCGGCCGCATCGTGATCTCCCGTGACCTCTACTTCAACGGGAACGCCGTCTTCATCGATCACGGTCTCGGCCTCTTCACCGGCTACTTCCACCTCTCGGCACGAGAGGTCGCCGAGGGACAGTGGGTGGAGAAAGGCCAGATCGTCGGCCGCGTCGGTGCCACCGGGCGCGTGACGGGTCCCCATCTTCACTGGGGACTCTATCTCCAAGGCGCTTCTCTCGATCCGAGTGCTCTCCTCGAACCCGACTTCACCCGCTTAAGCCTCGACTTGCCCCCTCAACCCGCCACCCTGCTGCTGAAAGATTGATGTCGCCCAACCGAGGTCCGCCGGCCCAGGCCGTGAAAGCCTCAGCTCCGGCCGCCCGGAGAACCTCAACATCGACCGCAAATTTCGGATAGATTGATGACCTCAGGGCGGCTATTATCTGCGCAGCGTCAGTAGAGAGAGCCTAAATTCACACCGACGAGCGCAGCCGATGGACGATCACACCCGCTGGCTAATCACCGCCGCCCGCGACAAGGCCTACGACGGAGCCTTCGTCTATGGCGTCCGTTCAACCCGCATCTATTGCCGGCCTTCTTGCCCCAGCCGACGACCACGCCGGAATCAGGTTACCTTCTTCGCCGCGCCCGCCGCCGCGCGCCGGGCCGGTTTCCGACCTTGCCGGCGTTGCCGGCCCGATTCCTACAGCGACGAGGACCCCCGCATCGCGCGCCTCGAGCGCGTCTGCCGCTATATCGAGCACAACCCCGATACGACACCAACACTCGCCGTCCTGGCCGCGCATGTCGGCGTCAGCCCCTCCTATCTCCAGCGCAGTTTCAAGGCCGCCCTCGGAATCACGCCGCGTCAGTACGCCGAGACCCGCCGCCTCGACCGTTTCAGGCAAGAGGTCGAAAACGGCGCCACCGTCACTCGCGCACTCTATGGGGCAGGCTTCGGATCCACCAGCCGCCTCTATGAGAAAGCCCGCTCGCAACTGGGTATGACCCCCGCTACCTATCGAAAAGGCGGACTAGGTGCCCATATCCGTTACACGACAGCTTCATGCCCCCTCGGCCGGCTGCTCGTAGCCGCCACCGAGGCAGGGGTCTGTGCCGTAAGCCTCGGCGACGAGGATACGGACCTCGCCGAAGCTCTGCGAGCCCAATATCCTCGGGCCAGCATTTCCAGAGACGACCAAGCTTTGAGAGCTTGGCTCGACTCCATCGTCGCCCACCTCGCCGGCGAACTGCAACAGCTAGATCTCCCCCTCGATATCCTCGCCACGGCCTTTCAACGCCGCGTCTGGGCGACCCTCCGCAAGATACCTTATGGTGAGACCCGCACCTACTCCGAAATGGCCCACGCGCTCGGCAGCCCCGCTGCCGCACGGGCCGTCGGCAGGGCCTGCGCCACTAACCCCGTGTCTTTGCTGATACCATGCCATCGTGCCGTCCGCGCCGACGGCAGCTTGGGAGGTTACCGTTGGGGTGTGGAAAGAAAGCGTTCATTGCTGCAAAATGAGCGCGAGCTCAGGAGCTCAGCCTCCCAAGCCCGCACCCGTCGCCCTGGTCGATGATCTCTGGCGCGTGCTAGTCACCACCGCCCTCGATGATCTCCACGAGCAACTGCGCGACCCGCGGATCATCGCTGCGCGATAGCCAGAATATCGCCTTCTTGCGTAGCTCGACATCCTTCTCGTTCCGGGCGATGTCCAATACCTTGTCCAGCGCCACCGTATCGTCCAACCGCCGCGACAGCGAGAGTATCACCTGCTCCTTCAGCTCTGCCTCGACCAGCTGGTCGTAGCGCGCAGCCAGATCGGCGCTGGCAATGCCCGCACGCGCCGCCATGAACATCGCTCTGGACCGCAGCTGCAACGGCTCGCTCTCATCCATAGCGATGCCAAGTAGCCAGCTCGCGGTCTCCTCATCCTCATGCTGAGCTATAGCCGCTATGACGCCTTCCCTCAGTTCCCGCTCGCTGCTCTGACGATAAAGCTCGCGCAAGAACCGGGCATCCGCCCTGGCCGAACCACGCCCGACTACCTGTAGAGCATATATCCTCAACTCCAAAGGCGCGCTCTTCCGCATCGCTACATCTCGCACGATCCGCTCAGCCTGCTCGCCACCCTGATGTCCGATCGCAGCAAGCGCAGCTCTCTGCAGCTCTAGATCCTCGGAGTCGCTCAGTATCCCTTCCAGAGCAGCCAGAGTTTCCTCCCCAGGCATCCCCCCCAGCAAGTGCACCGCGTGTACCCTCACTTCTCTCACCGGATCATTGCGCACTACGTCTAACAAGATGTCGCGACTCTCATCGCCCCTGTGGCGCGCCAACACGAATACTGCCCTGCGACGCATTTCGATCGCGCATTCATCGCTCTCATCACGCTCTGCCAGCACCTTCCTCACGATGGGTAGCGCCTGCTCAGGATTCATCTGCATCAGCGCGTCCAAGGCCGCGGTTCTTATCTCCCCCTCCTCCGACGCGCAATGCTCCCTACGCTCGGCCTCAGCCTGTAGCTCGTAGGCCCTGAGGGCTAATTCTTCCGCAGCCCCAGCGTCACCCATCCGCGCCAGCGCCGCGTCCACGTAGGCTTGAAGCGCCCGCGCTTCCTTCAACGCCACAGTCGCATCAGAATGCTCCGCGTAAAGCAGTCGCAGCCTGTCCTTGGCCTCTCGCAGCTCCTCTTCACTCCTGCCCTTGTACAGAGCGTACGCCTGGTAATAGAGAGCCTGCGCTGCTTGCCCCGCCTCTGGATTGCGACTGTAGTACTCCTCGAAGAGTTCCGCAGCCCTGTGAAAATCACCGTCGTTGAGCGCCCTCCTCGCAGCACGATAGAGCGAGTCCTTCGGCTCCTGAAAGCTCACGGGATACGCCACAACATCTCGATACGCCGCCAGCGCCTGCACGTACTGCCGCCCCTCCCCATCAACTCGTTGCCCGAACAACGCCTCCGGTTGCCACAGAACCAGTACCACAGTCCCCGCAGCTACCACGATACCTGCCTTGATCTTTAACATCACAACAACCCTCCTGTCTGCCCTGCCGGGCCCGCCAAAACGGCGCTCCGCAACCGCGGCAATAGACCTCTTCGCTCCAATCCCTCCGTCACTAGATCCACTTCGCCACCATCCCTCTCGCTGGAGAGCTGCACGACCTGAATCAACACCAGCTCCAAGTCCTCAAGCAGCCGCCCGAACACCGGATCCTCCGCCACCGGCGTACCCAACAGCAACCTCGTGCTTGCCAGCAGTTCACCGGCATCTACCCAGAAATCCATTTCCCCTTGACCACTCGAAGCACTGAATCGGAAATCCGTCAGAAACGTCTCGGCCCGGTTCAGGTGCTCGACCATCGCATACTCGAAAGCCCCGGCCCCCCTTCCCAGACTCGAACCAGAACCCTCTGAATCGCCAGCCTCTACACCCCGGCCTGCCACCACACTCCCCCCAACTCCCTCCCCTTCTCGACCACCAGCTTCCCCCACCTCCGAGGGCTGCACCCCTCCAAATCGCTCGTCCACCGCACCGTCCCGAAGAGTCAGACGCCCCAGTCCGAAGCCCACTAACAGTGCCGCGGCGATACCCACACCCCACCGTGTCCACGGCGAATACAACACGTAGAACCGCCGGCGCTTGCCAGCCCGCTCGCGCCTCGCCGCCTCGATACCCGCCCAGATGACCTCACGCGGCGTCTCTGGCGGCCTATTGTAATCACGCGCTACGTCCTGCAAGACGTCAGCGAACCGATCGTCCATCATGACGCCCACTCCTCCGCAAAATCGGCTAAGGCCTCCCTCAACTTCGCCCGCGCCCGCGACAGCTGCGCCTTCGACGTGCCCGCCTGTACGCCCAGCGCCGCGGCAATCTCCTCATGCTTGTAACCCTCGACGTCGTGCATCACGAAAACCGTCCTGTATCCCAGCGGGAGCGCATCGATGGCCGCCGCTACTCTCTCTTTTAAATCCGGATCCGCGGCTGAACTGACCGCCCCGACTGCCTCATCCAAGTCGATGTGCCTGCTGCGTAGTCGCGTGACCTTTCGCATGACGTTGTAGATCACCGAGATCGCGATCGAATGTAGCCAGGTCGAAAACGCCGCCGCCCCGCGAAACTGATCCAACCTCTCGAAGGCCCGGATGAACGTCTCCTGCGTGCACTCCTCGGCCAGATCCTCTTCGCCCGTCATCCGATAGGCAAGCCGATACACTCGATCCACGTGAACCTCGTAAAGCCGTCGCTCCGACGCCGGATCCCCGTCCAGGACTCGCTCGATCAGCCGGCTTTCTTCCAAAGGCCCCCCTGGGCTCGGGCTCCGGTCACTAGCCTCCTGACCATTCGACACAACGTCTCCCTAAAGGGTTGCGTGGCGAAACCGACACCCCAGCCAAATTGACCGCCGAGACGCCCACCGCCAAGCCTCCCCATACGCCAGCCAACACAACTCGAACGACCAGCGCCTAGGGTGTTGCAGCCGTGCAACACCTCCGCCATATGCCAGACGCCACGCCCCCCAATACACCCACTCCTCGCTCCCCTAAAGCCAGCCTCAAGACGTCCGCCGGACCCGCTCGCTGCCCGGTACAGCTCTTGCCAAAACCACATGGCGGCGGAGACCGAAATCTCTCGTAATCGACCTGCCACCCGCGAATGAGAGCCCGATCGATTGACCCGTATGGGGCTGGCACCAATAGTACTAGACGCTCAGGACGCCCCCCCACGGGCCCGGAAGTGACGCTGAGGTGATGACATGAAAGTCGCCATCCTTGCCGGCGGACACGGTACCCGGCTGGCCGAAGAGACCGAGGTGAAGCCTAAACCCATGGTCGAGATCGGCGGCCGGCCGATTCTCTGGCACATCATGAAGATCTACGCCCACTACGGCTTCAAGGAATTCGTTATCGCTCTTGGTTACAAAGGAGAGGTTATCAAGAAGTTCATGATCGACTACTGCGCTCTCAGCAGCGACCTGACCGTGGACCTGCAGAACGGAGATGTCAAGTACCATGAAGGTGACAAACTGGATTGGAAGGTACAGCTAATCGACACCGGACTGCGCACGAATACCGGCGGTCGCATAAAGCGCCTGGCTCCCTACCTGGGAAACGAGACCTTCATGCTGACCTGGGGAGACGGCGTGTCAGACATCAACTTACACCAGCTTCTTGCCTTCCATCACTCTCACGGAAAGCTCGCGACGCTAACAGCTGTACGCCCACCCGCCCGTTACGGCCACCTCGATCTCGAAGACGACACCATCAAGGAGTTCTCGGAGAAACCCCAGACCCGAGAAGGCTGGATCAACGGCGCCTTCTTCGTTTTGGAACCTGGAATCTTCGACTACATCAGTGGCGACGATACACAGTGGGAGAAAGAGCCACTCGAGGGACTCGCCAAAGACGGCCAGCTGATGGCCTACCGGCATGCCTCCTTCTGGCAATGCATGGACACCTTGAGAGAAAAACACATCCTCGAGAATTACTGGAACTCGGGAAACGCACCCTGGCGTGTGTGGAGGTCCTAATCGTGAAAGTGCTCGTCACCGGTTGGCTGGGCTACATCGGAACCGTCCTCACATCGATGCTGCTCGCCAGAGGCCACCAGGTAACCGGTCTCGATACCGATTACTTCGGACGTTGCACATTCACTGGGGAGCTCCCCAACACTAAGTCAATCAGGAAAGACGTCCGCGACGTGAGGCCTGAGGATGTCACAGGCCATGACGCCGTAATTCACCTCGCCGGGCTGTCCAACGATCCACTCGGCGACTACCGACCCGAGCTCACCGCCGAGATAAACACCCAGGCATCGATTCGCCTGGCCCAAATGACAAAGGCCGCAGGCATCGGTCGCTTCATCTTCGCCTCCTCGTGCAGTAACTACGGTGCGGCTGGCTCCGACTTCCTGAACGAAGAGGCACCTTTCAATCCCGTTACCCCCTACGGCCGCTCGAAAGTCGATGTCGAGGCCGCACTGTCGAAACTGGCCGATGACGCCTTCAGCCCCACGTTTCTCCGCGCCTCCACTGCTTATGGCGTATCACCAAGACTCCGCTTCGACCTCGTCGCCAACAACTTGACCGCCTGGGCCTTCACCACAGGAAAAGTCTACCTGAAAAGCGACGGGACTCCCTGGCGTCCCATCGTGCACGTCGAAGACATCGCCCTGGCCTATGTTGCGGCCCTGCACGCACCACGCCACCTGGTGCACAATGAAGCCTTCAACGTCGGTACCACCTCCGAGAATTACCAGATAAGGGAAATCGCGGATCTCGTCCACGAGATCGTCCCAGACTGCAAGATCGAGTACGCAGCCGACGCCGGCCCCGATACCCGCTGCTACAGAGTCAATTGCGACAAGATCGCAAGCACCCTACATGAGTTCAAACCCCAGTGGACCGCCAGACGCGGTATCCGCCAGCTCTTTGAGACCTACAGAGAGACCGGCCTCACCCTGGATGAGTTCGAGGGACCCAAGTTCAAGCGGATCGCTCACGTCAAGCAACTGGTGGCTGAAGGCCTGCTCGATGAACGCCTGAGATGGCACTCAACACAAGTACACCTATGACCACACGGGTGACACCACACTCCTGCCGCTCCTGCGGCTCTCCCAGCCTCGAGCCGTTCCTTGACTTGGGTACGACCCCGTTGGCCGACCGCCTCCTGAAGACGGAACAGCTCGCCAGCCCGGAGCCTCGCTACCCTCTACAGGTCGCCTTCTGCCGGAACTGCGCCTTGGCCCAGATCCTCGAGACCGTCGACCCGAGTATCCTGTTTTGCGAAGATTATCCCTACTACTCCTCGTTCTCCCCGGCCCTGCTCAGTCACTCACGCCAGAACGTCGAAGATCTGATTCGTAGGCGATCCCTTGACTCCAATTGCTTCGCCCTGGAATTGGCAAGCAATGATGGATACTTGCTGAGGTACTACGTCGAGGCCGGGGTGCCATGCCTCGGAATAGACCCGGCTGAGGGGCCGGCGCAGGCTGCGCGCAACAACGGCGTGCCAACTCTTTGTACCTTCTTCACGGAAACGCTCGCTCGCGAGCTCCGTGACCAGGGCAAAGCCGCCGATGTCATTCACGCCAACAACGTTCTGGCACACGTGGCAGACACCAACGGCTTTGTCAAAGGAATCAAGGTACTCCTAAAAGAATCCGGCGTCGCGGTCCTCGAATTTCCCTACGTCAAGGATCTCATCGATCACGTTGAGTTCGACACAATCTATCATGAACACCTGTGTTACTTCTCGGTAACCTCCGTTGACCGTCTCTTCAGACGACACGGCCTCTACATCAACGATGTCACGCGCCTGCCCATCCATGGAGGCTCACTACGAATCTACGCAGAGCATCACGAGAATCCGGGCCCCTCTGTCAAGCATCTCCTGGAACAGGAGAGACAAGACCGCGTAGACCAGCTTTCCTACTTCTCCGACTTCGCCGAACGCGTCGAAAGCCTGAAAGCCTCACTGCTTCAACTGCTACACGATATCAGGGTACAGGGCAAGCGAATAGCCGCCTACGGAGCAGCCGCCAAAGGCAGCACCCTCATCAACTACGTCGGAATTGGAAAAGAACTCATAGACTTCGTGGTCGATCGCAATACGCACAAGCATGGTCTTCTAATGCCGGGACAACACTTGCCCATATTCCCTACGGAGAAATTGGGCGATGAACGGCCCGACTACGTCTTGCTCTTGGCCTGGAATTTCGCCGAAGAGATCATGCAACAACAGACTCCCTACCGCGAACTCGGTGGCCGCTTCATCATACCGGTGCCGTCACCCGTAATCGTCTAGCACCCGAACCACCTCCACGAACCCCACGCACCATGACCAGCTACTCTTCAAACGGCTCAGTAATCGGTTCGGGAGGAGTCGACATCGCGACTGCACCCTGTCCCAGTTGCCACTCCCTGGAAACCGAGATCTTTCATCAAATCTCACAAGTCCCAGTCAACAGCGTCCTCAACATACGGGGCCGCGATGAAGCACTCCAATTCCCCAGAGGCGACCTGGCTCTCGCTTTCTGCACCCGCTGCGGCTTCATCTCCAATTCCCTGTTCGACTCGCGCCTCGTAGAATACTCCTCGGAGTGCGAAGAGTCCCAAGGCTGCTCCCCCACCTTTGGCGCTTTCGCCCGTGACTTCGCCAACTCGCTCATCCAGAAACATGACCTTCGCAACAAGGAAATACTCGAGATCGGCTGCGGAAAAGGAGAATTCCTCGACCTCATCTGCTCCTTAGGTCATAACCACGGTGTCGGCTTCGACCCGGCCTACGTGCCAGGAAGGTACCACCACCAAGCCCAAGATAGATTGACGTTCATCAGAGACTTCTATTCCGAAGCCTACGCCGAGTTCTATGGTGACTTGATCTGTTGCCGGATGACACTCGAACATATACAGCATACGACAGGGCTAGTTAATCTCGTCGCTCAAGCCATTAGGGGTCGAGATAGCGCCGTCACCGCCTTTCAAGTCCCAAACGTGATTCGCATATTGCAGAAGTGCTCGTTCGAGGACATCTACTACGAACATTGCTCCTATTTCAGCCCAGGCTCGCTCGCACGCCTCTTTAGATCTTGCGGCCTGGATGTCCTCGACCTGTATACCGCGTACGATGAACAATACATAGTCATAGAAGGCACGGCAGCCTCCAAGCCACCGCAGGAACTACATCCGCTGGAAAACGATCTCGACCTGTTGAGCCGGCACGTCCAGCACTTCCGCCAGACCTGTCCGCGCGTTGTTCAGTACTGGGAAGACCGGCTCGCAGACTTCCACGCGGACGGCAAGAAGGTCGTCCTCTGGGGATCCGGTTCCAAGGGCGTAGCATTCCTCAATACCCTCTCGGGCTCTGACACAATCCAGCACGTCGTCGATATCAACCCCCATCGCCAAGGGACTTACATGGCCGGGACGGGACAATCCATCGTCGCTCCAGTCGCGTTGAAAGCCATTATGCCCGACGCAGTCATCGTGATGAACCCGATATATAGGCAGGAGATACAAGAGGAACTGAATGTGATGCAGCTCGAACCGGAGCTACATGCCCTGGGCGACCACGTCGAATCCGCGGACGAGCCGTGATTGAAACGATGAGTCCCATCGACGCCTGTCCCGTCTGCGAGCATGAAGAACTCGCCCCCGTCTTGGAAGTCGAGAGCGCACCCGTCTTCTGTAATCTGCTGTTCCCCAACCGGCACGAAGCACTGCGTGCCGCCAGAGGTACCATCAGACTGACCTTCTGCCGCACGTGCGGCCACCTGTTCAACTCCGCCTTCGAACCGGACCGGCTGCACTACACCCAGTCGTACGAGAACTCTCTACACTATTCTCCTCGCTTCCAAGAGTACGCACGTTCCCTCACTGAACGTCTCATCGCAAAATACGACTTGCACGACAAGAACGTCGTCGAAATAGGTTGTGGAAAGGGAGACTTCCTCGAGCTCATCTGTAAACTCGGCCCCAATCGCGGAACCGGGTTCGATCCGAGCTACGAGAAGACACCTCCTCTAGCGGGCGCGGCGGCTCAGCCTTTTCAGGTTGTACAGGATCTCTACAGCAACAAGTACCTAGACATTCCGGCTGACCTCATCGTCTGTAGACATGTTCTGGAACACATCGCACGACCTAGACCGTTCATTGACACGATCCGACGTGCGATCGCCAATAACCCCCAAGCTGCGGCCTACTTCGAGGTCCCCAATGCCATGTACACCATCGAACAGCTTGGCATCTGGGACTTGATATACGAGCACCCTGGATACTTCAGCAAACCATCGCTATCGCATCTCTTCTCATCTTGCCAGCTGAATCCGGTATTGATCGAAGAAGCGTTCGGCGGCCAGTACCTCTGCCTGGAGGCCGTTTCCCAAGACCGCACTCACCCCTCCACTTCAGCCAATAGCTCCGGCGAACTAGAGAATGCTATGCTCAATCTGGAGCGCTTCGCTGAACTGCACCGACAAAAGATCGAGTACTGGGATTCGCGTCTCAAAGACTTTCGCGATGCCGAACGCAGAGTGGTGGTCTGGGGAGCCGGCTCGAAAGGTGTCACCTTCCTCAACACCGTTGCACTCGCGGAATCGATAGGCTACGTAGTCGATATCAACCCCCGCAAACAGGGAATGTATACCCCCGGCACAGGACAACCGATCGTCGCGCCGGACTTGCTGAAGGAATACAAGCCCGACGTGATCTTGGTGATGAATCCGATCTATTGCGAGGAGATAAGAGCGCTGTCCGACCGAATGAGCCTCCAAACCGAGATCGTACCAGTATGAGGAGCTGTCCAGCGGACCCCCGATCCCGGCCTGGTCCCCCTTCAACTGGCGCGTCGTGCCTACAAAGCGTTGTCCGGAGATCCCCGAACGACGGCTCGCACGACTCCCCGAACGCGCTTTTGGCAAGATGAAGCCACTTCCAACTGTCAGCGTCGGGCTTCCCGTCTATAATGGTGAGCGATACCTCGAACAGGCGCTCGCCTCGATCGCAAATCAAACACTGGAAAATCTCGAAATCATTATCTCCGACAACGGCTCGACCGACAATACCGAGGAAATATGCCGGACCTTTGCCGCCCAAGATCGCAGGATACGGTACTTTCGACAACAACAAAACCAGGGGGCCGCGTTCAACTACAACTTCGTTTTCCGAAAATCAAAGGCACAGTACTTCAAATGGGCCACTCACGATGATGTGCTCGCCGACGACTTTCTCCGCAGATGCGTCGAGGTGCTCGAACATAATCCCCACTTCGTCCTCTGCTATTCAAAGACCCGATTGATAGGTGAATCGAACCAGACGCTTGCAATGGAGGAAGATGAGCTCCGCCTGGATTCCGCTGACTTGACGACTCGCTTCTTCTCAGCTCTTAGCCCTATGAAACTGTGCCACAACCCCATCTTCGGAGTGGTCAGAAGGAACATCCTCGCCAAGACCCGCTTGATAGGATCCTTCCTCGCATCCGATAGATGCTTGATCGCCGAACTGATACTGTATGGACCCTTTCACGAAATACCCGAACAACTGTTCGTGCGCAGACGACATAGCAATAGCGTCGGCACACGTAAGCAGCATCTGAAATTCTACGACCCCTCGCTCTCCGCCCTCTTCGTTCTCCCTGAACACGGGGTGCTCATAAAGCATCTGGCTTCCATCAGACGAGCACCTCTGACACCGGCGCAAAGGGCAAGCGCGGCCGTCGCCGTGTTGAGATGGGGATTCCAGAAGAGAAGGCGATTCAAGATCGAGCTCGAGAACGCCGCCACGGATGTCATCACCGCATGGCTACCCCGACGCACCGTAGAATCGTTCAGGCAGATCAAGTCGAGAAAGCCTCCCAATGACCGCTCTTACTGAGTCGTCGCTGAGCTGGCTGTCATATAGTCGAGAGCCCGACTACACGATCGCTCATAATTGACACAGGGGACAGAAATGGGATCGGGAGTTCTAACCAAGCTCAAGAGAGAGATCGCCAGGCACAAGAGCCTGGCTCCACTCTACAGGCTCTACAAACGCTCGAAGATAGTCCGCTGGCTGCCCTACGATAACCTGTTCCACTGTTGTACTCAGAAGACCGCCAGCCAGTGGTTCAGGGCCGTCTTCAACGACCCCGCATTCTATGCCTATACCGGCTTCGAGATCGAGCCGTATCGCGAGTTGGGGTTGCGCCAGGCAACCTTCGATCGCCCGTTCCCCAAGCGCAAAGTCGTCACGGCTCTGTACATATCCCATCCGACTTTTCTGTCAATCACGAAACCCTACCCCTATAAAGCCTTCTTTGTGCTGCGCGACCCCCGCGATACCGTTGTGTCCTGGTACTTCCACGGCAAAAACTCCGACTCGCAGATCCCTCCGATGCCCGAACTCAGACGCGAGCTAAATCAGCTCAGCCTACACGCCGGGCTCAAATACATGATTGACAGGCTCGAGGAGTTCGGCTCCTTCGAGGCGCAGCGATCCTGGATCCTCGAGCAAGACGCTGACGCACCCAAGATCTTTCGCTACGAGGACCTCTCACGCGATAACCCGGGATTCCTCAAACTGCTCTTTCAATACCTCGGTGTCGATATGCCCGAAAGTGAGTTCACGGCTCTCGTCCAGAGACACACCTTCAAGAAACACTCGGGGGGTAGAGAGCAGGGCCAGGAAGACCAGTACGCGCACTCGCGAAAAGGGATCGCCGGAGACTGGGAGAACTACTTCGACGCCGGCGTCTTGGAGCATTTTCGCAGCGTCACAGGGGACACCCTCGAGATTCTAGGATACGCAGACCAGTAGAGCCCGGCGCGCGGCCTCCCGGACCTACTAGGTACGTGTCCTCATCCTCTCGTGTGCCGGCCTATTAGGGCGTCCATTCCACGATGTGCCCGGCCAAAGCGCTCGCCGCCACCGTGTACGGACTGGCAAGATAGACGCGGCCGGGCCCGCTGCGACCCGGGAAGTTCCGGTTGATCGATGAGATCGTCACCTGTTCGGGCGAGCTGCTGACTCCGGGCCCAGCGTTGATGCAAGCACCGCAGCCCGGCGCGAGTAGCTTCGCACCGACTGTCTCGAACAGCTCCAAATAGCCCGAGCTCCGACAGTATTCCTCTACGTCCAGCGACCCCATCTGGATGTAGCAAATCACTCCTTCCGGTATCCGCCGGCCGGCCCTTCTTCCCTCCCCGAACACCCGGGCGTACATGTCCATATCTTCTCGCTTCGCACCCGTGCACGATCCGATGTACACGATGTCGACGTCTACACGCCCCTCTAGCTGATCTACGAACACGCCGTTGCCAGGGTCGCCTGGCGTCGCGACGATCGGTCGAAGCTTGCCCACGTCTATCTCTATGACCCGAGCGTACTCAGCCTGCACATCGCTGCTCAGACCAGCGCAGTAACGCGCCGCATCGATCCGATCCATTCCGCGGCGCTCCACCAGGAACTCCACCGTCTTGCCATCCGCCTCGCAGATCCCCGTGAAAGCTCCAATCTCCGCCGACATGTTCGTCACCGTGGCCCGCTCATCGACACTCAGCTCCGCCATGGCCGGGCCCGCCCACTCCAGCACCTTTCCGATCGCCCCACCTTCCTTGACGAATGGATGCCTCAGAACCTCCAATACCACGTCCTTCGCCGTCACATTCTCCGGTCTCTTCCCCACAATCTCGATTCTGACAGATTCCGGAACCTCGAGCCGCACATCTCTTGTAAGCCACGCGTTCGCGATCGCCGTCGATCCCACCCCGAAAGCCACCGCCCCCAATGCACCCGAGTGCGGCGTATGCGAATCACTACCGACCACCACCTGGCCCGGCAACGCGTAGTGACTGTAGACCATCGTGTGACAGATACCCTCCGAGCCCTTGCGGTCAGGAAGATCACCATGAAGACGCAGCCCCTGCTGCTCAGCAAACTCCCGCTGTCTGCGCGCCAGACCCCCCGCCAGATCCAGAAAACCCTGCGACTTCTTCTCCTCCGATATCACCAGATCGAGCATCCCCAGATGATCACGGAACAGAAGCACCGATTCTTTATCGCGGATCTCGCCCCCCTGCCCGTACGCCTCCAAGAGACCGGCTGCCATCGGCGTCACATACTCGTGCGAGAAACGCAGATCTGTCCTGACAAAGCCCGTATCGCCCGGCTTCACGCTCGGAATGCCCAGCGCTCCCGTCGCCAGATCTCGCACCCAATGCCGCGCCAGTACCTTCTCCACCACCGTCATGGGCCTATCCGACCGCGTGGTCGGCAATGGAGGGCTGACTTCTCCCAAACCGCGCGCCTTGTTGTACGAGAACAATCCGCCACGCTCGATTATCTCTCTTGTGACCGGATCAGCGTCCTTCGTGACATCCGTTAGCGGGATCGCCTCCCCGCGGCGAATGCGCTCGATCAAACCGAAGTCCGTCGAAGTGAGTAGCCCCAAGTTCTGACAGTTTTCCCTGTAGATACGCTCTATGTTCTCTGCTACCACCACCCGGATCCCCGCCATCAGCTCTGCAAAAGGCGACGCCTCTCGACTGGAGCCCTTCCCCCGCCGTTTGCCCGATACGCAAGCGACGAAGCCGCCCCTCTTGATGTCGTTCCTGCCGATGGGCCGCTCGCCACCACACTCCAGGCCCACATAAGGATACTCCCCAAGCTTCTCGTCGTAGTGATAGCATACCCAACCCGGCGTTATCTCATCCGTCGATATATCGTCCCTTAGCTTCATCCCCGGATCCGAGTCCAGATCCTCGCCCGCCAACTGCCGGCGAATCAACTCAGGATCTTCAGTCAAGAACAATACCCGGCCTTCCAGTCGCACCGCAGCTCCGCCAGCTGTCTGCTCAACCTTGATCATCGACCGCCTCCCGTTCCTTGAACTTGCGCCGGGAGCCGCTGGCGGCCCGCATAACCAGCGTCCTCCTCGTGCCACCACTCGATGCTCTCCTCCCCTAGCTTCCAGCACAGAAACACCGGCCGACCATCCAGTGTCGCGTGGAAATCAACCAGCCCCTCCTCGAACCCCTTGAACTCCACTCCCAATCCTTCTAACTCACCTACGTACCCGTTCACTCTATCCGTCAGCTCCTGCAGCTCGATCTCCAGCTCGCGCCGGCGTTCGCCCGACAAGTCTAACTCCATACTCGGCGAGCGGTACTCCTCTACCTTCTGAAGCAGCTGCCCGTGCGCTCCCACTATGTCCTGTACGATGCGACGCAGCAATGGCAGCATGCGATTCGCCTCCTCCAACTTGAAGTACTTCGGCATTTATCTTCTCCCAATCCGGTCTCTCCGATTCGGCCTCTCAAACGGCCATCGCCTCGATCGCGGCAGCACTGTCTTCAGTGGTGTTGTAGAAGTGCGGCGACATGCGCACCGCTCCGGGCCGATGGTCCACAATCACACCAGCATCCCTCAACCGCTTCACTGCGGCCGCCGGATCCCGATGCTCGACCATCACGATCCCCGAGCGCCTTTCCCGCTCTCCTGCACCTCGTACGCGAAGGCCGTGGGCAAGAGCTCGATCGCGAAGATCCTCCGTCAAAGACGCCACTCGCGTCCTGATCCGCTCAACCCCGATCTCTTCAATCAGCTCGAGTCCGGCACGAGCCGTGTACAGCGTCGGTACGGCTGGCGTTCCCAGCTCGAACCTCCGAGCATCGCCCCGTAATCGCAAACGCCGCGGATCGAAGTCGAACTGGTCTTCCACACCAAACCAGCTCACCACAGTCGGCTCTAGCCTCTCGAGCAACTCTCCCCTCACATACGCGTAAGCGAGACCCGTACCCCCCAACAGCCACTTCAGACCCCCACTGAGCAGGATGTCGATTCCAGCCGCCCTGGCATCAACCGGAACTTGACCGATAGATTGATACGCGTCGATTAGAAGTAGGGCGCCGTTCTCGTGCGCCAGGCGCGACAAAGCCGCAATATCCTGTATCGCGCCAGTCGTAAAGTAGACATGCGATGTCGCGATCACTGCCGTCCGCTCGTCCACCGCTTCGGTGAACGCCTCCAGCGGTACGCTGATCCCGTCCGGAGAAGATAGCACGACGGTCTCGACGCCGTCGGCCCTCTTCGCCAGAAAATGGTAAACGAGAGTGGGAAAATCGAGATCGGTCGTCACTACTCTGGTCCGCTTGCTGAAATCGATCGCGCTGCACACCGATGCCAGCGCACCAGAGATGCTCGGCGCCAGCGCCGCCTCGCTCCGCTTCACCCCTATGATTCGAGCATACGATGCGCGAACAGCGTCAGCGACTTCCAACCAATAATCGTACCAGGCCGATGCCCCCCAGCGAGACCAGAGATCGGCATACTCCTGCAATCCCCTGCGCGCACGATCGGACAGCGCGCCCAGCGAACAAGAGTTCAGATAGACAGCTGAGCGAAAGATCGGGAATTCGCTCCGGTAACGCTCGGCTAGTTCGTAGAGATCCGCATCGGGCATAGGCTGTCAATCGAGATTATGAGCGACTCATTCGATCCCGGAACACTCTTCGACGCGCATCAGGCTGCCGAGCTCGAGCGCGCCGACCGCCAGAACCCCATCCCCGGCGGCGAACCACCCTGCCCGGCCTGCGGAGCTAAACTGGCCCGTCTCGTCGAGGCTCACCAGGCCCCCGACTCCGGCGACTCCCCGTTCCGAGTCCGCCTGGTATGCAGCTCCGCCGACTGCCGCCGCTGGACCGTCTACGACTGGTAAGCGGCACGACATCTCACTGCTCGAACAGAACGACCTCCCGGTAGTTCACATCCTCCCCTTCGCGCCGCACGCAGGCACGCCTGAGATCCGCCCCCTGGAGGGCCTCCCCGATCCGCCCCTTCGTAGCCCCAGACGCCTCATACTCCACCCACTCCACGAATCGACCCGGAAGAACGAAATCTTCGTACAGGCTTGCCCGTGCCCCAACCTCCGCCGCTGCCTCCGCGAACCGTCTCCAGCGGCCCAGGTACTCCTCGCGAAGATCCGGTCTCACCGTCGCTCGGACTATCTTGACCCTCTTCAACACGCCCCTTTCACCTCGCTCTCCCTCGCGCCCAAGCAGAATCAACCCCCGCCGCCGCGAATTGCCTCCGGCCGCTCTGTCAGCTTACATTGCGGTGCACCGGACGACCGTCGAAATCTCTAACCCGCGCGCCCGGGACAGTCTATGTCTGAGGACAACTCGAGCCGCCTCGCGGCCAATGCTAATCAGCTCTACTGGCACACGACACGGCCTGCCGGTCGCCTGGCCGACGAACTGGGCATCTCTCGGTCCAAGTTCTACGCGCTCATCGAACCCCTGCGCCTGCAGATCGAGTGCGCGACTTGCGGCACTCCTCTGGCCTTCAACAGCCGGTCCGATCGCGAGGCCGGCCGCGGCCAGTGCCCCAGCTGTGGTGCCGTCGCCCACGTG
Organism: Gemmatimonadota bacterium; assembly: GCA_020350785.1. Classification (GTDB taxonomy): domain Bacteria; phylum Gemmatimonadota; class Gemmatimonadetes; order Palauibacterales; family KS3-K002. The sequence goes on from CP070722.1 coordinate 2,281,559, forward strand.
CCGGAAGCACCCGAAACCGTCTTCGCACCCACGGCTTACCACCCCCCACCTCCGGCCGGCGTTCGCCAATGGCTGGTGCTCCCGGGAACGAGGGAGCTCTGGGTTAGCGCCATAGCAGGTGCCGCCGCCGGCCTGCTGATCTCTGGCTGGTGGCGCCGACGTTGACATGACCGCCCAGAGATGGGCTTCCACAAACCTTTAGACAACACCGCCATATGGAGATCATACGCGCCCCGAAAGTAACCCTGCTGGCCCGACAGCAGTTCCTGGGACACCCGGATATCAACTGGACCAGCGACTCCGACAACGACCCCCAGCAGCTCGTCGAATTCGCTGGGCGCCTCTGCTACCTCAGTTTCGGCAAGGATGTCAAGATGATCGGCGGCCACCGCACCATTCAAGGCCGCACTTCTAACCAGGAATACCTCGCCAATCTCCTGGAGGTCAAGCACGGCAGCGTCCTCGAACACGCCGTCTTCACCTTCCTATTTGAGGGCATCTCCCGGGCTCTCACACACGAGCTCGTCCGCCATCGCGCCGGCTTCGGCTACTCGCAACTGTCGCAACGCTTCGTAGATGAATCCTCCATTGGGTTCGTACTGCCACCCGAAATCGAGGAAGGCACGCCCGCTTTCGATATCTGGAAGGAAGGCTGCCTCGCCGCCCTCTCCTCTTATCGCCAGCTCCTCGATCAGGTCAGCGAGCAGGTCGCCGACGAGCCATCCCCCACTCTCCGCCGTAAACGCGCCCGCCAGGCCGCCCGCGCCGTCCTCCCCAACTGCGCCGAGACGAAGATCGTCGTAACCGCCAACGCCAGGGCCTGGCGCCACTTCATCGAGCTCCGCGCCTCACCCGCTGCCGACGCCGAGATCCGTAAGCTCGCCGTCGCCGTCCTCCTCGTGCTCCAGGTCGAGGCACCCGAGATATTCGGCGACTTCGATATCACGCCTCTATCCGACGGAACCGAATCAGCAGCAGCGCGCCACAGCAAGGTCTAGCCGCGAAACAGGTCCACTCGTTACATGAGCAAGCTAACTAACGGCGACCTTCTGCCTCACATCACCGTCACCCCGCCCGGACCCCGCTCCCGGCAGCTGGCCCGCGAGCTCCGTCTCCACGAGGCCCCCAACATCACTTTCACCTCCGACGACTTCCCCGTCTTCTGGCGTGAGGCCTTCGGAGCCAACGTGCTCGATGTCGACGACAACCTCTACATAGATCTCACTGCTGGCTTCGCCGTCGCCGCCGCCGGCCACCGCAACTCTCGCGTCGTCAACGCCATCTCCCAACAGCTGGCTCTGTTGAGCCACGGCCTGGGCGACGTTCACCCACCCGAGATCAAGGTCCGCCTCCTCCAACGCCTCGCCCAGATCGCCCCCGGCGACTTGAGTCAGTCGATTCTGGCTAGCTCCGGCTCCGAAGCCGTCGAGGCGGCCCTCAAGACCGCACGCCTCGCCAGCGGCAAACCCGGCGTCCTCTGCTTCTCCGGCGCCTACCACGGCTTGACCTACGGCGCCCTCGCGCTCACCGACGGCGCCAGCTTCCGCGACCCGTTCGAGGACCAGCTGGGCATCCCAATCGTCCGCGCTCCCTTCCCCGATCCCTTCCGGCCCCCTCCCGAACTGTCCGGCACCTCAAACCTGGCTCAGGCAGCCGTCGCCGCCACCGCAAAACGCCTCGACTCCGCCCGCGACACCATCGGCGCCATCATCGTCGAGCCCATCCTGGGCAGAGGTGGAATCGTCATACCACCGCACGGCTTCCTTACCGGACTCCGCAACGAATGCGACAAACGCAACATCATCCTCATCTTCGATGAGATCTATTCCGGCTTCGCCAGAACCGGCCGCTGGTTCGCCTGCCAGCACGACGATGTCGTACCCGACCTGCTCTGCGTCGGCAAGGCCCTCTCCGGAGCCCTCCCTTTCTCCGCCTGCATCGGACATCCCACCATCATGAGCGCCTGGCCACTCAGCAGCGGCGCGGCCATCCACACCAGCACCTTCCTCGGACACCCGCCCGCCTGCGCCGCCGCCCTCGCCCACATCGACGAGATAGAGCATCTCGGCCTCGTCGACCGCGCCGCCCAACTCGGCACTATCCTCGATCAGCGGCTCCGCCCCCTCCAGGAACGCTGGCCCGTAATCGGCCACATCCGTTGTCGCGGACTCATGGCCGGTATCGAGCTCGTTCGCGACCCCAACTCCCGCCAACCCGACCCCCAGCGCGCCGCCCGCCTCGTGCGCGCCGCCCTCCGCCGTGGCCTCATCGTCCTCGCCGACGGAATCCACGAAAATGTAATATCGCTTACGCCACCCCTGACCATCACCCCGCAGCAGCTCGACTTCGCCCTCGCCACCCTCCAGGATTGTCTCGCCGCCGTCTGACCCATTAGTTTCCTTCCGGCCCTGGACCCTGCGATCGAAAGGAGCACCTATGCCGGACCCGAACGTCACCGTTCAGGGTACGCCAAACCCGAATGCCGCCAAGTTCACTGTCGATCGCGCCCTCGTGGAGGGAGGTCCCAGCAGGTCCTTCTTCGACCGCGGCTCGGCCCAGGCCGACCCCCTCGCCAGAGCGATCTTCGACATCGACGGCGTGGAGTCGGTACTCATCGCCGATGACTTCGTCACCGTCACCAAATCGACCTCGCTCGAGTGGGACCAACTGGTCCCCCTCATCGAGAAAGCCATAAAGGAGGTATTATCCTGACGCGCAACCGCTTGAACCCAGGCCTGATCGCCATCGCCGCCGGGCTGGCCGCTTTTGCCTGCTCCCCACAAGGCGATGCGCAGTCAGAAGACGCAGGTTCGTCGCCCTCCACGAGCGACGTGGGCGCCGCCACGGTCGCGCCCGAGCCGGATGAGGTCCATCTGCGCAACATCCGCCAGCTTACTCTCGGCGGAGAGAACGCCGAGGCCTATTTCTCTCCGGACGACCGCTCCCTCATACTTCAGTCGACGCACGGCGAGTACGCCTGCGACCAGATCTTCACCCTGGCCTTGGACGCCGGGGAGCTGCAGCTAGTCAGCACCGGGCTGGGTCGAACGACTTGCGCCTATTTCTTCCCAGCGGGTGACAAGATCCTCTATTCGTCAACCCACTTGGATGATCCAGCTTGTCCGCCGCCGCCCGACTACTCCCAGGGATACGTCTGGTCGCTTTATCCCTCCTACGACATCTTCGTGGCCGATCGCGATGGGCAGAACCTCGTGCAACTCACCGACTCCTGGCGGTACGATGCAGAGGCCACAATCTCACGCGATGGCCAAAAGATCGTCTTCACCTCCCTCAGAGACGGCGATCTCGACATTTACGTGATGGATGCCGACGGTTCCAACGTGAAGCGGCTTACTGACCAGCTCGGCTATGACGGGGGACCTTTCTTCTCCTACGATGGCACGAAGATCGTCTATCGGGCCTACCACCCTCAGACCGCCGAAGAGAGCGCAGATTACCTGCGACTTCTCGAGCAGAATATGATCCGGCCCAGCCAACTCGACATCTTCATCATGGACGCCGACGGATCGAACAAGCGCCAGCTCACCGACAATGGCGCGGCCAATTTCGCTCCCTACTTCTTCCCGAGCGGAGGCCGGGTGATCTTCTCATCGAACATGCACAACCCGGAAGGGCGGGACTTCGACCTCTACGCCATCAACATCGACGGGACCGGCCTTGAGCGGATCACATATCACCAGGAGTTCGACGGCTTCCCGATGTTCAACTCCGACGGCAGCCAGCTGGTCTGGGGCTCGAACCGCCACAACGCCAGACCCGGAGATACCAACATCTTCATTGCCGACTGGATTGACTGAGACTCGGCCATCAGACCCTTCCGCGGCGAGCGCCGGTAAGTCGCTCTTCTCTCTCCTCGGCGATCGCCGCGGGAAGGCCCACCCTGTAATTCGGATACTTCAGTTCGACGCCCAGCTCGGCCCCCAAGCGTACGCTTCTCACCCGCTTGCTGTCGAGCTTCCGCCGCAGCTGCGCCTCGCCGTAGATTCGGCGCGCCTCCTCCTCGCCAATCCAGTCCGGTTGCGCCAGCCCATGCAGGTCGGCCGCCAAATTCGCGAACTCCGAAGCGCGATGCGGCTCCGCATCTACCAGATTGTAGACCCTCCCGTCACTCCCACGTTGCCAGGCTGCCAGCAGCCCGCGAACCAGATCGTCCACGTGGACCCGGTTCACCCAGGTATCGCGTCCACTGATCAGCTTGTACCGCCCGCTCTCCAGCGCCCCCCGCAACGTCCTCCCGGGACCGTAAATCCCGGTGATCCTGCAGATCCGCTTGGAGATGCCCAGCACATCACCCAGTTCAACTACCGCATCTTCGGCCAGGCGCCGCTCCCTCCCCGCCACGCTCGCGGGGTCTACCTCGGTCGTCTCGTCAACCCACTGGCCTCCCCAGTCCCCGTAGACCGACGTGGAACTGGCGTAGATGAACGCCTGAAGAGCCGGTCTAGCCACCGCTTCCAACACCTGCGCCAGGGGCTCCTTGTCCTCACCCTGCGGCGGCGCCAAGTGGAAGACCACTTCCGCATCCAGCTCCGCGAGCTTCGCAACCGTACCCGGCGCCTGGAGATCCCCCACCAGCGGCTCGATCCCCGCCGACTCCAGCAGAGCGGCCCGCTCCTCGCTCCGCGTCGTTCCTACCACTCTGTACCCCAGCTCCAGCAGTCGCCCTCCCAGACGCTCCCCGCTATAGCCGCACCCCACGACTAGCGCACACTTCATCCTCGCGCCCCACTTCCGTAGCCCATCCGGCTCAGCAGCCCCTCCAACTGGCGCAGAATGTTGAGGGTAAGCCCCCAAATCACGTGACCGCCGTACTCGATCGTCGGGAACTCACGGTCCGGCAGTACATCCAGACGCAGCGTGCCTCGATGTTCCTCGCTCACCACCACATCCAGCGGCAACCATACCGCCATCTCCACCTCCGAGCTGGTGCGCGCATCAACCGATTCTCTCACCGCCACCACAAAAGGAGTCACCACGATAGCCGGTATATGCCGGCTCCGCGGCGCCACGTCATCCAGCCGACCCAACAGGCGGCCGACTTTCGATAGATCGACGTCAACCTCCTCTATTGTCTCGCGCACCGCCGTCTGCCAAAGGTCCTCGTCATCAAGATCTCTCCGACCACCCGGCAGAGCCATGTGGCCCGACCAAGGATCCTTCTCGCACTCAGATCGCTTGATCGCCAGAAACTCCAACCCCGACCCCGCCGGCCTCAACAGCAGTGCCACCGCCGCCTCGATCTCATAGCTTCCCCGTGCCGCGCGGCGTGGCTCGCTGCGCGCTAGCTCCCGCGCAATTTGGTCGACCAGTGACTCAACCGTCATTGACACCGCCTTGGCAAGAAGCAGAGCGAATCACGGCACCTACGTCGATTTCGGCCCCCGCTCTTCCAGTATCTTGAGATAGCTCGCATATCGGCGACCCGATACATCGCCCCCCTCCACCGCTTCGCTTATCGCACAGTCCGGCTCCCGCGCGTGGGCACAGTCCGAATACCGACAGTGCCCTAGGTATGGCCTGAACTCGGGAAAACACCAGGCCAGCTCATGCGTTCCGGCCTCCCAGAATCGCATATTCCCCAGGCCTGGAGTGTCCACCACGTAGCCCCCCACGTTCAATCGCTGCAGCGACGCGCCCACAGTCGTGTGCCGCCCGCGTTCAATCGCCCGGCTGATTTCACCCACTCGCAAGCCCAATCCCGGCTGCAATGCATTGAGCAAGCTCGACTTGCCAGAACCCGACGGGCCGACGAACAACGTCACGTGACCGGCCAGCCTGACGCTCAACTCCTCCAGATTTTCACCGGTCTTCGCGCTCACATAAACGACCGGATAGCCAATGCGCTCGTAAACGCCGAATTCCTCGCGTGCCGCCCCTCCACCCGCCAGATCGATCTTGTTCGCCACTACGAAGGCCATGATCTCGCTGGACTCGGCCAGAACCAAGAAGCGGTCGAGTAGCGAGAATCCGGGGTCCGGCCTCGTGACCGAGAATACGGCCGCCAATCGATCCACGTTCGCAGCGATAATCTGCTCACGCCGGCCGTCTGAAGAGCGGCGCGAGATCCGCGAGCGCCTCTGCCGCAGGCCTGAAATGACGCAGCCACCGTCCACCAGCCGTTCAACCTCCACCTCGTCCCCCACTGCCACCCGCCCAATCCCCCGTTCCAGCTTCAGACGCCCACGTAGCGAGCACTCTATCTCTTCCCCTTCTACCTCCACCCAGTAGACACCGCCCACGGTTCGCATTACGCGGCCCAACGCGCCCGACTCCCCGTTCATCAGGCAACCATGCCGTCGAGCAGCCGTCTTACCTCGTGCAGGGTCAGCCGCTTGATCTTCAACCCCGCCTCCTCTTCCGTCGCCGCCTCACAAAGATAGTCGCTCTCCACATGCCCCACTGGCTCGCTTCCCTGCCATCTGACGAAAAACAGGTAGGCCGACCAACCGCTCTCACTCCTCTCGCAGATGACTTCCACCGTATAAGAGTGCCCATCCGACCCCTCGAAGGCGGGGGGACGTCCGTGCTCTTTCAGGTAACCACCAAGTGTTGCGTCTTTCATAATCGTCGTTAGAACGTAGATACCGTCCAGGAGACGGTCAACGCGCCAAGACGCCCGGCACGGCTACGGCCGAACACTCCAAATCGGAGGTGTACGCCGGCTCTATCATTGTCGCTTGGCTATCCGATCAAGAACGAGACCGATCTTGTCACGCACCATACTTCACGCCGACATGGACGCGTTCTTCGCGGCCGTCGAGGCGAGAGAAAACGAACAGATCGCCGACCGGCCCATCGTCGTAGGTGCCGATCCGCGCGGCGGCCGCGGTCGCGGCGTCGTGGCCGCCTGCAACTATCCAGCGCGCCGGTTCGGCATTCACTCGGCCATGCCCATATCCGAGGCCTTCCGCCGCTGCCCTCACGCCGTCTTCCTGCGGCCCCGCATGCAGCTCTACGCTCAAGTCTCCACGCGTATCATGCATCTCCTCGAAACTTACACTGACCAGGTCGAGCAGCTCAGTATCGACGAGGCCTTCCTCGATGTCACCGCTTCCACCCGCCTCTTCGGCGACGGCATCACCATCGCCCGCCGCATCAAGCAACATGTGCGCGAGCAAGAAGGCCTGACCGTCTCCATTGGTGTGGCGCCAAACAAGTTTCTGGCCAAGCTCGCCTCCGATCTCCAGAAGCCCGACGGCCTCGTCATCGTTGAACCGGGGGATGAGATCGCGTTCCTTCAACCGCTGCCGATCGAGCGGCTCTGGGGCGTCGGCCCCAAGACCGCAGGCCGGCTGCACTCGCTTGGCATCCGTACGATCGGCGATGTTGCCGCCTTGCCGCTTCCACGCCTCGAGCGCCTGTTCGGTCGCGCCCATGCCCACCACCTCCACGCACTCGCCCGCGGGCAAGATGAACGCCCCGTGCAGCCAGATCGCGAACGCAAGCAGATCAGTCGCGAAACAACCTTCCTCCACGACACCGACGACCGCGATCTCGTCGAGCAGACCCTCCTCGACCTCTGCGAGGAGATAGCCGCCCGCCTCCGCCGCCGCCATCTGGTCGCTCGTACCATCTCCATCAAGTTCCGTTTTGCACCGTTCCATACCCTTACGCGCCGCCTGACCGTCGATTACGACTTCGACACCACCGATGTGATCTTTCCTATCGCTCGCCAGCTCCTCCTCGCCGCCGACCCCGGTGACCGCCCCATCCGGCTCGTCGGCATCGGCGTCTCCGGGCTGCGCCAGCGCACGCCCAACTCCCAACTCACCCTCTTCGAAGAATCGGATCGAGGCGCAGAACGAGTGGCTAGAGCCGTGGACGCCATCACAGACCGCTTCGGCCATGACGCGGTCAAGCGCGCCCGTTTGCTTCGGGACCGCAATAGACCGCGCGACGACAGAGACGACTGACCGATTGGCTGCTGAATGGCCACATCGTCGACAACTACCCGTAAGCCCAAAAGTGGAGAACCGGGAACAGAAACCTGTCCCCGGTTCTCCTCCTTGCCGACTCGGAAGACCTAGTGCGTGATCTTCGTGCCCAACACCTTCAGGAATTCCGCCAGCCACGCCGGATGCGCCGGCCAGGCCGGCGCGGTCACCAGCTTGCCATCCACGTGTGCCTCGGTCATCGCCACTCCAACATAGCGACCGCCCGCCAGGCTCACCTCAGGACCCACCGCAGGATAAGCTGACACTCCCTTACCCTTCACAACACCCGCGGCCGTCAGCACCTGCGCCCCATGACACACCGCCGCAATCGGCTTATCCGCATTCGCAAACTCCCGCACGATCTCCAAAACCCGATCGTTCAACCGGATGTACTCCGGTGCTCGCCCGCCCGAGATCACCAGCGCATCATAGTCCTTGACCTTCACATCGGCGAAGGTCGCGTTCAGAGCGAAGTTGTGACCCATCTTCTCGGTGTATGTCTGATCGCCCTCGAAATCGTGGATCGCCGTGCGCACCGTCTCTCCCGCCCTCTTGTTCGGGCACACCGCGTGAACCGTGTGGCCAACCATCTGCAGGGCCTGGAACGGGACCATCGCCTCGTAGTCCTCGACGAAGTCTCCCACAAGCTGCAGGATCTTCTTGCCCCCCATAGCCTCTCCTAGCTGAAGAACTCGATCACAGCCCGCAGACCATCACACAGGGCATCGACATCGTCACGATCGTTGTACAGATAGAACGATGCCCGCGTCGTCGCCGTCACGCCCAAGCGCCTCATCAACGGCTGATTACAGTGATGGCCCGCCCGCACCGCAATACCACGGTCGTTCAGAACTTGAGCCACATCGTGTGGATGCAAGTCCCCCAACTCGAATGACAGCACACCCGCCCGTCCCCTCCCGGGCCCGAACGCCCGAAACCCTGGTATCGATGCCGCCCGCTCCAGGGCGTAGGCTACCAGCTCGTGCTCGTGCGCGCCTATCCGATCCAGGCCGATGTCCGTCAGATAGTCGATCGCCGCCGCCAGGCCGACCGCATCAGCGATGTTCGGCGTACCAGCCTCATACTTGTGCGGCGGAGCTTTGTACGTGGATCGATCCAGCTCCACCAACTCGATCATCTCCCCGCCACCCTGATAGGGATCCATCTCCTCCAGCAGTTCCCGGCGCGCCCAGAGCACACCAATTCCCGTAGGGCCGCACATCTTGTGGCCGCTGAACGCATAGAAATCACAATCCAACGCCTTCACATCCAATGGCAGATGCGGCGCCGCTTGCGCCCCGTCTACCAAAACTCTCGCTCCCACGCGCCGCGCCGCAGTCACGATCTCGCCTACCGGATTGATCGTGCCCAGGCCATTCGAGACATGGGTCACCGCAACCAGTCGCGTCCTCTCCGTGAGTAATCCCTCCAGTTGCTCCATGCGCAGGCGACCCTCGTCATCGATGTCGACGAACTTCAACTGCGCCCCCACGCGCCGCGCCAGCAGCTGCCACGGAACTATGTTCGAATGGTGCTCCAATAGCGTTAGAAGAATCTCGTCCCCTTCCCCGATCGCGTAAGACCCCCATGCACTCGCCACCAGATTGATCGCCTCGGTCGTTCCTCTGACGAATACGACTTCGCCCACGTCTCCAGCACCGATAAAGCGTGCAACAGTCTCACGAGCGCCCTCGTACGCCCGCGTCGCTCGGCTCGAAAGCTCGTGAATTCCACGATGCACGTTGGCATGGTCTCGCTCATAGTAGCGATTCAACGCCTCGAGTACCGCACGCGGCCTCTGTGCCGACGCTGCGTTGTCTAGATAGACCAAGCGGTTGCCCTTCACCTCCTGAGCGAGGATCGGAAAATCCCGCCTGATAGCAGCCACGTCTAAGTTCACCTTCCCACGCACCCCAGTCTCGCTCGATCCTCTTACAGGTTCACAGCACGACAAAGATCTCTTCACCGTTCACGGCAATCTGGTACGTCCTGACTGGCTCGTAAGCTGGCGGCTGCAGCACCTTACCCGTTCTGACGTCGAACTGGGCGCCATGAAGAACACACGTCAGAACATGCCCCTCGAGCGTACCCTCCGTCAGCGGGTAGGTCTCGTGCGTACACTCGTCCTGGACGGCGTAGTACGTACCCTCGACGTTGCAGATCGCGAGCGGTATGCCGTCGATCTCCACAACCTTCATGCCGCCCGGTGCAATCTCACCGCAGTTCGCGACCTTCACCCACTTGCTGCCCATCGTTCTTCGATTACTCCGTCGTGATGGGCTCGCCCTTCTTCTCGAGGGCCGCATGTAGCGTGTGCCAGGCAAGAGTTGCGCACTTCACACGAACCGGAAACTCGCGGACGCCAGAAAAAACAGCCAGCTTCCCTAGACCCTCCTCGTCGATCTCGGCGTCATGCTCACTCGTTACCATTTCCCGAAAGCGGCCAAACAGCTCCTCCGCTTCCGCTACCGTCATCCCCTTTACCGCTGCCGTCATCAGCGACGCCGACGCCTTGGATATAGCACACCCCGATCCCTTGAACGAGATGTCCCTTATGGTACCGTCCTCCACGACGACGAATACCGTGACCTGATCACCGCAAAGTGGATTGTAGCCTTCCGCCGAGTGGTTGGCCCCCTCCAAGTCCTTGAAGTTGCGAGGGCTTCGGCTGTGCTCGATGATGACTTGCTGGTATAACTCTCGAAGGTCAGACATCTGAATGGCGCGCCTCCTGGGAACAGGTACGAGCGGCGCGCCGTTCCCGCACCACGACGCGACCGCTACCTAGCTCAGCTCCCTCAAGATACTCCCGTGGGGCAACCGCTCCAGAACGATACCCTCCAGGTACCGCCGGACCGATTGCAGCCTCATACGCTCTAGATTCTCAGCCGCGAAGCCATAAAGCAATAAGGCCGTCGCAACCTCCCTCGGGATACCCCGCGCCCGCAGGTAGAATATCGCGTCCTCGTCCAGTTGGCCGATCGTCGCACCGTGCGTGCACTTCACATCATCCGCATAGATCTCCAGCTGCGGCTTGCTGTCCATCTGCGCATCATTGGACAACAGTAGATTCCGGTTCGTCTGCTTGGCGTCTGTCTTCTGCGCATCCTTGTGTACGATGATCCGTCCACTGAACGCTCCGCGCCCGTTGCCGTCCAAGATCCCGGTGTAGAACTGGCGGCTGGCACAATGCGGACTCGCATGCTCCACCCGCATGAAGTTGTCCATATGCTGGCCGCGGGCAGGCATGAACAGCCCGTTGACCAGGCACTCAGCCCCCTCTCCAGCAAGAACCGGGTGCACGTTGTTTCGAACCAGAGCCCCCCCGAACAGCAGGGTGTGTGAGGCCACGTTGCTGGAACGAGCCTGCTGAACCCTCAGCGTGCCTACGCTATAGGCCCTCGCGCTCTCACGCTCGATGAGATAATGGTCCACCACCGAACTCTCCCCCGCCACCAACTCGGTCGCGACGTTGGAAAAGTACTCCTGATCGCCCAGCGCCACGTAATCCTCGATCACAGCAGCCTGCGCCACATCCTCCACGACGATCAGATTTCGCGGGTGGCTCATTGCAGGTTCCGCCGTCGCCGTCGCAACGAACAGAAGGTGGATCGGCAGCTCCACGACTACACCGCGCGGCACGTACACAAAAGCACCGTCTTCCATGAACGCGGTGTTCAGCGCCGAAAAGAAATCCGACTCGTAATCCAGATACCTGGACAAATGCGCCTCGACAACCTCCCGAAGCTCGCTCAACGCCCGCGCCAGGCTGGCGACGATCACACCCTTATCCAGCTTGCCCAGCTTCGATAGTCCGGGCGCGAATCGGCCGTTCACGAATACCAGTCGCACGGCCTCGTCACCCGGAAACGCCAAACCGCCCAACTGCAACACTGCCGGCTCCGTGCCGCCGGCCTCGAGGTCGAACTTCTTCCCCGCCAGCGAGGTCAGGTTGGTGAACCTCCAATCCTCATCGCTCGCCGTCGGGAATCCCAACTCCGCCATACGCTCGATGGCAGCGCGCCGGACCGAGCGGACCCAGTCGGGACCGCCCGCCCCGTTCTCGAACCGCTTGAAGCTCTCCAGGTAATGTCTCAGCCCCTGCTTGACGATGGTGGTCACCCTTACGACCCTCCCACCTAAGCCTTGGAGCCGGCGGCATCGGCCAATGCCCGCTCCCCGGCCCAAGTGTAACCGTGCTCCTCGAGATGCAACGCCAGCTCCTTGTCGCCCGTCTTCACGATTCGGCCGTCCACTAACACGTGTACGTAGTCCGGCACGATGTAGTTGAGCAGACGCTGGTAATGCGTGATGACCAACATCGCCCGCTTCGGCCCCCGCAGCGCATTCACACCGTCGGCGACGACCTTCAACGCATCGATGTCGAGCCCCGAATCCGTCTCATCCAACACCGCGAGGCTCGGCTCTAACACCGCCATCTGGAAGATCTCGTTCTTCTTCTTCTCACCACCCGAAAAACCCTCGTTCACCGAACGTCCCAACAGATCATCGCTCATGTGCAATATCTTCAGCTTCTCTCTGAAAAGCGTCAGGGCTTCGAGTGCGTCATACTCTTCCTTGCCACGGTGCTTGCGTATGGCATTGAGCGCCGCCGTCAGGAACTGTACACTGCCGACACCCGGGATCTCTACCGGATACTGGAATGCCATGAACACGCCCTCGCAGGCCCGCTCCTCAGGCTCCATCTCCAACAGATCCTTGCCCTTGTACAAGACCTGACCCGCAGTCACCTCGTAGCCGTCACGGCCCGCCAGGACCGATGCCAACGTGCTCTTCCCGGATCCGTTCGGCCCCATGATCGAATGAACTTCACCGGCGCCGACCTTCAGGTTGACTCCCTTCAGGATCTCCTTGCCCTCGACGCTCGCGTGCAGGTTCTTGATCTCCAACATCTAGCTTCGTCCTCTCATCTTCCCGTTGACTTCATCGACTCTAGCCGACGCTGCCCTCTAGACTCACGCTCAGCAGCTTCTGCGCCTCGACCGCAAACTCCATCGGCAACTCCCGAAAGACTTCCTTGCAAAAACCGGCAACGATTAGCGAGATCGCATCTTCCAGGCCGATCCCCCGCTGCTGACAGTAAAACATCTGATCCTCGCCGATCTTCGATGTAGACGCCTCATGCTCCATCCGCGCGGTCTTGTTCTTGACCTCGATGTACGGAAACGTGTGCGCACCACACCTGTCGCCAATCAACAGCGAGTCGCACTGCGTGAAGTTCCGCGCGTTCTCGGCACCCTTCAAGATCTTCACCATGCCACGGTAGGAATTATGACCCTGCCCAGCCGATATCCCCTTCGTCACGATCGTGCTCTTCGTATTCTTGCCGATGTGAATCATCTTCGTACCCGTGTCGGCCTGCTGGCGTAGATTCGTCAGAGCCACCGAGTAGAACTCGCCCATCGAATTGTCACCCTGCAAAATGCAGCTCGGATACTTCCAGGTGATCGCCGAGCCCGTCTCCACCTGCGTCCACGATATGCGCGAGTTATGACCCTGACACTTGCCACGCTTCGTCACGAAATTGTAAATGCCACCCTCGCCCTTCTCGTCACCCGGGTACCAATTCTGAATAGTCGAGTACTTGATCGTCGCATCGTCCAGCGCGACCAACTCCACTACCGCAGCATGAAGCTGGTTCTCATCCCTCATCGGCGCCGTGCAGCCCTCCATGTAGCTGACATAGGCACCCTCGTCGGCAACGATCAACGTACGCTCGAACTGCCCAGTCTGAGCCGCGTTGATCCGAAAATACGTCGATAGCTCCATCGGGCAGCGCACACCCTTCGGCACGTAGACGAAGGAACCATCGCTGAATACCGCCGAGTTGAGCGCCGCAAAGAAATTGTCCGTGTGGGGAACAACCGAGCCCAGATACTTGCGCACCAGCTCAGGATGACTCCGCACCGCCTCCGAAAAAGAGCAGAAGATCACTCCGTGCTTCTCCAACTCCTTCTTGAACGTCGTCGCCACAGAGACACTGTCGAACACCGCATCCACCGCCACACCCGCCAGCCACTTCTGCTCCTCCAAAGGGATTCCCAGCTTCTCATAAGTTCGCAAGAGCTCGGGATCCACCTCGTCCATACTCTCCGGCCGCTGCTTGGGCGCCGCGTAATAGCTGATCGCCTGGTAGTCGATCGGCCCGTATCCATACGGCAAGAAAGCCCACTGCGGCTCGCCCTTCGCCTCGTATAGCTCCGTCCAATGCCGGTAAGCCTTCAGCCGCCACTCCAACAACCAGTCCGGCTCGCCCTTCTTCGCCGAGATGAATCGGATGATGTCCTCGTTCAGCCCCGGCGGCGCGAACTCCTGCTCGATATCCGTGACGAACCCGTACTTGTATTCTCGCTGCGCTAGGGCTTCGATGGTGTCCTGCGTCGTGCTCATAGACTTTTCCTGTACAGAGTCTGTCTTGGATTATACCTCGTCAGCCGCCCGAGTCGGCCGACGCCGTAAAGAAATCACTAGCAACACGATGGAAAGAAAATCGCCTCCAAGAACGATTCTCATTACTAAGAATGATTCTCCGTTTCGTCCCGAATATACGCTAGTTGAAACTGAATTTCAACATCCTCCCTCCCGCCCCGTGACCCCCGGCCCCGACCCGATTACCCAGAAAAACCCCGACACCACGCGCCCGCTTTGCGCAGCTTCAGCGATCAACCTTTGGACGGGAGTTTAGGCTATATGGGTCTACGGCCGCGGCGAGGAGTCGTAATACACGTCCGAGGAGATCCCCCGAACTCGCGCGCGCCCAACGAGATTGGTGCGCTGGGGATTTGCGAACTACCTGACGTTGAGCCGCAAACCGACCGTCAAGGGAAACGACCAGGACCCGGACTCGACCACCGATGCGCTGCCCCCGAGTATGTCGATGGCGACGCCGGTGTCGTTCAGGTAGAAGAACTCGCGACCCGAAAGGAAGGCGCTGCAGTTGCGGCTCACGGCGTACTCGATGGTAAGGCCTCCGCGAAGCGACAGAAACATCTCGGATGTTCTGTCGCCCGCCATCGCGTACGGCTGATACTCGTTGCTCTTGAGCTCGGTCGCACCGAGGCCAAGATCAGCGAACAGCTTCCACCGCGAGCCTCCGATGCTGGGAAGGTCGAACTTCAGCGCTGCGCTGTAGTGGTAGAGTTTCAAGCCCGCCGCAGGCGTCTCCCCATAA
>CP070722.1:2296805-2318679 GCA_020350785.1 Gemmatimonadota bacterium
ACATAGAGCGCTGGGTCGGTTCCGGGCGTGAGGGTCAGAGACTCCGCCCGCCAGTTGCTCTCCCCCTGCTGCTGGTAGACAGCGTAGGATCCCTCGGGTAGCGGATCGGGGCAGTCTCCAGCCGCTTCCTTGCAGAGACCAGTGTCCCAGATATACCACAGATCTTCCGCGCGGTAATCGGGTGTACCGAACGTTCCTCTCAAGGCCTTTTCGACCCCATCGGCAAAGATCACCGGGAACGACAGGTTGTTGCCGAGGCTCTCGCCACCGGGCGGGCCGCCGCCTCCGCCCCTGGCGAGCTGGCTCGGCTCGGTATTCATGTCGATGTCGCGACATGACCAAGCGGTCAGCGCGACGCCGACGGCGATGCAGACCATCGGCACGAGGGGTAAGCGTAGCCACTTCATTTTGGGTCCTCCTTGTGTTGGCCCGCCATCGCGCTCGGCGGGTATGGAGATGCGCTACCCAGCGGCTGGGGCGCGGAAGAGGAAACCGGGCACACGGCTTCCGAATCACTCTCCAAATCGAGAATTACTACGAAAAAGTGTCGTCCGCCCATCAATGGCAGCATCCGTTGCTTGGGAATTGTGGAGCTCCTGCTGCCGGCGTGTGTGATTTGTCTCGCCTCTCCTCATAGCAGATAGCGTACCGGGAGAGGCGGCTGACGGGCTCACGGCTGACAAGCCCAAGTGACGGCCCCACTTCAGGGGCCGGCAGGCCCTCTCACCACTCCGACCAGCTCCCACAGGTTGTCGCGAAGGGCGACCGATCTGGCTGGTGGAAGGTCGCAGAGGACGACTTTGTTGGGCTCCTGAACGCTTCCCGGCGCCACACGATCGGCCAGTGCACTTCCGGCCGGTCATCTGATTGTGACTTCCGGCCCGGAAAGGTCGTCTTGAGAGTAGCAGGGCGATTCTCCCTAGGAGGCTCAGCATGAACCGGCTAGGTTTCCTGGCGCTGGGGCTCGTCGCTCTCGCTGCCTGCGAAAGTACCCTCACGACATCTCCGGATGATCTGCAGTCGGAACAGGCCGCCGCTTCCGATGCTCTCACGGCGCTCGAACCCGATGTCGTCGTCGACATCGACGTGAGACCCAACAGTATCGGGCTGACTTTGAACGTTCGTGCGCGGGGAGTCGTCGCCGTGGCGATCCTCGGTCAGGAGGGTCTGGTATTCGAGGACATCGACTTCACATCGGTCCGCTTCGGGGATCCCAATGACGAGTTATTCCCGGACCAGGTGGCCCAGCCGATACACGACTTGACGGGCGAGGACGCTCTCGAGGACCACATTAGGGACGTCGACGGCGATCAGTTTCCGGATCTCGTGCTTCACTTCGTACCCGCAGCGACACAGTTGGATGCAGGGTACCGGCCGGCTTGCGTCGTCGGGACCATGAAGGCGACCCCGGACGTGGCGGACCCCCCCAGCTTCGCCGGGTGCGCTGTCGTACGCGTGATCGTAGCCGGTAGGATTCGCTAGGCCTGTTCAGTGGCGGCGGCGTGTCGCCCGGTCGCTGATCCCGCGCCGCCCTCCGAATCTTGCCACCAGCAATGAAGCGCGTGCAGGCTCCGGAAGCTGCGATTCGCTCGCTGACCGAAAGGCGGTGAGAGATGATGCGAGCGAGTGTTAGCGCATGAGGCGGGTCCATAGATGGGGGACCCGTCGAGTGGGGGGATTCGGAGCCTGCGCGTGCCCGAAATGTAGAGTTGGCGCGCCAGAAACGACCTGGAGTGAAGGAGTCCAGTCGAGCATCTGATTACGAGGTTGTCGCTGAGATCGATCGACTGCCGGGCAAGCTTCGGACGCGGTGGTCCTCGGATCGATTTGCCCTCCTGACAGCCCGGGCCACTGGACTATTGCGACTGGGGCCAAAAGCACGGAGATTGCGGGCTCTCGGTATTGGAGTTCCTCAGGGGCACGGCCAGCCAGGAGCTCGAAACGTGAACCCCGCCCGCGCCAACCGAGCCACTATCCTCTGCATCAGTGACGCCGTCGGGCAAAGCGGGCCCTTCTCTGATGCCCTCACGGCCCGGCATGCCCGTCTCGGATTCCTGGCCCTGCGGCGGCGCCGCCATTGCTGCCAAATCGGCAGCGATGGCTGGCACGCGAGTTGCCGCTCCTCAAGGGAAACGAGGTACCAACGAGTACGATTGGGCCTGTGATCGTCGTGCCCCGCACGGCGGTCGCGTGGCCGTGCCTATACGTGGAGGACCGGAGATAGATGCTGTCGTTTGACCGATTAACGGTGAAGGCTGGAGAGGCGCTGCAAGCGGCCATCGTTTTGGCCACGGGTCGGGGCAACCCGGCGGTGGAGGATGTGCACCTGCTGAGCGCGTTGATCCAGCAAGAGGGTGGTGTCGCAGGCCCGCTGCTGGGGCGTGTGGGTGTACGGGCGGAAGAGCTAGGCCGAAACGTGAACCAGGCTTTGGAGCGGTTGGCGAAGCAGGAGGGGGGCACCGGAGCGATGCCCTCACGGGAACTTGGCCAGGTTCTGGACGCTGCCGACGATGAGGCGCGCGAGCTGGGTGACCAGTACGTGTCGAGCGAGCACCTGCTGTTGGCGCTGGTATCGGAGAAGGCGAGCACGACCGGCCCGCTGCTGAGGGGTTTGGGTGCCACACGGGACGGGCTTCTGCGGGCGATCCGGTCGATGCGGGGCCCTCATCGGGTGACGGATCGTGAGGCGGAGGAGAAGTATCAGACGATCCAGCGTTACACCATCGACCTTACGGACATGGCGCGGCGCGGCAAGCTGGATCCCGTTATTGGACGTGATGAAGAGATCCGGCGCGTCATCCAGGTATTGTCGCGTCGGACGAAGAACAACCCGGTACTGATCGGCGAGCCGGGCGTTGGCAAGACGGCGATAGTCGAGGGATTGGCCCAGAGGATAGTGAACGGAGATATCCCGGAGTCGTTGCGCAACAAGCAGCTGATTCAGCTTGACATCGCCGGGATGATCGCTGGCACGAAGTATCGAGGGCAGTTCGAGGAGCGCTTCAAGGCGCTGCTCAAGGAGATCTCCGAGAGCGCCGGCCAGTACGTCGTGTTCATCGACGAGCTGCACACCATTGTCGGTGCCGGTGCCGCGGAAGGTGCCGTGGATGCGGGTAACATGATGAAGCCGTTGCTGGCCCGCGGTCAGCTGCGCGTAGTCGGCGCGACGACTTTGAACGAGTATCGTGAGCACGTCGAGAAGGACACGGCACTCGAGCGTCGTTTTCAGCCGATCTTCACGGATGAGCCGAGCGTCGAGGACACGGTGGCGATCCTGCGCGGCCTCAAGGAGCGCTACGAGGTCCACCACGGTGTTCGCATCACGGATGGCGCTATTCTAGCGGCCGCGCGTCTGTCCAATCGCTATATCGCCGACCGCTTCTTGCCCGACAAGGCGATCGACCTGATCGACGAGGCGGCGTCGATGTTGCGAATCGAGATCGATTCGATGCCGCTGGAGATTGACGAGGTGGAGCGCCGGATCGTGCAGCTGGAGATCGAGAAGCAGGCCTTACAGAAGGAGGATGACAAGGAGAGCCGCAAGCGCTTGGCTCGGTTGGAGAAGGAGCTATCGGAGCTGCGGGAGCGTTCCAGCGGCATGAAGGCCAAGTGGCAGGCGGAGAAGGAGGCGATCGAGAACATCCGCACGCTGAAGAGCCTGATCGAGAACTTGCGGGTCGATGCGGAGAAGGCGACGCGTGAAGGCGAGCATGGTCGGGCCGCCGAGATCATCCATGGCAAGATCCCGGCGCTGGAACGTGAGCTGACACTGGCCAGCGAGAAGCTGGCAGAGCTTCAGAAGGATGGTCGCTATCTGAAGGAGGAGGTGACGGAGGAGGATATCGGCGCGGTCGTTGCGCGTTGGACTGGCATACCGATATCGAAGATGATGGAGAGCGAGCGCGAGCGGCTGGTTCACCTGGAGGAGCATCTGCACAAGAGGGTCGTCAATCAGAGACAGGCGATCGGGGCGGTGGCCAACGCCGTAAGGCGCAATCGTGCTGGCCTTCAGGACCCGAATCGGCCGGTGGGCAGCTTCATCTTCCTGGGGCCGACGGGTGTAGGGAAGACCGAGACGGCGCGGGCCCTGGCGCAATTCCTGTTCGATGACGAAGGAGCGTTGGTGCGCCTCGACATGTCGGAGTACATGGAGCGGCACGCCGTGGCTCGCTTGATCGGTGCGCCGCCGGGCTACATCGGCTATGAGGAGGGCGGTCAACTGACGGAGCGCGTGCGCCGCCGGCCCTACAGCGTTATCCTATTCGACGAGATCGAGAAGGCACACCCGGACGTGTTCAACATCCTTCTCCAGGTGTTGGACGACGGGCGGTTGACCGACAGTCACGGTCGCACCGTGGACTTCCGGAATGCCGTCTTGATCATGACTTCGAACATCGGCAGTCAGTGGATTCTCGAGTTGGGCGGCGACGAGAATTGGGAGGAGGCGGAAAAGCGCGTCTGGGAGGGGCTGCGCGGCACGTTCCGGCCGGAGTTTCTCAACCGCGTCGACGACATCATCATCTTCAAGACGCTGGGTCGCGAGGAGCTGGGCAGGATCGTCGAGATGCAGCTGGATCGCTCGCGGGCGCTGTTGTCCGATCGCCGGATCAAGCTCGAGGTGACGGAGGCCGCGCGCGCCCTGATCGCGGAAGTGGGCTACGAGCCGGCTTTCGGGGCCCGGCCGCTGAAGCGGGCTCTGCAGAACCTGCTCCTGAACCCGCTGTCGGCCGCGGTGCTGGAGGGTAGGTTCGGGGAAGGCGATCGCGTGATCGTCGATCGCCAGCCCGGCGCGGACCGCCTGGAGTTCAGCAAATCTGAGAATAGGGCAACGATCGCCGGCTGACGGCGGCCGGCCCGCCGGAACTGGCATCCGGCGCCGGACAACCTGCGGAGGGGGCGGAGCGAGTAATGCTGAGGAGAGCGGTGGTGCTGGCGGTGATCGTGGCGGGCCTGGGCGGCTGTGGCGGCGGCAGCGTGACGCCGCAGGCGACGCCGGCAATGGGCGCCATGTCTCCCGAGGAGGCGGTGCAGATCTTCCTCGCGGCGGCGCAGGAGGCGCAGGCGGCCAAACAGGCCGGTGATTTCACCGAGGCAGGCCGCGCCTACGAGCGCATGGCGGCGGTCTTCGGGACGAAAGACGGCTCGATCAGGAACGCCTACTCGTCCCAAGAGGTGAGGGATCGGATGGTCGTGCTGGCTGCCTGCCTGAGACCGGTGGAATTCCGAATCGTTACGCAGTCGGATCCCGCGGCACGGAGTGGTGGCGAGACTCTCGTCACGGCAGAGATCAAGCGCGACGAGGACATGTTGACGCTGCCGTTCCGTTGTGTCTTCGGGCGCGGCGATCAGTGGTTCATAGAGCAGATCCACCTGTCCCTCTCTTCCTTCAGCTGCTGAGCCGGGGCCGCCGTGGGCGCGACGCCGGTCAAGGCGGCGTCAGCTCAGGCGGCGGTAGAGCCGGGCCAGGCGACGGGATGGAACTCCGGCCAGAAATAGCAGTCGCAGGGCCAAGTGAATGGCGATGGTGCGCAGATACCCGTGTCGCCGCCACCTGCGCTCCGATGTCTGCACGGCCGGATCCAGCAGCGTGACCGCCCCAAGCCGGCGGAGGCGGCGGTAGAGCATCACATCCTCGAAGAGGTCATCGTCGGAATAACCGCCCAGCCGCTGGAAGGCCGCGCGACGGATGAAGATCGCCTGATCCCCCGTCGCGGTATGGAAGAACCGGCTGCGGAGGTTGATCGCCCAAGCCAGCGCCCGAGCGATGGGCCGAGTGGCGGTGGGGCCGCGCAGCGAGATCTTGAAGCAACCTCCGAGAACCCCCGGCTCAGCCAGGGCGCGCGCCAGCGCCGTCCCGGTGCCTGCGCTCAAGTGGGTGTCGGCGTGCAGGAACAGAAGGGTATCCGCGCGGGCTGCCTCGGCTCCGACGTTCAGCTGGCGCCCACGTCCCGCCGCCGCATGGAGCAGGCGTGTCCGGTCATCGACTCGCTGGACGGTGCCGTCCTGGCTTCCGCCGTCGACGACGATGATCTCGACGTGAGACCCTAGTGCCGCGCGAGCGGCGGCCAGCGTCGCTGGCAGCTCGTCGGCCTCGTTCAGGGTCGGTATGACCACAGAGACGGCGGGTGGCTCGGGGATGTCCAGGGCCTAGCCGGGTGCTTGCGAGAGCTCGACCAGCACGCCACCCGTGCCTTCCGGGTGCAGGAAGGCCACGAGGCGGCCGCCCGCGCCTTGCCGGGGCGCGTCGCCCACGGTCCGTAAGCCGGCCGCACGGCAGCGCTCGAGCGCCGCCTCGATATCGTCCACCTCCAGGGCCAGGTGGTGGAGGCCCGGCCCGCGCCGCGTCAGGAACCGCCCGACCGGCGAGTCTTCAGAGAGCGGTTCCAGCAGTTCGAGCCTGGCGCCGCCGAGGTCGAAGAAGCCGATGCGGACGCCCTCCGACTCGACGGTCTCGCGTCCCGAATCGAGCCGCCCGAGTATGGCCGCGTAGACCGAGATGGCGGCCTCCAGATTCTCCACGGCGATCGCTATGTGCTCGACGCGCGGGTAGTGGCTCACGGGGAACCCCAAGGCGCAGGTCAGTGTTCAAGAGGCCGGCGTTCGCTGGCCCCAGGGCCGGGTGTACCGGCGCGGGCGTCAAGATTAGTATATAATTGCGGTTCGAAGAAGGGGGGCCGTCGGAACGGCTTGGACGGCCTGAACGAGCAGCTTGTCACGGGGAGATCGAGATGGCCGCGGTAGTCGAAGTCACAGATGCGAACTTCAAGGAAGAGGTCGAGGGGGTACCGGGCGTGGCGATGGTGGATTTCTGGGCCGCATGGTGCGGGCCCTGCCGCCTGGTGGCGCCCATCGTCGACGAGTTGGCCCAGGAGTATGACGGGCAGGTGAAGGTGGCCAAGCTGGACGTGGATGCGAGCCAGCGGACGGCCATGAGGTTCAACATACGCTCGATCCCGAGCATCCTCTTCTTCAAGGACGGCGAGCACGTGGACACGGTGATCGGCGCCGTTCCCAAACAGGCCCTGGAGCTCAAGCTCAAGCAACACCTGGGCGACTCGTAGCACCAGGCCGGTAGGGGGCGCCTGGCTGGCTTCGCCCCCGCGGTGGACAGCAACGACAACATGCGCCTCCGCCGGGAGTAGGACCGCGGAGGCGCATTTCTGTCGACGGGTTGCTCGGTCGCCGGAAACCTGATGCGGGCGCTGGAGTCGGAGATGAGCTCAGCAGGAATCCTCTATCTCGTCAGTACACCCATTGGCAACCTCGGTGATCTGACCCACCGGGCGGTTGAGGTGCTCCGCGCCTGCGACATCATCCTGGCCGAGGACACGCGACGCACCCGCGTCCTGCTCGAGCACTACGCCGTTGCCTTCCGCGATCTCAGGTCGTTCCACAAGCACAACGAGGCGGCTCGCTGCGAAGAGGTTTGCGCGGCGCTCGCCGCCGGCCGCTCCGTCGCCCTGGTCAGCGACTCCGGGACGCCGCTGATCTCAGATCCCGGGCTTCGATTGGTGCGTGCCGCACAAGCGGCCACGGAGCGCGTCGTACCGATACCCGGCGCCTCAGCCGCCCTCGCCGCGCTCGTTGCCTGCGGCCTCGATCCCCAACCCTTCACCTTCTTCGGATTTCTGCCGCGTAGCGGCCCCAAGCGGCGCGAGCTTGTCGCAGAGCTCAGGGAGCTGCGACATACGGCCGTCCTCTTCGAGGCGCCCCAGCGATTGGCGCGTACGCTGGTGGAGTTTGCCGGCGAGCTGGGCGAAAATCGAACCGCCGTCGTCGCCCGCGAGTTGACCAAGCTACACGAAGAATTCCGCAGCGGGACCTTGGGAGAGCTGGCGGCATACTATCAGGAGCATGTTCCCAAGGGCGAAGTGGTGCTGTGTCTGGAGGCCGCGAGCGCGATCCCGGCTGGCTTGCCCGAGGCTGACGCGCTGGTCGTGGCGCGCAGGATGACTCAGGAGGGCGCTTCGTCGAAGGAGATCGTCAGGGTTTTGCGCGAGGAATGCGGGCTGGAGCGCAACCGCGCCTACGCGATAGCCCTGCAAGCGGCGGAAGGAAAACTGGCCTGACTCACCGGATAGCCATCCTCGCGGCAGTCGCGCTCGGGGCTCTATCGGTCGCGGCGGCTGGACTCAGCGGGCAGGTGCCAGGTGCCGCGCTGCCCGTCGAGCCGACCCGGCTCACGATTGCTCGCCTGCATTACGGGGGCGGCGGCGACTGGTACGCCAACCCCTCATCCCTGCCTAATCTCCTGCAGCGGATCGCTCGGGACACGCGATTGCCGGTGGCGAGCAGAGAGGTGGTGGTGACGCCGCTCAGCCCCGAGCTACGGGACTACCCATACATCTATATGACTGGCCATGGCGACGTTCGCTTCAACGAAGAGGAAGGCGCGGCATTACGGGACTACCTGCTGACCGGCGGGTTCTTGCACGCCGACGACAACTACGGGATGGACATTCCGTTCCGCCGCGAGATCGGGCGGCTGTTCCCCGGAAAGGAGCTCGTGCCGATTCCGCTGGACCATCCGGTCTATCGCATAGTACATGAGTTCCCCGACGGTCTTCCGAAGGTTCATGAGCACGACGGTCTGCCGGCCGAGGGGCTTGGCGTGTTTCATGACGGTCGCCTAATAGTTTTTTACAGTTACCAGTCGGATCTGGGGGACGGCTGGGAAGATTCCGATGTACATGACGATCCCGGTGAGGTTCGCGAAGCGGCCTTGAAGATGGGAGTCAACCTGTTCGTCTTCGCCATGGTTCAGCGGAAGCCGCTATGACGAGATCGAGGGTTGAACCGAACTTGCGCGTAGCCGCGTTTTGGCGCCGAGTGACTGCTCAGTTCAGCGTTGCTGCCATTGGAGGCGCGATCGCCGCGGCGGGCGCCTCGCTGGTCTCTGCTTGGTGCGTCAGTGGGAGCGCGCTTTGGCGCCGGCCTTCCGTCCTGCCGCTGCTCTTCGGGATCAGCACGTTGGTACTCATTGCGCTGTGGTTCTGGCGGATCGGTAGGCGGGCGGCAGGCTGGAATCGCCGGGCGGCGGTCGCCGAGATCGAGCAGCGGGCGGGTATGAGGCGCGGCTCGGTTCAGAGTGCGATCGAGCCCGGGCCGAAACGGCCCGGTGTCTCTGGCTCGCTGTTCGACCTGCACCGCGCGCAGGTGGCAAGCCGGCTTCGTAGCAGCGACCTGGAGAGAGGAGGCCGCGGAATCGCCCACGCGGCTCGCGCCTCCATGCTGCTGGCGATCGTGATGGCGGCTGTGGCGCTCGCAGGCGTGGCTACGGTGATGGGTGTCGGGCGCGAGCGCGCCTTGACGGCCTGGGCGGCGGTACTCAGTCCTGTAGAGCACCTGAGGCCGCCACAGCTACCGGCGGTCAGGTTGAGCGCCTCGCTGCTGCGCGTTCGGCGCGGCCACGATCTGCCCGTCGCAGTCGAGGCGCTGCAGCGCGATTCGGCTCTCTTGCACTGGCGGCCGCGCGGCGAAGTCGCCAGGGTACAGTGGAAGGCCCTTACTGGAGGGCGCGCTCTGGCCAGCATACCGCGAATCGCGGCGCCGACCCAGGTTTGGGCTACCACCGCTGACGGCGCTTCCAGCGACACGCTTCACGTCGAGCCCTTCGACCCGCTCCTGTTGTTGGATCTCCGTATCGGCCTGAGGTTCCCACCCCATACCGGCCGTGAAGCGGAGGTGCTGGCAACGCCGCTCCCCCAGATCACGGTGCCGCAGGGCACGCGGGCGACCGTCAGCGGCAAGACGACACGGCCGGTGGCGGGCGTCGAGCTGCGCGCCGACTCCGGCCGCGTCATAGCGCTGCAGGTCCGCGGTGAGCGCGAGTTCCAGGGGTCCTTTCTCGTCCGGCCCGGCTCTTGGGGCTGGGCGGCTGCAGGTACACAAGCTGAGGCGCTCGAGGGAAACCCGGACTCGCTCCGCTTCCTGACGGTTCCGGACAGCGCTCCACTGGTGCTCATACGCTACCCCGGCGTGGACACTGCGCTTGACGCCAGCATGACCCAACCGCTGCTGGTCGAGCTGAGAGATGACTACGGGCTGTCCCGGGTGGAGCTGGTGAGCTGGCGGGTGTCCGCCTGGGGCGAAAGCGCGACGCCGGCGGTCGAGCCGCTTCCGGCGGGGGGCGCTTCTTCCAGAGCCAGCCTCAGTCCGCTGCTCGATGCACGCGGCCGCGGGCTGCTGCCCGGCGACACGCTCCGCTATTACGTCCAGGCCCATGACAACGCGCCCCGACCGCAACTCGGCCGCAGCCGCGAGTACGCCTTGCGCTTGCCCGACCTGGAGGAGGTGCGGGAGCGGGCGCTCGCCGAGGCCCGCGACCTGGTGGACGCCGCCGAACTGCTGGCGGAGCAGGCGCGGCAACACCGGGAATCCGCGGAGGCGCTGGCGCGTGACCTGGGCGCCCCGGCGCCGGCGACCCAGCGTGCGAATCAGCGGGAGGGCGGCATCGAGTTTCGCGACGCGGAAACCGCGCGCCAGGCCCTTGACGAGGCGACCGAACTGCTGACGCAGTCTCGAGCACTGCAGGAGTCGCTTCGCCAATTGCAGGAATCGGTCGAGCAGGCCGGCCTTCGGGATCCGGAGGTCATCGAGGGGCTGCGCGAGATCCAGGCCTTGTACGAGCGGGTGCTCACACCGGAGCTGGAGGAGAAGCTCGAGGCCCTGCGCACGGCACTCGGCGACCTCGATGCCGAACAGCTGCGCGATGCGATCCGGCAGCTGGCGGAAGGTGCCACCGACTTTCGCGAGAGTGTCGAGCGCAGTGTGGAACTGTTGCGTCGCGCGGCGCTGGAGCAGGAATTCGAGACGCTGGAGACGCGGGCGGCGGAACTGGGCGATTCGCAGCAGCAGTTGGCCGAGGCGCTCGGCGATGCGGAGCCAGCGGACGATTCGCTCGCCGCCGGGCTCGAGCAGCGGGCCGGCGACCTGGCGGAGCGAGCCGAGCAGTTGGCCGAGGCGGTCGGCGAGCTGACGGCCGAGCTGAAAGATTCCCAGGAATCGGATGCCGCCGCCCAGGCCGCGGACGCAGAGAGCGCGGTGGAGGGCGCGGCGCGGGCCGACCAAGAGGTCGCTCGAGCGCTGCCCGGCGATCGGCGGCGTGCCGAAGAGGCGGCTCGTCAGGCGCTGGCCAAGCTGCGGCAGGCGGCTCAGTCGCTCCGCCAGGGGCGCGAGGAGATGCAGGAAGGCTGGCGGCAGGAAGTCGCGCAGGCGCTTCAGCGGACGCAGGTGGAGACGTTGGAGCTGGCGAGGCGGCAGCAGGAGTTGGGCGCGAAGCTCGACTCCGACGATGCCACCGACCGCGCAGAGGCTCGCGCACAGCAGGCGGCGCTCAGACGCGCCGTCGGCCAGGTAGAGCGGCAGCTGGCCGACGCGGCCGGCTCGTCTTTGTTGTTGGATCCCGAACTGATCGACGAGGCCGCGCGCATCGGCCAGACGATGGACGAGCTGCTGGCCCAGCTTTCCGACGCGACGCGTGATGGCCGAGGCGACCCGCTGCTGGGCGACCGGGCCGGCGAGAGTCTGAACGAGTTGGCCTTCCATCTGATGCGGGCGGGCGATGCGGCGTCGGCCGCGCAGTCGGGTACAGGCGTGCAGGAAGCGCTGGCTCAGCTTGCCCAGCTCGCCGAACAGCAGGGCGCACTCAACGCCCAGGCCGGCGGCCTCGGGCCGGGCGCGGCGGAGGCTATCTGGCAGGAGCTGCAGCGCCTGGCCGGCCAGCAGCGTGGGATAGCCGATGAGATCGCCCAGCTGGAAGGCTCCCTGGGGCCGCGTGGCGAGGTCCTTGGCCGGCTAGGTGACCTGGCGCAGGAGGCCGAGGAGCTGGCGCGGCAGCTTGAGCAAGGCCGCCTGAACGATGACGTCGTCCGACGTCAGGGCGAGCTCTACCGGAGGCTGCTGGACGCGGGCCGTACCCTGGAGCGGGACGAGTTCGATCGTGAGCGTCGCGCGGAGCGCCCGGGCCGCGTCGAGGTGTTGCGCCCCGACGAGCTGCCGCCGGAGCTTCTGCGCGGCCTGCGGTTTCCGCATCCGAACGCCGACGCTCTCGACCGCTACCCGCCAGTCCTGCGCCGGCTGATCCTGGAGTACTTCGATCGTCTCAATCAAGCGGAGAACGATGACGGGTCCTAGGCGCTACCTACTTCCTATCGTCCTACTGCTCCTGCCGCGCACCGCCGAAGCGCAGGTTGGCAGGCTGGAGGTACAGGACGAGCTGCGTCAGATCCTCTCGCTGGAGCGTTCGGGCCGCATCGCGGACGCCCGGACGGCCCTCGATGGCCTGCTCGAGCGCGCGCCCACCGAGCCCGGCGCGATCTTGGCGGCGGAGCGAATCTACCGCCGGCAGGGTGAGTTGGAACGGCTCGTCCCCGCGATCGAGAGGGCGATCGAACTCGATCCGCTGGCGGTCGTGCTCCGCCAGGTGCAGCTGAGGGTGCTGGGCGACCTGGGACGATGGGATGAGCTGCGGGCCGCCGGCGCGGGCTGGCTGCAGGCGGCCCCCCAATCCGT
This sequence comes from Gemmatimonadota bacterium, assembly GCA_020350785.1. Lineage (GTDB taxonomy): Bacteria > Gemmatimonadota > Gemmatimonadetes > Palauibacterales > KS3-K002. Next base: position 2,309,319 of record CP070722.1, read on the forward strand.
CGAGGCGTACCGCGAGTTCGCCGGCGCGCTGAGACGAGCGGGAGATCTGGAGGGGGCGGAGCGTGTGATGCTCGCCGGTTTGCCGGTGGTGGCCAAGACGGTGGAGTTGCGTTCCGACCTGGCTGATCTGTACGTGCAGCTCGGGCGCTGGTCCGAGGCGGCGAACCAATGGCTGGCCCTTCTGCAAGAGTCACCGGGGCTGGGTTGGCAGCTTATCAAGTACAAGCTGGAGGCATTGGGCGATGCGGCCGTGCATGTCGCCGGCGCTATCGTGGACCGCTGGGATGGGGAGGGCCGTTTCGCGAAGCTGGCGGCGATCGCCGCCGTCTACGCGCAACGGCCAGATGAGGCGCGGCGGGCCGCTGAGCTGGCGATCGCGGAGCTGGATCCAGGAGAGAGCAGGGCCTTCATCGATCAGTTCGCCCAGGTCGCTGGCCGTCGAGAGCAGCCCGCCCTGGCCGCCTGGGCGTTCCGTAAGGTGCTGCGAGAAAGTGGCGAGTCGACCGACTGGAACCTGGTCCGCCAAGTCGTGAGCAACGAGCTGAGCGCCGGCGACACGGCGGCGGCGCGCGAAGTACTGGAAGATGTTCTCTCTCGAGTCGCAGAAGGCACACCCGAGCACCGCTGGGCGGCCGCGACGCGAATCCACCTGGAGTCGGCTGCGGACGGCACGGATCGCGCCGCGGCAGCCTTGGCGGACTACGCCCGACTGTACGTCAACGACGCTGAGCTTCCGGCCCTTGCCCTGGCGGTGGCGGAGGCCGGCCTCCGGGGCGGCGCGGTCGATGCGGCGCAGAAGGCGCTCGACTCCGTGGCCGGACTCGAGGGCCGTGCGGATCTGCGTGGGAGGTTTGCGGTGACCCGCGGCTACTTGGCGGTTCAGGCGGCCGATTACGAAGAGGCGCGGTCCCAGCTCGAAATCGCAGCCGCCACGCTGTCGGGAGCCGCCCGCGGAGATGCCCTGCGTCTTCTCGGATTCCTGCGGGGTGGCAGCCGGGACGAGTTGCGGGCCGTCGCCGCCGCTCATCTGCTGGTGTTGCGGGACGAATGGCTGCCGGCGTTCGACCGTCTGATGCGAGGCCTGGAGCGGGCCGCGCCATCTGAGGCGCGCCCAGCTCTGCTACTCTGGGCCGGCGAGCTGGCGATCAAGGGCCGCTCCGTTGCCCAGGCGGCGGTTGTGCTGCGCCTGATATCCCAGCGCTATCCCGACGCGGCTGAAGCCCCGGTCGCACTGCTGAATCTGGCTGATGCTTACACGGCGGCGGGTCGGTCGGCGGATGCGATCATCGTTTTGGAAGAGTTGATCCTGAAGTACCCGGAGAGCGCGCTGACGCCCATCGGCCGCCGTCAACTGGCCGAACTGCGCGACGAGGTGCCGAGGTCATGATTCGGCGGCTCGCGCTCGTGTTAGCCATCTGCCTGGCCGGGCCGGCACCGGCGGCGGCCCAGTACCTGTTGGTGCCGATGGACGAGGCGCAGGCCAACCACCTCCGCGCCTACGGACTGGCTTTCTGGGTGCTGCGGCAAGACGCGCGAGTGGAGTGGCTGCTGAACTTTCGTGCCGGTTCCTTCCTGCTCCCCGACGGCGGGGCCGTCCGGCGTGAGGCGGGTTTGCGCGGGATAACGGTCGAACCGCTCAGCGGCTCCGAGCTTGCCGCCGTCCGCGGCGAGATCGAGCGCTCGAACATGGAGGCGGTGATCCTCGAGAAGGCACCGCGTATCGCCGTCTACACCACGCCAAGCTCGCGGCCCTGGGACGACGCCGTGACGCTGGCGCTTACCTATGCCGGTATCGAGTACGAGAAGCTTTGGGATCCGGAGATGCTCGGCGGCGACCTCTCGCGCTTCGACTGGCTCCACCTGCACCATGAGGATTTCACGGGTCAGTACTCGAAGTTTTTCTTGACCTATGCAGGCAGCGATTGGCTGCAGGAGGAGGTCGCCCGAAATCGGCGTGTTGCGGCCGAGTTTGGGTTCGCGGATGCGCCGGCCCTGAAGAAGGCGGTCGCCGAGAAGATCCGCGAGTATGTGGAAGGCGGCGGGTTCCTGTTCGCGATGTGCACGGCGACGGAGACGATCGACCTGGCGATCGCGGCGCACGCGGTGGATATCGCGGCAAGCTACGCGGATGGGGACGGAATGGACCCCGACGCCGCCGCGCGGCTGGATTGGGAGCGGAGCTTGGCGTTTCAGGGCGCCCAGCTCTACGACGGTCCGACCGTGTCGGCGTTCAGCGACATCGACGGTCACCTGGTCAACACGCCTGTACGCCAGCCTTTGGGCAGCTTCCGGTTGTTCGATTTCAGTGCGAAGATCGATCCGGTCGCGGCGATGCTGACGCAGAGCCACCGCAGGATCATCGCCGACTTCTACGGGCTGACGACGAGCTATCGACGGGCCCGGCTCAAGCCCTCGCTGACGGTGCAGGCCGAAGAGCCCGGGGCGCCGTGGGTGAAGTACATCCACGGCAACTACGGCAAAGGGACCTGGACCTTTCTCGGTGGCCATGACCCCGAGGACCCACAGCACGTCATCGGCGATCCGCCCACCGACCTCGATCTCTACCCGGATTCGCCGGGCTACAGGCTCATCCTCAACAACGTGCTCTTCCCGGCCGCCAAGAAGAAGCAACTGAAGACCTGACTGGCCAGCGCCGGGCGCGGCCAGTAGCTTGCTGTTCTGGGTAGCGGCCCGTCCCGAGATCGGGAGGCCTCGGACGTCGAGCCGGGGCGGGAGTGTGGCGGAGTATCTGAATCAGCGGAGACGCGAATCGTGCCGAAATTCTCGAAGCAGTTCTCGACCTTGCCGCCGTACGCGTTGGCCGACGTCCCCAAGATCAAAGCGGAGTTGATCGAGCGCGGGGTCGATGTCATCGACTTAGGCGCCGGCGACGCCGACCAGATGCCACCGCCCCAGGCGATCGCGGCGATTCAAGCGGCGGTCACCGAAGAGCGTTACAGCCGCTACCCTTTCCAGCGCGGCTTGCCGGAGTTTCGCAAGAAGGTGGCCGAATGGATGAAAGTGCGCTTCGGCTTCGAGGTCGACCCTTTCGAGGAAGTATTGCCGCTGATCGGAACCAAGGAGGGCATAGCGCACCTGCCGCTGATCTATTTGGATCCCGGCGACGCCGCCATCATACCGGACCCCGGCTACTACCCGTACTTCGGCGGCACCCACATGCTGGGCGCCGACGTGGTCCAGGTGCCGCTGCGGCGCGAGAAGGGCTACTTGCTGGACTGGTCGGAGGTTCCGGCCGACAAGCTTCGTAAGGCGAAGCTCCTCTACCTGAATTACCCGAACAACCCGACGGGAGGTGTGGCGACCGAGGAATACCTGCGGGAGGCGCTGGAGTTCTGTCGCCAGCACGGCCTGCTGCTCGTCCACGACAATGCGTACTCCGAGATCGCCTTTGATGGCTATCGGCCGCCGAGTGTCTTGCAGTTCGAGGGTGCGAAAGAGATCGCGGTCGAGTACCAGTCCCTCTCCAAGACTTTCAACATGACCGGTTGGCGGATCGGCTGGGTGGCCGGCCACAAGGAGACGGTTCAGGCTTTGTCCAAGGTCAAGACGTATTACGATACCGGCGTGTTCCTCGCCTGCCAGGCCGCCGGCGTGGCGGCGTTGGATGCGTGGTCCGAGTTCGCGCCCAAGAATGCCGCGATCTTCGAGAAGCGCCGGGATGCAGCGGTCGAGGCCTTCCGCGAGGCCGGCTTCGAGGTCGACAAGCCGAAGGCTACGCTGTATCTGTGGATACCCATTCCCAGCGGAGAACCGTCGGTCGAGTTCGCGCGTCGGATCCTGTTGGAGTCCGGCGTCGTCCTCTTTCCCGGAGTCGGCATGGGCGAAGGCGGTGAGGGCTTCTTCCGGGTGGCCCTGACCCAGCCGGCCGAGCGCCTGGAGGAGGCGGCGAAGCGCGTGGCTAAGGTGCTCTAGAGGAACAGGTTGCCGGGCCCAAGGTATCATCCACAGTGATCCTGTCGACACTCTTGCGGCCCTCCGGTAACTCCGCCGAGACCGAGTCCAAGGGTGAGGCGCCCGAGGCTAAGCGCGTCTTGCCGCAGACACGGGAACGCTCGCGCCGCTACGATCGTGCTCTGGCGATCGGGGTCATCTGCTCGGTCCTCGTTCATGTGCTCGCCGTGCGCCTCTCGCCCCTCATCGTCCGCTACTTGGAGGCGCCGTTCGCCGCCTTTCCCATATCGCCACCGTCGCAAGTGCGGGCAGAGGGCATGCGGGCCCTGGAGATCCGTGTGACGGAGACGACCGAACCCGTCGAGCCGCGCCCGCTTCCCGAGCCGGAGGCGGAAAGGCCGGAGCCGGGACCCGTCGCAGTCGAGACCGGCCCCCGGCTCAGCGCCGCAGAGCGCCTGCGCCCCCGCGTCGGGGACTGGCGCCTCTGGATCGTTCCGCCCAGAACCGACCGCTATCGCCCGACGGATCTCGAGCGGGCGATGGCGCTGCGCGCCCGGCTCTACGCCGCGCTGCAAGCCGAGAACGACAGCCTCGCCGCCGAGCTGGCTCGTGAGATGGCCGCGTTGGACTGGACGATCGGCGAGGAGGGGAACAAGTGGGGCGTCTCACCTGGGAAGATCCATCTTGGGGGGGTCACTCTGCCGCTGCCGCTCTATTTCGCGCCGCACCCGGCCACACAGCGGCTGGAGGAGGATATGCTGCGCGACTACGAGGCGATCCGGCGCCAGGCCGGCCAGGCGGAGGCGGATGAGGTCTTCAAAGATCGGGTGCGGGCGATCCGCGATCGCAAGGTGGCGGAGGAGGTACGCAGGGAGGCCCAGAAGGACACTACTTCCGGCGATTGAGCGCCGGCGTGCCAGCGCAATTGCCACGTCGCCCGTTCACGATAAGTTTCACGCAAAACCAACACCGTTCTGGCCACTCTACGCACGGCGCTGGGGTGGACCGTTCCGGCGCGGCCGCCCGCTCGATCGGGGCGGGCAGCGAGTACCTCAGACAAGCGGTCATTGATGGCAAAGGGGCAGCCGACAGGCTCAGATCTACCGCCGCGCTTCGAGCCGCAAGGGTTCGAGACATCGACCTACGCCCGTTGGTCCGAGCGCGGCTACTTCGGCGCCGACCCGCGCAGCGGGCGCGAGCCCTATGTCATCATCATGCCGCCGCCCAACGTGACCGCCGAGCTTCACATGGGTCACGGGCTGAACAACACCATACAGGATGTCTTGATCCGCTGGCGGCGCATGCAGAGGCGCGAGGCGCTCTGGGTTCCGGGCACCGATCACGCAGGCATCGCCACGCAAAACGTCGTCGAGCGTCGCCTGGCGGCGGAGGGCAAGACGCGCTGGGACCTGGGGCGCGAGGAATTCGTCGAGCGCGTCTGGGCCTGGGTGCACGAGACCGGCGGCACCATCCTCGACCAGCTCAAGGCGATCGGCAGCTCCGCCGATTGGTCACGCACCTGCTTCACGCTCGATCCCGGGCCGAGCCGGGCAGTTCGCGAGGTGTTCGTCCGGTGGTACGAGCGCGGGCTCGTGTACCGCGGCAACTACATCGTCAACTGGTGCCCGCGTTGCGCCACCGCGTTGGCCAACGAGGAGGTGGAGCACGAGGAGACCCAGGGCTCGCTCTACTACCAGCGATACCCGGTGCTGGGTGCGGAGGGCCAGTACGTCGTCGTCGCGACCACACGGCCCGAGACGATGCTGGGAGACACGGCGGTCGCGATCCACCCCCAGGACCATCGCCACCAGGGCCTGCAGGGCAAGAAGGTCTGGCTGCCGCTGGCGGAACGCGAGATCCCGGTGATCACTGACGAGTTCGTCGACCCCGAATTCGGCACGGGAATCGTCAAGGTCACGCCGTCGCACGATCCCAACGACTTCGAGATCGGACTGCGTCACGACCTCGATCAAGTCGACATCTTCAACCCCGACGCGACCCTGAGCCCGGCAGTGCCCGAGCGCTTTCGGGGCATGGATCGCTTCGCGGCGCGCAAGGCGGTGGTAGAGGCGCTGAAGGAGCAGGGGCTGCTCGAGAAGATCGAGCCCCACCAGCACTCCGTCGGACACTGCTACCGCTGTCATACGCCCATCGAACCACGGGTTTCCGAACAGTGGTTCGTGCGCATGGCGCCGCTGGCCGAGCCCGCACTCGATGCCTATCGAAGAGGTGAGGTGCGCTTCACCCCCGAGTACTGGGGCGGCGTCTACGAGCACTGGCTGGAAAACGTTCGTGATTGGTGCATCTCACGGCAGCTCTGGTGGGGACATCGGATTCCCGTCTGGTATTGCGACTCCTGCCAGGCCATGCTGGTGCTGAAGGAGGACCCGGACTCGTGCCGTGAGTGTGGCAGCGAGAAGATCGAGCAGGATTCCGACGTCCTCGATACCTGGTTCTCGTCGCAGCTCTGGCCCTTCAGTACGCTGGGTTGGCCCGACCAGACGGAGGACCTGAAGGCGTTCTATCCCGGGCACACCCTCGTGACCGCGCCGGAGATCCTGTTCTTCTGGGTCGCCCGCATGATCATGTCCGGGCTCGACTTCATGGGCACCGTCCCGTTCCGCGACGTACACCTGCACGGAACCGTCAGGGACCACATGGGGCGGCGCATGTCCAAGTCATTGGGCAACGGAATCGATCCCCTAGAGGTCGTCGAGAAGTTCGGGGCCGACGCGCTGCGCTATACCCTGGTCAGCGGGTCGGGCGTCGGAGCCGACCTGCAGCTCAACAACGAGGACTTGGAAGCTTCGTTCCACGTCGGCCGTAACTTCGGCAACAAGATCTGGAACGCCGCGCGCCTGGCGTTGCCGCATCTGGAGGGCAATGTCGGGTCTCTAACGTCGCCCGACCGGCTGGAGCTGGCTGATCGCTGGATCCTTTCGCGCGCGGTGCGGGCGAGTCGCGAGGTCACTCAAAACCTGGAGCGCTTTCGCTTTCACGAGGCTGCGGCCGGCGCCTACCGGTTCTTCTGGAACGAACTCTGCGACTGGTACCTGGAGTTGGTGAAAAGGCGGCTCTACGACGACGCCAAGTCGGAGGCACAGGGGAACGCGCGGGCCGTACTCAGAGAAGTGCTCGACATCAGCTTGAGGTTGCTGCACCCGATCATGCCTTTCATCACCGAGGAGCTGTGGAGCCGCCTTCCCAATCGGAAGGAGGAGAGCCTCATGCTGGCCGGCTGGCCGGATCCGCCGGACGGGTGGCTCGACCCGCAGGCCGAGGCGGAGCTGAGCGGCTTGCAGGAGATGCTGGGCGCCCTAAGGAACATCCGGAGCGAATACGGCGTGGCCCACGGCCGCGAGATCGATGTCACGGTGCGCGGTGCGGACGAGCAGCTGCGGCGCGCGATCGCGGCTGAAGGCGATTCGGCGTTCAAGTTGGGCGGGATCGGGCGGCTGTCGTTCGACGGCGAGGCGGCTGGCGCCGGCGCCACGGCCGTGCTGACGACCGGTGCGGAAGTCTATGTGCCCCTGGAGGGGCTCATCGACCTGGGGCGCGAACGAGCGCGCCTGGATAAGCAGGCCGCCGAGTTGGAAACGCTGGTGGAACGATCGCAGCGGCGGCTTGCCAGTCGGGACTTCGTGAGCAAAGCGCCAGACCAGGTGGTAGCGCAAGCCCGCGAGAAGCTAGCCGGTCTGCAAGAACAGCTGAACCGGATCAACCGGAAGCGCCAGACGCTGGGGGTCGACTAGCCCGTGGTAGCTGTCCCGCGGATCGGCGCGATCCGCGCCAGCCTGCTCGCGGCGCCGCTGATCGCCCTCCTCTATGGCCTGGCGGGCCTGGCCGGTTGCGCCCACGTCGCCGCGCCGGCGGGCGGCCCGCCCGACTCGATCCCACCACAGCTGGTTCTCGTCCAGCCCGACAGCTACTCGGTCAACCCGGGATTCGACGCCGAGGTTCGCTTCGAGTTCGATGAGACGATCTCGGAGCAGGGGATCCAGCAGGCCGCGACGATCTACCCGTTCGAGCTGCGTCCCCGCATCAAGAAAGGCAAGCGCGAGGTCAAAGTGAAACCGCGCGAGGGATGGGTCGCGAACCGCATCTACCATCTCCGTGTGGAACCCGTGGTGCAGGACCTGTTCAACAATCGGATCGAAGAGCCGATTACCTTCATCTTCTCTACCGGCCTGGACATCCCCGCCAATCTCGCGCAAGGCACCGTCTTCGATCGGATCACGACCCGCCCTCTGGCCAACGGCCGTGTCGATTTCGTGCTCTTGCCCGACACGCTGCGCTACGGCGGCGTCGCGGACTCGATCGGCGAGTTCAAGCTCGCAACGCTGCCGGCAGGCGCGTACCTGGCCATCGGATACGAGGACCTCAACGGCAACCGGCGCGCCGACGACCTGGATCGTTCCGACACTTTGCGTGTGAGCCTGGGGGCCAGCGACACCCTGGGTCTCGCCTTCCAGGTCTTCCGCCACGACACCGCGGGCCCGGTGTTGGCGCAGGCACAGGCGGTCGACTCGCTGATCGTCGAGCTGTCCTTCGATGGTTATCTCGATCCGGATTCCGTTCTGGCCCTGCGTCAAGTTGAGCTGAGGGCGCTACCCGACAGCCAGCCGATCGCCATCGACACGATTCTGCACGCCTGGCAGTACACGGCCTGGCGTGACTCGGTCCAGGCCGAGCTGCGGGCGCGCGCGGACAGCCTGGCGGCGCTGGCCGACTCACTGGCGCTGGCGGACTCACTGGCGGCGCTGGCCGACTCACTGGCGCTGGCGGACTCACTGGCAGCGCTGGCGGATACGCTGGCGGCCGAGCCGGACACCATCGGCGTGGAGCCCGATACCGTCGGCCTGCCGCCGCAGGGCGCCGGTCTGCCAGCGGACACGCTGGGGGCCGACACTCTGGCGTTGCGGCCCATCGCCGCGATCGACACGGCCGAGGCGATCGCGCCCGCGCCCGAGCGGCGACCGGAGGAAGCTCGAGAGGCGAGGCCGCCGGTCGGCGCGGAGGCTGAAGGCGGGCAGGGCGAGGAGGGGGAACAGGAAGAAGCGACCGGCGAGGACGAGGGGCCTGTCGTCCTGCCGGACACCAAGATCTATGTCATCGCGGCACGACCGATACCGCCGGGCACGGTCGTCGTAAACGTGCGAGAGATATTCAACCTGAGTGGCTTCACCGGCGGCGGAGAGATCGCTTATGAACAGCCGGCGCCGCCGGAGCCCGAGGAGGAGGAGCCGCCCGCCGAGGAGCCGCCTGGCGAGCCGCCGCTCCGGGAACCGCCACCCGCTCAGCGCTCGGCCCCGGGGCCGCTTGGGAGGCGCGGAGGCGGATGAGCGCTGGCGATGACCGGCGCCGGATACCGAGCGTCGACACGCTACTACAGTCTGAGGAGCTGGCCGATCTCTTGGCCGCACGGCCGCGCTCCTTGGTGCTCAGCGCC
>CP070722.1:2318779-2339115 GCA_020350785.1 Gemmatimonadota bacterium
AGCTGGCCGAGGGCGGTCCCCAGGAGTGAGATGAGCTTGGAGGTGAGCGAATGGCGGAGCGAAGAAGGCGGTTGCTGTCCTGGGTGTTGGTACGGTTGCTAATCCTCACTGGGGGTTTCGCTGCTGGCTACTACGTACGAGACCGCCAGATGGACCGTCTGGAGGCGGCCTATGAGGCGGCGCGGGCGGAGCTGGAGGAGATGAAGCAGGCGGGTGAAGAAGTGCTGGATCGCGGACAAAGAACGGGGGAGGTGATAAGAGGTGGGGCGGAGGCGGCTGTTGACAGTGCGAAGGCGGCCGTGGAGGAGCTCAAGGGCGGCCAGCGCGACTGAGCCGCTACCGGTCGATCTCGGCGGATCGATTAGAACAGGACGAGCGCGGCGAGCGCGATTGTCGCGGCCACCAGGATCCAGTTGAAGACGGGACTACTGAGGGAATGACCATGGCGGACCGTCGGGGCGTGCGGAACGTCCCCTCCGATCGGAGTGACCTCGACGGAGCCCACGATCTCCTCGGCCGTAGGGGGGCGGCGCGAGAACGCGTACTCGTGACCGGCGATGTTGATGAGGTCACCGGGTTTCAGCGCCCGAGGCTCACAGAGCTTGCTGCCGTTGACCTTGGTGGCAGCGCGGCCGATTTGACGCAACATGTATTGCCCCTGCGCGACGCTTATCTCTGCTTGGAAGCGTGAGACGAAAGGGTCGGGGATGATGAGATCACAGCGCTTCTCGCGCCCGATGCGGAAATCCGTATTCCCGATAACGTAGGCCTGGTCGCTGCTCAGATGTCGCAGAACGGCGACAACTTTGCGCTGTTGCAGCGGCGGCGTTTGCCAGTTGAGCGGGCCGCGGTCCAGGGCCGCCTTTGTCCGGTCGAATGAGGCTGAGGTCGGGAGCGGCACGTCGAGTGTGGAGGCTCGTGATTCGTCATCTACGAACTGCAGTGTAGTCCCGTTGACACAGATCCGGTCGCCATGGAAAAGCGGGATTGGCTCGCCGCTCAGGGGCTTGCCGTTGATGGAGACGCCCTCCACATTGCCGGCGGTCCAAGCGAAGCAGCCTACCCTTTCTACGCCAATCGCGAGCTGATCCGTGAGAGGCAGGGCGGAGAGCCGGACGTTGACGTTGGCCCCTTGGCCGATTCTGTTCTCTCCCTGCCGAAGGGGATACAGACGCTGCTGGCATTCTAGAAACGGCATTGCTGCTTACCTTAATGGCGACCGTGGCCGAGGGGGTTGGGCCGGGAGCCGACCCGCCGATCCACTGGAGCCTTTCTTGCAAGGGTGAGACCGTAGGAACCTAGCAGCTAAGACGAGGTTGCGGCGTGAGTTGGAAGACGCGGGCATCGGCGATCGAGCGGCGAGCCCTGGCGTATTGCAACAGGAATTGCAATGGCCAAGGCTTCACGGCGGGGGCCGACATTGACCGCCTCGGCGGGCGGTCACATCTTGGCGGGTGGATACCGCTTTCCGAGTCCAGCCGAGGCGCATCACTCTCCCGCCGGAACCTTGAAGGCCTGACGGCAGAAGTACTTATTTAATAGAGGGTTAGTCTTTGCCGTCCCTGTTTGCTGGGCCTTTGGGTAGCGCGACCTCTTGTCGCGGGGAGCCCGCCGCCGCAGCATTGAAGTGGAGCCGCTGGCCCCCAGTCCTGGCGGAGTGCGTATGAAACACAGCGTTCGCGGATTCTCGGTGATCGAGCTGATCGTGATGATGTTGGTCATCGCGGTGGTGGCGTCGGTCGCCTTGCCGCGAGCGTTGAAGCCGAGTCCGGAGCAGCAGGTCGACGCCGCAGCGCGCACGCTCATGCGGGATCTCGAGCAGATGCGGATGCGGGCGATAGCGGCCAAGCGGTCGATCCGAGTGCGATTCTATCCGTCGAGCGACTTTTATACTGCTTTCATGGACATCACCCCGGAGCGCCTGGGCACGATTGTGGAGACGTCGGCCGAGGTGCGGGAGAGCGGGCTGTTGACGCGTGGCTCGCGCGAGGGTGTCTTGGGAGTGCCACTTCCAACGGGCGTCGTGTTCGGGGTCGGCTCCGCGACGACCGGGCCGCTCGGTGGCGGTGTGTCGGACGCCGTGCTACTGGAGGGTGACGCGGTCGAGTTCGATGCCCGTGGGATGGTGAAGCCGCCGGGATCTGAGGGTGTGGTCTTCGTCACCTTCGAGGAGAGTCCTCGGGCCGTCGCCGCGGTTACGATCTCTGGGGCGAGCGCCTTTCGGGCTTATCGGTACCGGGGCGGCAGGTGGATTCAATGAGACACGCGTTGAGCCAGCGGGCATGTGAGCGTGGCTTCGGCTTGGTGTCGGTGCTGGTGGCGATGGTGCTCATCGCCGTTGCTGCGGTCGCGCTCTCCAGCTCGAGCGCCTTTATGGCCTCTTTGCAGACGGATGCCTCCGAACGTGCGACGGCGGCAGCCATTGCGATCGGCTATATGGAGGACGTCAAGATGCGACGTCCTACCGACCTGGCCAGCGAGGAGCCGGTTCGAGTGAATGGGACCGGAGCGCCTGACGTGGGTGGGGCCTTCGTGCGTTCGATCACGGTCGAGCGCGAGGAGAGCGTCCCGGATGCGTTGCGCGTCACGGTGGCAGTGGATTATCCGGCCGGATTTGGCCGCACGCGGACGGTCGAGCTTGTGACGGTTATCGATCGGGGGGGCGGCTAATGAGCAGGGTTCGAGGCTTCACGCTCATCGAGTTGCTCGTGGCGCTGACTTTGGGCGTGGTAATCCTGGGCGCCGCCATCGGCTACTTGCTCAGGGAGATGCGCACGCTGACCGGCGGTGACATTCGCCAGAGCGTCGCCAGGAACGGCCGCTACGTGGGTGTATCCCTGCGACATGACCTGCAGCGGGCGGGTGTGGGCATCAAGAGCACGACCAGCTTCGGTACGGCCGTCGTCTGGCCGGGCTCGCCGGGTGATACCCTGGTGGTCCTGTACGTGCCCTACACTCCGGAGCTGGCACCTGCCCATCCGCTGGTTCCGCCGATCGGCGCCAGTAATCCGTTGCCGCCAGGCGGGACGTGCGGGCCGCGCTGTGTCGAGGTGGTCAAGGGTGCCAGCCAGCCGCTCGAGTTGGCGGTCGGTGATTTGGCTCGTCTGCAGATTCTGGAAACGCGGCGTTTGATCCTGATATCCGATCTGGTCGAGACGAGTGACACGTCCGTAGCGATAACGTTCAATGAGCGTCCGACGATCTTGCGGCAGCCTGCGGGATTGGTGGGCGGCCTGCGGCTGGATCTGTTCGGGACGTTCGTGCAGGAATTGACGCCTGTCGTGTACTACCTGGACGAGAACGCTCAGCTGTTAAGAGCACCTCGTCTCGATTTGAACGGCTCGCCGGACGGAGACGTTCTGGCTTATGGGGTCGAGCGCTTCGACGTTACGCTGGTGTTTTCTGACGGTGACGAACTGGAGCGGGCGGACCCTTCGGACGAGGATGATTCCAACGACTACGACGACATAGTTGCAGTCCGGGCGGTGGTGACGATCAGGGCCGACCGTTCCGATCCGCGAGTCAACGAGGGCGAGCTGTTCCGGCGCCGCTACGAGTGGCTGATATCACCGCGCAACCTGCGTTACGAGAGGAATCGGATCTGATTCTGATGGACTGCGCTAATGTCCGACCGTCAGTCCGGTTGGGCCGGTACCGTGTCGGTTACAGGGAGGCGCGACGATCATGAAGTGGATGGTTAGGCTGGGGCCGACTAATGGTTTGAGCGGCGAGCCGACTCACCAAGACCGGCGCGGACTGGCGCTGGTAGCCACGCTCATCGTGCTTGCTCTGATGGGAGTTATCGTGGCAGGTGCCGTGCGGGCGGCCATGACGAGCGTGCGGGCGGCCAGCTTGGACTACCGCGAGGCGCGTGCCTTCTACGCTGCGGAGGCCGGGGTTGAGGCTGCTCTGTCGCAGGTCAGACCGGCACTGGACGATGGTCACCTGGACGATGCTGACCTGGCCGCTATTCATCCGCCCGATCTCGACGGATTCGACTACGACAGTTTTGCCGTGAGCAGGGTGGGCGGCATCCAGGTTGAGACGGTGACGGATGGTCCCTATGTGGGTTTGTATTCTCTTGCGCAGAACGTCGAGATCTATTCGCTGGCCGCCGACCGGACGAACACCGTCTACGGTGTAATCCTGGCCGCCAAGGCACGTGCGATCCCGATATTCCAGTTCGGTATCTTCTACGAGGAGGATCTGGAGGGCACCAATGGACCGCCGCTGGAGTTCTTGGGCCGGGTTCATTCCAATGGGAACATCTACTTGAGCTCGCGCAACGCCTGGTACCGCGAGATGATCACCACGCCCAACAAGGTCTATCACGACCGCAAGGACAATCACTCGATCCAGAACGGAGTGTATGTAAACGACGATGTGGGGAACGCGGTCCAGCTCACGTTCGACAGTCGGAGTCTGCCTGACGCTGAGGCTTTCAAGGGGCAGAGTTGTGCCAGCTTCTCGTGCCGTCTGCAAACCGATGCCTTCGATGTCGATTCGCTACAGTTGCCGCTGCCGGTCGGATTGCCGCCCTACGAACTAGTACGTAGCCGGGAGGCGGACGATGGTGTAGCTGAGCGGAACGTCAAGTTCGCATGGAAGGCGGACGCCTACGTGACCGTTGACTTGACGCAGATCGTCGACCGGGCGACGGCGTGTGAAGGTGGTGGAGGCGATGATGAGGAGATCATCGAAGCCCAGGACTGGCTGCCACGGTTGACTATCGAGCGTGGTGGTCGGCCTGCGCCGAGCGTGGCGGAGCTGTGCGGCATCTTCCGCTGGCGGTGGTCCGGCTTCTACGATGGACGCGAAGAGGAGCTGAAAGACATCCTCGATATCAGGATCAACAAGCTGCGCAACTGGGTGGGCGGCGATCCTGCTCGCGAGATGCAGATCATCTACGTAAACTTCGTCTTACCCACGGACATCACTGGCTATCCTCAAGGGGCCATCAATCTGATACTGGATGGCACGGTCGATCCTGCACTGCGAGTGGTCGACGGCGCAAATCTGCCCAATCGGATGACGGTCGCCACGGAGTGGCCGCTGTACGTACGAGGGAGCTACAACGCCGCCGTGGGAAAGAAACAGCCGGCCGCCCTGGTCGGAGATGGGATCACGATACTCTCCAACGCCTGGCGCGACCTACAGAACCGACCGCCGGTGGACATCTTCACGGTTTGTGCGGGCTCCGTGTTTCCCAACAATCCCTGCACATCCTATGAGAATTGGGCCCTTGGCTGGAACGATCGGCCGGCCGGCGAGACCAGCGTGAGTGCCGCGATCCTGGCTGGCCATTGGGCGACCCCCTGCGATCACGAGCAGCCGGGCTGTCCCGGCGGCTCGGAGGACTTCTACGGCGGTGGAATCGAGAACTTCCCGCGCTTCCTCGAGAACTGGGCGACGAGCGTGGCGTTCCGCTACCGTGGGTCGCTGGTCAGCCTGTTCACGAGCCAGAAGACGCTGGGCACATGGAACATGACGTACTATGTGCCGCCGCGGCGCGACTGGTCTTTCGACACGGACTTCCGCGACCCGGCGCTGCTTCCCCCGGGCACGCCGACGGTAGGGAACGTGGTGCGCACCGCCATGCGCGAGGCCTTCTAGCGTAGCCGGCTTGGCAGAGCTTGCTGGTCGAAGTGGCCGCCATCATGGCGGCCACTTCGACTATCAGCCTACAACTTGCGGCAGAGCGGCGGCCGGTGATCCGCTAGCGCCGATAGATCATTCCCAGAGCGAGCGAGATGTTGCTGTTGTCGTGGGACGCGATGACAAGAGCCAGATCAGCTATCCAATCCCGAGTCAGTTCGACTTCGCCGCCCAGCTCGACACCGAATTCCAGCTCGGTATCCGCCGAGCCGACCTCGGGATCTACCCGATCGATCTCCACGAAAGGCAGTCCGTAGAGCACCACAGAGCGCTCTTGGTTTCCAACGTCGGTCCCGATCGAGACGCCGATGGGCACCGAGATGAGGCTGGCGAGATCGGCGAAGCTCAGCTGAAGTCCGGCGACCAGGGCGAAGCCAACGGGCAGCTCGTCACCGGGTACGCCGGCCTCTTCCCTGCGCTCCCCGCGGGCCAATCCGTAACGCAGGTCTCCGCCCAAGTGCAGGCCACCCCCGGCGGCGTCGGTGAAGCCGGCGCGGAGTCCGAAGTCGAACTGCTGACCCAGTCCGCGTCTGAAGACGCCGAACAAGTCGATGTCGTCCTCGATCGTCACATAGCCCCGGAACTCCATCTGTCTGCCACTCAGAGCATGCGGGCCTGTCATCAGCGGTGTCACGCCCGACTGAGCATAGGCGGTCGCCGGAATGGCGATCGCTGCTGCAGTCACTGCGATGGCTAGACGGAATCCTCGCATCGTCTCCTCCTGTGATTGCGTTTAGAGTATTCGGAATCTGTAAGTTCGGCACTGCGCGGTCCGCAGGGGGGTTACCCTCGGATCTCGGTCCTGAGGCGGCGTGCCGCCGCCACCATGTTGCGCAGGGCCGGCACACACTCCTCGTACGTTCTGGTCTTGAGGCCACAATCGGGAGTGACCCAGATCTGCTCTCGGTCGAGCACGCCCAGCGAGGCCCGCAACTGTTCGGCCATCTCCTCGGTGGGCGGGACGCGGGGCGAGTGAATGTCGTAGACGCCCGGCCCGATTTCGTTCTGATAGTTGAAGGTCCGGAAGACTGCTAGCAGCTCGGCCTCGGAGCGGGCGTTCTCGATCAACAGGACATCGGCATCCATCGCGGCGATAGCCTCGATGATGTCGTTGAACTCGCTGTAGCACATGTGGGTGTGAATTTGAGTCGAGTCGCGTACCCCGCCGGTGGCCAGCCGGAAAGCGCCCACCGCCCAATCGAGGTACTCCTTCCAAGCGGCGCGACGAAGCGGGAGTCCTTCGCGCAGCGCGGGCTCGTCGACTTGTATGACTTTGGCGCCGGCGGCCTCCAGATCCAAGACCTCATCGCGCACCGCGAGAGCCAGTTGTCGGCAGGTTTCACTCCGCGGCTGATCATCGCGGACGAATGACCACTGCAACATGGTCACCGGGCCGGTGAGCATGCCCTTTACCGGCTTGTCGGTGAGAGTCTGTGCGAAGCGGAACCAGTGAACGGTCATCGGTTCCGGCCTGTGGATATCGCCATAGAGGATTGGAGGCCGAACGTAGCGTGACCCGTAGGATTGAACCCATCCGAGCTGAGTGAAGGCGTAGCCGTCGATCTGTTGAGCGAAGTACTCGACCATGTCCGTTCTCTCGAACTCGCCGTGGACGAGCACGTCAAGACCAATGTCCTCTTGCAGTTCGATGACCTTGCGCGTCTCGCTCTCGACAAACCCCTGATACTCCAGCGCCGAGATCTCACCGCGGCGAAATCGGCCACGCATCCGCCGCACTTCAGCGGTTTGCGGATACGAACCGATCGAGGTCGTGGGCAAAAGCTCAGGCAGGCCGAGGGCTGCCCGCTGGGCGATTCGGCGGGTACCGTATGCGCCCCCACGACGGGCGGCCGAATCGTCCAGCTCGGCCAAGCGTCTCCTCACCAAAGGATTGCGGGCGCGCTCCGACTTGCGCCGCGAGCCGAGCGCCGCAGCGTTCTCGGCAAGCGCATCATCGATCGCGTCCCTACCCTCGTTGAGCCCGCGTGTCAGAGTGACGATCTCCGCGAGCTTCTGGTCGGCGAAGGCCAGCCAGGAGAGCAACTCGGGATCGATCTCCGGCTCACGCTGCTTGTCGATGGGCACGTGAAGCAAAGAACACGAAGGAGCCACCATGATCCGCTCGAGACCGCCCAAGATGTCAGCTACTCGTTCGAGCGTGTCCAAAGCCTTCGCCAGGTCGGTGATCCAGACGTTGCGGCCGTCAACGACTCCGGCCACCAGCCACTTGTCGGCGGGAATGCCATGTCGGGCCAAGAGCTCGAGATTCTCGGGCCCGCGGACCAGGTCCAGCCCTACTGCATCGACGGGCAGATCCCGCAGGATCGGGTAGGCGTCGGCCACTTGGCCGAAATAAGACTGAACGATCAGGCGCGCGCCGCCCTTGGCCTCGGCCAGCCGGGAGTAGGCGCGCTCCAAGACGGCCAGCGTCTCCGAGCTGGCGTCTCGGGCCAGGAACGGCTCATCGAGCTGTATCCAGTCGGCGCCCTGCGTGGTGAGACGCTGGATGACCGCGGCGTACACCTCGACGAGCGGGTCTAGGAGACTGCTGAGGGCGTCGAAGTTGGGCTCCTTGCTCTTGCCCAACTGCATGAAGCTGATCGGCCCGAGGAGGACCGGTTTGGCGTTTATTCCGGCGGCCTGCGCCTCGTCGAGTTCTTCGAACACCTTGGAGCTCGCCACGGAGAAGGACTGACCCGAGTGGAATTCCGGAACGATGTAGTGGTAGTTGGTATCCAGCCACTTCGTCATCTCCATGGCGCCGACGTCGAGGCCTTCCTGTTGGGCGCCACGCGCCATGGCGAAATAAGTGTCAAGGTCGACGGGTCCGCCGGGCCACCCGTAGCGGGTGGGGACCGCGCCTACCAGGACGGCTGCGTCCAGCACGTGGTCGTAATAGGAAAAATCGTTGCAGGGGATCAGGTCCAGGCCCGCCTGCCGCTGCGTCGACCAGGCTTGTTGGCGCAATTGTGCGGCCGTGGCTCTCAGCGCGCTCTCCGACAGCTCTCCCTTCCAGTAGGACTCGGTTGCGTGCTTCAGTTCGCGTTCGGGTCCGATCCTCGGATATCCAAGATTGGTGGCCAGGGCCATCGTCACTCCGCTCCTTAAGGGGTCGATCGTGCCGGCACGAGGTTAGGTTTATCGCCCCAGGGCCAGCGGTGCGCAAGGGGGGCGTCTCCTGTAGGCTTGCCGTGGCGCCCGGCTGCCACTAAGCTGGGGCCGTCTCAAGATACGGGGACAGTCAATGGTGATAGATACAGGAGGCGCTACAATCGATGCAACGCTCGTATCCATTGGTTGAGATCCATTACGCTATTTGGGCCGTTCTCACAGTGCCGCTCGGCTTCGCCGGCCTGTTCTTCTTGATACCGGGTCTGATCCTCGAGGTCGGCATTCCTCTCCTCGCGATCGCCGCACTCTTGCTCGCCTACGTTGGGAAGCTGACCCAATTCAAGCGCAGAGCCTGGCTGCTCGGCCTGGCCCTGCATGCCATCGTCTTGGTGGCGGGCGTTTACTACCTACCACGCTGGCCGCAGCTCCTCAGCGTTCCGCTGATGGCCATCAATGTCTACTCGCTGGTGGTTCTGGTGGTCTACCGGCGACTCTGGGCAGCATCTCCTCAGCTACCGGCACAGCCGGCCTAGTAGCGCCCGGGTCCGACTGGCGGAGGCGAGGCGAAGCGCGCCTGGCTCTTCAGGTGGCCGGTGACGGTGAGTCCACAACTCTCAGTAAGGGCCTTTGCGCGGTGATCCGACGATGATGCTGTCGGCGAGCGGTATCAGAGGGAAGGTAGAGGCATAGAGGGCGTAGCAGACGCCGAAAACGCCCAGGAAGCCCAGCGTAACCACCAACTCGATCCAACCCAGCGGCACCCCGTCGGCCCAGATCGACGGTACCACTGTGTTGAAGCGTTCCAGCCAGAAGCCGAACAGGATGAGGCCCGCAACGGAAGCGAGGTAAGCCGGCGCCATCTTGACTTTTTGCCAGATCAACAGCAGGAACGGCAGTAGGAAGATGCAGGCGAAGAAGACGATCGATAGCCCCTGCCAGGGCGCGCGCATCCGCGTCTCGATGAACAGGGTCTCCCGTGGCAGATTGCCGTACCAGATGGGCAGGAACTGCGAAAACCAGAGGTACGCCCAGAAGATACAGAACGCAAAGACCAGCTTGCCCAGATCGTGCCACTGGTTGGGAGCGAAGTAGTCGAGCTGCATGTGCTTGCGCAGCAACGCCGCCATCAGCGCCAGCCCGGCCAGCGCGGACAACCAGCTGCCGATGAAGAAATAGGCGGGAAATAGCACCGATAGCCAGCCGGGTGTCAGCGACATGACGAGATCGACGGCCATTCCGCTGAGGATCACCACGTAGGCGAGCGCTAGCAGTGGGGCAAGCCGGCCCAGGACACGGCGCGAGCGGGCCGCCTCGGTATCCACGCTGCCGTAATCTCTTCCCATCCAATCAACCAGACGGCGGCGCCAGCCGGACAGGCGCTTGGCCGCCGCTGGCATGTCGGGGCGCAGCGAGTAGTACATGAACGCGAAGCAGAGGACGTAGAGGACGGCCAGGAAGAGAGCGCCGCGCGCGAATAAGCCTCCGACATTGAACCAGGCAGCGGGCAACGGGTGACCCTCAAAGTTCACCGGGTTGTCGATCCAAGGAAAGATCTGCCCGTGTCCGAGATAGAGCAGCAGGAACAGGACGTATGAGATCGGCAGAAAGGCGCCAAAGCCCTGGGCGATCCGGTGCATCGACTTGCCCCAGTGTCCCTTGGCCAGCTGCATGGCTGCGCCGAAGAGGACGCCGGCGGCTGCCAAGCCGGAAAAGAACAGGAAGTTTACGAGGTAGGCTTGCCAGGCGCGCTGCGGCGCGGCGATCACACCCAGGACGAAGCCGAGGGCGCCGATTCCGGCCGATGCGCCGAGGGCAGCGAGCAGTCGGCCAGAGATCCGTCCGGGTACACGGGCGAGGATCTCGTGTGGTTCCGCCGGGCTTTCGTAGGAATGTGTCGTTTCCACCATAGGTTGCCTTGATCGGGTCTCAGCGAAGACGCGGTCACTCCTCCTCGCCGTACAGCCTCTGCAGCTCGCGAACGTAGTTCACTACGTGCCAGCGGTCCTGCTGGGGCATCCTTCGATAATTCGGCATTAGGCCGCGCCCGCTGCCCATCATTCCAAAGATGTATCCGTCGGTATAGTCCTGCGCCCGGCGCGTCACGAGTCGGTTGATCAAGCCGCGGGGATAGGGACCTTCGATGCTACCGCCTCCCCGACCCTCGGGTCCATGGCAGACGGCGCAGTAGATGTCGTACTGCTCCTTCCCACGTTCGAGCGACTCGGCCGTCGCCGTCAGCGGATTGGCGATGTCGTTGTAGTCATCCGGCACTGCGCCGAGCGGGGCACCGGCGCCAACGGCTACGGTGCCGGCGGGCGGCATGCGAGGTGCTTCTTCGTACGGCTCGACGGCGATCTGTTCCCGCATGTTACTGAACCAGGAGACCTTACCGATGGCGTCCTCGATCTCGGTGCCGCGGCAACCCGCCAGTCCGGCGATCCAGAAGCCGGCGGCCAGCGTTATCAGTGCCTTGGCTCTCGTGTCATTCAACGTGCACCTCCCGGGGCCCGTAGCTGCGCAGCATGTCCTGCACTCTTTCCTGGCGGTCTAGAGCGCAGGTCACCCGGACGGCGAAACTGTCATCGGTGTAGCTTGGGTCGTGGGCCGGATGGAGCTTGATGCTGGGCATGCGATTATGGATAAACATGCCGATCAGAGCCGAGATGCCGGCGAACAAGATCGTGAGCTCGAAGGCGATGACGACGTAGGCCGGTATCGAGGCGAGCGGTTTTCCACCGGCGACCAAAGGATAGTAGTAAGAGGACCAGACTGTGAGCGCGAACCCACAGATGCAGCCGGTCAGGCCGCCGATCAGGGCATAGCGGCGGACTGGGCTGGGCGGCTTGCCGAGGGCGTCCTCGAGCTCCTGCTCCATGATTGGGCCAAAGACCGTGATCTCCTGGCAGCCTTCCAATCGCAACGATCGGACCGCGCCGACCGCCGCGTGGATATCGGTGAAAGTAGCTGTCACGTTGCGGCGCGTGGCCATCCTAAGCCCCTTCCTTCTTATCGCCCGGGCTCCAGACGCCCTCGGTGATCGATTCTTTGACCTCGGTGATGGAGATCGCCGGCAGCGCCTTTGCGAACAACATGAACCAGAGCAGGAACCAGGCGAAGCTACCGACCGTGATGGAAAGCTCGACCCATGACGGTGTGTAGAGGCCCCAGGCTCCGGGTATGTACTCGTGGGCCAGGGAGGAGACGATGATCACGAAGCGCTCGTACCACATCCCGATGTTGACGAAGATCGAGATGACGAACATGGCTCTGATGTTGCGCCGTATCTTGCGAGCGAAGCAAAGCAAAGGAATGAGCACGTTGCAGGTCACCATCACGATGAACGGACCCGCGTAGTCCCCGGTGGCGCGCCAGACGAAGCTCTCCCATTCGACCTGGTCTCCCGAGAACCAGGCCATGAAGTACTCGGCTGTGTAGGCGTAGCCGACGATAAGGGAAGTCAGCAGTAGGAGCTTCCCCATATTGTCGTAGTGGTATTCGGTGATGTAATCCTCGAGGCCGAGCGCCCAGCGGAAGGGAACCGAGAGGGTGATGACCATGGCGATTCCAGAGAAGATCGCCCCGGCGACGAAGTAGGGAGCGAAGATCGTGGAGTGCCACCCCGGCGTGATCGCCATGGCGAAGTCCCAAGAAACGACGCTGTGCACGGAGAGCACGAGCGGTGTCGCTATCGCCGCCATGTAGAGATAGGCCCGTCGGTAGTTCTTCCATTGGCTATCGGAGCCATGCCAGCCCAGCGCTAGAGCGCCGTAGACCCGTTCCTTGAAGCGCGCCATGCGCCCGCTCAGCCTCTTCATGCGGTCCCGGATCGTCGCGAGGTCGGGTATCAGACCCGAGTACCAGAAAAGCAGGCTGATCGTGAAGTAGGTGCTGATGGCGAAGAAGTCCCAGATCAGCGGCGAGCGGAAGTTGGGCCAGAGCAAGCGTTGATTGGGGTAGGGAGCGAGAAAATAGAAGTACCAGACGCGGCCCAGGTGGATCAAGGGGAAAAGTCCGGCCGTCATGACAGCGAAGATCGTCATCGCCTCGGCGGCACGATTGATGGTCGTGCGCCAGCCTGACCTGAGCAGGTAGAGGATCGCCGAAATGAGAGTGCCGGAGTGGGCAATGCCGACCCAGAAGACGAAGTTCGTGATATACACACCCCACATCACGGGGTGCGTGATACCTGCCGTGCCCATCCCGGTCTTGATCTGGTAGACCCACGCGAACCCGGCCCAACCTAGGATCGCCAGCAGGACCAGGATCATCGTCCGATAGCGCCAGTCGGGTTCCCAAAGCGCGCCGATGATGTCGCGGCTTACTCTCGATAAGGGTGTCCGCGCCGGCGGTGCGACCGTCGCCATCTAGGCCTCCTCGGTCCCGCGCACCACCTCTTTGAGATAGGTGACCGCGGGTCGCGTGTTCAGCTCGCCGAGCACGTGGTAGGCTCTGCCGCTGCGCGACAGCTGCGAGACGCGGCTGTCGGGGTCGCGCAGATTCCCAAAAACAATCGCGTCCGCCGGACAGGTCTGGGCGCAGGCGGGCACTACCTCGCCGTCGGCGACATCACGGCCCAGGGCGTTGGCGTCGCTGCGCGCCTTCATAATGCGCTGCACGCAGAATGTGCATTTCTCCATCACTCCCTTCTGCCGAACCGTCACATCAGGATTGAGTTGCAGGTTCAGCGGGAAGGGGAACTCGAAGTCGAACCATTCGAAGCGGCGGGCCTTGTAGGGGCAGTTGTTCGAGCAATAACGGGTCCCTACGCAGCGGTTGTAGACCTGAATGTTTAAGCCTTCTGGGTTGTGATAGGTGGCGTAGACCGGGCAGACCGGCTCACAGGGCGCGTTGCCACAGTGCTGGCACATGACGGGGAGGTGGACTACGTGGAGGCTGCCGGCGCTGCCGTTTCCCTCGTGCGAGGGATTGCCGTGCTCCGGCCCGTGACCGGTGTCCCCGTGAGCTTGTTCGTAGTAGCGTTCTATCCGCAGCCAGGCCATCTCCCGGCCCTCGGCGCAGCGTGCCTCACCGACTACCGGGATGTTGTTCTCGGCGTAGCATGCCGTTACGCAAGCCGAGCATCCGACGCAGCTCGAAAGATCCACCGCCATCCCCCAACGGTAGGGGCTCTTCGGGTCCGCGTCCTCGGAAGCTTCGACCAGAGCATCGGGATTCTGCGCCAGCGCTTCAATAGCGTGCCGGTCGGCCTCCGCCGCTGCCGCCAGGGTGATCGCTTCTGCCACTTCGCGACCGTGGTCGTCGGCCGAGCCCTGGGCCTCGACCAGCCGGACGCTCGCACCGGTTGCTGCCAGCGAGACCCGGGTGCTGAGCCAGGCGCGGCCCCCGGAGGCCCGGTCCGTCGCGGCCGAGAGCAGTGTCAGGGGATTGACCCCGCGCCCGCTCGCCGAACGACCGTAGTGGACGTGGCCCTGACCGATGGGGATGGCGACCGTGTCAGGTCGGATGCCCCGATAGACGTAGACTGGCGCATCGAGCCGCCCGGCCGGTGAGCTGACGGTCACGAGATCGCCGTTCCGCACGCCGAGCTGATCGGCCAGGTCGGGGTGGATCTCCAGCCAGGAGTTCCAGACCACCTTGGTCACCGGGTCGGGCAACTCCTGAAGCCAGGCTTTGTTGGCCCCGCGACCGTCGTAGAGGTTGGGTGAGGCGTAGGTTAGCAGGGTCAGCGGCTCGGCGGCACCGCCGTCCAGAGTGGAATCGTCGAAAGCGACGCCGCTGACCGCCGGATTCAAGGTCACGGGCTGGGCGGCGGCCTCACGCCAGACCCCTCCCCGCGCGAGCGCCTCGCGCCAGAACTCGTCGAAGCTCTGGAAGGGGGCGAAATCGCGGTGGACCGCACCCCACGAATCGCGAAGGTAATCCAGGTAAGTCGGCCACGTCAGGCCGGCCGCGAGATCACCGCCGATCTGCCCCGCCACCGAGAGAAGAACATCCCCGGTAGCCTTCGTGTCGAATACCGGGTTCACGGTCGGCTGCATGAGCCCGTGCACGGCCGTCTCGGGCTGGTGATCACTCCAGCGCTCGAGCGGCGTGTGATCCGGCAGTATCAGATCGGCCCGGGCGGCGGTCTCGTCCATGTGGCTGGCGAAGCTGACGAGAAGGCCGACGTTCTCGAGCGCATCTGCGAAGCCGAGCGCCGGCGGCAGCGTATGCACAGGATCGATCCCGTGTATCAGCGCGATCTGCACAGCGCCTGACCGCATCGCTTCAGCGACAACCGCCAGCCGGTCGAGGCTTGCCGGCCGTCGTCGCAGCACGTTCGGGCCGAATCGCACGGTGCGGCCGATGTTGCCGGCGGCGTAGTTGAGTAGGTTCACGGCCACGTGCGCGGCGGCAGCATTCCGATCGGCCAGCTCGACGCCCGGCGGCAGAGCCAAGCAGCTGGGCGCAGCCGCGAACTCCTGAGCCAGGCGGACGATCGTCTCGGCGTCCACCCCTGTCGCCTCGGCCACTCGTTCCGGCGTGTAGGGCTCTACCAGGGGACGAATGGCAGCGCCGCGGGCGCCGGCCCGGCCCTCTGCCACCAGAACCCGCGTCATCGCCAAGGCCAGGAGCATCGCCGCGCCAGGTCGGGCGGACACCCACTCGTCGGAGTTCGTGCCCGTGAGTGAAACGCGAGGCCCGATGTGGATGAACCGACCTTTACGGCCTGCCTGGTATCGCTGGGAGCTAGCGAATAGTCGGGTGTACTGGACCGGCGTGATCCAGGTCTCGAGGAAACCGGCCCCAAAGGATAGCACGAGGTCGGCCTCGTCGATCTGGTACCTGGGGATCTCGGCGAGCCCGAACGTCAGGCGGTTGGCCTCGCGTAGCGGTTCGACATCGAAGCTGTCGTAGATGATGCGGTTCGCCGAACCGATCGCGCCCAGCCAGAGGTCGAACAGGCGATCCAGCGAGGAGACGCTGGAGTCGCTGAACAAGTAGAGCCGGTCGCTCCGGCCTGACTGGCGCAGCGCCTGGATGCGCTCGACCAGGAGGGCCTCGGCATCCTGCCAGCTTATAGCTTGAAATTCCTCACTGCCTTCGACGCGTCGCAGCGGTCCGGTGATGCGGTCCGGGTCGTACAGTCCCTGGAGGGCGGCCTGCCCGCGTGAGCAGAGCCGGCCTGCGTTGACCGGGTGTTCCGGGTTGCCCTCGACCTTGATCGGCCGGCCTTCCCGAACTTTGACGTGGACTCCGCAACCGGCTGGACATTCGCCGCAGACGCTGGCGTACCAGCTAGGAATGCCGGGGATGATCTCCTCCGGCTGCACCAGGTAGGGTATCAGCTTCTTCGCCGGCTCTTGGGTGCAACCGACCAGCCCCGTGCCGGCACCGCTCAGCCCGAGGATCTTGAGGAAGTCGCGGCGCTTGATCTCGGACATCTAAGATCGCTCTCCGTCGGCTAGTAATGGCATGCGGCGCAGTCGATTGGGCCGTTCAGCACGCCGTACTGCGAGTCGATCGACTTGGGATACAGTCCGCGCGACTCGGGCCCGGGCTGGGCGAAGCGGGCGGCGTTGGTGGCGGCGCTCTGCAGCTTGCCCTCGTCTTCCTGTGGCTTCTTGTGGCATTCCAGGCACCAGCCCATGGTCAGCGGGGCCCACTGGTAGACCACATCGAATTCCTCGACCTTCCCGTGGCACTCCTCGCATTGGACCTCGGCGCGCATGTGCCGCCCATGATTGAATTGGACGAAGTCGGCGACCTTGTAGATTCGCTCCCAAGGGATCGGCTCATCGCGTTCTGCATAGCCGCGCAACTTTGCGATCTCTGGGCTGGCCGCCTTGATCACCCTATGACAACCCAGGCAGAGCTCGACTGGTGGCATCGAGGCCCAGCTCGACATATCGGTGTTGGAGTGGCAGTAGTAACAGTCGATCTCGTATTCGCCGGCGTGACGACGGTGGCTGAAGAAAATCGGCTGAACGGGCCCGTCACCCCACCCGACGAGGGTGTCAGGATCAAGTGAGAACTGGGTGGCCTGCGCGGCCAAGGCGACCGACAGTGATGGGCGTGGGCGCTGAGCCTGCAAGGCGAGGACGGCTGCGGCAAGGCCGGCGATAGAGATCAGGCCGAGTGCGAGAGTTCCGCGGTGGCTGGGCATACTCCTCACTGTCTTGAACCGTCTAGCTGGCCTGCGAGGTCGGGCTGAGACTAAGAGTAGGGGTAATGGCCGTCAAGGGTTTTTGCCCGCTTCCGTCTATCCTCTGCCGCTGCTCTCCGCGAAGACGCGTTCCAGCGCTCGAAGTGCGATCGAGCTCTGCGCCGCCTGGAACCGCCGGCCCCAGGCACCATACTTGTGTTGGGTTTCGAGGAGGCGCGGGGCGACTCGCTTCAGCATCTCAGACGCGGCCCGGTGCTTGACCTCCAGCAAGGCCTCGACAACAAAGAAGAACTCGACGTTGGGCCAGGTACCGTCCGAATCCTGTGCCGCCGCCAGAGACTCCAGCCCGGCTTCCAGCTCAGTCATCCCTACGCCCCGCGCCCACGCTAGCGCTTGGATAGCGCCCACCAGGACCGCGGGCGTGAATGAGCCGCCGTAGTCGAGGTACAGCGGCAACCCTCGCAACCCCGCAATCGATGCGGCGGATCGCGCGTCGTGCGGGTTCGCCCGCAGCGCCGATCGCAGGGCCCGCTCCGACGCCAGCAGGCGAGCGCCCACATCCGAGGTCACCGCCTGGCCGTTGCTGAGCACGATCTCCTGCGGCTCATCCGCTGGACCCAGGCTGAAAAACCCGCTGACGAAGTGCTCGCAGATGCCCTGCTCATGGCGCGCAGGCGTGCAACCGACTCCGTAGGACCCGTCCTGATCACGCTGCCCGTACATCCAGTCCAAGCCGCGAGCCACCGCCTGCGTGTCGGGCGTCAGCCCCAGGTCCAGCAGACTCCAGATTGCCTCCGAGGACACGGCCAGATCACCCTCGTTCCAGCTTCCGTCCGCGCCCTGTCGCGCCAGCAGGTCGCCACGCAGGTGGCGGGCCAGCTCGGGCGCACCCCTACCTCGATCGCGCCGGCTCAGGAATCCGTAGAAATCCCTGCGCTCCAAGAGCCAATCGGCGGCCCTGTCGATCGCGTCCTGCATCACACGCAGGGAAGGCTCATCCTGGCTTTTGCGTTTCGGCCTGGGGGCTTTGGATTTCGAGGCCTGAGTCTTCCTCGCGGCGGTGGGCTGTCTCCGCTTCGCCAAGGTGTCCCTCCGTCCAGGTCGTCAAGACGTCCAAATCGCCGTAGATTATCACATCAGTCCACGTCACGCGAGAGATCGCGACTGTCTCGAACCAAGATCGTAAGCTATGCTACGTACCGAGGTGCTATCGACGGGCTTCTACGTGCCCGAACGTGTGATAACCAACCATGACCTGACCCAGTGGATGGATACCAGCGACGAGTGGATTCGCCAGCGCTCTGGTATCGTGGAACGCCGCTGGGTGGAGGATGGGGTCGGGAGTTCTGATCTCGCCAAGGCGGCCACGGAGCAGGCCTTGGAGATGGCAGGGCTCCAGGCGACCGATCTGGATTGCATCATCCTAGCCACACTGAGCCCCGATCACTTTTTCCCGGGGACGGGGGTCTTCCTTCAGCGCAAGCTGGGGATAAAGAACATCCCCTGCCTGGACGTCAGGAACCAGTGTAGCGGTTTCATCTACGGTCTGGCGGTCGCCGATGCGTGGATCCGCATCGGATTGTTCAAGCGCATTCTCCTGGTAGGCACGGAGGTTCACTCCTCTGGTCTGGAGAAGACGACTGCGGGACGCGACACGGCGGTTCTATTCGGGGATGGGGCCGGAGCGGTGATTCTGGGTCCGACCGAGGATGCCGAGCGTGGCGTGCTGTCGATTCATATTCACGCGGATGGCCGGCATGCCGAGAAGCTGTGGATGGATGCGCCGGGCTCGAGCTACACCCCGTGGCTGGTACCGGAGTATATCGCGAGCGGGCTGACGCGTCCGCAGATGGAGGGTCGCGAGGTCTTCAAGCATGCTGTCGTCAAGATGCCGGAGGCGGTTCGAGAGGCTTTGGAGGCGACGGGTCTGTCGCTGGACGACGTGGATGTGGTCATACCACACCAGGCGAACTTGAGGATCACGCAGGCCGTCCAGAAGGTGTTGGGCCTACCGGACGAGAAGATGGTCAGCAACATCGACAAGTACGGCAACACGACGGCAGCCAGTATTCCCATCGCGCTGCACGAGGCTGTGGCGAGTGGTAGGATCAAACGGGGAAGCCTGGTGTGCTTGACGGCGTTTGGGTCGGGCTTCACATGGGGAAGTGCGCTGATTCGTTGGTGACGGCTGGCCGCGAGGCGGCGAGCGCAACCTTGTCCGTGTCTTTTCGAGGCCTGACAACCTGGAGGGTGTGAGTGAAGAAGATGCCTTATCGTTCGGCTGGAATAGCCGTCGCGATCTTGGCGTTGGGTTGGGCTCAGGCCCCGGCTCAGGAGGCTGTGCGCACCCGGGTGATGGTGAGGGTAATCGCGCGGGATGCGAAGATTATAGGCAGTGGTGTGGGGGGTGTGTTGGTGCGCGTCAGCGACGCGGAGACCGGTGCGATACTGGCGGAGGGCGAGCAAGCGGGATCGACGGGCAGCACGCAGCTGATCATGTCGAGTGCTCACACCCGGGAAATGAGTCTGTACGACACCGAGGGAGCGGCGGGCTATCTGGCCGAGCTTGTCCTCACGCAGCCGACAGTCGTGAACATCACGGCGCTGGGTCCCCTGGGCTACTCGCAGGCGGTGCGTTCAGCCAGCAAGCAGATCTTGCTGGTGCCGGGCGGCCACATCGAGGGTGATGGTGTGGTGTTGGAGCTGCACGGCTTCATCGTTGAGATCATGACGCCAGAACCGCTGACACCTGTGTTGAGCACTGTGGACATCAGGGCGCGCGTCCGGATGATGTGCGGCTGTCCGATCGAACCGGGCGGTCTATGGAATGCCGATGACATGACCTTTATCGCGCGGCTGAAATCCGATGGGCGGGTCGTAGCGGCGGCCGAGCTCGAGTATACCGGTGAGACGAGCATCTTCGTGGGCAAGCTGCTGGTACCGGCTCAGCGGCCGGAGGGTGACGTCACCCTGGAGGTCATCGTGGCGGATCCCACTCATCGGAACTTCGGCCGACACGAGCTACCCCTGGGCATCTGACCGCGGCCGCTTGACCGCGGCGGGGACCGCGCGTTTATTCCGCGCTCGCCGCTTTGCGGCCCTTGGTCCCGTGGCCGAATGGCTAGGCGGAGGCCTGCAAAGCCTCTTACGGTGGTTCGATTCCACCCGGGACCTTTCAGGACGTGCCGTGGGCCTTGTTTTCCAACCGGCGCCCAGGCAGTTTCCAGCTTCCGGGCGGAGTCGATCCGCCCGCGCGCGGGCGTAGCTCAGTTGGCAGAGCGCGAGCTTCCCAAGCTCGAGGTCACGGGTTCGAAACCCGTCGCCCGCTTGGCGCGCGTCGGCGTTGTCGCTGGGGCGGTAGCTCAGCTGGTTAGAGCGCTGCGCTCACATCGCAGAGGTCGGGGGTTCGAGTCCCTCCCGCCCCATCGCGTCGAGCGGCCGGCGCATCCCATGCGGGCGTAGC
>CP070722.1:2339215-2361373 GCA_020350785.1 Gemmatimonadota bacterium
CTTCTTCGATCTGTATTGGGATGAACCGGAAGGCCGTCTCTACTGGGAGATCGACCGCTGGGATGTAGAGTTCCTCTATCAAGTGTCGCTTAGCACAGGGTTGGGGAGTAACCCCGTGGGTTTGGACCGCGGGCAGTTGGGCCGCACTTACATACTGAAAGCGGCTCGGGTCGGTCCGAAGGTCTTGCTCATCGAGCCCAACTATCGCTACCGCGCGCGCTCTCCGAATCCGGACGAGCTGCGCGCCGTAGAGGAGGCATTCGCGCCGTCCACCCACTGGGGATTCAAGGTGGAGGCGGAGACGGGATCCAGGGCGCTGGTCGACGCCACCGAGTTCTTCCTGCGTGATGCGCACGGAGTGGCAAGCCGGTTGAAGGCGGCGGGACAGGGCGACTTCAGGCTCGTCCCGGAGCGCAGCGCCGTCTATCTGCCTCGCACCCGGGCCTTTCCCTTCAATCTGGAGATCGAGAGCTGGCTGACCTTCGCCAGCGATGAGCCGGGCGCGCTGGTCAGAAGCACTGCGGCATCCGGGGATGCGGTTACGGTCAGACAGCATCACTCTATCGTGATGCTTCCCGACGATGGATACCGGCCCAGGGCGGTCGATCCGCGGGTGGGCGCTTTCGGGATCAGCTTCCACGACTACGCCGCGGCCATCGACCAGCCTCTGGAGGTGCGCTGGGTGGCCCGCCACCGCCTCGCCAAGAGGGACCCCGCGGCGGCAAGATCGGAGCCGGTCGAGCCGATCATCTACTATCTGGATCGCGGTGTGCCCGAGCCGGTCCGCAGCGCGCTGCTCGAGGGCGCCTCCTGGTGGAACGAGGCTTTCGAGGCGGCCGGGTTCGTGGACGCCTTCCGGGTTGAGATACTACCTGAAGACGCAGATCCTATGGATTTGCGGTACAACATGATACACTGGACCCACCGCTCGACGCGCGGCTGGTCCTATGGGAGCACCGTGATCGATCCCCGCACGGGGGAGATCCTCAAGGGCAACGTGAACCTGGGCAGCCTGCGCCTGCGCCAGGACCACCTGTTGGGGCGCGGGATTCTGCCGCCGGTGGACGCCGGATTCGGCGAGTGCGATCTGGCCGCCGGGCCGGGCTTCGACTACCTGGCCGCGGTGGCCCAGGAGGGCGACGCGGTCGCGCTGGCGCTGGCTCGAGTGCGCCAACTCTCCGCGCACGAGGTCGGGCACACGCTGGGGTTGGCGCACAACTACATCGCCTCGACCTACGGGCGTGCCAGCGTGATGGACTATCCGGCGCCGCTCGTCGGCATCACGACGGACGGGCGCTTGGATCTGTCGGATGCTTATGCGGTGGGAATAGGTGCCTACGATCGATTCGCGATCAAGTGGCTGTACAGCGAGTTCCCCGAGGGAGTCGATGAGGAACGGAGTCTGGCCGCGATCGTGGACGACGCGCTGGCGGCGGAGATACGCTTCATCAGCGATCGAGATGCACGGCCGCCGGGCGCTGCCCATCCCCTCGCGGCTCTCTGGGATAATGGCTCGGATCCGGTTGCGATGTTGGACCACGAGTTGGAGGTTCGTCGCATCGGCCTGGAGAACTTCGCTGAGGGCGCGATCGGGCCCGGCGAGCCGCTGGCGGCTCTGGAGGAAGTGCTAGTTCCACTCTATCTCCACCATCGCTACCAGCTGGAGGCGTCCGCTCACTCGTTGGGCGGTGTCGACTACAGCTACGCAGTGCGCGGCGACGGCCAGGTTCCCGCCTCGATCGTCCCCGCGGAGCGCCAGCGCGCGGCCCTCGATATGATGTTGCAGACTATCGCGCCCGATGTACTCGCGTTGCCCGAGCGTATTCTGAACCTGATCCCACCGCGCGCCTTCGGTATGGCCGAGGGGGAGGTCTTCGGGAAGCGGACGGATCCGACGCTGGACCCGATCGGTATGGCGGCGAGCGCCGCCGACCTGACCGTGGGGCTGATTCTTCAGCCGCAGCGCATGGCCCGACTGGTGGAGTTTCACGCCCGCAACGAGGGGTTGCCGGGCCTTGCCGAGACGGTCGAGCGCGCGTTGGAGGCTACCTGGTTAGCGCCGGTGGAGCCGACGCCGTACCTGCAGGAGATACGGCAGGCCGTCGAGCGTGTGCTACTGGACCATCTTCTGGCCGGAGCGGACAGCGGGGGGAACGCGCCGCAGGTCAGGGCCATACTGGCGGCCGAGATCGCCGGACTGGCCGAGTGGCTGGAGGCTCTGGATTCGCCGACGGCGCACCAGCGTCTGGCGCTCTCCGACATCCGCCGCTGGCAGGCACGCGACCGGACCTTGACGCCCAGCGCTCCGGCCGAGCTTCCGCCGGGCAGCCCCATCGGATCACGGCGCTGAACCGTCGGCCGGGCAGAACTCGCGCGGCGGCGTGGTCTGGAGCCGGCGCCGCCGACTGATTGGAGGAGCTAATGCCAGAACGCACCACACCGACGGGGATGCTCCGCGACGAGCATCAGTTGATCCTCAAGGTGCTCGACGTACTCGAGCGGCTGGTCGAGAAGGGTGACAAAGGCGAGTGGAACTTGGAAGCGTTGAAGGAGTGCGTGACGTTCTTCAGGCTGTTCGCCGATGCATGCCACCACGGCAAGGAGGAAGATCTTCTCTTTCCCGAGCTGGAAGCCCGCGGGATGCCGAGACACGAGGGGCCGATCGCCGTCATGCTGTTCGAGCACAAACAGGGTCGTGCCCTGGTGGGAGAGATGGCGCAGGCGTTGAGCGCGGCCCATGGGGGGGAGGCAGAGCCGCTAGTCAAACTGGAAGGCGCCGCCCGGGGCTACCTCCAGCTCCTTCGCGGACATATTCAAAAAGAGGACAACGTCTTGTTCAACATGGCGGACTTCATGGTCGATCGCCCGGGGTGCCAGCGACTCTGTGAACAGTACGATGTGGTATGCGCTCGCCGTTTCGAAGGCCACACGAAAGCGAATCTGGAGGCCATGGCTGCGGACCTTCAGAGCAAGTACGGCGCCTAGAATGCTCGAGGCCACACACGACCAACACACAAGCGAAGTCGGGAGAGTCAGATGAGGAGATTCAATTGCGCCATCATCGGCGCCCTGGTGTTGAGCGCACTGAACGTACCATCGTCGGCGACCGCACAGACCAAGCTACTGCGTTTTCCCGACATCCATGGCGACCGAGTCGTGTTCGTCTACGCGGGGGACCTCTGGGTGGCCGCGGCGGTCGGTGGTAGCGCCACGCGCCTCACCGCCCACCCGGGCCTCGAGCTGTTCCCCAAGTTCTCGCCGGACGGCCAGTGGATCGCTTTCACCGGGCAGTACGACGGTGACGAACAGGTCTACGTCATCCCGGCGGCCGGCGGCGTGCCGCAGCAGCTCACCTACTATCCGGCCCGCGGTCCGCTGGCGCCGCGCTGGGGGTTCGACAACCAGGTGTACGGCTGGACTGGCGACGGCTCCGCGGTGTTGTTTCGGTCGCTGCGCGGCGACGGCTGGGATCTGACCGATAGTCGACTGTACACGGTTCCGCGGGAGGGCGGGATGCCCAAGGCGCTGCCGATGCCGGTCTCGGGCGCGGGCGATCTGTCGCCGGACGGGGGCAAGGTCGTCTACGCGCCCTTGTTCAGGGATTTCCGCAGCTGGAAGCGCTACGAAGGCGGCTGGGCGCAAGACCTCTACATATTCGATCTGGAGACCTACGAGACCGAGCGAATCACCGATCACGAGCGCGCCGATCGTGATCCGATGTGGTTCGGCGACCGGATCTACTTCACATCCGACCGCAACGGCACCCTGAACCTCTACAGCTACGATCCGGCCGTCGGAACGACGGCCCAGCTGACCGATTACACGACCTGGGACGTGCGCTGGCCCAGCGCCGATGACAGCCAGCGGGTCGTCTACGAGCTGAACGGCGAACTGGTCGTCTACGATGTTGATGCGGGCAGCTCGACGCCCATCTCCATCAGCGTACCTGACGACGGCGTCGCGATGCGGCCGTCACGCGTCAGTGCCGCCGGCGACATCGAAGACTTCGAGCTGAGCCCGAAGGGCGAGCGCGCTCTATTCGTGGCGCGCGGCGATGTGTTTACCGCACCCATCGAAAAAGGTCCGACCCGCAACCTGACGCGATCGTCTGGGACACATGACAGGTTGGCTCGCTGGTCGCCCGATGGCGCCAAGATCGCCTTCATCAGCGATATGTCCGGGGAAGAGGAGCTCTATCTCATCAATCAAGATGGATCCGGCCAACCGGAACGGCTCACCCAGGGGAGCGAAGCTAGACTCTACAGGCCCGCCTGGTCGCCCGACGGTTCACACATCGCCTACATCGACAAGGAGGGGCGGCTCTACGTCTTGAACGTGGCGAGCAAGCAGAAGAGACAGATCGCCGACGAGCCACAGGGTCAGGTAACCGACTACACCTGGTCGCCGCATGGCGGCTACCTGGCGTTCACGCTGACCGAGCCCAGCGGCTTTACATCAGTCCACATCTACAGCATGGCTGAGAATCGGCTGCGCCGGGTGACCAGCGAGCTGTTCAACCAGTTCTCGCCGTCTTGGGATCCCGAGGGCAACTACCTGTACTATCTTGCCGATCGCGAGCTGGCGCCGCAGATCGGTTCCCTCGAGTGGAACTACGTGGTGGATCGCGAGACCGAGATCTTCGCACTGGCGCTTCGGGCGGACGTTCCGCATCCGTTCGCGCCGGAGAGCGATGAGGTGACGATCGATGCGGCTGAGGATGGCGACGAGGATGGCAATGGCGATGACGAGGCCACAGACGAGGGGGCGATACAGATCGATTTCGAGGGGCTGGCGGAGCGTGTGGCGCGTGTGCCGGTCGATGCTGACAACTATGGTGGTCTGGCGGCGGTAGAGGGTCACCTGGTCTACTTCCGCGGCACGCCGTTCTACTACGGCCGCTCGCCGGACATCAGCCCTGAGATCCACATCTTCTCGCTGGAGGACCGCGAGGCGTCGACGTTAGCCGAAGATGTGAGCGGTGCCGCCCTCTCCTTCGACGGGAAGAAGATTCTGGTGCAGCAGGGCGGTGGTTACAATCTCATGGACGTGAAGCCTAACGGAGGCGAGAAGAAGAGCGTCTCCACCGCCGGGCTGATGGTCGATCGCGTCCCAGCCGAGGAGTGGGAGCAGATCTTCGATGAGGTCTGGCGTCGCTTCCGTGACTTCTTCTACGTCGAGAACATGCACGGTTACGACTGGGAGGGCCTGCGGGAGCAGTACCGCCCACAGCTCGCTCATGTGGCGCATCGCTCCGACCTCAACTACGTGATCAGCGAAATGATCTCGGAGCTGAATGTCTCGCATGCCTACATTCAGGGCGGCGACTACGAGATACCGGAGCGACCGAGCTCTGCGCTGCTGGGCGCCCGACTCGAGCTTGACGAGGCGTCGGAGCGCTACCGGATCGCCCGCATCTATGAGGGCGACAACCACGAAGACCGCTACCGCTCTCCGCTGATGGAGATTGGCGTAAACGTCGTGGAGGGCGAGTACATACTGGCCATCGACGGTGAGGAGTTGCAGGCTCCCGAGAACCCGTATCGCCGACTCCGTGACCGAGGCAGGCATCCGCTGAAGCTGACCGTCAACGGCAGGCCCAACATGAACGGCGCGCGTGAGGTCACCGTGGTTCCGGTGCGCACGGAGCTGCCTTTGAAGTATTACAGCTGGGTCGCCGAGAAGCGCCGGCAGGTGGAGGAAGCGACCGACGGCAGGGTCGGCTACCTGCATATCCCCGACATGGGTAGCGAGGGCATACGCGAGTTCATCAAGTGGTATTACGGTCAGATTCGCAAGGAAGGCCTGGTGATCGATGTGCGGGGCAACGGAGGCGGCAATGTGTCTCAGATGATCATCCGTCGCCTGGATCAGGAGCTGCTCGGGACTCGTTTCTCTCGCACCAACGACTATCCGGGGACGTACCCGTATACCGTCTTCTACGGTCACTTGGTCTGCCTGATCAGCGCCACATCCGCCTCCGACGGCGACATATTCCCGGCACGCTTCCGGAAGGCGGGGCTGGGTCCACTCATCGGCAAGCGGACCTGGGGCGGCGTCGTCGGTATCACGGGCCACGGGCCACTGATCGATGGTGGGAGCGTCTTCGTCCCGCAGTTCGGAACCAACGATGTGGATGGAAGTTGGATAATCGAGAACTATGGGGTCGCCCCCGACATAGAGGTCGAAAACACGCCCAAGTCGGTACTCGAGGGTCGCGACCTGCAGCTGGAGCGGGGTATCGAGGAGGTCATGCGAATGATCCGCGAGAATCCCAAGAGCTTGCCCGAGCGGCCCGCGCCGCCGGTGAAGACCAAGTAGAGCTTGAAAGCGGCGCGTGGCCCGGTCGACGGACCGGGCCACAGCGAAGGGAGGGACAGCACTATGAAGTCTCGGCTTGTGTTGGCATTCGGCTTGTTGGCCGTCGGGTTGGCTGATGTTCCTACGGCCTGGCCGCAGGACGTCAAAGCGTTCGACGTGCATGAACTGATCGCCATGGACCGGATCGGTGACCCGCAGGTGTCGCCGGCGGGTGATCGGGTAGTCTACGTTCTCAGCAGCCTTGACCGTGAGGCGAACCGCCGGCGCAGCGACCTCTGGATGGTGCGCAGCGATGGGACCGGGCTGCGACAGTTGACGACTCACGAGGCGAGCGACTTCAACCCCCGCTGGTCGGCGGACGGAGCCGTCGTCTGGTTCCTGTCGACGCGCTCGGGTAGCTCGCAGGTCTGGAGGCTGCGAGTCGATGGCGGCGAGCCGGAGCAGGTCACGGATCTGCCACTTAGCGTTGGCAACCTGATCACCTCGCCGGACGGGTCACGCTTGGCCTTCAGCCTGGAAGTGTTCCCGGACTGCTCCACGATCGAATGCACCAAGGCGCGTCTGGACGAACGTGAGGAGCGCCAAGAGAGCGGACAACTCTATGAGGGGATATTCGTCCGCCATTGGGACACCTGGAAGGACGGCCGTCGCTCGCACGTGTTCGTGATGCGCGCTGGCGGTGGTGAGCCGCGCGACGTCATGCAGGGTCTGGACGCCGACTGTCCGTCGAAGCCGTTTGGGGGCTCGGAAGAGTTCACCTTCACGCCCGACGGCCGCTCGATCGTCTTCACGGCCCGTCTGGCCGGGAGAGAGGAGCCCTGGTCGACGGATTTCGATCTCTACGTCGTGCCCGTCGATGGCTCGGCGGCGCCGGGGCTGATCACGCTGGACAATCGCGCTTGGGATACCGGCCCGGTCTTCTCACCGGACGGCAGCACGTTAGCCTATCTGGCGATGGCGCGACCCGGTTACGAGGCCGACCGCTTCCGCGTCGTGCTGAAGCCGTGGCCGGACGGGGAGGCGCGGGTCCTTACGGAGGATTGGGATCGCTCGCCGGGCTCGCTGAGCTGGTCTCCGGATGGCCAGACGATCCTGGCTACCGCCGGCAACCTGGGGAACGTCTCGCTGTTCGCGATCGATGTCGAGGACGGTGATGCCCGCGTCCTGGTTGAGGAGGGCCACGTGCGCTCGCCGGCCTTCGCCGGCGAAAGGATCGTATTCGGAAGAGATCATCTCCGTTCACCGGTTGAGCTTTACTCGGCGAAGCGAGATGGTTCCGATTCACGGGCGATCACCAGGGTCAACTACGAGAGGCTTGCCCGGTTGAAGCTGGGCCAGCCCGAGCACTTCACCTTCCAGGGATGGAACGACGAGATCGTCTATGCCTGGTTGGTGAAGCCGATCGACTTCGACCCCGGTAGGAAGTACCCAATCGCCTTCCTCATTCACGGCGGGCCGCAGGGGTCGTTCGGCAATGACTTCCACTATCGCTGGAACCCGCAATCGTACGCCGCAGCAGGGTACGCCGCCATCATGATCGACTTTCACGGCTCGACGGGCTACGGCCAGGAGTTCAGCGACGCGATCCGCTACGACTGGGGCGGAAAGCCGCTGGAGGATCTACAGAAGGGTCTTGCGGCTGCCTTGGAGAAGTACGAGTGGCTGGACGGTGAAAGGGTTTGTGCTCTGGGTGCTTCTTACGGCGGCTACATGGTCAACTGGATCGCCGGCAACTGGCCGGACGGCTTCCGCTGCCTGGTCAACCACGACGGCGTGTTCGATCAACGGATGATGTATTTCGCGACGGAAGAGCTGTGGTTTCCGGAGTGGGAGCAGGGCGGCACGTATTGGGCGAACCCGGAGGGTTTCGAGAAGCAGAATCCGGCGCGCTTCGTGGCGAACTGGCGCACGCCGATGTTGGTGATCCACGGGGCGCAGGATTTCCGGGTGCCGCTGGAGCAGGGGCTGGGGGCGTTCACGGTGCTTCAGCGCCAGGGTATCGCCAGCCAGTTCCTGTATTTTCCGGATGAGAACCACTGGGTGCTGAGCCCGGCGAACAGCGTGCTATGGCACGAGACGGTGTTGGCCTGGCTGGATCGCTGGCTCAAGCAACCGCCGCCGCCGCCCACGCAGTGACGCGTCGACTCCCGCAGATCAAACGAGCACCCCGGCTTCCGGCCCGCTCAGGTTCGAGCGGGCCGGTCCGTTAGCGGATCTTGTAGGCTGCATCGGTTCCGGCCACTTCCTCCTAGCGCGACCCTTTCCAGCCAGGCCCGCGTACCACCCGTCCCGGCAGCGCGCCCGTATGCTCGCCGTCGCGCAGCACCTGCTGGCCGTTGACGAACACGTGGATCACGCCCGTGGCATACTGGTGGGGCCGCTCGAAGGTCGCGTGGTCGACGATCGTCTCGGGATCGAAGACAACTACGTCGGCGAAGTAGCCTGGCCCCAGCGCGCCGCGCCGGACGAGCTTCAAGTTGCTCGCCGGCAGCGAGGTGAGGCGGCGCACCGCCTCTTCAAGCGGGATGATCTTCTCCTCACGCACGTACCTCCCCAGCAGGCGGGCGAAGTTGCCGTAGCCGCGGGGATGCGGCTGTGAGTTCAGGAAAACGCCCTCAGGTGCAAAGGCCCCCGCATCTGAACCGAAGCTGACCCAGGGGATGGCGATCTTCTTCCGGATGTTGTCCTCCGACATGGTGAAGAAGACGCAGCCGACGCGACTGTCATCCTGGATGACCAGGTCCATGGCCGTCTCCTCGGCTGGAATACCCCGCATCTCCGCAACCTCTGCAAGGGTCTTGCCCGTAAGATAGCGGAGCGAGTCGTTCTTGAAGTCGACGAGCAGGATGTTCTCGGGCGAGCCGGCGCTGATCCATGTATTGTCCCAATCGCTCTCGATGTCGTTCATCTCGCGCTTGACTCGCGCTCGGATCTCGGGATCGTGCAATCGCTCGACCCAGGCATCGTGTCCACCTTCCTGTACCCAGGGCGGCATGATGGCATTGAGGCCGGTGGAGCTGGCGTGATAGGTGTACATATCGGCCGTGATGCGCAGCCCCTCCGCCCTTGCCGCCTCGATTCGCGTGATGACCTGATCCAGCTTGTGCCAGTTGTGACGGCCCGACGCCTTCAGGTGGTAAACCTCGGCGGGGACGTTCGCGTCGCGGGCGACGGTGATCAGCTCCTCCAGAGACTCCAACAGATTGTTCCCTTCGCCGCGGATATGCGAGATGTACATGCCGCCGTATTCGCCGGCAGCTTTGGCGAGAGCGATCAATTCGTCGGTATCGGCATAGAAGGCAGGCGCGTAGATGAGTGAGGACCCGACACCGAGGGCGCCCTCTTCCATCGCCTGCCTCACGAGCGCCTGCATCGTATCGAGCTCGGCCGGGGTCGGGGCGCGATCTTCATAGCCGAGCACGTTGATTCTGATGGTGGTCGCCCCTACGAACGAGGCGACGTTGGGCGCTATGCCTCGCTCCACCAAATAGTCCAGGTACTCACCCAGCGTCGTCCACGCGATATCGTACTTGATGTCGCCTTGCCGCTGCCGCTGCTCCTCCTCTTTGATGGCTTCGTTGAGCGGCCCCATCGACCAGCCTTCGCCCATCACCTCCAGGGTGACGCCCTGGCGGATGTCGCTCTGACCGCGGCCATCCTCGATGAGCGTCTCATCAGACCAGCTCAGCATGTTGATGAAGCCGGGCGCCACGGCCAGGTCGCGGGCATCTATCGTGCTGCGCGCGCCGGCGGCAGCAAGATCGCCCAGCGCGACGATGGTGTCGCCGGCGATGGCGATGTCGGCGACGTAAGGCGCTCCGCCGCTGCCGTCGTATACGGTACCATCACGGATGATGAGATCGTAGTCGGGCTGACTCGAGCAACCTGCAACGGCGCTCGAGAGCAGCAGAGCGCAGGCCGTGCGAGAGCGAAGCATGGTCTATCCCTCCGGTGTCGGTGCCTCTCGGGGCACTTTGGCGGCGACTCAGACTCCTTCGGCTTTGGGCGTGCGCGTGAGGACAGCCGATGAAATTCAGATTAGCGCTTGGGCGGCACGTGCTGCAACTGGAGATGAGGGCCGGCTGCGCAGCCGGGCGGCCGAGCTCTATGCGAGCGCCCGGGCGACATTGCGACTCGCCTCTCTGGCCGTGAGATTCAAAGCGGGTTCGTACGATAACGGATGCGTCTCGGCGAGTGATCGCAAACCGCGGCCAGGCGGAGGGCCGCGTGAGAATCTGGTGGAGAGCCTGAATGGTGAAGCTGCTTATCTGGATAGTTGGGATTGCCCTAGCCGCCCTGATCCTCGACCGCCTGCTTCTCCGGCTGGAGTCGCGGGGGTGGATCTACTATCGCCGCA
Organism: Gemmatimonadota bacterium; assembly: GCA_020350785.1. Taxonomy (GTDB): domain Bacteria; phylum Gemmatimonadota; class Gemmatimonadetes; order Palauibacterales; family KS3-K002. Next base: position 2,349,891 of record CP070722.1, read on the forward strand.
GCCGAGCCGGGCGCGGGGCGTCGATGTACCACATGCTAGAAATCCACCGCACAGTCGATCCCCAGATCCAGCACGTCATCGAGGTCAAGATCCAGGAGCAGAAGGAAGAGGATGAGTCCGGGGAGCCTCCGGTGCAGGAAGCAGCGGATGAGTCTTCCGGCGCACGAGAATAGGGCGGCGTGTGCTCCTGGTGATACTACCCGACAACTCACTGGTCAGCGTGGGGCGGCGCAAGCTGGTGGTCGACGCGCAGCGGGTTGGCGCTAGCTGCGCGGTGAGCGTTCACGAGAGCGGGGAAGGGGCCTGTTTCCTAGAGATCGAGGGGGCCGATCGGTCCGCTGAGGTAGGTGTCTGCGGTCAGACTCGTCTTGATGTTCTCGGCATGGCGGCGGATCGCGCGTAGCTCGGAGCGGTCTTTGTTGTCCAGGTTCTTGAGTTGGTAGCCCATTCGATGATTCGCGCGCAGGCGCGCGCGGTTGCGGGCCAGGAAGTCCCAATACAGGGTGGTGATCGGGCAGGCATCGGGGCCTGTCGCCTTCTTGGGATCGTAACGGCAACCGGCGCAGTAATCGCTCATCCGATTGATGTAGTTGCCGGAAGCGCAGTAAGGCTTGGTCCCGACGATGCCGCCATCGCCGTACTGGCTCATGCCCAGGACGTTGGGTAGCGAGACCCAATCGACGGCGTCGGCGTACATCGACATGTGCCATCTATGCACCTCGTAGGGGTGTACGCCCAGCAGCAGCCCGAACAGGCCCATCACCATCAGACGCTGGATGTGATGGGCGTAGGCGTGATCGATCAGCTGCTTCACGCAGGAACCCACGCAGTTCATCTCGGTTTCCCCGGTCCACATGAAGGCGGGCATGGGCAGTTGCGCGTCGAGGGCGTTCAGCCGTGCGTAGCCGGGCATCTGTCGCCAGTAGACTCCGCGTATGTACTCGCGCCAACCGAGGATCTGGCGCACGAACCCCTCGACGGAGTTTAGCGGTGCCTTGCCCTCGCGCAGCGCCTGCAGGGCCCCCTCGATGGCTTCGCGGGGGTCGAGGAGATGGAGGTTGAGCACGCATGAGAGGCGCGAGTGGTAGAGATATGGCCGTCCGCTGGCCATGGCGTCTTGGAAAGTCCCGAACTTTTCCAGGCGATGCGCGATGAAGTCGCGGAGGGCGGCGCGGGCCTGTTGGCGTGACACCGGGTAGTCGAAGCCATCGAGCGAGCCCGGGCTGTCGGAGAAGCGGCGCTTCACCATGCTCAGCACTGCGGCCGTCAGCGCGTCGGGCCGGAAGGCGCGGGGCGGCTTGACCTTTCCCGGGCCCGCCGCGTCGAAGCTGGCGCGATTCTCCTTGTCGAAGTTCCAGCGACCGCCCACGGGCTTGCCATCCTGCATGAGGATTCCGTGTCGCCGGCGCATCTCACGATAGTAGGTCTCTAGGAGCAGGTGCTTGCGGTCCTGAGCGAAAGACTCGAATTCGTCCGGGCCGTCGATGAAGTGTCGGTCGGGTCGGATGTCGAGATCGACTCCCGCCTTCCGGGCGACCGAGCGTAGCGTGTCCAGCACGCGGTAGTCGCCGGGAAGCGCCGCCACCAGTTGTCGGGCGTGAGTCTTTCGAAGCCAGCGCGGAATCTCGCGAGCGAAGCTCCCACGATTCTCGACGTCTTCCAATTCGCTGTAATGCACCCGATAGCCGCGCCTTTCCAGTTGCGCGGCGAAATGGCGCATGGCGGAAAAGAAGAGTGCGATGCGGATCTTGTGTTGCGGGACGTACGAGGCTTCCTCGATCACCTCCATCATCAAGACGGCATCTCTCTTCTTGTCGAAGTCGGTGAGGGCCGTCGAATCTTTGGTGAGCTGGTCGCCGAAAATCAGAACGAGGTTGCGGGCTCGATTCATCTTCTCTTCCGAAGTCATCCTCTAGCCACCTTTCCCCGGGGTCCGCGTGTTCTTTCGGGGCGGCTTGCGTATGGACATTAGGCCGCCGATGTCGTAGGCTGCAACACCACCGGTAGCAGAAACGAAGGCTGCGCCCCCGAGAAGGGTGGTGCCCGGCTCAACGGTCTTGGGCATTGACGCAGGCCGTTGCCGGAGTTGGAGAAGAGAATGGAGCAGGCACCCGACGACTGGTACGCAAACGAGGAGTTCTGGGCGGAGACCTACGCCTACATGTTTCCTGCGAGTCGCTTCGAGGCCGGCGCTCAGGATGTCCAGAAGCTCATCGAGCTGACTGGCTGCCGGGGCGGCGCGCTGCTCGACCTCTGCTGCGGGCCGGGCCGCCACGCCGTCCCCTTCGCCCGACGCGGGTTTCGAGTCACGGGCGTGGATCGGACGAGCTACCTGCTGGAAAAGGCCAGGGCATTCGCCGCGGAGGAGGATGTGGAGGTCGAATGGGTAGCGGAGGACATGCGGCGCTTCGTTCGTCCGGACACCTTCGATCTGGCGCTTAGCCTGCTCACATCGTGGGGCTACTTCGATGAGCCGGACGAGAACCAGCTGGTGCTCGAGAACGTCCGCCGGAGCCTCAAGCCAGGTGGCTGTTTCATACTGGACACCATCGGCAAGGAAGTGATCGCGCGGATCTTCGAAGCTACGTACTCGACCGAGCTGGATGACAGGGTATTGCTTGTTCAGCGGCGCCAGGTGATCGATGATTGGAGCCGGATGGAGAACGAATGGCTGCTGGTGAGCGACGGGGGTGTCCGGTCGTTTCGACTGCGGCACTGGCTGTACTCGGGGCGCGAGCTGCGCTTGCTGCTGGCGGCGGCCGGATTCCAAGACATAGTGCTGTACGGCGATCTCGACGGGTTGCCCTATGGCCCGGGCGCCAACCGGATGATTGCGGTCGCCCGCAGGTAGCCTCGGGCGACTCGATGGGCTCTGCACCTCAGTAGGCAGGTTCGCCCTTGCGTGGCGGTGCGGGGGGCTCGAATGATCGGGTGGAGCAGCCACAGGGCGTGGCCTCTCGCGCCCGATTCCAACACGATGAGCGAAGGAGGGAGCCGTGTTTGCCCGTAGTTCAAAGTCTGATGTCATTCTCGCGATCGCAGCTCTGTTGGCCTTCCACGCGCTGGTTGGCGTCGGTAAGGGACAGGCGCAGGAGAGCGTGACCGCGGGTGCCGCGGATAGCGAAGCGATCTTGCAGGACCGCGGGCGTTGGGATGGCCCCTCTCCCTTCAGGCAGCTAGAGCTGCCGACCCCTAACACCCTGCGCACCGGTGCGGGTCGGCCGGGGCCCGACTACTGGCAGCAGCAGGTGGACTACACGATTCGCGCTGCGCTCGATACCAGCACCCATACGATCAGCGGCAGCGAGCGTATCGTTTATCAGAACAACTCCCCGGATCGTCTGCCCTACCTCTGGCTACAGCTCGATGGAAACCTCTGCGGGCCGAACAGCGTGGCCAATGTCCTGCACCTACCGCCGCTCGTCTTCGGCGGCTTCATCTTCGACTTCACGTGCGCCAGTGGAGGTGCCGTGGGACTGCAGCGAGTGGAGAGTGGCGGGCAGCCGCTCGACTACAAGATCTACGACACCACCATGAGAATCGATCTCGCGCAGCCACTTGAGCCGGGAGCGACACTGGAGTTCGAGGTCGACTGGACGTGGATGGTTCCCGAATACGGCTTTGGCCGCATGGGTCGTGACGGCCGGCTCTACGAGGTCGCGGCCTGGTATCCGCGACTGGCGGTCTACGACGACGTGAGAGGTTGGAACAACGAGCCCTTCATCGGGCCGGGCGAGTTCTATCTGGAGTACGGAGACTTCGACGTGGAGTTGAGTGTTCCGGCCGGCTTCATCGTCACCGCCACCGGTACGCTGCAAAACCCCCAGGACGTCCTGACGGCGGATCAGCAGCAACGCCTCCGTCGCGCCAGCACTTCGGAGAGCGCGGTGGCCATCGTCAGCGCGGAAGAGGCGCAGGCGAGCTCGGAGAACCTGGTTCCGGGCTCCAAGACCTGGCGTTTCACAGCCGAAGCCGTCAGAGACTTCGCCTTCGCCGCGGCGCCACACTTTCGCTGGGATGCGAGCGGCTGGGACGGGATCCTCATCCAGACCTTCTACCGACCGGAGGCCACTCCCTGGGAGGAGGCCAACCGGATGTCGTGGGAGTCGATTCGCCATTTCTCGGAGCGCTTGGGTCGTTATCCCTATCCTCATGCGACCACGGTGGAGGGTCCGATCGAGGGGATGGAGTATCCGATGCTGACGTTCGTGCCGTCCTACGAGTCGCGAGAGGATCTTTTCTTCGTGCTGACGCACGAGTTCGGGCACGAGTGGTTCCCGATGCTGGTGGGCTCCAACGAGCGAATCCACGTATGGATGGACGAGGGGTTCAACACTTTCACCAACATCGCCTCGATCAAGAACTATTTCGCCGATGAAGCTTACGCCGACACGGTGGTCACCCATCTTCACAACCTCCACCGCGAACACGCGATCCCGGGCGTGGAGCAGCCGCTCAGTTTGCCGCCGGCCGAGCAGCACGACCTGTTCTGGACGGCCTATCAGAAGCCAGCCCTTATGCTTCACCTGTTGCGCACCGAGGTTCTGGGCGAAGAGCGTTTCGATATGGCGTTTCGCGCCTATGTCGCCGCTTGGAGCAACAAGCACCCGACGCCCGCCGACTTCTTCCGCCTGATGGAAGACGCGGCGGGTATGGATCTCGACTGGTTCTGGCGCGGCTGGATCTACACCACGGCGCGCCTGGACCAGGCGGTAGAGGTGGTCAGCGACTCCGCCGGTGTTCCGCTGATTCACCTTCGCAGCCGCGGTGATATGCTGATGCCGGTTGAGCTGCGGCTGAGCTACGCGAACGGGGTCAGCCAGACGGTGCGATTGCCCATAGAGATGTGGTATCAGGGGCCGGAGTTCATCTATCGGGCGCGGCCGGGCAACCTGACGGCTGCCGTGGTCGACCCGCGGCGCGTGTATCCCGATACCGACCGCTCCAACAATCGCTGGCCGGATTAGAGGACGGATGAGCCCGGGTCACTCGGCGCCGCCGCCGGGATAGAGCAGGTAGCGTGAGCGGAGCTGCTTGAACTCCGCGAGCTGAGCCCCCCAGGCCGAGACGATCTGGCTCAGATCCAGGCCGGCATCGATCGCCTCGCGCAGCGAGGAGGTGCCGGCCAGTCGATCGAAGTGCCCCGGCCGCCACTCCCAGGCGGCGCCTGCCAATCGTCTGGTCTCGAGCAAGGCCGCGACGCCGGCGACCGTCGGGTCATAGACCTCCCGGTCGACGGCCACGAAGCGGATGCCGGTGACCGGCACGCCGTCGTACTTGCCGTCCCCCGGCCCCCGAGGCGTGAAGCTGACCGGCTCGAAGCGCACTCCGGCAAGGCCGTAGCGATTCAGCCGCTCGGCCAGCAGGGCGCCGTCGAGGTCTGGGGCGCCCACCTGCTGGAAGGCGATCTCGGTGCCGCGCCCTACCGACAGATTGGTGCCCTCGAACAGACAGGTGCCGGGATAGTGGGTAGCGCTTGCCAGGGACGGCATGTTCGGTGAGGTGGGCAGCCAGGGGAGGCCGGTCTGGTCGAACCACTGTGCGCGCCGCCAGCCGGAGGCCGGAACGACGTGCAGGTCGGCACCGATGCCGAACTCGTCGTTGAACAGGCGCGCCAGCTCTCCTGCGGTCATGCCGTGCCGCATCGGTATCGGGTAGAGGCCGACGAACGAGGCATGCTCGATTTCAAGAACGTTGCCCTGAACGAGGTCGCCGCCGATGGGGTTCGGCCGGTCGAGCACGATGAAGGGGACTACTTGCGCGGCAGCCGCCTTCATCGCCAGCGCCATGGTGGAAACGTAGGTGTAGTAGCGGGCGCCGATGTCCTGGATGTCGAAGAGCAGAACATCGAGGTCGGCGAGCATTGCGGGCGTCGGTTGCCGGGTCTCACCGTAGAGCGAGAAGATGGGCAGGCCGGTTGCTTCATCGACCTCATCGCCGACCCGACCGCCTTCATCGATCGTACCGCGAAGACCGTGCTCGGGGCTGAAGAGGGTGGTCAGCTCCACGCCCGCTGCCCTCAGCAGGTCGATGCTGTGCGTGCCGTCGCGCCCGATCCCGGTGTGGTTCGTAATCAGGCCGACGCGCATACCACGAACGAGGTGCAGGGACTCAGCCAGCAGGATCTCGATGCCGGGCTTTGGACTCTCGGTCATATCAACAGTAGTCGGGCAACCGGCCAGTGCGAGGCAGAAGATGATCGGTACGGTAGATTGTCGGACCTTGGAGTCTGGCATAGGTTGCAGCGTCGGTTTTCGGGGTATCCGTCAGTATCGACTAGCGTAGCACAACGTCAGCCCGCGATGAGACGCTGTCAACTCGAGCACCGTCGTCTGGGTGCACTACCGCCCCCGATCCAAGCGGCGATCGTCCTCTTCGCCGCTACGCTGAGCTGTGGCCCACCGCCGGCCGAGCGCTTCGTCGGCCCGGCGCTGCCGGGCACGGACGAGCGGCTGGATGGCGATGCGCGCGCGTGGGTGGAGCGGACGCTTTCCTCGCTGAGCCTGCGCGAGAAGGTGGGTCAGCTGGTGTTCGTCTGGATACCCGGTGGCTACGCATCGACGAGCAGTGGCGAGTTTGCAGAGCTGGAGCGCAAGGTGGTGGAGGGGGGGATAGGCGGCGTCGCCATCTCGGTGGGCCTGCCGCACGCCTACGCCGCCAAGCTCAACGCGCTGCAGAAGCGTGCCCGGGTCCCGCTGCTGGTCGCATCGGATTTCGAGTCGGGTGGACCGGGGATGAGATTGGGCGGGGTCTATGCGCTCCCGTATCTTCTCGACCTGGGCGGCGGTACGATGTTTCCGCCCACCATGGCCTTCGGCGCGATCGGGGAAGAAAGCTTCGCCTACGAGTTGGGTCGGATCACCGGGCTGGAGGCGCGGGCCGTAGGTGTGCATCTCACGTTCGCGCCCGTCCTCGATGTCAACAGCAATCCCGAGAACCCGATCATCAACACGCGGTCGTTCGGCGAGGACCCGCAGTTGGTGGCGCGGTTGGGTGTCGCCTTCATCAGGGGCGCCCGCGCGGCGGAATTGCTGACGACCGGCAAGCACTACCCCGGCCACGGCGATACGCGTACAGATTCGCACATCGATTTGCCGGCTGTCACGGCCAGCCGCGCGCGATTGGACAGTGTCGAGCTGGTGCCGTTCAAACGCGGCGTGGCCGCGGGTGTGGATGCCATGATGACGGCGCACATCGCGGCGCCGGCAATACTCGGCCCCGACGCGCCGCCGGCAACCCTCTCGCCGTATTTCTTAGAAGGAATTCTGCGAACGGATCTGGGATTCCGCGGAGTGATCTTCACGGACGCGCTGCGCATGGGTGCCATCATTAATCGCTACGGGGCAGGTGAAGCCGCCGTACTGGCGCTGGAGGCGGGTGCCGATGTGCTGCTGGCTCCAGCCGACGAAAGGGAGACCATCGTCGCAGTGATCGATGCCGTCGACGCGGGCCGGCTCTCGGAAACGCGGATCGACGCCGCGCTGCGTCGCGTCCTCGAGCTGAAGGCCCGTGCCGGCCTGCACAGGGGCCGGCGCGTGGATTCCGAAAATATCACGTCGGTGGTGGGGTCGAGCAAGCATCGCGCCTTCGCCGATAGCGCGGCGGCGCGCTCGATCACGCTGCCACGCGATCGAGCGGGACTGCTGCCGATTGACGCCGCTCGGACGCGGCGAGTCCTGAGTCTGACCTTCGCGGGCCGCGACCTGCCGCTCGCGGGCCGCGCCTTCGATCGGATGCTCGCCTCGGCGCTCGACTCGTTGGCGAGCGTCTGGCTGAACGAAGATACCGGGGAAGCGACCTACGACTCGCTGGCCGCTTGGGCTGACTCCGTCGAGCTCGTCCTGCTTTCCCTGTACGTGTCGCCCCGGGCGGGCGCTGGGGGCGTCGCCATACCCGCCGTGCTGGTCGAGTTCGTCCGCGACCTGTCGGACGCCGGCAGACCGCTCGTCGTCTTATCGTTCGGCAGCCCCTACCTGCTGTCGAGCTTCCCTGAAGTCGGAACCTACGTGCTGGCCTGGGGCGGCGCCGATGTCTCGCAACGCGCAGCGGCCAGAGCGCTGCTGGGCCTGTCACCGATCAGCGGCAGGCTGCCGATCTCGCTGCCACCCTGGCACTTCTTCGGGGACGGGCTGCAGCGGGCGGCCATCGCGCCCGTGCTGCACGGCCCGGATCGTCGGTGAAGGGTGAGGCGTGAGCGGAAGCGCGGCCACCGGTCTGGATTTCGTCGTTCTGGTCGCCTATTTGGCGGGCGTCACCGTGTGGGGCGCCTGGCTGGGGCGCGGTCAGCGGGCGGGCAGCGACTACTTCCTGGGTCGGCGCGAGCTGCCCTGGGGGGCGGTGATGCTCTCGGTCGTGGCGACGGAGACCAGCACGCTGACCTTCCTCAGTATTCCGGGCGTCGCCTACCTGGGAGGCCTTGGTTTTCTGCAGTTGACTTTCGGCTACGTCGCAGGCCGCGTCCTCGTCGCTGTGGTGCTGCTGCCCGCCTACTACAGCGGCGAGCTGGCCACGGCCTATCAGCTCCTCGAGGCTCGCTTCGGCCTGGGCACGCGACGCTTCACCTCGGCGATCTTCATCATCACGCGCCTGCTGGCCGACTCCGTCCGCCTCTTCGCCACCGCCGTCCCCGTCGCGCTGGTCACGGGGTGGCCCTATCCCCTCTCGATCCTCCTCATCGGGGTGCTCACCCTGGCGTACACGTACGTGGGCGGCATTAAGGCGGTGATCTGGGTGGACGTGCTGCAGATGGGCCTCTACCTGCTGGGTGCGATCGCCGCTGCCGTCGCCTTGCAGCTGCTCGTGCCGGGCGGCTGGCGCGAGATCTTCGCTTCGGCGAGCGGGGCGGGAAAACTGGCGGTCTTCGACTTCGCCACCGATCTGAGCCGCCCTTACACGCTGTGGGCCGGCCTGCTGGGCGGCGCCTTCCTGTCAATGGCATCGCATGGCACCGATCAGCTCATCGTGCAGCGACTCTTGACCTGCCGCAATCTCGCGGCCAGCCGGCGTGCTCTCGTGACCAGTGGCCTGGCCGTCGTCATGCAGTTTGCGCTGTTCCTGGCAATCGGGGTCGGCTTGTGGGCATTTTACGGGGGCCGCTCGTTCGAGCGATCGGACGAGATATTCGCGCTGTTCATTGTCAACGAGCTTCCGGCTGGCCTCACGGGACTGTTGGTGGCCGGCATCTTCGCGGCGGCGATGTCCAGCCTCTCGTCCTCGATCAATTCGATGGCATCGGCCAGCGCTTACGATTTCTGGGCACCGGTCAGGCGAATCGATCGCGACGATGAGAGTATTCTCCGAGTCGGGAAGGCCTTCACTCTGGTGTGGGCGGCTTTGCTGGTCGGCGGCGCCCTGCTGTTCATCCCGTTGAGTCGCGAGGCCGCCGCCGTCGAGGTTGCCTTGGGCATCGCATCGCTGGTCTACGGCGGCCTTTTGGGCGCGTTCGGCCTCGCCCTCTTCGTGCCGGCGGCGCGGCAGCGCGATGCCGTGTGTGCCGTCGCGATCGGGATCTCTTCAATGGTGTGCCTCTGGAGCTTGGGACGCGCTTTCATCGCCTGGCCTTGGTACGTCCTGATCGGCACGATCGTCACCTTCGGGAGCGGCTGGGTATCGGCGCATCTGACCGGGCCCAGCGGCCGAACAGGGAAGGGACGGGGATTGAATGGCTAGCGCGCTGGCCGTCGGGATCGATGGCGGCGGCACCGCCACCCGCGCCTGTGTCATCGACCAACGGGGCGACCCTCTGGCCTACGGCGAGGCGGGGCCGGCCCTGGCCGAGGTTTGGGGCAGCCGGCTCGACCTGGCGGCGGTCGCGACCGCGGTAGAGCGGGCCGCGGCGGCTGCTGGAACCTCGTTACCGTTCGCCGCGCTCTGCGCCGGCCTCGCCGGAGCGGGGCGGGAGTCGGAGCGGGCGGTCGCGCGGCGCGAGCTGATGAGCCGAGGGCTAGCGGCTCAGGCGCTGGTGGTCACCGACGCCGAGGCCGCCTTTTATGATGCCTTCGCAGACGGGCCGGGCCTGTTGTTGATCGCCGGGACCGGGTCGATCGCTTGGGGTCGAAGCGAAGATGGGCGCCAGGCGCGCGTCGGCGGTTGGGGTGCGCGGCTAGGTGATGAGGGGAGTGCCTACGACATCGCCATCCAGGCGTTGCGCGCCGCTGCGCGCGCCGCAGATGGTCGCGGCGAGGAGACCGAGTTGCTGCCGCGGCTTAGTGAAGTTCTGCGGCTCGCTGAGCCGGGGACGCTGATCACCTGGGCGGCGGCTGCCGGCAAGAGGGACGTGGCGGCGTTGGCCGCGTCCGTGTTCGCGGCCAGGGCGGCCGGCGATGGTGTCGCGAGCCGGATCGTCCAGGATGCAGTTCTCGAGCTCCAGCGGCACGTCGAGGCGCTGCTCTTGCGGCTGGGGCCCTGGTCGACCGCGCCGGGCCTGGCGCTGGCCGGCGCCCTCCTCGGGCCGGGAGGTCCGCTGCGCGACGAGATTGTGGAGGCCCTGGCCGCTCGGGCCTGCGTCCTCCGCCTCGACCCGGTCGATGCCGCACGAGGGGCGGCGCGACTGGCGCTGAGGTCGCTGCGCGCCCCCGGCTAGTCTCGCGGTGGGCGCGCAGCGGCGCTAGACGTCGGAGGTCATGATGAAGAGCGGCTGCTTTACGAAGGTCGTGTACTTGGGCCGCAGACGCTCGGTGTTGTAGTACTTCTGCACGTCGATCACCTTCTTGCGTCCGGTGATCACACTGATGGGCACGCTGTCGTAGACGCCGTTCCGCAGGCTCACTAGCCTCCCATGACTGCCGGAGAGAATGAGATCGAGGGCCAGGTTGCCGAAGGCCATGGGCACGATGGAGTCCACGGCGTCAGGGTCGCCACAGCGCACAAGGTAGCCGAGGCGCTGGTTAACCACGTTGATCCGGCGCCCCTCATTGCGACTGGGGGACAGGTCCTTGAGGAGGGCGGCGACCTTGTCGCCGACGCCACCCAACTTGCGGTGGCCGTATTGGTCTTTCTCTTCCGTCTCGTATGACATATCCGGCTCGTGCTTCATTCCCGCGCCCTCCGAGACCAGCGCGACCGAGTAGCGGCTTGGGTTGCGGTTGCGAGATTCGATCATCAGCTCGAGCAGCAGCTCGATATCGAAAGGATGTTCCGGGATGCAGCAGCGGTCGGCGGCGCCGGCCATGGTGGGGAGCAGGGCGGTGTAACCTGCGTAGCGCCCGAACACCTCGATCACCAAGAAGCGCTCGTGCGATCCGGCGGTCGTGCGCAGCCTGTGAGTGAGCTCGATGGTCCGCGTGACGCAGGTACTGAAGCCGATACAGTAGTCGGTGCCCGGCACGTCGTTGTCCATCGTCTTGGGGATGGCCAAGACCTTGACCCCCTCTTCGTGGAGCCGCTGCCCGTAACTGAGGGTGTCGTCGCCGCCGATCGGGATGAGGTAGTCGACGCCGAGGAACTCGAGGTTCTTGAGAACTTCAGGCGTGACGTCGTTGATC
>CP070722.1:2361473-2373452 GCA_020350785.1 Gemmatimonadota bacterium
GAGTGGTCAAGAACACGACATCGTTTGGAGCCTTCGTAGAGATACTGCCCAACGTAGAAGGGTTGTGTCACATATCGGAATTGGAGGATGGCCGCGTCGAGAAGACTGAAGACGTGGTGAAGCGAGGAGACACTATTCGCGTCAAGCTGATCTCGGTCGACGAACGCGGTCGTATGCGCCTGTCGCGCCGGGCGGCGCTGGCGGCGGAACGTGAGGGCGCCGAGGCGTCATGACGGCGCTGCGAGCGGCAATCGAGAGAGCCTGTCCCGGAGGCCCGGGACGGGCTCTTTTTTGCCTCCAGAATAACCATATAAGTTAGCGGATGACTCGAGATCATTCGGCCGGTGTGACAGTTCAGCTCGACGAGAGGGTGTACCGAACCGATCTCGACGGTGGGCCTACCGTGTTGTCGGAACACGTGCCCGGCGTGCGTTCGGTTGCGACAGGAATTTGGCTCCGCTGGGGGGGTAGTCATGATCGCCCCCAAAGGATGGGTTCCGCGCATCTGCTGGAGCACATGATCTTCAAGGGCACTAGTCGGCGCTCCGCGCGGCAGATCGCCCTAGAGATCGAGGGTATTGGCGGTTCGCTGGATGCCTACACGTCGCGCGAGCATACGGGTTGCTACGCGAGGGTGCTGGACGAGCACCTACCGATCGCGGTGGATGTACTGACCGATCTCGTTTTCTGCCCGGTCCTCAGGGAGAACGACCTCGAAGTCGAGCGTAACGTCATCCTCGAGGAGATTGCTGGAGTCGAGGACACGCCCGAGGATCTCGTGTTCGATCTGCACGCGCGCTGCCTCTGGGGCGATCATCCCTATGGCAATCCCGTGTTGGGCACGGCTGAGACCGTTGGCGCCATCACGAAGGCGGACTTGCACGAGCTTTGGCGGACCGCCTATCAACCGAGCACCTGCGTCGTCGCCGCCGCGGGCAACCTGCGCCACGAGGAATTCCTCGAGCTGGTCACGCGTCAGTTCCCCGCCAACGTTTCGGGCGGGACCGTCCCCACCGTACCGCAACCGCCGGAGATGCGTCCGCTCGAACACACCGTCGACCGCGGCAGCTCGCAGGTCCACATCTGTCTGGGCGCAACGACATTCTCACGCAGTGACCCGCGGCGTTACGGAGCGATCCTGGTCTCGACCACGCTGGGCGCCGGGATGAGCAGTCGCCTGTTCCAGCGCGTGAGGGAGGAACGCGGCCTAGCCTACACCGTCTATTCTTACCAGTCGTTCTACGCCAGGGGCGGGCTTTCCGGTATCTACATGGCCACGCGCCCCGATACGGCGAACGCCGCGATCGCCGAAGTCCGCAGCGAGCTTGCCGAGCTGTGCGAGACGGGGCTTTCGCCGGATGAGCTCGAGTCGGTGAAGAACCAGACGAAAGGGCAGGTACTGCTTTCCTTGGAATCGACGTCGGCCCGTCTGCAGCGCCTGGCGGGCGTGGCGCTATACGATGAGCCATACCAGACGCTGAACGATATCTGCGCGCGCATCGACGCGGTCACTACCGCGGAGGTAGCCGATCTCTGCCGGGAGTACTATGCTCCCGACCGGCAGGTCTTGGTCCGGCTGGGTCCCGGCCCCAGGGAAGGCACCCCCCGGCCGGGCGGTCATGAAGGTGCGAGCCAATCGGATGCCAGGGGCCCATAGCGAGCGAGGTTGACCATGATTATAGGGGTACCAAAGGAGATCAAGACGGCCGAGAACCGCGTGGCGATGGTGCCAGCTGGCGCGGAGACTCTGTTGGGGATAGGCCACGAAGTACTCGTCCAGAAGGGCGCGGGCGTCGGAAGTGGATTCGACGATGCGGCCTATCGCAAGGCGGGCGCCAAGATCGTTGATGACGTAGATGCCCTGTGGGCCGATGCTGAGCTGATCGTCAAGGTCAAAGAGCCGATCGACGAAGAGTATCCCCGTATCAAGCCCGACCATGTTCTCTTCACGTACTTTCACTTCGCGGCATCGGAAGAGCTGACGAAAGCGCTGTTGGACAGCCGCGCGGTGTCGATTGCCTACGAGACGGTTCAACTTCCCACTGGCGAGCTGCCGCTGCTCACGCCGATGAGCGAGGTCGCGGGGCGCATGGCTGTGCAGGAAGGTGCGAAGTACCTGGAAAAGACGTTCGGAGGCCGGGGTATCTTGTTGGGAGGGGTCCCGGGAGTTCCCTCGGCCGAGGTGGTGGTTCTGGGTGGTGGAGTCGTGGGAACGCATGCGGCGAAGATGGCCGCCGGGTTGGGCGCCCGAGTCGTGATTCTCGACGTGAACCTCGACCGGCTGCGCTACTTGGAAGACGTGATGCCTGCGAACGTGGACCTGGTCTATTCGAACCGCCCCAATATTCTCGAGGCCATCGAGCGCGCCGATCTCCTAGTCGGTGCGGTTCTGTTGCCCGGCGCGAAGGCCCCCCACTTGGTGCTGCGCGGGGACTTGAAGCGGATGAAGGACGGTGCAGTTATTGTCGATGTTGCAGTCGATCAAGGAGGTTGCATCGAGACGGCTCGGCCGACCACGCACGAGAATCCGACCTACGTGGTCGACGGCGTGATGCACTACTGCGTCGCCAATATGCCGGGTGCCGTGCCACGGACGTCGACGCTGGCATTGACCAATGCGACTTTTCAATATGCGGTCAAGTTGGCGGACCAGGGATGGGAGAAGGCGTGCTCGACCGACCGACCTCTGGCGCTGGGCGTGAATACCGTGGCTGGCAAAGTGACGTGTTTGGGCGTGGCGGAGGCCTTCGGGCTCGATTACACGCCGATCGATGAGGTTCTGGGCAGTAGTGCCTGATCGGTGTGCAACTTTAGAGGCCTGGGTGGCAATGGCGGATTGCGCTTGCCGCCCGGACGAATAGTATTGTGAGGGTGCTGCCCCTGTCTGCTCGGCGAGGAGAGCCAAAGCCGGTGGAGCAGAGCTCCCGTCGTTGTCGTTCAAAGGAGAACAGCTAGTCGCAAATGGGCCTCCCGTGGCTTGACTCCGGCAGGTTGCTGCCGGTGAATGACATCGCTGTCGATCTCGGCACGGCCAACACGCTCATCTATGTCAAGGGCGAGGGGATCGTTCTCAACGAGCCGTCGGTGGTCGCGCTGGACAAGTCGAACGGCAAACTGCTGGGCGTCGGTCTGGAGGCCAAGGGGATGTTGGGTCGGACGCCCGGGGGAATTGAAGCGGTCCGGCCGCTGAAGGACGGCGTAATCGCGGATGTGGATGTAAGCGAGTTGATGCTTCGCCACTTCCTCAAGACGGTTACCGCCAAGCGCATATTCCGACTCAAGCCTCGCGTAGTGATAGGGGTTCCGTCGGGCATCACGGAACTGGAGCGGCGAGCGGTGCGAGCCGGAGCCCAGGCGGCAGGCGCGAAGCAAGTCTTCATGGTAGCCGAGCCGATGGCGGCCGCCATCGGTGTCGGCCTGCCGGTCGAGACGCCGACCGGTAACATGGTGATCGATATCGGGGGAGGGACCACCGAGATCGCCGTCATCGCGCTCAATGGTATAGTGTCGAACACGTCGATCCGGGTCGGTGGTGACGAGATAGATGGGGCGATCGTGACCTTCCTCAGGAAGAATTACAATCTGCTGGTTGGCGAACCGACGGCGGAGGTGATAAAGATCCAGATCGGCTCGGCGAGCGCGGCGGGCGACGAACGCGAGATGGATGTCAAGGGAAGGGATCTCGTGTCCGGCATCCCCAAGACGGTGCGCATCCACTCAGAAGAGGTGCGTGAGCACATTCAGGAGCCGATTCAGCAAATCGTGGAGGCCGTTCGCCGGGCTCTCGAGATCACGCCACCCGAGCTGGCGAGTGACATAGTGGACCGCGGCATCGTCATGACGGGTGGAGGATCGCTCATCCGAGGCCTCGATCGATTGCTCCAGGAAGAAACCAACCTGCCGATCCACGTTGATGAAGAACCTCTGACCTGTGTCGTGCGTGGAGCGGGGCATATCCTCGACGACTTCCATAAGTACCGGGGAGTTCTCTCCACCTGAGTCGCGTGGGCGATAACTCGGATACTGGCCTCAAGCGCTTCGCGCGGCGCGATATCTTCTTCCTGCTGTTCTTCCTCATGGTGGCGGTCGTGCTCGAGACCCTTCCGCGAGAACGGCAGCTGGCCCTGGCGACGGCCACCCGATCCACCGTGCTAGCGCCGATTCTGAAGCTACACGCCGCCGTCTACGATTGGCGGGCGACGCGGGCCGGCCTGGCTGTCCTGCGAGCGGAGCGAGACTCGCTCGCCGCGAACTTCCTGGCACTGCAGGGTGTCCGGGAGGAGAACAGGCGGCTCAGGGACTTGCTGGGGCTGGCCGAGCGTCGCGAGGCTGACTATATCCCAGCGAATCTCTACCCAGCCAGCCGGGCCGGGGAAGGCGCCACGCGCTCGTTCGCCCTCGACGTCGGTAGCGCCGACGGTGTGCGAATCGACGCGCCGGTGATCGCGCCGGGCGGACTGGTCGGCGTCGTCAGGGCGGTCGGGCGGCATCGAGTGATCGGCGACTTCTGGACGCACCCCGATTTCCGCGTGAGCGCGATGACCAACGACGGAGGGGTCTTCGGAATCATCCGGCCGCTCGGTGGTTCGCGGCTTTTGATGCAGCTGGAGGGAGCCCCTTACCAGACCGAGTTGAGCGCCGGGACTGAGCTGATCACCTCGGGGCAAGGTGGGATCTTCCCGCGCGGGATTCCGGTCGGGCGGGTGCTACAGCTCATGGGCGCGGAAGTCGGGTGGTCGAAGCGCTATCTCGTGGAACCGGCTGCCTATCCGGACGGGGTCCGTGAGGTGATGGTCGTCATCTTGGGCGAATCGGCGGAAGTTAATGAGACGTCGGAGAATACCGCTGAGCTCGAGGGTAGGAACCGGTAATGGCGACGAAGGCGAGAAGATCCAGGCTGCTTGCCGCTGTAGCCGCCCTGGTCTTTCTGCACTTTGCGTTGGATCCGGTTGTGGAGGCATGGTACGCGAAGCCGAATCTGTTGCTCTGTGCCCTGCTGATGAGCGCGCGACAGATTCGCCCGGCGGGTGCCGCCGCGCTGGGTCTGTGCTTGGGCGTGTTGGAAGACGCGATGGCTGTGAACAACTTCGGTTTGACGGCCATCCTGCTGGTGCTATTGGGTTACGCCGCCGCGCAGACGCGAGATTTGTTTCTGGGCGAGGAACCTTTTTTCGTTGGTACTTACCTGTTCCTCGGAACTTGGCTGTATGAGACGGTTGCCTACCTCTTGATGGATGCGAACGGGAACGTCTTCTCGTATCTGTTTCTAAGGATACCCCTGGATGCGCTCGCGACCGGTGTTCTCGGTTACGCAGTCTTGCCTTTTGTGAGGACACGTTGAGCGCACTTGCCCAACCCCCACGGCCCCATCAAGAAACGCGCGGTCCTCTGGCGCGCTGGTTCGTCGCCGTGGCGATATTGGCGTTGGGGATACAGTTCTTCAGGATTCAGATTCTCAAGCACAGCACCTACGCCTTGCGCTCTGATGACAATCGAATTCGTGAGCTGCGGGTCGAGCCGGCACGGGGCACGCTATACGATCGGACCGGGCGAGTCGTTGCCGAGAACGTGCCGGGCTACGCGATAGTGGTGCTTCCGCTCTCCGCAGATTCGTTGCGAGTCGCCTTGGAGCATCTTGGTGCGATACTTGGGCATCCGAGAGAAAAGACGGAGAGGCTCTACAGTGCATATCGGCAGCATCCGAATCTCCCCGTCGTGGTGGAAAACAATGCGACGTTCGCCGAGGTATCCGCGGTGGAGGAGCGTCGAGCCTATCTGCCGGGTGGGATCGTGATAGAGGCGGCACCCAAGCGGCACTATCCTTGGGGAGCGACTTTGGCGCATGTCGTGGGTTATGTAGGCGAGATCAGCGAAGCGGACCTGGCCCTTCCGCAGTTCGAGGGCTATGAACCGGGGCGCATTGTAGGACAGACGGGAATCGAACGTGCCTATGATCGAGTCTTGGCAGGATCGCCGGGCAAGCGCTACGTCGAGGTCAACGCACTCGGTCGCCTGGTCGGCGACTTCAGGGGTCATGAGAAGGTCGCGCCGGTCCCCGGAAGCGATCTACACCTCAATATCGATCTCGCGTTGCAGATGAAAGCCGCCGAGCTGTTTCCGGACACCCTGGCCGGCGCCTTCGTGGCGTTGGAGCCGAAGAGCGGCTCGGTACTGGTCCTGTACAGCGCGCCGGAATTTGATCCCAATGCTTTCGTGGGCGGGATCGATCCGACGGTCTGGAATGAGCTGAGCAACAGTCCAGGCCGGCCCCTCTTCAATCGGGCCGTTTCCGCTGCCTATGCACCGGGATCGACCTTCAAGCTGGTCCTTGCGGCGCTCGCGATAAATGATGGTTACGCTGGTGTCGATACGCGGATGCCGATCCCCTGCAGGGGCGCGCTGCTCTATTATGGCCGTGTCTTCAAGGACTGGACGCCCATCGGCCATGGTGCACTGGATCTGAACGGGGCGATTCGAGAGAGCTGTGATGTCTATTTCTATCAATTGGGTCTGAAGGTTGGCCTCGAGCGGATACTGACGGGCGTCAGAGACTTCGGCTTCGGTCGAAAGACGGGCATTGACCTCCAGTCGGATATCGCTGGGGTGTTCCCACCCTCGAGCGCGTGGTACGACGAGCGCTACGGAGCGAGCGGCTGGACCAATTCCGTGGTCCTGAACTTGGCGATCGGACAGGGAGAGAATGCGCAGAGCGTGCTCAAGATGGCGCAGTTCTATGCCGCGCTGGCGGCCGACGGCGTGTTGCCAAGGCCAAGGCTCGTCAAAGAGGCGACGCTCGCAGAGCCTGCGGAACGCCTTCCGCTTGCCGACGAGCAACTCGCGGCCCTGAGGGCCGCCCTGGTGGAGGTCGTGAACGCGCCGAGCGGAACGGCGCGTGCCTCGCGATTAGCTCGCTGGACTCTGGCAGGCAAGACTGGAACGGCGCAAAATCCGCATGGCGAAGACCACGCTTGGTTCATCGGCTTCGCGCCGGCGGAAGAGCCGGCGATAGTCGCCGCCGTGGTGCTCGAGGGTGGAGGCTCGGGGTCCGCTGCGGCGGCGCCGCTGGCCGCGCAGCTCATCGAGTATTACCTGGCATCCCAATCGGGTTTGAAGGGTTCCGAGCTGGCGGCGGGCGGATGACGGAGCGTGAATTGATCGGTTGGGGCGACGGCACGGTGCTCGCCATTGCATTGGGGTTGTCGGTCTTCGGGGTAGCGATGATCTACTCGGCCGGCGAGCTCGAGATAGCGTCGACCGTAACAGGGATCTGGCGCAAACAGGCCGTCTGGTTGGCGATCTCGATAGCCGCGTTCGTTCTGGCGCGACGGGTCTCGGTACGCTGGCTGGAATGGGTCGCTCCCATCGCCTACGTTCTGGCGGTTCTGGGCCTCGTCGTAGTCCTCGTAATCGGTGGCGGATCGGAGCCAAGGAGCTGGATCCGGTTCGGGCCATTCGGCTTCCAGCCCTCGGAGTTCGCCAAGCTGGCGACGGTTCTGCTGTTGGCGCGTCTGGCCAGTGGCCGCGAGCGGCCGCCTGACACGCTGTGGGATCTCTGGCCTTATCTCGCGGTTGTCGTCCTGCCTGTCGGCTTGATCCTGGCGCAGCCCGACATCGGAACGTCGGCTGTTTTCCTGGCCATATTCATGGCGCTGCTGTACTGGGCCAACCTTCCAGTCTCGCGGCTGGTCATGGTTCTGAGCCCGTTCGTGAGCCTGGCGCTGGCTTTCTCGACCGCTCTCTGGGGCGTCTGGTTCCTCCTGCTCGTCGCCTTTCTCTATTTCAGCCGGGCCTACCTTTCGGAATCGCTCGCGGTCGCGCTCGCCAACGTGACGATGGGTGTGGTCGTGCGGCCGGTTTGGCAAGGTCTCGCCGGCTATCAGAGGTCCCGCATCCTTGCCTTTATTCAGCCGGAGGCCGACCCGCATGGCGCGGGTTGGCATCTGATACAATCACAGGTCGCCATCGGCTCGGGCGGTTGGCTGGGCAAAGGCTTCACAGCCGGCACGCAAAAGAGACTCGCTTTCCTGCCGGAGCAGCACACCGATTTCATCGTCGCGGTCGTCGGCGAGGAATTGGGCTACGTCGGAATCAGTTTGGTGCTCCTGGCGCTCGCGATATTACTGTGGCGGGTCGTGGCGATCGCTGAGCGGGCGATGGAGCCGTTTGCCTCAGTCCTGGTGTTCGGCATCTTTGCTTTCTGGTTCGCGCATGTGATGGCGAACGTAGGTATGGCCGTCGGCCTGCTTCCGATTACCGGGCTGCCGCTACCCTTCGTCAGCTACGGCGGCAGCTTCCTGCTCATGTCGTTCGTGTCGCTCGCTATAGTCCAGCGGGTCGCATCGGAGTCGAGAATCATCGCTCAGTAGCAAGAAAGGGCCCTGGCGTGGGGGGGGCATTGCGAGCCCAGTCCCGTGGGCCGATCTTGTTCATCGGGTTCCCGGATTTGGCAAGCAAGGAACGGCGGGCCGCGCGCTGCCGCGGGAGGCCATGCCGGTTCTGGAGCGTTGCTTTGGGGTCGCCGATCAGCTATGGGCGGCAGGTTTGAGTCGCAGGATTGGCTGTATGACCTGGTTCAAGAAAGAGAAGAAGAAGATCACGGCGCAGAAGCGAGCATTGCCCGGCGATGTCTGGGCGAAGTGCGAGGATTGCGGCGAGATCGTATATCGAGAGAAGTTGGCCGAGAACTTCAACGTGTGCTTGAAGTGCGGCCACCACTTTCGAATCGATCCCGATGGCTACGCGGAACTGCTGTTGGATCGTTCGCTGGAAGAGGAATACGATTCCGATCTCATGTCTGTGGACCCGCTGAGGTTTGTGGGCCCCACGGCGTATGCCGAGCGCTACGAGCGAGCGCTTCGCAAGGTTGGCCGCAAGGAGGCCGTGCTGACCGGCCGCGGCCGGGTCGATGGACTCGAAGTCGAGTTCGGCGTAATGGACTTCAGGTTCATCGGTGGCTCGATGGGCTCGGTTGTCGGCGAGAAGATTGCCAGGGCCGCCGAGCGCGCGCTCAAAAGCGAACGCCCCTTGATAATGGTATCGGCATCGGGTGGCGCACGGATGATGGAGGGCGTTCTGTCGCTGATGCAGATGGCGAAGACTTCGAGCGCCCTCGGTCGCCTTCATCGGTCGCGTGTTCCGTACTTCTCGATTCTCACTAACCCCACAACGGGCGGCGTCACCGCCTCGTTCGCGATGCTTGGCGATGTGATAATTGCCGAGCCTGGCGCGCTCATCGGCTTTGCCGGTCCGCGCGTGATCGAACAGACCATCGGCCAAGAGCTGCCCGATGGCTTCCAGCGGGCTGAATTCCTGCTCGAGCATGGCATGGTCGATATGGTGGTGCCCCGTCCCGAGCTGAAGCCGACTGTGTCGAAACTCTTGCGCCACATGGTCGATGGTCAATCCGGCTAGATCGACGGCGGCGACGGGGTCGGCAGGGTGAGCGCGGGACACTGTCCTTCGATCCACTCCCTCTTATAATTAGGCGCCATGGATCCTCGGACTGGTCCCGGCGGGGGTAGCGGCGATCGCCACGGGCCGGACGGAATCGCGGGATCCCACGACCTGGCGCGGCTGTTAGGGACCCGGCCCACCGGCCAGATACGATGGGGTCTGCGACGGACGCGATACATGCTGCACCGGGTCGGCTGCCCTCACATGGCCTTCCGCTCGCTGCTGATCGGCGGTACGAACGGGAAAGGTTCGGTCGCGGCGATGCTGGCCAGCGTGTTGCAGCGGGCGGGCCTGCGGGTGGGACTGTACACGTCACCGCATCTGATCGACTTTGCCGAGCGCGTAACAATCGCCGGCCGGCCGGCCGGATACGAGATGCTGATTCGAAACGCGTACCGGCTGCGGCCGCTGGCACAGGAGACGGGTTCCACTTTCTTCGAGACGACGACGGCCTTGGCGTTCCTCTGCTTCGCCGAGGCGGAGGTGGACATTGCAGTCGCGGAGGTGGGTCTGGGCGGGAGATTGGATGCCACGAACGTGCTGCTGCCCGAGGTTAGCGCGATCACCAACGTATCGTGGGACCACGCTGAGTACCTGGGTCACAGCCTCTCGGCGATCGCCGGCGAGAAGGCCGGGATCGCGAAGCCGGGGGTGCCCATCGTTCTGGGACGCCTGGAGCCCGAGGCCGGTCGCATCATACGGGCGACCGCCGGGCGCGTCGGCGCACCGTTGCGCCAGCTGGGATACGACGCCGCGGTGAGGCGCGTCAAGATGCACCAGGAGTACACGGCCCTGGAGTACGTGGGGCCGGAGTCCAGCGAGCCCATCTCGCTCCGCTGCCCACTGCTGGGGGCCCACCAGGCGTGGAACGCGGGGGTCGCGGCTCTGACCGCGCAGAGCCTGGCGGCGGCCTGGCGCCCCGGCCCCGCCGACATCGCGGCTGGCATAGCGGAGACTCGTTGGCCCGGGCGACTGCAGATCGAGCGTCGCGTGGGTCGGACCTGGGTGCTCGACGTGGCCCACAACCCCGTGGGGGTCGAAGCGTTGGCGCAGAGCCTCACGAGCCTCGACTTGCCGCAACCTATGGCCCTGGTGGTGGCGATTTTGGGAGACAAGCCGTGGCCGGAAATGTTGCCACCCTTGCTAGCGCTGGCCGACATGGCCGTGTTCACGGTTGCGCCCAGCTCGCCGGCGGAGCGCCGGTGGCAGCCGAAGACGGTAGCGGCCGGCCTTACGGGTTATCCCGTGAGAGTGATCGAGGACTTCGCGGCCGCCCTCGCCTTTGCAGCCGAGGCGGCGCCGACCGTCGTGGTAACGGGCTCGAATCACACGGTGGGTGATGCGATGCGGGAGCTCGGCATCTCGGTCGGCTTGCCGGGCTCGGAGAGCTTCGGATAGATTCGCGATGGTGGAACTTCAAGGATTGCCGGGATTTAGGGACTTCTACCCAGACGAGCTGGCGACTCGCCACTACCTAATGGGAGTGTGGCGCGACGTGGCGCGCCGCTTCGGGTTCGAAGAGTACGACGGACCGCCGCTGGAACCTCTGGAACTCTATACCCGGAAGTCGGGTGACGAGATCGTAAGGCAGCTCTACGAGTTCGAGGACAAAGGAGGGCGCCGGGTCGCGCTACGTCCCGAGATGACCCCGACTCTGGCGCGCATGGCGGGGGCGCGCTTGCAGGCTCTGAGCAAACCGGTCCGCTGGTATTCCGTGCCTCAGCTTTTTCGCTACGAGCGGAAACAGAGAGGCCGTCTCCGCGAGCATTTTCAGCTCAACGTAGATATCCTCGGTGAGTCGGACGTACTGGCGGACGCAGAGCTTCTGGCTGCCGCGGTTGAGGTGGTCCGCGAGGTTGGCCTCGATGCCAGGCAAGTGCGGGCGCGCGTATCGGATCGCCGTGTGCTGGGTGCCATCTTCAGGCACCATGGAGTAGCCGAGGCAGCCCTGGAAGCCGTCTTTCAGGTTGTCGACAAGCTGGAACGTGAGCGCAGGCAGGAAGTCGAGGCGCAGCTCGGCGGTCTGGGGTTGGCAGAGGAGACGGTCGACGCTGTACTCGCCGCTCTGGAGCTCAAGGGCATTGGGGAACTCGAGGCGACCTACGGCAACGTGGCCTCGGTCGCCGAGCCTGTGGCCCAGCTCTCGATCTATCTGGACCACCTCCATGATCTGGGTGTAGCGGAGTTCGTGGACGTCGATCTCTCGGTGGTTCGCGGCTTGGCCTACTACACTGGGATCGTGTTCGAGCTCTGGGACGCACGCCGCCAGCTTCGTGCCGTCTGCGGGGGCGGCCGCTACGACGACCTGCTGAAGCTGATCGCCGGGGTGGATTTACCGGCCCTGGGCTTCGGGATGGGCGACGTCGTGCTGACCGAGCTGCTTCGCGATCATGGCCTGCTCCCCGCGCCGGAGAGAGGCGTGGATGTTTTCGTTGCCTGGATGGGTACGGAGGCGCGCCGTCAGGCCCTCCGCGCTGTTCGCCAGCTCCGCGCGGCCGGACTCTCCGTCATCTACGAGTTGCGAGA
>CP070722.1:2373552-2385509 GCA_020350785.1 Gemmatimonadota bacterium
GCCAGCGCCAAGTTGTCGTTGGCAGTTGTTAATGTGCCCAGTTGATTTGCGAGGGTCCAGGCGCCCTCGGCACGCTGCTCCACGTTCACTAAACCCGTCGAAGCCAGTTCGCCCCCACGGTCACTTATAATCTTACATTCTACCAGCCCGAAGGGAAGTCGCGGCCTAGCCGCGCAGGTCGGAGACCGCCACCGCGTTGCGCCCGCTACGCTTGGCTCGATAGAGCGCCGCGTCGGCGGAGGCGACGGCGGCGGCGGCGTTGCGGATCCGTTCCGGAAAGGCGGTGACGCCCGCGGATATGGTTACGCTGATAGAGCGGCCCTCCCAGGCGATGCTGGCCTGACCGATACGACGCCGAATCCGATCGATCACCCGCGCCGCATCTTCGGCGTTCGCACCCGGCAGGACCATCAGAAATTCCTCACCGCCCCAGCGGCCGGCGATGTCACCGGGACGCAGGCCCTCGCGGATCAGCCGGGCCACCGTCTGCAGCACGACGTCGCCAGCTTCGTGGCCGTAGCGATCGTTGAGCTGCTTGAAGCGATCGACGTCGGCCATCGCTACGGCGAACGCCCCACCGGTTCGCTCTGCGACCACTGCGGTCAAAGCCAGACCGCGCTCCGTCGCCCGCCGGTTGGGCAGCCCGGTGAGCGCATCGGTCACCGAGAGCGCCCTGACCTCGCCGAACTCCAGGGCGTTGCGGAACGCCGGGGCCACGAAGAGCGCCAGGGCCTTCAGCCGCTCCAGGTCACCCTCTCTGTACTCGCGCGGCCGCCCGTACTCCACCGCCAGCGCCCCGATCGGATCGGGGCCCATGATCATCGGGACGATGATCGCCGACCCCGCGCCGGAGTCGACCCCCTCGACGTAGAGTGGGAACTTCGGCCTGACCGTCAGATCGTCGCGTGGGAGTATCGTCGCGTTGATCAGCGCCAGACCGAGGTAGGAAGAATCGCCCTCCAGCTTGGCCTTGGCGAGGCTGCGCGGCAGGTCGCCGTCCATCGAGATGACCGACCCCCTTCGCCGCGCATGCTCCCAGGAAGCGACCAGCGCCGCCCTGGCGCCGGACACGCTGCGCGCGCGCCTGCAGATCCCTGCCGCCAGCTCCTCGAGATCCAGCTTGCGATCGAGGTCCTGGATCGTTCCATAGAGCGCCTCGTACTTCGCCAGATCGCGGGTCGCCTCGTCGGTGGCCTGCGCGCCGCTCAGCAGCCGGCTGGCGACGCTCCCCCCCAGCTCCACCGCCCGCGCCGCGTCGCGGCGCGGCACGCCCGCGAACTCGAGCGCCACACAGCCCAGCCGCTCCCCGCTACGATCGCTCAACGGCGCCGCAACCACCCAGCCCTCCGGCGCCTGCCGGAAGATCTCGCGGCGCGATGCCTTCAGCGAGACGCCCTCGCTGACCACCCAGCCCAGCGCGTGCCCCTGCAACAAGACTTCCGTCTCGGGCGGCTCGCTTCCCTCTGGCCGGCAGAGCACTGCCGACAGCTCCGTGCCTTGGTTCGCCCGCATCCAGAGGGACGCCCTCTCCGCGGCCAAGGCGATTCGGAGCGCTTCCAGCCAGGAGTTCAGCTCGTCGGCGACTCGTCCGAGACCGGTGGCTTCGCCGTTCACCCCTGAGGTCCGCTCCGGCGATTGATCCGAGTGGCGGCTGCGGCCGCGCCGAACCCGTTGTCGATGTTGACGACGGTTACGCCGGGCGCGCAGCTGTTGAGCAGACCGAGCAGCGCCGAGAGCCCATTGAAAGAGGCGCCGTAGCCGACGCTGGTGGGCACGGCGATGACGGGCGCGGGCACCAATCCACCCACCACAGAGGCGAGTGCCGCCTCCATCCCGGCCACGACGATGATCACCGCCGCCTCGCGCAGCTCCTCCTGGCCGGCGAAGAGTCGGTGGATCCCCGCGACCCCGACATCGTCCAGACGTCTCACCGGGTTACCCATGGCGCGGGCCGCCACCGCGGCTTCCTCCGCCACGGGAAGGTCGGAGGTGCCCGCCGTGACGATCAATACGTTGCCGCGCACGGCCGCCGCGATGGGCTCGGCGGGCGGCAGGTAGGCGGTGCGAGCCAGATCGTTGATCTCGATGCCGGGATGCTCGCGCTCCAGGCGCCGGAGCACCGCATCGTCGGCCCGGGTAGCGAGCACGCCATCGCCGCCAGCGGCGATACGAGCGCAGATCGTGACGACCTGGTCGACTGTCTTGCCCGGACAGTAGACCACTTCGGGATATCCCTGGCGCATCGAACGGTGGTGGTCGATTCTGGCGAAGCCGAGATCTTCGAAGGGCGCACGCCGCAGCTGGTCCAGGACGTCAGCTATCGAGAGCTCGCCTTGTTGCAGGCGTTCCAGCAGGTTCTTCAGTCGTTCGGGTCTCATACTCGGACGCCTCGGCGGGATCACTGGTTTTGGCGGCGCAATATATGCCAGCCCGCCGGCCAGTCAAAAGGGTCGTCGCCGGCCCGGGCCTCGTTCCTTTGACAGTAGGTGCTTGTGGCCCTATTACATAGCCTTGAATCAGGGTAGAATGTTGTCTGTCCCGGCAGGCCGTCGGCCGCCCGGACGGAAATGGAGGATATAATGGAACTGAGAGAGTTCTTCAGCGAAGATTCAATCAAGCTCGATCTGGCGGGTAAAGCCAAAGACGACGTTCTCAAAGAGCTCATCGGGCTTTTCAACCTACCCGAGAAGTCGGAAGGCATCCTCTTCAAGATGCTGAAGCGGCGCGAGAACTTGGGATCGACCGGGATCGGTCGCGGGATTGCCATCCCCCACTGTCGCTCGCTCGTCGTGAACCGCTTGCGCGTCGCTTTCGGCCGAAAGGCCCCGCCGATCGACTTCAAAGCCATCGACGACAAGCCGGTCTCATACTTCTTCCTCATAGTCGCGCCGCCGCTGGAGGTCTCGAACCAATATCTGCCCGTACTCGGAAAGATCGCGCAGCTCTGTCGCGAATCTGACGTGCCCGAGCGACTGCGCGCCATCGAGACGCCGGCCCAGTTCCTCGAGCTTTTGAGCGAGAAGCAGGTCTGACGGAGGTTGGTGGCAATGCATCCCCAGCTTGAGATTCTCTTGGAGCTGCAGGACCTGAAGGCGCAGATGTTGGAGATGGAGAAACGGGATGCAGAGTACAGCAGCCGGGAAATCGAGGAGGACGTCTTTCGGATCAGCGCCGAGGAGGCGATCGTCCAACTCGACACGAAGATCCAGGAGATGGAGGCCGGGCTCGACCCCGACGTGGCGGCCCGCTACCGACTCGTGTCCGGGCGCCGCCCTCGCGGCAGCGTCGTGCCCGTGGTCGACGGCATCTGCTACGGCTGCTTCGTCGCCATGCCGACGGCAATGACGCGAAGCAACGAGACCCTCCGCTGGTGTGAGGGCTGCGGCTCCTTCGTCTATTTTGTCGATTGAGTAGCGAGACCCGCTAGCGCGTGACGATCATCTTCCGCACGTCGCGGGCGCGGTTGGCGATTATCTCACAGAAGTACATACCGGAAGCCACTTGCTGGCCGCTACGGTCCATCCCATCCCAGTACAGCTCGTAGCGCCCCGGCGTGTCGAACCTCAACTCCTGGGCCGGCTGACCCGCGGAGGTGGGGTGATCCAGCACGATCGGAAGCGCCACCTGCTGGCGCAGGACGTTGTAGATACGCACCGTCACCAGCACCGGCTGCCCGTCCTGAAAAAGATCGGCCCCCAGAACGAACGGGATCCGGGTCTCGCCTGAGAACGGGTTGGGGTAGTTAGGCTCCAACCGCACACCACGGACCTCCCCCTGGCGGGGTTCTTGCTGGACTGTGGTGCTGTCGGACTGTTGCGCGTGGAGTTCGGGCGAACTCCCAGCTCGCGCCAGCAGTAGGACGAGGAGCACAGCATAACTGTGCTTCAAGTCGCCCTCTCCCTTCTTTTTACAGTAGCGTAGGTCCCGTTTACGGCCTCCCGGGTCGACGGGTCGTCCATCATCCGATAACTACCTATCGCCAAGATAGATGCGGACCCGGAACCCGGCAAGGAGAACGTCTATCACGAACCGTTCCGGAGCACGCGTCCCTGCTCCGTACGTCGCGTCACCCCTGCGGCATCCAGGTACTCGAGAAGTGGGATAAGATACTTTCTGCTTACCCCGAGAGCCGTGCGAAACTCCGACGGGCTGGCCACCGCTCCACCGCTCAATAGCTCGCACACCTGGACCCGCAACTCACTTATAGCCCCCGAATGGAAGTAAAGGTCCGCGGTTACCGGCACCAAGTCGCCGCGCTGCGCCAGGAACTTCAGTACTGCCAGGATTCGGTCCTCCGGGGCCCCCAGCTCGGCCGCCAGCTCTTTGATACCCGGCGGGGCCAGCGCGGCCTGGCGCAGTCGTCCCAGCGCCGCGCCGGCCAGCTTCTGCTGCTCCGGCTGGAGCCGCGGCTGGTGGCTGCTCAGCGCCGCGACGGAGCCCTGTACGCGGATTCGGCCCTCCATCTGAAGCTCGGCCAGCGCCGCGTTCACCAACGAAGCGGGCTTACCAGCGGCGTTGCGCAGCGTCTCCAGACTGACGCCCTCGGCGCCGCTGTCCCGGGCGTGGCCGGCCTCGAGCAGATCCAGCACGGCGTCCCTGGCCTCGCCCAAGGCGCGCACGCTGAACCAGCGGTCCTCGACCTGGTGGATGAGGCCCTCGTCAGTCAGGCGGCGCAATTCGTCCCGCACGCGGGCCGGAGACGCGCCAGCCCGAATGGTCAGCTCGGTATCGGTGGAGCCGTCGGCACACGCCACCACCAGGCGCTGCAGACGCTCTTCGGGGCTGGCCGCGGCGCGGGCCGCCAGGTCTCTGGCGTCGGCGGCCGGGAGCCGGCTTCGCCGGCGCGCCCAGGGGTCGACGACCAGGCCGCCACCTATGGTCGTCACCGGTGAGTAGAAGCGTACGACGAAGCGATCGCCCGTCCGTGCTACGACAGGCTCTTCCAGCCGAAGCTGTACGAGGGTAGAGCGCCCCGGCTGCAGCGGCCCGCTGTCATAGAGGACGACTCGCGCCAGCGTCTCAGCGGTGCCGAGGTGAAAGCGTACTCTCTGCCAGTGGCGGAGCGGCCAGGGCGAGTTGGGCAGCAGTTGCAGCTCGGCATCCAGGAAGCGGGTGGCGCGCCAGGCGCGGTCGCTGGTCAGCAGGCACCCGCGCCCTACCTCGGAGCGATCAACTCCGGCCAGCGCCAGCGCCGCCCGCTGGCCCGCCCGGCCCGTCTGGACGTCACGACCGTGGACCTGGATGCCGCGGACGCGCACTCGGCGATCGCCGGGCAGGATGTAGACCTCGGAGCCCGAGGTTACCGAGCCGCTCCAGATCGTGCCCGTCACGACCGTTCCCACGCCGCGCACCGTGAAGGCGCGGTCGACCGGGATGCGAAGCAGATCTTCGGTGTTCCTGGCGGGCACCGAGCGGGCTGCCCGAAGTATGGCTGAACTCAGCTCCTCGAGTCCGACGCGGGTGGCCGCCGACACCGTCACCACAGTCCAGTCGTCCAGTGCCAAGCCGCGTCCCAACTCGTCAGCCAACGATTCCTTCACCAACTCGCACCATTCTTCGTCGACCAGATCCGCTTTCGAGAGGGCGATGACGCCCTGGCTCACTCCCAGCAGTCGTGCGATGGACAGATGCTCGCGAGTTTGTGGCATGGGGCCTTCGTCCGCCGCGATGACCAGCAGCAGGACGTCCACGCCGCTGGCGCCGGCCAACATATTCTTGACGAAGTCCTCGTGACCCGGCACGTCGACGACGGAAATCTCCAGCTCATCATCTCCCGTGGGGAAGTTGGCGAACCCCAGGTCGATGGTGATGCCTCGGCGCCGTTCCTCCTCCCAGCGGTCGGTATTGACTCCGGTCAGCGCTTCGATCAGAGCCGTCTTACCGAGGTCGACGTGGCCTGCTGTCCCGACGATGATCGACCTCATCTCAGGCGCTCCTCCAGGAAGCGGAAGGAATTCAGCGGCCGATGGTCAGCCAAGTGATAGGCGATGAAGTCGCGGAGCAGGTCACGCTGCGCAGGCGCCGTTTCGAGCCGGCGCGCCGCCGGCAGCGGCGGGCGCGGACTCAGAAGGCCAATCAGCTCGGCTCGCGCCCGCGGCTTCAGAGGACGCAGACTGAGACCGCTGGTCCGCGTCCGGCAGCGCGCGCAGATCGCACCGCCACCGCCAAGGTCGAAAAAGCAATCTTCGTCGCCGACGATGCCAGCGCCGCACAGGGTACAGCGGTCGATGCTGGGCGCGAAGCCCAGCCGCTCGATCAGTTGCCAGGCTTGCTGCAGAATCACGATCTCCAGATCACCGTTCTCCTCGACCAGGTGATCGAGCCCGCGTCGCAACTGAAAGAACAGTTCGTCGTCGGCGGCGGCCGGCGCGAATCGTAGAACGATCTCGCTCAGCAGTCCGGCGCCCGCATAGCGGACCAATTCGCGGCCCAGCGCCTGACGCTCGCGATGCAGCTCGAAGCCCGAGAGCGTGTGTAACTCCCTACCTTCCTTGGCGTAGAACGTCGCCTCACCATCGGTGAACGGCTCCAGCAACCCACCGAAACGGCTCTTCGGCCGGCGCGCGCCTTTGGCGATGACCGAGCAGAGTCCGAGATCCCGGGTCAGCAGCCGGAGTATCTTGCTGGTCTCGCTGTACTCGTAGGTCTTGAGGACGGTCGCCTCTGTCGTGACCAATGGCATACGTCTAAGCTAGGCCCGCGAGCGGAGGGCTTCCAGTTAGCGGCTCGGTCGGCGCGATCAGGCTGGTGTGTCGAGGGTCGCCGGGGCGGCGCGCCAGGCCCAGAGCGCCGCCGCCGCGGCCGCCAGGGCAGTGGCGAACGCGACGGCCAAGCGTTGGCGCCAGTCGACTGGCCTCGATCCCAGCGTGAGCCGAACGTCCTGCCCGGCCGGAAGGTTACCCGCCGCATAGCTGCGCCGGGGCCGCCCGGCGGGCCCGGCGTCTTCGCGGGGGACCAGAAGTCGATCGGGCCGCAGCTCGACGAGCCCGCGGTCCGCGTAGACGAAGAGACTATCCACGGGCCACTCCGCCCGCAGTACGACCTCCCGGGCGGTTCCGGCCAGCAGATAAGTGAAGGCCAGCTGGAAGTCCGTCAGGCCAGTCTCACCGACCAGCACCACCCGGGAGCCCTCGCTAGTCACGCGGCTGGGTGGCAGATCGCCGCCCAGCCCCATCACCTCCGTTGCCCCGGCAGGCAGCGCGACCAGCGGTAGACGCGCAGCCGGCCCGCCCGAGTCCGCCGGCGAATCTAGCTCAACCCGTACGACCTCGAGCAGTCGATACTCTCCCTGCTCGCTGAGGGTGACGCGGACGCTCCGCTCGGTGATGCGCGCGAACGGCTTTGCCGGGCCCTGTGTGAAGCTCATAGAGCCGCTGAGCCCGGCGGCGAGCGGAAGGGTGAGGAGCAAATGGAACGACCGCCGGAGGGTGCCACGGCGGCCGATCTCCCTGGAAGGCCCATCGGCGATCACGGGCTGAATCGGCCGAAGTCCTCCGGATTCAATTTCTTGAGATACTCTTTGAGTTGATCCGCATCCATTCCCTGCGGCTGCTCGCTCGGCTCGCCTTCGGGGCTCGCGCCGGGCTCCACCTCCGAGGGCTGTATCTCGATCGAAGCCTGTTCCAGCAGCTCCGCATGGGCGTAGATCGGCGCCTTCGCGCGCAACGCGATGGCTATGCTGTCGCTCGGTCGCGCGTCGATCGACACCATCTGGCCATCTCGCTTCAAGATAAGCTCGGCGTGATACGTGTTGTCGACCACCTTGGTGATCAGCACGCGCTGCAGCTCGGTGCCCAGTCCTTGCAACATCGCGGTGAAGAGGTCGTGGGTCAGTGGGCGTGAG
Source organism: Gemmatimonadota bacterium (assembly GCA_020350785.1). Lineage (GTDB taxonomy): Bacteria > Gemmatimonadota > Gemmatimonadetes > Palauibacterales > KS3-K002. Next base: position 2,381,396 of record CP070722.1, read on the forward strand.
AACTTCATTCCGGCCAGGACCATGGCGATGGCGCTGGCCTCGCCCGGGCCGATCCAGATCGGCAACACGCGCTCCCCGTCCAGCTCCTGCAAGATCACGACAGGCGTGTTTGACGCTTTGTCCAGCCCAAGGCTGGCTACCCGGACTTGCTCCATCTCGCTCATTAGGCAATCGATCGGCGGGCCCGCGACCTGCAACCCAAGTTTGCCCGCGCCGGACTAACTGTAAACCCCCGAGGAAATATCAGGTTCCAAGCTCCCACGAGGACAGGTACTTCTGCTGATCCTCGCTCAGCGTGTCGATGGCGATCCCCATGGACTCCAGCTTTAGGCGGGAAATCTCGCGGTCGAGCGCGTCGGGCGTGCGGTGGACACCAATGTCCAGATCGCGGCCCTGCTCGACGAGATGCTTCGCGGCCAGCGCCTGGTTGGCGAACGACATGTCCATGACCGCAGCGGGATGACCCTCCGCAGCAGCCAGGTTGATGAGGCGACCCTCACCCAGGAGGAAGATGCGGCGTCCAGCGATGCGATACTCTTGCACGAATTCGCGCACCGTTCTTGGGGGCGCGTCCGCGACAGCGGCCAGGCGCTCCAGGTCGATCTCCACGTTGAAGTGCCCGGAGTTGGCCACTATGGCGCCGTCCTGCATCAAACGGAAGTGCTCCTCACGGATGACGCTGGTGTCGCCGGTCACCGTCACGAAGACGTCGCCGATCCTGGCTGCATCGGCCATCGGCATGACTTCGAAGCCATCCATCACGGCCTCCAACGCCTTCAGCGGCTCGACCTCCGTAACGATCACGCGAGCGCCAGCGCCGCGCGCCCGTGTGGCCACGCCGCGTCCGCACCATCCGTAACCCGCGACCACCACCCGGCTGCCGGCGAGCAGGATATTCGTGGCGCGCAGGATACCGTCCAGCGTGGACTGTCCTGTGCCATAACGGTTGTCGAACAAGTGCTTCGTCAGGCTATCGTTGACCGCGATGACCGGGAAGCGCAGAACGCCATCCCGGGCCATGGCGCGCAACCGGATCACGCCGGTAGTGGTCTCTTCGGTCGACCCAATGACGGTCTTGACCAAGCGCTCCCTCTCCGCCCCGGACATCGCCGCCGCCCAGCGACGTACCGGCTCCGCCAGATCGTCCAGCCGGTTCAGCGCAATCATATGCAGCGCGCTGACCAGGTCGGCGCCGTCATCCATGGTGATGCTCGGCTCGTGGGCAAGCGCCGCCCGGATATGATCGTAGTAGGTATCGTGATCCTCACCCTTGATCGAGTAGACCTTGATGCCGTGGTCGCGCACGAGATGTGCGGCCACATCATCCTGAGTCGACAGGGGGTTGGAGGCGCAGAGCGCGACCTCCGCGCCGCCCTCTTTCAGAGTGACGGCCAGGTTCGCCGTCTCGGTGGTCACGTGCAGACAGGCCGACAAGCGCTGGCCGGCCAGCGGCCGCTCTCCGGCGAACCGCTCTCGAATCAGCCGGAGCACCGGCATCGCGCGCTCCGCCCATTCGACTCGCAGCCGCCCCTGATCCGCCAGTCTGATGTCACGGATATCGTGATCTATCGCCTTAGTCGACATTGAACACCTTTCTGGTCCTTGATCAGCCAAGCGCCGACTTGAGCTCCTCCACCCGGTCGCAGCGCTCCCAGGAGAAAGCCCCATCGGCTTCCGGCTCGCGCCCGAAATGGCCGTACGCCGCAGTCCGCTTGAAAACGGGACGCCGCAGTCCAAGCGCCTCGATGATTCCCAGCGGCGTGAGATCGAAAACCCGGCGCACCGCCGCCTCGAGCTCGTGGTCCGGCGCCCGCCCGGTACCGCGCGTGTCCACCAGCACAGAGACCGGCTCCGCCACTCCGATGGCATAGGCCAACTGCACCTCGCAGGTCTCCGCAAGCTCGCTCGCCACTATGTTCTTCGCGATCCAGCGCGCCGCGTAGGAGGCCGAACGATCGACCTTGCTGGGATCCTTACCACTGAAAGCGCCGCCTCCGTGCCGGCCCATACCGCCGTAGGTGTCAACGATGATCTTGCGGCCGGTCAGCCCCGCATCGCCGTGCGGGCCGCCCGTGACGAAGCGGCCGGTGGGGTTGATATGTATCTTGGTGAGTTTCGGGTCGATAAGACCCTCGGGCATCACCGGCTCGATGATCGCCTCGCGAATCGTCCGATGAATCTCGCCGTTGCTGATTTCCTCGTCGTGTTGCGCCGAGACCACGATCGCCCGGATCCGCACGGGCTCCTCGCCGTCGTATTCGACCGTCACCTGCGATTTGCCGTCCGGTCTCAGCCAGCCGACCTCACCCGACTTGCGGGCTTGGGCCAGCCGCTTCGTCAGGCGGTGCGCCAAGACGATGGGCAGGGGCATGAGCTCCGGGCTCTCTCTGGTAGCGTAGCCGAACATCATGCCTTGATCACCCGCGCCACCGGTGTCCACACCCATGGCGATGTCCGGTGATTGCCGGTCGATGGACGTGATGACCGCACACGTCATCGCATCCAGTCCCAACCGTGAGTCCAGATAGCCGATCTCGGCGATCGTCGACCGCACGATATCGGGGATGTCGATGGACTTGGATGTAGTGATCTCACCGGCCACGAACGCCAGGCCGGTCGTCACCAGGCACTCCGCCGCTACTCGGGCGACCGGATCCTGGACGAGAATACCATCCAGAATCGCGTCCGATATCTGGTCCGCCACCTTGTCGGGGTGACCCTCGGTTACACTCTCGGATGTAAAAAGCCGTCTTCTGGACAATCTCTCGCTCCCGCCCTTCACGACAGCGCTCGCGCAGCCGCCCTTGCCCGAAACCGCGCTCCCCCTGTGAATAAGCGCCCGGAAGCTATTTACTAATCAAGGGTGTGACAAGGTGGGACTTCACTCCACGCCCGACAGATCGACGGTATCTCGCAGAGCTGCCAACATACGGCTGCGTATCTCCTGCCCGGTTTCCACGGTCAGCAGCTCCGCCATGAGTCGCTCCAGGCGCCCCAGATCGATCGAGCGGATCAATTGCTTCTGCGCGAGGACGCCGGCGGGTGCGCAGCTCAGGCTGCGTATCCCCAGGCCGATCAGCAGCAGGGCCCCCAGCGGATCGGAGGCCGCTTCGCCGCAGACGCAGATCGGACGCCCCGCCCGCCCGGCGGCCTTCACCGCGTCGCCAATGTAGCGCAGCAAGGCCGGATGGTAGAGATCGAAAAAGCGGGCCAGCTGGGCGTTGCCGCGGTCGACGGCAAGCATGTACTGAATGAGGTCGTTGGTGCCCAGACTGAAGAAATCGACGTGCCGGGCCAGCATCTCCGTAATCGTAATCGCCGCCGGCGTCTCCAGCATCGCACCCACCATCACGTCCCCCTGCTCGACGCCCTCGGCCTGCAATTCGGCGCGCGCCTCCTCGACCACCTGGCGCAGCCCGGTAATCTCCTCGACCGTGTTGACCATCGGCACGAGCAGCCGGACCGGCCCGTGCGCGGCCGCTCGCAAGATCGCCCGCACCTGGTTGTGGAAGAGTTCCGGCATCATCTCGTAAATGCGCAGACCGCGCCAGCCCAAGAAGGGGTTCTCCTCGGCGATCGGGGGCAGAAACATCGGGAACTTGTCACCCCCGAGGTCGAACGTCCGGATCGTCACCGGCCGCGGAGCCAGCGTCTCGATCACATCGCGAAACGCCTCGTATTGCTCCTCTTCCTCCGGCACCGACGTCTTACCCACGACCAGGAACTCGGTGCGGAATAGCCCCACGCCGTCCGCGTTGACTGCGGCGGCGGCCTCGGCATCGGAAGGAAGCTCGAGGTTGGCATATATGCTGATCCTGACCCCGTCCTTCGTGACCGGCTCGACCGCCGCCAAGCTCTCGAGGGCTTTTGCCCTCTCTTTCGCCTTCACGTCGCGGTCGTGGAACCAGTGCTTCTCCGACCGGCTGGGGGCAATGACCACCTTACCCCTTCTTCCGTCGAGTATCAGCTCGGTGCCGCTACGGACGCGACGCGAAAGATCGCCCAGCGGTGGGGGGCGACGACGGTGCTCAAGGGCGCGAGAACCCTGGTGGGCGAGGCCAACCACGCCCTGCGGCTGGTCGGCCCCGGCAATCCCGGCATGGCGACGGCGGGC
>CP070722.1:2385609-2416898 GCA_020350785.1 Gemmatimonadota bacterium
ACGGCGCGAAGTTCAGATTGAGGGCGCTCGATCCAGGCAGTTGATGAGCTACCCGCTCCGAACCTCGCGCCCTTGTCGGCGAGAGGTCAAATCGCCTGTTGACTTAGGACAGGAACGCCGTCCACGCCTGGCTGGACCGATAGCAGATACCCGCTACATACTTCGCCACCGCAACCAGCGCTGCTCGAACTCCCGCGAGGACGGTACGACGACGATCTATCATCACCCCTGCTCCGTGGTGCTACTCGGGCAAGGAGGTCGAGCCTCAGAGAAAGCGGCACGATTCCCTGCCCTTTCCTTTGTTCTTAGACGCACGAAGGGGGGCGAATGGTTGGTCGGCGGCAGACTGGGTGGCTTTGCGCCACCAGGACGCATTGTTGGACGCGGTCAGTCCTTCGGTTCTTGGAGCTGGGCGTGAAAATCCTGGACCTCGCGCAAGCGATGCATCTCCGATTCCAGCACAGAAACCTGTCGTTCCAATAGGTCGACGCGTTGCTGCATCAGCCCGAACTGCTGCGATTCCGATTGCGATTCCCGGATCCTCGCCATAGCCTCCGCGATCGGCTTGATGGCAAAGCGCAGAGTGACGCCCGCGATCGGGATGAGAACGATCAGGCTTCCCATGATGACGCCAATCACCGATGTGACATCTACTGGCAGGACTTGCATTGAAACCTCCGCGGTCGAACTGCGGTCCGCTATGAATTGCCGAGCGTCTCACTGGCTGAGAATTCGATATCCTGATTCCAGGGCTCCCGATCCCAGCTGGGCTACTATCTTACAGTACAACAGTGCACGTCGCACCCACCAAGCCATCGGCCAGCCCCCTGCCCCTATGATCTCATCAGCGCCGAGAGATGGTCAAACACCCCCGCAGCCACGCTGCGGGGGTGTCGTCGCAGTTACGGAAGTAGCAGTCGTGGGCCTACTGGCAAGCGCCCCCGAGACTGGCCTCTAGCCCACGAGCGAGACATTCGGCTTCCGGAATCGGGAAAGCTGAGTTGACCTGGCTGTTAGGAGTATCCAGAGGCAACTCGTCGAGCCGACCGAACCGCCGAGCGTCGATCCAGCGGTGACCGCCCTCGAACATCAAGGAATAGCGGCGGTTATACAGCAGCTCATCTTCGATGTTGCCAGCGTTCAAGTCGGTACGTTCATCAAGACCGCCAGACTCCTGGCGTAGGAAGTTCAGATCGGAGGCCGCCAGGTTGATCGCGCCCTCTCCGATGTTTGCCTCGGCTCGTAGCAGTATCAATTCCTCGTTACGAATGAAGGGTATGGGGGCGGTGAGTTCCGCGTAGATGTTGAAAGCAACGTCGGTTGTTATCCCCCCCTGCGTCTGCGAGGTTACCGACCGCAGCTTCCTCTGCGCCCTGAGATCGATCTCGCCCAAGCCATTGGACTGCGCGTCCGTCACCAATGACGGATGGGCGACGATGTCAGGCGAACTGCCCGGATCGTACAGATCGTTGGGCTCATCCCCCGGCGTGGAGCCGAACACTACATAGACGCCAAGATCAAGCGGGGCGCCCAGATCCAGGAACGACTCCTCCAGATCATCCAGGGCTTCGCCGTAATCTTCCGTGTATATGTTGACACGAGCTGCCAACGCCCGATTGAACTCACGAAACGTCGGTGGGGTATCGAAGCCCGTGAATCCGCTGGAAAGGGTAAACGGGAAAGCGGCGCCGCCGTCACTCAGGTGATCGGCCGCTTCGTCCAACCACTGCTCGATACGGTCGAGCACCTCGGTCTTCGTGACGATCGGTCCCGGAGAAACCGACGGATCGGTCGGAACATCGATCACCGCGCCGTTGGCATCATGCGCGTTGACGACGAGAAGCAGCTCGTGCGCCATCATCGTCTTGGCGTACCCGCGGGTGGCTTCCTTCTCCTCAGGCGACAGCTCCGCATCGCTGATCGCCTCGACGGCGCCCAGGATTATGGCACCGGTGCGGATGTTGGCATAGCGTTCGCCCCAAAGATTTCCGCCAAATGCAGGGCTCGAAGGGTTGAGGTCGCCCTCCAACATTTCCGTAATAAAGCGGGGGTCCGAGCCATCGAAGTTGTACGATTCGCGACCCAGGATCCCCAACAGCGAAACGTATCCGTTCCGATCGTCAAACTCATCGCGGACGGTGATCAGCAGGCCGGTCGCCGCGGCGCCGATCCCCGAACGGCTGGGGTTGTCAAGCAGCGTTTCCAAGCCCTCGTTGTTGAAGTCCTCAACATTGAAAGCATCCTCACATGCCGCTAAGACTAACAATCCCAGAAGCGGCGCAAACATTCTAATCTTGATCATGGGTCTCTCACCTCGGATTGACGTTCTGTTTCGCCGCTTAGAAGTCGAAATCGAATATAAGCCAGTAGCTTCGACTTCTCGGGAAAGGAGCCACATCGATGTTGCGACCGACTGCCTGGTTTCCGAAGTTGCTCACCTCCGGGTCCATCCCGGAGTAGCCCGTCCAAGTAATCAGGTTTCGGCCGCTGAATGTGATCCGCGCGCTGGAAATAATGCCGCCGAACAGACTGGACGTCAGACTGGACGGAATGTTGTAGGAGATGGCAAGCTCCCGCATCTTCATATACGTAGCGCTCTCGATGAACGGACGTGTCTCGACGCCGAACCCCAAGAGTCGTCGCTCGCCGTTCGTCAGCACCGCTCCATCGGGGTCACAGCTCCCATCATCCAGCGACACGGCGCACACCGGTCCGATGTTCACTACAGATTGGGGGTTCTCGTCGAAATCCGCCGTGTTCTGACCAAAATCGTAGAGCAACTTGGTTAGATTGACGACGGTTCCACCTGCCTGCCAGTCGAACAGGCTATAGATCTGGAAGTTGCCGACTTTAATGTCGTTGACGAAGGCCATCTTGAAGTCAGGCGTGGCATCGCCCACTTTGGCCACGAAGCTTGAATCCGCGTCCGACACGACAGCCACAATCTGGCTGGCTGACTCTCCCTCCTCGATCTGGAAGGCCCCCAACGCCGTGCCAAATCCGCCGGCGCGGAACGAGGGGACCGGAAGGCTCATTACCTTGTTGCGGTCCAGGAAGAACGTCGTGCGAAATAGCCAATCCAGGGTACTATTCTGGATGGGCGTTCCCGCCAGCGCGATCTCCAAACCTCGCGTCCTCAGCTCGCCGCCGTTCAGCTGCTGCGCCGTAAAGCCCGACGATGGCGCCAGCTCGCGAGCCAGCAGTAAGTTGGTGATGTTCTTCTGATAGACGGTAAACTCCAGTGAGGCCCTGCCGTTCCAGGCCGACGCATCGAAGCCAAACTCCACCTCGTTCTGTCGCTCGGGCTCTATGTTACTCGCCCCGAGCGTGTCGCCCAAAACAACGCCAGGATTCTGTTCAACATTAAAGATCACAGCCAGCGGCGTGAACTTCTGGCCGAATAGAGGCAGGTTACCGCTTTGACCCCACGCCACCCGGAACTTGAACTCGTTAACCCAGCTGGTGAGGTCGGGGAAGCGGTAAGATGCAGCAGCCTTCGGGTAGAAAAAGAACTTTCCTCCGTCACCGTTGTTGCTGCTGCGATCCAAGCGACCTCCAGCGGATAGCAGCAACCTCTCATCCAATGCGAGAAGATCCTCTTGCAGGAAGTAGCCAAGGTCTCTCGTCTTCGCACGACTTTCGGCAATCTGAATGTTGGTGCCCGCGTTAACGTTCTCCTTTCCAGCACTCAGATTTCGACTCACAACGCGTGACACGTTCAAGTCGCGGTCCTCAAAGAGAAAACCGCCAGATGTGGTGGCCGTCCAACTGCCACTACTGGGTCTGTAACTGTAGACGATGTTCGCCCCGACGTTCCAGTTGAGGTTGTCACTGTTGCTCAGCAGCGACGTGCCAGGCAGACCGTCGTCGGGCTCGAACTGGAGATCCGGAGGGAAAAACAGTTTGTTCTTCTGGGCAAAGTAATCGGCGCCGAAATTCGTCAGTATCCTCAGGTTGTGATTGCGGCCCTGAATCGCCTCCCAAGTTCCTCCAACACCACCGATAAGCCGCCAAACATCTTCATCGTTCGCCATGAGAGCGGCCGTCTGCAACGGATTGCTGCGCTCGAACGGATTGTCTGGGAACAGGCCGGTCTCGGGGTCGCTTCGAAGGTCAACGAATTCCGGTGTGAACGGAAATACCATATAGAAGCTTGTGCCGCTATTGTCATTGTTTGTCAGTCCGCGACCCGCTGCCGTGTGAAGCAAGTTCGACGAGAATTGCAGACTGAGACGCGGTGATATCCTCTGGTCGAGGTTCACCCTGATCGACTGCCGTTCGAATCCCGTGTTGTCGATGATCCCTTCGTCGTTCTTCCAATCAGCCGACGCGAAATACTGCGTGCGCTCGGAGCCTCCGCTTAGGCTCAAGTAAGACTCGAAAGAGATATCATTTCGATGAGCAAGCAGTTCCTCTTGGTTGAAGGTGGCAAGAGGGCGCCCGTCCGACCCGAAGAAATCACGGGCCGACTCACCGAAAGCGGCCGCGGCCTCGTCGGCGGTCTCGAAGCGGCGTGAGCCCAATGTCTTTGAGAGATCAAAAACACCAAAGCTCTGGCTAAGGCGGACACGCGGGCGTCCCGGCCGTCCACGCTTCGTTGTTATCACAACTACTCCGTTGCTGGCCTTCTGACCGTAGATCGCAGCGGCCGACGCCCCTTTCAAGACCTCGATGCTCTCGATCTCGTTCGGATTGAGGTCGGCGATTCGGTTGACCTGCGCGTCTTGGGTCAGCGACGGGTTCGATCCGGTGCTCGCGTTCGTCACGGCGTTCTGATTGGACGGAATCGCCTCGTTGCTCACGATCACACCGTCCACCACGTAGAGCGGCTCCGACAGGCCGTTGATCGTCGAGACGCCACGCAGTCGCGTCTGCACGCCCCCGCCGGGAGCACCCGAGTTCGTCTCGACGAGAGCCCCCGCCACTTTGCCCTGGATAGCCTTGTCCAGCGTCTGCGCTGGGGTGGGCTGAATCTCCTCAGCGCTGAGAGTCGCCACCGTATTGGCAAGGTTGAGCCGTGAGATCTCAGTCGCCGTGCCGGTGACTACAAGCTCCTCGAGGCGCAAAGGGTCGAGGTCCATCTCAATGGCCGCAACGGTCTGATCGGCTCGGACGCCAACCTCCGTGGTGCGGTAGCCGAGGAAGGACGCCACAAGCGTCAGGTCGCCCGCTGGCACGCGGATCGTGAATCCGCCGTCCTCACGGCTGAGAGCACTGATCGTGGTGCCTTTGACGGTCACCAGAGCACCGGCTATCGCCTCGCCCGTGACGCCTGTGACTTGCCCCCGGATTTCCCGCTGTTGGGCGAGAACCGGGTTGGCCACAGCTGAGACGGCCAGCGCCAGCACAAGAACCAAACACCGCTTCGACACATCGGCCTCCTAGCGTTGAGGTTGGGTTGAGGCACGAGCACAACGCCGCCCCGAGACACGAGGCCCCGGCGCTCCCTTCAATGTGTCAATCGCAATATTTGTAAGCTAGGACACTTGTATTTTGGTAATTGTTACTATTCTAGGACTGCGACCGCAACTCGGTCAAGGGGGCGGCCGGGGGGCCTCTCAGTAAACGAAGATCGCCGACTGGGTGAGTCTGGGGGCCAGGCGCCACCGCACCGTGTCGCCGACTTCGATTCTTACAGGCAGGGAGGCGAATTGCTCGAAGGCTCCGACTGGATCAGCCAGCAGTCGAATCTCGGCGCCACCGCCCGCCATACCGATCGACACCTGGAAACTCTCGGTTCTCATGCTCGTAACGGTACCCAGTCGCATCCGCGAGTTGCCGCGTAGCAAGTATACAGTGATGTCTTGTGAGTTCTGATTCTCCACCTCGACCTGAACCGCGATGGGTTGGGGCTTTGCTTCGTCTTCGCTCTTGCCTGCCGAGCCGGAGCACCCCACCCCGCCAAGAAACGTGAGGTAGACCGCCAGAAGCGGGACCTGTGGCATCCTTATCATTCTCAGTTTGCTATCGCCGGAGGAGCTTACGCACCTCGGGCACGCGGCCTTGCGCAGCCCGCGGATTGGGCAGGTCGTACCTGCCGGGTGATATTCGCCGCGCTGCCGGCGTGTCTCGGCTTCTGATCTGATCCGAGCCAGCGTGGCCAGCGGCCTATGAGTTTCCCAGAACCTCGTTGACCTTGGCCATCACCTTAAACGCATCGGCAACATACAGCACGTCGGCTTTGCCTTGGGCCCAGCCGCAACCGGCATCAAGGTTGACCGCTCGGCGTTCCTTGATGAAGCGCCAACCCACGACGTGCGGCTCCTCACCGTGACAACAGGTGGCCAACCCCTTGAGGTGTCGTGGAGTGGACCCGGTCTGTCCCACCTGATTCACGTGGCTCATGAACGAGATGACGTCCTCGCCCTCCGCCGATTGATCGACCAGAGACTTACTGCTTCCCAAAGACGCACGCGACTTCTGTAGAAAGTCCCAGATCAACGACTCGGCATCTTTGAGATGCGTCTGTCCATCCTGCTGTTTCTTCGTCCAGCCGGCACCTGCCACAAAGAGGAGATCCGCGTCCGGCCTGATCGTTTGGGCTTCCGCCGATGCGGCCTGCTCGCCCTCGACCCGCGTCCGCAAGTCGGGCAACTCGGCGGCCACGGCCTCGACCTTCGCCGCGCCGCCTGCGCCCGACCAGGCAGCGAACACACCGGCGTCGATAAGTAGGAACCAGGGACGCTGGGCGCGCGCCAGCGTCGCGACCATTCGTTGCCGGTAGTACCAGCGCTCGATCGAAGGCCGGCCATCCTCTACATTGACCGCCGTGACGTGAGTGTCTATACGACCTTCTACCCGTTGTACCACTCCTGGTATGGCTCGGGAGAAGCGCGAGGTGGCGGGCACGACAACCACGGTCGCGCCGGTCTTGCGAACCAGAGCCTCCGCCGCCGTTGCGTCACTCGCGTAGCGTGACACGTCAAACTCCGGGCCCTCCACACCGTAGAAAGCGTTCGCTCCAGAGCCCGCTAGCGCGCCTGCCGCGGCCTGTACCGAGCCGCCCACCAGGCCGACACTAAAGCTCCCATCGCTCACCGCCTCCGAGACCTGGCGAACGGCGGTCAAGACTTCCAGGGCCGCTTTGGGTAACGTGCCGCCTTCTTGTGTGTGTGCTAGGAAGAGGACTCTCTCCATGCTCAGCTCCCGATCCACTCGACGATCTCGCGGGCGATTTCGTCGATCGACGCATCTTGACTACGCGGGTATCGCGCCTCTGCCTCGGCACCTCGACCGACCTGTAGTCCGTGCCAGCCGCGCCCACCTGAACGGTTCTTGCCTTTTGCAGAGCAGGCATGATCGCGCGCATGTTCTGCATGCCGATCTGCGGGTTGTTGGGCGGCTCCGGCAGCTCGCCGGTCGACCAAGCGCAGACGAGCGGCGGCCCGTCGCAGACCGAGGCTAGGTATCTTCCCCCCTCCACGCGCTCCAGAACACGCAAAGACCCATCGGACCGGGCTTCCAGCTTGTCGACGGCCAGGAACTGTTCGCTGATTCCCAAGCGCTCGCCGACCATCTGCATCGTGACTCCCGCATCCCGTGAAGCCGACGACCGGCCGCCGAACAGCAACAAACGCGAGCGATCCAAGCCCTCGATGCCCTCGATCGCCTCGGCGAGCACGGCGGCGACGTCGTAGCAGTCGGTAAAGCCGCTGGCCGAGCCGTCCACCGCCACGAGCTGGAAGGCAGCCTTCTGAGCGATGCTCATCATCAACTGCTGCAGCCTGGCCTTGGGCCCGAGGCTGACCAGCCACACACGGCTATCCGGTGTCTGCTTGGCCAGGTGTGCCGCCTCGTAGAGCGCATGCGCCGCCCAAGGGTCCAGCACCGAGGGGAGCATCATCTCGTTCTTCAGTCCCGGACCGCCGGGCCCCTGCACGGGCTCCAGAGTCTGCAGGGGATCCGGCACAAGACTGCCACACACCACGATATGAAAACCTGACGTCATACCTGGGTCTCCACACAATTGGGTTCAGAGGGATTGTTTCCGTTCGCCGGGCCAGAGCACCCCTACTCGCGCGGCACCCGGCTCCTCAGCCGCGGAGCGCGGGCGAATCCGCCGCTCCGGGTCAGTTCTCCGCCGAGTGCAGGCCCCCGGCACCGGCGCGGAACTCGATATTCTCCTCCTCGCAATTCCAGACGCACGCCCCGCAGTGCACGCACTTCTCCCGATCGAACTCGGGGAGCCCACCGCCTTCGCCCGGCGTGATCGCCTCACCGGAACAGATTTCGATACAGAGCTTGCTGGCGCACCCCTCGCAGACGCTGGGGTAGATGAAGACCACGTGATCCGGATAGCCGGGCGGCGCCTGCACCTTGCCGCCGATGAGCAGGGCGTCCTGTTGTGAGACGAGGAGCTTGCCGTCGTAAGGGATCGGCGGCCAGCCGGCGGCCTCCATCAAGGCGGCGTGAAGCGAGGTTCGCGCCGCCGCGGTCTCTCGGCGAATCTTCTGTATCCTCTCGGGGTCGATCCTGCCCTCGTAGTACTCCTCCAGAGAGGGAACCCCCTCGCGCCCTTTGCCCTTGCCGCTCGAGACGTTCAGCTTGCCCCCGCTGAGCCCGCTGAGGCCCATGCCCAGCAGGCCGCTGGCGAAGCCGCGCTGAAACCCGTCGCGCGCCTTCTCCGCCACTCGCGCCTCCTTCTCCACCCAGCTGTCCCGGCGGCGCCTGACATAAGCGCCCTCCAGGTTCTCTCGGGTGAAGGGCTTCCCGTCCCTGAGGAGCTCGATCACACCCTCTCCCAGCTGGACCCCCGTCGTCCACGCCTCATCCACGCCCGAGCCCGTCAGCACGTTGGTGCTTCCGGAGCCCTCGCCGATGCGAGCGAAGCCGTGGCCGACGAGGTGCGGCTCGCCCCGGCGCCCCGATTCCTGCAAGGTCTTTGCGCCCCAGGACCGAAGGGCGCCGCCCTCCAGGTAGCGCCAGATATAAGGGTGCATCATCCAGTGCTGCAGGTAGCGATAGCTGGTGCGAACCGGACTATCGAGCCAGGACGGGACGAAGATCCCCAGCGACGCGATGCGTTCCGGCATGACGTAGAGGAATCCGAAGATCTCCGGCTCGGGGTAGCCCAGTGTATGCAGGACGGTGCCGGGCTCCAGGCGGCAATGCTCAGGCAGGTCGACGACCATCTTCATGCCGACGGCCCAGTCGCGGCGCTGATCCTGCGCCGGCATGCCGAAGTGCTCGTCCAACATGCGTCCGACGGGGCCCACCGGCCCATCGCCGACCACCGTTAGCGCCGCCTCCACATCCATGCCCGGCATGTACCCTTCGCTGGGAACACCCTTCAAGTTGGTCCCCTGATCCACCAGCCGTACGCCGACGACTCGGCTGTCTTCAACCAGCGGTTTGGCGACGGGCATGCCCGGCCAGATCTGAACCTGGCCGGAGGACATCAGCAGCGATCCCACCCACTGATTGAATTGTCCGATCGAGAGGACGAGCCCGTCCTCCTTGCTCATGAAGTCGGGGATGTGAGGGAGCTCGACCGCGTGGTCCCTGCGGGCGCGGATCGGCCTGAGCGTACCCAGAAGCACATCGATACTCTTGACGCCCGCGGGGCGCCGGCTCGCACCCATCGGGTCTTTGAGGTAGACCAGCTTCTCTTCGGTTACCGGACACGACATGGGGATCTCGCCGGGCTCCAGGTCGGGAAACGACTGGCGCAGACCGTGAGCGCGCGTCACAACCCCCGAAACTCCGAACCCGATGTCGTCGGCCCGCTCATAGCACACGACCTGCAGCGGCATCCCTGGCATGACGCGACTCTGGAGGAAGCTCTGCTTGTCGGGATCTTGAAGGGCGCGTGAGAGGGTCGTCAGGAATCCGCCCGTCGCCGGACCGAAGCCGACGCAGACGATGTCGACCTCCATGCTCTGTCGCTCGATCGTCGTTTCGCTCATTTGCGCTCCGGCCGCCGGCCCTACTGCGGGTAGTCCAGGCTCTCCGGGATCATCACCTCGGTGAGCATGCGGGCGGCGTTGTCCTTTGCCAGACGCGATCCCGTCAGGCAGCCGTCCAGCTTTCCACGCCGCAGGTTGAACGGCTCGTAGCCGTCGAAGCGCACGCACGGACCCCGCTTCAGCGGCGCCCCCAGGTCCTCGTCCAAGGCATCGACGGCGCAGGAGCAGAGGCCCGGCATCACGTTCTCCAGCACGACCAGCTCGCGCGCGTCATAGACGTTTCCGGCGTCCGTCTTCCAGGAAGGATGCGCGTTGTAACCGAACACCAAGCTGGAACAGACGCGCGACACCTCGCCTGCGGCGCTGGCCGCTTGCACGTGGCAGAGGTCGGTGAAGAAGCGCAAGAAGCCCGCCAGTCCCTCGCTAAGGCTCGGGTTCTGGGGGCCCCTCTCTTCCAACTCGATCATGTCCGTGATCTGCGAGCGCGACGCCAGCAGCCAGCAGAGCGCATCGGCCAGCGGGAAAGTGACTCCTTGCCGGTGACCTTTGTATAGGGGGTTCCCAGCCGCGTCCTTAGCCTCCAGCAGGTGGCGCAAGGTCCACAACCACAACTCCATTGCGGAGGCTAGCGTGCAGGCGCCCGAGCCGGGCCGCATTCCCGCGACGCGACGCATCTCACGGATCCATTCCTCGAACTGAGCCAGGAAGATAGCGTTCGTCATGGTGACGCTAAGCTGGCGCCGCTGGACGGCCTCGGGTCCCTCGTAGGTCGCCTCCAGCTGCGCGTCCATCCACTTCTGCGGCAGAAAGCCCGGACAGTCCTCGGTGATTCCGTAGCCGCCCATCAGGCTGACGGCCTCGCGCATCATGTTGGCGCCGTGACCTGTGTTCCAGAGTTTGACGGCCGGGCAGAGCACGTTGGCCAGCGCGTCGGTCACGAGATACTGCACGAGCTCGTTCCCCTCGAGCTCCTGGAAGCGTGCCTGATCGCGATCAGCCGCGGGCTTGGCGGCGAGCCGGACGTACTCCACGGCCCGCTCGGTCCACTCAGCCATGGCGCGCAGGGCTCGGCGACCCTCGGGGATGTCGTACTTCGCGAATATTTCCGGACGCCGATGATCCATCGGATCCAACTCATCGAACACGCGCGCCGCCCAGAAGCCCAGCGATGCGCCGGCTTCGCCGGTTGCCCAGATGTCCACCAACCGGTGCAGCGCGTCCTCTTTCTGCTGCAGTCCCAGGTCGTGCCGAGGGGTGCCGGGTTGGTCGGACTCACCGCCCCGGAAGCGCCCACGCTGGTAGCGGATGACCGGCTCCACCGCCGAGAGCAGCTTCGCAGCGGTCATCAAACCCACGGTCACCCGTGTCCGCTTGAACACGGAATCGATTATCTCGCCGTGACTGTAGTTGGGAACGATGACGCCGTCTTTGATGGTGTAGCCGCCGATGATACGGCTGGCCGGCACGTCGAGGCTGAAGATGGGGTCGTTGGTCGAGGAGAGTTGATGCACCAATTTCTTCGTCGGGGTGCCGCGATCATACGTCCCGGGGTCCCCCTCCTCGAGGATGACCATACAGCTGGACTTGATCCGCTCATCACCGGTGTCGACCGCTGCGGCGACGAAGTTGGCGAACGCCATGTTGGTGATGAAGCGGCCGCGCTTTTCCACGTGCAGGATCGGCTCTTCGCCGCCCTTCCACTCCTTCACGGTGACCTTGCCGTTCAGCACGCCGGTGTCGACGCCCACGTAGGGAATCGGCTCCGTCAGCGCGAAGGCGCCTCGCCATTGTTCGCGCTTCTCCCCCGGTTGAACTGGGGCCGAGCGCTTCATGTAGAGCTCGCTCTGCTCGGGCGTACCCTTCTCGTGGATCGGCGCCAGGCCGAGGTGTCCCGCCATCGCGCCGGTGGCTGCGCCGCCGTCCACCCAGGCCAGCTCCAGCGCCGCCAGGGCGAGCGCCAGGTTTTTGGGGCCCTCGATGAACCCCCCGTGCTCCGGCTCGAGAAAGACAGCGGTGATCCCCGCCTCGTCGAAAGCATTTAGCAGCGCGGCTTTCTCCGGGGTCCACTCGTGGGTGTTGCGAGCGCCGTCCGCTACCAGCCGGGCCACCGGGCCTCGAGCCACCGCGCGGGCGGACTGCACCAGCATCTGCAGGTCGTAGCGCTCGGCGAATCGCCACATGATCTGCCGGACATCATCGCCCGGCAGCGTGCTGAGGGTTGGACCTTTCTCGACGGCCGCCTTGCCCGTGCTCATTCCTGGAGCCCCCTTCCAGAAGGTGATTCCGGCCTTCCGCCTCGCTCGCGCTCGTAGAGATTAAGCGACAAGAATAATCCCCGACGGCGAGGGACGGTAGGGGCGGCCAACTACAACTCAGAAGCCCACTTGGAAGTTGAGAAGCAGAAGCTGAGCGTCCACGCCACCGGACGTGGGAATCACATAGTTGACCTGGATCTCTGTCGGTTGCGTCGGCCAGACGTTGACGCCGAGTACCAACTGATCCGGGTTCGAACCGCCCGTATCCGCGTCGAACTTGTCCCAGCGAACCAGCGCCTGCGCTTTGCGGCCGACCATGTATCCCGCAGTCAGATGCCAGCCGTAGGGATCAACCTCCGCTCCATCGTCCGCATCGAGGCTGACCGCGATGATCTCACCGGCAAGCAGTAGATTCTTGCGTGTGAATCTGACATCGCCGCCGACCAGAGCACGATCACCGGCAAAGCCGTTGGGGAACCCGACCTGTACCACATCCGCGTCCTTGCTGAATCCGGCGTTCACCGCCACCTCGAGTCGATCCGCATCTCCCGCACCTTGAAACTGTCTGGGCAGGTAAGACAGACGGCCGACTATCAAGAAATCGTTATTGTCGTTGATGTTGGCCTCGATGAAACGATTGCCGTTGAAGGCGCCGGCGCTGTAGGCAAACTCGCCGCCGGCGAACTCGCCGCGCGCCTGGACTCCCAGCTGCCGGCCGGGAACCAGTAGGGTCGCCACTCTCGACCGGTCCACGAAATCGATGCTCGAGGCGGGTGTCAGGAACTCACGGCTGAACGGAGCCTTGAATAGTCCGGCATCGATGATCAGAGCCGGCGAGATCTTGTAGTACATCTTCGCATCGAGGACTGTCGGGCTCCGAGCGAAGTTCGTCTGGAAGAAGTATCCGAAACCGGAATCGAGCTCCCCATAGAGCAATAGCCTCATGTTCGCTATGCTGAAGCCGTTTCCGCCGGGAAGCGAGCGCTCCCATTCGAATACGCCGACCGTCTGAAAGAGGGCACCAATGCTCAGCGACTTCTTCTTGAAGGTCCGCACAAGCTCGTCATAGAGAGGTTCGTTCTGTTCTTCTTGCTGAGCGCCTAGCGGGTTTGCCGTTGCGATCACGGCACAAAGAACCGTCGCCACGAGTGGGAAGCGCGACAGTTTCTTGACCCTGCCCGTGCCGACCTTTGACATGGCAAGCCTCTTCTTAGTGGTAGGCGTCGTGGGCCGGGAACGGCTGGCCCTCCGACCGCTGGGCAATGGCTTCAGACGCAGCCTTCAGCCCTCTTCCGGGATATCGACGGGGCTAGTGTGCTTGCAGCAATCGAGCATCATCTCGAGCCGCTCGGGGCTGAACCCGATGACGAAGTCCTTCCCATGGGCGACCACGGGCACTCCCACGCCACCGGTCAATGCCCGCCATTCCCGCAGCTGGAAGACGTCTTTGGTGATGTCCGCTTCTTCGTAGTCGCAACCGTGTTCTTCTAGCCAATCCTTGACCAGTTTGCAGTAGGGTCAAGTCGGCGTACTGTAAACCTTGATCCGGGCCATCGGAGACACCTCCTGATTCGAGCGTGCTTGGTTCGCATTAGCTTGGCTATGGGACCAGTCTGCCAGGACCGATAAGTGACGTCAAGAGCGAAAGAGCTGACCCCTTTCCCCCTACAGAGGGCCGCCATCGAGGCGCCGCTGGGACCCGTGCTGGTCCTCGCCGGACCCGGCGCCGGCAAGACCTTCTGCCTCATCCGGCGCATAGAGCACTTGCTGGAGTCCTTGAACTTCGCGCCGGCGCGCATCTGTGCCGTGACCTTCACCAACAAGGCGGCGGAGGAGGTCACGGCGCGCCTCCACGCGCGCCTGGGCGGATCGGCCGACGAGATCACCCGTGGCACGCTGCACTCGCTTTGCCTGGGGATTTTGCGCGACCACCCGGAGAAGCTGGGTTTGCGGCGCGGATTCGGCGTGGCCGACGAGAACTACCAGAAACTACTGCTGCGGCGCCTGGGCGTGTTTCCGGAAGGAAGGCGCAGCACGCTGCTCACGCTGTTCGGCCGACGCCGCCTGCAAGCGTACCCGCTCACCGAAGGCGACGAGGCGATCTTCGACAGCTACGTGACGCTGTTGCGCAGCAAGAACCTGGTGGATTTCGATGATATCATCACGCTGACCGGCAAACTCCTCGAGGCACACCCTGCGCTGGCGGACGAAGTCGCCGCACGCTGGGACTACGTCTTAGTGGACGAGTTCCAGGATCTCGATGCGACCCAGTACTCTATCCTCAAGAGACTGGCGCAGGGTCATCGTAACATCTTTGCGGTCGGCGACGATGAACAGTCGATCTTCTCTTGGCGCGGCTCGGACCCACGCATTCTCTGGCGCTTCCAGAACGACTTCGGTCTGGAAGAAGCGATCGTCCTGGATCGCAACTGGCGCTGCAGCCGTCAGATCTTCGAGGTGGCGCGGCGCCTGATGCGCGAGAACCCGGAGTTGTTCGCCAAGAAGATCGAAGCCGAACGCGACTCGCGCTACCAGGTCACGGCTCACGCCTTCCTGGACGAGGAGGAGGAGGCCGGCTGGCTCCTGGCCGACCTGCTGGCTGACGTGGAGGCCAGCCGCCTGGGCTGGGGCGACTACGCCCTGCTCTACCGCCGGCACGAAGTAGGCGACTACCTGGAAGATCGACTCATCGCGGCAGGCATCCCTTGCCGCCTGGCCCGCGGCCGCTCGCTTCTCGACGACCGCGTGATCGCCTACGTCGTCGCCTCGCTCCGCGTGGTGAGCGCTCCCGATGACCTGGTAGCGGTAGAGGCCTTCGCCGAACGCATGCTCCCCGAGAACATGCTCGCCGAGGTTCGTGCCCAGGCCTCGGCCCGCAGCGAAGACTTCCTGGCCGCCCTCCGCAGCTACGCCCGCAATCATCCGCGCGAGCATCCGGACACCAAGAAGGCCTGGCGCTTCATCTACCACGTCGAGAATCTGCGCGCCCTTCACGAGTCACAGGATTCGCTGGGCGGCCTGGTGAACGAGCTGCTCTCCCAGCGTATCAAGCCTTATGAGAACCGCTTGGAGGAGCACTACGATGAGCTCGAAGACCCTGACACCTATCCCGGCGCGCGCGAGCTGGCCGATCGCATCGCGGCCACGGTGTCTGCTGGGGCCAAGGTCTACGTCGAGCCAGACAAGGGAACCGAGATCGCTCTTCGCGGGATGCTCTTGGCCGTGGACCTGCCTATCGAGATCGAGTACCTGCGCAACGAAAGCGCACCTCGTCCCCAGGACCTCGTCCTGGAATCGGCCACCTGGACCCGCCGGCCGCGCGCCGCGCAGCTCTTCAAAGCTCTACAGGTCATCCATAGCCGCGAGTTCCGCGATGTTCTGACCGATTACGTGGCCTTCGATCTCGAAACGACCGACCTCGACCCGGCGACCTGCGAGATCATCGAGCTGGGCGCCGCCAAGGTACGCGGCGGCCAGTTGGTCGACACCTTCCATTCCCTCATCCACTGCCAGGGTCCGATATCCGCTGGAGCGCGGGACGTTCACGGTTATGCCGAGGAGGACTTGCGCTCCGCACCGCTTCTGAGCGAGATCTGGCCGCGCTTTCTGGAGTTCGTCGAGGGCAGCGTCCTCGTAGCGCACAACGGCCACGCCTTCGACGTCCCCGTGCTGCGCCGCTCAGTCGCCGAATTCAGCGACGTGCATGATCTCGTCTTCTTCGATACCCTGCCCCTCGCCCGTTCCCTCTACCGCGAGAGCGCCCGCCTGATCGACCTCGCGGAGCGCTTCGGTGTGCCGCCGGGTCGGGCCCACCACGCGCTCGACGACGCGGTCGCCCTGGCCAAGGTCTTCGGCGCCCTCAACCGCCAAAAGCGACTACGCGCCCGCAAGGCCGCGCTGGTCAACCTGCTCGACCATCTCGCTGTGGGGCTCGCCCTGGACGGCAAGGCGCACTTCGGCGACGAGGAGAGGCTGTTGATGAAGCTCGCTGTACCTTACGCCCTGGGCCGCTACAGCGACTGCCTGGAGTTCTATTCGGCCGAGCGCGAACGGGCAGCACTCGACGTCCCGTCCCTGGAGGAGGTCGTCGAACGGCTGGGCGGTCTCAGAGCGCTGGAGCGGATTCGAGCTCAGCGCAGCCCCGCCGAGCGCTATCCGGCCGCCGTGCGTCGCCTGGGTTCGCTGATCGAGGTCAGCCAGGCCGACTCGCTGGAGGATAGCATCCAGCGATTTCTGGAGCGGGTCGCGCTCTCGACCTCTGAGGGCGTAGAGGCCGACCCGCACCGCGTGAACCTCCTCACGCTCCACTCCACCAAGGGACTGGAGTTCTCCCGCGTGTATGTCGTCGGGGTGGAGGACTACCAGCTACCCGGCTACTACGCGGTGGTAGACCGGCGCCAGGAGGAGGTCGAGGAGGCCAGGCGACTGCTCTACGTCGGGATGACCCGGGCGAAGGATCGCCTGGTGCTGACCCGAACCGACCGGCGACGCGGGCGCGACTCTGGAGGTGGAATGTTTCTCGGCGAGCTCGCTCTCCCGGTCGAGCGACATTGACGCCGCCGCAGAATAGCCACTCAACACCCGTGTCGCAGGCTACGGCAGGCAAAGTGCCCGACCCTTTACACCTCCTCGGCCTCGGAATAGCCTAGGGCGTGAGACGCGCGACGACCATCATCTTGACTCTCTCGGCCCTCAACTGGGCTCGGGCTACCATGGCCCAACCGCTGCCCGAGCTCCTTCTCGAGAATCGCACGGCCGTGAATCTCGAGATCTCCATCGGCGATACCGTCTGGATATCGGGGCTGGACACGCAGGAACGGCCGTTCGTGGTCGTGGGCACCTATCGGCGGCCGGCTGACCCCTCCACGGTCACGCTGCGGGATTACCGCGCGACGTTCCATCTTTCCGATCTCCAGGAGCTGCTGGGTGCGGGTGATCGCGTAGACCGCTTCAGCGTACTCTTGCGGCCTGGGGCGAGTCGAGACGCCGTCATAGCTGAGATCGATCGCCTGGCCTTCGGCGCCGATGCCCTGGCAACGGAGAAGGTCGCTGCCGCTACCTCCGAGACATTCCGTGTGGTGTCGCGGTTCCACCGCGCCCTCGCCGGGATCACGATAACCGGCGCGGCGGTTTTTCTTCTCTGCCTCGTCGTGCTCAAGCTGGAGGAGCGCCGGCTGGAAGGCGCATCGATGCGGGATGTTGGCATCTCGCGGCGAACGCTTTTCCTCTGGATGTTCAGCGAGACGCTGGTGATGGCCGGGATCGGCACTGCCATCGGACTCGTGCTCGGCTGGGTTGGCTCCGCGCTGATCAACGCCTACTTCCGGCGCCTTTACGATACTTCGATGGCCTTCGCTCGGGTCACCGAAGAGCTCGCGCTGCTCGTCGCCTTTATTGGACTGGCCACCGGCGTCGTTGTCGGCACTCTTGCCGGTCTGGGGCTGGTGCGATCCCGTTCTTCGAGGCTGCGCCAGCTATGAGCAACGCTCTCTCGCTCGCCTGGCGGACTCTGGTTCGCCGTCCGCGCCGCTTGCTTCTGTTTATCGCAGGCGTCACCGTCGCTGCCGCCGTGCTGATCGACATGGTGATGTTGGCCGAGGGTCTGCAGCGTAGCCTCTCCGACCTGCTGGAGGAGACAGGCTATCAGGTTCGCGTCGTACCCAAGGGCACCCTTCCCTTCGAGACAGAGGCCGCGATCCTGCACTCGACCCGAGTGGCGGCCGCTTTCAGCGCCGACCCCAGAATAGCGGACGTGGTGCCGCTTTGGGGCCGTACGATCTACGCCTCGTCGCCGGGTGCCGAAGCCGTGGCGACATTCGGCTACGGAGCACCGGCCGGGACGGCGCCGACCCTGAGGCTGCGAGTCGGACGCACGCTCGAGCGCCTCGGCGAGGTCGTGATCAACCGCGACCTGGCCGAGCGCTTCCGGTTGTCACCGGGTGACTCCTTGCTCGTCGGCCTCGAGCCCGACCCCGCTGTCGGAGCGCTGCGCAGCCGGCGCGTCGTCCGCGTATCGGGCGTAGCTGACTTCATGTTCGCCGCCGCCGGCTCGGCAACTCTGGCCTTGACTCTAGAGGACCTATGGGCCCTGGCCGGCACGACCTCCGAGCCCGCCGCACTCCTCATGATTCGCGTGGCGGCCGATGCGAATCCCTACGCCGTGGCGCGTGAACTCCGCGGCCGCGACACGAGCGTCGACGTCTACGCCATTCCAGAGATCATCGAAGCGGCCGGCGACCGGCTCACCTACTTCCAGCAACTGTCGCTCGTCTTAGGCACGGTGAGCCTGGGAGTCGCTTTCCTGCTGGTCACCACGCTCCTCACCCTGTCAGTTAACGAGCGATGGGGCGAGGTCGCTGCGCTGCGCGCCCTCGGTGTGACTCGCGGCCGAATGCTGGCCCAAGTCGCCTGGCAGGGCCTGATGATATCTGCTGCCGGCACCGTCGCGGGCATCGCGGCCGGCCTGATCATAGCCCGTTACCTGGACGGCATTCTCACCAGCTTTCCGGGCCTTCCGGTCAACCTCTCGTTCTTCGTGCTCGATCGGAACGACGCGCTGCTGGCGATCGGGCTGTTGGTAGTAACGGGCCTGTTGGCGGGTCTCTACCCCGCCTGGCGGGCGGCGAGCGTCAACATAGCGGCCGTTCTCAGGGAGGAGATCGAATGAAGTCAGTCGTCGCCGAAGCACGTGCCCTGCACCGAACCTACATGCGCGGCGACACGCCGGTGCGCGCCATTCGTGGCATCGACATCACGATTCAGGCTGCGGACTACGTGGCGATCCTCGGCCCCAGCGGCTGCGGCAAGTCAACGCTCTTGAACCTCCTGGGTGGCATCGACATACCGACAGCGGGCAGTGTCCGCCTGTTGGGCCACGACACGCGCGAACTCAGCGACCGCCGCTTGACCCGTTTGCGTCTCGAGAAGGTCGGTTTCGTCTTCCAGCGCTTCCACCTGCTGCCGGCGCTCAGCGCGGCCGAGAACGTCGAGCTGCCGATGGCAGAGGCCGGCTTGCCGCGCCCCCGGCGCCGGGCGCGGGCTGAGGACCTGCTCGACTACGTGGGGCTGAGCCATCGGGTCGATCACCGACCGGGCCAGTTGTCCGGCGGCGAGATGCAACGCGTGGCCATCGCGAGGGCGTTGGCGAACAAGCCCGCGCTCATCCTGGCCGACGAGCCTACCGGCGAGCTAGACCAGGACACCGGCGCCGAGATCGGTGAACTGTTTCTGCGTCTTAATCGTGACGGTACGACCCTGGTGATAGTCACCCACGACACGTCGCTGGCGCGGCCGGCGACCGTCGTGCATCGAATGAGGGATGGGGCCCTGCAAACGGAGGCCAAGCCGTGATCGGCCGCCTCGTCATTCGGCACCTGGCGCTCCACCCCATACGCTCGCTGGTCTTCGTGGGAGGCTATGCGGCCGGCGTGGCCGTGATGCTGGCCCTGCTCTCGATCGGCGAGGTGATGGTCGAGCAATCACGTGACGAAGAGTGGTTGGGCGGTGGAGACATCACCGTCGTCCCGGCCGGCGTCGATCTGGAGACCCTGCGAACTGGGGGCGCCGTCTTCTTCGGCATCGAGCAGGCACGCTTCATCGCACGATCGATACTGGGAGGACCGCGGCTGGCCGAAGGGGTGCAGGCCTGGGCGCCCTGGCTCGACAACCGCGCCGTCTATCTGCGGCGCGACAGCACTCAGTCCCCCGTCGCCGTACGCGCGAACGGCCTCATCCCAACGGCCGCCATCGCACTGGCGGCGACCCCCGAGATCACGGCCGGTAACTTCCGGAACAGCGCGTCGGATCGACGCTGGCTCGACCCCACGCCGCTGGAGCTGTACTCCGAGCTGGACCGCTTCCACTTGCCCCCCGAACGGGTGCGCGGAGACAGCACCTGGGCCGAGTGGCACTACTTCAACCTGCTCTGGCCCGATCAGCAGCGCTGGCTCTATCTCTCCTTCATACTGGGCGGCGACTTATTGGGTAAGCGCTGGGGCGGCCTCGTCCTGGCCAGCTACCGCGCGCCGGACGGGAAGCACCTCTCTTTCGCCGACACGCTAGGCGCCGACGAGATTCGCTTCACGACCGACGCGGCCGACGTCAGCTTCGGTCCTCACTCCGTGCGGCTCCGCGACGATCCGATCCGATATGAGATCGACACGCGACTGACCGCCCTCAAGGGCGGCGACCCGCTGGACATCGAGCTCGAGGTTCGACCGCTTCCCAATCGCTACTTCCCCCCAGCCCAGCTGACCGCCTCCGATTCTTTCGTCAGCGGGTACGTCGTTCCCGCCCTGCGGGCGACGGCGGCGGGGCAAGTCTGTCAGGGAGGCCGCTGCTTCCCGGTCGAGGAGACGATCGCCTACCACGATCACAACTGGGGCACCTGGGGCGGAGTGGCCTGGGACTGGGGTATCGCCCACGCAGGTGACTATGACGTGCTCTACGGCGGCGTCCACGGTGCGGCCGCCGGCGAAGCGCGAAGGCGTGGGGCCCGGTTACTCGGCTATGTCGTCGACTCTCTGGGCGTAGCGGCGGTGCTCGAGCCCCGCGAACTCGTGTATTCCGGCGCGCAGACCGTGGTCCACGACGGAGAGGCGGTCGAGGTCCCAGAGCAGCTGACGTGGACGGCTGCCAAGGGCGCCGACTCTTTGACCGCCAAGATCGAGCTTCGCCGCATCGTCCTCTCCAACCTGACCTTGGGTGGTGACGCCGGCGTGTACTTCGCCCAGATGCAGGGCAGCATGAACCTAACCGGAAGGATCGGAGGCCAGGACATTCAGGCCGAGGGGCCCGGATTCTTCGAGACCTACCTGCTGCGCGAGAAGGGCGAGCCATAGGCAGCGGGCCGCAAGATAGCGGCCCTCGGCGGGGTGAAGTGAGCGCGCGGGAAGCGATTGGCGTCGAGAGCTTCCGGCAGCGCCCTGACGCCCTCCGACTGGTTCTTCTCCTTTAAGACGACCTATTATACACTTTGAGAAGAAGCTGATCATCGGGGCGTTCGCGGGCTCGTTCCACTCGCGGCTCGGTCCGCTCTCAATCGCGGGAAACATCGATAGATGCGCTATCCCCTCGCAGGCAGAGAGACACTGGCGGCCCTGACGGCCGGGAGCGGCCTGTTCACTGGTGCGCTCGGCCTGGTCAGAGCCGTCGCGAAGCGAGCGCTCGGGCCACTGGCCATCCCGGTGGCCGTGGGCGGCGGATTGATGTGGTTGGGCCGAAATCTGGGCGATGCCTACGTCGAACTGGACGGCGAGAAACTCAGAGTCAAGCTGGGCGTGTTATTCGACGAGGTGATCCCGCTGAACGACATCTCGCGAGTCCGGCAGGCCGACTGGCCTTTGCTGGGCGGCCTTGGAGTCCGCACCAACATGAGGGACCTCGTCGCGGTGGTGACGCGGCCGGGGCCCGTGGCGGAAATCTCGCTGTGGCGGCCCTACCGGCTACCGGTGATTCCTCACGTCTACTGGGTGCGCGCCCAGCGTATCCTGGTGAGCCCCAAGGATCTCGAAGCCTTCAGCGCCGACCTTCAAGCACGGCTCGTCTCCTAGCTCCCGCCCACATCGAGGGCGCTCGTCCCCAAGGCAGACAGTCGTCCCTCGACCCGGCGCAGAGCCGCCTCCGTTTCCGTCAGGTTGTTCAGCGAATGCCGCGCCTGGCGAACGGCCACGTCGAGCTGCGTCCGCAAAGCTTCGACATCGGCCTGCACCTGCGTTAGCTGCTGCACGATCCCGCGGGCGTCTTTCTGAAGTTGGAAGCCGCGCAGCCCCATCCGAACCACCGACAAGTAGGCAAACAACGTGTTGGGCGATACGGGAATCACATGGCGCTTGAGCGCGTATTCCGTCAGTGTATAGTCGCCATCGTCCAGACGGTTGAAAGTCATCTCGTGATAGACAGCCTCGGCCGGTATGTACATGAACGCGACATCGACTGTGCCGTCGGCGGGTGAAACATACCTCGACGCCACATCATCGATGTGACGCCTGACATCGCGGGCAAAAGCTCTGCGCGCCGCCTGATCCTCCCCTGCGCCCGAGGCCCGGAGATCCATGTACCGCCGGTAGTTATCGAGGGGGAATTTCGCATCGATGGGCAGCAGGCGCCCCTCTCCCAGAACGACGGCCGCATCCACCCGCGTGCCGCTGCTCCGATACGTGTGCTGCCTTAGGATGCGGTCACCCGGCAGCATCTCCCTCAACAGCTCCTCCAGCATGCGTTCCCCGAAGGCGCCACGCAGCTGAGGCGGCTGCAGTATCCGCTGCAACTCCTCCAGGCCGGCACCCAGTTGCTCGACATTCTCAGTCGTCTTCTGCAGCCTGCCCAGCCGCTGGGCCAGTTCAGCCGCCTGCTGCAACTGCTCGCGCATTCGCTCGTCGACACCCGCGCGAAACGCGTGGACCTCTCGTTGCAGCAACTGTAGCGATGCCGGCGGCGCTTCGGCCGCGCGCCTCAGCACCTTTTCCACTGAGAAGACACGCCAGGCAAGCCACAGGATAACGGCTACGAGAACGATCACGAGTAGTGGAAGGGGGTCCATCCCGGCCTCTCCAGCTGGACGACCCGGGGTCGCGGCCGTCGGCGTCGTTCAAGACGGGGCGCGGGCGCCGGGGTCGATCCATCGTGTGGGGAGCGAGGCTGGAGTGGGACACCACAGGATACCCAGAACCGCCCGCCTAGGCAAGCACTCGCGTCAGGGGCGTGCCTCGGATAAATTGTAGGCGCGCCGATCAATGCGGGCTAAACCGGGAGCGTGAAGATGTCGTCCGACGAGTATTCGTTCAAGGCATTCAGCGAACACACTTTCTATCGCGAGGTCAACGAGGCCCTCGTCGAGCGCGCCCATCTCAAGCGCGGCTGGACGGTGGTCGATGTGGCCTGTGGCAGCGGTGCCATTACGTCACTCATTCTCGAGAAGGTCCGTGGTGCCCGCGACGCCATGGTCATCGGTGTCGACATGTCGGCCTCGGCGCTGCGCGATGCGAGCGAGAAGGTCGCGGGTGTGCGCGACGCCGTCGTCGAGTTCGTACAGGCGCGGGCCGAGGAGATGTCCAGGAACATCATGCGGGCCGTCGATGCCGTCGTCTTTTGCAACGGCATCCATTACATCGAGGACAAGCTCGCCTTGATGTCCGAGGTCCATCGCACGTTGCGGCCAGGCGGCGTCTTCGCCTTCAATACCGGGTTCTTCGACGGAGCCCTCCCTCCCGAGACGGTAAAGTACTACCGGCGCTGGATGCTGAAGTCGCTACGCAAGCTCAAGAGCGAGTACAACCTCAAGCCGGAACATTCCAAAGTGGAGTCGCGAAAGCTTCTCACCGCGGACGACTATCGCGAGTTGCTCGAGAAACAGGGCTTCCAGGTCGAGACCCAGGAAATCTTTCCTGGCCAGGTGACCGAACAGGGTTGGGTAGATCTGTCTCGCTTCTCCGACTTCATCGAGGGCGCTCTGCCCGGTATCCCCCTGAAGACGGCCAGCGACGTCCTCGTCGAGTCGTTGCGTGAGA
The DNA here is from genome assembly GCA_020350785.1 of Gemmatimonadota bacterium. Taxonomy (GTDB): domain Bacteria; phylum Gemmatimonadota; class Gemmatimonadetes; order Palauibacterales; family KS3-K002. Next base: position 2,409,277 of record CP070722.1, read on the forward strand.
CGTTCGCCGAGCTCGAGGTGTCGGCCTGGCCGCGTAACTGGTTGACCGTCGTCGCCGCCCGCCCCTGACAAAGCTCGGAGCGCGCCGCTGGCGCCCGTTCCCCGGGTGTCAGCGGCGTTCTGTTTTGCAGGCTGGAATCAACGCCCGTCTTCGATCAGGAGCTCGAGACCTCCGGCAGGCACTTGGCAAGGCGGACGACAATCTCCGGGTCCTGCAAGAGCACCCGGGTCCGGGCACCCCGATCCAACGCGGCCAGCACATCCTGCTCGGCCAGCCCCACGAAGAAGTGAGGCACCGTGTTGCCCGCCCTGAGGAAAAAGGTCACCGCCTCCAGAGCATCCAGGACTGAATGTAGACGGAACGATTGAGCGTCTCCCTTGAGATCAGGGTACGCAGGGCCATGGCAGCGGGTCTCTTTGAGGTGGCGGTACAGGCTCACGGAGATGGGGTCGAAATGGACACTACCAGCCCCGGACAACTCCGACTCACCGACCTCCAGAACGTAGGTAGCCCGGTCCGCCCGTTTCTCGAACACGAGGGTGGTCACGATGTTGAGCAGGACGCCGAAGTACTCGGCTTCGCTCACGCCGTAGCTCTTGCCACCAATCTCGAGGAGGAAGCGCGACTCCCTTGCCATGACCACCCTCTCATGTAGGATGAGCTTCTACGGTCATATTACTCGCTTGCACTTGGGGCAGCAACTTCAGCCATGTTGCCAGTTGCTGCGCGTCAACACAGCTTAAAGCGTTCGGGACACACATCGCGATCGTCAAGCGCAGAGTCGCCATGCCCGCAAATCTGCCACCTGTCTACCATGCAGCCGAGAAACGGTACCGCCAGGCAAATACGCCCGAGGAGAAGATCGAGGCCCTGCGCGAGATGTACGCCGTCATGCCCAAGCATAAGGGCACCGACAAGCTGCAGGCAGACATCAAGCGGCGGATCGCCCAGCTCAAGGAGGCCGCCAAGAAGGCGCCGGCCGCCCGGCAGATACCGCAGTGGGTCATCGAGAAAGTCGGCGCCGGCCAGGTCCCGGTCATCGGACCGCCCAACGCCGGCAAGTCGGCGCTCATAGCTGCTGTCACGCACGCCGACGTTCGGGTCGCCGAGTATCCCTTCACGACCCAGGCACCCGTCCCAGCCATGATGCCCTTCGAGAGCATCCAGATCCAGCTCGTCGACACGCCGGCGTGGTCGCCCGATTTCGACGTAGGGTGGATACCCGAGCTGGCACGTCGTGCCGACGCCTGCCTCCTATTGGCGGACCTCTCCGATACCGGCACGGGCGCGGCGCTACAGTTCATCGTGGAGGCCATGGAAGCGCGAGATGTCGTGCTGATCGGTGAAGTGCCCGACGAGCGCGAGGGCGTCGAAGTTTGTGTTCCGACGTTGCTGGCCGCGAATAAATCGGATGCACCAAACGCCAGCCGTGTACTGGAAGAGACCGAGCAGGTCTTTGGCCGGCGCTTCCCGATCTGTCCGATCTCGGTCGAGCAGAATCAAGGGCTCGACATTTTCAAGCGCGCCCTCTTCGAGGTCATGCAGATCACGCGGGTGTTTACGAAGCAGCCGGGCAAAGACGCGGACCTGGGCGAGCCGTTCGTGTTGGCCAATGGCAGCACGGTTCATGATCTGGCCGCCAAGATCCACAAGGAGATCCTGGCGAACTTCAAGTATGCGCGCCTCTGGGGCGCGTCCGGCAGATTTCAGGGCCAGCGCGTCGGCGAGGATCACGTGCTGGCGGATGGCGACATCGTGGAGCTGCATACCCGATAGCCTGCTGGCCGGCTGCACGTCGGGCTGGAATACGAAACGCCTCCGGTCTTCAGACCGGAGGCGTTTCGCCTGACCTTTCGTCCCTACTGCCCGACGTAGCGAACGATGTCGCCGCGCTCGCAGGTGAAACCGCCCTCCGCGCTGGCGATAGAGAACTTCTCCTGCACGCTGGTTACCTTCAAACGACCCAGCTTTTCCTCCACCTGACCCAGCTTGAGGCCGGTGTCGGGATCGACGAGTTCCTCGCCGGGTCGGAAGACCTCGAAGGCGTCGCCGACCTTCACCCCGGAATCCTCACCGGCGTTGAGGTAGACCTGGCCATCGCGCACCGTCACAACGCTGCCCTGCCAGGGCCGGTCACCCAACTCTGCGACCAGGTTCTTGACAGTCTCTTCAACCGCGGCCCGCGTGGCGGCGCCCAAAGGCGTGTTGTTGAAGCCCGCGGAGTTGTAGTCGAACACATCCGTCTCGAGGCTTATGCCCGACATCTTCTGGTCGGCCGATCCTTCGCCTTTGACCGAGGCGGTGATCTGAGCGGTCTCGATGTCGTAGACGCGGCTGTCGATCACCAGACGCGCTTCGATCTTGGCCTTGCCACCGCCGATCCTGATACCGCCGGCGACCGGAACATCGGTAGGCACCTTGACGGCGCCGCCCTTCGTGCCTCCCTCCTCACCGTAGGCGAACTCCGTGATCGTCGGCCGGATGAAGAATTGGGCTCCCACGACACGGCCCGCCTGAACAGCGGTTTCCGGGTTCACCGCACCGCTGTACTGCAAGTTCTGCTCGGCGAAGACGTCCTCCAAGGCCTTACGTTCCACAACGATGAACCGATCGCTCTTGAGCAGCTCGGCGATCATCATCTCGTTCAGGCCGCGCGCAAACGTCTGCCGCTGCTCGACGTAGACGTTCGGAGAGTTCTCGCCGTACACCCAGGCGGACTGGACCACCCCGGGATCCCACTCCGGCTCCATTACGGCGATACGGATCTTGGGGCCTTTGGACTGAGCCCAGGCGCTGTCGGCCACAACCGGCGCAGCCAGCCCGGCCAGTAGACAGATAGCGATGGCACGCATGGTGCTTCCCTCCCGTTACGCGGTGCATCCTTCCAAGACTAGCCAATGTATGCCAGGAGGCGAGAACCGACAACGTGGAAGACGTGAGATTGACCCCCGTCACTTCGCACGTGTAGCTTGGAGTACATGAGTCAGAAGATCGGTCGCTACGACATACTGGAAACGCTGGGTAAGGGCGGCATGGGTGTGGTCTACCGAGCCCGTGACCCAGAGCTGCACCGGGACGTGGCGATCAAGGTGGTGCTGTCCTGGGCGCAGTACGACGAAGAGGCGCTGGCGCGCTTCCATCGCGAGGCGCGCGTCGTCGCTCAACTGCAACACCCCCACATCGTCACGGTGTTCGATGCCGGGCGGACGGAAGATGGGTTGCCCTACTTCGTCATGGAGTACTTGGAGGGCACGGATCTGGGCGAACTAATCGGTCTGAAGGGTTCGCTGATGCCGGCGCATGCAGTTCGCTACATGCTTCAAGTCTGCGAGGGCCTGAGCTACGCTCACGCACGCGACATCGTTCACCGCGACATCAAGCCGGCCAACCTGCTCATCACCCCGGAAGACACGATCAAGATCGTGGACTTCGGGATCGCCAAGCTGGTGGGAGCTCAGATCACCGGCACCGGTGTGTCTCTGGGCACCCCGCTCTACATGGCGCCGGAGCAGGTGGCTGGCCAGAAGGTCGACCACCGCGCCGACATCTTCGCCCTGGGCGGCGTGTTCTTCGCCATGCTGACCGGCCAATCGCCTTTCGAGGCCCCGACGCTGGGGGGCATCTGCCACAAGATCGAGACCCAGCCGCCGCCCAGTCTGCGCAAGCTAGGCGTGGAGGTGCCGCCACAGCTGGAGTCGATCATCGGCCGGGCCCTGGAGAAGGACCCCGAGCAGCGATACCAGCACGTCGCCTCACTGGCCGAGGATCTGCGTGAGGTCGAGGCCGAGCTCGAGGTTCTGGCGACGGCGCCGACCGTCATCAAACCCCGGTCGGCGGAGGTACCCCCCTGGCTGCGCGCCGAGCCGGAACCGGCCGCCGGCCGTCATCCGCGACGCCGACTGGTCATCCTGGTCGCCGCAGCGGTCGTACTCGCCTCGGCCCTCTGGGCCTGGCCCGGCTCACCCCTACGTTCCGTCGCCACCGAAGAAGCCGATACCGCCGGAAGTTTTGCGGGAGGGGGTGAGTCGCCTGCTGAGCAGTCTTCGACCGACGCTGCGGTCGCCGAGGCGGCGAGCGGCGAGCCGGCGGGCGCGGGTTCGGTCGATGCGCTACAGCCTAGCGTCAGGCCGGGTGAGCAGTCATCTGAGGCCCCCGGCGACACCCCGGCGGCGCAGCGGGACGACCGGACTGCCGAGGCTCAGCAGCCGGAGGAAGATTACGATCCTTTAGATACCGAGCTCGAGGAACCGCCGCCCCTCTACCCGGCCAGCACTGTGGAGCGAGCGGCCGCCAACCGAATCGCCGCCGCGCTGATCCAGGGGCTGGAGCGCAAGGACTCCGTCGCCATCGCCCGCCTCTTCGGCGGCTCGATTCCACTTCGTGAGCGGCGCTTGCTAGGCCGCATGCTGAGCGGACCTCAGATGAGGATTCGCTACCGCATCGGCGACGTCTCCAGCGCCGCCGACGGGCTGGTGCTCGCTCCCATCCACCAGACCATCCTCTTCAGCGGTTCTCCAGGTACGGTCCCGGCGCCGCGCCAGGTGGAATGGGTCCTGGTCTTGGTGGCCGATGAGACCGGGCGTCTACACCTCCTCCGGATTCGCGCCCCCTAGCCGCGACCGGCTCTCCGGGCTGCAGGGTCGCGGCGTCCCCGACCCGGATGCTCTCAGGTCGACGTGGTGGCGCGGAACCTAACAACCGCCAACCACAGCGTGCCCACCGCCATAAGAGCAAGAGCCACCAGCTGCGACCACAGCTCAGAGAAGCCAGCCGCCTTCAGGAACACCGCTCGTACTATCTCGAGGAAATGGCGCACCGGGTTTAGAAGGGTCAGCCACTGAAAGAGCCTGGGCATACTGCTGATCGGGTAGAAGAATCCCGACAGAATGATCGCCGGCAAGAGGAAAAGAAAAAGCGTCATGAAGGCTTCCTGCTGAGTCCTCGAGATCGTCGAGATCAGCAGGCCTATCGACAGGCAGCATACGATATAGATCAGCGCCGAAGGAAGCATGACGACGAACGAGCCGCGCATCGGTATGTCGAACCAGAGAATCGCGATGGCCGTCACCAGGAAGAGGTCGACGAAAGCGATCAGAGCGGCGGGCACCGTCTTGCCCAGCATCAGCTCGACGGCGTGAAGAGGGCTCACGGCCAGCTGATCGAGGGTGCCCATCTCGCGCTCGCGCACCACGGACAGTGAAGTCAGCAGCAAGGTGATGAGCAGGATGAGCATGGCTATCACACCCGGCACGTTGTAGACGCGGCTCTCCAGGTCCGCGTTGTACCAGGCGCGACTTCGAAAATCGACGGCCCCGTCGGTCAGGATGCCGGCGGAGACGGCCCGACTCAAGGCGAAACGCTGAACGATCTGCGTCAGGTACCCCTGGGCTACCGTCGCGGTGTTCGAATCGGTGCCGTCGAGGATCACCTGGACAGCCGCGCCGCGCCCGCTTGCGAGCTCCTTGGCAAACCCGGCCGGAATCTCGATTCCCACTTCAGCGTCTCCGTGATCCAGTGCCCGAACGAGGTCGGCGGGGCGCTGGGAGTTGCCGACCACTCTGAAGTAGCCGGTCGCCTCCACCACCTCGAGCAGCTCGCGAGCGGCGGCCGAGCGATCATGGTCAATCACGAAGGTCGCCGTGCGCTTGATGTCCGTGTTGACCGCGTATCCGAAGGCCATTAGCTGAACCACGGGCGCAACGAAGAGTATCCGTTTCATCCGAGGGTCTCGGAATATCTGGCGCAGCTCCTTCTTGAGGAGCTCGCGAACGCGAAGCGCTGACAGACCCCTCACTCCAGCTCCTTGTGGAACGAGCGGATGGCCAGCGACAGCCCTGCGATCGCGAAGACGACCATGGCTACCCCCTCGATCCACAGTACGCCAAGGCCGACTCCTTTGAGGAAGATGCCCTTGGTGACCGTGACGTAGTAGCGCGCGGGCACGACGTAGGTCACGGCCCTCAGCCAGATCGGCATCGTCGCTATCGAAAAGATGAAGCCCGACAACAGAATCGCCGGCAGATAAGTCGTCTGCAGGGCGACCTGGGTGGCCAGTACCTGCGTCTTGACCGCCGCCGAGATGAAAATGCCGAAGCTGAGCGCGCCCACGAGAAACAGCAGCGTCATCAGCGTCAGCAGGAACAGATTTCCACGCAGCGGAACGTCGAAGATCACCCGCCCGGCGATGACAGCCAGGGCGACGTCGAACAGACCGATCGCCACATAGGGAATCAGCTTGCCGACGACGACCTCCAACCGGTGGACAGGTGTCGCGGCAAGCTGCTCCATCGTGCCACGTTCCCACTCGCGTGCGATCGTGAGCGCTGTCAGCATCGCGGCGATGATGGACATGATCACCGCCACGAGTCCCGGCACGATCATGTTGCGGCTTTCGAGCGTCTCGTTGTACCAGACCCGGGTCTCCGTTCGGGCCGGGGTTGACACCTTTCGCCCCCCCAGCGTGACGGCTGCAGAGTAGCCGCTCACGATCGCCTGCGCGTAGTTTTGAGCGATGGTCGCAGTGTTGGCATCCGAGCCATCGAGGAGTACCTGGACCGGTGCCCCTCCCCCGGAGCCCAGCTCGACCTCGAAATCGGGCGGAATGACAAGCACCAGCCTGGCTTTTCCTGCCTGGAGCTGCTCGTCGATCGAGCCGTAGCCCGGTAAGTACTCGACGATATCGAAGTAGCCGGAACTCTCGAACGCTTCGATCAGCGCACGGCTGCGCTCGCTCTGGCTGTCGTCGAGCACCGCCAGCTCGATGTTCTTCACGTCGAAGCTGATGGCGTAACCGAAGAAGAGCAGAAGGAAGACCGGCAACAGGAAAGCCATGATCAGGCTTCGCGGATCGCGTCGCAGCTGAATGGCTTCCTTACGGGCCATGGCGACAAGCCGTGCGCGGTTCATCCGGCGACCGTCCCGCCGCTACGCCGCACGAACGAAACGAACACGTCCTCCAGCGATGGCTCGATGAGTCTAAGCGAGCGGACGCGGTGCCCGGCCTCGACGAGGGCTCGAGGGATTTGGCGCTCGGCCTCGGCTCTATCCGCGACCATCGCGTGGATAGCACGACCGAACATGGTGACCTCGAGGACACCCGGTACACTACTCAACACATCGACAACGGCCGGCGCGTCATCGGCCATGATCTCGAGGATCGGCTCCCTGATCAGCGACTTCAGGAACTGGGGACGATCCAGGGCAACCAGCCGGCCGCGGTTCATCAGAGCGAGCCTGTTGCAGTACTCGGCTTCCTCCATGTAATGGGTGCTGACGAACACCGTGGTGCCGGCCTCCGCGAACGTGTATATGAGGTCCCAAAAATTGCGGCGCGAAGCCGGGTCGACGCCCGAGGTCGGCTCGTCGAGAAACAGTATCGGCGGGTTGTGAAGCACCGCGCAGCCCAGGGCAAGTCGCTGCTTGAAGCCGAGCGAAAGATCGCCCGTCATCTGATCCCTGTGACCCGTGAGGCCTGCCATCTCCAGTACCCAGTCCCGCCGCTCTTCGAAGCGTGCGCCGGTCACGCCGTACAGTCCGGCGAAGAGCTGGATGTTCTCCAACACGGTGAGATCGGGGTAGAGAGAGAAAAGCTGGGACATGTAGCCGATGCTCGACTGGACTTC
>CP070722.1:2416998-2435328 GCA_020350785.1 Gemmatimonadota bacterium
CCCCCCCGCCTAAGACATGTGGCGTACCCCGCCCCCGCCGCCCCCAACCCGCCGTCCCCCCAATCGGCCGCCCCCCGGGGGCGGCCGACCTCATTCCTACGCCGGAGGCCCGCGGCAGAGGGCGGTGAGCTGGCGCGTTCGAGCCCCGAAGTCCTTGCCGGCAGAGCAAGATCGCCACAAGATAGAGGTACCCTGTACGGGAGCGGCATCCGAGCCTCGGTGGATCGAGGCGCCGTACCTTGTATCCGTCGCCCCCCGCCAGCCCTGATACAGGGCAATCGCCGCCACGCGGCGGCGGCGGCTGTCCTCCCCAGGCTGCTGTTCACGGGGCCTGTGCAGCCCTGCGGTGCCGGTGCGCCTACCAGTCAGGGTCCAGATTATTGATTTGCCTGCCATGATCGAGATCAGCACCCTCGGCAGCGGCCTGATTCAGCGCGATGGCGTCACCATCGTGGAGATCACCCCCAAGAGCCAGAAGTGCGCGCTCCTGCTCTATCTCGCCATGGAAGGCCCGGTCAGCCGCGACCGGCTGCTCAGGATCTTCTGGCCCGGACGCGACCCCGCCAAGGCACGTCACGCCCTATCACAGGCGCTCTACTCCCTCAGGCGCGAGCTTGGTGACGACTGTTTGAAGGTCGAAGGCGATACGGTCTACCTCTGCCCCGAGCTAGTGCACCTCGATGCCAAGGAACTGGAAGCCGCCGAGGACGCCGGTTCTTGGGAAAGAATGCTCCGGCTCTACCGGGGGCCTTTCCTGGAGAAGTTCTCATTGACGGGGTTCCCGGATTTCGACGCCTGGTGCAACCGAACGCGCGCCCGAATCTCCGGAAAGATCAATCGGGCGTTCAACCGCGCCCTGGAGGCATCGCTGGATGCCGGTGACCGGAGTGGCGCCCTCGCGACCGCCACGCGCTGGGTCGAGCTCAGGCCGCTGGAGGACGAGGCTCGCCATGCCCTGATCAACCTTCTGGCCCTGTCGGGCGATCGTAAGGGCGCTCTGGAGCAGTACGCGGACTACAGCGCCAGGCTGTCGCGCGAGCTGGGCGCCGAACCTCTGGCGGAGACCAAAGAGCTTGTCGAGCGCATCCGCGCCGGCGATCGGCCGAGCCTCGGGCCGCTCACCCTGACCGACCTGCCTGACGCGACGTCCTCGGAGGGCAGGCCGAGCTCCGCCGACCAGATAGCGCCGGAAGGTGCCGGACGCCGTGATTGGCGCCGCTCCCTGCGCGCCCTGCGTCGGGGTCTGCCCTGGAAGATCGGCGCCCTGTACCTGGCCGGCGCCTGGCTCGCCATCCAGGCAGCCGACACCCTTGTGGACCGCCAGATCCTGGCCGACTGGGTATTCCGCTTTGTGCTCTTGGCCGCGATCTTCGGGTTCCCAATCGCGCTCATAGTCGCCTGGTCCCGAGAGGCTGCGCCGCGCCGCGAAGTTGCCGCAAGCCAACCGCCAACCCACGGATCCGCCCTGGTTCGGGCCAAGAGAATACTTGGACCCGCGCTGGCCGTACTGGGCGCGCTGATCATCGGATTGTTGAGCGAGTTCCTGGCTGACGAATGGCTGCCGCGTCGCACCAGCGATCCCGCCGTGGCGCCCGAAACTGCCGAGCCCCAGCTCAATCCCTCACGTGTAGTCATCCTCCCGTTCAACGACCTCAGCCTAGACCGGGAGTTCGAGAGATTGACTCTCGGACTGACGGACCGACTGATAACCGAACTGAATCAGCATGATGAGTTGGTCGTCATTCCGTTGAGCGCGGCCCTACCACTGCTCCAGAGCGGTGTCACACAGGACAGCCTCGCTCGCTATCTGAGAGCGGGGACCCTGGTCGAGGGTAACATCAGCGCATCGCAGGAGCAGATCCGCGTCGACGTGAAGTTGATAGATCCGTCTATCCTGGCGCCGACGGCCATTGATTCGGTGTTCGAGGCCCGTGGCGAGTTGCTCGCGCTCTTCGATCAACTGCTGAGAGATGTTTCCCGCATACTGAGCACCAAGCTCGGCCTGACGCTGCGCGACAGAGAGCGCCGCGCCTCGACGGAAAGCGACGAGGCATGGGAGCTGTACTTGATGGCTCGACAGGCTGCCGGCGACGCCAAGGAGTGGCGCTTGGAGTCGCCCGAAGTGGCGCTCCGCGGATACGAACTGGCCGACTCACTGCTCGCCGCTGCCGAGGACATCGATCCCGAGTGGCTCGAGCCGATCCTCGAGCGAGGCTGGCTTGCAGAGAGCCGCGCGGACATTCTGAAGAAGCTTACCAGAGTGCGCGACCCCGACATGCTGCTTCTCGGAATCGATCACGCCGAGCGGGTCCTTGAACGTGAGCCCGAGAGCGCCCGCGCCCTGGAGCTGCGTGGAACCCTGCGCTACTGGCTGCATCTGGGAGTGAAGGACTCGGCGGCGGCCGCTTCGCTGTTCCGCGGTGCCGAAGACGACCTTGCCAGAGCCGTCAACCTGGATCCCGAGAGCGCTCTCGCCTGGCAGAGATTGTCACAGGTATACAGAGAGCAAGGTCGCTTTGACAAAGCGAAGGACGCTGCCGAGCGAGCTCTCAAAGCCGACGAGTTTCTCGAAGAAAGGGAGTTGATCTTCGAGCGAATCTGCCACTATTCCCTGGAGCTCAAACAGTGGGACGAGGTCACCCGATGGTGCGGGGAGGGACGCACCCGGTACTACCCCGAGAACCGGGGTCTTCGAAACACCGAGCTCGTGGCTCTCGCCGGGCCTGAAGGCCCTGAACCTGACGTGGATCTCGCCTGGCGCCTGCAAAGCGAGTTCATCGAGCTCACGCCCCGCGACGAAATCGACTTGTTCGTCCCGCCAAGCCTGCTCTGGGTGGCTGGCGTATTGGCCCGCGCCGGCCACCCGGACAGCGCCCGGTCCGTAGTGGAGCGGGCCCGTGCGCTCAGCAAGCTGAACGACCCGATGCTCGACTACTACGAAGCGAACGTGCGGCTGCAGCTCGGCGAGACGGAGAAAGCGCTGGCACTGCTGCGACAGTACCTCGACGCTCTACCAAACCATAAGACCTACCTGGCCCGCGACTGGTGGTGGGAGCGCCTACACGACTCTCCCGCTTGGCGGGCTCTCGTCGAATAGTGGCGCCGGGCCTTGGCGCGGCGCCACACGGTCGAGAGAGCGCAAGGTCTAAAGCTAGTCCCCGTTTTCGACTATGATCTGCGGGTCGATCCTCACCAGGAACGTACTATCACCCAGCACCAGTCGAACTGCGACCCAATACTTGTAGGTCTTGGCCACCGCCGTTAGCCTGACCTTCGAGGTGGCGGCCTCGCCAGCGTTGCCCGCGACTACAAGATCTCGAGTCGGGGCTTCAGGTCCCAGGTAGACCTCCCAATCCAGCAACGCGACCTCACCAGGAAATGGAGTCCAGAATATCGTATCGCCGCGCCTGACTTCCAGGGGATCAGGTGAAACCGCTATTCGTACGGTATCGGCCTCCCTGACCAGTGAGATAGTTGCATCTTGACGCATGTCCGGGCGCGGGACCTGCGTCATTTGCGACTCTAGCCCATCCCCTTCCGGCGCACACGCCTCGGAGAAAACCAGCACCAGGAGCACGACCGGAACCCACAACGACACTTCAATCAGTCTCTTCATGGTTCGCCTCCAGCGGGGGTTTGCAGCCGCGAGGTTCGAGTTCCAGACGGTTACATCCAGATTGGCTCGCCGCCGCAGAAGCAAGGCAGAGAGCGGTTCACGGCTCGGCACTCACCGTACGTAGATCTAACCTTCACGGCAGGGCTACTGCCGCACGACTGTGAGCGAGCGTGTTCATGGTTGATTGGGCAGGCCTCGATCCGTTCTGGTACTCCCAGGGAATGACGATGATCGAATCGCGGCCAGCTTGAAAGCTAGGGCGCCATCTACGCGGGCACAACGCTCTCTGTTTGGGGCTCGGATCCTCAGCGATCTAGCACCGCCAAGCCGGCGTCGCTGGCGATCCGGAGAGGCGCGCCGGCCTGCAAATGCGAGTGCTTGCGTTACGCCGCCGGGCACGGCAGCTTGGAGATTAGACCGCAACGCTGCCAGCCGGCTCTCACCGCCGGAAACGTCGAAGTTCGTGCCGCGGCCCCGGCTATGCATCGACTTGGTGGTGTGACGATGAGTTGCCCGACCTCGACTAACTCCGCCTACCTTCGGCTGAGCACCAGCCGCTCCGCAGCAATGCGATGATCGAGATCGCCACACTGGGCCGAATCAGCGTCCGCCGCGCCGGCCAGGAGATCGACGCGGTAGCCGCCCAGAAGCAGCTGGTCGCACTACTCGTCTACCTCGCTCTGGAAGGCCCCGTCAGCCGCGAGAGTCTGCTGCCGATCTTTTGGCCTGGACGCGATCGAGCGCGAGCCCGGCATTCCCTGTCCCAGGCCCTCTATGCCCTCCGGCGCGAGCTGGGAGACGAGTGCATTCGCGCGGAAAGCGACACCATATCAGTTGCGGGTGAGACCTGTCGCGTGGATGCCGCCGCACTCCAAACGTCGGCCGGCGCCGAGGACTGGCAGAAGGTCTTCGAGCTTTACGAAGGTCCCTTCCTCGATCAGTTCACTCTGCCGGGGGCTCCGGAGTTCGAGGCCTGGAGTTCGGCCACCGCATCCCGTCTGGCCGTTTTGGCCCAGCATGCCTTCTCAGAGACGATCGACGGCTTGTTGCAGGCTGGGCATCGCGCCGACGCCCTCTCGGCCGCCTGGCGCTGGACGCAGTCGATGCCCCTCAACGACGAGGCGCAACGCACCCTGATCTTGCAGCTGGCGCAGGCTGGCGACCGTGGCTCCGCGATCGAGCAGTACGAGTCCTATCGGGCCGCGCTCGCCGAGAAGAGGCGCGTCGAACCTCTACCTGAGACGGCGGCACTGGTGGCCAAGATCCGCGCCGGCGAGATCCCGGGCTCAACGCGCGAGCCCTTTGTCCCTGCGATGCGCCCTGCTGGCGATGATGTCAGTGAGCCCAGCGTGCCCGCAGCGGCCGCAGCTCAGATGCCGTGGCCTCCATTCGTGGAAGAGCTCCGGAGGCGGCGCCTCTTCCAAGTGGGCGCGGTCTACCTCGGCGTCGCCTGGTTGGCCATCGAATTCACCAGCATCCTCGTCGAGCGCGCCGTCTTGCCCGACCTGGCCTTTCCGGTCGTCCTGTTCTTCCTAGCCGTCGGCCTTCCATTCACCGTCATCCTCGCCTGGGCGCAGGAGGCCCGGAGCGCGGCAGCGGGTGATCGCGTCATCGTCTTCGGTAGGCGCTGGCCGAAGTGGGCGGCGAATGTGCGGGTCGGCCAGATCCTCATCTTCCTGCTCGTTCTGGCAGCATCGCTGGCCGCGGCCTGGGCCGTGGCGGCCAAACGTATCCCCGGCTTCGGTGGCCTCGATACGGCCCGAGTCGTGGTCTATCCGCTGCAAGTATCGCCAACCGCCGACCAGCCGCTCGGTGAGGATGTATCGACCCTGGTGGGCAACTACCTGGAGTCCGGCGGCCTGCTCCGCTTCGTCGACGGTTGGTACGGATTGGACGAGGTTCAGCGCGCCGGCATGCAATCGATCTCTCGGCAGAGCGCGCGGGTGACGACGCGCCGAATGGGTGCGGCTTACTACATCCGCGGCAGGATCATTCTCTTCTCCGACTCCGTCCGGGTTCGCCTGGAACTGCACGATGTCGCGGGCGACTCGGTCGTCGCCCGTGGCGACGCCAGCGGTGCGCGGGACGGCGGTTGGAGGGAGCGTGAGAGCGAGCGCGCCACGCGTCAGCTGCTGACGGGGTTCTTCGGGCCCGGCCGCCAGATCGATGTATCAGCGGCCACGGACACGCCCCTCGCCTACGTTCAGTACAGAGAGGGCGAGCGCGCCTACCGGCGAGCGCGTTTCCAGGAAGCTTACGAGCACTACGGTAGGGCCGTAGAAGCCGATTCGCTTTTCGCATTGGCCGCCATACGGGGCGCGCTAGCGGCTTCCTGGTTGCCCGAGGACCGCCGAGCCAGGTACGCCAAGGCTCAGGCGTTCCTGGATGTCGCACTGCGCCGCACGGAGTTTCTGCCACCACGGCGGGTCCATTTCGCCTACGGAATGCGCGAGTACATCGGCGGACGCGCGGACTCGGCGGTGGCCGAGTTCAAGCGGGCGCTGGCCATCGCACCCGAATCCTGGGATGTGTGGGCGCGTCTGGGCGAAGTCTATCAGCACTTGCTTCCCAGCGAATCGCCGCTCGACTCTCTGGCCGAGGCCGCGTTTCTGGAGGCGCGCCGCAACGATCCGGAGTTCTTTCCCGCGCTCTTCCACCTCAGCGAGTATGCCCTCCGCCGCAACGACGTGCGCCGCGCCGAGGAGCTCGTTCGCGCGCTGCGAGACGCCGACGCTGACTCGGCCCGCCTCTTCGAGGTCTCGCTGATGCTGGACTGCGTGAGGAACTCCCCGGAGATGGTCGACTGGCGCGACGCGGTCCTGCAACGGCCAAACGAGACGTGGACGGCCCTGAGGGCGCTGGCGGTCGGCGCTCACCAAATCGACTGTGCCCGGGCCGGCTGGCAGGCGCTTCTGGCCCACGACACCGCGACCGACGACTGGCAGTTCGTTCGTCACTTCAACGCCATCCTCGCCCTTCAAAGCCTGCTCGTGGCGGAGGGACGCTTCGAGGAACTGACCGACCTCCTCGAGAACGACTCGTCGCTTGTCGACTACAAGGCTGATTTCTATCTCCTCGATGCACTGGCCAGCGCTCCACTCGCAGCCAGAGCGAACGAGGCAGCGGAAGTCTTGCAAGCAAGCTACGAGAACGGGGAACTGAGATGGGCCTACCTCATCTGGCTGCTGGGTGCCTGGTACGCCCACGCCGGTCGTCTCGACGCTGCTCTGCCGATCGCCGATTCGCTAGCCCGGCGCGCCGATCGCACCGCGGAGCGCCTCGACCGGCTCCTGGCCCAGAGCCTGGCCGCCCGCATCGCTCTGGCGGGCGCGGACACGGCGACGGCGCTCCGACTGCTGAAGGAGCTTGTTCCAACCAGAGAGCCGAGCTCGGAATCGTATCCCTGGGAGACGCTCGCCTACGAGCAGCTGGCCCTAGCCAGGCTGCTCTACGCGACGGGAGCGCATGCCGAGGCGCTGGACGTCGCCTCGAACCTCGACGCACCGGCCAGGCCGCCGGTCGACCTGATGTATCTGCCGGCCAGCCTCGAGCTGAGGCTGGAGATAGCGCGGGCCGTAGACGACCGGGACCTCGAGGACCGCTGCCGAGCGCGGCTGATGGCACTGGGTAGGCAAGATCTGCTGGACCGCTAGGAACCCTATCTTGGAGGCCTTATGACGAACGCTCAGGACGAGGAAGTCAAGAAAAAGTACCATAGCTACAAGCATTGGAAGAGCAAAGGACCCAGCGACCTGACGGACCTCGTCAAACGCCTCCGTCTCTGGATGGAGGACATCGATGAGTGGGGTCGGCTAGTGCGCAAGGACATTCAAGAACTCGAGAAAGCGGTCCACCGCCTGGAGGAGAAGGTAGGCCTAACGAAGACCGCATTCGGCAAACCCGATAGGCTGTACGGTGATCCCGGCGACCCTCCGGACCCACCCTGGAGACCGGGGGGCTAGGTCATACGACAGCGAACGCTACCAGCGCGCGGCCGCCGCGTAGGCGGCCGCCGCCTGGCTCGCGTCGTCCAGAGCCTCCAGGGCGCTGCCCAGGGCGAGATACGCTCTCTTGCGGAATAGCAGGTCGCCAAGCGAGCGGTCATCGAAACTGCGGAAGAGGCGCGCGGCCGCTGCCTGGTTGCCCTTGGCGGCCTCGAGCTGACCCAGCTTGTAGCGGTAGTAGGGCAGCGTCTCCCAGGCCGACAGAAGTGCCAGCCCATCGTAGCGGCGCACGGCTGCGCGCAGCTCGCTGAGGGCGACTATCGTATCGCCGGCAGCCAACGCCAGATCAGCGCGCAATCCGGCTGCCAGCCCACCGGCCAAGGCGCCTATCGGTGTGCCGTCTGGGAAGTCGGCCAATCGCAAGGCGGCGGATTGGGCCGCGCGCCGGTCACCACCGCGGAGGCTCAAGGCACCGTACAGCCAGGTATCGCGTACCCAGAGCCGTGGCTCGCTCGAGTCAGGTCGGAGCGGGGGCTGCGGGTAGCTCTCCACGCTCTCGTCCCCCAGACGGTAAAGGCTGACGACCGCGCGCCAGGCCTGAGCCTTCTCTTGGGTGAGCCCCCAAGACTCGGCAGAGTTCAGGTGCCGATAGCCCTCCTGGCCGCGCCCTCTGGCAAACTCCAGCGCCGCGAGCATCTCGGCTCCCAGCGCGCGGCGAGCCCGAGATTGGTCCTGCTCTACCATCACGTTCGCCGCCTCAGCGGCGCGGGCCGGATCGCCGCCCGATCCCAGTGCCAACGTGAGAACCGTCAGAATCGCCTGATCTCGCCCCAGGCCGCCAAGTCGCCTCAGCGCGGCGCCGCGCTCGTCGTCATCTCCATAACGGATGGCCGTGGCGATGGGCGCCACCTGCGAACGAGTTCCCAGCGGCGCGGTCTTCACATACGCGTCCGCCCAGCGGCGCGCCTCGGCTTCATCGTCCTGCCACATGGCCGCCCACCACAGATGGTCCATGGCGGGGGCGAAGAGGCTGTCGCGCTCCAACAGGCCCAGGAAGCGTGTCCTTACCTGGTCTATCGACAGGCCGAGTCGCGGCGCGAAGTGGAAGTACGCGTCGGCAAGCTGGAAGAGGACAGAGAAGTCATCCGGGTAGCGTTCCGCGAGGTCTTCGAGCGCTCGGACCGCGGCGGCGCCGTCACCAAGATCGAAGTCATCGAGCGCCTCGTCGTACAGCCTGTCGCGCTCCGAGGCGTTTCGTTGCGCGGCGAGCTCGCGCGCCCGCCTCAACAACTCCGTCGCCTCGGAGCGCGCCGACTGCGATGTCCACTGGATGGTCTCCGCCAGTGCCCGCAACGCAGGAAGGAATGCCGAATCCGCCTCCACCGCCGCCCGGTACTCGATGACGGCTTCCTGCCACTCGGCGCGACGATGGTGGACTTCGGCGCGCAGAAAGTGCTTGAGTGCCGCCAGGGAGTGGGTTCCTCGGGCCGCCTCGAGCGGCGCCACGATCTCTGCCGACTTCCATACCTCCTCAGCCAGTCTCAGGCTCAGCTCATCGACGAGGTGAAACAGACTATCTCGGGAACCGCTCACGTCAGCGCGGGCCAGGGGCACGATGTCTCGCCCCGAGACGAGCTCGGCCACGAGCCGCACTTCGCCGCCGCTGACGTGGATATCCCCCAGTACCAGCGATGAGGCTCCCAGCTCCGCAGCCAAGGCGCTCAGTAGGCTCGGCGTTGGGACGGCCGCCCTGCTCAATTCGGATTGCTCCCAAGCGTACCGGGTAACCAGATGGTCGATCGTACGGATCGGACCCAGTCCGTCCAGACCGATCGCCAGAAGTTGCGCCACGCCGTCGGGCAGTCGCTCGGTATCCGGGCCGAGACCGTGAGGCTCGAACGGAAGCACCGCCACCGCCGTGGCCTCGGCCGCCACGATATCGCCGTCACCGGGCGCCGGAATCTCGCCGGCATCACGGGGCCACAGCCAAACCGAGAGTACCGCCAGGATTGCGAAAGTGAGGAGCGTGCCGAGACCAAGGCGCCGCCGCGATTGCGCCGAGCCCGGCTCGCCGGCACCGGCGGGGCGGCCCAGCACATCGGCGGCGCCTTCAGCCGGAGTCCGCCGCGCCTCATCTTCTTCGCCTCCCCCGGGGGGTCGCCTCGGTGCCCCCGGGACCGCTTCTCCGGCAGCACGTTCAGCGCGGATCCGCGCCACCAGCTCCTGCGTGTGCTCCAGCGGTTCCACCTCGAGCTCCTGGGCCAGCAGATTCCGGTACGTCTCGTACTGGCGTAGCGCGCTCACGCGGTTGCCGCGCTGGTAGAGGCACTCGATCAGCAGGTGCTGCGCTTCATCGTCAAGCGGGTCGGATTCCAGCAGCCGCCGGCAGTACGTCACGGCCGCATCGAGGTCGCCGGCCCGCTTAGCGCTGCCGGCCAGCTGGAGTGCGGCCTTGCGGAACTTCCGCCGCAGATCGGCTCGTTGTCGGTCGGCCCAGTGGTCGAACTCGGGCTCATCCACCGAAAGGTCGGCGAGGAACGGGCCGCGGTAGAGCTCGACTGCGCCGGTCAGATCACCCGTCCCGAGGCGGCGTTCGAACTCCTCGACATCCAGCCAGACCTCGCGGCCGAAGTCGACGGCCCCTTTCACGCTCTCGAGATCCAGCTCCGGGCTCGCTTTGCGGAGCGTGTAGAGTAGTTGGTTCAGGGCGCGCCTGGCCCGTTTCTCATCCCGATCCGACCAGAGTACGCCCAGGATCTCCTCGCGCCGGTCAGGACCAGGCTCCCGCGCCATGTACACGATAAGCGCCAGCGACTTGGGCCAGGCCGCTTCGCCGGTCAGCGGCTCCCCGTTCACGGCAACCGAGGTGCGTCCGAGAGTATGGATTTCGATCATGGCCCGCCTGGCACGAATTGGGTGGGCTGGCACATAGAGATACTCACAAAAGTTGCAGGCCTGCGGCCGATCCGACAAGACAGGCCAGCTTCCCGTCGCCGGCGCGCCGCACCTCGCCAGGGGCAGGCGCGCGGCCCAACATGATCGCTACATGATAGTCTCCCCAGCTCACCTGATCGCCACCTGATCGCCGCCTGATAGACCCTGCCTACCATATTTCAGAGCTTTTGGCTCTCCCGCCAGAACTCGTAGGTTGAAGAAGCCTAGCCGGGGACAGCAGGCCCTGGCGGAACACCCGGGCGCCTCGCGCCAGCGGACTCATGTCTGTCGGGGTCCAGCGGCGGTTAAACCGGACACCGGGGCTGCTGTCCCCGAGGACAAGACGATAATAGAGGAGAGCATACAGCGATCAGTTTCGGAGGCTCGTTCAAAGAGCACGCGTTCCCGATAGTCGAACCAAAAAGACTATACCTCAGCTGTCCCACCTGCCCGCTGTGGGAGCGCCAAGCCCTGGCCGATCGGGCCTCCGTTCTTTTGAAGCGCCGTCCGCATCTGGGGCGGCGCTTCGCTCATCCCTCCCTCTCTACCGCACCCCGCTTTGCCCCGCCACGCGCTGCTGGGCACAGCGGGTCTCGCCGAACTGCGTGTGAATGACTATGTCGGTGCGCCGGTTCTTCGCCCGACCCTCGCGCGTGTCGTTGCTCGCCACCGGCTGCGACTCCCCATAGCCGAGGGCGTCGACCAGAGAGGGATCGAGGCGGGTATTCGCCAGCAGATACCGGCGCACGGCATCGGCTCGCTCCTGTGACAGTCGCTGATTCTGTCGATCACTGCCGAACGAGTCAGTATGTCCCTCGACCGTGATCCGCGAGCCTGGAAAGATGTTGATCGCATTCTGGACCTTCGTCAGCAGATCGAACTGCCCCGGCTCGATGGTGGCGGCACCGACGGGAAAGCTTAAACCGATCAGCCTGATCACCACGTCGTCGGCCTCGCGGAGCACTCGCGCCTCTTCGCGCGTGAACATGCTCTCGACGGTGGTGAAACGTTGGCGCAGCCGCTCCTGAGCTTCCATGCGGCGAACCAACTCGGTTCGCTCCTCGGCGATGCCGCCCAGGCGCTGCTCCAGCTCCGCCACCCGGGCCTCGAGGTTGGCGACCTGGTCGCTTCGATCAGCCAACTCGAGAATCAACCTCTCGATGCTGTCCTGGTAGGCGTCCGTCTTGTAGAGAATCGCACTCGATGTCACCCCGAGACCTTCCTCGAATGACGCCGGAATGTCCATGCGACCGGCGATCTTTCGAAGCTCGTTCTCGGCCGACAGTACGGCGTCCTCGATGGTGAGCTGGTCCTTCTCGATACTGCGGATCAGCTCGCCCAGGTGGATGGCGTGTCGGGCCTCGCTCTTAGCCTGTTGCGCCAGCGCACGCGGCTCGTCGGTGTCGTAGCGGCTTTCGCTGAGCAGCCGCTCCGCCTGATTGGCCAGCTCCTCCGCACGCTCCAGCGTCTTGGGAGCGCGCTCGCGCACATCCAGGTCCTTGGCACGAGCCAGTAGATCCCAAGTCTCCAGCAGATAGTTGGCCTTGATGGCCTCCAGCTCAGCCTGACGGTAGAGCGCCTCAGCCTCGTCTGCCCGCTCGCGGGAGTCGTTGACGTCGCCGCCCTCCAACTCGCGCGCCGCCTCGCGGAACTTCGCTTCGCCCTTGCGCCAGAGCTCCTCGACGTGGCGAGGCGCCTCCGCCGCCTCTGCGTCGTCACGCGCGGCGAGCGCCGTACCCAGCGTCACGTTCGCCAGCCTGGTCGCCTCCAGCGCCCGCTCGAAGTGCGATCGCGCTTCGCTCAGCTTGGTGCGAATATCCTCCAGATTACGTCCTCTCTGAAGATCCTCTTCGGCGTCACCATAGCGCTTCATGCCTTCCTCGAAGGCGCGCGGCGCCAGGATCTCGGCCCGAGCCTCTCGCGCCGCGGCCAAGGTCGAATCCGTCTCCGCGAACAGCGACCGCCGCAATTCCGGCTGCTGCGCCGTCGCGCCTGCCGGGTAGCTCAAGGCGGCTCCCAGCAGAGTGATGGCAAGGATCGAAAACCCGAGATTCCAGCGTCTCACATTCATGGTTAGGACTCGATTGAATCGGATTCCGCGCCCTCCGCGGCCGTACCACGTAGTCCGGGAGACACAGAAAGCAATGGATCGCCTGGAGGGCGATCCCTTCTCGCGACAGCCATTACCGGTGAATGTTCTCATACTACCGGAAGCTGGATCCGGGTGTCAAGCGAGGATAACATTCGGATGATTGTGCCGATCGGCCGAGCGTTGCAGCTTACAGCCTATGGCTACTGTCGAGTTCGGGCTGCTTCTGGCCGTCGCGGCCGTCAGCGCCGCCATCGGCCAATTCCTGACCGGCTACTCGCGTGGCGGATGCCCGGTATCCTTCGTGTCGGCCGCCATCGGGGCCTATCTGGGCCCGCTGATCGCCGAGCGAATGGGCTGGGCCGAGCCTTTCCTCCTGACCCTCGCCGAGATCGAGTTCCCCGTGATCACGTCGGCGGCCGGCGCCCTGGCCCTGGTCATCCTAGTCAACCTGCTGACCAAGAAGCGGAAGTTTTAGCGCTACCGTTGCGGTGGCAGCACCGCAACAATCGTTGGGCGCAAACCGCACCAAGCGATCCGGCAAACATCAATAATCCCTTCATAACTGAACTTTGAGCGCCAGCGGTGGCCTGTCATACCGGAACAAGTCTTGCTTCGCTTCACATCGGGCTTCTCTAATCTCTGGACGGCGCTCAAGCATCGGGAGGCGAGCGCCGAGGGCGGCGGGAAACATTCGAGTCCTTCGTAACACCACGGGAGGTGTGCCATGCGCAGGTCACTGTTGACGTGCTTTGGGGTAGCCCTGGCCGTCGTCGTAGCCGCGAGCTGCTCGGACAACGAGCAGACGAGCCCGACGGGCATCATGCCCAATTTCGTGGAGACGACGAACAGCCAGGAATGCGACGTCATCGACTTCAACGGCTTCAGCCACGGTGATGCGATCACTTCCGTATCGCTGTTCGGCGGCGATGTAACGCTCAGCGTCTCGGCGTTCCGCAACTCTCCTTCGGGGGCGGTTAACGCGACGGCCTACGACACGGAGTTGTGGACCTTGGCCACCCGGCCGAACAGCACACACAACGACACGCAGCTGGCGATCTGGTGCCAGGACACCGGTGGCGGCTTCAATCCGTTGGGATTCCCGACGGACGCCTCCTGCGACGGCATCATGCCAGTAGTGCCGGACCCGAACTTCGCCGACGGCGGGGATGACAGCCAGGGCGGATCGATCACCTTCACAGGGTTTAGCAGTGACTTCACCTGGACGATTCCCAGCTACTGGGCCGTAGACGATGACGGCACTCAGACCATTACCCTCTATATCGACGGCTCACCGGTCGGTGCTTCTTCGGGCCTGGGCAACGCCACCGTAGAGCTGGTGGAGCCGGCAGTGCAGCCCATCACTGTTGACGCCACGCTCGTGCTGGAGGGATCCGGCGGCATCGATAACGTCGAGGTCTGCCGCGAGGGCGTCGAGCCGGGCTTAGGCCGCATCACCGGCGGCGGCGGCTGGATCGGAATGACCGCCGATGACGGCTCGGAGGTCAAGGTAACGCACGGCTTCACCCTCCACTGCGACATCGAACTGTCCAACAATCTGGAGATCAACTGGCCGGACCATAAGTGGCATATCGAGAAGGAGTTCTTCCTCCCCGGCTGGCCGATCTGCTACGACGATCCCGACGTCAGCCCGGAGCCGCCACCGGCGCCGGTCGACACGTTCGAGGGGATGACCATCGGCAAGCTGAACAATGTCTATGGTTCGCCGATCCACTTCCTCCTGCAGGACGCCGGCGAGCCCGGTGGTAAGAACGACAGAGGTATGATCATGATCTGGGCCATCGGTGCCGATCCGAGCGTCGATACTCCGATCCTGTTCGTACCGCTTGGCTTCCTGGATCACGGCAACCTGCAGTTCCACTACGATCAGCCGCACGGCTGCAACGTCAACAAGCCCTGCTAACGGCTAACCGTTTCAGGCAGGCCAATGCCCCCCGGGACGTCGTTCCGGGGGGCATTGTCATAAGGGACCGGTCCGCTGCGCCCCTCATACCGAACGGCGGCCTTCCGCCGCTCGCGCCGTGCGCTTCTCTGGCGTTATCTTGGCGGCGGAGGGACGCACCAGCCCAGACGGTGAGGCGACCGATGCGATATGTGATCCCCTTCCTGGCGATAGTTGCGATACTCTTCGGCGCCTGCGGCGACGAGGAGGTGTTCACCGGGCCGATCCTGCCGGACGGCGAGTGGGTCAGGATCTTCACCTTCGCCTGCCCGGAGGACGCCCAGACCGACGATGATTGCACGATTGCCGTCGAGTTGGGCGACACGTTGACCGCCGGCAGCATCTACGTCCAGGAGCACCACTTCATCAACTCCGAGTACCTCTTCGGCGTCCTCAGCTGGCCGCTCATCCCCAACCGCGGCTGCGACAACGTCAACTCCGGCGGCCGCTGCGTGGTCTTCGACGTCTGGGGCGTCTTCCCAGCCGAGCACGGCGTCCAGCGCCTGGTATTCAAGCTGAGCGACCCGATCACCTACCGCCTGGATTACGCCCTGATGTTCGGGGGCGCCGTACTGGCCGACACCAGCTTCGCCTGGCCCGTGCGGGCGGCCCCGCCGCCACCGGAGGGCCCGCCGGCGGCCAGCCCTCCATTGCTGTCGGCTGCGGGGAAGGGTGTTTTGCTTGGGCGCTGACGCAGCAGCGGCGGGTAGCGACCGCGCAACGAAACCCGACCGCCGGCCGCGTCGCGCCCGGCGTTTGCGGATCTAACCTTAAGCTAATCAGCAACTTAGACGGTTCGGGGCCGCGGCCCTGCACGGTACGGCTTTTGCCTTCGTGTGGGACTGACCGACGGTCCTAGGCAAACGCTCGTCTCGGGAGGACGGAGCAAGAGGGTAAAGGAATTACAGAGGAATTGGACAAGAGGGGGAGGTGTGCCATGCGCAATCGGTTCTCAAAGGGCCTTGGCCTGGCCCTGATCGTGGCCTGGGCGGCGAGCTGTTCGGACAGCCCGACCACGGGACCGAGTGGGCTACCCGTCAGCCTGAACGAGGACGGCCAGGAGTGCGTCACCGTCGATTTCGAGCAGTTCACGCACGCGGACGCGATCGCGTCAATCACACTGTTCAGCGACGTTACCATCAACTTCTCGGCACAGCGGGAAACGTCGTCAGGTCCCGTATCCGCGAACGCGACCGCCTATGACACCGACTACGATGCCGGGGACGGTGGCTGCACAAACCTGCTGAATGACACGCACGAGGACACCCAGATACCCGGGTCGGATGGCCTGCAGGCAGGCCTCGCAGGTTTCTGCGCCGAGTGCGACGGGATGGTCATGATGGTGCCGGCCGGCAACTTCTGCAGTGGCGGCGACAACACAGCGGGCGGTACCATCACGATGACCGGCTTCAGCAGCGACTACGAGTGGGAGATCGAGGCCTTCAACGCCGTCGACCCGGACGATGCCGCCCAGAACATGAGCCTGTACGTCGGGGCCGGCAACACGCTGGTAGGCAGCACCGACTGCGCCAACAACAGTGCCTGTGGTAACGGCGAGGTCGTGACGATCGCGACGACCCCCCACACCTTCGCGGACCAGGCCATGTTCGAGCTCTTGGGCTCGGGCGGTGTGGATGACATCCAGATCTGCCGCGAGATCGAGGAGTGTGTCGGCACCATAGGGGATTTCGTCTGGAACGACATGAACCAGGACGGCATCCAGGACGCCGGCGAGCCGGGCCTGGTGGGCTGGACGGTCAATCTGTGGGACTGCCAGGGCAGCATGGTAGCTACCACCGTGACAGACGCGAACGGCCTCTACCTGTTCAGCAACGTGCCTTGCGGCTGCTACGAGGTGGGTGTGGACCCGCAGGCCGGCTGGACGCCCAGCCCGACCGAGCAGGGCGGCGACCCGGCGCTGGACAGCAACCCGAACCCCGACCAGGTCGACGTGACCGACGGTCTCGATGACCGCACCTTCGACTGGGGCTTCTACATGCCTGACACGGGGCTGGAAGGCTGCACGCCCGGCTACTGGAAGCAGGAGCAGCATTTCGATTCCTGGGTGCCCACCGGCCTCGCTCCCAGTGCCCTCTTCACCGACCCCGGCTTCACCAGCCCAGGCGACGACGCGCTGGTCTGGCAGAAGGGATCCGGGTACCCTGTCTCGACCCAGCTGGACGCGCTGAAGGCCAACCAGGGTGACCTGGCGGCACTGACGCGGCACGCGATGGCGGCGCTGCTCAACGCCCTGCACCCGGACGTGGACTACCACTTCAGCGCGGCCCAGGTCATCCAGCTGTACAACGATGCGCTCGCCGGGTCGATCGATGTCGAGGACACAAAGGACGACTTCGACTTCTACAACAACGGCGGCTACACGGAGGACCACTGCCCGCTGAACTGAGCACACCTAACCTTGCCAGCCCGGGCAGCGGCCCGGGTCAACAGAGAGCCCGGCTTCGGCCGGGCTCTCTGCATCTGATTGCTGTCGATGCCGTTCAGGCGGCTGCGGCCCGGTCTCGCTTGCGTCGGGCCCTTATTCCTGCGATACTCCGCCGTCCTCCGCACCCGGACAGAACCCAGAAGGACCCCATGGCAAAACGTTTCCTCGGCCCAGTCCCGATCGCGCTGCTCGGCGCCCTGGCCCTCCAGCCCCCCCAGCCGGCG
Organism: Gemmatimonadota bacterium; assembly: GCA_020350785.1. GTDB lineage: Bacteria > Gemmatimonadota > Gemmatimonadetes > Palauibacterales > KS3-K002. The sequence continues at coordinate 2,434,215 of CP070722.1, forward strand.
CAGGCACAGGAGACGAAGCTCGATCGTTCCGAGCCGTCGATCGCCGCCGCCTACCGGGAGGCCGCCGACCGTCTAATCGACGCGGCCCTGGCCGACAGCTTCGCCTTCCAGCGCCTCGGCGAGCTGGTCGACCGTTTCGGGCACCGCTTCAGCGGTTCGGAGAGCCTGGAGCGGGCGCTGGACTGGATCATCGACGAGATGCAGAAGGACGGCCTCGAGAACGTCCGGGGTGAGCCGGTCCTGGTACCCAACTGGGTACGGGGCGCGGAGTCGCTGGAGATGGTGGCTCCACGGCGCCAAGAGCTGCCGATGCTGGGCCTGGGCGGCAGCGTGGGCACGCCGCCCGAGGGGATCCGGGCCGAGGTCCTGGTCGTGGGCAGCTTCGAGGAGCTGGAGGCGCGCGCGGCGGAGGCGAAGGGCAAGATCGTCCTCCTGAACGCGCCGTTCACCAGCTACGGGCGTACGGTGACCTACCGGGTGTACGGCGCCATACGGGCGGCGCAGGTCGGCGCCGTGGCCAGCCTGATCCGCTCGGTGACGCCCTTCTCGTTGCAGACGCCGCACACAGGCCAGATGCGCTACGATCCCGACGCTCCGCAGATCCCGCACGCGGCGATCACGGTGGAGGATGCCGAGCTGCTGCAGCGCCTGCAGGAGCGCGGTGAACGGATCGAGGTCGTTCTGAAGATGGGGGCCCAGCAGCTACCCGACGCGACATCGCGCAATGTCATCGGCGAGATCGTCGGCTGGGAGCGTCCGGATGAGGTGGTCGTGCTGGGCGGCCACATCGACTCGTGGGACGTGGGTCAGGGCGCCATGGACGACGGCGGCGGCAGCGTCGCGGCCTGGGAGGCCGTGCGCCTGATGCACGCGCTGGGGCTGCGACCACGACGCACCGTTCGGGTTGTGCTCTGGACGAACGAGGAGAACGGCCTGCGTGGCGCATTGACCTACCGGGACACGCATCGGGACGAGATCGACAATCACGTGCTGGCCATCGAGTCGGACGCGGGAGTGTTCAAGCCGCTGGGCTTCGGGTTCGGCGGCTCGGACGCCGCCTACGAGATCGTGGGAGAGATCGGCACGCTGCTCGACCGGATCGGCGCGGCGACGG
>CP070722.1:2435428-2455563 GCA_020350785.1 Gemmatimonadota bacterium
GTCCTCCATCTCGCCGTATAACTTGTCACGGGTGACGCGGTGGACCTCCAGAGTGGGCGGCAGCGTGACGCTCGTCAGGTAGCGCCACTCCGGATCGAAGACGTCCCATGTCTGCTTCGCCAGGACATCCTCATCGAATACTCGCACCCACAGGTAACCATCATCCGAGATCAGCAGCTCGCCGGTGGCGCTCTTCAATTCGGCGATCTCGAACGCCTTGCGAACTTTGTCAGCGTTGGGACCGTAGCGCTCCGCGTTCTCCTCCAGCCACGCCAGGGCGCTGTCGCGTTCGGCGGCGCTGGGTGGCTGCCGCGTATGCTCGCGCCTGATCGCGGCGATCCGCTCGCCGTCCATATCGTAGACGTCGATCTCGTACTCGTCTCCGGCGGCGACGAAAAGCCTGCCCTCGGCGTCGGTGGTCCACTGCGTGCGCGGTGCGTAGCGGCGCGGCACGACCGTCAGTCCATTCTCGAAGCGAACCGGAATCGTCGATTGGTCCTCCCAGCTCAGCACCGTGTCCGCACTTTCCTCCGCTACATCGGCGACGACGATATGGCCGATGCCGCCGACGCCTGGCCTGATCGGCCAGTAGTACATCGGGCCGCGCTGTACCCAGAACATGCCGTCCGGTCGCAACGCGAGCCGGTTGTAGGTCTGCAGCTCGGCTCGCTCATCCCTCAGCAGGTTGCCCTGACGATCGAAATAGCTCAGGCGCAGCAGGCGCGGATCCCAAGCCACGAGAGTGTCGCCCTTCCACAGCAATCGGTTGGGCGCCTCGAACTCGCCCGGGCCCTCGCCCTGGCGCCCGAAGGCCAGCTGAAAGACGCCTGTGGAATCGTAGATCGCGACACGCCGAGCTTGCTGGTCGGCCACGTAGATGTTGCCCTTCGCATCGACCTCGACCGCCGCGATCCCTCCGAACTGATAGTCGGGATCGCCCTCGACCACGCCGATGCTCAGCTGCTCCTCCAATCGCCAGCTCTCCGCAGCGCTCAACAGTGGCTCGGCTGGGCTGCTGACCACCCGCACGCCTTCCACCGTGTCGACCGTGCCCGCCCACGTCGCGCCCGTGGCCACGCCTTCACCACCGCACGCGGCTAGCGTCAGCACGAGCCCGATGAGGAGCGCGCCGCAACAGCTGAGCTTGATCGCCATGTCACCCGTCACAGCGCCCTTTCCAGATCTCATGGCGTTCTCGCCAACCGCCGGCCGATCGCGCCCTCCAGGCGCGCCAGCGCTTGCATGAAATTGTAGCGCGCATCAATCAAGCCGCGCTCGGCATCGGTCAGCTGGTCGGTCGCCCTCTGTAACTCTAGATAGGATGTCGCGCCGATCCGGTAGCGCTCGGTAGCCAGGCGAACCGACTCCCGCGCCAACTCGATCAGCCGGCTGCGGATCTGATAGGCTTGATAGGCCGAGACAAGCGCGTCGTACTGGTTCCGCACATCCTTCTCGTTCTGCAGCAGCTGGTTGACCTTGTTGTGACGCGCCTCCTGCAGCCGCGCCGAAGCCTCTCCGGTCCGCCACTTCTTCTCGAACCCGTTGAGCAGCGGCCACGAGAGTCGGATGCCGAAGTTGTTGCCCGTGTTTCGCGGCGCGAACTCGAACAGGCTCTGGTCACCGGGAAGCTGCTCCGAGCGACTCAGGCTGTAGGACAGGTCGATACGCGGCAGCCAGGTCCCTCGCGCCGACCAGAGGCTCTTGTCCGCGGCCTCGATCTCCGCGTCGAAGCGTGCGAGCGCCGGGTTCGAGCCCCGCGCCATCACCACCAGCTCGGAGATAGTCAACCCGCTGGGATCGAAGACGGTGGCGCTGTCGCTCAGCTGGTAGTCGACGCTTTCCTCCATACCCAGCGTCGCCGACAGCTCGCGCCGCGCTGCCTCCGCCTGCTGTTCCGCCTGCAGAACCGCCACCTCGTTCTGACCGACCTGCACCTCGGCCTGCAGCACATCGGTCTGCGCGACGGCGGCGATCCGGAAGCGGGCCTCGGCGATCTCCACGTCGCGTCGGCGCGCCGCCAGCAGGTCCTTGGCCAGACGCGCCTGCTCCTGCTGCCTGAGCGCCTCCCAGTACTGGACCTCCGCCTGCGACTCCAGCCGCACCAGGGTCGCCTCGGCGGCGAGATCGGCGGCCCGCGCCCGGGCCCGGCTGGCACCGACATCGAAGAAGCGCGTGCCGCCCGCGAACAGCGACCAGTTGAAGATCAGGGCCTGCGACGACGACTTGGCGACGTCGGTGATCGGGTCTGGTAGCTCCTGGGCCACACCGGTGGGATCGAGGAACGTCCGGGTCGTGAACTCGTTGCGCGACAGGTTCATGCTCAGCGTCGCCGACGGGATCCACGAGCCCCAGGCGCTCCACACCCCCTCGCCGGCGGCGTCCGCCGAGGCCCGCGCCGCGCGGTACTCTGGACTGCCTTGGCGCAGCAGCGTCCGCGCCTCAGAGAGCGATAGCACGGTGTCGATCTGCTGCGCCCTAACCTCGGCCACCGCCAGCAGGGTGGCGACGACGCAGACCCACGCCTGCACGCGGCGTTTGCTACCCCAGATCCTGCTGCTATGCCGCTCGCCCTGCAGTGGCCGGATACTGCCGGCCCGCGACATTCTCGGGTCAGCCTTCCACATTCTCTTCGTCCTCTGCGATTCGAACCCGCGCATCGTGGATCAGCGTGTAGTGCCCATCGGTCAGCACCAGCTGGCCCGGCTCCAGCATCGTCGTGCCCTCGCCGGTGACGATCTCTGTGTACTCCTCGTTCTCCAGACCGGTCGTCACGTAGGTCCACTTCGCCAGACCCTGGCTGCTGGCGCCCTCGGGCTCGAACAGAAAAACCAGGGTGCGGTTGTCCCGCTCCAGGATCGCCGAGCGCGGCACCATGATCCGGTTCTCGTACAGGCGCGCCGCGATCCGCACCCGCGCGTACATACCCGGCTTCACCGCACCCTCGGGATTGTTGAGCACCACCGTCACCCGCGCCGTCCGCGTCCGCGGATCCACCACCGGGTTGATCGAAGCGACCCGGCCGATCAACGCCGTGTCGGGAAACGCCGAAAGCGTCACCCGGGCGGCACGACCTTCCTCCAAGTACGGAACCTCGGTCTCCAGCGCCTGCACCTCGATCTTCATCCTCGATAGGTCCACCACCTCAGCGATCGAGTCGCGCTGCGCCACCCGGCCGCCCCGCACGATCGCCAGGTTCGCCACCGCCCCCGCGAACGGCGCGCGCACCGTCGCCCGGCGCACGTTGAGCTCCGCCTCGCGCACCGCCACCTCTGCTTCGCTCAGGCCGCTTCTCGCCCGGGCCATCCGCTGCCGCTCGGCCCGCAATTCGGCGTCCCCGATCTCCTCGTCGAACAGCGTCAGCTCGGCGAAGCTCGCCTCCGCTCGCTCCAGCGCCGCCTTCGCCCTCTCCAGCTCGAAGGCGTAGCGCTCGGGATCGATACGCGCGATCACTTGACCCTGACTGACGTAGTCGCCTTCCCGCACCAGCACCTGCGTCACCGGGCCTTCCACCTCGGCCAGCAGCAGGGTGCGCGCGAAGGCCTCGGCCTGGCCGGCAGCGGATACGCTCATCACCAGCGTGTCGCGCCGGACCGGCTCGGCGCTCACCGGGATCGCGATCTCGGTTCCAAAAGTCTGGGCCGACTCGACCTCTGGACGATCCTCATCCGTCGCGGCGGCTCCCTGCGTCTCGTTTTCCGCCTGCAGCGCTCGCAGGCGCAGGTAGATGCCGCCCAGCGCGGCCGACAGGACGATGACGGCGGTGACGATGGCGAGTGTACGGCGGCTGAATCTCATGACAGGCCCTAGCTAGGTGTCCAGGTCGGTTGGGGTTCCGCTCCACATTCTGACCTCACGCTGTTAGATGCGCCAGACAGGCCCGGCGTCGCGCGCCTTTCGCGGGGATAAACGACTACTCTCAACGGATCGTCATTACTGGTCGACGACACCGCCAGCGCCCTTGACGCTTGCCCTCCGCTCGCTTCACTTGGTGGTCCATGCAGCGCTGACAAGCCAAGCTCTATAGAGGCAACGCACATGCTCAAGAAGATTACACTTGTGGTCTTGGTCCTATTCGTCGTCATTCAGTTCGTGCCCGTGGATCGCGAAAACCCACCCGTGGAACAGGAGATCGCCTTGCCCGGCGAAGTGGCCTCTGTGGTCGAGCGGGCCTGCTACAACTGCCATTCCCACGAGACCGACTGGCCCTGGTATGGCTACGTTGCGCCCGTCTCCTGGCTCGTCGCCGATCACGTCCATCACGCCCGCGAGCATGTGAACTTCTCCACCTGGAACCGCTACGACGCCGAGGAGCGGCTGGAAAAGATCGAGGAGATCTGGGAGGAAGTCGACGAGGGTGCGATGCCGCCGTGGTACTACAAGCCCGTGCACCCCGAGGCACGCCTGTCGGACGCGGACCGGGCCGCCATCCGGCCGTGGGTGGAGGGTCAGCTCCAAGGCACATCGGAGTGACGCCGAGCCGGGACGCCGAGATCGCCGCCTGCATGGGCGCCGATCTCGAGCTGCTCCCTCACATCCCGGAGCTGCTGGCCGCTGGGCAGCTTCCCCGACCGATCCTCGAGACTCTGCGGCCCCTGTCGCTGCCACCGGTTTCGACATCGTCGTCTACGCCTCCGTCGGGATCCTGGGCGCACTGTCCCGATGCGTCGACGACCTCGCGGGTGCATTCGATCAGGCGGCTACATGATCATTCAGGATGGCTACCGCCTGCATCCGGAACTGAGTGATGCGGTGGGACGTTTCGTTACACACTAGAGAAGCGAGGCAGCCCGGATGAGTGGTATAATAAGGACTGCGATCTCGTTGCTAAGGAAGCGCGACGGTTAGGAACGACGCCCATGCACAAGCTCTACAAGCTGGCCAACTTCAGGACGCGGCTCGAGGCCGAGGCCGCCGGAAACCTGCTGAAGAATGCCGGCATCCCCTACCTCATCCAATCGGCCGAAGGCATGCTGCACGGCCCGTTGCTCCCCGGCGCCACCATCTACGTCGCGCCGGAACTGGCCGAAGAGGCTCGCGAGATTATCGGGCTAGACGACACTCGGGACGAGGTCATCTTCACCCCGAACGACTTCGAGTAGCCTTTCGCTGATCAGACCCCTCAGCGCTGCACCGCCGAGAGTTCCCTGATATAGAGCGCTGGATCACGCGGCTCTCCCGCCACCCAGATCTCCAGATGCAGGTGCGCGCCGGTCACCTTTCCCGTAGAACCCTGGATCGCGATGAGCGCACCGGCCGGCACGGATTCGCCCACGCCCACCCGCAGCTCGTCCAGGTGCGAGTAAAAGCTCTTGATCCCAGCGCCGTGGTCGAGGATGACGACGGTCCCATTCTGACTGCCCCCTGAATACTCGACCGTCGCCTCCTCGACCACGCCAGCCGCCGCCGCCAGCACCGGCGAGCCCGCCGCACCCGCCAGATCTATTCCGCGGTGCTGCGCCCCCTGCCCCGTGAACGGATTGAGCGCCGGCCCGAACCACGAGGTGATGCGCGCACCCGGCATCGGATCCACCCAGACCAGACTGTCTTGCCCCAGGCCGGGCACCGCCGCGCCGATCTCGGACTGCACGACCGGCCGGCCAGCCAAGGGGAGCAGCAGCAGACCCAGGCCGAGTGCCGCCGGCAGGGCCAGCGCCCGACGCGCCCGCCAGCCAGTGCGCGAGCGCTTCCTCATGATCGCCTGCAAGCGCATACGAATTCTCCGCGTATTCGAGTCCAGGGCCGGCGCCAACGCCGGATGCCCACTCAGCTTCAGCCGTAACACCGCGATAATGCTCCGCCCGTACGTCTTCGGCGCGAGTCGCCCGCGCGACAACACCAGCTCGTCGCAGCCGCGCTCGACCGCTTCACGCACCCGACGCACGCTCAACCAGGCCAGCGGGTGGAAGAAGTACAACGCCGCGATCGCCAGCTGGGCCATCAGCATCAGGTCGTCCCAGCGCTTCACGTGAGCCAGTTCGTGCGCCAGCACCGATTCCAACACGTCCGCTTCCTCCCGCCGCAACAGCGCCGCCGGAAGATAGATTACCGGGTTCAGGCTCCCACACGTGAAGGGAGCGAGTGATTCGTCCGAGCTGACCAGCCGAACGCGCCTCCTGATCCGTAGCTCCCGGCGCCAGCGCTCCGACAACTCCAGGCAGTGTGCGTCGCTCACTGCGCTCGCGTCTCGCACGAGGGCACGGTGAGCCCGGCGCCGCCCCACCAGCCGGCTACCGATTGTCAGGACGCCGGCCAACCAAGCCAGCCCCAGCGCGATCGGCCACACCGCCACGTCATTCGTGCCCGCAGCCGCCGAACCGCCTGAGGGAATCCCTCGGGCATCACCGGCGCTGGCCGCAGCGTCCGCCAGCACGGCGCCGAAATCCGCACCGATGGCCTCGACCGCGTGGATCAAGTCAGCCGGGGCCGCAAGGCTTCCGATCCCGATCGGCGATTTCAGATCCAGCGGCAGCACCAACCGAATCAGCACCAGCGCCCACAGAGCCTGCACCAGCATTGGCGAAGCTCCGCGCAACAGTCTGCTGAGGAGAAGGACGGGCAGGAACACGAGCGTGGCGAGCAACGCCTCCATGCCCAGGAAGCTCACTAGCGACCTGGCAGCCTCGTTCGCCAACACCATTAGCTCATAGGCCATGCGTCAACCCTCCTCCTCCAGCAGGCGCGAGAGCTCGTCCACCTCCTCTTCCGTGAGGGCGTTCGACTCGGCGAACAGCGAGACCACCGGTGCGTAGTCGGTCTCGAAGACACGCTGCGCTAGCTCGCGGACGACCCCCGCTAAGCCCGCCACCTTCGAGATCGCCGCCCGATAGACGTTGATGCCATGGAAACTGCGGCGCTCCAAGAGACCCTTGGCCGCCATGCGGTCCAGCGTCGTCCGCGTCGTCGAGTAGGCCCAGCCCAGCGTCGCGGGTAGGCGCTCGTGCACCTCCCGGGCGCTCGCCTCACCTTGCTTCCACAGCACCTTCAGAACGGGTAGTTCCGACCTCGTCAGCTCTGGTATTCCGGTCTCACCTGCCATACCGCCCCCGCCATACAACGGTCACAAGGATACTACAACGTAGTGTATCCTCTATATAGTAGTCACACGCCCGCCAGTCAAGCCCAGGCGCGCTTTCCCCTCACTCGCCTCTGATCTGAACCACCAGCCGCCGCGATCGCGGGCGGTTGTCGAAGTCACAGTAGGTTAGCTGCTGCCACGTCCCCAGCTGCAGTTCGGCGTCTACGAAGGGGACCGTCAGCGAAGGGCCGAGGAGCGCCGCCCTCACGTGCGAATGGCCGTTGCCGTCACCCCAGCGCCGGTTGTGGGCGTAGTCGCGATCCGGTGAGGCGATCTCATCGAATAGGCGCCTCAGATCGGAGAGCGCGCCCGATTCGTACTCGATGGTGGTCAGGCCGCTGGTCGAGCCCGGGCAGAAAATCGTGACGATTCCGGAGCCGAGTCCGCTCTCCCTGACCCGCGCCGCCACTTCGGCCGTGATATCGTGCATATCGGCGTAGCCACGGGTCTTCAGCTCGATGGTAGAGGATACCACCACGGCGCTATTTGATCTCGTCCAGGTGCTCGAGCGGCACCGTCAGGCCCATGATGTTCCAACCGGCATCCACGTAGACGACCTCGCCGGTGACCCCGCGGCTCCAATCGCTCAGCAACCAGAGCGCAGTGTTGCCGACATCTTCCGTGGTGATTAGGGTGCGCAAAGGAGAGGCCTTCTCGGAATAGGTCAGGATCTTCTTGAAGCCCCCCACGCCGGAGGCGGCCAGCGTCTTGATGGGGCCGGCCGAGATGGCGTTGACGCGGATCCCCTTGGGTCCAAGGTCGGAAGCCAGGTAGCGCACGCAAGCTTCCAGCGCTGCCTTGGCGACGCCCATAACGTTGTATTGCGGCGCCACCTTGACCGAGCCGTAGTAGGTGAGCGTGAGGATCGATCCGCCGTTACTCATGAGCGGTTCGGCGGCGCGCGTCAGCGCCACCAGCGAATAGGCGCTGATGTCCAGCGCCATCTTGAAGCCGTCGCGGCTGGTATCGACGAAGCGGCCCTGCAGGTCCTGGCGGTCCGCGAAGGCGATGGCGTGGACCAGCACGTCGATGGTGCCGTGCGTCTCTCTTACCTTCTTGAAGACGCGTTTGATCGCCGTGTCATCTGCGACGTTGCATTCTTCGACCAGTTTGGCCCCCACGCTTTCCGCCAGCGGACGCACGCGCTTCTCCAGCGGCGCCGCACCATAGCTGAAAGCGAGCTGACAGCCTTCGCGGTGGAGGGCCTGAGCTATCCCCCACGCGATCGAGCGGTCGTTCGCAACACCGAAGATCAAGGCCGTCTTGCCGTCGAACAAGCCCATTCGGGCCCCTCCTCACCCGGGACGAGCAACTCTCGTTTTCGGAAGCGTACCAATCTAACCCCCGGCGGCCCTGAGGTCATGCCCCACCCCGACGGGGTTGCGGATGCGCTGTCTCATTAGCGATAGAACTCCAGGCGGACACCCGTCTCTTCAGCGAATCGCATTGCTTGCTCCTCGTCGCCTGGGGTTCTCAGATGGTGGCGAACCGATCGCTAGCTCATATTCTGTTTTGATGCGATCGTATCCCGACTGCCACTGCACACGATAGCGGGAGCCCCGACCATGAAGCGCTGCGAGTGGGCCACCACCGACCTGTCCATCGCCTATCACGACAACGAGTGGGGCGTCCCGGTACACAACGACCGCACGCTGTTCGAGTTCCTGGTCCTCGAAGGTGCCCAGGCCGGACTGAGCTGGGAGACGATTCTGAGGAAGCGCGAGAGCTACCGGGCCGCCTTCGACAACTTCGACTCCGCGATCGTGGCGACTTACGACGAGAAAAAGAGCGCTCAGCTGCTGCAGAACGCCGGCATCGTGCGCAATCGACTCAAGATCGCCGCTGCAATTCAGAACGCCAGGGCATTCTTGAGCGTTCAAGAAGAGTTCGGCAGCTTCGACGCCTACATCTGGCGCTTCGTCGGCGGGGTGCCGAGGAAGAACGCCTGGCGGGCGCTCAAAGAACTGCCCGCACGGACGCCGGAAGCGGAGGCGATGAGCACGGATCTGCGACGACGCGGCTTCAAGTTCGTCGGGCCCACCATCTGCTACGCCTTCATGCAGGCCGTCGGAATGGTGAACGATCACATCGTCGACTGCTTCCGCTACGACGAGGTGATCTGAAAAGCCCACTCATCGCCGGTCATCGCCCCCTCTGCAGCCAACCCAGCTCGCGCGTGCCGAGCTGAGCTGCCATTCAACCGCCAGCGGAGATCAGATCGCCAACTAGCCGCCGGCGATGCGATAGCAGGCAACCGCCGACTCGCCGGTGACTTCCCCGATCACGCCGCAAGCCCGGTCGCCTTGCACATCCTCCAGGGCCACCGGCTGCGGCAGGTAAAGCGGACCCAGGAAGCGTCCCTCGGCATCGAATACGTCACGGCGCGTCGGCTCGGGCGCGTAGGGGTCCACCCAGAGGCGACCCTGATCGTCCAGCACCAGCCCCTCGACCGCTGGTACGACAGGTGCGAAACGGATCAGCTCCAGTGCCTCACGGGACAGCGAGCCCTGACTCTTCTCCAGCCGATCGAGCACGCTGTCGCGGATAGCTTCATCAACCGGAACGTTCGCGTAAGTCCTGGTGACCCGCCGGGCCACGGAGCCGTCCGGGTTGCGGAGCTCGATCTGATAGTTGGCCCCGAAGACTGTCGCAACCCTGCCAGGGATGGCGGAGAGTCGCGGGCCCGGTGCAAAACGAACTTTCACGAATGAGGGCTTTCCCTCGGCGTCCTCAATGGGCGTCCAGCGAGAGGGCAGGAACGTAGCGACGGTGTCCGATATGTTCCCGGCGCCGTCGAACCGATAGATGACCGCGGATCCCGTGTCCCTGACTTCCTCCAGGAACGGCACGGGCTCCGCCGCCATGTACAGCTCGTCGCTGCCACCGGACTCGAACAGCGGTGTCGTCCCGGCCAGCCCCGCCAGATCGATCTCGAAGCGCGACAGGAATATGCCCGACGTGTCGAAGGCCGTTACCCGATTGAGCCCGCGGTCCACTACGTAGATCCGATCGCTCGCAACCTCCAGGTATATCGGTGTCACGAACTGTCCCGGCTCCTGTCCCAGCCCACCGAACGAGCCCAGGAATATCCCGTTTGGATCGAAGCGCAGAACGCGCCGGTTTCCTGCATCCAGCACCGCGACGCCACCGCCGGGCAGGATCCCGACATCCAGCGCGTAGGTAGCTGGCCGGCGATCGTACAGCTGGTCTCCCGCCACCAGCAGGTACTGCGTCAACTTCCACGGCACCGTATCACCCAAGAGACCCGTCTCCGGGTTCATCACCGTGGGAACACCGCCGATGTTCTCGATGACGATTGCGTCTCTCCCCGCATCGCCGCCGCACGCCGCCAGCAGACACAGCGCGGGTAGCACGATCCACTGCTTGCTGTTCACGATACGCCTCGCTCTGCTATCATTCTGCACGTTCGCGGAGCAGCGCTCTCGCACCGCCGCCGACCAGGTCATAACGTTGGGCCCTTGCCCCACCCGAGTCGCAGGAAGACTGACTCACGCGCGAACCAGCGTCAATGCGTGCCCCGGCCCAGTGCCGACCGCAACACGAACCCGAGCGAAACCATGGACAGCCAAGCGTTATCCCGCAAAACCCTCCTTGACCTACTGCAGGCGCTCATCCGTATCCCATCGGTAAACCCCGGATTGGCTCCTGACGAGTCGGATGGTGAAAGCGAAATCGCGCGCTACGCCTGCGACTGGCTTGCCGCTAACGGACTGGACGCCCGGCTCGACGAGGTCGCGCCCGGCCGGCCCAACGTCGTGGCCCAGCTGGGCGACGGCGACGGACCTACCCTGGTCCTATGCGGTCACCTCGACACGGTTAGCACGACCGGGATGGAAGTGCCACCGTTCGAGCCGCGGCTCGAGAACGGACGCGTTTATGGACGGGGCAGCTATGACATGAAGGGGGGCGTGGCCGCAGCGATGGCGGCGGCGGCCGCATTGCGTAACCACAACATCGCCGGACGGATCGTAGTCGCGCTCGTCGTCGACGAAGAGCACTCCAGCATCGGCGCTGATCATTTCGTGGCACATCACCGCGCCGATGCCTGCGTGGTCACCGAGCCCACCGAGGGCCGGCTCATCTTGACGCACAAAGGGTTCGTTTGGAGCAACATCGTCACCGACGGCCGCGCCGCCCATGGCAGCCGCTGGGACCTCGGGGTCAGCGCCATAGGAAAGATGGGCCGCATCGTCGCCGCCCTCGAGCGCTTCGATCGGGAGGAGCTGCGCAGTCGCACCCACCATCACGTAGGGCCCGCTTCCCTGCACTGCGCGACCATCGCCGGCGGCGTCGGCCTCAGCACCTACGCGCCCCACTGCCGGCTCCAGGTCGAGCGCCGCACCCTGCCGGGCGAGAGCGTCGAGCAGGTGGCCAGCGAACTCGCCCGGGTGACGCGATCGGCCGGCGAGGAGGCCGAGATCGACTGCTTCTTCCATCGCGCCCCACTCGTCTGTGATCCTGCCGCCCCGGTAGCTCGCAGCCTCTGTGCGGCGGCCACCGCCGTATCCGGGAAGCCACCGGAGGAAAGCGGGGTCTCCTACTGGACCGACGCCGCCATCTTCGATGCCGCCGGCATCGACGCCCTGTGCTATGGGCCCTCCGGCGTTGGCGCCCACGCCGCCGTCGAGTGGGTAGACCTCGACTCTGTGGTCTCGTGCGCACGCGTCCTTTTCGAGACTGCCAGTCACTTCTGCGCTGGGCCCTGAGCCATCACACGGCCGGCCCGATTGCGCGGCCGAGGCCCGTCTTCGGCCCCGGACGGCCGCTCCCTTGCTCCGCTCGCCCGGCTCTTGCAGGTTGCACGGCCCAATGATCCGCCATGACCTCATGATAGCGAGGCCACAATGCGATTCGCGCCCAGAAATCCGTTAGCTGCCGCCCGGTCCGGCCCAGCCCCGCATCCTGCTGCAGCCGCACGCCACCCGCTGCAGCGTTTGGCCCGCACCTGTGTACCGGCACTCGCCGCCCTCATCGCCGGCGCCTGCAGCAGTAACGATGGTGGCCCGCCCGAGGAAGTGGTCATCGCCGATGTCGACACGGTGGTTTCTCTGGAGAGCGAGCTTCTGGCGACTCCCCTCGACCTCGACGTCCACGAGAACGGCACGGTCTTCGTGATCGATTATCAGATGGCCTACATCGTGGCAATCCCCGGCGACGGCGAAACCCCGGTCGTCCTGGGGGCCGAAGGCCAAGGCCCCGGCGAGTTCACTCAGCCCTTGGCTCTGACCGTCACCGACGACACCCTTCGCGTCGTCGACGCAGGCAACGGCCGCATCCAAGTCCTCAACCTCAGCGGCGAGTACGTGCGCAGCTATGCTCTGCCGGTAAGCACGGTCCAAACCGCTGATCTCAGCCACGACGGTCGGGCGGCCATCGCCACCATGGGCTTTCAAGTGGCGGCCCTCGCCCGGACCTTCGACGCCAACGGCCAACCCCTCGACAGCATCGGCGAGCTGCTTGCTCCAGTCCATGAGGTCTGGGACCTGACCGCGATTCAGAACGCCATAGCCGCCGGCGAGATCCCCGCCACCTTCCGCAACTGGGCCCTGCCCGTCTGGGCCTCGGATGGCGGCCTCTGGCTGATCCTGCTGGCCGAAGGTGAGGTGCGGCGCTTCGACCGGGACGGCAACCTCGTTTGGTCCTCCCCACTGAGCGCTCCCGAGCTTGCCCAGATCCGTGACCACTTCTTCGCGCGTAACCGCGAACTGGAGGGGACATCCGCCTTCTACCCGCTCACTTTCGTCGCCGATGCCCAGCCGGTCCGCAGTGAACTCTGGCTGCTGCTCGATACGCCTAACGGCAACCCCAACGTCGTCCTCGTGCTAGACGATGAGGGCCGACTGCAACGCCGCCTGGTCCTCAGCTCACTCTCCGAAGCCGAGCGACTCGCCTACGACCCGCGCCGCCGCCGGCTCTACCTGGCGGCTCCATCGCTGGCCAGCGTCTTCGCCGCCCAAGTTCCGTGAACTGAGGCTCGACCGCTCGCAAGTCCGCGGGCCGAGGCGCGCGATTCGGCTTGCCGCCCTTGAACCGAGCGCGCCCTGCGGGTAGATTGGATTCAGGATTTTAGCATTGCCTAAAACCTGAGTTAGGGGGCACTAAACATGCTGCCGCTCCTGGTCCTCTTCCTCGCCCTCGCCGCCCTCGGGGCCCTGCTCTTCTGGCCGCGCAGCGGCCTGCTCGACCGCTGGCGTCAGGCCCGCCAGCTTGCCGATCGCGTCCAGATGGAGGATGCCCTGAAGCACATTCACGCCCGCGAAGCTCGTGGCCCCCTCGGAACGCCCGAATCGTTGGCCGGCAAGCTGGGTGTGACCGTCAAGCAGGCTCTGGACCTCGTGTCCGGTATGGAGGAGAGCGGCCTGGTCCAGTCCACCGGGCGCGGATTGCGCCTCTCTCAGACGGGCCGCAAGCTGGCGCTCCGGGTCATTCGGGCGCACCGCCTTCTGGAGCGTTATCTGGTCGACGAGCTGCGCATGCCGCTGGAGGAGATCCATGCCCACGCCGACCGCCGCGAGCACGCCATCACAGAAGAGGAGTTGGACGCGCTTGAGGCGCGGCTCGGGTATCCGCAAGAAGATCCACATGGGGATCCCATCCCGACGAGCGCCGGTGCCCTCGAGCCGCAGGAGACGACCGCGTTGACCGAATGGCCCGTCGGGCGGCCGGCCCGGATTGTCCACCTCGAAGACGAGCCCCCGGAAACGCTCGCCAAGATCGTCGCGGCCGGTTTGGCGCCCGGGATGCAGATCGAGGTGCGGCGCGTGAGTTCGCAGAATCTGGTGATCTGGGACGGCGAAGAGGAGCGGGCTTTGCCGCCGGTGGCAGCGAGCAACGTCTCGGTCGTGCCGCTACCACATCCCGTCGAGGCACCTACAAGGCTCACTTCACTGCGCCCCGGCGAATCGGGCCGCGTAATCAAGCTGCGCTGCGCCGGTTTCAGTAGGCGGCGCCTGCTCGATCTCGGGATCACACCGGGCGCAGTAATCGAGTGTGCTTTCCCCGGCCCGCTGGAGGAGCCGATCGCCTACCGGGTGCGCGGGGCCCTGATCGCACTGCGGCGCGAGCAGGCGAACGAGATCGAGATCGAGGCCATTACGGCGGCCGCGGAGTGATGTCCAGATGACCAGCAAGCGACCGAAGTCGATTCGCCGCCGACGGCTCCCCGTAGTAGAGCCCGAAGCACGCCCGCGCCTCGGGTTGCGGCAATTGGGGATCGACACGACGGACTGGGACTACGTGGTGGCGCTGGCGGGCAATCCGAACACCGGCAAGAGCACCGTGTTCAACGCCCTCACCGGCCTCAGACAGCACGTGGGCAACTGGCCTGGCAAGACGGTGGCGCGCGCCGAGGGCGGCTTCGAGTTCGAGGGCGACAAGTACAAGCTCGTGGATCTACCGGGCACTTACTCGCTGCTGAGCGCCTCCACCGACGAGGAGATCGCCCGCGACTTCATCCTATTCGGCCGCCCGGACTGCACGATCATCGTCGCCGATGCCACGGTTCTGGAGCGCAACCTGAACCTGGCGCTTCAGATCCTCGAGATCACCGACAAGGCGGTCATCTGCCTCAACTTGATGGATGAGGCGCGCCGTAAGGGGATCAGGGTCAACCACAAGTCACTGGCCCGGGACCTCGGTGTGCCCGTCGTTCCCACGGTGGCGCGGACGGGCCATGGGATGGACGATCTGCTGCGGGCCGCAGCCGGCGTGGCCAGCGGCGGCATCCGCACACAGCCACACCGCATCAGCGCCCGCGGTGAGGCCGCCCGTTCCGTCGACGAGCTGGCGCGCTTGCTCGAATCCGCCTATCCCACACTTCCCAACTCGCGCTGGGTGGCCATGCGCCTCCTGGAAGGCGATCGCCGGGTGGAAGAAGCGGTAAGAGACGGCGAGCTGGCCGACTTGGTGGAAGAGCAATCGCGCGCGCCGGAACCCGCCGCTCACCATTGAGGACCGGATGGCGACCAGGACCGCAACCACTCCCGATCGGATACTCGAGCGCGCCGAGCAATTGCGCCGCGGCCGCGACCTGGCGTTTCGCGACCAGATCGTCGAATCGATCTATGCGGACGCTCAAGCCATCGCCGAGCGCGCGGTGCGGCGGGGCAAGCCGGCCGGACCCACCTGGGATGAGAGGCTCGATCGCGTTCTCACCTCTCGGCTCTGGGGCTTTCCCATCATGCTGTTGGGCCTGGCGGCTATCTTTTGGATCACGATCGTCGGTGCCAACTACCCATCGCGGGCCCTCGCCTTCCTGTTCTTCGAAGTCGAGGAATTCGCCGCCGGACTGTTTGCTTCATTGGGCGCGCCCTGGTGGCTGACCGGATTCGTCTGGCACGGCGTCTATCGCGGCCTCGCCTGGGTCGTCTCCGTCATGTTGCCGCCCATGGCCATCTTCTTCCCGACGTTCACGATCTTGGAGAACCTGGGCTACCTGCCCCGAGTCGCCTTTAACATGGACTGGCTCTTCAAGAAGGTAGGCGCCCACGGCAAACAGGCGCTCACCATGAGCATGGGGTTCGGATGCAACGCAGCCGGTGTCATCGCTTGCCGCGTCATCGATTCACCGCGCGAACGGTTGATCGCCATCCTCACCAACAACTTCGTGCCCTGCAACGGCCGCTTCCCCACGCTCATCATGCTGGCCACCATCTTCGTCGCGGCAGCCTTTCCGCCGGCGCTGGCGTCGTTCGCCGCCGCCGGCGCCGTGGTCGGCGTCGTGTTGATCGGCGTCTTCTTCACCCTGTTGGTCTCCTGGGTTCTCTCGCGCAGCGTGCTCAAAGGCGAGGCCAGCAGCTTCACCCTCGAGCTGCCGCCCTACCGGCGGCCCAACATAGGCCAGATCCTCTACACCTCGATCATCGACCGCACACTCTTCGTGCTCTGGCGCGCCATCCTGATGGCCGCGCCCGCCGGCGGCGCTATCTGGCTGCTCAGCAACATCTCTGTCGGTGGGGACTCGCTGACCGGGTGGGTGTCAGGGTTCCTCGATCCACTGGGCCGGGCCATCGGACTCGACGGCGTGATCCTGCTGGCCTACATCATCGCCATCCCGGCCAACGAGATCGTCGTGCCCACGATCATCATGGCCTATTTAGGCGCCGGAATGATGCTGGAGCTCGACAGCCTTACCGAGCTCCAGGCACTGCTCGTCGGTCAGCAGGGTTGGACCCTGCTGACCGCCGTGTCTCTCATGCTCTTCTCGCTGCTTCACAACCCCTGCTCCACGACCATCTGGACCATGTATAAGGAGACGGGGAGCAAAAAGTGGACGGCCCTGGGAGCGCTCATGCCTCTGGCGATCGCCTTCGTCGTTTGCTTCGCCGTGGCGCAGACCGCCCGCGCGGTCCTCTAGGGCTCCAGCAGCTCGACTTCCACGGCCAAGATCAGCGCCCCGGCATCGGGGCTGACTTGTGCCGAACCGAGGATCAACAGCTGGCCCGCCCGGGCGTTAACCGACGTCTTGAACGCTGGGCCGAACTGGGTATGGAGCAGCGCCACCTCCAGCTGCACGGTGCCCTCACCCTCTGCGACTCGTACCTCGCCGACCCGGCCATCGATGATGTATCTGCTTCCCGCCGCCGTGATCCCGCCTTTGCTCGCCACACTTTGCTGGAACTCGCTCCACTCCAGACCCGTCATCACCGCCTCGGCCACCTGCCGGTAGTTCTGGAAGCGGAAGACATCCCGCAAGGCCTGCTCGACCTCGAGAAGATCGGGGTCGGGCGTTACACTCTGGCCGTCGGCTTCGATGATCCTGAAGTGCATCTTGACGCTGGGCTCGGGCTTATCGTAGCGCTGCAGCACCTCCTCGATCCGTGCCAGCATCTCGGGCGTCTCGCGCACCGTGATCAAACCTTCCTGCTCATCGTAGCTTATCATGCCCCCGCGATCGGCGAAGACGTACGGGTCGATGATCCTTTGAGCGGCGGAGGGCTCGATGTACTGGAGCTTGAAGCTCCGAACGTCGAGGTCGGCATATTCACCACCGCTCTGGCACCCGCTCAGCAAAGCTGTGACGCCGAGCGCTGCTGCGATCAGTGCCATCAGTATCGTGGACCGTCTCCTCATCTCTCTGTCTCCTCTAGTAAAACCAAATCACCTTAGCCGAACGATCACGCGTCTCGAAAACCATCACATTCTGTCCCGCCGATACTTCGACCGACGGCTCGATTCGCGACGCAGGCAGCGCGACGACCTCCCCCGGCATCCTCCCCGCTTCTGGCCCTCTGGCCAGGAATACCGCCGCCACCGCCGCCGCGGCCGCCAGCGGCGCGGCCAGGCGCCAGGCCTGGCGACGCCGACTCCTGCGCATCCGCTCTCGACGCGCCTTCTGAAGCGCATCCTCGACTCCCACCGCCGGCCGCAGCGCCGCCAGCTCGCGGCTCAGTCGGTCTTGCTGAACGAGCAGCTCTTGCCCGACAGCCCGGCAGCGAGCGCACTCGCGCACATGGACCGACAGCTCTGAGCTAGCGCTCCCGTCCAAATCCGCCGGCTCGGCTTCCAGCAGCAGCTCCAACGCCGTCGTACAGTCAATTGCCATAGTCTTCCACCAATTCCGGATGGCTCTCCAGCACCTTTCTGCGTATCGACCTGCGCGCCCGGAACAAGTGGGAACGGACCGTCACCGGCTCCATCCCCAGCATCGCGCCTACCTCCGCCGGCGCGTACCCGTGAAGGTCTACGAGATCGAAGACCTCGCGCTGGCGGTCGGACAGCTCCTCCAAAAAGACGGCCACCAACCCACCGGCACGATCCAGATCCGCCTGCGTCTCGCTTCCACGGGGATCCACCACCTCTGTCCTTCCAGACCCCAGCCTCGCCCTCAGCGCCAACCGCGCGCGACGTGTCCGCCTTCGGTGAAGATCCGCCGCAGCGCTGCGTGTCACCTGAAACAACCAGGTCGTGAAGCGCGAACGACCATCGAATCCGTCCAGATGACGGTGTAGCCTCACCAAGACCTCCTGCGTCACGTCGTCGGCGTCATCGCGGTCGCCGGTACGCGCCAGCGCCCAGCGATAGATCCGGTCGTAGAACCGGCGCACCAGCTGCTCGAACGCCCCATCATCGCCGGCTTGAGCGCCCTCTATCAGCGCCGATACTCCCTCTTCCATTCGCGTCGGCTCGCTCAAGCAGTTCTCCCGATAGCCCGGCATTACAACCCTGAGACGTCAGCTACTCCTCGCGCGTTTACACGACCGGGGCACATTCACATACCGCGGGGTAACAAGATGGCGAAATCCGCCCGCCTGCGCGCCGCCGCGCTTTGATCTTGCGCCGCCCTGCAACCAAGCGGACCTCCAGAGCAGTCCAACTGTGTGAAGATCCGGGAACACACGTTAATATCCCAAAAAGCTCAACTGACCGGCATCAGAGCCACTGACTTTCGATGAGGCGAACGACATGACTTTCGAATCTGCCGTCAGGGAGTTCCGCTCGCTGCCGTACTTGACTCTCATTCTGGTCGCGGCCGGCTGCTCAGCTAATGGCAGCGCCGGCAGTAAGGCCATTGTCCGCGACAGCGCGGGCGTAGAGATCGTCGAAAACGCCGGACCTCTCTGGCCAGAGGGCGCAGGCTGGCGACTCTCCCAGCGACCGATTCTCAATCTCGGCGAGATCGAGAGCGCCCCGGAGTACCAGCTCTACCGAGTCTTCGACGCAGTCCGGCTGGACGATGGCCGCGTCGTCGTGGCGAATTCCGGTGCCAACGAGCTTCGTTTCTACGACTCGACCGGTTCGTACCTGGGCTCAGCCGGCCGCGAAGGCGGAGGGCCGGGCGAGTTCGAGGGACTCAGGAGCCTGACGACCCTCGCGGAGGATTCGCTACTCACCTACGACTGGAGACAAAGACGTATCTCGGTCTTCGACTCGAAGGGCGCTTTCAGCCGCTCCTTCACCCCTGAGCCTCTGGCGGGCACCGCCGCCTTCGCCGATCAAGTCGCCCCACTCGCTAACGGATCCTTCCTCATCAAGGCGCAAAGCATCGGCGCCGGCGGAGTGATGGACGGCCTGAGAAGCGACACCCTCTCGTTGCTGCTCTGCGACGGGGAGGGCGCCCTTCTGGACACCCTGATGACCTTTGCCGGCGGCGAGCGTTTGTATAAGACAGCTAGATCCGGAGATCACATTTCGGTGATGGTCCGCGGCAGGCTCTGGAGCCCAGAGCCGCAGCTGGCCGCCTACTCCGATGGCTACTTCTTCGGCAGCGGTGACTCGTTCGAGGTCGGCTACTATTCGAGCGCTTCTGGCCTACAGAGGCTCATCCGCCTGCATCAACCCGAGCTTCTCGTCACCGACCAAGACATCGAACGCTACAAGCGGGAGGAGATGGAAGAGATCGATGACGAGAATGATCGCCGCCGCTTCGAGGAGGCCCTGGCTGACATGCCGTTCACCCAGACTTTCCCGGCCTACGACGCTCTGTTAGTCGACTCGGAAGGCAATCTCTGGTTAGAGGAGTACCCCAGTCCGGGGCTCGAGGCGCCCTCCACTTGGAAAGTCTTCGACAACGCCGGCGTGCTGCTGGGCACGGTCGAAACTCCATACCGGTTCAGGCCGTTTCAGATCGGGCCCGACTTCGTGCTGGGCCGCTGGCTCGATGAGTTCGACATCGAGCACGTTCATCTGTACGAGCTGCTAAAGCCGGAACTGGAATGAACCGCTAGGCTGGCGCGCTGACGACGGCGCCCCGTCAGTCCGGGACGAATACCGAGTATAGGCCCCGCAGGTCACCGGCTTCAAAGTCGAAGGCCCGGTCCTCGGGATAGCCGTCCTTGATGAACTGTGGGCGCGCGTCCTTAGCCCCGTGGCAGGCGAGACAGGCCTCCTCAACCACTATGCGACGGAAATAGCGCATCCCGCTCTGGCCACCCAGCTCGCTGCGGACCCACAACCCCATTGCGCTCGGATGTTCCAGCATCATCCGATATACGCTGGCCGCTTCCTCATCGAGCTTGTTGGCCGGATTCCTGTTCTTGAATGCCAACTGCTGCACTTTCCAGACGTGCTCTTCCGCCAGCTGCCTTGCCTGTTTGCCGAC
>CP070722.1:2455663-2478381 GCA_020350785.1 Gemmatimonadota bacterium
CGGCCAGCTCGGACTCGCGAACGTCTACATGTTCCTCTTGCCACAGGCGTTCCCACCCTTCCTCATCACCTTCCATCAGGCGGGCGTCAACCTCGCGCTTCAGCTCGTGCCAAACCGACTCGCTGAGCAGCCCGCGTCGCAACGCGTCATCCAGTGCCGCCCGCTCCGCGGAAAATATCCGTTCGCTCACTCGACCAAGTTGCCGCCGGCGAATCACACCGTGATCCTGGGTCATACTGGCCAGCATCATCATGCCGCGACGACGGGCTTCCTCAAAGTGCCCTTGCAGCTTGGCATACAGTCGGTCCGTAATCTCACCACGCCGATGAACTTCCTCCAACTCGTTCAGCGCGGCGCGCGCCGCGATCGCCAGTCCCTGTGCCCGCTCGAAATCCTCCTGCTCTTGCGGACGTTGCACCAACCGCAAGCGCTGAAGCAACGGCTTGATTGTCATGCCCTGGAACACCAAGGAAAGAAACACGGCCCCTAGCGTGATAGCCCTGAGGCCCTGGATACCAGGAACATCCGGCGGAAGGCCCAGCGCCAACGCCACCGGGATGCTTCCCCGCACTCCTCCCCAGTTGATCACATGAACCCAACCCGCCGCCAGGGAGCGCCGAGCTGCAGTCCGGTAGAGACCCATGACGAAGTAGACCACGACTGCGCGTGTTACCAGCATCAGCACAAACACGACTCCGACGTCACCGGCATAGCTAAACAAACCGCCGCGCTCCACTGTCAATCCGATCAGCAGGAAGAGGAGACCGTTGATCAGGAAGGCACCCACCTCCCAAAAGTGAGTCAAGCTCAGGCGGGTGCTGGGGCTCATAGAAAAGATCCGCCCGTAGTTCCCGATGATCAATCCGGCAACCACCACTGCGATGACACCCGACACCTCGAGACGCTCTGCAACAAGGTAGGAGCCGTAGGCCAGTGAAACCGAGAGCCCAACTTCGATCAGATGATCGTCGATAACCGAGTACAACCTGTGTGTGAGGTAACCCAACACGAGCCCGACCAACGCTCCCCCTGCGACCACCTTGAGGAACTCGATGGACCCGTCGACAACCGTCACAACCTCTCCGTGCAGCAGCACATCGAGCACGATCACGTAGAGGACGACCGCCACGCCATCGTTGAACACCGACTCGCCTTCCACAATCGTCTGCAGACCCCTGGCGACTCCGTACTCCTTGAACAGAGCCAGGACCGACACCGGGTCGGTCGGACTCAGCATCACGCCCAGCAGCGTGGCCACCGTCACGGGCAAACCGACCATCAGGTGGAAAGCCGCGGAGAGCAGAATCACCGAGACGAGCGTGCCGCCGAAGGCGAGCAATCCCACCGGTGTCGCGTATCGCTTGAGCAGCTCGAGGTCCATGTTGATGGTCCCCTCGAACAGCAGCGGCGGCAGGAAAAGCAAGAGCCAGAGATCCGGCGCCACCGGGAACTGCGGAACCTCGGGCAGCAGCCCGACACCGACGCCGGCGAAGACCAAGGCAATGGTATAGGGCAGACGCACGTACTTGACTACGATCGCGACGAGGACCGCGACCATCAGGAGCTCAACCAGCAAAGTGGTCTCAGACATGGCGTATCTCAGAACTGACTATTTGTAGGCACCAACCGGATCGCTCGGGCCGAACCCTCTGGCGCTCCGAGCGCCTGGACCCTACCATGGCAGGCGCAATGAGCGGCAATCTGGCGATCCGACTTCAGAAGATCCACAAGGAATACGGTACCAAGGTCGCCGTCGAGGATCTCGACCATGAGGTCCCGCGCCAGACCATCTGCGGGCTGCTCGGCCCCAATGGCGCCGGCAAGACTACGACAATCAGAATCATACTGGACATCATTGGCGCCGACCGCGGCAGGGTCGAAGTTCTGGGCAGCCCACTCAGCGACTCCACACGCAATCGCGTGGGTTACCTCCCGGAGGAGCGCGGCCTCTACCCGAAGATGAAGGTTCTGGAGCTTCTTGTCTTCCTAGCCGATCTTAAAGGAATCACCCGCCGCCTGGCGGCGCAGCGCGCCACCGCCTGGCTGGAGCGGCTCGAACTCGGGGCTTGGGCCGACAAGAAGGTTGAGGAGCTGTCCCGCGGAATGCAACAGAAGGTCCAGTTCATCGGCACGGTACTCCACGAGCCCGACTTACTCATCCTCGACGAGCCATTCACCGGACTCGATCCACTCAATGTGGAAATCTTGAGAGAGATCGTGACGGAGGAGCGCAGCAGAGGCGCGACCGTTCTATTCTCCACTCATAATATGGAACAGGCAGAACGCCTCTGTGAGCGCGTCGTCATGATCAAGAGCGCAAGAAAAGTTCTTGACGGGACCTTGATGGCGATCAAGCGACAAGCCTGGCTAGCCGGGCAACGCCAGATACTGTTGGCCCTGGAGGGTGGCAACGGATTTCTGGAAGATAGGAAGCTGATCGACCACATAGAACCGCGCGGGACTCACATCGCAGTTGCACTTCGAGAGGGCGTCGAACCTCAACAGCTGCTCGAGGCCGCGGTCCGCGCCGGTGTCATCGTAAATCGGTTCGAGGTCAGCGAGCCATCCCTTCACGAGATCTTCGTCACGCGGGCACGTGAATAAGATCAGAGCGGTCATCCTGCGCGAGTACCTGGGACGCGTCCGCAGTCGCTGGTTCATCGTCAGCACCGTGCTCGCCCCTACCCTGGTGATCGGCGCAATGGCCTTCCCCATCCTGCTGGCCAGCCACGAGCCGGGGGCTGCGGTCGTCGTGGGGGTGCTGGATTACAGCGGTGGCGCCGTTGCCGAGCAGCTAGTGCGCACCTCACCCTTCGCAGATGGCCGCATGGCATACTACCCGGCGCAGGCCGGCGGGAGGAAGCCGACGATCGATTCGCTGCGCCAACTCGTCCTCGCCGAGCAAATCGACGGCTTCGTCTACTTCCCAGCCGACGTCCTGGAAGGAGGGAAAGTCGAGTTCTGGGGGCGCGACGTCGGGCAGTCGTTCGTGCGAGGGACACTGGGACCCGCCGTGACTAGCGCCGTCCAGCGAGTGCAAGCGCGGGCACTCGGGCTGGCGCCGCAGCAAGAAGAGAGGCTGACCCGCACGGTCGCGCTGGAGACCGTAAGGGTGACGAAGGACGGTGGCAGTCGCAATCAAGGCGAGGCCGTCGTCACTGCCAACATCCTCAGCTTCTTGATCTACCTCGTTGTGCTCCTCTACAGCGCCATGATGTTGCGGGCTGCCGTTGCCGAAAAATCGACCAAGACAGTCGAGATCATTCTCTCGAGCATCCGGCCTTGGGAACTCATGCTTGGCAAGACCCTCGGAGTCGGCGCCGTCGGCCTGACCCAGATCACTGCCTGGCTGTTGCTAATTTTGTTAGCCTTGCCGCTTGCCGGCAGCGCATCGGCACTTGCCGGCCTGGAGTTCCTCCGCAACCTCCCGGTGGGTTGGGACACATTGTTCCTGTTCATCGGGCTGTTTCTGACCGGATACTTCCTCTACGGCGGCATGTACGCCTCGGTTGGGGCCTTGGCCAGCAACGAACAGGAGGCCCAACAACTGCAATTCCCGGTCACCCTGCTGGTCGTCATCCCGGTCCTGATTTTGCCGATCGTGTTGAACTCGCCCACCGGTTCTGCAGCCACCGTCCTGTCCTGGATCCCGTTCTTCACGCCTGTCTTGTTCCTGGGCCGCTACGTTCTGGGCGGAGCCGCCCTCTGGGAAGTGCCGCTGGTCTTTCTGGCACAACTGCTCGCCATCCTCTTGATCGCTTGGATCGGCGGCCGCATCTACAGGGTCGCTTTGCTGATGACGGGCAAAAGGCCGACCTTGCCCGAGATCGTCCGCTGGATCAAACACGGCTGAGCAACTCGGCCAACCCCATGACCCAGGCGCATTCCACCGGCAAGAGACGGCCAACAGCCCTCGAGACCCTGCTCCCTTTCGTTGTAATGGCGCTGCTGCTAGGGGTGGGCTATGGCATCTTCCGCCTGCGTATCGAGGTGCTGCTCATCGCAGCAGCGGCCGTCACCGGCCTTGTAGCCTCGCGCCTCGGTTTCAGCTGGGCCGAGCTTCAGGCTGGGATTATCGACGGGATCGCCAAGGCGCTGCCCGCGGCTCTGATCCTCGTGAGCGTAGGCGCGCTGATCAGCACCTGGATCGCTGCAGGCACCATACCGCTCCTTCTGCAACTGGGACTGCAGACAATCTCACCACGCTTCTTCCTGGCTACCGCTTGTGTGCTCTGCTCGCTCGTATCGCTGTTCACCGGGACATCCTGGGGCACTGTGGGAACCATGGGGATCGCGCTAATGGGTATCGCCGCCGGGCTCGGCATCGCGCCGGGCGCCGCGGCCGGCGCCGTGGTCGCCGGCGCCTACTTCGGAGATAAGCTCTCACCTTTCTCTGATACGACCAACCTCGCTCCCGTGGCGGCCGGATCGAATCTCTTCGACCACATCCGCCATATGCTGTGGACCACTTTGCCCGCCTGGAGTCTGGGTCTGATAGTTTATGTCCTGGTCGGGCTGAAATCGGGGAGCGCCACGCCGCCGGACCGCGTGACGGAGATCCTCGCGATCCTGGCCTCGAGCTTTACACTGAGCCCCTGGCTCCTGCTGCCGGCAGTCGTGGTCCTCTACTTCGCCGTTCGTCAGCGACCCACCATCCCCGGCATCCTGCTCGCATCGGCCGTGGCCGGAGCTTTGGCAATCATCTTCCAGCACGAGAGGCTGACCGACGTCGTCGAGGCCATGGTGACCGGCTACGTGGCCGACACCGGCGACCCCGCCGTCGATGCTCTGCTATCGCGCGGCGGCATGGGCCCAATGATGGAGGTGACCCTCATCGTCTTCGCCGCCTTCTCATTCGCTGGCATCGCGAACCGCGCCGGCCTGCTCGACGTAGCGCTGGGCTACCTGCTACGTGCTACCCGCACCACCGGCCAGCTCATAGCCGCGACCGTCGGCGCAACGGTCTTTACCGCCCTGATCACAGGGTCCAGCTACCTCACCATCCTCATGCCGGGAGAACTGTTCGCGCCCGCCTACAAGCGCCGGCAGCTGGCGGCGAAAAACCTGTCCCGAACCCTGGAGGACAGCGGCACCGTTGTCGTACCGCTGATTCCCTGGTCGGCCGCTGGAGTCTTCATGGCGGCCACCCTTGGTGTCCCGACTCTGGCCTACCTGCCTTGGGCAATCCTCAATTACACGGGCTTCCTCTTCGCCATCATCTATGGATTCACCGGATTCGCCGTGGCAAAGCGCTTGAGAGAGGACGAGACCCTCGCCGGTAGCTGAAGAACGCGGCTGCCGGTCACCCGTGCTCCATCTCCGGCACCGGCGCTCTGGGCGCCTCCCTGCGGCTCACGATGACCAGCACTCCCAGCACGATCACCGCGGTAGCGGCCAACGTCCTCTGGTTGAGGGGCTCGCCGGCAAGCGCCCAGCCCAGGACGACCGCAACGACAGGATTGACGTAGGCATGCGTGATGACTTTCGAAGGGGATACGAACTTCAGAAGCCATAGGTAGGCGCTGAGCGCGATGACCGAGCCGAAGATGATCAGATAGACGAGGGCGAGCAACGACCGCGAAGCCACGCCGGAAAAGCTGAGCACCCGCCACTCACCGACCAGCGCGCCGACGATCAGCAGCACAGCGCCGCCCGCGAGCATCTCCATGCCCGTCGCCAGGGCTGGACTGGAAGGCAGTCGGGATCCTCGCGTGTAGAGCGAACCGAAGGCCCAGGTGATCGATCCGAAGAGAATCACGATGGCGCCAAGCGGATCGACTCGGCCCGCACCCGCCAGATCTTCCGGCCCGACCAGCAGACCCACGCCGCAGAATCCCAGCACGATGCCAGCGAGCACCTTGGCGTCCGGACGCTCGCCAGCGTACCAGAGCCAATCGACCAGCACCATGAAGAGCGGCCCCACGCCGACGAGCAGCGCCGCCGCTCCCGAGGAGATGCGCTGTTCCGCCCATGATACGCCGCCCACTCCGAACAACAACATCAAGACCCCCACCAGCGCCGCCGCGGCCCAGTGAGAGCCGCTGGGTCGAGAGACACCACGCAGCAGCCTGGCCCAGGCGTAAAGCAATCCTCCAGCGATCGTGAAGCGCACGCCCGTCATAGAGAAGGGGGGTAGGGTCTCGACCGCGAAGCGGATCGCCAGATACGTCGATCCCCAAATGCTGTAGATCGCCGCAAACGCCATGAGTACGCGGAACCTGCTCGGCCTCACCGCGCCTGGCCGACCCTGACCGGCCGACTCGCTCGAGCGCTGCATACTCCTAGACATAAGAAGGATCGCTCAACCCTGCGGACCAGCTGCTCGGGGCGGTGGCGCAGTGGCCACCGACCCACACATATTGGGATCGGTCATGAGCCTCCCAGTCCTGCAAACGACACCCGCAAGTATCGCCCAAGAGGAGACAAAGCGTCTGCCTCAGGTGCTCGATGGCGTTTGGCGCAGTCTCACCACCATCGGGGTCTTGGAGAAACTAGCCATTCTCCTCCTCATTGGCGCCGCCCTCTACGGACTATCGCGCCTCATTCGCCGCGGCATAGACGCTCACATCGAGGATGTCAATCAGCGTCACCAGCTCCGTAAGATCGTCACCTACGCCTTCTGGATCGCACTCGCAGTCGCCGCTGTGACACTGTTCGCCGAGCCGTTGGCCGGAGCCAACATCGGAACGATCCTGGGTCTCATTGCTGCCGCCGTCACCATCGCCCTAGCCGATGTCGTTCGCAGCCTAGCCGGCTGGATCTACATCAGCTCGCGGCGCGGCGTGGAGATCGGCAGTCGCGTCGAAGTCGAAGGCATAACAGGCGACGTCATCGACATCGGGCTGCTGAAGACAACGTTACTAGAAGTCGGCAAGCCGCTGGTTCACGGGCTGCAATCTACCGGGCGCATCGTCACCGTCCCAAACAGCCTGTTCCTCATGGGCAAAGTATTCGCTTCCGCCTCGGTCAACCCTCTCGTCTGGCAGGAGATCCAGGTGTTGGTCACCTTCGAGAGCGATTGGAAGCGCGCCCGTCAGATCGTCGAGGAAATCGCCAACGACCAATACCAGAAGATCGTGCCCGATCTGAGACGCGGCTTCGAAAAGCTCGAGCGCCAGTTCGCTTTCCGCCTCGGCTCGACGGCGCCGATCGTCTACACCGAGATCGCCGATTCCGGCGTCCTGCTGACGTTGCGCTATCTCACGCCGGTTCGGAGGCGCCGTTCCTCGGTCGACCATGTCTCCACAGAGATACTCAACCGTTTCGCCGAGGATCCCAGCGTGGACTTCGCCTATCCAACCTACCGCGCCTACCGGCTCGGTGAGCCCCCCGTGGGCCTCGACGACCTAGGGCCACCGCCGCCCGCCGCACGCGCCGAAGACTGAGCCAGCCGCCTAGCACTAAAAACCGGCCGCCGATCGGTCGATCAGCGGCCGGCTGGGGGTCTGGCTCAACCGGCGCGACGCCCTGAGGCGTCGCCCGGATCACTACCCCCGGACAGAGGCTGGTAGCAAGCCTACACCGCCTCGAGGCAGTCGCTCGCCCATGCCGGTTGGCCAGATAGTTCAACGGACACTGGACCACCTCCTTTCGTTTCGGGTTCTAGCCTGGGGCACCTAAGCAAACGACGCGCGTACTGGCACGCCGTCCTTGCCAAGCTAGGTGAAGCTGCCCCCAACAGCAAGACTCTTTATCATCAGAGTCCGCCGACTCGGGCGAACGACTCCTGCCGCCGTGCCGCGGCTGAAAGTGCGCCTTGCGGCGTCTTTCCGGGCCAGATATTGTGACCCGCCGACCGAGATTGAGGCTCACGACGCACCGATCGGAGTGGAGGAACCATGGCTGAGACAAGAGTCCCGGACAACCTGCTCTACACCGAGGAGCACGAGTACGTATCGCGAGTCGGCGACGACGAGATCGTCGTCGGCATCACCGACTATGCGCAGGGCGAACTGAGCGACATCGTGTTCGTGGAGTTGCCTGAGGTGGGCAGCAGCTTCGCCAGGATGGAAGCGTTCGGCACCATCGAGGCCGTCAAAGCCGTCTCGGAGCTCTACTCCCCTGTTGCCGGCGAAGTCCTCGCGATCAACGAAGCCTTGCTGGACGACCCGGCAGTCATCAACCGGGACCCTTACGGGGATGGCTGGATGATCCGGGTCCGGATGAATGATCCAACGGAGCTGGAAGACCTGTTGACGCCCGGACGCTACAAGGAGCTGGTGTCCTAATTGGCGAGTGGGCCGGCTCTGCCCGAGCGGTGAACGTTACAATAGAAAGCGAAGCGTGACATGAGTTTCGTCCCCCATTCTGACGCGGACCGCCAAGAGATGATGCGCGTCATAGGCATTTCCAGCGAAGCGGAGCTCTTCACCGATATCCCGGAGAAGTTCCGTCTCAATGAACCGCTCGACTTGCCGCCGGCGCTCTCTGAATGGGAGGCGGTGAAGCTCTTGCATGAGCTTGCGCAGGACTGCCAAAATCTCATCTGCTTCGCCGGCGCCGGTTACTACGACCATCACGTCCCCGCCGCAGTCGACCACCTGATACGACGCAGCGAGTTCTACACGGCCTACACGCCTTACCAGGCAGAGGTCAGTCAGGGCACGCTGCAGTCGATATACGAGTTCCAGAGCATGGTCTGCGAACTGATGGGCCTGGACGTCGCCAACGCCTCGATGTACGACGGGGCGACGGCCATGGCGGAAGCCGCACTCATGGCGCACAGCATTCAGAAGAAGCGGGACAAGATCATCCTCTCGATCACCGTCAATCCTCACTACCGTCAGGTTCTGGAGACTTACAACCTCGGCCTTAGGATACCGATCGAGATCGGCCCGCGGACGAGTTCGGGAATGACGGACCTCGACTCACTGGCTGACCTCTTGGACGATCGGACTGCAGCCGTCATCATCCAGAGTCCCAATTTCTACGGAATCATCGAAGACCTAGCGGCGACGGCGGCCATGGTACACGATGCGGGCGCCCTGCTCATCGCCGTGGCGGACCCGATCTCTCTGGCCGTGTTGAAAAGCCCCGGCGAGTGCGGTGCCGACATCGCCGTCGGAGAGGGCCAACCGCTGGGCAACGCTCTCAGCTTCGGGGGTCCCGTGGTCGGCCTGTTCGCCGCCAAACAGGAATACATCCGCCACATGCCCGGCCGGATCGTTGGCCTCACCGATGATATCGAGGGGCGCCGGGGCTTCGTACTCACCTTGCAGACTCGCGAGCAGCATATCCGCCGCGAGAAGGCGACGTCGAATATCTGTACGAACCAGGGTCTCAACGCACTCGCTGCAACCGTCTACATGTCGACCGTCGGCCGCCAGGGCCTGCGTGAGGTGGCCGAGGCAAGCGCTCAGATCGCCAATTACGCCTTCGATCAGCTCGTGGCCAACGGCATCGAGCCGCTGTTCCCAGGCGCACCTTTCTTCCGTGAGTTCGCGGTGAGAACTCGGGGAACCGCCCGAACTGTCATCGAACAGGCCGCCAAGCGTGGCATTCTGCCCGGCGTCGCGCTGTCCCGCTTTCCACACATTGACATCGTAGACGGCCTGTTGATCGCGTTCACCGAGAAGCGCTGCAAGGATGAGGTTGACTTACTCGTAGATGTGCTCAAGGAAGCTTCCGATGCCTAGGCTCACGTTCCACGGTCACTCCTGCTTCGTGTTGGAGTCGAATGATGGCACGACTCTACTGATCGATCCGTTCCTGACCGGCAATCCGATCGCCGACATCGGCCCCGGCGACTTGACCAGAGTGGACTACGTGCTGTTCAGCCACGGCCACGAGGATCACATCGGCGACGGCTTCGAGATCGCGCAACGCACCGGCGCCATGGTGGTGTCCACCTTCGAGATCGTTTCCTTCGCCCAGCAGGTGAAGGGCATCGAGAACGCACATCCTCTTCACATCGGCGGAGGCCACGATTTCGCCGTGGGCCGGATAAAGATGACGCCCGCCCTCCACGGTGGCGCAGTCGCTGGCGACGATACCGGCCAGTTCACCACGGTTCCGGGCGGCTTCCTGATCACACTCGACGGGAAGACGGTGTACCATGCCGGCGATACGGCGCTCATCACCGACATGCAGCTGTTGAAAGGTCAGGTGGACGTAGCCTGTCTGCCGATCGGCGACAACTTCACGATGGGCCCCGATGACGCCGTCAAAGCCGTGGCGATGATCGAGCCCAGGACCGTCATTCCCATGCACTACAACACCTTCGACATCATCGCGCAGGATCCCCGCGCGTTCGCGCGAAGTGTCGGTGCCAGCGCCCGCGTCGAGATCCTCGAGCCCGGCCAAAGCTACGAGTTCTGACTTGTGGGCTCAGACAATCGGACCGGAAGGTCAAACCGGTAGACCCAGATGAATGATAGGAACCCCCAGAACCCGACCGCTCCTCTGATCTTCGAGCGCTCCCACACCGGCCGCCGCGGCACGACTGTTCCACGGCCCGACGTGCCGACGCGACCGTTGGCGGAGCTGATTCCCGCCTGGGCGATGCGCGACAAGCCGCCTGGCCTGCCTGAGGTACCGGAGAACGAAGTGGTGCGTCACTTCACAGCCATCTCCTTGAAGAACCATCACGTCGATAAGGCGTTCTATCCTCTGGGCTCGTGCACGATGAAGTACAACCCTAAGGTCAACGAGGCCACAGCCCGCCTCCCCGGCCTGAGCGACCTCCACCCTTTCCAGCCCACAGCAGCGGTACAGGGCGCACTGCGGCTCATGTGGGAGCTCGGCGAGGCGTTGAAGGAGATCTCCGGCATGGATGCCATCACCCTGCAGCCCGCAGCCGGGGCGCAGGGCGAGCTGGTCGGGGCGTTCCTCTTTCGGGCTTATCACACGGCCAAAGGCGATCCACGCAGGAAGGTCATTATCCCCGACAGCGCGCACGGGACGAACCCGGCGACGGTGACGATGGCGGGCTACGAGGCTCTCACTCTCAAGTCCAGCAAAGAAGGGCGGATGGACCCGGCGGCGCTCGAGAGCGTCCTAGGCGACGATGTAGCCGGCGTGATGCTGACCAATCCCAACACGCTCGGTAAGTTCGAATCGGACATCGAGACAATCGCGCGGCTGGTCCATGATGCCGGCGGCCTACTCTACATGGACGGCGCCAACCTGAACGCCTTGATGGGCATCACTCGGCCGGGCGATCTGGGCTACGACATCGTCCACATCAATCTGCACAAGACATTCTCGAGCCCACACGGCGGCGGCGGGCCGGGTGCCGGACCGGTCGCGGTGAAGGAGCACCTCGCGCATTTTCTGCCGCTGCCCACGTTACGGCATGACGCCGACGGTACTTACTCTCTCGATTGGGAACGGCCGACCAGCATCGGCAAGGTGCATGGCTTCTGGGGCAATTTCGGCGTCCTGGTGCGCGCTTACACCTATATCCGCATGTTGGGCCGCGAGGGCATCCCTGAGACCGCGCGGGCGGCAGCTCTGAACAGCGCCTACGTAGCGGCACGGCTCGGCGATACTTACGAGATGCCGTACGGGCGCGGAATGCATGAATCGGTGTTCTCGGGCGCCTTTCTGAAGAAGCACGGTGTCCGCACGCTCGATGTAGCCAAGCGCCTGCTCGACTTCGGCATGCACGCGCCGACGATCTACTTCCCCCTGGTCGTGGCCGAGGCCATCATGACTGAGCCGACCGAGACGGAGACGAAGCAGGAACTCGATCGGTTCTGCGACGCCATGCTGCAGATCGCCTCCGAAGCAGCGAAGGACCCGGATTTCGTCAAGAACGCACCCTACAGCACACCGGTTCGCCGCCTGGACGAAGCCAAGGCGAACCGACAACCCAACGTGCGGTATCGCGCCGGCGACACCTAGGCCGGCGGACGGCGGTCCGGCGCGCTACTCCCCTGCCGCTCGACTCCGAGTCCGTCCCTCTACTGGGCTGAACCGATCGTGAATGTCGCAAGACCTCCGGCGCGCGAGCGGGATGATCTGCCGGAGGGCCAATCCGGCCTCGCGGCAGAACCCAACACCTGGCGCCTGGTCGAGACACCTGCCACGAACGGCAGCCGCAACATGGCCGTTGACGTGGCGCTGGCCGAGTCGGTACGCGAGGGCGGCCCGCCCGTTCTCCGCTTCTATCGCTGGTGGCCACCCTGCATCTCGTTGGGCCGCAACCAACCGGCCCGAGGCCACTACGACGAGACCGAGGCGGCGCGCAGAGGCATCGAGTTCGTTCGCCGTCCCACGGGTGGCCGCGCCGTCTACCACCACCACGAAGTGACTTACTCCGTCTGTGTCGGAGACAGACAACTGGGGGGACCCCGGCGCACTTACGACGCTATTCACAAAGGACTGTACGCGGGGCTACGGCTGCTCGGCGCCGACATCGATATCGTCAGCGACATCGGCAGCCGCATGCGCCCGTCGACGATTCCCTGCTTCCAAGACGTAGACGGTGGCGCGATCGTCTCTGGAAGGAAGAAACTCCTCGGCAGCGCCCAGCTTCGCGAGGGAGGCGTGCTGCTTCAGCACGGTTCGCTGCTACTCAGTGGCGACCAGTCGCCCACGATCGAGCTTCTCCGGGTGCGCGGCAAGAGCCTGTTGAGCGAGCAGACTGCCGCGCTCGACGAGCTCGTGAAGAACCTGCCCACCTGGGCGGAGCTCATCGACAGTCTCGCCAACGGCTTAGAGCGCTTGCTGGGACTCCACCTCGTCGAGTCCGTGCTGACCGAGCAGGAACACGCGAGGGCCGACGCCTACAGTCGGCGCTTCTCGGACCCCGACTGGACCTGGCGCCTATGAACGGGCAACTGGTGAACTTGCTCCGTCTCGCCTGCCTCGCCGGCGCTCTGTCCTGTGGCGGAGCGGATGGCTCGGCCGAGCGCCCAGCGAAAGAGGGCAACGGCGGAGGTACCGCCATCGTCGCAATCAATGCCGACCTGGGCTTCTTCAACCCCCTGGTGAATACCGACCAGAACACCAACGAAGTGATCTACTACATGCTGTTCACACCGCTGATCCAGTACGGAGCGTCGCTCGAGCCACGTCCCTACCTCGCGGCCCGCTGGGAACTGGAGCCACAGGCGGTCACGTTCTACCTCAGCGACGAAGTGCGCTGGCACGACGGCCGGCCGGTCACTGCATACGATGTCGAGTTCACCTTCGCCCGCGCCAAAGACCCCGCGACCGCTTCGGTGCTCTCCTCTGCCTTCCTGAAGCACGTCCAGTCGTGCACGGTTATCGACTCTTTCACCGTACGCTTCGACTTCAGCAAACCCCACGCGCGACCCCTGGACGGCTTCTGGTGGGCTCCTGTTCCCAAGCACCTGCTGGCCGACGTTTCAGCCGCCGACATGGCGAGAGCCGAATTCAATCATCAGCCGGTCGGAAGCGGACCTTTCAGGTTCCAGGAATGGCGGCCGGGAGAGAGCTTGACGCTCAGGCGGAATCCCGATTTCCCCGAAGCACTGGGCGGCCCGCCGCGCCTCGATCGAGTGATATTCCGTTTCATCGCCGAACCTGCGACACTGCTGTCCGAGACCCTGACGGGTGATATCGACGTGAACGGGTCGCTCTTCCCCCACCAGGCGGCTCAAGTCAAACGCAGCGCCGGCGTGCGGCTCATGAGCTTTCCTTTCCGCGAGTACTATTACATCGGCTGGAACCTGCGTCTGCCGTTGCTCGCGGATCCCCGCGTGCGGCGCGCACTGACGATGGCCATAGACCGACAACAGCTTATCGAAGTCTTGCTCTTCGGCTACGGCCAGCTCGCCACTGGCACGATCGCACCCTGGCATCCCATGTACACGCCCGAGCCCGCGCTTCCGTACGATCCCAAACAGGCGGCCGAGATCCTCGCGAGTCTGGGCTGGATCGACCGCGATGGCGACGGTATTCGAGAGAGCGCTGACGGGCGACCCTTCCGGTTCACTCTGATGACCAACCACGAGAACGCCGTAAGGGTCGATATCGCCCAAGTCGTGCAATCACAACTTGCCGAAGTCGGCGTAGCCGCCGAGGTCAGGACTCTGGAGTGGCAAACGCTATTGGCGCGTCATCGAGCGCGCGAATTCGAGGCCGTCGTCCAGAGCTGGGTACTGGACAACTTCCGCGTCGACCCGGCCTCTCTCTTCCATTCCTCGGAGGCGGACCGCCCTGGCAGCTACAATCGAAGCGGGCTCAAGGACGCGCACGTGGACCGTCTGATCGATGAGGCAACCGCTACTCTTGATGACGAAGAGGCAAAGCGACTGTGGGCCGAGTTCTCCGACGCCCTCCAGGCCGCACAACCGTTCACCTTCCTGATGTGGCTGGACGAGCTGACGGCGGTCTCGGACCGCATTCAGGGCGTAGAGATGGATGCCCGCGGAACGCTCGTATCGATAGCCAGCTGGTGGATACCCCAGGATCGGCAGAAATACTGAACCGGAGGCCTATGATCGACATGCGACGAGCTTTGATCGGCACGCTCAGCCTGGCTCTGCTCACGGCGACCTGCACAGGGGACCGGCAACCCGAAGGCGACTCCACCGCAGTCACGCCCGGCTACGGCGGAACGGTGGTCGTCGCCTATCTGGCGGAAGCGAGTTCGATGAACACCTTCGTCAGTATCGATGAGTTCTCGCAAGAACTGCAGAGCTACGCCCTCTTCACCACGCTGCTCAAGTACGACGAAGAGTTGAATCCGATCCCCTATCTGGCCCAGCGCTGGGACACCGCCGCGGCCGGGGATGGACTGGTCTTGACCTTCTACCTCCAGGACGACGTGACTTGGCACGACGGGACACCGACAACTGCCTATGACGTCAAGTTCACCTTTGATCGCATCAAAGATCCTGGAACCGCCTATCCGCGCGCGGCCCGCTTCGCGGCTTACGACAGCGCCGTCGTGCGCGACTCGTTCACCGTGGCCCTGTTCCTCAAGAGACATTCGGGCTTTCTCGAATCCTGGATCTCAGTGCCACCCATGCCCGCCCACATACTGGGCAACGTGCCAGCGGCTGACCTGAGGCTACACCCCTTCGGGACGGCGAACCCGGTCGGCAACGGTCCTTTTCGATTCGTCGAGCACAGGCCAGGCGAGCACTGGGTGTTCGAGGCAAACCCCGGGTTCCCCGAGTCGTTGGGGGGAAGGCCTTTCCTGGATCGGCTCGTCTACCGGGTGATCACCGAGCCCACCACGAGCCTGGCCTCGTTACTCAACGGCGAGATCGACGTCTACATCTCAGTCGAGCCGTCGCAGGTTACCCAGATCGAGGAAAGCTCCGACACCCGGCTCATAACGTATCCCACGCGCAGCTACACCTTCATCAACTGGAACAGTCGAAGACCCCTATTCAGAGACGCAGTCGTCCGGCGCGCCCTGACTTTGGCGATCGACCGTCAACGGATACTGGAGTCGGTGAAGAACGGTCTCGGCACCTTGGCACTGGGTTCGGTGCCGCCGTTTCATTGGGCCTTTCACCAGACGCTCCAGCCGCTTCCCTACGATCCCGACAGCGCCCAGGCGCTGCTGGCCGCCGCGGGATGGATCGATTCCGATGGCGATGGCATCCGCGAGCGCGAGGGTGTGCGAGCCTCCTTCGAGCTACGTACCAATCCGAACACGACTCGCGAAGACATCCTGACGCTGGTACAGGGGGACCTGGCGGAGGTGGGCGTGGAGGTCCGTCCGCGCGTGCAAGAAGCACAGAGCCTGGCGATGGACATTACGAGTGCAGAGCGACGTTTCGACGCGTTCGTTCTCGGCTGGGTAACCGAGTTCCGTCTGGATGATCGGAGTCTGTTCGCTTGCTCGCAGATCGATGGGCCTTACCAGTGGGCGTCTTACTGCAACCCGCGTGTCGACGAGATACTCGCGCAGGTGACAAGTCTGGATGACCGGAGTGTGACGCTGCCGCTCTGGCGAGAGTACCAAGAGATCATCCAGCAAGACCAGCCCTACACCTTCCTCTATTACGATGTGCGCGCCAACGGCACACGCGAACGCGTCCTTAACGTCAGAATGGACATGCGAGGAAGTTTGACAAACGTGAAGGATTGGTACATCGAGTCCAACGAGACCGGAATCGCGCCAGGGGGGAAGGAATGAGCTTCAAGCTGGTCGGTCTATCCCTGGCAACGGCCCTCGCCGTCACCAGCGTCGCTTGCGAGCGCCAAGCTCCGGCGCGGCAGCTCATCATCGGCGAACCAAGCGATGTCGGCCTCATCTTCCCACTGGCGCATCGCAATTACGACCTGGATTCCGAGCTGAGAAGGCTCCTCTATCCGGGACTGAACTCGGCCCGCTGGGAGAACGGTCGAGTCGAGTACTCCGTTGACGACATGTCCCTCGCCCGGGCCTGGGAGTTCGATGCGGACTCGACCGCCATCACCTACGTCCTTAGGAGCGACGCCGTATGGTCCGACGGCGAGGCGATCGATGGCCAGGATGTCGTATTCACCTACAACCTGATGCGCCGCCTGGGTAGCGACTTCCCTTACGGCGACTACTACAGGGCTATCGACTCGGTCGTGGCGCGGGAACCCCGCCGCGTGACGTTCTTCTTCTCGCGTCGCTACCCTCAGATGCTCGAGCATTCGGGCTACAGCATCGTCCCGGAACATGTCTACCGAGACTACGAGCCCACCATCGAGGCGCTGGCGCGTCACCCCGCCCTGCGAGAGCCGGGAGACAGCTTGGTGGTGAGCGGACCCTATCTCGTAACTGAATGGCTGCCCGGCGAAAGGTTGGCGCTTCGGGCCAACCCGAGATTCGCGGGGGAGGTCAAAATCGAGAATGTCGTCATACGCTTCGTTCCCGAAGCCACGACGCGGGTGGTCGAGCTGGAGAACGGCAGCCTGGACGTCGTCAACCCGGTCCCTCCCGAGCTGTTGCCAAGGCTGGCCGAGGCACAGCGGTTCAGGCTCGCCTCGCGCGGTGCCAGGTTCTATGACTTCATCGCCTGGAACGGCGCTCGATTCGAGCCCTTCGCTGACCCCGTGATCAGGCGAGCTTTGTCTCTGGCTATCGACCGGCAAGGTATCCTCGACGGATTGCAGGTAGCCGATTTCGCCGTTCCAGCCGCCGGACCCTGGCCTCCCATCTTCGCCCAGGCCGCGGCCGAGTCGCTCGAGCCCGACCCGTACTTGCCCGACACCGCCAGAGCCATATTTGCAAGCCGCGGCTGGCGCGACACCGACGACGACGGAATCCTCGATCGCAACGGTCGGCCCTTCCGTTTCACCTTGGTGACTTCGCCGGGGTCGGGCCTGTTGCGCTCCTCTGCCGCAGAGATCATTCAGGCACACCTGGCCCGGGTGGGAATCGATGTCGAGCTCCGCCTGTTGGAACGCTCGGCGCTCAATGACCTCGTCTACTTCGACCGGACCCGTCAGTTCCAGGCGGCGCTCGTAGGTTGGAGTTCATCTCTGGACGGAACGCACGTCCGAGATCAGTTCTGGCCGCCTGATGCCCAGTACAATGTCACGGGCTACATCAGCGCGGCCCTCGATACGCTGATCCCCCAGGCGCTGGCGTCTACGACCCGTGATCAGGCCGCACGATATTGGAGCGAGGCGGCCAAAGTGATTGCCACCGACAGGCCCCTGGCATTCCTCTGGTTCTACGGGGAGGCCGTCGCACTGACCAATCGTGTAAGAAACACAAAAATAGACACTTACAGCGTCTATCAGAATCTGCACCAATGGACATTGCAGCCTTGAACCCGAAGACGTCGCCGCCAGCCTGCCTCACCAGGCAACCGTACCAAGGTGGCGAAGTGAGGCCTTGGGAGCTGCCGCGATGACCTCCTACGTCGCACGGCGTCTGCTCCAGGCTGTCCCGCTGCTGTTCGGCGTGCTGACCCTAGTGTTCATCTTCATGCACGTCGCGCCTGGCGACCCGACGGCGTTGTACATGCGCCCCGACGTGGACCCGGCCGTTCTCGAGCAGATGCGCCGCAACTGGGGCCTCGACCAGCCACTCTACATCCAGTACTTCCGCTGGATAGCTAGCTTCTTGACGGGCGACTTCGGCTTCAGCCTGACACAGAACCGGCCCGTGTCAGACATACTGTTGGAGCGCGTTCCCAACACGCTGATCCTGAGCGGCACATCGCTGCTACTGATCTTTGCCATCGGCATAGCGATCGGCATCGTGCAGGCCGTCCGCCAGTATTCGACCATGGACAACGTCCTCACCGTGGGCGCTTTGTTCATTTACTCTATGCCCAGCTTCTGGTTGGGCCTGATGCTGATCCTCATCTTCGCGTACAAGGTCCACCAATTGGACTGGTGGCCCGAGTTTCTGAAGTTTCCTGCCAGTGGCGTGACGAGCACTAACTACGACCTCTTCGGCGCCGGGCAGAAGCTGGGCGACCGAATCCGCCACCTCGTGTTGCCCTCGATCGCTCTGGGCGTGTCATCCGCCGCCAGCGTAGCTCGCTACATGCGAAGCTCCATGCTTGAAGTGATACGGCAGGACTACATCCGGACCGCTCGCGCCAAGGGAGTGCCCGAGCGATCCGTCATCCTCAAGCACGCGCTCAAGAATGCGCTGCTACCCATCATCACGCTGCTGGGGCTCTACTTGCCGTTCTTGTTCAGCGGAGCGGTGCTTGTGGAGTACGTGTTCAGCTGGCCCGGGATGGGGCGCACCATAGTAGATGCGATCTACCAGCGCGACTATCCGACGGTCATGGCGACCTCGTTCATCTTCGCAGCGTTGGTCGTCGTCGCCAACCTGATCGCCGACATCCTGTATGCGCTGGTCGATCCCAGGATCCGCTATGAATGACATGCCTGAACGCAGCGGCGAGATCAGGCATCGCGCTCTCAGGCTGTTGATGGCCTTGATTCCCGGCCTGGCGCACCTGCGGCAAGGCCACACGCACGCCGGACTCTCCCTGCTGGGGCTGGCTCTCAGCATGATCACGGTATCGATCTTCGCGAACGAAAGGATCCAAGCAACATTCACGGCCGGCAGACTGGACTATTGGGTCGCCCTGCTCACGCTCGCCGTGACCCTCGGCCTGACCTGGGTCGTGAGCGGCGTTTCGAGTCGGCACCGGCTGGACGCTCGAGTGGGTGGCTCGCAATGGGCTATCGCCTGGCTCGGATTCAAGCAGAACCGTGTGGCCATGCTGGGACTTTACCTCATGATCGCCCTCTATCTGGCGACTCTGCTCGGACCTTTTCTCACGGGCTACGAGCCCAGCGTGATCGGAGATATCGCCGCCACTCGCCATCTGCCGCCCTCCGTTGAGCATCTCATGGGGACTGACAAGTTCGGCCGCGATGTCTTCACGCGGGTACTCTACGGAGCGCGCATCAGCCTCTCCATCGGCTTTATAGCCGTGACAATCTCGATCACGCTCGGGACCGCGATCGGAGCCGTGAGCGGCTACTTCGGCGGGGCCGTGGACACGGTGCTCATGCGGCTCGTCGATACGCTCATCTCTTTCCCGCGACTCGTGTTGCTCATTACCGTGATCGCCCTCTTCGAGCCCTCGCTCTTGATCGTCATCGTCGTGTTGGGATTTACGCTCTGGCCGTCGACGGCGCGAATCGTGCGCGGTGAAGTACTGTCGCTGCGCGAGCGTGAGTTCATCCTGGCGGCCCGTGCTCTGGGTCTCAATAGCCCGCGCATCATACTCCGCCACATCGTGCCCAATGTACTGGGGCCCGTGATCGTCGCCGCGACCCTGGGGTTGGGCAACATCATCCTCATCGAGGCCGGCCTGTCCTACCTGGGCTTCAGTGTGCCACTGCCCACGCCAACCTGGGGGAACATCATCAACGACGGACGCGAGGCCATGCTCCAGGCTTGGTGGGTGACCACGTTTCCAGGACTGGCGATCGTCATCACCGTGGTTGCCTTCAACTTGGTCGGCGACGGCCTGCGCGACGCCCTCGACCCGCGGCTGAGGACTTGATCCATGAGTGAAGCCGTGCTCCGGATCGAGAATTTGCGCACCTACTTCCATTCAACTGACGGCCCAGTCCGCGCGGTCGACGGGGTGAGCTTCGAGCTCCGGCCAGGTGAGACACTGGGAATCGTCGGCGAGTCGGGCTGCGGCAAGAGCATCACCTGCCTGTCGGTCCTGCGTTTGATCGACCCTCCCGGCCGCATCGAGCCCGGCTCGGCGATCTGGCTGCGCGATCGCAACCTCATGAACGAGCCGGAAGCAGCACTACGTCAGGTCCGGGGCAACCAAGTCTCGATGATCTTCCAGGAACCGCTGAGCAGCCTCAATCCGGTATGGACGATCGGGGAACAGATCGCTGAGGCGGTGCGGCTGCACCGGAAGGCCGGCTCGGCCGAGGCGCGAGCCCGCGCGGTCGAGATGCTCCGGCTCGTGGGCATCCCCGACCCCGAGCAGAGCGTCAACTCGTACCCGCACCAGTTCTCTGGCGGCATGCGACAGCGCGCGATGATCGCCATGGCGCTCGCCTGTGATCCTGCCGTATTGCTCGCCGACGAGCCTACGACGGCTCTAGATGTTACGATACAGGCCCAGATCTTGGAACTGCTGGCGAATCTTCAGCGGACTCTGGGCATGGCGATGATCTTCGTGAGTCACGACCTGGGGGTCATCGCCGAGATCGCCGACCGCGTGATCGTCATGTACGCCGGCCAGGTCGTCGAACGCGGCACGACCGATGAGCTGTTCCGAGACCCCAAACATCCCTACACCGAGGGGCTCCTGCGCTCGATCCCGCGAGTCACGCAGAAGCTCCGACGTCTGGCAGTGATACCGGGCAGCGTTCCCAGCCCAAGAAGCTGGCCGCCGGCCTGCCGCTTCCACCCGCGCTGCCCCTACGCCTGGGAGCGCTGCAGGAGCGAGGCGCCGCCACTGGCCGCCCATGAGAGGGCCGGGCGCTGCTGGTTGGATAGCGAGCCGGAACGCCGGGTCGCCGGCGCTTGGGACGCCCTGGGCGGGCGGGAGGCCCAGGCATGAAGCGGCCGTGGCCAAGACCGGACGGTGACGCCGGATCAGCACTGATCGAGGTCCGGGACCTGACCAAGCACTTCCCGATCCGCAGTGGGGTCTTCGGCCGGACCGTTGGTCAGATCAGGGCGGTCGACGGCGTCAGCTTCCAGGTCAGGCGCGGCGAGACGTTGGCCCTGGTGGGAGAGTCGGGCTCAGGAAAGACCACGGCGGCCCTTTCGCTTCTGCGGCTCATGGAGCCGACCGCCGGCGTCGTGACTTTCGACGGTCAGAATGCCCTGACCCTCGATAGGCCGGGCCTTAAACGATTGCGTCGCAAGGCCCAAATCATATTCCAGGACCCCTTCGCGTCCTTGAACCCGCGTCTGACGGTCGGCACCATGCTAAGAGAGATCCTGCACGTACACGGCCTCGCTCGCGGAGCCGCCGCCGAAGCGCGCGTGGGTGAGCTGTTGGCTCTGGTGGGGCTCCACGCCGCCGATGCGATGAGATACCCGCATCAGTTCTCGGGCGGCCAGCGTCAGCGTATCGGCATCGCACGGGCTCTGGCGGTCGAGCCGGAGTTCATCATTGCCGACGAGCCGGTGTCCGCGCTCGACGTCTCCGTACAGGCCCAGGTACTCAATTTGTTGGCAGACCTGCAGCGCAACCTCCATCTCACCTACCTGTTCATCACCCACGATCTCTCCGTCGTCCGGCAAATCGCCGACCGGGTCGCGGTCATGTATCTGGGCCGCGTCGTAGAGACGGGACGCTGCGAATCGCTTTTCGAGAGCCCGCGCCACCCCTATACCCGTGCGCTGCTTGCCGCCGTGCCCGTACCCGAGGTCCGCAGGACACGGAGCCGCGTACTGCTGTCGGGCGACATCGCCAGCCCAGCGAACCCGCCGCCGGGCTGTCCCTTCCACCCCCGCTGCCCTCATCCCGACAAGGACGAGATCTGCCGGACGGCGGTCCCCGGTCTCAGGGATGTCGGCGGCGCCGGCCAGGCGGCCTGCCACAAGGCCTGACGGCCGCGGACTTCGGCTTGCTCCGCCAGCCTTGACAAGTCGACGATTGGCTCTCTAGCTTAGCCTCCGCATTTCCCCGATCCTCGGCCTATTTACTTCTACAGTGGCGAAAAGAAGGCCGCTGTAAGCTCAGGAGGTTCAAGTTGGGCGGTATCACGCTCTCCGCGCTGATGGCGGTCCAGGCTCTCGGCCAGGGCCAGAGGCTCGATCTCGTGCAGACGTTCAAGGACGGCGGCTTCATGATGTGGCCCCTGCTGGCCTTCGCGGTCCTCGGCGCTCTGGTCATCGTCTACAAGTTCATCGACCTGCAGATCAAGGGCGCCCGCACGCGAGGCCTGTTGGCCGAGACCGACCAGCTGCTCGCCGAGCACCGCATCCAGGAGGCGATGCGGCGGTGCCAGGAGTCGAAGGCCCCCGCAGCGGCCATCCTGCTGGCCGGGCTCCGGCGCCACGAAGAGGGCACGGAGCGGGTCATGAAGGCGATCGAGAACGCCGGCCTGATCGAGCTCTCAGGCTTGGAGCGCGGACTGGTCTGGCTCGCCACATTGGCCAACCTGGCGCCGCTCACCGGCTTTCTGGGTACCGTGGTCGGCATGATCCAGGCGTTCCAGGCGATCGAGCTGGCCGGCGAAGTGGAGGCGACGACGGTGGCTGGCGGAATCAAGGTGGCTTTGATCACGACGGCTGCTGGATTGACGATCGCGATTCCGATCAACATCGCACACAACTACTTCGTCACGCAGATCGACCGCCAGGTGATCGAGATGGAGGAGAGCGCTCAGAAGATGATCGACGCCCTCCACGA
>CP070722.1:2478481-2506172 GCA_020350785.1 Gemmatimonadota bacterium
GGAAGGGGCCGTGGCGGTCACGTGACCGGCTCCCGGACTCTCAGTCCATTCGT
Organism: Gemmatimonadota bacterium; assembly: GCA_020350785.1. Lineage (GTDB taxonomy): Bacteria > Gemmatimonadota > Gemmatimonadetes > Palauibacterales > KS3-K002. The sequence continues at coordinate 2,478,535 of CP070722.1, forward strand.
TCTTGGCGGCAGGGTGACCCAATCTCGAGTCTTCCAGCCGCCATCGCGGGCGGTCAGCAGCGCTTCCTCGACGATCTTCTCGATCAGCCGCTCGTAGCTCCAACCGGCGACCTTCGCCTGCCGGGCGAGGCCGGCGTCGGGAGAAAGGTCGGGGTTGGGGTTGATGTCGATCACGTAGGGCACGCCGTCCGCGTCGAGGCGGATGTCGACCCGGGCGTAGCCGTTGCCGTCCATCAGCCGCCAGGCGCGCGCCGCCAGCTGCTGTAGCGCCTCGGCTTGCTTGGCTGGCAACGGCGCCGGGCAGACGGGACGGGTCCCCGCATCCTCCGGGCTGCCCGGTTGCCATTTGGCGGCGAACGAGACGATCGGCGGCGTGCCGCCGGGCAGATCGCTGAAGTCGATCTCGGCGGGAGGCAGCAAGTGGTTGCCGACGATCGCCAGATTGATCTCGCGACCTTCGATGAAGTCCTGTATCACCAGGTCGCCCCAGTGCTGGCGAAGCCGCTCGATAGCGTCGACGAGCTCGGCCCGGGACCGCACGACGGAATTCGGATGGACGCCGTTGGAGGCGTCCTGGGCCGCCGGCTTGACGATAGCCGCGAATCGGTCCCAGTCCTCCGGCGGCGCGTCGCTCTGGCGCACACGCCGCCAGGCTGGAACCGCGAAGCCATGGGCCTGGAGGACCGCCGCGCAGCGGTCCTTGTCGAGACAGTGGAGGAGAGTGGTCGAGCGGGCCCCGGTGAGCGGGAGGCCCAGCAACTCGACCGCCGCGGCCGCCAGGTGCTCGGCAGCGGCATAGCCGTGTACCGATTCACAGAGGTTGAAGACGACATCGAACTCGCCGGCCCCGATCTCGCTCAGCCAGGCGGCCGCCTTGCCGGGCTCCAACGGGAGAAGGGAGGTCTCGTAACCCAGGGAGTCCAGGGCCTTGACCACCCCTTCGGTCGAGGTCGCCGGCGCCGTCTCGTTTGTGCCGGTGACGAAGGCCTCGGCCACGGAGTCGACCAGCACGGCGGCACGCTTGCCGCCCTGCCGGCCGAGCAGCTCCGGCGCAGTCGCTGTGGCGCGGGCGCTCTCTTCGCTAGCCTGGGACCTTGACGTCATAGCGCGCGGCTGCGGCTCGCAGGACCGACACGATCAGCTCGTCGAACGAGAGACCGGCGGCACGTGCGGCCTTCGGGTAGCACGAGTTCGCGGCCGGGTCCGGGATCACGCCGGGGAGCGGGTTCACCTCGATCACCTGAGGATCACCGCGCTCGTCGCAGCGGATGTCGATACGGGCCCAGTCGCGGCAGCGCAGCTTCCGGAACGCTGCCATTGCGATCTCTTCGATCCGGTGCTGTAGCTCCGGTGTGCACCGGGCTGGACAGTGAAAGATGTCCAGCGGCCTCTCCGGAACGTCCCAGACCCATTTGGCCTCGAAGCCATAGATGGGGTGAGCGTCGCGGGGAAGCGTTGCGAAGTCGAGCTCGACGATCGGCAGAGCGCGGCCGTCACCATCGTTGCCCAGGAGGGCCACGGTGAACTCCCGTCCACCGAGGAATCTCTCGACGATGGCCGGCTCGTCGTACCGGTCGACCACCCGGGCGACCTCCGCTTCGACGTCGCTCCAGGTGGCGCAGAAGGATCGCTGTGTGATGCCCTTGCTGGAGCCCTCGTGGAGGGGCTTCACGATGACAGGTAGCGGCAACGAGCGCCGCACGTCGTCCGGGCATTCCACAACTTGGAACTCGGGCGTGGGTATCCCGTGGTGACTGAGTGTCTCCTTGGTCCGCGCTTTGTCCAGGCAGATACCCAGGGTGATGGGATCGCTGCCTGTGTAAGGGATACCCCAGAACTCGCAGAAGGCGGGCACGTGTGACTCGCGACTCAGGCCGCCCATGCCCTCCGCGAAGTTGAAGACGATGTCGGGCTGGGCCGCCCGCAGCTTGGACGGAAAATCCTGATCGGCCTCGAGGCGAATCACTTCGCCGGCGCGCGACAGCGCCGCCTCGATCGCGGCGATCGTCTCCTCGTCATCCCACTCGGCGTATGTGTCCTCTAGGACACGACGCCCGTTGCCAGCGGCGAGCGCCTCCAGCGATCGAGTCGCGAGCGTTGCAGGAGAAGTCGAAGGAGAAGATTCACCCGACGCCGCCGACACTTCGTCGTCCGTCGGCTTCAGGTTGTAGGCAAACCCGATGCGGAGCCTGTTCGCGCGACGCTGTATTGCTAAGCTGGGAGCTGCGTCTGCTCCTGAGCTTACGATTGGAACCCCTCCTGTAGGAGTTCATCGATTCTTGCCGCGCTCGAGGCAATCAATTTATTCATCCTCACCTCCACCCATGCCCACTTTTTTCTTGACTCGCATCAAGATAGGAACAAAATAAAAAAAAGGGAAGAGTTTTGTAACCCCTGTTGATGAATTTCCGCGAGCGGGACGACGGCGAGCTGACGAACAGATGTTCCCCGAGCCGGCGATTTGATCAACCAGGTGACACGCGCTAGCTTCAAACCTCCGTCGGCCCACCCTCCAGCGACCTCGATCGACCGCTGACGATGAACGCCGAGCCCGAGACAGACTACCTGATCGCCGTGGCATTGGACCGGGCGCCTCCGGTCCACTCCTATAATGTACGAGTGCGACCCGGACTCCTCGCTGATGCCGGCGCTATCATCGCCGGGGAGTGCGCGGCCGAACGTTACCTAATCGTAACCGACAGTCAGGTCGGCCGACTCTACGCCGATCGCCTCCGCGAGACGCTCGCCGGCGGCGACCGTCCGGTCGGAGTCGTCCAGTTCGCGGCCGGCGAATGGAACAAGACGAGGGAGAGTTGGGGTGAGTTGACCGACGGAATGGCGCGGGCGCGTCTCGGACGGGAGACGCTGGTGATCGCGTTGGGCGGCGGAGTGACCTGCGACCTCGCCGGCTTCCTGGCGGCGACCTACGCCGGCGGTCTCGCCCTGGCACTGGTACCCACAAGCTTGGCGGCGATGCTGGACGCGCCTCTGGCCGGTAGGGCGAGCCTGCATACAGAAGCGGGGAGGAACCTGATCGGCTTGCGGCACGCTCCCAGCCTGGTGCTGATCGACCCGCTGCTGTTAGGGACGCTGCCGAGGCCGCAGTACCTGGCTGGCCTCGCGCCGGCGCTCAAGCACGGCTTGATCGCAGACTCCGCTTACCTCCAGGAGTTGGAGACCTCGCTGGGTGCCATAATGGCACGTGAACCGTCCGCGCTGGCGGCGGTGATCAGTCGCTCGCTGGAGATCAAGGCGGAGGTTCTGCGCCGCGACCAGACGGAGGCCGGCTACGGGCAGGTGCTGGAGTTCGGGGAACGGAGCGCCCGGGTGCAGCAAGCGATCCTGGGCTACTCCTGGCTCGATGGCGAGACCCTGGCGGTGGGGCTGGCGCTGGAGGCCGCGCTGGGTGAGGCGGTCGGGATGACCCGTCCGGGGGTGGCGGAGCGCGTCCGTGCAACGCTCCGGGAGGTGGGTCTTCCCACAGAACTGGACGGTGAGATCGACGACGCTAGCTTCCTGGAGGCACGGGAGCGGTTGGCCCGACGCGAGGCTTCCGACTACACGCTGTTAGCCGACGTGGGGTGCGTGGCCCGGTCCGAGCAAGGCGCCTGGGTCCAGGAGGTGGGGGTGGAGGTGGTGCGGTCGGCGATCTTCGGGGCGTCCTGAGCCGGGATTTGACGGCCGCTTCTATTGGTGGCAGATTAAAAAGTTTGGGAACTCGCGCTAGGGAGGCCACTTATAGGCGATCGAAACCGTTTCGCGGGCCTGTCGGTTGGCGAGGTGTTCGACCGCTTCGCGACCGAGCAGCCGGACCTCGTTCTGGTCAGGTCGGCGAAGGAGGGCCTTTCGTACGGGAAGGCGCGCTTGCAGGCGCGGGCGCTTGCCGCCGCCCTCCACAATCTGGGGGTGGGGGCGGATGACCGCATCGCCGTCGACCTCCCCAACGGGCCGGAGTTCGTCATCTCGGCGCTGGCAGCGGCGAACCTGGGCGCGACCATCGTCCCGCTCAACCCTGCGTACTCGGTCCACGAGCTGCAGTTCATGCTGCGGAATTCCGAGGCTTCCGTGGTCATCGTCGCCGAGGAGTTCGAGGGGCTCGACAATCTGGAGCTGTTCGAGCGTATGCAGTTCAACCTGCCGGACTTGCAGTACGTGGTCACGGTAGGGGAGGAGGACCTGTGGTACGATGACCGGATTTTCCAGTTCGAGGATCTGGTGTCCAGCGGCGAAGGGAAATCGTTCCCGGAGGTCGCTATCGAGCCAGCCGAGTCGGTCTACGCGATCCTGTATACGGCGGGCACGACGGGCAAGCCCAAGGGTGTCATGCTCAGCCACGCCAACCTGGTGGAGACGAACGGGTCCACGGCGTTGGCCTTGGGAATGACAAAGGATGATGTGACCCTGGTCACCATTCCAATGTTCAACATTTTCGGCCTGGGCGCGCTGATTTCAGCGATCAGCGTCGGCTCCAGTGTGGTCTTGATGGAGAAGTTCGACGCGGCCGGTTCACTGCAATTGGCGGCGCGATTCGGAGCGACGGTTCTCCACGGCGTGCCGACGATGTTCGTGATGCAGCTACGTAGTGGGGTCGTGGACGAGCTCGACCTCGGGCGGCTGCGCACGGGCATCGTGGCCGGCGCGCCGGTACTGGACGAGCTGGCGCGCGAGATTCGTGGCCGGCTGGTGCCGGACCTGGAGATCGCCTTCGGACTGACGGAGACTTCGCCTTGGGTCTCGCTGACGCGTCGCTCAGACCCGGCGGACAAGCGCACCTATACGGTGGGTCGGGTGCTGGAGGGTGTAGAGGCACGGGTGCTGGCTGAAGATGGCTCGGCTCTGCCTCCCGAGTCGGTCGGCGAGTTGGCGGTGCGTGGCTACAATGTGATGAAGGGCTACAACCGGCAGCCCGACGAGACCAGCCGGGTCTTCAGCGACGATGGGTTCTTCCGGACCGGCGACCTCGGGATGATCGACGAGGATGGCTACGTCCACATCATCGGTAGGAAGAAGGATACGATCACACGGGGTGGCTACACCATCTACCCCAGAGAGCTCGAGGATCTGCTGCGTCTTCATCCTGCCGTTCAGGAGACCGCTGTGGTTGGCGTGGAGGACGAGGTCCTCGGCGAGCTCATCTGCGCTTGCATAGTGGCAGTCGAAGGCGCGATCGTCACCGGCGAGGAGATAAAGGACTTCTGCCATGGCAAGATCGCGCAGTACAAGGTCCCGGACCTCGTAAGGTTCGTGGACTCGTTCCCTATGACGGGGAGCGGAAAAGTGCGACGCGTCGAGCTCTCGCGCATCGTCAGGGCCGAGCGCGCCACGCGTCGCAGCTGATTCTGTTGTTGACGAGAGCCAGCCGCTCAGCAAGCCCGAGCGGCGCGAAGTCGGAGGGTGTGAGGCACAGCTGCCGTGGGCGACGGGATCGACCCGGCCGTCGGCGCTGCTGCCCGGATTCACTGCGTGGCACCTCCGGCGCTACCACGCGTCCCTCGCGCGAGGATTCAAGGCTGCCTCTCGACACTTGTAACCGTATGTAGAATATCAACTTACGAGAGGCGTACAATGCGTCAGGATTCACAGGAGCGCCGGGTCGAGTCACGACCCGACGGTGGACCTCATCAGGCAGCTCTGCTCATCGACTTCGACAACGTGACGATGGGGATCCGGTCGAACCTCGGGCAGGAGCTCCGCAACCTACTCAACTCGCACGTAATCAGGGGCAAAGTCGCGGTACAACGCGCCTACGCCGATTGGCGGCGCTATCCGCAGTACATCGTGCCGCTGTCGGAATCGTCGATCGATCTGATCTTCGCGCCGGCGTACGGATCGTCGAAGAAGAACGCCACCGACATCCGCTTGGCGATCGATGCGTTGGAACTGGTCTTCATCCGACCCGAGATCAGAACCTTCATCTTGATGTCGGGGGACAGCGACTTCTCCAGCCTGGTGCTGAAGCTGAAGGAGTACGGCAAGTACGTGATCGGAGTAGGGATTCAGGAATCGAGCTCCGATCTGTTGGTCCAGAACTGCGATGAGTACTACAGCTATTCGGCGCTGTCCGGTCTGAGCAAGGCGGGCGATCAGCCGCTGGAACGCCATGATCCCTGGGAGCTGGCAGCGAAGGCGGTTCGCAAGATGGTGGGACGCGGTGACACGATGCGCTCCGACCGGCTCAAGCAAGTGATGCTCGAGATCGACCCGTCGTTCAACGAGAAGGAGCAAGGTTACAACAAGTTCAACCGTTTCGTAGTCGACGCGGCCTCTCGAGGGTTGCTCTCGATTCAGAAGATGGACAACGGCCAGTACGGGGTCGCTCCCAGCGACGAAACCGTTTCCGCGGCCAAAGGGGAGGTGCGCGAGAGGCAGAAGGAGCCGCGCCGCGCTCCGGCGGCCAGAAGGCGGAAGGAGCCTGCCGGTGGCCAAAGCGAGGAGCGCCCGCCGCCGTCGGGTGAGGGCCGGACGCGAAGGGCGCGCCCGAAGTTGACGATGAAGGCGGCGCTCGAGCTGCTGGATCAGGTGCTGTCGGCCTTGCTGGAGGGCAAGGATGGCACGGTACGGGACAGCGACGTGAAGCGGCGTATGCTGGAGCTCGATCCGCGCTTCGACGAGGGGGAGCTCGGCTACAGCAAGTTCTGCAAGTTCCTGCAGGCCGCGCATGAAGAGGGCGCCGTCGAGCTGACCCGGGGCCCGAACGGCAACTTCGAGGTGGGTCTCCGCCGGTCGAAGAAGAGGCGAGGCAGGCAACCGCGAGAGTCAGCCCAGGCCGGTAGCAGCACGGCCGAGAAGACGATGAACAAGATCGCCCGCTTCCTCTTCGGCGCGAAGGAAAAGGAGGCGGAGGGAGGTGCGCCCGTGCCCTCGGCACCGGAGCCGAGCGCTCCAAGCCCGGAAGCGGAGCGCGAGCCGCGAGGGAAGCCGCGCGAGCGCGAGCAAGACCGAACTCGGGAGGAAGAGGCGCGGGCGGACCGCGCCAGGCGCGAGGCACGCGGTCGGGATCGGCACCCGCGGGCCGAAGGCGCCGCTCGGGGGGAGCGGGAACGGCGTGGCGAGAGGCACCGTGGCCCTCAGACGGGTGAGAGCCGACCGCGCGAGGAGAGACCCCGCGACAGGGAGCCTCGACGCGAGCGGCAGGCACGAGCGCAGCGCGAGCGCGGCGAGAGGGGGGCGCCGCCGGTCCGCGAGGAGCCAGCGCCGGTCGAGACCCCGGTCGAGGGCGGCCCAGAGTACGGGGAGAGGACAACGCCCACGTCGACCGCGGCCGCCGCGGCCTCAAGACCCGAGACGAACGCGGAGGCCGTGTCGCGTGAGGCACATGCGGTCACTCCGGCCCCATTGCCGGGAGCGCCACGGGGCACCATACGAGGCCGCTGGGGCACCCGCGGTCGCTATCGGCCGTCCCAGGCGCGCCCGCCGATCTTTGACGGACAGAAGACGGCGGAGCCAGGGGCGCCGAGTGAGAGGGCGGCGAAGAGCGAGCCCCCTGAGGACAAGCCGGTGCAGGGTCCGGCGCCGGCGGCTGAGGGGCCCTTGGGGCCGGAAGCGCAGGCGCTGGTGGCTCACCTGAGCCGCTATGCCGGCGTCGGTCAGAGGACCGCCGAGGTGCTCGTCCGGGCCTTCGGAACGGATCTGCTGCGTGTGCTGGATGAGGAACCGCAGCGAGTCCGCGACGTTCTGCCCGATCACCGGGCCGAGCGGGTCCTGGAAGCGCGACGGGAGGAGCGCGAAGCCGCGGCACCGTGAGCGGTGCTCTTCGGGCGCTGGGCCCCGCCTTCTTCGCCCGCGATGCCCGCGCCGTCGGGCGCGACCTCCTGGGGGCCTACCTGATCTCCGAGTGTGGCGGTGCTCGCTGCGTCGGGCGCATCGTCGAGACGGAGGCCTACCCGGGCCCATTCGACCCCGCCTCCCACGCGTCCGCCTCGGTGGGTCGCACGGCCCGCAACGACCCGATGTTCGGCCCCCCCGGAACGGCTTACCTGCACCTCAATTACGGTGTCCACTGGTGCCTCAACGCGGTGGCCGGGCCCGAGGGCTATCCCGCGGCTGTCCTGCTCCGAGCCGTCGAGCCCATCGAAGGTCGCGAGGTCATGCAGCGCCGCCGAGCGGGACGCCCCTACCGCGAGCTCAGCTCGGGGCCGGGCAAGCTGACGCAGGCCCTTGGGATCGGACCCGAGCTGCAACGCCACCGGCTCGACGAGCCGCCACTGATCATCGCCGCCGGCGAACCGCTGGCGCCGCGGGATCTCGTAAGGACGGCCCGCATCGGCATCGCCCGCGGTGCGGACAAGCGCTGGCGCTACTATGACCGGAGAAGCCCCTTCGTCAGCCGGCGGGCTCGGCTGTAGAGACCGTCTGGCATCAGGGAGCGCCGGGGAGCGAGTTGGCCAGCGGGCGGGGCCGCCGTGTGGCCCGGCGAAGCAGGAACGCCACGCCCAAGGCGAGCGCGAAGACGCAGACGACGGTCGGCCCGGTGGGCAGGTCGGTGCGGTAGGAGGTGTAAAGCCCCGCGAGCGTGGCCACGGTTCCCGAGGACCAGGCGATGGCCAGCAGCGTGGCGGGCCGTGAGGTGTAGAGGAAGGCGATGACCGCCGGGATGACCAGGAAGCTGAATACGACGAGGACGCCGGCGATCGCCACTGAGGATGTGACCACGACACCGAACAGCCCATAGAAAAGGAAGTCCCACCACCTTACCGACCAGCCGCGGGCTTTCGCGTCCTCCGGCTTCATCGAGATCGTGAGGAAGCGATCGCGGAGGAACCAGTGGATGATCCCGATGACGGCGTATATCGCGCCCGTCTTCAGGATCTCGGGCCAGGTGACCCAGAGAAGGCTGCCCGAAAGCAACTCCTCTACGTGCTCCGATCCGCGGGGCGCCTGCGCCGCCAACAGGATGGTGCCGGCAGAAGCCACGACATAGACGATGCCGATGATCGCCTCCTGGGGGATGCGGTCGTGCTCCATTCGGGTCAGGCTGAGCAGGGCGGCCGCGATCAAGGTGGCCGTGAGCCCGAAAGCGTAGCCGGCCTCGGCCGCAGGTATTCCCAGCCAGGCGCTCAAGGATTCAGATAGCCCCAATCCAGCGGCGGCCCAGCCGAGCGCTGCCACTTGGGCCAGCGCCAGGTCGACGAAGATCACGCCGCGCGCGATGATGTGTATCCCCAGGTATCCGTGGATGCCCACGAGGATGAGCGAGACCACTAGCGCAGGTAGCATCAACTCGAGCATCGGTTACGCCTCGTGATGGAGGTTTGCCCAAGCGGCCAGTGGGCCTCTGGCAGGCGCCGCTGGCCCGGGCGCCGGCGGCCTTCGATCCTCATTCGCGATGCTCGCGGCGGCGATCCAGGGCTAGGAAGGCGTCGGCAAGAGCGGAGACCCATGCGTCGACGAGCTGGAAGTAGTCGTCGACTCCCTCGGCGCCGGCCACGTGCTCGGGAACGACGACCGCGCGTGCGCCCGTGCGCTCGGCCACCCGATCGACCTGGCTTCGACTGTAGTAGTTGGCTGCCAAGATAACCGGGATGCTCTCGTCGCGCATCAGATCGATCACGGCTTGGAGATGTCCGGGCGACGGGGGGATTCCGGGTTGCGGTTCGATGAAGATCGCGCACTCCACTCGGAAGCGGGCACTGAAATAAGCCCAGTTCTTGTGATAGCAGGCGATCCGTCGGTCGCGGAAAGGCGCGCCCTGCGCCAGCCAACCGCCCACGTACTCGGTCAGGGGTCGACCCTCGAAGCTCTGGTCGCTGGCGAAGTCCCAGAACTGGTAATTCCGGGCCAACCGGAAGATGACATCGCCGCCCAGGATGTCGACGAGCCTGTCGCCGAATAGGCGGCGCAGTACTCGATCCTCGAAGCTGCGCGCGTTCTGCTCGTAGCGCGCGGCGTTGGCCGGATCGACCTGCCTCAAGTGCGCCAGTACGTTGCGCGCGATGATGATGGCGTTGATCGGATCGGTGTGGATGTGAGGATTACCGAACACGTGAACGTCGCCGCCGGCGCGGGATACGTTTTCGGGCACCTCGAGCAGCTTGATGCCGGAGTAGGCGGCCACGTGTCCGGGCGCTCCCTCGATCACCCGCCGATTGCGGGCGCGGTCGAGAATGGCCGGCACCCAAAGCTCGAGATCGAGGCCCGTCACCACGAAGAGATCCGCCTCGCCGACTCGAGCCGCGAAGCTGGGCCGCGGGTTGACAAAGTGAGGGTCCTCATCACCACGCGCTATCGCGTCGACCTCCGCGAGATCGCCGGTGATCTCGCGTGCGATCGCCGCGTACGTGGGCAGCGTCGTAACCACTTTGAGCTTCTGCTGGGCGAGGCCGGAACCGACATGCGCGACGATCAGCGCCAGCGAGACGGCTGCGCAAGAGATCGCCCTGACCCGTCGCTCGTATGGCTTCACAGAATTATCCATTAGTATGCCTCATGCTTATGAGGGCCCATGGCCCATACGGTCTGCAGCAGCAGTGTATGGTTGCCGTCTCCGTCGTTGGGCTTAACGAAGTTGTATTGAAGCCTCAGGTACACCCACTCGCTCTGCCACCAGGTCACGTTCGATACGAGCTGGAGGAGTTCGGTGCCGCCTTCGAAGCCATCGAGATAATCGGCGCGCGCTCCCAATATCCATCGGCGGTTCAGCCGGAAGTTCGCTTGTAGATAACCGCCGTTCCCGGTCAGCGCGCTGCCGCCCAAGTCCTTCTCGCCGAAATACCACTCTCCTTTCAGGGTGAAGTCGCGGTAAAGCGAGCGTCCCGGCGGCCTCCAGCGGTAGGCGAAATCGAGGCCGAGTAGTCGCGACCGGAGCGGCAGGCCCTCGTCCTGGCCATACACACCGGTTGCGCCGACCTGAATGTAGCTGCTGGCACTCACATCCCAGAAGCTCTGTAGGTTGCCGAGAAAGCTGATGTCGACGCCTTCTTCGAACAGGGCTTCGTTGCTCGCCTGGTTGAACTCGAGGGTGAGCGTCTGCGTGCTCGGCCCCAGCGTGAGGACCGGCAAGATGATCGATGCGCCCGTCTGGATCAGCCCGTCCTCCCCGAGGAACGCCACGGTCGGCAAGGGCCGTTCGACATCCAACAGCGCGTGGGTGTGCCAGCGGTTGTAGTGCCCGATCTGCTGGCGGAACTTCCCGACCTTGAGCCCGAGCTTCGCGGGCAAGCCGACCCAATACAGATAGCCTTCTTCTATCTCGAAGCCGTGACCGGCTCCCTCCTCCTCCTCCTCCTCGGGGAATCCAGCGATCTCGAAGTCCTGTTCGGTGGCGATGAACACCTTGGTGCGTGTGTACGGATCGAGCGCCGATTCGAAACCGAACTCGAACTCACGCGGCACAGCGCTGAAGAAATTCTCGTCGCCGGCCGGTGCTGTGTAAGTTCCCAATACATCGCCAGTTACGCTGATCTCCGGATTGAGGGCGCTGAGGTTGCGGGTGCGGCTCTCCTGCTGGCTGGTATCGGCGGCTGTCTCGGCAGCGGCTGCCTGCGCGGCGGCGCGCAAGGCCTCGAGCTCCGCCGCCGCGGTCTGGGCAGCGCCCTGTGTGCGCTCGCCGCGCGCTAACGCGGCCAACAAGCTGTCGAGGCGAGCCTCCAACTCTCTGATGCGAACCTCCAGACTGTCGGTCTTGGCCTGAAGGCTGTCGGCCCTGGTACCTTGGGCCCGGAGGGCTGGCGCTGCCGGGACAGAGGCCGCTGCGATCAGCGACAGATAGAAGATGGTTCGCATTGCGGACATCTCTTCCGCCTATTTCGTGTCGATCGTGTACGTGAGAGCGGCGGCCTTCGTCGCTATCTTGTAGCGACTTCGCGGCCGGGTTTGTGGATTGAGCAGGCACCAAGGACGCGCTGCTCAGGCATGGGATGGCGGACTGCGGGCGACCACCGATCGCGGCGAGCCGTCCCCGAGCTCGGCGCTGCCGCGGCTGCGGACGTCTGTTGGTTGTGGTGTCGCAGGCTGGATGAGCGGCCCGGAGAGTGGCGGCGATAGCGGGGTCTGGAAGAGTAGCGCGCAAAGACGGTGGTCGTGAGTCCAGGAACACGACTGACCATGCTCGGCCTCAACTTGCGTTTCTCTCTGGGGTGCCCAGCGCGAATCGAGGGCCAGGCGTGCGCCAGAAACGGTAGGAACCGCCAGGAGCAACTGCATTGTGAGGGCGCGTCTCACCGTAGCTGCGTAGTGCATGAGATTAACCTGTTCGGCACCCACAAGTGTGTCAAGCGAAGTTGCTGGCGTGACCCACCCGAACGTACCTTGTCTCTCGAGACACGAGCCTGGGTGCCGATCGTTGGGACGTCATCACGATTAGTCAGCTACTTCCGACCGCCGTCAACGTCGCGGCTGATCTTCCCACCAACCCCGTGGGACCCGTTACCGCCATCTTGCTGGCGGCGCTTACCGGTATCGGCATGCTGGCCGGCGTTTGGGTGATACGGCGGTTCGAGTCGTGGGCGGTCCTGCATACCGGCGAGCTCATCGCCTTCGCCGCGGGACTTCTGGTCTCCGGAGCGCTGCTGCACTTGATCGGTCAATCGGTGGAGCTGGTGGGCGTCGATCGAGCCGCGGTCTGGGCGCTCGTGAGCTTCATCGGCTTTTATCTGCTGGAGGCCCACTTCGTACCCCACGTCCACGCCCGCGGCGACTCGCCGATCGAGGACCATCACGGACACGAGCGAGCACAGCACATCGGCTCGCTAACCGTGCTCGGGTTGGGAGTCCACTCGATCGTCGATGGACTTTCGGTCGGCGCCGGGTTGGCCGTAGGCTCGGTGGTCGGCTCGGTCACGGCGGCGCTGGTCATCGTTCACAAGATGCCGGTGGGGATCGCGGCAATGTCCGCCCTCTATCACTCAGGCTTCCCAGGTCGCCGGGCCGCCTGGATAACGGGAGCGCTGGCGCTTGTCACTCCCACAATCGTCGTGATCAGCTACCTCAGCTTCCGTAGCGTAGCGGCCGGCTTACTGGGCGTGTTGCTGGCGTTGGCCGGCGGCTCGTTCCTCTATGTGGGCGCCGCGGACCTGCTGCCCGAAGGACAGGCTCGAGGTCGTGTGACCAATACTCTGATGTTTCTACTAGGGACATCGATCATGGCACTGATCAAGCTGGCGGTTGGATAAGCGGTTCGGTCTTTGTTCAATTGACTCTTGCGGTCGAGTAGATTAGCTTTGTGACGTAGCGACAGTTGGCTGCAGCGACCCATTCTTGAGCCAACACGAGAATGTTCGGGCCCGGCTTCTTCGGTTGACGCCATGCCTGTCTCAGGAAGGCGGAAAACTGAGGAGAGGGTTCCAGAGGTTGCAGTAGGGCTTCATTGAATGCCCTGCAGTCAGCGGTCGTGACGCCGGCCCCCGAGCGCTCGGGGGCCGGATTGTTTTGTAGCTTGAAGCACATCTTCTGCCTTTCCGGCGCGGCAACTGGCAATATCCCCCCTCTTGGCCTAACTTACGTTGATTTTCTTTGTTTCAGCCGAGGATGATCGGCCGTCTGGCGCGAGTCGGCCGCGGATAACGTAATCTGGAATACAGATGCCCATCGTGCGTGTGACCCGGCGGCTGCACTTCTGTGCTGGCCACCGCCTCCACAACCCGGTGCTCTCGGAGGAAGAGAACCGCGAGCTTTACGGCCTCTGCAACAATCCGAACGGGCATGGGCACAACTATGGTTTGGAGGTCACGGTCAGAGGGGAGATCGATCCGCGGACCGGATATGTCTTCGACCTGAAGCGTTTGAAGATGGCGGTGGAGGAGGCGGTGCTGAACGACGTGGATCACGCGAACCTGAACGTTGACGTTTCGTGGATGGAGGATGTGATACCGACGGCGGAGAACATCGTGGTCGAGATCTGGCGTCGCCTGGAGCGGGTATTGCCGCCGGGGATGTTGGAGCGGGTGGTACTGTCGGAGACGGAGCGAAACGTCGTCGAATATAGCGGTGAGTTAGTCAGGGGGGGCGGACAGGCGGTCTCGCGGTTGGCGGCTGACGGTCATCGCTGGTTAGGAAGTGGAGATCAGATGGGTAGCGATTCATTAGCCTCGACGGCGAGCTCCGGGCTAGCCAGCCGGGAGGGTGTGGCAGCCTCTTTGCGCGAGTTGATACGGGCACAGCTTGCTCTGCTGGGGGAGGATCCGGAGCGTCCGGGACTGGTGCGCACTCCCGAGCGGGTCGAGAGCTCGTGGCGCTGGTTGATGCGCGGGTACGAGATGAAGGTCGAGCAGGTCATCGGCGACGGTGTATTCGAGGCCGACCACGACGAGATGGTGATCGTCAAGGACATCGAGGTGTACTCGATGTGCGAGCATCACCTGCTGCCGTTTTTCGGCAAGGCACACATCGCGTACATCCCCGACGGCAAGATTGTCGGTTTCAGCAAGTTGCCGCGAATCGTAGAGGTCTTTGCGCGACGGCTGCAGGTGCAAGAGCGGCTGACAGATCAGATCGCCAGAGCGATTCAGGATGCGATCCGGCCGCGAGGGGTCGGGGTTGTGATCGAGGCGGCGCACCTCTGCATGATGATGCGGGGCGTAGAGAAGCAGAACTCGAGAACGATAACCAGCGCGGTCCAGGGTGTGTTCCGGGAAGACCAACGAACGCGGGACGAGTTCCTGAGGCTCGTCGCTTCTCACACCTTCAGCGGTTCAAGCTAGTGTCGGGCGAGTTGGCTGGCCGGCGCGTGGTCCTGACTGGGGCCACCGGAGGCGTTGGACGCGCGGTGGCGAGCCGGTTGGCTGAGAGCGGCGCCGAGATCTTGATGATAGGCCGGCGTAAGGCGCCGCTGGTCGAACTGGCGGGAGCGCTGAGGGCGCAAGCCATCGCCGGAGACGTAACGGACTCTGAGTTCGTGGCGAATCTGCCGCGTCATATAGAAGCGCGCTGGGGAACGGCGCCAGACATCCTGATCAACAACGCCGGAGCCTTCACGCTGGCATCGTTCGGCGAGACCGATTCGGAGACATTCGAGAGGCTGCTGGCGGTGAATCTCAGGGCGCCGTTCGAGCTGATCCGCCTCTGGTTGCCGGCGATGCTGGCGCGGGACTCGGGACACATCGTGAACATCGGCTCGGTGGCCGGGCGCAGAGCGTTTCCGGGAAACGCGGCCTACTGCGCGTCGAAGTACGGATTGCGGGGCCTGCACGAGGTCTTGGTGGAGGAGTTGCGTGCCAGTGGGGTGCGGGTGACGTGGATCGAGCCGTCGGCGATCGACACACCGCTGTGGGACGAATTCGATCCCGACAGGCGGGCGGACGTGCCGTCTCGTGGAGAGATGTTGGAACCGGGCGCCGTGGCCGAGGCGGTACTTTTCGCGCTGGTGCAGCCGCGCGGTGTTTCAGTCGAGGAGGTCTCGTTGAGGGCGAACTTGGTGGGTAGGAGGAGCTAACTCCGCACGGTGCGGTTGGACCGCCGTGGGGGTGGGGCCAGAGGGCAAGGGACATGATTCTGAAGCACCTTACGAAGTTCAAGAAGATCAGCGCCACGAAAGAGGGAGTCACGCGGCTCGGGCACAGCGAGTGGGAGGAAAAGGCTCACGCCGCGGCGGCGGCCGCTTTCTCGCGCAGTCGGCGCGTCAGGACCGTCAAGGACCAGGCGGGCAACACGTTTCTGGTGAACGGCACCGGCCCGGGCCCATACGTGGTGATGGGCTCCCATCTCGACACGGTGCCGAACGGTGGCTGGCTTGACGGAGCGTTGGGCGTGGCGGGCGCGCTGGTGGCGATGCAGAGGGTACTCAGCAAGCGCCGCAACGCGCCGCTGGCGGTAGCGATCTGGGCCGACGAAGAGGGCTATCGCTTCGGGAACGGCCTCTGGGGTTCCCGCGCCTTCGCTGGCAAGGTCAGTGATGAGGAGCTTCTGCTGCTCGACGGCGATGGTGTGATGCTGGCGGAGCTGCTGGCCGAACGCGGCCTGCAGAAGAAGCCGAGGCGCAGCCGGGAGACAGGTGAGCTTCAGGCGAAGCTGGTCTACAAGCCGCCCATCGAGATCGCTGCCTACTGCGAGGCCCACATCGAGCAAGGTGGGCAGCTCATTGCCGCCGATAAGCGGATCGGGATCGTCACTCGGGTGTCCGGTATTCGGCGCTGGCGGCTGCAGAGCAGCGGCGAGACCAACCATGCGGGGACGACGCCGATGCGGGAGCGCCGTGATGCTCTGGTGCCGATCGCGGGGATGGTAGGACGATTGCCACAGCTGGTCCGTGGCATCAGCGATGGCGTGATCACGTGTGGCGCGATGGGTATCGAGCCCGGGGTGGCCAACGTGATCCCGAGCCGAGCCTGGGCCATCGTCGAGCACCGAGCGCCGACGGACCGAGACCAGGAGGAGATCGCGCGACGTCTCAAGGAGCTGGTCGCTACTACGGGTCCGCGCGCGCCCGGCGTCGGATTGGACATGGCGCAGATATCGGCCGTGCGGCCCACCGCCATGAGCGGTGAGGTTACCGACCTGCTGGAGAGTGTGTGCCGGAAGGCGGGCGTGGAGACGATGCGGATGGGCTCGATGGCGGCTCACGACGCGATGAGCATCGCTCAGGTCGCGGCCGCGGGCCTGTTCTTCATTCCCAGCCTCCGTGGCGTGAGTCATCGACCCGACGAAGACTCGCGGCGCGAGGACATCAAGCTGGCCGGGGAGATCCTCTATGACTGGGCGCTGGCCGAGCTGGAACGTGTTTCTTGAGCTGACCGATCTTCTCAGCTGTCCCCAGTGTGGTCCGGCCCACGGCCTCGTGCTGCTGGTCAGGGAGTCCGTTGAAGGGCGTGTTCGGAGCGGTTGGCTGGGTTGCCCGAATTGCCGCCGGGATTTCCCCGTGGAAGATGGAGTGGTGGATCTGCGCCTCGGGCCTGAGTCGCGTGCGGCCGAACTCCAACCACTGTCGGATGACGAACTGGCTCTGAAGATCGTCGCTCTCTCGGGGTTGGCCCAGGAGCGGGGCATTCTGATCGTCGGAGAGCGTCTGGGCCACGCCGCCGAACGGATCGCCGAGCTGGCCCCGGAACTGGAGGTCGTGTTCGTCGGATCGAAGCTGGAGCGCGTGACCGAAGGGCAGGGTGTCAGCCGCATACTATCAGACGCGCAGCTACCCTTCGCGGAGTTCCGGGTTCGCGCCATGGCAATCGCCCCGGGCGGCGACCCCGAGCTGGTGAGCGCCGCCGCGCGACGCGTGGCCCCCGGTGGCCGACTGCTTCTCTTCGATGTCCACCCGGAGGATCGTGAGGCCGCCCGCGAGACCGGGCTCACCGTGGTGGCCGAGGGCGAGGGAATCGCGGTGGCCAAGCGGGACCTCGATCCCGTCTTCAGGGCGCGCTGAGGGCGCGCCAGATTGGGAGCCGGAGGAACGCCGCGGCGGATTCGTGATTGCGGAGGCCATCCCGGAAGCCTACGATGAATCGCGGTCCAGCGTGAGTTCGACCCAGGGGGAACGATGAGACTCGACGCAAGGGCGTTCGGCCTGGCCTGCGGCGCTGTCACCGGTATCGCCGGTTTCGCTGCCACACTCCTCTCGCTCCAACGGGGTGCCGGGCAGACCATCTCCGTAATCTCCGCCGTGTACTTCGGCTACAGTTGGAGCTACGGCGGCGCGCTGTTGGCGCTGGTTTGGGGCTTGGTCTACGGCTTCGTCGGCGGCTGGCTCTTCGCCACCGTCTACAATGGGCTGGCGGGTCGCCGCGGCGGTTAGCCGGCGAGCGGCAAAGTCGGCGGCAGTCGAGGTGCTGAGCGATGGACGGCTGGCCATTCTCACGGCGTGAGCGGGAGAGCGGCGCGGCGCCGGATTACTACAAAGAGGGCCTCAAGCTTGCGGGCAAGGGCAAGCATCACGAGGCGCTGACTTCATTTCGCTTGGCCCTCAAGGAGCGGCCCGAAGATGCGGAGATCATGCAGCAGATGGCCCTCGTCTACACCCACATTGGCCTGCCCGACGAAGCGATTCGCTGCTACGAAGACTGCCTGGAAGTGACCGAGACGGCCCCAGCGGCGCACTACGGCCTCGCGTTCCTGTATCTGCACCGCGGTGATGTCGGGAACGCGCGCCTTCACTTGAAAGCCTTCCTGAGAGAGCCGCCGGCCGACGAGAATGCGGCGGCACACGTCGAGCACGCGCTGGCCACGCTGAGGCGCCTGTCGGGCGGCGCGTCGGCCGACGAATCGGTCAGCGGCTCGGGGGAGGGGGTTACTTGACCGGGCCAATCGGCAGCCGGCCGCTCCGCACGGCGGGAGAATCGAGCGAGATCCCCGAAGGGAATGTAGCCGAGCTGTTCCTCGGAGCGATCGACTCTTTCCAGAAGTCGGATGCTCTCAGGTACAAACGCGATGGCCGCTGGCACGACATATCTCACGGCCAGCTGTACGAGGATGTGAAACGCGCGGCCTTCGGACTCGAGCAGTTGGGGATCCGGCCGGGAGATCGCGTGGCCATTCTGTCGGAAAACCGGACGGAGTGGTTGGTAGCCGACTTTGCCTGTGTGATGAGCTTGGCTGTGAGCGTGCCGCTCTATCCGGTGCTGCCGGCGGAGCAGATCGAGTACATGCTTCGGGACAGCGAAGCGAAGGTCATCTTCGTGTCCAACCGTGAACAGCTCGAGAAGGTCCGGGCCTTGCGATCCAAGGTCTCGTCCTTGGAGAACATCGTGGTGTTCGATGATGGAGTGGCAGTGGAATCGGATGAGATCGATCTGCGAGGCCTGCTGAGGCTGGGAGAGCGTCGGCTCGAGGACAAAGCTGATGCCGCCTATCGAGCGGCAGCCCTGGCCGCGGGCCCTCACGACCTCCTCACCATCCTCTACACCTCTGGGACCACGGGCCGGCCGAAGGGCGTCATGCTGACGCACAACAACCTCGTGTCCAACGTGCGGTCGGTTCTGCAGGCCTTCGATATCACGGCGGGCGACGTGTCGCTGTCGGTGCTACCGCTCTGCCACATCTTCGAGCGCATGGCGGGCCACTACGTGATGTTTACGGCCGGCGTGACCATCTGCTACGCCGAGTCATTCGCGACGGTCGGTGAGAACTTCCTGGAGGTTCGCCCCACGGTCATGACGATGGTGCCACGCGGCTACGAGAAGATCTACTCCCGTGTCCAGGAGGTCGCGCGGCAAGGGGGCGCCGTGAAGCAGAAGTTGTTGGCATGGGCGATCGACGTCGGCTCGCGGCACCTCGACCGCAAGCTTGCCGGCTCACACACCTCCCCGCTGCTGGGGCTTCAATACGCGGTCGCTGATCGACTGGTGTTCTCCAAGATACGCAGGCAAACGGGTGGGCGCGTTCGCTACTTCGTATCCGGCGGCGCACCCTTGAATCCGCAGATCGGCTACTTCTTTCTGTCGGCGGGGCTGACGATTCTCGAGGGCTACGGCCTGACCGAGACCTCGCCGGTTATCGCCTTCAACACGCAGACGTTCAACAAGCTGGGTACCGTCGGCAAGCCGATCGCGGGCGTCGAGGTCGCCATCGCGGAGGACGGGGAGATCTTGACGCGGGGGCCGCACGTGATGAAGGGGTACTACAAGATGCCCGAGGCCACCGCGGCGGCGATCGACGCGTCTGGCTGGTTTCACACGGGCGACATAGGTGGTTTGGATCATGAGAACTACTTGTCGATCACCGATCGCAAGAAGGATCTGATCGTCACCGCCGGCGGAAAGAACATCGCGCCGCAACCGATAGAGAACCGAGTTCAAACCAACCCTTATGTAAACCAGGCCGTCATGATCGGTGACCGGCGTCGCTTCGCGGCGCTGCTGGTCGTGCCGGATTTCGACGCCCTGACCAGCTGGGCGCGATCCGAAGGAATCGAGTTCGAGAGCCTGGAGTCGCTGGTGAAGGATCGACGGGTAATCGAGTTCCTCGAGAGGGAGGTGCTCGGCCCGCTGACCGAGCTGGCGCAGTTCGAGCGTCCCAAGAGGATCGCCCTGCTGCCGCGCGAGTTGAGCGTCGAGGCCGGCGAGATGACGCCGACTCTCAAGGTGAAGAGGCGGGTGATCGAGGCCAAGTACAAACAGGTTATCGACGAACTCTACGCTGAAGAATGAAGTCTGCCGCTCGACCGCTGGGACCGGGCCACACTTGGGAGCCGAGCCCCAGGCTGCGGAGCCCGCGCGCTATCCGTAGCCGTCAAGTTGACGCCCATCTAATGCGCAGAGTGGACGAGGGGTCGGCGGGCGAATAGATTGAAGTGGGGTCGGTCGTTCCCCCCCGCGTCCCACCACCGCCACCGGGCGGCCAACGTTCAACCTGTCAGAGAATGTCCGATCGGAACAAGGTCGTCCTAATCCTTGTAACAGCTCCCGATGTCCAGGTGGCCGAAGGGCTAGCGCGGCGCCTCGTCGAAGAGCGTTTGGTCGCCTGCGTAAACATCTTGCCCGGTCTGCGCTCGATCTACCGCTGGCAGGGGGAGGTGGAGGATTCGGCGGAGGCGCTGCTCCTTCTGAAGGCCCGACGGGTTGATGTGCCGGAGATCAGTGAGCGGGTGCGCGCGCTTCATCCCTACCAGACACCGGAGGTCATCGCGACCGAGATCGTCGATGGCCTGGCGGACTATCTGGATTGGATCGGCGCGGAGACGGAGCGGGAATGATGGCGAATGCCCCCGGGGTGCCTGCCCCGAAGGATGGCAGCTCGGCGGAGGGGGCGGATGAGCTGTACCGGCGGGCCAAACGGCTGACCGCGGAAGGTACTTTGGACGAAGCGGTCCGGGTCTATCGCCGGCTGATCGGGCTGGAGCCCAAGCATCTCAAGGCCAGAAACAACCTCGGCGTTCTGTATGATCGACTGGGCCGCTACGAGGAGGCGCTGGCGGAGTACCGGGCGGCGGAGGAGCTCGATCCCGACGACACGCGGTTGCAGTGCAACATAGCGGCGGTGCTCGCGTCGCTGGGAAGATACCGTGAGGCGGAGACCAGGCTGTCAGGCGCTCTGCATGCCGACCCCAAGAACGCCGATGCCAGGGAGAACCTGGGCCTGGTACGATTCAAGAAAGGCCTATACGTGCAGGCCGCCGAAGAGCTCCGCCGGGCCGTGGAGCTGGATCCTCAGCGGGCCACCGCCTTCCTCTACCTGGGCGAGGCTTTGAACCGAATGGATGAGATGGAGCCGGCGCTGGAAGCGTTGGAGCGATCTGTGGAGCTGGAGCCGAGTCCGCGGGCCTACTACTGCATGGGCATCATCTACGACCGAAAGCGCCAACCCAGCCTGGCGGAGGCCATGTACCGCAAGGCCGAAGAGCTGGGAGGCTGGTGAGCGAGATGGGGCGCCGAGCGCTGGCCATCGGGATTCTGTCCGTCTGGGTCGCCGTGCTTGCCTGGCACGTTCGCCGCGAGTACTTCCGGCCGTTGGCCGTGCGGCTGGCAGAGGCCTCGGCGAATCTGATACCGGTAGCGTCGTTCTATACCATCACCTTGGGCGATGCACCGATTGGCTATGCCGCATCGCGGATCGACACGGTGCCGTCGGGCTTCGTGTTGGAAGACGATCTCCGACTGAGGGTGAGGGCATTGGGTAGTGATGCCCCGGCCAGCGCGCGCACCCGCGTTAAGCTGGGCGACCGGCTGGATCTGGAGGA
Source organism: Gemmatimonadota bacterium (assembly GCA_020350785.1). Lineage (GTDB taxonomy): Bacteria > Gemmatimonadota > Gemmatimonadetes > Palauibacterales > KS3-K002. The sequence goes on from CP070722.1 coordinate 2,500,073, forward strand.
TTTCGAGTTCTCGCTGCGATCCGATTTCGGCGAGTTCCAGGTCGGGGGCAAGATGAGCGGCGATAGCTTGCTCGAGGTGCGGATCGACGCGGGTGGCGATGAGCAGAGGCTGGCCGTTCCCACCGATGGTCCGATCCTCCTGCCGCAGGTGCTGCCGCTCCACTTCGCGCTAGGACAGGAGCCGGAGCCCGGCGCCACTTACACCTACGAGGTATTTGATCCGAGCGTCTTGGAGCGGCAGAGGGTGACGATGGAGGTGATAGGGCGCGACACGATCGTCTATCCCGACAGCGTCGACTACGACGCGGCTTCCGCCGGTTGGATCATTCAGAGGCTGGACACCGTGGAGACGTGGCACGTCAGGCAGGGCTTCGGCGGTATCGAGTTGGACTCGTGGCTGGATGCCGACGGCCAGGTCGTGAGGGCGACCACGCCGCTCGGCTACACGATCGAGCGGACCGCCTTCGAGATCGCCTGGAACCGATATCGCGACCTCGAAACGAACCCGGCGGGCGGCCTGGCCATCGGGGCGCCGGATATCATCGAGCAAACGGCGATCTCGGTGGGCGTCGACCTGCCGAGGGGTGAACGGATAGGCGAGCTGACGGTGCGCCTGCGTAACGTCGACGTGGCCGGTTTCGACTTGGCCGGCGGACAGCAGCGCCTGCGCGGCGATACGCTGTCGGTATCCGCGGCCGCCCTGCCGGAGAGGGTGGAGTATCGGCTGCCAGCCGATCATGATGAATGGCCGCGGGAACTGGCGGCGACTCCGTTGGTTCAGGCGGAGGACCCGGAGATTCGGCGGGCGGCGGCTGAGGCGGCTGGGGGCTCGGCGGATCCGTCTGTCGTGGCGCAGCGGCTGAACCGCTGGGTGTACGAGAGGCTGGCGAAGCAGGTCACGCTGAGCGTTCCGAGTGCCAAACAGGTCCTGGCGGCGCGGCAGGGGGATTGCAACGAGCATACGGTGCTTTACGTCGCCATGGCCCGCGCTTTGGGCCTGCCGGCGCGGACCGCCGCCGGCCTCGTCTACGTGCAGGGCCGCTTCTATTACCACGCTTGGCCCGAGGTCTGGTTGGGCAGTTGGGTTCCCGTGGATCCGACACTCGGCCAGTTTCCGGCGGACGCATCGCACCTGCGCTTCGTGATCGGTGGGCTAGCGCGTCAGGTCGAGCTAGTGCGGTTGGTAGGTCTACTCGAGCTCGATGTGGTATCGGTGGAGGAAAGGTGATACAGCTTAAAGAGTTGACAAAGAAGTACGGTCAGTTCGCGGCGCTGAAGGAGCTCAACCTCACGGTGCCGCGCGGTGTGCTTTACGGCCTGCTGGGGCCCAACGGAGCGGGCAAGACCACGGCGCTGCGCATCATCGCCGGCATCCTGCAACCCACCGCGGGGTCGGTGTCGGTGGGTGGATTCGATGTGCAGAAGGAGCCTGAGCGTGCCAAGAGCCGTCTGGGCTACATCCCCGACAGGCCATTCATCTACGAGAAGCTCACCGGCGGAGAGTTCTTGCGCTTCGTAGCGGGCTTGTTCGGTCAGAACGGAGCGGAGATCGACCGGCGAATAGATGATCTGTTGAGCGTATGGGAGTTGACGGCGTGGCGCGACGAGTTGCTGGAGGCTTACAGCCATGGGATGCGGCAGAAGCTGATAATCTCGTCGGCTCTCATTCATAAGCCGGAAGTGATCGTGGTGGATGAACCCCTGGTGGGTCTTGATCCCAAGGCCGCCAAGCTGCTGAAGGATATCTTCCGCGGGTTCGTCGATCGGGGTGGGACGATATTGATGTCGACGCACACGTTGGAGGTCGCTGAGGCGCTGTGTGATCGAATCGCGATCATTCAGGAGGGGCGAATCCGGGCGGAGGGTACGATGAGTGATCTGCGCCGCGAAGCGCGCGCCGGCGATGCTGGCCTGGAAGAGATCTTCCTCAAGCTCACCGGTGGCCACGAGGTGCGTGAACTTTTGGAGGTTCTGGGGTCGTGAGCGGGGGAGCCCTGGGTTTCTGGCGAATGCTGCGCCCGAAGCGGATCACCGCCGGGCGCCGGTTGCGCTCGCGGGGCTCGAGCGGTGGCAGGGCGATGGCTTTGCTGTTCGTGGGCGCCATCTTCTGGTTGGCCGCCTACGGTGTCATCTACAGGATCCTCGACTACTTTCAGAGCGTCGAAGACATCGGGGACCTTTTGGCCGCGAAGCTGCTGGGCCTGATCTTTCTGGCCTTTCTGGGAGTCTTGCTGCTCTCGAACGTCATAACCGCGCTCTCGACCTACTTCCTCTCACGCGACCTCGAGCTGTTGATCTCCGCTCCGGCGGAGCCCGAGCAGGTGTACCTGACGAAGCTGACGGAGACCGTCGTCAACTCGAGCTGGATGGTCGCGCTGGTCTGTGTGCCGATACTGGTGGCGTATGGAATGGTCTACGGGAGCGGCCTTTCTTTGTTGGCCGTTTCGCTGGCGTCGCTCGCCCCATTCTTCATTATCCTCGCCGCCCTGGGCTCGGCGGTTACGCTGCTGCTGGTCAGCGTTTTTCCGGCCCGCCGGGCCAACGACATATTCGGGGTCATCACGGTCGCAGCGGCCGGCGGTGTCGTGCTGCTCATTCGCCTGCTGAAGCCGGAGGGGCTGGCGAAGCCCGAGGGTTTCCGGAATCTGGGCGAGTTCATGGCATTGCTGCGGGGTCCGACCTCACCCTGGCTGCCCAGCGAATGGGTGGCGGATTCGATCATGGGGGTGGTGCAGGCCCGATTCGACGCGTTTCCGTTGCTGTTGCTGTGGAGCACGGCGGCGGCGCTGGTGGTGTTGGGGGCCGCCTTCCACCGGGTGTACTATCCGTCCGCGTTCACGCGGTCGCAGGAGAGCGCGCAGAAGCACATTGCGGGGAGACGCGTCGGCGTCGCGCTGCGCCGCCTGTTCGGCCGGTTCGGGTCCGGTCGCGCGGAACTGATGCTAAAGGACGTTCGCGTCTTCTTCCGCGACACGACCCAGTGGTCGCAGCTGATCCTGCTCGCCGTTCTGGTGGTTGTGTATATCTACAACATCCGGGCTCTGCCCCTTTACAGTGAAGGTGTGAGCTTCTTCTTCGCCCACGTCGTCTCGTTCGTCAACTTGGGGCTTGCCGGATTCGTGCTGTCCGCCATCGCCGCCCGCTTCGTGCTGCCCGGCGTCAGCCTTGAGGGGCCCACCCTTTGGCTGCTGCTGTCGAGCCCGCTCCGCGCCCGCGACTTTCTGTGGAGCAAGTACTGGATAGGGACCGCGCCGCTGCTCCTGATGGCGGTCGTTCTCACCGTCGGCACCAATCTCCTTCTGAAAGTGGGTCCGGCGATGATGGTCCTCTCGGTGGCCACAATCGCAGCGATCACCTTCGCCCTGGCCGCCATGGCCCTCGCCTTCGGCACGGTCTTTCCCCAGTTCGAAACTGAGAACATGGCGCAGATACCAACCAGCATCGGGGGTCTGCTCTTCATGATGTCGGCCATCGCGCTGGTCGGCGTCGTGCTGGTCCTGGAATCCTGGCCGGTGCTGACGATCTTCCGTCACCGGCTAATGGGGGCCACCTTGTCCAGCGACGCACTGCTGGTCGCGGCGGCGGGCGGCTTGGGCGCGGTCGTGGTCTGGATCGGCGCGACGGTGATCCCTCTGTAGGTGGCGCTGCGGCGGATCGAGAGCTTTGAGGCCTAGGGTTCGCCCAGCTCCAGAATCCCCTCGACGGTGCGTCGCTCGCCGGAGAATTCCAGCCAGCCCCTCACCCGGTAGAGCGCGTAGTAAGGTTTGGGCCCCGTCTCGACTTCCAACTCTTCGTATCGGCGATCGACCGCGGTGAGCTCACCGCGGATCTCCGGTTCCGGTATGCGGAACCAGGTTAGGATCGGGACGTTGCGGCGAAGCTGAGTCGAGTTGGCCACCTCGACGGTCCGAACCTCGAGCGCCGTCCAGCGGCGGGTCAGACCATCGGCATACATCCAGGCGAAGGGGTCGCCGAATGCCTCGGGCTCACGCGTGTGGAAGAGGACGATCACGGCGCCGTCCTCGGAGCTGAGCATGGCTCGCAGGTAGGGGCCGAAGCGACCGGGTAACTCCGGCTGTGAGAGCGCGATTCGGTGCTGCACGACGATGCCAGCGACGCGCTCGCCGGGACGCACCCAAGCGGCCTCTTGGATCTCATGCTGGGCGCCGGAGCGATCCTCCCAGCGATCCAGCGGGGAGCCGAGGTCGAGGGTGAAGTCCAGGGAGCCGGCTCGCAGGAAGACCGCGTCCGGGTCGCCGTCGGCCGTGACGGTCAGCCTGAGCGAGTCTGAAGGGAAGAGACGCCACGGCGCCCGCGTCGGCCCTTCCTGAATCTGGTTGTCGAGGATAGCACGCCATCCCGAGCGGACGAGCTCCCAGCCGTAGTAACGCAAGCTCAACCCGTCCTGAGTCGCGGTGCTGGCCAGCTGGAGGGAGATACCCCGAGTCTGTGCGTTCCCAAGCGGGAGGAATTGCAGGCTGGTGCTGTATTCCGTCGGCGTGAGCACCGGCAGGCCGGCGGCATCGGGGGGATCGAGCTCACGCTGGCCCGTACCGGCGTCGGACTCGGGCTCAGCGCCACAGCCGATCAGGCCCACCACGATCGCGAGGATCGTGCTCGTTCGCCAACTCATACGCGCAAAGCTAGCTACGCGCCTAACACTGGGCCAGGTGGGCTGTTCCCAGCCGCAACTGGCCTGTATCTTGGCGCCAGCTGGAATTCGTGCGAGTCGATTAGCGCGAGCCGGTTCGTCTTGAGCGATGGATCGGCGGCACAAGGGGCATGAGGCTGCCGCGCTGCGGCGCCCGGTCGCGGAGAAGAGCGGACAAGTGAATTCCCAGAGGAAATCTTTCTTGAGGGGCGTCGTTGGCAGAATAACGGGTCTCAAGCTCCACACTCAGATTCTCCTCGCGCTCGTCGTGGGTGCGGTCTCCGGCCCTCTCCTGGGTGGCGTCGCCACCCAGATCAAGCCGATCGGTGACGCCTTCATCAATCTGCTGGTGATGATCGTCGTGCCTCTCGTCATGGCGTCATTGATCGTGGGTACGGCCAGCCTGGGTGATCTGAGGAAGCTGGGTCGGATCGGGATTAAGACGGTGGGCTACTATCTCGTCGCCACCATCCTCGCAGTCACGCTGGGCCTGGTGGCCGCCGAAGCGCTGGACCCCGGGATGGGTATGGACGAGGCGGTCAAGGCGCAGATGTTGACGGATTATGCCGGAGTCACGGCGGAGCAACTGGAGAGGGTCGCCGAGAAGCCGACTATCCGGGATCTGTTGGTCAGGATCATTCCGAGGAATCCCTTTCAGGCGATGGCGGAGACCAACTTCCTCCAGATCATCTTCTTCTCCATTCTTTTCGGGGTCGCGTTGACGATCCTGGCGGAGGGGCGTCGCAAGCCGGTTCTGGATTTTCTCGACGGTGTGAACGACGCGATGATCGTGCTTGTCAAGATCGTGATGCGGGTGGCGCCGCTGGGAGTGTTTGCGCTGATTGCGGCGGTCTCGGCCCAGTTCGGCTACGGCGTGCTCTTGACTTTGCTGAAGTACGTGCTGGTGGCTATCGGCACGATGGCCGTATTCACTTTGACGTTCTACCCGGTATCGCTTCGTCTCTCGGGGATGTCACCGGTCTTCTTTCTCAAGAAGTACTACGAGGTGTTTGTCTTCGCGTTCTCGACGTCGTCGAGCAACGCCACACTTCCGATCAACCTTCAGGTCACCGAAGAGGACCTTGGTGTGTCCAACGAAGTTGCGGCCTTTGTCTTGCCGTTGGGCGCCACGGTCAACATGAACGGCACCGCGATTTACCAGGGTGTCAGCACGGTTTTCATCGCCCAGGTGTTCGGAATCTCGCTTGCCGTCGGTGATCTGTTGACGATCGTCCTGACGGCGACGCTGGCCTCCATCGGGGCGGCGGGAGTCCCGGGAATCGGGATGGTCACGCTGACGATCGTGCTGAGCCAGTTGGGCATTCCCCTGGAGGGAATAGCGTTGGTCGTCGGTGTCGAGAGGATACTCGACATGGCACGCACGGCGGTCAACGTGACGGGAGACACGGCGTGCGCGGTTTGGGTCGCACGAACGGAGGGCGAGTTGCA
>CP070722.1:2506272-2513936 GCA_020350785.1 Gemmatimonadota bacterium
AACTGCCCGACCGCCGCCTTGGTCAGTGAGAACGCGGGCCCGCCGAACACGTAGTTGTTGATCGGGATCCCGTCGATCAGGGTGACCGTCTCACCGTTGCGCCCGCCGCGGATCCGCACCGGCGTGATCCCGCGGGACCTCTCGGTGAAGGCCAGAATGTTCTCGTTGTCGGGCACCTGATAGAAGCCCTGCTTGAGCTCCAGCGCCTGTTCCACGCTGGTGATCGGCAACGACTCGAGGTCGGCGCTGCTGATCAGGTCCTGACTGCCTCGCGCATCCACCTCGATCAGCGGCGTCGCCTCGACCTCGACCCGGATCTCCTCCACCGCGATCGCCTGCGGCGTCAACTGGAAGTTCAAGGTGCGGGTCGCGTCGATGGCCACCAGCACGTTCTCGACGCGGAAGGTCTGATAGCCCAAGATCTCGGCCACGACCGTGTACGTGCCAGGTGGAACGTTGATGATGAAAAAGCGACCGTTGTCGGCAGACAGCGTGCCCAGCCCGGTGCCCTCGATGTACACCTGTGCCCCGGCCAGGGCCTCGCCCGTCTGCGCGTCAGTGACGACGCCCGTGATCTTGCCGCTGGTGACCTGCGCCCCAGCCGGCACCGCCGTCGCCAGCAGACCTCCCATCAAGACCAGGGCGATTAGCCCGAAAGCCACGCGCCCTACCAGGGAAGTCTGACCCGAAAATTCTTGACGCTTCATCCGGACCTCCTATGCGTTCAACGCACGCGAACCCGCTTCGGTACTACGAAACCAGAAAGGCACCCCGGGCGCCCATCCGGTGGCTGTGTCCGCACCTGTGATCTATTCGGCACCGCGTTCCGGTGCGCGCCGACCGCGCTTCCTGCCAGGGCATACCTATACAACTGCCCCGCAGATCACACGTAGAATCCAACGGCACGACACCTTCGGCTTTTTTGGGGAACATACAACCCAGGTTCGTCAGCCTACCTCCTGGACTGGGGTCTCTATTTCGTGAGGCCGGCCGCAGAGCTAAGCGGTTGGATCTGCGTGCCTTAATGGCCTACCGTCGGCTGTCCTGGTTAATGCGTGGAGCTAACAAACCTCATGCTACAGCCCGTTGTCAGCCCTGTCAAGTACCGTGAGCAGGCCAGACCGGGGGCCTGGCGGGGCTCCAAGCCATGCCTCGCCTCGACCTCCACAGGCACCTATCTTACGGTGGTCACTTCTTGGAAGGGTCACGCAGGCTGAGGCGATCTTTCACGCCGTATGATGTACCATCGGCTGCTCCGATCAGCGCGCCCCTGGCAGGCGCTCGCCCTCCTCGGACTGGCGCTCGCCGCTTGCGACGACACCCCCGGCTGGAAACCGACGCCCGCCGGCCCCTCCGCTCCGGGCGGCTTCGCGCCTGTCATCCACACCAACGACGGCCGGCACCTCAAGTTCGAGGCCGGCTCGTTTCAGCCCAGCGCCATCGACCACTGCCGCGACGACGGCCGCAGGCACCTGACCTCGATCTACGATCTGGTCCAGATCTCGCCGATGAGCACCGGCCCGTCGCTCTGTCCTGAATTCTCGGGTGCCGTCCTGCGGCTCCACCTCTTCCACGTCAACGGGACCGCCCTCAAGGTGAGCACCCACTGCCCCGACGGCTGCGTGACGCCGGGCGGCTACTATCCCCCGCTGGGCACCAACGTCTACGTACCCTGGGGCGACATATACTATATAGAGTTCCGGCGCCAGGACGCTGCGGTCTCGCTTACCCGGTGAGCTCGATCTCGATCGTGCGGCTGACGCTCACCCTGCCAGCGACCAGGTCGCGCACCTGCACGCTGAGCGAGTAGCGGCCCGGCGCCACGTCCCCGGCGTTAACCCGCAGGGCCTCGACCGTCACGCCTCCTTCTCGCGCCTGGATCACACGCTCGAACTGCAGCGCGATCCGCTTCCCGCCACCCAGCAGGCGCGCCAACCAGCCCCGCTGCCGCTTCAGCTCGTACGTCACCAGGAAGCGATGAACGCCCCCCTCCACCGCCAGGCCGTACGCCTCCGCGTAGATGGCGAAGGGCCGGTCGTGGCGCAGGCTCAGCGAAGGGATCGCCGCGGCGGCGGCCTCCTCGCGGTCCAGCCCCCGCACGTCCAGGGCTCCGGTGACTAACACGTCGCTGAGCGCCAGAGTGTCGCCGCTGAAGTCGGGCAGCTCGACGATACCGCGGTAGCGGCCCAGCGAGTCGGCCCGCTCGACATCCAGCGCCAGCAGCAGGCGGCCGGGCGGGCTGGCCAGGCGAAGCGGCTCGGCTCCTGAACGATCGGCGCGGGCCAGCTCGCGCCCCGCCCCATCCCAGAGGACGGCGGAGGCGGCCAGATCGGCCTCCGGGATCAGGATCAACGCGGTCCGGGCGGGCTGATCCACCTGGCGGAACCGGGCGAACCAGAACCCGAACTCCAGGGGCGCCGGCAGCGAGGAGCGGTCGGAGGTCACGGCGATGCCGACAGAGCGCGCCTGCCGCGCGGTCATGGGCCGGTGGATCATGTCGGGGATGGGTTGGTCCGGCGGGTACCAGCCGGTGTCGAAGCGCAGCCGGAGCGGCGGCCCGCCCTCGTAGGCCCATTCCTCGGCGTCGAGGGTCCGGAAGTCGATCCGATCCGGCGGGCCGTGGCGGATGAAGATCATTCCGCGGTCATCCACCATGTCCGCCAGGTTGCGGCCCAGCGGAAGTATGTCGGGGCTGATCCCTTCGCGGTCCGGCTTCTTGAAGCCGACGTCCAGATCCATGAGCCGCTCGAGCTCAGGACTGGGACGATCCGGTTGAAAGGCCGTCACCATTCGCTCGCCGGCGGTGAGCCCGGGCGTCGCTGTCAGCGCCTCGACGATGTTCCTGCCGCGCTCCAGTTGCGCGGCGACGTAAGCCTGGCGCTCCTTTCCGGAGGTGTTCGAGATCCGGTCGCGATACTCCAGCGAGTAGTGGTACAGCGAAAGGGGGTGCAGGATGCGGTACCGATCGCGCGCCTCAGCGCGCCGCCGGAAGTGCTCGCCCACCCGCTCGTTCTCCGGGGTGCGCACGTTGGGGTCGCGCGGCGCCCAGAAGGCTCGAAAGAAGTCGCCTCGCGCCGCCGCCGGAAGCGCCACGTAAGTCGCCCGCTCGTCCGGTCGGGCGATCGATGTCACCTGCGCCCACAGGACGCCAGCGGTATCGAGCGCGGCGATCTCCAGGGCGCGCCCGTAGTGCTCCCAACCCTCGGCGTCACGCTCCTGGATGAAGGCGCACTCAGCGCGCCAGGCCGGCCAGCGTGGATCGGCGAATTCGCTCTCCAGCCGGGCCAGCAACGAGTCCGCCGCGCCGCAGGCGTCCGCCTCCATCAGCAACTGGGCGATCCGGGCTGCGACCTCCGGCAGGGCGGCGTGAGGTCGCAGCAGCTCCACCATGTGCAGCCGGTTCTCGGGGCTGCGATAGAGCTGACGCCAGAGGTCCCAAGCGTCCCGGTAGAGCGGATCCAGAGCCAGGGTCCGCTCCAGGCCGCGTCGCGCGATCATCTCGCCATCGTCGCCCAGAAGCGCCAGCCCCGTGCGCCCGATCCAGTAGCCGGGCTCTGGATCGTCGGGGGCGAGGCGCGCGGCGCGGCGAAAGAGCTCGAGCGCCTGAAAGCGCCCGATGCGCGGCCACTCCAGGTGGACGCGACCCAGGGCTATCAGAGCGCGCGGGTCTTTGGGCCCGCTCTCGACCGCCCGCTCCGCCAGCCTCCGAGCCAATTGCAGCTCACCCGCGACCAGTGCCGCGTTGGCAGAGTCGACCAGAACCTCTATTTCGGCACCGGGACCGCCATTCGACTGGGCCCAGCCGTCCGGCGCGCCGGCCCCAGCTGTCACCAGCAGCAGCGACAAGGCCAACCGGCGCGCCCGCAGGCCGCGGCCGGGCCGCCCATTGGAGAAAGCAGGTTGCTCGTCTACCGCCGCCATCACCGCTCCGCGACATCCAGCGCCAAGACCGGTTCACCGTCACCCACGCCACTTCACGAACTCGTGACCACGACATCAAATATGCGTGGTGTGGGGCCGCGCCGTCCAACACTGGAGGGCCGGCCTCCAGACCACAGGCCAAGCCGCACTTGCCACCGGGGAACTCCCGGATATGCTTCTACGTCTGAGGTAAGCGGCAGTACTCCCTCGCGCGGCAGGCTCTGCTGCGGGCCACTGCGGCTTCGATCATCGCCCTCGACCGGCAGGTTCAGAATGATCCGATGGCCCCAACTCGATTCTCAGGCGGCATCCATCAGCACACGGCGCGCCCGAACGCTCATTACACACGATCGAAGCCGAGCGGCGAGCTTCCTCAGCCGCGGCATGCTGGCCCTTACGGTGACCGCGCTAGGCTTCGCGCTGGCCTGCGGGCCCAAGGGCGACTCCGGCAACGGTCTGACGATCAGCGACGGCCGGATCTTCGCCGAAGTCAGGGCGCCCCGCGACACGGTCTTCGCCTCGGCCAGCCGCATCATGGCGCAGGAGCGCATCGCGCTGCGACGCTACGAGCCCCGGAACAACATAGCCGAGACCGGCTTCATCGATCTGGCCGCCTACCCCAACTTCTTCGACCAAACCCTCTGGGACGATACGGAGCGCATGATCAAGCTGCGGCTCCACACCGATGTTCAGGACTCGATCACCGTCTTGATGTGCGAGCCCTACTACAATCCCTACGAGGTCGTCACGCACGAGACGGATTTCACGCGCTTGCGACTGGTGCCACCGGGCCACCCCGGCTTCGCCGTCGCCATGGCACTGACCCGGCGGATCGCCGCGCACGCCGAAGGGCGCGCCGTCGCGGCGCCCTAGCGCTGGTTCGCTATCACTCCACCAAAACAACGAGCCCCCTGAGGGGGGCTCGTTGTTATTTGTGGATGCGAGCGCCGTTATGTCACTGCGGCGTCATCTTCAACAGTGTCGTCGCCCACTCGCTGACGCCGTGGGTGTCGTACACATTGACGTCGATGTACCAGGTTCCCGCCGCCAAATCGAACGAGCAGGTCTCCGGCACGGCAGTCGACGCGCAACCGAAGTCGAAGATCAGATCGCCGGCGCCGTCGTACAAGAGGACGTCCATGTCGATGTCAGTGTAGTTCCAGTCGAGGACTACGTCGATGACCGCCGCTGCCGCCAGCGTGATCTGGAAGACGTCGTCCACGTCCAGGCCACCGGTGGTGATCCACTCCTCGAACGGTAGGGTCGCCGGCGTCGTCTCGCCCAAGTCGCCGAGCGACAGACCGCCGCCGCCGCCGGCGTTGTTGGGCTCGTTGGCATCGTTGGGATCGGGGTTCGGAACCTCGATCGTTGTCGCATAGGCCAGCTGATTCTCGCCGGCGCCCGTGATCACGATCTCGGAGGGTGACCCACCCATTCCGGCCGGTCCGACCACCACGAACTCCGACGACTCGTCGAACGACACGAGATACGGCGTCAGACCGTCGAAGGTGACATCCGTATCGTCATCGAATGTGCCCGCTGCCGCCGAGATGGTGATGGTGTCGCCCCAGTTCGCCGTGGCCGGAGCCACCGTGCCGGGAAACGCCCCGGGCGTCACCGTGAACGAAACCGACGTGGACCGCGGGGCCGCCCACTGCGAGCCCAGCTCGACAACCAGGTCCGTTGACCCCGGCGCCTTGCCCGTGACCGTCCCCGTCTCATCGACGTCCGCTACCGCCGAGTTGGCCACGCTGAAGGAAAGATCCGCGGCGTCCATCCCGGTCACCGGGTCTCCTACTTTGTCAAAGAAGTCCACGACCGCCGTGGCGCTGGCGCCGCTGCCGATGACCGAGGAGATGGTCGCCTCCATCGTGCTGGGTACGACGAATAGCGTCGCTTCCGCGGTCTGACCTCCGCCGCTGAAGTTGATGCACGTCTCACCCAGCGTCTGTCCGACAACCAGCCAGCGGTCCGGCGGCTCGACCGGCACGCGCCCATCGGTGGGAACGACGCCGCCTGCCGTCTGACCGACATCCAGATCGACCTGGATCTTGGCGTCGCATGCCGTGCCGGTGACCGGCGTGTATGTCTTCTCATTATACTGGTTGACACCGAAGGCGCTGACTCGAGTCGTGTCGGCAGCATCAACGAGGGCGAAGCTCGGGTTGACCGCCAGGGCGGTCGTAGCATCGCGGCCCTCACTGACAGGGTTGTCATCGCACGCGTTGAAGGCAAAGCATGCCAGGGCGCTGACAACCACCGTCCGTACCAACTTAGTTCTCACGATCGACCTCTCTTCTGTTTGGCGCTTGGGCTGCGCTCCGATAATTGCTTTCCGCCAACCGCGAGGGGCGACGGCCTCTCTCGATACCTCTATCGATACTGCGTCCGGATGCCGAAGTAGCGGTTCATCTCCTCAATGGCAGCCCGGTTCGCCAGGCTCTCCCAGTTAGGTGGAGTCGGCTCCCTCGGGTCCGTCGAGTATATCAGTCTGTAGTTGCCAAACCGCGTCTGGTCCACGAACAGATACACATAGCCCGGCCCTACGTTGTAGGACCATATCTCGTACGGTGGTGGCTCCGAAGGAAACGGCCGCTCCCTCCGCTCTGTCGGACGCCCCCGTAGCATGTAGATGCGACCACGGTCAGTGCGCCAACCGGCCTGTTGCTCACGGCCGGCTCGCTCTCCGTAAGCTTCCCGCACGTACTCGATTCGCTCCAGGTACATGTCCAGCGCCGGCTCTCCGCCCGTGACGAATTGCGGGGCCACCTTCTCGAAGTAATAGGCCAAGAAGCGACGCTTTCCGTCGGGCGGCAACCCTTTGTATGTCTTTCGTTCCTGGGCCGTAGCCAGCCAGATCTCCACCGCATCGAACAGTTCGGCCAGCTCCTCGTCGCTGAGGTCACTGAAATAGCGGGCCAGCTCGTCACTGGCCGCATCCACACCGGCCGTCGCCAACTCGAAGGACGCGGCCATGTGGAAACCGCGCGAGCGCGTGACCACCGTGTCCCCGAGTTGAATTTGCACCTCCAACGCGTACTCCCCCGGCGGCAGGCCGGCAACCGAAAGCGACCCGGCAACAGGTCGACTGCCCGGCTCACCTTCAAGATCCGCGAATCTGCTTCGCACGACCTCACCTCCGTCGGCTTTGCGGATGATCCCCTCGACGACACCATTCAGGGTATCCAGCGACTCTCCGTAAAGCTCGACGTAGTAGGCGAGCGTGGGCCGGCTGGCGTCGCACACGATGTAAGGATCCGCAGCAACGCCAACCTGCCCCTTACGCACCGTCCAGCCTGCGATCTCCGCCGTATCGACGATCCCGACATCTCTACCAAGGATCAGATCGGAGACCAGCGTCCCGGGAGACAAACTCACAAGGTCGTACTCCCCCTGTGTCTTCGCCTCGGGTCGGCCGGCCGGTTCCACTGAAACCACCACCGAGTAAATCCCGGCTGTCACGGCAAATTGGAAGGTCTCCACAACTCGCTGCTCGCGCTGCGATTCTCCTGAGACACCAGCCGAATCGCAGCTCATAACACCACGCCAATCGTCCTGCAGGATCGGCGTGTCGAGCGAGTCTCTGACCTCGATGCCCATCAGGTAGGCACACTCTTCTCCCCCCGCGGCGATGTGTGGGTCGAACTGCACCACACCGTCAACGACGGTCAGGTCGGCTCCGCGTTTCGTGCGATACAGGGCAACGTCGAAGTCCGATACCTGAGCCGCCGCCGACTGCGCGC
>CP070722.1:2514036-2532812 GCA_020350785.1 Gemmatimonadota bacterium
CGAAGGCGATGCGGGTGGGGAAGTTGGCCTTGATCAGGCCGGTGACCACGTCCACGGAGGGGCGCTGGGTCGCGATGATGAGGTGGATGCCTGTCGCCCGGGCGAGTTGGGCCAGGCGGCAGATCTGGCGCTCCACTTCGTATGGGGCGGCCATCATCAGGTCGGCCAGCTCGTCGATGATCACCACCCAGTAGGGGAGGTGGCTGGGCCGGCGAGGATGGCGGTTGTACGCCTCGATGTTGCGCACCGCCAGCGACGAGAAGCGCCGATAGCGGGTCTCCATCTCGTGGATGACGGCCTGCAGCGTGCCGACGACCTGGTCCACGTCGGTCGTGATCGACGAGAACGCCAGGTGGGGGATCTTGGCGAACGCCGAGAGTTCGACCCGCTTGGGGTCGATCATGACGAAGCGCACCTCCTCCGGCGAGGCGTGCATCAAGAAGCAGGCGATGAGGGCGTTGACGCAGACGCTCTTGCCGCTGCCCGTCGCGCCGGCGATGAGCAGGTGCGGCATCTTCGCCAGGTCCGCGACGTCCGATCGCCCTGTGACGTCCTCCCCCAGGGCCAGCGGCAGCTCGGCCCGGCTCGTCTGATACGCCGACGAGTCGAGGATCTCTCGGATGAAGACGATCTTGCGCTCCGGATTGGGGACTTCCACTCCCACCGCACCCTTGCCGGGGATCGGAGCGATGATCCTGATGGACGGCGCCTTCAGCGCCAACGCCAGGTCGTCCGCCAGCGCGGCGATCTTGCCGACCTTAACGCCGGAGGCGGGCACTACCTCGAATTGCGTGACCACCGGCCCCGTCGTCCGGCCGGAGATTCGACCCTCCACCTTGAAAGTGCTCAGCGTTTCCACCAGGGTCTCGCCAAGGGCTTCGAGCGCGTCCTCGCTGACCGAGTACTGACGAGCGGGAGCAGGAGATAGCAGATCCACTGGCGGCAGATCAGAGGTGGTGTGTTCATCCAGCTCATCCCGCTGGACCGCCGGTTTCTTCTTTTCCTTTATGCGCTGTTCCGGTCCTGCCGCGGGCGCCCCAGCGGCCGCTGGCTCCTCCACAGCCGGGATCGTCTCCTGCGCCTCCGACCACAGGCTCGGCCGCTCGCGCCGCCCACGCACCAGCAGACCGCTCGCAGCGGCGATCAGTGAACCGCCCGCGTCACGGATCCAGAGCCACGTTCGCCGCAGAGCCCACGAGCCGCCCCCCAGCGCGGAGCGGACTCCGTCATGCGCGGTGACCGTGCCCCGAGCCAGCGCCCGGAACGGCCCCAACCCCAGCACGAGGATCGTCGTGGCGCCCAGCAGGACCGCCAGGAGCAGCGAGCTGCCCAGCCAGCCCAGGCCGCCCGAAAGGAGACTTCCAAGCCCGAGGCCAAAACCTCCGGCCAGCCAGCGCGCTGCGCCACCGGCGGGATAGCCGAGCGCGGCTATGAGCGGCGGCACAAAGACGAGCAATCCTGCGAAGAAGACAGACCAGCGGATCGTTTCGCCGCGCTCCAGCCAGCCGAAGCTGGCCAACCCCCAGATCAGCGGTAACAATGGTACGAGCGCGGCCGCGATCCCCACGCCACCCACCAGGGCCGCGGCGACCGCCGCTCCGATCGGGCCAACCACGTTGCCCGTCGGAAACAGCTCACCTCGATCCTGCCCGAGCAGTTCGATTGGAATCAGACTGAGCAGCGTGAAGACACCGACCGCGATCAGGCCGATGCCGATCAGGATTTGTCTGGTGCGGTCCTCGCCCTGGTCTCCCATCCCATCACCTCAAACAGCCTTTTGGCGTCCTCCGCTTCCCAGTTCAGTGGCGAGATCCAAGCGGGTCACTTGACGCTCACGAAAGACCGGTATCTCGGGGATCGCATCCACCTGCGCGCACAGCTCAATATCTCTGCCCTGGCCGATCTTCTCGAGGGCGCACCCCGCCGCCGTGTTCCGTAAGAACAAGACATCGGCCGGAGAGTAGGCGCGCGCCAGCGCCAGTGCCGCCACGGCGCCGTCGCCCAGCTGCGCGCCGGCAGCGCCGCCAGAAATCAGCGGTCCTTCGTTGACTAATCTCTCCACGAGCAGGCCGGCGCACAACGCATCCTCCGCACTCACTCTACCCTCCCGGCCGGCGCAGACGATCAGCGGCTCCCCTCCCGCAGCGCCTAGTTGCTGGGCCACCGCGCTCAGGTTCACCAGGGAAGCCACATAGGTGACTTTGGCGGCCGACAGGGCGGCGAGCGCGCGCGTCCCGTTCGTCGTGGTCATAACGATCGTCCGGTCGCTCAGGTCGAAGGAGAATTCGGCCGGCGAGTTTCCGAGATCGAAACCCTCGACCCGTAGCCCTTGCCGCTCGCCGCACAGGAGTACCTCACCGCGTCCGAGGGAGGTTGCCAATCGCATGGCCTCCTCGATGGACGCCACTGGGAATATGGCACGGGCACCGTGCCGAATCGCTGTGGCTATGGTTGTCCCGGCGCGGAGGACGTCGATGACGACAGCGACGCGATCCTGGACCGAGACGCCCTCCAGTTCCGACGGGCTCCAGAGAACGTCGATCTTCATGACGCGGCAGGTTCTTGAGACTCTCGAACCACATCGAACCGTTCTAGGAAGTGCGTGTCGATATCACCAGCCCGGAAGTCGGGGTGGTCCAGCACTCTTTGCAAGAACGGAATCGTCGTCTGAATACCTTCGATCACGAACATCTCCAGAGCCAACCTTGCGCGGGCGATGGCCTCGTCGCGGTTGCTGGCCCAGACGATCAACTTCGCGATCAGAGAGTCGTAGTAGGGCGGCACCACGTAACCCGAGTACACGTGGGTGTCGACACGTACCCCGGTTCCACCTGGAGGGTGGAACGTGGTGATCAGGCCGGGCGACGGCCGAAAGCCATTGTCGGGATCCTCGGCGTTGATCCGACACTCGATGGCGTGACCGCGCAACTCGATATCGCTGGCAAGCATCAGGTGTTCGCCAGCCGCCGCCTTTATCTGCTCTTTAACCAGATCGTACCCCGTCACCACCTCTGTCACCGGGTGCTCGACCTGGATTCGGGTGTTCATCTCCAGGAAGTAGTAGCTGCCTTCGCTATCCAACAAGAACTCGACGGTTCCTGCTCCGACGTAGCCGATCGCCTCCACCCCGCGCACGGCCGCTGAACCCATCGCGCGCCTCAGCTGCGACGAGACCGCCGGGCTGGGCGATTCCTCGATCAGCTTCTGGTGGCGACGCTGCACAGAGCAGTCGCGTTCGCCCAGGTGCACTGCACGGCCGTGACGGTCACCGAGCACCTGAATCTCGACATGGCGCGCGTGCTCCAGCAGTTTCTCGACATAGAGGCTGCCGTTACCGAACGCCGCCTCAGCCTCGACCTTCGCCATCTTGAAGAGACCTTCGAACGTCTCGGCCGATCGCGCGATCCGCATACCCTTACCGCCACCTCCGGCGGCCGCTTTGATCATCACCGGAAACCCGATCCCCTCCGCCGCTTTCAGGGCGGAGCGCGCATCCTTCAGCGCGTCTTCCGTGCCGGGTATCACCGGAACCCCAGCGGCAGTCATAGTTCGCCGGGCCGCGACCTTGTCACCCATCTGCCGGATCTGTTCTGCGGTCGGCCCGATAAATGTCAGATCGGAGGCCTCGCAGATCTCGGCGAACTCGGCGTTCTCGGCCAGGAACCCGTAGCCGGGGTGGATCGCATCGGCGCCGGTAATCTCCGCCGCCGCGATTATTCTAGGGATATTGAGATAGCTGGCGGCCGCCTGTGGCGGTCCGATACAGATGTCCTCATCCGCGAATCGAACGTGCAACGACTCCCGGTCTGCCTCCGAATGCACGACGACGGTCGGAATGCCCAGCTCACGGCAGGCCCGAATGACGCGAAGCGCGATCTCTCCGCGATTGGCGATCAGGACTTTCTGAAACAAGACCGGATCCTCGTTCGCAGGGGCTGTTCCGGTGCCACCAACAGGCTCGGAGCGGTATCAGTCGGGCTGAATACGGAAAAGCACCTGCCCATACTCTACAGGCTCGGCATTCTCAACAACGATCTGTCTGATCGTGCCGCTCACCTCGGCCTCCAGCTCGTTCATCAGCTTCATCGCTTCGAGAATGCAGAGCGTCTGCCCGACACGAACACGGTCACCGATGTCGACATAGGGATCCGCATCGGGCGCTGGAGCACGGTAGAACGTGCCGACCATCGGCGAAGTGACCTCATGGTAGGTGGTCGTCTCGGCCGGTGCAGCGGCCGCCGGCGACGCCGGGTTTTGCTGCTCCGCCGCCGGGGTCGGCAATGGCGCTTCAGCGTTCGGACCGGCCTTGACGTGGTAAGTGGCGGGGCCCAAGGCGCCGCCTCCAAACACCGCGTTCGGGCTCTTGGAGATGCGGATCTTCGTCGCCCAGCGGGAGATCTCCAGGGTGTCGATGTCGCTGGACTCTACCGTCTCGATGAGACGCTTTAGGAATGCCAGGTCGATCATGAGCTGACGCGCTCCAAGTACTTGTTCTCGCGCCGGTCGACTTTTATCACGTCACCGGTCTCTATGAATAACGGCACCTGGACAACGGCGCCCGTCTCCAGTTTGGCGGGCTTGGTGCCACCCTGCGCGGTG
This sequence comes from Gemmatimonadota bacterium, assembly GCA_020350785.1. Classification (GTDB taxonomy): domain Bacteria; phylum Gemmatimonadota; class Gemmatimonadetes; order Palauibacterales; family KS3-K002. The sequence goes on from CP070722.1 coordinate 2,518,636, forward strand.
TCCCCTCGCACGCCCGGCTCCGTCTCGGCCACGGCCAGCTCGACGAAGAATGGCAGCTCGACAGAGATCGGCTCGCCATCCCGGGCAAGCGCCTCGCAGATCATGTTCTCCTTCAAGTAGTCGAGCTGGTCGTCCCCGATCGTCGCGGCCGGTAAGGGAATCTGCTCGTACGTCTCCTGATCCATGAAATAGTAGAACTGGCCGTCCGTGTAGCTGTACTGCACGGGTCGCCGCACCAGTCGCACCTCGTCCACCTTCTCGCCAGCCCTGAACGTCTTTTCGATCACCGAGCCCGTCAGAACGTTCTTGAGCTTGGTGCGGACGAATGCCCCTCCCTTGCCTGGCTTTACGTGCTGGAAATACGTGATCGCGACCAAGCTGCCGTCAAGCTCGATCACCATGCCGTTTCTGAAGTCCGCGGTACTCGCCATCCCCTGACCTGCGATTGCTTGTTGAGACTGGACTGGCGCCCCCGGCCCCACCGCGACGCCTCCATCATCGTATTACTCATCCAGACTCTGGAGCCGTTCGTACTCAAGATCCGCCAGCAGCGCCGCCCCGTCCAGGTTCACCACATAATCATTCTCGATCCGAACCCCACCCCAGCCTGGAAAGTAGAGGCCGGGCTCCACAGTTACAACCATGTGCCTCACGAGAGCTTCCTCGCTCTGGCGGCTCAACCGCGGGCTCTCGTGAACCTCCAGGCCCAGTCCGTGGCCCGTGCTGTGGGCAAATCTATCCTCCAGACCCTCGGACCCGAAGACTCGGCGCACAGCGCCGTCCACCTCCCGGCCCGGCACGCCCTCCCGCAAGTTCTGCGAGGCCGCTTCGTGAGCGGCCACGACCGACAGGTAAACGCCCGTCTGCCTCGCATCCGGCTCGCCGATTACGAAGGTGCGCGTCAGGTCACAACAGTAACCGTTCCAGCGCGCACCAAAATCCCAGAGCAGCAGATCTCCGGAGCGAATTCGCCTGGCGCTGGTTTGGGCGTGCGGAAGCGCCGTCCGCTGCCCGCTGGCCACTATCGTGTCGAACGCCGGGCCCTCAGCACCCCGCCTGATCATTCGGTAGTCAAGCTCCGCGGCCAACTCGCGTTCCGTCACGCCGCCCTTCACAAGCGGCAAAGTGTCGCGCAGAGCCGAAACGGCAATATCCGCCGCGCGCCGGATCATCTCTATCTCTGTGTCGTCTTTGACGGCGCGGAGCCCCTCCACCAAACCGGTCGTCGCCGTCCACTCCACGGCACCCCCCTCCCTCAGCTTCTCCCAATCACCGTAGACGAGGTGGCGTGCCTCAAAGCCCACCTCCGACCCGGCATACTCTTTCGCCGCCCGCTCCGCCACGGCGCCCAGCTGACCGTCACGCGCGATCGATACCTCGAGTTCTGCCTCGGTGGCTAGCTCCTCCTGGGCCTGTTGCTCATAGCGACCGTCGGTCGCAAACAAGGCCATGTCACGCCCGACGAGCAGCCAAGCGCTCGAGCCGCTGAACCCTGTAAGATAACGCACGTTAGGTAGGTGAGTGACCACGAGGCCGGCCAGCCCGCGCTCCGCCAAACCGGCCCGCAGCAGAGCAAGCCGTCGAGCGCTCGCATGATGTCGGTCGTTCATCGGCGGGAAGCTAAGCTAGCGTCTTTTGCGATGCGAGCGGAGCCGCCGCCAGCACGGCACTCGCTGTTCGCGTCGGATGGCTCGACCAGGCCGGCGAAGTCGTGTCCCTGGCCGCGGCTGCCTCAGCGCTTCAAGCTCCTGAGCCAGTCCTGGAACTCCTCGATGTCACCGGGATCAGCCTGGTCCGTTTTGACCGGCGGTTCTTGGAAAAGGGGCCCCTGGCTCGGCTGCGGCTGACCTGGCACGTAGGCCAAGAGTCGGCTTAGGTAGTCCTCGATGGTCGGGGTTCTGGCGATCCTTTCTTCGCTGATCGAGTCAGGCTCCGGAGTCGCCATCGCGCCGACGGGTTCCACCGACTCGTCCCTCTCCAAGATGTCCACGGACGGCAGCTCGGTCTCTGACGGCGCTAAGACATCGGCGGCCGAGTCCAAGGCCGGTGCCCCGTCCTCGAGCTCGACGACCGGCTCCGGCTCGAGCTCCTCTGTCTCTTCATCGCCGGTGATGAATTCGAGCACCGGCGACTCGGTTTCCTGAACGGCCTCGTCCTCGGCCTCTCGATCTTCGGCGAACAGCAGTTCCGGCTCCCAACCGAACTCCTCCTCCTCGTCGCCCGCGAGGTCCCTCACCGCCTCAGCCTCGAGCTCGGGCTCGTCGAACGAGGCCATCTCCGCATCGATCGCGAACTCCGGTTCGGGGGTCACCGCTTGCGCCGGCTCCACGAATTCCGGAAGAGCGTCTGGCTCGGCCAACTCCTCCGGCGTTGGGGCAAGATCGGCCACGTCTACGACTTCCGCTTGCGGCTCCACCTCCATCGCCGGCTCGAGCGACCCTGCCTCCTCCTCCGCGGCCGGCTCCTCCGCTTTGGCTGCTCTCGCCTCTTTCATCTCACGCCGGGCGAGCACATCGAAGGAAGCGGCGAACGGGTCCAGAACCTCAAAGCCGGCTACGGGAGCCTCATCCTCGAACTGAAATTCCCCTTCAGGAGGTTCGGTCGATACCGGGGGTTCCAGGACTTGCCCCGGTATCGCCGGTTCCTCAGCGAAGTCCGCAGTCGACTCCTCGGGAACGACTTCGCTGGAGATCGGTGAGGTCGGCTCTGTCAATTCCAACAGTTGCGCCAGCTCCTCGATCTCCCTGTCGGCCGACGGTTCCGCTGAGAGCTGCTGCTCGAGCTCGGCGATTCGGGCCTGGATGCGCTCGTCTTCCGGCCTCGCCTGGGCGAGCTGCCGGTAGACTCGCAGCGCATCCTCGTACAACCCTTGATCGGCATAGACGCGTGCCAGCGTCTCAGTCACCATCCCGCTGGCTCGTTTGCGCTGTTCACCTCTTTCCGGTGCGTCCGGCTCGGGAAGCATGACCTCGGGCGGCCCCGTCTCGGGTGCCGCCGCTTCGGGCTCGCGCTCCGCAGTCTCATCACCGAACTCGAAGCCCAATTCGGTGGCCAGCTCCTCGATGGCTGAATCGGGTTCGACCGCATCGGCACCCTTCTCTTCGAAGAAGCCGCCCGACCAGTCGTCGAGCAACTCGAAGTCGACGTCCAGCGTGTCATCCAGGAACGAGTCGGCGGCGGTTTCCTCTGCGGCCGCCGGCTCGGTTGGAACGTCTCCGACCTCGAGCGGCAGGAATTCCGGCGCCTCCGCTTCCGGCCCGCTGTCGCTCTCCTGCGCTGCGGGCGTCTCCGTCTCCTCGGCTTCCGGCACCTCATCCCACGGCTGCGGTTCCGCGGCCGCTACTTCCTGCTCCAGCTTCGACATGCTTTCCTTGGTGACAAGGCCCTCGACCGGCTCGACGACGAGCTCCGTGTCGCTGAGGTCATCGTTGCGCTCCAGAACGTCGACGATCTCCCAGGGCTGCTGCTCATCCTCCGCTCCGATATCCTCGGCGTCGAAAACCTCGGCTTCGGCCTCCCGCCCTGGCAGCGGACCGGCTTCCGCCTCGCGTCCCAGCCAACTCTGCGCAACCTCCTCCGGCGCTTCCTCGGCCGGCGCGGCCGGCTCGGCCGGCCGCGCCACGACCGCCGACTCCAGCTTCCTGATCTCTTCCCGGACTTGGTCGTTGCGCGGGTCCACCAGGAGCATACGCTCGTACCAGGAGCGGGCATCATCGGGGTGCCCCGCTTCCACCGCCAGATCCCCCAACGCTCGCAGGGCAATGAGATTGTGGGGATCCAGCTCCAACACCTTCGAGAACTGCTCGTGGGCGTCGGCGAACCGCTCGCTGTCGAGATAGATCCGGCCCAAGACGTTGTAGGCGCTGATGTAATTGGGGTGGTTCTTGAGCCCGTGGAGAACGAGACCTTCCGCCTTCGCGTATTCCCCAGCCCGGCGGTAGGCGTCCGCCAAGTGGGCGAATACCAGGCCCTGAGAGTTCTCCGCAAAGCGCTGCTCGAGTTGGTCGATTTCCTTCCGAACGTCGTCGTAGTCGGGAGGCATGCTGCCTACTCCTCGGGCGGCTGGTTCTGGACAACAGGAAGCGGGGGGACCGCGGCCGTGCAAATATATTAGTTCCAAAGCGTTAGTGTCAACGCCGCCCGCTTGCCCCTTCATCAGCGGCCCGCCCTCCCGCCCGCTCGCAGCCCCGGGCCGCGCCGGTGGAATTTTCGGCCTCTCCGACTAGATTCAAACCACACGCCATGGCACGGAAACGGCTGGATTGACAGGCCAAGAATAGGGAGCAGGCTGGCTATATGCTGCGCTCGATGCGTCAGAATACAAAGATCATCATGCTGATCGTGGCCCTCGCCTTCGTAGGCCTGATGGTATTCCAATGGGGAATGGACATAAGCGGTCAGAGCGGCAACGCCCAAGCGGGCGGTCAAATCGGCAGGGTCAACGGCACGCCGATCAGCTACCAGTTCTGGACCCAAACCTACCGAAACCTGACCGACCAGGCCCGCGATCAGAAGGGCGCCGCGCTCAACGACCAGGATTACGCTCTGATCGAAGAGCAGACCTGGAACCAGATCGTCAGTCAGATCCTCATCGAGCAGGAGCTTAGGCGGCGCGGTATCGAAGTCACGGACCAAGAAGTTCGCTTGGCGTTCCAGACCGCTCCGCCGCCCTGGCTGCAGAGCAACGAGCTCTTCCAGACGGGCGGTCAGTTCGACTACGAGAAGTATCGCGCCTTCTTCTCGAACCCGGCCGTCGATCCGCAGCTCCTCATTCAGATCGAGCAGTACTATCGCAACATCTTGCCGCAAGCCCGGTTGATGGAACAGATCGGCAGCGGCATCTACGTGCCCGACTCCGAGCTCTGGGACCTTTACCGCACCCGCAACGAGCGCGTCCAGATCCGCTACCTGGTTCTCGATCCCGAGATCATCGTCGACGACAGCGAGGTCGCCGTCACCGATGTGGAGTTGCGCAACTTCTACGAAGAGAACCGAGAAGACTTCAAGCAGCCCACCCGCGCCGATGTGCTGACCGTGACCTTCTCCCGCACGCCCGGAGCTTCCGACACAGCTGCGGCTCGTGCACGCGCCAACTCTATCCGAGAGGAGATCCTCGCGGGCGCGAGCTTCGAGGAGCAGGCCGAGGCTCACAGCGCCGACCCGGGCTCGGCGGCCCGCGGTGGTGACCTGGGTTGGTTCGGGCGCGGCCAGATGACGCCCGAGTTCGAGCGCGTCGCCTTCGAGCTGTCGCCCGGCGAGCTCTCCGAACCCGTGCTCACCCCATTCGGCTTTCACATCATCAAGGTCGTCGAGAGCGAAGACGACCGTGTTCGCGCCTCGCATATCCTCATCCCAATCACGATGGGTGGCGCCAGCGAGGACCAGTTGCTCGGCTCGGTCGACCGACTGGAGAAGTTGGCGTTGCGGCACGGCCTTCAGGAGGCCGCCGATTCGCTCGGCGTCCAGACGCGACGCCTCTCGCTGATTGAGGGTAGCGACTTCGTTCCGGGAATCGGCGCATTCACGCCCGTCATCAAGTGGGCCTTCCACGACTCGACTCTGGTTGGCGAACTCGCTCCCGTCTACGAGACCGAGGACAGTTTCTTGTTCTTCGAGCTGCTGGAACTCCTACCCGCCAGCTACGTGCCGTTCGTTGAGGCCGAGCCAGCGGTTCGTCGCCGTTTGCTGCTGGACAAGAAGCGGGAGACCGTCAGCTGGCGAGCCGAGGGGATCGCCCGCGAGCTCGAGCAGGGCAAGACGCTCGGGGAGGTGGCCGAGACCCAAGGGTTATCACTGCAAAGCAGCGACCCCTTCACTCGACTAGACTTCGTACCCGGCATCGGTCAGGCCAACGCCGTCATCGGTACCGCCTTCGGACTGCAGCCCAACGAGGTGGCCGGCCCGGTAGAGGCGGATGGCCGCTTCTTCTTCATCCAGCTGGTGGAGCGGCAGGAGGCCAATCACGAGGACTTCGAACAGGCCAAAGAGAACCTGCGAGCGCAACTGGCCCTGCAACGTCAGCGCACGGCTTTGGACGAGTGGTTGGCCGACCTCAGGGAGAGAGCGAATATCGAGGACTGGCGTCAGGACTTCTTCGTGCCAAGCTCCTGAGCGGCAAATCTGAGCATCATTCGCGATACGTAGGCCACGGCGACGACCCCAACCACGCTGAAAAGGTTCACGTTCAGCGCGATCGGTCCGAACGTGAAAGCGATCACCAGAAGATCCATGCTGAATGGACCAACGCTGGCGGAAACCGTGGTCGTGAAGAACTCGCGAAACGGCCCCTCTGGCACGAACAAGACCGACAGCTTGGTTAGCAAGGCACCCAGGAGAAAGCCCAGGGCGAAGATCGCGGCCGTTCGCCAGGGCGACCGACCCGACGGTCTCACCAGAAGCCCGTCACCATGGCTCACTGCTGCCGCTCCACCACGTAGCTAACCGCTTCAGTCAATGCGGAAGCAGCCGGACTGGCCGGCACCTTGGCGATCGCTGATCGCGCCTGATCGGCGAATTCCCGTGCCTTGGCGCGCGCGTAATCGATGCCTCCTCGCACGCGGGTCGCCTCTACGACGCGCAATATCAGGTTCTCGTCCGGTTCTGGATCAGCGAACAGCGCGTTCACAGCAAGACGCTCCTCCTGATCGAAGTTTCGCAAGCCGCTGATCAGCGGCAGGGTGACCTTGTGTTCCATGAGATCGTGGCCACACGGCTTGCCCGTCACCTCTTCCTTGCCCGTATAGTCGAGGATGTCGTCCACAATCTGAAAGGCCATGCCCAGCGCATATCCGTAGGCCTTCAGATGATCCCGATAGGTCGGATCGCCGACCATCGACCCGAGCTCGCATGCCGCTGACATTAGCGAGGCCGTCTTCGCACTGATCAGCCGATAGTAGTCATCCTCACCGTAATTGAGGCCGTCGTACATCACCAACTGCCTCATCTCTCCGACCGTCATGGCGTTGGCCGCATCGGCCAGCACCTGAATCAGATCGACGCGCCCCAGAAGCGTCATCTCCTTCACCGACCGCGAGTAGAGGTAGTCCCCCATGATGATCGCGACCTGGTGGCCCCACACCGAGTTGACCGTCGGCATGCCCCGCCGCAGCGCCGAGTGATCGACCGCATCGTCGTGAACCAGCGTGGCCAAATGGACCGCCTCTACCACCGCCGCCAACACCAAGGCATCGGGGTCCGGCTTGCCACCCACGTCATTGCTCAACAACAGCAACGTAGGGCGAAACAGCTTGCCGCGCTTCAAGAAAAGATAGTCGTTGACCTCATCGATCAGATCGAACTCCTCGACGACCAGGCGCCTGAGGGTATCATCGAGTTGATCGAGACGGGCCCGAACCGGACCCTGGATCCGGTCGAGATCTGTAACGACAGTTCTCAGCATAGCTGGATAGTTTGGGCCATTGCGCGCACCGACCAGCGGCGCCCGCCCCACACTTTAGCAGGCTTTTGCGAGTCTTGTCAAAGCCGGCTCAGTGCCGGAGAGCAGCAACGCGCCGTGACGCGTCCTTGAAGTGGACGTCGCAGCCGAGCACCCGCTCGTACCACTCCAATGCCTGTCGAGAATCTTGCAGGTCCTCGTATGCCCGCCCCATGGCGTAGAAGATGCCGATCAGATCCTCATCCCGGTATTGCGGAACCTGGAGCGCCCGGGCCAGAACCTTCAGTGCGATCCGCTGATCACCTTTCTCGAGGAAACAGGCGCCCAACATCTCGATCGCACGGAGCCGATGGTCGAGACCCCGCGCCGCGATCTGAAACTCGGCGATCGCCTCATCGATCAGCCCCATCTCCTTGAAGGCAAGCCCAAGGTCATAATGGCTCGCAGCATCTTCCTCCTCGATCGCTTCCGCTACCTTCGACTTGAACTGGTTGAGCATCTCGGCGAAGTTGACGTCCGCCTCGGATTTCGGATCCGATGCCGGAATCCGGAATCGAGTGCTCTTCTCCTCCACCTCTTCCAGCACCATCGAGCCGAGATCAACATAGTCCGCCGGCGCGGCCTTCGCCGGAGCTCGGGTTTCCGGTGCGGCCGCTTCCGGCCTATCTGCACGGAGCATCTCCACCGCGGTCGCCGCCCGCCGGTTCTTTGGATCGAGCTCCAAAACCCGCTTATAGACGATGAGTGCTTTGCCCCCCGCGTCGGTCCGATCTAAACAGTCAGCTAGATCCAGATACGCCTCGATCAGGCCCGCCCGGTCACCGGCCTTGAGCGCCAGTTCGACCCGTTTTTGATACGCGCCCACGTCGTTGACGTCCAGTCGCAACAACGCATCGATCACCAGCTTGGCCTCGGCGTACCGCCCTGCGCGCCGATGCAGATCGAGCGCCTCCCCCAGTAGCTTGGTCGCCCGCTCCCGTTCGCCCGTCTCCAGTACGGTCTCCGCCAGCATCACGAGCAGTCCGGGCTCTCGGCCCTCGATCGCCAGGCGCGTCTCCAGCTCCGCCGCCCGATCGGCTGGTGACGCCACCACCTCCTGCGGCCCGACCTCCCGCGTCTCCAGCTCCTCGATCCCGGTATCCGGCGCTCCGATCTCCTCTAGCCAGCCTTCCTCCACCGGCTCCGGTCGTTCGATGGCCTCAGCGATCGTGTCCGTCTCGGCAACCCAGTCGGATTCCTCCTCCTCCATCCCCTCGTCCGCCAGTGACGTCGGTTCTATGACTATGTCCTCGCCCAGCGGCGGTCCCTCCACCTCAAGCTCGTACCTCTCCGTCTCGTCCACGATCGCCGTCGGCTCGATGTCAACCGAGCCGTCAGCAACATCTATCGTGACCTCCTCCGGCTCCAGCGTCTCGATCTCCAGCCCCGCGTCCACGAACCCAACGTCGAGCTCCGGTAACTCATCGACCTCGGGTATCTCGCTGCCCAGAACCCCGACCTCGTCAACCGATCCCGGCGCAACCCTGACCGGCTCATCGTAGGGGAGGATCTCCGGCAGCTCGACTACCCCCTCCGCATCTAACCCTGTCGCCGTCGAAGCCTCGGGAGGATCGACCACCGGATCCCGATTGGGCGCCAATTCCAAAATCTGCCCCCGCACCTCCTCGGCGTCCGCCTCACGACCCTCCTGAACCAGATCGCGCCACGCCAACCGCAGCTGCTCCACCGCATGCCCCATCCGCTCGTGCTCGATGAGCTGCTCCGCGATCAGCAGGCGAACCTCGGGGTCCGGCGACAGCGATGCGAACTCGACCAGCGCGGAAAAAGCCTCGTCCAACTGGCCGGCCCGCTGCATACGCTCGGCGTATTCAAGGACATGCTTCTTAGCGTCCGAAAGAAAACCTGTCGCCGCCCCGATCTTCCCCAGCTTCTGGTATGCCGAGTGCCGGTTCGGTTGATTACGCAGGATCTTGTTGCAGAGAGCGATAGCGTTGTTGTAGAAACCAGCCGCCAGGTGGCCGTCCGCCGCCAGCTCGTAGTAATGGACGGCTCTGTTGATGTCCCCGACTCGCCGGTACAGGTCACCGATGCGATTGTACATCGCGAGGTCGACTTCCCGTCTCGCACGCTTGTCCGCCTGGACCGCGTTCTCATACTCCTCGATCGCGCGCTTCCAGTTCTCGCGTTGCTCGAAAGTCCGCGCCCGCTGCCTGTACGTGGCTCCGTCAGTCATTCGTCGCTGTCCTCACACCGCATCCGGCCCCGCGCCAAGCCCGCCCCCATCCCAGGGCTCGGGCTCCGACGGGCCTCCCAGGGCACCCCGAACGCTTTAACATATACAATTACGCCGACTTCGTCTTTACCCGCCACCCCGCTGGCCAAGCCCGTCCGCCCCCGGCCCTCGGGCCAGGCTTTGTAAGGCATGGCACACGACTCAGTGGACCCGTCCCCCGCCCTTCCAGACCGCCACGCAGTGATTGCTCCCGTACAGATACGGTATCAGACGGAAGTCCGGTACCGCGAAGACGGCGACATCAGCCGGGACCCCAGGCTCCAGCGTCCCACGCCCGTCCCCCAGTCGAAGCGCAGCGGCGCCGTTCGCCGTCACCGCTACAAGCGCCTCTGCCGGTGACATCCCCAATTGGCTGCACGCCAGGCTCATGATGATCTGCAGGTTCACCGTCGGAGACGACCCGGGGTTGAAGTCCGTGGCCAAGGCGACGGCAGCTCCGCGCTCGATCAGCCTGCGTGCCGGCGGATAGTTGGCCTTCCCCAGGAAAAGGAGCGTCCCGGGCAATAGGGTGGCGACGGTATCCGATCCGGCCAGGGCGTCGATACCTGCCTCCGACACCGCACCGAGGTGGTCGGCCGACGCCGCCCCGTAGAGGACCGCCAGCTCGGCCCCACCGCTGGACTCGAATTCATCGGCATGAATCCTGGGAACGAGCCCGTTCTCGATCGCTGCCTGCAGCACGCGCCGGGTCTCCTCCGCCGTGTAGACCCCCGGCTCCATGAAAACGTCACAAAAGCTTGCCAGGCCCGACGCCGCTACGGCCGGAATCATTTCTCCTACGATCAGATCGACGTATCGAGCGCGCTGGCCCCCGTACTCGGGCGGAAAGGCGTGTGCCCCCAGGAACGTCGGAACGAGGTCGATCCACGGCAATCGATTCAACTCCGCTATCACGCGGAGCATCTTCAGCTCGTCCTCTACGGTCAGACCGTATCCGCTCTTGACCTCGACCGTGGTCGTTCCGTGCTCCAGCATTCGACGCAGGCGTTCCCGACCCAACGCGACCAGCTCGCTCTCCGAGCGCTCTCTTAGATCGAGAACCGACGCATTGATCCCGCCACCCTTCCGCGCGATTTCCATGTAAGGCACGCCAGCGCAGCGCTGCTCGTACTCGTCCAAACGCCAGCGGCCGAAGACAGCGTGGGTGTGCGAATCCACAAGCCCTGGCGTAATGACGTGTCCGCTGTAGTCGATAACCTCGTAGCCCGAGAGGCGCCGGCGCAGCTCGTCACGCGGCCCGACCGCCTCAATGCGTCCGTCACGGATGGCCACGGCCCCATCGGTCACGAGGCCGATGCTTGACTGAGACTCACCGCGGCGCGCCGCCGTGCCGCCCGGGCAAGTCACGACCTGAGAGGCTTCCAGAACGACAGCGCCCATATCAGGCATCCGCCATAGGGATCTTCATCCCAAAGCGCCGGGTCGTCTCGACAGCCTCTTCGTACCCCGCGTCCGCATGGCGAGCGACGCCGATGCCGGGATCGTTGGTGAGGACGCGCTCCAGACGCCTGGCCGCCTCGGGCGTGCCATCCGCCACGATCACTTGACCGGCATGCAGAGAGTCGCCGATGCCGACCCCCCCGCCATGGTGGAAGCTCACCCAAGTTGCCCCGCTCGCCACATTCAGCATCGCGTTGAGTACCGGCCAGTCTGCGATGGCGACGCTTCCGTCCCTCATCCCTTCAGTTTCGCGAAAGGGGCTTGCCACCGAGCCCGTGTCTAAGTGGTCACGACCGATGACGATGGGTGCCTTCACTTCGCCCCGCGCCACCAGGTCGTTGATGGCAAGCCCGAACTTCGCGCGTTCTCCCAGGCCCAGCCAGCAGATCCGCGAGGGCAGGCCCTGAAACGCGACCCGTTCGTCCGCCAATTTGATCCAACGGGCCAGCGCCTCGTCCTCCGGGAAGAGCTCCAGCACTAGCCTGTCGGTCCGTCGGATATCCGCCGGCTCCCCGGAGAGGGCCGCCCAACGAAAGGGGCCCTTCCCGATGCAGAAGAGCGGCCTTACGTAGGCCTGCACGAAACCCGGAAAATCGAAGGCGTCTTCGACGCCGGCCGCCCTCGCCTGCGCCCGGATGTTGTTGCCGTAATCGAACACCACCGAGCCCCGCCGCTGCAGCTCGAGCATCGCCCTGACGTGCCGTGCGATCGATTCCATGGCCCGCTGGATATAACGGTCGGGATCCCGTGCTCTGAACTCGTCCGCCTCTTGCACGGTGATGCCGCTAGGGACATAACCGTTGAGCGGATCATGCGCGCTGGTCTGGTCCGTCACTAGATCGGGCACTACGCCGCGCCGCACGATTTCCGGTAGCACCTCCGCGCAGTTGCCCCGCAGCCCCACCGAAACCGCTTCACCACGCTCCCGCGCCTCCAACACGACCTTCAAGGCTTCGTCGAGGTCGGCAGTGGCGCGATCGAGGTAGCGTGTCGCCAGTCGCCGCTCGATTCGCGCCCGATCCACCTCGATGCCCAGGAAAACCGCCCCGTTCATCGTCGCGGCCAGCGGCTGAGCGCCGCCCATGCCGCCCAGCCCCCCCGTCACCAGTAGTCGACCAGCCAGCGAGCCACCAAAGTGCTGACGCGCCGCAGCCGCAAAGGTCTCGTAGGTTCCCTGCAGAATCCCCTGCGTCCCAATGTAGATCCACGAGCCGGCCGTCATCTGCCCGTACATGATGAGCCCTTTGCGCTCCAGATCGCGAAAATAGTCCCAGTTCGCCCAACGGCCCACGAGATTGGCGTTGGCACTCAATACCCGCGGCGCATCGCTGTGCGTCTTGAAGACTCCTACCGGCTTGCCGCTTTGCACCAACAGCGTCTCGTCACCTTCCAGTTCCCGCAGCGCCCTCACGATCGCTTCGAAGGCCTCCCACGACCGCGCCGCCTTGCCGGAGCCCCCGTAGATGATCAGCTCCTCGGGCTTCTCCGCCACCTCGGGATCGAGGTTGTTCATCAGCATCCTCAGCGCGGCCTCCTGCTGCCACCCCTTGCAAGAGATTCGAGTGCCGCGTGGCGCTCGCACGGCATGTGGTGCGCTTGTCACCGTCGACATCGCTGTCCTCCTTCTCTGGACCTCTCGTATTCAATAGCTCCGAGCCTGAGGGCTGCGCCTATGTCCAGTCCCTAAACCAAGTCACCCGAAGGCAGCCTCAGCCCCTCGTCTCTTGACGATAGTCCAGCTTTATGTCACGCATGTCGTTGAGGTTCACTCTGAATTCGAATAAGAAGTTGCCGTTCGATGCCTGTAGGAATTCGAAGGTGGCTGACCAGCGGTGTAGATCCCGCTGTAGGCTCAAGGCTTGGTCTACGAACTCCCGGCCCTCCAAGTCGTATTGAGTCCGCCAACGCAAAGTCCAATTCTTGGTCGGCTGAAAGCCAAAGTTGGCGCGCACCGATTGTCGCGACGGCGGCGGCTCGGCGCCGGCAATCGGCCTCTGCCGCACCAGGCTGTAGTCGACGCTGAGGCTCCAGGGTTGCCGTGACCCGCGGTCCGTAGGCCGGTCGAACTCATCCGGCGGCTCCTCGAATAATTCCCCGTCCTCGAACTCCCGAACCTCCGGCACAATACCGCGACCGCGGCTCACTCCGGCACTGCTCTCGCCGAAAATGCCCCCCACGCTGCGTGCGCCCAGTGAGAAGTTCAAGTTGAGCTGCGTCAGGAAAAGGGAGAAACGCCGATCGCCGCCTTCCAGCTCCTCGAAGAGATCATGATCCAGGCGCAGCGTGAGACCCCGCAGCAGATCCGATGTGATGCTGTTTGATATGCGGTCCGTTATCAGCTCGCCCTTGCTAAAGTCGTAGGTCAGTGACGAGGTCCGAATCGCCATCAACGTCAGCTTACGGGCCTCGGGGGCCGGTCGCTCTGGCGTGCTGTCCGCCGGCGCTCCCGTCGTATCGGCCCCAGACTCGGGATCTTGCCGCGGCTTCAGCTTTGCCTCGAACGTCTGATTCAGCGTCAGCGTGAGGCGATGCTGCTCCTCCGCTTCCACCGGCCTGAAGCCTCGTAGGTCCTCCAGCTCCGCAGAGGGTTTCACTTCCGGGCTGTAGCTCCAGCTAAAGCCCGGTGAAAACTTGTGGCGAATACGTTGAATCGGTCCGACCCCCGGAAAGAAACCGTAGACATCGCTGTTGAGATTGGCCGCAACCGAGATCCGCGTCGGCGCTCTTAAGAACTGCAGGTCCGTCTCGTTGGACCGAAACAGCGACCCATCCAGATTCACCGAAGGCGTCAGCGTGGTTGATCCGATGAGCCTCTGCTGATAACCGACCGAAGTCCGCCACGTGACTTGTCCGTTCTGTACCTTGGGAGCCAGCACGAGCGTATCAGCCACGATCGTCGTGTCGCCGCCGACGATCGTCGTGTCCGGCGCCGCAATCAGGGTATCCGGCTTGGCGATCAGCTCCTCACGATAGTTGCCGCCCGAATTCCAGCGCAGGTTGCCCAGCGAGAGGTTCGAAGTGAGACCCGAGTTCAGAGATGACCGGTCA
>CP070722.1:2532912-2587797 GCA_020350785.1 Gemmatimonadota bacterium
AAGCGCCATCCCCTTGAACCGCTCCATCTCCGCCAACCCGGACAGAGCCACCGGGGTGGCGAAGACCACTCGCTCGCCCTCGAGCTCCGCGAGATCACTCTCCGCCAGGTGATCGAGCTGCGCGGCCGAGCGCAGCTCCGCCGCCAAGTTCGCCAGCCCGTCGCGACTTCCCCGCAGCGCCATGGCGACCTGCGTGCCAACGACCAACAAGATCGAGCCTCGCAGCGCTACCCCGAGCAAGGTCGAGTAGGGGATCTGGTGCTTGTTGACGTACAGACCCTCGGGAGCGGCCATCACCTTGGCCCCCCGCTCGGCACCCACGCCCTCGATTACGACGTCGAAGCTGCCTTCGAAACTCATCGGTCCCCGCTACCGCCCCCCGCACCCCCGGTGAGCGTCCCTTTCCCCGATTGCGTCAGCAGACAGTGGATCACCTTCTCGGTGTCGCTGAAGTCCTCGAACACCGCATCCGCTCCCGCCGCGACCAGCTCCTCGATCCCGTGACGGCCCGTTGCCACCGCCATCGCAAATCCGCCCACCGCCCGGGCACAACGCACATCCTCCGGCGTGTCTCCCACGACCACGACCGCCGATGCCCCATTCCCGCAGACCGACCGGCTGCGCTCCTCGGCCACCCGCGCGATCTCGGAGCGAATCTCCGAGTCCGATCCGTAGGCTCCGATCTTGAAATGCGCCGCCAGTCCCGCAGCCTCCAACTTCCGCCGAGCCCCCTCCTCGATGTTGCCCGTCAGCAAGCCCAGCAGGACGTCCTCACGACCACTCAGCGTCTCCAGCAGATCGACGATCCCGGGAAGCAGCTTGATCCTCCCTTCCGACCTGCGGACCGCCAGCTCGCCCTCCAGCCTATCCAGATACGCCGGCCACACCTCCGGCATCAGCCGCCGTACTTCGGCCTTCGGCAGCCCCGCTCCCGTCATCAGCTCCACTACGATCTGCGGATCCGTCTTGCCGTGAAACGTGTAGTCCTCCAGGTCGCCAGCGGTCCCGTATACGGCCTCCAGCGCCGCACGAATGGCGGTGCGACCGGCCCCGTCCGTCAACAAGAGGGTCCCATCGATATCGAACAGCACTCTCACCCTGACGGACAGCGGCGCCCCCACTGAGATATCTCCCATCAAGCCTCGGATCTCATGCTCAGCCCAAAATATCTAATGTGCTTCCAATGCCCCCGGTTCGCCAGCCTTCCGCCTCACCGCTCGCTCGATCGCCCGCGCCAGTGCCCACTCCGCCCTCAGACCGATTCGCAGCCTCCCCTCCGGCGTGATCGGCTCGACCTCGTCGGCCGTCGAGCAGGCAAACACCAGGTCGCCGTCGTATTCCGTGTTGGCCGGAGAGATCCGTCGCACCACGGCGTTCATCGCCTGTCTGGCCACCGCCTGCAGATCGACCCGGCTCAGCGGCGCGTCCGTGGCCACCACGCCCAGCGTGGTATTGGTGCCCGCCTGAGAACCAAACCCGGGGGGCGCCCCACGGTCGCGCAGATAAGCCGCCGTGTCCGCGAAAGCGCCGTCGCCACCTCTGGCCCCGGCGATAATCCGTCCTTCGCGGTCCAGCACGTCGCCGAAGGCGTTCACGACCACCAGCGCGCCGACAACAATACCGTCCAAAACGCTGGCCGCGCTGCCCACACCGCCTAGCATGGCACCCGCGCGGCCAAAAAGCTTGCCGACCGTGGCACCCGCTCCCACACCAACCCTCCCCTCCGCCACCGGCGCCCGGCTGGCCGCTTTGCAGGCCGCTCGCCCCAGCGCCGCATCCGGCCGCCGATCCGCCCGGCCCTCGCCCAGATCGAAGATCACGGCGCTCGGCACGATCGCGACCCGACCCGCCCTGGTCTCCAATCCCCGACCCTGCTCTTCCAGCCAGCTGGCCACGCCGTCAGCGGCGGCCAGCCCGTAGGCCGAGCCACCGGCCAGCAAGAGCGCATCGACCCCCGGCACCAGATGCTGCGGCGCAAGCGAGTCCAGCTGGCGCGTCCCGCTCGCCAGGCCACGGACATCCACCGCTGCCCTGAACGGCCCCAACACCACCGTACAGCCCGTGGCGGTTCCTTCGGCGCTCGCATGCCCCACGGCCAGCCCCGGCACGGCCGTGAGCGTCGCGTTCTCAACCTGTTGGGAAGCCACTTCGCCTAGGTACCCGGGCCGGCGGGCTGCACCTCGCCGCCGGACTCGCGCTCCTTTGACTCGATCTCCACCTCACCGTGATAGGGGAAGATCTTGTTGCGACCCGCTGCCTTGGCCCTGTACAGAGCCCTGTCTGCCCGGTCGATGAAGTCCTCCGGGCTCGACACTTTGATCTCGGGGAAGCAGACCACTCCACCGCTCAGCGTCAGCTTGTGATTCCTGCCGCGGAGTTCGAACTCCCTGCGGCTCACCCCGGCACAGATGCGCTCAGCCAGGTGGAGCGTGCCCTGCACGCCCGTCTCCGGCACGACCAGCAGGAACTCGTCGCCCCCGTAGCGCCCTACGAAGTCGGCCGTGCGCAGCGAGCGCCTCAGCACCTCGCCGATCGCCCTCAATGCGGCGTCCCCGCTGATGTGGCCGTACGTGTCGTTGAGCTGTTTCAGATCATCGATGTCGAACATCACCAGGCCCAACAACCTCTGATAGCGGACCGCGCGTTCCAGCTCGTTCTCCAGTCGCTCCAGCAGATAACGACGGGACAGACAACCGGTCAGCTCGTCCGTCTTCGCAAGAATTTCGAGCTGTTCCTGATGCGAAAGTACGCTCTCGAACATCGCCGCCCGATTGAGCGCGCGCACGGCACCCTGCGCGATCGCGGAGGTCAGCCTCACCGACTCCTCGTCAAGCTGCGGCTCGTCCGTGCTCGTCCGCAGGAAAAACACGCCGGCTCTCTCTTTGTCGAAGTTGAACGGGATCGCCAGGATCGATCGGATATCCACGTCGATCTTCTCCGATTCCCAGAGTGGGCGTATCTGCTCGAACAACGCCGACTGCTTCAGGTTCTTCACTAAGACCGGTGCACCCGTCTCCACCGCCTGTCGGATCTCCGGGTAGCGGCCCAGATCGATCGTCAGCGAACTGATGCTGGGATCGTCACGCGCCGCCACGACCGTGGCCTGCCTTTGACCTTCATCGATCAGAATCATCGAGCACCGCCGAATCTGAAACAGTCGCGACACGCGCCGCACCAGAATCTCGTATATCTCTTCGCTCGAAAGGCTCGATGTAACATCACGAACGATCTCCAGCACCACGTTGCTGGTATCCGCTTCGCGCCGCGACTCGCGGATCAGTCGACCCCTCTCGATGTGAGACGCGATGCGGGCCAGCAGCTCACCCAGATCGAATGGTTTGCGGATATAGTCGGTTGCCCCCGCCCGAATCGCCGCGGCCGCCTCCTCACCCCGACGCTGCGAGCATGTGAACAGCAGCGGTACATCGCGCGAACCCGCCCGGTGGCGGAGGTGTCGCACGATCTCCAGCGGTGCCAGCTCACCGACTGATTCGTCGACTATCACCAGGTCGGGATTCTGGCTGCCGACGTAGCTCACCAGTACCCGGGCGTCCTTGACGCTCTGGACCGAGTAACCGGCCTCGACCAGTGCCTCGTCCAGACCGGCCAGCGACTCGGCGCTTTCACAGCCGACGAGTATCGAGGCCTTGGCGCTCATTCCGACTCGGCTCCCCGCCTACCGTATTCACTCACCCAACGCCCCCAACTGCCCGGATCCACGTTACCTCCTGACAGTATCGCCACCGTCCGCTTGTCCGGCTCCGGAACTCTCCCGGCCAGCACAGCCCCGACCGCCGCCGCACCACTGGGCTCCACGACCAGCCGGAACTCCTCCGCGCACCAGGCCAGCCCGGCCAGGATCTCATCGTCGTTCACCAAGATGACACCATTCACCAGCGATCGCGCGTGCGCGTAAGTCACCTCACCCGGTCGAACCGGCCTCAAACCATCGGCCACGCTGCTCACCGAATCCAGCTCGACCGGTTGCCCGGCCTCCAGCGACTCGAACATGCAAGCAGCACCTCGCGGTTCTACCCCCACTACTTCCGCCTCCGGTCGCAGACCGCGCACCGCCGCCGCGACTCCGGCCAGCAAGCCACCACCACCCACCGGAACCAGCACCCGCTCCACGTCCGGCCAGTCCTCCACGATCTCCAGGCCGACCGTGCCCTGCCCCGCTATGATGTGCGGATGATCGAAGGGCGGCACGACGGCCAACTCGCGTTCCAGGGCGATCGCCTCCGCCCGCCGTTTGCGCTGCAGCGACGTCGTACCCTCTTCCACGACTTCCGCCCCCAGGGCGGTTATGGCGGTGACTTTGACTCGCGGCGCGTCCACCGGTACGACCACCACCGCAGGTACACCCAGCAGCCGGGCCGCTAGGGCCACCGCCCGCCCGTGGTTTCCAGATGAGTACGTGACCACCCCGCGCGAACGCTCCGACTCAGGCAGGGTTGCCACGTAGTTATACGCGCCTCGCAGCTTGAACGCCCCCCCGCGCTGAAGGTTCTCGCACTTGAGGCGCAGGCTCATTTCCGAGTTACCTGCCACCGCACACTCCGCCAGCAGAGGCGTGCGTCGTACCACGCCGACAATCCGCTCGGCGGCGGTACGGATCTCTCCCAGACTTACAAGCTGGTCGGCCACTTGCTTTCTCGGGACGCTACAGTTCCGTTGGCAGGACGTTTTCCAGCGGGGGGAGCGCAGCAACCTTAAATCTCTGCCGCTCAACGAATTGAGTCAACGTCTCGCCGGCCAGCCGGCCGCCGCCCGGCGGAGCTACTCAGCCGTCGCTAGCTCCTCCTCCTTCTCCGAGACAACCCGGGTGACGTCCACGACCGTGTCGCCCGGATCCAGGTTGATCACCCGAACGCCTTGCGCGTTGCGGCCCGTCGTACGGATCTCGTTCACCTGCTGGCGGTTGACGATACCTTTCCGCGTTACTACGACGAGCTCGTCATCGTCGCTTACCTCTCTGATCGCTACGACTTTGCCGGTCTTCTGTGACAGCCGGATGTTGATCACGCCTTTGCCACCGCGCCTCTGCAGCCGATACTGGTCGATATGCGTCCGTTTGCCCATCCCTTTTTCCGTCACAACCAGCAGCGCCGCCTCTTCCACAACCACGACCAGACCCACCACCTCGTCCCCCCGCCCCAGCGCCACACCTTTCACACCCCGCGCCGACCGCCCCATCGCCCGCACCTCTTCCTCCTCGAAGCGGATCGCCTTGCCATTGCGCGTTGCCAAAACGACCTGATCCTCCCCGCTGGTCAGCCAAACATCGATCAGTTCGTCACCCTGCTTGACTCCGATGGCGTTGATACCGCCAGACCGCGGATTGCTGTAAGCAGAAAGGGCGGTCTTCTTCACGATCCCTTTCCGCGTCGCGAACAACAGATAGGCGTCTTCGCTGAACTCCCGCACCCGAACCATCGCCGTAATCCGATCGTCCTTCTTGATGCGGATCAGGTTCACGATGGGCCGGCCCCGAGCTGTGCGGCCAGTCTGTGGGATCTGGTGCACTTTCAGCCAGTATACCCGCCCGAGAGCCGTGAAGAACAGGATGTAGTCGTGCGTCGAGGCAATGAAGAGATGTTCGACCCAGTCCTCCTCTTTGGTGGTCATGCCAGAGACACCCCGGCCGCCGCGCCGCTGCCGTCGATAGGTGTCGACCGGTATACGCTTGATGTAGCCCTCATGAGAGACCGTCACCACCATCTCTTCCTCGGCGATGAGATCCTCCATCGAGAAATCCTCAACCTCGCTGGCGACCTCCGTACGGCGATCGTCACCATACTTTTCCACTAGCTCGTCAAGCTCGCCCTTCACGATCGTCATGCGCCGAACCTTCGACGCCAAGATCGCCTTGAGGTCTTTGATCTGTGCCCGCACCTCCTTGATCTCAGCCTGCAGCTTCTCGACCTCGAGCCCGGTCAGCCGGGCCAGGCGCATGTTCAGAATCGCTTCCGCCTGCCGCTCGCTCAGCTTGTAACGACTGCGTAGCCGCTTGGCCGCCTCCTCCGGATCCTTCGCCTTCTTGATGATCTCGACGACCGCGTCGATGTTGTCGACAGCCTTCTTCAGGCCGAGCAGGATGTGCTCCCGGTCCTCGGCGACCTGGAGATCGTGCTTGCTGCGCCGGACCACTATCTCATGGCGATGGTCGATGAAGTGCTGGACCATCTCCGTGAGGTTCATGATCTTGGGCACGCCTTCGACCAGCGCCAGCATGATCGCGCCGAAGGTCGACTGCATCTGCGTATGCTTGTACAGCAGATTCAGCACGATCTGCGGAATCGCGTCGCGCTTCAACTCCACCACGATCCGCATTCCCTCGCGGTCGCTCTCATCACGCAGATCGCTGATCCCCTCTACTCGCCGATCCCGCGCCAGCTCGGCGATCTGCTCGATCAACCGAGTCTTGTTCACCATGAACGGAATCTCGGTGATGATGATCCGCTCTCCGCCCTTGCGCTCATCGATCTCGGCCCTGGCGCGCATCACGATGCGGCCCCGCCCCGTTCGGTAAGCCTCGTTGATGCCCGCTTGACCGTGCACGAACGCGCCCGTCGGAAAATCGGGGCCCTTGATGAACTTCTGAAGATCCTTGACAGAAGCCTTCGGATGGTCGATGAGGTGCTTCGTCGCCTCCACCACCTCACGCAGATTGTGCGGAGGAATATTGGTCGCCATCCCCACCGCGATACCCGAAGAACCGTTGACCAGCAGGTTGGGAAATCTGGAGGGAAGGACGGTCGGCTCCTGTAACCGATCATCGAAGTTGGGAACGAAGTTGACTGTGTCCCTGTCGATGTCGGCCAGCAACTCGACCGCCACGGGGCCGAGGCGTGCTTCCGTATACCGATAGGCCGCAGCGCTATCTCCGTCGATCGAGCCGAAGTTGCCCTGCCCGGTCACCAGGGGATAACGCAGCGAGAAGTCCTGAACCATCCGCACCAGCGCGTCGTACACCGCCATATCGCCGTGCGGGTGGTACTTGCCCAGGACCTCACCCACCACCGTCGCGCTCTTCTTGAACGGCCGGTTGGGCGCCAGTCCCAGATCGTTCATCGCATAGAGGATCCGCCGATGAACAGGCTTCAAACCGTCTCGCACATCCGGCAGCGCCCGCTGAACAATTACGCTCATCGAGTAGTCGATGAACGACTCGCGCATCTCATCCTCGAGATAGCGCGGAACTACCTTCTCCTCATACTCCGTTGCCATCTACACCCTCTTCTACTTCGGTCAGACGACCTCAGACTCGGTTGCCAAGACGCAATTCCACACCGCCGGCGATCGCCGCAATCGCCAGCCACCGCACCCCACGCAAAGCGAATTCCGCTGATCTACTGGTTTAGCTCGGGATGTTTGGCCGGATAGTATATCGCCCGACCTTCGAGAATCTTCAGCTGCTCCTGCGCCAAGTTCATCTCCACTGCCCCCTCGGTCGTCTGGCGGATCTCCAAGATGAGCAGCGCATCCGCCCCCCGCTCGGCAGCCCTTGCCCGCGCACGATCGATCAGCTCCTGATCCGCTATCCCCAGCGGACCCTGCTCCTGAATCGTCGCGAGCGTCTCGTACTCCTCCAGTGGGAGCGATCCGGGCATGAAAATCTCGACCTGCTCGGGCGCCACGGCCGGCAGTTGAACGCCGCCACCACAGGCCGCTAGGCCGGCGGCCAGCACCGTCATGAGGAGGGCCGGAAAGTATTTCATCTTACGTTCCTCGAGCGTGTGTGAGTGTTATCGGAACTCCCGTAATTTAAGCGTAACCGGTGGTTCGCTCCAGACCGCGGACCGCCTCAAATGCCCGGCCTCAGGCGATGCAGCGGTAGTCCTGCGGTTCGTGAAACCCGGCGGCGTCCAACTGCTGGCGGATCAGCTCCCGGGCGCCGGCGGCGCCGACCACGACCAGCAAGAAGGTGTCGCGGTGCTCGGGGACCTCGCGGGCGTCCCAGACCGGCGCACCGTAGATCTCTTGCCCTATCTTGCGGGGGTCGATGTCGAAGAACCCGCCGATCTGCAGCCCCTCGTCCAGCAGGGCGCGGGCGAAAGCTTTGCCCACCCGCCCTGCCCCCCAGAGGTTGACCCGGCGGTGCCCGGCCAAGCTGCTCTGGCGCAGGTAGTGGACCTTGCAGTGCTGAAAAGCGGCCGCTGAGTAGCGCGGATCGCTGCGCGAGGCACGCCCGTCGCCCTCACGCCAGAAGTGGAGTACCCGGGGCACATTGGCCAAGCGGGCGCCGGCGAGGTGAAGGCGAAGGATGAGATCGTAGTCCTCTGGCCAGCCGTTGGCCCGATAGCCACCCACCTTCTCCAGGGCCGGGCGGCGGATCATGAGTGTGGGGTGGGCGATGGGACACTCGACGAAAACGTCGCGCGCCAGGGCATCCGGCTCTGTCAGCCCGTTGAGCCACTGCTGGTAGCGACGCGCGCCCCAGCCCACGGCTTCGTGGGGGAAGTAGCGGACCTGCGTGCCGACGGCACTGACGTCCGGCCGCTCCGCGAGAAGCCGAATCTGCTCGCTGAATCTGCGCGGGTGAGTCACATCATCGGCATCGACGCGGGCGATGAGCTCGCCGCGGCACTCGGCGGCTCCGGCCTGCAAGGCCTCGGCCAAGCCCGTGCGGGCCCTGTGTGCGACACGCACCCGCGGCTCCCGGGCGGCCCAACGCTCCAGCAGGTCGCCCGTCTCATCCAGCGACCCGTCGTTCACCGCAACGACCTCGAAATCGCGATAGGTCTGCAGGCCGAGGCTACGGACCGCCAGCCCGAGATGCTCCGCAGCATCGCGGCAGGGCATGAGAACGGATAGTCGAGGACCACTCACTGGACTTTGTGCAACGCCGTCTGAGGTTCAGGAAGCGGGAAGATGAGGCGCCGGTTCCACATGGTCAACGGCAAAACGCCGGCCTGCCGCCCGACGCGCTACGCCGCCGGCTGTGGCTGCCCGTGTTGGAGCACCTCTCGCAAGAACCGGCCGGTGTGCGATGCCGCGTTCTTGGCGACTGCCTCGGGCCGACCCTCCGCAACGACTCGCCCGCCGTGAATGCCAGCGCCCGGACCCAGGTCAACGATCCAGTCCGCCTGTTTGATCACTTCCAGGTTGTGCTCGATCACCAGCACCGTGTTGCCTGCCTCTATGAGCTGATTCAGCACATCCAGCAGCTTGCGCACATCGTGCAGGTGCAGTCCCGTCGTCGGCTCGTCCAGAAGGTAGAGCTTGTGGCCTGCCTTGCGGGTCGCGCCCGCCAACTCGCGAGCCAGCTTCAAGCGCTGCGCCTCACCGCCGGAGAGAGTGGTGGCCGGCTGGCCCAGCCTCAGGTAACCCAGCCCCACTCGTTGAAGCTGCCAAAGCATCTCCCCAAGCTTGTCCTCCTTGATGAAGAACTTGAGCGCTTCGTCCACTGTCATCGCCAGGACGTCGTCGATGTTGCGCCCGCGATAGCGCACCTCCAGAACCTCAGGCTTTAAACGCTTGCCGCCGCAGGAGTCGCAGGGCACGAAGACGTCGGCCAAAAAGAGCATCTCTACCTCGATCTGGCCGGCGCCCTGGCACTCCTCGCAACGGCCGCCCGCGACGTTGAAGGAGAAGTGACTGGGTCCCAGCTTGCGCCGACGAGACTCCGGCAGCTCCGCGAAGATGCGCCGGATCTCCGCATACGCCTTCAGGTAGGTCACCGGGTTGGAGCGAGGAGGCCGTCCGATGGGACTCTGATCGATGAGCACGGCTCCCGACAGGGCCCCGCTCCCCCGAAGCCTCTCGAAGTGGCCCACCCGTTCGCCCAGGTGCTGCTTGGCGCTGGTCTGTCCCGACAGCCGTCGCTCCAACGCCCTGTAGAGCACATCGTGGACCAGAGTCGACTTGCCGCTCCCGGACACACCGGTCACCACGCTCAAGGCTCCCAGCGGAATGTGCGCATCGACCCCGGCAAGATTGTGCAGCCGCGCCCCCTCCAGGCTCAGGTGAGGCCCTTCCACCGGCCGCCGCCGCTCGGGCAGCGGTATCTGCTCGCGACCCGACAGGTAGGTCCCGGTGAGGGTCTCGGATGCCAACAGCCCCTCGTAGCTGCCCTCGTAGACGAGTTCGCCGCCATGCTCTCCGCTGGCCGGGCCAAGCTCGATCACATGGTCCGCCCGCTCGATGGCCGCCGGGTCGTGCTCGACCACCAAAACGGCGTTGCCGAGGTCACGCAACTGCTCCAGCAATCGGTAGAGCCGTTCCGTATCACGCGGGTGTAGACCGATGGAGGGCTCATCGAGCACATACGTCACATCGACCAGCGCGCTCCCCAGCGAGTTGGCCAGACTGATGCGCTGCGCCTCACCGCCCGAAAGCGTTCGAGCCTGGCGGTCGAGCGTGAGGTAGCCAAGGCCCACTTCATCCAGGAAGACGACCCGCGAGCGAAGCTCACGCAGTATCGTCTCGGCCACCGCCATCGCGTGCTCACCAAGATCCAGATCCTCCACCCAACGGCGCAGCTCCTCCACCGGCAGCAGGCTCACCTCGGCGATCGTGCGCCCGGCGACCTTGACGTTGAGCGCCTCCGGTCTCAGGCGCGTGCCCTTGCAGGCGGGGCAGTCCTGCGCGGTCTGGTACTGGCGAACGAAGACACGGATGTACTGCTTATAGCGCTTCTCTCGCTTCAGTCGCCCCAGTTGCTGCAGGACGCCTTCGAAGCCGGCCTCACCCTCCAGCACGATCCTGCGGAATCGCTCCGGCAGCTCTCTCCAGGGAACGCGCATCGAGACCCTGTGCTTGCGGGCCAGCTGCTTGAGCCTGAAGCGGCGATCCTCGTAACGAGGCTTGGTCCACGGATCGACCGCGCCCTCCTCCAACGAGCGCTCCGGGTCCGGGACGATCAGGCCGAGGTCGAACTCCAGCGTGGCGCCGAAGCCGTTACAGGTGGCGCAAGCGCCCAGCGGATTGTTGAAAGAGAAGAGGGCCGGAACTGGCTCGGGAAACGTGCCGCCGCAGTCCGGACAGCGGAAATGCTCGGTGAAGGCCAGGCGCCCGTCGACCCCACCGCCTTCGGCGAGCACCACCACCTCCCCTTCGCCCTCGGCGAAGGCCGTCCCCAGCGAATCAGCCAGCCGCGAGCGGGCCGCGGCCCCCACCTGCAGCCGGTCCACGACCACCAGCAGCTCGCGGGCCGACATGAGTCGGGCTGCGTCTTCGCCCTCGGCGCCCAGATAGACTTCCTCTCCGTCGGCGAGGACGCGGATGAAGCCCAGCGTCCGCAAGTTCTCCGCCACCAGACTCGCGCTCACCTTATCCGACTTGTGGAGCGGGAAGGTGACCTTTATCCGCGTTCCTGCCGATAGCGACAGGACACGATCGACGGCGCTGCTCACCGTGTCGGGCCGGATCTCGCGCTCGCACGTCGGGCAGAAGGTTCGACCGACACGCGCCCACAGC
Organism: Gemmatimonadota bacterium; assembly: GCA_020350785.1. Classification (GTDB taxonomy): domain Bacteria; phylum Gemmatimonadota; class Gemmatimonadetes; order Palauibacterales; family KS3-K002. Next base: position 2,544,334 of record CP070722.1, read on the forward strand.
AATCTCAGGTAGTCATGGATCTCGGTCGCGGTGCCCACGGTCGAGCGGCTGGTCTTCGTGGGGTTCTTCTGCTGGATCGCCACCGCCGGGCTGACGCCCTCCACCGCTTCGACTTGGGGTCGTTCCATCCTCTCCAAGAACTGCTTGGCATAGGTGGAGAGCGATTCCACATAGCGGCGCTGCGCCTCGGCGAAGATCGTATCGAACACCAGCGACGATTTCCCCGACCCTGAGGGGCCCGTCACCACCGTCAGGGCGCGATGCGGAATGTCTAGGTCGATCCCTTTCAAGTTGTGCTGGGATGCGCCCTTTACACGTATGAACTCTTCCATCTGCCGCGCTGCGCTACTCCGTCCGACACGATCCACAGAGACGTCATCCGCTGCCTCCCCCTCCCTCTCCACCGGGCCAGACCACAATTGCAGTCGCCCGCCCTTCCGGCCCCGGCGCCAACGGAATACCTTGCCAGGTCATGCAACCCGGACCCGAGCTCGACTTTCACGAGGAAGAGGCCCTCGGCAAGGCGTACGACGCCCGCCTCATGCGGCGCCTGCTTCGCTACCTCCAGCCCTACCGGACGAAAGTTGCCGTGGCCATCGCCATGCTCGTCGCCGCCTCCGGCCTCGAGCTCGTGGGGCCGTACCTGACCAAAGTGGCCATCGACACCGCCATTCCCTCCGGAGATCTCCAGCTGATTGCGATCCTCGCTGGAATCTATACCGCCGCCCTGGTTCTCGCTCTCTTCCTCACCTACGCGCAGACGCTCGTCACCACTTGGATCGGCCAGCAGGTGATGTACGACCTGCGCACTCAGATCTTCGGTCAGCTGCAGCGATTGTCACCCCGTTTCTTCGACCGCAACCCGGTCGGCCGGCTGATGACTCGGCTGACCAGCGACGTCGAGGTGCTGAACGAGCTCTTCACCTCAGGCGTCGTGGCGGTGTTCGGCGATGTGTTCACCCTCCTCTTCATCGTCGGGGTGATGCTCGCCATGGACTGGAAACTGGCGCTCGTCTCCTTCACGGTGTTGCCGCTGGTCTGGTTCGCCGCTCAATGGTTCCGCACTAACGTACGCCGTGCCTACCGGGAGATCCGCGTCAGGCTCGCCCGGATCAACTCGTTCCTCCAAGAGCGCATCACGGGAATGAGCGTCGTCCAGCTTTTCGGCGGCGAGGAGCGTGAGCTCGACAAGTTCAAGGCGATCAATAGAGACCATCTGCACGCTCACCTGCGCTCGATTACCTACTACGCGCTGTTTTGGCCCATCATCGAGTTCGTGGCCGCGCTCGCCGTCGCTCTCGTCCTCTGGTACGGCGGGCTCGAGGTCTTGGGCGGCGCACTCACCGTCGGTATCGTCGCCGCGTTCCTACAGTACGTGCGACGCTTCTATCGCCCCATTCAGGACCTCTCCGAGAAGTTCAACATACTGCAGGGCGCCATGGCGAGCTCGGAACGCATCTTCCGTCTGCTCGACATGGAATCCACCGTGCCCGATCCGGCAACGCCGAAGGCGGTGCCCAGCCTGCTCCGCGGCGAACTCGAGTTCCGCGACGTCTGGTTCGCCTACAACAAGGCCGGCCACAAGGACGACGGCTCGCCGCCCGATTGGGTGCTCAGGGGCGTGTCCTTCAGGGCACGGCCCGGCGAGCGGCTCGCGATCGTCGGCCACACCGGCGCCGGCAAGACCACGCTCATCAACTTGCTCCTGCGCTTCTACGACGTGCAGCAGGGCGCGATCCTGCTGGACGGTTCGGACATCCGCGAGTTCCAACAGCGCGACCTCCGCCGCGCAATCGGATTGGTCCTCCAGGACGTCTACCTGTTCAGCGGCAGCGCCCGCTTCAACATCAGGTTGGGCAACGAGGGGATCTCCGAGGAGCAGGTCATCGCTGCTGCAGAGCGGGTCGGTGCCGATCGCTTCTTGCGCCGCCTGCCGCAAGGCTACGACCAGCCGCTCGGAGAGCGCGGCTCCAGTCTGAGCGTCGGCGAGCGCCAGCTGCTCTCCTTCGCGCGCGCCCTGGCATTCGACCCGCGCATCCTCATCCTCGATGAGGCGACGAGTTCAGTCGACTCGGAGATCGAGGCGCAGATCCAGGCCGCCCTCGAGGAGCTGATGCGCGGCAGAACCAGCCTGGTCATCGCTCACCGGCTCTCGACCGTCCAGAACGCCGACCGCATCCTGGTTATGCATCGCGGTGTCCTGGCCGAGGAGGGGACGCACAAGGAACTGCTCGCCCGAGGCGAGCTCTACGCCCGCCTCTACGAGCTTCAGTTCGCCAGCACCGGCGTCGCCTGACCTAGCCCGGCAGATAGCGGCAAATCAGCTCGGCGTTGCGACGGCCCGCACCGAGGTTCGCCTGCACGTAGGACAGCGCCGCCGCGGCCGCCTGCTCGCGTGCGGAGAGTTCCTCCACCCAGCGCCTGAGCGCCGCCTCCAACTCCTCTGTGCTGGTGACGGCAGCGGCACCGCCACGCTCGATCAGCTCTCCCGCCTCGCGCGCGTTGGCATGCCTAGGTCCGATCACCACGGGAGCGCCCAGTGCCGCTGGCTCCAGAACGGAGTGTAGCCCGCGCCGCCCGAAGCCACCGCCCACATACGCCATGTCGGCCAGGGCATACAGCTCGCCCAGAATGCCGACGCTGTCGACGATTACGACTTCGCGCATCTCGTTCGGATCCCTCTCCAGCCTGGACAGCCTCACGTGACCCAGCCCATCCATCTCGAGGTGCGCCTCCAACCGCCGAAGGTGATCGACGGTCGGCTCGTGCGGCGCGATGATCGCTCGCAGGTCCGGACGCCGCCGGCGCAAGCGCGCCAGCGCCGGGACCACGTGCCTCTCGCATTCCGGCCAGGTCGATCCCGCCACCAGCGTCAACCCCTCGTGGCCACTCAACAGCGCGACCGGTGGCTTCGCTGCATCCAGCCCCTGGGCTCGCTTCCAGACCTGGTCGAACCGCGCATCACCGGTGACCTCGATCCGGCCCGCTTCCGCGCCCAACTCGAGCAGCCGTATTCCGTCTTCCGCCGAGATGGCGCCCGCGGCGTCGAGCCGCGCATAGGCCGGCCGCAAGACGCGGCGGCTCAGCCAACGCCGTCGGCTGGAGGTCGGCGCCACTGTTCCGTTTACTAGCAGCAGCGGTACCGCACGCCACGACGCCACCCGGGTGAGATTGGGCCACACGTCCAGCTTGCTGAACACGACGGCGTCGGGGCGCACCGCCTCCATCGCCCGCATCAGGTCACCCACCACGTCGAAGGGCAGGTAATCGGCGAAGTGTACGGGCAGACGTCCGGCTATCTGTTCCGCCGAAGGTGAGAAGAAGCTGTAGAAGATCTGGACGTCGGGACGCAGATCGCGCAGAGCCTCGATCACCGGCTGCGCCTGCAACCCTTCACCTACCGAGGGCGCGTGGAACCACACCAGTGGAACGTCGCGCCGTTCCTCACGCGACCAGCGCTCCAGGCGCACCAAGAGACTCCGCCGGCCATCGATTCCACGTCGGACTTTCGCGGGTAGGAACGGTGCTCGCGGGATCACGCGAACGCCGATCTCGACGCTCCAGTCATACAGGATCTCGGCAGGTCTCACGTCGGCAACATGGCCGGGAGACGCTCGGGCGGCAACGGGCTTTCCAGAAAACCTGGCCCCGCGGGGGGCCAGAGGCTAATATTCCCAATCAAACTCTACCGTGCGCTGCCCCACCAAACCGGGAGGAAGCACATGAGAAAGCTTGGCCCGATACTGCTGACCCTACTGCTGTCCATGGTTCTGGTCACGCCGGGGTCCGCACAGAACGTCAGGGCCGGCGTCAAAGCCGGCATCGACTTCGCCGATCTCGGTGGAGATTTCGAGGACGTGTTTGAGACAAGCACGGACATGAAGACCGGGTTCAGCGGCGGCGCCTACGTCGGCTTTGATGTAAGCGACTTCTTCCGCCTCCAACTCGAAGGCCAGTACGTCCAGAAGGGCACCAAGCTCTCGGAAGAAGGTATCGACATCAAGTTCAAGCTTGACTACATCGAGCTGCTCCTGCCGTTGACCGTGTTGATCCCCATCGAGGGGGGAACCGTGCAGCCGCGCCTCTACGTCGGCCCGTCCCTCGCTTTCGAGATGAGTTGTAAGGTGAGCGGCGAGGACGAAGGCGTCAGCCTGGAGTTCGACTGCGACGGGCCAGAGGTAGGCGCCCCCACCAACAGCATCGACTACGGAGTCTTCTTCGGTGGCGGCATCGACCTTCAGGCCGGGCCCGGGATGGTCACCATCGATCTGCTCTACAACCTGGGCATCGGCGACATCGCCGACGAAGATGAGGGCGATCCCGTCATCGACGTCAACAACAAGAACATTCAGGTCCTGGTCGGCTACGGCTTCCCCATTGGCGGTCCGTAGTCGCTCTTCGGTCGGCGTGGCGGTGGACAGCCCCGCTGATAGTTAGAAAGACCGGGCCTCGAGTATTCGCGCTTCCGGAGGACCGCGGCCTTCGACATCGTCGTCGGCCGCGGTTCGCCCACTTCCTCGAGGCCCGTCACTGCGGCTCGGCGCGGCACCGCCGATATCCACGCACCAATGAGCTGAAGGTGTCACCCTTACAGAATATTGCGTACGCGTGGCACTGCTCTCGGCGGCACCGCGCCGACTTTGAAGTTAGCCGACCGTAGTCGACCGTCTAATTCTCACCGGCACTTCCAAGGAGGACATTCCTCCGGCCCATACTTCTCCTCGTTGCAAATCACCGAGAAGTGCACATAGCTCGTACCGCCCGCCTCGACTTCGACTCGCTGCGAGCGTCCTTCTGCCACATCGCAAAGGGGTCGCACGCTCGACAGGGCGACATCGTGTGTGCCCGGCTCCACCGACGGCAGCGCGAGGCTGCAGCCGTGGCCCAGCTGACCACACCAAACTCCGTCCAGCATGACAGCGCATGCATCAGTCGGGTTAATCGTGCCGGTCATGTCCAGTTCGACCACGATCGCGCCCGTCTGAGGATCAAATGGATCTCCTGGATTGCGACCTTCGTCGCTACACGCGCCCAGCCCCGTCAGAGCGCTCCCCAGCAGCACTGAAATAAGCGTTCTCGCCCTCATGTGACACCTCCTCTTTGTTTAGACCTGGAGCACATCCAGCACTCACAGGCCAGCCTTGAAAGGCCCCAAACGCTCATGCGCATTATCGCCAGCGCCATTCACGAACGGCGATGACGCGAATCACACCTGGTCGGTTAGCGGAGGGGTGTTGGCAGAGCGAGCTAGACTACGTTCAAGATCCAATCACGAGGAGCGAGGCGGAGTGACTTGCGTTTCAAATTCGGTGTGAGCGCAGACACATCAATATGCACATCAGCCGGTTCTAGGAGCACGCAACCACGAACCGCGAACACGTATCCTTCTCCCTTCTTCCTCGAGGTCGCTCTCTTCCAGGATTTGCCTTAGAGCGCGTGACACGACTTCACGACTGGAGCCGATCTGGATCGCGAGCTCTTGATGGGTCGGACGCGTGAACGAGACGGAATCACCGCCACAATCGCACTCACCCTCGCTCTCCGCGATCGTCAACAGCGCATGAAAGAGCCGGTCCTTCACATCCATCAGCACTTGCTGCGCGAGTCTTTCGCAAACCTCACGGGATCGCACGCAGACTTGCTCGAGGATCACACCCAGCGTCGCCGGATGGCGGTAGAGCCATCGAACCCAAGCCTTCGCTTCGATCTTGGCCAGCCGACACGGAGTCGTCGTCACCGCGTTACCTACCTGACCTCCCCCATCCAGCGCGGCCACGATTCCAAAAGAGCCACCCGGCTCCACGAAGGTCAGCACGATCTCTCTACCTTCTTCGTTGGTCATGGTCAACTTGACTTTGCCATCCAACACGATGAACACCGATTCGACCGGATCGCCCTGGTAAAAGAGATAGTTGTTCTTCGGGTACGTGTGACATAGCGCCAACGGCGCTAGCTCTTGCAGAGCCGCTCCGTCGATCCCTGAGAGAGCGGCGAGAGTGTCCAGGTCATCCTCCAGCTGGTCGGCTTGGTGCCAGCTCTGAGGGCCAGTGTACTGCATATCGATACCGCTAATACTTCTGGGCCAGCCGTCAATCAAAGTTCCCGCCGCCACGTGCATCAGATCACTCCCAACCCCGCGAGCTTGCGGGTCCACCATAAGGCACTTCAGTCACGAAGAGGTCATGTTCGCGTCATCTCATCATCACCGCACCTGTCATCCCGTTCCCAGGCCACGTCTCGCAACCCGCACAGCCACTGGTTTTTCAGGCATTTCGCGGAACCGGCTTCAAGACTCGGCGTCGCTGCAACGCTCCGCCACCAACCCCTCTCGACGGCCTGACGCCACCTCGAGGCCGGGCGGAACCGTAATCCTTCCGACCTGGCACACCCGGACCATCCCGCCGGTTCGCCGGCCTCGATTGACGAGGCCGCGGCCGTCGACGATCTTAGCCGGGCCACCCCACAAACATGACGGGTCGCCGTGCGCTATATCGGGAACAAACGAAAGCTGATCCCCTTCATCCGGCAGGGCCTCGAGGAGCTCGGCATCAGCGGGACCACCGCCTGCGACCCGTTCGCCGGCACCGCCTCGGTGGCCCGCTTCCTCAAGACCCGCGGCTTCTCAGTAGCCACCAGCGACATCATGGCGTTCAGTTACGCCCTGCAATGGGCCTACGTCGTGGTGGACCGGCCGCCTCGATTTCACGGCCTGCACGACCATATCGCCCTCGACTCGGACCCCCTCGCCGCGGCGATCCACCACCTCAACTGCCTCGAGCCCCGTAGCGACTTCATCTTCGAGCACTTCTGCCCGGACGGGCAGGCCGGCTCCGAGCACGAGCGCCGCTACTTCACACCGGAGAACGCCGGCCGCATCGACGCCGTAAGGGCCCAAATCCACGACTGGTACCTGGACGGCTATCTCACCGACGACGAGCACTTCGTCCTGCTTGCCGCCCTGATCGAAGCCGCCGACCGTGTAGCCAATACCACCGGCGTCTACGCCGCCTACGTGAAGAGCTGGCAACCCAACGCGCTCAAGCCGTTGCGCCTCAGACCGCCGCGCCTCGTCACCGGCACCGGGCTCGAATGTCGCGCCCACCAACTGGACGCCGCCAAGTTGGTGGCTGCGCTCGGCCCCTTCGACCTGCTCTACCTCGATCCGCCCTACAACACTCGACAGTACGCAGGCTACTACCACATCCCCGAGATCATCGCCGAGGGCTGGTTCGAGGAGCCGCCCCGCCTGCGCGGCAAGACCGGCTTGCCCGAGAACGGAGACAAACGCTCCAACTGGTCGCGCCGCCGCCATTGCGAGCAGGCCTTCGAAGACCTCGTCAACACCGCCCAGCCCCGCCACATCCTCATGAGCTACAACAGCGAGGGGATCATCTCGGAGGAGTGCATCGAGCGCGTCCTGCGTGAGCGTGGCGTCCCCGGCAGCTACCGCCGCCTGGAACAGTCTTACAAGCGTTACCGCAGCGACCGCGACAGCAAGACGCGCCGCTACAAGAGCGACCAGGTCACCGAGATCCTCTACTACGTACGGGTCGCTTGAGTCGGAACCGTCTCAACGTCATCGCGTATGCACACACTACGGCGATAGATTGATGAGGGAACGACGATCGAAGGACGGGGTTATGAGCTGCCGGCGCTTTTCACCGAGGTGTCCTTCAAGCGAGCCACGGCGCCGCAGGCGTCCGATCCAAGAGGACGGCGCGGCAGGAGAGAGAGAAGATGGCAGTCCGATGGATCAGCGGGCCTGACGGTGACGCCCCTAAGGCCAAGCCTGGAGATCGACGGAGCGGCGAGGATCGGCGCAGCGGCAAAGATCGGCGCGGCAGCCGCGGCCGTCGCCACCACCGCCGTGGGATCCGCGACCTCTACAAGACCGACCTCGACCGACACCTCTGGTCTTGGGTGCAACCGGGCGCCCGGAAGAAGCGTCGCCAGGAAGCGGGCCAAACCCGACGCCGCCACACTCTGGCCGGGCTCCTGGCCTCGGCTGCAGGCACGGTCGGCGCCGCTGGGCTGTCGTACTACCTGTGGAAGCGGCTCCGCACAACCGAGAAGTCTTCCGATCCCGAACACGAACAGGCCGACTTGGACGAGGCCGACTTCGAGTGACCGCTGCCCGAAGTCGCCGCTAAGAGAGCATGCTCCGAATGCCCGACCTTAAGAGCATCGAGATCTTCCAGTACACCGCCTTTACCGACCAACCCTTCGCCGGAAACCCGGCGGGCGTGGTCACCGATGCCTCAGCCTTGGCTGATGCGGAAATGCAGAGCATCGCTCGCCAGCTCAACCTGGCCGAGACCGCTTTCCTACTGCCCCCCTCTCACAGTGGCGCCGACGTGCGCCTGCGCTGGTTCACGCCCACCATCGAGGTCGATCTCTGCGGCCACGCCACTATCGCTGCATTCGCGGCGGCACTGGAACACGGCATCTTCCCGGTGACGGAGGGCGGCGAGCGCATCTTGCGAGTGGAAACGCTTTCCGGAGTGCTCCGCGTCCGGCTGAGCCACCAGTCGGGCCGTCCCCGGATCGCAATGCAAATCCCGCTACCCCGCTTTGCCGACCTCGACCTGGACAGAGATGCTTTCGCGGAATTGTGGGGAGTTGCCAGCGACTATCTCACTGGTGAGTGGCTACGACACCAGGCGCTGAACTACTGGTACATCCCGGTTCGTGACCGCCGCGTCCTGACCGCACTCGTTCTGGACACAGAGCGCTTGGCCATGCTTGATCCCAAGGCCGCCTTCGCCTTTTACACGACCGACGCGATCGACCCTGACTCTCACTGGCACTTGCGCTTCTTCGCGCCTTTTCACGGCGTGCCCGAGGACATCGTGACCGGCAGTGCGCAGGGACCGATGGGCGCCGTGCACTTGCGGGGCAGGTTGAGTGGGCTCGAAGACGGCTGGCGCGAGTTCAAAGGCGAGCAGGGCGACTTGCTGGGCCGGCCAGGTCGCGTGACCGTGCGCGTTCTGGTGGAGGAACAAGCCGTCCAGGATCTGGAGATCGCCGGCTCGGCGCAGCCGATGCTGGAAGGGCGGATTCTTCTCTAGTTCAACTAGTCCTCGTCCTCATCGGGATCGTTCTGCATGCGGCGCCACCAATCCTCGTCGTCCTCTTGCTCCAGCCGGCGCGCGGCTTCCTCCACGATACGCTGCGCCTCCAAGATCTCGGGCGGCTCACCTCGCGGCAGCAAGCGCCCGGTGCAGCGCACCTCCCACTCGAAAAGCTGCGAACGCAGGTTGCCCATCATTCTGATGAGAACCGGGGCGGCGTGAAGCAGCTCGCCGTCTTTTTCCAGCCTGATGATCTCCTGTGCCAGCCTCAGGAGGCTCCGGCGCAACCGCTCCGGATCAACTTGTTGGGGCTTGTTCGCCATTACGTCGGCCCTTTCCTTGGGCGGCGGCCGCCGAATCGCCGGTCTGGAGGCCCGCTCGTACGCGGCCGCAACGCACGATCTTCGTCCTACCCCACATCCTGTACACGCATGGTCTCAAGATGTGCCGCGTCATCGGGCGCCTGGATCGCACCGAACCGGTCGGCGTATAATAACGCATGTCACAGCCCGCGGAACCTCAATCGGCGCACTCATGACACGGCGTACCGGCACGGCCACGCTGCCTCTTCACACCGGCCGCGCCCCTCGCTGGCTCTTCCAGCGAATGAGCGCGATGGCGCGCGCACTCACCCAGGCCTACGTGATCGAGCACGGCCCGGCCGCCTTCCTGCAGCGACTCTCCGATCCCTATTGGTTCCAGGCGCTCGGCTGCGTGCTGGGCTTCGACTGGCACTCGAGCGGCGTCACCACCACCGTCTGCGGAGCGCTCAAGACCGGGCTGGCCGGGACCGAGGCCGACACTTCCGTCTTCGTGGCTGGCGGTAAGGGACGCGCGTCGCGCCGAACACCGGCCGAGCTGGAATCGTACGCCGATCGTCTCGGCCTGGACGGCGCGCGACTGATCTACGCCAGCCGCATGTCGGCAAAGGTCGACAGTGCCGCCCTCCAAGACGGCTATCAGATCTACCACCACGCGTTCTTCTTCACGCCAACCGGCGAGTGGGCGGTGGTCCAGCAAGGCATGCACGAGGAGGCCCGATCGGCCCGCCGCTACCACTGGCTGGGGTCGCGGGTGGCCGACTTCGTCTGCGAGCCGCACTCGGCGATCTGCTCCCAGCGGCGCGAACAGTTGGTCCTGGATCTCGTGGCCGATGAAGCGGCCGGCGCGCGCTCCGCGGCGGCGGCAGTCGCCCGAGCCCACCCGGCCGCCGTCCAGCGCGAGCTCGCGGACATCCTGAGACTGGATTTGCCGCGGCGCCATCACGTCGACGTCCGTCGCGACGTCAGCCCGCGCAACCTGCACAGCGTGCTGCTCTCGACCTACGAAGCCCAGCCCATCGACTTCGAGGCCCTCCTCGCGCTCAGGGGCGTAGGCGCGAAGGTGGTCCGCGCCCTCGCGCTCATCGCCGAGCTGACTCACGGGGAGCCGGCCAGCTTTCGGGATCCGGCGCGCTTCAGCTTCGCTCACGGCGGCAAGGACGGCCATCCCTATCCGGTTGATCGTGACACCTATGACCGCTCCATCGCATGGTTGCGTGAAGCGGTAAGCCAAGCACGGATCGACCACAGCGAGCGCCTCAGCGCCCTGCGTCGGCTGGCCAGATGGGAGCACGTGTGAGTGCCGACGTCTTCCTCCGCTCCGCCCGGCGGCCCGGTTCGGCTCGCGGCTCGCGAGCCCGCCGCGCGGTCTGCGCGCTCGTGGCGACACTGATGCTCGGCCTATCTCAACTCGCCTGCTCGCCGGGCTACGTGCTGCGCGCGGCCTGGGAGGAGGCTCGCATCTTGGCGCGGCGCCGGGCCATCGTAGACATCCTCAACGACCCGCAGGTGGATGCGGCCACGCGCGCGAAGCTCGAACTGGTGGTGGAGGCTCGCGGTTTCGCGGCGCGCCAGCTGGACCTGAACGCCGGAGACAGCTACACGTCTTACACCGATATCGGTCGTGACACGCTCGCTCTGGTGTTGTCCGCCAGCCCGGTCGACCGCCTGGCCGCTCATACTTGGTGGTTCCCGATCGTCGGTCGGATTCCCTACAAAGGCTTCTTCAGTCTGGATGCCGCCGAGAAAGAGGCGCGAAGCTTACGGGAGCGCGATTACGATACCTATCTGCGGACGACCTCCGCTTTCAGCACGCTCGGTTGGCTCCCCGACCCGTTGCTCTCTACGGTGCTGCGGCAGGACAGCGTCGGCCTGGTAGAGACGGTGATCCACGAGGTGACCCACAACACGCTCTTCGTGACCGGTCAGGTCAAGTTCAACGAGAGCTTCGCCAACTTCACCGGCTCGGTAGGCGCCATCGAGTTCTTCTGCCAGCAGCGTAAGAACGAAGAGCTCTGCCAGCTGGCAAGCGATCGCTGGCACGACAGGCAAAGACTCAGCGAGTTTCTCGACCGTCTGTGGACCGATCTCGAAGATCTTTACGCCCAGGGCTTGCCCGTCGACTCCGTCAAAGCGCGCCGTGCCGAGCTGTTGGCCCAGTCCGCCGAGCGTTACCTACGTGACTTTGCGCCGCTCATGCGCACCCCGGGTTTCGCCCGCTACGACCCCACACGACTCAACAATGCCTCGCTGATCGCCCGGCACCTCTACTATCATAGGTTACCGCTCTTTCACGCCATCTACGAGCGGGGCGGCGGCCTGAGCGCCACGATCGAGCTGATCGCGACCGCTGTAAGCGATAGCAGCGAGCCCTGGGCGGCCCTCGAAAGCCTGCTGCACGCAAAGGAGAACGCACCCTGATGAACGGACGGCCGTTCCCTACTCTGTTACTCGTGGCAGCGCTCGGGTTCTCGACCGGCGCTTGTGGGGGTGACGAGCTCATCAATCCTGCGGACCTGGCCGGAAGCTACGCCCTCCTCGAAGTCAACGGCGGCCAGCTACCCGCGGTGATAGCGAGCGACGTCGAGTCGGTCACTCGAGTGGTCAGCGGCGCCCTCACCCTGGAGGAGGACAGGGACTATCTCATCGCGATCAGCCTGCGCACCAGCTTTGGCGACGACATCGAGCTGCCGGGCTCCTTCGATGACCGGGGGATCTACATACTCAGAGATCGCTCGCTGTTCTTCGCATCCACCAGCGCCGACACGACCTGGGTGGGCAGCGTCGACGGCTCGACGGTAGCGGTGGCACTCGCCCTGGAAGGCGGCGAGCCCACCCTGCAACTGCGATTCGTCCGCTAACCCGGCGGGCAGAGTACCCTGTCCCTCAGAGCTTGACGCGACTCTCCGTTCCCGTACTTTGCCATGACTCACCCGAGATCTAGGCAAGACACCGACTCGAGCGGCCCCCCGCTAGGAGGCTTTCCGCGATGAACTCGAAGGGTCTTTCGGCACTACTCGTTCCGCTTGCCGCCGCCTTGATCGGCGGCTGCTCATCGGACTCGATGTCTCCCAGAGACATCGCCGGGCTCTACGGGCTGACCCAGGTGGACGCCGAGGATCTGCCGGCGACCACCGACAGCACAGCCACCACGGTGACCAAGGTGACCCAGGGGACCCTCTCGATCGATCCGGACGGTCGCTACACCATGGCCGTGCTGGCCGAAGAGACACCCGTCGGCGGAGGGTCGACGAATCCCGTTCTGTTCTCCGAGATGGGGATTCTCAGCTTCACGGGGGACAACGAGCTGCGCTTCCGCGCCGACAATGGCTCGACCTGGACGGGGATCGCGGCCTTCCCCGAGATCCGGGTGGCCATCTTGTTCCCCGATGCCTCGGACCAGGCGCTGGAGCTGACCTTCCGCCGAGGTGCCTGACAACCTCCTCGATCCGGGCGCGCCCATCCCGGCGGGGAACCGCCAGGCGCGCCCGCGGCGGCCGGCATTGATATCGGCGGCCTCTCCCTTATTAATTATGCACTTTCCGGAAAAGATGGCGGGTAGATCGGAGATGAGCCGTACCGATGATGGCTGAGCGCTACGACCCCGAAGCGGTCGAGTCGAAGTGGCAGAAACGCTGGGATGAAGACGGGCTCCACCGCGTGGACATCGATGGAGCCGAACGGCCCTATTACAACCTCATGATGTACCCCTACCCATCTGCGGAGGGGCTCCACGTCGGCAACGTCTACGCCTTCACCGGTGCCGACATCCACGGCCGCTTCCAGCAGCTGCTGGGTAACACCGTCTTCGAGCCGATCGGCTTCGACGCCTTCGGAATCCACTCGGAGAACTTCGCCCTCGAGCGTCGCACACACCCGATGGAGCTGATTCCCAGCAACATCAGAAACTTCACGCGCCAGCTGAAGCGTATGGGCTTCATGTACGACTGGAGCCGGGTCGTCGACGTTACCCGGCCCGAGTACTACAAGTGGACCCAATGGATCTTTCTAAAGCTACTCGAGGCGGGCCTGGCCGAACGCCGTAAAGCACCGGTCAACTGGTGCCCATCCTGCAAGACGGTGCTGGCGAACGAGCAGGTGATCGACGGTCGCTGCGAGCGCTGCTCCACCGAGGTGACGCAGCGCCAACTCGATCAATGGTTCTTCAAGATCACCGACTACGCTCAACGCCTGCTCGACAACCTGGAATGGATAGACTGGTCCGACTCCACCAAGCGGTTGCAGCGAAACTGGATCGGACGCTCGGAGGGCGCCGACATCGATTTCGAGATCGTCGGACATCCCGACAAGAAGCTGCGGGTCTTCACCACCCGGCCCGACACCTTGTTCGGCGCCACCTTCATGGTCCTGGCGCCCGAGCATCGATTCCTGCAAGAGATCACATCGGCTGAGCGCCGGGGCGCCGTCGACGAGTACGTCAAGGCGGCGCTAGCCATGGACGTGGTGGAGCGTCGCAAGGCGGGCGAGGAAGGCCGCAAGACGGGCGTCGATACGGGCGCCCGGGCCATCAACCCCGTCACTGAAGAGGAGATACCTATCTGGGTGGCGGACTATGTCCTGATGGAGTACGGCCACGGCGCTATCATGGCGGTGCCGGCTCACGACGAGCGCGACTTCGAGTTCGCCAAGACCTACGATCTGCCGATCCGCATCGTGGTGATCCCCGCCGATAGGTATGAGGACTTCGACCCCAATACGGAACTGGAATCGGCCTTCACCGAGCACACCGAAGACGAAGTGCTGGTCAACTCCGGAAGGTTCGACGGAGTCCCGGCAGCCAAAGCGATCAAGCAGATCACCGACGCGCTGGAGCAGGAAGGCCGTGGCGCTCACGCGGTGAACTACCGAATCCATGACTGGTGCATCTCACGCCAGCGATATTGGGGTCCGCCCATCCCCGTCATCCACTGTGAGGACTGCGGCATGGTCCCCGTGCCGGAAGAAGACCTTCCCGTCTTGCTTCCTTACGTCGAGAACTTCCGGCCGGACGAGAGCGGCGTGGGCCCGCTGGCAAGGTCCTCGGAGTTCCTCAACGTCGATTGCCCGCAGTGCGGAGGGCGAGCGAAGCGCGAGACCGATGTGTCTGATACCTTTCTCGATTCCGCCTGGTATTTCATGCGCTACCCGTCAACCGAGCGACATGATGTTCCCTTCGACCCGGCGCGCACCGAGAGGTGGCTGCCGGTAGACATGTACATCGGCGGCGAGGAGCACGCGGTCCTTCACCTGATGTATTCGCGCTTCATCACCATGGCGCTCCACGACCTGGGGCACCTGCCCTTCGAGGAGCCCTACCACAAGTTCCGCAAGCACGGGCTCATCATTCGCGAAGGCGCCAAGATGTCGAAATCGCGGGGCAACGTGGTCATCCCCGACGAGTACGTGGCGACGTCCGGAGCCGATACTTTCCGCACCTACCTCATGTTCCTCGGACCTTACGAGGAGGGTGGCGACTTCCGCGAACAGGGGATCGCCGGAATCTCGCGCTTCTTCGACCGCGTCTGGGACGCGGTGGCCAACGGTACGCTGGGCGACGGCCCTCCGGAGACGGACGAGCTGAACCACAAGCTGCACGCCACCATCAAGAAGGTGACTGAGGACGTGGCCGCTCTCCAGTACAACACGGCCATCGCCGCGATGATGGAGTACCTCAACGCCGTGCGTGCCGGCGGCCGCCAGGCCCGCCGCTCTGAGGTCGAGCCGCTGGTCGCCATGCTGGCGCCCTTCGCGCCCCACCTGGCTGAGGAGCTGTGGGCACGGCTGGGCCACACCGGCTCGATCTTCATCGGCGCCAACTGGCCCCAGTACGATCCCGCGCTGGCGGTGGCCGACGAGGTCGAGATCGCCGTCCAGGTGAACGGACGACTGCGCGCAACCGTCAGGGCGCCGCGCGGCGCCTCGGAGGACGCCGTGAAGCGCAAAGCCCTGGCCGAGGAGGCGGTTCAGCGCCACCTGGACGGCAAGGAGATCAAGAAGACGATCTTCGTTCCCGATCGGCTGATCAACCTTCTGGTCGGTTAGTACCGACGCCCTTTTCTGAGCCCAGTCTTGACGCGGCGGCCCGGTTGGAGGAAAGTATCCGCTGAGCCGAGGAGGTCAGCCGCATGAAATGGTCATGGAAGCTGGGTGAGTTCGCCGGCATCGGCGTCTACATGCACGCCACCTTTCTGCTTCTCCTCGCCTGGGTCGGCGTCACTCACTGGATCGCCGAGCAATCGCCGGAGGCCGTGCTCTTCGGCATTGGCTTCATCCTGGCCATCTTCCTTTGCGTCGTCCTCCACGAGTTCGGACACGCTCTCACCGCGCGCCGCTACGGCATCAGAACACGCGACATCACTCTGCTGCCCATCGGCGGCGTCGCGCGCCTCGAGCGCATGCCCGACAAGCCCATTCAAGAGCTGTGGGTCGCCCTCGCCGGCCCGGCCGTCAACGTCGTGATCGCCGTGCTGCTGCTCCTCGCGATCTTGGCCGTCGGCGGCTTCCAGCCGGTCGACAGCCTGAGCATGATCTCCGGGCCCATCCTTGAACGCCTGCTCATCGTGAACGTCATCCTGGTGGTCTTCAACATGATCCCGGCCTTCCCGATGGACGGCGGCCGCGTGCTGCGGGCTCTGCTGGCGCTCAGGCTCGACTATACCCGTGCCACGCAGGTCGCCGCCGGTCTGGGACAGGCCATCGCCTTGCTCTTCGGCTTTCTCGGCCTCTTCGCCAACCCCTTGCTGCTCTTCATCGCTTTCTTCGTCTGGATCGGCGCCGCTCAAGAGTCGAGCATGGCCCAGATGAGATCCTCTCTGGGTGGCATCCCGGTCAGCCACGCCATGCTCACCGACTTCCGCTCGCTCAGCCCTCGCGATCCCCTCGCCCGCGCCATCGAGCTCATTCTTGCGGGCTCACAGCAAGATTTCCCCGTCGTCGAGGAAGGGAGGATCGTCGGCGTTCTCACGCGCGGCGACCTGCTCTCGGCGGTGGCCCGGAGCGGTCAATCCGCGATCGTCGCCGACGTCATGCGCCGCGACATTCAGGTCGTCGACGCCCTGGAGATGCTGGAAACCGCCTTCAACCGCCTGCAGCGAGGAGACTGCCGCACGCTGCCGGTGATGCAGGAAGGTCGACTGGTCGGTCTCTTGACCAGCGAGAACATTGGCGAATTCCTAATGATCCGTAGCGCCCTCGGCCGGGCGGTCGGCGCGCGCGCCTGAGACCGCCAACCTCCCGACTCGGTTCTCGACAGACAAGCCCGAAACGCGATCGCGCCAGCGACTGGGACCCAGACCTTCGGCCCCGCAAACCTCGAGGTCTCTCCCGCCGCCGTTCGCTGCCCCCTCCGCCGCAAACCGCCAGGCAAAGGTCGTCTTGCTCGTTAGGTCACGGCCCAAGCGGCCTGCACCGCAATGTGCAAGGATCCCACGGTCGCGCGTCTCAAAGTTGGAAGAGCGATGGCTTGGTCCCGCCCTCACTGTGGGGAGGTCTTGAGATGAATCAAAGCAGAAGCCGGCGTTATCCGGCCATGGGGCTCGCTGCCCTCTTGATCGCGGCCGCCGCCCAGCCGGGCCGCGCTCAGGGCTGGATCGAGCCCGATACCCATCGCTGGTTGCCCAATTTCGGTGTCGAGCGTCTCCGCAGCGATGTCGCTATCACTGTAGACGGAGAGCGGCGCATCGCCTCGATCGATGTCGAGGAGGTCTTCCGCAACGGCTCTCAAGTCATGCTGGAGGGTGACTATCTGTACCCAATACCGTCGCAAGCGGTGTTCACGAATTTCTCGCTCTTCATGGGGGAGCAGGAGCTTCGCGGCGAGATGCTGCCCGCCGAAAAGGCCCGGCGGATCTACGAGGAGATCGTCCGGCGCAAGAAAGATCCGGCACTGATCGAGCTGGTGGGCCACGGTATCCTTCGAGCCCGCGTCTTTCCCGTCGACCCCGGCGACACGCGTCGGGTCATTCTCCGCTACACCCAGATGCTGGGGAAGGACGGCAGCCTGTTGCGACTCCGCTACCCGCGGATCGTGGGGACGCCGCCGGGCAGCGAAGCTTCCGAGGTCTCTGGTGTCGACCCACGCCGGCGCTCCCAGCATCCCTTCACCTTGCGCATCCGGGTGCGGAACGCCGAGCTGTTCGCCAAGCCCTACTCGCCGACCCACAGCATCGAGGTCCGCGAGCGCGACGGCCAACTGGAGATCACCCATAGCGGCAATGGGGCTGCCCGTGACTTCGAGCTCTTCCTGCCGCTCCGCGAGTCTCTCGTGGGGGCCAGCCTCGTCGCGCACGCGCCCGGCGGCGAGCCCGGTTACTTCATGCTGCTGATCGCGCCGCCCGCGGTCCCAGAGGAGACGCGGATACCGCGAGACGTGACGCTGGTACTCGATGTGTCAGGGTCGATGTCGGGCCTGAAGATGGAGCAGGCCCGCGACGCGCTCGACCAGATTCTGGCCGGGCTACGCCCTCAAGACCGCTTCAGGTTCATCACCTTCAGTAGCTACGTTCGCTCCTTCCGCGAAGAATGGGCGCCCGCAGATCAACGCACGGTGCGTGAGGTCCGCGATTACCTGGCCGGCGTGGTCGCCGAGGGTAGCACCAACGTGATGGACGCGCTCCAGACGGCCCTGGCACCCGAGCCGGCACGCGGCCGTCTGCCGCTGGTCATCTTCATCACCGACGGCAAGCCGACGGTGGGTGAAACCGATCCCGAGCGCATCGCCGACGCCGTCGATCGGCTTCGTGACGACGAACGCATCTTCGCCTTCGGCGTCGGCTACGATGTGAACACCTATCTGCTCGACCGCATGGCTGAGGGTGGCCGCGGAACCGTCAGCTACGTGAGGCCCGAGGACAACGTGGAGGAAGCCGTCGCGTCACTCACCCGGAAGATCGGCTTCCCCGCCCTGGCAGACCTGCGCATCGTCCGTGCGCCTGCCAGCCTGGAAGACCACTACCCCAGTCCGCTGCCAGACCTCTTCTTCGGCGAAGAACTGATCCTCTTCGGTCGCTACCGCGGTGAAGGCAGCGGCGAACTGATCCTCGAGGGCAGCCGGGCCGGCACGATCCAGCGCTTCACCTACCGGGTCGACCTGCCCAGGCGCGAGCAGGGCAACGCGTTCATACCGCGGCTCTGGGCGGCCCGCAAAGCTGGCGCGCTTACGGCCCACGTCCGCCTGTACGGGCCGGACCCCGAGGTCATCGAGGAGATACGCCAGCTCGGACTGCGATACGGGATCCTGACCGAATACACATCGTATCTTGTAGAAGAGCCGACGCTGACCCTGCGCAATGAGGACGCGTTCATGGACCGCGCGCTCAGCATGGCAGCGGCACCTGCGGAGCAAGCCGGAGCCGAAGCGTTCCAGCGTGCCGAGGCGAGCAGCAGACTGCAGGAAGCCGATCGCGTGGAAGAGGCCGAGAAGCTGGTGGTCGGGGCCGTGCTGGCCGGTGAGGGCCACGCCGCGCCCCCAATGCGCCACGTGGGTCGCCGTCTCTTCGTACTCAGAGACGGAACCTGGACGGACGTTGGCCATGATACGAGCTTGAAGGTCGTGAGGGTGGTCCCGTTCAGCGAAGCCTACTTCGAGCTGGTCAGGAACCTGCCCGCCCTGGCTCAGTACTTCGCTCTCGGCGATCGGGTGGTCGTGGCCGGCGAGCACATGGCCATCGAGCTGACGCCCGACGGGCGGACCAGCATCGGGCCAAAGGAATTGAAGGATTTGCTGCGAGGCTTGGAAGGCAGCCTCTGAGGGAACCGTTTCGATCACCAAAAGGGAGAGCCTTGGATCTCTCTCAGATCTACCGCGAGCACTACAGGTCGCTGGTCCGCTTCCTCTACCGGCGGATCGGCGACCAGGCTCGCGCCGAGGACCTGGCGCAGGAGGCGTTCGTGCGCGCGATCGAGCATCAGCCGGCCCGACCCCGGGCCTGGCTGTTTACGGTCGCCGCGAACCTGGCGCGTGACGAGGGGCGGCGCGCTTCGGTGCGCCGGCGCCACCTGACGCTGCTCAAGGCGGAGGCGGAGGCCCGGCCACCGGAACCGGGCCCCGAGGTGGCGCTGGAGCGCCGCGAGACGGTGCTTCGGGTACAGGCGGCCCTCAGCCGGCTCGCGGAGCGAGATCGCGAGGCGCTGCTTCTCTGGGAAGAGGGGTTCAACTACGACGAGATCGCCGAGGTCCTGGGCCTCTCGCGCGGATCGATCGGAACGACCCTCGGCCGGGCGCGGACACGGCTGGCCGCCGCCTACGAGGAGTTGGAGCATAAAGGAAGTGGTGAAGATGTCGCATATTGACGAAGGTAGCCTGCACGCCTACCTGGACGGCGCTGCGACCGAGCGCGAACGGCAGGAGATCGCAGCTCATGTCGCGGGTTGCGTCGAATGCCGCAAGCGACTCGATCGGGCCGCCAGCCTCAGCAGCCGAGCCGCCGAGCTGCTGGCCGAACTGGAGCCGCGCTCGGCGCAACCGCCCTCCTGGCGCGAGATCGAGGAACGCGCCTCCGCTCGAGGCGGAGGCGCCGCTCGTCGCCGTTTGGTGCGACCCAGCATCGCTTGGGCCGCTTCGATCGCCCTCGCCTTCGGCGTGGGTTGGCTCTCCAGCTCGTACTGGGCCCAGCTGCCGGCCGGTCCCGATGCCCTCTCCCCCAATAACGAGTCGAGGATCACCGGCCAGGATGCCAACGAGGCTCAGCTACAAGTTCGCACCTCCTCTGAGGAAGACGCGGTCCGCACAAGCGCGGCGCGGCCCGCAACCGAGCCGGAACCGCCTGCGGTCGCAGCCAGCCGAGGCGGCGCAACCGAAGGCGCTCCGCCGCCGGCGGCAGCCCCTCTCGAGGTTTCCGTCCCGCGGAGGGAGAGGGCCGGGGAGCTCGACGACGCCCGGGCAGAGCCAATCGTGCTTCCCGCCTTGGCCGAACAAGCCGCAACCGATCGGGTCGCCGCCGCGCCCGCAAAGGCCCGGGCCGACGAACCGGCGCTCGAGCGCGAAGCCGCTCTCGAAAAGCGCGAGCAGCCTGCCGTCCGGCCCGAGCAGGTCCGGATCCCCATCGCAGAGATGCTGGCTCAGTACGAGGAGCCTCGGGATGGTGCTGAAGAGGGGGCCGGGACGAAGTTCTTCGCAGTTCAACCGGAGGACGCGGCCGTCTGGCTGGGGAGCCAGCTTCGGACCCTGCCCGAGCTCCACTTGAAACGCGTCGAGCTCGGCCCTGGAAGCGCCATCCCGGGTGGCCGGGCCGGGCTGCCCGCGGTCAAGTTGATCTACGCGGACGCTGCCGGCAGCGAGATCGTGCTCATCCAGCAATTACTGGGCAGCGCCGCGCCGGACGAGGCGCCCGAGCTGTCCGCTGCAACCTCGGCTGCCAATTCGTATCGCTGGACCGATGGGCGCTACCTACTGATCCTGCAAGGCTCGATCAGCGCCGACTCGCTGCGTGCCCTGGCAGACCGGGTGCGCTGATCCGCAAGCCGTCGATCTCGAACCGGCTGCCCAGCATACGCTCGGCCACGTAGATGTTGGACCGCACGTGCGACGTGATCGCCGAGGTCGACAGCGTGCCGCCATACACCGCCAGGAAGGGGACCAGCTGGTCGGCGAGATGGCGATCCACCGCCGCACCCGAGTCCATCTCCCTCATCAGCGCCCGCGCCGCCTCGCGACCTACCTCCTCGGAAGGCCTGTCCCGGGCACCCAAAGCCGAGCCGCCCAGTGGCGGCCCGCCGCGCGACTCCGTCCACAGCGTCGTTCCGCTGCCCATGCTCGCCGCACCGGAGTAGACAACTTCGATCGTCACCGGACAGCCGAGACGCTCCAGGAGATGGTCCGCAGCGTCGGCCTGACGTTCAGCCACATGCCGCTCCTTCAGCGCGCTTGCCGCATGGCTGATACCACGAATGGCGAGAACTTCGCCCGGCGCCTCGTACTCGAGTCCGCCGCTCGCACCGCCTCCGCCCGATACCCGCAGCAGCACGCGACCCCCGCCCTTAGGGTAGTAGCCGCGCCGCTCGACCCGCAGCTCCGCCGAACCGAAACCGCTCAAAGCCGGCAGCGTCACGTTCGCCAGGTAATCGGCCGGTGGGCTGTAGGGAACATCGGTCCCCCCGCCAAGCTCGAAAACGAAATCTCCGGGATGACTGAAACAGGGCAGCAGCACGGTCTGAAGGACCAGGGTCGTCGCGCCCGCCGTCCCCACGTCCAACCGCAGCGAACCCGGCCGCACGGACCCCGGATCGAAGGTCACCTCGGTCGAACCCAGGCTCGCCCCTCGCACTCTCGCCCCGCATACCCCACCGGCCGCCTCCACGGCGCGCAGGTGCTGAGCCGCCAGTCCTGGTCGCCGGCGACCCGCCCGGATCTTCAGGATCCGCAGCGCCTCGCCCGAGTAGGCAGAGAATCCCAAAGCCTGTCTCAGGATGGCTCCGCCACCTTCTCCGTAAGAACCGTCGATCTCTATCACTGCGAAGTCCTGAAGCGGAGATCGCCGCGCGCGGCGGCGCAAAGCGGACCAGGCGCGTACGCCTGTGGGGAGGCCGACAGATCGCACAACAACGATGACGCCGAAGTCTGGTGAACGCAACAACTTGCTGTCGGCAGCCCACGGCGGGTGGGCGGGCCCGATCACGCTTTCGTCACGTCGTCGGGGCAGAATGCCCCGTCTCTGGGGTGGCGCAGGACGGCGCCCCGGAGGGCATGTGAATGTAAGGGTTTATGTTTCATATTCTTACGGCGTCGAGCCGCTGGGGCTTGACGGGCATGCAACGTGCATCCAGATTGAAGTTGAGATCCGTTCTCAGTCCTCACCTCGGAGACTCGGTATGGGGATCGACAGCGTACCCGTTGGCAGTTGGACTCGAATCGAGGCCATTGAAGACGCGGCTGCCCGTCGCGAACTCACGCGGCTCGGGTTCGAGGAGGGAGCCGACGTCGAGATCATCAGTCGCATCCCCTTCGGCCCCATCGTCCTACAGCGCCGGCACCGTCAGGTGGCGATCGGCAGGGAGTTGGCGCGCCGGGTCCGCGTGGCCGCGCTGTGACCGGCTGCCACGGCGCCGAAGCCGGCGGCGGCGCTATCGCTCAGCAGACTGACGGCGGCAGCCTGCAGGCAGAAGACCTGACGAATCGAGCGCTCGGCGTTCGAGGCAGCCAGTCCGATCTCGTCATCCTCGTCGGCAATCCGAACGTCGGGAAGTCAGCGATCTTCACTCGCTTGAGCGGCGCCTATGCCGAGGTCTCGAACTTCCCCGGTACTACGGTGGAAGCGATTTCGGGGTCTTGGCGTGAGCGCCCGCTGCTCGACGCGCCGGGAACCTATGGACTGGGCGATCACTCGGTGGAGGAACGGATCACCACCGACCTCATTGCCCGCGCGGCCACCGTCATCAACGTTGTCGATGCCGCGCATCTCGACCGCGATCTCTTCCTCACTCTCCAGCTGGCCGAGACGGGTGTGCCCATGGTCGTGGCCCTCAACCTGATCGATGAGGCCCGCCAGGCCGGCGCAGAGCCTGAAGCGGCAGAGTTGGAGAGGGCCCTGGGCGTTCCGGTGGTGCCAACGGTCGCCGTGACCGGAGAGGGCCTCGAGGCGCTGGCGGAAGCCATCCAGAGGGCTCGCCCCGGACGTCGGTCGCTGAACGACGACGACGACGATCTGGCGCGCCGGCGGGCGGCTGACGAGCTCTACTACCGGGTGGTTCCGCAGTCGCGTCGGCGCAGACCCGTTGTGGAGTGGCTGGAGCGCTCTTCGGTCACGCTCCACTGGGGCATACCGATGTTGGGTCTCGCGCTGGCCGGGATATACCTGCTGGTGGGCGTCGCCGTGGCACAGCATCTGGTCGGCTTCACGGAGGCACAGCTCGGCCAAGAGCTGTGGGAGCCCTTCGCGCGCTCCCTTATCGAGCGGGTCGGTATTGGCGGACCGATCGGCGAAATCCTGGCGGGCGAGTTCGGCTTGTTGACGATGACGGTGACCTACATCGTCTTTCTGCTGGCGCCCCTGGTTGCGGCTTTCTACTTCTCTCTAGCTTTGCTCGAGGACTCGGGGTTTCTTCCTCGCATCGCCACGCTGGTGGACCGCGGCCTCAACGCCATCGGCCTCAACGGGCGCGCGGTAATCCCTATCATCTTGGGATTCGGCT
Source organism: Gemmatimonadota bacterium (assembly GCA_020350785.1). Taxonomy (GTDB): domain Bacteria; phylum Gemmatimonadota; class Gemmatimonadetes; order Palauibacterales; family KS3-K002. The sequence goes on from CP070722.1 coordinate 2,567,852, forward strand.
GCGTCACTATGGGCACCATCACCACCCGGCTCTTGTCCACGAAGCGTGAGAAGACCATCGCCACCGCGCTGTTGAACTTCGCCATCCCCTGCTCGGCCCAGCTCGCCGTGATCGCGGCACTGCTAGCCGGCTTCGGCGGAGCCTGGGTGTTCGGCTACGCCGCTATCATTTTCGCCATGCTCATCGCCGTGGGTACGGTGCTCGACCGCATGTTGCCCGGCAAGTCCACACCGCTGCTCATCGAGCTACCTCCACTGCGTTGGCCGCGTCCCGGCGCCGTCCTGCGTAAGACCACGACCAAAGGCTACTGGTTCATGCGGGAGGCCACCCCTTGGTTCGCCGCAGGCGCGCTGATCGTCGCCGTTCTCCAGGTCACCGGTGGACTCGAAATCTGGCAGCGCCTGCTGCGCCCGCTCATGGTCAGCTGGCTTCACCTGCCGGCGGAGGCCGCGCGCACCATCGTCATGGGGCTCGTGCGCCGTGACTTCGGCGCGGCCGGTCTCTACGACATGGGCCTCAGCCCTCCCCAGGCATTGGTCGCCCTTGTCGTCATTACGCTCTTCGTTCCCTGCGTCGCAAGTATCATGGTGATGGCCAAGGAACACGGAGCCCGCACGGCCATGCGAATCTGGTTTGGCACCTGGGTCGTCGCCTTCGCCATCGGAGGCCTGCTCACGCGCCTGCTGAACTTGATGGGACTGGTATCATGAAGACCCCAAGGCTGCTACAGCGGGGAGTGCTGCTCTGGAAACGCCACGATGACGAGCAGGAGTGGTCGGCTCAACCCGGCACCGACCTGCCCGATATCTGCCCCGTGGCCAAATGCTCGCGCTGCGGCTACGAGTTCACGCCCTACACGGTCACCGCCGTCTGCCCGCGCTGCCTGGAGCGTTTCAATCGCGACCCCTGTTACGGCGGCTGTTTCAGCTGCCCTCTGCTGCCGCACGACCAGGAAGCCTGAGGCCAAGCCGGCGTAGCGCCGCAGCGGCCGTTACGCATTTGCCACAATCGCCCCAGCCACTCTATTCTGGTCGTTCGCGACGACCAGACCCGATCACATTGCGCCATCTCCGGAGCCGCCGAGACGCGCAATCCTGACCAAGGGACAGCGAGCGATGCCCGCGCACAACCGATACAAGAATAGAATCGCCTTCCCCGTGGCGATCGTCTCTTTCTTCACCTTGGCCCTGCTGGCCGCTTGCGCCAAGCAGCCACCCACACTGCTGGACAATTTGGACAACCCGGGGATGTCACGTGAACAGCTGCGGGTCGAACTCTACAATTTCGTGAGCCGCTTCACCGCCGAGCTGGAAAAAGCGACCTACCTCATGGCCAGCACGTCGCAAGACTTGCGGCTGACGCGCCGCTCACTTCTTTGGGTCACCAGCGCGGTCCCTGCGGTCCAGACGGCGGCATTTCAGTTCGATCCTGCGGCCGGCCTAATCGACGTCTGGGCGCTCTGTGTCCAGCAATGGAACTACTTCGAGAGCGGCCCGGGCAGCGCCGAGTTCGACGAGCACCAAGACCTGGCCCGAGCTGCGTCGCGAAGGACGCTGGACGACATCGAAGCGATTGCCACCCGGGTGGCGAGTGGCGCGGAGTATGACACCGTGCGGACCAAGGTCTACCGCTGGGCCGCTGACAACCCACTGGAGAACATCCTTTTCGCCCGCGTTTCGACTGCCCCACTTACGACAGCCGCGCTTGGCGGACAGCCCAGCGGAATTTTCTCTTCGGTAGGCAATATGGCGGACGAGATACGGGACCTGTCGGCGCGGCTGAGCATCTACGCCGAGCTCTTACCGAAGCAGACACGCTGGCAGGCGGCGCTTCTCCTGTCCGCGGAAGCCGGCGATCTGAGCTTGCTGGAAACGATGCGCAACATCGAGAGGCACGCTGGCGGCATCGAGAACATCGCAGCATTTCTCGACTCGACCAAGGCCTTCCTCGACACAATGCCCGTCCTCGTCAGCAGCCAACGCCAGGCGGTCATGGCCGACATCGCCCGGGAACGGATCACCGTCATGCAGGAAGTCGACTCGCTGCTCGCCCTCACCCTGCAGGCGATAGCCGCGGAGCGGGCCGCCGTGATGGCCGACATCACGCAGGAGCGGATCGCCACGCTGCAGGAGCTGGACGCCATCGCTACACGACTCACCGGGCTGGCCGTCGAGAACGCCATGGACCGGGTCAACACGGCCATCGACCACTTCTACTGGCGAGCCGTCCAGCTATTGGCCGGATTGATCATGCTGATCGCTGCCGCCGGGTATCTCGGCCTGCGCTACTTCACAGCCCGCACCTCTGCCAGTCGCGCCTGACGCCGCTTCACGCCACGCCGGGCCAGTCGACGACCTGGCGCGCCTGCTCGGCAGCGGCCGGAGGTTCGACCCTTCTCCCAAGATCCCACCCTGACCGCCCCAGACTTGCCTAGCCGGGCCCGTTCCGTAGCTTTCAAAGCTCGTGCGCGATAAATACGTTCACCGAACTGCAGGATTAGCTCCAATGGCACGCTTCAGCGACGAAGAGCTCAAAGAGAAAGTACAGAACGGCTTCATCGTCGAGTCGGAAGACGAGATGACCGAGGCCTACAAGAAGGCGCTGATCACCCAGCTCACCGTCCAAGGCGACACCGAGCTGATGAGCGCCCCCTCATATTACGGCCCGGCCAAGGACGCACCTTCGACCAACACCATGGTCAGCTCCATGGCCATCATCCAGGACGAGCTGGGCCACGCCAATATCGCCTATCGCCTGCTCGAAGACCTGGGCGTGAGCCGCGAGTACCTGCTGTACGAGCGCCAGCCCCACGAGTTCAAGCACCCCTACGGCTTCGACCAGTACCTCGACAACTGGGCGGAGCTGGTGGTCGCCAACGGCTTGTTCGACCGCGCCGGTATCACGCTGCTCGGTGACGTCCACCGCAACACGTCCTACGGACCCCTGAAGCGCGCCCTGGTGAAGGTCGGGCTGGAAGAGAACTTCCATCTACGTCACGGCGAAGTGTGGATGCGGCGTCTCTGCGAGGCCGGTGGCGAAGCGCGCGAAAAGGTGCAGCGTGGCGTGAGCTGGATGTTCCCGATGGGTGTGGAGTGGTTCGGCATGCCCGACGACAAGAAGCGTCACAACGCCCAGCTCGATTTCAGGCTCAAGGGCATGACCAACGACCAATTGCGCCAGACCTGGCTCAACGCGGTAGTGCCGCTCTGCGAGGAGCTGAGCCTCGACATTCCAGCGCATTGGGACGATGCCGAAGGGCGCGCCGTCGTGGACTACGAGTTCCCGGTGAACTTCGATGAGGCGGAGAAAGCCTGGCTGCTCGACGAGCCCATCACCTGGGAGCAGGCCTTCGAGCGTTGGAAGCGCCGCGGACCCGCCAATACCGAGTACGTCGAGTCGGTGCGCAAGGGCCGTATCCAGATGCGAGAGATAGCGGCCGCATGAAAGAAGCGACTGCCGCACGACAGCTAGAGCCCGTCGCCGCCGATGTCTGGACGGCTCTGCGTGACGTCCTCGACCCCGAGCTGCCGATCAGCATCGTCGACATGGGCCTCGTCTACGATGTACGCGTCTCCGGGCAAGAAGTGGAGCTCGATATCACCTTTACCGCCACGGCCTGCCCCTGCGCCGACTTCATCATGCACGACATCCGCACGCGGCTCCTGCAAGAGCCGTCCATCGATGCCGTGGAAATCAACATCGTTTGGGATCCGCCGTGGACCAACGAACGGTTGACCCAGCAAGGCCGCGACCTGTTGAGAGTGTACGGTGTGAGCGCCTGATGACTGAACGAATCTACGTGGTCTTCGCCCGCAAAAACCGAGAGGACCCCCTCCATCACGTCGGCAGCGTCCATGCATCCGATCCCGAGCTCGCCAAGGTCTACGCCTGGAAGACCTACGACGAGGAACGCTGGTTCGAGATGGTCGTGGCCCCGCAAGACTCCTTCCATCCGGTGAACCGCTCCGAGATCCCCTTCAGCATTCATCGGGACCCCGGATCAGCGGAGGGCGCATGACCGAATCCGCCGCGGATCTCAGGTCACCTGATCAGCTGGCGGCCGATACACGCCAGGAGCTGCGCGACTTGATCCTCGCCCTCGCCGATTCCAAGCGCATCCTGGGGATTCGCTACGCCGATTGGGTGTTGGGCGCGCCGGAGCTCGAGGCGAACATCGCCGCTTCCAGCATCTCCCAGGACGAGTGGGGGCACTCGCGAATCCTCTACGCTCTGCTCAAGGACTTCGGCGACGATCCCCAGAAGCTCGAGCATGAGCGACAGGCCGCCGACTATTGCAGCATCGAAGCGCTCGATCGGCCGCTGGGGACCTGGCCCGAGTTCGTGGTCGTCAACGCCGTTGTCGACACCGCCCTCTCCGTTCAACTGAATGCGCTCGCCGCTTCCAGCTACGCGCCTCTGCGCCAGCGCGTCCAGAAACAACTCGAAGAGGAGCGCTTCCACGCCGGCCATGGTGCCGCCTGGTTGCGCCGGCTAGGCACGGCAAGCGACGCGGCGCGCGCCGCGACTCAGAGCGCGCTCGAGGAGCGCTGGCCCGCCGTGATCCACTGGTTCGGGCCCGACGAATTGGGCGCCGGCATGAAGGCGGCCGGGCTTATCGACGCGACCGGGGCCGAGCTGCGCAACCGCTTCTTCCAGCGCGCCAGGCCGACGATCGAGACCAGCGGCTTGAAGACTCCCAGGCTGGACCTCGATTTTTCGGTCTGGAACACCTCCCGTCGCCGTTCCAACCCGGACGGCCCCGACCCCGAGGCCGTCGCCCGGGCTCGCGGTGATCGCAACCGCGCCTTCCTGATGGATTGAGGGGGTGGCGAGAACGGACGGCTCGTCGTTGCAGGGGGACTATCCCCTACCGGAATCGGTGGAGTGCCCTTTCTGTCGCGGAACCGACACCCAGTTGGAGACGCCCTTCGGCTCCGTGCTCTCCGTCGCCCAGTACTACTGCCGCCGCTGCCGCACAATCTTCGAGTGGATCAAGAGGGGCGACGGTGACGAGAAGACCGCCGGCTAGCAGAAGAATCCACCGGGACTGACGACACGCCATCGGCCGCGCCGACAAGTCGATCGCTACTTCTTTGTAAGGTGTTGCACGCCGCTGGGGCCGGCCACGATGACATCGGTGGCGATCCCCAGAAAGAGACCATGTCCGGCCACCGCGGCCAGCGCATCCAACCGGGCAGCCAAGCTTGCCACATCCTCGATCGGCCCGAAGTTGGCATCCAGTATCAGATTTCCGTGGTCGGTCTGAAAAGGCTTGCCGTCTTCAGTCACTCGCAGCGTCACCTCAGCGCCCAGGTTCGACAGCGCTTCCATCGTCGGTCGCCAACCGAACTCGAACACTTCCACCGGCACCGCCCACTTCGTGCCCAGCGCCGGCGAAATCTTCGCCTCGTCCACAACGATCACCTCGCGAGCGCTCGCCTGCGCCACGATTTTCTCACGCAGCAGCGCGCCCCCGCCACCCTTGATGAGATTGAGGTTCGGATCGACTTCGTCGGCGCCGTCAATCGTCATGTCCACGGCCGGGTGATGCTCCAGCGTCGTCAAGCGGATACGCAGCCGGCGCGCCTCTTCCGCCATGAAGCGCGAGCACGGCACTCCTATGATGTCTCTCAGCTCCCCCGACCCCAGCCGCGCGGCCAACCTCCGGACCGCGAACAGCGCCGTGCTGCCGTGGCCCAGACCGACGACCATTCCCGATTCCACCAGCTCGGCCCCACGCTCCGCCGCCGTCTTCTTGTAGCTATCAGTGTCATTCGCCATCTAGCCGCGACCTCTCAGTCCTGGATAACAACCTTCAAGAACTCACCAGATCAGCCTGCTGCGACATGCTCTCTCACGAACCGGACCAAGCGCTCAAAATAGGCCCGCCCCCCCACGAGTAACGTGTCGTTATGCCCGGCCCCGCGTAACACGTACCACTCTCTGGGCTCCGGACTGGCCTCGTACAACCGCTGGCCCATCCGCACCGGAACGATCGCGTCGATATCGCCGTGGATATACATCACCGGCGCCCGCAGCTTCGGCACCTTGGACAACGAGTCGAACTCGTGCGTCAATCGCCGGAATAGCGCTCCCGGCAGCCAGCCGTAATGAATCCGCGCAAGCTCCTGCGCCGAGGTGAACGCCGATTCGACGATCAGCGCGCCACACGTCTGCTGCGTCGCCAGCTCGATCGCCACGGTAGAGCCCAGCGAGCGACCGAACAGCACGAGGCGCGACGGATCCACGCCTCGTGCCTCAGTCAGGTGACGATAGGCTAGCAGAGCATCGTCATATAGCGCCCGTTCCGACGGCTGCCCCTCGCTTTTGCCATAGCCCCTGTAGTCCATGATCAGCACGTTGAAGCCGGATTCCACCAGGAGCTGCACGTTGTCGAGGCGATCGTAGAGGTTACCGGCATTGCCGTGGAAGAAGAGCAGATCGGCGAACGCGTCCGGGGCGCCGGCGTAGATGCCGTGCACCCGCGGCCCGTCATCCGTCTGCAGCCAAACTTCCTCGACCACGCCGGTGCCTGGGATGCTCGGAGTCGCCGCGTCGGCACGCACCCGCGTGGGAAAGTAGATGAGCTGCCGTTCCAGTGATTCGAGCATCAATCTGCCACCTGCCCAGAAGAGTATGGCGGCGACCGCGAGGCCGGCCGCGACGTATGCAAGCTTCCGCAATGCAACACCAGAGAGCTGCATCGACGGTATTCCTTCCGTCTGGCTTCGCGGACCGTATGTGCCCGGCCCGGCCCTGCTGCCATCCAGGGCCGTTCACTTGGAAATACCCGAAAGGAAAACTCTTATCCCAACAGATCGCCATTCTAGAATGAAGACCGCAGCGACGCCAGCGAGACGCGGCGCACCGAACTGGCGGCGCCGCCTGCCCAACGCGATCCGCGGAGGCGATCGACCCACACGACCGCGAGTGTCACTGCGACACTAATCCGCGCGTCAGAGGCACACGGAGAGCCCTTAGTCATCCGCCAGAGGGCGGGTGGGGAACCAGCAATTACCTGGCCTTCGGGTCACTCGGCACCGGCACGCCAGGTGCAACCTCTGGAAGATGAGCATCCGCTCACGACTGGAGAGCCGCGACTGCGCCTTCGGCGGAGCCGCCCGAACAACGGACGACAGAGCCGGAACTGATCCGGGGGGCGGCGGACTTCAGCGGGGCCATCCAACCGCTTGGCGCCCCAGGTCACCGTCCCCACCGGCAGCAACACGGGAGGACGGATCATGAATCGGCCACTCTTCTCTCTGGTTACTCTGCTCGCCTTGGCCTCATCCACAGCGCAAGCACAGGAGGCCGCAGCACGCCAGCACATCGCCGCAGGACTGACTCTGGCGGCCGCCGGCGACACCCTCGCGGCCGTGGCCGAGTTACAGAAAGCGGTCAAGGCAGCACCCAAGTCTTGCGAGACCCAGTATCAGCTGGGGCGGCTTCTCGCCCGCAGCGCCAGCACGCTCGAGAAGAATTTCAAGGGCCGACTGGATGCGGAAAGGGCCCTCCGCCGCGCCCTCGAATGCGATTTTGAGAACCCCTACGACCTGGCGGAGCTCGGCCTGCTGCTCCTCAAGCAGAACAAGAAGATCGACGCGCGCCGGTTTCTGAACCGCTCACTCGGAATGGCGGACGAGCAGGAGATCGACGACCCGCTCCTGCTCGCCGACATCCACTTCGGGCTGGGGCTGGTCAGCGAGCGACTCTATGAGGACTTTCGAGACCGCGTGATGATACGGTCACAGGCGCTAACGCTGACCGAGACCCTGCAACGGTGGCCATCCCTCGATTCCTACATCGATGCGCCGCTGGGCAGTGCACAGTTCCAAGGCCCCTGGTTCCATCGTTATGTCGAGAGCGTCACCGAGGCAGCAATGCCGATCGAAGGCTTCGGCGATGACGAGCTGGCCGGCCTGGCCGAGCACTACCGCGCCGCACTCCGCTACAATCCCACGCATCTGGAGGCGGCCCGGCGGGCGCTCGCCCACCTGCTGGAGACCAACCAGCTCGGCGAGTACATGACCATCGCCGAACGCCTGGTCGAAGCTTATCCCGATCGCGCCGACGGATACCTGTACCTCGGGCTCGGCCTGCACGCTCGAGGCCAGGAAGAACTGGCGGGTTCCGCCTTTGCCAAGGCGCTGGCGCGCCTGCCCGCCGCCGAGCGGGCGGCTTTTCAGAACATCACGCCGGTTCTGCAGCCGCGCCTCGCCAAGGGCTACTCGAAGCTCGACGATACGGCCCAGGCGCAATTCCGAGGCTACTACTGGCGAGTGACCGACCCGCTGCTGATCACCGAAGCGAACGAGCGCCAGCTCGAGCACTGGGCCCGGGTGGCCTACGTCGACCTCCGCTTCACCGAGCCTGCAACGGGCCTGCGCGGCTGGGAGACTGATCGCGGTGTGACCTTCATCCGCTACGGCCAGCCCGACGCCATCGTGAGCGACGGACGGACGATCCTCTGGTACTACGAGAGCGGTGGAGAGATGGCATTCCACTTCGAACGGAGGCGGGGCTACATCAAGACACGCTTTGCCTGGTCCTACGGCAAGTGGATCGCCGATCAGAACTACCATATTCAGTCTGCACTCTACGACAACATTCCCGCGATCCGGCTCCTGTTGCATATGCCGGTACAGATCGCGCGATTCCGTGGTGCCGACCCCGGCGAGCTGGCCGTAGAAGTCTATTACGAGATACCCTTCGAGTCTCTTGCGGACGGCACTGACGCCGGGTCCACCAATGTTCAGAGAGGGATCTTCTTGCTCGCCTCTGACGGACAACAGGTCGTACGCGAGGTGCGCAGCGAGGCCCTGGAGTACGCGGACGCGTCCAGCCGCAACCCACTGCGTTGTTGGCGGCTATTGCTGTCGGCAGCCGCCAGCTTCTATGTCGTGGTCGAAGCTCGCGATACCCTCTCGAGGGTCGCCGCGGTCGCACGGGAGAAGGTCACGGCGACACCCTTCCCGGAAGACTCGCTGAGCGTCAGCGATATCCTGGTCGCGGAGCGACTGAGACGGTTGGCGGAGGTTCCACTGTCCCGAGCCGATTTCGACATTGTGGGAAACCCATCCCTCGAGTTCGCGCCCCGGCAGCCCATCTACGTCTACTACGAGCTCTACGGTCTGCAGCCTGATGAGGAGGGCTTCGCCAGCTACGACGTGTCGCTCTCCGTCAAGGTCAAGTCGCTGGACCGCGGAGCGGGAAACCCGCTGGCGATACTCGGGGCGCTGGCCGACGCCTGGGGCTTCAGCGTTGTCGGCGACGACCGTCTCGAGCTGCAGTTCAGCCGCCAGCTCGACATGAGCCGGCGCGACCGGGCGACCGAGTATCACAGACTGGAGCTGGAGCAGGCACCGGCCGGGGAATACGAGATCACTTTGAAGATTTGGGGCCGCGCCTCTCAGCGGCTGGCGACCCGAGAACAAGTCTTCACGGTCGTAAGAGACGACTGAGAGATGCGATCTGGCCACTCAATCGAGCCGTCAGGTTTGTATTGAGTGGCCCACGATCACAGCTTCGGATCCGCCGTTTGAGGTCGGGCGTGCCGGCGCGCTGGATACGGCCCTGTTAGCGATAGTCTGCCGCCGGCCACCGGACACGCCCGGTCCCGGCCTCGATCGACTCGCTGCCCCCTCTCCCTCCACCGCTTGCCCACCGCGACCGGTAGCCACACAATACGCGGACTCGTCAACGGATCTTCAAAGGGGATATCAGCCGCTTGATAACCGATCCACTGGCCATCGCCGCGCTCATCGCCGGGATCACCGCCCTGGCTTTCTGGCTCGATCACCGCTTCGAGCTGATGTCAAAGATCGGCGCCTCGCTGATGGTCATCATCCTCGGGGCCATCCTATCCAACACCGGACTCGTTCCCCAAGAATCGCCGGTCTATCGCGGCATCGAGGGGCCGGTCACCTCGCTGGCTATCGTCTACCTGCTGCTGGGGGTGCGTCTGGCCGATCTGCGCGAGACGGGCCCGGCCATGCTCGGCCTCTTCCTCCTGGCGTCCACTGGCACGGCCCTCGGGGCCCTAGCCGGGGCAGCCTTCTTCGCTGATAGTCTTGGATCGGATACCTGGAAGCTGGCCGGGGCGTTCACCGGCACCTATACGGGTGGCAGCCTCAACTTCGCGGCCGTCGGCCGCGGCCTCGACCTGCCGGCGTCCACCTTCGCCGCCGCCTCCGCCGCCGACGCCGTGACCACCGCTCTCTGGATGGGGTTCATCCTGATGAGCCCCATTATTCTGGGCCGCTGGATCGGATCACCCGCGCCCGCGGCCACTGGAGCGCTCGCCACGATCGCCGCCGACCCGCCGTCCGAACCCACCGAAACCCCGCCAGGGTCGAAGCGAGTTGGAGCCGAGAGCGAGCACCACCCCTACTGGAGCCCCGTCCCCATAGCCCTGTTCGACCTCGTGCTCCTGGCCGCCATCGGCATGGCGGTGCTCATCGCCGCCGGAGCCCTCGCTCGCTGGGTCGGTCTGTTCCCGGAGATCCTCTGGCTGACGACGATCGCGCTGGCGCTGGGCCAATGGCCGGCGGTCCGCAGGGTGCGCGGCTCCAGCCAGATCGGCAATCTGGGACTGCACCTCTTCTTCGGCGTGATCGGTATCAGATCGCTGCTCGCCGCCATGGTGGAGATCGGGCCGGCGGTATTCTTGTATACCCTCGTCGCCGTCGCCATTCATGGTATCTTTCTCTTCTCGCTCGGGAGAATTCTCAGGGCCTCCGTCCCCATGCTGGCCGTAGTCTCGCAGGCCGCCATCGGTGGTCCATCGACGGCGATGGCGGTGGCCGTCTCCCGCGGCTGGGCCTCGCTGATGCTGCCGGGTGTTGCGGTCGGTATTTTCGGCTACGCCCTTGGAAACTACGCCGGTTTCGGCATCGCCTATTTGGTACGCGCTATCGTTGGAGGTTGAAGTGGAACAAGAGACGCAAGCCTCGCCGTTACCCCGCGCCCGAGTGGCCACCCGTCCCGGGGCGAGTGGGATCGCCGAGCACCGCAGGCGCCTTTATCAAAGGCACCTGCTAGTCTTCCTCGCGATCAACGGCGGCCTCGTCGCGCTGGACCTGTACACTGGGCCGGGATTGCAGTTCGCGCATTTCCTCGCCGTACCGTGGTTGCTCATTTTTCTCTTGCACACCACCGGCCTGAAGTCGCGCGGTTATTCGTTTGGAGAGCTGCTCATACCACCGCGTGTCCGGCCGGTTCAGGAAGTCTACACCACGCCGCTCGACTACGAGCTGGTTCGTTCCCGGCAGTTGCGCGACGGCATCGTCAACGCCGCAGCCGCCGCACATGCTCGCGATGCCGAGTTCGCTCAGAAAGCGGAGGCCGCAGCCGACTCGCTCGTTCGCGAGCTGGAGCAGCTCGTGGCGAAGGCTCGCTCGACGAAGTATCGCGACCAGGAGACCCCGGAAAAGCTGGTGCCCGAGACGCAATCGGCCCTGGACACTCTTTACAAGCTACACGATGCCCTGATCAGGGTATCGGTACTGGAGGAATCACCGATCGAGGCCGCCGTAGGCGCCGTCGAGGAGCGTGTCGAGACTATCCGTAAACTGGCCCGTTAAGCGGAGGACAGAGACTTGGAGCAGACTTACACTAAGAACCTGAGAGTCATCCGACGTGGAACCTACCCGGAATTCACCTGGGCAGGCGTGCTGGTCGGCTACGCGATCGGAGCCCTCATCGCCGTCAGCATCGGCTATCTCAGCCTGAAGCTCGGATTCTCCATCGAAGGGTCCGAATTGGCGGCGATCCTGGGCTTCGGTGTCCTCCGTGGCCTCATGCGCCGCTACAGCATCATCGAGAACAACATCAACCAGACCGTTGCCAGCGCCGTCAACGGCGCCTCGGCAGGTATGATGTTCTCCGTACCGGCCATATTCATTCTCGGCATTACCGACTTCAACAAGCCGCTCCTGGTCCTCGGCTGCATCGCCGGCGGTATTCTCGGCATCGCTTTCATCATCCCTCTGCGCAAGCAGATGATCGACTTCAATCGCCTGGCCTTTCCGGGCGGCATCGCCACGGCAGCGGTTCTCAAGTCACCCGGCGCCGGCATCCGAAAGGCGTGGCTGCTTCTGGGCGGCGCGGTGTTGAGCGGGGTCGTCCACTTCATCAGCCTCAGCACCGGCTTCGAGGACTTCGCCCTCGGCGAGCTGATCGGGATGCCCGAGTACATGAATGGGATCTGGTATGTTTCGCTCTTGACCGTGGGCGTCGCCTTCCTCGCGGGTAAAGGCGGGTTCTTCTTCATCGTCGGCGGCTACGTCTGCTACTGGATTCTTGCACCCATCATGTCCGCTTCCGGCCTCTTGCCCGACGCTGCCACCCTGAGCGCCGCCGGGCAGAGCATGCCAACCTATCTGAGGCTCAACCTCTTTCGGCCTGTGGGCATCGGGATGCTGGTCGGCGGCGCCCTCACCGGTATCGCCCTCGCCCTGCCCCTGGTGCTGAGCGCCATTCGCAGCATGCGCGACGCCGCTCGCACCAAGACGGCCCTTTCCCTGGACGAGATGCCCATCCAGCTCCTTTACATCGGCGTCGGCGGCGCCTTCGTCCTGCTGGCGATCATCTCATTCCTCTCCGTCACCGAGCTGGGCCTGGCGCGCGGCCTCGCCATGGCGGTCCTGGGCACCCTCTGGATATGGGTCGCGGGGGTCGTCCTCTCCGAGTGCATCGGACGCACCAACTGGTCACCGCTCTCCGGGATGACCTTGATCGGCGTCACCATCCTAATCTTCGTGGCCAGCGGGATCGGCGACCGCGCCACTATCATCGCCAGCATCACCGTGGGCGCCGCGATGTGCGTGGCCATGGCCCAGGCCACCGACCTGATGCTCGATCTGAAGGCCGGCTACCTGGTGGGCGCCACACCTCGCAAGCAGCAGATCGGTCAGTTTCTGGGCAGTTGGATCGGCCCCATCGTGATCATCTTCCTGATCGTCGTCCTGCACCAGGCGTATGGGATGGGCTCCGATCGCCTGCCCGCGCCCCAGGGACAGGCGCTGGCCAGCGTGATCCAGGGCATCCTGGGCGGCGATGTCCCCATGGATAAGTACTTGAGCGGCGCCGGCCTGGGCGCGTTGCTCAGCGCCAGCGGTATCGGCGGCCTCGGCGTGCTCGTCGGCCTCGGTTTCTATCTACCTTTCAACATCGTTCTCACTTACACGATCGGCACGATCTTGCGCTTGCTCAGCGACTGGAAGCTCGGTCACGCTTTCAGCGACGATGTAGGTATCCCATTCGCCGCCGGACTGATCGTCGGCGAGGCGCTGATCGGCGTCACCTATTCTCTGTTTATCGTCTTCGGCTGAGACGCGGGAGCAATGGTAATGAAAGGACTCGGATACTTCTTGATCACCGTCGGCTTCCTCGCCGGAGCCTTCCTCGCCGTCCGCCAGGTCGAGGGCGTCGAAGTGGCACCCTTCGTAGGAGCGCTGTTCGTCGGCGTCGTCGGAATCGTTCTCGTCCGCTCCGCACAACGACAGGCCGCTCGCGACCAGGTGACCCTCACCGCCAACATCCAGAGCATCGAGGACAGCCTCTCCCAGGTGGCCAAGGACGCGGACCGGCTCTGGCACGAGCGTGATGCGATCGATGTCTACGACCTGCGACATGAGATCGACCGCACCTTCCGCGACCATCTCAATACGTTCGTCGACGCGCGTGAGAGCATCGCTCACACCTATGGCCTCAAAGCCTACTCGAACGTGATGAGCCAGTTTGCCGCGGGCGAACGCTACCTCAACCGCGTCTGGTCGGCTTCCACAGACGGCTACATCGACGAAGCCCACTCCTATCTGGAGCGAGCGCGCGACCAGTTCGCGCTGGCGCTGGACGAGTTCCGTGCCCTGAAATCCGGCGGTGCCGCCAGGAACTCTTGAAGGCCGGCGCGCTGCTGAGCCGCCGCACGAAAGGAGACCGAGAGATGGCCAGGTCTTCCCGAACAGCCCACCTTTGGGCTATCGCCCTGCCGCTAACCGCGTCATACCTTCTCTCTCCAACAAACGGGCTCACCCAGACAGAGCCCTACGACCAGCGCGTCGAGATCCGCCGCACCGCTTACGGAGTCCCTCACATCCTGGCGGAGGATCTGGGGGCGGCCTTCTTCGGACTCGCCTACTGCCACCTCGAGGACTACGGTGAGTTCGTCATCCGAGGACTGATCGAGACCCGGGGCGAGCTGGCGCGCTACTTCGGACCCGATTCGCTGGACGCCGACTTCCGTAACCGCCAAACCTACGCCCGCGCCCAAGAGACCTACCATCTGCTGGATCCCGAGATCCGCGAGGTCTTCCAGGGATATGCGGCCGGCGTCAACCACTACATCGAGCTCCATCCAGAAGAGTTCCCCGATTGGGTGAAGCCGAAATTCACGGGACACGATGTCGCCGCTCATTGGATCGAGCCGATCAGGTGGGGTGTCGTGCGAAATGTCCTTAGACGACTCGCCGTCGAGCGCGCGAATGCCGCTGTGCCGGAAGAGCCGACTCAGGAAGGCTCCAACGCCTGGGCCTTCGCGCCCAGCCGCACGAAATCCGGCAAGGCGATATTGCTGCGTAACCCGCACCTCAACTGGGACGCCGGCTACTACGAGGCTCACATCACTGTCCCCGGCCTCTTGAACTTCTACGGCGATTTTCGCGTCGGCTACCCGCTCTACTTCAACGGCGGCTTCAATCAGGACTTGGGTTGGGCGACCACCAACAACGGACCCGACCTGGAGGAGATCTACGCCCTGCAGATCGATCCGGAACGGCCCGATCACTACCTGTTCGATGGCGCTTCGGTCCCACTGCGCCGCGAGACGATCACCGTGGAGTTCAAGAACGGCGAGGGCTTGGGGCGTGAGACGCGCGAGTTTTGGCACACGCCCTTGGGCCCGGTGGTCGAACGCCGCGACGGCAAGATCTACATCGTACGCGCCGCCGGTAACGGCGAATACCGGGCTGCCCACCAGTTCCTCCGCATGATGAAGGCCACGAACCTGGAAGAGTGGAGAGACGCGATGCGGATGCGGGCCCAGCTGGGCTCCAACTTCACCTACGCAGACCGCGAAGGAAACATCTTCTATCTATGGAACGCGACGATACCCTCTCTGCCCCGTCCGTCCGGCGGTGACACAGCAGCCGTTCCCGCCACCGTCTCAGCCGATGTGTGGACAACTATCGTCGACTTCGAGTCTCTCCCACAGGTGCGCAACCCCAGAGGTGGCTACCTCCACAACGAGAACGACCCCTTCCACTATTCCAACCTCAACCAGCCGCTCGATCCAGATGACTTCCCGGCCAACTTTCCGCAGCCCGATCTAGGCCTGCGCAGCCAGCACAGCCTCCAGCTGATCCACAACAACCGGAAATTCAGCCTCGAGGATATCGTCGAGCTGAAGCACAGCCAGCGGATGCTGTTGGCCGATCGAGTCAAGGATGATCTCTTGGTTGCCGTGCGCGGCTCGGCCCCGGAGCCGGAGGTCGCTTCCGCCATCGATCTCATCGCCAGCTGGGACAACACCGTGGCGCCCGACAGCCGCGGCGGCGTCCTCTTCGAGATCTGGTTCCGACGCTACCTCAGGGGCGACCAACCCGATGAATCCTTCGACTTCGGCGATGCCTGGGATGCCGCTTTCCAGAACCCCTGGAGCACTGACGAACCCACCAATACTCCGCGTGGCCTGAGCGATCCACAGCGCGCCGCCGTTGCCTTCGCCTGGGCCGTCCAGGAGACGAAGAAACGCTTCGGCAGCTGGGACGTCAGCTGGGGCGACGTGCACAGGATTCGAATGGGCGACCTGGACATCCCTGTCGGCGGTTGCTCAGGACTGCTGGGATGCTTTCGAGTGATGTGGTTCGAGGAGGCCGAGGATGGCAAGCTGACGGCCGCGGGTGGCGACGGCTGGGTGCTGGCCGTTGAGTTCGGCAAGCAACCCCGCGCCTTCTCCGTTTTAGCCTACGGGCAAAGCTCCAAGGAAGAATCGCCGCACTTCAACGACCAGGCCGAAATGTTCGCACGCCACGAGTTGAAACGCGTCGCCTTCACGGAGCACGAGATCGAAGCGCAATTGATCCGCAGATACCGGCCAGGCGAAGAGCTGCAACGCGACCGCTGAACCCGACCGTCTCCCATCAGCCGGCAACAACAGCGCCGGTGCCCGAGCTGGCGGCAAGCAGTCTGTGCGACTACTGGCGGCCGGTCAGCTCCTCCAGATTCTGCCGCGACGCCGCGAAGCTCGGGTCGACCTCCAAGGCCTTGCGATAGCTGGCAATCGCCTGCGCCGTATCACCCTTCGCCCGGTACCCGTCTCCCAAGCTGTCCCACACGTTCGCCGACTCGGGGTATTCCTGTGTGTTGATAAGGAAGACCTCGATCGCTCTCTCGACTTGCCCCTCGGCTAGCAGACGATAACCCAGACTGTTTATTTCGCTCTCATTGAAATAGTAGCTCGTGGGCTCGGCTCGAAACGCGGCGATCGCCGCCGCGAACTCTTCGTCCGATGGAGCTGCTTCCAGAGCAGGCACCAGCGCCCTCAGACCCGACAGGACAGCATCGGCAACTCGAGCGGCCTCTCTCTCCCATGGATAGCTTCGGCGGTTTCGTTCCAACATCATCGCGTACGCCTCGCGCGCCTTCGCCTCGTCTCCCGTTCGCAGGTAACCCTCGGCCAGAGGGCGCCAGGGCCTGTACGACGCCGGGAACGTCTCAGCCGCGAATCCCAAGACGGCTGCGGCATCATCCAGACGGTTTGACGCGGCCAACTCCTCAGCCAGAGCCAGTAATTCGTCCTCATCGACATAATAGGCGTCGGGAGCCGCACTCAGCGCAGCCCGCGCCGCCGCCAGCGAAGTCTCGAAAGACGCCGCGGCTGGCGCACCTTCCTCGACCTCCCGCTCCAGCATCCCGACCCAAGACTCCCGCACATCGGCAAGGCCTCTCGACACATCCTTGGGCGAAGATTCACCGCGGCCCACGAAGTCCAAAGCGAACTCCAGAACCCGGTCGCGACCGGCGGCGATGTCCTCCGGTTTGTTGATGATGCGCAGGTCCGGCGGCACGCCGATCCCCTCCCAGCAGAAGCCCGTGTTGTCCACGAACAACTTGTAAGACACCGAGAAGCGCCAACCGTTAGGTAGCTGGTCGCCGTAGACATCCGCAAACACGCCCGACGTGAAGTCGCCGATCAGCGTCACGTGCGGCAGCGTGCGCATCGCCAGGGCGAAGTTCTCCGCCGCGCTCACCCCCCAGCGATTGGTCAGCACGACCATCGGTTTGGTGAACTGAACCGGCCCCGTTGGCTCGACATAGAAATACTTGGGCGGCGCGAAGTCGTCGTGCGCCGGGCCGTTCCGCTCGTAGGTCTTCATGTAGAGACGCTTCCTGTCGGCGAAACGGTCGGCGATCGCTTTGCCGACCCTATCATCCCCGCCGGGCGTAGCACGCAAATCCACCACGATCGAGCGGGCCCTCTCGAATTCGCGCATGACCTGGTCGATCGCCTGACTGGTCTGCGCCAATTGACTGTAGCCCCGGATGCGCAGATAGCCGATCGAGTCCGGCAACCAGCCGTACCGCAGGATGCCCTCCGCCTGCAACTCGCCCGCTAGGTACTTGCTCCTCACGAGCTCGAGCGAGAAGTCCGCCATCTCCTGCTGGGCGAAGCCTTCCCCCCTCAGCTCGCTGAGGATGCCGGACCGGTATTGCCGTGTTCCGGTCGCGAGCCCCACATGATTGTCGTTCAAATGGCCCAGTAGCCTCGACATGATCTCGAACAACTCGTCGTCCGTCGTTTCGGCAGTCACCAGCGGCCGGTAGACGCGGTACAGCGCTCCCCAATCCACTCGTTTGGGCCCGAAGATCCCATAGTTGCGATCGAATGTCTGCCAGAGGTACTCGAAGTTGTGCTCGGCAGCGGTCGGCTCCTGAGCACGCACCTGTCGGGCGATTTCCCAACTCGCGAACACTGAGAGAGCGCATAACAGAGCCAACGCCGAATAGGATACCCTGCGGCCAATCATCGCCACTCCTCCAACCTTTCACGTTGTGATTGCCCAGGAACGATATCGCTGAGGCGAAGTCTCAGCCAGTGGGCTCACGGCCAATCTCAGGGGGGATCTCAACGGCCACGAGGAACTGTGATCCATCCGACCGTCCAGAGTGAAACCGATTCCGGTTCTCTGCAGCGATTGCACACACCACGCCCCGAAGCTCGCCCGATGGCCGAGGTCCGAATCGATGGCCTTGATACCGACCACAACTCACTCGTTTCTTGCAGCGCATGTGCCGCTCTAGCCTTAGCTCAGCGCAGACCCGCCTGTCGATCTGACATTCCCATCACCTGCCGGTGTCCGGCACACTAGTTGCCCTCCTGGAGCGTCAAGCTCAAAGACGCTGCCCTGTGCATACATCACAACTCGAAGTCGACGGACGTAGGGGCGAGCAGCGCCCCCCGGTTCTCGCTGCTCCTCCTTCGTAGGAGCGGAGCCATGTGCCAACCACAAACCAGGAGGTGCTTATGCGCAGCCTGATCAAGTTGACAGTCACCATCCTCGTCGTAATCGTCGCGGGTTGCGGCGATCAGGATCGCAGCAGCATGCTGGGACCGGTAGAGCTGCGGCCCCATTTAAGGAGCGACGGCATATCCGGTCACTCCGGAGCGCCCGGCAGCCAACTGTGCAGCCGCTGTCATGATCCGGACGCCGGTGCAGCGGCGCCCACTGTCACGTTAAGCGGGCCCACGAACGTCACGGCGGGCGCGACAAGCACGTACACTCTGACGATTCAGCCTGCCAGCGGCAGCAATCAGGCGCAGGGTGGTCTGAACGTCTCGGTCCCTGGCGGTGGCGTTCTGATCGCCGGGAACGGAACCAGGATCGACGCAGGGGAGATCGTTCACTCGCAGCCGCGAACCGGTTCCGGCACGCTCACCTGGAGCTTCCAGTGGGAAGCGCCCTCGACCGCCGGGTCTTTCGAGATGTACGGCGTCGGTCTTTCCACAGACGGCAGCAGCACCAGAGGAGACGAGCAGGGGACCGATAAGCTGGCGATCTCCGTTCAGACCTCCGGCAATCAGCCTCCCACGGCGGACCCGAAGACGGCAAGCACGGATGCAGGTGTGCCGGTGGAAATCACGCTCGGCGGTTCAGATCTCGAAACCTGCGAGCTTTCTTTCTCGATTATCAGCGGTCCTACGAAGGGCTCGCTGAGCCCCCTTGCCGACCGGGCTTGCAGCGGCAGTGGCGGCTTCTCCGACCAAGCCCGAGTGACCTACTCCCCTGCTGCCGATGCCTACGGCGGCGATCAGTTTACTTACAGAACTACTGATGAGGGCGGCTTGACCGCCGATGCCGTTGTCGAAATCACAATCTTCGATCCCAGCCAACCGACTGACTACGACATCCAGCGACTGCGCGCCAAGAAAGACAAGTCGGACATGCTGGTAGCGATCTTTTCCATAAAGAACGGGCGCGGCACCGCGGAGCCCATCACCGCCCAGCTCTACGTCGATGATCCGAGCGCCAGCGGAGACCCAACCTGCACGATGACGGTCTCCGACGAGCCGGGTGGTAAGGCGGCCTCATACATCTTCAGCTCGGCCACCGGCTGCATTTACCCCCTCACCACTAAGCCGACGCCGGCTACCTACCACGTGACCGTGCGATTGCTGGACGACGCCCCCGACTCACTCACCGACGCCGTTCAAGTGCGGCGCTTGTCGAGCAGCTCGTCGGGTATCATGAACTTCATCGACATCTTCTCGGGGCTGTTCTAGAGCTACAGACCGGCCCCAAAGAGACACGGGGACAGGCGGTCGGCCTGTCCCCGTTCCTTCGAGCCCCTCCAGCGTGTCACCACGCGCACCAGCGCCCCTTACTCCCAGGCTGGAGTCAGCGTCCCATCCGCCGCCTCCCAGTGGGGCGCCCAGGCGAGCGCCACCA
>CP070722.1:2587897-2607033 GCA_020350785.1 Gemmatimonadota bacterium
GAACCTACGGCCGGAAGATCCCTTTCTGGCAGAACCTCCTCCGCCACAACCTGAACGACTCTTACTGGGAGAGATCAAATTTCCAGGACGACCTCGAGAGTCTCACCATACCTGTCTTCCTCCAAGGCGGTTGGTTCGGAGCCAGCAGCGTCGGCCTGAAGCACAACTACGCGCATCTCAGGGTATCCGAGAGCCCGTACGTCAAACTGGTGATCGGGCCCTGGGAACACAGTGACGGAGCCTTCACCCCTATGGGAGGCAACGATCTCGGCGAGTCTGCGCCGGTCGAGCTTTATGAACTGTTCCGCCGCTGGTTCGATTTTTGGCTGAGGGAGGCCGAGAACGGGATCACCGCTGAGCCGGCGGTTCAGTTGTACACGCTGAACCTCGATCGTTGGCTGACAGCTGAAACGTACCCGTTGCCGGGCACGTCTTACGCCGAGTTGCATCTCGCATCCGAGGACAGCGCCCGCGTTTCTGGCAGGCTAATGCCGCAGCCGCCCGATTCGGGGGCCGAATTCGATGGCTATCTCTACGACCCGGGAGATCCTACGCCTCCGCTGTGGCTGGGCGCGCCCATACCGTACGGTGAACTCAGTAAGCCACGGAAGGACATCCTGGTCTACGATACCGAACCCCTTGAGGACACTCTGTATGTTGCGGGTCCGGTATCTCTCGTGCTTTATGCATCAACCTCAGCCAGTGACACTGACTGGTTCGCGTATTGGCGGATCCTCGAGAGCGATGGCGAAGAGCGTGTCATGGGTGGTGGTGGTCTCAGGGCGCGGTTCCGTGACTCCTGGAGCCGCCCCGCCCTCCTCGAGGAGAGCCGGATCTACGAGTATACGCTCGACCTCTCGCACGTGAGCGTCATGATACCTTCCGGCGCGCGCATTCGTCTGGAGATCGCCTCGGCGGCCTACCCCTGGTTCTCCCGAAACTTGAACACCGGCGGCCACAACGAATTGGAGACGGAGTATGTCGTGGCCGAGCAGAGGATCTACCATAGCGAGGCCTATCCTTCGCGTCTCATCTTGCCTCTCGTCGAGCGCCAGCAGTATGAGTAGGCGAGCAGCTGTCACATCCGACGCCCGTCGTTCGTCTATAGCAATGAGAGCGTGTGGTCGCGCAGTAACGTCGGATTCCTAAGAGTCGTCGATGAGAAATCTTGAGCTGTCTGGCAGGGCACTACGTTTGGTTGGGGTCTGCTGGGTCGCCGCTGTCGGCACGGTCTGTGGCTCGAATCCTGAGGAGCCTGGTGATGACGATCCCCAGCTGGCGAAGGACGTCTACATCGAGGTTCAGGTAGCCGGCGGCCTCGCCGGCGCCGACTTCAGCTACGCCATCGATGGATCGACCGGCGTGGTTCGTGGGCTTGCCTGCCAGCAGGCCTGTGACTTCGATCCCGGCGACATTCTTCTGCATCTCTCTCCGGTACAGATCATCGAACTGTCCGAATTGTTTAGGCGAGCCGGGATCCATGACTATGCCGGTCGCGACTTCGGTACGAAATGCTGCGACCAGTTCCACTACCGGATCGTCTACCGAGACGGGGATGGCGAGTCCACTGTGACCGGAAGTTCCGAGGCGCTGCCGGACGGGCTCAGGCTAGCCGTGGCAAGGCTGGATCTCCTGGTCCAGGGCATAGCTCCGATCATCATCGATTTCGACTCGCAGCCCGATGCGTGGCCCCGCGATCCTCTCGTGCTGTCTGACTATTCGCTGTCCGGTCACATCCTCCACCTGGCGGTCGAGTACGGGGGCGGCTGCGAGGTGCACGAGCTCGACTTGGTGGCCTGGGGCGGCTGGCTGGAATCGTTCCCCGTCCAGGTCAACGTCCTGCTCACGCATGAAGGTAATGACGACCCTTGTGATGCCGTTATCCACGAGGATAAGCACTTCGACCTGACGCCGCTCAGAGAGGCTTATGGAGAGAGCTACGGCGTCGCCGCCTCGGGGTCGACCGCCCTGATCCTTCGCCTAACCGTCCCTGACGGAAACGGTCCCCGGCTTATCACATACAATTTCTAGCCCTCCGGGCAGACTACTGGCTTCTTTCTTGGAGCCGGCCCGACAGCGTGATTCTCTTATGGCGCCGTCGCTGGTGAGATGCTAGGATCACGTGGCTGGGCTACGAATTGTAGGGCGCTGTGTACGAGGTTCCAGCGAGACCGTGAGTCACGACTTCGAATCCGGATTCCGCTACGACCCCATTAGCTGGGTCGATGGCGACAGCTCGATCGCGGCAGCCCTGGTGCGGACTGCGGTGCTCGGTCGGTCTCGAGCCGGTGACGCCGAGCTGCTGGCTGCCGAGGTCGACGCGGTCTTTGCCGATCAGGCAGAAGACGGTAGCCTGGGCGATACCGCCAAGGATACCGGCGTGGCGCTGTTGGAGGTGTTACGGCTGGGTGCAAGCCCGGAGCGGAGCGAGGTGCGGCTAGCCGCCGAGGCGATACTGCACCAGACCCGTGGCGCCAAGATTGCCAGAGAGTGGTACGAGCAGGACGGTAAGATCCTCTCCGTCCATGCCCTGAACGCGCTTTGTCTTTTGGGTATGACGGATGAGCCGGAGGTGGCCCGTTCGCTGCGTTGGCTGACGGAGCATCCTACCGATTGGAACGATCCTTGGCGTGGCTGCCCCTGGACTCCGGCCATATTCTGGAGCGCGCTCTGGGCGGCGCGCGACGAGGTAGCGGTCGAAGAAATAATCGGGGATGGAATGCGGCGCGTCGGCAGTGAGATCAATGCGGCCGGGTGTCTGGGTTACAATGATCCTTGGGGATTCACCGATGCGGCGGGAAACATCGATCTGCCAGAGGCGAAAGCTCTCGTTGCCAAGCAGGTACCGCTCATACTTCGCAGTCAGCACCCCGATGGTGGGTTTGGCGAGGTAAGTCGCGCGGCACTCACGGCCCTACTCCGGCATGGGTTGTTCGAGCCGCTGCGCGACAGACCACCGGTGCCGCCGGAGTGGCGAGAGGTCAGGGAAGTGCCGTTAGCCCGGGGTCTCTGGTTCTCGTTGTCGTGGGATGGCCATCACTTGTGGAGCTTCGACATTAAGTCCGATGTCGCAGCGGCCATCGATCCTGCGGACGGCCGAGTGCTGCGGCGGGTCGCCATAGCCAATTGCAGCGGCATCGCCTGCTGGGACGGCGCGCTGGCCGCGGTGGGGCAGGACCCGAAAGAGTTGAAGAAGATCGACCCCGACACCGGGGAAATCCTGCAGCGGATCTCGCTTGACCATATGGAGTCCATCATCGAGCCCACCGTGGTTGGAGGGCGCGTGGTCGTTGGTGACCGCGGCACGGGATGCGTCTCGATCATCGACCCGAGCGGTGGAGAGGAGCCGCGCCAGCAATGTCTTGCCGGACCTTTTCCAGCCTGTCTGGCAACCGAGGGTGAGCACCTCTGGCACGCGGACCGCTGGGCGCCGGCGATCATCAAGAGCGATCTGCAGGGGCGACTGCTGGATTGGGGCGGTAAGCCCTTCGGCATCCAGGGGCTCGCCTTCGACGGCCGCTATCTGTGGGCACTGGACGGCGAATCGCGGAGGATCGTCGCCATCGAGAAGACCCGCTGATCGGCGGCGGTTCGCGGATCCGATCAGACCCGCATGGCGACAGCCGTCGTACTCTCAGTCAGAAGTCGGCGTTGGCCAGGAACCAGGCGATCAACGCCCGGCTCGTGGTACGCGCGGATCGCCAACTGCCGCCCGGCGAGAGCCCGGCGAAGAAGATCGGAGCGTCACGAGAGAATAGCGAACGCCGCCACGGCGCCGAGCCAGTGGAGCTTGCAAGGAGTCATCCGTAGCTAGCCCATCCAGAATCCCTTGCGGTGCGAGACGCCCAGCACTTTCCTGCAGTTCGAGCAGAAGTAGACGTAGCGCTTTCCCAGATGGCCGGATAGCTGCTGAAACCACACCATTCTTAGGGCCGTCGAGCAGTGGGGACAGAGCGGTTGAACGTCATCGCGCTTCATGACCTCGATCATCTCAGTCTCCTTCTGTAGCTCGCGAATGTCGTGACGGTCAGATTCCCATCATACATATTGGATGGTGATGCTGTCTAGCCAAGATTGAGCTAAGGTGTCGTAGAATGAACGAGCTGCCACCCGAGATCCGTGGCGCGCGTGAGAAGTGGCGCTACTCCGGCCAGCGCCGGCCTGACTTCGCAAGGGAACCTGGCCCTGGACAGGAGTCGGTTTGGGACTATCCGCGACCACCGTGTTTGAACCCGGACACGCGCTTCATCGAGGTGGCCCGTAGCGGCGTCACGGTCGCCAAGACCCGCCGGGCGGTTCGTATGCTTGAGACAGCCAGCCCGCCGACCTTCTATCTGCCACCAGAGGACGTAAGCATCGAGTACTTGGAGAAATCCCGATGCACATCGATCTGCGAGTGGAAGGGAACAGCGAGCTACTGGTCGTTGCGTTTAGGTGACATGACACTACGGGATGTAGCTTGGAGTTACGAAGATCCCAGTCCTGGGTTCGAGAGTATTAGCGGATACCTATCCTTCTATCCGGCCCGGGTCGACTGCTTCGTAGATGGCTTCAAGGTAGATCCGCAGCCCGGTCGCTTCTACGGCGGCTGGGTCACGCCGGAGGTGGTAGGCCCGTTCAAAGGCGAGCCGGGCAGTGAATGGTGGTAAGTCCGCGACCTGTAGAAACATCTCCCCGACTCCTCACTCGTGTCGTATCTCCCCCATCAGCTGCAGGCGCGCGGCGCGCACTGCCGGATAGGCACCGAAGATGATGCCTACGCCGATGGCCGACGCCAGAGATAACAGCTAAGACGCTTGAGTTGCTCGCAAGTGGTCTAACTCAAAGGGAGGCGACCCGGCGGTAGAGGGCCAAGAAGAGAGCGCCGGCCACCACTAGCCCCGTCAAGATCGCCCACTTGACAGGCACCGACACCCGCTGATCGCGATCCAGAAAAGCGCCGACCCGCGCCGCGATTAGAATGAGAACGCCGACCAGCATCACGTCCCAGAAGAATTGCCAGCCCGGCATGGTCAGCGCTGGCGGGTCGTCCGCACGGCCACGAAGGAGATCTCGACGTTGGCGCCGCCGGGTAAGGCCGAGACCGCGACGGTGGTTCGTGCTGGAGGATCGCTGACGAAATACTCGCCGTAGACCCTGTTCATCTCGGCGTAGTCATCGACATCGACTAGAAAGACGTTTCCCTGGACCACATCATTGAACTCCAGGCCCAGCTCGCTGAACAGCTCGGCGAACGCTTCCATGATGTTTTGCACCTCAGCAGCTGTTCGAGCGCCGGTGAGGGCTCGAGTCGCATCGGTAACGCCGACCTTGCCGGAGAAGTAGTAGGTGTTACCCACGCGCACGACACCGCTGTAGGGGCGCTCGGGCAGTTGGCTATGAAGCGTCTCTCGATCGGGCGCTGGCGCCTGGCAGGCGAGCAGCGACAGGGCGGCGATATGAATGATGGCCCGACGGTCCATGATGGGCTCTGCGCCTCGAGGGTGTCTCGTGATACGCCGGAACGGCCTGATTCCCACGCATTATACAATTGGTGCTGTCGTCGGAACAGTCCGTCCGCCGCTGCGACTTTCCAATACGCGGCGCTCTGGCCGCTTGCTCAGCGCCGCCTTATCCTACGTCCATGAAAGAGACAGCCCGCTCGTACTACGCCGATCTCGTCAGGGAGTATCCTAGCAAGATCCGGCAGCTCGTACCGAAATACGATGAAATGGTGCGCTGTATCATCGAGTTGCTGCAACTGATTCGACCCGAGCGCCTTCTGGATGTTGGGGCGGGGATAGGAAATGTGGCGGACCTGGCCCTGCAAAAGATTCGTGGTTGTACGGTGACCGCGATAGAGGCCTCCGAGGAGATGGTAGTCGAGGCACGCAGGCTGCTGAGCGCCTACGGAGCGCGGGCGACGGTCATCCATCAAGATTTCATGGACTTCACGAGCGATGCGCCGTACGACGCCGTCATCTCGAATCTGGTGATCCACAACCTTCCGCTGCAAATCAAGAGGGAGTCTCTGCTGAAACTTCACGCTCTGCTAAAGCCTGGCGGCGCTTTTGTCTGGGGGGATCTCGTCCGTCACCCGGATGGGGTGGTGCAGGAACATTACGTTGCCTACCGAAAGGCCTTTGCGCGGGCGGCAGGTTGCCCTCTCGAGCTCATCGAGCGGAACTTCCACAAAGAAGAGAATCAGGATCACCCGCTAACCGCTGGCGAGACGCTGGAGGAAGCGAGAGCTGTCGGTTTCGAACCTGTGAGCTGTGTATGGGCGCATGATACATTCGCCCTTTTCTTGCTGCGTAAACAGCCGGTGCTCTGAAGATCTGTGTCGAGCCCTCTGTGCTACACACACGAGGTGGATCCGAGGTCGCCGCGATGAAAAGAGCCCGGCGGACCGGGCTCCTGCATGTCCGCCGAGCTCTTTCCCGAATCGAGCGGGCTAGTTGTTCTCCGGCGCGCCCTTGTTGACCTGCAGGTCCTTCACCGTAATGGTGAACTCCATCGATCCCTGGTTGACCATCTTCTCGAGGTTTTCCATTTGTGAGCCCATCATCTTCTCGACCATCGCGCGCTGGCTCTCCGGCATCTCGGCCAGCTGCTTCTTCATCTCCTCGAGGTTCTTGCGAGCTTCCTCGATCTCCTCCTGCGACATGCTACCCTGCAGTCCGCTCATCTGCATCCGCATGACGAAGGGGTGAAGCATGCCAGCGACTTCGCGATAGTCCTCGAAGTAGGCATCGAGCGTGACCGGCTTCTGTTGACCATCTGCGGTGATCGTGCCGTCCATGACCATGCGGCGTAGGACGTAATCGTCGGTGTCGAGGTAGAAAAGGCCCTTTTTGGGCTCGAAGTCATCATCGCCCTCGCGGCCCATGTCGAGCCCGCTGAAATCGTCGATCAGCAGGACGTGACAATCCCGGCCATCCACCTTTTCCTTGCCCTCGACTCTGGCGTTCTTGGCGACGTCCATGAACGCGTAGTACATGTCACCGAGCTCGTCCTGTTCGCTACCGCCATACTTGTCCTGTAGCTCGAAGACGGGGCGGCCGTCCACCATTCGCTTCTCGAAGTAATTCGTTACCTCGATGCCCATGACCTCCTGGACAACGGTGTAATTCTCGATCTTTGACATGCGCCGCTCGTATTGATCGAGCGCCCTGCCTATTATGTCTTCCGCGCTCTGCGGGGATGCTGGCGCCGCAATCACCAGGGTCAGGATCCCGGCGGCGATGAGTGGCCTTGTAGTCCAGGATGTCACAGGTGCCTCCATGTGGCTTGGGTCACAGTTGCTTTCCATGGGGACGGAGTCCCTTACCGCGAAAGCTAGCAGGATACACTGTTGAGCTGAAAAGCTCAAGGAGTATGCTGACCTAGAAAGCGGTGGTTCTCTCCGGCGGAGCCTAATCAGACGGCCCGGGGTCTGTCGGAGGCCGCCAAAAGTCTTAATCTTTGGGAGCCCGCATAATTGGGGCTTCTGGGGGTGAGGTGGCGCAGCACCACTCAAGATTGCCGTTCGCTCTGACATGGTCAAAGAGACCTATCCTGCCCGCGTGTTGGTGACCGGCGCTGCGGGTTTCATCGGTTCGCACGTCGTCGATCGCTTGCTGGCGGACGGCTGTGCCGTGTGGGGGCTCGACAACTTCGACCCGTTCTACGAGCGGGCCATCAAAGAGTCCAACCTCGAGGCAGCTCGAGCGAATGCGCGGTTCGAGTTTCGCGAGGGCGACCTGCGAGACGCGGCGTTCTTGGAAGAGCTGCTGGGTGAGGCTCAACCCGGAGCCGTCGTACACCTTGCGGCACGCGCGGGCGTGCGCCCATCGATCGAGGAACCCGAGGCCTATTACGAGATCAACGTGATGGGCACAGTTCGGCTTCTCGACGCCATGCGACGTTCCGGGATCAGGACGCTAGTATTCGCCTCTTCGTCCTCGATCTACGGAGCCATTACTGAGAACCGCCCCTTTTCCGAAGAAGACGTAACGGATAAGCCCATTTCACCGTACGCTGCGACAAAGCGGGCCGGCGAACTGCTCTGTCACTCCTATCATCAGTTGCACGGGCTCTCGTGCAGCAGCCTCCGTTTCTTCACCGTCTACGGGCCGCGGCAGCGACCGGATCTGGCGATCCACAAGTTCACCCGCGCGGTCGCGAGAGGAGAGGCGATCAGTATCTACGGCGATGGTGGGGCCCTACGTGACTATACCTACGTCGAAGATACCGTGGACGGCGTTTGCCGCTCTCTTCGCAGGATATGTGATCCGAGCGTCGGCCCGGTCTTTGAAGTCTTCAACCTCGGTGCCGGGCGCATGGTGTCGGTCAACGCGCTCGTCACACTGTTGGCGAAAGCGATGGGTGTTGAACCCCAGATCGAGCGTGTGGCTGCCCAGCCGGGAGATGTGCCGCGAACCTGGGCGGACATCACTAAAGCCCGTCAAACTCTGGGTTACGAGCCTAGGGTCTCGATAGAGGAGGGGCTGGCCCGCTTCGTTTCCTGGTACCGGGAAGTGTATGGCATCGCTTGAGATACCCAGCCGCCGCATTTGCCTGGTGCTGCCAAGTGGCATCGGTGACGTGGTGCACGGTTTGCCACTGGTCAACGCACTGAAGCGTGATGATCCTGACCGCCACATCACCTGGATCGTGGAGCCGACTCCTGCCCCGCTTCTGCAACATCACCCCGCGGTCGACGACGTAATTCTCTTCGACCACCGGCAGGGCCTGGGCGCCGCTCTGGCTCTGCGGCGCGAACTGCGACGGCGCAACTTCGACTTGCTGATCAACTGCGGCCTCTACTTCAAGACGGTACTGCCGACGCTATTCGCTCGCGCGCGGCTCAAGTTGGGCTACGGACGCGACCGGGCAAACGACCTAATCTGGCTGTTCGTCGATCGACTGCCGCCTCGGGGCCCGCGGCATCGACAGGACATGTATCTTGAGTTCCTCGAGCCACTTGGTGTGACGGCTGAGCCGGTCGAATGGCGGATCGTCATCGGCGAGCGGGAGCGCGCGGCGGCTGCGGAGTTCTTCGCCGGCCTCAGGCCCGAGCGGGTTGCGGGAATTGTCACGACATCGGCGATGGATGCCAAAGACTGGGCGGTCGACCGCCTCGCAGCCGTCGCCACGGCATTGGAGCGTGACTTTGGCTTTCTGGTGGTATTGCTGGGCGGGCCGGGCAGGCGCGAGACAGAACGTGCCCGTCAGGTGGCGATGCTCAGCGAAGCTCGCACGGTATGGGCGCTGGGTCCGGACCTGAGATGGCTGATCGGTTTGATCGAAGGCTGCGATCTGGTCATCGCTCCGGATACCGGCCCCCTCCACATCGCCCGGGCGCTAGGTACACCTGTGATCGGTCTTTATGGTCACACTGATCCGCTACGGGCGGGGCCGTATCGCGCTTTCCAGGATCTGACCATCGATCGTTTCAACCTGGAGGCGGAGGGTCGGCCCTATGCCGGACCACTGGAACGGGAGCACCCGGGGCGAGCGGGAGCTCGGCACCGAATGGGGTCGATCACGGTCGCGGATGTGCTGGAGAGGGTCGAGGTCGCGATCGGGCGATACCTGCTGCCGGAAGCCTCTCTATGATGAGGTCAGAGCTATTGGTCCCCAACCCGCGGGTTGCGATCATCATGCTCAGCGCCATCGGGGATGCAGTGCACGTGCTTCCGGTGGCGAACGCTCTCAAGCGCAAGATACAGGGCCTCAGCCTGACTTGGGTGATACAGCCCGTACCTTACAAGCTCGTCCGGAACCATCCCGCCATCGACGAGTTCATCATCTTCGAGCGGCTTAGAGGTATCAGTGCGTTCAAGGAATTCGCACGTCTCCGTCGCGAGTTGCGAACGCGAGAGTTCGACCTCGTGATCGATCTGCAGGTATACTTCAAGGCGGGCTTGCTCACCTGGTTCGCGCGCGCGCCGGTGAAATTGGGGTTCGATCGCAGGCGCGCCCGTGACCTCAACTGGCTATTTACCTCCGATCGCATACCGCCAAGGCCGGACCAGCATGTACAGGATCAATACTTCGAATTCCTCGCCCACCTGGGCATCGAACCCGAGCCGGTTGAGTGGGGCATCGTTTTCAGCGAGGAAGAGCAAACCGAGCAGCGTCGCTTCTTTGAGCGTGTTAGCAAGCCGGTGTGCTCGGTGGTCGTAGGCAGCAGCAAGGCGAAGAAGGACTGGGCGCCGGAGCGATACGCTCGGCTGCTCGAGATCGTCGAGAGCGATTTCGGCTTCCGGACCGTGATCGTGGGCGGACCCTCGGCCGGCGAGCGGGCGAGCGCCGCCGAGATCGAGCGGCTGAGTCGCGCCAGACCATTGAACCAGTTGGGCGATGACCTGCGTCGTCTGATGTATCTTGTCGATGGCAGCGATCTGCTGGTGAGCCCGGATACAGGTCCCTTGCATATCGCCAGGGCGCTGGACACACCGGTCGTTGGGCTCTATGGCTACACCAACCCAAAGCGCAGCGGTCCCTACCGGAAGTACCAAGATCTGGTCGTCGATGGCTATGCACGTCACCCCGGTGAAGAATATCCGGCCAGCATGGAGTACCGCCGGGACGGAATGGGGCGAATCACGTTGGATATGGTGCGGGAGAAGATCGATCTGGCCGTGTCCCGTTACGGGGTGGGGCAGGGGAACCGCCGCAGATGAGCTCCGCGTCAACCGAGGGAACTGCGGTCGAGCAGCTCGCGGATGCGGCCGAGCAGCTCATTCACCGTCCACGGCTTGTGAAGAAAGGGGACAGAGGGGTCAGGACCGCTCTCCACTGGCACATCCTTGGCCGCGTATCCGCTCATGAACATGAACGGCATACCGATCGTCTCCTTCTTGACGGCCTCGTAAAGGTCGATTCCGGACATCTTCGGCATGACGACGTCGGAGATGACGAGCGAGATCTCCGAACTGCGCTGCCGGAGAATGCTGAGAGCTTCCAGTCCGTCCGCTGCCAGTAGGACTTCGTAGCCATTTCTCTCCAGCACGCGCCGCGCTGTTTTGCGGACAGCTTCTTCGTCCTCCACCAAGAGGATGGTCTGCTTGCCGGTCGCGCATTCGGGCGTCGAAGTCACCCGATCGACTGGGCCAAGGGCGTCGTGAGCAGGAAAGTACAATTTGACCGTCGTTCCAGCACCGACCTCGCTTTCCACGTCCACGTAGCCGCGATGCTGCTTTACCAGGCCGTAGATCATCGGCAAGCCGAGTCCAGCTCCCGCGCCTGGCGGCTTGGTCGTGAAAAATGGGTCGAAGATCTTGCCAACCTTTCCCTCATCTATTCCGGTTCCGTTGTCGCTGACGGCGAGGACAACGTAATCCCCTGGTTCGCCCCAGCCGCGTTCCGCACGGTGCTCCTCAGTCAGATTGCCGTTGTAGATCTCGATGCGCAGATTGCCGCCTGCGGACATGGCGTCGCGTGCGTTAGTCGCAAGGTTTATGAGTATTTGCTCGATCGCTGCAGGGTCGGCCAGAATCTTGGCAACGTGCTTATCCGCCGAGATCTCGAGGTCGATGTTCTCGGGCAGCAGCCGGCGCAGATTCGTCAAGAACTTTTGCACCAGGCGCGGAAGATCGACGATCCTGCGCGAGAGCATCTGGTGCCGGCTGAAAGCCATCAACTTGCGTAACAAGGTGGCCCCGCGTTGGGCAGCTCGCTGCAATTGTGCGATCTCGCTCTGCAGATCTTCCAGCTCAGGTCGGAGATCGCGGGCTATGAGGTCGGCGTTCGCCTGAATTACGGTGAGCAGGTTATTGAACTCGTGTGCCAATCCGCCTGACAGCTGACCTAGCGCCTCCATCTTCTGCGCTTGGCGCAAATGCTCCGCCGCAGCGCGCTGTCTGCCGATATCCCGCACGATCGTGACCACTTCGTTCTCACCGCTGCGCATGATCCGCGCTTCGAACTGGCCGCCTCGTTCCTCGCCCGTGAGCTCGTACTCGATCATCTGCGGTTCGTTCGTTTCGATCGCTCGTTGGATCGCCTGCAGGGAGAGCTCCGCCACTTCGGGCGGCAGGGTCTGCTTCACGTTCTTGTTGAGGAATTCGCCGGGTTCCACAGAAGTGGGGCTGCTGGATGAGGAGCAGTCGAGGTAAGTCCCGTCGGCGCTCATCCGGAAGATTTGGCCTGGCAAGGCCACGAGCAGTGCGGCGTAACGTTCGGCGAGCGCACGGTATCGCCGCTCGCTCGCCTGTAAGGGTAACCTGTAGCTGCGCTGTCGCCTCCAGTAGTAGGTGGCCAGGGCCGTTGTCGCGATCAGCGAGAGCGCTAGGCCGGCAAGGAAGCCGCGGCTCTGCTGCCAAGGCGAAGAGATGCTGTACGGTCCGATTGCTGCCGGGCCGACAGAACTGAACTGGCCTTGGGGCGCACCGGCGCCGAACGGGTCCGCGACGCAGAGGCCCAGGGTCACGCAGAGCAGGCTGAGAAGGTACGGCAGAGCTCTCTTGGCGAGGATCGCTGCCCGAATCATCGGTTCGGCATTGGGTGTTGGTGCGGGGTCAGGTCGTCAGAGTCTAGGCCCGGGCGCCCGAACAGTATGCGCTATGGGCGGGTCAACGGCAATAGCCGCACTACGCACCTTGAGTTGCCCGATACTCCGCGACGGTCTCCCGGAGTACCTCATCGTAGCGATCGAGCATGCGCTTGCGGCTGAACTCCTCCGTGGCTCGCTTGCGCGCTGCCGCTCCCATGCGCTCGCGACCCGCGGGATCGGTGGCCAGCCAGCGAATCGCGTCGGCGACCGCTCTCCAGTCGTCCGGCGGCACCAGAATGCCCTGCTTGCCGTCCTCTACCTGCTCGGCGTGGCTCGTGGCATCGCTGACCACGAGCGGCAAGCCGCAGGCCATCGACTCGATCACCGAGTTTGAGAGCCCCTCAGCGGTCGAGAGGTGAGCCGCGGCGTCGGCGGCGCTCAACACCTCCGGGATATCCTCGCGAATCCCAGCGAAGATGACCGGAGCGCGGATCTCGGCGACCAGCGCACGCAATTGAGGCAGCGTAGGGCCGGCGCCCACCACCAGGGCGTGGATCTTCAAGTCCGCCGGTAGGCTGGCCACGGCTTTGACCAGTAGCTCTACGTTCTTACGCGGTTGAACCATCCCGTGGAAGCTGACGATGAAGGCGTCTTCGGGGATCCCGAGCTCGCGGCGGATCCGTTCGCGTAGCCTGGGCAGCGGCTTGTAGCGGGAAGTATCCTTTCCGTTGTGGATTATGTGGAGTGGAGCTCGCTCCAGCCATGGCGCTTCGGCAAGCATTCGCTGGCGCATCGTTTTGGAATTCACCACCAGCGCCTGAACCTCGCGACCCCAGACGTGACGGTAGATGGCGCTGTTCCTGAGCGGGCTCGGTGCGCCATGGCGATGGATGATGGGGAAGGCTCCGCTCAAGCGCCGTGCTGCCACGCTGAGTTTGACATCCTTCCGTCTGTCGGCGAGCACGACATCGGGGGCGACACGTCGATAGAGCCTGATGAGCTGGAGGACGCGATAGGGGTTGAGCTCGGCGCGGATCGCAATGGGCGCGATCTTGACGCTGCTTTCGCTGGCGAGTTGCCGAGCGACGACGCTGCTCGGGTGGCAGACGAGCGTGACCTCGTGGCCCATCTCGGCTAGGCCAGACCCGACTTCGACGGCCGAGGTCAAGCCGCCACCCCAACCGCGGACCGAATTCACGAATACGATGCGCATGGCCAATCGGAGACGATCGTAAGGGGCTACCGATGTGGCGCGCAAGTATCCGACGTCTCTAGAGCCGAGCGTCACCAAGTAGGTGTCTTGCCATCACATCGGCCAGGCATACATTGGCTGGACTTGCACTGTCGCTGGATGCCAGAGCCACGTCGTGTCCCCTCCTGGGTGCACTAGGGATGCATAGGATTCTCATCCTCACTCACGAGTTCGCGCCGTTTCGCGGCGGGATTAGCTCGCTTGCCCAGGGTTTGGCCACTGGCGCTGCGGGACTCGGACACGAGACACATGTACTCGCTCCGGCATATCATGGCGGCACCGCGGAATGGGACGCCCAACAGACCTACGCAATCACTCGCTTCCCCGGCTCTACCTGTAGCATTCTGAGTCTTGACAAGCTGACGAAGTTCGCAATTCTCTGCCGCCGTGAGATCGCAGCGCAACGTCCTGATATCGTGCACGCGGTCGATCCGGCAGCTCAAATGGCGATGACAGCGCTGTCGAGGCTTCGTCAAGCTCAAGATTTCTTCTTTACAATCCACGGCACCGAGCTGCTGCGGTACCGGCGTGAGTTATTCCCTGGCGTCTGGATGCGCGGCGCCTTCGAACGGGTTGCCGGCGTCACGGCAGTCAGTCGAAAAGTCTACGAGATCTTGATGGGGAATCATGAGATAGCGCCGGATAAGGTGTTTGTGTCGTACCCCGGGGTCGATAGTCGCTGGTTCGAGACTCCGCCGACCGACCGAAATCGAGTGAGAGCGGAGTGGAGTGCGAGGCCGGACGATTTCGTCCTGCTCACAGTCGCCCGGCGCGTACCCGACAAAGGCCATTGGCGCGTCATCGAGGGCGTCACGCGACTGCCGGAGGCGCTGCGCCAACGAACGATCTATGTGGTTGTCGGCGATGGCCCGGCGGACTATGCTCAAGCGCTGCGCGCGAGGGCCGGGTCCGGGTCTGTGCGGCTGCACCTGCTTGGAGAGGCCGAGAATGCGCGACTGGTGGAGACCTGCGATGCCGCCGATGTGTTTGTCATGCTGAGTGAAGAACAGCCGAAGCGGCTCGAGGGATTCGGAATCGTCTACGTGGAGGCTGCAGCCCGGGGACTCGCATCGCTGGCTTGCGACACCGGCGGTGTGGCTGAGGCGGTGCTTGATGGCAAGACAGGAATCGTCCTGCCCTATTACCCGACACCGGAAGCGGTGGCGCAATCCCTGGAACGTCTGATCGAGCACGGTCAGTCCAGAGAGGCGATGGGTCGCCGCGCCCGAGAGCGTGCCCGTGACTTCACGTGGCACCGACACGCCAGTGAGGTCTACCGGCGTTTCGGTGAGATGTTGGGACAGCGTCGGTAATCGTATACGAAGCGAGAGAAGGCGCGCGGCATGACCATCCCAGCATCGACAGATGTGCGCGACCAGGGATCACCGCGGCCCCCTGGATAGAGTCTTGAGGACAGTTCTTACAGCTTCGAGTTGCACGAAATGCGCAATGTTTATCGACAGCTAGCGTACTGGCGGCGTTTGCAGCGAGTCTCAAAGACGAGGTACCGTCACTTGATACAGACGGTCTACCGACGACGATGCCGCACACTGGTTGAAATCGGCACCTACGATGGCGTGCATGCCCAGCATATGATCGAGACTGCCGGGATCTTCCATCCCATCAGTGACGTCGAGTACTTCGGGTTCGACCTTTTCGAGCTCTTGACGGACGACGATTTGGAGAAGGAATTCTCCAAGAAACCTCCTTCTCTGGCCGAGGTGGCACAAAGACTGGAGGGGACTGGGGCCAACGTTGGATTGTCGGTCGGTTACACGTCGGAGACGCTACCAAAATTCGTGCGAGAGAAGAGGAACAGCGGTACTGCAATTGACTTCGTCTTCATCGACGGGGGGCATTCGATTGAAACGATCACGTCTGACTGGAGCTATGTCAGAGAGTTAATGAATGTCAACACAGTTGTTCTGTTCGACGACTACTACTCTAATACAGAGCCCGAAGTCCAAGAAGTCGGCTGCAGGCAGCTCGTCGATAAGCTGGACAGACGAGAATACGATGTAGAGGTCCTAGAGCCTGAAGACCACTTCACGAAGGAGTGGGGGATACTGAAAGTCCGTATGGTACGAGCCACGCTGCGCTCCCGCTGAAAACCGACTCCGACTGCGATACCCGTTTGTTCACCGCTGATCTTCACCGTGTCCCGGGTCCGTCGGCAGCCACAACTTGACGCCGCCCGACAGGCTGAGCGCTTGATATCCAGTCGCGCGGGCGAAGTCGAGTAGGGGCTGCTCAAGGTCGTCTATCTCCAGGCCGAGGAGAATGCCGGCCGGTGGCCTTTCTCGCAGTAACGACCCGAGCTCGGCCGGAGAAGTCATGCGCTTGCGCTCGCGCTCCTCCGGTGCCAGCAGGGCGGCGACCCGCCAGGCGAACGGACCGGTGACGAATTCCTCGTAGATGTCGAGCCCGCCCTCGAGTGGGATGATCGGCGACAAGGTGAGGATCCCTCCGTCACCTACCGCTTGGCTGACCTCCCTACCCAACCTGTGCGCCTGTGCCGTGACTGCCGACTTCGAAGTGCCCGGTTGGAATATGGCCCAGTAACCCACAGCGCCGCGGAGGAAGCAGATGACCAGCGCGGCCACGAAGAGGCGCTGTACCTGCTTCCACTCCGCTCGATCTCGTAGCAGCGCCATGCCGCGGATGCCGGCCAGAACGATGAAGGGCAGCGGAGCGTAGAAGTACTGTTTGAAGGACGGAGTGGGTGCCAGAGAGCCGGCAAAGGAGAACACGATCAGAGCCAGCAGGAAAGAGAGTTCTCGGTCCTGAACCCGGATGACCAATTTTGCTCCGATTCTGATCAGCACGAAGATTAGAAACGCGTAGATGATCAGGTTGCCGGGATCGGCGAGGACGCGCTCGAGGAAGAACAGGATCTTGAGGGGCAACGACATCGCGCGGCTATAGCCGCTGGCCTCGCGATACAGAGTGTTCAAGGCCGGATATCCGAAGTTGCCGAAGATGAATTCGTCGGGCGCGGCGGCCAGAATCACGAACAGAGGGACCAGCGCCAGCAGGAGTCCTGAGCCGAACGTAGCGAGCGCAAGGATGCTTTGTCTCAGCGGGCGGTCGCCTTCGCGCAGCAGGAAGCACGCCGCCAGGAAGGGCGCGACCAGAGGAAGTACCGTGAGGCGGGTGCCGATCGCGAGCCCCAAGAGCGTCCCGCTCACGAAGTTCTTGAGCTGTGGACTGCGGCCGCGACTGAGAAAGACCAAGGCTGCTGCGACGCTCAGGAGAACCGAGGCATCATGATTCCAGGCCAGCCCGCTCGTGTATGTGAATGACGGGCTGCCGGCGAGCATGATCGCGCTTCCCGCGGCAACGCCGACCCTTATCCGGGCATCGTCACCTTTGAACCACCCGGATGCGTACACGGCGATCAGTCCCAGCATGATCAAGCTGCAGAATGCCGAAAAAGCGCGGGCCGCGATCAAGAGGTGGTCGGTGAGTTGAAAGAGGAGCGCGTAAGGCACGAGCAAGTACGGGACGTGGAAGTAGGGGTAGTCGAGCCAGGGAAACAATCCGTTCTTGATGAGCAGCGCTGCGCTCGCGATGAACTGGTGCTCATCGTGATCGAGCTTCTTGAACTGACTGGCGAAGAGCACCAAGACCGCCAGCGCAGCGAGACCGATCGAAAGGCCGATCTGCCGGGCCAGCTTCGCGCGACCGCGCATTGGGTCCGAAAGTGTATTCATGACGATCGAAGTAGCAACATTCGCGTCGGTGAAAGGCGGAATCAGCCTCAGTACTTGAGCCCGGCCAGTTGTATGCCGCGCACGAAATATCGCTGCGTGAACAGGAACAGCATGAGGATGGGAACCACGGCGGTCACCGCGGCTGCCATCTGGTAGGGCCAATTGGTGAAGTAGAGACTGTGGAAGGCGGCGATCCCTACCTCCACCGGGCGCATGCTCATCGAGCGCGTGACGATCAGCGGCCAGAGAAAGCTCTTCCAAGTCTCGACGAAGGAGAAGAGAGCAACCGTCGCCAGGGCCGGCTTAGCCAAGGGTAGCGCTACTCGCCGGAAGACCTGCCATTCGTTGGCGCCGTCGATTCGTGCAGCATCCTCCAGTTCGCGAGGGATCGATAGAAAGTATTGCCGCATCAGGAAAATGCCCCACACGCCCACCAGCTCCGTGACGATGAGTCCGGCGTAGGTATCGACCCAGCCCATCGCGTTGACCAGCAGAAATCGTGGGATGAGGAGCACGATCACGGGCACCATGAGGTTGGCCAAGAATAGTATGAAGACCTTGTCACGGCCTGGGAAACGGAGGCGCGCGAACGCGTATCCGGCGGTGGCGGCGGTGAAGAGGTGGCCGCAGACGATCGCCAATGACATGACCGCCGAGTTGAGGAAGAAACGCGCGAACGGCGCCGCCGTCAGCGCATTCGGGTAATTGCTCCAAACTGGATCGGACGGTAGCAGGCGCGGCGGAAACTGGTAAACCTCGAACTCGTCCATCAGCGATGTCGAGACCATCCACAGGAACGGGATCAGCATAGTCATGCCGAGCGCGATGGCCAGTATGTAGACCGCAGCGTTGCCAGCCTGGCGGCGCTTGGCGATGCCAGGGAGGCCTTGTCGGCGTTGCGGACGCTCGACGTGAGCCGTTCCTGTATTCTCCCTGCGTGTTGTCCGTCTTCTCATCAGCCAGGTGTCATCTTTCTGCCTAGCAGGCGGAACTGTAGCAGTGTGATCGCGAAGATCACCGCGAACAGCACCCAGCTCATGGCCGAAGCGTAGCCCATGCGTAGGAACTGCCAAGCGTTCTGATAGATGTGGTAGACGATCACATCGGTGGCGTGCAGGGGTCCGCCTTCCGTCATCACGTAGACAAAGGTGAAGACCTGGAATGAACCGATAATGGATGTGACGAGCACGAAGAAGGTCGTCGGTCGAAGCAAGGGCAACGTGATCCTGCGGAAGCGACGCCAGGGCCCGGCGCCGTCGATCGCCGCCGCCTCATAGTACTCGTTGGGTATCGCCTGCAGGCCGGCCAGAAAGATCACCATTTGGAAACCGATGTGTATCCAAACAGCCATGATGATCAGCGCCAGGAGCGCCGTGGATGGGCTGTTGAGCCAGGGGAACGGTCCGAGTCCGATACGGCTCAGCAGCCAGTTGAAGAGTCCGAAATCGGGCTCGTACAGCCATTGCCAGACGATGGAGATGGCGACGAAACTGGTGATGTAAGGAAGGAAGAAGACTGCGCGGAGCAAGGCTACGCCTTTGATCGAACGGTTGAGCAGCAGCGCCACACCCAGGGCGCAGGCCATCGTGAGCGGGACATAGAGCGAGTAGAGCGCTGTGTTCTTCGCCGCGTTCCAGAAGAGCCCGTCGCCGGCGAGCTCGATGTAGTGTCGCAGGCCGACGAGCGGTTTGGCGTCCTCGAGCAGGTTCCA
>CP070722.1:2607133-2617106 GCA_020350785.1 Gemmatimonadota bacterium
ACACGCCTACGGACAGATCGTGGGCGCTCGATGCCATCGGGGTCGACTCTCTCTGGGCGCGAGGGATCAAAGGAGGCGGAGTCGTCGTCGGCATCATCGATACCGGTGCCGGCGCAACCCATGAGCAGCTGAGAGGCAACCTACGCGGAAGCACCGACTCGTGGTACAACCCCTCAGGCAGGAGCACGGTCCCGCAGGACACGCGTACCGGACACGGCACGACGATGCTCAGCGTCGCCGTCGGACAGAATCTGGAAGGGAAGATCCTCGGGGTGGCGCCGGAGGCGGAATGGATAGCATGCGCCGGGATCCCCGAGGGCCGGTATAACAATGTCGCTTTAAACAAGTGCGCGGACTGGATGCTCAATACCGGCCAGCCGGATGTGCTGATCAACGCCTGGTTGCTGCCCGGACAAGGATGCGACCGTTCGCTGGAGCGGATCGTGGACGCCTGGCGGGCGGCGGAGATCCTCCCGGTCTTCTCTGCGGGGAACGAGGGCCCGTCCGCGCAGAGCGATCGCTCACCCGCCAACTACGTGGGCCTTTATCCGGGCTACGGAGTCGCCTTGTCGGTCGGAGGCGCGACTAGGTCGGGTGACGCGCTCAGGGCCTCCAGCCGCGGCCCGAGCAGCTGCGATGGCTCCATCTACCCGGCCGTTGTGGCTCCGGCTGAGGACTTGATGGCCGCCTTCCCACTGACACCGTCGATGTACACTTGGGCCGAGGGTACTTCTGTGGCGGCAGGATTGGTGGCTGGAGCGGCCGGCCTTCTGCTACAGCGATACCCTCAAGCCTCCGTGTCTGACCTGGAGGAGGTGCTCAGGTCGAGCGCGCTCGATCTTGGGCCAGCCGGTCCGGACAACGCGTTCGGGCACGGCCAGATCTATCTGCCCGCAGCACTGGACTCGCTCGAGGTTCTGCTTCGCAGAAACCAATCGCGTAGCGTCAGTGGCGACAGCCCGGCCACTCGATAGAGCTTTCGGCAGGCGTAAAGACGGCCGGCTACTCAGAGAATCGTGCCAGTGATCGGCAATCTGAGCTCCGGGACCTCGCTGTCGTTGGTCTCAATCACGAGGGTGCCTTCGAACTCCCCACGCTCGGCCTCACCCTTCATGATTCTCACATAGACCAGATAGCTCGCGCCGGGCTTGTCAGCAGCCACCTCGACGGAGAGAAAAGGCAAGTCCGTGGTGGCGCGGACGACCTCGAAATCCTGGCCTTCGTGCTTCTTGACCAACACGACTTTCCGGGAGATCACCTCCCTGTCCAATTGGTCGTACAAGACCTTGGGGAAGTCCACGCGCGAGAGCGACGTGCTGACGATGTCTTCGACGATGGCCAGCGCCTCGATCTGAAGGGATGGATATTCCGGGCTGTCGGTGCTGACCGTGATGGTGGATTCGTGGCGCCCCAAAGGCGTCGTCGGGTCGAGGGTAACGCTCAGCGCGAAGCGGGCCTGCCGCTCAACCTCTTCCGACTCGACCCGGAAGAGCGGGTTGCTGGATGTGACACCAAGCACCTGCAATGGCCGGTTCTGATGGTTGATAATCTGTATCTCCTGCTCCGGGCCTTCGCCCTTGACCGTGAAGAAATAGACCCGGTCTTGCGGCGCGATTTCCACAGGCAGGACCACGCGTCCCCGCAGATAGAGCCACATCGGCTCGTCCGACTCATCGGTGAAGTAGATTCTGGCGGTCTCCTTCAGGTTGCCTCTCAAGGACTTGGTGTCGACCCTCAGCCGAATCCTCGCATCGCCCCCGGCGGGCAAGACGGAGTCGACAGCCAGCACTTCGCTCGCGTACGAGACGACCACGCGATCAACGCGCAGGTCGTTGGCCTTCTCGTTGCGGACGACGAATACGTGCTCGAGTTGTTCGCCCTGGACGATATCGCCGAAGTCGTGTGTGTCCGTGAAGGACGCCGTCTCGGGGCCGGAGACCGATCTCCACACGACCGCCACCCCGATGACAATCAGAACGATGATCGCGAGGCTAACGCCCAATACAGCTTTCGCGAGTCTCTTCACTGATCCTTCCCTTGCTTCAAAGTCATATGTCTCTTCAACGATGCGGTGCCGAGAGCGCTGCGGTCCGCCTGCAAGTCGCAAGCAGTCGCGATCAGGCCAGCAAGCCGTCCCTGACGCATCGGCGTCTCACTCCACCAGCCCCAGCGGCAACGTGAGCACGACCGGCGGCCCAACCGGCCCGGCGTCCGCCCAGTAGGTCAGCTCGATCGCCTCGGGCACGATACGCGGGAACGCCCACGAGTCCAGCCAGCCGGGCTGGCCGGGCAAGGGACTGAGCAAGCGCACGTCCAGACCCGTCACTTCCCGGGGTCCGAAGAGCCGGCGCGGCGGCGTGTTGACTCCCAGAGGCTGCGCCAGCAACGACAGGCCCTGCGGCGTGGGCTCGATCAGGACCTCCCAATCCGCGTCGGCGGTGAGCGGCGGCAGGCCGCCGGCCGTGACGAACCAGAGGCGGTCCCTGGGCCGGCCCTCCGCATCGCGACGCTCCTCCAGAACGAAGGCCGTGTCCCCGTAAGCCCGAGCCGGCCGCGCGTTCCGCAAAGCGTCCTCCAGCGTGGCCCGCCAGGCCCGCTCGGAGCGCGTCTCCAGCCGCTGCGCCTCCAGGCGCGCCTGCGTGTCCATGGCCGCGCCCGCCGCGCCGTAGACCAGCAGCGCCACCACGCCGGTCAGCACGACGGCCACCAGAAGCTCCAACAGCGTGAAGCCGGCGCGCCTCATCACGGGAACTCCAGCAAGCGATTGAGGGCGAACTGGCCGCGTTCGGGGAAGAAGACGGTGACCGTGACCAGCTGCAGGTTCGCGCTCAGGCTGCGGCTCGCTACTTGGCGCCCAAACCCGCCCTCCAGCTCCTCGCGGCCGCGAGCCAACATGGTCTGGAGGTCGAGCTTGGCCA
This sequence comes from Gemmatimonadota bacterium, assembly GCA_020350785.1. GTDB lineage: Bacteria > Gemmatimonadota > Gemmatimonadetes > Palauibacterales > KS3-K002. Next base: position 2,610,052 of record CP070722.1, read on the forward strand.
GCTCCATGCCGTCCTCGGCGTAGGTGACGGCCTGGGTCCAGGCCTCGGTGTTGCGCTGGGCTCGAGCGGTGCCGGCGAACACCTCCAGGTAGGCCAGCACCACCAGCCCCAGTATCACCAGGGCGACCATCGTCTCTAGCAGCGTCAGGCCGAAAACACCGCGGACTGCTCTGCCGAGCCGAGCGGCTCGCGGTTCGCGCTCAGGCCTCGCACCGCCGACCGTACCTGCCGATACAGCTCTCACGGTACCCGCACCTCCGCGACCTGCAGCTCGCAGGTCAGCGGATCGACGGGAAACGCCAGCGCGGCCTCCGTGCTTCGCACATCGAACCCGCAAGTGCCGATGGGCGAAACAACCAGCGTAAAGGGCGGCCCCTGGAAGTCGTCGATGCGGCCCCGGGCGATGAGGCCCTCCTCGAGCGACGCGGCTCCTTCGATCCGCCACTCGCCGCCCGCATCGACGCGGAGGTGCATGATCTCGCCGCGCCGCGCCGACAGGTCCTGCGCCCCACCGATGAGTTGGGCCAGTTGCGACTCCCCTCGGTCGTCGCGGAAGATGATCGCCGGCGCCACTAGACCGGCCGCCAGCCCCAGAAGAATGAGCACGACCACGACCTCGACCAGCGTAAAGCCAGAACGAGATCTCATCGACCTAAGAAGAAGGTTCTCGACTCTCTCGGGATTCATGCGGCGACTGTCCTGGCGGGAGAGACATCGGACTCAAACTGCCTTGAAATCGATGCTCAAGATGGATCGGGGAGACCGGGGGTGTCAAACTCGGCAGGGGACATGAGCCAGCGGCCGGTCCGCCCCCCGGACCCTATCGAAACCCGGCCTCAGGCAAGCGGTTCCCTAGCCGGCACTTGCCCGGCCCACTCCTTCTCGCTACAAGTTTCTAGCTAGGCAACAGGGAGGCCGATACGCGTCATTTCGTCTGGCTGTCGTTCGCGCTCCCGCTGCTGGCTGTCAGCATCGCTCACCCGCCGAACCCCGAGGGTCAAGCCCAGACCAGCACCGGCGTGACAATGGAGCGCGTCCTCACAGAAGCGTACAGCGGCATCGACGATCGGCGGCGACTGGTGATCCGCGATGCCGAGGCGCTGCGCAAATTCTGGGCGGACGCGACCACCAACCGCCTGCCGGCGCCGGAGGTGCCGGCGGTGGACTTCGAGAACGAGATGGTCATCGCCGCCAGCATGGGCCGCCGGGGCACCGGCGGCTACGGGATCGAAATCGAAACGGTGTCGCAGGTCGGCGAGGAGCTGCGGGTGGTCGTGGTCGAGACCGCGCCCGGCGAAGGCTGCTTCCTGACACAGGCGCTCAGCGCGCCGGTCGTCGCGGTGAAGGTTCCCCGCAGCGCTGCGACAGTGAGGTTCGAGGAACGTACCGTAACCCAGGACTGCAATTGAACTGCAGCTGCAAGACGCCGATGCGGCGCGGCTCGTACCGTGACACCCGACGTCAAGACGCCCGGGAGCAAAGATCATGAGCTCGCGCCTCGGACTGGAGCTGGGACCCCAAACGATCCGTGCCGTCCACCTCTCGGGCTTCCGCGGTTCCACGGTTCGGACGATGGAGACCTCCTGGGATCCGGAGAAGCCGGCCGATGCGATCGCCGCCATACGCGAGCACCTGGGTTCCGCCCGCCACGTCGCCGCAGCCGTCGACCTCACCCTGCTCCAGGTCAAGAACCTGGAGCTGCCGCCGCTGCCGCTGGAAGAGAAGCGGCGGCTGCTGAGCCTCGAGCCGGACCGCTACTTCGCCGTGCGCGGCGAGGAACTGGTCTTCGCGTTGCGCGAGGACGACGGCCTGGTCTTCGCAGCCCGCGAGGCGCTGCTGTCGGCCTGGATCGCAGCGCTGGAAACGCTGGGGTCGCTGGAGCGCATCGAGCCCGGCCCCGTCGCCTTCGCCCGGGCGCTGGCGCGGGGCGACGCCCTGGACGCGTTCGTCGTCCTGAACGATCACGGCAGGGGCATCGAGCTGCTGCAGCTGGAGGCCGGAACCCTGCGCTCCGCCCGCCGACTTTTCGCCGATCTCACGGAAGTGGCGGGTGAGCTTGCCAGTCAATTGGAGAAGGAAACGAAGCCCGCGGCCATTTATCTGGCCCCCTGGGACGAAGCGGACAGCCGCACCATAAGCGCTCGGCTGCCCCATATGGCCTTGAGGGAGGCTCCGCGGCCCGCGGAGCTGGACCCGTCCTACCTGGCGGCCTACGGCGCGGCCCTGGCCGATCAAGCGGCCTGGCGTCAGGCGCTCCTCACCCCGGAGCTGGAGCGACAACACCTGACCCGGCACTGGGCTCGGATCGGGATAGCGGCGGCCGCCTGTGTGGCCGCTCTCGTCTTCGCGCTGCTCTCCGTGGACGCCTACCGGGCGCGGGCGGAGGCACGCCTGGACGCGCGTCTGGCCGAGCTGCGCCGCCAGGCGGCGCCGGCGATGGAACTCCAGGCACGGCTGGAGGCTCTGGATCGCGAGACCCGGGCGGTGGCGGCCGTCGAGGCTGAGCGGCCCGATCCTCTGCGCGGTTTGCTGGAGTTGAGCGAGCGGCTGCCAGAGGACACCTGGATCCGCTCGATCCGGACAGGCGAAGGTGAGGTGGAGATCGATGGCTACGCCCGAGACGCGGCGGCGTTGATCCCGCTGTTCGAGAACGACCCGCGCTTCGAGAACGTGCGCTTCCGCTCGGCGACGGCCCGGGCGCAGATCGGCACCGAGACGTATGAGAATTTTTCACTGGCTCTCAGCCTGGTACGCACGCCTTAACCGGCGCGAGCGGCTGGTCGTGGCCGGGGGAGCTACGCTGAGCCTCCTGGCGCTGCTACTCGTGTACACGATCCTCCCCTTTGCCAGGCGTTGGTCGGAGCGCGAGGCTGCAATGGAAGCGAAGGTGGCACAGGTGGCTCGACTGGAGGCGCTGGTCGAGGGCGAGGCCCAGCTCGAGGCCGCGGTGGCCCGGCTGGAAGAGAGTCGCGATCAGCGGGTCCGTCGCCTGCTGACCGGAAGCACGCCGGCGCTGGCCGCATCGACCTTGCAGACGCTGATGCGCAGTTACGCCGAGCGCAGCCGGGTCCGCCTGGAGCGCGTCGACGCCGACCGCGAGTTTGAGTTGGCTGAGAACGGCCTGACCCCCATCGGGATGCAGATGGTCGTTCGTGGCGATGTCTACGGGCTGGTGGATTTTCTCTTCTACTTGCAGAACGGCGAGAAGCTGCTGGTGATCGATGAATTGCGCATCACCGCCGGCGCCGGGCGAACGGCCGACCAGCAGCTCATGGCCTGGAACGTCCGACTGCACGGCGTCTACGCTCCGCCGGAGGGCTCCGAATGAGGCTGGAATCCACCCGCTGGCTCTATGGCGTGGCGGCGCTCTTCGTCCTCATGGGACTCGCGCTACGGGTTGTGCCCGCGCGTGTGGCGACGCCGCCAGCAGAGCCGATCACGGTCGCGCCTGGTGAGCTACCTCCCAGCGGGGCCGAACAGGCGGAAGCTCTGCTGACTTACGAGGGGATCGCCCGCTCCAACATCTTCAGCCAGGAGCGCACGCCGCCGGCGGAACGTTATGTGCCGCCCGAGCTGGCGCTACAGGCCGCAGAGGCACGGCCCAGTGTACCGGCGACCCCGCGGCTTCGTCTGTTTGGCGTGGCCGTCGGCCCGACCGGCTCCGTCGCGCTCATCGATGCCGACCCGCAGATACCGGGCGCCGAGGTCTACCGCGTGGGGGACATGGTCGCTGGGGCCAGCTTGATCGAAATCGGCGATACGGCCGTGGTCCTCGAAGGTCCCCGCGGTCGCGAGGTGCTCACTCTACCGTCATCTAGCCGGAGGTCTCCGTGAGAGTAGGCCGGAACACTCATCGTCGCGCTGCCAGCGTACTCACTCTGGCTCTTGCCTGCGCCGCCCTCCACGCCCATACGGCACCCGCCTTCGGCCAAACGACGCGCCTCAACTACGTGAACGCCGACGTGCGCGATGTGATCCGCTCGCTGGCCACCGTGATGGGCGTGAACGTCCTGCTGAGCGAGGAGGTCCCCTCCAAGCGAGTGACCTACACGACGCCCGAGCCGGTCCCGGTCGGCGAGGTCGGCGCTGTGCTGGAGGCGATCCTGGAGAGCGAAGGCCTCGTGCTGGTGCAGCGCGGCCCCGTCGCTGAGGTGATGCCCGCGGAGCGAGCGCCGGCGACCGGCCCCGTCTACATCGGCAAGGACCTGCCAAGGCCGCGCCCTCTGGGCCTTATCACCCAAATCGTGCCGCTGCAGAGCATCAGCGCCGATGAAGGGCTCGCCGTCTTGCAGCAGCTGGCCAGCCCACTGGCCCGGCTCGATATCGTGCCGCGCTCCAACTCGCTACTCCTCACCGACGCGGCGACCAACGTGGAACGCTACCTGGAGCTTCTGCGCGAGCTGGATGTCGTGTCAGACGGCGAAGGCGGTCTGCGCACCTACGTCTACCGGCTGAAACACGCCAACGGCCCGGACCTCGCGAACACGCTGGGGCAGACTTTCGGAGTCACGGTGGCGGCCGTCGCGACGCCTGCGCGCGCGGCATCGCTCCAGGACCGCAGCCTCACGCAGACGCTGGAGGGCTTCAGGCAACGCGAATTGCAGGCTCTGGAACAACGCCGCCAGACGCCCATCCCGCTGCAGTTGCAGGCCGCGCCCGACACGGCCGCCGGCCTCCCGGCCGAGGTCAGCGGCCTCGTCGGCCAGACGACCATCGTTCCCGACCTCGCCACCAACTCGCTGGTCATCCGGACGGCGCCCCCGAACTACCCCGTCCTCGAGGAGACGATCAAAGCACTCGACGTACGACCCGCCCAGGTCCTGCTCGAGGTGCTCATCGCCGAGATCACCCTCGATGAGGCGACCTCCTACGGCATCAACTGGTCGATCTTCGCCGAGGACAAGCTCGACGGCGCGACCGGCGATGTGGCGGCGCGCCTGGGCCCAGAGCTGGACGACGAGGCCGTGGCCGGAATCGATCAGTTCGTGGCGCAGGTCGTTCGCCTGAACAGCGTCGATGTGCGAGCGGTCCTAACCGCACTGGCCACAGACGCGGACGTTCGAGTCCTCGCCACCCCACATGTTACGGCGCTCAACAACGAGGAGGCACGCATCTTCGTGGGCAGCGAGGTTCCGTTCAACCAGTCGTCGCGCATCGGCCTCGACGTGGTGGTCGACCAGACCGTTCAGTACCGCAACGTCGGCAACCAGCTGACCATAGTCCCCACGATCAACGAGGACGGCTACGTCTCCTTCCGCATCCTTCAGGAAGTCAGCGACCTCACCACGTTGACCGTCGAGGCCGCGCTGGGCGCGCCCATCATCACCGTGCGCGAGGCCGAGACCAGCGCGCTGGTGCGCAACGGCCAGACCGTGGTGATCGGTGGATTGATCGACGAGTCGACCGAAGAAGTAGAGAGCGGAGTACCGCTCCTCAAGGACATCCCGATCCTCGGCTACCTGTTCAAGAGCCGCGAGACACGCAACGTGCGGACCGAGCTGGCGATCTTCGTGACACCCTTCGTGGTCTTCACCGACGAGGATGCCGCCGAGCTGCTGGAGCGGGAGCGGAGCCGGCTCCGCAACATGGAGCAGTTGGACGAGGTTCTCCAGGTTCCTCCGGACAGCGGCGCGAGCCGTCAGTAGCTCTCTGTGCCTGGCATCGCATCTCTATCAGCCAGGTTGACCTCGGGATGAGAGGATCCCCTCGCCACCAGACAGCAGCCGGGGTCATTCAATCGTCTCAGCTCCCCTCCCTGACTCCATCAACCCGGGCGAGTTGACAGCGGGTCAGAAGCGCACGCTTTGCGGCGAGTGGACCGCATGTGTGTCTCGTTTGAGACAGATTGCACCTTCGACAGACCAGTAGGCGAGCGAGAGCACTGCAGGCGAGTGTTAGAGGCCGGCTCGCCATTCCCCTATGATGTTTGTGCACTTCTGACGCCGGCGATCGTTGCGCAACGCTGCGAAGCATGCGGTGGAGCCAGTGAGTACAGTTCTTGCTTTCTAAAACAGAGGTATATACTAGCAGTAAGCATACCAATTATCGCTCGTCTGGGCAGCTTGCCCCACCTGCCCACGATCGCGGCGGCCGCCGTTGGTCGAGTCACTCGTGCGGCTCACCTCGACAGCGCCCAGTAGGGAAACCGGGAACGGTCAGCTCCAAAGACATGAGAGCCCGGCCCTCATCGTCGCAGACAACTCCGCCCCTGCAGATTCCCGGCCTCAAAGTCCGGGCGTTGCAGCGTGATCGTGCGCGAACCCAGCGCGCGAGACTGGCCTTACCGCTTCCGGATACCTGACATCTAGAGTTTCCATGTGGCTGGAAGAGTACTGTATCACCCCACCATGCGCGGGAGGCAACATGAAACTGACAAGAAGAGAGTTCGCCAAGCTGACGGCGCTGGCGGGCGCTGGGGCGGTGTTGCCCAACAGCGTGATCGTCCGCCGGGCCTTCGGCCAAGTCGGGCAGGGGGTTCCGCTACCGGGCAGCGCGATCCCGAAGTTCGTCGACGAGCTGCCCAACCTGCACATCGTCGGAGGAACTCCGCTCACGTTGAGCATGACAGAGTTCCAATCCCCGGTGATGCCGACCGGCTTCGTCCCGGCCACCGGCACCTACGGCGGGACGTGGGTGTGGGGCTACCGAATGGCCGGCCAGACCGCTACTTCGTACATCGGCCCGGTGATCCTGGCCGCGCGCGGCACCCCGACCGCGGTGACCTACGTCAACAACCTGGGCAGCACGCCCACCAACATTCAGGCCTGGGATACCTCCACCGACCGGACCCTGCACTGGGCCGACCCGCTCGGTGAGGGCATGCAGATGACGAACTACTCTGGTCCCATCCCGGCCGTGCCGCACCTGCACGGCGGCGAGGTGCCGCCGATTCTGGACGGCGGCCCGGACGCATGGTATACGAGTGACGGGCTGTACTCAGGACATGGCTACTACTCGCATGGCTTGAATCAGGGCGACCCCGCACCTGGGAACTATGCCGTGTATCGCTACCCCAACACCCAGGAGGCGGCCAACATCTGGTTCCACGACCACGT
>CP070722.1:2617206-2637195 GCA_020350785.1 Gemmatimonadota bacterium
ACGACGGAAACGCCAGTGGGCAGAGTCCGTATTACATCTACGCAAGTGCCGGCACATACGATTGTCGGCCCCAACGCGGCGAACGACATCGGGTTCACCACTCTCGACGGTCAGCTCATGTACCAGACCAACGTTGGGGAGATCGGTTCACACGTGGGCACGCTGCTGATTAGCGACTATCCGATCTCCGGAAATTTCTTCTTCAACAACATCACGAATCCCGCCCGCTTGCCGCTGGCTGACCAGATCGAGGCGCTTCGCGGCGGCATAAAGCGGCTCAGCATCGGGCCGGCGGACGGTCGCTACATCCATGCGGTCGGGCCCATCACGTTAGAACCCGACAAGAAGGCCCTCCTTTCCATCGCGGTCGTCGCCGGAGAGAGCAAGGCCCAGTTGATCGACAACGCGCAGGCGGCGGCCGGAGAGAAGCCCAAGAAACCGAAGAAGTTTGGCGGCACTCTCAGCACCACTTCCCTGGAGTTCGGCGCAACTCTGATTGTTGAGCCGGCCTCGTCCTTGCCCTGGGACAACGATGAGGGAGTGAGGATCGCTGGCCTTGAATCCTCCTGGATCGCGGAGTCAAGCGTGGACCGAATCTCGTTCATCGTGCCGCGCCTGGAGGTCGGTCCTACGGAGCTACGGGTATACTTCCAGGGACCGGACCAGGTCACCGAGTATGCCGATGTCGAGGTCGCTTCGACCTTTACCCCAGTGGGCACCGATGAGTATGCAAACGGTCCAGAGATCTCGAACGGACCCTTCCCGATGGAGTATTTCATCGAGCTGAGTAACGAGGACCCTGATCATGTGCTGACGATCGCGCCGGCCGCCGATCTCGACCTGACGGTGACGCTGCAATGGATGACCGGCGCCGACCTCGACATACTTTGGAGGAATGCGGACTTCACCGAATACGTCGGGAACTTCGGGGGCGCCACCGCAGCCAAACCAGAGCAGACCAGCGTCACGGTCCCGGGCGGCGAAACCTGGCGCCTCTGGTTCAACAAGTGGGACAGCAGCGCGCCGCCGACGCTGGCCCTTGTCACGATCCAGTCTCCCTGACCGACGGCCGGTGACGGAGCAACGACACAGCTGATTGCGGACGGCACAAGAGCGGAAGCGCAAACGCCAGCTCGACGTGGGTCAGCAGCCGTCGTCCGTCTCCAGCTATGTGACGGCAGGATAACGGTGAGGCTACGCGCGTTCCTCATAGTGCGAGCGCGAGCCATCGGATGGGCCCGGTGGCGCGAACGTGCGACCGGAGGAACGATCATGAAACTGACAAGAGCTTTTCTGCTGACCGCCATCGCCGTTGCCTTCGTTGCGGGCTGCGACGACGGCGACCCGACGGGTCCGGGTGCTGGGTCGAACACGGCGGACTTCGACTGGAGAGGAACCGTCGCGCCCGGCGACAGGATCGAGATCAAGAACATCGCCGGCGATCTGCACGCGTCGTATACCGCGGGCAACGAGGTCGTCGTCCATGCGACGAAGACCGGCCGGAACAGCGACCCGGCTTCCGTGACGATCGAGGTCGTCCGGCACGGTGACGGCGTCACGATCTGCGCAATCTACCCGGATGTCCCCGGACAGGCGCCGAACGAGTGCGCGCCGGGAGTCCAGGGCAACATCAGCAATTGGGACAACGACGTGAGCGTGCACTTCACGGTGAGCGTTCCGGCCGGCGTCGGGTTTGTCGGTCGCGCCGTGGGCGGCGACGTGGTGGCCGAGGGCCTTCAGAGCGACGCGCGCGCGGTCACCGTGGGCGGGGATATCAGCGTGACGACCACGGGAATGGCCGAGGCCTCCTCGACCTTCGGATCGCTGAACATCACCATCGGTCGGGCCGATCCCGATCGCGACCTGACGTTCAAGACGATAAGCGGCGACGTCACCCTGCGGGTGCCGTTGAACACCAACGCCGAAGTCCAAGCGACTACGGGCCGCGGAACGATCGACTCCGATTTCCAGCTCGAGGGAACGTCGCACAGAAAGGTTGGGACTCTGGGCAGCGGCGGTCCCATGCTGACGTTGTCCACCGTTGAGGGCGACGTCGACCTGCGAGCGGGGAACTAAGGACAAGAGTAGCCGCTGCACGCCCAAGGCTGGGCGTCGACGCAACGCTGTCGGCGCCTAGCCCTTCGGTTCCATGAACTGCTCATACGGCGGATAACCGCTGAGCGGCTCGAGGTCCATGTCTCGGTGCAGGAATACCGAGAAAGCATAGCCCTGAGCGTAGGCCTCACGCAGCAGAACCACGGCCCGCTCACGGTCGCCGAGCAGTGAGGCGACGCGAGCCTGCAGGTACGTGTTACGCCCGAAGACTCCGGGTGCATCCAGACCCGAGAGAATCCCTTCCGCCCCGAGCGCCGCTTCCCCATCGCCGCGCCTTGCCGCCAGCGTTCCCAGAAACCCCTGCGCGTCAGCGCTCTGCGGCGCCTCCGCCGCCAGCTCTACGAACAGCGTCGAGGCATCGTCCCATCGCTCGCGAATGTAGTAGGCCCTGGCCAGGCTGAAACGGTTCCCCCAGGACGCCGCCTCGTTGGCCGGGCGCGATCCGTGCCAGCGGATCGCACGATCCGCGACTTCGAACGAGGCTGAAGCGAAGCCGTGGGCCCGAAGTTCCTCGGCTGCGGCCAGCACGACATGAATTGCCACCATCCGCTCGTCGGGCGGTAGCAGGAGGCTCTCCTCGAGCCGCCGCTCCACATCGTCGATTCGTCCCAACGCCGCCAAGGCGCGCACCTCGGCGTCGAGCATCCGCAGGCGCTCCGGGTACACCTCACGTCCGCGCTCTACCTCCTTCAGTTCGCGTTCGTAGTCGCCCAACGCGTGGTAGGCCTCCATCAAAGTGAGCCAATGGAAATACCACTCCGATAGCTCGCTCGCGGCGCTCAACCCAGCGACGGCTTCCTGGGGTCGGTTCGCCCTGAGCGCCTCGACTCCCACGTCCAGTCCACCTCTGGCGCGGGCGGCCTCGAGTGCCGCCTGGCGATCACCACGGATGTACGCCAACTGCCAGTCCAGGGTGATGCGCTGATAGGCGCTCATGCGCGGCTTCTGAGGAACCAGAAGGCGCGCGTTCGAATCGGCGGCCTGAAATTCGCCCAGGTTGGTGTGCGCGAACACGATGTAGAAGCGGGGATCGAGGAACGCCGAATCGAGTGCGACTGCCCGATAGAAGAACCTCAGCGCCTCGCGCATCTGCGGTCCGCCATGGAAAGCGCGATGTCCCTCGAGGTACGCCCGGTACGCCTCCAACGAAGGTGGTTGGTTTCCCGCGGCCGGGCGAGTCACGCGTGAATCGAACAACGTCGCAACCGTGCCCACGACCCGCTGGCGTAGCGTGTCGACGACGGTGCTCGGCGCAGCGAGGAGCCCACCCACAGGCGCCACCGCCCTCAGGAGTTCCCCACCGCGCGCATCGACCACCTGTACCTGAAACTCGAGGCTGTCACCGCTGCGATAGTAGGCTCCGGCGACGACCGTTCCGGCCCCCGTCGCCTGGGCCAAAGCACGGATGCCACCCGGACCCGAGAGCCCCGAACCGTTCAGATCCGGACGCGGCGCCAGCCCGGTCGTGCTCGGCACTACGTCGACCACGTCGATCCGACCGAGTCCCTCGGTAACCCAGTCCGCCGCCATGCGGCCCAGTGGGTCCAGATCCGGTTCGCCCGTCCGGTTCTCGAAGATGGCCACGACGACACGCCGCTCGTCCAAAAGGAGCCCACCGCCGCTCCGTGCGTTGAACGCCCAGACGATGCCGAGACCGATGACCAAAGCAGCGCCCACGATCACGCCGAGACGGAACGCCCGGGTACCCAGCAGGCGCGCCCTTCGGCCGCCGGAGGAAACAACCGCGCGCGGGGGAGGCGAAAGCGACGCTACCCCAGCCGCTCGTCCCGATGCCTCACCCGTCGGTAAGGCAGCCGGTCGATCCGCGGTTGCTGGCAACTCGAAATCGTCACGGGCCCGAACGCTCTCGATCAGCGCCTGCGTCGCCGCGGCTGGCTCCAGCTCCAACTCTTCCGCCATCCGCGCCGCGAACGCCTCGTACTCGCGCACCGCGCCCGACCGGTCCCCCGTTCTACCGAGCAGCTCGATGACCTGCCGCACCAGCTCCTCGTCCAGCGGTGCCAGCCGAAGCGCCTGGCGCGCCCAGCGGGCGGCATCTACCGCGTTCCCCTCGGCCTCGGCGGCCAGCGCCAACTCCCAGGCGGCCACGCGCGCCCGCTCGCGCAACTCTTCGCGTCGCCCGTCCAGCCAATGCTCGAACTCCGATGCGCCCGACAGATAGAAGCCGTGCAGAAAATCGCCATGGTAGAGGTCCAGCGCCTCCTCCAGCGCACCCCTTTGCAGGGCGTCCTCGAACGCCGCGACATCGCTCCAGAACCGCTCCGCATCCAGACCGACCTCCTCGTCGCCCCGCGCGACGACCACACCTTCCCCGAGGAACTGCCGCAGGTGATAGAGCGCCTGCCGCAGCGCGCCCCGAGCACGCTCCTGACTCAGCTCGCCCCACAACAAGCCGGTGATCGTATCGCGCCGCTGAAAGCCTCGGGGGGTCGCGGCCGCCAGGTAGGACAGGAGTCCGAGGAGCTTGGGGCGGGCGAGCACGGACCGCGGATCGCTGCTCGCCGGCCCCTTGAGATCGGCCGTTCCGAGGCCTCGAAACCTGATAACCCGTTGGGAGGACTGGTCCATATCCAACCGTAACACGTGATGTGACACCGGCGAGTCGGCCAGGAGACGCGGCCCGCCCCAATGTGCTCCGTGAAGCTAGGCAGACCGGAAACGGCCGGCAAACCCGAGGAGGTACCTGATGAAGAACGGAAAGCTCGCGATTCGCGGCTGGCTTGCGTTCGCTGCGCTGCTCCTGTGTTCCCTCGGGAGCGGGTGCAGCGACCCCAGTGGCGTCGCCATCGACGGAGTCGCCGACTTCGAGACCGCCTGGGCGGCGGTGGACTCGGTCTACCCCTTCTTCGAGTTCAAGGAAATTGATTGGGCCGAAGTTCACGCCACCTACCGTCCCCGCGCGGAGCAGGCCGCAGGCGGCGAGATCTTCGTCGTGCTGATCGAGATGCTGGGCGAGCTGAAGGACGGGCACGCGCGGCTGGACCCGCCCTTCGGCAGCCGCATCCCATGGCAGGAGGGGTGGTACGGATCGAGCGATGGACCGATATGGCCGTACATGGGGCCGCGCATTTGGCGCGACATGGACGTATGGGGAGCCGATCTGCTCCTCAACTACCTCGATCCCGACAGCATCCACGTCGATCAAGACTCACTGATCGGCTACGCGATACGAGATGACGGGATCGGATACGTCCGGATATCCGAATTCATGCCGCACGAGATAACACGGGATTTCGACGCCGCGCTGGCCTACCTGCGGAACACCCGAGCGCTGATCGTAGACGTGCGGCACAATACCGGTGGTAACCACGACACGATACGGGAGTTCGTCGGCCGGTTCCTCACCCAACCGATTCCTGCCATCGAGGTCTACATCTTGGGAGAGCCGTATCCCTGGCCGCCCGTCCAACCGCGCGGGCCCTTCCAGTACACGAAACCCGTCGTGGTCCTCGTCAACGGGCGGAGCTTCAGCGGCGCCGAAGCGTTCGCCGAGATGATGAAACAAGTGCCGCACGTCACCGCGGTGGGCGATACCACTGGCGGCGGCTCGGGCACCGTCGGCAACAACGCCCCTGGGGTATTCCGGCTGCCCAGCGGGACGGAGATCCGTGTCCCCACGGGCGAGGCGCGCCGCTACGACGGTCTGCCCTGGGAGTGGCTGGGGATCCCGCCGGATATCCGGGTCGAGCAGACCGAGACCGATCGAGCGAACGGCAGGGACAGGCAGCTCGAGTACGCGATCGAGTTCCTTCATCAACTGTAGTCCACATTGGCTTCGAATAGAAAGGAGCGGTCACCATGTCTGTATCAAGCAAGGCCCTGATAGCGCTGATGGCGGCTGTTCTACCCAGCTCCGCCCTGGCGCAAACAACAGGATCATCCGATTCGAACTCGCTTCGCGGTCGACACGGCATTGAACTCAGCCTGGGCTTTCTGAGCGAAGTCAGCGCCGCTAACGAGTTGTCCGTCGGCGGCCTGACGATGACGAGCGAGGCAAACGGCGTTATCGGGTCGATTGCCTACGATTACTGGTTCGCCGACGATTTGGCTTTTGGTGTGAGCCTCGGGGTGGCCAGCGCGAACGCGTCGACGTCCGTGACCGGCACCGGCGCCTCCATGGAATCGGCCACAGTCATGGCGTTGCTGTTCGGTCTGAAGTACAAGCCGATCGGGCTCGCAGTCGGTGACGCACTCAGGCCGTACCTCTACGCGTCGCTCGGACCTTACTTCGGATTCGCCTCCGACGTACGGTCGGGAACCGCCACCGGAGTGGAGTCCTACACGGAGACGGCTCTGGGCTCGCGAGCCGGGTTAGGGATCGATCTATCACTCGGCAGAAGCTTCACGCTCGGCGTTGCGGCGGGCTATCGCCTGGTGAGCGACTTCGCCCGACGCATCGGCTCCGAGACGAACTACAGCAGCCCGGAGTTCTCCCTCTCGGCCGGAATACTCATCGGCAGGGGCCGGGGTTAGATCACGGCCTGGACGCGCGTCCGGCCCCGTACCTTCAGCTCGGGCCCGCGGCCTGCGGATCGGTCGGCCATTCGCGGACGGCATCGCAGGTCGCGGGCCGCGCAACGTCCGTTCGTTGCCCTCTCTTCACCCTTGCCACAGGCCGCTTCCCGGATATTACTTGCCAGGCACTGGAGCCCGCTGAGCTGAGATGCATCGGACAGCGAACCGAGGCGCCTGTCGCCACGACTTCACATCTTTGCCGGCCAGCCGCTTGGTCGCCGCAACTTCTCAGGCGCGCGAACGAGAAGGAGTACAATCATGAGTCCACTCGATAAACTGGCGAAGTGCTCGGGAAACTGGCTCGGCACGAATCGACTGCATGATCCGACCGCGAGCGCCCCGGACGATTCCCAGTCGACGGCGGCGGTGACCCCGGTATTGGGCGGCAAGTTCATCCGCCTGGACTACACTTGGGCCTATCGAGGCGACCCGCAGGAGGGATCGCTGCTGTTTGGGTAAGACTCGGGTCCCGCTCTGGTCACAGCCCATTGGATCGACACCTGGCACATGGGCGAGCGGGTGATGGCTTGCGCCGGCACAGCCGACGCCGACGGCGCGATTGACGTGCGCGGGGCCTACGCCGCGCCTCCGGGACCGGACTGGGGCTGGCGCATCGAACTGAGACCCGGCGCCGACCGGACCCTCAACCTCGTCATGCACAACATTCACCCCGACGGCGGCGCGATGTTGGCTGTCGAAACCGAGTACAGGCGCGCGTAGGGCTTTCGGTCAGCAGGCGCAGGAGGCACTGGTCATTCGCGAGCTGGGGGACACATGAGCCACTTCGAGTATGCGATGGTGCTGATCTCGATCATCGTCGGTCTCGGAATCACCCACATCCTCTCCAGCCTGGGCAGCGCGGTGCACCGGCTGCGCGGCCACGGCCCGGCCATCAACTTGGAGATGACCTATCTCACCTGGGTCGGGTTCATCTTCGTCTGGCTGGTGTCCTTTTGGTGGTTCGAGTTCAAATGGAACGAGCTCGCGCCGAAGTTCGATATGGGGCTCTTCCTGTTCCTCGTTCTCTATAGTGTCTCGCTGTTCTCGCTCGCAGTGATCCTCGTGCCACACCGGCTTGCGGTCGTCGATGACTCCTGGGAGTACTTCCTCTCGATCCGCAGTTGGTTCTACGGCGGACTGCTGACGCTGAACGTCATCGATCTGGCGGACACCTTCATGAAGGGCGCGGACTGGGGCTACAGACCGAGTTATCTCGCTCTCTGGACTGCCATCACCGCGGCCGGGATCATCGGCCTGACGACAAGACGCCGCATCGTTCACGCCGGGATGGCGATCACATTGTTTCTCTGGCAGATCCTCTACAATTTCTCCGATCTCAAGATTCTTGGTGCATGATGAACGGTGCACTGCTGTCAAAGAGGCGCCCCAGGTGGGGTTAGCCCTGGCAACCGCCTCCCCGTCGGCCGGACTATGTGGTAGTGAGACTTATGGAAAACGAGAAGAGAGCAGTACTGGCGTACAGCGGAGGGCTGGACACCTCGGTGATCCTGAAGTGGTTGGCCAACCTGGGCTACGAGGTCATCGCCTACATCGCCGACGTGGGCCAGCACGAGGACTTCGACAAGGTCAGAAACAAGGCGCTCCGGACCGGAGCCACAGTGGCCCGGGTCGAGGACCTCAAGGAAGAGTTCGTCACCGACTTCATCTTTCCCGCCTTCAAGGCGAACGCTATCTACGAGGGCCGCTATCTACTGGGCACCGCGCTGGCGCGGCCGGTGATCGCCAAGCGCCAGATCGAGATCGCCGTGGAGGAGGACGCGCCGTACGTCTCCCACGGCGCCACCGGCAAGGGCAACGACCAGGTGCGCTTCGAGCTGTCCTACTACGCCTTGAATCCGGCGATCAAGGTGCTGGCGCCCTGGAAGATGCCCGAGTTCCTGAGGCAGTTTCGCGGCCGCGCCGACATGCTGGCCTATGCGAAGGCGAACGGGATCGACGTCTCGGCCACGGTCGAGAAACCGTTCAGCGAGGACGACAACCTTCTCCACCTCAGTCACGAGGCGGGCATTCTCGAGGATCCCAGCAAGGCGGCGGGCGAGGACGTGTACTCGCGCACCGTGTCGCCGGAGCGGGCGCCTGACGTGCCCACCGAGATCGCCATCACCTTCAAGGATGGCATCCCGGTGCGGGTAGAGAACCTCGCCGACGGCACGGTGGAGACAGCGCCGCTGGAGCTTTTCCAGTATCTGAACGAGCTGGGCAGCGAGAACGGTATCGGCCGCGTCGACATGGTCGAGAACCGCTTCGTTGGGATCAAGTCGCGCGGCGTCTACGAGACGCCGGGCGGCACGATCCTCCACATCGCCCACCGCGACATCGAGAGCATCGCCATGGACCGCGAGGTCATGCGCCTGCGTGACATGCTGTCGGCCAAACTGTCCGAGATCATCTACAACGGCTTCTGGTTCAGCCCCGAGATGGACTTCCTGATGGCCGCCGTGGACAAGAGCCAGGAGGTCATCGATGGCACCGTCCAGCTCAAGCTCTATAAAGGCAACGTTTACGTCACCGCCAGGGAAAGCTCCAGCTCGCTCTACGATCAGGAGCTCTCCAGCATGCACATCGAGGGCGGCTTCAACCAGCAGGACTCGGAAGGCTTCATCAAAGTCAACGCCCTCCGCCTGATGGCCCACAGCGCCATCATGCACCGCAAACACCGTCACTGGGGGCTGGACGAATGACGCTCTGGGGTAAAGAGCGGGATATCGACCGCACGATGCTGGAATTCACGGTCGGCGACGACTATCTGCTGGACCAGCGGCTGGTGAAATACGACTGTCTGGGCTCGATCGCGCACGCCGAGATGCTGTGCAGCATCGGCGCGCTCACTCAGGATGAGTCGGACCAGCTGGTCGCGGGCCTGCAGACCATCATCGAGCTGGCCGACAAAGGTGAATTCCCTATCCAGCCGAGCCAGGAGGACTGCCACACGGCGATCGAAGATTGGCTCACCCGGGAATGCGGCGAAGTCGGCAAGAAGATCCACCTGGGCCGCTCGCGCAACGATCAGGTCCTCACGGCGCTGCGCCTATACGAGAAAGATGCCCTGGACAAGGTCGCGGAGAGGTTGTCCGGGTTCCGCGAGGCGCTGGCGCGCACGATTGATAAGCACGGACATGTGCCGCTTCCCGGCTACACGCACATGCGGCGGGCGATGCCGACGACGATTGGGACTTGGCTGGGCGCCTTCCACGACGCCGCCAAGGATGATGTCCGGCTGGTGGAGTCCGCCCGCGACCTGATCGATCAGTCGCCGCTGGGGACAGGCGCCGGATTCGGCATCACCGTCTTTCAACCCGACCGCGAGCTGACCGCACGAAAGCTGGGCTTTGCCAGAGTGCAGGAGAACCCGATCTACGCTCAGATGAGCCGCGGCAAGTTCGAGGCGACGCTGCTGCACGTGCTGGGGCAGATCGCCTTCGACCTCAACCGGCTGGCCTCAGACCTGATACTGTTCTCCACTCGGGAGTACGGCTTCCTTGGACTGCCGGAGGAGTTCTGCACCGGCAGTTCGATCATGCCGCAGAAGCAGAACCCCGACGTCCTGGAGCTGGTCCGGGCCTACTACCACGTCGTAGTCGGCGAGGAGCTGAAACTCAGAGGCTTGATCGGCAACCTCACCTCCGGCTATCACCGCGACCTCCAGCTCATGAAGGCGCCGGTGTTCAAGGCGTTCGACGTGACCGGCAAGTGTCTCGCCGTGATGACGGCCGTCATCCCCAGGGTGATCATCGATGAGGAGGCCTGCGCCGCGGCCATGAGCGACGAGCTGTATGCCACCGAGGAGGCATATCGACTGGTACAGCAAGGCGTGCCGTTTCGCGATGCCTACAGGCAGGTCGCGAGGAAGCACCGCCCTGACCCTGAACGGGAGCGCTAGTCGCGGGGCTCACACGCGCCCCACTGCGTCACTCAACACCGATTCGATCGGACGGAAATTATGATTGCGCGCACCTGGCACGGAGCCGTCCCCGCCGAGAAAGCCGACGCCTACTTCGATTACCTGTTGCAGACGGGCGTTCCGGGCCTGAAGGGCACGAAAGGAAATCTCGGCGTCTACGTCTTGCGGCGCATCGAAGGCAGCCGGGCCCACTTCTTCATGATCTCGCTGTGGGAGTCGCGCGAGGCCATCCGCGCGTTCGCCGGCGACGACATCGAGCGCGCCCGCTACTATCCAGAGGACGCCGAATTCCTGCTGGCGCTGCAGCCGCAGGTCACGCACTACGAGGTGCTGTTGGGGCCCGAGCACGAACTGCCGACCGGGTGATCGCCGGGCCTGCCTGCACGACGAAGCGGGCCACACGACACCAGGTCCATTATTGACCGGCAACGCGTAGCCTATCGCACCTCACGTGGTGCCTCATACATAGCAGCCAACCTACTACAGCACTGTCAGTTAGCTATCGCCCTATCAACTCTCGCCTGAGGTCCAACAATCGCAACTTTAGGCCCACGCCGCCCCTTGACCGCCGCTTGACCCCCCTCCCCTAGCTTGGGCGCCAGAAGGAGGTGGTCGAGCATGTCACGCGAGCTTCGAATCGACGCCCGGCGCGCTATGGGATGGGCCACACTGGTGGGTGGCGTCTGCGTGCTGCTCTTCTGGGCCGCATATCTGAGCAGCGCCGCGGACCTCGGGCAGCAACACCAGATCGTCGGCGCCTTCGAGTCGGCCTTCCCCATCGCCGACGCGCTTTTCTGTCTGACGCTGTTCAGCGCCAGCTACTGCCTGCTCGGGCGGCGTCCGGCGGGTCCCTACTTCCTGGTGGCCGCCGGCGCCATGAGCCTGTATCTGGGTGTCCTGGACACCACGTTCTACGGCATCCAGGGACTGTACTTCCCGCTCGACGGCTCCGCGGCGCTCGAGCTGTTCGTCAACACCTTCTGCATCGGTGGCGGCGCATTCGCCCTCTGGTTCGGCTGGAAGTTCCGGACATCTGACACGGCTCCTGCCTGTGATGGAGTTCCACGCAGCGTGCGCGATCGCGTGGTCGTGGTCACCGGTTCGGACAGCGGTATCGGCGCCGCCACCGCCCGCCGCCTTGTTGACGAGGGCGCCACCGTCGTGCTCGCCGACATAGACGAGCACGCCCTGGAGAGAAGGCGACGGGAATTGGCCGCCGCGGGCGGCAGGGTCGTGAGCATCCCGGCGGACGTGTCCGACCCCGATTCGGTGAGCGACCTGATGGAGGGCGCGTTGCGCGCCTGCGGTCGGATCGATGCGCTGGTGAACTGCGCCGGCGTGATCCACCCCGGCGCTACCGAGACCGCCTCGCTGAGCTCTGTGCGCCGCCAGGTGGAGACCAACCTGCTGGGCACCATCAACACCACGCAGGCGCTGCTACCCTACTTCCGGCGCCGGCGCGGCGGCCACCTGATCCACCTGGCCTCGCTGGGCGGCATCGTGCCGTTGCCGGGCGAGGCGACGTACGCGGCGACGAAGTTCGCGGTGCGCGGCTTCTGTCTGTCGCTGGCCCTCGAGCTGCGCGATACACCGATTCGTGTCTCTGTGGTGAATCCCGACTCCGTCGAGACGGCGCAGCTCCAGGCGGAGGCGCTACACCAGGGCTCGTCGTTGTCGTTCATGGGCGCCCCGCTGGCCGCCGCCGATGTCGCCGACGCCATCGTCCGGACGATGCGGCGGCCGCGCCTGGAGGTGAGCATCCCGCGCCTGACCGGTGGGCTGGTCAGGGTGGTCGGACTGATGCCCCGGGTGCTGGCCTGGCTCTACCCCCTGCTGGACCGCCACGGCCGTCGCCGCCGCGAAGACTATCGCCGGCTGCTGGGTCGGCACGCTTTGACTACGCTGGACACCCAACCGCTGGGGGCACGCTGACCATGTCCAGGAACGCACTGTCGCTTCAGCGGACGCAGCGACCGAGGACGAGGCGTTCGGCGCACCGTACGCCGCCACCCCCGGAGCCCGGCCAGTGGTCGTTGGCGAGCCGGGCCGCGGCCGAGTCGTCCGCGCGGGCGCAGCCGGCACGCGTGTTGAGCGGTGCCTTCCTGCGCGGCTACGCGACTACGATGCGGCCCTACCTGCTGTTCGTCTCCGGGATCACCGGGCTCGCCGGCATGGCGCTGGCAGCCGAGCTGCCAATCGGGAGCACGCTGCTTCTGGCCCTGGCCTTCTTCCTGTCCTATGGGTTCGGACAGGCGCTGACCGATTGCTTCCAGCTGGACACCGATGCGCTGTCGGCGCCCTATCGCCCCCTGGTCCAGGGCGCGATCGAGCGTCGCGACGTGCTGGCGGTGAGTATTGGCGGCTTGATCGGAGTCGGGGCCGTGCTAGCGGTCTACAACCCGTGGAACATTCCGCTAGCGGCGCTGGCGGTCGCCGGCCTCGCCAGCTACACGCCGTTCAAGCGGCGCTGGTGGGCGGGCCCTTTCTACAACGCCTGGATCGTCGTCGTGCTGGCGATGATCGGCCACCTCTGCGGCGTCGGAAGGTTCGCGGAATCGCAGTTTGCGGGTGCCGTGGCCCAGACCCCTGCCCTGCCGGCGATGCTGGCCGGCGTCTTCTTCGGCTACGCCAACTTCGTGCTGGCCGGCTACTACAAGGACATCTCGGCGGACCGGGCCACGGGATACCGGACCCTGCCCGTCGTCTTCGGCTTGCGTCCGGCCGCGTTCGTCAGTGACGCCTTCGCTTTGCTGGCGCTGGCGGCCTGCGGGGTCGCGGTGTGGGCGGCGCTTGCGGACGGCCTGGTCATTCCCGGTCACGACGTGGCGTTGCTCTTCCTGGCCGCGGGGACCGGCGCAACAGTTATCGCGCAGTTGCGGTTGCATCGAGTACGCCACGAGGGGGAGGCGCATCGGGCCATCGCGCCGGTGGTTCACGCCTACATCCTGTTGCTCTCTGCGGTCGCGGTCGCCTTCAAGCCGGCATGGTCCAGCGCGCTTGCAATCTTCTACATCGCCTTCCTGGCGGCTATGAAGGGGCGGCCGATGAGACGCCAGATCTAGGTCGTGCGGCGGTCAACGCCTACAGCGGTGACCGCCGAGACATGAGAGTGCCGATAGATAGCAGACGCAGACATTCGAGGAGAGAGCTAGCATGATCGTCATCCTGAACCCGGCAGCCGGCGGCGGCAGAGCCCGCGAGCGATGGGACAAGATGGAATCGCGGGTGCGCCAGCTTGTCGGCCCCCTCGACGTCGTCACGCTGGAGGGCGGCGCGACCGTGGACCATCTCGTCGGTGCCGCTTTGCGCAGAGGAGAACGGCACTTCATCGCCGCCGGCGGTGATGGCACCGTCAACCTCGTCGTCAGCGCCTTGCTGCGCCAGGCGCCGCGAGGGGTGTTGGAGAATCTCAGGCTTGGCGCCGTGGGCCTGGGCTCCAGCAACGACTTCCACAAGCCGCTGAGCATGGAGCGCCAGATCGAGGACGTCCCCATCAAGCTGGACTTTCGGGTGATCGTGCGCCACGACGTCTGCATGCTCACCTACCGCGACGAGACGGGGGGCCTGCACAGCCGTCGGTGGGTGATCAACGCCAGTGTGGGAACGACGGCCGAGGCGAATCACTTTTTCAACCATCCCAACGGGATGTTGCGTCTCATGAAGCGCCACCTCCCCTCCTGCGCGATGGCTTACGCGGCTCTGCGTACCATCGTCAGCTACAAGGCCCGAAAAATGATCATCACTCTGGACGAGGCCGATACCGTGTATACGCGGGTGAAGAATCTGGGCATCGTGAAGAACCCCCACTTCACCGGCTCGCTGTCCTACGATTCGCCGTACGAGCCGGGAGGCGGCCACTTCTATGTCCACCTGCTTCGCCGCGTGTCGACCCTCAGGCTGCTCTTGACTTTGTTGGGGCTGTTGCGCGGCAAGTTCAACGGCCGCAAAGGCACGCGCTCCTGGCGCGCGACGCGGGTGCGGATCGAGTCGGAAGAGCCGTTCGCGGTGGAGGGCGACGGCGAAGTGGTGATGGCGCGGCGCGCCTACTTCTCCATCGTACCCAATCTCCTGCAGGTGTGCACGTGATGGACGCGATCATCGAGAACCGGCTCATCGAACGGCTGGCCCTCGGCTTCACCCGCGCGCCGCACCAACTGAATGCCACGCGAGAGAGCGACGCCGAGCTGATCCGTCTGCCCGGCACGGATGTGGTGCTGGCGCTGACCACCGACGGCGTGGTCGAGGAGATCGAGGCCGGCCTCTATCGCGACCCCTACCTGATCGGCTGGATGACGGTGATGGTGAACGCCAGCGACCTGGCGGCGGTCGGCGCCCAGCCGTTGGGGCTGCTGCTCAATCAGACGCTGAAGCCCGACCTCGATGATAGGTATCTGGACCGGCTACAAACCGGCATCCGGGACGCCTGCGAAGCGTGCGGGCTGCACGTGCTGGGCGGCGACGTCAACTTCTCGGCGCGCCTGCAGATGTCGGCGACGGCGCTGGGCTTGATCCCGGATGGCCGGCTATTGACCCGGCGCGGTTGCCAACCTGGCGACCGGCTGTTCGCCTCCGCGCCTCTGGGTCTGGGCTCCGCCTTCGCGCTCCAGGCGCTGGTCCAGCGTGGCGCGGATCGCGCCGCGAGACCGCGCGGCGGCGGTCAGCCTGCCGGTTTGGAGTACCGCCCGGCGGCGCGTCTGCGCGAGGGCGGCCTCCTGCGCGCCCACGCGACCTGCTGCATGGACACCAGCGACGGCGTCATCCCCACCCTGGACGAGCTGATGCGACTGAACGGCACGGGCTTTCGCGTCGACGCGCCGCTGGAGTCGATCCTGCACGCCGGTGCGGTTCAGCTGACGCGCGCGGCCGGACTGCCCGACTGGCTGTTGCTCGCCGGGCCGCACGGCGAGTTCGAGCTCTTGTTCACCGTGCCCGAAGCCGCGGGCGAAACGTTCCTGGCGGCGGCGCGCGAGCGGGACTGGCGGCCGCTCGAGCTCGGGGTCGTGACGGCGAATGACGGTCTGGAGTTGAACGGCCGCCGACTGGATACGGCTCGGGTGCGCAATCTATTCACGCTGGTGGGTGGCGACGTCGAGGCCTACGTAAGGGAACTTCTGGCGCTGGACGGCACGTTGCGACCCTCCCCGGCACCCAGGTATAGTGGAAGCTGAAGAAAAGATCAGCTCTGAAGCGTCGAGCGGTTATCAGACGCAGCATACTTGGAGCCGCAGCAATGACCAAGCTCAGTGTACTGGCATCAACCGCTATCCTGGCCGGCTGCGTGCTATCGATCGACGCCGTCGTCCCGGAATCGCAGGCGACCTTCGACGACCGGCTGCTCGGTAGCTGGGAAGAGGTCGACGGTCCGGACCGCGCCGTCGTGTCGCGCGCCGGAGCGAACGCTTACACGATCGAGTACATCGACGGCGATGGGAAGGCAGGCCGGTTCGCGGCGCGACTCGGGCGCCTGGGCCAACGCACCATCCTGGACGTCTTCCCGGAACCCGGCGACGGCGAGCTGCCCGCGCCCTACGCGGAATTGCTGGTGCTCGGCCACATGCTCATCGCCCTCGACCTCGAGGAGGACCAGGTGCGGCTGGCGCTGCTGGAGCCCGATACGCTGCTGGCGGCGCTCCAGGCAGGAGAGGTGCCGCTGACCTACTCGGAAGGCGACGATCAGCTGGTCCTCCGGGACTCGACGGAGCGGCTGCGAGCCACGCTGGCGGCCTACCTCGAGCGGCCCGGGGCGCTGGGCGAGCCGTCACTCATGCGGAGAGCGCAGGGACGAGCGCACGAGCGAGGGGCTCCAGCGCCTGCCGGGCCGGACCCGTGCTTCGAGCCTTCCGCCTGGCGCGAGGCCGATCGACTGTTCCGGCGCGATCCGCACTGGGTCGGGTCGGACGGGGCGTACTCCGTCGACCTGGGGAACGGGCGGACGCTCTGGCTTTTCGGCGATACGTGGATCGACCCGTCGGGCGAACACACGCGTCGCGGCGCTCGCATGGTCAGGAACAGCTTGGCGATCCAGGAGGGCGCCGATCCGTCAGAGGCCGAGATGGCCTTCTACTGGGGTGAAGCGACCGAGGGTGGTCCGGGACCATTCTTCCCCAACCGGGGGAACGAATGGTTCTGGCCCGGTCACGGCGTCCGCCTCGACGACCGCTTGCTGCTGTTCCTGATGCGGGTTCGAGGATCGGGCGGCGGACTGGGATTCGAGTCGGCCGGCTGGGACGCCGTCATGGTCAGCAATCCGGACGATGCGCCGTCCGACTGGCGCGTGACCTATCTGGATACGCCGTCGAACACGCTGGGCGTGGTGGTGGGGTCCGCCAGCGTTCTCCGCTGGGATCGGCACGTCTACGCCTTCGGCTCTCAAGAGCCGGTGAAGTCGCACCCGATCTATGTCGTCCGCTGGCCGTCGGACGAGGCCCGCCGTGGGAATTTGGGTGCGCCCGAGTGGTGGGCGGGCCCCGACATCGGCTGGGTACCGGATTCCTCGCCGCTGGCGCGCTGGCCCGCGTTCGAGCACGGGCAATCCGAGTTCACCATCCACTATGACGAGGCCGCCCGGAGATTCCTGGCCGTGCAATCGGTCGGCTTCGGCCCGGCCGACGTGGCCATGCGCTTCGCCCCCGACATGACCGGCCCCTGGACGGCACCGAGGATGATCTTCCGGCCGCCCGAGTACTACCGGCCCAACGTCATGATCTACGCCGCCAAGGCGCACCCGCAGCTGGCCGGTGCCGACCTGGTGCTGACCTACGCGACCAACACGTTCGAGTTCTCCGAGCAGATGACGGACAGCCTGATTTACTATCCGAGGTTCGTCCGCCTGTCGCGTTGCAGGTAGCAGCGGTCGTGTCAGCTGCAGCCGAGCGTCGGCTGAAACCACACATAACCAATTTCAGCGGAGGTAATCATGCACCAACTGGAACACCTGCATCACCGACTCGAGGTGACCGAGCGCCGCGTCCGTCGGCTAAGTGCGCTGGCCGTTCTGCTCGGCGTGCTCGCTCTCATCGGTGCCATTCGTCCCCCGGACGATGTGCTGCGTGCACGCGGACTCGTAATCACTGACGCTGAAGGACGTGAACGAATCGTTCTCGGTGCGCCGCTGCACGAAGCCTCAGCGGACGAGAAGCTCGCTCAAACGGTTGGGCTCGTGGTGCTCGACTCTCTTGGACGGCTCAACGTCTCGGTCGGAGCCAACAATCCGCTCGTTCTCGCCGACGGGCGGATCGGGACGCGGATTGCCGGGGACGCGGGGATGATTATCTACGATCCTCGTAACGGAGCCGAGCGAGGCGGATTTGGGGCGTTGTCGGATGGCCGCGCCAACCTCTGCCTCGATTACGGCACTAGGCCCAAGGAGGCCGCCTGCCTCTCCGTCGCTCCCGGCGACCAGTACGCCGCGGTAATCCTGAACGGCACCCCGAACGAGGATGAGTTCGACCGTGTCACGATGTACGTTGGGGCGGATGGAACGGGAGCCCTCAAAGCGTTCGGGGGCGGGGCAAACACGGGCGGCGTGCTGATTCGCGCCGGTAAGGGGCCGGCGAGTATCACCGTTTACGACACCACGGGGACGGCGATCGGCGACATCGCGCGCAGGCCCTAGCCTCTATCGTTTCGCCGCGTTCGCCCTGTCTCCAGAAAGGCCGCGCCGTTGGGCGCCCGCGTCAGAAAGCGATGGGCAAGCGATGGTTCAGAGCGAACTTCGAGATCTGATGAGGCACATGGAGTGGGCGGACTCGCTGGTTTGGGAATCCGTCCTCGCGCTGCCCGAGGCGCGCTCCGACGCCGCTCTGCGCGAGCGCCTCTACCACTCGCACATCGTGCAGTGGGCTTACCTGCAGATCTGGCGCGGGGAGCCGCTCGAAATGCGAGAGGCGTCCAGCTTCGAGGATCTGCGCGCCATTCATGCCTGGGTCCGCGACTATTACCGGCAGGTCGCCGCCCTCCTCGCTGAAGAGGATGAGGGGGCGCTGCGGCGCGAGATCCGGTTTCCCTGGGCCCAGCAGTTGGTGGAGCGCTGGGGCAGCGCCCGTTCGGCCACATTTGTAGAGACGCTAATTCAGATCGCCTCTCATACGAGCTACCATCGCGGCCAAATCAACACGCGCCTGCGCGAGCTTGGCGGCAAGCCACCGCTAACCGACTTCATCGCCTGGATCTGGATGGGTAGGCCCGCACCAGCGTGGGAGGCGCCCACCGCCTGAAGCCGCCCAGGCGACGACTGGGTGCCGCAAAGCCGATCAGCCACGATCGCCAAAAGCGAACGGCGAGAATCGGCCCTGGCGCCCGCCCAAGTCTGGGGATCATAATGTCACCGGGATTGTATCTAGATTTGCCCAACTCCTGGAAGTTCAGCGGCCAGACCCTCTCCAGAGCCGGAGTAGGAACCTTGTCGGAACGGTGCCCGTGCTGAATACGCTTGCCAGTCTGGGAGAGTTTCTTGGTGGGCTGGCGGTGATCGGAGGCGTGATCTTCGCCGTGATCCAGATCCGGCACTACCGCCAGCAACGACGCGACGCCGCGGCGCTCACGCTGATGCAGACTCTTCAGAGCCGCCCCTTCATGGTTTCCTTTCGTCTGCTCGGCTCAGTAAGAGACGGGATCACGGCTCCGGAACTGCGCGCCCAGGGGGCCGAATACGAAGAAGCCGCGATCGCCATGGTGAGCATCTACGAGACGATCGGCCTAGCGGTCTATCGCGACATCGCACACTTCGACCTGGTCCGCGAGCTGACCGGCGGCGTCATACTCGCGATGTGGCGAAAGCTGGCGATCTGGGCCGAGGAGCTGCGGCGCGAGCGCTCCCACGAGCGCTACGCCGAGTGGTTTCAGTGGCTGGCCGAGCGTATCGAGGAGCACGAGGCGCGAGAGGCCACCCTTCCCGCGCACAAGAAGCTCGCGACCTGGGAGCCGCGGCACTGAGCTGAAATGACCTCCTATCTCATCCTGGCCGTCTCCGCCATCATCCTCGCCCTGATCGCCGTGAGGTTCGCATCGCGCCGCCAATCGATTCCCTGCCCGCCCTGGCTGATCCCTCTGCTCGAGAACCCGTACATGAACGCCGTGGCAGGCAGTCGGGTCTTGCTGGAGCGCGCCGGCGTTCAGCCCGGAATGAGCGTGCTGGACGTCGGATGCGGCCCCGGTCGCATCGCGATCCCGGCGGCCCGGCTGGTCGGCCCGGAGGGCCGGGTCGTCGCACTGGATCTTCAGCCCGGGATGATTCGCAGATTGGAGGAGCGAATCAGCGCCCTCGGGCTTGACCGCATCGAAACGATCTTGGCCGGCGCCGGTGATGGAAAGATGCCGAAGAGCTCATTCGATCGCGCATTACTGGTGACGGTGTTGGGAGAGATCGTGGACCGGAGCGCTGCGCTGCGCGAGATCTATGATGCTCTGAAGCCCGG
>CP070722.1:2637295-2653092 GCA_020350785.1 Gemmatimonadota bacterium
GACATGCCGGATCTTCCGGGGTTCAGCACCATGCCCCTGTTGATCAAGGACTTCCAGGCGAACCAGCTCCAGCCGTCCAACCACGTGGGGCTCCACGCCGGGCTCGTGCAGTACGACGTGTTCGACAGCGACGGCGCCAACGTGGGCTGGAACCCCGTGCAGACGGCGGTGCCGGGCGGCTTCATCACCTACCAGTGGTATGCGGGTGACCAGATGGTCTGTATGAACGGCGAGCCGGCGGAATTCTGTGCCGGCCAGGAGGACGGATTCCGGGTGGCGGTGCCGATCGAGTTCGGGGCCATAGCACTCCAGTCGTCCGACCGGATCAAGCACAGCCAGAAGGGGGCCATCGGCATGCTGATCATCGAGCCGGAGGGTTCCACCTGGCAGGCGGACGGGTTCGACGTCGACCGGCGGGGCCGGGAGGTCTGCCCGAACGGTGCCACCTGCAGCCGGACGTCCGCCACGGTGACGCTGGCTGACGGGGTGACGCAGTTCCGCGACTTCGCTCTGCTCTTCCAGGACGATCTCAACCTGCGCTGCGAGAACTGCGGCAATGCGGACGACGGTGACGCCAATGCCGTGCCCAACCTGGCCGATTCCGAGGATCCCGAGGATTCCGGTCAGCGGGCGCTGAACTACCGGACCGAGCCCATGTGGCTGCGGTATGGCTTCGCCCCGGATGCGCCGCTCGAGGCCACGAAGGACCTCATCACCTTCGAGCAGGTCAGCAACGCCCTGGTGGGCGGCGACCCCGAGACGCCGATCTTCACGGCGGACGTGGGGACCGATGTCCGGTTCCGGATCGCCCACTCCGGCGGTCACGCACGGAACCACCTGTTCGCGGTGAGCGGCCACGGGTGGCAGAGCCTGCCGTGGGTAGACAAATCGAGGAAGCTCGGCAGCAACCCGTTGTCCAACTGGCGCGGGGACCAGGAAGGGATCGGTCCCACGTACAGCGGCAACATCCTGCTCACGCACGGCGCCGGTGGCAAGGGCGGCGTGACTGGGGACTATCTGTTCCGCGACTACGCCTCCTTCCAGTTCGACGGCGGCCTGTGGGGTCTCCTGCGGGTCTGCGGCGACGGCAAGGGGAATACCGGCAACAAGAACTGCAGTCTTGTGCAGCCGTAGCCGTAACTGTTCACCGGTCGGGAGTGCAGCCTGGCGGTTGCACTTCCCGACCAACCCGGTGGGGTGAGCGGAGGCCTAGGCCTCCGACGCAGCCCGCCACCGATAGCAGCGAGGACGCGTCCTCAGTAGGGACGCGAGAGGTTGAACGCGCGGGTCTTGAGGGAGCCTGCGGGTGAATCCCTCAGACTGGATGCTCACAAAGGTCTGGTCACACCCGCATAATGCAGCCTGGCCTCGCGCCAGGCTGTGTTATTTAGACTCGAGTCAACTAGAAGTGAGGTGCATGGTGAAGTATTCTCGAACTTTCGTGATGGCTCTGGGCTGGCTGTGGCTGACCCTGCCGGGTGCGAGCCTGCTCGCGCAGCATCAGCATGCGCCCGAGCACGCGGAACACGAAGCTCAAGCGCAGCCCGCCGAGCCTCTGGGTCGCATCCTGTCCTCCTACAGCATCGTCCAGGAGGGGACGGCGGTCACCCTGACCCTGGCGCGCCCCTCGGCGGGTGGAGAGGCGGTGATTCGCGAAGGCGAGGACGTCGCGGTGCGGATCGCGATCAGCGATTCGGCGACGGGGGCGCCGCTGACGGAGCTGTTTCCGGTGGGCTGGGTCGACCACCGGGAGGGCGCGGCGCTCACCGATCAAGCCGCCTGCCACGACAAGATCCAGTCGTATCTGCGCGGCACGCTGCAGATCCGGCCGGCCATCGATCTCAACAGCACGTACGTCGTGACGCTCACCGCGGGCAACGCCGTCGCCGTCTACGATCCGATCGTCGGCTTCAACATCAGCAAGCTGTACGCGGCGGCGCCGCTCAGTAGCACCGGTGACGACTGGGCGCTCTCGCCCGACGAGCGCCGGCTGTTCGTGTCGATGCCGCTGCTGAACGAGATCGCCGTGGTGAACACGAGCATCTGGCGGGCCGAGGCCAACGTGACGGTGGGGCTGAGGCCGTCGCGGCTGAGCTTCCAGCCCGATGGCCAGTATCTCTGGGTGGTGAACGGTGGCCCGGGCGGAACGACGAGCGGGGTGAGCGTGATCGATCCGGTGACGCTCGACCTGGTGCAACACATCGCCACTGGAGAGGGCCCGCACGAGCTGGCCTTCACCCCGGACAGCCGCTTCCTGTTCGTGACGAACCAGGGGAGCGGCACGCTGTCGGTGATCGATACCGAGAAGCTGGCCGAGACGAAGGAGATTGCCACGAGTCCGATGCCGGTCGGCGTGGCCTACTCGGCGGTCGGCCAGGCGATTTACGTGACCCACGAAGCCGATGGTACGGTGGCGGTCGTCGATGCCGGGAGCCAGGAGGTGGTGGCGCGTCTGAACACCCGGCCCGGCGTGCGGGCCGTAGCCTTTGACCCGTCGGGTCGCTGGGGGTTCGCGGTCAATCCTCTTGAAGACGAGGTCTA
This sequence comes from Gemmatimonadota bacterium, assembly GCA_020350785.1. Lineage (GTDB taxonomy): Bacteria > Gemmatimonadota > Gemmatimonadetes > Palauibacterales > KS3-K002. Next base: position 2,639,837 of record CP070722.1, read on the forward strand.
CATCCTGGATGGCTCGATCGCCAAGGTCACCGACACGCTGCCCTTCGGGCAGGCGCCCGACCAGGTCGCCTTCACCCCGGGCTTCGCCTACGTACGAGCCAGCGGCTCGCCCGACGTGGCGATGATCCCGCTGGAGGTTCTCGCCGAGCAGGACGGCAGGGCCAAGGTGATGCCGTTCGAGGCGGGACGGCTGGCGCCGAAGAAGTTCGGGAGTAGCGCCATGGCCTCGGCCATCGCGCCCGCGTCACACCACATGATGGACGCGGTCTATGTCCCGAACGCGGCCGAAAAGTCGATCTACCTCTACCACTACATGATGAGCATGCCGATGCCGGCCGGCCGGGTGGACACCTATCCGTTCGAGCCGACGGCCGCGCTGGTGGTGAACCGGGCGCTGCGCGAGACCGAGCCCGGGGTGTACACGACCACCTTCAAGGCGCCGGCCAGCGGCGAATGGGACGTGGTCTTCCTGCTGGATGAGCCGCGCGTCGTCCGCTGTTTCGATTTCGACGTGAGCACCAACCCGGCGGTCAAGACGAACAAGCCGCCCCGAGTCCGCATCGAGCTGCTGGAGGGCGCAGATGAGCTGCCCGCCGGTGAAACGGCGGAGATCCGCTTCGAGCTGGTCGATAAGGATACGGATGAGGTGAAGGTCAACCTGGCGGACGTTTGGGTATGGGTCTTTACCAGCCGGGGCTGGAGCGAGCGTACGGTGGCCGAGCCGCTGGAGGACGGAAGCTACAAGATCGATCTGACCCTGCCGGCCCCCGGGTCGTACCAGATGATCATCGCGTCCCAGACCCTCAATGTCGCCTTCGAGAATTCGTACCCGGCGTTCCTGCGCGCGTCGAAGGAGTAGTGGAGGCACAAGATGACACAGACGGAGTGGGGCGAGCGCTTTTCCGCCGGCCTGGTGGATCTGAGCGAGGTCACCCGGCTCAGCGACGAGCTCACGGCCGAGTATCTCGAGGAGCACCGCCTGCTGCCGCTGGCGCGGGAAAACGGGGCCGTGCTCATCGCGCACGCCGGGCCGACCGATCCGCAGGCGCTGGCCGAACTTTCAGGGCTGTTCCAGGCGCGCGTCGAGCTGGTCGCGGTTCGGGAGGAAGAGCTGCTGGAGGCGGTACGCCGGGTCTACGGAGGACAGGGTACCACGGCCGCCGAGTATATCGCCGGGTTCGAGCCGGACCAGCTCTCCATCTCGGAGGAGGTGCTGGTCGCTCACGACCTGGAAGGCCTCGCCAACCAGCCGCCCGTCATCCGGCTGGTGAACTTGCTGCTGGCCGAGGCCGTGGAGGCGGGGGCGAGCGACGTGCACATCGAGGCGGAGGGATTCGGGCTTCAGGTGCGCTACCGGATCGACGGCGTGCTGCAGGAGGCGCCCTCACCGCCGCCGCAGCTCCGTGCCGCCATAGTCAGCCGTCTGAAGATCATGGCGGAGCTGGATATCGCCGAGCGGCGATTGCCACAGGATGGGCGGATCAGGCTGCGGGTAGGCGCGAGCGAGCTGGATGTTCGCGTGAGCACTCTGCCGACCCTCAGAGGCGAGAGCGTCGTGCTGCGCATTCTGGATGCGAAGAAGCAGCGGCTGGGGCTGGAAGCGCTGGGTTTCGCGGATGACACGCTGGAGGCGATCGGCCGCTTCGCGTCGCGGCCTCAGGGCGTGCTGCTTTCGACAGGGCCGACGGGCAGCGGTAAGACGACGACGCTCTACGCGATGCTGGAACGCATCAGCACGGGCCGCGAGAAGATCGTTTCGGTGGAGGACCCGGTGGAGTACGAGCTGCCCGGGGTGGCGCAAGTGCCGGTGCAGGCGAAAGGCGGACTCACCTTCGCGCGGGCGCTGCGGTCGATCCTGCGCCAGGACCCCGACGTGATGCTCGTCGGCGAGATGAGGGACCCCGAGACGACGGAGATCTGCGTTCAGGCGGCGCTGACCGGGCACCTGGTGCTCTCGACCCTGCACACCAACGACGCGCCAGCGGCGCTCACGCGCCTGCTGGACCTGGGGGTAGCCGACTACTTGGTGGCCAGCACGGTCGATACGGTTCTGGCTCAGCGGCTGGTTCGGAAGACCTGCCGGGCCTGCGCTGATGCGGTCGCACCGCACGCAGCCGTGCGCAGTGAAATGCGCGCCGCTGGCTACCAAACCGCCAAGATCCTGCGCGGGACCGGCTGTTCCGAGTGCCGGAACACCGGCTACCGGGGCCGAACGGGCATCTACGAGCTTCTCGTCGTCGACGAGAGCATTCGGGAAGAGGTTCTGCGCCGGCGGGGCGCGAGTTCGATTCGCCGGCTGGCGATGGAGAAGGGGATGCGCCCGCTGCGAGCGGATGGCTGGCGCCAGGTGGCTCTGGGGGTCACTACGCCGGAAGAAGTGTTGCGGGTCACCGCTGTATGATGGGCTTAGCTCGGGGCGCTCGAGTAAAGGCGAGCGCCCGAGCAGAGGATTCAAACCGTTGGATCGTAGAATCGCGACGGGAGGAGACAATGGAGAGGCAGAAAGAGCGGCGTGGGTTCACGCTGATCGAGATCATGGTGGTCATACTCGTGCTGGGCACGCTGGCGGCACTGGTGGCGCCCAACGTGTTCAGCCATGTGAGCAGCGCGAAAGAGGCGGCAGCCGCCTCTCAGATCGAGCTGCTGGGGGCGGCGCTCGACGCCTATCGCCTCGACAACGATGCTTACCCGACCGGCCAGCAGGGCCTCGAAGCGCTCCGCCGGGAGCCGTTGAGCGACCCTCAACCCCGCAACTGGCGCGGGCCGTACCTGCGCAAAGAGGTGCCGCTGGATCCTTGGGGTCGCGCCTACGTGTACCGCAGCCCCGGTGTGGCGAACCCCTGGGGCTACGATCTGCTGAGCTTCGGGCGTGACGGCGTCGAAGGCGGCGAGGACGAAGACGCCGACATAAAGAGCTGGGAATAGAGCCATGCCAGATTTCACTTATCGGGTGGTCACGTCGGCAGGCCGCACCGTGCGCGGTGTCGAGGAGGCGGCATCGGCGCCGGCGCTGGAGCGGGCGCTCGCCGCGCGCGGGCTCTACCCAATCGAGGTGGCGGTCGCCGCCGGGTTGCGCACGGCCCGGCGCCGATTCCGCAGCCGGCGAGCCGATGTGGTCGACTCGATTCGCTATCTGGCGACCTTGGTGGGCGCCGCCTTTCCGCTCGACCGCGCCCTGGGGACGGTGGCGCGGGTGACGGCCCGAGAGGATGTGGCCGAGGCGCTGGGGACGGTACGAGAGCGTGTGCGGTCCGGCGCATCGCTGGCCGAGGCGCTGGGCGAGCAGCCCGGCACCTTTCCGCGGCTGGCGGTGGGGATGACGCGAGCCGGTGAGCGCGGCGGCCATCTGGCCGAGGCGCTGGGCCGGCTGGCCGACCATCTGGAGCGTGAGGAAGGTCTTCGAGCCCAGCTGCTTTCCGCCATGCTCTACCCGCTGGTGATGTTGCTGGTAGGTGGGGCGGCCGTGGCGGTCCTCGTGCTGTACGTCTTGCCTCGGTTCGTCACGCTACTGGACGACGCCGGCGTAGCTCTGCCACGCTCCACGGCTCTGCTGCTGAAGACCGGCGCCTTTCTGGGCGAGTGGTGGCCGGTATTGCTCCTCGCCGGCGTCGCGGCCGGCCTCTTGACCGTCGTCTCTTACCGCTCGACCGCGGGGCGGGCGCTGACCGACAACGTCCTGCTCCGCTTGCCGATCATCGGGTCACTGCGGCAGCGGTTGGCGGCGGCTCGATTGGGCCGCTCGCTGGCGACGCTACTGGATAGCGGGCTTCCCATCTTGCCCGCGCTTGACGTGGCAGCCGACTCCCTGACCAGTACGGCGGCCGCCGGTGAGGTGCTCGAGGCTCGGGAAGAGGTGCGGGCGGGCGTTCCGCTGGCGACGGCGCTGGGGCGCGGTCACGCCTTCCCCTACGTCTTCGTGCAGATGGTCCAGCTGGGCGAGGAGGGCGGCCGCCTGCCCGAGATGCTGGAGCGAGCGGCAAACGCCGCCGAACAGGACTTGCAGCGCGGTCTGGAGCGTCTGATGAGGCTCGTCGAGCCGGCGCTGATCGTGGCTTTCGGTGTGGTTGCGGGGTTCGTCGCACTCTCACTGCTTCAGGCGATATACGGTGTCCGCGTCGATGCCTTCTGAACTGATGTTGGGGATAATGAAACCAGTCGATTGGGTGCGTCATCGGTCTCGCGCGGCGGTCCGCACGCTGAGGGCGAGGCGCGGAAAGCGCCTGGGTCTGGCCATCGGAACCGATCGGGTCATCGCCGTTGAACTGCGGCGAACCCTGAGCGGCCTCAGACCCGGGCGTGTGCTTACGCGTCAGCTCCAACCGCCGACTGAGGATGGGAGTTGGCCCGATCTCAGCGCCGCGCTCGCCGAGCTGAGAGATGATCTGGGAGCGGTGGGCGGCAGGGCGAGCATTGCGCTGCTGCGTCCGCTGGCGCACGCGAAGGTCATCCCGGTGCCGCCCGTGCGGCGCGGCGATCTGCGACCGCTGCTGACGCGCAACGTGCGACGGTATTTCCTGGTGGGCGCGGGTGCGGTGGCGGCGGACGCGGAATCTCTAGGACGGAGAAGGCGCGGCGAAACCGTGCGGGCGATGGCGGTTTGCGGGAGTGCCAGCCGGGTCGAGTCGATCTATGCGGCCGTGTCCGAGGCGGGATTCCGCCCGGATGTGATCACCGCGGCGCCGCTCGCGATCATCGGCGCCGTCGCTGCGCTCGTGCCCGGCGCCCGCAAGGGTCCACTGACGATCGCGATCTACGGGCCGGGCTGGCGTGAAGGGATCGCGGTGCAGGAGGGCGTGCCTCACCTCTTGGAGCCGTGGAACGGGATAGCGGCGACGGACGTCGCCGGCCTCGTCGCCGGCCTCGGGAGGGCGGGCCCCGGCGAGGCGGACGGCCCGGGCGGGCGGCGGCGGACGGTCGTGCTGGCCGCGGCTGACGACTGGCGAAAGATATCGAACGATCTGTCGCGCGAGACCGGTGAGGAGCCGCTGGAAGCGGCGGCGCTGAGCGAATTCGAGCCGGCGGCGCTCGCGGCGTATGGCGCGGCGCTGGTTCCGGACTCGGCGCCGCTGTTGCTCTCGGAGCGGGCGCGGCGCGTCAGGCAGGGCCGGCTCAACCGCCGGGTGGCCGGCCTGGCGGCCGCTGCCGTTGTGGCGATCGCGACGGCGGGAGGGCTGCGGCTCTGGGGGCTGGGCCGCGAATTCGACGCGGTAGCGGCAGAGCGGCGAGCGCACGCCCTCGAGGTATCGCAGGCGCTGCAGATGCGCCAGACGGCCGAGGCGATTCGCGTCCGGCTCGAATCGATCGCGAGCGTCGAGCAGAGCACGTTGCTTTGGACGCCGGCGGTAGCGGCGCTGGCGGAGGCGCTGCCGGATTCAGCCTACCTCGTCTCGCTCAGCGCCGAGGGGATGCAGCTTCGCCTGACCGGAGTGGCCAGTTCGGCGTCCGCGATCGTTCCCGCGCTCGAGGCATCGCCGTTGTTGCGGGAGGTGTCGTTGACAAGTGCGCGGCGAGCCGATGGCTCGGGAGAGGGCGAGAGCTTTGACCTCGCGCTGGCCATCGAGGCTGATTCGGCCTTGGCGGCCGTACCACCGGAGTCGGGCGAAGGGGGTTAGCGATGAGAATACCGACGCTTTCGAGCCGCGATCGCCGCGCGCTCACGATCGGCGCTCTCGTTCTGGTGCCCGCTCTCGCGTGGACGCTGGTTGCCGCCCCTTACCTGCGATCGGTCGAGGCGGCGTCCGAGAGGCTGGCCGCCGAGCGAGAGGTCCTGCGGCGCGAGTTCGAGGTACTGGCGGCAGCGGATCAGTATCCCGCGGTTCTCCAGGAGGGCGCGGAGCGCCTGCTGCAGGTCGCGGAGCGCCTGTTCGGCGGTGAGAACCCGGCGATGGCCGGAGCGGCGCTCGCTCAGTACCTGCAAGCCAACGGCCGTGAGAGCCGTGTGCTTCTGACGCGGCTGGAACCTGTTCCGGCGCAGGAAGCCGGCGTCGGCCTCATCGCGCTGCCGCTGCGGGTGCAGGGCGAGTCGGATCTGGAGGGACTGCTGACGCTTCTCCTCTCGTTGGAAACGGGCGCGAAACTGGTGCGCGTCGACAACCTGCGCATACAGGGTCTGCGGACCGCCTCTGCGAGCGGCGACGACGCAGAGGTGCTGACCTTCGAGTTCACGGCGGCGGGTTTCATGCTGGTGGAGCCTGGCGTCTCGCTGGCGGAAAACAAGGAGGGAGGCTCGGGGGCATGATCAGACAGTGGAGTTTGCCCAGCCGCCTGGCGTTGCTGACGCTCGTGCTGGCGACCGCGCTAGCCGTCTCAGCGGCGGTGGGGGCCTGGCGGCTCGAGCCGTTGCCGCGGGGAGCGGCGCCCGACTTGGTCGAGCTGACCACCTCCCAGGCGGGGTCCGCAGATGACGCTTCCTCGATGTCCATCGTGCTGTCGGCCGTATCGAGGGATCCGTTCCGCCCCAATCGCCGTCGGCCCGGCAGTCGATACCTGTTGCCCGGCGAGCGGACGAGCGCGGTTGCGCGCGCCAATCGTCTGCCGCCGGGGTTGGCTCGTATGCGCCTTCTGGGCACCGCCCTGTTCCCCGGCGGCGGAGGGCTGGCGGCGCTCGAGATACCGGGTCGTGCTTCCAAGGTAGTGCGCCTCGGAGAGGAGTTTGAAGGGTTGCGGTTGGTGAGCATCGAGCGGGGGACCGCGGTTTTCGAGACCCCGGACACGACTTTCACTCTCAGTCTGCCAGGCACGATAAAGGAGCAGCAGAAGCCATGATTCGCCAGATGTACAAATTCGCCGCGGGACTTACACTGCTCTTTGCTCTGACGGCCGCTGCCAGCGGTCAGGAGCCGGAAGCTCGGGGTGTGCAGGTCAGCGATTCGACGGCGGCCTTCGACTTCCAGGCCGCGGATCTGCAGATCGTGGTCAGCAGCCTGGCTGAGGTGGCCGGTCTGAACATCGTGTATGGGGATCTCCCCTCTCGCTCGGTGACGCTGCGAACCAGCCGCCCGGTGTCGTTGGCCGAGGTGCGGGGCCTTTTGGAAAGCGTGGCCCGGGGCAACGACCTCGAGCTGATCGAGGAGGACGGCTTGATTCGGATCGTCGCCATCGCGGGCACGGAAGAGGAGGTGGAGCCGGCGTTTCGACCGACGCCGCAGGTTGGCGGCTTCGCCGGATCGGATCGTCGCCTGTTCGTTCACAAGCTTCGCCACGCCCGGGCCGAGACGATCGTACAAACACTGCGCGCGCTTTTCGGCATGGGCAGCGACTTCGGCGGGCTGGAGAGCTCGTTCGGGGAAACTCTCTCGCGGGGGCTCGAGGAGCAGAGTCAGGTGGCCTACCGGGACGTGGATGCCTTGCGGGGGGGGCAGCCGGTGCAGGGGCGGGGCTCCGTGACGGTCGGTGGGCAGGGCGAGGGTCTGCCCTTGGGACTCGAATCGCCGGTCGATCTGGTTCCCGATCCTTTGCGCAACGCCATCTTGATACTGGCCACCCCGACGGACTACGAGATTCTCCAGGGAGCCATCGATGAGCTCGACAGTCGGCCCCTGCAGGTTCTGATCGAGGTGTTGATCGCCGAAGTCCGCCGCAACAAGCAATCGGACCTGGGTGTCACCGTCGACGTTCCCTTGAGAGAAGGGGACGACTCTGGCGTCACTTTCAACCTTGAAGGTCTCTCGGCGGGCAATGTGGCTCTCCAGTTTCTGGGCATCGGGGATGTCAACGCGAGCGTCATAATCAGAGCGCTGGCGGCCGAGGGCGACGTGACGATTCTGTCACGACCGGTGATCTTGGCCCAGAACAATCTCGAGGCTCGCATCCTGGTCGGCGACCAGCGTCCCTTCATCCAGGTCTTCCGTGCTCTGCCCACCGATGCCGCGGTACGAGACCAGGTGGTTCAGTATCGCAACGTAGGAACCCAACTGCTCATCCGTCCGACCATCAATGCCGACGGGTATGTGAACTTGGCGGTGCAGCAGGAGGTGAGCGTGGCGACGGCGGAGACACAGTTTGGCGCGCCGGTTATCAATACCCGGGAGGCGCAGACGGAGCTACTGGTGAGAGATGGGCACACGGTCATCCTCGGCGGTCTGATAGACAACCAGGAGGAGACCAGCAACAGCGGAGTTCCTCTACTCAAGGACATCCCGTTCGTCGGCGCTCTCTTCCGCTCTACCCGGAGCCAGACGATCACGACGGAGCTCTTCCTGCTGCTGACGCCTCACGTCGTGTACGATGACGAGGAGCTGGACGAGACTACCCGCCAACTGATCGGGGCGACGGAGAACCTCGAGGAACGGCTTCCCGAGACGATTCCGCTCCTGCAGTTGCGGGACAGCGTAGCGGACACGATCGCGCCCATCCCCGAGATTCGCGAGTCCGTCCCGGACTCGATCCCGGTTCCGCCGGAACGCCGCGATTCGGTTCCCAACTCGGCTCCCCTGCCGGAGCGCCGCAACTCGAATCCCGCTGAGGGGGCGCGGTGACCCACTGCCGGAGCTGGCGGCGGCGAGCCGCCCGGCGGGCGGTCATGGATCGGCGCGGCGCAAGCCTGATGGAGCTAGTGGTCGTGTTCTCGATCCTGGGCGTCGCCGCTGCGGTCGTGCTGCCGGAGCTTTCGAGCCTCTCGCGCGGCGGATCGGACCAGGCGGTGAGGGAGATAGTCTCGGCCTACCGTACGGCGCGCGATGCGGCGACGACCCGGGGCGCCCAGGTCTCGGTGGCTCTGGAGTTGGCGACGGGTGCGTACTGGGTCGTTGTGCAGGCCGCGGCCGAGCGTGGCGCCGACACCTTACGCCGTGACGCGCTCCCCATCGGGAGTGGCGTGCGACTGCTGGGCGGACGCGGCGGTTGGGCGGTCACGACGTTCGATTCGCAGGGCCAGGCGCGTGGCCTGCCCGTCTACGTCTCCGATGCTGAAGGGGTCTATAAGGTCGATGTGGACCCCATAACGGCGGCGATCGATGCGCGGCGGCGCTGAGAGCGGGTTCACGCTGGTCGAGGCGCTGGTTGCCCTCGCCATCTTCGCCCTGGGCTTGGCAACGGCGTTCGAGGTGTCGTCGCGCACCCTGCGCGCCCAGGCGGCCGCCGAACGGCATCGCGAGGCCGTGGCGCTGGCCGATTGGAAGATGAACGAGCTGTCGACTCTGCCGCCGGAGTTGTTGCTGCAGTACAGGGAGGCTCAGGCCGGCGAGGTCACGCTATCAAGGCGCCGCTACCGCTGGAGGGCGATCGCACGCCCGGAGGCTAACGCGCCCCAGTTCTGGCACGCGGCCGTGCGTATCGACTGGGAAGCGAGCGACTTCGAGGTGGAGACGATCCTGTATCGCCCCATGCGGGCCGGGATCGTGCCGGGGGGCGGGTCGTGAGGTCGAGTGAGCGGGGTTTCACGCTCGCCGAGCTGCTCGTCGCTCTGGCGGTGACCGGCCTGGTCGTGGCCGCGGCCCATGGGGGGCTCACGGCTATCGCCGACGGCGCCGCGCGGTCACGGGCAGCGCGTGAGCCTGTCATCGCCGGAGCGGCCGGCCGGGCATTGCTCGAGTCCTGGCTGCGGGCCGCGGGGTTGCCGGAAGGGGCCGGCCCCTTCCAGGGCACCCACCCCAACGACCCGATACCGTCGGACGAGCTGAGCTTTGCTGTTGTCGATGCCGGGTCGCTGCGTCCGGGCCCCCATCGCGTGCGACTCTGGGTGGATCGAGATGAATTGACGCCCGGGCGCGGTCTGCTGGCCGAGATCACGCCGATCCTCGGCGGCGGGGCGGCCGTGGCGGAAACGCTGGCGATCGCACCTTTGGCAACCGGGCTTTCGCTGCGGTACCTGGTCGAGATCGGCGGCAGGAAGCGCTGGGTGGCAGAGTGGGAGTCGGAGGCGGTGCTGCCGGAGGCCGTGGAGCTTCAACTCTCGCGTTTAGCGAGGGTGAGGCTGGGGGCTGCTGACGATGATGGGATACCGCCGCTCCTGATGCTACCGATCGTTGTTCCGATGGGTGCGGGCCAGTGGTGAGCGTTCGCCGCGGTGATCGCGGGTTCGCCCTGGTGGCGGTGCTCTGGATCCTCGTGTTCGTGGGCGTCCTGGGGGTCGCATTTCAGGCGGATGCGAGGGCGGAGCGGCGGGCGGCGGCCAACGCGCGGGCCGCCAGCCGCGCGCGCTGGGCGGCGCGCGCCGCCCTAACCTGGGCGATCGGTGACATCGATCGGGTACTCGAAGGCCGAGCCGGTGCGCCGGTCTTGCGGACGGTGGGCGATACGGTGGTCGCGCCGGTCGAGTTCAGCGGCGAGGGTGTGAGTGGTCTGGCGATCGCGCTCGATTGCAGGGCCCGAGTGCAGCTGAACCTGGCCGACGAGGAGGTGCTGCGGCGGCTGTTCGTCAACCTGGGCGTCGGGGTGAACCAGGCTCGGGGGCTTGTCGATGCGATCATTGATTGGCGCGATGCCGACCCGGTGCGCCGGCCACATGGCGCGGAGGCACGTGAGTATGCAACTCGGAGACCGCCGGTCCGGCCCAGGAATGCCCCATTCGAATCGATTGACGAGCTACAGGATGTGGCGGGGATGAGTCGGGAGCTGTACCTGCGTGTAGCTCCGTACTTGAGCGCGGCGGGGGACGGCCGGGTCAACGTGAATGCGGCGCCCTTGCCAGTTCTGATGACGTTGCCGGGGATCGACTCCGAAGCGGCGCTGGCGATCGTGGCGCGGCGCCGATCGGGTGCTTACCGCAACTCGTACCAGCTATTGACTTCTCTTCCGCGTGCTTCACGCGAGTGGATTCAGGGCGAGATGGACCAGTTCGTCGAACGTGTCGCGTTTGGAGCGAGAGAAGTCGAGATCGTCGCGACCGGAAGTGTGGCCGGGTCGCCGGTCGGCGCGCAGCTTCGCGGCTTGGTTCTGCTCAGCGGCGGCTCGAGCTGGAGCGTCGAACGGGTGGTCGAGAGGTGACTGTGCGGACGAGATCGGACTCTCACGACGCGGACCGCTGTCGTGAAGCGGCCTCAACGAGCCGGCAACACGTGGGCGGCGTGGGCCGGCCTGACGCGGCTGGGAACCGTCTCCGCGAGGCAGCGACTCGCTGGACCGTTACGGTGACGCCTCGTCATGCGGAGAGTCGGCGCGTCGCAAGCGGAGGCATGACGGGGCTCGGGGTGATCGCCATGCTGCTGATCGTCTCCGGGGTCCTCGCGTTTCTACCCCACGGGTCCGTGTGGCGGCGCGCGACTGCCAAGGTCGAGGCGGTGTCGGCCGGGGCGACCCGCGGCGAACGCGCTGTTTCGGCTGTGCCCGCCGCCACGCCGAAAGACGATCTGGTCGAGTTGCTGCGGCGCGCCAACGCCGTGGCGATTTCCAGCCCGGGCGGCGCGCGGGCTGGCCAGACGGCGGGGTCGGATATGGCGGGCGGCGGTGAGTGGTTTGCACCCACGGATGGATGGCTGACCAGCCCGTTCTTGCAGAGGAGGGATCATCCGATCCTCCGTCGCAGTCGGCCGCATCGAGGGGTCGACATCGCGGCCGCCTGGGGCGCGCCCATCGTCGCACCGGCGGCAGGCCTGGTCGTGGCCACCGGATTCGAAGCCGGCTTCGGAGAGGTCGTCTTGATCGATCACGGGTATGGCGTCATGACCAGATATGCCCACTGCTCGCAGATCCTCGTGCGTGCTGGACAGATCGTCCCACGCGGCCACCCGGTCGCCCTGGTCGGTGACAGCGGACTGGCGACGGGACCGCACCAGCACTACGAGGTGCTGGTCGATGGCCGCCAGGTGGACCCGGAAGGGCACAGGTGGCGATGAGCTGAGGCGCTGGCGAAGATCGAGGGCTTTACTCGCTGCGCCTCGGCCACGGGTCGCTCACTCGCGCCGCGCGAACCGGCGCTCACAACTACATATACTGCAATCACTTGCACGCCCCTGATCTTGGCGGGACAGGCCGTCAGGGCGCGCGCTCCTTCGGACGGCTGGAACTCGGTCCGCCCTGCAGGTTCAACTAGGAATTGATACGGTGTTGGCACAACTGTTGCCCCTGCTGTGACTGTGCTGCAAATGGGTGCGCGGCTCCGCAGAGCTCGAGAAGCAGGAAATTTCTTGTTCTTGTGCGCTTTGGCGCCTGAGCAGTCAGCGGTTGGGAGGAGCACTGAGGTGACGAGAGTTGGCGCCGGTCAGCCACGAATCGGGGCGAGAGATGTGGCGCAGATTAGACAGGACCAAGAATGTTGAGCGGAAGCTCAGACCTTGCCAAAAGAGCCCGCCGCAGGTAGGCTAGGCGTCATTCTCAGTGGGCACGAGATATTCTAGTGGTTTGTCTCAAGGAGGTGCGAGAGGCCGAGTGAAGCGAGCGGCTCTCAGACACCTTGATTTCGGGGCGGAAGGCCCCAATGTATTGGGCAGGAATGAGTCACCATGGATCCGACGCTATGAGGGAAGCGCGGTCAGACTTCGTGGGCGAATGTGCGGGCCCCGGACAGAGCAGAGATGCGGGCGGCTTCACTAAAGAGGCGGCGCATTGGCCGTGTCCGTTTGACAGCCAGCACGTCATAGGACGGAGTCCTGCGCTGTTGGCGGCTTTGACCACCGTATATCAGGTGGCCGACAGCGCTGCGACTGTTCTTCTGTGCGGTGAGACCGGGACCGGCAAAGAGGTTTTGGCGCGGGCGGTTCACCAGCACAGCCAGCGTGCTGAGGGTCCCTTCGTCCCGGTCAATTGCGCGGCGATCCCTGAGACGCTACTCGAATCGGAGTTGTTTGGGCACGAGAAGGGATCGTTCACGGGGGCGGCTGGACGGCGCGTCGGCAAGATCGAACGCGCGGCGGGTGGTACGCTGTTCCTCGATGAGGTCGGAGACATGAGCTTGCAGGTCCAAGCCAAGATTCTTCGCACTCTGGAGGCGCGCGAGGTGGAGCGGGTGGGTGGCAATGCCACGATTCCGGTCGATACTCGGGTCGTCGCCGCGACGAACCGCGATCTCCGGTCTGATGTTGAGAGCGGTCGCTTTCGCGAGGATCTGTTCTATCGTCTTGCGGTTGTAGTGATCACGCTGCCGCCGCTGCGGGACCGCGGCGATGACATTCGCATCTTAGCCGAACACTTCGTGGCACTCTACGCCTGTGAGTACCGCCGGGCGAAGCCGGGGATGTCCCCCGAAGCGGCTGACCTCATTCGTCGGTATCCGTGGCCTGGGAATATCCGGGAGCTTCGCAACGCGATGGAGCGCGCCGTCCTGCTGGCAGCCGAGAATGTCATTCTCCCAGAGCACCTGCCACCGGCATTGCACGATC
>CP070722.1:2653192-2658020 GCA_020350785.1 Gemmatimonadota bacterium
AAGGTGCTGCAACAGCATCACGAGGCGACGGGCGACGAGCGGGTGCTGGAGCTGATGCGCGAGTACTTCCGCTTCCAGGCGCGCGAGCTCCCGTCGAAGCCGCTGGGCCACTACACCTACTGGGGCCAGCGGCGCGGCGGCGAGAACCTGGCCAGCATCCACTGGCTCTACAACCGCACGGGCGATGCCTTCTTGTTGGAGCTGGGCGAGCTGGTCTTCGGGCAGACGGAGGACTGGACGAAGCGCTTCACCAGCGAGCCGGGGATCTGGCACGTCGTCAACACGGCGATGGGCATCAAGCAGCCCGGCGTGTGGTATCAGCAGTCGGGCGACGACCGCTACCTGAGCGCGGTCGAGGCGGGAATCGAGCACCTGATGACGCGGCACGGCCAGGTGCAGGGCATCTGGTCGGGCGATGAGATGCTGCACGGCACCGACCCGACACAGGGCGTCGAGACCTGCGCGGTGGTCGAGTACATGTTCAGCCTGGAGAGCCTGCTGCCGATCACCGGGAGCGTGCGCCATGCCGACCGGCTGGAGCGTGTGGCTTACAACGCGTTGCCGGCGGCGCTCAGCCCGCGGTTCGCCGGCCGCCACTACTATCAGATGCCCAACCAGATCGCCTGCACCAAGGAGTACCACAACTTCAGCACCCGGCACGCCGACGATACGCTGGTCGGGCTGGAGACCGGTTACGGCTGTTGCACCGCGAATCTTCATCAGGGCTGGCCCAAGCTGACCGCGCACCTGTGGATGGCGACGCCCGACGACGGACTGGCCGCTCTCGTCTATGCACCGTGCGAGGTCAGGGGGCGGGTGGCCGACGGCGTCGAAGTGCGTTTTGCGGAAGAGACCGACTACCCGTTCGAGGAAACCGTACGCTTCGTCTACCACGGTCCGTCACAGGTCTCGTTTCCATTGCACCTGCGCATACCGCATTGGGCGGAGGACGCGGAGCTGCATCTGAACGGACAGCCGCTGGCGGAGCCGGCGGCCGGCACCGTAGTGAGCGTGGACCATTCGTGGAGCGACGGCGACCGACTGGAGCTGCACCTGCCGATGAGGCTCCGCGTGTCGCGCTGGCACGAGCGCTCCGCCGCGCTCGAGCGTGGGCCGCTGGTCTTCGCCCTCAGGCGGCGCGAGTGGTGGACGAGAGTGAAGGGGAGCGAGCCCTATGCCGACTTCGAGATCCGCACAGAGGAACCGTGGAACTACGGCCTGCTGAACGAGGACCTCAAGCGGGCCGACGAGGCCTACGAAGTAGCGGCCAAGCCGCCGGGCGATCAGCCGTGGTCGGCCGAGGGGGCCCCGCTGGAGATTTCGGCCCGGGCGCGCCGCATCCCGGAGTGGCAGCGCTACGGCGGCATCACGGGGCCGATCCCCTGGAGCCCCATCCGCTCCGCCCAGCCCGACGAGCAGGTCATCCTGGTGCCTTATGGATGCACGGAGATCAGAATCTCGGAGTTCCCGGTCGTCGTCTGACCGGCTCACCACTTGGATGTCAGCGGTTGGCGAACGACAAAGACGGAGTATGAAAGCTTCACAGGAGGTCAGAACATGAGGCAAATCGGTTTCCTGGTACTCGGTGCCGTCATTGGACTCGTCGTGGGGGCGGTGTGGATCGGACCCGAGCGAGCGGGAGATCTCGCGGACGAGGACGTGGCGGCGATCAACGCAGCGCTCGAATCGTACACCCAGGACTTCGAGGCGAATGATTGGGCGACCTTCGTGACGCACTATGCGGAAGATGCCGTGGACATGCCGCCGAACGCGCCGTCGCTGCAGGGCACGGAGGCGATCCGCGAGATGATCGAGAGTTGGCCGACCGTCACGGCGTTCAGCACCACGGTCGACGAGATCGACGGCAGTCGCGAGGTCGCCTTTCTCCGGGGCGGCTACACGTTCTCGGCGATACTGGAGGGCATGGCGGAGCCCGTGACGGACACGGGCAAGTTCGTCCACATCTGGCGCCGGCAGCCGGACGGGTCGTGGCTGATCGCGGTGGAGATCTGGAACTCGGACAGTCCGCCGCCACCGGTGCCGGGCGGACCGGGAGGGTAGTGGAGCTCTCGCGCGTAAGGGCGGCCCCCGTGACGGGGGCCGCCCCCTGTTCGACTTAGCGCTCGTTCGTTTCTCAGGGCCCTCAGCCCGGCTATACGTCGCGACGCGGGTCCGCTCCGGTTGCGACGGGGCGATAGCGTCAGCGGCCCAGGCGGATCGCGACCCCGCCCGTCAGCAGTAGATCGTTCTGCAGCTTCGAGTCGGACTCGAAGCTTTCACCCTCTAACGTCAATGTCTGCTTTACCGAGTGGATGTAGTCCTCCAAATCGATGCGAATCGCGATCAACTCCGAAACGTCAAACGCTACGCCGACGTTCAGCACTCCGCCGACGTCGGTCGTCCCTTCGTTCTCGAAGACCAGATTCTCATCGAAAAACTGGATCACGAACTGCTCGTACCCGTCGCCGCTTCGGCCCACGAGCCCGATGCCGCCGCCGACGTAGAAGTTCACCGGAGCATCCGCTGAACGAACCAGGTTGAGTATTCCCTTGAGGCTCCCGCGCCAGACGCTGGCGGAAACACTCGTCGATACGGACTCGCTCAGCCCGTCACCCCGCACCGTCAGGTCATAGTCCACGTCGCTGGGCCCGTAGGCGAAGCCACCCTCCAATCCAAACGCGTCGTTGAACCAGAGGGTGAGGCGACCACCGAAGGCAAACCCTGTCTTGTGTTTCCCGGTGATGGTGGCCGTTATGCCCACCTCCGTATCGCTCCAGTCGTAGACGTCGGCCATCGGCAGGTAGGCGCCAGCGAACGGTACCAGGTCCACGGCAACCTGCTGGGCGGCGGCCGGACCGGCTGCCAGCATCGCCAGCGACGCTGTGACTACGGACAACCTCCTGGACATAGGATCCTCCGTTTTGCAGGTGAAGTGTACCGCCTCAACCCACGCCCAGCGGCGAGAAGTAGATCAGGATCGCCGCGATGACCGCCAGGACGACCAGCGAGAGCACCACGTCCCGCGCGTTCCAGCTGGCGCGCGAGCGCGCCCGGTCCTCCGCCATCGTCGTGGCATAGGTGAGTCCATTGATCTGCTCGAGGCCGGGCGCCGGATACAGCAGGCTCACGCCGACCAGGAGCGCGACGCAGACGCCCGTCAGCAGGATGGCGAAGTAGAGAAAGTTCACGTCGGCGAACCAGTAGAGAAATCCGCCCAGCGCAGACTTGTTCAGCTCGGCGACGAGTCGCAGCATGCCGATGGCGAAGCCGCCTACCAGCGCGCTCATCGCGCCCGCCGCGTTCAACCGCTTCCAGAAGAGGCCCAGGAAGAAGACCGCCGCGATGGGCGGCGCGATGTAGGCCTGCACGCTCTGCAGATAGTGATACAGCTCGCCGGAGATGTTCTGCATCAGCGGGATCCAGAGGATCCCGAAGACCACGACCACGCCCGTCGCGATCCGGCCCACCGTGACCAGGGTCCGCTCCGCAGCCTCGGGACGCAGCTTCTTATATATGTCCATGGTGAACAGCGTCGAGCACGAGTTGAAGACCGCGGCCAGCGAGCTCATCAGCGCGGCCAGCAAGCCGCCGGCCACCAGACCCCGCAGCCCCACCGGCAACAGCGCCTTCACCATCACCGGGAACGCCTGGTCGGCGGCCCCCAGCTCCAGCTGACCTGAGCGGGCCAGGGCGTAGGCGATGACGCCGGGGATGAGGAAGATGAAGAAGGGGAGCAGCTTCAAGTAAGCGGCGAAGATCGTGCCGCGCCGGGCCTGAGCCTCGTCGCGTCCCGCTAGCGCCCGCTGCACGATGTACTGGTCGGTGCACCAGTACCAGAGGCCGACGATCGGTGGCGCGATCACCATCCCCGGCCAGGGGAACTCGGGATGGTCGGCCGGCAGGAAGAGGTTGAGGTGATCGCTACCCGCGGCGGCCACCAGGTTCTCCCAGCCACCGATCTTCACCAGCCCCATCACCGTCACGGTTAGCGAGCCGGCGATCAGCACCACCATCTGCACGGCCTCGGTGTAGACGACGGCGCGCAATCCGCCGGCCACGGTGTAGATCCCGGTGAGGATGACGACGATCAGCGCGCCGGTCCAGAAGTCGATCCCCATCAGCACCTGGAAGACCACGGCGCCCGCGTAGACGGTCACCGAAACTTTGGTAAGCACGTAGCCGACCAGCATGACCAGCGAGAGGAACCAGCGGGCCGAGGGGCTGTAGCGCTTCTCCAGGAACTCGGGCATGGTGAAGACGCGGCTGCGCAGATAGAAGGGTATGAAGACCCAACCCAGCAGCAGCGCCAGCCAAGAGTGCAGCTCGTAGAGCCCCATCACGACGCCGGTTTTGGCGGCGGTGCCGGCCAGCCCGACGATGTGCTCGGACCCGATGTTGGAGGCGAAGATCGAAGCGCCGATGACGAACCAGCCGACATGGCGGCCGGCGAGGAAGTAGTCGGCCGCGGTCTCCTGCTTCTGCTTGAGTACCCACCAGGCCACGCCGAGCAGCACGGCGAAGTAGGCGCCCACCACCAGCCAGTCCAGCGTCTGGAACGTGCTCATCGGCTTCTCCCGTTGCTTTCCGGTGCGGCTCATCATAGACGTGAGGTAGGCAGTGGACAATGCAGTGCACGACAAGGGCCGACGTCTGTTGGCGGTGGGGGCGGGTCGTCTCGCTCCGGCCTCCCCCACGCTCACGCTCACCCGTGAGCGTGGGCTCGCTAACCCCAGCTCCGCTCGCCGACCCGCCCCCACACCCTTAGATGAGCCGGGAGGAACCGGGGGACCGACGCGCGGAGTTGGTGTTGGCGACCCGACTCAGATCG
>CP070722.1:2658120-2688352 GCA_020350785.1 Gemmatimonadota bacterium
CGACTTCAAGAATCTCGAGGAAGCGAGGGAGATCATCGGCGAGTTCATTGAGGCGTACAACAACGAGTGGCTGATCGAACGACATGGTCACAGGACCCCGGCCGAGGTGCGTCGTCAACTCACTCTGCAGGCGACGTGATTGAGCCGTCCTATTGTCCAAGAAATCGGGTCCTGTACACACGTTCTAACGTGGACGGCATAGCATTGTGAGACAGCGCGGAAGGGCTGTGCCGCAATTGTGCCGTAACTCAGCGGGAAGTACCGGGAACGAGAGGGAAATCTTTCCACTTGGGTGGTGGAAAAGTACCTTTTCCTCCAAATAATTGTCAGACCTTCAGCAGGGAGGACTCGTTGAATTGAATCTTTTTGCAGATCAATGCATTAAGACTTAAAGTGAGGACAATATGAAACGCCGACGGTTTTTTAGCCAGACAGCTATAGCTTTAGTTTTATTGCTGACAATCTGTCAATGCGGCGGCCCAAAGGTTGAGAATCTTGTAATTGATCCTGAATTCAAGGATCGGCCACTTGAAAACTGTACTTTTCTGATAGGAGGAGTAACCTCTATAGTCTCAGAGGACAAGTCCCACGACATTAGCACCGCAGCTGGCGCTGGATACTTAAGAGACAGGTTAGGTGAAGACTTACCGGGCGTAAACACGATTCCGGCTACAATGGTAATTGATATGATGGGACAGGAGGATTACTGGAGATTTCTTGAGAACTATAAGTCTACGCTAAACGTCAGTGATGAAGATCTTCTTAAACTTCATGGACCCCTCACTGCAAATCCCGGACCTGCTTATCTGGTAATGGTTAGGATTGAGAACTATGAAAGATGGCAAACCAAGAGTGAGGCAAGAGACAGTACCGGTGCATTAACTAACAAATATCGGCGTGCTCACCGCAAAATTGTCGCAAAATTCAACCTATGGGATATTAAATCACAGAAACCAGTTTGGAGCGGACAGCTCGGCTATGTTGCAACCGCTACAAACGACTATCCGCAATCTGATGTCAATTGGTCCGATGAACTTGGGCTGTTGGGCAGTCTGATTGACATAGTTGAAGAAGGAGCAGCTATAGATGAAGAGAAAACTTATGTCTATCCTGAAATGCCAGATTTTTGGTGGGCTTCAAATAGGCTATTTCACAATTTTGCCGAGGCACTCAGAAAATCGGCTCGGCGATGATCTGATTGGGAATCTGGCGATTGGGAGCTACTGGACTCTGGCGGCGGCAGCCTTCCTAGTGATCTTCGGTGTAGAAAGACTATCTAGCGCGTCAGCCGCTTCGGACGCGGGTCACACCCCACAGAGGCCGGTTCACGGGGAATCCAGTGCCTCCAGCATCGCGACATCGGATGCAGAATACGCGGTGCGGGGGAAGCCGAGCGGAGATTCGCTTCGTTCTGCTTGGTTAAGAGCCCAACGAATCGGCTGGCGCAATCTTGTTGGCGGTGTGGTGCTCGCCATCTCTGTTGTCATTCTTGGCCTTGTGCTCAGGGGCCGGCCGGAGCCTGCGGATGATTTGGAAACACAGGCCAGTTGGGTCACTGTCCTAGCAAGCGAACTAAATGTCCGTAATGGCCCATCCACTCGGGAGGCGGTTATCGGAACCGTCACGAGAGGTCAGAAACCAAAGCTTCTCGATTGCAGGGGAAGCTGGTGTCTAGTTGACCTGGCGGACTCGGCGACCATCGATGGGGTTGGGTGAGTGAGCGATTTATTCGACTTCCTGGCCAAGATATCCCAGCTCTTGCAACTGCCCGGCAGCGTGAACGAGTGCCTTCAGCCCCTGGACTTCCAGCAGTAAACTCGATCCGGTTTCCGGACATGATTTCCGGCACACCAGGCGACAGAACGTGGGGCACCATCAACTTCTCGGATTCAGATGGGAATCTTACCCGTACGTTTATTGAGCAATCCGTCGGCCGTTTCACGTCGTTTGACTTCAACCTACAGGTCATGGGCCAAACACAAGGATCGATCAGTTTTTGGATCAGTTGCACATCTGCTGAAGAACGATGCTCAGGATCTAGGACACTGCGGGTGGTCTTAGAGGACGCGGCAGGCAACCGGAGCCCGCCAGTGGAATTCAACATACACGTATCGGTAACTTGAATCTGGTTCCTAGCTTGAGCGAGTAACAGAGACGATCGCACGCCGTTTAACTGTGGGACGCGCCGGAATCAGAGAACTGCGCCCACAATCGCGTTAACGCGAAGCCAGGGCCACCCTGGGGGCACTGATATCCCACAGCTATGACTTTCGCGCCACCGCCCGCAGCGTCGCCGCCTCGCGCTGTAGCTGAGCGGCAATAGCCTCTGACTTCGCTGCGCCTGGCAGCTTCGAGCGTGCCACCGACCCCCACTGTGAGGCCCAAGACTCCTTCAGCTCAGCGGCAGCGAGCGGACCTCCCACCTTCGACACCCATCTGCGACACCCCCCGGAGCACCAGATCCGACGCTTGTCGTTCGTGGGTAGCGGAGCTTCACAGGCTGGGCAACTTCTCAACTCAGTCATTTCATCCGACCCTCTGATCGAAGTGTCCCCAAAAAAGCCGAAATAAACCGTACAGGATCGGGGCAAACTGCGGCGGGGGTTTCGTGGAGGGGCGTACAAAGTCTAAAAGACACTTCCCCCCCGGGTGCTACCTGAATTGCTACCTGACCATCACGACTTACACGGAAAACCGGGGATACCGTGGTAAACGGTATCCCCTGATCATCAACTAGTAGCAACGAAAATGGACTCTGAGGCACTAAGGCGGAAAACTTGTAGCTACCTTGAAAACCGCCGGGGGAAACCCCTTCCGGGTTCGAGTCCCGGGCCCTCCGCCTTGCAATCCAAACCGAGCCGTTTTAGACCGACGTGAGCCGGGTGATGTCCTGTGAGCGCAGCGCCGCGTCCAGTGCCGCCATCGTCTCGGCGTCCGTTCTTGCCTGAATCAGCCGCTCGCGCGCCGGGGCCTCGGCCAGTCCGCCTGCCAGCGCGGCGAGGATCTGGAGCTGTAGACCGCCCTCGCGCTCGGGGCTGAGCAGCAGGAAGACCAGGTGCACGGGCAGACCGTCGGGCGCGTCCCAATCTATCCCGGCGACCGAGCGGCCGAAGGCGAGCACCGGCCGCCTCAGGTTGGGCAGGCGCGCGTGGGGGATCGCCACACCGTGGCCCGTGCCCGTCCCCTGCAGCTCCTCGCGTTGACGCACCTCCGCGGCGCACGTCCCATCGGCGGGCGTCGCGCCCTGACGGGCCAGAGCACCGCACAGCTCGTCGATGGCCTCCCAGCGCGTCGTGCCGCGCAGAGCGGGCACGGTCGCCCTTCGCACGAAGAAGGCGAGCACGTTGATCGCCTTGCGCCGGTGGATGGACCAGGAGAGCCAGGGCGCGACGAGCAGCGACGAAACGATCGCCGAGATGACGATGCCGACGAAGACCTGGGTCGTGAGGATCCCGTGTTCGAGCGCCAGGTCGGCGACGACGATTCCCGTGACGCCGCTAGGCGTGAAGGCGATCCCTACCGAAAGACGGTCCTCCCGGGACAGCGCCGTCCCCAGCGCGCCCAGCCAGGCGCCGCCGAACTTGGCGACGATGGAGATCACGGTCACGAAGGTGACGATGAGCCAGTCGAAGTCGGCGAAGAAATCGTACTGCAGCCCGATGCCCGCGAAGTACAGGGGCACGAACACCGAGTGAACCATCTGGCTCACGACGTTACGCGTGCGCTCGCTGAGCGCGTGTGACTCGCCGGCCATGATCCCCGCCAGGAAGAAGCCGAAGAGCGCGGTCAAGCCGACGCGATGCGTTAGGGCTCCGCACGCCAACCCGATGCAACTGACCAGACTCAGAACGGCGCCGGGTTGATCGGGCAGCCGCTGGCTGACGTAGGCGATGGACCGGTCCACCCCGCGCAGGCCCCAGGTCAGGCAGAACGCGGTGAAGGCGATGGCGACGATCAGTGATAACGCGACCGAGCTCATCCGCACGCCCAGAGGCGTGGCCATGCCCAGCACGACGCTCAGGATGACCCAGGCCAGGATGTCGTTGACCGCGTAGCCGCACAGCGTCACCAGCCCTAAGTCGCTCTTAACCAGGTCCAGGTCGTGCAGCACGCGGGCGATGATCACCATCGCGCTGATCGCCATCGTCGTGCCGAGGAAGAGCGCGAAGGGAACGCGAACTCCCGGGTCGGTGAGATAGCGACCGGGCAGTGCCAGGGAGAGACCGAAACCGACCACCAGGGGGACCAGCACGCCGATGACGCCGATCCGCAGAGCCGGCCCGCGCTGGCGCCAGGCCGCCGACACGTCGACCTCGAGGCCTGTCTCGAGCAGCAGGAAGAGCACGCCGAACCAGGCGACGGTGTCGAGCATCGCCAGCTGGATCGGGTCGGGCGGGAAGAGCGCGCTCTGCAGCGCCGGCCAGGCCCGGCCGAGGATCGTCGGTCCCAGCAGGAGCCCGATGGCGATCTCGCCGACGAGAGGCGGATGCCCGAAACGACGCAGAACCTCCCCGAGGCCGCGGGCCAGGGCCAGCAGTAGGAGTACCTGGATCAGGAAGATGCCAAGGTGCTGCTCGGTCATGCGTCTCTTCCGTTGAGTTCCCGCCCCGGCCTGAGCGGGATGGGGCGAGCTGATGGCGATGGCAGCGAGAGCGGGCTGCCGATACGAAATTGGAGCAGCGGGGCTGGCTGCGAAAGGGAAGAGGCCACGCCCGGCCCGGTCGGGGGGCTGGTGCCGCCGGAAAAGCGAAGCGCCAGCCGCGGGTTCTGAGTAACGGCTGGCGCTGACCTCTCAGGAAGAGGGTCTTACGCTTCACTCTACTCCAGCGGAATGCGATCCTTGTTCGCGACGAGCCACACTTCGAAGCTCTGGAGCGAGGGATTGAGGCTTCGCACGAGCGTCAGGTCGCGCGCGCCGCAGTAGTAATCCTCGAAGTCGCGCTTGAATTGGAACATGTTGCCGAGGTCGTCGGCCCCGGGGAACCCGAAGCCGCGATAAGTCTCCGGCGATACCGCGTTGTATCTGACCTCCTGGCCCAGCGCCTTGGTCAGGGCCGCCGCCATCTGCGCGCCCGTCAGATGCTCGCCGGCAACGCCGACGGTCTTGCCGACGAACTCACTCCCCCTCTTGAAGATTCCGTACGCCGACTTCCCGATGTCCTCTGCCGACATTCCGGGCATCTTCTTGTCACCTATCGGGAGAGTCAGGGCCAGCACTCCGTCCGGGCCCGGCTTCGGGCCCATCCCGAAGTAAATGAAGTTCTCCCAATAGAATGATGTCAGCAGAAACGTCGTCGGTACCCCCGCCTCGCCGAACGCCGCGTTGGCCTCGGCTTTGCCGTCGAAATGCGGGACCTTGTACTTCTCCATCAGGGTGGGCATGCGGTCGTCATCGAGCGGCACCCACTTGCGGGTATCCTCGAATGTGGACCAGATGACGTGCTCGAGTCCGGCTTTCTTGGCGGCCTCCGCCATGGCGCGGGCCTGCGCTTGCTCTTTTTCGGGCGAGTAGTGCTCCCAGAAGTTCGTCACGCAGAATGCGCCATAGGCGCCGGCGAAAGCGGAATTCAGGCTGGCGGCGTCGTCCAGGTCGGCCTTCACGACCTCCGCACCCAGCTTCGCCAGGGCCTTGGCCACCTCCGAGTCCGGATTGCGCGTCAACGCCCGGACGGCAAACGCACTGCCAGCATCGTTCAGGATGGCTCGGGCCAGGCCGCCGCCCTGCGCGCCGGTGGCGCCGACAACGGCAATGATTTTCTTGTCGCTCACTGCAATCCTCCCTTGCAAATGGTTGGGGCGTGATGCGCCGCCTGAGTGCATGTGGTAAGCACGGGGGCGCGGGGCGAAATATTTGACTTTAGGAGGTATACGTCGAGAGTCCGCGTTGGGTTCCTGGCAGGTATGGCGCGGTTAGCTTCGGGCCCGGGCTAGTTGACTCCTGTGCTGTTCAGCCTGATCCCGGTCGCGCCAAAGAACCCTCAAATCGCCACCTGTGTGCCCAGCTCCACCACCTGCCCGGGCGGGATATTGTAGAACTCCGTTGCGGTGACCGCATTGCGCGACATGAAGTCGAATAGCTTGAGCCGCCAGCGTGGTAAGGCGGGCCGCCGCCGGGAGAGCAGCTTCTCGCGGCCGAGAAAGAAGCTGGTCTCCGCCAGCCTGAAATCGAGGCCTTTCTCTTTCGCCAGCGCCAGAATGTGGGGCACGTTGGGTTCTTCCATGAAGCCGTAGCGGGCCACGACTCTGAAGAAACCGTGGCCGAGATCCGTCACCTCCACTTTCTCGTCACGCGAGATCCTCGGTACCTCCTCGGTGACTATCGTAAGGAAGGCGATCTGTGAGTGAAGCACTTTGTTGTGCTTGAGGTTGTGAAGCAGGGCGGGCGGCACCGTCTCAAGCGACCCCGTCATGAAGACCGCCTTGCCGGGGACACGGATCGGCGGGTGCCCCACGATTAGCTCGATGAATTCCGGGGCCGTCAGGCTACGGGCTTGCAGCCGGTCGGCCAGGCTCGACCGGCCCTTCCGCCATGTGGTCAGGCAGATATAGGCGATGACACCGATCGCCAGAGGGAACCAGGCGCCGTGCAGAATCTTGCTGATGTTGGCGCCGAATAACGCCAGATCCACAACGAGAAAGACGCCGACCGGCAAGCCGGCGGCGTAAGACGGCCAGCGCCAGCGATAGCGCGCAACTGCGAAGAAGAGAATCGTCGTGATCAACATCGTGCTGGTCACGGCAACGCCATATGCGGCGGCCAGCTGGCTCGAGGAGCGGAAGCCAAGCACGAGGGCGACCGTTGCCACCATTAATAGCCGATTGACCTGGGGGATGTAGACCTGTCCGATCTCCGTTGGTGAGGTATGGATGATCTGAAACCGTGGCAGGTAGCCGAGCTGAATCGCTTGCCGGGTCAGCGAGAAGGCGCCGGAGATGACGGCCTGCGAGGCGATGATCGTTGCCGCGGTCGCGAGCAGGACGAGCGGCGCCAGCGACCAGCGGGGCGCCAGCGCGTAGAAGGGGTGGTGTGCTTCCTCGGGGTGTGCGAGCAGCAAGGCGCCTTGCCCGAAGTAGTTGCAGAGGAGCGCCGGCAGCACAAGGGCGAGCCAGGCGAGCCGGATCGGGCGCCGCCCGAAGTGCCCGAGATCGGCGTACAGCGCCTCTGCTCCCGTGACGACCAGGAAGACCGCCCCCAGAACAAGGAAGCCGATGAAACCGTTTCGGAGCAGGAATTCCGCGCCGAGCCACGGATTCGCCGCGACGAGTATGCCGGGCGCTCGAATGACGCTGCGGATCCCCAATGCCGCGATCACAAAGAGCCAGAGCAGCGTCACGGGTCCGAATAGGACACCGATGCCACGTGTACCGCGTCGCTGAAGTAAGAAGAGCCCAATAAGGATAGTGGTCGTCGCCGGTAGGACGAACGGATCGAACACCGGCGCGATGATGCCGATGCCCTCCACGGCGCTCAGCACCGAGATGGCCGGGGTGATCATTCCGTCGCCGTAGAGCAGGGCGGCCCCGAACAGTCCGAGCACGATGAGGACGGTACGCATCCGCTTGGGCACGGCGCTTTGACCCACTAGCGCGGCCAGCGCTATGATCCCGCCTTCGCCACGATTGTCGGCGCGCAGGATGACGATCAGGTACTTGACGGTGACTATGACGATCAGGGCCCAGAACATGAGCGAGAGCACCCCGAGGATGTTCGCCGCGGTCGGCTCGATCCCATACTCACCGTGGAAGCACTCGCGGATGGCGTACAGCGGACTGGTCCCGATGTCGCCGTACACGACGCCCAGCGCGGCGAGTGTTAGGATGGCGAGACGGCTCCCACTCGGCTGTGAGGTGTCTGACTGTCCAGCGGGCGGTGCGGCGTCCATTCACGCTCTGTTCTGGTACAGGGGAAAAGCTCCGTCCCGACGGCGAAGCACTGTAACAAGACACTGCCTGCCGTGCGGCGTCAAGCGAAACCCACCCAAGGTCGTCGCCCGTTTCGAGATCGGCCGCGCTCTCCTCCGCAGCTCGCTCAGGGCGGAACTCGGAGAAATGCTTCGGACAACAATACGCTCGACCTTCTCGCTTGTCAGTATTGTGAGCGGGGCGCCTGGAACGAGCTGTCAAATGGATTGCACGAACCAATGAGCGGGCGGTGGAGCTTGCTGCGCAGAATCTTCAACCAACCACGGAACGTGCTCGGCCTGGGCGCGGTCTCGTTCTTCAACGACGTATCGAGCGAGATGATCTATCCGCTCCTGCCCACCTTCCTCGTCCGGGTCTTGGGTGCGAGCCTGCCGGCTGTCGGCTTGATCGAGGGCGCTGCGGAATCGATCAACAGCTTCGTCAAACTATTCGCGGGGAGTTTGTCGGACCGGCTGGGCCGAAGGAAACCGCTCGTAGCCCTAGGGTACGGTCTGGCTGCGCTGGCGCGGCCGCTCATCGCCGGCACCGAGGCCGTGTGGCAGGTGCTGACGCTGCGATTGACGGATCGGTTGGGGAAGGGAATCCGATCGGCGCCCCGGGATGCGCTTCTCGCCAAGTCCGCGCCGCCGGGCGCTTTGGGATTGGCCTTCGGCACCCAGCGGGCGCTCGATCACGCCGGCGCGCTGTTGGGCCCGATCTTAGCTGGTGCGCTGCTTCTCTTCATTACCCGGGATCTGCGTCTCATCTTCGCCCTCTCCGCTATACCCGCTGCGCTGACGCTGCTGTTGTTGTGGCGCGCCGTGAGCGAGGTGCCGCGCGCCGGGGTGGAAACCGCCGCGCACCAGGGACTGGCGGGCTTGCGATCTCCCGAGCTGCGCCGGACCCTGTTCGTATTTTTCGTATTCACGCTGGCAAACTCGACGGACGCTTTTCTGCTGTTGCGGGCAAGCCAGCTTGGCGTGGCCACGGCGATGCTGCCGTTTCTCTGGGCGGCCTTCCACGCCAGCAAGACCTTTTGGTCGTTTCCGGGTGGTGACTGGGCGGACCGGTTCGGAGCACGCGGGGTGATTGCTGCTGGTTGGGCGGTCTATGCTCTGGTCTACCTGGGCTTCGCTCTGGCTTTCGCCCAGTGGCACGCCTGGGCGCTCTTCATCGCCTACGGGCTCTATTTCGGGCTGGCGGAAGGGCCGGAGAAGGCGCTGGTCGCCCAGTTCGCCCAGGGCTCCCAGTTGGGCGCGGCGATGGGTGGCTACCAGCTGGCGGTGGGGGTGGGTGCCCTGCCGGCCAGCCTGGCCTTCGGGCTGCTCTGGCAATGGGCCGGTCCGTCGGGCGCGTTCCTGACCGGCGCCGGCGTCGCCGGTCTGGCTCTCGTTTTCCTACTCACACTCGTGCCGGGCAACCGCTGATCGCCATAACGGACCGCCCATGCTATCTTGGGCGCTTATGAAAACACCCGCGCCCAGCGGCCGGCCGACAGCCGGTCTCGGTCTCTGGATCTGCACGGCGCTCGTTGTCGGCAACATGATCGGCTCGGGCGTCTTTCTGCTGCCATCGTCGCTGGCTCCGTTCGGCGGGATCAGCATGGTGGGCTGGCTGGTGAGCGCGGGCGGCGCCATCTGTCTGGCTCTCGTCTTCGCACGGCTGGGCCGTTTCCTGCCGCGCCTGGGCGGCCCCTACGCTTACGCCCACCACGGGTTTGGCGATTTCGGGGGTTTCCTGGTGGCCTGGGCTTACTGGATCTCGATGTGGACGACCAACGCCGCGCTGGCGGTGGCCTTCATCAGCTATGCGACGGTGTTCTGGCCGGCGCTGGCTGTGATGCCGGCCCTGGCGGCCGGCATGGCGATCGCTGCGCTCTGGCTGCTCACCGCGGTCAACGTGGCGGGCGTGCGAACGGCCGGGATCGTGCAGCTCATCACCACGATCCTCAAGCTCCTGCCGCTGATCGCGATTGGGACCCTGGGCTTCCTCTACTTCAATGCCGATCACTTCGTGCCGTTCAACCCCAGTGGCCAGACGACGACCGGGGCGATCGCGGCCACCGTGACGCTGACGCTCTGGGCGTTCCTCGGGCTCGAGTCGGGAACCGTCCCGGCGGCCGACGTTCGCGACCCTGAGCGGACGATCCCGCGGGCGACGATTCTGGGCACGCTGGTTGCCGCCGCGGTTTACATCCTTGGAACCGCCGCGGTCATGGGGATCATCGCACCCACGACGCTGGCCGCCTCGCCGGCGCCGTACGCCGATGCCGCACAGAGCGTCTGGGGATACTGGGGCCGCTATCTGCTGGGTGCCGGCGCTACGATCTCCTGTTTCGGCGCCCTGAACGGTTGGGTGCTGCTATCGGGACAGCTGCCGCGGGCAGCGGCGCTGGACGGGCTCCTGCCATCCGCCTTCGGGCGGCTCTCCCAGCGTGGCACGCCGGTCTTCGGGCTTGTGGTATCGAGCGCGATTGCCAGCGTGCTGATCTTGATGAACTTCACGCGGGGCCTGGTGGGGGCGTTCACCTTTCTCATCTTGCTGGCGACGCTGGCGACGCTCGTCCCCTATATCTTCTCCAGCATGACGGAGCTGCTGATCGCCGTGCGGCACGGTCTAGCCAGCGGCCTGCGCGGCGTACTTCGGCCGGCCACCGTAGCGATCGCCGCTTTCGCCTACTCGGTCGTGGCCGTGGCCGGCTCGGGGCGCGACGCTGTGTTCTGGGGCTTCCTGCTGATCATCGCCGGGCTGCCGGTCTACGTGGCGATGGTCGCGCGTGCCCGGCCATCCAGCTGATCCGGCGTGAATCGCCTCTCTCAGGCCTTCACCACTTCGATGCGCATCCTGTAGAACGTCCGCCAGACGAAGGCCAGGGCGATCGCGAAGAACGCCGCCGACAAGACGAGAGTGATGGCGCGGCCCTGCTGGGTTGCCAGGCTCACGGCCAACTCGACCGCCAGCAGACCGAACAGCGTGGTGAACTTGATCACCGGGTTCATGGCGACCGATGAGGTGTCCTTGAAGGGATCGCCCACCGTGTCGCCGACGACCGTCGCCGCGTGCAGCTCGGTGCCCTTCTCGCGCAGCTCCGTCTCGACGATCTTCTTGGCGTTGTCCCAGGCGCCGCCGCTGTTGGCCATGAAGATGGCCTGAAAGAGCCCGAACATGGCGATCGAGATGAGGTAGCCGACGAAGAAGAAGGGCTCGAAGAACGAAAAGGCGAGGGTGGCGAAGAAGATCCCCAGGAAAATGTTGAACATCCCCTTCTGGGCAAATTGCGTGCAGATCTCGACCACGCGCTTGGAATCGGCGACCGAGGCGCGGTCGGAGCCTTCCAGCTGGATGTTCTTCTTGATGAACTCCACGGCCCGATAGGCGCCGGTCGTCACCGCCTGGGTCGAGGCGCCGGTGAACCAGTAGATGACGGCGCCGCCGGTGATCAGCCCCAGCAGGAACTCGGGGTGCAGCACCGACAGGTTGGCCACCAACTCCGGCTGCAGCCGATCGGTCAGCAGAACGATGATCGAGAAGATCATGGTGGTGGCGCCGGTGACGGCCGTGCCGATCAACACGGGCTTGGCGGTCGCCTTGAACGTGTTGCCGGCGCCGTCGTTCTGCTCGAGCAGCAGCTTGGCGTGCCCGAAGTCCACATCGAAGCCGTGCTCGCGCTTCAACTCCTCTTTCACGCCCGGGATCGTCTCGACGGTCGACAGCTCATAGATCGATTGCGCGTTGTCGGTCACCGGGCCGTAGGAGTCGACGGCGATCGTCACCGGCCCCATCCCCAGGAAGCCGAAGGCCACCAGGCCGAAGGCGAACACGGCGGGCGCGATCATCAGCGCGCTCAGCCCCTGGGTGCTCACGCCGTACCCGGCCGCCATCAGGAAGATGATCGCGAGCCCCAGCCAGAAGGCGCTGAAGTTGCCGGCCACGAAACCCGAGAGGATGTCCAGCGAGGCGCCGCCCTCACGTGCCGATATCACCACCTCGCGCACGTGGCGGGACTCGGTGGAGGTGAAGACCTTGACCAGCTCGGGGATGATGGCGCCCGCCAGCGTGCCGCAGGAGATGATCGTCGCCAACTTCCACCAGAGCGTCCCGTCACCCAGTTCCCGGATCAACAGGAAGGAGGCGATGTAGGTAAGGGTCACCGACACGATGGACGTCAGCCAGACGAGCTGAGTGAGCGGCGCCTCGAAGTTCATCTGTCGGGTGTCGCCGTAGCGTGCGTGCGCGATGAAGTAGTTGATCAGGTAGGAGAGCCCGCTGGCCACGATCATCAGGATGCGCATGACGAAGATCCAGACCAGAAGCTGGATCTGCACCAACGGATCCATCACCGCCAGCACGATGAAGGCGATCAGCGCCACTCCGGTCACACCGTAGGTCTCGAAGCCGTCGGCGGTGGGCCCGACGGAGTCGCCGGCGTTGTCGCCCGTGCAGTCCGCGATCACGCCGGGGTTACGCGGGTCATCCTCCTTGATGTTGAAGACGATCTTCATGAGGTCGGCGCCGATGTCGGCGATCTTGGTGAAGATGCCGCCGGCGATGCGCAGCGCCGCCGCCCCCAGCGACTCGCCGATCGCGAAGCCGATGAAGCAAGGGCCCGCCCAGTCGCCCGGGATGAAGAGGAGGATGCACAGCATGACGAAGAGCTCGACGCTGATCAGCGCCATGCCGATGCTCATACCGGCTTCGAGCGGGATGGCGTGCAACGGAAAGGCCCGGCCCGCCAGGCTGGCGAAGGCCAAGCGGGAGTTCGCCTGCGTGTTGATACGGATGCCGAACCAGGCGACGCCGTAGCTTCCGGCGATGCCGATCAGGCTGAAGACCAGGATGACCGCCACACGCAGCGGCTCGAAGTCCAGTAGCACGCCGAAATACAGCAGGATGATGAGCCCGATGAAGACTTCGAGGATGAGCAAGAACTTGCCTTGCGTGATGAGGTAGGTCTTGCAGGTCTCCCAGATGAGTTGCGAGACCTCCTTCATCGAGGAATGCACCGGTAGCCGCTTGACCCGCAGGTAGTTGACCAACCCGAAGGCGAGTCCCAGGAGGCAGACCAGAAGCCCCCAGACCAGAAGGCTCTTACCGTCCACCCCGAGGAAATCGGCCTGGCTAAGGTCGGGCAGCACCAGGCTGGCTTCGCCGCCAGCTGGATGCTGGGCATCGCCTCGAGGCGCAGTGCTCTGAGCCGCTGTGACGCTTGGGTTGATGAGCAGAGCTGCCGCCAGGCCGAAGTAGCGCGCTGCCTTGATCACCGCCTGGCCACGCGCGCCGATCGTGCGTAGCCGACTAGGGGATGGGAACCTCATCATGGAGTGCTCTGCTGGGTGCTCTTGTTTCAGGGTCTGACACGCTGCCAGCTGGCTGTCAGCTCGCACGTCAACCGTGATGACGACCCGGTGGGCGACCGCGATCGCCTCCCGAGTCTGCGACCGCAAATTGGCTGTCAAGATACTCTACAGCAGCGTCCCGCGCAGTAGGAAGCTCGCCAGGCCGAAGTAGATGATGAGCCCGGTGACGTCCACCAGCGTCGCGACGAAGGGCGCCGAGGCGCTGGCCGGATCGAATCCCAGGCGCCGCATAACGAAGGGCAGCATCGAGCCCATCAGCGTGCCCCAGAGCACCACACCCACCAGGCTCAAGGCCACCGTGATGGCCAGGACGAAGTAGTGCTCGCCGTAGGAATCGCCTAGGGCTCCGCCTGCCAGAACCCGGAGCAGGCCGAGCACCGCCAGGATGGAGCCCAGACCCAGGCCGGTGAGCAGTTCGCGCCGGAGCACCCGCCACCAGTCCTGCAACCGCACCTCGCTGATCGCCATGGCCCGGATCACCAGAGTCGTGGCCTGTGAGCCCGAGTTGCCGCCGCTGCTGATGATCAGCGGCAGGAAGAGGGTGAGGACGACGGCGCGAGCGATTTCGTCCTCGAAATACCCCATGGCGCTGGCCGTCAGCAGCTCGCCCAGGAAGAGGATGGAGAGCCAGCCGGCCCGCTTCAGGATCATGTCGGTGGCTCCTACCTCCAGGTAGGGGCCGGGCAGCACCGCCGAGCCACCGACTTTCTGGATGTCCTCGGTTGCCTCCTCGCGAACGACGTCGGCGATGTCGTCGAAGGTCACGATGCCCTGGATGCGCCCTTCGACGTCCACTACGGGGATCGCGAAGAGATCTTTCTCGACATACAGTCGCGCCAGCGCCTCCTGGTCCATGTCGGGCGGCACGCTGATGACGTCGGTGTGCATGACATCGCGGATCAGGCTGTCGTCCGGATACTGAAAGAGCTCGCGGAAGGAGATGACGCCGGCCAGTCGCTGGTCGGCCTCGAGGACGTAGACGTAATGGATCGCCTCTACGTTTCCGGCCTGTTTGCGCAGGTAGCGGATCGCCTCGTCCACCCGCATGTCGGGCCGCAGCCGCGCGAAGCGTGGATTCATGAGGCCGCCGGCCTCGTCCTCGGCGTAGGCGAGCAGGGCGGTCACCTCGTGGCGTGTGGGTGTATCGAGCATCGCCAGCAACGCTGTCCGCTCGCCTTGCGGGACGCTTTGGATCACATCGGCGGCATCGTCGGGCGCCAGCAGCCGAATGAAGCGCCGCGCGTCGGTTGGGGGGAGCCCCGCGACGAGTAACGCCTGATCGGCGGCACTGAGAAGGAGGAAGAACTCGTCGGCCTCGGCGGCTTCCAGCAGCTGGAAGCCCTCGCTGCGCTCCTCGACCGAGAGGATCGGCCAGGCGTCGCTGAGCTGCTCGGCGGTGAAGATTTCAGTTTGCAATGTCTGCCCTCTCATCCGCGCGTTGTCCGCAGTTCGACCTGGCGGCGGTCCGCCGCCAACCTAGCTCGGGCCCCGCGGGTTGGGTTGGGGTTTGCGCCCCGTGACCCGTTGGGCTGTTTGGCGGAAAGACGCCAGCCAGCGCCGTGCCCAGGCGAACTCCACCCCAAGCAAGGCCAGGCTCAGCGGGACAACCAGAAATGCCGGGCCCGGCAGGACGACCATTGCCAGTCCGATGATCAGAAGGGTGAAGCCGATCAGTGCCACGACCAGTCGGCGGGCCTGCCGGTAGCTGATGGACAGCAGCTCTTCCAGCTCGTCAAGCAGGGGTGAGATCAAGCGGGCCGTGTCCTCGGTCACGAGTATCGAGCACAGCAACCCGACGGCTAGGAGGCCCCCGATCAAGGCGAGCGACACCTCGACGGGGATGTGATAGTAGTGGGCGACGACCATCTTGGTGCCGATGAAGGCGAGGACAAAGACCAGGCTCATCTTCAGATATCGGAACCGGTGCATCAGGCTGGCGAGAGCGAAGTAGAGAGAGCGCAGCCCGAGGATCGCGAAGATGTTGGATGTGAAAACGATGAACGGATCGCTCGTGACGGCGAAGATCGCCGGGATGGAGTCGACCGCGAACATCACATCGCTGCTCTCCACCAGCAGGAGCGTCAGGGCCAGCGGGGTCAAGACCAACTGTGAATCTCTACGCACGACGAAGTGGCTACCTACGAAATCATCCGTCAGCGGGTAGAGTTTCTTTGCCAGGCGCAGAATCAGATTGCGCTCGGGGCGGATGGTGTCATGGCGGATGATCATCAGCCGCGCGGCGGAGAGGATGAGAACGGTGCCGAAGACGAAGTATACCCAATCAAAACGGGTGACGAGCGCGCTCCCCAGCCCGATCATTACGCCGCGCAAGACGATCGCTCCCAAGACTCCCCAAAAGAGAACCCGATGTTGCAGCTGGAGGGGTACCTGGAAGTAGGCGAAGATCATCGCGATGACGAAGATGTTGTCGACCGACAGGGACTTCTCGACGACGTAGCCGGCGAGAAACTGGAGGGCTGCGTCGCGCCCGCTGAGCGGCAGGGAGTCTACGTCCCAACCGAGCCAATTCTCGGCGTAGAGGTAGTAAACGAGGACGTTGAAGGCTAAGGCGAGGGCGATCCAGACGAACGTCCAGGTCAGCGCTTCCGGCAGTTTCACGACGTGCGCGCGCCGGTGAAAGACGCCCAGATCGAGGGCGACCATCCCGAGAATGAAGGCGAGAAAACTTCCCCAGACGATAAGAATCATCGAATCGCAGCGGGGTTGGGGTCGAACGTAGTCATCACTGGAGCTGTCCCCTAGAATTCGGAGGTCTGGGCGATCGCCGCGTGCTTGGCGAAACGGTTGGCGACCTCGCCGACCGGGTGACTAAAATGGTTAGCGGCCGCCGGCTCAGCCAGCCGCTGCCGGCAGGGCGGCGAGATCGCGATCCGGGTGCCCAGCTCGACATGTCAACCGATTCTGTCAGGCGATTGACGTGCTTTGCTGCTCACCACCCGCGTTACGAGTCGTCATCGGATTCCGGAGTGCGGAGAACCTTGATTATCAGCTTCCCGGTGAAGAAGAAGATGATGATCCAGGTGACGAGCATCAACAGCAAGGCGCTGCGCGTCATGATGGTTCGCCCTCCATCCGGCGCCAGGCCATCCAGACGAGCGCGGCGCAAGCGAGGAAGACCAGTAGGAGCAGCAGGCGGGTGCCGTCCTGGACGAGGGCGACGGTCGGCTGGCCGAGCGCATCGAACCAGGCGTAGGTCGGATCGCCGAGGTGGAGAATCCGCCCCAAGACGCTCTCCGGCGCGAAGGGCCAGCCTTCTCCGGCAAAGAGGGAGCGGAACGCGGCACCCCAGGCGCGTCCCATTGGCTGGATGAGAGCACCGACGAAGACGACGAGGATGAAGACCGGCGTGACGAACTTGATGATGAAGCGGAACACGTTCGGGACCACAAGGTCGGCGCCGCGGGTTATCTCCGCCCAACCGCGGTTGATCCCGAAGATCCAGGCGAACACGATAGCCTCGGCCAAGGCGAAGATCACCAGCGAGAAGGTGCCGCTCCAGAAGTCGAACTCGTCGAAAGCACCGCCCGGGTAAAGCCAGACACAGATGAAGCCCAGCGAGAAAGTGACTGTTCCGAAAGCGAGCGCCGCTCGAACGCGCGACATTGCGAACTTGTCCTGCAGAAAGGCCAGAATCGGCTGGCCCATGGCCAGGGACGATGTAATGCCGGCGAAGAAGAGCAGGCCGAACCACATGGCGCCTGCCAGGGGCGCGAACCATCCCCAGTTGTTGAGCAGGGTGGGGATGGTCAGGAAGCCCAGGCCGAAGCCGCTCCCACCGGCCGTAGCCGTCTGCACCGCGACCAGGCCGAGGTAGGCGGTGGCGATCGGGATCATGATCGATCCGCCCAGGACGACCTCGACGAACTCGTTCATCCAGCCAGCCGCCGCGGCATTCAGCGCGATGTCCTGTTTGGCGCGAACGTACGACGCGTAGCAGTGGATGGAGCCCATGCCGACGGACAGGGTGAAGAAGATCTGGCCGGCGGCGGCCATCCAGGTCGTCGGACTGAGCAGCCCGGAAAGTTGCGGAGTCCAGATGAAGCCGAGTCCAGCTATGGGGCTCTCGACCACGCCCGGGTCGCCGGGCTGGAGACTGAGCCCGCGGACCGCCAGAACGACGGCGAAGACGACGAGGAGCGGCAAGCCGATCTTGGCGGCCAACTCGATGCCCCTCACGAGCCCGCGAGAGAGGATGAACGTGTTGAGGGCCAGGGTCAGAGGGAAGAAGAGCAGCGCCTGGAGCGGCAGGGCGAAGACCGAGTCCGCGCCCACGCCGAGGTAGCGGGGGAAGAACTCGGCGGCATCGACCCTCGAGAACGTTCCGATGGCGGAGTGCCACACGTAGGCCAGGGTCCACGACTCGAGATAGCAGTAGTAGGCGGCCACGGTGAGGTTGGTGAACAGACCGAAGACGCCCACGTACTTGAGCCAGCGATACCGCCCCATGTGGTCGAACATCCCCGGGGTCGAGTGCTCGCCGTACTGGCCTCCGTAGCGGCCGATCGCCCACTCGACCCAGAGGAGCGGTAAACCCATCAGTAGGAAAGAGATGAAGTAGGGTACCAGGAAGACGCCCCCGCCGTTCTGCGCAACCTGGGCCGGAAAGCGCAGGAAGTTTCCCAGTCCCACGGCGTTCCCGGCCATGGCCAGAACCAGCCCGATCCGAGTTCCCCAGCGCTCTCGCGTGCTCATCTTCGTCTGCCAGCTCCAGGGCGCGATCTCAGGCGGCCGTGCGGCCGTGCTTGGCCATGGGTCGCGTCGGTTCTCTGACGGCGGCCTTTACGGTGACGGCCTCGGCGCGCCGGCGCCTGGACCACCGCCGGATCTCCAGCAAGGCGGGCGAAGCCACGAAGATGGAGGAGTATGTTCCGAACACGATACCGATGGTCAGAATGAGGGCGAAATCGCGCAGCACTGCGCCGCCGAGAAACAAGAGTGGGATGAGGACGGCCAGTGTGGTCCCTGATGTCAAGATTGTGCGCGGAAGCGTTTCGTTGATGGAGCGATTTACGACCTCCGCTTCTCTCCCGTGCGCTTGCCGAGTCTTGCGCAGGTTTTCGCGAATGCGGTCGAAGACCACGATCGTGTCGTTCAACGAATAGCCGACGACAGTGAGAATCGAGGCGACGGTGGCGACGCCCACCTCGATTCGGAACGCCGCAAGGAACCCGACAGTGATCAGGATGTCGTGCGCGGTGGCGAGGATCGCGGCCACTCCGAAGCGCGTCTCGAACCGGAAGGCCAGGTAAATGAGAGTCAGCAGAAAGGAGAGGCCGATTGCCAGGGCCGCTTTGCGCTCGAGCTCTGTGCCTACCCGCGGGCCCACAAGCTCGGTCCGTACGACCTCGAAGGCTCCCTCGCCGAACGCGGTCCGGAGCGCGGCGGTGATGGCCTCGGCGTTGGTTTCGGAAGCCTCTGTCTCTTCCGCCGGCGTGCGGATGATGAACTCCGACGACTCCCGGAAACGGGCGATTTCGGTCGCCGAAGTAGTGCGCAGGGCCTGCCGCACCTGTTCGACGGTCGTCGGTTGATGGAAGCGGGCCTGGATGAGCACGCCGCCGGTGAAGTCGATGCCGTAATTGAGCCAGCCGCTCCCCCGCAGGGTGTTGAAGGCGATGGCGGCCAAGCCGATAACGATGAGGACTGCGGAGATCGCGTAGGTAATCCGCCGCCGGCTTATGAATTGGTAGTCTGCTCTTGCGAAGATTCGCATAACTTGAAATCCGTTTCTTTGAGTGTGTTCCGGCGCCGCTGTGACGGTCAGCCGTCGGTGCGTGTGATGTAGAACGCGCTGTGCTCGGGCAGCGAGCGATAGAGCGCGCTCGCTTGCTCGGGCAATAGGATGAGGCGGAGACGGACGGCCGGCTCTCCCCAGGGCCAGAGCGCGCGGCCGAGTCGCGCCGCCATGCAGCGGATCTTGTGAGCCCGGGGGCAGCGAATCCGATCGCCTTCACTCGGGTCGTGCCCAAGTATCTCTAGCGCCCGCCCATCCACGTAGCGGATGAGGAAGCGGTCGGGCGCGGGGATCGCCTCCTCCGGAGTGGGCGGAATGATCAGCGCCAGCGAATCCGCCTCGCTGGGTGACTCGGGTGGATCGATCACTTTCCTGTCGAACTGGCGGGCCGGGTCGATTTGGCCTTCTTGCCACACGCTGTCCCACAGACCGTCAGGTAGAGACCGCTCCACGAAGAGGATCCGGCGCCGGCCGCCGGCCGACTCGAGGACGGGGAAGTCCCTGAGGATGGCTCCCTGATACATGAGGGTCAGCAGCTTCTGCTCGGGATCGAGCCGCAGGTAGAACTCGCCGCCCGACGCGAGGGAGAGCTCTTGTTCGAGTCGTGCGTTCTCCGCTTGCAGTCGCGCGATCTCGGCTCGTTGAGCGCCTTGGCCGTCCAGCTGCGGCGCCACGAACAGGGTTACCGCGCACGAGATGGCAAACGCTGAGAGAACGGAGCTGGTCGACATGGCGCTCAGAAGATGTAGATGGGCGTGCCCACGGCGGTCGCCCGATAGACCTGACGCAGGTCGTCTCTACCGAGGCGGATGCAGCCGTGGGTGACAGGTCGGCCCAGCAGCCGCTCGTAGAGCGTGCCATGGATCATGAACCCATCGCCAAAGTAGAGCGCGTACTCGCCCAGCGTACCGTACTCGATTCGTTGCCGCGGGTCGGTAGGGATCGGCTTTCCCTCCTCAACGAACGCCCAGTCCGGTTTCTTCCAGACGGGGTCGCTGATCTTCGAGAGGACGCGGAATGAGCCCTGTGGAGTATCGAACACCCAGGTGCGCCGCCGGCCACTCTCTTCGTGCAGCACGTGTCCGGATCCGGCCGAAGCGACTGCTTCCAGGCGGACGCGATCGCTCTGGCGGAGGTAGACGCGGTTGTTGGAGCGGTCGACAACGAGGTACACGCCCCTGGGCACGGTGCGTCGAAGCGCCGAACGCAGCCGTTGGTGCTCGCGACGCAACTGGCTGATGGACGACGGCGCGGACGCTCCTGGGTCAGTTGCGGGAGGCGCGCCGGCGAGCGCCGTGGAAAGCGGCAGATAGGTGTAGGTGGATCCAGCCGCGAGCAGCGCGAACGTCATTACGCAGGCTGCCGCTGCCAGAATAATCCTCGGGCCGGTAGTACCGATCAGCCGCAGCAGGGTGCCCTGCCAACTGCGGCGCAGGCGCCCTACGAGGTCGCGAGGAAACCGTCGCTCAAACTCCAGCAAGACTTCGGCGGCCTTCATTTGATCCGGTTCTCCTCGACAGCGTCCTGGATAGCCCGCGAGAAGACCCCTCCACTTCCGTCGCCACCCACGATGGTCACGGGGGTGCCCAACTGGATCCTGGGGTAGAGGTCGTCCATGTCTTTGTTGGAGAGCGCGACGCAGCCGTCGGTCCAGTCTATCCCGCGACCGCCTTCACCGTGGATCTCGATCAGTCCGCCGGGCCGTGCGTTGTTCTTCAGCTCTCCCGACCGCCGGGCACTTTCGAAACGGCGGAGATCGGCCGCGTTGGGGTAGTCCAGCTGCAGCGCCCGGTGGTAGCGCGAGCTGTTGGGGCCTTTCTTAGAGATGATCTTGTAGCGGCCCTCCGGGGTGGCCAGGTCGCCAGCCCGTGATTTGTCGTTCAGCTTGTTACGGCCCATGTCCGCGCGATAAGAGCGAACCGCGCGCCCGGCGAGGTAGAGGGTCACCAGGTGTTTATCCTTGTTGACGACGATTGCGGCGCCGCCCGTCTTCTTCGAAGCGGCGACCGTCTCAACGATCCAGCGACGCCAAGTTCGAATCTGCTCCTCATCGACGTAGCGGGCGGCCAGCGTGTTGGCCCGTGTCACGGCATCTTGGGCTTGCTGCAGCGCCTCTTCGGAAAGCTCCTCGGCTCGCCGTGGATCTCCATTGTCTCGGTGATAGCGCGCCTCGATTAGTGCGGATCGCGCTCGCGCGAGGTGGCGTCGTCCATCCGCATCGAGTGGGATGGCCCTGCTCATGCGCTCCGCGCTGGCGACGGCCAACGACGCTGAGCTCAGCGAAGAGCTGGCTTCCACCTCGGCCAGCCCCCTCTGCAGCCGCGCAGTGCGTGTCGCCTCGTCCGCCTGACTCTGCGTGAGGCTGAGCAAGGCGCGAGCGTCGGCGTAGTTGCGAAGAAGTATCACGCGGACTTCTTGCCGTCGTCGCTCGGCAAGGCTAAGCCGTAAATTGGATTCGGCTTCGCGAAGCAGCGCCGGCGCCCAAGTCCCGGCGCCCGCGCTACGAGCCGCGCCCACCGCCTCAATGGCCAAAGAGGTGCTCTCGTGCGGCGGTGTGATCCGCTCGCTCAACCACGGATAACCCGCGGCCCAAGTCGCGACGCTGAGCGCGACCATGGCAGCCGTGAAGAAACCCCACTTCCAACCCATCACAACCGTCTCCGTGTCGAGTGCCGGATCGGGCAGGGCTTCGGTGAAAAGCCCTGCCCGCCAACTTCCGGCTTCAAGATGTCAGCTACGCCGTTCGCGCATTTGTCTGGCGCTCTCGATCGCCTGCTTCACCGTGCCGATGGTGGCGATCGCCGCCGTCGCCTTCGCCTGCGCCTCCTTGTACTGTCCTGCAGAGTACGCCTGCTCAGCCTCCTTTATTGTGGACGTTGCGGCTTGCAGGTCGGCCTTGAGAGCCGCGATGTCAGCTGCGGTCCCCTTGCCGGTCGGCGCTACGGCCAGAAGGCTGCTGGCCTCGGTCAGCTGTGCGGACGCCTGCGCCAACAGGCCTTCCGATTCGACTCGGACCTGCTCCCTCGCGGTTGCTGCATCGCCAGCGGCCTTCTCAGCCGCTTCCCGCGCTGCAGCGGCCTTTGTCTGCGCCTCACCGTAGGAGCGGATCAAGAAGAACCGCCCTTGTTGAGCCTGGATCTCGGCATCGAGCGCAGCCAAAGCATCCTCGGCCGCGGCGAGAGACTCTGGCGCATACTCGGCTGCTTCCGCCGTGCGCGCCGAGTCGAGGGCCGCCCGGGCGGCATCGACCTCTGCCTGCGGCGGTTTGGCACAGGCCGTGACCAAGGCCAGCGCCAACGGGATGATCATCTGCTTCGTTTTCATCTGAAAGTGCTCCTCTTGGTTGTTAAAACATCGGGCGCTTCAAACAGGCCCGGGAGTGCCCGCCCCGAGCGCTGCTGCCCGCCTCGAAAGGACGGCGCGCCCATGCCAGACGAGCGGGTCCGCGAGGTCGCGGGCCCGCCCGTCGCGCCACCTTTGCCCGCCAGCGCCGCTAACGCTTTGGCATCTCCGGCTTGCTGGGGCCCGTCGTACCCGGCTTCTGGGAACCGGGCTGGCCGGCGGGCTTCGTGGTCGGCTTCGGGGGCTGCTGTGACTTCTCCTTCGGGTTCTTCATCTGCTCCACCTCACAAGGGTTAGCGGAGACCGTGGAGAACGAGACGGGCCGTCCGTCCTCTGCCTCCGAGGCCCGGGACTAAGCAACCGGTATGCCGCCGGGCAGCGAAGGGCTGGCAGAGGCGCTGACAGGCGGTTTCTCGATGGGTGCGCGCGATCGCAGGCTGTCGAAGGGAGCGAGTGATCGGCTCTGGATTTCCGGAAATATCGGTATTATAATGCAGAAAAGGATTTGAATTTCCGATGCTTGCCCGTGTATTACTCGCCGTTGAATCGGCGGCCCTGCGCCGGCGTCTGACGCGTCTGCTACGCCCAACCGATGCCTTGATCTCCTCGGTCGAACGGCCGGCGGAGTTCTGGGCGCAAGTGGGGCGGGAGAGCTGCGATCTGGTGATCGCCAGTCGCGCCGCGCTGCCGCGGCCCGTGCCGGAAGTGGTTACCGCCTTGCAGTCTTTGGTTGACCCGCCGGAGCTGATCGTTGTGGCCGATGTGGAGGATCCGGAAGACCGAGCGTGCCAACTGGCAGCTGGGGTGATGGCGGTGATCTTTCGGGATCTGCCGGATGCCACGATGCAGGAAGCCCTGGGCGCTCTAGTGGGGCGGCGCCGGCAGATGTTGAGACGAGGCGTTCGTGCTCAGCAAGCGGAGGGGCAGTTCCGCCTGAGCGATTTCGCATCCAACAGCCTGGTGATGCAGCGGTTGCTGGGCTTGGCAGCGCGGGTAGCGGTGGCGGATACATCGCTGCTGATACTCGGCGAGACGGGGGTGGGAAAGGAGTGGCTGGCGCGGGCGATACACGCTGAGAGCCCGCGCCAGGAATCGCCGTTCATCGCGGTCAACTGCGCGGCGGTCCCGGAGGGGCTGTTGGAGAGCGAGCTCTTCGGTCATGAGAAGGGAGCCTTCACCGGTGCGGTCCGCTCCCGGCGCGGCCACTTCGAGTTGGCCCATAGCGGCACGCTGTTTCTCGACGAGATCGGTGAGATGTCGCCGCCTTTGCAGGCGAAGCTCTTGCGGGCTCTCCAGGAGCGGAAGATTCAGCGGGTAGGTGGTGAGGAATTGATAGCTGTGGACGTTCGCATCGTTGCCGCGAGTAACCGGGACCTGGAGGCGGCCATCGAGGTCGGCGACCTGCGCAAGGATCTGTACTATCGGCTGAGTGTCGTCACGCTGACTCTACCGCCGTTGCGCGAACGGCGCGAGGACATCGCTGACCTCGTGGGCAGTTATGTCAGACAGTTCCGTCTCCAGCTGGGCCGTCCGATCACGGACGTCAGTCCCGAGGCCATGAAGGCGCTGGAAAGCTACGAATGGCCGGGCAACGTTCGCGAGCTGGTGAATGTGATCGAGCGGGCGGTTCTACTCAGTAAAGGTACGGAACTGACTCTGGATGATCTTCCCGAGAACGTGGTCGCAACGGCGGGGCGAATGCCGGAGGCCCGAGAGTCCGGGCAATCGGGCCAGAGTCTGTTTGCGAGCGATTGGCTGAATCGCTCGCTCGATGACGCTCGTCGTGATATGGTCTCGCGCTTCGAGCGGGAGTACCTGATGCGGGCGCTGGAGGCGAGCCGCGGCCGTGTTGGGGAGGCGGCGCGTCGAGCGGGGATCGATCCGCGGACACTGTACAACAAGATGAAGGCCTACGATCTGCGAAAGGATGACTTCAAGACATAGGAGTTGGAGAGCGTCCCAGGCCTACTACGACATCATAGGCAGGTCAGTAACGGCGCGTGCTAACGCGCACTTTCGGGGATCCTTCTATGTACGGCAACGTGCTGGTTCCGGTGGATGGCTCGACTTTCTCGGAACATGCCATCCCGCATGCGGGCGGCATCGCCCGGCGTGCGAGCGCGCGACTTCATGTCGTTTTGGTCCACGCGCCTGTGGCGCGGCACTCGGCTGAGATCGCGCCGATGCCGCTTCTGGACGATTGGGAGGAACACTACCGGCAGAAGGAGGCGCGCTATCTCGATGAGTTGGTCCGTCGTCTCCGCGAGCAGGGGGTGAACGCCGTCGCGGAGAGGCTCGAGGGCGAGGTGGCCGATCGCCTCGTTCGACGAGCCAGCTCGGACGCCGACTTGATCGTCATGACGACGCATGGGCGGGCGGGCCTGGACCGAGCCTGGCTGGGCAGCGTCGCAGAAGAGGTCGTGCATCACGTTCGGTTGCCGGTGTTGCTCATGAAGCCAGCAGCCGCTGAGGCCCAATCACTCGACCCCCGCTTCGAGCACATATTGGTGGCGACAGACGGTTCAGAGGCGGCGGCGGGCGCGACGGACCAGGCGATGCAGATCGCCCGACTCTTCGAGGCGCGAGTCACGCTTTTGAGGGTCGTATCCATGCCGGCGGGGTTGTCTTCGCCCTACATCCCGCACGCCGCCCGGATGGATCGGGAGACGACGGATCGTCGTCGAGAAGAGGCCCGGAGCTTTCTGGATGAATTGACCGCTCGGCTCGGAGGCACAGCCCCGATGGATGCCCGGGTGGAGCTCGCCTATCATCCCGCGCGCGGCATCCTCGACGCCGTGGAAGAGCTCGGCTGCGACCTCGTCGCGCTCGGCACCCATCGGCGTCCGCGGCTGGCTCGTATCGTCTTGGGCAGCGTTGCTGACAAGGTCGTCAGGGCATCGCCGGTGCCTGTCCTCGTGGGACACACGGCCGCCTAGAGTGGAGATAGAGGCCGAGGGCGCTGGCCAATCACTCGAGTGATTCGCGCATCTCGAGCAAGCGTTCCCTCATCTCGTCGTCGACTTCCGGGTAGCCGATGTCAAGCTCGCGCAGGTTCTTGGCGAGGATCTCCGCCACCTTCATGCGCATGAA
This sequence comes from Gemmatimonadota bacterium, assembly GCA_020350785.1. Lineage (GTDB taxonomy): Bacteria > Gemmatimonadota > Gemmatimonadetes > Palauibacterales > KS3-K002. The sequence goes on from CP070722.1 coordinate 2,683,567, forward strand.
GGGCTTGTCATCCGCCGGGATCGCGTACCACGGCGCCCAGGGCTGCGAGGTCGAGTTGAGCGTGTCCTCGTACGCGGCCATGTAGTCGTCCCAGAAGCGCCGTTCCTCGCAGTCCTGAATCGAGAACTTCCAGTTCTTCTCCGGCCTGTCGATTCGCCGCAAGAAACGCCGGCGCTGCTCTTCCTTGGAGACGTTGAGCCAGAACTTCAGGACCACCACACCATTGCGGGCCAGATACTTCTCGCTGCGCGCGATCGAGCGGTTACGTTCCTCCCAGATGCTGTCCAGATCGATCGTGCCGGGCAGCTTCTGCTTGTCCAGTAGCTCGGGATGCACGCGAACTACCAGGACCTCCTCGTAGTAGCTGCGGTTGAAGACGCCGATGCGGCCACGCTCGGGTAGCCGCAGGTTCGTGCGCCAGAGGAAGTCGTGATCCAGCTCCTCGGCCGAAGGCTGCTTGAAGGAGAACACCTGACAGCCGGCCGGATTGACGCCCCGGAACACGGCGCGGATGGTGCTGTCTTTGCCTGCCGCGTCCATCGCCTGGAGGATGACGAGGACCGCGTACTTGTCGGTCGCGTACAGCATCCGCTGCAACTCGTCCAGCTCGTCCTGCAACTTCGTCAGCTGCTGGCTGTACTGCTTCTTGTCCACCTTCTTGGGCTTCGTCGGGGCCTTCGCGATGCGGAAGGATCCATCGAAGGGAACCAGATAGGGATCGCTAGCGGCTTCGAACATGGTTTCGCACTCGGTCGGCTTCGGAGTCGGCGAGCCAGGCGCACGTCTTTCTGATCGCCTCCTGGTACGCAGTGATCAGTATCGCGCCCGGCAGATCGCGGATGCGAGTCGTCTGGAGGATGGCGGCGCGCTCGTGGAGCGGCAAGACGTCCTTGAGGGCCGGGATCTCGGGGTCTTGAACAGGGCGCCGGAGCAGGGAACGTGCTGGGCCTGTCCGCGGGTCTCTGGTACGGGTGGCGCCAAGGATCGCCACGCGCTTGAGGTCGATCGTGTCCACGACGCTCAAAGTGGTGCCGGGCCGCCCGTCCGCAAGCCCGACCCGCTGCTTGCGGGCCGTTTCTCCAGGGCTATCTTTGCGCGTCACTCGAACGCGACTCGATTCGAATTCGCCAGATACGGGTTAGGTATGCCTAAATCCGCCGTAGGTGAAATCATGCGGGTGCGGAGCTGCGCGGCTCTGTTCGCGCTCGTCGTCTTGGCCGGCTGTAGCCACGGCGGCACGAGGCTTCCGCCCGTCACGCCGGCGCCGACCGGCGAATACCACGCCGGCAAGTTCGTCTGGTACGACCTCCTGACCGAGGATGTGGCCGCTGCGAAGCGCTTCTACGGCGAGCTGTTCGGCTGGGAGTTTCGGGACGGCTTCGGCGAGAAGGGCAACTACACGTTGGTCAGCCACGAGGGGAGGGCGATCGGCGGGATGGTCTACGTGGAGCCGCTGGAGACCGGCGTCAGCCGGTCCCGCTGGGTTCCCGTGCTTTCGGTCGAAGATGTCAAAGCCGCCGCCGAGATCATCAGCCGGCGTGGAGGAAGGATCTTCTTCGGCCCGGAGACCGTCGGCGATCGCGGGGTGATTGCCGTGGTCGCGGATCCCCAGGGCGCCGTACTGGCCCTGCAACGCTCGGTTGGCGGCGATCCGCCGGATCGGCAGGCGGCCGACGCGGAGTTCCTGTGGACCGAGCTGTGGTCACGGGATCTGGCTGGCGCCCTGGCGTTTTACCAGTCGCTGGTCGGCTACGAGCACGAGACCACGGACGTGCTGAGCGGTAACGTCTACCACCTGCTGGTTAGCGAAGCGCGGCCGCGTGCCGGGATTCTCGAGGTCAGCACGCCCGATTCGCTGGCTCACTGGATTCCCTACGTGCGGGTGAGCGACGTTCGCCGGCTGGCCGACCGTGTCGAGTCGCTGGGTGGCAAGCTGCTGATCGCGCCTTCTGAGGAGATACGCGGGGGGAGCGCTGCCCTGATCGCCGATCCAACCGGGGCCGCCCTGGCGATCCAGCGCTGGCCGCTGGAAGAATGAGGAGACCCCTGGCTATGAAGATGAATACGCGAGGACGCTTGCTGATCGGTGGGCTTGGCCTGGGTCTGATCGCTGCCTGCGGCCCGGGCGGTGGCGTCTACGTCGGGGTGGCCGTGCCGGGTCCGTACGGAGGCCCCTATCCATATCCCGGCTACGTCGGGCGGCCGCCCATGGTCTATGGCGGCGGGGTCTACGAGGCGGAGGCGCTGAACGAAGCTGACCCTCCAGATGCGACCACGCCGGCCGCCGCGGTGGCCCGCGTCGGCGGCCCGCCGACCGGCACGGCCTCGACCCCGCCAGCCAAGAGCGAGGCGAGCGGGGACCGCGAGTCAGGGTGATGCCCGGCCGCTGGCCCGCAGCCCCAGGTCGATATTCGGCCGCGGCGGGCTGAGGTAGCGGGCCAGGAACTCGTAGATCAGAGGGCGTACCTCCCAGGCCTCCGGCGAGTCGAGTCGATCGAAGCTGTGGCCGCCGGGCAGGTCGTAGATCTTGTACTCGAAGTCTTTGCCCGCCGCCTTGAGCGCCTGCACCAGATGCTCGACTTCTATGACATTGACGTCCTCGTCCGAGACGTTGCCGTGGATTCGCACAGGGCGCGTGAGCTTCTCGACGTTCCAGACGGGCGAGCGACGCTTGTACTCCTCCAGGTTCTCCGCCGGCGTAGCACCGATGTGGTAGTCCACATCGTAATAGGATTGGTATCTCGGACCCAGGTAGCCCATGCGCTGCACCAGGTCGGAGACGGGCACGCCGGCGAACCCGACGGCGTACTTGTCCGGGTGGTCGAACAGGCTGTGCAATGCGATGAGGCCGCCGTGGCTCCAACCGATGATCCCGACGCGGCCGGCGTCGACGCGCGGATGGTTCTCGGCGGCCCAGTCACGAGCCGCCAGCACGTCGCCGACCTCCTCGCCGCCGTAGTCGATGGCCTGATAGGCTGCACGGCCGTAACCGGTAGAGCCGCGGTATTCCGGCGCCACGACGATGTAGCCCTGGGCGAGCAGCTCGCGGACTATGCGGCTGTAGTAGGTGGTAAAGTCGGCGTGCACGCCGCCGTGAGGCAGCACTAGCAACGGCAGCTTGCCACCTCCGAAGTCTTCCCGCGGCGTGAAGATGTACGTGTAGAACTTGAACGGGTTACCGGGACCGCTGGGCGGCGGGTCGGTCTCGTTGGCCAGCGCCGGTCCGAAGATTCTGACTTTCTCGACGACCGCGAGGTCGCCGACGCGCTGGAACCAGAGCACATCGTCGATGAGTTTCTCGAGAACGTCGACTCGGTGGCTCAGGTCCTCGTGAGCGTTCAGCAACTGACCGGCTTTCTCGAGAGCCTCCTGGGCCGCCGTCTGAGCCGGGGTCGGGGAAGGGAGCAGGGCTCCCAGGACAACCAGGGCAAAGGATACGGGTTTCATACGCATCAGTCCCTCCCTAATCCGAAGCCGTACAGCGGTGGTCGAAGCATGTCGGGAAGGTCAGGTCCGATGAAACAAGAAGCAAGGGTGCGGAGCGCGGCAAGAGCTGTGGTTGGCGGTCATCCTCCAGCATCTCCTCCGGCCGCTCTCGCGCGCCAGCCACTACTGTGGCGCCGCCTCGAGCGCCATTGTATCCTAGACCAGCCAAGACGGATCCAGACGCCCTTGTCTGTCTTCGCTGAGCTGAGGCCGGAGCCGCTCGATTAGAATCACCCATGACCGAATTCGCAGCCAAGAACGTCGTCATAACCGGTGCCGCCAACGGGATCGGCCGATTGCTGGCCGAGAAGCTGGCTGGGCAGTCGGCGCACGTCATTCTCTGGGACGTCGACGGAGCTCGCCTGAAGGAGCTGACGGAGCGACTCAGGAAGCGCGGCGCGAGGGTGACCTCCTACCAATGCGATGTCACGAAGCGCGCAGCCGTCTATGCCACCGCACAGCGCGTGCTGGAAAAGCACGGCAGCGTAGAGATCCTCATCAATAACGCTGGGGTGGTCACTGGTAAGGTTCTTCTTGAAATGTCAGATGAGGAGATCGAGCAGACATTTCAGGTCAACACACTGGCGCACTTTTGGACGACGCGAGCGTTCTTGCCGAAGATGCTCGAGCGCAATCGCGGCCACATCGTCACCATCGCATCGGCGGCCGGCCTCGTCGGCGCCCCGCACCTTACCGACTACAGCGCCGCCAAGTTTGCCGCCGTGGGCTTCGACGAGTCGCTGCGTCTGGAGCTCAAGCACATGGGTGCCGACGTAAAGACGACGCTCGTCTGCCCTTACTACGTGGGGACGGGAATGTTCGCGGGGGCAACGACGCGCTTCCCGTGGCTGCTGCCGATCCTCGAGCCAGAATACGTTGCCAACCGGATCATTGAGGCGATTCGCTGGAATAGAGAGCGGATGATCATGCCGCGCTTCGTCTTTCTGGTCCCGTTGTTCAGGCTGTTGCCGGTACGCTGGTTCGATGCCCTGGCGCGCTTCTTCGGAGTGACCCGGGGCATGGATGGGTTCAGCGGACGGTCTGCCCTGAGAACGCCGATCGAGACCCGGTCGATCGTGGCCGGCGAGTCTGAGGTCGTCGATCGGAGCCAGTGACTCCGTCCTCGACGCGATCGATTCGCGACATCCCGGTCGGGGCCCGTCCAATGCTTTGCACGGCGGGGTGACAAACAGAGCCAGTCCGTTATAATACCGGGCACAGGGCCGACAGGTATTCGGAGCCCCACCGGGGAGAGGTGGCCGAGAGGCTTAAGGCGGCACCCTGCTAAGGTGTTGGGGGC
>CP070722.1:2688452-2702939 GCA_020350785.1 Gemmatimonadota bacterium
CCGAGCTGGATAAACATCCTCGGATTGGTGTTGGCCGCGGCAGGCTACGGATTCGCAGGGTGGGCGTTTCTGGAGAACCGCTTCTTCGCGGCGGTGGTGCGCATTCAATCGGATCGTGGACATGTGGTGTGCGACACCGGCCCATACAAGATTGTCCGACATCCGGGCTACTCAGGAAACGTTCTGCCCCCGTTCGCAATGGCATTGGCACTGGACTCGGTGTGGACCCTGATTCCAGTGACGGCGGCTGTCGTCATAGCCGTGGTGAGAACGGCCCTCGAAGACCGCACGCTGCAGAAGGAACTCCCAGGGTACCGGGAATACGCCGACCGCGTCCGCTACCGCTTGAATCCGGGGATCTACTGATCGATCGCGCCGACTATCGGCGCGAGACCTCTCATGACCGCTAATGGTGGCCTGACCGGCGCAGCCTAACAAGGAATTGCTGTTGACGCGGGCTGGCTGAGGCAGTGGATCGCTGTCGATGTACGTGCCGACGATAAGAGATCGTCGGCGCCAGGCGCCGCCGGCTCAGTGACAGGCAAAGCCGAAGCGCGCTACTCGGTCCTGGCTTCGGCGCCCTCGAAGCTCCAGCGCAGTCGCGAGGCGCGGGCCTCCTCGATGTTCACGGTGGCGAGCAGCGTGCCGCCCACGAGGAAGAAGACGATCAGCGAAAGTATGGCATTGCGGCCCGAGCCGGTGCGGTCGGCCAGCAGCGCGAACATCAGCGGTCCCCAGATCGCCGAGAACTTGGACAGCACGGAGTAGAATCCGTAGAACTCGGCCGATGCCTCTTCCGGTATCATCGAGCCGTAGAGACTGCGGCTCAGCGACTGTGCGCCGCCCTGGACGAAGCCGATCACCGCGCCGAGGGCGAAGAACGGCAAGGCCTCACCCGCCGGCATGAAGTAGGCCGCTATCGCGACCAGCGAGTAGACGCCGAGACAGATGAGCACGGCCGGCCGCGCCTCGATGCGGCCGGCAACCCAGCCGAAGAAGTAGGCACCGCCGAAGGCGACGAACTGAACGATGAGAAACGTCGTCATGATCGCCGAGGTGGTGAGGCCGAGCGTGTCCTTGGCGTACACCGACGCCATGTTGATGACCGTCTGCACGCCGTCGTTGTAGATCATGTAGGCGATCAGGAAGAGCAGCAGCTGCTTGAAACCGATCAGCTTGCGGGCCGTCCCCCAGACGCGCCCGAACCCCACTTTCGCGTAGGCGATAGGTATGGACGACGCGGCATGCTCGGGCGGCAGTTGCTGGGCCACCCCGGTCTCGCGCAGCCGGGTGAAGGCGAACGTCGCGAAGCCGAGCCACCAGAGTCCCGCCATGGCCAGCGATATGCGGGTCGCGGTGACCAGCTGGAGGCCGATGCTGTCGTGGAAACCAACCAGGAGCGAGGCGATGGCGAACTGCAAACCGCCGCCGATGTAGCCGAAGGCGTAGCCTTTGGCGGAGACCCGGTCGATGGTCTCAGGCGTGCTGATATCGGGGAGAAAGCCATCGTAGAAGACGTTGGCGCTGACGAAGCCGACCTGGGTCAGGAAGAAGAGGCCCATCGTCAAGAGCACATCGCCCGTGCCCACGAAGACGAACGATGTCGCGAACAGGGCGCCGCCGTAGGCGAAGACCTGGAGGAAACGCTTCTTCGCCGCCGAGAAGTCGGCGATGGCGCCCAGGATGGGTGTGATGAGGAAGATGATGAAGGTGCCGAAGCCGACGAGATAGCCCCAGAGCGTCTGCCCGTCGTAGACACGGCCGAACAGCTCGTAGCCGCCGGCCGGCACGATCCCGTCGGCGAAGTAGGCGGGCAGCAGCGCCGCCGCCGTGGTGGTCATGTACGCCGAGTTCGCCCAGTCGTACATCGCCCACCCGAGGATCACTCGCGGGTTGTTCTTCAACCCCTCGGCCACGGACGCCTCCCGATTCGAGAAGGAACGATGGGCCTGATTATCGGATCTGGGATCCGGCCTGTCCACCCTTCGGCGCGACCGACTGGTCAGAGCGCCCGGCCGCCAGGCTGGCTGCAGGCCGAAGCCCGATCAGGCAGCCGCGCTCACAAGGCACCCGCGCTTAACAAGCGCCAACTTCGCCATCGTAGAGCGTGGTACCTGACACTCCTATTGGCTTCCGGGGGCGGGATAACCTGCCGAAAGTCCGGCCGCCAATCCCACCACGAGAAGGACGATCGGCGTGATGATCGCGACAAAGGTCAGCGCAGAGTCGAGCCCTCCTTCCTCCAGCCGCTCGACTTGCTCGAGAGGAAATCGAGTCCGCTCCAGCCTCATCCGCTGAAGCGAGCTGCGCGGTGGCGGCTGCGTGTAGCCCTCGATCGAATCGTCGACGATCTCCGCGTCCCACAGCCGAACGGAGCGACCGTCGTTCAGGGTGACGCGCACCTCCCAAGGATCTTGGTTCGGAACGTGCTGCGCGATGGGGTCGCTGACAGCGGTCCACTTGAAGCACCCGGCGAATTGAATCAGCATCACAGGCAAGAGCAGAGTGGCTGTTGCTCTCCGGTGTGACATGGCCGTCAACTCCTTGAGCGCGCTAACACCAGCAACACGACGCCGATCTCAGTAGTCAGACGCGGGCCGCTTCCTCGATCCCGCTGACACTCCGCCAGGGCTCTCGCCCTCTGATCGGAGCCTGTCGCTCTTAACTCGTGACTAGTCCCCGCCCTCCGCCCTCGGACGACCCAGCACCAGCGGCACCTTCACCAACCCGCCGCGCGTCGACTGAACTTGCACCTCCCCCTCCGTGCCCGGCACCCCGTACGTGCGCAGCTCGAAGGCCACCGACTTCCGCTCGCCCGGCTGCGCCCAGCCGGCCTCGATGTCCTTCTCTCGCGTCTCCGGCACGACGATCCGCACGACCGGCGCGTCCCGCTTCACCAGCGTCGAGTCGAACTGTAGATGGACCTTGTCCTCCTGCACGATCTTCACCAGCTGCGCCTGCCGCAGTGCGGTGGGCAGCCTGCCGCTGTTGGTCCAGCCCACGGTCACCCGGTAGCCCGTGCTGTCAGCCCAACGCCCGGTCGTCTCCACCTCGACGGTCACGTCATCGATCTGCGGCAGGTGCTTGGCCATCTCCAGGTTGAACAGCGCCTGCACGCCGATCCAGTGTTCCAACAGTTCGGGCGGCCCGTTCTGCGAGAAGAACTTGGGGTGGAAGCCACCGATCTCCACCGGCCCCAGGTCGGGATGCTCGAACTCCTTCCACTCGCGGAAGCCGCGGCCGCCGTTCTCCTCGTCGTCCCAGATCAGCGCATCGACCTCATCGTAGAGGCCGTCATCGTTGTAGTCGCGCATGCGGCCGCCGTTCCACAGCTCGTCGCCGTACCAGATCGCGCCGTAATAGAAGTAGCCGAAATCGGGGCCGTGACCGAACAGCGGGCGCGGGAGGTTCGGGTCGCCGGTCATCGGATCGATGGGCACGCGGGTCATGTAGGTCTCGTAGACGTCGCCGGCCCAGGGGTAGTTGGTGATGCCGAGGCCCAGGCTGTCGAAGTACTCGTAGTAGGCCAGGTCCTCCGGGAACATGCGCTCGGCGCTTCGCGAGGTCGAGGGCGGACGCAGGTGCATGGGCACGCGCGTGTCCATCGAGTTGGCCACCGAGACGTGCGGGTGCGTCAGCAGCCACAGCACCGTCGCCCGCGTCTCCGGCTCGCTGAGCGGGAAGGCTCCCGCCCCGAACTGCGTGTAGCCGCGCTTGGTCGCGTCCTCTCCGCGATCGGGCCGCCAGTTCTCCGGATAGTTGCGGTGCAGGTCCAGGCCGCCTATGCCGTCCTCGTTGAAGTCGCCGTCTCCATCATTGTCGACCCCCTCGCTGGCCACCACCCAATCGCCCTCGCCATCCGGCACCCGCTTCATCAGGCGGCCGCTGGGATCGCGATCGTCCAATACGGCGTTCCCCTTCTCTTCCGCGCCGGGCCGGACACGCCAGCGTAGCTGATAGATCACGCCGTCGCCGTCCAAGTCCTCGGGCGCATCCTCATCGACGAGCCCGTCGCGGTCTGAGTCGTGGGGCCGCACGCTGCTGCGATTGCTCTGGGCCGTGTGCAGGTAGAGGCTCGAGCCGTCGGGGTTGTTTTGCGGGCGCAGGTAGATCGTTTTGGTGTCGATGAGCCGGGTGATCTCCTCGTCGCGGCCGTAGCTCTCCAGCAGGTGCTTGATGAGCCAGAGTATCGACTCGGAGCTGGTGACCTCGCCGCTGTGGCGGCCGCCCTCGAAGAACGCCGCCGGCTTCTCCACCGCGGCCCCGGTCTCCTTGTTGGTGAGGGTGACCTGCAAGATGGGACGGCCCTCGAAGCTCCTTCCCACCTCGTATAGCTCCATGAGATCGGAATACTCGTCCGCCCAGCGCGACAGCCACTCGTACATGACGTCGACCGTGTGGTAGCGGTCGAAGGAGAGCTGCTCGCCGGACTCGTACTCGACCTCAGGATGACGGTGCCGGCGGAAGAAGCTCAGGCCGTGCCGCTCGCCGGCGACGGTGTACCACCCCGTATCGCGCGGCGCTTCGTCCTGCGCGCTCACGCTGCCGGCCAAGGTCAGCCAGACCACGATCAAGGCCGGGGCGTACCTGCAGATCGACATGCCGCCTCCTCCGTGGCGAAAGTCCAGAACTCGAAACCGACATGTTCTGCAGCGGAATCCCGGGAATTCTGGGGCGCCGCCACGGGTTTGGCGACGCCCCAGCACAGCTCTACCAGTTCAAGCGGATCGACGCCCGGGTATACAGGTAGCGGCCATTGTACCCGAACGGCGAGGCCGCCGCCCAGGGGAAAGTCCCGAAGTTGTCGTTGAAGTCCTTGGAAGTGCTTCCGTCGTCATCCACGACGACATCAGAACTGGGCGAGTCCGGATAGGTATCGAACAAGTTCCGGACGCCGACCGACAGGTCCACCTGGCCGAAACGGTACCCGACTTCGGCGTCGAACAGCGTCTTATCGCCGTAGCTCTCGCGGCACAGGTCGCAGAACCCGGGCTGCGCCGACTCGAAGCCGCCGAAGTAGGATGCGCGCCCCAGCGTGTGGAAGGCGCCCAGCGAATACTCGGCGGTGATTCCCCAGCGGATATCCGGCCGCTCGTCCTCGATCGCTATCCAGGTCACCGAGTCTATGATCCCCGGCTCGGTCGAACCGCGGTCTCTGAGCACGTCCGGCAGTGAGTCGACCCGGGTGATCTCGTTCTTGGTCCAGTTGAACACACCCGTCAGATTCAGCACGCCGGCCTCTCCCGCGGGCAGTTGGAGGGCAGCCGTCAGATCCAAACCCTGGGTTTTCGTGTCGAGCCCGTTGGTGAAGTACTGCACGCCGCCGACGGTAGTGATGCCCCCGTCCGCCAGGATGTCGAGGGTCGCGTCGTCGTCGAACGTGGCGCCAAGCAGAATTCGGTCGTCGATCTTGACGTAGAAGTAGTCCGCGGTAAGCGTGAGGTTCTCCCGCGGGCTGACTGCCAGCCCCGCGCTCAGGTTCAACGACCGCTCTTCCTCCAGATCCACGGCCCCCAGCAGGCGCGAGGCGGTATCGGAAACCGGGAAGATCCCCACCTCGATGAACTCGCCGGCGATGACGTTGGTGACGACCTTGCTGAAATGCACTTGCGACAGCCCGGGAGCGCGGAAGCCCGTGCTGCCCGCCGCCCGCAATGTGAGCTGTCTCGAGGGCTGGTAGCGAAGCGCCAGCTTGCCTGTAATCACTTCACCGAAGTCGCTATAGCTCTCGAAGCGGCCCGCTGCGTTGGCCAGGAACTTCGGGGTGAGGTTCGTCTCGAGGTCCGCGTAGACGCCGAAGTTGGTGCGATCTTCGTCGGTCTCGTCACCGGGCTCGAAGCCGGGGAACACCTGAGATCCACCGGGTGCCTCATCGCCGAACTGGTCGGGATGTCCCCCGTTTATCCACGAGGCCGTCTCCCCCTGTGTGATCTGGTAACTCTCGCGGCGGAACGAGGCGCCCACAGCCAAGTTCGCGGGTTCCGGCAGTCCGAGATCGAGCTCCGTAGCCGCGTTCACACCCGCTCCCCACTCCTCTCGCTCCAACGCGCCGGCGAAGAACGAGGTCTGGTTCACCAGGTCATCCGCGGTGCCAACCTCACCATCCGGGCCCGGCGCTGGATCTGTGCACCCTTCGAAGCTCAGGCAAGGACCGAGCGACGCGTTGAGAGTATTCCGCATGTTGTACTCGAAGTCGTTGTGCCCGTAGGAGACGCCGGCGTCCACGGACCAGCCCCCGGCGAGGGCCCGGAAGCCAGCGGCGCCGGAGTAGTCGGTCACGTCAGGGTTGAACTCGGGCAGGAAGCCCAGCGGGTAGATCTGTGGCCAATTCCGCCCGCTGTCGAAGTAGCGGCGGTACCCATTACCTGTTCCCTCGCGGAAGCTGTACCCGCCGAAAGCGTAGATCTCGCTCGTCCGCGCGTCGCTGAGCGGCATCCTCAGGTTTGCCATCGTGAGTATGTCTTTTTCCAGCCCATCGCCCCAATGATGGTTCGGCTGATCCACCGGGTTCTGCTTTCTGATGATCTGTCCCGTCTCGCTGTCGATCGAGTCGGCTACGCCCGTGCCGGCCACCTCGAACGGGTCGGCCCAGGCCCTATTCGTCGGCTGGCGGTCGAGAAACTCGGCGAAGAGCCCCACGGAGCCCCGGCCCAAGCCGATCCCCCAGCCGCCGCTCACGTTCACCGCCGTGCCGTCGTCGTCGTAGTCGTCGGTGACGTAACGGCCGGCGGAAACGTTCACGAACGGCGAGAACACACCTTCCCTGAGGACGAGGTTAACCACGCCGGCGATGGCGTCGGAGCCGTACTGCGCCGAAGCGCCGTCGCGCAGCACCTCGACACGATCGATGGCGGCCGACGGAATCGAGTTCAGGTCGACGCCGCTCGAGCCCGCGCCCGTCCCGTAGGCGAACGTATTGACCAGAGCGGTCTGGTGTCGCCGCAGTCCGTTGATGAGCACCAGCGTGTGGTCGGGGCTCAGCCCCCGCAACGTGAAGGGGCGCACGATGTCGGTGGCGTCGGTGACGCTCTGATGCGGGAAGTTGATCGACGGCGAGAGCCCCTGCAGGATCTGGCTGGTCTCCGTGGTGCCCTGCAGGACCAGGTCTTCGCTGGTAAAGACGTCCACCGGTACGGCCAGCTCGTCCGCCGCCGTGTGCCGGGCTCGCGATCCCACGACCGCGTTGATGGGCGCGAGCTGGATCGGTGCGATCAGCATCGTGAGGTTCTCAACCACAGCTTGCCCCGGTCCGACGCTCACCTCACGCCTCAGCTCCTGGTAGCCGAGCGAGCGCACACGCAGCGAGTGAGTGCCCACCGGTACCCCCGTCAACCGGTAGGCCCCGTTGGCATCACTGAGCACGCTGCGGAACAGTGCCTCGATCTCGATCACGGCACCGGCCAGCGGCGCGCCGCTATCGTCGCTGACGGTGCCCGAGATGGTTCCGGTCTGGGCCGCAAGTGAACCGTTGGTAAGAAGCACGAGGACCGGAACAGCAACCAAAGTGCGGAACACGAGCTTCATCGTGCACCTCCTGGTCGTGCCGTCGGCTGGGCCGTGGCGAAAGGTGGTATGGAAGTAGGTCGAAGACCCCCCACCATTAGGTCTTTCAGCCAGCGTTGTCAAGGAATAGTCCGGCGATCCCCGCGCTCGATTCACCCTGGGACTCACCAGCACCCGCGCGCTAGCCGGTTATTGGCGAAAACCCTATCTTGCTGGCCGACCACCACGGGCTACAGCGCACCACACCATCTCTTGAAGAGGGCACACGTTGGCCCCAGACATCGAACTCCACCCGTGAGATCAGTCATGCCAGACACTTCTCTGCCCGTTTCCAGTCGTTCGCCCGACATGGGCCGCCGTCGGTTCATGGCCCAGTTCTCGCTCCTCGGCGTCGGCGGCGCACTGTTGCCGGCCTTCCTGCTGGAGCGCCTGCAGGAAGGCGAGAAGATCACCGCGGAGATGCTGGCCGAGGCCGAAGGCGTCCTCGGACTCCAGTTCACCGACGCAGAGCGCGAGCTGATGCTCGAGGACGTGAACGAGACGCTGGAATCGCTGCAGGAGATCCGCGAGGTCGACATCCCGAACACGGTGCACCCGGCGCTGAGCTTCGACCCGGTGCTGCCCGGACGGCGCTTCCCCGCCGGCCACGGCTCCGTCCGCATCTCTCAACAACCCGGCGTCACGCGGCCCGCCAACCTCGAGGAGGTCGCCTTCTGGCCGGTCGTTCGCCTGGCCGAGCTCGTGCGCACCCGCCAGGTCAGCTCGGTCGAGCTCGCGCAGATGTACCTGGATCGGCTGAAACGATACGGGCCGCAGCTGGAGTGCGTCGTTTCGCTCACTGAAGAGCTGGCCCTGAAGCAGGCGCGCCGGGCCGACGCCGAGATCGCCCGCGGCCATTACCGGGGCCCGCTGCACGGCATCCCCTGGGGCGCCAAGGACCTGCTGGCCGAGGACCAGTACCGCACGACGTGGGGCGCGAAGCCGTTCGAGGACCAGGTGATCGACGAGGACGCGACCGTCGTCGCCCGGTTGGAAGAGGCCGGCGCCGTCCTGGTCGCCAAGCTGACGCTAGGCGCCCTGGCCTGGGGTGACGTCTGGTTCGGCGGCCGGACGCGGAACCCGTGGAATCTCGAGCAGGGGTCCAGCGGATCCTCGGCCGGCTCGGCCGCCGCCACCGTCGCCGGCCTGGTGGGATTCGCCATCGGCAGCGAGACGCTCGGCTCGATCGTGTCCCCCTCCACCCGCTGCGGCGCGACCGGCCTGCGACCGACCTTCGGGCGCGTCAGCCGTTACGGCGCCATGGCCCTCTCCTGGAGCATGGACAAGCTGGGTCCCATCTGCCGTAGCGTCGAAGACTGCGCCCTGGTGCTCGACGCCATCCATGGCGCCGACGGCAAGGACCCGACGGCGCGCGACGTGGTTTTCGATTGGGATCCCGACGTCCGGCTCGCCGATCTCAGGATCGGATACTACAAGAGCGCCTTCGACGCCGAGCGTGACGACAAGGCGTTCGACGATCAGGCGCTCGTGGCCCTGCGCTCGCTGGGCGTCGATCTGACACCGATCGAGTTGCCCGATCAATTCCCGGTGGGCGCGCTCCGCATCATCCTGAACGTTGAGGCCGCTGCGGCCTTCGACGAGCTGACCCGCAGCAACCGCGACGATCTGCTGGTCCGGCAAGTGCGGCGCGCCTGGCCCAACGTCTTCCGCCAGTCCAGGCTCATCCCGGCGGTCGAGTACATCGACGCCAACCGCATCCGGACGATGCTCATGGGGGCGTTGGAGGCGACTCTGGCCGGCGTCGACCTGTTCGTGACCCCGTCCTACGGCGGCAGCGTACTGCTGACGACCAACCTGACGGGCCATCCCTCGATCACATTGCCCAACGGGTTCAGAGACGACGGCACGCCGGTCAGCATCTCATTCATCGGGAAGCTGTTCGGTGAATCGAGCATGATGGTCGCCGCGAAGGCGTACCAGGACGCGACCGGGTTCCACCGGCAGCAGCCGCCCACGTTCGCGGTCTGAGAGACTTCTCAGGGCCGCGATCCCTGCCGTAGGCTGCCGGTCAGCAAGTGATAGCTTCCCCGGCGGTCGATGTGGGCGCCATCCAGCTCCAGCACCGTGCCCGACGGTATCTGCCCGATCACCTCGAGATCGAAGCCCGGTAGCGCGAAGCCTCTGATCGCGTCGCTCAGCAGGACCGGCAGAACATCATGCATCACAGTCTCCATGATGTTGCGGATGACCGCGGCCGCGGCCGGATCGTCGGCCGCCACCACTTGGACATCGACCTGCCGGTGGCGGCCCAGTCCGAAGGCCAAGGCGTTCGTCGCTGGATCGATGGCCAGCGATCCGCTCACGATCGACGACACGTACAGGCCTGCGCTGACCGGCGCGCCGGAGGCGCTGCCGCCCTGCGCGCTCACCAACCCGGAACCGACCGTGACCTCCACATAGAGATCTCCGATCCCGATCTCGATCTCGTCGGCGGCCCGACCGGGCATGACGACGGGCGGTAGATAAGCGACCGTACTGCCGGCTATTCCGTCAACGCCAAGCCCGTTCGCGTACGCGCCCAGGTCCTCGAGATCGAAGGCGCCCGCTTGCCAGGCGGCCCAGAGGACCTGGTTCAGCAGGTCGTCCTTCAGCCCCAGCCCCACCGCGTACTCGCTGGCGCTGAAGATCGGCGGCGCGCCTCCGCTCTGGATCGAGCCGAGCGCGGCGTCGTACGGCTTGCTCTTCACTTCCGTCGGAATCACCTGCGCGTAGAAGCCCAGCTGACCGTAACCCTCGCCCAAGGCGAGCCAGTCGAGCCCGCTCTCCACCTTCAACCTGGCAGCGGTTGGCAGCGGAATATCGATTTCGACCGGAAGCAACGCCTCTGAGAGCAAGACCTTGATGGTCGGCCTCAGACTCTCCTCCAGCGCAGCCGGCAGGAGATCCTCGATCGCGTCTCTGAACAGCGGGTCGAACAGGCCGGCCAGTTCATCGAGCAGGAAGTCGATGATCAGAAGGCCGCCCAGATCGACGTCGCTACGGAAACCGCCGACATCGACATCCAGAGACTCGAGCGTCAGGAGCGGTGTCCCATTGGCTGACGGTGGAATCGTCAGGAGCGCGTCCGCGCGGATGATATCGGCCTGCAGGCTTCCCTCGACGGCCGCGCTGGGGCCACCCAGACACCACAAGTCCAGGTACCCAGTCACTCGCACCGGCAGGCGCGGCCTGCTGATGAACAGGCTCACATCGAGCCCACCTTCGACGGCGTCGATATGATCGACCGCCACCTCCGCTGTGGTGAACGCGCCGGCCTTCCTGATCCTGAAACCCGTACGCTGGTTGGTCTGGTGATAGATGCCGCAGTCGTGAGTGACCAGATCGACCTCGCCGTCGGCCGGATCGTTATCAGGCTGCGCGTGCAGCGAGCGCGGGATCAATCTGTCCAGGTCAACGCCAGCCAACAGCAGCGAGGCGACCGTAGCGACGTCATCGATGTCGGAGCGATCTCCATCGTCGATCACCTCTTGATTGAACTGCGCGAACACGGCGTGCCCGACCCGCGCCTCCCTGCTGGGCTCGGTCGCCAGGGGGAAGAAGCTGGGACTGCGCAGAAACGAGTGGGCCAGATAGGCTGTGTTGCCTTGCTCGTCCTCCGCCCTGCCGCCAACGATGGAGAGCCCCCAGCGGCTGCCCTGCTGCAACACGAACGGCTGGCAGGAGCCGGCCCCACTGACGCGGACCGTCTCTCCGTTGACGGTCAAGCTTCTGAGCGCGCCGGCCGGAGCGCAGGCTTCACCCACGATCGTCTGCCTGTCGTTCTTCATCGTGCCGTCGGCGAGCATCGCAGCCCGCCTCGGGCTGGAAACCGTGATCAGCGGGGCCACCGAGCCCGCCTCATCTCCGTCGCTCAGATCGGGCGCGGTCGCTGGCTCCTCCGAACAAGCCGCAGCAAGAGCCACGGCCAAAGCTCCGAGCAGCAGCGAAAGACCTTTAGCGGGACGCTCCATCGCGTTCCTCCCCTCGCTTCGAATGCGGTCTCACAGCACTCCGAACACGATACGGCAATTCAGCAACGGCGCCTCAGCGGCCAATTACTGTCGGCAGGCTATCCCGGCGGAGAGCGTATCGTCTGCCACGGAACATATTGGCGCCCTCCGCCGGAGAGCGCCACGCCCGACTCCAAACGGTGTTGCCCGGGCGCCGGCCAGTCAACAGCTTGTAGCCTAATGATTCGCACCGCCTTTTTCAGGAGATACCTGCTGCCCGGCTTCGTCTTCCAGTCGGTGGTCATCGCGGGCGGTTACGGCACCGGTCGCGAGCTGGCGGAGTTCTTTCTGACCTACGGACCCCTGGGCGGCATCCTCGCCATGCTTCTCGTCTCCACCGTCATCTGGAGCGCCGTCTGCGCCGCCAGCTACGAGTTCGCCCGCGTCTTTAGAAGCTACGACTACCGCAGTTTCTTCACCCATCTCATGGGCCGTGGTTGGTTCCTCTACGAGGTCGGCTACTTCGCTTTGCTCGCCATCATCCTCGCGGTGATCGCGGCCGCGGCCGGTTCGATCCTGCAGGAGACGTTCGCCCTTCCTTACGCGGCGGGCGTCCTGGGCATCATGACCGCCGTAGGTTTTCTCGTCTTCCGCGGCAGCACCACGATCGCGCGAGTGCTGGCCACCTGGTCGTTCGTCCTCTACGCCGTCTACATCATCCTCGTCATCTGGTCCGTAGCGGAGTTCGGGCCGGAGATCCGCGCGGCCTTCGCCGGCGGAGAGGCGGGCGCCGGTTGGCTGGTGGGAGGCGTGCGCTATGCGGCCTACAATCTGGCGATCATCCCGGCCGTCTTTTTCGCACTGCGCGATGTGGAGACGCGGCGCCAGGCGATTGGCGCGGGTCTGCTGACCGGCCCCATCGGCATCATGCCAGCCGCGCTCTTTTTCATCGCCATGAGCGCCCACTACCCGGCCATCCTCGAGCGGCCCGTACCCGCCAACTTCATTCTGGAGGCGCTGGGCTCGCGGGCGCTGCAGCTGGCCTATCAAGTCGTTCTCTTCGGCACGCTGATCGAAACGGGCACCGCGCTAATCCACGCCGTCAACGAGCGGATCGCCGCGGCCTACCTCATCAGGGGCCGTGTGATGCCAAACTTCTTTCGTCCGATCAGCGCAGTGATCCTCCTGGTGGCCGGCGCGCTCCTCTCGGGCTTTGGGCTCATCGAGCTCATCGCCAGGGGCTACGGCACGCTGACCTGGTTCTTCCTCGTCATCTTTGTGATCCCCATCCTGACCTGGGGGATCTTTTTGATTCGGGCCGCCTCGAAGGGCGCGGCTGAGATGGCGATCGCCGCCGGGCCGACCGCGTGAGAGGCGAGCCAAGGATGTCTCGATGAACGCTGAGAAGATCACCCTTCGTCCCCTCGCCTCGCAGGATGACTACCGGCGCTGCGTGGCCCTGCAACGGGCGACGTGGGGAGAAGATTTCGGCGAGTGCGTTCCGCCGTCGATCCTGCTGGCGGCCCAGAAGGTGGGTGGCGTAGCGGCGGGCGCTTTCGACCTCGAGGGCCGGTTGCTGGGATTCATTTTCGGGGTCAGCGGCGTGCGCGCCGGCCGGCCGGCCCACTGGTCGGACATGCTCGCCGTCGCCGAGGGCGCCAGGGGACACCGGCTGGGGATTCGGCTCAAGGCCTACCAGCGTGAGCTTCTGCTGAAGAACGGCATCGAGGTCGCCTACTGGACCTACGACCCACTGGAGGCACAGAACGCCCACATCAACATCAACCTGCTGGGCGCCCGTCCCATCGAGTACGTGCCCGACATGTACGGCGAGGCGACCGGCAGTTCGCTCCATGCCGGACTGCCCACCGACCGCTTCGTCGTCGAATGGTTGCTAACCGATCCGGCCGTCGAGGCCGCGCTGGCCGGCGAAAAGCTGGCGCAAGCTGCAGCGACAGAGGCGGCTGGGGTCAACATGCAGACCTCCGGAGGCGCGCGGCTGTCCCACGAACCGGAGCTGCCCGCTGACCCCGCCGTGCGGGTGGAGGTGCCCTGGGACGTTCAGAGCCTCAAGCGGACGTCGATGGAGGTCGCCCGCTCCTGGCGCGAGGAGACGCGGCGCGCCTTTCTGTACTATCTTGAAAACGGCTACGCCGTGACTGCGTTTCTCCGCGACGCGGCCGGGCGCCGTTGCTTTTACGTTCTCACTCGACGCTGACCAGAATGTCGGAACCGTTCGTCATCCGCCGGATCACGCTGCGCGAGATCCGCCTGCCCATGCGGGAAGCGTTCCGCATCTCTTCCGGGACGACCCAAGTGCGCAGGATCTGCCTGCTCGAGCTCAGGGATACGGCCGGCACCAGCGCCTGGTCCGAGTGTACCGCGCCCGAGTGGCCCAATTACTCGCCGGAAACGATCGACACGGCCTGGCTCGCCATCTGCGAGTGGCTGGCGCCGCGGGTGCTGGGACAGGAGCTCGGCGGTCCGGAGAAGATCCATACGGTGCTCGAGCGCGGTATCCGGGGTCACAACATGGCGAAGGCCGCGGTGGAGATGGGCATCTGGGCGCTGAGCGCCGAGCGCCGCCGTCTGAGCCTGGCTGCGACCCTGGGCGGTACGAGAGAGAAGATCGCCACCGGGATCTCGTTGGGCATTCAGTCGGACCCCCAAACCCTGGGGGAGGCGGCCCGGCGAGCGCTCGACCAGGGGTATCGAAAGATCAAATGCAAGATCGCGCCCGGCGCCGACGTCGAGTACCTGGCCGCCGCCCGCCGGGCGCTGGGCCCCGAGGCGCCGCTCATGGCCGACGCGAACAGCGCCTATACGTTGGACGACGCCGATCACCTGGCTCGACTGGACGAGTTCGGGCTCCTGATGATCGAGCAACCGCTGAGCAGCGATGATCTGGTAAGGCATGCCGAGCTGCAGAAGCGCCTGCGGACACCCATCTGCCTGGACGAATCGATCACGGGCTTGGCAAAAGCGGAGGACATGC
>CP070722.1:2703039-2713972 GCA_020350785.1 Gemmatimonadota bacterium
ACATGACCCACGCGATGGACGGGTATCCCGGTATCGAGCACACGCTTCCGATCATCCCGGCGTTCGAGGACGTGGTCCAGTTGTTCACGACCTCACAGACGACGAACAGTCCGACTCTGCTGGTTACCTACGGCGGACCGTGGGCGGAGAACTACTTCTACACGCGTGAGGACGTGGTCGGCGACGAGAAGCTGGCCCACTTCACGCCCAAGGAAGAGCTGGACGCGAAGATCCGGCGCCGCAATCCCGGACCTGGACCCGGCGCCTGGTACCACGACGACGAGTTCGTGTTCGACCGCCACGCGGCCTGGATCAAGGACCTGGTCGAGGCCGGCGGCCGGGCCGGCGTGGGGAGCCACGGCCAGCTGCAGGGCCTGGGCTTCCACTGGGAGCTCTGGGCCATGCAGAGCGGCGGCATGACCGAGCACGATGCGCTCCGGACCGCCACGATTCTGGGCGCCGAAGCGATCGGGCTCGGGCGCGACCTGGGGTCGATCGAGCAAGGCAAGCTCGCGGACCTCATCGTCCTCGACGCCGATCCGCTCGACAACATCCGCAACACCAACACCATTCGCTACGTGATGAAGAACGGACGACTCTACGACGGAAATACTCTCGACGAACTCTGGCCGCGGGAACGCGCCGCTCCCGACGAACCCTGGCGTCACGTCGCCCCGCAGGTCAACACCGAGCTGCCCGGAGGTGCCCGATGAACGCCAAGAAGCTGATGTCCCTGCTGCTGACGTTCCTGCTGGCTCCGGCGGTCGCGGCACCCGCGCTGGGCCAGGGCCCGCAGGGCCGGGGCTCCGGCAACGACAAGGAGAAGCCGCTGCCCCTCGAGGCGGCCCGGCACGCGAACTTCACGGCCACCCAAGGCACCTGGATGTCCGTGGACGTGAGTCCGGACGGCCAAACCATAGTCTTCGACTTATTGGGCGACCTCTACACCGTGCCCCTGACCGGCGGAAAGGCGAAGCGGATCACCGAAGGGCTCGCCTTCGACGCGCAGCCGCGCTTCAGTCCCGACGGCGAATCCGTCGTCTTCATCTCCGACCGCAGCGGCGGCGACAACGTCTGGACCCTGCGCCTCGACCGCTCCGACACGACTCAGATCACCCGCGGCAACTCGTCGCTCCACGTGTCCCCGGAGTGGATGCCGGACGGCAAGCACATCGTGGTGAGCCAGTCCACGGGCCTGTTCGGCGCCGCGAAACTGGTGCTCGTGCACGTGGACCGGCGGAGCCCGATGCCGGTGATCCGGGAGCCGACCTCAGCTAAGACGATCGGGGCGGCACCCACGCCCGACGGCCGCTACATCTGGTATGCCGCCCGCTCCGGAGACTGGCAGTACAACGCAATCTTCCCGCAGTACCAGCTGTACCGGTACGACCGGAAGACGGGGACCTCCACCCGGTTCACGGGCCGATACGGCTCGGGCTTCCGGCCCGCCGTCTCACCCGACGGGCGCTGGCTGGTCTACGGCACGCGCTTCGATACCCAGACCGGGCTCAGGCTTAGAGAACTCAGTACCGGCGAAGAGCGCTGGCTCGCCTATCCCGTTCAACGCGACGACATGGAATCTCGCGCGACGCTGGACGTGCTGCCCGGCTATTCCTTCACACCCGATTCCCGCGAGATCGTCGTGTCGTACGGAGGCAAGATCTGGCGCGTGCCGCTGGACGGGAGCAACCCCATCGAGGTCCCCATCGAGGTGGAGGTGAAGCTCGACATAGGCCCGGAGGTGAAGTCGACCTATCGGGTGGACACCACCGAGATGGTGACCGCCCGGCAGATCCGCCATCCGGTACCTTCACCCGACGGACGCCGTATCGCCTTCACCGCGTTCGACCGGCTGTGGGTGCAGGACGTGCCGAGCGGCGAACCGCAGCGCGTCACGCGGGTCACCGCGGGCGGCGAGTTCCATCCCGCCTGGTCGCCGGACGGCGAGTGGATCGCCTGGGCCAGCTGGACCGACTCGGAGGGCGGACACATCTGGAGGACGCGGGCCGACGGGCGCGGAGAACCCCAGCGGCTCACGTCGGTCGCGGCCCTCTACTATAACCTGGCCTGGTCGCCGGACGGCGCGCGAATCGTGGCCAGCCGCGGGGCCGCCCGCGAGCTCAAGAAGGCGCCCGACATCTTCTTCGGCCCGCTGGGCGGAGAGTTCGTCTGGGTGCCCGCGGAAGGCGGCCCGGTGACCCTGATAGCGCCCACGGGCAGCCGCGACGTGGCGCACTTCAACGTCAACGAGCCCGACCGGATCTATGCCTACAGTCGCGGCGAAGGACTGGTCTCCTTCCGCTGGGACGGCACCGACGTGAAACGCCACGTGCAGGTCCGGGGAGCGCCGCCACGCATGGGAGGTAACCCCCACCCCGAGGAGTGGGAGGCCCTGCCGCGCCGAGTGTTCCCGGTACCGGTCGGGGACTGGCTGGACCCGGAGGACCGGGCCGAAGAGGGCTCGCCGCCGCCGCCCGCCAGCCTCGTGCTGATCTCGCCTCAGGGCGGCCGCGCGGTCGCCCAGGTGGGTGCGCACCTGTACGCCCTCGATCTCCCACCACTGGCGGAACCGACGCCCACCATCATGGTGGCGAACCCGACCGCGGCGCCGGTCACCGTGCGACGGCTCACAGAGGTGGGCGGCGAATTTCCCGCCTGGAGCGCCGACGGGGAACGGCTCCACTGGGCCATCGGCAACGCGCTCTTCACTTACGACCTGGCCTGGGTGGAGTTCGCCGAAGACAGCACCAAGGAAGTGAGCCACCAGGCGGCGCTCCGGGCCCTGCGGGTACGCGAACTGCTGGACAGCCTGAAGGTGGTGCGCAAAACCGTCGACAGTTTGGAGGCCGCCAACCAGGTGGTGCCGGACTCGCTCAGCCGCCGGCTGCATGGCCTGGTCGGCGACTCGGTGCAGGCCCGGGCGGACTCGCTGCTTCTTGCCGTGGCCGAAATGCAGGCGCGCGCCCGCGCGATCGAGGCGCACGCCGACTCGGTGCGTGAGGGGCTGCTGGAGGACGCACGCCCCGACACCCTCTACAAGCCGGCGGAGGTCCGGCTGGCGGTGAAGATGGCCCGGGACGTGCCGCAGGGCACGGTCGTCCTGCGGGGCGGGCGTGTGCTGACAATGAAGGAACACGAGGTGATCGAGGGCGCCGACGTCGTGATCACCGACAACCGGATCGTCGGCGTCGGGCCGCCGGATTCTGTCGAGGTGCCGGAAGGCGCGCGGATCATCGACGTGTCGGGAACTACGCTCATACCCGGATTCGTGGACACGCACTACCACGCTCAATGGCTCGTGCCCGAGATTCACACCGAGCAGGTCTGGCAGTATCTGACGAACCTGGCGTACGGGGTCACGACGACGCGTGATCCTCAGACCAGCACGACCGACATTCTGAGCTATCAGGACCGGGTAGAGACGGGCGGCATGATCGGGCCGCGCATCTATTCGACGGGACCCGGCGTCTTTCTGGGCGAGAACATCTCGAGCGCCGAGGAAGCGAAGAAGGTGCTCGAGCGCTACTCCAAGTACTACGACACGAAAACGCTCAAGATGTACATGTCGGGTAGCCGGCAGCAGCGGCAGTGGATCATCCAGGCCGCGAAGGCTTTGAAGCTCATGCCGACCACGGAGGGCGGGCTCGACTTCAAGCTCGAGCTGACCCACGCGCTGGACGGCTACCCGGGCATCGAGCACGCGCTCCCCATCGCGCCGATCTTCGACGACGTCGTCGAGCTGTTCAAGGCATCACAGACGACGAACAGCCCAACGCTGCTGGTCTCGTACGGCGGACCGTTCGGCGAAAACTACTTCTACGCGCACGAGGAGGTGCATGACAACGCGAAGCTGAGGCGGTTCGCGCCTCACGCGAGCGTCGACGCGCGGACGCGCCGGCGCGGGCCGGGTGCTGGCCGGAGCCCCGGTCAGGCTGGCTGGTTCCTAGACGAAGAGTATGTATTCCCGCAACACGCCGAGTTCGTGAAGAAGCTCCTGGAAGACAGCGCGCGCGCCGCGGTGGGCAGTCACGGCCAGCTTCAGGGCCTGGGCTACCACTGGGAGCTCTGGGCGATGGCGTCCGGCGGCCTGTCCAACCATGACGCCCTCCGCGCCGCCACGATCTACGGTGCGGAAGCGATCGGCATGGGTCAGGATCTGGGGAGCATCGAGGCCGGCAAGCTGGCGGACATCCTGGTGCTCGACGCCGACCCGCTCGCGGATCTGCGCAACACCGTGCGGCTCCGTTACGTGATGAAGAACGGGCGGCTCTATGAAGCGGAGACGCTGAACGAGACTTGGCCTCGGGAGCGAGCGCTGCCCGCGCCGTACTGGCGGGAGCTGGGACCCGAGGGTGTGAACGCCGGGATTCGCTGACGGGAGCGCAGCCTCGCGGCGGCGGGCCCGACCCTTAGTCGGAAACCCGCCGCCGCGTAGTCAGGCGCCGCTGCGTCAGCTCGCCCAGCCAACCGCCGGCCAGGGCGAGCAGCACGCAGACGACGAAGGCGACGATGATGACCTGCATCGCCGGCAGCGATCTGAGCCAGAGCGCGACGAATCCCGCATCGAGGACGCTCATCGCCGCGGCGGCGATCGCCGGCTCGACCATGGTCACGCCGGGCGAGAAGTGACCGACGATCCAACCGGTAATGAAGAAGCTGCTGGCGAACACCACGACCGTGTTCATGAATGTCAGGTCGAGGATCGCCCTGCCCAGCAGGACGAGATAGGCGCTGAGCGTGAATCCGACCACGACGGCGACGAAGACCCAGGGCCAATCGATAGGGTAGTCCACCTGCGATTCCTCCAAGGTGCCCTGAAGCATCTCGCCCACCCAACCACCCGCCAGACCCAGACCTCCCGCGTACACCGGGCTCGCCAGCCAAATGACGGCGGGAACCGGAACCTGGAGTGCCGCCACGACGAAAAGCACGGTCAGGATGGCCAGGATGGCGCCCGCCAGCCCGGCCTCGCGGATGGTGGCCCCGCGCGATTGCGAGCCGACGATTATGCCGATCAGGATAACGGACAGGGAGACCAGCAGTATGGAGACGCCCGGCTGCTCCAGCGCCGGATCGACGATATAGATGGTCACGTTCAGCAGGAGCCAGCCCGCCAACACGCCGACAAGGGTGACCGTCCAGCGGAACTTCTCCGTCTCGGCCGGCGTCGATTTCGTCGTATTCTCGGAGTTCATCTCAGCCCCCTGTCGCATTGACCAGGGCGGGGTGCAAGAGCGCCGCCAGCCAAGTTCCAGTGGCAATCGATCCGGCGGCGGAGCCGCGGCGGCCGCTGGTGGATTGGGACTTCATGGCTTGTCTCCCGGACTGGGTATTGCCGCGCCGCGGAGGCCCTGGCGGCGGCCGCGGTTTGCGCGAGGGACGGGCCGTATAATGTCACGCCCGACCGGTCTCGGCAACGGTTTGCACCTGCCTTGTGCCGCCAGCAACTTCAAGGCGTGCGGCCCGCCCTGCGGGAGATTCTGCAGGCGATCAATCAGCCCAAAGGGGCTGTCCCAGCGGAAATCGAGAGAGCCGGTACTGTCTGAGCGACGTCGCGCAAGCGAGCCGGCCCGTGCCCTTGACGAAGTCGCGGTCGAGGATGCGGGAGTCGGCTCTATCGAGCTCTACCGTGAGGCGCGGGCCGATGGGGTCGAGGCAAGCATAGTCCAACGGCCACCAGGCGCGTGACACGGGCAGCTCGTCCTGCCATAGCGCCACCAGCACCGATTCGGGCGCGACGGACCCGAAGCGGTGCTCGTAGGTGCGCGCCGTATCGAGCTGAGCCACGACATCGACGGACAGGACGGTATCCGTCTCGACCGCCGGCGCATAGGGCTCGTTGGCGCTCTGGCAAGCCACCAGCAGCGTCAGGGCAGCTGCCGGCTGAAGAATCGATCGAATCAGTGTAATCATCACAGAGTGAACGCGCCAAGCTCCCAAAAAGTGACGGATAGGCCGAGAGCGGGCGCCCGGACCGAAAGCCGTCCCGGCGCCCGCTCGTAAGCTACGGCTTGGGTTGCGGCGAGCCCAGCCGCGGGTCAGCGACAGTTACAGTTGCAGCTCCCGTCGCTGCGGTGCGGGCCCCGATAATGATGACACTCGGCGTCCTCGGCCGACTCGAACACCGGGATATGGAACTCGCTCCCGGCGGCGGCGTCACCGCTGCCGATCTGCACGTACAGATCGTAGACGCCGGGCGATTCAAAGGTGTTCGTCGCCTCGTACTCGCCGGTCGCCACCTCGCTCACGGCCAGCTGCGCCTGGACGCCGTCCGGATCCTCCAGCGTCATGGCGACCTCCAGGCCGCCCGCCGGCTCGCCCGGCGTGTTGTCAGCCAGAAGCTCGAACGCCAGCAAGCTGATAGTCGTGGCTTGACCGATCACCACCGGCCTGGGTTCTACTTCGAGCTCTACCCAGTACGATCCGATGATGTGGTGGCGGCGGTGCACGCGAATCTCACTCTGGCCGTAGCGCTGAAACTCGCCACGGCCCGGGCCCTGCGCGTGGAACTCGACGCGATGGAGCCCCGACTCCTGGAACATCAAGCGCAACCGGTAGCCGTCGCCCTGGGGTTCCATCGTCATGTAGCGGAACGCTCCGCCACTGGGACCCTGAACGGCCAGCTCGCCGTTTTGCACCTGTACCGGTGACCCGGCCTGGCTCACCTGGACCTGGACCTCCACATCGCTGAACGTCTCGACTCTATCAGCCTGGACGTCGAAGGTGACTTCCAAGTCGCCCTCGGATTGGCTCATGGGATCGGTCCCCTCACAAGCAACGAAGGCGAGACTGAAGGCGAGAGTCAGCCACGCCGGCATGGATGTGGCTTGCATAACGTGACCTCCGTATGAGAGCCATGCGCGCTTCGCACACAGCTTCGGTTCTATGTAGTGGGGACCACCCTGTAGACGATCGAAACGATCCAGAGGTCACCGATCTTGGACGGGCCACGCGCTCCTTCAGAACCGGGCTCGTAGCACTCGCGCTCAACTCGCCCAGGCCGCCGTTTGGAGCCAGATTGGACTCTGGCTGTTCCAGTGTCAGAAAGCGCGACGTGGTCGTGCCTGCGGAGTCTTCCCGCGGATCGCTCCAACAGGAGGAGGTGTGTCATGAAGACGACTCTGATCTGTCTACCTCTGCTGGCCATCGTTCTTGTGCCGCCGCGCGCTGGCGCTCAGGATGCTGGTGCCCGATTCGGCATAGGAGTCAGCCTCAACCCGTCCGTCGTGGTGGCGGGCGACATCGAATCTTTCTTCCTACCTTTCGGCCTCGGCGACGTCTACGTGCCGATCATGATTGGGGAGCGACTCAAGCTCGAGCCGCAACTGGGTCTCTTTCGATTCTCCAGCAAGTTCAGCGATTCCGGTTTCACCAGCGAAAGCACTTTCACGGTCTGGCGACTGGGGACCGGCATCTTCTATCGGCTTCCAGCCAGTGAGTCATTCTCGGCCTACCTCGGGCCCCGCTTCGAGCTTCTGCTCAGCTCGCGGTCGGCCGACTTCAGCGGCGGTGGCGGGGCAGACGAGAGCAAGACCGACGTGGCCATCGGTGCCGCGCTGGGCGGCGAATACTTCTTCTCCTCCCACTTCAGCTTGGGCGGCGAGTTCCAGCTCAACTACGTGAACCTGGGTGAGTTCGACGGCGAGGCGCCGGCCGGGTCCGAATCTTCGGAGACCATCATCTCGAACAATGGGCTGATACTGATCCGCTGGTACTTCTAGCCGAACAGGTCGGCTCCTTTGTCGGGGTGCTGCGACCGTCAGGTTGGAAACTTCGCCACCCCGCCGCCACGTACTGTTTGGTGAGATCAGCGACCGAAGGTGACTCCGCTTTCCGGGAGTGTCCCGACCAGTCGGACTGGTGGCCCCGGAGGAGGGAACATGAGCAAACGCATCCTGTTGTTATTTCTTTTCCTGGGTTCGGGCTCATCCGCCCTGGCCCAGGAGGAGACCCTACTGAGGGGTGATTTCGAGTCGGGCGGTTTCGGTGGACCCGTGGTGAAGTTCACGGAGGTGGCCGACCAATTCGCGGTATTTGCCGGGGCGCGTGGCGGCTGGATCATCAACCACACCCTCATACTGGGCGCCGGCGGCTACGGCCTGACCAACGAGATCGATCTGGACGACAACCCCTTCAACGGGCGAGATGTCGAGTTCGGCTACGGTGGCCTCGAGCTAGAGTACGTGAACAGCTCGAACAAGCTGGCCCACCTCACGCTGTACCTACTGATTGGCGGAGGTGGCCTGACGACCAACTTCATCGACGGCGAGTCGGTGTTCGTGCTGGAGCCGCTGGCAAACATCGAGGTCAACGTGGCCAAATGGTTCCGCCTGAGCGCTGGCGGCGGCTACCGCCTCGTGGTCGGAGTCGATACGCCAGGACTGGAAGACAGGGATCTCAGCGCTCTGGTTGGCGTGTTGGCGTTCAAGTTCGGCGTGTTCTAGGGACTCGCGGCCAAGGATCAGAGCCCGGAGCCAGCTCCGGGCTCTGAGTCATGACGGCGACCGACACGAACGATTGCTGAAATTCGACGTTCCCAGCATATTGGTTCTACTCGGGAAGCGGAAAAGGGCGGTCGTGACAGCGAATCCCATTCCCAAGGCGGCGCCCGCCATAGCCGCCGGATCGCCTGAGATGTCGCGGCAAGAAGTATCGCAGAAGGCAAGCACTACCCAACTGCCACGCCAGCCGCGTGGTAGACCTGATACCTTACAAGCGAGGTGCAACATGAACGGGCAGATAGGATCTGCGCGGAGGGCGTGCATCGTCAGCGCCGCGGGCGCGCTCTTGTTCGCATTGCTGACGGTCGCCTGCAGCGAAGATCGGGTGACCGGGCCGACCCAGACGCCGGTGTCATCATTCAGCCTCGATCACGGTACGGACGTCGTCACCGTGATGAACCACAACATCTACGTGGGCGCCAACGTGGATCGGGTCATCGATGCCGAGGACCCCTCCGACATTCCCATCCTGGTGGCCCTGACATTCCAGGAATTGGTTTCCACCAACTTCCCGGCGCGGGCGCAAGCCATCGCCGACGAGATCGCCCGTCGCCAGCCGCACCTGGTGGGCCTGCAGGAGGTGTCGCTGATCCGCTACCAGTCTCCCAGCGATTTCTTCGTGGGCAACCCGGTGCCAGCCACGGATGTGTTACTCAACTACCTGAGCATCCTGGAGGCGGCCCTGGCCGCCCGCGGCCTGGACTACCAGGTGGCGGGAGCGATCCAGAACGCGGACGTCGAGCTGCCCATGTTCGTGGGGTTTGGTGGCTCGGGCGAACCCTTGTTTGACGACGTGCGGCTCACGGATTTCGATGTCGTTCTGGTGCGCGGCGATGTCGATTACTCGAACGTGGCGGAGGTCAACTATCAGGCGCAATATGCCCCGTTCCCAGAGTTCGGCATCATCATCCCGCGCGGCTACGTCGCGATCGACGCGACGATCAAGCCGAACCACACCTACCGCTTCGTCAACACCCACCTGGAGTCCGACGACCAAGACGTCAAGGAGAGCCAGGCGGCCGAACTGATCGCCGCGCTCGAAAGCGAGAGGAAGCCGGTCATCTTGGTAGGTGACTTGAACACTCCGGCACCCGACGGCGCGGTCTATCAGATGTTCCTGGGCGCTGATTACATCGATGCCTGGACACGCAATCACGAGAAGGACGAGGGCGATGGTTTGACGAACGGGCATGACTCCGACCTGCGCAACACGGAGGTGAACTTCACCAAGCGCATCGATTTCATACTGGTCCGCAACAGGAACCGCGGTACCTCGCCGATGGGGCCGGCCTTCGCCACGGTCTGGGGTGACGAACTGGGCGATAGGGTACCTTCAGGTCTCCCGGACGGCGACCTCATCTGGCCGTCGGACCACGCCGCCGTGATCGCCGAGATGCGGATCCCGATCCTGGGCGCGCCCGCCTACGCCGCCCAGGATTGAGCGGCTTCGCGGCGTACGATCCTCTCGAGCGGAGTGCTTCGAGCCTGGGGACCACTTCCCCAGGCTCGATCCTATCGCCGCGACGTACCGCGAGTTGCATCGCCGGGCGCCGGCGCGTAGACTCCCAGCCACGAACCCCGCCCGGTCATCAAAGGAGCCAAGAGCACAATACGAAAGCTCCGGCCCGAGCCGGACGCGCCGCAGAAGAAGGCCTCCGAGGTCGAAGTGGTCTTCACCACGCCGATCGAAGCGGCGGATAGCGGCGCGCCTGCCGCGAAGGGGAAGGCCGGCGAAATAGGCAATAAAGGAATGACAGGCGAGTCTGAGCCTGACGACGCGTCATTAGCTGAGGGAGGGACAAGATGAACAGCAAGGCAATTCCGGCGCTCGCTGTCGCGCTGGCCCTGGCGCTGGCCGCGTGCTCCGGCTCGGAGTCGGCGCGCGAGGAAGAGACGGCGGATGTCGCTACGCCGGAGATGGAGGCGGCGGATGTGAGCACACCCGAAACGGAGGCGACAGATGTCGCCGCGCCGGGGACGGAGGCGGCCGACGTCGCGGCGGTGGAGACGGAGCCGCTCAGCCCCACCATGATCGAGTGGGTGGCCGAAATCGCCACCGCGATCGAGGCGCGGCCGGAGGCCACCGACTCGATCCTCGATGCGAACGAGCTGACGCGCGCCGAACTGGACGCCTACCTCCAGCAGATCTCGGCCGACCCCGAGTTGAGCCGGCAATACGAGGCGTCGCGCAGCAAGTAGAGTATCTCCAGAGCAGCATCCTGCGCCGCACGAGGGGGAAGCGCAGTGCGGCGCAGGATGCAGGCACGGGGGTTTAAGCGGGACGGTGGCACGGCCGTCCCGTTGTATCGTTCCGAGCCAGCTGCACTGTCCCGGCACACTCGCCGCCCGGCGTCCGCACGCGCCACCCGGAAAAGTCTGCCCACCTGTGCAAGGAGTACTGCCGGGTTATTTCCCCTTCTGGGACGGCAGGA
>CP070722.1:2714072-2725489 GCA_020350785.1 Gemmatimonadota bacterium
CAAGCTGGCGGTAGGGGTTCGATTCCCCTCGGGGGCGCTGCTGTTGTTTGACATTACGGATGGGGCCGTAGCTCAGTTGGGAGAGCGCTTGAATGGCATTCAAGAGGTCGCCGGTTCGATCCCGGCCGGCTCCACTATACAATACAAAGGGTTTTCGGGTCGCGGGTCGCGCGGGTGAGGCGATCTGGTGTAGGCATTCTTGAGCACGCGCGGCCCTCTCGCCAACACAGCTCAAAGAGGCGCGGCGCATTTGTCTTGCGAGCACGTTATCTCGCCAACCTCGCGGCATATCGGCCGCAGGACTCTCCTGGCACACTCCGTTATCGCTGTTGCACTTGGAGCTAATCCCGCCAATACAGAGTCCCAGCGCTCGGAGCCTTATTCTGCGGGGACCGCAGCCAGGTGGAGGGCACTTCGCAATTTGAAGAACAGTTAGACGGCTGAGCGAACCCTTCCGTGAGCCCGGACGATCTGACCCAAAGACGAAATGACCGCTCTTCGGGCTCTTTAAGCTACAGGGCTAACCCTGCTCGTGGCCCGTGCAGGCGAATTCAGAAGACAGAGTGGGCAAAGCTCGTGTTGCAACGGCTGACTCTCCCGCGAGCGCAGGTGCTCACTCAGCCGCACATGCCAATCGCAGTGAGTGCATGATGCGATGTGCGCTCGGCGATCGCGAACGCTACGCCTACCGAATATCGCTATCAATGCGGCAGGTAAGTTGATCCTCGCTTCTTCCACCGTGCGACTCCGCGAGAGGAGCCCAAGCGGTCGCCACTCCTGGCGAGCCGTGGCAAAGGAGAAAGGCGACCCCTGCAAAGGAGCCGCCTTTCGGTTCACGCTGACACTGCGGGCCTTCGCCTACGGCTTGCACTTTCCCTCGATACCAGCCTGATAGATATCCTTGATCTCCTCAGCGGATAAAGCGCGGTCAAATATCTCTACCTCGTCCAACAAACCGTCGAAGTGGTCCCTTTCTGTCGCTGGGTGGTGTCTCCATCCGAAGAGCAGAGGACCCGTCGGGTGTTGGTACCAACCACAAGGCCAGTGACCCTGCCACGGATGCTTTATGGTCGGCACCGTCTCTCCATCGAAATAGAAATGAACCTCGGTGGTCGTGCCAAGATCGACGGCCGTAACAGCAATGTGGTGCCACTCGTGCGCCTGAAGATCGGGTAGCTTCGCGTAATTGTCTATATGGAGTTTACCGTCGCAGTTATCCGCGATGCCGAAGTAAAGTGCCGCCGCCTGGAGCCAGTCAGTATCAACCGTTCTTGGATTCCAGTTGATCAGGTAGTCAGCCGGTGGTTCTTCCGCCTTCCCGAGGATTTCATATGGATAACGGTCCGCTGTTCGGGGAACGTCGTTGAAATAGGCCCAGAAATCGATCGTAATAGCACCCGAGGCTCTCAGCGAGCTGTTATCTGGTACGCTCATGTAGTCATCGACGCCATCAAAGCTAAACGCCTGGCCAACAACGCCATCTGTGAACGTCGCGCCGTAATGCAGGGTGCCGTGATTTTCCCCAGCAACGTCCAGCGCATTTCCATCGCCTGGCCACCAGCCGACGACGTCGGCGGGAGGTGGAATACAGAGCGCACCCTCCTCGATTCTGAACTTGATGGGCAGCGTGCGCCCGTCGAGGAGCGCGATGTGTTCCTCCGTGTCAACGTTCCTCAGCTCTCTCCCGTTTGCTACCGGGTCAACGTCAGCGTATCCAAGTTCCTGTCCGTCGACACTGACGATTATTCGGTACGTCTCGGTATCGATGAGATCGAATTCGTCCGTGTGCCAGTTGACGACGTAGAGTTCATCGTCCGGTACCAGACGCAAAGTCTCGGAACCGGGGCCCGTCGTCATTGTGAACTCAGCCTTCAGAATCGCGCATGTGCCGTCCCACTGACAGATCCTAACCTCCGGTGCGAGCGAGCCGTTGAACGTGCCGCCAAAACTTGGCTGGCTTACCATCGGTGGCAGGAAGTAGAAATGTTCATTGCCGTTGTTCGCGCCATCCTCGATGGACGCGGCCGGTATATTCTTGACGTCTAGAGGAAAGTTTTGGCCATCTAGGCAGGCGTAGAATGATACAACTATCACCAGTAAACTGAGCTTGATGTTCCTCATGATTCTCCTCTGCGTCTGGCGGTAACGAACTAGCTGCCATTGGGCCGCTCAGGCGGAGCGCGTTCCCTAGGTAGTAACAGTCCCACCTTCCGAGTCTCCTGATCTTCGAGGACGAGTCTTCCCGTCGCTACTCAGTTTGTCGGAGCAGGCGCCGAAACGTGACTTGCCAGGAGGAGGTGCCTACAGGCCGGGAGCGACGAGGAGGAAGGGCGCCCAGTAGAACGGATCGGCGCGGGTGGCTCTCAGAGACCGCTTGGCGTGGCTCAGGGCCTGAGCCGGTGGCAGCCCTCTAGCTAGGGCCTCGTGGAAAGCGACCATCAGTTCGGCGGCTGCCTCGTCCCCTATTGGCCAGAGCGTTCCCACCACGCCGCTAGCGCCCGCCTGCAGGAAGGCGCGGCTGAGGCTCAGCGGCCCGGCACCGGCGAGCATGCGTCCGGCCGCGCTCTCACAGGCGCTTAGGATGACCAGGCTGCCGGGGAGTTGAAGCTGGCGAATCTCGTACGCATAGAGATGGCCGTCGTCGTCTCCTTCGGCAGCGAGATCCAGCCGGGCGAAATCGGGGTCGATATCGTTCGGGTGCGCGTGCGCCGCGAAATGGAGGACGGCGGCGTTGCGCGAGTGCTCGCGCACGGCGCTCTCCGTGGCAGCGTTCCCCTGGAGGCGGACGAGGGGCCGGGCCGCCAGCGCCTGAGCGATTGCATCGATCTCGCGGTCGGCGGCCAGTACGCCTTTGAGCGGGGCAACCGCGACGACGGCGCCAACCGGTAGCTGCTCCAGGTCCGCCGCGCGATCGGCCAGCGAGGTCACGGTACTGATGGTGTAGCGGTCGATGAGTTGAGCCGGCGGCTGGCCGTCGGCCGACGTCAGTAATGCGTCGAAGGGTACAAGCTGCAGTGGCGCATCGGGCACGATGATCAGCTGATCGCGTCCCCTCAGGTACGGCTCCAGCGGCGCCAGCAGATCGAGGTACAGAAGGTGCGCGGCTGTCTTATCGAAGCAGCTACGTGAAAGGTCGACGAAACTGCCGAGACGCGGCACGATACCTGTGACGAGTTCGCGCACGCGCTGGGTAAGCGCCTCGCGCTGCAACGGTAGTTGAACGATGCGTGCGCGCTCGCTGGTCACTACCAATGCCGCCGCGCCGGACTCGAGGATCACGTAGTCGATCACGGCTCGATCGTCGCCGAGAGCCGCCTGGATCCGACGAAGGGCATCGGTG
The DNA here is from genome assembly GCA_020350785.1 of Gemmatimonadota bacterium. GTDB lineage: Bacteria > Gemmatimonadota > Gemmatimonadetes > Palauibacterales > KS3-K002. The sequence goes on from CP070722.1 coordinate 2,717,413, forward strand.
CCCTGCCTGCTGCCCAGCGTCGGCCAGTCACGCGATATCCCGCGGCCCTTGCGACGCATCGACCAGGCGGCGAAGCGGGCAGGCGCCTCGCGGTGCGTCGCCTCCGACAGCACGGCGGCCAGCGCATGGTCCGAGATGAGGAGCTGCTTGGCCCGGAAACTGGCGCGAACCACGTCGTGTGAAAGCGAGCGGGCCAGCGAGTCCGACAACGTCGCCGCGCGGGCATAGGCCGCCAGGGCCTCGTCGACCCGTCCCATCAAAACAAGGCCGCCCCCCAGCATTCGCTGCACGTCGGTCGCCAGCTGCAGGCTGCGGGCGCGCTCCGCAACCCGTGCCGCCTGGCGTAGCAGCTCCACGGCTTCCCCTCCCGCTCCGCCGTCCCGTGATATCCGATTCAGCGCGCCGAACGCACGCGCCCGCACGGTGAGGGCGACTCCGGCCACCGATTCGGCGGCCGCGCTGTCCGCCAGCGCAATGGCCAGGTCGCTATTTCCCAGCCCCGCTTCCAGCTCGGCCTGCTCGAGGGTGAGCTGGGCCCAGGCAGCGGCCTGCCCCCTGCCTGCGGCTGTCAGGCGACTCCGCTGCAGCTCGTCGATCGCGGCATCGACCTGGCCGCTGCGCGCCAGCACCCCAGGGACCAGCGGAGAACTCTCCGGATGCTTCGACCCCTGAGCCACCAGCGCGTCGTGGGCTCGGGCGTAGCGCAGGGCGGAGGTGCTGTCGCCCGTAGCCTCTGAGAGCCGAGTCAAAGCGTTCAACGAGCGACCGACGACCGGTTGGCGCCCCTCCCAGACCTTCCGGTAGTAGGCCAGCGCGCGACCCAGGTCGCCGATCAGCTCGTAGTACTCGCCGATCCAATGGTCGTTCTCACCCAGCGAATCGGCGGCGGCGATCATCGCCTCGAACATGGGCCGCGCCGTTTCGTGTTCGCCGCGCAAGTGCAGGTACGTCGCGTAATCGTGGTAGGCCATCATCCGTACCGGCCGTAGGTCTTCCATCTTTCGGGCGAGATCCACGAACGCCTGGCCGGCGCGATGAGCCTGGTCGTCCCAGCCCAGCCCCTCGTAGACGTGCAGCAGGTTGTGCTCGGTCTCCACGGATCGATAGACCTCTCCGGAGGCCAGGGCCTTCTCGCGCGCAGCGAGCAGCGGCGCCTCGGCCTCCCTCAGCCTACCCAGCTTCGACAATGTGCGGCCGCGGCGCATGTAGATCAGAGCCTGGAGTTGGGCAGGGAACGTGTCGATGGTCTCGGCCAACCGGTCCCAGTGCGACAGGCTCTGGGTCAGCTCGCCGTCGTCGAGGGCCAACCTCCCGCAATCCCTCCGGATCACGAACTCGTTGTAGAGGTCGGCCCGATCGAGCAGCCGCAGCCGCTCACTGTACACATAGCGTGTTAGGCGGTTGGTGCGCGGCCAGCGCGGATCATCATAGGCCGGCTGCGCCTGCACGATCGCGGTCCCCAGTGCGTCGAGGTAGGCGCTCCGGATGCCGGGCTCTGCCGGGCGGGTCAGAGCTTCGGCTTCCTGCTCGACCGCGGCGGACTCCGCCTGGCGGCCCAGCGATTGAAGCGTGCCGACACGCCAGCCGAAGCCGGTGGCCCGGAGCAGCGGGTGATGGTCGACGCTCGACAGTTGAGCAGCGAACTCGAGGATGCGCCCCCGCTCTCCGGTCCTGAGCAAGAGAGCCAGATAATCGTTGGCCAGCCGCACGCTGCTCGGATAGCGGCGCCATAGCCGTTCCGCCAGCTCGAGCCGCTCGTCAGGCCTGGTCGCGCTCGGCACCTGGAGTCGCGTGATGAGGCCGCACGGGTGGTTCGCTGCCGCGTCCAGATTATCGAGCGAAAGACCGAGTCCGGAGAGCGATCCCTTCTGCGCCAGCACGAAGGCGGCGCAGAGCCCGCTGCCACGCGGATCCCCCTCAACGAGGGAGGTGAGAGCCGAGCGCACGTCGCTTGGCAGCCGGACGCTCTCACCGTAGTACGTGTGCAGATCGATGATCGCCGGGATGTACACCGGTTCGTAGCTCCAGGCCGCCTGCATACGACGGAACAGCTCCCGCTCATCCCAGCGGCTGAAGGCGTCGAGACCCTCGAGGTGAATCTCCTCCGCCGGCACGGAGGCCAGAACCGCCGGCTCGCGGTCGACCGATCGTCGGGCAAGCAGCAGGGACGACGCGAGGGCCGCCGTCACCAGCGCGACGGCCACACAGATCCGGCGCGACATCAGCGGAGAGCCTGTCTGACGCTATCGGCCAGCGCGCGGCCGTGCTCGTAAGTTGCGCCGGCAGATGAGGGTATCGAGGCGAGGCTGGCGAGGGCCGAATCGGCCTGGCCCAACTGCAGCCAGGCTTTCGCCAGGTAGAGGCTTGCCTCGGCCGCATAGGGGTTGCCCAGCGGCTGCCGCGCCGCCGCCAGGCTCTCGAGTGCCCGGGAGGGCGTCCCTGTCTTCAACTGGGTCACGCCGAGGAAGAAGCCAACTGCGGGGCTGCTGTCCTCCACGAACGCTGCATTCAACAGTTCAGCGGCGCGCTGGTAGTCGCCCGCCCCATAAGCGGCCATCCCCTGGTCGGTCAGTTGGGCGCCGCTGTCCGCCGGCGTGCGGATGGGTAGGCCGGCGAAAGCCGGCATCGGATCGACCTGGCCGAGCCGTTCGAGAGCGCCCTGGGAGGGGAGGAAGAACCAGAGGGCAAGGGCGGCCGCTGCCGCGAGCGGCAGGGTCCAGGAAGCAACCGGCCAGCGGCGGCTTCCGCCCTCTGGTTCCCGCAGCGCCGCGCGAAGGGCGAGCCCCTGCCTGACCGCTTCCTGACAGATCAAACATTCCAGTAGATGGGTTTCAAAGCGCTCGAGCTCGTCCTGCTCCAGCGTCTCCGCCACGTATCTGTGGACGAAATCGCCCGCCTCTGCCATGGCACAAGTCGTCTTACCGTCCATCATCCCTTAATGTCGGTTTGCCCGCGAATACGTGACCCGGCTCACCTTCCTCAAGTCTATCCCGCAGCCGCCCCAGCGCTCTGGACTTCCGCTTGCGCAGCCGCTCCGGCGGCTCGCCCAGCTCTCCAGCGATGTCGACGATCCGTTCGCCGTTCTCGTAGCATCGTCTGAGCAATTCGCGATCGCTTCGTGCCAGTCCTCGCAGCGCACGACGCACCCGCTCCACCTCATCCGTCTGCACCAGCTGCTCCAATGGCGACGGATCAGGCGCGACGACTCTATCCATTTCGGGTGAGGCATACTCTCGGCAGCGCCGGCGCAAGGTGTCGGCGATCACGTGACGCGCTATCCCATAAACGAATGCAGGAAGGGGAGCCTCGGAGGGAACGCTGCCCTTGTGTACGGCGTCCACGGCGCGGGCGAGCGTCTCTTGGACTGCATCCGCTGCGTCGTCCTCGTCGCCCAGCGCGCGGATCGCGATGATTCTCAGGCCGCTGACAAACGATTCTGGAAACATCAGTGCCTCGGGCTGCGACGTGCCGACGGGCAGCACGTGATCCTCCAGAACGGCTGCGGGCTTGTTGGAAAACTAGGTCGGGCGGCGCGCGGGGGCCAGTGACGGCGTGAGCCGCTCAGGGCGCGACCGCCTCCGACGCTCCGCTCAACTCAGGAACCGTTATCATTCCCTGTCGCCTACCCTGCGGAGAGCCGGCATAGTCGGTATCATTCGGACCGGCGAGTATCTCCGCGTGTCAAGAACGCGGTGTCGCCGGTTCGATCCCGGCCGGCTCCACTATACGATACAACGGGTTTCGGATCGCTGGTCGCGCGGCTGTGGGTGATCTGGTGTAGGCATTCTTGACTCCCGACGTGTTTATCTTGCAAGCGCCTCATCTTGCCGTTTCGCGGCATGTCGCCCCGCACGAATTCCTGGCAAACTCACCCAGTGCCGCTGTATCTTGGAGGTTCTCCAGCCAGTAGAATTACCCAGTCCTCGAGCCTCACGCTGCGCGGACCGCAGCCGGGGGCAGGACATTTCGCACTTGAAGAGTAGTTAGACGGCGGCGTGGATCCATCGCGGAAGAGTGACCTTCTGCCAAACCAGCGAGGAGGACACGATGAGACGCTCCCGTTTTCCCCTTTCATTTCTCCTAGCAGTTGCCGTCGTCAGTTGCGGTACATCCAACACTGAGCAGCTTGAGGCAAACAAGAACCTGGCGCGGCAATTCGTCGCGGCCCTCAACGCGGCTGATTGGGATGCGCTTGACGCACTGTTGGCCGAGGATTTCCGCCGGCACAGCCAGGCAACTTCCGAGATGCCGGAGTTAGACTCCCGCGAGGAGTTCAAGGGGCTCCAGCAAATGTACCTGGAGAGCTTCCCCGATCAGCGTGTGACTATTGAGATGTTGGTGGCGGAAGGGGACAAGGTTGCGGGGTTGGCGACCTACGCCGGCACCAACACAGGCCCGCTAGGCAACTTCGCGGCAACTGGCAAATCAGCGGAGCTCAGATTCCTCAGCATCTTCCGCATCCAAGACGGGAGGATTGCCGAACTCTGGGTCGAGTGGGACAACCTGGCTATGCTGACGCAACTGGGGCTGTTTCCACCCCCGGAGCTGGCCGCCGATCGCCTGGAGGGGGCCGACATCCAGGCGCGCATCGACCAGCGGGGCAGGGTGGGCATCTCAGGCAGTCCGCAGCCTTGAAGAACGTGGTTCCTTTGTGGACCGCTGGCTCGAGCGATGCCTAACAGGAGGTCTGATCCGGTGACCGTCGATCGACAGGGTGGATTGCTGGCCGCGTGGCAAACCAGCAGTCGCGTGACGGCATTCCTAATCGAGAATCTTCCAGACGAAGTGTGGTCCTCGACCATTCCGGGGGCGCCCAGACGAACGGTGCAGATGATCGGCGGGCACCTCCACAACTGCCGCTGTATGTGGGTCAAGATGCTCGGCAAGAGACACGGTCTAGCCGTCCCGCGGGGTGTAGACCGGTACCGGGTGTCGCGGCGCCAGCTCTTACCAGCACTGACGCAGAGTGCTCGCGCCATCGCTGGATTGTTGGAAGTCGGCCTGGCGAACGGCGGACACCTCGCAGGGTTCTCGCCGCCGGAGGTCACGCACTTCCTGGCCTACCAGGTAGCACACGAGGGTCACCACCGCGGGCAGATTGTGATGGTGGCTCGCCAGCTCGGCCACCGGTTGCCGGCGGAGGTCGCGAACGGGTTGTGGCAATGGTCGAAGCGCGGCCGCGAGGCCAGGGGTGACGCTCCCGGCCGACCGCACCCCTAAAAGAGAGAGGGGCGTGGCCTCTCAGCCCGCCGCGCTCCTTCTAGCGCGACGCGCCGGACCCGGCTCGCGCCAAATCGGCCTCCGCGGCGATGTAGCCGAAAGCCGCCCATTGGGTCCCTTTCAGGACATCACGCAGAATCTCTTCGGCCTGCTTCATCCGGCCGTTATAACCGTGCCAATTGGCGATGCCGTAGCTCACCGTCGCGTTTTCCAGGGCACCGGCCGCCACGGCCTCCCCGAGCAGTTCCTCTTCACCCAGCTCGCCCGCGTACATCAGCAAGAGTCGATGATAACCCTGGTTCTCGATGACCTTCATTCCTGCGGTGATGGGCTCGAGGACAGCCGCGGCCTCATCCTCGAGCCCCAGCCTGCGCAGCGTCATGTACAGCCAATGGGATGTGGCGACGAGCATGTCCGGGTTGGCAGACACTTCCATGCATCTGCGGTAGGCGCTCAGGGCGCCCTCCAGCTCGCCCTTCAGGTAGCGCGCGAGCCCGAGGTGATACCAGATGTTGAAGTGGAGCGTGCTGGTGGGGATGTTGAGCGCGTTAGGCAAGCCATCCGGCTCGATCCGATCTTCCTCCCCCGCGATCAATTGGGCGGCGTGCTCCAGGTCGGCGATCGCGTCGTCGAACTGCCGAACCGTGATGTATCGATGACCGCGATGCCGATACAAACGTGGATCACTGGGGTGCTTCTCGAGGCCAGCGGTGTAGATGTCGATCGCCTCTCTGTACCCTCCAAGATAGGCGGTGCGGCGTCCGAGCCAGATGATCGCATCGGCATTGCTCGAATCGGCTTCATAGTCGGCGCGTGCCTGCGCCAACTTGGCTTCGTGGTCCTCGCGCACGTCCGGCGCGAGCGGCGGTGCGTAGAGCGGCTCTCCAAGCAAAGAGATGGCCTGAGCACCGGCAGGCAGCTCCGCCGTCGATTCCCGAATCTGGCGCTCGCCGTTATCCGCGCAGGCGAGCAGCAGCAAGGCGCCCAGTGATGTGGCGTGTCGCCCCATAGAACTCAACTCCCGTCGTGTCCGCTCCGCAGCCGGTCACGCCTCCGCAGCTGAAAGCCCAGAAGGTCCACGAAATCTCGGTGAACCAGACAGATCTCGGCAAGCTGCGACGTGGCGCAGCGCCTGATTCCCTGCTCAGGACGGGACCGGCGCGGCACAGCACCGGCTGACGCAGAGGAACCGCTTGGATTCGAGGGCGTAGTCAGCCGGGACCGGCAGCTATTGACGGCGCTGGCCCGAAACGCATGGAGGTCGACCGGCGGCGACCAGACGCCTGTACTCCCGGCCGACGAAGACCGCGAGCACGAACCAGATCGCTGCGAGCAGAATGTTGAGCGGTGCTATCTCTCTGACCTCCAGACCCAAGAGTACGGTTGCTATGAATATGGTGGGAGCTACCAGGAAGTCTCCGGCCCGCTGGCTGAACGAGTCGACGACCTGCTTGGCCTTGTATTTCTGCTCTCTCGTGCACACCAGGATGAGCGCGTGGCGCGCCGTGTTGTTGAGCGAGTAGTCGGTGGAGTTCTCCGCGATCTTCGCCCACCGCATGTAAGCGAGGACAGGATAGAACGTCATGAGCGAGTAGGCGCCCAGCGCAATCAGCGGCAGGACGAGGAAGCCGATCCCAACTCCCAAGTACTTGATCACGCGCGACACGATGAAAAGCTGGATCAAGAGCGTCGCTATGTTGACGATCGTATAAAAGCCTGCCCAATACCCTCCGATGAGCTGTTCTACCGTCTGACCGGCTGCCCGGCCTGTTTCCACGGCATTGCGCGCCGACGCATTGATGACGTCGGAGAGGATGATCTCACCGCCGCTATTCACCCAGTTGAGCAATAGGAACGCCAGGCCGATCATCAGCAGATAAGGACAGCGCAACACCATCAGGAAAGGGTTCTCGGTGCCGGAAAAGTCTACCCCGCGCGCCGTCTCCTCCAGTTTTGCGCGGACGTCCGGCTTCTCTCCACGTGGCCTGTCGCCTTCCGCCATGGCTCTCTGAACATCGGCAAGCGAGATCTCACCGGTCAGCGTCCTCTGAACGTCCTCCACCGAGATCTCGCCTGACAGCGCCGCCCGTACTTCGGCTAGCGGGATTTCCTGTGAAGCGGCCGGAACGGCTCCGGTCGTAAGGGAATTCGGTAGGTCCGCCTCCCGTGCATGGCGCTCGCGAGCGTCGATGTAATTGGTGATCAGCAGCGTCACCATCAGCAGGGCCGCGCCGAGCAGCAACGGGAGGTACACGCCGAAGGACGGAATTACTCGTCCGGCGGCGAGGCCGCCGATGACTCCGCCCAGCGAAGCTCCGAACGCCACGATCGGAAACAGCCGCTCGCCTTCCTCTGCTTTGTAGATATCGTTGGCAAACGACCAGAACTGGGCGATGACCATCACATTGAAGATGCTGGCCCAGATGTAGAATGCGACGCCCTGAACGAATAGAGGGATGTCCAGCTGAAAAACGAGGTAGAGGATCACTAGATTCGCGGCGAAGAAGGTCGTCACCACGTTGATCAGGCGCCGCCTCGGCATTCGGCTGGCCACTCGACCGTACAGCGGCACGAGCGCGGTCAGGAGCAGCACGATGCCCGCGTAGCAATAGGCTTCGACCTTGGCTCCGCCGCCCGGCCCGAACATCGCCTCGCCGCCCGCTCCCACCAGCGCCTTGCGCACGGGCTTGATCGCGTACCAAGCGCCAAGTACCAGAAACAGATTGAATGCAAGAAGGACGGCGGTCGCGCCTTCGCCCGCCTTCACATTGGTGACGAGGCGAAGCACGCTATCCAGCGGGGTCAAGCGCTGTCTCGGCTGCATGCTGTTCTCCCGGCTCAAGTCACGCGAGCCTCG
>CP070722.1:2725589-2744455 GCA_020350785.1 Gemmatimonadota bacterium
GACCCGACACGGTCAATCTGTTATTCCGCGTCGATTGGGGTGGCTATCCCGGTCTCGCCCAGCGGCTGGTGCGCCTCGAGGCGTTCGGTCCGGACGGTTCGCTCACCGTACTTCCCGATGCCGGCCACTTCGGCAACGGCCATCACCTTATCCCGGTCGCGATGCCCCAGCACCTCACCGTGCGCTACGTGATGGTGCTCACACCGCCTCAAAACTCGGAACTCTATCACCGGGCTTCGCAACTCGACTCCCAGGGCGGACACCTCCTGGCTGGCGACCTGTTGCCACGGGTCTGGGTGGGGCCGCCGCGCGACGGCGAGCGGACGGCCCACGTCTGGATCGGTGGCTTGCCAAACGATTGGCGGATCGCCACAGTCCTGCAACGCAGCGGCACCGGTTACAGCGTAGACGACATCTTGGAGGCCGTATTCGTTGTCGGCCGCCTGCGCACCAAGCGACTCAACCTGGGTCCGCGCGCATTGACCGTCGCCATGCACGGCGGCTGGCCGGTACCTGACGAGCGTGTGATGGACGCGGTCGAACGCATCGCCGGAACTCTGCACCGCATCGCAGCCGACGGATGGAGATCCGGCGATCACCTGTTCGCAGCCGGCAGGGTGCCACGATCGGTCCCCGGCCAGAGCACCGGCGGCCAGGTCATCGGCCGATCGGGCATCATCTATCTGGCGGGGGCCGGGCCCGGTGATGCCATGTTCCAGCAGTGGCTTCGCACGACGGCGCACGAGTTGATGCATTGGTACATTCCAACCGGCTTCGACCTCGACCCGACGAGCTTCAACGGTGCCATGCCGGCCTGGTTCTCCGAGGGATTCACCGATTACATGGCTCTGAAGATCCTTCTCGTTTCGGGACTCCTGCGACCGCACGATTTCCTGGCCGAAATCGGCGAGCGGCTGGCTCGCTACCAAAGCAGCCCGCTCTATGGCAGTACGTCAGTCACAGAGGCCCAAACCGACTTCTGGCGCAACGACGCCTACCGCTTCATCTACGATGGAGGCGCGGCAGCGGCTTTTCTGCTCGACCTCGGCTTCCAGGACCGCGGCGGCTCGCTGGAGCGGGCACTGGGAGCGATCAGGCGCGCCGCCCCCGTGACGCGAGATGTCCTCTTTCGAAGCCTGGCAAGCATCAGGGAGAACGAATGGGTCGTCGACTGGGTGTCGCGAGGCGCCGAACCCGATTGGGATGCGCGCCTCGCACGTTACAGGTTGTCCTGGCAGCACGACACTCTCGTAAGCAGCGACGATTGGGTGACCGATGCCCTTAGCTCGATTCGGCCGTAGGCCCAGACCGCATAGGGTCAGGCACACTCTGCCAGCTCTGCCGTGCTTATTCGCATTCGCGCTGACAGCGGTTCCTCAGGCCCAGGCGCAAACACAGGATATCCTCGAGCTGGCCCGCAGCCGGCACGCCCGCGGCGACTCAGCATTGCACGACTATCGCTCGCGTCTGAATACGCTGGTCAGCGCCGGCTTCATCACCGACCCGCTTGCGCCACCCCGGCTGATCATCGCCAGCGAACTGGCCACCGAGGTCGCCTGGCAGCGGGCCGGCGGCCTCCAGGTCAGGATGTTGGGGCAACGCTACGTCACCTCTTTCGCCCCTGATATAGAGGCGGGGCTCGACTTCGATGAACCCTGGTTCGTCGCGACCGTGCCCGGTGACAGCCTTCGGCTGCTTGGCGGCATCAGGGTCCCCGGCCGCGCCGCCGTTCACCCCTTCTCGCGGGGTGCCGAGCGCTACTACAGCTTCGAGATCGGAGACAGCGTCACGCTCCTCTCTCCGGCGCGTCAAGTCGAGCTCGTGGAGATAAGGGTGACTCCCACGCGCGGCGACGAAGCGCTGATAGTTGGATCTGTCTGGGTCGACTCCGAGACCGGCGACATCGCTGCCATGCAAGTCCGTTTCGTAGGCAAGCCGCTTTGGGCCGACGAGGACGACCCGGAGGGCTCGGAATGGGCCAACCGCATCCTTTCTGTCTCGGCGACCGTCCAACAGGGCCTCTGGGAAACACGCTACTGGCTTCCGCACAGACAGGAATTGGAGCTGATGGTGCGGATCCCCTTCATCGGGAATTTCGCCGTGCCCTTGGTCTTCCGCAGCGAGTTCGGACGCTACGACGTCAACACCGGTGAGACCATCGCCTGGCTCTCCCCCGATTCCCTGCGCGCGCCCTCGGCCAAGCGGACCGGCTACGAGGGCGCGACCCTCACGATCAGCGCCGGACGTGCCACCAGAGTCGAGGCCGACGATACGACGCGCTACCGGCAGCCGTTCCCGGAACGCGGGGCGCTCCAGGTGCGAGCCGGCCCGGCAGAGAACGGTTGGGAGATCGTCCGGCCGCCTGACGACACTTTGTTGGCCTACGATGACTGGGACAGGCCGCTGGAGGCGCCGGCATCCGAGCTGACCCTGCCATCGGCGGCCGAGCTGGAGCGGCGCGCGCGCCAGCTTCCCAACGATGTCGTGGGACGCAAGCTGTTCGTGCTTCAGTACGACCGGCTTCCGGAGATGATCCGCTACAACCGCGTCGAGTCACTCGCCCTGGGGCTAGCTGGACGCTGGGATATCCCGCGACGCGCCTTCTGGTCGCTGGGTGGCGCTATCAGCTTCGGTGTCGCAGACCTCGAGCCCAAGGGCCGGCTCGACATCCGCTACGACGCACCGAGCGCTCGCGCAGAGCTTGCCGGATATAGCGAGCTGCACGTGGCCGGGTCGGCGCTGAGCGACGACAAGCGCGCCTTCGGCAACGCCCTCCGCGCCTTCTTCCTCGGCCGCGACGATGCCGACTACTATCGTGCCAGCGGTGCGGCGCTGACCGTCGGCCGCCGCTGGAGCTGGTTGACCGGACGCTTGGCTCTCGGCTGGGAGGACCACCGTTCCGTCGATAAGAACACCGACGTAGCCTTGACCGGCATCTGGGAGGATTCCGTATTTCGGCCCAACCCGCCGGCAAACGAAAGCCGGTTCTGGCGCGGCGACCTCGCCGTTACGGCATATCTGGGAGACTGGGCGCGTCCGACCAACCGAGCGGAACTGACCCTCGGCCTGGAGCTCGGCAGCGGCACGGACTCTCTCGACTACGTTCAGCCCCGCGCCGCTTTCGAGGGTCGAGTCGACTTCGGGAGCGTCGCCGCGATGGCCATCAAGGCGCGCGGGGGCTGGACCGGCGGCGTCTCCCCTCTCCAGCGGGCCTGGCGACTGGGAGGCATCGAGACCGTCCGTGGATTCACTCATGGCACGTTGCTCGGTGACTCCTACTGGATGGCTCAAATCGAGCTCAGTCCCCGTCGACGCACGATCACACCGATAGTCTTTGCCGACTTCGGCTGGGCCGGAGACACCGATGATTGGCCGGGCGACGACCCGCTCTGGTCCTTGGGCGCTGGCGCCAGTTTCTTTCATGGTGTCTTTCGCGCTGACCTCGTGTTCCCAAAGCTGGAAGATGTTTGGCTCGAACTCTACTTCGCAGGTTCACTCTGACGATGACGCGCATACTGGTTGTCGACGACGAAGGGAATATCCGTCGCTTGGTCGCCAGCCTGCTGGAGGCCGAAGGATACACCCCCGTTGAGGCTGAGACCGGCGAAGAAGCTCTGCGGAAGATGGCGGCCGAGGAGCCGGCAGCGGTTCTCCTCGATCTGGCGCTGCCCGGGAGCAGTGGCTTGGAGATCCTCGGCAAGATCGCCGACCGCTGGCCCGAGGTGCCGGTCGTGATGATGAGCGGACAGGCGACGCTGGGCGATGCCGTTCAGGCTACGCGCCTCGGCGCCTTCCAATTCCTCGAGAAGCCGCTTACTCCTGAGGCCGTGCTGATCACGCTCAAGTCAGCCCTCGAGCTGAGGCGCCAGCGTGACCTCAATCGCGCTCTTCGCCAGGAGCTGGAGCCGGGACAAGAGCTGGTGGGCAAGAGTCAGGCGATGGAGGATATCCGGGCATTGGTCCGGCGCGTTGCCTCCACCGACTCGCGGGTGTTGATCACTGGGGAGAGCGGGACCGGCAAGGAGCTGGTGGCGGTCGCCATTCACGGGTTGTCGGAACGCCGCCGCAAGCCGTTCGTCCGCATAAATTGCGCGGCCATCCCCCGGGATTTGATAGAGAGCGAGATGTTCGGTCACGAGAAGGGAGCGTTCACCGGAGCGACGGCTCAGCGGCGCGGCAAGTTCGAGCTGGCGGACGGTGGAACTCTCTTTCTGGACGAGGTCGGCGACCTCAGCCCCGAAGCTCAGGCCAAGGTGCTCCGGGCCATCGAGGCCGGCGAGATCGAGCGAGTTGGGGGCAGCGCACTGATCCCCGTAGACGTGCGCATCGTCGCGGCCACGAACCACGATCTGGAGACGGAGGTTCGCGAGGGCCGTTTCCGCGAGGACCTCTTCTTCCGCTTGCACGTAATGCCGATTCGCATCCCGCCACTTCGCGAGCGCAAAGAAGACATCCCGCTGCTCGTCGCTCACTACTTCGATCGCTTTCGGGCTCGCCATGCGCTACGGCCACCGACCCTCACCGACCCCGCCCTCAACACCATGCTCGCCTACGAGTGGCCCGGCAACGTGCGAGAGCTGGGCAACGCCGTCGAGCGCCTGATGATCCTCTACCCCGATCAGGCGATAGACGCAAGCGAGGTCAGCAGCGTCTTGCCCCGCATCAGGCTGACCGGACCGCTTCCACCCCGCGATGGTGGATCGCTCTCCGAGCTCCTCGAGAACTACGAGCGCGGGTTGATCCAGGCCACCCTGGAAGCCGCCGGCGGCAACATCGCGGAAGCCGCCCGCCGCCTCAGCACCGACCGTCCCAACCTCTACCGGCGCATGAAGCGGCTCGGGATCGAGCGTGAGCGCGACGATTCGGCCGAGGCATAGCAGGTGTGCCGATACAGCACATCCGACCGTTTCGATCTGACACGAGTGGCGCTGACGGCGCACTCACGCATCAGCTTGAGTGCTGCCCTCCTTCTTGGTATCGGGTTTGCCTCTCGACAGGGTATCGTGGCAGTTTTCACATTTGGAGGACCCTATGAGCGGCGCTACCAGATTCGTGGGTACGGTCACGTTACTGCTGATTACCAGCAGCCCGTCGATCGGCCAGGACACCGTCGTCGTCGGGGCGCGTACCCCGGCGCCGCCCGGCGCCGAGCTTCCCGCCGGTGTCGCGGCGGCGTTAGTCGATTTCTATAACAGCACGTCCACCATCCGCTTCAGCGGCCGCACGCGGATCCCAGCCGAGCGCACAATCGGTGGCGATGTGGCCATCCTCGGCGGACCCGTCGAGCTGGCCGGCAGGATCGCCGGCGACGTAGTCGTCGTGAACGGCGACATCACGCTGCTCGAGGGCTCGCGTATCAGCGGCGACCTCACCGTCGTGGGCGGTATCGTCGTCGACTCCGAGGCCGGTCGCGTAGATGGCTTGATCACGACCTATGCCTCGGTCTTCCGCTATCGACACACCGAGGACGGGATCGAGTACCTCGGGTCAACGCGCGAACGCGAGCCGCCACCCAGCAGACAGCGTCTGCGTCTGCCCAGCTGGGAGATGGGTGAGAGCGAGATCTATCTGGCGGCTCGTCCCTACAACCGCACCGAGGGACTGCCACTGGTCCTCGGGCCCCGCATCGAGACCGGCGGCAGCAACCCCCTGCGTTTCGAAGCCTTCCTGATCTGGAGGACCCAATCCGGCTTCGATCCCGATGACAAGGACTTCGGCTGGGAGGTTCGGCTCCGACAGTTCCTGGGCGGCCACCGCGACTTATGGCTCGAAGGGACCTACTGGTCCGTGGTCGACCCGATCGAGAACTGGAAGCTCACCAACCTGGAGAACTCGCTCATGCTCTTCTTCTTCAGGCGTGACTACCGTGATTATTACAAGCGCCAGGGCTGGTACGGCCGCCTCGGCTGGCGAGCCCGCAGCCTATTCGGCTCTTTCGAGTATCGGGACGAGAGAAACCGCAGTCTTGAAGCTCGTAGCCCCTGGACAATCTTCTGGAATACCGATGACGAGTTTCGGCCCAACACTGCCATCGACGACGGCAACCTCCGGAGCCTCGTTCTGACCGTCGGGATCGATACCCGCAATGATCGTGACGACCCCTGGTCCGGCTGGCTCAACGAGCTACGTCTCGAGCAGGCGATCGGCGGCGAGCTGAGCGCGAGCGACGCCGATTTCACGCATTTCTTCCTCGACGTCCGCCGCTACAACCGAGTCAGCCGCGGGTCCATTCTGGGACTGCGCCTGGTCGGCGGCGGCCGCATTGGGAAGACCACGCTTCCGGCACAACGAGAGCACGTCATAGGAGGAGTCGGCTCCCTGCCGGGATACGACATGCTGCAGTTCGATTGCGGCGTCCGCAGCTCGGGACTCGCCGGCACCGAGCCGGGCTACGGCTGCCAGCGCTTCACTCTTTTCCAGGCCGAGTACCGCACCGGACTGCGCTTCAATTTCCACTGGAATTACGCCGAGACGGGCGCTCGCTTCCGCGGCGACCCCTTCAGTGCCCACTTCGATCCCACCATCGTCCTCTTCTACAACGCAGGCGCGGCTTGGGACTCGCAGGAGGGCTTCATCGATTACCTCGGCAAGAGCGATAACTGGGTAGCCGATGCAGGAGCGGGCCTCGACCTCGGCGGCCTCGGGCTCTACTTCGCCTACCCACTAGTCGGATCCGGAGGATTAAACTTCTTCGTTCGCTTAACCAGAAGATTCTGATCGCCGCAGCGATCCTCGCGATCAGTGCGGTCACCCGGGCGGCGCTGGCCCAGGAGACTTACCTGTCTTTGTCTCCAGGCAACACAGCCAACGGCTGGCGCGCAGCCGTGCGCCCTGTCGGGCTCTTTGCCGACTCGGCCTTGATCAGACCATTGCTCTCGGGCCTACCCCTGCGCTTTCATTTCCAGCTCGAGCTCTGGCACGACAAGTTCCTCGCAGACAATCTCATCGACCGCGCAACCTGGTCTCTTATACTCTATCAGGAACCACTCTCGGGTGAATACGGACTCACCTTCTCCTGGGACTTCGATCGTGTCGAGTGGTTCGTCAGCCTCGAGGCGGCAGCGCGCACCATCGAGGCCTGGTATCAGGCACCCATCGACACGCCCGAGCCCAACAGCGGCAATTACTACTACGACGCCAGGCTGGAGATCGAGATCCTGTCGCTGGGTGACCTCAATGAATTGGAACGCTGGTTGCGCGGCGATGTGGGAGATGACGCCAGCGACATCGGCAGCGTCTTCGGACGCGGACTCAAGCGGCTGTTCATCCGCGTCATCGGTCTATCCGCGCGCCGCTACGAAGCACGCACGGAGCTGTTCGCTCCCTAATGGGTCGTGTATCGCGCTTGGAACTGAACGGCCCACTGACGTGTTTTTTCTGTGCATGGAAGGCAAACTCCCGACGCTGGCTTCCCTCTTAGGTGTCGCCGCCACGGCCATCGTCGCCGACGTCGCTCACCTCTGTTCCCAGGAGCCCGTCCCCACGTTGCGGGCCCAATTCGACGAGGGACGCCTGGAGGGGTGGCGGGAACGAAAACTGGCCGGCCGCGCGAATCGCTTCTCTGTTGCCGATGACGCGGGGAACCCGGTTCTAGAGGTAGAAAGCCGGAATTCCGCCTCGGCACTCTGGAGAGAACTCGAGGTGCGCGCCGCAGGTCCTGGCAGCATCGCTTGGCGTTGGAAGGTGACCGCGACGATACGCGGGAACGACCACGAGCGGGAGCGACGGGGCGACGACTTTGCGGCCCGTTTCTTCGTCATCTTCGATTCCGATCCGTTCAGCCGCGAGGCGCGGGCAATCTGCTACGTTTGGGCGAGCAGCGAACCGATCGGTAGCACGTTTCGCAATCCCTATTTCCGAAACGTCGTCACGATTGTCCTACAGAGCGGAGACGACCGAGCCGGATATTGGATGATGGAGCAACGGGATGCCGTGAGTGATTACCGTGACGCCTTCGGTGAGCCACCCAAACATCTATCGGCCGTCGCGGTTATGGTGGATACCGACAACACCAAGAGCAGTACCACAGCTTGGTTCGACGACATCTCCGTCAACTAGAACCCCCCGTTAGGAACGCGATGAATTTCGACCGGATGGATAGATCTGCCGGCTAATTCGATTTCTTTGCCGGAGACAACGACCAGCTCCGTTGGCTAGTACTTGAGACCAGTGTCGCATAGAATTGTCGCCACCGTTGGTGCGTCCCCCAAACGCCCGCTCTCGACGAGCTTCACCGCGGCCCATACGTTGGCGGCTGCCGAATAGCCCAAATGCAGACCTTCTCTCTGCGCCAGCATCTCGCGGCAGGTCATCGCCTCGTGATCGGAAACGGCGATGAACGAGTCGGCGAGGCTCGCGTCCCACTGCGGCGGCAAGATTCCGTAGCCAGTGCCTTGCAGAAGATGACAGGACTTGCTGATGGATTTGCCCGCCAACACCTCTGCCCCTCGGGGCTCGACGGCGGCGCAGACAACCTCGGGCTTCATTCGCTTCAGGAACCGGCTCACGCCGACGAAGGTCCCTCCAGTGCCCACCGCTGCCACAAAGGCGTCCAATCGCTCACCGACCGACTCCCAGATCTCGGGGGCCGTGCCTTCCTCATGGGCACGGATACAAGAGGGATTGTTGAATTGGTCGACGTAGTAGGCGTCACGATCTCTTGCGAGCTCCAACGCCTGCTGCGTGGCGGCCGCGATATCGGCCCCCGTCACGTGGCCCTCCGAGCCATCCACCTGATCGACCAGCACGACCTCAGCGCCCAGAGCTTGGAGCATCCGTGCACGGCCGCGGCTGTTGCCCCGGGGGATCGTCACTATGAGCGGATGGCCCAGCACGTTGCAAACCACCGCCAGCCCGGCCCCCATGTTTCCACTCGTCATCTCCACCACGGGCTGGCCCGGTGCGAGCAATCCGGCTGCTCGAGCATCCCGAATGACACGCAGCGCCGCCCGGTCTTTGACGCTGCCACCCGGTTGAACGAACTCAGCTTTCGCGACGATCCGGGCCGGCCCTGGGTGCAAGCGGCCTAGTTCCAGGAGCGGCGTTCCACCGATCATCGCCAATGCGCTGTCGAGCTTGCTGTCCATACAACCCTGGTATTGTGGGTTCGGCGCACGCGCAAGCCGAATCCGAGGAGCCACCTGGTCAATGAGTCGAGCGACCAGTAGAATCACTTCTTCCACAGAAGGAGTCGCAGATCCCGTTTCGGGAGTCCATGACATGGCCTTCCATCTGCGCTATCAACGAACGTAACACCACCTCCCGGTGCATCGCATGATACGAGAATCAGTCATCGGCCTGGTCTTCGCCACGACCGTCGCGTTGACGGCGCCGCTTCAGGCTCAAGAGGCCGGTTGGCCCCGCAGCGTTCTCTTCACCAATGATGACGGCATAGCCGCACAGGGACTGCTGGCTCTGGTGAGGGAATTCTCTCCGCTCGTCGAAACCTGGGTCAGCGCTCCAATCGACAATCGCAGCGCCAGCACCAACTACATTTCGGCGATCGCGAAGCGCGCCATCGAAGTGGAGCCTCGAGAACTGGGGCCCGGAGTAACGGCCTACGCGGTCGATGGCTATCCCGCCGACGCCGTAGTCTTCGCTTTGCGTGGGCTGCTCGCGGAAAAGCCACCGGACTTGGTGATCTCTGGCGTGAATACAGGACCCAACCTCAGCGGTGATTGGAACCTCTCCGGCACGGTGGGCGCCGCCCAGATGGCCGCCTTCCTCGGGGTGCCCGCGATCGCGGTGTCGGGCTACCGTGAGGAGGACCCCGAGACTCTGGCCGCGATCGCTCGCTGGTTGGTCGACCTGACCCGCACGACTCTGGTGCGCGACCTCGGACCCGGCGAGTACTTGACCGTGAGCGTGCCGCGAGTACCCGCCTCGCAAATCCGTGGCGTGGAGCTCGTGCGTCGCGGGCCACTTCCGTGGACAATCGAGCTCGCGCCGAGCGGCGCGCCGGCCAGCCTACCGGGCCGCCAGCTCTGGAGCCTACGTTTCTCCGAGCGCGACGTCACGCCGGCGGCGGGAACCGACCTGCACGCCTTTCAGGCCAACCACATCGCCATCGTTCCCATGCGCGCCGACGAGGACGATCTTGAGTCGCTGAGCCGCTTGACGGCCCAACCACCCGCTCTGCCGGCCTGGCCTCCGACTGACCGTCGGTAGGCCGAACACCTTGGGGCGGGTGAAGGGTCGCGACGAAACCCGCCCCAGCCCATCTGCGTAGGAGAGGTAAGCAAGGGGGAACGCTATGCTGAGGTTATTGAGACCGCTGCTGCGGATAGTCGTCAAGGTCCTGGAGTGGCTGGAGCGCAAGATCTGAGGGACTGGGCGAAGCTCTGCCTCCCTCTCTCTGTCGCCGGCGAGCCCGAACCGCTCGCAGCTCCATCCTACTTCAGGGCGTAGCGCTCGAGCTTCATGACCATGGCTTGCAGGCCTTCGGCCAACGTCGGGTGAACCATCTGCGCGTCCACCAGGGCGTGCGCCGGCGCCTTCGCCTGCATCAGCACCACAAAGCTGTGAATCAGCTCGCCGGCTTCGTAGCCGACGATAGTGGCACCTAATATCCTTTCCGTGCTCGGTTCGATCAGCACTTTCATGACGCCAGCCGTCTCATCGATCTCGATCGCCCGAGCGACATGCCCGAGCGGCATAGTCGCCACCTCGTAGACCGCCCCTCGCGCCTGCGCCTCACGCTCCGACAGCCCGACCCTCGCTACTTGAGGATCGGTGAAAACGGTGCTGGGAACGATGCGACCCTCACGGCCCCCATCGCGCCGCCCCATCAGGATATCGAACAGAATACGATGCTCATCCCATGAGTTGTGCGTGAATTGCGGGCCGCCGTTGCAGTCGCCGACGGCGTACACACCCTCGGCGCTGGTCTGAAACCCGTCATCGACCTGGATATAGCCGCGCTCGTCCAGCTCGATACCTGCAGCGCCGCAGTTCAGATCGTCGGTGTTGGGGATCCGCCCCACGGCCACCAGGAGATGAGATCCCTCGGTATAGTGACCACCGGCGCAGTGCACGACCACCTGCCGGGCCCTTTGCTCTATCTCCACGACTTCGGCGTTCAGCACGACCTCGACTCCCTCGCCCCTGAACACACCCTCAATGCACTCGGAAACGTCTTCGTCTTCACGAGCGAGCAGGTGATTACCGCGCTGCAGTATCGTCACTCGCGCACCGAAGCGCCGGAACATCTGGCCAAACTCGCAGGCGATATAGCCGCCCCCGACGACTACCAAGTGCTCGGGCAGCTCGCGAAGCTCCATGATCCTGGAGCTGTCCAGCCATTCCACCGCCTCCAGCCCCGGGATAGGGGGACGGCGCGGCCTGGCACCCACATTGACGACGACCGTATCAGCGCTGTACCGCCGGCCCGCCACCTCGACTTCGCGCTCCCCCGCGAAGCGAGCCCTGCCCTCCACCAGCTCGAGCGATTCCCCCACTTGCTCCAGGCGACGCCGCACAGCGGTCCGCCACTGCTGCACCACCGTGTCCTTCCGGTCGACCACCGACGCGAGGTCAACCTTCACGTCAACGGCGTGTACACCCAGGCGACCGGCGGTACGCGCGACATGCGCCGCCCTCGCGCTGGCCACCATCGTTTTGGTGGGCGTGCAACCGACATTGACGCATGTCCCGCCCAAATGTCCCGATTCAACAACGGCGACCCGCTTGCCCGTCTGCGCCAGACGCACCGCCAGCGGCACGCCTGCCTGCCCGGTCCCTATGATCAAGACGTCAGTCTTCACGTGAGCGCTCCAGTGCGGTGAGCCTTCTTCAGCGTGATCGGTCGCGAGTCCGATCATAGGTACTCGGGCCCAGCTAGACCAGCGCCCAAGAACTGGCCCCCAGTCCTGTCACTTGACACGATCCGGCTGACCAGGCACGCTCCGTTGTCAGGCGGCTGACACACTCGGTCGCGGAGTGGCTCGATCAACGCCTGGCTCCACGAAATCCGTGCCAAGCTCCACGCCGAGACAATCGCGCTTGCCACGCCGCTCCGGGCGCTCTAGTCTTGGTGGCCGCCGCGACAGGGTGCGATCAAACCGACCGGCTTGCCGTGCTGACGTAACGGTTTGGCCAGGCACCCGAGGATATTCATCCGTCGGGTACCACAACTGACCGTAGCGCGAATGGAACGTTGAACCATCTGCACCCTCGTATAACGATTGCCTGGCGCCTAGTCGGCGTGATTAGCGCTCTGCTGCTCACGGTGCTGACCGGCGCCCTGGAAGCGCGACTGCTCGCACCGGCAGGTATCAGCTTGGTCCTGCCTGGACTCATTACCGCATGCGTAGCTGCCGTGGGCTTCGTTCTGGCCCTTACATGGCCCAGTCTGCGGTATCGACACTGGCTTTGGTTGGTGGAACGCGACCGGGTGCTGATTCACAAAGGAGTTGTCTGGCGCTCTCGCTCCCTGATACCAAGGGTACGCGTCCAGCACGTCGACACTCGAACGTCTCCGCTACAGCGGTGGCTCGGTCTCAGCTCGCTGATCATCTACACCGCTGGCACTCGCGGAGCCGACGCCGAGATTCCCGGACTCGACAGCGACCAGGCCGAGTCTTTACGGGAACAGCTGGCCCACCTGGAAGATCTCGATGAAGGACCTTGAGAGCGGCGAAACCTGGCAGCGGCTGCACCCCGTCACCCCTCTTCTCCGCGCCGTCCAGCTTCTTTACGCTTTCGTGATCGCAGCCGTGGTAACCTCGCTGGGCTCCCGGTCGACCCTCATCTTCGTCCTGGCGATCATGGGCCTGATCGCGGCTTGGATCACGCTGGCTTACTTGCGCTTCCGTTATCGACTCAGCGAAGAAAGTCTGATCATCCTTCACGGCGTCTTCATTCGCAAACGCCGCGTGATACCACGATCCCGTATTCAAAACGTCGACCTTCGCGCCGGCGTGCTTCAGCAGATCTTCGGTACCACCACCGCCAGAATCGAGACAGCCGGTGGCCAGACAACCGAAGCCATACTGCATGTGGTGAGTCGCAGCGAAGGCGCACGCCTGCGCAAAGAACTGGTCGCCCTCTCGCGCCGTGCCCCGCCGACCGCGGTCGGCGAAGCGGCCCGTGTTGCCGCAGTTTCCGGACCCCCCTTTGAACCTACAGAGACACTCGCCGAGGCTTCCCGTCAGCCGCAGATGGTTTATCGCGTCACCCCTTTGCAGCTAGTGATCGCCGGCGCCACCTCGAACCGGGCTGGCCTTCTGGTCGGCGCGCTACTCGGCGGCGACTTTCTCTTCGATTTCGTGCCCACCGACTGGCTCCTGCGCCGCGTCTTGCCGCCCGAACTCTTCGACCCCGAGACGGCCATGAACGGAATGCTCCAGATCGCCCAGCGCGATTTGCAGGCCTTTCTGCTGGGACTGGGTATGCTGGTCGCATTCTTCGGTTTGGCGGGCTGGGCGATCTCTGTCCTTACCAGCGTCGTCCGCTATTTCGACTTCAGCTTCACACAGTCCGGCGGCGAGCTTAAGGTCAGCTACGGATTGCTGACCCGCCGTGAAAAGGGTTTTCGCCGCAGTCGTATACAGAACGTGCAGATCGAAGAATCGCTTCTACGCCGCTGGTTGGGCTTCGCCTCTCTGCATTCTCAGACGGCCGGGTACGGCCAGATGAAGGCGGACGAACGTATGGAGACGCTGACCCCCATTACCCGTGCCAGCGAGCTTGCGCCACATCTCGAGGCCGCCTTTCCCGGCTTTCGCTGGGAGGAGGTCGAGTGGCGCCCTTCGCACCCCCGGGCGCGCCGCCGCCTCTTCGTTCGAAGAGCACTCGTGATTCTCGTGGCCACCCTCCTGCTGGCGCCTGTCAGCAGCTGGGCGCTCTTGCTTCTCTTGGCAATGGTCCCCGCCTGGTTCCTTGCCGCCGCCCACTACCGCCATCTGGGCCACGCCCGCCTGGGCGAGTACATCCTGGTCCGCGAGGGTCTTTGGAACCGTCGCACTCACATCGTGCCCGTTCGCAAGATCCAGGCGCTTTACTTTCGCCAGTCACCTTTCCAACGTCGTCTGGATCTGGGCACGCTCACACTGGAGACTGCCGGAAACCCCATCGAATGGCACGCTCCGCGTTCGATCGACCTCGGCACTTCCTACGGAGTCGAGCTGATGGGAGAGCTCGCTGCCGAGGTCACGGAGACCGGTCTGACCTTCTGAGCGCGGAAGACTGACGGCTAGGCGTGCGGTACTCCCGGGTGGCGGATCGTCTTGCCCTCTACTAGGTAGACGACGTCCTCCCCGATGTTACAGGAAAGGTCCGCAACCCGCTCAATGTTGCGCCCGATGAGGATGAAGGAAAGCAGATGACCAATCTGTTGAGGTGACTCCATCATCAGGGTGATCGCGGAGCGCAGGTATGACTCGTGGAGGGCGTCGACTCGATCATCCCGCTTCAAGACAGCACGAGCTTTGTCCGCATCATGTTGCACGAAGGAATCGAGGACGTCGCGCAACATGCCTTGCGCGATCGTACCCGCCTCCGACAGCTCGATAGGCAGCGACCTCACGACGTTCCTCTCTATCAGTCTCTGAGCCGTTTCGGCGATGTTCACCGAGTGGTCGCCGATCCGTTCCAGGTCGTTGTTGATCTTCAGAATGGCAACCAGACGTCGCAGGTCGCCCGCCATGGGCTGCTGGGTCGCCAAGAGCTCGACACACTCCTCCTCGATCTCGATCTCCATGGCATCGACCTCGCGGTCGCCCATGATTACGGCCTCGGCCTTGCTTCCGTCCAGCTCCTCAACGGCCTCGATTGAGGTCTCGATCAGTCCCTCGATCATACGCGACATTGCGACCAAACGACCGGTCAGCTGATCGAGCTGTACTTCGAAACGTCCGCGCGCCATCGCCGCCACCCCTTAGCCGAATCGGCCCGTGATGTAAGCTTCCGTGCGCTCATCATCGGGATTCGTGAAGATCTTGTCGGTTGCCGCGTACTCGATGAGCTGCCCCAGGTTCATGAACGCCGTGTAGTCGGCCACACGTGCCGCCTGCTGCATATTGTGAGTCACGATGATGATCGTGTAGTTCTCCTTGAGTTCATGCATCAACTCCTCGATGCGACCGGTCGCAATCGGATCGAGAGCGCTGGCCGGCTCATCCATCAAGATCACGTCCGGCTCCACAGCCAGCGCTCGCGCGATGCAGAGACGCTGCTGCTGGCCACCCGAAAGTCCCAGCGCACTGTCCTTCAGGCGATCCTTCACTTCGTCCCACAGCGCCGCCCGGCGTAGTGCCCCCTCTACTCGCTCGCCCAGAGTGCCGACGTAGCGATTGACGCGAAGTCCAAAGGCCACGTTTTCGTATACCGACTTCGGAAATGGATTCGGCTTCTGGAAGACCATGCCGATACGCCGCCGAACCTCCACCGGATCGACCTCCGGCGCATAGAGGTTCTCCCCATTGAACAACACAGCGCCCTCGCACCAGGCGATCGGGATGACATCATTCATCCGATTGAAGGCACGAATCAACGTGCTCTTCCCGCTTCCAGATGGCCCGATCAGCGCCGTGATCTTCTTGCGTGGCACCGTCATCGAGATGTTGTGTATCGTCTTCGCCGACCCATAATAGATGCTCAAATCCTGCGTAGCGATTACGGGATCGGCGTGCACCATGATGTGGCGAGGCTCCCGCGAATCGCTGAACGCTGGGACCTGGAATCTGTCCATTGTGGTCTCGGCTGCGCTATCGGTCTGACTCATATCTCCTTCCGCAATCTGTTCCTTAGTATGATTGCAAGCGCGTTCATCGATAGCAACGCAACAAGCAGCACCATGATTCCGGCGGCGGCAAGCTCGTGGAAGCCCGCCTGCGGACGGGAAGCCCAATTGAATATCTGAATCGGCAGAACGGTGAACTCATCCAGGGGCGTGTTCGGCGTAAAGGCGATGAACGTCAACGCCCCGATCATGATCAGCGGCGCCGTCTCACCAATCGCGCGCGATAACGCCAGGATCATCCCCGTCAATATGCCTGGAAACGCTATGGGGAGGACGAGGTGACGAAGCGCCTGCCATTGCGTCGCCCCAATGCCCAACCCGGCCTCCTTAATCGAGGGCGGCACCGCCCGGATCGCTTCCTGCGACGAGATGATCACGATCGGCAGAATCAACAAGGCCAGCGTGGCAGCGCCGGCAAGCACGCTGCGCCCCAGACCCATGGCCCGCACGAAGACAGCCAGACCCAACACGCCATAGACTATCGAGGGCACGCCCGCCAGGTTGGCGATGTTCGTCTCGATCACCCGGGTCAGCCAGTTGCGCGGCGCGTACTCCTCCAGGTAAATGGCTGCACCGACACCCAAAGGGAATGACAGTAGTCCCGTGATCCCAACGGTCCAGATGGTCCCCCAGAGAGCCGACTTGATACCGGCCCGCTCTGGGAAGCGCGATGGATAGTTGCTCAGAAACTCCAGCGACAGCCGACCCATGCCCTGTCGCATTATCTCGATGAGCAGAATGGCCAGCAGCACCACACCCAGCGAGGTCGCCGCAAAACACGCCCAGAGAAATATCGTTCCCTTCACACGACGCCGCTCGGGACGTACGTCGAACTCGACGGCCCCTGCCGCAGCCCCGCCCGCCGCCGTCACTCGTAGACCTCTCTGAACCGGCGCAGCACGAGCCGACTCAGAATGTTCATCGCCAGCGTGATCGTGAACAACAGCAAGCCAACCGCGAAAATCGTCTTGTACTCAATTGTACCGAAAGGTGTATCGCCCAGGCTGACCTGGACGATATAGGCCGTCATCGTCTGTATGCTCTCCAGCGGGTTGAGGGTGAGCTTCGGCGTGGCACCGGCCGCCAGGGTGACCGCCATCGTCTCTCCGATCGCCCGCGAGACCGCCAGAATGAAAGAAGCGACTATGCCCGACAGCGCCGCCGGAACGACGACTCGGGTCACGGTCTCGTACTTTGTGGCACCCAAGCCGTACGATGCCTCCCGGAGCGACCTCGGGACCGCGTGAATTGCGTCCTCCGACAGCGAGGCCACCATCGGAATGATCATGATGCCTACTACTATCGCCGCGCTCGCCGCGTTGAAGACCCCCGTGTCCGGGAATAGCTGCCGGATCATCGGTGTTATGAAGGTGAGGGCAAAGTAGCCGTAGACCACGGTCGGTACCCCGGCCAGCACTTCCAACACCGGCTTCAAGATCTTGCGTGCTCTCTTTGGCGCGTACTCCGCCAGGTACACAGCACTCGCAAGGCCAACCGGCAAAGCGATCAACGACGCGCCCACCGCCACCAGCAGTGAACCGGCAACCAGCGGCAAGACCCCAAAGTTCTGCGGCTTGAAGAGCGGCGTCCACCGAGTCCCGGTCAGAAAGCGCCATGGTGACACGTCACGGAAGAACCCGATGGACTCCCACAGCAGGACTATCACGATGCCGGCCGTGGTCAGGACCGAGACCAAACCGCAGGCGAAGAGTACGCCACGGACGGCTCGCTCTTTCCAGCGCCGCGCCGCCGAGATCGCCAGCGTGTGCCGTTCGTCCGGCTTTGCGCCGCTTGCAAGAAGAGACCCCGTCGCAGCTTCAGACACCACTCTAGTTCGCCTTCAAATCCAACAGCAAGTCCTCGTAGTGCTCCGCGGGCAGCGGTACATAACCAACCTCGCCCGCCAACCTGGCAACGTTCTCGAAGTAGAAACGCACGAAACTCATGACCTCCGACCGCCTCAATGCGGCGCGATCCGCATAAAGAAAGAGTTGCCGCGTCAATGGTTTGTATTCGCCACTTCGGACCGTCTCCGGGTTCGGATACACACAACCATCCCCAGCGTCCACCGCCACCAACTTCAGCATGTCTGCGCTCTCGACGTAGTAGGCATGGCCGAAATAGCCCAGCGCGCCCCGATCTCCCGAAACACCATGGACGAGGACGTTGTCATCTTCGCTGGCCGCGTAGTCGGCCCGGCTCGCGTCCTCCTCACCAACGATGTGCTCGGTGAAGTAGTCGAACGAGCCCGAGTCTATTCCGGGACCGTAGAGCGATATCTTCAAGTCGGGCCATTCGGGTCTGACCTGCCGCCACGATTCGATCACGCTTTCCGGCTTCCAGATTTCGCGTAGCTCACCGACAGTCAGGCACGATACGAAGTCGTTCGCCGGATTCACCAAGATCGACAGCCCATCCAGGGCTATGGGGTACTCCACCGGGTCAACCCCGCTGGCCTCGCAACCCGCCAACTCGGCTCCCTTCAGGCGCCGCGACGCGTCCGCTACTTCCGCCTCACCCGCACAGAACTTCTTGAAACCGCCTCCAGTACCCGACACACCCACCGCGACCTGGACACCGGGGTGCTCGGCCAGGAACTCCTCGACCAAGGCCTCGGTGATCGGGTACACGGTGCTCGATCCGTCCACATGGATCGAACCTCGCGGCTCACCCTCAGCGCCGCGCCCACACGCGGACAGCCCGGCCACCAGTAGCGGCAGCAACGGGCAGACGAACCAGGACCACTGGCCGTATCTTTCGGCAATAGTAGCCATTATGGCATATCATCCTTCACGGTGAAGTGAAAGCTACTCCGACGATATCGAGGTCCGGTCACAGTAAGGTAACAATACTGTAACGGCAGCATTCGTCCCGAGGCCAAGACGCGGCGAATTGACGCCCCGTCGATCGCCCCTCTAGCTTACGATCCGAACCCAGCCGTCCCTGGCACTCATCCACCTCAGGTGACAGCCATGATAGCCTCGTCCTTCGCGGTTCTACTGTCACTCGGCGCTGCGGGCTCGTTACAGCAACAGCAGCACCTCGACGTGCTGCGGGCGACACCACAGAATGAGGCCATCGCCACCGCCGTGATTCGGGTCACGTTCGATCGTCCCGTCGCCGGAGC
>CP070722.1:2744555-2748431 GCA_020350785.1 Gemmatimonadota bacterium
AGCAGAGCGTGATCGAGAACATGGCGCCCGTGTTGACGCGCCTGTTCACACCCCTTTTCGCCGCCGTTCTGGTCGCGTTCCTGGGGGTCGTGCTTTGGACCGGGCGCGGAATCGACATCGAGCGGAACGTCCTCATCGCCTTCGACCTGCTCCTGGTGGTGGTCCTCGGCCTTCTCCTCTACTCCGTGTCGGCCCGTGACCCCCGGTCGTCCCCCGACGCCTTCGACGTGGTGCAGGTCGAGCTGGTGATCAGTGCGCTCCTGGCCGACGCGGTGGCGCTCTGGGCCATCGCCGCGCGTATCACGGAGTTTGGCTTCACGCCCAACCGCGTGGCCGCGCTCGGCATGAACGTGATCCTGTTGGTCAACCTGGCCTGGTCCGCCCTGCTTTACACCCGCTTCCTGCGCGGGCGTGGCGCGTTCGCGGGCCTCGAACGGTGGCAGACGAACTACCTGCCGGTCTACGCCGTGTGGGCGGCGATCGTGGTGATCGTCTTCCCGCCGCTGTTCGGGTACATTTGAGATAGAGCTCATTCAACATGAAACGATTCTGTCTTGCTGCGTTGCTCTCCGTCACGTTGGCCGTCTCGACGGCGGCCGCGCAGGAAAACGCAGCCCTGATACAGCGTCTCGATTCGATCGCCGGGCACTGGGTGGGGAGGAACTACGCCGTGGGCCTCGTCGCGGCCGTGGTCCAAGACAACGACACGCTGCTTTTCAAGTCCTACGGAAAGGCCGACGTCGAATGGGACGTGCCGATGCCGCTCGATGCAATGTTCGTGATCGGCTCGGTCACCAAGCAGTTCACCGCCGTCGCCGTGCTCCAGCTTAGGGACGAGGGGAAGCTCAGCCTGGACGATGCGATCACCCGATGGCTCCCGGCCTTAGACACGCACGGCCACGCCGTGACGCTGCGCCACCTGCTCGCCCACACGGCAGGCATCGCCGACTTCACCGAGGCGCCGGAGTTCGGCAGCCTCTCGACGAACATCCACTTCCAGCGCGATTCGGCCTACGCGCTGCTCCAGCGCCTTCCGCCCCAGTTCGCGCCGGGCGCGATCCAGGTCTATAACAACTCAGGCTTCTGGCTCCTGGGGCTCGTCATCGAAAAGGCGAGCGGGATGACGTACGAGGACTACATCGAGGAGAAGATCTTCGCACCGCTTGCCATGACGCGCTCGATGTACTGCAACAGCCTAGAGAACGTCCCGCGCCGCGCGCATGGCTACTTCGTCTCGCGGGATAGTGTCATCCGCCGCGCCTGGACCATCGTGCACACCTGGCCCTTCGCCGCCGGCTCGCTCTGCTCGACCGTGGGCGACATGGTCACCTGGCTCCAGGCGCTGCATGGCGGCCGGGTGCTGGCGCCGGAGTCGTATGCCGAGTACATGACACCGTCCAGCCTGAACGACGGGACGCCGTTGCGCTACAGCATGGGTCTCCAGATCGGGCCGGACCCCAGCGGTCTGATGTACATCGGCCACGGCGGCAGGTCGCCCGGCTTCTGGGTGGAGGCGGGCTGGTATCCCGAGGCTGAGCTGGCGGTGGTCGTCATGATCAACAACGTCGGCCCCCTCGATCCGCAGGAGGTGGTGACGGAGCTCGCCGACGAGGTGCTCGGCTGGACGCCGCCGCCGCCCAAGCGGTTTGCCGGCGACCCGGCGCCCCTCGTCGGCAGGTACTTGGGACAGGGAAGGGGGGAGGAGATGGTCGTCGAGGTGACGCAGACACCGCGGGGACCCGACTTCTCCATCAACGGGGCTCGGCCGCGCGCGATCCCCTGGATCGAGGGTCTCACGTTTGGCCGGGGACTGCCGAGACTGATCTTCCGGCGCGCGAACGGCGACAGCGGTCCGGTGACGGAGCTGCGGTTCAGCATGCCCGGCGCACACTTCATCCTTAGTAAGCAGTAAGGCGCGGAGTGCGCCGATCGTCGTGATCGTCTTCCAGCGGTGTTCGGATACAACTGATTGGCATGATCAAGTACATGTTCTGATCGGCTACGCGAGCCGGAGCACCAATCGTAGTGAAGCGAGAATCTTGACTGTGACGGATCGAGAAGTGGTAAGGACGAGGTAATCACCTGGAGGGAGAGCATGAAAGTACAGCGAACGCTGGCGATGGCACTGGCGATCTCGTTCGTGGCGACGGTCGGCATCGTCACGGCGGCGGATGCGCAGGACTACGACTTGGTCATCACCAACGGCCGGGTGATGGACCCGGAGACGATGTACGACGACGTGGCGAACGTCGGCATTAAGGACAGCCGGATCGTCGTCATCACCAAGGACAAGATCAGCGGCAAAGAGACCATCGACGCCACGGGCCTCGTGGTGGCGCCGGGCTTCATCGACACGCACTTCCACGCCGTCGATCCATTCGCGAGCAAGATGGCGGTGGCCGACGGCATCACGACCGGTATGGACCTCGAGGCTGGCGCGTCGCCCGTCGGTGAGTGGTATGCCCAGAGGGAAAAGACCGGCTGGCAGATCAACTACGGGACGACAAGCTCGCTGGCCGTGGCGCGCCTGCGGGTCCACGACCCTGAGCTAACGATCATTGGACCGGTCGACGCCACCACGCTCTTCGACTGGGGCGGCAAAGCCGGGGCAGACGGAGTCGTGGGCTGGTCCGTCACACGCAGCAGCATCGAGCAGATGAACCAGATCATGACGATGCTCGACGAGGAGCTGCGCCAGGGCGCCCTCGGGATCGGGGCGCCGATCGCGTATATGCAGCGCGGCGTGATCAGCTACGAGCTGTTCGAGGCGCAGCGCACCGCCGCGCGCTATGGGCGACTGACCTCCGTCCACACGCGCTATCACCTGAACTCCCAGACGCCGACCGAGGCGCCCATCGCGCTGGACGAAGTTCTCGCCAACGCCATGGTGCTTCGGGCGCCGCTGCTTCTCGCGCACGACAATGACTACGGCTGGTGGGAGAACGAAGAGAAGTTGCAGCTTGCTCGTACCCAGGGATACAACGTGTGGGGCGAGTACTACCCCTTCGCCGCGGGATCGACCCTTATCAGCGCCGATTTCCTGCGTCCCGACCTGTGGGAGGACGCGAATGGGTACAAGTACGAGGAGACCGTTTACGATCCGACCGTCGACAAGTTCCTGACCAAGGACGAGTACCTCCAGGCGGTGCAGGAGACGCCCGGCAAGACCGTCGTGATCCACCTTCCGCCGCGGCAGCGGTGGTTGAAGTACTGGCTGACCATCCCGCACATGGTCGTGGCCTCGGACGCGATGACGGGCCTCGGTAGGGACGGCACGCTGCTACCTTGGGAAGCAGATCCCAGTGAGTACGCCGGCCATCCTCGCACGGCCGGCTCTTACTCGATGACGCTTCAACTGGGTCGCGAGAATGGCGTGCCGCTGATGTTCACGCTGTCGCAACTCAGCTACTGGACTGCAAAGCACCTGGGCGACACCGGCCTGGAGGCAATGAGGGAGCGCGGACGCGTGCAGGTCGGAAAGGTCGCAGACCTGACCCTCTTCAACCCGGAAACTGTCGCGGCCCGCGCTACCTACAAGGCGGGGGAAAACGGTCTTCCACCGGCCGGTATCCCCTATGTGATCGTCAACGGGACCATCGTGGTCATGGAAGGGGAAGTGCTGCCCGTCAAGCCGGGCCAGCCGATCCGCTTCCCGACCGAGCCAAAGGGTCGCTTTCAGGCGCTCGATTTGAATAAGTGGCTTGGCGAGCACAGCATCAATGTGCCTCAAACGCATGTCGATGACACCGGAGCCGGGGCGCAAATCAAGAAATGATGTGTTGCCGAATGCGGGCGTGGAGTGATCCGCGCCCGCTGGCACTCATACGGGCCAATTAGTCTGATGGCGCCCCTGGAAGACTTCGTGCCGCAGATGAA
>CP070722.1:2748531-2751955 GCA_020350785.1 Gemmatimonadota bacterium
CCGCAGGTCGAGCTTTACGCCAGCATCGGCAGCACAAGCGACCGTGCAAAGAAGCTCGCCGAGAACGGGGTAGCGTCGGGCGCCCTTGTCCTGGCGGATGAGCAGTCCGCCGGCCGCGGGCTGAGAGCGCGTCGCTGGTACTCGCCGCGTGGCTCGGGGCTGTACCTGTCGCTGGTGCTACGCCCGACCGGGGTGGCCAATCCGCTCCTGGTCCCGTTGCTGGCGGGCCTTGGCATAGCGCAGGCCGTTGAGCGCCTCATCGGGCTGCCTCGTGTGGCGCTGAAGTGGCCGAACGATGTCATCCTCGACGATCGCAAAGTTGGGGGTGTCCTGAGCGAGGCGTCCTGGACCGGCCAAAGCCTTGAGTACTTCGTGCTCGGCATTGGCTTGAACGTGCACCAGAGCCGCGAGGACTATCCGAAGGGCTTGCGTGACGTCGCCATCTCGCTGGACCAGGCCGCAGGCCGTCGCGTGTCGCGCCTCCAACTGGCCGACTTCGTGCTGGAGGAAGTGCTGGAGCGCTGCCTCGCTGCGCCGGAGAATCTGGACAGCGCATCCTTGCGTCAGTTCGACGAGCGCGACTGGCTGCGCGATCGACGCTGCTCCATTGACAGCGCCGAGGCCGCGCCGCTGCAGGGTACCGCCGTCGGGATCGCTCCGGATGGCGCTCTCCTCTTCCGACCCGATCGGGGAGCGCTTGCGCGGATAACCAGCGGGCGGGTGCGAGTGCCCGAGCTTCCCATGCCGGACTACTGAGATGACTAGGACTTTGAGGCTGTACGTCGATGTAGGTAACACGGAGACAGTGCTCGGTCTTTTCGAGGGTCGCAACCTGCTGCGCCACTGGCGCATATCGACCGACGTTCGAAAGACGCCCGACGAGCTGGCTCATCTGCTTCGCCACCTGCTGGCGGGCCACGGCGTCGCTGAGATCGCCGGGGGCGCCATCAGCTCGGTTGTACCGGCGGTCGAGCCCATCGTAATCCGAGGCTTCTGGCGTGCCTTCGAGCAGGAACCGCTATTGATCAACGACCCCGCTCGTCTCGTGAGAGATTCCGGGCCGCTGCCGATCCGCCTCGACGTCGAGGAGCCCCACACCGTGGGCGCGGACCGTATGCTCAATACGCTTGCCGCGACGTTGCTCTATGGCGTCGACACGATCGCCGTCGACTTGGGTACCGCGACCACGTACGACTGTATCAGTGGAGACGGTGTATTTCTGGGTGGCGTGATCGCCCCCGGCCCGCGCGCCGGCCTGGAAGGCCTGGCGCAGCGGGCCAGTAAGCTCCCATTCATCGACCTTGTTCCGCCGAGCGCAACGATAGGCCGACGAACGGAGACCTGTCTGCGCTCGGGCTGCTTCTATTCGATTGTCGATGCCATTGATGGGATGGTCGGCAGGATCAAGGAGGAGTGGCAACGGCCCGGTGCCCTGGTCATCGCCACGGGAGGTCTCGCCCCGCTGATCGCTCCCCACTGTAAGAGCGTCGACGCGGTCGAGCCCTATCTGACGCTCTATGGCCTCGAGATAGCTGACCGAATGCTGCGTTCGGTCGGAGAGGCCTGATCGCCGGGCGGGCGGCTAGGCCGCCCGGCGTACCTTCGACCGAATCTTCTCCATCGCCCGGTCTGCCGTGTCCGGGCTGATCAGCTTCACGATGAAATAGACCACCGCGAGGAAGAATGCCAGCTTGATGAGCGTGACCAGAAGTGCCGTGATCAGGCTGATGATCGGCAGCGCTATGGCCAGCGCCATCAAGCCCCCGAGCAGCAGCACTCCCACTGTTAGTAACCCCTTCAGCATCGATCCTCCTTCTATCGTCGATCCAGCCCGCCTGGGCTCATCGGCTCCAGATTTCATACCTGCGGGCCCCTGCCCAGTTCCCCCTACGAGCGATGGGTTCCCGAGGTTTCAGCCGCCGGCTGGCTTTCCGGCGACGTCAGCAGCGAAATCGGCCACAACTGCAGGAGCCGAGGGTTCCAGGCTGCCAGGTTGACAGATACTGACCCCCTTTACAGTGGCACGGTTTCTGCCCACCTTGCTGCGCAGCCAAAGCTGAGAAATCCGTGCAGAAACGGCTAGGAGCCGCCGCCCGCAGCGGGCGGGTCCAGGGGTCTCCGACCTGCGCGGCTTACTCTAACAGTAAGACACTGGGAGACAGGAGGGAAGTAGCAATGCAGCTTAAGCCTTTGGCCGATCGCGTTGTGGTCAGACCGCTGGAGGAAACCGAGCAGATGAAGGGCGGGCTATACATCCCGGACACCGCCAAGGAAAAGCCGCAGCAAGGGGAGGTGGTCGCTGTGGGTCCTGGCCGAATGAGCGATGACGGGAAGCGCATCGAGGTGGAATTGAAGGTCGGCGACCGGGTGATTTACGGGAAGTACAGCGGCACGGAGGTCACCGTCGAAGACGAGGATTACCTGATTCTGAGGGAGTCCGACGTGCTCGCCGTGCTCGGCAACGCGAAGAAGTGAGTTCTGGCCGTGAGGGCCTCGGCGTTCTGGTCGAGCGAAGGCGGCCCGGTGGTGTAACCGAAACTTGACTGGGAGAAGGCCTCCAGGGGAGGCAGGATTAGTCCCTCGGTGGCAGACACGCAATAACGCAGGAGGTTGCGAGAGATGGCGAAAGTGCTCGAATTCGATGCTCAGGCGCGGAGCAAGCTCAAGGTCGGGGTCGATATCCTGGCCAGGGCCGTGAAGGTCACGCTGGGCCCCAAGGGGCGCAATGTCGTGCTGGAGAAGAAGTTCGGTAGCCCGACGATCACCAAGGACGGCGTGACGGTGGCCAAGGAGATCGAGCTGGAGGACCCGATCGAGAACATGGGCGCGCAGATGGTGAAGGAAGTCGCCAGCAAGACCAGCGACGTTGCCGGCGACGGCACCACGACGGCGACGGTCATCGCGCAGGCCATCTTCAACCAGGGTCTCAAGGCTGTGACCGGCGGAGTCAATCCGATGGCGCTCAAGCGAGGCATTGACCGCTCGGTAGAGAAGACCGTCGACGAGTTGAAGAAGATCTCCGTCGAGACGAAGGGCAAGAAAGAGATCGCCCAGGTCGGCGCGATCTCGGCGAACAACGACGAGGAGATCGGCAACATCATCGCCGAGGCCATGGAGAAGGTGGGCAAGGACGGCGTGATCACCGTGGAGGAAGCGCGCGGCATGGAGACGGAGCTCGAGACCGTCGAGGGCATGCAGTTCGACCGCGGCTATCTGTCACCCTACTTCGTCACCGATCCGGAGAAGATGGAGGCTGTGCTCGAGGACGGCTACGTGCTGATCCACGACAAGAAGATCTCAGCCATGAAGGACTTGCTTCCGGTGCTGGAGAAGATCGCACAGACCGGCAAGCCCCTGCTCATCATCGGCGAGGACGTCGAGGGCGAGGCCCTGGCCACGCTTGTAGTGAACAAGCTACGCGGCA
>CP070722.1:2752055-2755743 GCA_020350785.1 Gemmatimonadota bacterium
ACCCGGCTCATCCGCTTCCCTGTAGCACGGTATGCTCTTCTCTCCTGCACTCTCACGTCGTTGCATGTTGCGCCCGCCGAGGCGCAGGATCCGATCAAGATCAACAGCGAGCGGCTGAGCGATCGTGTGTTGCTCACCTGGGCTTGCGACTACTTCCAGGGTACCAACATGGCGGTTGTCGTGACTCAGGACGGTCTGGTCATCATCGACACGGGACTCAGCCCCAGCACGGTCCGGCGCCAGCGTGACCTGGTCGAGCGCGAACTGGGCCGCAGCGACTTCCGCTATCTGATCAACACGCATATGCATAACGATCACGCGTTCGCCAACGAGGTCTTCCCCGAAGCCACGGTAGTCGGCCATGGAAGCGCGGTGGTCGCGTTACAACGCGAAGTCGATCTGATACCCGAGCTTATCGAGCGGCTGCGCGGCGGGCGCGAGAGGTACGGCGAATGGGCGGCCGCGACCTCACCTGACAGCGCTGACGGGAAGCAGGCGCGCGAAGGTGTGGCGGCGTTCGACGTCGGAATCGCCGACCTGGAAGCGGGCATCGAAACTCGCTTTCCGACGGTGACGAGCGGCGATCATCACACGCTAAGCCTGGGTGACGTGCGGCTGGAGCTCTTCGACTTCA
Organism: Gemmatimonadota bacterium; assembly: GCA_020350785.1. Lineage (GTDB taxonomy): Bacteria > Gemmatimonadota > Gemmatimonadetes > Palauibacterales > KS3-K002. The sequence continues at coordinate 2,752,690 of CP070722.1, forward strand.
CCGGCTTCCACTCCGACTCCGACATCCTGATCCTGATACCCGAGGAGCGGATGCTGTTCACCGGGGACGTTTTCTGGGGCGGGAACCTGCCGCTGCTCCGCGAGATGACGGCGGGCGAGTTCCAGCGGCTGATGGACAACTGGAAGACGATCCTCGAGACCGCGCCCGATCTGGAGACCATCGTACCGGGTCACTCGGATGTGCCTTTGACCGTCGATGGTTTCCGCGAGATGTACGAGTACCTGTCGCGACTCTGGGCCGACGTGCAGGCCGCTCGAGAAGAGGGAACTCCGCTGGTGATGTTCCTGATGCGGAACATCTTCAAGGAGCGGTACCCCGCGGTGGCCGACTACACCTACATCCGCCGCGACTACAACTTGCACCAGCACAACATCTACATGCTGTGGCAGCTGGAGGATCGCTGAGACATAGCAGCGGGCTCGCGATATGTCCAAAGAGCGGTAGTGCTGGTGTCGGTTGTTCCGTCGCCCGACGGCTGCTAGACTGGGTTTGAAAGATGTGGTCGGCAAAGGAGTGCCCACCGGCCGGCGTAGTCTTTACATCGGCAGCTTGTCGCCGGGGGAGACACGATGGGTGGCTTCGCTGAGATTCTCGCCGTAGTCATGGCCGGGCTGATTATATTGATCCCGGTTTCGGGCTTGACAGCACGCTTCTTGTTCAAGCCGCGGAGATCGCCTGTGGACATCGCTCAGATTCAACAGCAGTTGACGCTCCTAGCTGAGCAACAGGAAGAGTTAGCGGCGGAGTTACACAGGCTGAAGGAGGCACAGGAGTTTCAGGCTCGGCTCCTTGAGCGGCCGCAAGGCAACGAAACATTATAGAGCCACTCGCGACCCCAGGACCCCATTCAGGACGAAGCCCTCGCATTGGAGGAATCGGGGCCCCGGGGCGCGTTGACGGTACGAGCCCTGCCGGTTGGCCGAACACCCACGAGCCGAGGAGTAGGCCCTCTGCCTAGTGACGCGAGTCAGAGCGGTCCGGCGGGCAGCGACAATTCAAAGCAGACGTGGCTTCAAGGGGATGCCGCTGGGCTACACCCATCCGACTAGTCGCCGGTCGGCGCAGTCTTCTCCGTCAGGAGGCTAACGCGGAACTCGGTCAGGCCCGGGCGTGATTCTACCGAAATGTCACCGTGATAGCGGCGAACGAGCCGGCGAGTCAAATCGAGCCCGAGGCCCGTGCCCTGGCCGGGCGGCTTGGTCGTGAAGAACGGGTCAAAGATCCGCGGCAATATGTCTGGCGGGATACCCGGTCCATTGTCGACCACGCGGACCAGGACCCTGTCCAGTTCGTGGTGTGCACTGATGTCGATGCGTCCGGACTCGGGAATTGCGTCGAGTGCGTTATCGATAAGGTTCATCCAGACTTGGTTGAGCTCACCGCCCGTCGCGCGCACGCGCGGGAGGCCTGGCTCGACGTCGAGCGTGATGAAGGCGCGCTTCGACGTCACCTTCACATCCAGCACCCTCATGGTGTCGCGTATTCCGGCCTCCACCTCCACGGACTCGGGTCCGGCCAGGCTGTCCATGTACGTGAACTTCTTGACGGCAGCCACCAGCTCATATATCCGGGTCGCCGCGTGTTCGATGTCGGTGGCGAGCGCGTGCGTCGTGCTCCGGGCGGCGAGCCAGCGAAGCGCCGCATCGAGCGTTTCGCCCGAAGTTGCGCCAGCCAAGGTATCGAGCGCGTCAATTGTGACGGCCGTGTCGGCGAGGGGCGGCGCGTGGGCGGGATCGAGCTGATGGCGCGCGAGCCAATCGGTGAGCTCGTCCTCACGGTCCGCCTGCTGGATTGGCGACCGCACACCAGCGTCGGGCCTCGTCAGGCAGAGCGGGCGGACCAGCTCAATCGCATCGAATAGCTCGTTGGTTGTTCCGCCGACGCTGAGCGCCCGCAGCGCGGCATCCAACTGGGAAAGCTCACCCAGCAGCAGATTAGCGCCGCGCTTCGTCGCGGAGGCCGGGTTGTTGAGTTCGTGCGCGAGACCCGCCGCCAGCTTCCCGAGTGACACCATCTTCTCATCCTGCAAGGCACTCGTGTTGAAGTTGCGCGCGCGGTCCAGCATGGTGTGGACCGTGTAGGCCGTGAAGGCTGGGCAGCGGTTAACCATGCCGGGAAAGTGTTCCTCGCGAAGAGCGAGGACCTCGGTCTCTTCAGCACAGTAGTTGTCGCCCGGCGGTGCCGTCATCCGGGAATAGGGCAGCATCCCGGTGACTTCGCCGGCGTGCCACTCGGTCACCAATCTGAGTCCGGCTCCCCGGTCCACGCGAATCGCGACGTGCCCCGAGACGACTAGCCAAAGCTCCTCGATGCGCTGGCCCTTCGGGCCAATCACGTGGCCTGCCTCGTGGGCCTCGAACGTGCCGTGCGCCACGAGCCATTCCAACTCTTCGCGCGGAACTCCCTCCAAGCGTGGCAGGGCCGCCAGGCGGTCAGCGAGATCGGTTACGGACATGGTTCGCAAAGATACTATGGGATGCCGTGACCGGCGAGGCAGTCAAAAGGTGTTGGACCTGCCGCTCGCCGGCTTCGTGGCCAACGCGACGCGTGTTCCACATGAATCGGAGCGCACCCGGGTCGGGAAACAACTGTGACGCGAGTTGAGCGGCATAGCTCGAACCCGAGGACGTCCAGACGGCGACGTAGCTCGCTTCCGGCTGCTCCCGGCTAGAGACAAAGATGACCTGCACGTTTTCAGGTGATACCGGAGGTATCTTCGTCTTGCCACTACAGGCAGGAGCGACAACCTGACGCCACACCGTCACGTAGCGCCGACACCGAGATCGCCGACAACGCGAAGCCGCACTACGTACTGCACGTCAAGCTCGTCACGCCAGACGCCGTAGATCTTATCGTCGCGGAAGATCTTCGGAGTGAACAGCCTGGGCATCGTGACGACCCCCAGGTAGCGCCCCTCCGAATCGAAGACGTCCCAGTCGGGAGCGCTCGCCTCGTCTTCGTCCCAAAACAGATCCAGGGAACCCAGCTCGGCCTCGCTCATCCGTGAGGGCGGCTGCACACGCTGGACCCAAA
>CP070722.1:2755843-2759882 GCA_020350785.1 Gemmatimonadota bacterium
ACCTAGCATCGCCCGCATTCGACCTACGTGCATATCGACCGTTCGATTCTCGATATCGGCTGACGTATCCCATACCGCTTCGAGCAGATCCGAGCGGCTCTGCGTTCGGCCGCGGCGCTCGAGCAGCACGACCAGCAGCTGGAATTCCTTGGGCGTCAGCTCGACGTCCACACCTTCGACGGTGACCCGGTTGGCATCCACATCGACCACCAGTGGTCCGGCCCTCAGCACCCGCGAACGGGTGGAGGCCCGACCGGCCGCCGCGCTGCGCCGGAGGACCGCCTTCACACGCAAGACCAGCTCCTTCGGGCTGAAGGGCTTGGGGATGTAGTCGTCGGCGCCCAGCTGGAGCCCTTCTACGCGGTCGTCTTCACCTCCGCGGGCGGTCAAGATGATCACGGGGATGGCGGCGGTCTCTTTGCGGGATCGGATTGTCCTTAGTACGTCCAGTCCGCTGGTGCCCGGGAGCATGAGGTCGAGAACAACCAGGTCGGGCGAGTCAGACGAGACGACGCCCAGCGCCTCGCGGCCGTCGTTGGCGGTGCGGACCTGGAATCCGGCGTGAGCGAGCTGGTAGGCGACCAGTGCCGCGATGTCAGCTTCGTCCTCGATGACGAGGATGCGCGCCGCTGATTGTTCTGCCATGGAGGGCGAATCTAGGGGCCTCACACGGGCCAGAACAGGCGTGCTGGTGACGACGCGCCGCGGGGGGCGCTGGCCCGGCCCGTTGCGCCGGGCGCCTAACCCGTTGATTTTATTTGCATTCTCTGCGGACGGGACACTGAGCAAGACCCTGAGTTGATGAGATACTACGTCGAGATCGGCGAGAAAACGTACGAAATCGAGATTGGTCCCGACGGGCCGGTGTTGGATGGCCAGGCGGTGGAAGCCGACCTCAGGCCCAACCACGGCTCGCATCTCTGGCATCTGATCCTCGACGGTCGTTCGTTCACTGTGGGGGCGCATCGGGAAGAGGAGCGCGGTGTTTGGCAGATCGAGATCGCTGGCCGGCGGCACCGCGTGTTGGCGCTGGATGAGCGCCGCCGGGCGATCCGTGAGCTGGCCGGCGCGGCGGCTGTCAGCCACGGCCCGATCGAGGTGCGAGCTCCGATGCCCGGCCTGGTGATCAAGATCGAAGTCGAGCGGGACGAAGAGGTCGAGGGTGGCCAGGGGCTCGTCGTAATCGAGGCGATGAAGATGGAGAACGAGCTGAAGGCGACGTCGGCCGGTCGGGTCGCCGACATCCGGGTCGCCGCAGGTGAGACGGTGGACAAGGGCCAAGTACTGCTGGTGCTCCATCCCGACGCTGGCAAGGGTTAGGGAGGTAGCTGGCTCGAGCGGGCGGCTGTGAACCCACGGATGAACCGACCGAAGAAAGACCTCAGCAGCTCCAGCGGGATCGAGATTCGGGAGGCGTACACGCCTGACGATCTGACGGGTGGAGGTGCGCCCGAACCCGGCCTGCCGGGTGTCTTTCCTTTCACCCGCGGCGTCTATGAATCGATGTATCGCGGCCGGCTGTGGACGATGCGCCAGTACGCGGGCTTCGGAACGGCGGAGGACACGAACCGGCGCTTCCGTTTTCTGCTCGATTCGGGACAGACCGGGCTCTCCGTTGCGTTCGATCTCCCGACCCAGATGGGTTACGACTCGGACAGTCCGATGGCAGAGGGTGAAGTCGGGCGCGTGGGGGTCGCGATCGACACGGTCGACGACCTGGGAGTCGTCTTCGATGGGATCGACCTCAGCACAGTCTCCACTTCGATGACTATCAACGCAACGGCTTCGATCCTGCTGGCCATGTATGTGGCTTTGGCGGACGAGCGGGGCGTGTCGCGCCAGGCGTTGGCCGGTACGGTTCAAAATGACATACTGAAGGAGTTCATCGCGCGCGGAACGTACATCTACCCGGTGGAGCCCAGCCTCCGGCTCGTGACAGACATCTTCGATTTCTGCGCGCGCGAACTGCCTCGTTGGAACAGTATATCGATCAGCGGCTACCACATGCGGGAGGCCGGCTGCACCGCCGCTCAGGAGATCGCCTTCACCATTGCCAATGGCCTCGATTACGTCGCGCGGGCCATCGACCGCGGTCTGCAGGTCGAGGATTTCGCACCGCGCCTCTCCTTCTTCTTCGCCGCGCACAACGACCTGTTCGAGGAGGTCGCCAAGTTCAGGGCGGCGCGCCGGCTCTGGGCCACACTCATGAGGGAACGCTACGGTGCCTCGGACCGCGCATGCATGCTCCGCTTCCATACGCAGACCGCAGGCTCGACCCTGACCGCTCAGCAGCCGTTGAACAACGTGATCCGTGTCACGGTCCAGGCCCTCGCCGCAGTTCTGGGTGGAACACAGTCGCTGCACACGAACTCCCACGACGAAGCGCTGGCGCTGCCTACGGCCGAGTCCGCGAAGATCGCCCTGCGAACCCAGCAGACCCTGGCCCACGAGTCCGGTGTTGCGGGAACGGCCGACCCTCTCGCCGGCAGCTACTATGTGGAGACGCTGACCTCCCAGCTCGAAGCACGCGCCCGTGAGTATCTGCTCGCCGTCGAGGAGCGGGGCGGCGCGGCGCGATCGATTCCCTACATGGTGGACGAGATCCAGCGCGCGGCCTACGCCTACCAACTCGAGGTAGAGCGCGGCGAGCGGGTCGTAGTGGGCGTGAACCAGTATCGGGAGGAGGAGGACGAGCCGCGCATCGAACAGCCGGCCTTCCCCGAGCTCGAGGCGCGCCAGCGGGAGCGACTCGATCGAGTCCGCCGGCAGCGTAGTGCGGGCGCGGTGAGTGCGGCCCTGGGCCGCGTGTCCGAGGCCGCGCGCGGCGATAGCAACCTGATGCCACACATTGTCGCGGCGGTCAAAGCCCGGGCGACGCTGGGTGAGATCGCCGGTGCCCTGCGGAAGGAATGGGGCGAGTACCGGGCGGCGAGTTGAAGGGTCTTGGGCCTTGGGATAACTTTCTCCCACACGTAATCTCAGCCAACAAGAGTGTCCGAGAATGCCGACGTACGAGTATAGATGCGTAGCCTGTGGCCATCAGTTCGAGAAGTTCTCGTCCAAGATCACCGACACCAAGAGTATTGAGTGCCCGCGCTGCGAGAATCAGGCTGAGCGGCTGATCTCGGGTGGCGCCGGGCTCTTGTTCAAAGGCTCGGGCTTCTATGTCACCGACTACCGCAGCGATTCCTACAGGAACGCCGCCAAGAAGGAAACAGGCGGCTCGGAATCGAAGCCCCCGTCTTCCGAGAGCACTGGTTCTACGAGCGGCAAGGCGCAGGATAAGTCGAAGGATTCAAAGAAGGGCTCGAAGTAGATGCGTTTTCCCGAGCTGGCCCGGGCGCTGGAGCGTGCCGCGCGGCAGCTAGGTGCAGGAAACGACTTCGAGGTGCAACTGGAGCGCCCGCGCGAGGCTGGGCACGGCGACGTCGCCAGCAACGCGGCGATGGTGCTGGCTGGAAGGCTGAGGCGTAGGCCACGGGAACTCGCCCAAGACATCATCGAAGCGCTGGACCTTGCGTCTCTCCATATCGAGCGGGCAGAGATCGCCGGCCCCGGCTTCATCAACTTCCGCCTCAGCGTCGACTACCTCCTCGAGCGAGTTCGCCTGATTGCCGCTGCCGGCGATGACTACGGGCGCAGCGATCTGGGCGCCGGGCGGCCCGTGAACGTCGAGTTCGTGTCGGCTAACCCGACGGGTCCCCTGCACGTTGGCCACGGTCGGGGGGCAGCTGTGGGGGACACCATCGCGCGTTTGCTCGAGTTCACGGGACACAGGATCCAGCGGGAGTTCTACGTCAACGATGCGGGGGCACAGATCGACAAGCTCCTCGAATCGATTCACGCCCGATACCGACAGCTTCAAGGCGAGGAGTCCGTGATACCCGAGGGCGGCTATCACGGGGATTACGTGATCGAGTTGGCCAAAGCGCTCGCTGACGGGCATGGCGAGCGTTTGTCAGGTACTTGGGGAGCAGAGGAACGCCAGCTGGCGCGCCAGTACGCTCTCGCAAGCGTGATCGATGAACAGCGCGCGGAC
>CP070722.1:2759982-2762692 GCA_020350785.1 Gemmatimonadota bacterium
GCCTTCGATCTGAAGCGACGGGTTGAGCGCACGCTGTACGAGTCGCACCGTGTTTAGCAGCTGGCTGAGCCCCTCCAGGGCATAGTACTCACACTGGATCGGGATCAGGACCGCATCGGCCGCCGCCAGCGTGTTGACGGTGAGGAGACCCAGCGACGGCGGCGAGTCGATGATGACGTAGTCGTAGCGAGCACGGATCGACGCGATCGCGTCACGCAGGAGCGTCTCACGACCCTGGCGTCCGGCCATGGCCACTTCGGCTCCCAGAAGGTCACGGTGGGAGGGGAGCACGTCCAGTTTGGGGAAATGCACTCCAGACAGCACGGCGTCCTCGGCACGGGCGCCTTCCAACAGGAGATCGTAGATCGAAACGTGGATCTCGTCGCGATCGATGCCCAGGCCGCTGGTCGCGTTACCCTGAGGATCCGCGTCAACCACCAGCGTTCGCCTTTCGGCAACGGCGAGACACGCGCCGAGATTGATGGCAGTGGTGGTCTTCCCCACCCCACCTTTTTGATTGGCGATGGCGATGACTTTTGACATTTTTCTTACCCGGCCCGAAACGGAGCGAGGTAGGGGTGGGCTCAGGTTTGATGCAATAATACCTGCCACGAGACGGAGATGAAAGGCCTGGATGTTCCACGTGAAACATCGCGAAGGGTCGGCGCGGTAAGAGCGGCTGGCCCTGCCGACAGGGCTCCGCAGCGGTTTCACGTGAAACGCTGGCGCCTGAACTACTTGTAAGTGAATGACTTACAAACACAAAGCCCGGCTTGGCCCGGGAACTTCTCGCGCGGCGCAACGCCCCGCGATCACTGCCGCTTGCGAACCTCCATCATGAGGTTCTGTAGATCGCTGGGGGCGACGCCGGGGATCCGCGCGGCCTGGGCGAGTGTGACGGGTCGGACTCGTTCGAGCTTCTGCCGAGCTTCGATGGACAGGCTCGCCAACTGCCCGTAGGGGAGATCCGGCGGTAGTCTGAAATCTCCCTGGCGCTGCAGCCGTATCGCTCGAGCCCGCTCCTTCGCCACATACCCGGCATACTTGATGTCCATCTCGACCGCCGCCAGCGCATCGAGATCGGGAGCACCATCGTCATCCACCGGCCCTCCCGGGCTGACCAACTCCAGCACGCGGACCTCCGGTCGCTTCAGCAACTGCGCCACCGGCGTCGGCTCCAGGATGCTGCTCGTGCCGCGCGCACGAAGGTAGTCGTTGACCTGCTCGGGCTCCACCAAGGCTTCGGCGGCCCAGAGTGCCGCGCTCTCCTCAGCCTCCAACCTCTCGTCCAAGATGCGGCGCTGGTCTTCGCTCAACATTCCGAGCGACGCCGCCAACGGACCCAGCCGCCGCAGCGCGTTGTCCTGACGTAGGGTGAGGCGGTACTCTGCCCGCGATGTGAAAAGGCGGTACGGTTCATCGACACCTCGGGTCACGAGGTCATCAATCAAGACCCCGATGTAGGCCTGGTCGCGTCGCAAGACGAGCGGCTCCGCCTCTCGCGCCGCCAAAGCGGCATTGATCCCGGCGACCACCCCCTGAGCCGCCGCCTCCTCGTAGCCCGTGGTCCCGTTGACCTGGCCGGCGAGATACAGTCCCGCGATCGCCTTGAGCTCAAGCGATGGCTGTAGCTGATGAGGCGGAAAGTAATCGTATTCGATCGCGTAGCCCGGCTGCGTCATCGTCGCCCGCTCGAGACCCGGTACCGCCGCCAAGAACGCTCTCTGAACATCCGGAGGCATCGATGTGGACAGACCGTTCACGTACAGTTCGGCTGTCTCGAGGCCCTCCGGTTCCAGAAAGATCTGATGACGTCCAGCCGCCGGGAACTTGACGACCTTGTCTTCTATCGAGGGACAGTATCGCGGACCGAGCCCAGAGATCGAGCCTCCGTAAAGCGCCGACCGCTCCAGGTTGCGTTGGATAATCTCCTTAACGCTCTCTCCGGCCCACGTAATCCAACAGGGAAGCTGCGGCAAACGCTCCGCTCGCTCCCAAAACGAAAAATGGAATGGCTCACGATCGCCATCCTGGCGCTCGAGCTTCGAGAAGTCGACGGTCCGTCCGTCTACGCGGGGCGGCGTACCCGTCTTGAAGCGCGTCACCTCGAGACCCATGGCTTCCAGCTGCTGCGACAGCTCGACCACAGGCGCATCGCCAGCCCGCCCCGCCGCCTCTTGGATACCACCGCCAATGTGAATGCCCCCACGCAGGAAAGTACCCGCCGTCAGCACGACCCGGCGCGTACTCAAGACGGACCCGTCTCGGCACACGACGCCGGCCACGGCCCCGCCACGAAACTCCACACTACGCACGGTTCCTTGGTAAAGGTCCAGTCCGCGCGTTGTCTCCAACAGCGTTCGCATGGCTCTGGGGTAGAGCCAGCGATCACATTGTGAGCGAGGTGACCAAACGGCGGGCCCCTTCCTGCGATTGAGCATACGAAACTGAACGGACGTTCGATCAGCAACCCGCCCCATCAGCCCGCCCAACGCATCCACCTCTCGTACCACCGTACCCTTCGCGACTCCACCCACCGCCGGGTTACAGCTCAGCTGCCCCACGCGAGCCAGGTACGACGTGATCAACAACGTCCGCGCACCCAGACGCGCCGCCGCCACCGCCGCCTCGCACCCGGCGTGTCCACCTCCCACGACTATGACATCGTAGACTGCGTTCATTCCCTCTCCGTCGAATCGCAACCGCTACC
>CP070722.1:2762792-2772736 GCA_020350785.1 Gemmatimonadota bacterium
TTGGTAGGCGGGGTCACATTTACCACGGTAGCCCGGCTCGGCGGTTGCGTCAAGGCGTCCTTGCCGTCCGACCCTCGAGGTGAGAGGGCCGCTTTTAACGTTTGGGCCTGTGCCGGGTCTAATTGAGCGGAAAGCGGAAGAGCCCGGCTTGTCCCCGAGCGGGGCCGGAATCGCAGAGGAGGGAAGAGAGATGAGGTATGGTGGACTGGGCCTGTGGCTGGCACTCCTGGTGGTCGGACTAGCGGCATGCACCGAGGATAGCAGCATAATGGCCCCGCAGGATGTCGGGCAGATCGAAGTGGAATTGATGATCGATGAGGACATCAACGAAGCGATAATCAGGGATGCGGAGGCTTCGTTGGCCGCAGTCTTCGGCGGATCCGCAGGGGGTACTTCGCGGGGTGCAACGTTCGTGGATCCGGATCCGAGCAAGATCGACGAAGCGCGCCAGTTGCTCGAACAGGCGCGAGAGAAGTTCAGACAGGCGCGGCGTGCTTGGGCCGGCGGGGATAGCGAGACGGCAGCGGAGCGTGCCCTCGAGGGGCGTCTGCTTGTGGCCGAGGCGCTGGTGCTGGTCTTCGGCGAGGAGGCTTATGACAGGCTGCTCGAGCGAGTCGACCATGTCATTTCCTGGCTCGAGGAGCGAGTCGATGAAGAGGCATCGGAGATGCTTGACCGCATCAGGGAACTGCGGGTCGAAGCTGAGGCGCTTCGGGAGATGGACGTGATTGCCGCCAGCGAGCGTCTTATTCTGGCCATGCACATAGCGCACCGCGAGCGAATACATCATCGCCGCCAGGAGATTACCCAACACGCTCGCTTCTCGATCTACATGGCCCAAGCTGCCGTTGAGTTGGCCGGTCGTTATGTAGGTGAGGACGCCACGGAAAGGCAGCAGCACGCTCTGCGGCATGCCGAACACTTGGTACAAGATGCGATTCTGGCGCTCGAAGCCGAGCGATTCCGTCTGGCGTTTGCGCTGGCGCGCGAGGCTGAGAACGTAGCACTGGTAGCTGTTGTGCTGGAGCCCGATATCATCGGCGAGCAGGTGCCGGCACTGATCGGGCTAAGTGAGCGAGCGCTCGCAGCAGCCGAGGAAGCGCTGGCCAGCAGCGATCCGAACCCGTTTGCTGAGCGACTGTTGCTGCTGGCGAAGGATCTCCAGGCTCGCGGAGTCCTTCTGGCAGACGAACTCCCGCGGCGGGCGGTCCACATTCTCTGGCACGCGTCGGTAGTCGCCTACGGTGTGGCAGGTCTGGTGAGCTGAGTTGCGTACTTGAGAACCTTTTTGGGGGCGCGGGGCCGCCGAATGAGGTGGCCCCGTCGTGTATCGGAGTCAGAGGCGATCCAGGTTGGCCCCTTCATGGCGAAGTAGCCGAAGCTTATGGTCGACGGCGGTTCGACCGGAGTAGCCGCCCGGCGAGCCGTCCGAGCGGATGACGCGGTGGCAGGGTATGACGATCGGCAGCGGGTTCTTGCGCAGGGCGTTACCGACGGCCCTCGCGGCGGTCGGCCGGTGAATTCGCCGTGCCAGTTGCGCGTAGCTGGCGGTAGTTCCGAACGGTATCCGGGAAGTCGCCTGGAGCACGCGGCGCTCGAAGTTCGAGAGCGTCGAGAGATCGAGGTCGAGCTCGAAATGACGGCGCCGACCCGCGAAGTACTGAGCGAGTTGGCGAGATACTCTACTGGCGGGCCTGCGGTCGTGTAGGACGAGGTGATCCGGATAGAGCAGTGCCAGCTCGAGTTCGAAGTCGCGGGGTCCCGAGACGAGCCAGGTCAAGCGGCAGAGGCCGCGGGCGCTGATCGCTGCGTAGGTTGGGCCGATCGGCGTGGCAAACGAGTGCCAATGTATCCGCATCGACGACTGGCTTTGCTTTGCCATGGCGGGCTATTTTTGGCGCGACTTGCGCCTCAGTTCCTGGATGTAGGCGTGGAGGGTGAGGAACTTCTCATAAACGATCACTCCTTTGCCCAAGCGGCCGATCTCGGCCAGCAAGTCCTTGAGTCGGCCCCGGCGGATGACGTAGAAGCGGAAGGTCTCGGCGAAGTCCTCGAGCGGGTGCTTCGACGCATAGGCCGTCACGTGATTGACCGGTGTCTCTGAGAGATTGCGTCTACGAAACTGCACCCAACTTTCGTCGACGCCGCGGTAGGCCTTGCTGACATCGCCGAAGGCGCGGCGAAAGCGATCGGAGCGAGCGAAGCGCCAGTGGTGGAACATGAAGCTGTGTCCCAGCTCGTGAGTGACGAGACCGACCAAGCTGGGCCAATCTATCTGGGCCCGTTCGTTTACATAGCGCCTCTCGATCTCAACGATCTTCGGGTACTTGGGGTCGACGCCGGAGATACCGGGGCGCACCAGTATTCGGTAGCCCCAGTCGGGAACGTGCACCTTTCGCAGCAGGTGACGCACCCGACGGATAGCGGGCCACAGTTGATCTTGTCCGGTCGCGTCGTGGCCGCACCAAGGACAGTAGTCCATCAAGTCGTCGACACCCTGATCACAATGCGGGCAGACACCCTCGTACTCGTTATGGAAGGGCCAATGCTGACCCCGGCCGCACCAGGGGCAGAAGTGCATCGGGTATTGCAGGCCGCCACGGCAGCTCGTGTAATCGCAGCGTCCGTGGTACTGGAAGCCGCGGGGACGCTTGAGGGGGGTGTCGCTGGAGGCCTCGTCCGAAATATCTCTGCCGCACCAGGGGCAGTGTGAGAAGCTGTCGGACACGACCCAGCCGCAGTAGAAGCATTCGGCACCGGTAACGCCGCGCTCGTCGCCCCATACGAGATTCTTCCCGCAGTCCGGGCAGAAATACCAGAAGCGGCGCAGGGTACATCCGCAGCGCGAGCAATGCTTGTTGGCTCGGTGCCCCGTCGTGTCAGCTTTCCGCTTTCTCATATCGGTTCGTTGCTTCGCGCACTATTCGCTCGATGAACTCGTAGTAATCGAGCCCAGCTCGTTCGGCGGCGTTGGCCATGTCTTCACCGAAAGCGATGTAGGGGTTGGGGTTGACTTCCAGCACGTAGACGCGTTGGTCGCGGGTCAACCGCATGTCGATGCGACCGTAATCGCGCAACTCCAAAGCGCGATAGGCCAGTTGTGCGGATCGGTGGATCTCCTTGAGCGTGGTATCGCCGATCCGACGGGCAAATATGTTCTTGATCCCCCAGCGCCGCCGATATTCCAGGTCCCACTTGGCGCTGTAAGTGGCGATCCGTTTGCTGGGCTCATGGATATTGTCGAAGGTAATCTCGATGGTGGGCAGCATCTGCAGCTCGCGATTGCCCAGGATGCCGATGTAAAGCTCGCGTCCATCGATCAACTCCTCCGCGATGGCTGGCTGATCGAGGTTACGGTGAATGAAGGCGACGCGCTCTCGCAGGTCGTCGAGGTCACCGACCACTGAAGCTTGAGAGATTCCTACCGATGCATCTTCATGGGTAGGTTTGACGATCAGCGGGTAGTCAATTCCCTCGGGCGGCAGGACATCGTCGCCGGGCGCGTAGACCGCGAAGCATGGCACGTTCACGGAGTGGTAGGCGAGGATCTTCTTGCTGGTTGCTTTGTCGCGGGCCAGCAGGAGTGCTTCGGGCGGAGAGCCAGTGTAACGGTAGCCCTTCATCTCTAGCAAGGCCGTGACCCCGTAGTCGTAGCGGGCCTTGCCCATGAAAGACTCGCTGGCGTTGAAGACCAGCTCAGGCTCGAAGGACTCCAGCCGATCCAGCAAATGGCGGAGGTTGTCGTGAAAGCCGATCAGAAACACCTCGTGGCCCTTTGCGATCAAGGCCTCCGCTACCTCGTACTCGGCCTCCGGGACCTCGGCTTCCACCTGTTCCTTGAAGTCGGGGTGCTCGAGTCCAGCGACCAGCGAGTCGAATACTACGGCTATCTTCATCTGCCTCCCTGCGGTCGATCCGCGGGAAAGAATGGCGGCGAAAATGAATTCGGGCAATGCCGGCCTGGGTGGGGCGCGCGGTCGGAGCGTTGGTGTGGAGGAGGCCGGGTCCGATGGTAGGAGAGCTGAAAGGCGCGTCCGGTGCCGGCGGCTCAGACTTCGGGTGGGGCGACGCGTGGCAGAGAGATCAGGAAGGTGGCGCCGACATCGGGTGTGGAATCTACGGATACCGATCCGCCGTGATCGCGTATCGTCCTCTCAACGATGGCCAGGCCGAGGCCCGTGCCGGCTCCGGGGCTCTTCGTCGTGAAGAAGGGCTCGAAGATGTGACATTTTATCCCGGCTTCGATCCCGCAACCGTTGTCGGAGATGGAAAGGTAAACCCTGGTCTCGTCGACCCAGGTGCGGAGGTCGATGCGGGCCGACTGGCGGCCTTCGACGGCATGTTGGGCGTTCTCCAGCAGGTTGACGACGACCTGTGTGAGTTGGCTGTGGTCGGCGACCACACAGGTTGGCGCGGACGTCAGCTCTTGCTCGATGACAAATCCCTTGGCTCTGGCACTGAACCGTTTTAGCTGCACAGCTTCATCGACCACTTCGTTCAACGAGACGAGCGACCCTGGTAGATCGCGTCGCGCGAACTGTAACAGTTCTCGAACCAGGCCGATGGCGCGGTGTGTCTCCGCCTGAAGAAGCGACATCACTTGCTCTTCTGAAGGGCCATCAACCGCAGCGAGCTCCTCGATCAGAGCCAGTATTCCGGTGAGTGAGTTCCGCAGCGTGTGGGCAGTTCGGGCGGTGATCTCACCCAGTCGGGCCAGTCGCTCGAGATGGGCTCCGATCTCGGCCACACGCTGTTGCTCGGAGATGTCTCGCAGCAGGGCGATGACGCCAGTGAGCTGACCGGTCGGTGAGTCGAGTCGGCTTAGGGACACGTCAGCGAAGAACTCCTCTCCGTTGCCGCGCCAGGCTCGTAGCTTGAGCGGCCGGTCGGTGGCAAGATTCTCTAGAGGCGAGTCGCCGTTCGCGCAGCCGTCTAGTGATAGCAGGTCTACGATGGCACGCCCTTTCAACAGTTCGATGTCGGTAGCGAACATTCGTGCTGCCAATGGATTCGCGTCAGTCACTAGTCCGGCGCTGTTGATGAGCAGCACCGCATCGCGGAGCGAAGCAAGCGATGCGTCGAGCTTTGGTGATCGCGGTGAACTAAGGGCAGTCTGGTCCACGACAGCCGCTTCCCTCGTCGAAGTCCTGGGGCTCAGGGTATCCTTTCCCTGAAGACCGGCGCCGCGGATCTGGAACTTCTGATGGCTCACGAAGACGATGCTTGCGGAGCAAGTCCAGACGACAGGGCCTATGGAGAGTCGGGCCGCGGCGCCGGGTTGTGTGAGTCGGTGGCCGGTCAGGAACTCGATATTTCGAAGATCGCGGCGGGGCACCAGGCAAAGCCAACCAAAAGTCAGTCCGGGTGGTCAGGTACGTCTTCCTGAGCAGATTGCCTCCTGTTAAAGTTTGGCAACTGAAGACATCACCCGTCGCTTCCATTGAGCTTGCCGGTGACCCCCGCTCGCGAACCAATGCCGTATCAATCGTCTGAGCGTGGCCCAAGCTCACTCGCGCCGGACCTCGACGACCAGGTCGGTTGCTCTCAACGGCGGTGGCGGCCGGGGCACTCACTGCTTCAGTCCTCCTCGACAAACGCCGATGTCGCGCTGCACCGGCGGTAGAATTGTCTGATCGGTTGCTCAACTTGTCCGTTTGTGGCATCTCGCCAGGCAAAAGGAAGCTCGCAGACCGTGCAGATGATCCAATCACCCAGTACATCGCCGCGCGGGTGTTCGCGTTCTTTTCGGCAGTAGGGACACTGTAGACGCAACGTCAACTCTCCTGGTCGACAGGGAATCGTGGGGGATTGGCGGGGCAGGGCGGAGTAAGGCAGGGCGCGTGCCGCTGGGGGCCGGCGTGGGGTGGTGGGCGTAAGTGTTGAATTTGTAGATCTTTAGCCGAAACAGAGCGAAGACGGGCGCGCGCCGGCACGCGGCGCGCGGTTACCTGCGGGTAACCCGCGAGGTAACGCAGCCGTGCGCTGCAACCCGTGTCGCGGTCAGGGCGAAATCTTAGCGGGAGTTGTCGGGAAGCGGGCCAGGTGGCTGGGAGAGAGCTGGCGGCCGCAGTTACCCGGTCTCAGTCCAGGAGTCCGTACTTCTTACGTTTCTCCCAGAGGTTCTTGCGCGAGACACCCAGCACTTCAGCGGCACGTTGTACGCTGCCGTCGTATTCAGCGAGTGTTTGACGGATGTATTCCCGCTCGGCAGCCGCCAGGGTGAGGCCTTTGGATATACCGAACGAGTCGGGGTCAATAAGCTGGCCGCCGGCGGTGACTTCCAGCGCCACGGTTCGCAATTCGGGCAAGTCGCTGGTTTTCAATTCCGACCCGTCGGCAAAGATCATGGCCCGCTCGATGACGTTGCGGAGCTCACGGACGTTGCCGGGCCAATCCCATGCTGCCAGCAGCTGGAGAGCTTCGGGGCTGATTCTCGCTACCTGCTTGCGGAACTCGCGGTTGAACACCTCGCGGAAGTGTTCGGCGAGCTGTGGGAGGTCCGTCTTGATCTCGCGTAGGGGTGGAAGACGGTGAGTGGCAACGCTGATACGGTAGTAGAGATCGCTGCGAAAGGTTCCGGCGCGCACCGCCTCCTCGAGATTGCGGTTGGTGGCCGTTATGACTCGTTGGCTCACCTCGATTTCTTCGGTCCCGCCCAATCGGCGGAAGCGGCGCGACTCCAAGAAATTGAGCAATTTGGCTTGCAGTTCTTGCGACAGGTCGCCGATCTCATCGAGGAACAAGGTGCCGCCGTTCGCGACCTCGATGAGGCCGCGCTTCGATTCGCGGGCGTCGGTGAAGGCGCCCTTCTTGTAGCCGAACAGTTCGGCCTCGAGCAACTGCGCTGGGAGTGCTGAGCAATTGATCTCGACGAAGCGGCCCGTAGAGTCCGGGCTGGAGTAGTGGATGGTCTGGGCCACCAGGTTCTTGCCGGTTCCGCTCTCGCCCAACAGCAGGACAGTGGGTCGCGGGATCTTGGCTATGCGCTGGACGAATTCACGGAGCTTCTCTATTTCGGCGTGCTTACCCAGGATGGCCCTGAGCGAGAACTCGTTCTCTCGGGTCTTCTGAATCGTAGCGGCCTCTTCCCTCAGGGGTCGCTCGTCGAGGGCTCGGCTGAGAAGGGTCGTTAGCTCGTCCATGTTGACCGGCTTACGCAGGTAGTCGTTGGCGCCGGCCTTAAGGGCTTCGATGGCGGTCTCCAGTTCGGCGTAGGCGGTGAGCACGAAGATCGGAAGATGAGGGTCCGACTGCCTGAGACGTCGTGTTACCTCGATGCCGCTTATGTCGGGCATGACGAGGTCAGTGATGACCGCGTCTGGGGGTTCCTCGGTGTGGCGGGTGAAGAACTCTTCGGGGGCTGCGAAGACCTCGTTGCGGAAGCGTCCAGATTTGCCGAGGTTGGCAGCCAGGAGTTTGGCGTAAGTCAGGTCGTCGTCGAGGATGTAGACTTTCGGTATCATCAGTGCAATATTTACGACCCCGTGCCGAAGTGACAAGCCCGGCTCTCCGATTTGCCCCCCTGGCCCCGAACCCCAAAGGTGTGAATGAACAGTGCATATCGCGTCGTCGTGGTCGATGACGACCCCGATCTTCGCAAGCTGTTGAAGCTGACGCTCGAGTTCACGGCCGGTTGGGAGGTGACCACGGCAGCCAACGGAGTCGAGGGAATAGAGGTGATTCGCAGTCTGAAACCCGACCTGGCGGTCGTCGATGTGATGATGCCCGGCATGGACGGTTACGAAGTTTGCCGTCGCCTCAAGCAGGATCCCGAGACCGCCGGAATTCCGCTGGTGTTCCTCACGGCGCGCAAAGAGTTCAACGAGCAAGCGGCAGGGGAAGTCGGCGCCCGCGGGGTGGTGGTCAAACCTTTTGAGCCTGACGGGCTCGCCGAGCGGCTACGTACGCTCGGCGAGGGCGTGGACGCCTGACTCCGGGAGTTGGCCCCTTTGGATGCTAAAGAAGCAGAACAGATCCTGAAACAGATACAGCGCGAGTTCCGTGAAGGATTGCCGGCTCGTCTCGAGCGGATCCGCGCGGCGCTAACGGTTCTGGCCGAGGGCTACGATGCCGAGGCGGTCGAGGTCTTCTATCGAACGGCGCACTCTCTGAAGGGAACAGCTCCGTCGTTCGACGCCGATGAACTAGTTGATCCGGCGTCGGCGCTTGCGGAGAGCGGTAGACGCTGGTGTGAGGAAGGGGCGTTAGATTCGGCCGATCTAGCGGCTGCTTTCACGGAATTCGAGAGACTTGCCGATGCGGTGGAGCGCTATGCCGCCAGCGAGAAGGTGAGGCGGCGCGATGAGCCGTGAGAAGGGCTCGGATCACCGCTGGGCTGAACGGCTGGAGGTGGTGGCCGAACTGGCATCGCTGATCAACACGACGTTCGATTTAGACGAGATCTTCAGGACGGCCATCCTGAAGCTGCAGAGGGTTCTAGAGTTCAGGCGGGCGAGTGTTGTGTTGGTGTCTGAAGATCGCCAGAGCTATTACTTGCATACCCTCTTTGACGCGGCCCGCGGTGGTTTCATTTCCGTGGAGGCCAGCTACCCGATCGACCGCGGCCTCACGGGCAAGGCGATCACCAGCGGCGATGCAATCCGTGTGGACTCCTTTGCAGGCACCTCAGGCATCCGGACCTCGGGCGAAAGTAACGTCTCGGCGCTCATCGTTCCCCTGGATGTCGGTGAAGAGGTTATTGGAACTCTCAATTTCGGGGCCCCGGAATCGGAGATCTACAGCGACGAGGATCTCGAGCTGGCGGAACTGCTTGGACGGCAGATCGCCACGTCGCTTTACTATTCCAAGCTATTGGCCACGATCGAGAGGGAACGCAGGCACGTCGAATCGGAGCGCACGCGCCTGGAGGCACTTATCGATGCCAGCGACGCCGCCGTGATGATGGTGAGCGGTGATCGCGTCGCCTATGCCAACAGATCGCTAGCGGAACTTCTGGGATTGCCGCAGGAGGTGATTCGGGGCGCGGCGCTGGAAGAGGTCAATCGTGTCCTGGCCCGATCCTTTGCCAAAGCTGAGATGCTGCAGGCCCAAGTCGAGGCTTTGCGGAGCGGCAGCCCCGCGCTTCGCGATCGCGTTGAATTCGAGTTTCCGCGCACCATGGTTTGCCAGAGAACGGTCGCGACGGTGCGCGACCACGATGGAGAGGTGATCGGTCAGTTGGTGATCTACCGGGACATGACGAAGGAGGCGGCGGCGGAAGCGGCCAAGAGTGAATTCGTCTCGGTGGTCAGCCATGAGCTACGTACACCGCTGACGTCTATCAAGACCTCGCTGAATCTGCTTGCTCGGGGCGCGGCAGGCGCGATCAGCGACGGCATGGTGGATCTCTTGGATATCGCCCTGCGCAATCTCGATCGCTTGATCCGTCTAGTGGACGACTTGCTGGACCTGTCCCGGATCGAGAGCGGGCGGCTAGTGATGAAATTGGCGTCGATCTCGCTGCGGGAGGCGGCGCGCCGCGCCATGGATGCCGTCGATGCGTTCGCGACCGAGCGCGAGGTCCGGCTGGAGATCGCAGATTCCGACCGAGATATGCTAGTGACGGCCGACGCCGACCGCTTGCAGCAGGTCATCGTGAACTTGATCTCCAACGCGGTGAAGTACTCGCCGGTAGGCGGCCGGGTGGGGCTACGCTGGTGGCGCGAAGGTGCAGAGGCGTTGATGGCGGTCTCCGATGAGGGGCCCGGCATCCCAGAAAACCAGTTGGAGACGATTTTCGACAAGTTTCGACAGTTGGAGCAGGCGGCCACACGAAAGGTCGGCGGCGCCGGGCTAGGGCTGGCCATCAGTCGTACGATCATGGATCAGATGGGTGGCGCTATTTGGGCAGAGAGCGAAGTGGGTCGCGGGTCCAGGTTTTTCGTCAAGCTGAACCTGGCTGAGTGAGACCTCCAAGCCTGGGAGGTCGGACCGTCGGCCTGAAA
>CP070722.1:2772836-2778386 GCA_020350785.1 Gemmatimonadota bacterium
ACAGCCGATATCGAGACGCGAACCGTCGATATGCACGTCGGTCGACTGCGGGCGAAGCTCGGACCCGGAGGCGGCCTCATCGAGACCGTGCGCGGCTTCGGCTACCGCTTCCGGCCTGACAACTAGTCGACCGTGCGCCTGCGAATATTCCTGAGCCTCAGCGGGCTCGCCGTCCTGACCCTCGTTCTCTACGCGCTGCTGGCCCGCTCTGTCACCGGGCCCGCGGCCGTGACCCTTGTCACCAGTACCCTGCTTGCCGGGGGCCTCGCCCACCTGCTCAGCCGACCGGTTCGCAAGCTGGCGACCTTCACTGAACTGGTGTCGCACGGCAAGCTGCCGGCTCGCTTGCCGGAAACCGCGGCCGGCGAGATCGGCGATCTCTACCGGGCGATGAACAGGGTAGCAGAGGCGCTGCGCGAAGGGTTGGCGCAGCTGGGTGTCGAGAAGAGCGAGACCGAGGTGCTGCTGCGCGAGATGGGTGAGGGCGTGCTAGCCCTCGACGCTCTGGGTCGCGTCGTGCGCACGAACGCGGAGTTGAGCAAGATCATCGGAGCCCCCGAGGTCGTAGGAGGCCGCTCGGCGGCGGCAGTCTTCCGCAATCCCGAGCTGATTGAGTTTCTGTCTCCGCAGTCCATGCCCGAGCAGGGTCGTGACGGCGAGTTCGAGGTCTTCGGTCGAACGATGCTAGTAACGGCGCGGCGCCTACCGGCGGGCGGAGTGGTGGCCGTGTTCGCCGACCTCACCGAGATGCGGCGACTGGACACGATACGGACCGAGTTCGTGGCCAACGCTTCGCACGAATTGAAGACGCCGCTGACCGCGATTCGTGGATTCGCTGAGACCCTGCTGACTCCGGATATCCCCGAGCGCGACCGCGAGACATTCGCGAGCCGCATCGTCGAGCATGCCGAGAGAATGGGCGCGATCGTCGATGATCTGCTGACGCTGGCGCGCCTCGAGGATCCAGGCTACACCGTATATCATGAGACGGTCAGCCTGGCGCCGCTCGTGGAAGGGATAGTATCGGCCTTCGCCGAGCGGATTCGCGCCGCCGGCATCTCCACTGCCATCGAGATCGCGCCCGACCTGAAGGCGAGTGCCGATCCGGAAGGGTGTCGCCAGATCATCGAGAACCTGCTCGACAATGCGATTCGCCATTCCTCCGCTGCCTCCCTGGTAGTCCGCGCACAGCGCCTGAACCGCACCGTCAGGATCATCGTGCGCGACGACGGGCGCGGCATCCCCGAAGCCCACCTGGAACGGGTATTCGAACGCTTCTACCGGGTCGACTCCAGTCGCTCACGCGCCACCGGAGGCACCGGCCTCGGCCTCTCGATCGTCAGACACTGGGCCGGGGTGATGGGAGGTCGGGTGTGGGCGGAGAGTCGCGTCGGGGAAGGGACAGCCGTTCACCTAGAGTTGCCGGCCGCGCCTACCGCCTCCGGACCAGCCGTGGACCGGTGAATCTGGCTGACGCTCCACATCCACTAGCTCCAACATCGTCGCGCGGTCGGCATCGGCGGCTGCGCGGGTCCCCACGAACAGCCTCTTCCTTTACAATATCGTTACCTGTTTCCAATCGACCTGTGACATTGGCCCGGTAACGTGCGTACGACTCCAGTGGCGACTTGACACAGAGTTGCGACGCTCATCGTCACGAGATCGTTACGCGGTAAGCATTAGTGCATGCCGTCCACCTGCTACGATCAGCGGGGCAGTCTGAGCAAGTGAATCAGCGAAGAGGCGGTCCAGAACCAACCCTGGCTCATTCGGACTGGTCGCTTTCTAATGGACGGTGTCCGGCGCAAACACCCTACCAGGAGCGCTTATGATGAACGTGAGAAGGCAAGTCGGACTCGCGGCCCTGGCGCTGATAATCTCGGCGTCGAACTTGCCGGGCCAAACGCAGTTCAAGTCCAAGGCGGTCGAGATAAATGTGACCGGGCGCTTGCACGCGCTCTGGGACTACAGCTCGGCGGCCGAGGAGCTCTCGAGCGTGTTTCTGATCCGTCGTGCCAGGATCACGCTGGAGGTGAAGGTCAACGATTTCATCAGCGGTAAGATTCAGCCCGATTTTACGACCGGCTTCGGTCTCGAGAACGGACTCCGGCTCAAGGACGCGTACATCGATATGAACTTCGCGCCCCAGTTTCAGATCAGGATGGGGCAGTTCAAGCTCCCCTTCGACGTTTTCGAGCTGATCAGCTCGACCCAGATCCTGGTGATCGAACGAACCGGCATCGTTCGCGGCGCCGACTCTTGTACGGGTGTCGGGTCGGTCTGCAGCTACAGCCGCTTCACCGAGAGCCTGGGATACTCAGACCGCGATGTCGGCATTCAGATCGGCGGCGACATCGCTGGCAGTTTCGCCTGGTCCGCATCTGCGACGAACGGCGAGATCTTCGAAGACATAGTGACCTTCTCGTCCGCGATTGACACGACAGAAGTGTTCTCGGAGGGCAAGTCGTTCGGCGGCCGCCTGGAGTATCGTGGCAGCGATCTCAGGGTCGGCGCGAACGCAGCGGGCCGCGACTTCGCCAATCCGGTGGAACAGGAGGTCGTGGACTACGCCATCGCCTACGGCGCCGACCTCGACTGGGGTAGCTACACGTCGGGCCTGCACGTCCAGGCCGGAGTCACCTCGGGCGACAACTGGAAGAACCTCGACGACGCGGGCGACCCCAGCACGTTCGTCACGACACAGGGCATCGTCACCTACAAGATACCGGTGCGCAACAGCCGCTTCCTCGAGGCGATAGAGCCGCTGGGCCGCGTCAGTTATGCCGATCCCGATACCGACGCCGATGACGATCACGGCTTGCTTTTCACTCCGGGGATCGTCGCCTACTTCACCGGCCGCAACAAGGTCGCGCTGAACGTGGACATCTACAAGCCCGGAGACGATCGCGACGCCGAGTACTCGGTGAAGGTGATGTCGTATCTGCACTTCTAACGGAAGGCATTCAATAAGAGGAGCGATCATGAGGAAATCGATCACTGCAGTAGCGCTGTTTGGCAGCCTCACCGCCTTCGCCTGTGGCGGCGGCGAGCAGGGTCAGGCCGGCGGCGAGGCGGGCCTTTCCGGTGCCGTCCGAATCGACGGATCGAGCACCGTATTCCCGATCACCGAGGCGGTGGCCGAGGAGTTCCAGAGGGAGAACTCGGAGGTTCGGGTGACGGTGGGAATCTCCGGCACCGGCGGCGGCTTCAAGAAGTTCTGCTCCGGCGAAACGGATATCTCCGACGCTTCCCGGCAAATCAAGGATACTGAGATCGAGGCCTGCGCAGCGGAGGGGATCGAGCCGATCGAGATCACCGTCGGGTACGACGGGCTGGCGGTCATGGTCAACCCGGCCAACGACTTCGTCGATTGCCTCACAGTCGACGAGCTGAAGCGCATCTGGGAGCCGGGCAGTCAGGTCACGACCTGGCAGGATGTGAGATCGTTCTGGCCCGCGGAGGAGATCAAGCTCTACGGCCCGGGTACCGACTCCGGAACCTTCGATTACTTCACCGAAGCGATCGTCGGTGAGGAGGACGCAAGCCGGCCCGACTTCACCGCCAGCGAGGACGATAACGTCCTGGTCCAGGGCGTGACGGGTGACCGGTACTCACTCGGCTACTTCGGTTACGCCTACTACGCGGAGAATACCGACAAGTTGAAGCTGGTAGCGGTAGACGGTGGCGCCGGCTGTGTGGCGCCCGCTGAGGCGACGGTGAAGGACGGGACTTATGCACCGCTCTCCCGTCCACTCTTCATCTACGTGAAGGAGCAGTCGCTCCAGCGCCCCGAGGTCATGGCGTTTGTCGAGTACACCCTGATGAACGCGGCGGAGCTCGTTCCGCAGGTCGGGTACGTGGCGCTGGGCGCCGACAGCTACCAAGCCAGCCTGAGCAAGATCAAGTAGCGCGTACCGGTAAGCGTGGCCACGCGGATACAGAGGAGCGCAAGACCGCCCTGCATCTGAAACTCGGAGCGCTGCACCGCCCAGCGAAGACCGCCGGGCGAAAGCCGCGTAAGCTATCCAGCAGCCGCCTCCACCCGCCGCTCCGCGATCAGGCTCGACCTGATATAGTCGCGGTTCAGCCGCGCGATGTTGTCGACGCTGACGGCCTTGGGACAGACGGCCTCGCACTCTCCATGGTTCGTGCAGTTGCCGAAGGCTTCGGCATCCATCTGCCGCACCATGCGCTTCACCCGAATCCAGCGCTCGGGCTCGCCCTGGGGCAGTAGTGACAACTGCGCGATCTTCGCGGCGGTGAACAGCATGGCGGAAGCATTGGGGCAGGCGGCCACACAGGCGCCGCAGCCGATGCAGGCCGCCGCGTCCATCGCCAAGTCGGCGTTCTCCTTCGAGATGGGCATGGCGTTCGCGTCTACGGCCGATCCGGTGGGCGCCGAGATGAAGCCGCCGGCCGCGATGATCCGATCGAAGGCGCCGCGATCGACGATCAAGTCCTTCACTACGGGGAACGCCTTCGCCCGCCACGGCTCGATCCACACGTGGTCGCCGTCCCTGAAGCTGCGCATGTGGAGCTGGCAACAGGTGGTGCGCTCGCGCGGTCCGTGTGCCCGCCCGTTGACCACGACGCCGCAGGTTCCACAGATGCCCTCACGGCAATCGTGATCGAAGGCGATCGGGTCTTCTCTTCGCAGGATCAGGCGCTCGTTGACGACGTCGAGCATCTCCAGAAAGGACATATCCTCGCTAATATCCGGGGCCTCATACT
Organism: Gemmatimonadota bacterium; assembly: GCA_020350785.1. Lineage (GTDB taxonomy): Bacteria > Gemmatimonadota > Gemmatimonadetes > Palauibacterales > KS3-K002. The sequence goes on from CP070722.1 coordinate 2,777,568, forward strand.
TCACGAATTGGCCCTTCGACTTGCCGTCCTTCTGCCGCCAAACGTGTAGCGTGAGGTTCATCACTTGTAGCTCCGTGTAGCTAGGGCCACGTACTCGAACTCCAGCGGCTCGATGTGGCGGTTCGGCCGGGTGCCCTCACCGGTGTACTCCCAGGCGGCCACATGCGAGAAGTTGACATCGTCCCGCAGCGCCTCGCCGTCTTCGGTCTGGTACTCCTGACGGAAGTGGGCGCCGCACGACTCCTCCCGTTCCAGCGCATCCAGGCACATGAGCTCGCCGATCTCGAGAAAGTCGGCTACGCGCCCGGCGTACTCCAGCGACTGGTTGAGCTCCTCGTTCACACCGGGAACGATGGCGTCCTCCCAAAACTCCGCCCTGAGGGCGGGGATCTTCTCCAATGCGGTCTGGAGGCCCTCCCGGGTACGGCCCATCCCGCAGTACTCCCACATGAGCTTCCCCAGCTCGCGGTGGAAATCCATGACCGTCCGCTTGCCGTTGAGCGAGAGCAGCCGCTTGATTCGATTCTCGACGTCGGCCTTGGCGGCGCGCGCCTCGGGATGATCCTCGGTCACGGGCTCGAACTTCGTGCCCGCGAGGTAGTTGCCCAGGGTGTAAGGGATCACGAAGTAGCCGTCGGCCAGACCCTGCATCAAGGCGCTCGCGCCCAGGCGGTTGGCTCCGTGGTCGGAGAAGTTCGCCTCGCCGGCGACGAACAGCCCAGCTATCGTGCTCTCCAGGTTGTAGTCGACCCACAACCCGCCCATCGTGTAGTGGCTCGCCGGATAGATGCGCATCGGCACCTTGTAGGGGTCGTCGTC
>CP070722.1:2778486-2783114 GCA_020350785.1 Gemmatimonadota bacterium
CCATGCCCAGCGGGTGGAGACCGGGCCCCTGCCGCTGCTCTCCCGGATACCGGACTTGGAGGTCGTGCCCCTACCGCGGTCCGATCGCTGCTGCGGCGCCGCAGGTACCTACGGTCTCATCCAGCGTCGCCTCTCGGACGACATTCTGCGACGCAAGCTGTCCGAGGTGGGCGAGCTGGGGGTGACACTACTGGCGACGGGGAACCCCGGCTGCATCATGCAGATCGGCGCTGGAGCGCTGGTCCAGAGAATGTCGCTCCAGGTCGTCCACCCGCTGGAGCTGCTGGATGGGCTCGCCGAATAGCCATCGATTGTCGCTTGGAGAACGGGAGGTGTGGAGCATGATAGACGTCAGGCCGCCACAAGCTGGTTGGCGGGCGCGATGGCACGAAATCATCTTCGAGGCGGACACACCCGCCGGCAAAGCGTTCGATGTATCACTGCTGCTCGCCATTCTGCTGAGCGTTACCGCCGTATTGCTTGAGAGCGTCGCCGGAGTTCGGGCTCTCTACGGACCTCAGCTGCGTGCCATCGAGTGGTTCTTCACGGTTCTCTTCTCTGTTGAGTACATCGCGCGCCTGGCGACGGTGGGTCGCCCGATGCGCTACGCGCTGAGCTTCTTCGGCATGGTCGATTTGCTCGCGGTCGTGCCGACCTACCTGAGCGTGATGTTGCCCGGCGCCCAGTCCCTCATCGTCATCCGCGCCCTCAGGCTCCTGCGGGTCTTCCGCGTGCTCAAGTTGGTGCAATTCGTCGGCGAAGCGCGGATCATGCGGACGGCGCTCCGCGCGAGCATGCGCAAGATCATCGTCTTTCTCGGCGCCGTGCTGACGCTGGTGTTGATCATCGGCGCCGTCATGTACCTGGTCGAAGGCGAGGAGCACGGATTCACCAACATCCCGGAGAGCATCTACTGGGCTATCGTCACGATGACCACTGTCGGCTACGGAGACATCGCGCCCGGCACCGTGGTCGGGCGAATGCTCGCTTCCGTCGTCATGATCATCGGCTATGGAATCATCGCGGTGCCCACGGGGATCGTGACCGTAGAGATGGCGACGGCTGCCAGACGACCGATCAGTACGCAGGTCTGCTCCGACTGCTCGGGTGAAGGCCATGATCCGGACGCCGCCCACTGTAAGTATTGCGGAGCGCGACTCTAACCCGATCTGTGGATCAGGACCGCCCAAGCGGCGAGCGACTGAGACAGGGTTGACCCAATGAATCCGAATCTCGTCCCGTTGAAGAGCTACAGAGAATATCCACCGGAAGAGATGCGTCGGCGGGCCCGCGAGCTGCGAGCCGACCTGGAGCGCCGCCGCAGCGTGCGGCAGTTCGCCGATCGACCGGTCCCCCGCGAGATCGTCGAGGAATGCCTGCGCGCGGCCGGCTCCGCGCCCAGCGGCGCGAACCTGCAGCCCTGGCACTTCGTAGTGGTCTCAGATCCCGCGGTCAAGCGGCGGATCAGGGAGGGCGCCGAGGCCGAGGAGCACGAGTTCTATCACGGCCGCGCGCCTCAGGAGTGGCTCGACGCACTGGCGCCGCTCGGTACGGACGAGCACAAACCATTCCTGGAAGAGGCGCCCTACCTCATCATCGTCTTCGTTCGGCGTTACGGCGTCACCGCCGAGGGCCAGCAGTACAAGCACTACTACGCTCAGGAGTCGGTCGGCCTGGCCACCGGCTTTCTCATCGCCGCGATCCACAACGCCGGGCTCGCCTCGCTGACCCACACGCCCAGCCCCATGGGCTTCCTCAACGAGATACTCGGCCGCCCGGAATCCGAGCGGCCCTTCCTCATTCTGGTCGTTGGCTATCCGGCCTCCGCTGCGATGGTGCCGGACATCTCCAGGAAAGGCCTGGACGAGATCGCGACGTTCATCTGAAGGCCACCGCAACCCGTCAGGGAGGTCCGTATGCACGCCGGCGTAGCACCGCTGTACGAGATCTTCAAGCTGAATACGCGGCTCTTTCTCAACTGCCTGCGCGATGTCGACGACGAGAACGCCCGGCAGCGGGCCGGCGCGGCCAACAATATGGCCTTCATCGCCCTCCACCTGCTCGACGCGCGTTGCTACTTGGCTCGCACGTTGGGTATCGAGTACCGGATGCCCTATGCGGATATGCTGGATTCGGTCTCCAACATCGACGAGGTGGAACAATATCCTCCTCTCAAGGGCGTTCGTGATTCCTGGCGACTGGTGTCCGATTTGCTGGTGGATCGCCTGGCGGCGCTCGACGCGGCGGACGTGGCCAGGGTCGCGCCGCTAGAGTTCCCGGTCGATGATGGAACCCTGCTGGGCGGAATCGCTTTCCTGGTGCAGCACGAGTCGTCGCACATCGGGCAGCTGGCCTTCCTGCGCAGGTATCTGGGGCTTGCGGCGATGAGCTACGATCCCGATTGAGCTTGCTGCACCCGTTCACGAAACCTAATGTGGGATTCTCGCGTTCCATGCTTTCCGGGAGTATCCTGAATCGGCTCGCGGTGGCCTCAGGCCTGGCAGCGGGCCTGTCGAGCACCGAAGGGGAGGTTGGATGAGCGGCAAGATCCGAGATTACGAGGGCAGGCACATCATCGTCCGCTACGATGGCAAGCGCTGCATACACGCGGAGGAATGCGTCAAAGGCCTTCCGGAGGTTTTCGACCCCGACCGCAAGCCTTGGATTTCACCTGAAGCGGGGGCGGCGAACCAAGTGGCGGAGGTGGTCTCGCGCTGCCCCACCGGCGCGCTGCATTTCCAGCGTAAGGACGGCGGCCCTGCGGAGATCCTGCCCGAAGCCAACACCATCGCCGTCGCCCGCGATGGCCCACTCTACGCCAGGGGGGATATTCACATCGCCCGCGCGAACGGTGAGGTATTGCTGGAAGATACCAGGATAGCGCTGTGCCGCTGCGGCACCTCCAGCAACAAGCCGTACTGCGACGGCCGGCATACCCAGGCGGCCTTCAGCGATCCCGGCGCGGTCAACAAGGCCGGCGATGCCGTCGACGACTTCCACGCGGGAGGCAAACTGACGATCGTGCCAGCACTCAACGGACCGCTGTTGCTGCAGGGCGCGGTCGAGATTCGCAGCGCCGATGGAACGGCGACCTTCCGCGGTCAGAAGGCCGCGCTCTGCCGTTGCGGCGCCTCGAAGAACAAGCCGTTCTGCGACGGTAGCCACAAGACGATCCGTTTCAGCGCCGACTAGAGGTGAGATTCGACCGATGAGCATAGCCCTGACGGCTCTGGGCGCGATCCTGGGGCTGATGACGCTGGTGTGGATCGTCAGCGTCATCGAACGCGACGCCAGCATCATCGACATCTTCTGGGGTATCGGATTCGTCGTCGCCGCCTGGATCTACTTCTATTTCACCGAAGCCGAGACGATGCGACGCTACCTGGTGGCGGGGCTGGTGACGCTCTGGGGCGTCCGGCTCTCGGTCTACATCTTCTGGCGCAACTGGGGCGAAGGCGAGGACTATCGCTACCGGACGATGCGGGCGAAGAATCCGAAACTCTTCCCGTGGCTGAGCCTCGCGACCGTCTTCTGGTTGCAGGCGGTGCTGTGCTGGGCGATCTCGATCCCGTTCTTGCAGGCGCAGCGCGCTCCGACGCCGCAGAGCCTGATCTGGCTCGATTGGCTGGCGATCATCTTCTTTGTGATCGGCTTCACCTTCGAGGCGGGCGGCGATTTGCAGCTGGCCCTGTTCAAACGCGACCCGCAGAATAGAGGGAAGGTTCTCGATCGGGGCTTCTGGCGTTACACCCGGCACCCCAACTACTTCGGCGACGCCATGGTGTGGTGGGGCTTCTTTCTGTTCGCGGCGGCTACGCCCGGCGCGCTCTGGACGATATACAGTCCCATCCTCATGACCTTCTTGCTATTGCGCGTGTCGGGGGTCGCCCTTCTGGAAAGGGGACTCCGGGAGACCAAGCCGGCGTACCGGGACTACGTGCGACGCACCAGCGCCTTTGTCCCCTGGTTCCCCCGGCGATAGGATCAGTCAGCGCGGCAGGCGCTCGGGCAGGTCGGCCACCACGTAACCCATCACCGCCATCGCGGCCACGCACCGCGCCATCTCGAGCGGGTCCAGCTTGTCGATCGTGTCCGCTTCGGTGTGGTGGTACCAGAAGTACTTCTCGCCGTCGACGCGCAGCCCCATCCCGGGAACGCCCTCGCGCATCAGCGGCCCGATGTCGGCGCCGCCGCCGCCCTGGGTGACCGTCGCCGCGCCGATCCGGTCGAGCAGCGTGCCGATCTCTCCCACGATCTCGTAGGCGGCGTCCGAGCCGCCGAACCCGAAGCCCAGCGGCTTGAACACTCCCGCGTCCGACTCGATGGCCAACACGTGGTTGTCGATCTCGTCCCGATGCGTGTCCCGGTAGGTCAGTGCGCCACGCAGGCCGTTCTCCTCGTTCGTCCAGAGCACAACCCGAACGGTGCGTCGCGGTCGCAGCCCCAGCGCGTGCATCAGGCGCACGGCCTCCCAGGCCGCGACGCTGCCGCCGCCGTCGTCCATGGCGCCCTGACCCACATCCCACGAGTCGATGTGGCCGCCCAGCACGACCACCTCATCCGGACGCTCCCAGCCGACGATCTCGCCGATGACATTGCGCGATGTCGCGTCGGGTAGCTGCTGGGCC
>CP070722.1:2783214-2789026 GCA_020350785.1 Gemmatimonadota bacterium
CGGGGGGGCTTCAACCCGGTCTACATGATGTTCGACTCGGGTTCGCGAGGGTCGCGCGACCAGATCCGGCAGCTTGCGGGGATGCGCGGTCTGATGGCGAAGCCGCAGAAGAAGCTGACGGGCGGGATCGGCGAGATCATCGAGAGTCCGATTCTCTCTAATTTCCGCGAAGGTCTCACGGTGCTCGAGTACTTCATTTCGACACACGGAGCGCGGAAGGGTCTCGCCGATACGGCGCTGAAGACCGCGGATGCGGGCTACCTCACCCGTCGGCTCGTGGACGTGGCCCAGGACGTGACGATCTCTGAGGAGGACTGCGGGACCGTGCTCGGCCTCGAGGTCTCCGCGTTGAAAGAGGGTGAGGACATCATCGAGCCGCTGCGCGACCGCATCGTCGGAACCGTTGCGCTCGAGGAGGTCGTCGACCCGATCGACGGCCAGCGGCTGGTCAAGGCCGGAGAGCTGGTTGACGAGGACGCAGCCGAGGCGATCGAGGAGGCCGGCATCCAGGCGGTCCGCATCCGGTCCGTTCTGACCTGCGAGTCGCGACGGGGTATTTGTCGTCAATGCTACGGTCGCAATCCGGCGACGATGAACGTGGTCGATCTGGGAGAGGCGGTCGGAATCATAGCTGCGCAGTCGATCGGTGAGCCTGGCACGCAGCTGACGCTACGTACCTTCCACATCGGCGGCACGGCGGCGCGAATCGCGGCGCAGACCCAGCGTAAGTCGAAGGTCGAGGGTCAGGTCAAGTTCGATCGCATCGCTTTCGTGTCGGGAGCGGATGAGCGTCGGATCGTCACCAGCCGCGAAGGCGAGATCCAGATGCTGACGGTGGACGGTCAGGTGCGATCGCGTCTGACCGTACCCTATGGAGCGACGCTGCACGTTGAGGATGGTGAGCTTGCCAAGACCGGGGGTCTCCTCTTCAGCTGGGATCCCTACTCCGAGCCGATCGTAGCGGATGAGGGCGGAGTGGTGGAGTTCCGTGACATCGTTGATGAAGAGACGGTTCGCGAAGAGCTCGACGAGTCCACCGGGCGTCGCCAGCTCATGATCATCGAGGACCGAGAGAAGAAGCTCCATCCGCAGATCAACATCAGGCGCGACGGCAAGAAGGTCCGGGAGTTCATCGTGCCGGTCGGCGCACAGCTGGTGGTGCGGGACAACCACGAGGTGGAGCCGGGCCAGACGCTGGCGAAGATCAGCCGAGAGGTCTACAAGACGCGCGACATCACGGGTGGTCTGCCGCGGGTGGCCGAGCTCTTCGAGGCGCGGCGACCCAAAGACCCGGCGACGATCGCGGAGGTCGACGGCGTCGTCTCGTTCCGCGCGATCAAGCGTGGGAAGAGAGAGGCCGTGGTCACCTCGGACAGTGGGGAAGAGAAAGGCTACGAGATACCGGTCGGGAAGCACTTGAGAGTGCATGAAGGCGATCGGGTCCGTGCTGGCGACCGCCTCTCCGAGGGCCCGGTCAACCCACACGACATCCTGCGGATCAGAGGACCCCGCGCCGTTCAGGAGTACCTGCTGAACGAGATTCAGGAGGTCTATCGTCTGCAGGGGGTGCGAATAAGCGACAAGCACATCGGTGTGATCGTCCGGCAGATGCTGCAGAAGGTGCGAATCACCGATCCGGGCAATACGGAGTTCCTGGAAGGAGAGCACGTCGATCGCATCGAGTTCCTGGATATGAACACCAGGATGCGTCAGCACGGCAAGAAGCCGGCGCTTGCCGAACCGCTGCTCCTCGGCATCACCAAGGCGAGCCTGACGACGAAGTCCTTTGTCAGCGCCGCGTCATTCCAGGAGACCACGCGGGTGCTAACGGACGCATCGGTGCGCGGTGCCAAGGACAACCTCTTGGGGTTGAAAGAGAACATCATAATCGGACATCTGGTGCCCGCGGGCACCGGGATTCACCGCTACCACGACACGGAGTTCCTCGTCGAGGGGGCGCCGATCGAGCGCGAGATAGAGCAGTTGGCCACGAACCAGGCGCCAGCCGGCGAGGAGGCCGACGTCAGCTTGGCCGACTTGGTGAAGGGGGCGAGCAGCAACCCGGCGACCGGTTCCGCCGACTGAGTGCGGAGGGCCGGTCCGGCCAGCGAGGGCCCCGGCGCCGGAAGGCGTGCGGGGCCCTTTACGCGTGGGTCCGGGTGAGGTGGTTCAGGCTAGGGCCCACGCCCCGAATATAGGCCGAAGACAGGGGTCGACCGCCGAGCAAGATGGCGGTGGTCGAAAGGGGCTGTCCGGGACCCGGCCGTCGGCGGCGGAAGGCGTTGACATCTGGAGCCTCCGCAGTAGCTTTGGGTCGCCCAAGCAACAACCGCGGAAACGCAGTGGTGGTGCGGAAAAAAGGGGTTGACTCGGGGATCGGCGCCGGGTAGTTTCACCGGTCTGTCGATGAACTGGCCCTAACCCTCTTTTGCGTCGGAGGCGGTTGCGTCTCCGGCCTTTTCTTCGTGAGGTGGGCGCGCCATAGGCGCAGGGAGATCAACGAGAAGACGAATGCCGACGATCAACCAACTGGTCCGCTCGGGCCGGCGGAAAGTCGCCAAGAAGGACAAGGCACCGGCGCTGGAGAAGAACCCGCAGAAGCGCGGCGTATGCACGCGTGTGTACACGACGACGCCGAAGAAGCCGAACTCTGCACTGCGGAAGGTAGCGCGCGTGCGCTTGACGAACGGGTATGAGGTCACGGCCTACATTCCGGGCGAGGGGCACAATCTCCAGGAGCACTCGATCGTGCTCATCCGGGGCGGACGAGTGAAGGACTTGCCAGGTGTTCGTTACCACATAATTCGCGGCAAGTTGGACGCAGCGGGAGTGGCAGACCGCAAGCGGAGTCGGAGCAAGTACGGGGCAAAGCGGCCCAAGGCGTAGGAGTGCCGAGGGTGCGCGACAAGACCGGCTAGGCGTCTGGAGTCATGGCGAGAAGACAGCGAGCAGTCACGAGGAAGATCCTCCCGGATCCGGTATACGGGAGTGAGTCCGTCACGAAGTTCGTCAACGCGTTGATGCGCGATGGCAAGAAGTCGGCCGCCGAGCAGATCTTTTTTGGCGCCATGCAGATCATTGAGGAGCGCACGGGCCAGCCGGCCATGAATGTCTACCGTCAGGCATTTAGCAACACGAAGCCGGTGCTGGAGGTGAAGAGCCGGCGTGTGGGCGGTGCGACCTATCAGGTACCGGTGGAGGTGCGGCCGCGGCGCCGCGAGGCGTTGGCCCGTCGCTGGCTGGTGAGCGCGTCGCGCGAGCGAGGCGAGCGGACGATGGCCGAGCGTTTGGCTGCGGAGCTGATGGCGGCGGCCAAGGGTGAGGGCACAGCCGTGAGGAAGAAGCAGGAAGTGCATCGGATGGCCGAGGCGAACAAAGCGTTCGCCCACTATCGCTGGTAGGCTAGGGGCCTCCGCCCGAACAGCTAAATCATAGTTGAATCAGAGAGAAGTACAGTAGAGATATGCCGAGACAAGTGCCACTCGAGAGAATCCGTAATATTGGCATCATGGCTCACATCGATGCCGGTAAGACGACGACCACCGAGCGCGTCCTATACTATACCGGTAGGGTGCATCGGATGGGAGAGGTCCATCACGGCGATGCGGTGATGGACTGGATGGAGCAGGAAAAAGAGAGAGGCATCACGATCACCTCCGCTGCCACGACCGCTTTCTGGAAGCGGAAAGGCAGCGAGCATCGCGTGAACATCATCGATACTCCGGGACACGTCGACTTCACCGCAGAGGTGGAGCGGAGCCTTCGTGTACTTGACGGTAGCATCGCACTGTTCTGCGCGGTGGGCGGGGTCGAGCCGCAGTCCGAGACGGTCTGGCGTCAGGCTGACCGCTATGGGGTTCCGCGTGTCGCCTTCGTGAACAAGATGGATCGAGTCGGCGCCGACTTCGACAATGTGATCCGCATGATGCGGCAGCGGTTGGGCGCGAATGCTCACCCGATTCAGTATCCGCTGGGCGAAGGCGAGCTTTTCACAGGGGTCGTCGACCTGGTGCGCAAGGTCTCCTACGTGTATGACGAGGCCTCGTTGGGGGCGCAGTGGAGTGAGGAGCCTATTCCGGAGAGTTTGCGCGAGAAGGTGGACGAGCTACGTCACAGTCTGATCGAGGCGGCTGTCGAACACCACGAGGCGTTGTTGGAGAAGTACCTCGAGGACGAGGCGTTGCTGACCGAGGATGAAGTTCGGGAGGCGGTTCGACACGCGACGGTGCACAACTATATCACGCCGGTCCTCTGCGGGGCCGCGTTTCGCAACAAAGGAATCCAGCAGCTGCTTGACGCGGTTGTCGATTACCTGCCGTCGCCCCTCGATGTGCCTTCCATCCACGGTCACCTTCCGCATCACGACGAGCAGATCGTCACGCGTGAGGCGAGTGACGATGCGCCGTTCAGCGCGCTCGCGTTCAAGATCTCTACCGATCCGTTTGTCGGTCGGCTGACCTATCTGCGAGTGTACAGTGGCTCGGTGAAGGCTGGCTCCTACGTGTACAACGCGTCGATCGGCAAGAAGGAGCGAGTCGGCCGCCTGTTGCAGATGCATGCGAACCGTCGAGAAGAGCGGGACGAGGTCTACGCCGGTGATATTTGTGCGGCGATTGGGCTGAAGGACACGAAGACGGGTGAGACGCTGTCGGATGAGAAGCATCCGATCATCCTCGAGGCGATGAAGTTCCTGGAGCCGGTGATCTCGGTGGCGATCGAGCCGAGGACGAAGGCGGACGAGGACAAGCTCTCGAAAGCGCTGGCGAAGTTGGCGGAGGAAGATCCTACTTTCAAGGTGCACACGGATCCCGAGACGGGTCAGACGATCATTTCGGGGATGGGTGAGTTGCATCTGGAGATCATCGTCGACCGACTGAAGCGGGAATTCAAGGTGGACGCCAACGTTGGGCGGCCGCAGGTATCCTACCGCGAGACGATCAGGACTTCGGCTCACAAGGTCGAAGGCAAGTACATCCGGCAGACGGGCGGTCGCGGGCAGTATGGACATGTAGTCATCGACCTCGATCCGGCCGAGGCGGGCAGCGGCTTGCTGTTCGAGGAGAAGATTGTGGGCGGTGCGGTACCGAGGGAGTATATCGGTTCGGTCCAGCAGGGTGTGCGGGAGGCGATGGAGGCTGGTGTGCTGGCGGGCTATCCGATGGTGGATTTGAAGGTCAGTCTTGTGGACGGGTCGTACCATGAGGTCGACTCGTCGGAGGTGGCGTTCAAGATTGCGGGTTCGATGGCGCTGCGGGAGGCGGTGCGGCGGGCGAATCCGGTGTTGCTGGAGCCGGTCATGGATGTGGAGATCGTGACGCCCGACGAGTATCTGGGCAACGTAGTGGGCGATCTGTCGAGCCGGCGTGGCAAGGTGGGGGGGATCACGCAGCGCGGAGAGGCTCGCGTCGTAGGAGCGAGCGTTCCGCTGGCGGAGATGTTTGGATACTCGACGTCCCTGCGCTCGATGAGTCAGGGGCGCGCGGTATATACGATGCAATTCTCGCATTACGAGGATGTACCTAAGCAGAAAGCCGACGAGATTCTTAATCGGGACCGAGCCACGGTGGCGGTAGGTTCTTAGGCCGGCCGGGCGATTTAGAGGGAGCGAGGAGAATGGCGAAGGCGAAGTTTGAGCGGACGAAGCCGCACGTGAATGTGGGGACGATTGGGCACGTGGACCATGGGAAGACGACGTTGACGGCGGCGATCACGGAAGTGCAGAGCAAGCGGGGTTTGGCGGACTATGTGCCGTTTGACCAGATCGACAAGGCGCCGGAGGAGAAGGAGCGGGGGATCACGATAGCGACGGCGC
>CP070722.1:2789126-2794114 GCA_020350785.1 Gemmatimonadota bacterium
CCATCATCTCATCGTCGGAGCGCTGATAGACGCCCCCGTAGTTGCCGTCGCCCACGGCCTGCTTGAAAGCCGCCGGATCGAGGACCGACTTCAGCGCCGTGTCGATCAGCGGCTTCTGCTCTCGAGGAAGCGCCACGCCCGCCAGACGCGTCCAAGGGAAGTTCTCCATCCAGGAGGCGTGTGAGCCCACCGGATCCACCTCCTGGATCTTCACCAGTGTCTTCGGAGCGATCCACCAGCTGAAGAACTTCACCTGATGGCCCGGATGGTCCGCCATCCACTCCATCGCCAACGAGCCCGCCGGCGCGTTGCCGCCGTGGCCGTTCACGAAGACGATCCGCCGGAACCCAGCACGTGATAGGCTGTCCAGGATGTCCTTGATTAGGCCGACGTAGGTCTCCAGGCGAACGGTGACGGTGCCTGGGAAGGCTGAGAAGTAGGGCGAAAGACCGTAGGGGAGCGCGGGAAAGACCGGGATCCCCAGCGGCTCGGCCGCCTCCCGTGCCAGCCGTTCCGGAATCAAGGTGTCCACCAGCAGACTGAGATAGGCGTGCTGCTCGGTGCTGCCCAGGGGAACGACCGCCCGGTCATCTGTTTTCAGATATTCCCCGACCTGCATCCAGTTCATGTCGGCGATTCTCACGGCTGCCTCCAGGAACGCGTTGATCCCAATATACGCGACGCAGCCCGTGCCGCCGAGCCAGCGTCCGAGGGAGGGCCGCCTTGTCGCAACCGGCCTTTCAGACGCGCCAAACCTTGACCGGGCGTGCCGAACGTATACGATTCGTCCTAGTTATTGTCTGGACATGGAGCAGGCGACTCGGGTTACGTCGCGCTACGCTGTCATCGGCCGGATGCTGTCGGCTCGCCACATCGAATCAGATCCGCAGAGGACACATCACGAACATGCCGAAAGAACTGCAGGCGACGTTCGCCGCCTTCATCCTGGTCTTCTTGTCGCAGTCGCCCGCAGCCGCGGACGCGCAGCAGATCCCCCGCGACGAGTACGTGCGCTACGTTCCCTTGGAGGTGCCGCGCATCATCCGGCAGACGCCTGCCAGCGAGCGTCTGCATCTATACGGCGACCGGGAGAAACCGTACTACACCGACGTGGCTCCGGTAGACGGCGTGGACGACCGTCGTCATCGCGTGCTGCACGACCTAGCGGTCCGCTTTGCCCCCTTCCTGGTACAGAACTCCGAGGGCATCCCGGTCGATCACAAGAAGGTCTGGGGAGGCGCCTACCCGTTGTACGTGGACACCTGGAACACGGCCATGGGGCTCGATCTGACCCGGCAGGAGACGGTGAAATGGATGGAGGCTTCGGCCGAGCCGTGCACGGGATCGAACCCCTTGTCCGACGATTGTCGGCTGCTCGAGCTGCTTCGCAAGTACAACCCGGATGACCCGCTGTACGCGGCGGAGCAGTCCGGGGCCCAGGAGGCTCCCCACAAGCCGTTCGAGGTCTTGTGGGTCGACATGCCCGGCAGCGATCCGAAGAGCTGGAAGGATCACTGGCGGAACAACTTCTCGCGCAAGCTCCGTTCCGAGTACCGTGCCCTGATGAAGACCTACGTCCACCCTTTCCTGGAAGACGTGCGGAGCCCCGACGGCCATCAGGGGGTTCAGCTCGTCCTCCAGTACTGGTTCATCTATCCCGACAACGATGGCGGCAACAATCACGAGGGCGACTGGGAGCATATCCACGTCATCGTGACTCCGAAGCGCCTGGTCGAGCGTCCCGCGATCTCCGAGGCCGACATGCGGCGACTGTTGAGTGGCCAGTGGCTGGATGCGACGGACGAGAACCAGCTCGTAATGAAGCGGGTCGAGTACTACTTCCACAGCAAGGTGGCCAGCCTCGATTTCGGTCTGCCGAACGCCTATGCCCCGCGCGACGAATGGAAGCGGCAGGCCGACTCGCTCGGGGTCGAGCTGTCCGGCGAAGAATTGTTTCGGAAGTACGTGCGCCACATGGCCTGGCGCGATGAGGCCGAGACCGAGATCAACACCCACCCCGTCGGCTATATCGGGGCCGACAACAAAGGCCTCGACCAGCTGCTCTCCGCGCCTGGCGGCACCAACCGCGATTCGCACGGGACCTACTTCTCTCCGGGCTTGTTCAAGGACATCGGCCCCGCCGGCGCCTCCGAGACGATCTCCAACTACTTCGATCACCAGGAGTACTTCGCCGGCGACAAGAACACGCTCAAGAGAATCGACCGATTCGAACGCGGCGGCGTCATATTCCTCGGCGAGCCGCGGCGAGTCGAAGTCGTTCCTGACTACGAGCGGGTGATCGACCTGGTTCTCACCGATGCCGAGGTGCGGCAGGAATGGAGCTGGCTGGTGCTACCGCTGCGTTGGGGCTACCCGGCGGTCGAGTCGCCGTTCGCCGGTGTAGTCCCCCACGCCGAGACGGGCAACCTCTCGGTAGTAGGACCGGCGTTCAACTCGGGTTGGAACCGGTCGGGCCAGAACGTCCAGTACAAGGCGTACGTGCCGCAGGTCTTACCGAGAATGTTTCCCACGGGTCTGCAGGACGCCTTCGCCAACGACTGGGGCTACTTCAACGCGACGGCGCCCGCGCTCAGCTTTCTGCCACCCTTCGACATCCTCTGGCGCGTGATAGCGGCACCGGTCCGACTCCTCCTGTCGGACCTCGACCCGACCATGTATCCCCAGGAGACGATACCCTTCCGTTTCGTGGGGCTGGATGCCGGTGTGTCGCTACAGGATGTGCCCAACGACTACCAGGAGCTGTTTTACAATCCCGACCAGACCGAGCAGATCCTGGTGGCGTTCTTGCTCCACGCCGTCGAACAAGGATTCGACTCGACGACCACGATCACGAACTCGATCGAGTCGATCGAGTCGGTGACGGCCCCGCTGTTTCGCGTTCAGCTATTCATCGGCGACAGGTTGACGACCACGAACTCCCTGATCCATTTCCGCAGCCAGCTGAGCAACACTCTCGAGTTCAACAACATCGACGATTTCACGCTTACCGGAGAGCTGAACTGGTGGGAGTACATAGGCAGCCTGCGCTACAGTATTCTGACCGGATCGATCCAGCCCTACGTCAAGGGCGGTTACGGGCTGAGCTGGTATCGATTGGAGAACGTATCCACCAACGGCCAACCGATCGAAGTTCCCAACTCAAAGTGGGTCCGGCAGCCCAAATTCTTCGAGAATCTGCTCCCCAACACCTGGCATATAGGAGCGGGGCTCGAGCTGCTCACGATCAAGGGCTACGGAGGATTGCCCGGCGGCCTGGACCTCGGCCTTTCAGCCGAGTGGCTCTTGTTTACCAACAAGCTCGGTGTCGATGAAACCGGTGTGGCGATCGAGGAGATCATCCGGCTGGGCGTGTCGGCGGACGATCTCCCCCGGGAACGCTGGATCGGCCGCAACGTGGTCAACCTGACGGCGACGCTCAGCTACTGATCCACTTGCCACTCTGGGGCAAGTTGATGCCGCATTAGCCAACGACGCCCCGCGCACGCGGCCCACTCGTTAGTCGAGCGCTAAGGCGCTCCGGACTTGACGCCGGTCGGACCGCTCGGCGGAGCGCCAACCTCGCGCGAATCGTGCTCTCTGCTAGATTGGTGGGTTCGCCGAAAGTGCACGACGCTAACCGAAAGCGCCCGGCCCGACGCCGGCCACTACATCGTGACCCTGAGACCCATGAAAGCTCCAGGCATAGGCCGCTCCGCCGCCGCTTTCTTCGCCGCACTCGCCCTGACGGCCTGTGCCGGCGGCAGAAAGCCTCAGGTTGAGACGACTCCCGCCCCGGACGCGGGCTCGACGGCCGAGTTGGAGGCAATCTATCGGGCACGGACGGACAGCGCCCGCATGCGCTTCACCGAGGCCGACGTCCGCTTCATGACCGGTATGATCGGCCATCACGGGCAGGCCCTGGTGATGACGGCGATGGCTGCCACCCACGGCGCCAGCGCCTCGATCCGAACGCTGGCCGCCCGCATCACCAATGCGCAGAAAGACGAGATCGCCACGATGCAGAGGTGGCTCCGCGACCGCGGGCAGCCGGTGCCCGAGCTGCACATCACAGGAACGACCCTGATGGTGGACGGACAACATGCCACGCATATGCCGGGGATGCTGACGCCCGAGCAGATTCACAAGCTGGATGCGGCCCGGGGGCCGGAGTTCGATCGGCTGTTCCTGACCTACATGGTTCAGCATCACCAGGGGGCCGTCACCATGGTGCACGAACTGTTCGCTACCGATGGCGCCGCGCAGGACGAGGCGGCGTTCAAGCTGGCCTCGGATATCCAGGTGGACCAAGCCACTGAGATCGCCCGGATGAAGTCGATGCTCGAGTCACTGTCCGCGATCGACAGCGGGCTGTGATCACCTGAAACTCACGCAATCAGAGGAACTACCATGACCGTCACCGCCCCGACCTGTCGGCCCGTTCTGGCCTCGTGCCGTCTCTGGCTACTGTCCCTCGCCGCCGGAACTCTCGGGCTTTCCGGTTGCGCCTCCCGCGCGACGACATCGGACACGGCAGCTCCGGCAGCGCAGATCCACGTTTCGCCTGCAGCACCCAGCCCCGACCCCCGCATTGGGCTGCGAGCGGGGCTGTTCGACGCCGAGGAGGCGGTTTGGAACCTGCGCGTCGTCTCGAAGACGCCGCCGCCCAAGGAATTCGTGGGCATCACCAACTCGGATCTCGCCTTCACCGGCCACTACGCGATCCAGGGGAACTACAACGGCATCCAGATCTGGGACATCTCGAACCCCAGCCAGCCGTCGCTCGTCGCCGGCTACGTTTGCCCGGCATCACAGAGCGACGTCTCGGTCTACGAGAATCTCCTCTTCGTCTCGGGTGAGGGGCTGGGCGGCCGGCTGGACTGCGGCACCGAAGGCGTCCAGGAGGCGGTGAGCCCCGACCGCCTGCGCGGCATCCGCATCTTCGACATCAGCGACATTCGGAACCCCAAGTACATCGCCAACGTGCAGAC
>CP070722.1:2794214-2803021 GCA_020350785.1 Gemmatimonadota bacterium
GCAAGATTTAGTAGTATTGCAGTGTTCTGCGCCCGTAGCTCAATTGGATAGAGCGTCTGACTACGGATCAGAAGGTTGGGTGTTCGAATCATCCCGGGCGCACTTTTCATTTCCATAACGCACAACACACTAGGCCCGCAGGAATTCAAACCACCCTCAGTTGGTTACTTTAAGGTAAACTCTCCACCATGCGGGAGGCAATCAGCACGCAGCTCGAGCGACGGTGGGAGCTTTTCGGACCGGAGGCGGCCGAGTCCCCGTGGCTTTTCCCTACCGTGGCGGCGATGGGTGGGTGGCGCGACCCCTCGGTGACGCGGCAGGCGTACCAGCACGCCGACCCGTCGAAACGGCGCGAGGCCATGGAGGACCGGCGACCCTGGGACGGGTGACGCCGAGTTTCGACCTTTCTGCTGCCTCCCTAAGACCGCCGCGCGAAGCTCTAGGTCCCCGAGCCCTCCTCGGGTAGCGGGTGGTCCCAGTTCCAGATATCCGCCGCGATCAGCCATGAGCCGTCTGCCTGTTTCCGGCGAATCTCGACGTACTTGCCGGTGATCTGGATCGGCTCGGGCGCTCCCTGCGGGGTCCACGTTATCGAGAACGTCCCGCGCACGAAGGCGAGGTCGCCGCGACCCTCGATTTGCACCGGCGTAGCGGTGAACTGGCTGTATGTCCCGGCGCCCACGACCGCCTCGTGCCATGCTTGAATGGCCGCTCGCCCCTCCACCGCAGGCTGATCTGGTGGCATGCGGAGTGCATCCTCGCTGAAGAACGCGGAGACTGCCGCCGCGTCGCCGGCCAGCGCGGCCTGCACATACCCCTCCGTCCTTGCCCGGATCGCCGCGTCGTCCTCCTCGGACAGCCCAGCCGGTGCCTGCCCGGGCGGCTGGCAGCCTGTGCTCGCCAGGGCGAGCGCCAGCACCGCGAGCAATACGGATCGCGCACTCATGGTGACCTCCCGGTGTTTCGGTTGAAGAGAGCATCAAAGATAACGCCACACGGTCGGGCGCGTAAGACGTCGCCATCCGCGGCGATCGGGATGCGGTCGAGCCGGTGACTTTGGTGATGACTTTGAATTCTACTTGGGGTCCCTATGGGGGTAAGGTTCGCAACGGCGTTCCCCGACGGGTATGAACTCTTATACGCAGTTCAAAAATCGCCCCTGGGGGTCCCAGTGCCTACGGATCAGAAGGTTGGGTGTTCGAATCATCCCGAGCGCACTTTTTATTTCCATAACGCACAATGCGTTAGGCCAGCAGGAATTCAAACCACCCTCAGTTGGTTACTTTAAGGTAAACTCTCCCCGGCCCTGCCACGCCATTACCTCAAATCTTTGGCGCTTCCAGTATCACCCTCGTGACCGTCGCCTGGGGGCCAGTGCCCTCACCCACCGGCGATGATGCAGCTCGGACTCAAGCCTGCGGCTCGGCGGTACGAGTCGTCACATCTCTCCTTGGCACCGGGACATCGATACCCACCTCCGCGAGCTTTAGGCGGATCAAGCGCGGGAGGTCGGAGTGCATCGACCACCAGTCCTCGGTCTTTACCCAGGGCCACAACTTGACCTCGACCCATGACTCCGCCAGATGAGAAACCCAGACCGTGGGGACTGGATCCTCGAGAACCCGTGGGTCGTCGCGCAGCAGCTGCTCGAGCACGGCGATCGCTGCCTGCAGATCCGTGTCGTAGCCGATTCGGGCGACCGCCTCGACGCGCCGGTTCACTTCCGCGGACCGGTTCTCGACGTTGGAGCCCCAGATGTTCTTGTTGGGAACGAGCAGCCTGCGGGCGTCGAAGGTGACGATCGTCGTATTCCACAAGCCCATTGCCCGAACCTTACCGACCACTCCGGCCGCCTCGACGATGTCGTCAACGTCGTAGGGGCGGCTGGCCAGAATCGCCAGTCCGGCGAACAGATTGGACAGCGAGTCCTGCAAAGCGAAGCCCACCACGAGCCCTGCCACTCCCAGTCCCGCGAGCAACGTCGTGGTCTGGACACCGATGACCGACAGGCCCGCGATCAATCCGATCAGCGTCGCCACCGGTCGCAAGGTGCGGCCCACCAGGTCGCGAACCAGTTGCGACCCGCGGACCAGCCGAAGTGCCTGTCCGAGTCGCCAAAGGAGGTTGAAAAGGACCCTGAAGAAGAATATGAAGGCGACGACGATCAGCACGCGCACGAACACCGTGCCGGCGTTCTGCCGCAGAGACCGCCATGTATCGGCCGCAAGTCCGCGTACCAAGCGGAGCAGGACCCGCGTGTCCAGCACGTCACCAGTCACGTCGCCCGTCGCCCGGATGAGAATCTCGCGATACGCCGCCGTCTCGAACCCACGGCGTTCCAGTCGCCTGCTGAGGGAGGCCAGGTTGTCCGCGATCGCCTCGATCCGCGTCTCGGCTGCCGTCACCCTCAGCCTCAGGTCGGCGACCTCCGATGCCGGCGCATTGGTTCGCTCGGCAATCCGGATGCGCTCCCGCAAGCGATCGCGATCGGCGACCGCGATCTGCAGACGTCCGACCGAGTTCTCCGCAAAGGCGAGGAGGAGCTGGTCGTAGCGCTCCCACCGGTCGGTGACGTCTATCTCCAGCGAGTCGGCCGCCTCGAGGGCCCACTCCTGGTAGCGGATCAAGGTGTCCGCCCACGCCCGCACTCCGCGGATCTCCGACTCCAGTGGACCGATCTCCCGCGCGGTCGCTGTCGAACGCTGCCGTCTCAGCCGCTCGTAATCCTGGACGGTCGACTCGAAGGACTGATCGATCAGGTCCAAGTGGGCCCTTACGTACTCGCGCAGGAAGGTGCGCACCGAGTCGACGGGCAAGCTGTCCGGGCTGGCCTGGCCCATCAGGTGGGCGACGCTCCGCAACATCCGCTGCATCTGTCCCACCTGGTCGAGGGCGAGAATGCGGAGGAAATCGACGTCCACGTCGGGATCGGATAGGCGAGTCACCTTAAGCGCCTCGACGCTATCGGCCATCGCGCGCAGCGTGTCCAACATCGACCGGGCCCGATCCGCGACGCTCGGCAGGGTGTCCGACACCTGGCTGCTTGCGATCGCCGAATCGAGGGGCGCGGCACCGCGCTCGTTGCCAAATGCCGGCACTGGACCCGATGTCAGCGCACCGACCGTCAGCGCAACCACGGCGGCCGGCAACCCGAGTCGGTACCCACCCTTCCTGTTCTTCAATCCAGCCATCCTTTACTCAGATGCTTGCTGCAGCACGAGATATCGAAGTCCAGCACCTGCTCCCAACGGATCCCGCCTCCCGGTGTCGACCTCCAAGCAGGACAGCCTGCCAATTGCCCGCTCAGTCAGACAGCCGACCTGGGCTGCGTCCTCGACAGTCAATCTCTGGGGCGCATCCGGGCTGAATCGTCCGGTGCGGCCACGGATGTCGGAATGGAGGTATCTGGCCTGTGGCGCTTTCAGATCGAAACGCACCCCAGACTCTCAGTCTCGCCGGCGCTCTGTCTTGAGTGGCCCAATGATATCCGATTCTGGATAGCGCGCAACTTGCGCACCTGAGACATGAGCTCTAGGCGAACACGTCGATCCACAACCAGATCCATTACGTCGCTCAGTCTCATCGAAACCCCAACCCGATCGAACCGCTTGCGGCGAAGATGGACGGCCGGGGCGACCGCGCCTATCTTGCGAGGAGAATCCTCGGCAAACCTCTATGTTCCGCAGATGATGCGAAACCGGGATTGTGGAGACGGCCGACCGAAAGGGATTTCCACGATGAAGATCCGAACGGCGCTGACGCCTCTGTACCTCACCGCCCTGGCAGTCACCTGCACACGAACCGGGCCAATCGCGCCGAGCCCGGAGCATGATATACCTGCCTACCTCGACCCTGAGCTTTCTCTCGACGACCGCGTCAACGACCTCGTCTCGCGTATGACGCTGGAGGAGAAGGTCTCTCAGATGGTGCACGAGGCAGCGCCGGTCGAGCACCTGGGGATACCGGCGTACGATTGGTGGAGCGAGGCGCTGCACGGCGTGGCGCGGGCCGGCCGGGCGACGGTGTTCCCTCAGGCCATCGGGCTCGCCGCGACCTGGGATTCCAAGCTGATGCTCAAGGTCGCGACCGCTATCTC
The DNA here is from genome assembly GCA_020350785.1 of Gemmatimonadota bacterium. Lineage (GTDB taxonomy): Bacteria > Gemmatimonadota > Gemmatimonadetes > Palauibacterales > KS3-K002. The sequence goes on from CP070722.1 coordinate 2,798,311, forward strand.
CGACGAGGCGCGCGCCAAGCACCACGACTCGGTCCGCAGGGGCCGTCGCGGTATCTACGAGGGGCTGACCTTCTTCTCGCCGAACATCAACATCTTCCGCGACCCGCGCTGGGGGCGCGGCATGGAGACCTACGGTGAGGACCCCTACCTCAGCGGACAGCTGGCCGTCCAGTTCATCAAGGGGCTGCAGGGCGACGACCCGCGCTACCTCAAGACAGCCGCCACGGCGAAGCACTACGCCGTGCACAGCGGGCCGGAACCGGAGCGGCACACCTTCGATGCGGTCGTCGATGAGCGCGACCTACGCGAAACCTACCTGCCCGCCTTCCGCGCCTCGATCATCGAGGGAGGTGCCCGGTCGGTCATGTGCGCCTACAACCGCACGCTGGGCGAGCCGTGCTGTGCCAGCCGACTGCTGCTGCAGGAGATTCTGCGGGACCAGTGGGGGTTTCAGGGCTACGTGGTATCCGACTGCTGGGCGATCCAGGACATCTACACGACCCACCGCTTCGTAGAGACCGCGCCGGAGGCCGCGGCGCTGGGCTTGGCCGGCGGCACCGATCTCAACTGCGGCGTCACCTACGACAGCCTGGTCACCGCAGTAGAGCGCGGCCTGATCACCGAGGAGCAGATCGACGTCGCGCTCCGGCGACTCTTTCGCACCCGTTTCCAGCTGGGGATGTTCGATCCGCCGGAGCGGGTGCCCTATGCGAGTATTCCCTACAGCGTCAACGACTCCGAGGAGCACCGCCAACTAGCCCTGAAGGCGGCCCGCGAGTCCATCGTCCTACTGAAGAACGAGGGCGAGCTTCTGCCGCTGGCCAAGGACCTGCGCACGATCGCGGTCATCGGCCCCAACGCCGACGACGTCGACGTCCTGCTGGGCAACTACAATGGATTGCCGTCGCAGCCGGTCACGCCGCTGGAAGGCATCCGTCGCAAAGTCGAGCCCGGCACGCGCGTCGTCTTCGCCCGCGGCAGCGACGTGGCGGAGAACACGCCATCACTGGAGGTCATGCCCTCCAGCGCGCTGTCAGCAGAAGGAGCTTCGGGCCCCGTCAGCGGACTGAAGGGGGAGTATTTCGACAACCGCGAGTTCGCCGGCGCGCCTTTCGCCACGCGAATCGACAGCGCCATAGACTTCAACTGGTGGGAGGCCGCCCCTATCGCCGGAATGCGCGCCGACAGCTTCAGCGCTCGCTGGACGGGCGCTCTCGTCCCACCGGCGTCCGGCGTCTACTCGTTGGGCGCGCGAGCCCTTGGCAGCGTCAGGCTCTTCCTGAACGATTCCCTACTGGTTGATTTCTCCGACCGGCACGTCGTGCTCACGCAGTGGCGTGACATCGAACTTCGAGCTGCGGAGCGTTACGACCTCCGCATCGCGTACCGCGACCGCCGGGCCGACGCCAACCTGCAGCTCGTCTGGTCGACACCGCAGTCGGGGTTGCTGGAGGAGGCGGTCGCGGCGGCGGCCGCCGCCGATGCCGTCATCGTGGTGCTGGGGCTCTCGCCGCGGCTAGAGGGGGAAGAGATGCCGGTGGATGTGCCGGGCTTCGCGGGCGGCGATCGCACGGAGCTCTCGCTGCCCCAACCGCAAGAAGAGTTGCTGCAGGCCGTGGCCGCCTCGGGAAAGCCCGTCGTCCTGGTACTGGTCAACGGCAGCGCGCTGGCGGTGAACTGGGCGGCCGAGAACATTCCGGCCATCGTGGAGGCGTGGTATCCGGGCCAGGCGGCCGGCACGGCGCTGGCCGACGTACTGTTCGGTGACTACAACCCGGCGGGCAGGCTGCCGGTGACGTTCTACAAGTCGCTGGCCGACCTCCCGGCGTTCGCCGATTATCGAATGAGCGGCCGAACCTATCGCTACTTCAGCGGCGAACCCCTCTTCCCCTTCGGCCACGGCTTGAGCTACACGACCTTCGCCTACAGAAACCTCAGGCACCCATTGACCACGCGGCCGGGGGAGGAGATCACGATCAGCGTCGATGTCGAGAACACGGGCCCGCTGGCGGGTGAGGAGGTGGTCCAATTGTACCTCACCGACCTCGAGGCTTCGGCGCCGGTGCCGATTCGCTCACTCCAGGGCTTTCGCAGAATCTTTCTCGAGGCCGGCGCGAGCGAGACGGTCACGTTCACGCTCACCGGGCGGCAGACCTCTCTAATCGACGACTCGTCTCAGCGCCTGATCGAGCCCGGCTGGTTCGAAGTGTCCGTCGGAGGAAAACAGCCGGGCTTCTCGGGCGTCGCCAACGCCACGACCACCGGCGTCATCTCCGGCAGGTTCAAGCTGGTGGGTGACCCGCTGCCGATAGCGGACAAGTGAGCCAAGGCTTGGGTGCCCCACTTTCGCGCCCTCAGGACTCGACCTCTAGCTGCGCCAGCGCAGGGCCTGCGGCTCCAGCGGATTCCGGAAGGGCCGACCCTCGGCCTCGGCCTGCTGCCATTCGCGCTTGAGGCGGAAGAACCAGCGCGCCTGCGCATCCGCATCGCCCAACAGCATCAGCGCCGGATCGTGGGCCAGACCCTCCCGATGCTTGAGCGCCAGCACTCTGTCCTGATCCAGGAACTTGTAGAGCAGGCGACCGAGCAGCGGTTTGATCAGCTTCAGAATAGGAAGCGTCGAATAAAGTACCTGGTGAACCTCGGTCTCGCGGTCGGTGAGCGGCGTGATCGTCAACAGACTGACCGCCGAGTGGCGATCGCCCTGGATGTGCTCGATCCGCGAACCGGGGAGTCGATAGCTGATCTCGGTTGTCACGTTGTCGCCGAAGAGTCGGTACACACGGTTTTCACGCGGTACCGTGTGCCGCTTCTGCCGCCAGCCCAGCTCCGCCGGCTCGAACTCCTTTCGTTTCTCACGCAGATCTCGACGAGCCTGCTTCCACCACCACCAGGTATGCACGTAGGCGATGTGCGCCGGATCCATCAGCGTGTAGGCTGCGCTGTCGGCATCGAGGGGATAGCGAAGCGAGCAGTCGATGACGGGGCTGGCGTCGCCTGCGCCGGGCAGCAGCGGCACCTCGGGCGGCTCCTCTTCGCGGCGGCCCGCGCTAGGGACGAACACCCAAATGCAGCCCTGCCGCTCCCGGCAAGGATAATTCCTCACCCTGATCCTGGACGCCTCCGCTCCCCGGTCCAAGGTCAGCGAGGGCACCTCGACACAGCGACCGTCGGGCGCGAAGGCCCAGCCGTGGTAGCCGCAGGTGACCCGGCTACCATCGAAGTCCCCGTGGTGAAGCGGGTAACCGCGATGCGGGCAGAGGTCTCTCAGAGCGAAGGGTTCGCCGCCGGCCGCTCGGCCCAGCAGCACCGGCTCGCCCAGCACCGTCTTGGCGAGTATCTGTCCCGGCTTGAGACACCGCCCGGGCACAGCCAGATACCAGAAGTTACGCAGCGGAGCGTTCTGCTTCTCGTCGCTTGCCATCACGTTCCATTCGGCTTTGGGATAGGGCCAGGCGCTGGCCGCGCAATATGCCCCTCACCGCCGTAAAGCTGCAAGCCTGGCTTCCGCCGCCAAAAGCGAAAAGGGGCGCAGTCCCGGGATTGCGCCCCCACCATGTCGTCCGGCCGACCGGCAGCGTCACGCCGCGCTAAGAACACCCCGCCGACGTAGCGCCGCTGGCAGCCTATGAAGAATCAGAAGCGCGGCAGAGCCCCTGAAACCCGGCCCAGCCGCCGCGCCAGGACCGCCCGCTTGATCTGGCGAGTCTGCTTCTCGTCGAAGACCTGGACCCCGCCCCCGATTCGCTTCGGGCTCTGAACGGCACCTTCTTCGAGCCAGCGGCGAAGAGACGCGACACTCATCCCCAGCTCTTGAGAGAGGCCGTACACGGTGAGCAACCTAGCCATAGAGCACCTCGGGGCCGAAAGGTTGGGTCGGGCTGCGACGCGCAACATACGTGCTATAATTTATCGGCGTTATAAACGTTTGTCAAGTTTACCTCTAACGTTAATAAACATATGTACATAGGGCGGGAACGCTCGAGCAGCGCTGGAGGAAATCGAGGCCATCCCCTATCTTAATGTGGCCTAAGATCCCGGACGCATATCACTGATTGGGTGCTGCACGTCGGCCGCCAGCGAGCTGCCGCGTGTGCCGCGCCCCTTCGGTGGATCAAATCCAATCCGCCAACGAGGAGTCGACGATGGGCAAGACACCTGACACTCACCGAGTGGCAATCGCAGTAAGCGGCGCAGGCGCGTTCACGTATTCACTGAACCCGATCAGGGCGACCCCGGACGACATCATCGAATGGAGCTGTGAGAGCGGGGCCTGGTCGATCCAGGTGGCAGGGCTGCAGAACGAGCAGACCAAGGCGCTAGAGCAGGGCAAGACGCCGTTCGCCGAGAGCAAGAGGTCCGCGAGAGCCAACCAGCGAGCCGCGAATGGCCTTACGGTCGCCGCTAACGCCGCTTTCGGGACCTACAAGTATAACGTTGCCGTCGTCGTCGATGGCAATGTATTCATTGATGATCCCGAGATCATCATCGGCGGCAAAGGCTGAGCTTACCGGCTGGGCGAGCCGTCGGGCCGTACGGCGGCTCGCCAGCCAACCATCGCTCAAGCGAGGGAGGACACCATGCGCAGATCCATCGCAAACGCTATGTGGTTGTCAACCGCTCTGCTGCTGATGCTGACAGCAATCGGCGGCCTGAGCGGGGCGGAACGGGCACAGGTCCAAGCACCGGAGGCCGACGCCAGGGCGGAGTA
>CP070722.1:2803121-2819956 GCA_020350785.1 Gemmatimonadota bacterium
ATCTATTCTCACGCTCTCCTGACTCGAAGGACATCCGGCGTCCAGAGGCGCCGGCACCGAACACCGTTGGCCGGGGCAGGCTTCATGCCTCTCTCTCCGAGGCAGAGATGTCCCGAGGTCATTGGCTTCTTGAGCGCGTGAGGTCATTAGAGGAAGGGCCGGACGTGTGTTTTCGACCCGCCTTCCCGTGTCGACATGACACGGTCGTCTAGCCCGCTCGCTTCGCTTCAGCCGCCAGTCTATCGGCGCGGCGCGTGGTTTCTGGAAACCGGTAGCGCCCTTCGGGCGTCAGTCGCAGAATCAGGTCGGCCGCCGTGGGCAAGTCGATGAGGTGCCCGACCGAGACGTAGACGGGACGAACCCGGTCGCGCGTGCGCAGGACCAAGCCGATCACCTCGCCAGAGGTCGGATCGGTCAGTGGTACGTGGGCCCCACGCTGCTCGGGGAGCTGATCGTGTTTTCCACAGAGAAGGGACTTGGCGCAGCCGACGGTCGGGACGCCGAGCTCCAGTCCCGCGTGGCTGGCCAAACCCAGCCGCCGCGGGTGCGCGTAGCCATGTGCGTCGAGCACAGCGCAGTCGGGTCTCTTCCGCAGCAGGCGCCACGCTGCCGTCAGCGCGGGCAGTTCCCGGAAACTCAAGTAGCCGGGGACATAGGGAAAACTGATCGGCTCAGCCGCGGTCACCGACTCAACATCTTCCATCGTCTCGAGGTCCATGACGACGATGGCACCGAAAGCCATGTTTCTCGCCTTGTCAAACGCGACGTCGGCGCCCGCCACTAATCGCGGCTCGAAGCCCAGCGGCCGCTCGAACACAACGCGTTCGCGCAGTTGAATCTGTATGTCCCGAGCTTCGGCAACGCTGATCACCTGCGTTCCCCTCACCGAGAAGACACGAACCCACCGGTCTCCGGGCACGCACCGCTAGCCACGTCGCTGAACCAACTCGCGTACCAGCGCCGCCACCGCCGGGTCGGCGCCACCCAACCTCTGAAGGTCACCTAGAACCTGCTGCGCCTCGAGCCTGCGGCCGAGAGCATCGAGGCAAAATACCATGGCCGCCCGAGCGCGGATCGCCTGCGGGTCCAGCTTCACGACATGCCCGAGAGCCCTCACTGCCGCGTCCAGTCGGCCCGCACGGCGGAGAAGCTCACCCAGCAGGTCCCATGCCTCCACATTCTCGGGATTCTCTTCGCTGCAGCGCTGCAGGGTGGTGATTGCTTCGGCATCGCGCCGCGCCTCGATCTGCGCACGTCCCAGAGCCAGCAACGCCTCGGCGCGCCTCGAAGTGTCAGCCAACTGCACGTAGCGGCGCCACAGATCCACGGCCTCATCTTTGCGGCCGCGCGCCGACCCCACCAATCGAGCTAACCGCAGCAGCGCCGCGGGATCCGAGGGATTTTCGGCAAGCCTCTCTCTGAGTTCTCTCTCGCCGTTCTTCAAGACCACGCCCGCAGCCCTGTGGCAAGCATTCTTCTCTCTAACCCCCACACTCTACTACAGAAGCGCCCGGTCAGAGGCCGGGCGCTCGACATTCGTCCAGGTGTGACCCGCGCTCTGTCAGGCTGGCGGCGCCAACTCGAAGTGTGTGTAGTTCTTTCCGATGAACTCCGTCCACTCCGCAGGCACTTCATCGTCAGGAAAGATGGCGTCGACCGGGCATTCGGGAACACAGGCCCCGCAGTCGATACACTCCTCAGGGTGGATGTAGTACTGATCCGGACCTTCGTAGATGCAGTCGACGGGGCACACATCCACGCACGCCGCATCCTTAACATCGATGCACGGTTGAGTGATTATGTAGGTCACGGCTCCTCGACACCTCCTGTCAGTTGATCCCGACGGCGAAGCTCCTACCGCGACACCCAGTGCTCGAAGATAGGAGCCGCGTCTGGACAGAGCAAGGCTTCGCAGGTTGACTTCGCGGTAAGCACAACCCTAGCTTTTTCGCCAAGTTAGCCCATCAGAGTAGCGTTGCCTTTTCGATTAGAAAGAGGAACTCACGACATGCGCCCCTGGCCCACCACGCCGGCACAAAGGCTGGCCACCACGCTTCTACTTTGCCCGATTTCAACCGCCGCGCTCCAGCAACCACAGTCCGCTGCCTCGCCGACGGTCGCCTCTTACTCGATCCTCGCCAGAGATGAGCTCACCGGTGAGTATGGTGTGGCAGCAGCCAGCCACGCCCCTCTCATCGGTGTGAATCTCGAGTTCCTAGATCCCAAAACCGGTGGCGTGGTGATCCTGGGAGGCCCGAACATCGAAGCTAATCAAAAGGTGCTCTTAGCACTGCAGGATGGACTACCGCCAGACCGCGCCATCGCCGTGGGCCTCTATGGTGACGAAGGCCGAGAAGAACGCCAGGTCCTCGCCATCTCACCCCGAGGAGCGGCCGCCTTCAGCGGAGATCGACTCGCCGGCCATGCCGGTCATCTCACCGGCGAACACTTCGTTGCCGCCGGACACAGGCTGGCCGAAGAAGAAGTCTTGCAGGCGATGGAGAAGTCCTTCCTCGAAACCGACGCGCCGCTGAGGGACCGCTTGCTTCTAGCTCTTGAGGCCGGCCGCGACGCCGGTGGCGAGAAGGACGGCGCTCATTCCGCCGCCTTGCTGGTGGTCGGACCCGGTGCCTCGTTCGCTACCCGCGACCGTCTCGTAGACCTCCGGATCGATTTCGTGCCTGGCGACGCAGTGGCGGCACTCGTTAACCTGCGTGCCCGGATCGACTCGGTCTACGGTGTCGTCAAGTAGTAGCGATACGCTTCAAGACCTCTTTTATCTCGTCGAATCTCGGAAGCTGCCCGGCATCATCGGTCACCCAGCGATACCGGATGACACCCGCCGTATCGATGATGAACGCCGACCGCTTCGCGACCCCCCTCAGCCCCATTAGATCGTCATAGAGGGCGCCGTACACCGCCGCGGTCTCTTTGTTGAAATCACTCAACAATGGAAACGGTAGCTTCAGCTGCTCCGCCAGAACCTTCAGCGAGAAGGGACTGTCTACGCTGGCCGCCAGGATGTTGGCGCCCAGCTCTTTGTAGGTGGCGAAGTCGTCGCGCATCTTGGTCAACTCATTGGTGCAAACCGGAGTGAATGCTAAAGGAAAGAACAGCAGGACTGTCGGCCCCCGCCGCGTGCATTCCTCTAGAGAAACCTTCACGCCCGCCGTGTCGCTCAGCTCGAAGCTCGGCGCGGGTTGTCCCACTTCCGCAGGCATAATGGACCTCCAGATCTCCCCGCCAATTCTAGCCCACGATACTGGATCCAGGATGCCATAGATCTACGTGCCGGCTGTCCCCGCGCAACCCGCCGGCCCGCCAGTGGACGGCGGGGCCGGAAGTATTAGCTTTAAGATTTCCGATACGATACAGGGTTTCGAGACTCGCCGGGTGGCGGCCCTGCTGCCGCCCGTCAGAGACACCGGACCGAAAACGATGCGCGAACTCAAGGTACTGCAGCCAAACGACTTACCCCTGGAGTACGCCGCCCTGCGACAACAGCGGGAGGAGATGCAGCCTCTGTTCAGGGAGCGCACCCCAGAGAACGCCGGCCCGGGCGGCCGCAAGCCGTCCTGGCTGAAGGCGCGGGCGCCCGGTACCGGTGAGTACATGAATCTCAAGCGGCTGATGCGCCTGAAGACGCTGCACACCGTGTGCGAGGAGGCGCACTGCCCGAACATGGGGGAGTGCTGGGGCAAGGGAACCGCGACCTTCATCATTCTCGGTGACGTCTGCACACGCTCCTGTTCGTACTGCGCCGTGACTACCGGGATGCCGACGGAGCTCGATGAGAATGAGCCGCTTCGAGTGGCCGCGGCTGTGGAGGCGATGGGGCTGAAGCACGCCGTCATCACCTCTGTGAATCGAGATGACCTGCCGGACGGAGGGGCTGGAATCTTCGCGGAGACAATTCTGCGTATTCGTGAACTGGTACCCGACTGTTCGGTGGAGGTGCTCACACCCGACTTCAAAGGCGATCTGGACGCGATCAGCGCGGTCATCGACGCTCGGCCCGAGATCTTCAGCCACAACCTCGAGACAGTGCGGCGGTTGTACCGCTTTATTCGACCCGGAGGTCGTTACGATCGAGCGCTTGCCGTACTTCGGCACGCGAAGTCCGTCGACGCCACGGTCTTGACGAAGTCCGGGATAATCTGCGGGATGGGAGAAACGACCGAAGAGCTGATCGCGTCGATGGGCGACCTGGCGAACGTCGGCATCGAGATACTGACACTGGGTCAGTACCTGAGGCCCTCGCCGCGTCACCTCCCAATCGATCGCTACTATACGCCTGCCGAGTTCGCTGAACTCAAGCGATTTGGCGAAGAGGATCTCGGCTTCAAGCACGTCGAGGCCGGACCGCTGGTCAGAAGCTCCTACCACGCGCGAGAGCAAGTGGAATCGATCGCTGGTGGGTCCTTCTCGCAACGGCGCCAGGAGGGCATTACACGAGCGCGCCTCTAGCGGGGAGCTGTTGGAGGGACCTCTAAGGGATCCGCTCACGAACGTTGGATGTCTTGATCGAGAGTCGCTGCCGCGGGCTTCGTGCCCGCGTTTCCACTACAGGATGAGAGGGAGGACGCCGCCCCTTGGCGACACGAACGATTGAAACCGACGAGCTGCTCGGCCTCGACCGAACAGATCTGCTCGAGATGTTGCGCTGGATGATTCTAGGGCGCCGATTCGAGGAAAAGTCGGCAGAGATGTATCAGATCGGCGAGATCGGCGGCTTCTGCCACCTATACATGGGCCAGGAGGCCGTCGCCGTGGGGGCGATATCCGCTCTCCGTAAGAGCGACTACGTGATCACCGCCTATCGGGATCACGTCCATGCGCTGGTCTGCGGAATGGACCCAAAGTCCATCATGGCCGAGTTATTCGGTCGCAGCGGCGGCGGATCGAGGGGCAAAGGAGGGTCGATGCACCTCTTCGACCCCGCCAACAATTTCCTCGGCGGCCATGCCATAGTGGGCGGCCACCTCCCCATCGCCGTCGGCGTCGGCTACGCGATTCGCTATCGCGAGAGCGATGCGGTCTGCCTTTGCTTTCTGGGGGATTCCGTAGCCAACATCGGCGCCTTCAATGAATCGCTGAACATGGCCGCCCTGTTCCAGCTACCGGTCGTATTCATCATTGAGAACAACCGTTACGGAATGGGCACGGCAACTCACAGGGCCGCGGCGATCCGCAACCTGGCAGATCGCGCCTGCGCCTACGATGGCATGCATGGCTGGACAATCGACGGTATGGATGTGCTCGAGGTGCGCAGAATCGTCGAGAGCGCCGTAGAGCGCGCCCGCACGCACAAACTGCCCACCTTGATCGAGGCTAATTGCTACCGATTCGTGGGACACTCCATGTCCGATCCCAACTACGGACACTACCGCACGAAGGAAGAAGTGCGGCACTACAAGCTAAAAGAGGATCCCATCAAGATCTTGATCGAGCGACTGCAAAAGAACTCGGTCATCAGCGATGAGGATCTCCACCAGATAGAGAGCGAAGTGAAAGCAATCGTCGAGGAATCGGTCCGCTTCGCCGAAGAGAGCCCTCTGCCAGAGCCCGGCGATCTATATACCGACATCTTCGTCGCCGATTCCCAGGACTTGAGGCGGAGGGATCCATGGCGTTGATCGCTTATCGCGAGGCCTTGAACCAGGCCTTGCGCGAGGAGATGCGCAGAGATCCCGACGTCTTCTTGATGGGCGAAGAGGTCGGAGCTTATCAGGGGGCGTACAAGATCAGCCAGGGATTGCTGGAAGAGTTCGGCGAGTGGCGGGTTCGAGATGTGCCGATCGCAGAGCTCGGCTTCACCGGACTGGGCGTGGGCGCCGCCATGGTCGGATTGCGTCCCGTGATCGAATTCATGACATGGAGTTTCGCTCTCCTGGCAATCGACGGCATCGTGAACGCCGCCGCAAAGATGCGCTACATGTCCGGGGGCCAGTTCAAGATACCTATCACTTTCCGCGGCCCCAGCGGCGCCGCCAACCAGCTGGCCGCCACACACTCGCAAGCCTTGGAAGCCTGGTACGCTCATGTGCCGGGCCTCAAGGTAGTTGCACCGGCGACGGCGCGTGACGCAAAGGGCCTCTTGAAAACGGCGATTCGCGACGACGACCCGGTCGTCTTCTTGGAAGGCGAGATCCTCTACGCCACCAAGGACGAAGTGCCCGAGGACGATGAGTTCTTGCTGCCCCTCGGCGTCGCTGAGGTCAAACGTCCCGGAAAGGACGTTACCGTCGTGGCTCATTCACGCCCGCTCCACACAGCACTGCGCGCGGCTGAGACCCTGGAACGAGAGGACGGCATCTCAGTCGAGGTCATCGATCCACGCACCCTCCGCCCGATGGATGTCGATTCCATCCTTGATTCGGTGCGCAGAACCAATCGTTGTGTCATCGTAGAAGAAGGCTGGCCGGTTTGCGGAATCGGCGCGCAGATCGTTGACGACATTCAGCGTGAGGCTTTCGATTTCCTCGATGCGCCTATCGCACGCGTCACCGGAGCCGATGCGCCCCAGCCTTACGCCCGCAATCTTGAACAGTTGGCGTTCCCGCAGGCGGAATACGTCGTGCGTGCGGTCCGCCAGGTTTGTTACCGGGGTTAGCAGATGGCCACCCGCATCGTTATGTCAAAGCTGTCGCCCACGATGGAAGAAGGGCGTGTCCTTCAATGGCTCAAGAGTGAAGGTGACACCGTCGAGACCGGCGACGTTCTGCTGGAAGTCGAGACCGACACAGCGAACATGGAGGTCGAGGCCATGGGCTCCGGCGTCCTGCGTAAGATCCTTGTCGGCGATGAAGTCACCGTGCCCACCGGCACGCTGCTCGGCGTGATCGCAGCGGAAGACGAAGACATCTCGGACCTGCTCTCCGCCTCCGACTCGACCTCTCGACGGGCGGCCGCCGACGGCGACGGCACTGACCCAGAACCCCCTTCAGTCGCCACCATCCCCGAACCACAGCCGGCTGTGCCTTCCCCCAGCCAGCGAACGCCACGGGCTGATCAGGCCTCGGAGTCCCCGGCCGCGCAGGACGGCGGAAGGCTCAAGGCGTCCCCGCTGGCGCGCCGCATGGCCTCGGACCGGGGCGTCGAGTTGGCCCGAGTCCAGGGTACGGGGCCGGGAGGCCGCATCATCAAGCGTGACATCGAGGCGGCCACAGCGATCGGACCGTCAGCCGCGTCGGCACCGTACGACATCGTCGCTCTCACACAGACTCGCAAGGCCATCGCTCGCAACCTCGTCCAGAGCCTGGGGCCCGTCCCTCACTTCTATCTCACCACAGAGATCGATATGGGTCGTGCCACCGAGCTACGACAAGAGCTCAACCAGTCCCTCGCCGACAGTGGCCTAAAGGTCGGCATCAATGATATTCTGATTAAGGCCGCGGCTCAGGCGCTGCTGGAGCACCCCGACGTCAACGTCGCCTTCCTCGGTGATCACATCCGCCGGTTCAAGCGCGTCGATGTGGGCATCGCCGTAGCGATCGCCGACGGCCTGATCACACCGGTGCTTCGCAACGCCGGCGCTAAGGGATTGCGGCAGATTTCGCTGGAAGCCGCCGAGCTGATAGGGCGCGCTCGCGAGAAGAGACTCACCCCCGAGGAGTACCAGGGAGCGACTTTCACGATCTCCAACCTGGGAATGTTCGGGATCGATGAGTTCACTGCCGTGATCAACCCGCCCGCCGCTACGATACTCGCCGTCGGCGCGATCAAAGAAAAACCCGTAGTCACCGAAGGAACAGTTCAGGTCCGCTCCCGCATGCGGGTCACGCTAAGCTGTGACCATCGGGCGGTCGACGGAGCGATGGGTGCAGAGTTCCTGGCGACGTTCCGCGAGATGCTGGAGAATCCCTTACGCCTGATCCTCTAGCCGTCTCAGAAGCGCATACAAGATGGCGCAATCCGTTGCGCCGTAGTGTTCTTTATCTAGTTTCTGTTAGCCATCCCCCGTTGAACTCGAACTACGGAGCAGGCCTTGGCCAGAGGAACAGAAGGTAAGGTGGATTCTTACGACCTGGTGGTCGTCGGCGCCGGCCCGGGCGGCTACGTCGCGGCGATTCGTGCAGCTCAGCTCGGGCTATCGGTCGCTTGCGTAGAGTCGGAGTCACGGGAGGGCGGCCTGGGTGGCGTGTGCCTCAATTGGGGATGCATCCCCGCCAAAGCCATGCTCGAGAGCGCCAGCCTCGCCCGTCAAATCAAGGACGATGCCTCCGACTTCGGTGTCAAGATCAAGGACTACGAGCTGGACATCGCAGCAGCGGTCCATCGCAGCCGCCAGGTGAGTGACCGCCTGACGAAGGGAATCAAGTTCCTGTTCGACAAGAACGGTGTGACGCCGATCTTCGGACGAGGTCGGCTTGCCGAGGGCAAGCAGGTGGAGGTCGAGTTGAAGTCGGGAGGCTCCACCAGACTCTCTGCCTCGAGGATTATCATCGCCACCGGCTCTAGACCCAAGACGTTTCCGGGATTCGAGTTCGACGGCGAGCGCGTGATCTCCAGCCGCGAAGCGCTCGAACTCAACGGCCTGCCCGAGGACATAGCGATCGTGGGTGCCGGTTCGACGGGGATGGAGTTCGCCGATGTATTCAATGCTTTTGGTGCCAAGGTGACGATCATCGAGGCTCTTCCCCAGTTACTGCCCAACGAAGACGATGAGATTGCCGGTGTAGTCGGACGCTCCTTCAAGAAGCGCGGCATCACCATAAAGACGAAGACGCCGGTTAAGTCGCTGGAGAAGGACGGACGAAAGCTCAAGCTCACAGTCGAAGGTTCGAGTGGCGAAGGGATGCTGGAGTGCGACCTACTTCTCATGGCCGTTGGGCGCACGCCCAACGTCGAGGATCTCGGCCTCGAGACCGCCGGCGTCGAGCTGAACGATCAAGGGTGGATCAAGATCGATGAGTACAATCGTACGACCGCCGAAGGTGTCTACGCGGTCGGCGACGTCGCCGGACCGCCCATGCTCGCTCACAAGGGCTCGCACGAGGGGCTGATTGCCGCCGAGCACGCCGCCGGCGTGGCAACGCACCCGATGCGGCGAGACAACATTCCATCTTGCACTTATTGTCATCCCGAAGTGGCAAGCGTCGGTCGCACTGAGAAACAGGCCCGCCAGGACGGTTACGAGGTCCGGGTCGGCAAGTTCCCCTTCAGTGCCAACGGACGCGCCCTCACAGCGGGCTCCCCCGACGGCATGGTTAAGATCGTCGCCGATTCCAAGTACGGGGAAGTCTTAGGGGTACACATGGTCGGGCACCACGTCACCGAACTGGTCGCCGAGGCAGGACTGGGTCGTTCTTTGGAGACAACCGTAGACGAGCTCGCCAGTACGGTACACGCCCATCCGACTCTGGCAGAGACTTTGATGGAGGCGGCACTGGCCACGCTCGGACGGCCCATCCACATCTAGACGGATGTCCAGCGGCCGACGCTGCCTCGTCGCCGCCCCGGAACCCTCCAATGTCTGGCAGAATCTGCAAGCTCGTTCGTCTGCCCGGTCTCACCGATTACGGCGAGGCACTGGCACTTCAACGCCGGTTGGCTCGGCAGCGAGTCGCCGGGCAGCTTGAAGCGGACATCCTCCTCCTTCTGGAGCACGGACGCGTCATCACGCTCGGACGAGGGGCCCGGAAGTCCAACATCACAGTTCCGACCGAGTTCCTCGAGCGAAAGGGTATCGAGGTCCACGAGGTCGAGCGGGGCGGTGACGTGACCTACCATGGACCGGGCCAGCTGGTCGGTTATCCCATAATCGACCTCACCCGTCACAAGCAGGATTTACACTGGTATCTTCGCCGGCTGGAAGAGGTTCTGATACGGTCTCTCGCCGCCTATGACATTCTCGCGAGACGCATCCCCAGCTTCACCGGCGTCTGGGTGGGCGACCGGAAGATCGCATCCATCGGCGTGCATGTAACTCGTTGGGTCACCTTCCACGGGTTCGCGCTCAACGTAACGACCGATCTCTCGGACTTCGAATTGATCGTTCCCTGCGGGATCGACGATGTGAATATGACTTCGGTAGCAAAAGAGATGCCGGGAGCACCAATCTCAGTCAGTGAGGTGAGCGAGCACGTATCGCGCTGCTGGGGCGAAGTCTTCGACGTGTTGATACAGACGGCCGCTCTGCGGGATCTCCAGTAGCTCACTTGCCGCCGAGGGCCCTCAGTACGAACAGCAGATTGGCCGGTCGCTCTGCCATCCGCCGCATGAAGTACGGATACCACTCCGTCCCATAGGGAACGTAGACTCTCATCCTGTAGCCCTTTTCAACCAGCAGGGCCTGTAGGTCACGGCGAACGCCGTAGAGCATCTGAAACTCGACGGGAGCATCGCGATTAGAGGTATCGCGCATGAGTTGTTTGGCCGACTCGATCATACGCGAATCATGCGTCGCCACCGCCAATGGTGAGCCGGAGTTGATCAGTATCCGGAGCAGATGGACGTAGTTCTCGTCGACCTCGCTCTTCTTCTGAAAGGCGATCTTCTCAGGTTCCTGATAGGCGCCTTTGCAAAGCCGAACCGAGGCCGCACTGGCGGCGAGCTTGCGAACGTCGCGTTCGCTACGTCGCAAGTATGACTGTATGACAGCTCCTAGGTTGCCGTACTCTTGGTGAAGCTCGTGAAACAGAGTCAGTGTTGACTCCACATACTCTGACGCTTCCATGTCTATTCGGACGAAGTTGTCATCGCGTCGAGCCGCTTCCGCTATGCGCTTCAGATTGTCCCGGCACAGACCTTGGTCGATTGCCAAACCGATTTGCGTCAACTTGATAGAGATGCCCGTTCGCACCCCCTCTTCGGCGACACGATCCAGGATGGCGATGTAATCGTCGGTCGCCATTATCGCTTGATCTTCGCGCTCGACACTCTCACCCAGGTGGTCCAAGGTCACGTCCATACCGCGCGAATTGAGATCGCGCGTAACCGCGATCGCCTCGTCCAGTGTCTCACCCGCCACAAAGCGGCGCGCGACCCGCTGCGCGAGCCTTCGCCGTAAGATGAAGTTCTGCAGCCTTTTCTGTTCGCTGAGATAGAGCAGTATGCCGCGTAGCATGTTCCGGTTCCGCTGTTGGTTGGAAAGCCACAGGTAGGGCTATCGACTTCGCCGCGGGGCCGCCAAGACAGGGACCTTCACGACCCGAGGGCCAGCGCGGAACAGCCCCCGGCGACGACGCTTCAATCTCTATCGCCGACCCGTTCCCGGAGCTCGGAGAGCCGCACCAGGCTGATCACCCGGTACCCGGCCTCTTCCAACGTCTCCTTCCCGCCTTCCTCTCGATCCACCAGCGCCAGGATCGCGAGTATCCGCGCGTGCACAGCCTCCACCGCCCGGCACGCCTTGAGGGCCGACCCGCCGGTTGTAATCGTGTCCTCGATCACAACCACTGACTGCCCGGGCTCAAGGCAACCCTCGATCTGCCGCCCCGCCCCGTGACCCTTCGGCTCCTTGCGAACCGTGAACGCCTCAATCACGCAGCCATCGAGAAAGCTCCGGTGCGCGATTGCATAGGCGATCGGATCGGCCCCCATCGTCAGACCGCCGACGGCCTGAGGGCTCAGCCCGGCCTTCTGCAAAGCGCTCAGGCCAAGGACACCAATCAGAGCTTGCCCCTCGGCGGAAAGCGTGGTCGTCCGCGCGTCCACGTAATAACGGCTCTTGCGACCGCTGGCCAGAGTGAAATCCCCTATCTTGAAGGACCGCTCTGCCAGCAGCTCGATCAGCCGCTCATGTTCATTCATTCGCTTACGCGCCGCCTGTGGGCCCTACCACGACGCTCCCGCACGACACCGCCATTACTTCGGCCGGACACCGACATCTTCTCCTATCTCACGCTCCCCCGCCTTGCACCGACCGCACAAGCCATAGATCTCCAGACGCCGACTCTGTACGAAGAAACCAAGCTCGGCGGCAATCTCATCTTGCAGATCGTCCACTGCTGGACGCGTAAATCGCTCGACTCTTCCACAGTTCGTGCAAATAAGGTGATCGTAGCGCGCCTCACCAGCCTGATGCTCATAACGCTTGAAGCCCTCACCGAAATCCAGCTCGCGCGCCAGATCCGCCTCGACCAAGAGGCTCAGCGTTCGGTAGATCGTCGCCTTCCCAACGTGCTCACCGCGCCGCCGCAGCAGTTCGGCAAGATCATCCACCGACAGCTGCTGTTCGCTCTCAAACAGCGACATGGCAATCGCCTCTCTCTGGTGAGTGACCGGCAGACGCTGCTGATGCAGGTAGCTGCGAAACAGATCCATCAGCAGCAAGGCACAGCCGATGGGCGGCTTCGTGCTGATCACCCTGGAACTGGACTCGGACGTCTTGGAGGCAGCCATCGTCGCTGGACCGGCTGGTGTCGGTTCGGAAGTCGATCACCGGCTCGCACCCCGCCCCCCCTCCACAGGGAGCCGCGAGTGGAACCAGCTCATTATCATCGGTGATATTAGGGCCCGATCGCGGCCCGCGCAATTCCAGCGCGCCCTCCTACCTGCCCCGAACTCGATCCCAGACCCGCTGGCTGGGCCTCACGACTCGCCC
This sequence comes from Gemmatimonadota bacterium, assembly GCA_020350785.1. Lineage (GTDB taxonomy): Bacteria > Gemmatimonadota > Gemmatimonadetes > Palauibacterales > KS3-K002. The sequence goes on from CP070722.1 coordinate 2,815,669, forward strand.
CATGACTGGGGTCTAATCTTGCCGTCCGAGCTGGCTGGTAACCCTGCTGGCAAGCCCAACGCCCAGGAGAACACCTACCAAGGTGTAGCAAGCCACTGGCCGCAGGGAGGCCAGTGCCAATCGCAGGTCGCCAGCCGCCAGAGCCTCACTGGCAGCGAGCGCCGCCCAGGCCGGGGGACAGAGAAGCTTCACAACTTCGTACCCCTGGCCCAGCCAGACGGCGTCGGCAAAGCCGGGAACGGCGAAACCAGCGAGGAGGAGGCCGTAAGCGAAGAGCGCGCTGTTTCGGGCGCCCAGGCCAGAGCCCAGGAACGAGAGGACCACGAGCAAGGGTGGGATCCAGCCGAGTCCCAGCAGATGCCGAATGGCGCCAGCGAGCGGTCTCCCAGAGATCAGAGCGCCCGGAGTGCTCGCCAGCGTGACGGCCAGCGCCAGCAGCAGGGACCAGATCAGGAGGGCGCACAGCCGGGTCACGTAGAGGTCGAACGGGCGGATCGGCTTCTGGAACCACCAAGCGGCGAGCCCGAGCTCGACGTCCTCCTCGAGCCACGACCGACACAGCGGAGCGGAGAGCAGGAGCAGCCCCACTAGAAAGGCCGCCCCCGACCCGTTGGATGTGGCATCGTCACCCCGCAGGGCAATGACGCTCTGGATCGTAGCGAGAGCGGTCAGGACCAGCACGAGATAGACGCGCCGTCCACGGACCACGTCTTCACCGACGTATCTCACGGCGGGAAGAACCAGGCGCTGCGTGCGGAGGAGCATCAGCTTCTACCTCGGGGTCGCACCAGGAAGTGGAACAGGCACTCGAGATCGAATCCGCGTCGCTCGATGCGCTCTACCTGCGAGCCGATCTTCGCGATCTCGGCCCCGAACGCTCTCGCGCCATCCTCGGTTTGGAATGCCACCTCATCCACCGCCAGGCACACGCCGCCCCATCTGTCCGCAAGAGCATGCCCGTCTCCCTCAGAACAACTCAGACCGGCCTGCAACTGTACGACCCATATATCCGGCCGGCTAGCCAGATCTTCGCGCGAGGCCCGCCCTAGCAGCTTACCCTCAGTCACGATCAGCACTTCGTCACAAAGGCGCTCGAGCTCCACGAGATTATGCGATGAAACGACCACCGACTTGCCCTCGCGTTTGAGAGCACGGACAGCCGCACGAAGCACCCCGATCGAGACCGGATCCAGCCCGTTGGCCGGCTCATCGAGGAGAAGCAATCGCGGGTCACCAATGAGGGCCGCCAGGAGACCGACCCTCTGTCTGTAGCCATGGGACAGCGTGCCGACTCTGCAGTGGAGCACATCTTCCAGCATGAGTTTGCCGGCAAGGGTCGCCGTGCTCAGCCGGGCCTCCACTGATCCCAGACCGGCCAGGCGCGCCACGAATACCGCGAACTCACGTACCCGCACTCTCCCAGGCAACCTTACCTGCTCGGGCAGATAACCGATGCCCCAGCGTCTCCTATAGGCAGCGGGCGGCAGCCCCCCGATCTGCACGGCCCCGTGCAGCGGCCGAAGCAGTCCGAGTAGTAGGCGATAGAGCGTCGTCTTCCCCGAGCCATTCGGACCCACGAGACCGAATACCTGCCCGGGCTTCAGTTCGAAGGAGATCCCATCCAGCGCTCGCCCCTGTCGAGAGGCGTAGCGGAAGGCCACATTCTCGACCCTCACCAGCGGGGCCATCGACCGATCGCTCGTACTCACACTGTCAACTGGTTCTGCCTAGCTTTTCGTATCGGGTCTGAGGCCTATGGCGATGCCGGGAACATCCAGTTCCGAGCGCGCCAACAGGTAGATGTGAGAAGATGTCACGAATAGTTCGCTGATCCGTAACCCAACTCGTAGGCTACCCTGGAAGCGCCCGTGCTCGTCAAAGCGATCGATCATGCTGATTTCGCCGCTGCCTCGCTGGGTCAACGCCCAGATCGTGCCATCGCCCGCCACACAGAGCCTCGCGATATGGGCGCGATACATCGGAACCGGGATGTCTTTCGGGGCGGGCCTGCCGGCCGTCGCGAACGCATTGCGAATCCGGGTGCGTATGGCTTCAATCTCCTTCGCGTCCCTCTCGAGCGGCTCGACCTCCTGGCGCCGGGCCGTTCCCGCCACCACGCCCTCCGGGCTGAAGCCGATAATCCTGTAGTCGGGCCCCGGCGGTGCGATTAGTAGCCCGCCGGACATCGTCGCGGCAATTGGATAAGAGTGATTCCGGCTGTCACGCCCCGGCTCCTCGAGGCCCGTGACCTCTGCATCGCTGAAGCGCGTTCGGGCCATGGCCAGGCCCGGGTGAACGATGCGGAACTCAGCAACGTCCTCGGGCGCAAAGAGCTCGGTCTTGACATAGAAGCTGTCGCCGCGCGCCGGGACGATGTCGGTCGCCAGCCCTGGGCCTGCCGTGGCGATTCCCAGGAGCTCCGACCCGGAATCCCAGAACGTGACGCGCCCGCTGACCGCCAGGACCGCCGCCGTTCCGCCGCCGTTCAGCGCCATGCCGATCGGATGGCGATACTCTCCAGGCCCATCGCCTTCTCGGCCCAGCGCGCCCAAGAAGCGCCCATCGTCGGCGTCGTAGAGGCGAAGCTCGGGCGGCGTCAGCTCTAGAACGTAGACCCGACCTCGCTCATCATCGACCGCGAGGCCTACCGGCGCCGCCAGCGGCGGCTCCTGTTCCGGCGAAGGGGCAACCAGCCACCGAGTCGCTAAGACGACCACCGAATCCAACGCCGCCGCACCCCGACTATCCGCCCTCACCGCGCGGCTTCGCTCCGCCGAACGCTCACCGCAAGCGGAGAGAGCGAGCGTTGTGGCCAGTATGCCGGCCACAACGCTCGATCCGTGCTCACTAGTAATCAATCTTCACCCGCCCGCTCAGCTGCTCTCCGACCCGGCCTTGCAGCCGTCCAGGCAACCCTCGTACATGGCCTCGCACTTATCCTTCCCGCCGAAGGGGCCCACGACTATGTAACAGCTCGCGGCGACCCCAAGGCAGAAGGCTTCGCACTTCGAGTTGTCTTCCTTAGCCGCGGTCGCCGAGTTCGCTGAAGCAGCGAACGCCAGAACCAACGAAGATACCGTCAATAGAAACCGCCTCATCGACACCACCTCCCCTTAGTTGACGAGCTTCCCGAAGTAACAGCCAGCCAGGCAGCCCGCGATGTACGCTGCGCACTTCATCGAGTCGATGTTCTCGCATTTCTCGGCCGCCCTCTCCCCACAGATGTCCTCGCACGTCTTGGCGAACGCAGGCGCGGGCTGGCTCAGTACAAACGCCGTCACGGCCGCCAATACCAGAGGTCTCCTCCACATCGTCCGGTCCTTTCTCCTATGGGTAAGAGCCCATCAGGGCCCCAGCGCGCGTAACAACGAATGCACAGCCGCAGAGTCGAGACTTCCTTGCCTCGCATATCTCAGCACCCCGTCGCCGCCCACCACAGCGGTGAAGGGCACAACCTCGATACCCAAGATCGCAGCAAAGCGTCGCGGGTCCGTCGGCACCACACCGCGCACGCCTCTCAGGTGCGCTCTAACGTACTCACGCGCCGCGAGACGATCCCGCTGTAGCCCGACGGCCAACATCTCCGCCGCGCCCACGCCCGCTTCCAACACCCGCCTCCACGCGGGAACGTTCGTGTAACACGCCGGACAGCTGGAACTGAAGACCATCAGTACGGTCGCCTGCCGACCCGGTACCTCCACCACGCCCTCAGCCCCACCTCTCACCCTCTCCAGCGGCTCCAGCTCCAATCGCTCCACCAGGCGCTCGCCTTCCCCTACCCGACCCGGCTCGCCTCGCAAGGCCGGAATGACCCGTTCGGTCGTCAACAGGTAAAGCGCGCCCAACCCCATGACCGCCGTCATCAGAGTGAATGCCCGGTCCAGCCAGACTCTGTAGCGCCACCCATCTCTCACACTCAGCCCCTCCGATCGTTCTCGGCCGCTCCGCACCCCACGAGTTCCGACCGCCCCGTTCGGGTGCCGGGAGACAACGACCCGTAACTCTAACGCCGCGGTGTCAACAGATCGTCACCCGCTCTGCTGCGTGGCAGCCAGCCCCAGTTTACATGAAGGGCCGACCGAGCGCGGACCAGGACCCCATGCCGCCCCCCAGCGCCATCGACTTTCCTTGGCACCTAGCATCAATTCTCTTTCTTGATTCTTTTCCTGCAGACCCAACCGAGATCGATCTGAACCGGCCTTCGCGCCGATTGCCCGGTAACCCTAATACGCATCTGCGATTGCATTGACGCCAACACTGATGGGTAGCATCGGCTCACCAATGCCCG
>CP070722.1:2820056-2828700 GCA_020350785.1 Gemmatimonadota bacterium
CAGTGGAGGTCGCCCGCTTCCTGCTGACGCCGCCGGACGCCCCGCGCGAGCATCTCGAGCCGGTCAAGGTCACGGCTCATACCGCCTGCCTCAAGTGGCAGCAGCCCCACTACGCCCGCCTGCTCTCGGAGAGCAGTGATGGAAAGACCGACTACATCACTCGCCCCGCAGAAGATTTCGCCCGGGCGCTGGTCGAATACCGGGCGGCCGACGGCGAGGAGCGCATCGTCGAGGCGACGACGTCCTGGTGCTTCGTGGGCGCGGGGCTACGACTCAGCATGGAGCTGCTGGGCCCCGAGTACTCGCTGTCGGTCAATTCGCTGGATGCCGGCCCCAAGGTGTTCTTCAGCCGCCAGGTGCGAGGTGCGGCCGGCGAGGATCTGGTGGAGAAGCAGAACGCCGAGGTAGGGCTTATGCCGATCGTGAGTGACGAGGAGAGCGAGTACGGCTACGTCGGCGAGAATCGTCACATGGTACAGAGTTTCCTTGCAGGTGAGCGTCCGCTGGAGAACTTCAGTGACGGTGTGAACGTGACGGAACTCTTGATGGCGGCCTACATGAGCGCTGAAGAGGAGAGAACCATCGCCTTCCCACCAGCCGATCTCGAGTCGTTCGTACCGGCCGTGGCGAAGGGTGAGTGGAATCCGCGGCGCCAAGTACCGTAGGCGAATTCGATCCGGTGACAACCCGGCCGCGAGGTAGAATATGAAGCGTTTTCTCGTTGCTGTCTTGGTGCTGGCGATGGTTTCCTGTTCCACATCGGAATCCGGCGAGCAGAGCGCGAGCGCAAAGGTCGAGACGATGGATGAGGTCGCCTGGGAGGCTGATTCGCAGGCTGACTACGTGCAGATTCTGCGGCAGCAAGATGACGGATACACCAAGCAGGGCTGGAACCACTATGGGCCGGGCTACTTCGAGCTGGATGCCGGGACCGGGATCCTGAAGTCGCACGGCGGCATGGGGCTCTTCTGGTACAGCGCCAAGCAGTACGGCGACTTCGTGCTCGAGTTGGACTTCATGTCCGCCGACTCGGCAACGAACTCGGGAATCTTCGTGCGCGTTCCCGGGGTGCCGAGCAGCGACGACTACATCTACCACAGCTTCGAGGTTCAGATCAACGATGCCGGGGAAGGGATACATCAGACGGGTGCCATCTACGATGCCGAAGCGCCCAGCCGGCGGGCCTCGAATCCACCGGGTGAGTGGAACCACTTCAAGATCACCTTCCAGGGCAGTCACATAGAGGTTGAGCTCAACGGCACGAAGATCGTCGATTGGGAGGCCGAGCCGCGGGGCAAGGTCGAGGATTTCGCCAAGCGCGGGTACATCGGACTGCAGAACCACGACGACCGGAGCCCGGTCTACTTCAGGAACATCTACATCAAAGAGCTTGGCTGATCCGGGGCCGCCGCCGGCTCAATGGAGAATTCCAGCCGGCGGTGCGCCCTCCTCAGCGTCTTCTCGACCTGTTGGGGAGTGTCGGCGCTGGCGAAGATGAAGCCCAGATAGCGGTGCCCCTCCGGGAGGGGCACGACGTTCTGGCCGATGGGAATGCTGATCTCGATCCCACGCACTCCCGGCACTGTCTCGGCCTCGGTCACGCCGCCTACCGCGCGCAAGATTCCGCCCGAGGGGATCGGGATCATCATGACCCCGGCCGCCCGGGGCTCGCGCTCGAGGCCGGAGATGCCCATGCCCGTGGCATGCCGCAGGATAAGCTCCTCCAACGATATGCCGGCCCCGAAGCGCAGCGTGCGCGAACAAAGGCCGCCGATCGAGCGGGGCGCGATCTCGATCGGGTAGATACCCTGCTCGTTCACGCGGACCTCGGCATGCAGGGGCCCGTGGCGTAGGCCCAGCGCCCGGGCGGCCCAGGCGACGCGCTCGCCGATCGCCTTCTGCTCGCTCTCGGGCCGCCGTGAGGGCGTCACGAACAAGGTCTCCTCGAACAAGGGCCCCTCCAGCGGATCGGGCTTGTCGAACAGCGCCAACACCTGCAATTCGCCGTTCGTCAGCACCGCCTCCACGGCCAGCTCGTCACCGGCTACGTACTCCTCGGCCAATATCAGCCGCGCGGCCGGATCGTGCCGCTCCACCACCTCGGGCTCCTCCAAAATCCGGGCGATCCGGCGGAAAGCGACGACGAAACCCTTCCGCTCGTTGGCCCGGATCACACCGCGGCTGGCGGAGAGCAGCACCGGTTTGAGTACACAGGGATAGGTCGCTTGCGCGGCTGCGACCTCGGGATCGTCATCCACGCTCAACAGCCGGAAGCCTGGCCCGGGCACGCCCATCCGCGCCAGCCTCTTCCGGGTCAGGTGCTTGTAGCGGGCCCCTACCACCGCCTCCACCGGGTTGTGCGGCAGCCCGAGAGTCTCCGCGGCCCGCGCAGCCAGAACGGTTCCCTCGTCTTCCGCCGGGACCACGGCGTCGATGGGATGCTGCGTCGCCAGGCGCGCGATCGACGCAAGGCTCCCCTCCAGGTTGCCGAAGTCAAGCTCCAGGGTGCTCTCGGGCACCAGGTCGGCCAGCGCCTGACTGCCGTCGGCTCCCACCGTGACGGCCACGCCCAAGGCAGCGGCCGCGTCCAGGAAATCCTGGGCGCGGTAGGTGTGGGTCGCGAGAAGTAGTAGGATATGTGACATTTGCAGACTCGTAGCTGGCGTAATTAACTGTGGTTGGCGATACTAATAATAGTGATAGATTCCGCGCCTCCGCCTACCGCCGCTCCGCTCGCCCGCTGCTCGGGCGTCGGTGCCAGCGCTTTCCCGAAAGGAGCCCCAGCATGAGACTCAAGGATATCCTCCGTCAAAAGGGAAGTGATGTAGTCACGATAGCGCCGGGCGCAACGGTGCACGATGCGGTTGTGAAGATGAACAAGCACCGGATTGGCGCGCTGGTGGTTCGCGGTGAGGATGGCGAAGTGGCCGGAATCATATCGGAGCGTGATGTGCTGCGAATGTGTGGGGAGCGTTGCGCTTTGTTGGAGAATCAGAAGCTGGAAGAAGACCCGTGTCCTATGCTCGTGAGCGACATCATGAGCACCGATCTGGTGGTTGGCGTGCCTGATGACAAGATCGACTATGCTATGGGCATCATGACGAACAATCGTGTCCGGCATCTGCCCATCATGGAAGGCCAGGATCTTGTGGGTATGGTTTCGATAGGGGATGTAGTGCGCGCCCACCTGACTGAGAAGACGTACGAGAACAGGATGTTGAAGGACTACATTCAGGGTGTGCTAAGGTGACCGGCGACCCGAGCGCGGATCGCAAATCGGCCCGGCGGCTGGAGGAGGGCGCTATTCCTCTGGCTGCTGGGCCGACTTCCAGATGACCATTTGACGCTGGCCGTCGGGGCTCTCCTCGACGCGCAGAGTCAAGACGCTGCCGTCCTCGATCTTGAGGTCCTCGCGCACCTCCTGGGGGATGGTCAACCTGCCGCCGCTACCGACGGTCACGTCGGCATAGTACAGCGAACGATAGATACCCGCCATTAGGTTCCCTCCTTGATATCCGGCGCCGCCACGAGCCTTCGAAGTCGCTGTCCCGGAACTCCCCAGCGCCGATGGGGGCATTAAAATGCGTCGGCCGGTCCCCTCCGGCAAGCAGGCTGACGCCCTGGCCGCCCTCAGCCGCCCGCGAGAAGGCGTAAAGCGTATTCCGGCGAAGCGCCCTCCTCATCGTGCTTGAGGTAGACGAAGACTTCCCGGCCGGCTGCGCTTTGCTCCGCCATCCAGGCGTGCCAGTTAGCCAGCTCGGCGTCGCTGTACTCTTCCTTGCGCAGCCGGACGTAGACGAAGCGGCCGGTGGCGATGCGCGGGGTGTCCAGCCGGTCGCCTTCCGACACGCAGAGGGCGGCTCCTGAATCGGAGAGCAGGCTGTACACCACATCGTCGAACCAGCTCTCGTGACGGAACTCGAAGCTGTAGCGGAGGCGTGGGTCGAGGATGTCGAGAAAATCCGCTAGCCGGGCGTCGTCGCGCTTGAAGTTGGGTGGAAGCTGAAAGAGTATCGGACCCAGCTTGCTCTTCAGCAACCTGCAACGTTCGACAAAGTCTCGTGTCAGATCGTCGACCTCTCGTAACCGGCCCCTGTGGGTTATCCCCTGGTTAGCCTTGACGGCAAAGGTGAAGCCGTCAGGGGTCCCGTCACGCCAGCCCTCCAGCAGTTTGGCCGCCGGGAAGCGGTAGAAGGTGTTGTTGATCTCGACCGTCGAGAGTCTCTCGGAGTAGTGTCGCAGGAATTCCGATTGCGGCAGCTTCTCGGGATAGAACGAGCCCTTCCATTCGGGATAGGAGTAGCCCGAAGTGCCGGAGTGGATCTCAGCCGTGGCCATGTTAGAATTGTGCTTTCATCAAGCCGTGCGCGGATCGGGTGGCGGCCTCCGGGCCGTAATCCCCTTCAACGGAGCTATTAATAGGTGATCGAGAGCCGGAACGGGAGTGCAGGATAATGTCCGACTATGAAGGGCGTCCCATCAACGAGCTTCGGCGCCGGGACAGGGCTCAAGACGCGGATTGGGTCAGAAGCTTTCTTCAATCGGGTGCCTGGGGTGCGTTGGCCACCGTCGCCGATCAGCAACCCTTCATCAATAGCAACCTCTACGTCTACGACGCGACGACTAACGCGATCTACTTGCACACCGCGCGGCACGGCCGGACACGCTCGAATCTGGAGCGCGCCGGCCGAGTCTGTTTCAGTGTGAGCGAGATGGGCAGACTGCTGCCTGATGAGGCTGCCCTGGAGTTCAGCGTTGAATACGCGGGGGTCGCCGTCTTCGGGGTCGGCAGGATAGTGGAGGATGAGGAAGAGAAGCGTCGTGCTCTGCAGTTGCTGATGGACAAGTACGCGCCGCACTTGAAGCCGAACCGAGATTATCGGCCACCCGACCTGCAGGAGCTGGAGCGCACCTCGGTGTTCCGAATCGACATCGAGAGCTGGAGCGGAAAGAAGAACGTCAAAGCGGCGGATTTCCCGGGAGCCTACCTGTACGACGAGCACCGCCACCCTTCGCCGTTCAAGCCTGGCGAACCGGACTGATGCGGGGTGGCGGTCGACCGATTGGCGGTAACCTGGCACATGGCGAGCGTCACTGTTGGCGCGGATCTCCGCTGAGCGGTATTACCTGGGGCGCATCGGCGTCCCACCCCGAGCCGGGATGGCGGTCGACCATTACCGGCCACTCGTAGACGCGCTCGACCGTCTCTCGTGATAGTACATCTTCGGGCGGCCCCTCGGCCGCGACACTGCCTCCGGCCAGGAGCAGCAAGCGATCTGCGTAACGGGCCGCGAGGTTGATGTGATGCGTCACGAGTACGACGGTGACGCCGTCGTCCTTCGAAAGCTCGGCCAGCAGCTCGAAGATCTCCATCTCGTGACGGATGTCGAGGGAGACCGTGGGCTCGTCGAGGACCAGCGTGCTGGGTCGCTGAGCCAGGGCTCTGGCGATCAGCGCGCGCTGGCGCTCGCCGCCCGAGAGCTGCGACATGAGTCGGTCGGCGAGTTCGGTCACATCGCAGCGTCGCAGGGCGTCCTCGACGGATTCGCGGTCTTCAACGCTCATGCGCCCCAGGATACCCAGATGGGGATAGCGGCCCATGGCGACCATCTCGCGCACCGTGAGCGGGAAAGTCATTTCCTCGCTCTGCGGGACGACTCCGATCTGCCGCGCGAAGGCGCGGCGGTTCCATTGCGTGACTGACTTCCCGGCGTACGCGACGGAGCCCTGATCAGGTCGCAAGGACCCCAAGAGGATCCTCAGCAGCGTCGACTTGCCCGACCCGTTGGGTCCGATGAGGGAGTAGAGGGCACCCTGAGCGACCTCGAAGCTGACGCCGTCGAGTGCGGGTCGTCCTGCACCAGGGTAGCGGAAGCGCACGTGCCGCACCGCGAACACCGACGTCGCGCGGTCTCCGGACATGGCAGTGCTCCGTGGGCTTGCCGTTGGTGTCACAGGCGCCTCCGGGTCAGCAACACGATGAACAACGGCACACCCACGAGGGCCGTGATGACGCCGACGGGCAGCTCGGCCGGTGCAGCCGCGGTGCGCGCCACCGTGTCGGCCGCCAGCAGGAAGCCGCCGCCGGCCAGGACCGAAGCCGGCAGAAGCAGTTGGTGATCGCTGCCCCACATCAGTCTGACGGCGTGCGGAACGACCAGGCCGACGAACCCGATGATTCCGCTGACCGCTACGCCGGCGGCCACCAAAAGCGAGGCGAGCACGTAGGTGGCCAATTTCACGCGCTCGACCGGCGTTCCCAGGTACAGAGCCGTTTCCTCTCCGACGGACAGCAGGTTGAGCGGTCGCGCCATGAGAAACAACGCCGCCATCGCGGGCGCCAGATAGGCTCCCAGCAACAGCGCCACTGACCAACTGGCCCCGGCCAGGCTGCCCATCATCCAGAACACCGCGGAGCGGAAGGTCTCCGCCGACGCGAAGGTGAGCAGTAACAGGATGACGGCGTTGAAGAAGGCCCCCACTACGACGCCGGCGAGCAGCAGAACGCGCGTGTCCATGCCGCGCGTCGCGTGCATGGCGATCCTCAGCACCACCCCGATGGCGATCAGGCCGCCGGCCAGGGCGGCGATCGGTAGCGACCAGGGCGCCGCCGCGCTGAGGCCAAGCACGACGGCGGCCACCGCACCGACCGCGGCGCCGCCCGAGACGCCCAGGACGTACGGTTCCGCCAGCGGGTTGCGGAGCAGGGCCTGAAAGGCGGCTCCCGCCAGTCCCAAGGCGGCACCTACCTGGAGGGCGAGGATCGCTCTGGGGAGGCGCAGGCTCCACACGATCGTGCGCGCCGGCTCGCTTCCACGGCCCAGGAGCACGTCCAGCACGTCGCCCGGCGGCAGGTCCGCGGCTCCCAGCGCGATGCTGGCCACGAGCGCCGCCGCCGCCAGCAGCGCCAGAGACAGTAGCCGGCCGGCGTTGCGCGCGATCAAGGTACCGGCCGATCGGATCGGATGTCGGGATGAAGCAACTCTGCCAAGCGGCGCGCCACGTCTGCCACCTTCGGGCCGGGTCGATTGAAGAGGTTCGCATCGACGACGGCGACGGAACCTGCATTGATCGCCCGCAGCTGATGCCAGCCAGCCGCCGCGGAGATGTGCTCGAGCTCCACCGGGCTCTCCTCCGTTTGGGAGAAAATGACGATGTCGGGCTGGCGTCGGACTACTTCCTCCAGGCTCACTTGCGGCCATGCACCCGGCGCGTCGGCAAAGAGGTTACGGCCGCCGGCGATCTCGATCAGCTCGTTGATGTAGGTGCCCGAACCGGCCGTGGTTGGAGGATCGTACCAGACGACGTAGAAGACCGACGGCCTGTCTCTTCCCTCCGCGGCCTCTCTCACATCGTCGAGACCGGCATCGATCTTGGCGATGAGTGAGTCGGCGGATCGCTCGAGGCCCAGCCTACCGCCAACCTCCCGCGTCGCGCTGCGCAGGTCGGCCAGCGTCTGCACTGACGGCGAGTACGTGTCGATGCCCAGGTCGGCCAGCCGCGCGATGACCGAGCGTGCGGTGTTGTCCGGCCAGGCAATCACGAGATCCGGCTGGAGCATGGCGAGTTGTTCCAGGCTGGGCGTGAGACCCTGTCCCACCGAGGGCAAGTGTGCGAGCGCCGGAGCTATGTCGTAGTCGGTGCGCGCGATCAAGCGGTCGGCGGCGCCCAAAGCGACGATGGTCTCCGTTGCCGATGGGATGAGTGAGATCACTCGAGTCGCGCTGCCGCGGCCGCCCGAGTCGGCTCCGATCGATGCCTCGCGGCCCGGGCCGCCCCAGCAAGCGCTGAACGCCAGGAGTAGAGCTAGCTTGGGAACTTGCCCGGATCTCATTGGCTGGAGAGCGTGGTGAAGGTTATGTCGATCGGGCAAACGCCGACGCCGAACTCCTGCACGAGCGCTGCCCCGGGAAGCGTTCTGAGAGCGGCGCCGGGGGCGATGCAGTCCCCCGGAATCAGGGTGTAGAGACGGCCGGCGCGATCGAAGCCTACGCCGCTGGAAATGGTGTAGCCGTCGATGATCAGCGGAGCCGAAGGCGGATTGACGAAGGCCCGGCTGTCCGGGTCCCAGACAGCAATGCCATAGGCGAATGAGCTGACGTAGGCGATGCCGAAGGCGTCGAAGGCGATGTCTCCGGGGAACTCCGCGAAGTCCGGGTAGTGGGCGACCTCCTGCGACGGAACCGCGTTCACCACCGATACGCTCCCGTCGGCCTGGCCGAACGTCCCGGAGTTGACCACATACAGCCGTCCATCGAACCTCCAGGCTGCCGCGGTCGGATTGTAGCCCGAAAGTCGTACGGTGTCGGTGACTGCGTGCGTTGCCGCGTCGATCACGGTTATCGTCCCCCGGCGCGCCGGCTGAAAGTTCGAGTCCAGCTCGCCGTTCAATACGAAGACCCGATCCTGCCGCGCGACGATCGCCTGCGGGAACACGCCGACCGGGATCTCGCGATCGACGGAGCCGCGAGCGATATCCACCACGCTGACCGTGTTCAGGTTGGAATTGGCTACATAGACGACCGAGTCGGACACGAACGCCACGCCGGAGGCGCCGGAGTTCTGCGGCAGTGCGATCGTGCTCACCTCTCCCGTCGTGAAGTCGTAAACCGCCAGGGCCGATACCTGGCCCAGCGGTACGGCC
>CP070722.1:2828800-2832609 GCA_020350785.1 Gemmatimonadota bacterium
GATTTGAACCCACGACCTCCGGGTTATGAGCCCGGCGAGCTACCTGACTGCTCCACCCCGCAGCATGGTAAACGTCGAAACGTATTGGCGGGCGCCGGGGGTGTCAACCGGACGGACCGGGGGCGTGGCGAGGGGGGGCGCGGAGCTGTCGGTGCCGAGTGGGCGGACTTGACGGGAGCGGGCCGGGCGCTTATACATGCAATAGTGTGCATATATGCATGAAAGGCCATGACTAAACCTGACTCCCGTTCCGACCTGCCGAGACACCAGCGTGAAGCCCGGTTCCTGCAGGCCCTCGCCCACCCCGCGCGGCTAGCGATCGTCGATCTCCTGGCTCGGGGCGAGCGTTGCGGCTGCGAGATCGACCCGTACCTAGGACTCGATCAGTCGACGGTTTCCCGCCATCTCCAGATCCTCAGGCGCGCCGGTGTGCTCAAGGCGCGCAAGGACGGCGTCCGGGTGATCTATGCGGTGCGGAGCGCCGCGGTAACGAGGCTGCGTGATCAGCTTGCCAGGCTGATCACGCAGCAGGCGCGGGAAGAACTGGCGCAGCTCGGCGGGGGCGAGCCGGGAGCGTCCTCATGATTATGGAATGGCTGGGCGCCGGGATTGCGGCGCTCAAGGACTATATCGCGCTGCACGTCCTGACGTGTCTGATTCCCGCCTTCCTGCTGGCGGGCGCGATGGTGAGCTTTATCTCCAAAGAGGCGATCGTCCACCACATCGGCGCCGCCGCCAGCAAGGTCCGCTCGTTCCCCCTTGCCGCCGGCGGCAGCTTCTTCGTGGCCGCCTGCTCCTGCACCGTCATCCCCGTTTCAAGCGGGCTTTACTACGGCGGCGCCGGGATCGGGCCTGCCTTTATCCTGCTGTGGGTGGCGCCGGCGGCCAACGTGCTGGCGCTGGTCTACACCGGCGCGATCCTCGGCGGCAAGATGGTGGTGACGCGGCTGGCCGTCGCGCTGCTCGTGGCAGTCATCGTCGGCTGGGTGATGAGCGTGGCTTTCCTGAGAGACGACCTGCAGCACTCCGCCGCGGCGGCGGCTTCGCCGTCGGACTCGGTGGCCGGGGCCGGGAATCCCCGCCCGGCGATGGCCGGGTTGCCGCGACTGGTCGCTGGCAGCGACCTCTTGTTGCTGGGGCTGCTCGTGCTGGCGTTGCTGGCGCCGAACTATCTCGTGCAGCGGGGACCCTATCTTCACAAGGTCTTCGTGTGGGCCGCGGGCATGGCCGCGGTGTTCGGGTTCGCGTTCCGGGTCAAGTCGAGAGGCGAGATCGCGCGCTGGCTGCGAGAGTCGTGGTGGTTCGTCCGTTTGATCTTCCCGTTACTGCTGATCGGCGTGTTCATCGTCGGCATCATCGGGGAGGTCTTGCCCGAAGCCTGGATTCAGCGTTGGCTCGGTTCCTCCAGCCTGCTGTCGGCGTTCCTCGCTACGCTGATTGGCGGTATCAGCTATTTCGCGACGATGACCGAGGCGCCGTTCGTCGACAAGCTGATGGGGCTTGGCATGGCGCCCGGCGCGGCGTTAGCGCTTCTGCTCACGGGTCCTGGCATCAGCCTGCCCAATTGGCTGGCCGTGGCCCGCGTCTTCGGTGTCAAGAAAGCGGTCGTCTACGTGGCTACGGTGATCGTGCTCGGAACGGTGTTCGGCTGGGTGGCCGGGCTGTTGGTTTTCTGAATGAGTAACAGGAAGGTTGGCCGTATGAAGATCGAAGTGATGGGACCCGGTTGTCTCAAGTGCGAGGCGACCGAAAGGAACGCCCGTACTGCGTTGGTGGAACTGGGTCTCGATGCTGAAGTGGAGCACATTTACGACGTCCGTGAGTATGTCAGGCGCGGCGTGACGATCACGCCGGCGCTGGCCGTGGACGGCGAGGTCAAGGTGGCCGGACACGTGCCCAGCGTGAAAGAGCTCAAAGGTCTTCTTGGTCGGCTGGAATCTTCCCTATAGCTCGGCCGAACCTGCTTTGACTGGGATGGCGTGATAGTCGGTCAGCTTCTTGGGCGGGATGGCCACGCGTAGCGCATTGACGACCACGACCACGTCGATGATCTCCTGCGTGATCGCGCCGGCGACCGGCGGCAGGTAACCGAAGGCGGCGAAAAGCATCCCGACGACGCTGAGCGCCATGCCGCCGACCGCGCTCTGCAGGGCTATGGCGCGCATCCGGCGGCTGATGTGGAGGAACTCGTCCACCTTGTGGAGAGTGTTGTCCATGATCACGGCGCCGGCCGCCTCGGTGGTGATGTCGCTATGCTGCCCGAAGGCGATTCCCACGGTGGCCGCGGTCATGGCGGGCGCGTCGTTGATCCCGTCCCCCAGAAAAATGGTCCTGGCGCGCCCGGTCTCCTGCCGGACGAGCTCGAGCTTCTGCTCGGGGCTCTGGCCGTAATACACCTCCTCGATGCCCACCTGGTCGGCAAGGTAGCGCACCTCCGACTCGCGGTCGCCCGAGACCAGCATCAAGCGCTCCAGCTGGTGCCTGGGCTTGAGGTGGTTGATGAAGGAGGCTCCCTCGCTTCGCACCTCGTCGCGGAAGCGGAAGGCGGCGGCGTAGCGGCCATCGATCGCGATCACGCACTCCAGGCCGCCGCCCGGCGGCGGCAGCGAATCCCCCTGGTCGGGGCGCCGCTCCAGCAGGTCCACGCGGCTCGTGACATCGACGCGGCGGCCGCCGATCGTTCCGAAGAGGCCTTCGCCGGGCCGCTCGTTGATCTCTGCAGCTTCTTCCAGGACGAGGTCGGCAGCGTGCGCCGCGTCGAGAATCGCGCCGGCGAGCGGGTGTTTCGAGTAGCGCTCCAGACCGGCCACCAGGGCCAGTACCTCCGAGCTTTCGAAACCCTCGGCCGCGATGATCTCCGTCAGCTTGGGCCGGCCGTAAGTCAGCGTGCCCGTCTTATCGAAGATCGCGGTCCGGCATGTGTCGATTTGCTCCAGCACCGCCGGATCCTTGATGATGATTCCGTTCTTCGCCGCCAGCGAGATCGAGCCGATGATGGCCACGGGAATGGCGATGAGCAGCGGGCAGGGCGTTGCCACCACGAGCACGGCGAGAAAGCGGATCGACTCGCCGCTCAGCCCCCAGGCCGCCAGCGCCAGGGCCACGGCCAGCGGCGTGTACCAGGCGCCCAGCTGATCACCCAGCCGGCGCAGCCGCGGCCGGCTCTGTTCCGACTCGCGCATCACCTCCATGATCTTCGCATAGCGAGAGTCGATCGCCAGCTTGCCGGCTCGGATGGTCAGCGCGGACTCGCCGTTGATCGAGCCCGATAGCACCTCCGAGCCCGGCGACTTCGACATCATGTAGGGTTCGCCGGTGAGGTAGGACTCGTCCATCACGCTGTGCCCCTCGACGACTTTGCCGTCGACCGGACAGATCTCATGTGGAAAGACCACGAGCGTGTCGCCGACGCGCACATCGTCCAGTGGCACGTCGGTCACGCCGCCGCCGCGCTTCACGTGCGCCACCGACGGCATGCGATTGGCCAGCGCCTGTAACACCGACGAGGCGCTCCGCACCGCGTAAGCTTCCAACGCCTCGCCGCCCGACAGCATGAGGACTACGAGCGATCCGGCCAGATACTCACCCAGAATGACCGCGGTGACGATCGAGATGCCGGCCAGAAGGTCGGATCCGAACTCACGGCGCACCAGCTTGACGGAAAGGTCGAAGACGAGTGGTACGCCTCCGAAGATGAGGGCGGCGATCAAGGGCAGATCGTGGGCCGCGAGGCCCAGCAGGCTTCCCGGCGGCCTCACGCCGAAGCGTAGCACGAGATGCGACGCGATCATCGCCAGCGTGAAGTAGGC
>CP070722.1:2832709-2838733 GCA_020350785.1 Gemmatimonadota bacterium
ACGACGTGGCCTTCCGCTGCCCGCAATGCGGGCGCGGCTGGGAGATCGCGGCCGGCGGCCTGCACGAGCGGCCCTCGCTCTACGTGGCGCCGCCGGCCCAGGCCCAGCACGCGCTACTCTACCTTCCCTACTGGAGCTTCGTTGTGACCGCGTCGGCGCAGCCCCCACGGGTCGCCGAAGCCTCCCACCTCGGCGCCCGGGATCGGGCCGCGCAGATCCGACGCGCCTTCGTCGCCGCCTACGCGATCTATCGGCCGACTTATATCGGCGAGTGGGGACTCGTATATACCAGAATCCAGCCGACCTGGGATACACGGCACGGACACGGCCCCGAGTCGCCGGGCGGCGCCATCTCATCCCGGGACGCCAAGCGGATCGCCCGCCACTACATCCTCGCCGAGATCGATCGCGCCGCCGACATCGGCTCCCTCGATGTCCAGGTCGAGCTGGGAGACCCGGAACTGTGGGCGATACCCTGTTACGACCTGGGCGACAAGCTGCGCTGCCCCTGGACGCGGGCGGAGCTGCCTGCCGCGGTCATCGACGACCTCTCGCAGATCCGCCAGGGCAGCGAACGGCGCGAGGCGTGACCGCGGACGATTGGCCCGCAAAGACAGACCCTTTCATCACCCCACACGCTCATCTTGCCCAACCGGGCGCTGCCGATGATACTTGAGCCTCCAGATCCTCAGCACGGGAGGCTTGACGATGCAGCAGATCATCCGCTTGTTGGCCGGGCTCACGCTTCTGGTAGGGTTCGGGCCGAGTACGGCCCTGGCCCAGACGACGGAGCGCCCGATTCCCTACCCGGTCGTGCCGCCGGCCGACTTCCAGGCCGCCGTCCAGAACGGAACCCGCACGACGACCGGCGAGCCGGGGCCGAACTACTGGCAGCAGTGGACCGACTACACGCTGCGGGCGCGACTCCTTCCCGAGGAGAAGCGTATCGAGGGCTCGGCTCGCCTCCTCTACCACAACAACTCGCCGGACGATCTGCCGATCGTCGTGCTCCAGCTGATCCAGAACCTGCACGCCGAGGGCATGGCGCGTAACCGGCAGGCAGAGATCACCGGCGGCATCGAGATCGAGCGCGTGACCGTTGCCGACTCGCTATTGACCGCCAGCCACAGCCAGGGCCCGCTGATAAGTCAGGTCCTGGCCTTCGTACCGGTGGATCGGCTATCGATGTTTGTGGGCCGGCTAGATCCCGGGTACTACGTTGAGGGGACGACGATGCCACTCGTCCTGCCTACCCCGCTGGCCTCCGGCGATTCCATCGAGATAGAGGTCGACTGGTCGTTCACCGTGCCGCAGCGCGGCGCCCCCAGCGGACGCATGGGTTGGAACGCCGACAACCTGTTCCACATCGCTTACTGGTACCCGCAGATGGCCGTCTACGACGATGTGGTCGGCTGGCAGATCGACCAGTTCCTGGGCAACGCCGAATTCTATATGGGCTACGGCAGCTACGACCTCACCGTCGAAGCGCCGCAAGGCTGGATGATCATGGCGACCGGCGAGCTGATGAACGCCGAAGACGTGCTGCAGCCGAACGTGCTGGAACGGTACCGGCGCGCCCACGGCAGCGACGAGGTCGTTCACGTGCTGACCGCCGAGGACATCGCCGCGGGTATGGCGACGAAGGTCTCCGAAGCCGGGCCGTTGAACTGGCGCTTCCATGCCGACACGGTTCGCGACGTCGTGTTCAGCGCCATGCGCAAGTCGCAATGGGATGCCGTGCGTACGCCGGTGGGCGACCTGGACGGCGACGGAACGACCGACTACACGTTGATCAACTCGTTCTGGCGCGCCGAAGCGCCGCTCTGGGTCAAGGAGTGGGACTATGCCAGGCACAGCATCGCCTACCTGTCCAAATGGACGGGCTTTCCCTACCCCTGGCCTCACATGACATCCGTGGAGGGCGGTGGAATCGAGGGCGGCGGGATGGAGTATCCCATGATGACGCTGATGGGAGACTACACCTTCCCCAACGCCAGCGAGCGCGCTCTCTACGGCGTCACCTCGCACGAGCTCGCCCATATGTGGGTGCCCATGATCGTCGGCACCGACGAGCGCCGCTACTCGTGGATGGATGAAGGGACGACATCGTTCAACGGCGGCTACGCCAGCGCCGACTACTACGGTCAGCCGACGCCAGTGGCCGGCAACAGCATGGGTTACCTTCAGGTGGCGCGCATGGGCGCGGAAGGCGAGATCATGCGGCTCAGCGACTTTCACTATCCGGGCCCGGCCTACGGCATCGCCTCCTACGAAAAGCCTGCGATGCTGCTCAACACTCTGCGCGCCCTGCTGGGCACCGATCGCTTCGACGCCATCTACCAGGACTACATAAGGACGTGGGCCTACAAGCACCCCAAGCCCTGGGACTTCTTCAACCTCTTCAGCACGGCCAGCGGCCAGAACCTCGATTGGTTCTGGCGCTCCTGGTACTACGAGATCTGGACGCTGGATCAGGCTGTCGCCAGCGTGACCGCCGGTGATGGCGGAACGACGATCGTGATCGAGAATCATGGCTGGGTTCCGATGCCAGCTCGCGTGTCGATCACACTCGAGAACGGCGAGACGCTGCAAGATGAGGTTCCGGTGGAGGCCTGGCTGCGCGGCGCGACGCGCGCCGAGATCAGCGTACCGGCCGGCTCACCGGTGGTGCGAGTCGAGATCGATCCCGGCCAGGTGTTCCCGGACATCGATCGTGACAATAACGTCTGGGAGATAGACTCGAACGACTAAAAGCTCGGTTCAGGTACTCACATGATCATCAGTGACAAGCACAAGTATGTGTTTGTCGAGTTGCCGCAGACGGCGACCACGGCAATCAGTCAAGAGTTGCGCGATCACTACGGCGGCCGTGTCGTGCTGCACAAGCACAGCAACTACCGACAGTACTTGAAGTACGCGAGCCCCGAGCAGAAGAAGTACTTCGTCTTCTCCGGCGTTCGCAATCCACTCGACGAAGCGGTCACCAGCTACACCAAATACAAGCAAGACCACCGAAGCAACTACAGCAGAAAGATGGCTTGGGTCTCTCGAGCCAAGCTGAGACGCTTCAAGTACATCACGGAAAGGAACGCTACCTTTTCTGAATTCCTCTTCCGCTTCTATCGCCTGCCGGTGGAGAACTGGTCCTCGCTCGACCACCACCGCTTCGACTTCGTCTACAGACTGGAGAACATCCAGGATGACTTCGCGGAACTGATCCGAAGAATCGGCCTCGAACTGGTCCGGCCGCTGCCGATCTTGCACAAGACCAAGGACAAGGAGAGCTGGCAGTCTTACTACACCCCCGAGACCCGTCGTCACGCCCGCTTCGTATTCGGACCACTCATGGAGCAGTGGGGCTATGGGTTCCCACCGGACTGGGACGGCGGCGTGCCCCTGTCGTCCAAGGCGATCTACCGGACCGTGAGGACGGTCAAGAACCTTGGCCGTCGCCTCCGCCCGACTTATATTTCGCCTGAACGACGTCCCTAGCTTCAGTCCCGCCACGGCCGGTTCCGGCCGACAAACATCTCGAACCGGCGTCACGATCGAGCACGGGCGACAAAAAGTGGCCGCCCTGTGCAAGTCTTGCAGGCTCTTTCAGCTTCCCGGGCACGGCCAGAGGGCTTTCGCACGGCGTGTACGCCCGGTTGTGGCATGGGTCCAAACGTTGCGCGTATAGCACCTCGTCCCTACGATGCCTGTCCGTCGCGCGAATGGGAGTTCGTAAGATACTTGACACCTTGTCAGACGAACGCGCCGCTGGTGACGGCTGGCACTCCTGCTTGCCCCATGTACGTGCGGCCAGGTTGAGGTCGGATAGGAAGAAGGAAGGTTCGCCATGAATTTTTCAGCCCGTCTGAGGCCCTCCAAGCTGATGGTGGTGCCGGCGATCGTTCTCCTCGTCAGCACGTGCTCCGAGGGCTTGAACGCGCCCAACGAAGGAGACGGCCCGGGCGATCCGCCACAGAATCTCCCATCCTGGTCGGAGGGCATGTTCGAAGAGGATTTCTCCGTCTACGGCAGCGTCAGCGGCGATCCTACTACGGATTTCCGCAATAACGTGGCCGGCCGCTGGGAAGACCGAGGCGGGAGGTTGAGCGACGGCAGCTCGCGTGAGGAGTTCTTCCGCGAGAACTTCTTCATAAGGCAGGACGAGATACCCGGCCTTGGTGCAGTTGCAGTGTTCGAGACTCGACAGATCCTGCCACCCGGCGGCACGTGCAAGCCGGGCAACGGAATAGGTCGTAACCTGAAGCTCCCGGAGCCCTATCCGCAGGAGATGTGGATAGAGATGTGGGTCAAGTTCAGTGACAACTACAGCACGACGTTCGACGAGCGGGAGTATCCGGGCTGCACCGACACGACCGGTGGTCACAAGTTCATCTTCTTCGAGCGGGTAAACGGCAGCGAGCAAGACGTCGCGAAGACCTGGCGCTGGAAGGTCGGCACCAACTGGCATGAGTACCGGCTGCGCGGCGCAGGCATAACGGACTACGCTTCCGTAAGCCACGGGCGCCTGCCCAGCGAGTGCTTCAACGGTGAATGGCAGCGGTGGCGCTTCCACGTGCGCGGGGCCAGCGCCCCGGGCGTGCCCGACGGTCATGCCGAGTGGCGCAGGGTCGCCCTGGACGATCCCGAGCGAATTCTCACCAACCAGTGCGGCCCGTACGGCGTCGGCGAGCCGTTCCACCTGATCGGGGCTCCACCGACCGATCATCACGACGGGTTCGATCAGCTGCGGATCGGCAGCACGATGAACGAAGGGCCGCCGGCGGGCTACGAGCAGCATTGGCGGCTCGGCCCGATCCGCATCTACGACCGCGATCCGGGTTGGAGTTGGTGACCGGATTCACCGAGGCGCAGCAGGCCGGGAGGGACTCGCCCTAGACACGGCCTCCACGGAGCGGCTCCACACTCGGCGCCGCGAACCGGCGCAACCGAGACCCTCAACCGGAGTTCGAGCTGCAATCAGCTCGCGGTTACCACGGCCACGGAACTCACAATCAGCACGAAACCAAGACAGTCGCCCGGGTTCGTCACCGAGCCCGGGGTGATTGCCCGCATCCTCCACCACCCGTCGCACCGCGGCGACCGCTCGGGCTCGCCGGTTCTGGCCCACCCGGCTCCGGTTGGCCCTCAGGGGAGGCGCCTGGACGGCCTGCGCAGCGGGGCGTACTCTGCACGGGTCGATTGTAATTCCCATACCGCCCATCCGTGAGGAGATTATGAGTCGGCGCTATTCCGGTTTCGTCCTTTCCGGTGTTCTCGCCCTGACGTTGGGCATGGCGACGCAACAGCCGAGTCAGCCCAAGCGCGTGACGGCTTCGGTCATGGTGGCGACCTCCGACAGCCACAGCGTCGTTGCGGTGCTGTCGAAGGATGAGCCGCAGTTTCTCTTCTGCATCGATTTGGCGACGCCCCTGCCGCAGAAGATCAGCTACACGGGCATGGCGCGCGTCGTCTATGAGCCGCTTCCGCCGATCCCCGTCGTTCCTGGCGTGAAAGTCGACGTGAAGGAGGACGTGAGATCGGCCCTTGCCGTGCTGCCTTCCGGTGGGGACGGGTGGCTCTTCCTCGCCGAGAACGAGTCCACGGTCCTGTCAGCCGGGGAGACGGCGGGAGTGACCACGGTGCCTGTCATCGTCGTCAATCGCGCCGACTGGGTGCCGGCGGATGGCGGCCCCCGGCGTGGTCTGGACCAAATCGAGGCCTGTTTCATCGCAGGCGGTTGAGGTGACCACACATCTCCCAGGGACAGGTCCGACCAATGTACGAGCCCGCTAGTGCCGTTCCACAGTTACGGCACAATAGCCGCGCGAGCGGTGTCGAGAACCCTCAACCGATGGATGCCGGTCGAAGCAAAGATTGACTGGGGAGAAGTAGGCCGGGAGGGACTCGAACCCTCAACCTACGGATTAAGAGTCCGTTGCTCTGCCAGTTGAGCTACCGGCCTACGATCCGGGTTGGACCGCAAAACTAGCCCGCCGCGATCGGGCGTCAATAGCCGTAAGTCCGCAACAA
>CP070722.1:2838833-2856772 GCA_020350785.1 Gemmatimonadota bacterium
CAGGGCGCAGGCCATCGTGAGCGGGACATAGAGCGAGTAGAGCGCTGTGTTCTTCGCCGCGTTCCAGAAGAGCCCGTCGCCGGCGAGCTCGATGTAGTGTCGCAGGCCGACGAGCGGTTTGGCGTCCTCGAGCAGGTTCCACCCGTGGAAGCTCAAGTAGAGGGAGAAGAGAAGCGGTGCTGCGGAAAAGAGCAACAACAGTATCAGCGAGGGCGTGATGAACGCCCACGCCGTTCGGGCTTCATGCAGGGCCAGGGTGCTGTCGGACGTAGCGGCAAGGCTGGCGAAGATCAGGAAGCCGACCGCCAGCGCGCCGTAGAGACCGGCGAGCCAGAAGAGCGCACCTTTGCGCGCCTCCTCCAGAGGCGTGCGAAGCAGGAAGAGCCGCGAACCGTCGATCAGATCGATGCTTCGGTAAGAGTATACTAGATCGCCGGAGCGGAGTCGGCCGGCTGAACCTTCTGCGGTCTGCAACATCTCAGCGGGGATCTGGAGGCTGGCCGCATCGGCAATGGAGTCGCTGGACAGGCGGATGACCTCGGCGCCGCTGAGGCGCGCAATTCGGCTGGCCGCTGACAGGTGGAGCTTGCGGCCCAACTGGACCTCGTTGCGGACGATCCCGTGGCTGAGGTCGAGGAGCGCGTCGGTGGCGCGAGCGGAGAGCGAGGCATCGGAGCTTGCCAACCAGGTAGCGGCCAAGGCCGGTGGCAGAAGCGCGAGGGCGAATCCACGACGCAGGTGTCGAGCCCGCGCCGGCGCTACAAGAGGTCTCAGGGTGAGCCCTCGGGTCACCGTCCACCAGACGGTCGGCCCGGCCAAAGCGACGGATAGTATAAGCGCCAGGAGAGGGGCGATTGGCAATTCAGGTATGGAAGACGCGCGCCCTTCGAGCCGAACCGCGATGGCACCGATGATGTCCCAGTCATCGAAGTCCTTGACCGGCGCGATCGCTGCATCGCTGCCTCTCAGGCTCGTGGCCAGCGCCCGGTCGAGCTCGAGCAGCGAATCGGCCAGGGTGGATCGCAGAGCGGGGGGCCAGTCGCTTCCCACCGCGGCCACCAGGCCGTCATCGATGTAAAGGGCAGCGGTGAGGCCGCTGGCGCCTGAAATAAGCGAGTTGACGAATCCGAGATCGACGGATTCAAGAACCACCGCCAGCGTGTCGTGCGACGGGATGTAGGCGAGCCAAAGGGGTGAACCTTCGAGCCAGATAACATCGACAGCAGCGCTGCCACGGCGCGCCGCGAGGAGCAGCGCGTCGCCTCGCCCCCCTCCCAGATCCAGTTGAACCGGGTTGGCGTCGGGCGGATGGTTGTCGATGACGGCGCCTCGATCATCGTATACGGTGTAGCGTGCGCCCGGACCCGAGATGGCGTGCCGCAGGGAGTCCAGAGGCACCGCCAGTCTATCGTGAACGCGATCCCTGTAGGAGCGCACTTGTTCCGAGGCGCGACTTGCGGCATCTCGTTGCACTTCGATGACCAGTTCAGCGCGGCTGCGCCAGGCGGTGTAGATACCCAGGCCGGCGAAGAGTACGGCCGGGCCGACAACGAGTAAGGCGAAATAGCGTCGCAGGCGGTGCGGCATCGCTCAGCGCGTCCTGCCCGACGTCAGTATCCCGTCGATGCGCCGGGCCACGTCGGTCGTCACCTGATGTATGGGCTCGCTCGCGAAGATGATGCGGTCGAAGACGTCTGGTAGCTGCACCTCGACGTGTGCCCAGTCTTCGACGCTCGAGCCCCAGGACATGCGCCCCTGTTGCGCCGCTTGCATGAAGATCGCCTCTAGGCCATAGCGATCGTTCGCCGCCACGTCCCGGTGCACGCTGCGCACGGAGGGGATGGCGAGTCCATACTGAGCGCGCTGGCGTTGCGCCTCCGGCGATGCCAGGTATGCCGCAAGCTCGACAGCCAGCTTCTTGTGCCGCGTATTATGAGGCACCGCCCAGCCGGCGGCGTAGATGACGGTCACAGGGTCGCGGCCGTCGTAGCGGGGCAGCGGTCTGACCGCTACCCGCACCTTTCCCTCATCGATGTAACGGCGCAGGCTGGGCAACCACCAGTGGCCACTGCTGACCATCCCGATTCGGCCCGTCAGGAACATCGTGCGTTCGGTGCCCTGTTCCAGGCGCTGTACGTCCACGCTGGGCACGACACGGTGTACGGTGATCAGGTCTGTCAGGAATCTAATGGCGCGCTCCGTCTCCGGACTGTTGAGATAGCCGGTTGCCCGGCGGCCATCGGGGCTCAGCACATCGCCGCCTGCCGCCCAGACCCAGGGCTGCCAGAGATAGAAGACGCGACGCACCTGCGTTCCGAAGCTCTCGGGTCGCCCGTCACCGTCTGTGTCGCGGGTCAGGCGTCGGGCGGTGTCCAGGAAATCGTCCCACGTCCAGTCCGGCTGCGGGAGTGGCACGCCGGCTTGCTCGAACAGGTCGACGTTGCAATAGACGACGATCGGGTTGAAATCTTTGGGAAAGGCGTAGAGGCCGCCCGATCTCTTGAAGATATCGAGGACCTCGCCGTAGTAGGAGGACGTGTCGACGCCAATTCGATCGATGTAGGGCGCGACATTTACCAGCAGGCCGCGGGCGATGAATGGCGCCGCGCCATAGGATCCATTGTCAAGCAGCGCCACGTCGGGTGGCGTGCCGGCTACGATCGAGGTGAGCAGTCGCTCTCTGTAGTTGGAGGAGATCGATTCATACTCGATGCGGATCTGAGGGTGGCGCCGCCGGAACTGATCGAGTATCCGCTCCTCGATCTCTCTCTCCGCCGGGCCCGCCCACGCCATCACCCGCATGACCGATGGGCCGTCGTCGCGCCCGCAGCTCGCAGCCGCCGCGATCATGACGACAGCGAGCGCGTGCCGGGAGCAGATTCTCGATCGCCGAGTCACTCTCAGGGGCCGATCCGCTCGCCGGTGTCCGAGCGGAAGAGGTGGACTTTGCCCGGCGCGATCTCGACGCCTACGGTCTGATCGGCGGCAACCACGGTATCGGCAGGGGCTCGTGCGACCAGCCGCGTTCCATCACCAGTTTCCAGGTGGATGTACATCTCGCTGCCCACGGGCTCGACGACGCGCACGAGCGCCGCGAAACTGCCTTTCTCGCAGAGTCGCAGGTCTTCGGGTCGCGCACCCAGGGCTACAGGTCCGCCGAACAGCGCGGCGTTTCCAGGCACGGCCAGCTCGAAGGTCGCCGACGAGAAGGTCCAGACGTCTTGATCCCGGCGCAGGTCACCGGCGAACAAGTTGATCGCAGGCGAGCCAATGAAGCCGGCGACGAAGATATTTGCGGGTTTGCGATAGACCTCGAGGGGTTCGGCGCACTGTTGAAGACGGCCCTCGTTCATCACCGCGATGCGCTGCCCCATGGTCATGGCTTCTACTTGGTCATGCGTCACGTAGAGGATCGTGGCCTTCAGGCGCCGGTGAAGCTGTGAGAGCTCGGCGCGCATGCCGACCCGCAAGCTGGCGTCGAGATTTGAGAGCGGCTCGTCGAAGAGAAAGGCCTGCGGGTGCCTCACGATAGAACGCCCCAGGGCGGCGCGCTGTCGCTGGCCGCCGGACAACTGCGCAGGCTTGCGGTGTAACAACCCTCTGATTCCCAAGATCTCTGCGGCTTCCTGAACGCGGCGGTCGATTTCAGCCGCGCGGTGTCCGCGGACCTCGAGTCCGAACGCTATGTTCTCGTAGACCGTCATGTGCGGATAGAGGGCGTAGCTCTGGAAGACCATGGCGATGTCGCGATCGCGCGGTGGAACCTCAGTCACATCGCGGTCGCCGATCAGGATCGAGCCGCTGGTTGGACGCTCGAGGCCGGCCACCAGACGCAACGCCGTCGTCTTGCCGGAGCCTGAAGGCCCAACCAAAACCACGAACTCGCCGTCCGCTACCTCGAGATCGAGGTCCGAAACGACGGGCGTCTCATCGAAGACCTTGGAGAGACCACGGATACTGACGTGGGCCATGGAAAAAGAATAAGCTGGCGGCACAATCGACGGCAATTGAGCAAGACGGGGGGCGCCTTGTTGCCGCCGGCTGGAAGATCGAAGCTCGTACCTGCCCTGTCCTTGAGTGAAAGCGCCTCTCGAGAACTCGGCTTTGTGATCGTTACGAGCCAGAGCGGGTGGTCATGGGCGCTTCCCGACTCCGCAGCGCGTAGCCAATCCCCAGCGTGGTGATCGGTATGATCGCGTAGGTGAGCGCGACATCTGCGGCGTACTCTGTCAGGGTCATACCAATCGGTTCAGTGAGCATCAAGGGAAGGTCGATGATAGAGCAGATCGCAAACCAAAGCAGCCCAACGAGCAGGCCCTCCCTCAACCACCGGCTCTCCACGTGCTTGAAGTAGGCCAGCGCCATCGTCATGGCTACGCCTGCAACCGTCACGGCCATGACCGACTCGAACAGGGCTCGCCATGACTCACGGAACGGGAAGACGATGATGGCGACCACAAAGGGGATAAGCCACGTCACCACACCGAACAACATTGCTCTCTTGCATGAGGCCATCTCTTCTATCCTCTAGATGATCATCAAGGCCAGGATGGTGTAAAGGACTCCACCCAGGGCCGCCGCCGTCAGCGCCAGCGGGATCTGGGTATACACATGGTCCATCAGGTCGGCACCAGTCGCGAGCGAGGAGAGGATCGTGGTATCGGATATCGGCGAGCACTGGTCGCCGAATACGCTGCCGCCCAAGACGGCGCCGAAGCAAAGCTTCAGGTACATGGGGTCGGGATGGATAGCCCAAGCGAGCGGCATGGCCACCGGGAAGACCACGGCGTAGGTGCCCCAGGAGGTACCGGTGGAAAAAGCGATCACCATGCAAAGAACCAGAAAGAGGGCGGGCACCACGACGGGACTGAGCAGTCCCTGCGTGGCCTCTATCAAGTAGGGCGCGGTTCCCACAGCGCCGGCCACCTGCTTGAGGGTCACGGCCAGTGCCAGCACGATAGCGCCGATGGTCACACCCTTGCAGCCATCGACGATCGCCGCCATCACGGTGCGAAGCGCCATGCCTTTCGCCAGGGCGATCGCAATGCCGGCCAGCACGGCAAGCAGGAAAGCCTCTGCGATGGGGAGCGGCGGGTCATCCGATCCTTTGATGAAGAAGAAGTAAGAGTAGGGTAGCACAGCGATGCCCAGCAGTACGCCCATCGGCCCGAAGAAGTCGATGAGGCCGGTGCGGTAGTCGATGACCTTCACGACGGTCAGCTCCTCGGAGGCCAGTGGATCGGAGCCTGGTCGATCCAGCGCCCCCGTCTGCCGCGCCCGGAGAATCGCCTGCGACATCTTGCGTCCCACGACGAGCGGCAGGTGGCCCCAGCGACGTCCGGGCATGAACGGCAGCACCTCCAGCGCGAAGAGCAGGGTGAAGAAGATGGCAAAGATTCCATAGTAGTTGAAGGGCAGTGAGGCGAAGAAGAACTGCATTCCTTGCGCTTGCGTGCCCAAGATGGGCACGGTGCCCGCTACCAGGCCGGCGACGTAGATCGGCCAGACGTTGAAGGGGATCAGCGTGGCCGCCGGCGACGCAGTCGAGTCGACGATGTAAGAGAGCTCTTCGTGCGAGATGCGATACTGATCGCAGACGGGCCGGACCGTCGTGCCGGTAAGAACCGTGCTGATCGTGCCGCCCTGATGGAAGACCATCCCCATTAGCCAAGCGAAGAACTTCGCGGATCGCGGCCCGACCACGATCAGGCGGCCGGCCCATTCCGCGAAAGCTCTGGCGCCGCCCGTACGTGTCCACAAGCCGATCAGCCCACCTAACGCCCAGAGGTAGACGAGTAGAATCAAGCCATAGTCCGGACTTCCGATGGAAGGGATTAGGAATTCCTGAACGATATTGATCTTGCCACTAATCACGCCGCCCAGTGCGATTCCAATGAACAGTGAGCTGATCACCTCGCGCGTGATGAAGGCGAGTATGATCGCTATGGCCGGTGGCAGGACAGACCAAAAGCCGAAATGATCACCCTGCTGCGGAATCTTGCCGGTCGCTACAACAGCAGCGATCACGAGCAGTACGCTGATCAGCAGAAAGAAGCGGCGTCGAGTCAAGGCACGTCTCCTGGGGTCAGCTATTCACGTCGGCGCACCCAGATCCGCACGGGCGCGAAGTCTTTTGCGACAAGCAGATATTCGGCTGCGTTATCGGGAATCTCGTATGCTATGCGCAGCGTGACGGCTGGCAACGCTCCACCGGGAGGAGCGGCCACTTTCAGCAAGCTGGTACTGTCCCGGACCAGAGTCTCCCTTCCAAAGAATTCGACGACGGTGCCGGCAAACGGGTGCGTGCTGTCACCCGGTCCGATAAGCGCGATCGAGGCCGCCGGGTCGAGATCGAGCGCAGTTGGAGTGGGCGAGGGTCGCTGGCCGGAGCTGGGCCGGAAAGTGAGGACGATGTCCAGATAGCGTCCGGAATCGGGTGCCAGCGTCGAGTAAGCGGCCTGCGGTTGAGCGCTCTGGACGCGCAAGTCCCAACCGTGACTTCCCGGCACCCACTCACCCAGCAGATAGAAGTCGAAAAGGTCGGCACCTGCGAATTTCAGGTACTTGTCGAACCATCGCAGTTGGCGAAAGAACAGATCTTTGAGCTGTCGAGGTGTCCGCGCCTCGTCTGCCCCGGTGGTCAGGTCAACGTATTCGATAGCCCGGCCCTCTGACTGCAAGGCTCGACGCAGCTCCGAACCTCTTGCGGCCGCGGGATTCAGGTGGGAGGAAGATGCGAAGATGAGCAGCGGGGTGCTGATCTCGGCGGCAGAGCGTGCGGGTGAGCGCTCGTCCTCCAGTCTCTGCCACGTCGCGGCGTCCAGTGGTACGAGCGATCGGAACGCGATCGAACCGGGATACGAGCCGCCGGGCGCACCGTCGTAAACAGCCACCGCGGCCTTGAAGCGTCGCGTGCGAGTGAGCGCCCAGCTGGTCAAGTGGGCGCCGTAGCCCTCTCCGTATATGGCCAGCCGCTCGGGGTCGGCCACGCCCATCTCAATGACGTGATCGATACCGGCCACAACATCGACGAGGTCGCCGCCGGCCAGATCTATCCGGCTGGCGCGGGCGAAATCCTCGCCGTAGCCCGCGCTGCCCCGTGGATTGACGGCCAGGACTGCGTAGCCGCGCGCGGCGAACAACTGGTGACCTGCCGGCTCGGAGAGGGCGTCACGGATGCGATTCGAGGGTCCGCCGCCGGGGTTCACCAAAAGTGGATAGCGGCGGGTTTGCTGATAGTCGAGAGGATAGATGAGCAGGCCCTCGATGTTCAGTCCGTCGGGGGCTCGCCAGCTGATGATCTCCTGCTTCCCGAGCTTCCAGCCGCGGGCCCGGTGGTTGATGTCGGTGAGCCGTTCACTCTGCGAGACGTCGATCCTCCATAGCTCGGGGGCCTCCAAAGCCGACTCGCGCTGGGCGTAGATCGTGGATGAGGAAGCGCCGAACGCCCCAAAGTTCTGGGCGCCGCTGGTCACCGGAACTATCGCGCCACCCCCACTAATGGTGAAGATGTGCGTATGCATTCCCACGGCGGCGCTGAAGAGGAGGTAGCCGCCGGCGGGCCAGTGGTGATCGACGACGCTGCGATCGAAGGCGTCGGTGAGATCAACGAGCGCGCCTCCCTGCTTGGGCACCTGATACAAGGCGACCTGCGAGTGTGGCACGCCCGGGTCCCGCGGGGCACGAAAGACGATCAAGCTGCCGTCCGGTGACCAAGTAGGAGAGTACTTGGCGCCGGGACGGCTGCTGATTCGCTGGGTCCCCAGGGATTCGAGATCCAATGTGGCGAGGTCGTAGTCGGCGTCGACTGGTGCCGCTGAGCTGCTGTAGACGATCACTCGGCCGTCCGGGCTAACATCGATGTCGCCGATGAAACGATCGGTCTGCCAGATACGCTCGGCGGTGCCGCTCAGGACTTCGAGTCTCCAGATCTCGCTGTTCCGAGCCGCGCGAGCGCGGACGAGAGCGTAGATGACCGTTGGCGACGCCCAGTCGTAGGAGACCACCTCCAACTGCGGTATGGCGAGCTGGGTGGGCGTAAAACTGCCAGTTCCCTGCATGACCCAGAGCGCGCGATGCGCGCCGTCCGTCGAAGCGCCGCCCAGGAAGGCCAGCCGTTCACCGTCAGGTGACCAAAGCGGAGCGTCGATTTCGGTGAACCCTGGGGCTGCGGGTCGGGCGCCGCTACGGGTTTGCCATAAGTAGAGTTCGGAGACGAAGACGTCGGAGTCGAGATCGGCCCCGGCTACGGTGAAGGCGACGCTCCGACCATCGGCGGACACAGAGACGGCACCGATATTCCTAAGACCCAAGAACTCCTCAACGCCAACTGCGCTTTGTGGGCCCTGCGGGCCGTAGAGCGTCAGGGCGAGAGCGAGGGTCGCGACTGTCATGGTCGGATCGGGGACGCGCGGTAGCTAGCGGGATTGTTGCTGACCGGCGGGGCGGTCGAGCTTCTCGGGTGTGCTGCTACGCACGAGTTCGTCGGCGAGTAAGAGCCAGCCGGCCGCGACGATAGCCCAGAGCGTAAACGCGGCGACGCCACCCAAGATGGCGTTGCGCCATGTGAACAGGGAGCCGATCCCCTTACGTTCGACACCCGCCTCGTCAGCCGTTTCGTTCCCTTCGGCCCGCGAGCCCGGCCGCCAGTGGCGAAGTCCCCGCTGCACGAAGGCTGTGGTCAATACGATGGGCAGACCGATGACCAGAAGTACGATCGAGAACGCGCCGAACCACTCCGGCAGCTGCCGGCTTTGGGCTAGAGCGTCGCTGACCCTGTAGGTTATGACCGATCCGATCAGGTACGCGAGGCTGATCTGCCATAGGAAGCGGTTGTGGATTTCGCGTAGGATTTGCTTGATTCGGGTCACAGGCCGCCCTCGTTAAGGTGTAATAGGTTGGCCGCCGTACTGGTCGGTCGATGCAAAGATGTCGAGCGAGGCATCGGCGATCAACAGTGGCTCCGGGTGGGTCACGGTTCGAGCGACGCGTTGTAGGTCAACATGAACTCGAGGAACTTCGAGACTTCGACCATGTCCTTGCCGACGAAGCGAATGCTGTGAGAGTCGGTGCGTTCCACAATTGGGAGGTAGGCGAGAACTTCGGACGGCCTGTAATTCTTGAATCGGACATCCAGGGTGACCGGAGTCGCCAGCCTGTATGGCCCGAAGTCATCGATTCGCCCGATGGCCTCCTTGACCTTCTCACGGATCAGGCGATAGCTGGCTTCAGGCATGATCGTGCGCGCCGAGTGAAAGCCGTAGGCCCACTTGACCACCGCCCCCTCGATGTCGTGGAGCAGAGATCGTGCTTCCTCCACGATGACATTGTCGCCGGATATCATGATGACCGGTACACCGAAGTGCCCGGCGATGGCGGCATTGATTCCAGCTTCTGGTACCGGTATGCCGTTCAGGCTGATGTTGGCCAGTCGGCCGCTGGATAGCGTATGGGCGCGTACTCCCTCACGGTTGCCTGTACTGCTGTGATATCCGATGAAGATGGCGGCGTCGAACGTCTCATCGATGCCCTGCATCATCATCAGCGGACGCGGCCAGGAACGAACGACGGTGACGTCCTCGGGCAACTTCTCGAGAAGCAGGTTTTGCCCGTTGCCGTGTGAGTCGCTGATTAGAATTTCGGTGGCGCCGGCCGCGCGCGCGCCCTCGATGGCGGCGTTGACCTCCGCGGTCATGAGCTCGCGGGCCAGGCCGTACTCGAAACCCGAGGGTCCCAGTTGTTCGTCGCTGACTACGCCGACCACACCTTCCATGTCGGCCGATATGTAGATCTTGAGTCCGCTCTGCCCGCTGAGTGGGCCGCTGGAAACTGCCAGCAAGACAGCGACGAAGATCAGTGTCCGTGGTTGCATGTCGTCCTCTTTCGGCTCGCGTCCGCCTTGATCAAGATACAGCTCAGTTGATGGTGATCGTGACTTGATCCCAATCGCCGTTGCCGGCCTGAGCTCGAATGGTATGCTGACCGGGCCGTAGCTGCCAGCGGGGGGCGTCGATCTCTGCGCCATCCACCCACCAGCGGACCCGGTCGCTTGTTCCGCCGACGGCTCGCAGCGCGATGGTCGCGTAGCGAGCCTCCACACCGGGCGGTTGGGAGTAGATATCGCCGTCTTGCGGCGAGATGATCCGAAACTCAGCGCCGTCGCTAGACGCTGGGAGGTCGCCCTCGCTGGCTGAGGCCCAGAATTGGCCGCGGTCCAGATCGAGCCACTCGGCGTACTCGGGCGGCAAGACAACGCGATCGGCCTCGTGCCAGTCGCATAGATGGCCGGATTCCGTGCCCGGCGCGAACCATTCGACGATCTCCGGACAGCCCGGCTTCGCCGCCTGCCCGGACAGCCGACAGACGACGGCCGGACGCAAGCCCGCCTCCGCCGGGGTCTGCAGCGATCCGGGCGCGTAACGACGTGCTGCTAGTAGCACGGCTCGCTGCAGCAGCGGCCCGGCCCCGCTGACGCCGCTGACGCCCGCCATGGGGCGGCCGCTGAAGTTGCCGGCCCACACCGCGATCGTGAATCTGCTTGTGACGCCGACCGCCCAGTTGTCGGTGAATCGCCGACTGGTGCCGGTCTTCACGGCAACGGGAAAAGGGAAGTCGAACTGGGGGGCAAATCCGAAACCGGGAATGCGGGCGACGGGATCGGCGAGTATGTCGAGCACCCCGGCGGCGGCGAACTCTGAGATCACCCGACGCTCCTCGGGAAGCGCCGGCCGGGCGGCGCCTTCGATTGGGCGCCAACGATAGGGTGACCACCGGCCGGCGTTGGCCAGGGCTCGATAAGCGTTGGCCAGTTCCAGCAGGGTTACATCACCGTTGCCCAGTGCGAGGCCGAGGCCGTAGTGCTCCGCTGCACGGTCCAAGGAAGCGAGGCCGAACCGCTGCAGAACGGTCAGCAGGCTGCCGACGCCCAGCCGCTCGGTCAGCTCGACAGCCGGAACGTTGTATGAACTGGCCAGTGCTTCGCGAACGCGCACGGGGCCGTGAAAACGGCGGTCGTAGTTGCGTGGCTGATAGGGTCCGGTGGGAGTCGCATAGGTCCGCGGAATGTCCGGCAGCACCGATGCCGGCGTATAACCCCGATCGAAAGCAAGCCCGTAGAGAAACGGTTTGAGCGCCGAGCCGGGCTGGCGGCGCGAGACGACCATATCGACCTGACCGGCCGTATCGGCCCAGAAATCGGGAGACCCCACCCACGCGAGGATCTCGCCGCTGGTATTGTCGAGGACGACCGCCGCGGAATGAGCAACCTGTCGATCTCGCAACATGTCGACCGTGTGCCGGACCTCGGCCTCAAGCGCGATCTGCAGATCGAGATCGAGCGAGGTACGCCAGCTACCTTGCAGATCCGCGTCCTCCGCTTCAGCCCAGAGGAGAACTCTGGTGGTGAAGTGCGGGGCCAGGAATCGCGAGCCCCGGCTTCTGGTGATAAGAGGCTCCTGGGCGGCGCGCTGGATGTCGAGCTGGTTGGCGTAGCCCAGATGGGCTAGGTGCTCGAGCACCCGGTCGCGCCGGGCGGCGGCCCTGGAAGGCGCGACCATGGGGTTGTCGCGTGAGGGTGCGTGGGCGAGGGCGGCGAGCATGGCGGCTTGTCCCAGGCTCAGTTCCGCGGCGGAAGCGTCGAAATACAGGTCCGCCGCGGCAGCGATGCCGATCGTACCCTGACCCAGCGGCAGGCGGTTCAGGTAGGCCTCTAGGATCTTGCCCTTGTCGAGGTGCCGCTCCAGACGAAGGGCCCAGAGCGCCTGCTGGAGCTTGCCAGGGAAAGTGCGCGGGATGTGCCGGAGCAGGCGCGCTGTCTGCATCGTGATGGTGGATGCGCCCGAGACGATACGGCGTGCCCGCAGGTTGTCGCGCGTGGCGCGCGCCACGGCGCGAAGGTCGATGCCGGCATGATCGTAGAAGCGCTCATCCTCGACGGCTAGAAAGGCGCGAAGCACGTCCGCGTCGATGTCGGCGAGCGCGATCCAGCCACCGCGGCTGCCGTCCGGCGCCCTAGTGGTGCGCAGCGGGAGCCCATTACGATCCAGCAGAGCGAGGCTGGGTACGGGCCCGGGGTCGCTGACATCCGGCGGCATTGGCCAAGCTACCCAGGTCGCGACGGCCAGACAGCAGAATATGGCCGCCGCTGCGAGCGCCAGCAGCGCGCGTCCGGAGCGGGCTGGCTTCACCTCGCGGGCCCCTCCACCGTGAAGCTACCGCCGTCGCTGCGGCCGTTGACAGCCGGGTTGTACATCTCCTCGGCGTGCGCCGGGGGCTTGATGAAGGCGCCGGGTGTAGTGGCGCGGGCGACGTAGGTGGCGTAATAGGTGCCTGGCCAGAGCACGGTGGCGGAGTAGACGACGCGATCGTCGCGGATCTCCTTGTGATCGAACGGAGACCAGTAGCCGTAGTCCCAACTGCCGTAGAACCAGCGGCCTTCCTCGTCGGACTCGCGACCTTCCTCCTGCGCGCTGGGTAGAGAGCCCACGGTCCGCAGGCTGAGGTCTACCGCCTCCAGCCCGGCCGGCAACGCATCATCGATCACCACGAAATAGCGCTCGCTGGGAACCGTGATGCGCAGCTTGACGCGGACCAGGTTGCCTTCAGCGACTTGGGTGATCGGTGTTGCTTGGTCGTAGCTTTCATACCAGCGCTCGACCTGGATGCCGGCCTCGCTGGGGCGCACGGGACGCTCGAGTGGCACCTCCTGCACGGTCGCGTAAAAGTACACGGGAGGACCGGGGTCGCCTGCCGACAGAGACAGGTTGAGCGCTTGCTTGCCATCCACCGTCCGGGTCAGCAGGCCGGTCAGCGGCAACGACATCTCGTAGGGCGCGCGACCTTCGGCCGTGGCCACGGAAAGGGTTCGCTCGCCGTGCGAGATGGTGACTCGACGTCCGGAAGCTGCCTGCACGAGCTTGTCGTACTCGAGCAGGGCGAGCGCGATATATGCGAAGTCCTGCGTATTCCACCAATATGGCCGTTGGGTGCGGCCCTGCATGACCAATGTCTCGACCAGCGGGCCAACGAGTGGGTGGTCGGGTTCCACGGCGAGGGTCGCCGTAAGCAGTCGCGCAGTAGGCCGAACCCAGGAGGGGAAGTAGAAGTACTCGTTTCGCGCGGAGTCGGGCAGCACGGCACGCCGGCCTTCGACGGTGACGTCGGCCCAGGCGGCCTCCAAGAGGTCGCGGGCGCGCCGGTCGCCACGTTGGGAGAGGACCTCGGCCAGCAGCAAGCGGTCCTCCCAGGACAGCTGGGCTGCCTCACGATAGAGGGTGTTCTCCATGGGGACGTTGGGCCGGCCCAGCCGCCTCAAGAAGTCGACGGCGGCGACGGCATCGGCCATGCGGATGCTCTGATGGCGATCGTACCAGCGGCGCAGCGGTGATCTGACCAGAACACGTTCCCGCAGGGCCGAGTCCAGGTAGCCGCCCAGGCGCGCGAGGACGCTATCGCCCACGGCGAAACCGGCCGCGCGCGCTTCCATGAGCACGCGTCCGGCATGCGCGCTTATCCAGGGATTGCTCCAGCCGTCAGCGCTCCAGTAGCCGATCGATCCGTCGGGGTTCTGTCGCCGGCTGAGCGTCGAGACCGCCGCCTCGATATCGGCGGCCGGATCGCCGCGGAGGAGTGTGTCTCCGGTTTCCTGCTGAACCCGGTAGAGAGCGATCAGCGGGATGGCGGCACTGGCGACCTGCTCCGAGCAGTAGTACGGATAGACGCGCAAGCGTCTTTGGATCCCTCGAATGATGGTGAGTGGGGATCCGCCGTACTGTATCTCCAATCGCGAGCGGTCCGGATCGATGTCGCCGGGCAACTCGAAATCCACGTACTCGGTGTCGCCGAGGACGCCGGCCACGGTATAGGCGCGGGGATGGTAGGGCGGCCGGATAGCGATGCGGCTCTGAACGGCATCGGCCTCCCCAGCGCCCTGCACCATGAAGCGGAATGTCGCGCTGTCTCCATCGATTCCCTGGAAATTGAAGCGAGCCTCCCGACCGCGACTTGCCTCCAAAGTGATGGTTTTTCGCCTGTCCCCGATCAGATCCACCTGTTCTGCTTCGACGCGCACGTCTACCGTCGGCGTTCCGCCCAGGCGATGATTGACAATAACACCAGCCGAAAACTCGTCACCTGGCCGCGTGAAGCGGGGAAGCGCCGGCCGCGCCAGCAGGGGGCGCGTGACCAAGATCGAGGACTCGCCACTGCCGTAGCGGTCGCCGGCGGTCACGGCGACGGCGAAGACGCGGAAAGTTGTGACATTGTCGGGAAGCCCGGCGCGCGCGACGGCGCGCCCCCGGTCATCAGTCACGACTGAGCCCAGAAAGAAGGCGGTTGGGCGGAAGCGCGAGCGCAATACACCCGCCATGTCGATGCCGCCACCGCCACCGGGCTCGCCCTTTGCCCTCGTCTCCGCCGCCTCGACTTGCTCGAGCACGGCGACGAGGTTACTGGAGAGCTCGACGCCGAGGCCGCGCTCTTGGTAGATGCGGTCGAGAATGTCGGGAAGACGGTATCCGGTGAGGGCGAGCACGCCCTCGTCCACCGCCCAGAGTGTGACTTCGCTTCTCCTCCCCGTGCCCTCGACATCACGGACCGCAAGCTGGATGGCTACGGTGTCGCCCGGCCGGTATTCCTCCCTGTCAGGGCGCACGTCGACAGTCAGGCGCTTGACCTCCGGCGTGACTCTGAGCTGTGCGTAGCCGACTCGCATAGTCGGTCGCCCGGGGTCGTCCGCTTGACCCGGCGGCTCGCTGCGGCCGCGAACAACGATGACCGATACGTAAGCATTGGGCGCGTGAGTCTCGGTAATGGGGAACTCGAGCGTAGTCGAGCCCGAGGCGATTCGCAGCCGCCGCTCCTCGATGATGCCCTCCCGTTCCACCGTGACCCAGGCCTCGGCATCGGTGAACGGCGACGCGAAGAGAACTTTCGCGGTGTCGCCCACGCTGTAGCGTTCCCTATCCGGGATGACATCCATCTTGAAGCGGGTCTCGTCATACCACGGCACCCAGTCGGGTCCGGTAGCCCAGCGGTTGAATCTCGTCGAGGCGAGCCGGCCGTGTTCGTCGGTAGCCTGGAAGGCCACTGTATAGGAGCCACCCTCAGGCGGCGTGAATTCGCACGGAGTGGGCTGGGGTTCGCTGATGACGTTGCAGGTGGCGACCGTGTCGGCAACCCATTCGCTGACGTAGTCGGTATAGCCGCCGCGGCGGCGCCGGACCTGATGCCACTCGCGTCTTACGACCAGGCCGGCGATCGCAACCCCTGAAACGCGCTCGCCGCTGGGCCGCGCGGCGATGAGTTCCACGCGTACCGGTTCGCCGGCTTGCCAAAAGTAGCTCTTGGTCAGTGGCTTCGCGCCTATGTAGAAGGCGGACGGGTGGACGGTGAACGCGGTCGAGGACGAAGCTGCCTGTCGGTTCACATCGGTGACGGTCGCCTCTATCGCAGTTCGGCTGGGCAGGCCGCCGCGCGGCGCCGGTAGGGCCAGCTCGACGTCGAGGTGCCCGGCGGCGTCGAGCGTATCGGTGCCCTGCGAGATGACGAATTCGCTGGGGCCGGTATCCTGGTAGTCCCACCAGTCGCCCCGGTCTCCGAAGTAGAAGCCGTCGCTGTCAGGGATGTCGATCTCCCACGGTGAGCCGGGCCGCTGCCGGGCCACCCAGGTGACGGCGGCCCGACCCATTGGAGCACCGAACAGGTAGCGCGCATCGACGCCAGCGCGCACCGAGTCGCCGCCATAGCGCTCACGGTCTTCCGTGATCACGTCGACGAGGAACTCGGGCGGTCGGTACTCGGCGACCCGATAGCTGGTCGACGCGACGGTCGCCCACTCGCCGTCATCCTTCATCTGCACATCGACGCGGTACGAGCCCAGCGGCAACTCTGTCTGGAGTACCAGTTTCTGGTCCGCGGTGCCGAAGGGGCTGGGAGCCACCGTCGTGTCTTTGAGCGTCCCATCTTCTCGATCCTTGAAGATCCAGCGGAGCGAGTCGTCGGAGGCGGGGACCGCGAGGGCACCGAGTGGGCCACGGCGGACGATCGCCTTCGCGTACACCGGTTCGCCCGGCCTGTAGATGCCGCGCTCCGTGAATACGGTCGCCGCCCGCAGCTTTCTGGAAGCGCCGTAAGCCGGATACACGTTGAAGTCCCAGGGCGCCAGGTTCTCGGAGCTGAGGCCGACCACGGCGCGGTCGTCCTCGAGCTGTGCCGACACGTACCCCTTCAGGCCGCCATACCACTCATGGCTACGCTCGGGCCTCACATCGCTGAAACGAGCTAGCCCCCACGCGTCCGACTGGGTATGCGCCACGACCGCGCCCTTTTCGTCGTGCAGCGTGACCGTAGCGCCGGCACGGGGTAGACCGTCGCCGACGCCGGTGACCCAAACGGTGCCGCCGTCTGCGCCGAAGCGCGTGTGCACGGCGAGGTCGGTTACCTGGACCAGGGCGATTGGCTGGTTGCGCCGGGCAATGGAGTCCAGTTGGGGGCTGTCGAGCGTGACCGCGAGCAGGGTGTTGCTGTCGGGCCTCCGCGCGTCCATCGCTGGAAGGCGCAGGCCGGTCACGTATCCTTCGTCCTCTTCGCCACCGAGCTGGATCGTTCGTCGGGCAGCGCTGGAGGCGACCGAATCCCAGAGCTGCCGCCAGGCCCACCAACTTTCGCTCAGAAAGGGCGCCTCTAGCGAAACGGGAACGCGTGCCACGATCAGCTCCAGCGAGTCGAGGTTGATGTGCTGTACTGAGAGCGTTCGTGGGCCGCGACGCTCTACAAGCCAACGCCCCTGCGCGTAGGCCAGTGTGGGGCCGTAGCCGGTGGTCTTCAGGCCGGCGACGAGATTGCCTAGAAGTGGTTGCCCGTAGACGTCGCGTATCTCAGGATCGACTACCACGGCGTAGTCGCTTCGCGGTCGCAGCTCCGCTTCTAGATACCACTCGTGGTTCTCGGCCGACGTGTCGGCGACTGTAAAGCTGACGGCGGGCGACACGGTGACATGGCGCTGGATGTCAGCACCCCTTACGGGAGTTGAGAAGAACAACCGCACGGGGCCCGTGGGGCAATCCTGACCGCTGCCGCAGCTCGCGCCGCGGAAAGTGAAGTCGCCATAGGTTCGAAACGGCCAACGTAAGAGCGTGGCGTCGGTTGAATCGACGTTCTCCCGGACTACCAGAAAACCGCTACAGTCGCGGGGCATGGGACTGTCAAGCCTCAGCTCTAGGACCGTCAGGCCTTCGGGGTGGCGGTTCCAGGGTTCGCGGTAGGTGAAGGTGCGGAAGTCCCAGGAGTCGTCATCTGACAGGCCGCGCTGTCCGGCTCGGGTCAGCCGAATCGGACTTGTCCGGCAGCGCGAATCGAATTCGACGCTTGCGGTCGCGACCAAGCGATCGAGTGCCCCTTCGGCGGAGCCGAGCGACCCGACTAGGAGCTCGAAGGTCTGGTCGGGGGTCAGGAACTGCGGGTTCCGATACTGGTTAACGGGCGAGCCGTTCAGGATCGTGGGTCCCTTGACACGGAAGCTGAAGTGGTAGGTGCTCTCCAGTCGGCTGCCATCCATCGCCTCGAATGTGTTGGCGATCGTCACGGTATAGGTCGTCAACGCCACCAGTGGCCGCGCGGGGATGAAGCGCAGCGTGACGGGATCGCGCCACTCCACCCGGCCGTCCACTGGAGGTTGTATCTCGAAGATCGCGCTCGGGTCGATGGTGGAGCCCAGAGCTCCGGCGACGGGACGATCGAACGTGACCCGAATCACGGCGGTGGCGATGGCCTCATTCTGTGGTGTCGCGCGCAGCACGTCGAGGTGCTGCTGTTGCTGTGACGAGCCCGCAGCGCCGAGTGACAGTAGAACCGCGAATGACGAGGCTATCATGGCTGTCACCTGAGGTGGATGATTGCCAGGGACGGCTGGGTTCGGATCGTAAGCTAGAGGGGCGATCGAC
>CP070722.1:2856872-2872587 GCA_020350785.1 Gemmatimonadota bacterium
ATCCCGCTGGAGCGGGTGAGCTCGCGGACCGCCTTGAGGTAGCCGGGCTCCGGCGGAATCACGCCCATGTTGGCCATGATCCCTTCGCTGATCACGGCGGCCACCTGGCCGCGGTAGGTGTCGATGGCCCGCTCCAACGCCGCCATGTCGTTCCAGGGGACCACGATAGTGTCCTCCAGCGCCCGACGGTTGAGGCCCGAGCTGTCGGCGATCTTGACGGGATCGTTGCGATGCCCCAGGGAATCGAGGGGCCGCGGGTGAGAGTTGGCCAGGAAGTCGTCGTGCCAGCCGTGGTAGTGTCCCTCGAACTTGACGAACTTGGGTCTGCCGGTGTACCCGCGCGCCAGCCGCAGGGCCGCCATGGCGGCCTCCGTCCCACTGTTGGCAAAGCGTACGCGCTCTGCGGTCGGCACCATCTGCTGGATGAGCTCCGCTACCTGTATCTCGATCGAGGTGGCGGCGGCGAACAACGTGCCTTTGGACGCCGCCACGCTGACCGCATGCACGATGCGGGGATGAGCGTGGCCCAGTGGCAGCGCGCCGTAGGCCATCATCCAGTCGATGTATTCGTTGCCGTCTTCATCGTAGAGGCGCGACCCTTCGCCGCGCTCGATGAAGAGCGGGTAGTCGCCGTAGTTGGCCGGCCCACGGGAAGGGGAGCTGCCGCCCTCGATCAGCACCTGAACGGCACGGTCGAAAAGCTGTTTGGATGTCTCGGTCGTGAAGGCCATTTTCCTTTTTCGCTCAACGGTTTTCGCAAAGAACCGTCACCGCACAACCTCGCCGCGGTGCAGTATCATGGGTGCGGCCCGCGCGCCGCCCTCTGCTCGATCCTGACACCATGCTTGCTGGCATACTCAACCATTCGAGCCACCAGCTCGTGCGCTCTGTCCGCGGCTTCGTCCGGCGCCAGGCGCCGGCCAAGGTATCCCAACGTCTCGTGCAGTACGGCCGCTGCCTCGGGGTCGAACACGACGCCGCCGTCTTCTTCGATGCGCTCGATCCCATCGAACCAGTGCGAGCGCTCGTTAATGGCGATGGCTTCCTGGGGGCTGAGGCTCGGGATCGGAGCCGGCCGCACGCCGGCCCTGCCGGCGATGACGGGGTAGCCGCCGGGCCAGCCACAGGGTCCGGGCGCATGCAGGAAGGTCTCTTCGTCCGAGAGGAGCGCCTTCACCAGGCGGACAACCGAGCCCGCGGTGAGAAAGTGAGTCGTACGTCCCGGCGGCAGAGGGTAAGGAGTGAGGAGGAGTTGCTCGGCACGCACGTCGCGAGTGACGTCAAATCCTTCCTGTTCGATTCGCAGAAAGTAGGGCGGCGTATCGGCATCAGCGCCGGAGAAGGCGAAGCGTTCCAGCGCGTGATGCGCCACGAGAGTGACGTCTACGGCTCGGGGCACCACACCCAACCTCTCGGCCGCCAGCAACCTCAGTTTGGGTACGATCTCGTCGATGTTGCCGACGCCGCAGGTGGGGGCCAGGCCGAGGCGACCGAGTATGCAGTTGACCACATCGGGGTAGGGAGCGATGAGCGTGTGCCCTCTGTAGCCGACCTCTCTTACCGCCTCCATGAGTCGCAGCGTCGGCGCCAGATGCACGGGCAGCCAGACCCCGAACTTCGCGCGCTTCAGCCGCGCGGCCTGCTGCGCCGGCAGCAGGTCGGGAATCCACCAGGTCAGCATCGACGCCGTGCTCAAGATGAGGTCCGGTGCAAACCGCTCGATCGTCTTGCAGGTCCAGTCCAGCTCGGCCAGGTCGATCTCCGAGAACTCGATGCTGGGTTCGTAGCCCTGCGCCAGAGCGCCCAGCCGGGCGAGATTGCAGCGGGCGATGGCGCGCTCGCGGTCGCGACTCCCCACCACGATTCGCTCGACGTGTGGCTCGCGCGCCAGAAGCTCCAGGACCAGGCTCCCCAGGTCACCGAGGCCGATCAGTAGTATGCTGCTCATGTCGTGGTCACCGAGGGTTCCCCCTCCGGGGCTGCGCCGGGGCCGGTTGGGCCGGGCAGGCGATGGTCGGACGGGGAGATCATCCTGGGACCGCCGCGCCGGGCCGTCAAGCGGAACCCCCGGGTTTCGCGACCGGCTCGCCTACCTGGGGAGCTTGGGTCCGCTTTCGCTCGTGGCGCCCCGCCGCTGCCTGGGCCGTACCTTGTGATGCCGCCAGCCGGGGTTCAGATTGGGCACTTCCTCGAGTTCTTGGATCGGCGGCGAGTGTCAAACCGGAGGAGAAGAACCGTGATACTCAATCGGCGCGAGATGCTCAAGGTGACGGCTGGCGCAAGTGCCGCGCTGGCCTTCGGTAGGCTGCCGGCTCTGGCACAGCAGCCGTCCGCCATAATGAAGCGTCCCATCCCTTCCTCCGGGGAGCTGATCCCGGTGGTCGGTCTGGGCACGGCCCGAACCTTCGACGTCGGCGCGGCCGCCGAGGAGCGCGCCCCGCTGAGGGAGGTGCTCGAGGCCTTCGTCGAGCTGGGAGGCACGCTGCTGGACACGGCGCCCGGCTACGGAGAATCGGAGGCGGTGTCCGGCGAGCTGGCAAAGTCAGCTGGCCTAACCGACAGGCTTTTCATGGCCACCAAGGTCGCGGCTGAAGCGAGAGAGCAGGGCATCGCGCAAATGGAAGAGTCGATGCGCCTGCTGAACAGACAGGTCATCGACCTGATGCAGGTGCACAATCTGCGGGGTTGGGAGACGCAGTTGGCCACCCTCAGAGAGTGGAAGGCGGCGGGCCGCCTGCGCTACATCGGGATCACGACCTCCAGTCTGAGACAGTACGACGCCTTCGCGGCGGTCATGGAGAAGCAGGAGCTGGACTTCGTGCAGCTCAACTACTCGCTGGGGACTCGGGCGGCGGAGGAACGGCTGCTGCCGCTGGCCGCCGACCGCGGAATGGCGGTCCTCGTCAATCTCCCTTACATGCGGGGTCGCCTGTTTCAGGCCGTCGAGGGTCGCGAGCTGCCGGAGTGGGCGGCCGAGTTCGATGCCAAGAGCTGGGGCCAGTTCTTCCTGAAGTACGTCATCTCGCATCCTGCCGTGACCTGTCCGATCCCGGCCACCACCAAGGTTCGACATCTGCGCGATAACATGGGCGCGGCCTTCGGGCGGCTGCCCGACGAGACGATGCGCAAGCGCATGGTGGAGTTTTTCGACGCGCTCTAGCGGCTGTCGGATCTTGCCGGGGTTGAAACGCTTGCGGTGTAGCAATACTCTTGAGCGTTCTTTCAAGATCTCTACTTCTCCAGAGGAGGCCCCATCATGCGCAGTTATTCCCTCGTGCTCATCCTGTTGGCGGCTATCGCCACGCCGGCCAACCTCGTAGCGCAGGAAAGCGAGAGTCCGCCGACGTTGCGGCTCTCCTTTTTCATGTGCGATTTCAACCAGCTCGATGCCGCCATGGAGGAGGTCGAGTCGCAAGTGATCCCGGTGTGGGACGAGCTTGTGAAGGAGGGCATGGTGATGAGCCATGGCTTCTTCGTGCACTCTTGGGCCAGTGAGTGGAACGTTGGCATCTACACAGTGGCCGAAAGCATCGACGCCGTGATCAAGGCGAGTGACGAGGCGGGGCGCCGGCTCGCGGCGCGATACGGCGAGGACCCGGGCGCCTTCGGTACGGCCTGCCCGCATCACCGCGATGGCTTCTACGTGATGGGTCCGTCGACGGGCAACGAGGAAGAGGAAGGCGAAGGGAACTGAAGCGACCTGTTAGCGTTCATTCCGTGCCGCCGCCGGCCGAAACAACGGCCGCATCGTAGTGATGCGGCCGTTGTTTCGCACTGAGTTGGGCTTGTGGTACCCGTCCGGCCCGGCTCAGAAGTGGAGATGCGCCTCCAGG
Organism: Gemmatimonadota bacterium; assembly: GCA_020350785.1. Classification (GTDB taxonomy): domain Bacteria; phylum Gemmatimonadota; class Gemmatimonadetes; order Palauibacterales; family KS3-K002. Next base: position 2,860,706 of record CP070722.1, read on the forward strand.
CTCACGCGGTCGAGATCGTCCGAGTCGCCGGCGTTGTCGAAGCGCGTGAAGTAGCCGGAGACCTGCACGAAGGACACCGGGAACACCTCCAGCCCCACCCGTGTGCGAGTTCGCTCGTCCTCGGGGGTGTTGATGGCCTCATCGCGAATGCTCGCGGTAGGCTGGTGGAAGCCGTGTGAGATCTTGATGTTCACTCCCTTGCGGACGAGCACGTCACCTTCGATGTACGCTAGGAACTGATCGCGATCGATCGTCGCCGCATCGTCGAACGAATCAAAGATCAGGTCCGCCTCGCCCAGTACCGTAACTGGCCCCGCGGTCACTCCCGCAAAGGCTCCCACGACCTCGGTCTTGGAGTCGGTTCGGCCGTTGTAAGAGCCTGATGCGCCCACGCGGAAGTGGCGTGAGACGACCGCGGCGCTGCTCGTGAACATCTTCTCGCTGTTCCCCTCGCTGGCGCCCTGCGTGCCGTTGGTGACGGCGACGGACCAGGTCAGCGGGCCGGGCTCGATCCCGAGCTCGAAACCGATGTCCGGGGTGGCGTAGGTGAATCCCGTGATCGATCGGATCAGCGCCTCCTCGTCCCAGAGACGCCAGCCGTAGGGGAGGAGGAACTTCCCGGCCTTGGCGAACCCCGGCACCTTGCCGCGCCATTCGGCCAGCCCGAAGGCCTCGCGGGTGAAGGCCCGATCCGGGCCCACGGTCTGGTCCACGTAAAAGGCCAGTATGTTGTCTATGAAACGTCCCTCGATCTGGACCTGCGCCTCGCTGATCTCGGCCTGCGTTCGGGGGACCGAACTGGGGTTCGATTCCGGCCGGCTCACGGCCAGCGAGCCCACGGCGCGGAAGTTGAAGCCGACCGACAGCCAGTCGTTCAGTCGTCGGCTGCGCACGCTCATCGTCTTCATCGGCAGCGTCGTTTGCGCCCAGGCGCTCCCGAAGTCGTTGCGGCCGCCTCCGCCGGTGCGATTGACATGGCAGGCCGAACATTTCAGGCCCGTCCGCACCGAGATGTAGGGCTCGCCGAACACCGGCTCGGTCGCTACGACGTAGAGGACGGCGACGACGCCGATGGTCGCAAACTTCGACAGTCGACTACCCATCCGAACCTCCTGATCTCGAGGGTGCCGGTGTCTCACCGGCCCTCATTGATGATTGGAACTCAGTTGTCGGGCGCTCCGTCTTCCACCCAGGCGCGGATCAGATCGATCTGTTCTGTGGAGAGGCAACAGTTACTGAGAGGCATCTGGCCGCCCGAGCCGCCAACCGACGCTTGCGTCCCCTGTATCTTGTGAACGAGGTAGCTACTATCGGGCAGGTCCGGGCGGATCCGCATCAGTCCGGGCACCTCCACCGACGCGACGTTCACGATGTTGGCGTAGGCCTGGCCCGCGCTCAAGTTCATACCGAGTTGCGGGCTCGATCCTCCATGACAGCCGGAAAACGCGCAACTTGCTGTGAAGATCGGTTGCACGTCCGTCGCGAACGAGACCTCCTGGTTGCCATTCGGTGGTCCATCGAGGCCGGTCCCATCGCCGGCGCAGCCCAGCGCGGCGAGCAGGATGAGCCAGGTCCACCTGGCGGAACCTCTAGTCAGAGCCATGCAGTCCTCCCGTAGATGGTAGTGATTCGGTCGGGCGAGAATAAGGGCCAGGTCGATAACACAGGGTCCTTCTGTTCCAGGCGCCGGCCGACTCATCGATGCCGTGCCGAAGCGATGTCCGGGGGGCGCCAATCACAATAACATACACTCCCGGAAGAAAAACGCCGCACCGCCGCAGCGGGTTCCGTCGCACCCCCATCCTCAACGTGCCAGCGAGCCCGCCGCGGCCTGAACGCCCATGGCCGCCGTCAGCGGTATGCCGGTCCTGTCGTAGGCCGTCTCGTATGCCGTGTCGAAGAGGTTGTCGAATCGCGCATAGAGCTGGAGCCGCCGCGACAGGTCGTAGTTGAGCCGCAGGCCGACCAGTAAATACGGGTCCAGGTCGATCCGCTCGCCGCTGAACCGCTCGCTGAGAACCGTCTGCTCACCGACATACGAGCCCCGGACGATCGCCGTCAGTCTGTCGATGGGGGACAGCTCGACGAAGGCGCTGCCGACGAGGTCCGGCCGGAAGGGCAACGCTTCACCCTCCGGATACTGGCTCTCCGACAGTCCGGTGTTGTCGAGCACCTCGGTATCGATCCAGGCGCCTTCCGTGCCGACAAGCCAGCGGTTGGTCGGGCGATACCACAACATCCACTCGACGCCCTGGGCGCGCGCCGAGCCCAAATTCCGATTGATCTGCTGGGTGGAGTTCTCCTGGGCCACGGTGCGGATCAGGTTGTCGAAGTCCTGGCGAAAATAGGTCAGGCCGCCACCGACTCTGGCGTCGCTGACCTGCGCATCGAGCCCAATCTCCCAGCTCGTGCTCGTTTCGGCCTCGAGGTCGGGATTGGAAGCGATGAACGGATTGTCCAGGTACTGCTGCTGCAGGTTGGGCGCCTTGTAGGCCCGGCCCGCGGCCGCGCGGGCGAACAGGACGGAAGGGATGATCCCGACTCGCGCGCTGGCGCGCGGCGTGAGCTCCGTGGAAAGATCCTCGTACTTCTCCGCCCGAACGCCAATCAGAAAATCGGTGCGAGGAATCAGGTCCGTCTCCACTTCGGCGAAGCCTGCGATGCTGTTGCGGTCCAGTTGTTGCACCCCATCTCCGAACTCGCCGGAGGTGCGGTCCTCCAACTCCTCGCGCTCCCAGCCCGCTCCGTAGGACAGTGTCAGGAGGCCGTCGCCGGCCGCCGGCGCGAACGAGTAGCTCCCGGTGTACTCGACCGTGCTGCGCATCAGGTCGCTGTCAAGCTTGAAGTCGGCGTCGAAGATGAAGAAGTCGAAATCGCCCTGTTCGGCAACGTCGTCCCGCTGGTCCTCGAAGATGAAGTTCTCGAGGTACAGCGAGCCCGTCAGCGTGTGCGACCAGTTGGATGGGGCGAAGGTGGCTCGAACCGAGGTCAGGGTGCGGTCGCGCTCATTACGCGCGTTCGGGTCCAGCGGTACGCGCGTCGCCCCCGGATCACGGACGGGCAGGTCACCCTCGACGCCGATATGGCGGACGACGCCAGTCACATTCCAACGGCTCGACGGCAGCGCATCCAGGCGGATCGTGCCCTCGCGTGTCCACGTGTCGTTGGGTATGTCGTAGATGCCGCGATAATAGGCGGTGCCCAGGCCTCCCGAGTAGCGCAGCCAATCGGCGCCGCCGGAAACATCGGCCGCCGCCCGAAACGAGCCGCCGTTCTCGGTGCCGTTGCCACCCTCGGCGAGCAGCCCGAAGCGCGGTGGGCCCAGCTCGCCACGACGGCTGATGAAATGGACCACACCACTGACAGCGGACGAACCGAAGAGGGCGCTCTGCGGCCCGCGCGCCACCTCCACGCGCTCCAGGTTGCTGAGCGTCAATCCTTGAAAGTCGAAGAAGCCGCCGTTCTGATTGACCTTGACGCCGTCCATCAGGATCTGGGTGAACACTTCCTCGCCGCCACGCAGGCGTACTATAGTAGGTCCGCCGGGACCGGCGGCCTCATCGATGTAAGCGCCGGGAAGCGTGCGGAGCGCATCCGCAGAGTAGAGTGGCCGCTCCAGGGCCAGCTCCTCTGCCGTGACAAGAGACAGGGCGAACCCGACGCGGTCGATCGGCAGCGGGACTCGGGATACGGTGACGACCAGCGGCTCCAGGGTTGCCACGGGCTTCGCGGTCGTGTCGGCTTGCTGTGGCGGCGTGGCTGTCGTATCACGCTCCTGCGCGTAGGCCGGGCCGGCGAACAGGAGTGCGAGGAGAAGCGATGTGGCGGACAGGGCAGACTTCATGCTAGAGACTCCCAATGTTGAGTATTCCGATCTCGGACTGGCTCCGGGTATCGGTGCATGATGACGATGGAGCGTTACTCCGACGCCGAAGCTGCCGGCTGGGTGCCGGTGGCTCTGTTCTTCGTCGCCAACATCCTGTTCGGGGCCGGGCTCTTCTCACACGCCTTCCTCTACAACTTCTACCTCGACGAGCTGCGGCTGGGCGAGTCGGTCATGGGCCTCGCCGCCGCCACGCTCACCGCCGGCGGACTGGCAGCGCTCCTGCCGGCCGGAATCGTGGTCGACCGGTTGGGAACGGCGGTCGCCTTCCTGGTCGCGGCCACCCTGGCCGTGGCCGGGCTGGTCGCGGGGGCTTTCGTCACAGGGCCGCTGCTCATCTACGCGGCTGCCTTCTTGGCCGGCGCCGGGACGGCGACCTGGCGTGTTGCCATGGGCCCGATACTACTACAATTAGCGAGACCGGCAATGCGTGCCCGCGCCTTCTCGTGGAACGTGGCCTTGCTGGTCGGCTCCGGCGCCGCGTGGACGGCGGCCAGCGGAGCCCTGCCCGGCTGGTCCGAAGCGCTGCTTGGCGTGGATCGTCTGAGCGGCATCCGTGTCGGTCTGGTGCTGGGCGCGGGCGGCACGGCGCTGAGCGCGGCCGTCTTCTTTTTCGCCAATCGAGGCCGGTTGAGGGCCGGCGCCACTGCGGAGCGCGGGCCCGTGTCGATCCCGGCGATCCTCCAGGGTCTCCGGATCCCGGCGGCGCTTCTGACTCTCGTCGTCCTCGTCGCTCTGTGGATGAGCGCGGCGGGTCTGGTCATCCCGTTCTTCAACCTCTACTTCCTGCGAGAACACGGACTGCCACTGGATCGCATCGGCCTAATCTTCGCCGTGTCGCAGGCGGCGGCGGCCGTGGTGATATTCGGCAGCGGGGAAGTCGCCTCGCGCCTCGGTCCGCGGCGCACTCTCGCCGCCTGGATGTTGCTGTTCGCGCCCGCCCTCTGGATGCTCGCCGCGGCCTCCGCGGTAGAGCTCGCCATTCTCCTGTTCCTGGTTCAGGGTCTGGTGCCGCCCGCCACGAATCCCTTGATCGACCAGATTCTGCTCGAGCGTGCCCCTCCGCGTCGGCGCGGAGCCGTCTCCAGCTGGCGCAACGCGGCCACGGACGTCAGTGGCTTTGTGGGCGCCACGGCCGGCGGCGCCGTACTGGAGCTCGGGTCGTTCGACGGCCTCTTCGCGCTGGCGGGCGGCCTGGGATTGCTGGGCGCGATGGCCCTGATCATCGGGCTCAAACGACTCACAAGTCAATAATGCGGCTTGCGTGGTCTCAGGCGCGTGGATTGCCTGGGGGCCGCAGCGAGAACCGGCCGCCCAGTATCTGAGCGATTCGATCGCGCCATACGCGCCGCCGCGAGAACTTGCCCCGACCGCCGGGCCAAACCACGTGCAAGGCGAGGCGCAGGTGTTCGAGTGGCCCCCGAGCCCACATCAAGACTTCGGCCAGCGAGAGTTCTCCCAGCCCTTGCGCTGCCGCCGGCTCCATGCCGGCCATCACTTTCCGCATCCGGGGCGTCGCCGCACGAGTCAGGTCGGCAAGGAAGCCGGGGTGGACTGTGCCGGGAGCCAGGCGCTCGGCCAGCGCGAAGGCTGGATAGAAGAACCGGGATGGTCCGAGTCTCTCAACCAGCGCCGCGATCGTATCCCAGCCGCCGGTATCCGCGACCGTATCATGGTGGCGGATCGCCAGGACCAGTTCGGCCAGGCGAACGAGCTGAAGCCGGCGCAGGTCCTGCGCGACGTGGGCGGCCAGGTAGGGGACAAGAATGGACTCGCTGAGCACTCGCGCCGCAGGATGCATCTCGCTCCACGGTCGGATGTGATCGACGGCGACGCCATCGAAGTGCAGGATGACCCCCCCCAGCAATCTGCGGTTCAGTGATCCGTGAAGGTCTACTCTGTATGGATTCTCGACGTGTGTAAGCTCGATGGAGCGCAGGCCGCGAGGCGCGCCCGGCGGCGTCCAGTCGCACTTGGGTGGGCGCACGTGCAGCGTTTCCGGCACGCGCTCGTAGCCGGCGGAAGCGAGAGCCGCTTCGGCTGTGGCAAGGTCACCTGCGGCGACGACGATGTCGATGTCCATGAGCGGCCTTGTGCCCGGCTCGGGGAACAGCAAGCCCGCCGTGTGCATCCCTTTGACCACAGTGGCGGCAAGCCCGGCGTCTGCCAGCACGTCTAGGGTCCGGCAAAGCTCTGCCGTCAGGCGTGCGGCCCGCAGGCGCCCGTGCTCGAGGTGCAGGCGGAGCAGGGCGCCGAGCGTGGCGTCCGTTTGCAGCGCCTCCGTCTCGACCCAGCAACCCAGCAGCGGACCCATCCCCGATGTGAACGCCGCGATGCCCAGTGCCTTCGAATCGATCTCCTCGTCGGTCTCGAGTCGGTGCTGGTCCTCGCGCCCGGTCAGGAGCGCCTTCATCGCGGCCTCGATTCTGCGCAAGCCGCCGCGCCAGGCGTCGATGGGGACGTCGGGCCAGAGGAAGCGGGGGTGGCCCCGGCCCCGGGCCCAGCGGAAGCGGGCGGCGATCTCTTCATCGGTGAGATCACAAGAGTCTAATGGCAGCGTGCCGGGCCCAGGTGCGCCCGACGCCGTTGCTCCCGTTGGATCGTTCATTCGACTGGGAAACGTAGAGGGCGGCTATTTAAGTGGAACGTGACGGGCTATAATGTCGGCTCGCTCCGGACCGGCGTCAACCGAACAAGCCCCTAGAACGCGAGCCCTCGCAGAGTGTCGCCTGACAGACATCCCCTGCGCGTAGCCCAGGTCAGCTGCTACATCGATCCGCTCGGGCGTGGGGCGGAGAAGCTGCTTTCGGCCTGGCCCAGCCTGGCCGACGTGGCAGCGGCTGTGAGGGAGGCCGGAGTCCACGTGTCTGTGGTGCAGGCGGCGGCCTTGGATGAGGTGATCGAACAGGATGGCGTCTCCATTCACTTCGTCCGCGAGAGGCGCGCGCCGGCGCTACGACGGCGCCTGGGTCTGTGGGCCTCACCGCTACCGCGCCGCGTTGCCCGACGGCTGGCAGAGCTGCGGCCCCAGGTCGTTCACCTCCACGGCCTGTCGTTTCCCCTCCAAGCCCGCTACATCGCGGGGCGGCTTCCGAACGTTCCCCTACTGGTCCAGGACCACGCGGATCGTCTCCCGCCGGCATGGCGGCGGCCCCTGCACCGGTACGGACTCGCCCAGGTCGGCGGAGCGGCCTTCACCGTGCGCGACCAGGCAGCGCCGTTCCTGACGGCGGGCATCCTCAGGCCCGGGATCCCCGTGTTCGAGGTCATGGAGTCGTCGAGTCGGTTCACGCCGGGCGACTTGGCGGAGGCGCGAGCCGCCACGGGGATCGAGGGCGATCCCTGCCTGCTCTGGCTGGGGCACCTGAACGACAACAAGGATCCGCTGACGGTATTGGACGCGCTGAGCAGGGCAGCGGCCGAGCTGACGGATCCCCGGCTCTGGATGTGCTATCTGACGGCACCCTTGTTGGAGCTCGTGCGTGACCGCATCGCCGGCGACCCCGCCTTGAAGGGTCGAGTGAGTCTCCTGGGCCCGCGAGCGCACTCGGAGGTCGAGTCACTTCTGAGAGCCGCCGATTTCCTGGTGCAGGGCAGCCACAAGGAGGGGAGCGGCTATGCGGTGATCGAGGCGCTGGCCTGCGGTACGACGCCGCTGGTGACAGACATATCGTCGCTGCGTCGGATAACGTGCGGCGGTGCCGTCGGGGCGCTGTCGCCACCGGGGAACTCGTTGGCGATGGCCCGCGCTCTGGTGGAGTGGTCGGGCCGTGACAGAGCACAGCTTCGTGCCGGAGCGCGTGCGCACTTCGAGCGCGAGCTGTCCTTCGCGGCGGTCGGACGCCAGCTGCGGGCCGCCTACGAGGCGATCATGGAGCGCGCATGAGCAAGATCGCGCTCATCGTGCCCGGCGGTGTGGACCCGAGCGGGTCTCAGCGGGTAATTCCGGCGCTACTCTGGCTGATAAAACGCCTGGCGGTTCATCACGACCTGCACGTGTTCGCGCTCCGCCAACCGGAGGGACCACCGCGTTACGAGCTGCTGGGCGCGACGGTGCATGACCTAGGTGCCGGGCGATCCAGGGTCCGCAGCCTCGCCCGTTCCTTGCGAATCCTGTACGGGGAACACGAGCGGGCCCCGTTCGCATTGCTCCATGCGTTGTGGGCGGTGCCGCCGGGCTTCATCGCCGCCGTCGCCGGGAAGCTGTTCCGAGTGCCCGTGCTTCTCCATCTGGCGGGCGGCGAGCTGGTCGCGCTGCACGATGTGCGCTACGGCGGCCGCCGCACGCTTCGCGGGCGGCTGCAAGTGTGGACGGCGCTGCGCGGCGCGGCCCGGATCACGGCGGCGAGCGCCCCGATGCAGGCCGCGGCCGCGTGTCTGGGGTATCCGGCGCAGCGCATGCCTCTGGGTGTCGATATCGAGGAGTGGCCAGCCCGAGCGCCGCGCCCGCGCGATCCAGAGAGTCCGGCGCGCTTGCTGTACATTGCCAGCTTGAATCGGGTGAAGGATCCATCGACCCTCCTGCGCGCGGCGGCACGGCTGGCGGAAGAGGGCGTGAGATTCAATCTCGACGTCGTGGGCACCGATACGCTGGCTGGGGAGACACAGCGCGCAGCCGAGACGCTGGGGCTGTCGGAACGGGTTCGCTTCCACGGCGTCCTCACGCACGATCGCCTGCGACCACTGGTCGAGCGCGCCGACCTGCTGCTCGTCTCGTCACGGCACGAGGCCGGGCCTGTGGTGGCCCTGGAGGCGGCCGTCGCCGGCGTGCCCACGGTGGGGACGGCGGTCGGCCATGTCGCGGAGTGGGCGCCCGAAGCGGCCGTCGCCGTCCCGATTGGGGACGACCGGGCGCTGGCGGCGGAGATCGCGGGGCTGCTGGCGGACGACTCGCGCCGCCTGCGGATCGCCGCGGCCGCGCAAGCCCGGGCGCTGGAATGCGACGCCGACTGGACGGCGGGCCAAGTGTTGCGAAATTATGCCGAGTTGCTGGCTTCCTGAAGGACGAAGAAGGACCGAATGGCCGAGAACAGGACGACCGACAAAACGAGAGACGTGCTGGGCCGGGACATCGGGCTCGACTATCGGACCGTGATCCCGGTGCTCGGTATTCCGGTCACTTTCGAAACGAATGCTCCGGAGATCATGAGCGCCGTGGAGGAGTCGTTCGGTCTCTGGCACTCGCTGGCGGAGGAGCCGGGGCGAGCCCCGCGGGCGGAGCCGCGCGTGCGCCTGATCATGCAGGATGGTGCCGAGTCCGCCAGCTCGCGCATCCCGATCAGCTACCGGCTGCCGGACCCCGACCGCGTCATCCTCAGAACGTCAGGGAGCTTCGGCGTCGCCGACTGTCGCCGCCGGGACAGCGTGGCGTACATCACGCCGGCCCTGGTCGACGACAGGGACAACTTCCGCTACGGCTTCCTCGAGGCGCTGACGATGTTCGTGCTCACGCAGCTGGATCGCCAGCCGCTTCATGCCGCCGCGCTGGTGCGCGGCGCCACCGCGCTGTTGATCTCGGGGCCGAGTGGCGTCGGCAAAAGCAGTCTGACCTACGCCGGCATGCGCGCCGGGCTCAAGGTGCTGGCCGAAGACATCGTGTACCTGCAGACCGATCCGAAGCTGCGCGTCTGGGGCGTGCCGGGCTACCTGTATCTGCCGGCTCACGCCGGCGCGCACTTCCCGGAGCTGGACGGCCGCGAGCCCACCTTGCGGGCCAATGGCAAACTGAAGATCGCCATAGACATCCGCGACGGCGCCTCGACCGCCGCGCTGTCGCCGCTGGAGCGGATCGGGACCTGCGTCCTGTCGCGCGCCGCCGACGGGCCGCGCGTCACCCGGCTGCCGCCCAACGAGGTGGAAGCGGCCATGACGGCGAACGTCGAGGTCGGCTTCGACATCTTCGAGGAATCGATCGGCGCGGTGATCAGAGAGATCGCGCGGATGGGAGGCGGCTGGCGGCTCGAACTGGCCGGGCACCCATCGGACGCGGTGCCGTTTCTCCTCCACATGCTGGATGAGCTGGACGCGGGCTAGCGCCGTCGGCGCGGGTCCGCGGCAGCCGTCAGGGTTCCCCTGATGCCCCAAGCCGTTAAGATTCAATGGACGGAGGGCTAGACCTAATTGGCAAGGCAGCGGTCTTGAAAACCGCCGGGGGAAACCCCTTCCGGGTTCGAGTCCCGGGCCCTCCGCCTTGCAGTACAAGGGGTTTCGGAGATCATGCCGGGGCCCCTGTTTTCTCTTTGGGAGAGGTGCTACCTGGATTGCTACCTGAGGTCAGTCCGAAGGACTGGGCGACGCGCTGGAAGTAGGGACTGACATCGCCATAGTCCGGGTTGAACTTAGCGTAGCGCATCGTCATCTGGATCGTGGCATGGCCAAGCTGCTCGGCCAGCATGTGGAGAGGCATGCCGCTTCGCGCCAGGGCCACGGCAGCTGTGTGCCGATGGTCGTGAATCGTGTAGTTGACAATCCCGGCGAGCTTGCAGGCGCGCTTGTGCTCATCGTAGCAAGTGTCGTATGGGATAGTGAATATTCTGTCTGTTCCCGATAGCTCGCGTGCTTCGATCTCCTTTTTCAGTCCGTCGGTGATCCAATCGGGGATGAAAACTGTCCGCACGCCGTTCTGCGTCTTCGAGTCTTCGATGAGTGCCCGCGCCTCGCACGCACCGAAGCGTAGATCACAGACTCGCAAGCCAGCTGCTTCACCGAAGCGGAGCCCTGTGCCGATCAGCACCTGAAAAAGCAGCCGAAAGGCTCCGCGGAGGCTAGCCATGTAGACCGTAACCTGGTCGGGTTCGAGATAACGTATGCGAACCCGGGTCTTGAACTTCTTGATCTTGGGCCTCTGTTTGATCCAACCTTGGTCCATGCAATAGGTGGCCAGGACGGAGACGGCAATCAGGTCGTTGTTGCAGGTCTCCTTGGCCGCCTTCTCCTTCCGCCGGAAAGGCCGGAAGCCGCTTGAGACGGGACATAGCTGCCACCTGCGGCCTGAGGTATATGGGATTACGGGCACCGGGTTCTGCTCAAAGATGCGGTCTCGGTGGGCGGCGAGCAACGAGAACGCGAGCCTTCCTGTCTGGGATTCTCCCAGCGCATACAGAACCTTCCTGCGTGTGGCGGGCTCAGGCCGATGGATCAGCCGGGCGGGAAGTAGACGCCACCCCACTGCTCCGGCGCCGGTTCACCGCCCGCTACGAACATCTCCCACCGAGGCCGGGCCGGTGCCCGTGTGTTCAGCCTACTCCTGGCCCGTGATGACTTTGCGGATTCGGGCCGCGGAGCATCTGTTAGCGCGGAATGGATCAGGAAACGCCTTCCCGTCGTCACCCCTCGAAGGCGTAGCTTGTGACGCATGTGATTGGTTCGCAGAGGACGTGATACCCTTCATAATCTGCACTGATCAGCAGCCGACTGCCACCGTCAAGCTCGATAACGACGTAGCCGCTCTCGAGGTCGGTAGCTCAGCGAGACGATGCAGGCTCCGGCCAGGCACCAGGGTCGGGCAAGGATCGGGCTCAGCCTGCGCCCGTCCGATCCCCTCAGGTTCAGCTGTCCCAGCGTTTGCAGCTCGATCATGCGTCGTCGCGACGAGGCAAGGAGCAGGTAACGCTCAGGTCACGCCCGGGATCACGGTGGGATCACTGGCAAGTCTTAGAAAGCTAGCATGCGGGCGCTCTCCCACACGAACAAGAAGTGTTTGCGGGTTACGCTCTGCTCGCCACGGGGCCGCCAAGCGCGTCCGTGAGGCCGTACAGGTGGCAGATCCCAGCCACGATGCACTCATGAGGAATGGAATTGTGTGATTTCTCGTTGCGGGAACGTGCTCAGTCTCAAGGGATTGAAATTGGCACAGGTCTTCATCCACGCCGGCCTACGTCGGGGAGCCCGAGTGCAATGGGATCATCGAGCGATTCATGCGGACACTGAAGGAAGAGCGCCTCTCCGTGCACGACTTCAAGAATCTCGAGGAAGCGAGGGAGATCATCGGCGAGTTCAT
>CP070722.1:2872687-2882503 GCA_020350785.1 Gemmatimonadota bacterium
AGACTTCGCGGGTCCACTCGTTGATACCGGCAACCGACTCTCCATGACAAGGGGCGCAGCCCTCGTGGGCGAGCGGGGGATGTATCTGTTTTACACCTTCTTTATGGCAGTCGAGACATGTGGCCTGGGGTTGGTGATGGAACGCGTGGCACGTCGTGCAGAGGTTTGCCTCGACGCGCATGCTGGGCGCGCTGTGGCAGACGTCGCACGAGAGGTTCGCCTCGCGGTGCGGCGCATGAAGGAAATCGCCGATCGGTGTGGAGAGCTTCTCGGTTGGGGCGCCGGCTGGGCCATCGTGGCAGCGGCTGCAGTCGAGCCTTTGGACGTCTCGATGGTGGCAGGCGTTGCAGCTTGAGCTGCCGGAGAGCGTGATGCCGCCGTGTTCTTCCAGCGGGGTGTGGCAAGCGGAGCATTCGAGGCCGGCGTTCGCCACGTGCGCTGCGTGTCCGAATAGGCGACCGGCGAAGCGGCCCTCTTGCTCTTCGATATCCAAATGACACTGCAGGCAGATGTTCTTGCCGAGCGCTGGCCCGAGGTCGGTGTCAGGGAGCGAATAAGGTAGCCGGGCCACATCGATGGCTTCCTGGATGAACTGGAGGGAGCTGCGCAGGAGTTCGTCGGCGTAGACGACGTTGTGCGCGCCCTTGGCGCGCCCGACGAACTGGACGTTTTCCTCGGCAAGGCTCACCAGGCTATCGGCGGTGGCGCGCGAACGCAGCGGCGCGGCGCTTACTGTTTGGCGGGCGGCCTGGACGATAGAAGCCGTCAGGCTTCTACGCCTCTCCAGTTCGTTTTGCCAGGAAGGTAGAATGTTGGCATAGCGAATCCCGTGGCAGGAGAGGCAGGTTGCCTCTCCCGCCGACGCGACTTCCGCGTGGCCTGGAACCTCGGTGGGCAATGCGTGGCAGCTTTGGCAGGACACGCGCGCCAGGAACATCGAGCTGGGTTTGTTCTCGCTGCCGTGGCCCCCCAAGCCCGAGTACATGAGCTTCTGTTCGTCATGTGTCCCCTGGTGGCAAGCGTTGCAGTCGAGCTCGAACGTCTCGGCAAGCGAAACGACCCTATGTAAGATTGGCGTATGGCACTGCGTGCATTCGACGTTGCGCTCGGAGATGTGGATGCGGTGGACGAGGGTCGTGTTTTCGAATTCGTCGATCCGCTCGGGCTCGTTGTGGCAATTGAAGCAGCGGCGCTGTCCCGCCTCTCCGCTACCGCTGATTACCTTCTCATGGCAGCCGTTACAGGGAAGCAGATGTTCCACGTACTGTGGGTGATCGACGACGAAGCCGGCCGGCGAGCGGAAGCGCGGTGGCGATTCGTGGCAGCCGGTACAGCCGGCGAGCGGCTCGCCGACGGGCCGGTCCTTGAAGTGGCAGAGGTAGCAGGTGACCGAGGTCACCCGGAGATGGGCGGCGCCGATCTCCACGCCTTCCATAGTCATGGGGCTCCCCTGCACTATCTGGGAGTGGCAGCTCGTGCAGCGGAGTCTCTTTCCACGGCGCAGCTCACCCAGATGGTGGGAGTGATCGAAACGAACCCCCTCGTAGTCGACCTCGCCCTCCAGCTCGAGTTCGGTGTGGCAACCGGACCGAAGGCAGGCGGCGTCTTCGATCTCGGCCCAAGGCTTAACCCCGTAGGCCCCGGTGACGTATTTCACGACCTGGTTGGCGGCCTGCATCTTCCCCATCGCCTCGGCCTTGATCCCAGGCGGATAGTGGCACTCGATGCATTTGACGGTGTTGTGGGACGAGCTGGCCCAGGAGTCGTAGTAGGGCTTCATGATGTGACAGTTATCACAGAAACTGGGCTGTCCGCTGTACTCAATGAACCCCACGGTTCCGAGGGTCAGCAATATCACACCAAGGATGCCAAGCTGGATGGCGATCTTCAGCGGTCGCGAGAATCGATCGAGAATGCCGCGCAGCCGTGGCATGCTAACTACTGCCTTCCCTTCTTGAACTGCGGATCCTGAACCAGGCGAGAACGGTTACGGAGAGGGTGAGAAACCAGACCGGGAGCAGGATCAGCTTATGCTCCCAACGGTGCTCGGCGGCCACTTCTGCAACGCCGCGAATGTCCCTCGAGATCGACGCCACTTCTCGGCTCAGGTCCTCCAGAGCGGTGAGGTCCAGCGAGTGCTGGGCTTGGCCGATCTGGAGGTAGCTGGTTCTTGCGGTCTGATAGCGAAACTGAACATCGGACGTGCGGTGTCCGGCTACTACGAGCTCATCGATCGCTGCTGCAGCGCTTCCCAATTCTTCGGTCGCGTGGATTGCCAGCCGCTCGACCTCTTCGCCGTGCGCCACGGCAGGAGTGTCGGCGCCGTGGCAGTTCACGCACGTATCAGCGATTCCCTCGGGCAGTACGCGCTCGGTTCCGTGGTTGGAGTGACAGGCGGTGCAACCTGGGAGCCTGCCGTCGAGGGCCGCCTTACCGTGAGGCCCGGCGTAGAACGCTCGGCGAACCAGAACGTGGCAGTGCCCGCAGACGTTGGCTATCTGGAGGACGGCGGGCGGAAGTGCCGCATGAGAGCCGTGGCAATCGATGCAGGTTGGCGCCGCGAAGTTGCTGGACTGGAACAAAGCGACTCCGTGCGCGCTTTCGCGGTAGTTCTTCACCTGATCTATCTGCAGGCCGTACTTTCCCATCAACGCCGCATTCTCATGGCAGCGCGCGCATGTAATTACGATGTTCGTTGGGTAGACGTTGCTGCGCGCGTCGTTGGGCGGCAGGATCATGTGGGCGTTGTGGCAATCTGTGCATGTGGGTGCGTCGAAGTTTCTGTCTCGCAGCAGCAACTGCCCGTGGCGGCTGGTTTGGAATTCCGCCAGCTGCCCGACCGTCAAACCGTACTGCCGCATTTGGTTCGGATCCGAGTGGCATGACGAGCAAAGCTCTACGATCTGAATCTTGTCCGGTGTGCCGACGAAGCTGGGATCTGCGTGCGCCGCGGCAACCTCGAACGCGCGCGGGTCGCCGCCGTGGCAGTCATGGCAGCGGATGCCGCGTTCGGAGTGTACCCCCTCCAAGAAGGCCCGACGCATGTCGGTGTGGCAGACGATACAGCTGTACTGAGGATCGATGCGCTGGGCCTGTTGCTGATCGAGGGCCGCCGCGCCGTCGCTGGCGGGCGCCGCTGTGCTCACGCTGGCTGGCAGGGCTAGAGCGGTCAGAATCAGCCTGAAAGCGCCAAGCTTCACGACTACAACTCCCCTTCCTGAAACTCTGAGGTTCGTTCTTCGGAGCGCTCCTCTTGGGGCTGCGGCGCGGGCTCGGAACTGGGGTTCACCGTTTCCTGCCGAGTCTCGAGGTTGGGTGGCGCCGAGGTCAACTGACGCCCAGCGGCCCAAGCGACCAGGTAGCCTCCGAAGAATAGGAGGCCCAGGATCAGAGCCAGGGGCCGGCGCCGGAGTCTGTATTCGGGCCGTCTGTCGAACAGGGGCAGAAGAGCCAGCGCGATCCCCAGTGCCGTGAACAGGACGAATCCCCAAGTACCGAGGTATCTGATGAGGGCGAGCGATACGTCAACGACGACCCAGGAAGAGACGAGGCGGTCCGGAAGTTGGAATGCGTCGGCCGGATCGCCTATTGGCCGCGGAAACAGGGCCGCGGCAGTGATGGTCACTGCCAGGACCAGCGTCCCGACGGTGAACGAGCGGAGCAGGTGGATGGGAAAGAACGGTACACCGACCCCTTCGCCCCTTTCCCGGCCCTGAGGCGGCGCGATTCCGTGCTTGCGAGTCAGGTTGAAGTGGAAGAGTATCAGCGCGAAAGCTATCCAGGGGAGTATAATCACGTGGAGAGCGAAGAATCGCCCAAGCGTGGCTCCGGACACGATCACGTCGCCCCGCAGGAGGTCTGCCAGCGCTCCGATGACGGGCACCCCGTCGATCGTGTCGAGCACCTCGGTCACCGTCCAGTATGACCATTGGTCCCAAGGCAGCAAGTAGCCCGTGCCGCCGAAGACCAGGACGACAAAAAGCAGCAGCAGCCCGATCAGCCAGTTCGTCTCACGGGGCGGTTTGTAGGCGGCGGCGAAGAACACGCGTGCCATGTGAGCCAGCAGTGCGATCACGATGAGGTTGGCGGACCACACGTGCAGGTCGCGGACCAGCCAGCCCATGGGAACTTCGGAGACGATGAACTGGATGCTGGGATACGCCTCCTGGGGAGAAGGTCGGTAGTAGAAGGCGAGCAAGACACCGGTGACGACCAGGGCCATGAACAGGAGGTAGGTGATCCCTCCGAAGGCGTGGCGCCAGCCCACATACGAGGGAAGCCGGTGGCGCAGCGCTTTTCGCAGCGCCTGATCGATCGGTAGGCTGCGATCGATGGGGCCGTAGAGGAGGCCCAGGAAGCGGGCGACGCCGAGGATTCCAGCATCGGTGCTTCTCTTCAAATCGGCCCAGAACTGAGCCAGCCATTGCAGTGGTCGCGGTCTCTCCATAGTGTCTCAGCTCGGGCCAACGGAGACGTACACGACGCCCTCGCGAACGGAAACCTCAAAGCGTCTGAGCGCCTGAGTGCTGAGGCCTGTCACGACGTCACCTCGCAAATCGTACACCTCGTAGCGGCAGGGCGAGAATACGCGGGAAGATTCCGCGTCCCAGCGCAGCACGCAGCCGTCGATCGGCGAAGTGCCTTGCAGGGCGTAGAAGCGCTCCTCATCGGGTCGGATGACCAGGATGGTCAGGGCTCCCACGTTCCTGATCCTACTGCCACCAGGAGGGAATTCCCGCTCGAGCGCCACACGAACCACGGGTTGCAGCTCTGGCATCCCGAGATCTTCGCCCGGTCGAATGTAGAGGCCGGCCGCAATCGTCAGGCCTGTGATGATGAGCAGAATGACGCCGGTGAGTAGAAGCCTGTCGAAACCCCAGCCCGGTTCGTCGCGGGTATTAGTCATTCACCGGAGTTCCATGCCGGTTAGTGGACGCTTGTTGGCACGGCCGTAGCAGCGCGACCGCAAGGTGTATCAGCCGCCGGAATATTAGCCCGCCGAATTGCCTCTCGCTAGCTGGCCCGGCTTCAATCCTCGAGCGCGCCTGGCCAGGTGTCTGCCGCCACTCGGCGGCGCTGCTCGCAGCGGCGCGCGGGACGGTGTGGCGATTGACACCGCGCCCTCCGGCCGGAATAATAGGTGGGTAAGCGTGCGTTGCTCTCTCCTGCCGACCACTCGGAAGTCATGACGCTCTATCACTGGCTCAGCGCCGTCTCGATCGTCCTCGTGCTCGGGCTCCTTTTCGTGGGCGGCTTCTTGGGGCTGCGTCGCCGGCGCCGGCTGCAATCGCCGCCCCGAGAGGGCTGGCTGACCGATGACATGGTCCACCAGATCATCGCTCACGGTCGGCTCCGCGGCGGGCAGGTCCCGGAGGAAGCCCTCGATCTCGAGGAGATCGCCAGGGAGGAGGAGCGTTTTTGGTCCGAGACGTGGGACGAGCCCGAGCACCACTGGGAGTGAAAGGTCGCTGAGCCGGCCGCCGTGAGCGCGACCCGTCGCAGCTAGGACGCGCCGAGGAGGGTGAAGATCTCTTCTTCCTCGGGGAATCGGCCGGAACGGTGCTTCGAGAAGATCAACTCCTCTCCGCGGCGCACTTCGAACGCGCCGCCGCTACCCGGGATCAGCTCGACCTCGATATCAGCATAGCGCGAGCGTAGCTGGTCCGCCAACCTGGCGGCGCGAGGCTCGTAGTTTCAAGATAGGCAGTACTCGATGCTTATGTGCATGGTCCCTTCCATGGCTTGCGGGAAACCGGCTCGGTTGACCTGATTGACAGGCCCTTCTAATTTGAGCGCCGGTCTTCCTTAATCGCAAGCGTAGCGCGCGCCGGGTCGAGAGGCCGGGCGAGCCAGCGAGATCGTCATTTATGCCAGTGCTACTCGGTTTCATCAAGAAGCTGTTCGGCGGCTCCGAGCGGCGCCCCGATCGAGGGGCGGCGGCTGTCATGGCGAGCGACGATCTGGACCGAATCGAGAAAGAGCTGCAGAGGGTCGGGCACGGTTATGAGGCGGCCAGGCTATTGAATCGCGCGGGCGATCTCTATCTCGTGAAGAGCGACCGCAAGGGGGCTCTGAAGCGGTACGGTGATGCGATCGACGCCTACCTGCAATCCGGTGAGTACGACAACGCGATGGCCGTCTGCCGCAAGATCATCCGGATCGTGCCCGAGGTTATCCGCACGCGCCGAACGTTGGCCTGGCTCTGTTTGGGCAAGGGCTTTCTAGAGATCGCCCGGGAGCAAATAGAGGCCTATGCGGCGGCGTCGGTCGAGGCGGACTTGAAGCCGCTCGCCATCCAGCAGATCCAGCTCATGGCCTATTATGTCGACCGCCCTGAGTTTCGGCGGTTTCTTGCCGAGAAGCTGGATGAGCTGGGCGCGAGCGCGGCCGCGACGCGGGTGCGGGAGGGGAAGGCGGCCGACGACGTACGGGCAGCCGGCTGGGCGCCGGTGGTCTTTGCGGCGATGCTGACTCCCGACGATCTGCGTAGCGCGGCGGATCAAGGCATCGACATCCAGCCTCCCAGGGGCCAACCCGGCAGCGACCGCTTCGATGCTTTGCTTATCGACCCTGAAGGGGGCAGGGGCTAGCGCGACGAGAGCAAGGAGTAGAGGCGCGCCCTGAAAAGAAAGCCGCGCTGGTTCCGCCGCCTCCACCGACCCAAGTATCCAATCGAACCTGCCTGATTGCGCTTATCGGCGTGAGTGCTGCCGTTCTCGGCCGGCATCCCCTATAATGAGCTGTGATGACGCAGCAGGCGCTCCGCTCCGAGGTCCTCCAGTTCATTCGCCGCGGCTTCCAGGGCGATGCCGCTGAGGACAGCTTCGAGCCGCTGGCCCTGGCGGCTTTCGAGCACCAGTTCAACCACAACGTGCCGTACCGGCGGTTCTGCGAACGGCGCGGCAAGACGCCGGACTCAGTGCAGAGCTGGGCTGCCATTCCGGCGGTGCCGACGGCGGCCTTCAAGGAGGCGAAGCTGGTCTGCGGCCAACCCGATCGGTACGAGGCCGTCTTTCGCACCTCCGGAACCAGCCAGGGACAAGAGAGGCGGGGTGTCCACTACGTGCCCGATTTGAGCCTGTATCGCGAGGCGGCGCTCCCGAACTTTCAGCGGCACTTCCTGCCGGACGCTGCGCGGCTGCGGATGCTCGTCTTGGGACCCAGCCCCCAGCAGTTGCCTGATTCATCGCTCAGCTGGATGCTCGAGCTGGTTCGAGCCGAATTCGGGGCGGCCGGTAGCCGGCACTTCGTGGATCGCCAGGGGCTGCAGTTAGAGGCTCTGCGCGGAACTCTGCGTGAGAGCGAGGTCAGCGAGATGCCCGTGGCTTTGCTTGGCACGGCGGCGGCGTTCGCCTATCTGCTGGAGGCCTTGGGGGAACGCGACGAGCGGCTGAGGTTGCCCGTCGGATCGCGTGTGATGGAGACGGGAGGTTTCAAGCGGCGGGGTGGCGAGATTTCGCGGGAGCGGTTCTACGCGATGCTGGCGGAGCGGCTGGGCGTCTCCGAGCATTACTGCGTCGCCGAGTATGGCATGACGGAGCTGTGCTCGCAATTCTATGACAACGTTCTTTGGAGCCGCACCTTGGGGCGCGTGGCGGAGACTCGCTTCAAGGTCGTGCCGCCCTGGGTGCGCACGCAGGTCGTGGATGCCGAGACGCTGGAGCCGCTGGCCGCCGGCCGCGTCGGGGTGCTGCGCCACTTCGACCTCGCGAACCTCGACTCGGTCTTGGCGGTACAGACTGACGATTTGGGCGTTGCAGGATCGGCAGGCTTCGAGATACTGGGACGTGCGGCCGGCGCCGAGCTGCGCGGCTGCTCGATAGCGATGGACGAATGGCTGACGGCACAGCGCTAGACGGCTACTGGCTGCCTCAGCTGGCGGGCCGGGCTCTCGAGGTGAGGGAGCGCGCTTTCGGTCCGGCCCATGTCGCGGTGCGCGTTCCCGACCTTACGCCGCGCACACTTCGGGAGTTGCTCCAGAACATCAGGGGACAGGCTCGCATCCTGGCCCAACGCCCGCTCGAAGAGATCATCACGGCGATCGATGGCGTTGCCCGACGGATCGGCAGCGGGGGAGATCCCCTCCATCGGGAGCTGCTCGGCGCCTTGCCGGGGCTCACGGGTTATTCCCAGCGGATGATCGAGATCGGCCTGGAGCGCATGGCGGAGGGTTGGCGCGCCGAAGCGCTGCGTTCCGCTCTGGCGGGGGAATTCGGTTCAGTGGGCGTTCTGGATCGGTTTGAGCCCAAGGCGGCCGGCGGTTTGGAGCGTGCCTTCGGGCCGGAGCTGACAGTTCACGTCTTCAGCGGCAACATCCCGGGTGTCGCGGTGAGCAGCCTGGTGCGCGCGCTGTGCGTCAAATCGGGCAGCTTCGGCAAGACGGCGGTGGGTGAGCCGTATCTCGCCGTGTGCTTCGCTCGCGCTCTGGCGGAGGACGATCCCGAGCTGGCGAACAGCCTGGCCGTGACCTACTGGCCCGGTGGGTCGGAGGATCTCGAGCAGGTGGCGTTTTCCGAAGCCGATGCGGTGATCGTGTACGGGAGCGATGAGACGATTAGCGACGTCAGTCGCCGGGTCCCACCGGCGACGCGCCTGCTCGCCTATCCCAACCGGGTCAGCGCGGCTCTGATCGCTCGCAGCGCGCTCGACAGAGACGGGACGGAGAGTCTAGCCAGGGGGTTGGCCCTCGATGTCGTGACTTTCGATCAACAGGGCTGTGTGTCTCCGCATATCGTCTATGTCGAGCGAGGGGGCGAGCGAAGTCCCCTGGAGTTCGGGAGGCTTGTCGGTGCGATTCTGGAGGAGTACGCGGTCGAGGTGCCACGGGGTGTACTGACGCCGGGCGAGTCCACGCTGATCCACCAACTCCGTGCTCAAGCCGAGATCCGCGGGGCCGAGGTGCTGGCCAGCCAGCCGGGTACGGAGTGGACGGTGATCGTGGAGGAGCGGCCGGAGTTCGAGCCATCGCCGCTGAACCGAGTGATCCAGGTTCGGGCGGTCGATGATCTGACGGCGGCGCTGCGAGCGCTGCAACGCGTGGGACGCCATCTACAAACGGTCGCCATCGCCGCCGCGCCGGAACGTTTGGAGGAGCTGGCCGGTCGGCTGGGCTCCATCGGCGCTACCCGTCTGGCGGCCGTGGGGCACGCCGCGTGGCCGACGCCGCATTGGCACCACGACGGTCGCTTCCAGTACCTGGATCTGGTGCGCTTCGTCGACCTCGAGGCCTAGGGCGCACCGGGTCGTCGGTTTATTCCGGAGGCCAGCGCGTGTCCAACGAACTCTCGATCCGACCCATCCGAACCAGGATCGTACCGCCCACGATGGCCGCGGCGCCAAAGACCTGCAGCCAGGTCGGGACTTCACCCAGGCTCGGCCAGGCGATGAGAATCGCGACGAGCGGTATGAAGTTGGAGTAGACCGCGGTTCGCGTGCTGCCGAGCTGGCGTATGCTGTAGTACCAGATGAAGTAAGCGAGGGCGATGGCGAGGGCGCCACTGTAGAGGAGAGCCAGCCAAGACATAGAAGAAACGGCGCCCCAGTCCTGAGCCGCAAAGGCGGGAACCGATACGAGGACCAGCCACATGCCGCCCACCCACATGGTGGTCGCCGTGACCGGGAGGGCGCCGTAGCGGCGGACGAGCGGAGCGGCGCCTACCGTGTAGGCCGACCAGGCGGCGGCGGCGGCCAGGGTCGTGAGGTCGCCGGCGATGGTAGAGGTGCCGAAATCCACGGCCTTCGGCCCTCGCAGAACGACGAACACGATCCCAACGAAAGAGAGGGCGACGCCGGCGTGAGCCGACGGTCCGATTCGCT
>CP070722.1:2882603-2940387 GCA_020350785.1 Gemmatimonadota bacterium
CAGCACCTCGTGCTCGCCGCCAAGGCCAGAGCCGCACTCGACGGACGGCCGATGCCCGACTACGAGGATGTGCAGGCCGTCGCCCTGCCCGTGCTGAGGCACCGAATCGTCACGAATTTCGAGGCCGAAGCCGACGGCCAGAGCGCCGAGGACGTTTTGAGACAGCTCCTCGACCTCAGCCAGGAGTGGATTTGAACTGATGGCCACCGAGACCCCAGCCGACGACCCCCCGAGTAGCCAGCCCAGACCGAGCGGCCCCAACCGAACGCTGGCGGGAGGCCTCCGGTGTTGACCTCGGCCGCGCTGTTCGTCGCAGCGGTCGCGCTGGTGACTCTGGCCTCCGCGGTGGACGTTGCGATCCTCTCGGTCCCGCCGGCGCGGGCGAATGACCTGGCAAAGTCCGGCGCGGCCGGGAGCCGGCAACTGGTGAAGCTGCGCGCCAAGACCGCCAGCCTTCTCGCGACAGTCTGGACCACGCGCGTCGCCGGCGTCACCGTGGCCGGCCTGGCGGCCTGGACGCTAGCCGGAAAGGCCAGCGGCGATTCCGCGCCCGCAAAACTGCTCGCGGTGGCGCTGGCGGCGATCATCATCGTCCTGGCGCAATTCGCCGGGAAGGTCCTGGCTCAGCACGGCGGTGAGCGGCTCGCTTTGCTCGCCGCTGCCCCGGCCTGGCTGCTCTCCCGCACGCTGACCGTGGTAACCTGGCCGGCCGAGCAGATCGTACGGCTGCTGGCTCCAGCGCTGGTCGAGATCGTCCCCGGCATCTCGGATCGGGAGATCCGCAACATCGTAGGTTCCGGCCAAGAGCACGAGATAATAGAGGAGCACGAACGGCGTCTGATCGAGCGCGCCTTCCGGCTCGACAAGACTACGGCTTACGACGTGATGACCCCGCGCGTGGCCATGCTTGCCTGGTCGGAGGACCGCACCCTGTCAGAAATCGCGCCCGAACTCCGCACGATCCGCTACAGCCGCGTCCCCATTTACCATGAGAGCGTCGACAAGATCACCGGCGTCCTCTACATCCGCGACGCCTACCAGGCGCTCATCTCGGGTCAGCGCGACATCGAGATCAAGGCCCTGGCCCGCGAACCGTTCTTCGTCCCGGGCTCCGTAACACTCGACAAGCTGCTGCTCGACTTCCAAACGCGAAGAATCCACATGGGAATCGTCATCGACGAGTACGGTGGAGTCGACGGTCTCATCGCGCTGGAGGACATACTGGAGGAACTCGTCGGCGAGATAGTCGACGAGAGCGACATCGCCGAAGAACCGATCATCCGCTTGAGCCGCAACGAGATTCTCGTGGACGGAACCGCCGACCTCCGCGAGATCAACCACTTCTTCAACACATCGTTCCCGCTGCTCGAGCACCGCTCCCTGAACGGATACCTGCTCGATCTGTTCGGTCAGGTCCCGCAGCCGGGTGAGCGAATAAGCCAGGAGGGGGTGCTGATCGAGGTGACGGCAGCGACGGACACCCAGGTGCTCCGCGCACGGCTCACCCGTGTCACCCCGGGTCTCGTGGAGGTAAAACACGATCGGGCGGCTGCCGAACCGAGTCCGCCCGAGCCGGGTGGCAGCCATCCTCCCACGCTGCCTGATCCGGCCGATCAGGAGCGCCCGACGACCGGGCCGGCGCGGCGGCCTCGGGCCGATCGCGCCTGAGGCCCCCGCGATCCAAGGTAGGCGCCCGGCCTACACACCAAGCATCCGGGTTACGTACCAGCCTACCATCGCGTCGCCCCAGATGAGCACGATCGCCGCGCCCAAGGCCAGGAAGACCCCAAAAGGAACCAGCTTCCCAGTCTTCAAGCCTATCGGTCCGAAGACGACCGCCCCCACCAGCGACCCAACGAAGATCGTCAGAAGGGCGTGCCACGGGCCCAGGAACGCCCCGACCATCGCCATCATCTTGATGTCACCACCTCCCAGGGCCGGCTTCTTGAAGGCCCACTCACCGACGACCGCCACCCCGTACATCACCGCGAAACAGGTGAGCGCGCCCACCAAGGACCACAGCGGTGTCGGCTTGCCGGGCGCGAACGAAAACGCCAAACCCAAGATCAAGCCCCCCACGCTGAACTCGTCGGGGATGATGTATTCACGTGCATCGGTCACGGCGATCCCGAAAAGGAGGCTGCCAAACACCGCGCCCGAGAGCGCCGGCCAAAAGCCGTTAAAATGGATGAACGCCCCGACCCAGATCAGGCCGCCTGCCAGTTCCACCAGAGGATAGCGAACCGAGATGCGACTGCCGCAGGTTCGGCAGCGGCCCCTTAGCGCCAGATAGCTCAGCAGCGGAATGTTCTCATACCAGGTGAGCTGCCTATCGCACGACATACACCGCGAGCGCGGCTTGACTACCGAACCTCCGGCTGGCAACCGCGCGATGCACACATTCAGAAATGATCCAACGGCGAGGCCGAACAAGGCGAGGTAGGTCAACAAGAGTGGGTCAGACATCGGGTCCTCGTCGGTTGGCTGGCAACGCGACAGGGCAGCGCCATCAGGTGCCAGAGGGTCTCGACAGAAGGCGATCCAAGAGTATTGCCCCTGCCACCGCAACGTTCAGCGAATCCATCCCACCTGGCAATTCGATCGCCAAGAGCTTATCGCAGTCAGCACGCACGTCCTCGGAGAGACCGCTCGGCTCGTTACCCAGTACCAACGCAAAGCGACCGGGCGCTTCGCCGCCGCGCCCCACCGGCTCACCGGCGCGATCACCGCAAAAGATGGCAAAGTCATGACGGCGCAGCCAGGCCGCGACGTCGGACCAGGGTTCCTGGGCGACCGGTAGGCGAAACAGCGAGCCGGCCGACGCGCGGACCACCTTCGGACTCCAGGGATCGACGGTCCCGGGCAGGGCGACCGCCAAGCTCACCCCAAGTGCGTGGCCGGCACGCACCAGCGTGCCCAAGTTGCCCGGATCGGCCAGACGGTCGAAGATCAGGACGCAAGAGAGCTGTGGCGCCTGGAAACGGGACAGGCTTCGCTCCGGCTCGTGAGCCACGGCCAACACACCCTGGGGATTCTCGGTGTCCGCCAGCCGCCTCAGTTCCGCGTCCCCGACCTCGAAGAAGGGACTACCGACCGCCTCGAGCGTCTCGCGCAGGCGCCGGCCGCGAGCCGTTTCCGCAAGCGCCGGAGACGCGACGAAAAACTCCACGGCCAGCTGGCAATCGATCAGCGTCTCCACCAGCCTCACGCCCTCGACGAGAAATCTTCTCTCCTCCCGCCGCTTGCGGGATTTGAGCCTTCCAATCAGCTTCGCCTGGTTGTGGGTTATCATCTCTTCAGCCTGGGGCAACGCGGTATCAGCCTCTGGGGACAGGGTTGAAGCTAGCAGGCCGCGCCACCTATGACCAACACGGAAGGGAGCGCCAGTGGATCGCCGTCCCGTGGCATTGACGATTGCCGGCAGCGATAGCGGTGGCGGGGCCGGCATCCAGGCCGACCTCAAGACCTTTCAGGCCTTCGGCGTGTTCGGCACTTCGGCCATCACTGCCATAACCGCCCAGAATACCGTCGGGGTGCGGGCCATCCAGAAGATCGACCCCGCGGTGGTGGCCGCCCAGATCCTGGCCGTCGCCGAGGACCTGCAGCCCGCCGCGCTCAAGACCGGTATGCTGGCCGACGCCCCCATCATCGAGGCCGTCGCCGGCTCGATTCGGGAAACGCGGCTGGATCACCTGGTCCTCGACCCCGTGATGGTCGCCAAGAGCGGCGCGCGCCTGCTGGAGGAAGACGCGATCGCTGCGTTGCAGGAATCTCTACTGCCGCTCGCCCAGCTGGTCACGCCCAACTTGCCCGAAGCCGCCATCCTTGCCGCGCGACCGGTCGCGACGCTGGATGACATGCGCGCCGCGGCCGAGGAGCTGTTGGCGCGCGGGGCGCGAGCCGTGCTCATCAAGGGCGGTCACCTGTCCGGCAGCCAGCTCGTAGATCTCTACTTCGATGGGAGCGATTGGCACGATTGGCGCGACAGCCGCTTGGAGACGCGGCACACCCACGGCACGGGCTGCACTCTGTCCGCCGCCATCTGCGCCGGCCTCGCCCTCGGACGCCCACCGCTCGAAGCGATCGGAATGGCGCGCGACTACACCCGTCGCGCGATCGAGGCGGCGCCAGGCCTCGGAGAAGGACATGGCCCCTTGAACCACTGGGTGCCCGCCATCGGCTAGCGGTCAGCGGTCGCCCTCACCACCAATAGCGCTGCTCTCTGATCGCCCGCGGGTCTATGCGGCGACCCTCCCGCTTGGCGCTGACCAGCTGCGGGCGCTCGAAGAGTTTCACCAGCAGCAACCCCGCCACGAATCCACCGATGTGGGCCCAAACGGCAACGCCCATGGCCTGCCCCACGCCCAGCTGCCCGATTCCCAGCACGACCTGAATGACGATCCAATAGCCCAGCACCACATAGGCGCGCATTGGCAGAAGCCAGAACGGCGGAAAGAAGACGTAGACGCGGACCTGTGGATACAGCACGATGTAAGCACCCAGGATGCCGCTGATCGCACCCGACGCGCCCACCGTCGGCACTCCCGAGTTGGCGTTGAAGAAGATGTGCGCCGCCGCCGCCGCCACGCCCGCCAGCAAGTAAAACGCCAGGAAGCGAATGTGACCCATCGAATCCTCGATGTTGTTCCCGAATACCCACAGGAACAGCATGTTGCTGATCAGATGGATCCAGTTCCCATGCATGAACATCGACGTGAAGACCGCCTGCCAGGTCAGGCCGCCCGGCGGGCAGATCTCGGGCCCGCTGATCGGCTCGCCCGTCAGCTCGACCGGGATCAGACCGAAGGTGCAGACCGACGGCCCCAGATAGGCGCCCAACCCCTGGATCAGCACCCAGGCCGCCACGTTCGCGAGGATCAGCCCGACGGTGAGGACCGGAACGAGCTCGGTGGGATTCTCATCTTTGTATGGGAACATGGCCGCTGGCAAGCTAGGAATCAGTTGACGGGCCGTCAAGCGAGGCCCGAAGCGCACGCGACCCCTGCCGCTTTGGCATATCGGCGTCGGATCACGCCAGAATGTCGGTAATTTCAGCGGTTCCACTGGGTGCATCCTGGCACGGGGGTTGCACCCCAGAGCAGGCGTTTTTTCACTACGCGGGCGTTCGAACCCCCGGCGGTGCCGAGTGGAAGGCGCCCACACCTGTCTCCCGAATCGAGATTGGCTATGGCTAAGGGCAATGGCAAAGTAATCGGTATCGACCTGGGCACGACGAACTCGGTGGTCGCCGTGATGGAAGGCGGCGATCCGGTCGTGATCCCGAATCAGGAAGGCTCCCGGACCACTCCGTCGGTCGTCGGTTTCACCAAGGACGGCGAGCGGCTGGTGGGCCAGGTGGCCAAACGTCAGGCGATCACCAATCCGATCCGAACGGTTTACTCGATCAAGCGATTCATGGGTTGCACTTGTGACGAGCTCCAGACGGAGATCGGCCGGTATCCCTACAAGGTGACCTGCGATTCACAGAACCGCCCCTTCGTTGAGATCGGGGACAAGAAGTATTCGCCGCCCGAGATCTCGGCGATGGTGCTGCAGAAGTTGAAGCAAACGGCGGAGGATTACCTGGGCCAGCCCGTCACCCGAGCGGTGGTCACCGTGCCGGCCTATTTCAACGACTCGCAACGCCAGGCCACCAAGGATGCGGGTCAGATCGCCGGGCTCGAAGTGTTGCGGATTCTCAACGAGCCGACGGCCGCGTCGCTCGCCTACGGGTTGGACAAGAAGAAGGACGAGACGATCGCCGTCTTCGACCTGGGTGGAGGTACTTACGACATCACGATCCTCGAGCTGGGCGAGGGCGTTTTCGAGGTCAAGTCGACGAATGGCGATACGCATCTGGGCGGCGATGATCTGGACGAACGCATCATCAATTGGCTGGTCGACGAGTTCAAGAAGGATCAGGGAATCGACCTCTCCAAGGACCCCATGGCGCTCCAGCGCCTCAAGGAGGCCGCCGAGAAGGCGAAGTGCGAGCTGTCCTCGACCATGGAAACCGACATCAACCTGCCGTTTGTCACGGCGGACCAGTCGGGGCCGAAGCACCTGAACATCCGCTTGACGCGTGCCAAGTTCGAGCAGCTGGTGGACGACCTGATCCAGCGGACGATCCCGCCGATGCAGAAGGCGCTCGAGGATGCGAAGCTGAAGCAGGAGAACATCGACGAGGTCATCCTCGTCGGCGGTTCGACCCGGATCCCCAAGGTCCAGCAGGTCGTTCGCGAATTCTTTGGCAAGGACCCCCACAGGGGCGTCAATCCCGATGAAGTAGGAGGTGTCGGCGCCGCCATCCAGGCTGGCGTCCTCGCCGGCGAGGTGAGCGAGGTGCTGCTCCTCGACGTCGAGCCTCTGTCACTGGGGATCGAGACCCTGGGCGGCGTCATGACGACGTTGATTCCCCGGAACACCACGATTCCCACGAAGAAGATGGAGGTCTTCTCCACCGCAGAGGACGCCCAGACGACAGTCGATATACATGTTCTTCAGGGTGAGCGGCCCATGGCCGCGCAGAATAAGACGATCGGTCGGTTCCAGCTGGCCGGCATACCGCCGGCGCCGCGCGGCATACCGCAGGTCGAGGTCACCTTCGACATAGATGCGAACGGCATTCTCCATGTGTCGGCCAAAGACCGGGCCACCGGGAAAGAGCAGTCGATCCGCATCGAGGCGACCTCCGGCCTCTCGGACCAAGAGGTCAAGCGGATGGTCAATGAGGCCGAGTCTCATGCCAAGGAGGACAAGGAGGCCCGCGAGCTGATCGAGCTGCGCAACAAGCTGGACACGCTCGTTTATCGGGTCGAGAAGGACTCCGCCGAATGGGGCGAAAAGCTCGATGAGGAAACCAAAAAGCGCCTCGATGACGCCGTGGAGGGAGCGAAGAAGGCCTTGAAGGAGAGCCAGGATGGGCCGGGCCTCAACCGGGCCCACGACGAGCTGATGCAAGCCTTCTCGGCCGCGGGCCAGAAGCTGTACGAGGCTCAAGCGGCTACAGCCGGCACGGCGGGTGCCGACGCTTCCGACGCCAAGCAGGCGGAAGGCGAGCCGGAGGTAGTCGAGGCCGATTACGAGATCGTTGATGAGGAGAAGGAAAGCTGAGCTGCGACGGTGGGCAGCCCTCGCTCATCTTATATTAATATAGAGCATGCGGGGCTCTCCTGAGAGAGCCCCGCCGCGCTTCTCTCGGGCGGGAAATCCCCGGGAACTGGCTCGATCGGACACGTGTAGCAAGCTCTACGAGCATAATCCTGAACAGCAGACAGAATGGGAAGGTAACGCCATGAGTGATCCACTCCGCAAGAAGCTCAAGGCATTCATCTATACGTCGCTCGCCCTCGTCCTGGCCCTGGGGCTTGCCTCCGGGTTGCGCTGGGCGCGGGGCGGTGAAGCGGCGCCGGTCGAGACGGTCCGGGTCGCCGCGCCCGTCGCCGCCGTCGGCACCCAGCCAACCACGAACCGCCAGCCGGCCGCCGAACCGGTCGGCAACGAGCTGGACTCCGTCCAGGCCGACTTTCGCGCGCTAGCCGACATGAGCCTGGCGCTGCGGTCCATAGCCCAATCGGTCACGCCCGCGGTCGTCGCGGTGAGCACGCGCGGCACGCCGCGGATGCCCAGCCGGCTGGAGGAGTTCTTTGGGCCCTGGCACCCCCCGTCCGAGGATACCCCGTTCAACATGCCGCTGGGTCGCGGATCCGGTTTCGTCGTCTCCCCCGACGGCTACGTCATCACCAACAACCACGTCGTGGCCTACGCCGAGGAGATTGAAGTGACCCTCCCCGACGGGCGCGGGTTCGCGGCCGAGCTGATCGGGCGTGACCCCACCACTGACATCGCCTTGCTCAAGATCAACGGCAAGGATCTTCCCAGCGTGAAGCTCGGGAATCCCGACGCGCTGGAGGTTGGTGACTTCGTGCTGGCCATCGGCAACCCCGGAACTCTGGGTTCCGACCTGCCCTTCACCGTCACCGCCGGCATCGTCAGCGCGATGGGACGCAATCTGGAGATCATCCGGCGTTCCGCCGGTGAGGGCGCCGATTACGCCATCGAGGACTTCATCCAGACGGATGCCGTAATCAACCCCGGCAACTCCGGCGGTCCCCTCGTCAACTACCGAGGCGAAGTCATCGGCGTCAACACTGCAATCCAGAGCACGACCGGGTTCTATCAGGGCTACGGGTTCGCCATACCGATCAGCCTGGCAAGAGACGTGATGGAGGACCTGATCGAGTACGGCCGCGTTCGCCGCGCCGCGCTCCGCGTCTTCATCCAGGGCGTCAGCCCCGCCGACGCGAGAGCTTTCGGGCTCGCCGAGCCGAAAGGCGCCGTCGTACAGGGGTTCCCCGACGATAGCCCCGCCCAGAAAGCCGGAATCGAGCGAGGCGACGTGATCGTGGCCGTCAATGACAAGCCCGTGGATCGCGTCGGCCAATTGCAGCGGACCATCGCGTCGTACGAGCCCGGCGACCGCGTTCAGATCAAGATCGTCCGCTACGGAGAGGAGCGCACCGTAACGGTCAAGCTCACGGAGGCCGACGTTCCGCAGCCGGAGCCCACTCGCGAACCGGCCGCGTACCGACCCGTCAACGCCTTGCTGGGCGTCAACGTGATCGACCTGGACTCCGCCGAGGCGCGCCGGCTCAACTTCGAGGTCAGCGGTGATATCAAGGGCGTCCTGGTCACCCGCGTGGCACGCTTCGGGCCCGCCGAGGCTGCCGGCCTCGTTGCCGGTTGGATCATCCAGAGCGTCAACCGCAAACCCGTCGGCAACCTCGACGAGTTCGAGCGGGCCATGGAGGGCATCAAGCCGGGAGACGTGGTTTCGATCGACGCGGTCGCGCTGAACGAGGAAGGTGAGCCAACCTACCGAATCTTTAACCTCGAGGCCGCCCAGAACTGAGCGCCCCCGGCGGCGGCGGGCTGGATTCCCACGGCCCGCCGCCGCCACATTTTCCTTGACCTTTTCACCCTTTCAAGTAAAGTAAGGAACGATTTAGGCTGCTGCGAAAGTGGCGGAATTGGCAGACGCGCCAGCCTTAGGAGCTGGTGGCCTAGCGGCCGTGGGGGTTCGAGTCCCCCCTTTCGCACTTTGTGGCACCTGACGGTACAGGGCTTGATCTAGTGTCCCAAACAACAGTCGATCTGCAGATCTCCATCGAGGAGCCAGCGGCCTGGAGCCGCAAGCTTGTTATCACGGTGCCGGCCGGGCGCGTGAAGTCGGCGCGCGCCAAGGTCGCGCGCAATCTCGCGAAGCGCGTCCGCCTCCCCGGTTTTCGCAAAGGCAAAGTCCCAGTCGACCGGCTCGAGGCGCGACTCGGCCCTGAGATCGACCGCCAAACTCAGCAGCACGTCATCGACGAGGCGTTTCGCGAGGCGATCCAGGCAAAGGGCCTGGAGCCGATCAACGAGCCACGGGTCGCCAACATCAGCTATGACCGTGAGTCCGAGATGACCTTCGAGGTCTCCTTCGATATTCGGCCTCAGATCCACCTGGCGCGCCTCGGCGGTTTTCGGCTGCGCCGCCCCGCGATATCGGTGAGCGACGAGGACGTCGAGGCCCAGCTCGGCCTACTGCGGCGCCAGCAGGCGCTTTGGAAGCGTGTCGAGCGGCGGCCGGTGGCCGGCGACAGCGTCGAGGTGGAGATCGTGTCCCTGGACGCGGAGCCGAAGACCCAGCAGGCCCAGCCTTACCGGTTCGTCCTGGGCGAGGGTCAGGCCATCCCGGATGTCGAAGCTGCCATCATGACGCTGAGTCCGGAGAGCACCGAAGAGTTCGAGGTGACATTCCCGGCGGACTTCGAGAACGAAGAAAGACGCGGTTCCCGACAGCGGCTCCGCATCTCGCTGCGTCAGGTCCTCGAGCAGGAACTGCCCCCACTCGACGACGGGTTCGCCGGATCGGTCGGTGACTTCGAGGACTTGGCTTCTCTGCGTCAGGTCATCGCCGAGGACCTTCGCCGCCATCAGGAGCAAGAAATCGAGAGCTCGCTGAACCAGCAGCTCATCGACCAGATCATCGAGGCCAACCCCTTCGAGGTGCCCGATTCCATGGTCGATCGCTACGTCGACGCAATGCTTGGGCCTCCTCCTGAGGAGGCTGACCCGGACCTGGTCGAGAAGGCTCGCCAGGAGGCACGACCGGCGGCTGTCTGGGGTATCAAGAGAACGTTGGTCCTGCAGCGTGTGGCGCAGGGTCAGGGGATCGAGGCCACGCGGGAGGAGGTCCAGGACCGCCTGCAAGCCATTGCCAAGGCAGCGGGCAAACCGCTCGGCGAGGTCCGGTCGCGCCTGGCCAAGTCCGGCGAGATCAGGGAGTTAGAGCGGCGCATCACCGAGGAGAAGGTTTTCCGTTACCTGCGGGAGCAGTCGGAGCCTGTGGAGGGCGAGGCTTAGGCCTGTCGAACCGCTAGCACAAGGGAGTCCCACAACACCATGCCGCTATACGCACCCTACGTGATCGAGCGTTCCAGTCGCGGGGAGAAGGTCTACGACATATTCTCGCGCCTGCTGATGGATCGGATCGTCTTCTTAGGCACCCCCATAAACGATGAAGTGGCCAACATAATCATCGCCCAACTGCTGTTCCTGCAGGCCGAAAACGCAGAGAAGGACATCTACCTCTACATCAATTGCCCCGGCGGGGCCGTTTACGCCGGCCTGGCCATCTACGACACCATGCAGTTCATGACGGCGCCGGTATCGACGATCTGCATGGGCATGGCGGCTTCCATGGGCGCGCTGTTGTTGGCGGCCGGCAGCGAAGGTAAGCGCTCGGCGCTACCCAACTCGCGCATCATGATCCACCAGCCCTCCGGCGGCTCACAGGGCACCGCATCCGATATCGAAATTCAGGCCAAGGAGATCCTCTACGCGCGTGAACGCATCAATCATATCCTCGCGCATCATACCAAGCAGCCCTTAGCGAAGATTACGGACGACGCCGATCGCGACCGCTTCATGTCACCACAGGAGGCCGTGGAATATGGCCTCATCGATCAGATCATCACCAGCAAGGGCGATGTCGAAGCCAAGGATGACGGGAAGGCGTAGCGGGAGGGTTTGAGATGACGATGCCCGGCGATAAACACCTGCGTTGCTCGTTCTGCGGCAAGTCGAAGGAGAGCGTCAAGAAGTTCATCTCCGGCCCGAATGTCTACATCTGCAACGAGTGCATCTCGTTGTGCAACGAGATACTGGCTGAAGAGGACGAGCGGGTAGCCGCCGAGAGCATAACTCACATCCCACGGCCAGGTGAGATCAAGGAAGTACTGGATCAGTATGTGATCGGCCAGGACAGGGCGAAAAAGACTCTGTCAGTCGCCGTCTACAACCCCTACAAGCGGATTCACAACCATGGACTGGTGGAGGATGTCGAGCTGGAGAAGTCGAACATCCTGCTGATCGGCCCCACCGGCGTGGGGAAGACCCTTCTAGCCCGAACCCTGGCGCGCCTTCTGGATGTACCGTTCACGATCGCCGACGCAACGACCCTGACGGAGGCCGGCTACGTCGGTGAGGACGTCGAGAATATCCTGGTCCAACTGCTGCAGGCCGGCGACTACAACATCGCGCAATCGGAGCGTGGGATCGTCTACGTTGACGAGCTCGATAAGATCGCGCGCAAGTCCGAGAACCCCTCCATCACCAGGGACGTTTCGGGCGAAGGCGTGCAGCAGGCCCTACTGAAGATCCTGGAGGGAACGGTCGCTAACGTTCCGCCGCAAGGCGGCCGTAAGCATCCCCAGCAGGAGTATATCCAGATCGACACCCGCAACATCCTGTTTATCTGCGGTGGCGCCTTTGCCGGCCTGGAGAAGATCATCGAATCGCGTATCGGCACCCGTCAGATCGGTTTCGGGCGCGGCAAAGAGAACCTGCTACGCGCCGGTATCGACAGGGACGCAGCGTCTTACAACGCCTTCCACCACGTCGAGCCCGAGGACTTGATCCGCTACGGCCTCATTCCCGAGCTGGTAGGGCGCCTGCCCGTGACCGTGGCTCTGGATGAGCTCGATGAGGCCGCCCTGATCGAGATACTGGAGCGTCCGCGAAACGCCCTCGTAAAGCAGTATCAGAAGATGCTCGAGCTGGAGAGTATAGGCCTCAAGTTCGAGCCGGCTGCCCTTCGCGCCATCGCACGCAGAGCGATCGATCGCGGGACCGGCGCCCGAGGGCTGAGAGCAATCATAGAAGAAGTGATGCTGGACATCATGTTCGAGCTTCCGTCCCGAGAGGATGTCCGCGAGGTCGTCATCACCGAGGAGTGCGTCGAGCACAAGGCCGCGCCAATTCTGAGCCTCGAGCCGGAAGCGCAGCGCAAAGAAGCCTGAGCCCCTTTAACCCCGTCTAGCCATGAGCCCTTATCTCGTCCGTTCTCTTTGCTCCCTGGCCGCCGCCGGCCTTCTCAGCGCCTGCTCCGCGGGCGCGCCCGCCAGCGACGGACCCGCTCCCGAAACGGAAGCGATGTCCGAGAACCAGTTGCCACCACCGGGCTACGGCACCCTCAGGCAGGATGCGTTCACCATCGCCCTCGCCCAGGGACCCCTCCAGATCAAGGTCACACCCCTGGATGAGAGCGTGATCCGCCTGGCCGCCCCCGACACCTACCAGCGCCTCCACGGCCTGGTCGCCTCACGCTCTCAGCAGATCGGTGAGCTCGCCGCTCGAGCCGGACTGCGAGACGAGCCTGCCGTCTTCCTGGTCTCATTCTTTACCCGGGACCAACAGGTCACCTACGAGCCGACCGCCCTCCAACTGCTCAGCCGAGGGATCCTTTACCGGCCGGCCGATATCTTGCCCCTCACGCCACAGTGGGGCCGGCAGCAGCTCATGCAACAGGAGACCCAGACGGCGCTCTACGTCTTCGACCCCAGCATCGATTTGGATGTGACTTTCGAGGTCGAGTATGCGGGTCAGAGATCCCTGGCGTGGGCTTCGATCATCCGAATACTGCAGGCCGAGCGAGGACGCGTCGTGGGGCGGGCCAAGGGCTGAGCCAGAGCATCAATCGTCTATTCGGTACTCTCTCAACTTTCGATAGAGGGTCCGTTCGCCGATGCCCAGCTGCTCCGAGGCGCGGCGGCGATTGCCTCCAACAGCCTTCAACGTCGCGACGATCGCCGCTCGCTCGATCTCTTCCATGCTCATCCCAGGCCGGAAGGTGATAACGTCTCCAAACTCGCTGCTCTCCTCCCCCGCACCACCCTCTTCCGCTCCGACCTCGATCACCTGAGGTTCGCGGTCGGCCGCTTCCGGTCTCGCTGCCCGCCCGACGGCCGCCGACTCGACGGGCCGCGTCAGTTCGGGGTGCCGCCTCTTGTAGGCCTCAAACTCCCGGCGAAGATCCTCGACGTCGAACTTCAGATCGACCAACGTTCGGAATATCAGCTCGAGCTCGGGCAGCTGTGCGGCCGCCAGCCGCTCGGAAGTCAGCGATTCGCTTCGAACAACCCCCGGCGCGGAGGTCAACCGCGTCGGCAGCGCCCGTCCGTAGCTCCGGCGCACCTCGGGAGGGATGTCCGCGGAACGGATCGTGCCGCCTGGCGCCAGGACGACCATCGACTCGATTAGATTGCGAAGCTCGCGGACATTGCCGGGCCACTCGTACCGGACCAACATGTCCATCGCGTCCGGCGCGATTCCCTTGAACTCACGCTGGTGCTCACGGCTGAACTCTCTGATGAACTCGTGAACGAGCAGCGCGATATCGGCCCTACGCTCGCGAAGCGGTGGCAAATCGATGTGCAGAACGTTGATGCGATAGTACAGATCTCGTCGGAACTCTTGAGTCTCCACCGCCTGGCGCAGGTCGCGGTTGGTAGCCGCGATCACTCGCACATCCACCTTGATCGAGTCGCTGCCGCCGACTCGCATGAACTCACGCTCCTCGAGCACACGCAGCAGTCGAGTCTGCGGTCCCAACGGCATCTCGGCGATCTCGTCCAGGAACATCGTTCCACCATTGGCAAGCTCGAACATACCCTTGCGCAGGGCGTTGGCTCCCGTGAAAGCGCCTTTCTCGTGGCCGAACAGCTCCGATTCAAGAAGAGTCTCGGGTAGGGCAGCAATATTGACCGCAATGAAAGGCTTGCCGCGTCGCGGTGACAGCCGATGCAGGCCACGCGCTACCAGC
Organism: Gemmatimonadota bacterium; assembly: GCA_020350785.1. Classification (GTDB taxonomy): domain Bacteria; phylum Gemmatimonadota; class Gemmatimonadetes; order Palauibacterales; family KS3-K002. The sequence goes on from CP070722.1 coordinate 2,896,747, forward strand.
TCCTTACCCGTCCCGCTCTCACCGGTGATCAGCACCGTCGATCCCACCGGCGCTATCTGCGAGACCCGCTCCACGACCTCCTGAATCGCCGAGGAGTTACCGACGATCCCCAGCTCCGTCTGAAGGCTCTTGCGATGAATCAGTCGATGGACGACGAGTACTACCTCATCGGAATCGAAGGGCTTGACGAAGACCTCGTCGAGACGCAGCTCGGCAGCCTCATCCGGAGCCACTCTATCGCCGCCCTCGATCAGCGCCACTATCGGCACATGCGGCGCTTCATCGGACACGGCGGTGATCAACGAACGCACCCCCTGCTGGCGCACCCCGCCGCTAACGATGAGAGCCGCGGGAGTATCGCCAAGCTCACGCAACACGCCGATCGCATCCTCACGGCCGCTAACGAACCGAACCGCATCGCTAGTCTGAAAGGCTCGCTCCAGCCGTCCTGCGCTGTCCGTGTCGTCGGTGGTTATCAGTAAGATCGCCATCAGGTGCCCGCCGTGCTGACCGTCGTACCGCACGTCAATCGTGCGCCGTTCGCCCCTGCAATAAGTCGACGGCGTGCGGGACGAGAGCCTCCAAGGTCTCCAGCCCCTCCCTCACGCCCGCCGGGCTGCCGGGAAGATTCACGATAAGCGTGCGCCCTCGAATTCCCGATAGCCCCCGGCTCAAGGCAGCGAAGGCCGTCTTCTCGCGACCTTTGGCTCGCAGCGCTTCCGTCAGCCCCGGTGTCGGCCGCTCCAACACAGCCTCCGTGGCCTCGGGCGTCACATCTCGCGGCCCAAGACCCGTACCCCCGGTCGTAAGAATCAGATCGATGACGCCGCTATCACTCCAATTGGACAGAGCGGCCGCGATTTCGGTGGTTTCGTCGGGCACGACCCGCTCGTCCGCCAAACTCCAGCCACACGAATCGATCCAGGCAGCGATCGTTTGGCCAGAAACATCTCGGCGCGTGCCAGCCGCTACACCGTCGCTGACCGTGAGCACAGCAACGCGAATCACCGCTTGATCGACCCGTCTTTGTAGAAGGGCATTCTCACGACCTCAGCCGCTACGGCACGACCTCGTATCACCACCTCGATCGGCGTGCCAGGTTCGGTCGCCGATATTGGCAGATAGACCGTACCGATCCCCTGACCTACCGAGGGCCCGACGCTGCCACTCCTAACTGTAGCCACCGCCGAGCCCTCGACCCTGACCTCGTAGCCCGGACGCGGGAAGCCTCGCTCCCTCAGGACGAACCCAGAGAGTCGGCGCTCAATCCCCCTCGCCTTCAGCGCCGCCAGCGCCCCTCGGCCCACGAAATCACCCTTATCGAGCTTGACCGTCCAACCCAGACCAGCCTCGAGGGGCGTAGTCTCATCATCTATGTCGTTGCCGTAGAGTGGGTAACCCATCTCCAGGCGCAGAGTGTCGCGGGCGCCAAGTCCAGCCGGCAGTAGCGTGCCCGATCCCGCCTCCAACAATTCCGTCCAGATCCGTGAAGCTGCCGGCGCCTCACAATACAGCTCGAACCCGTCCTCGCCGGTGTAACCGGTTCGACTGACCACGCACGGGACTTCCGCCACCCGACCCTCGCCAAAGTGGTAGTAGCCGATGCGCGATAGATCGATATCGCTCAGCGGCTGAAGTATCTCCGCACTTTTCGGGCCCTGTAGGGCGATGAGAGCGATCGACTCGCTCTCATCGCTCAGCTCCACATCAAGCTTCCCGTAGCCGCCCAGGCGACTCTCGATCCAGTCGAAGTCCTTCGTGATGTTCGCCGCATTGACGACAAGCCGAATACGGTCGGCGAACTTGTAGACGAGAAGATCATCAACGATACCCCCATCCTCCCGGCACATCATCGTATACTGCGCTTGCCCGGGCCCCAGGCGCGACACGTCGTTCGTCACCACGTGATTGACGAAAACCTCGGCATCGTCTCCCGTGAGCATGAACTCGCCCATGTGAGAGACGTCGAACAGGCCCGCCCGCTCCCGGACCGCCCGGTGTTCGCTCGCCACTCCAGAGGGGTACTGCACCGGCATCTCGAAGCCGGCGAAGGGGACTAGCTTGGCTCCGAGTTGCACGTGGTCCGCATAGAGCGGTGTCCGTTTGAGCTTGGTCGCCATAACGACCTCCGCCGTCGGCGTTGTCGATGTGTCCGGTGGATGATCCGTCTGCCAATTTAGCAGATGATGGGGCAAGCTGCCAATCCGGGGCGCTCCCGCAGCGCCCCGAACCGCTACTGGCCAGCTAACCTATTGTTATTAAAGAATATAACGTCGAAGGTCTTCGTCCTTCACCACTCGGGCCAGCCGCTCGCGCACCAAGTGTTCGTCCACCACGATCGCTTCCTCGCCCATCTCGGGAAGGTCGAACATGATGTCCTCGAGCAGCGTGGTCAGGACGGTGTGCAGCCGACGGGCCCCGATGTTCTCCATCCTCTGGTTGACATCCGCCGCGATCTTGGCGATCTCGGCCACGCCACCGTCGACGAATTCGAGACTGGCCCCTTCGGTCTCGATGAGCGCTCGATACTGGGTGAGGAGAGCGTTCTTGGGCTCGGTGAGTATCCGGACGAAGTCGCGCTCATCCAGCGAGGACAGCTCCACGCGAATCGGAAAGCGACCCTGCAGCTCGGGTATCAGATCCGACGGTTTTGCCGCATGGAAGGCGCCGGCGGCGATGAAGAGTATGTGGTCGGTACGGACCATTCCGTACTTGGTCTGAACGCTGGAGCCTTCCACTATAGGCAGGAGATCCCGCTGGACACCGCCGCGCGAGACGTCGGGGCCGCTGATGTTACCCCGCTCCCCGGCGATCTTGTCGATCTCATCGAGAAATACGATTCCAGCCTGCTCTACACGGTCAAGGGCCTCGTTGACGACATCGTCCATGTCGATCAGCTTGTCCAACTCATCGGCCAGAAGCGCGCGCCGCGCCTCCGCGACTGTGACGGTGCGGCGTTTCGAGCGCTTGGGCAGCATCTCCTGAAGCATCTCGGAGACATTGTAGTCCATCCCCTCCATACCGGGGAACTCGATCACGGGAAAGCTCGTCTGCGTGACTTCGATCTCGACTTCCTTGCTCTCGAGCTTGCCATCCCGCAAGAGGCCACGCAGCTTCTCACGCGTCCTCTGGCGGCGGTCTTTGCGCTGCTGTTCGTCGAGCTCCTCCGACTCGCTCCTCTGGTCGATGGCCGAGCCGCCGGGTCCGACCACGAACCCTGGCGGCTGAGACTCGCTATCCTGGCTGGCCGGCAACATGATATCGAGCAACCGCTCCTCGACCCGCTCTTCCGCCGTCTCCTGAACGTCGTCTTCCCGCTCGGTACGCACCATGTTGACGGCGATGTCGGCGAGGTCGCGAACCATGGACTCTACGTCACGGCCTACATAGCCCACCTCGGTGAACTTCGAGGCTTCGACTTTGATGAAGGGGGCGCCGGCAAGCCGCGCCAATCGCCTTGCTATCTCGGTCTTACCGACTCCTGTGGGACCGATCATGATGATGTTGTTAGGCATGATCTCGTCCCGGAGGTCTTCGGAGACCTGTTGGCGTCGCCAGCGGTTTCTCAAGGCTATGGCCACCGCTTTCTTCGCCGCGTCCTGTGCGACGACATACTTGTCGAGTTCAGCCACGATCTGCCGCGGCGTCAGCTCATCTTGCATCGCGGGTCGATCCGACCGTGCCTCTTCGCCTGGCTTGTCGAACGGCTGTACCGATAACGAATCGCTCATCTGCTCACCGATTCGAGTTCTAGGACAGTGATTTCCGTATTCGAATAAACGCAGATCTCGCCCGAGATCATCAAGCTCTGGCGCACGATCTCAGCCGCGTTGAGCTGCGAGTGCGCGTAAAGCGCCCTGGCCGCCGCGAGGGCCATGGGACCGCCGCTGCCGATGGCCACGATCGAGTCATCGGGTTCGATGACCTCTCCACCGCCGGACAACAGGTACGAGTGCTGGGCATCGACGACGGCGAGCAGCGCCTCCAGCCTTCTCAGAATCCGGTCGCTCCGCCAGTCCTTGGCCAGCTCGACGGCGGCGCGGGGCAGGTTTCCGGGAAACCGATCCAGCTTCTCCTCGAACTTCTCGAACAGGGTGAGCGCGTCCGCTACCGAGCCAGCGAACCCGGCCAGCACTTTGCCGTCCTTGAGGGCTCGCACCTTGCGAGCCTGAGCCTTGACTACCGTGTCTCCAACCGTCACCTGCCCGTCGCCGCCCAGGGCGACCAGACCGTCCCGGCGGACGGCGAGTATTGTCGTTCCGTGCATCTTGGGATAGCTCATGGCCTTCCCTCATCTTCTCGGGTGAGCGACTTCGTATACTTGCCTGAGTCGCTCGCGAGATGTGTGAGCATACATCTGAGTCGTGGAAAGTGATGCGTGGCCCAGCAATTCCTTGATGGCCATCAAATCGGCACCGCCATCCAACAGATGAGTCGCGAACGAATGCCGGACCGAGTGCGTGCTCAGCCCGCCTTCCTCCGCCACCAGCGCGATGAAGCGTGTGACAATGCGCTGAATCTGGCGACGTGACAGACGCGCGCCTCGATCCGACACGAACAGTGGATCCGCCGGGCCGACGGCCCCGTGTTCCCGCTCTCGCTCCCGCCGATAGGTCTCCAGCGCCAAGAGGGCGCGTCGCCCCACGGGCACGATACGCTCCTTGCGCCCTTTCCCCTCGACCCTCACTCGGCGGCCTTCGAACTCCAGATCCGAGAAGTCCAGTCCGTGCACCTCGGACAGGCGCAAACCGCAGGAATACAGCAATTCCATCAATGCCTGGTCGCGATGTCCCCGCCACCCCCCATCGGCCGACAACGATCCGACCATGTCAAACAGACGCGACATCTCCCGCTGTGAGAGATATCCGGGCAATACACGGCCCTGGCGTGGCGCCCGAACGTGACGCGCCGGGTTGCCCGCGATGAGGCCCTCACGGCTCAGAAAATGGAAGAAGCTCCGGGCTGCCGAAAGCTTGCGCGCTATCGATCTTCGCTTCAAAGCGAGCAGGGTCAGATGACTGAGAAAGGCACGTACGGTCAGCCGGTCCACATCTCCCCAAGACCAGGAGGAAGTCCCGAAGTACGAATCCAGGAACTCGTGAAGGTCGGCGAGATCGCGCGAGTAGGCCGCTACCGTGTGCCTCGAAAGCTGGCGTTCGTCTTCCAGCTGTCTCAGATACAGCTGTAACTCTGACTTCGGCATTCCTGAACGGCCCCCGATTCACCCACGTCTTGTTAGCGACCGGCCGCCACGGCGTCCGTCTCGGCCTCAGCTTTCCATTCTGCCATGGCACGGAGTGCGCGCGCCGCAAGCGCCTCCCGACGCTCCGCCTTCCGCCGAATCGCTCCCGTCAGCGGATCCAACAGTCCGAAGTTCGCGTTCATCGGCTGAAAGTTACGCGGATTCGCTTCGCGAAGGTAGCGCAGCAGTCCCCCAAGCATGGTTGTGGGCGGCGGTACCGACGGCGCCAGGCCACGCAGCTGACGGTCGATGTTGAGCGCCGCTAACAACCCGGTCGCTGCCGACTCCATGTACCCTTCAACGCCTGTCAGCTGACCGGCGAAGATCAACAAGGACTCGTCCGGCGGAGACCCGTGCGCCGACAACAGCGCCGGAAAGTTGATGTAGCTGTTCCTGTGAATCTGCCCATAGCGGAGCAGCTCAGCCTCTCGCAACGCCGGTATCAGCTGGATAGCACGGCGCTGGTCCGGATAGCGCAGGCGCGTCTGGAAGCCGACCAGGCTCCACATAGCACCCGCCCGATCTTCTTGTCGTAGTTGGACGACAGCGTGAGGGAGCTTCCCGGTTCGCGGATCGGCCAATCCGACCGGCTTGAGTGGACCAAAACGCAAAGCGTCGCGCCCGCGCGCCGCCAGGACTTCGATGGGAAGACAACCCTCGAAGTAAGGCACATTATCCCAGTCATGGGTCTGGTAAATCTCTCCACTCAGCAACGCCCGGTGAAAGACCTCGTACTCCTCGCCATCGAGCGGACAATTGATGTACGCGTCGCCCGCGCCCTTCCCATAGCGTGAGGCGCGGAAGCTCAGCCTCTGGTCAATCGACTCGGCCGACACGATCGGCGAGATGGCGTCGAAGAAGAACAGGCCGTCGGCGCCCAGGCGCTGGCGGATCGATTCGAAAAGAGCAGCGGATGTAAGCGGCCCGGTCGCTACTATGGCCGGAGCTTCTGGCAGCTCGCGCAATTCCTCCCGCCGAAGCTCGATCTTGGGCTGAGCCTCTATCTCCTCGGTCAACCGAGCGGCAAAGAGTTGCCGGTCCACCGCCAATGCCGCGCCGGCCGGCACTCTCGTCTGATCCGCCACCTCCAGCAAGAGGGACCCCAGTACGCGCATCTCCGCCTTCAACAGGCCGTGCGCGTTGACCTTCTCCTCCGACTTGAAGGAGTTGCTACAGACCAACTCACCAAGCATGGCCGTCCGATGCGCAGGCGTGGGAAGCAGTGGACGCATCTCATACAGACTCACTCGATAGCCGCGTCGAGCAAGTTGAAAGGCGGCCTCCGTTCCAGCGAGGCCGCCACCGACTACCACAACTCTAGTCATCAGCAAGCGCTGGCTGTGTGCGCCAACCTCAGGTGGATGTGGCGTCCGCCGTCTCGGTGGACTCCAAGCCCGATTCATGGCCGCAGGAGGGACACTTGAGATAATCACCCTTCCGCTTGGAGCTCTTCTGCAGCGCGACCGCCGACTCGCAGGCGGGGCAGGCGGCAGCGATCGGAGTATCCCAAGTCGACCAGTCACAGTCCGGGTAGCGCGTGCAGCCGAAGAAGACACGTCCACGCTTGGAACGCCGCTTGACTATCTCTCCATCACCGCACTTCGGACACTTCAGGCCCAGAGTAATGGGTTGAGTGTGCTTGCAGGCCGGGTAGCTTGTACACGCCAAGAACTCTCCGTAACGCCCCGTCTTCACCGCCATCGGACTCCCGCACTTCGGGCACTTCGCATCGGCGGAAACCACTGAATGCTTCGCATCGACGGCCCGCGTAAACCGGCAGTCCGGGTAGTTGGAACAGGCAACGAATGGACCGTACCGACCGCTCTTCACGATCAACTCGCCACTGCACTGCGGGCATTTCTCACCGCCAAGGTCAACCTCGGGCGGCTTGTCAATCGACTCGGTATTCCGACATTCGGGGTAGTTCGAACAGCCCAGGAATCGCCCGTAGCGGTTCCAACGTACGACCATGGGCGCGCCACATCGCTCACACACCGTGTCTTTCGCCTGAACGATTTCGCGAACGATGTCCTCGCTGCGCGCCTCCCCCTCCTCGAGCCGCTTGCTGAAGACCTTGTAGAAATCCTCCACCACCTCGTGCCACTCGCGCTCGCCTTCCTCGATGCGGTCGAGGGTGACTTCCATGTTACTGGTGAAATCAACGCTGAACGTGTCGGGGAACACTCGAATCAGCACCTGTACAACCGTCTCACCCAGTGGCGTGGGAACAAAGCGGCGCTTTTCTAGATCGACGTACTTTCGTTCCAGCAACGTCGAGAGGATTTGAGCGTAAGTCGACGGCCTGCCGATGCCCTGCTTCTCCAGCTCCTTCACCAGGCTGGCCTCGCTGTAGCGAGCGGGTGGCTCGGTGAAGTGCTGGGTCGTGCCGATCTCGATGAGCCCGACCACCTCCTTCTCTTCAAGCGCCGGAAGCGGATCGAGATCGTCTAGCCGGCGGTGCTCGCCCTCCTCCTGAGCCTCCTTGTAAAGGCGAGTGAAGCCGTCGAACTTCAGGACCGAGCCCGTGGCCCGAAACAGATAGCCCTTTCCATCCGACCCTCTGAGGTCGAAATCCACAGTCGTCGTGTCGAAGACCGCCGCCGACATCTGGGACGCTACGAAGCGAAGCCAGATCAACGTGTAGAGATTGAGCTGCTCCGGATCGAGGTCGCCCTTGAGCGACTCTGGTGTCCGGTGCACCGCGGTGGGACGTATCGCCTCGTGTGCCTCCTGGGCCCCCTTCTGTTGCTTACCCAGATAGAGCCTTGCAGCCCTCGGGACGTACCGCGCCCCGAAGGTCCTTTCCAGGAATTCACGGGCCGCCCCCGCCGCCGATGACGCGACACGCGTCGAGTCCGTTCGCATGTAGGTGATGAGACCTATGGCTTCGCCGCCCGCTTCCACACCCTCGTAAAGTTGCTGAGCGATCCGCATCGTCCGCTTCGCCGAAAAGCGCAGCCGCTTGGCGGCCTCTTGCTGAAGCGTGGAGGTCGTGAACGGGGGTGCCGGATTCTTCCGGCGCTCCCTTCGGCGTATTCGAGTGATCTGGAACGGGACGTCCGAGACGGCCCCGACGACGGCAGCAGCGGCGGCCTCATCGGGAAGCTCGGGCTTCGATCCTTCTATGTGATGAAGTCTGGCTGTAAAGCGCTGATCGCCTTTCTCGAGCAGCGCCTCCACCGTCCAGTACTCCAGAGGCTGGAAGCGACGTATTTCCTCCTCTCGCTCCCAGATGAGCCGCAGGGCCACGGTCTGCACCCGCCCTGCCGACAATCCCGGTCGGATGGGCTTCCAGAGAAAAGGACTGGCTTTATAGCCGACGAGCCGGTCGAGCACGCGGCGCGCTTGCTGCGCATCGACCTTTCTAAGATCGATCTCACCCAGGCTGGCCAGCCCCCGAGCGACGCCCTCCGGCGTGATCTCCTCGAAAAGCACTCTCTTGAAGCGCTGTCCGTTCTTGGTGCCGAAGCCGAGCTGATCCGCCACGTGATAGGCGATCGCCTCACCCTCACGATCAGGATCCGTACCCAGCAGCACCTGATCCGCCGTCCTGGCCGCCTGCTTCAGTTCGGTGAGCACCTTGCCTTTCCCGCGGATCGTCACGTACTGCGGTTCGAAGCGATTCTCGACGTCGACGCCCAACTCCCGCTTGGGCAAATCACGGACATGCCCGACCGAAGCCTTGACCACGTAGCTGTCGTCAAGATAGCGGTTCAGCGTGCGCGCTTTGGCCGGCGACTCGACGATGAGCAGCTTGGACTCGTTCGTCGTGGTCGTCGCTCGCTTGCCGCGCTTTGCTTCTTCCTTCTTCTTAGTTTGAGCCGTCATATGTTTATCGCCGTCCCGTCACCGCTTACCCCCGTACCTGCCCCTCGGGTTCCGCCGGAGCGCTGAGGATGCGTAGCAGAAATCAATGGCTTGTCAACAGGAGTGTACGAATCGAAAGCCGCCTGCGCCCGCTCGGGCCACCGTGCGCCGTAGAGCGGCGACTCCGGTTGCCCAGACCGGTGGGGCGGCTTCAAGGCCGACTCCCGGACGGCCCCGGGAGCGGGGTTGCCCCCTATTGTATTGGATCTACTTCGTCGACCCCGGTTTCGAGGCGATCGGCGACCGTGCGGGCGAAGCACGCTGAGCTCGGCTATGACTGGAAGCTCAACGAAGCCCCGGCGTCAACCCCGCTGCTTGTACGACATCGCCCGCGTTACAGGGGAAGCTAGTAGCCGAGCCCGCCGCGATCGTGCCCCTGGACATCCATGCCTATCGGTGCCGGCCCGGGCAGCGGGGAGACGTTAACCGTCGCCACGTCGATCGCCACGTTACCCGCGGCGTCCTGAGCCACGGCTCGGATCTCGACCGTCGTGGCCGCCTGGAATGAGATCAAGAACGACGTCTTAACGGTGGCCGAAAGGGTGCGGCCCGTGAACCTGGTCGTATCGACCGCCAGTAGCTGGCCCGCCTGGCGGAGCTCGGTGACGACGGACGCCACGCTTATGAAATCCTCCGCCACTACCGTAGCGTCTAGAGTACTGGCGGACTGTGCGTATTCCGTAATCGATACGGTCGGTGGCACTTGGTCATTGAGCGGGGCGTATGCCGCATCGTCTACGTCGCATGCCGCCAGCCCGATAACCCCCACCACGACCGTTACCATCAGCAGCCGCGCCCAACTCCTTGCGCTTCGCATTGTATTCATCCCTCACCTTTGTGGCAGAAGCACTTCTTTCGAGCGCCTCGGTCGGCGGAGCCGCCGGCACCGATCTTACTGACGTGCCGCTACTGCTTCGTCTACGATATGCGGCGTGACCAGAATGAGTAGGTCTCGCTTGGCATCGTCCGATCTGATATTCCGGAAAAGCCCGCCGATAAGGGGAAGATCCATCAGAATCGGAACACCGCCTTCCGTCTTGGTGACCTCGGTGATCGTCAGGCCACCGATCACTCCAGTCTCGCCATCCGCCAGTACCAGTCGCGTCGTGCCTTCCTGCGTCTGGAATGTGAAACCCAGGTCGCCGGGCGCCAGGGCGATACCCGAACGCTCCGCGTGCAGGTCGATTACCACCTTGCGATCGAAAGTGATGTGCGGCGTTACCTCGAGCTTGATGCCTGTCTCCTCGAACTGGACGGTGGACTGCGGGAACTGGGCGGCCTGCGCACCGGGCGCGGCGCCACCGCCGGCGCCGCCGGCGCCATAGTCGATGACGCGAATCGGCGTGCGCTCGCCCACCAGGATGTTGGCGGGCTGGTTGTCCATGGTCTGGATGGTCGGTGCCGCCACAATGTCCGATAGGTCCATCCGCTCCAGCGCGTCGATGAAGTTGAATAGGCGAAAATCACCGATGGCGACGGAGGTCAAGAGCTGCAGCGCGGGGAACGTCACTCGGTCCTGAGCGTTCGCCAGCGCGGCGATCGATGAGCCGCTGAACGAGACCTGGTTCGACGACGTGAGCGGCTTGACGATGGTTTCCGGAACGCCGTCGAAATCGGAGTCGACGATCTCCCACTCCCGGGGATCGAGCGTCGGCCCCGGGTTGATCTCGTTGAGCTGATTACCGGCGGTATCCTTGAGATCCCAGCCGATGCCCAGTTCCTCGATATCGCTGCGGTCAACGAAGATGATCTTCGCTGAGATCACGACCTGCGGCGTCCGCACGTCGAGATCGCGAATCAAGTTCCTCGCCAGATCCAGGTTCTCCGGAAGGTCGGTGACGATGATCGAGTTCGTGGCGGCGTTGGAAATAACCTTACCACGGTCCGACCTGACGGGCTCGAGAGCACTGGCCAACTGGTCGACTGGAGCGTAGTTGACCTTGAAGATCTGCGTCTCCAACTGAATCAACTGTTGCCGTTCCTGCAAATTCTCGAGCTTGTCGACCCGGATGATGCCGGTGGCCGTCTCCACCGCAGTGAGCCCTTGGGCCTCGAGGATGGCTTGTAGCGCCAGGTCCCACGGCTGATTGCGGATGTTGGCCGTGATGTTGCCCTCGACGCCGGAGCCAGGCACGAAAGACTTACCCGTGAAGTCGGCGAAGTTGTTGAGCACGTCGCGAATGTCGGTGTTCTCGAAGGTGACCGTGATCCGTGGCATCTGACTGAGGGGAGCCTGGCGCTGTCGTATGGCGCTCTCCTCCTGTGCCTGCGGCGCAGCCTCGACAACTCTGGGCCTCACGGTCGGCGCTACCTCCGCCTCACCTCCCGTCAAAGGCGCGCTGCTGCCTGTCGCCCACGCATCGAAAGCGGCTCGAGACGGGTTCGGGAACGAGATCCTGATCTCGCTTCCTTGCCGCGTCAGCGTATAGCTCGTCGGGTTGGTCAGCTCCACCACAATGCGGACAACATCGTCCCGGAATTGGCTGGTGCGAACACGCACTACGCCGCCGCGGTTGATGTTCTCGAAGTTGTCCCGCGGCAAAGCATGACGTGCGTCTTTCAGGTCGACTATCAAGCGCGGCGGTTCGGTGAGCAGAAAATCGGAGTAGCTCACTTCACCGCTCATCCGCACGACGACCTCGGTGTATTCGGCGACGGGGACGACTCTCACTTCCGTCACCGACACGGGGTCTCCACCCCCGGCCGCCACCCAGGCGAATAACAGCGTATGGAGCATCATGCTTGCTCCTCCTCTTCTTTGCGAATGCGCAGCGTCTCACTTCGAGTCACGCCGAATTCGGTGACCTGGAAGACGACCGCGTCCGGCCGAATCTCGATGACCCGTGCTGAGCCTATGACATCGCCTCGGCGTATCCGGTAGCGCTTTGCGGTCGCACGATCAATCAAAGTCGCGACGCTACCGGCGGAGCCACCGAAGATGACGCCGGCGAGGTCGAGGTCATCGAATTGCGGGCCAGCGTCTTCGAGTTCCAGAAGACTCTGAAACGGATTGCGACGGTTGTCCGTCGGGTAGACGAATCTCTCCCGCTGGTAGATGACATCCTGCTCAGGGGCAGCAGGCCGTACCTGGGCGGTGTCCGGCTGACCGACTATTCCGCCGAGCGCCGTCCCCGTCGGGATGCTAGCGAGCGCCGTCAGCAAGATGAGAGCAGCGTTAACCACTGGACGCTCCTTGAGCTTGTTGCGCCTGCGCCTCGGGAGTAACACCCAGCACAAACGTCTCGATCTGCAGCGACACCTCCAGCGGCGCCTCCATGTCGCGTGTTGCTCGACTGGCGGGAGCCGGAGCCATCTGGATGTTCGTTGGCTTGATAATCCGCGGTAACGAAGCAATGCGCGCGAGATATCGCCCGATATTGTGGTAGTCGCCGAGGACCGATAGCTCCCAAGTCTGCTTGGTGTAATATTGTCCCGCTTCCGCCGCCTGCGGTCTGATCCGCGAGAGCTCCACGGTGGTGACCCGCGCCTCACGCGAAATCGCGTCCAGCAGCTCCGGCACTTCTTCCGACTGTGGTATGAACTCCTCGAAGATGAGCAACTGCCGCTCTTGCAGCTGCAGCCGCGCCTGGATGTCATCTTTGCGCGCGGCCAGGGCACGGGACCGCCGGTTCTGCATCTCCAGCGTCTGCAGCTGTTGCTCGCCGAGCGCGATCTCCTCGCGACGGTCACTCAGCAAGTAGGTGTTGACGAAGTACCAAGTCGCAACGACCAAGACGCCCATCAGGAACAGGGCCTGTTTCCGTCCTCTTGGATCAGCAGGAAGAAGAGCCACGAGACCTTACTCCCCTGCTAAGATTATCGGCTCTGTGATAATGACGCTGGAATCCGGCAGCTGGTACCGTGCCAACAGCACGAAGTTATGTACCAATCGCTGACCCTGCTGGATCTGCTCCTGAGAGACGAGACGCACGTCCCGGACAAAAGGAGACTCCTCCAGGTTGCGCATGAAGCGCGTCAGAGCCTGGGTCGCACCCGTCAAGCCATCGATGCGGAACTCGATGTCGCTACCGACCCCGGCGGTCTGTCGCAGCGACGTCAACCAGGTGTAGTCGGGCAAGGCCTGACTTACATCATCCATGATATGAGCCCAGACGAAGCGATCCTGGTCGATCTCGCGAATGATCTGTGTCTTCGCCTGCAGGGTGTCGCGGCGCGCCTCCAGACTGTCGGCTGCCGCTATGCTCTCGGCATAGCGAATCGAATCCTGGCGCTGGACCTCCAGCTCGTCATTCAAACGGTTCAACGTGACGCTCTGAGAGAAGAAAGTCAGCAACAGATGGGCAGCAGCCGCGCCGGCAACCGCAACCACGCCGATGACCCACGGGTCGCCTTTGATCATATCCCGCAGCCCAGCGAACTTGGGCAGCGAGAGCTTGCGTCTTCCCTTCGGTCGAGCTACTCCCCGCCTACCGCCGGGGAGAAGGTTCATCTCTATGAGCGCCAGCATCGCTACATCCGTCCCGAGAGGGTTTCTAGTCGGTCATCCGTCCTCAAGCCGCACGCCTCAGCGCCAGCCCCACCGGAAGCATCAGCATCGGCCCCATGTCGGCAATCGAGATGAGATCGAACGCTCCCGGATCCACATCCACGCGTTGCACCGGGTTGGCGATCTCAGCCGGTATCTGCAGCCGGTCGGCTAACGCTTCCGCCATTCTAACCACGCGCGCGCCGCCGCCGCAGACAAACACTCGTGATAATCCGACGTGTGACGAGCTCGCCTGCAGAAAGGCCGCCGCCCGCTCCACTCCCAGAGCCACCTCTTCGGCTCGCTGCCCGATGAAAGCTTCGAGCTCGCTGTCACTGGATCGACCCTCCAGCACATCCTCCGCCAACTCGGCAGTCAGACCTCGCTCGCGCTGCAGGCTCTCCCGCAACCGCCGCGTCCCGAACGCCAGGTCACGCGTCAGAACCGGAACCCCGTCCTCCAGCAAGTTCACGTTGGTCGTCTCGTGCCCAATGTTCACGAACCCAACGACGCCGGACATCGCCTCCGGATAGTTCAGCTCGAAGGCGTTGTGTAACGCGAAGGAGTCGATATCGATGATCTCGGGCTCGAGTCCAGCATCCAGCAACAAAGCCACTTTGTTCTCGACCAGCTCACGCTTGGCAGCCACGAGCAGCACCGACATCTGCAACCCTTCGCTCATCGGATCGAGGATCTGAAAATCGAGTTCCACGCTCTCCATGTCGAACGGTACGTGCTGCTCGGCCTCCCAGCGAATCACCTCGCGCGCATCGGATTCTCTCATCCGATCCATCTGGATCCGCTTGATGATGACGTCACGGCCTCCCACCGCCGTGACCACCTTCTTCTCCTTCACTCCCGCCGTCTCGCAGAGTGAGCGAATCGTGCTCGCCACCAAGGTCGGGTCCATGACCTCGCCCTCGACGATCGCGTCGGCGACCAGAGGCGTCGCCGCAGCTTTCACGATGCGCGGTCGCCCCTTGCCATGATCCATGACCACCAGCTTGATGTAGCCGCTGCCGATGTCGAGTCCGACGGTCCGCTTGCGGCGTCCGATACCTAGCAGAGCCATGGCTGTCGAAAATCCCAGTTGGCTAAGGTGAAAGCTCGCTCGACCTCATGCGATGGTACAGATGAAGGTCACTAAGCTGTAGGGGGACCTAGGGGTAGGGCTCTGTATGATAGCCCCCCGCGCTCACTTTGTCAACTCTGGCGGGGGCCCGCGCCGCTGGTGCGCGCCCGGGGAGGGTTCAGTCCAATATCTCTACCCAGGCTAGATCCGCAAGGGGGTGTGGCAAATAGAGTTTCGAGCCTCGAAGGGCGGCCCGAACCGCACATTCGCTGCGCTCGATCACCGCCCAACCGCCCACCTCGCTGACCCCCCCGCTCCCGCCGTAGACGGAGACGCCCCCTGTCAGTCGCACCCGGTCGCCGACCCGCAGCCGACCCCCGGTTACCACCACTCCGTAAAATTTGAAATCGCCCCCTACCTCCAGATCACCTTCGACCAACAGGATGCCCTGTCCGCCGCCCCCTCCCTCGATCGACAGATCGCCCGCCACGTGGATCACCGGCATGTAGTCGAAGCAGGCGTGTCCGGGCGACTCCGGAGCCCCCCAGTTGGTGGGCAGCGAGCCGGCACACTCGCCGTCGTCCCCGACCGCCGGGCCGATCTCACCCAGCCTCGATCCCCCCGCAAGCGCTACATCCGCCAGAGCGGCGGCCTCGTCGAACCAACGCTCCGCTGGGGGCAGCAGATCCCCCTGGGCGTCGCCGGGCCTCCACACAGGAGGGTCCCCGGCGATGATCCCACCGTCGAGCAAGCCGACCGAACCGGTATCGGCGAGCGTGACGCCGGGGCCTGAAGTCGAGGTGAGATCCGCGCACGCAGATCTGACCGCCAGCCAGGGCTCGGGCGGGTGATCGTTGCCGTCGACCCGTGCCTCACCGCTCACCGTCACTCCACCCTGGCTGCGCAACGCCGAATCACAGCACAGGCTATCTGGCCTCTGCCGGCGAAGTAGCGTCGCGACCTGGCGTCTCCCGCCCCATGGACCTCGCGTCATCCCGGTCGATACGATTACGTAGAAGTCGACGTCCCAAAACTGCGCCGTGTCGGTACGCGTCAACACCACCTCATACCGCTCGCCGGTTTCGAGCTCACCGGCGGCGAGACCGACAGATTCGCCCGGCCCCAGCAGATCGAGAACCTCAACATCCCAGCCGGAAAGCGCCGCTCCGAGGCCCGCCTCAGCAGCGTAGAAGGCCGAACTCGCCGCCGGCCCGGCGCTGCCGATGCGAAACTGCTGATAAGCGACGAAATAGCCCCCGGCGATCACAGCGCCGATGATCACGATGGCGAAGACCGTCACTACGACGGCGAAGCCCTCCCGCCGCCAAGAGCCTGTAGGAGGGCCAGATCCCTGCACTGGCTCGCTCATGAGTTCCTCAGGAACACGACCGCCGACAGCGTGTCTCGATACGGACCTGGGCCCTGGGCTCGCGGAATCGGCCGTAGGCTGCGCGCCTCCACCGCGAAGCGCACTTGTGAGACCTCGCCGGGCTCGAGAGCAGGCGACCCGACCGACGTCAGGTATTCGAACTTGAGACCGCCGTCGCCCGGCGATACGAAAGGGCCCGCCAGCGGCTGCATCCGGCCGCCCCGCAGCCTCTGTCCCAACCACCAGTAGCCGTCGCCGCCGCGATAGAGCTTGTAGACGTACGGGCGAAAGCCGCGGAGCGGGGATCCCACCGTCACACCCGCCATCGTCGAGCTCAGCGCCAGCTCCACCTCTGGCGATCGCCCATCCGCACAGCGACCGTTGCGAGGATGGTGGGTGATGGCGCTGATCCCCAGAGATACCCACGCGTTGTCGAGTGCAGTCCTCGGATCGTTCTCGAGAAAGACGAGGGCGCTGTCGCCTGATAGATCACCGAACACCCCCGAAACCAGCCACAGGCTGACCACGCTTCCACTGACTCCGCACACCACTCCGATCCCGGTCGCGGATCTGAGCGCCACACTGTCGGCCGCAATCGCGTACAGGTCCCCGACTTTGGGGCCCAAGCCTCTCAATTCCACGCTCAGCACTTCGGTGGCAACGCGCACGGCATCGCGAGTGTCTGCGGCCTGCACGTGCGTGGCGTAGAAACGCCGCTGGCCAATGAGCACGCTGTAGACCGCCGCCGTAACGAGCGAGAAAAGCGCTATGACCAGCAGGATCTCCACCAGCGTGTGCCCGGCCTGTGGAAGGCGGCCCCCTTGCCGATCACGTCGCTCCAGCCCGAAAGCGCGCCGCCCCTTCATGGTCCGCGCACCAACGTGGCGATCGAGTCCCAAACCTCCTGGCGCCCCAACCGCTGGCGAACGATGATCAGAATTACTCGCGGGTCGTCACCGCTCACCTGCCAGCCCATCCAGCCGCCCTCCGTCGACCGCTCGCCGGAGTCGAGTTGATCGAACCCCCCAGCCAGTAGCGTCTCCATCTGGGCCTGGGCACGCGCCCGCACCAGCGTCCGGAGATGGGCGGCCTGGATCAGCGATGCGACCACCTGACCCGTGCCGGCGAGCCCGAGCACGCCGATCGTCAGCACCACGACCGCCACCAGCAGCTCGACGACCGTGAAGCCGCCGCGGGCCCGGCAACCGACCCGTACCCTCATCTCTTCAGCAGCCTCCCCAACCGCGAGATAGTCACCGTATCGGCGACGGAGCCCGCGCGGAAGACGACGGTCGCGTTCGGTAAGCCGCATGCGCCTCGCGCCGTCGCGAGCCCCCGAGGATCGAAGCAGAAGGTGCGTGCCGTTCCTTCCAGGGTTACGCCGGCAAACCGATCGTCCACCCGGACGATCGGCCCGATCGTGTCGATGGCGACCCTACCCGGGGAGTTGCTGGTATCCGACGTCACCCAGAAGCGATTGCTCTGCGGGTCGACGTGAAGATAGGAGAGCCGGCCGTACTGAGCCGCGATCTGCCGGGCCAGCGCATGGGACGCCGCGAATGCCTGCCGAGCGGCTGAAGCCTCCACCCTCGCTCGCGCCCGGGTCAAGCCAGGGACCGCAATCACAAACAGCGCGGCGAAAGCCCCGAGTACCACCAGGATCTCGACCAATGAGGTGCCCCTCTCCTCAACCATCACCTTGGCGTTCACCCTCCCATGAGCGACGAGAACAGCCCGGGCCGATGCCGGGGCGTGGGCAACTGTCGGCCAGCTTAGCTGTCAGGTGTCAAGGGATGATCAACGCCGGGAACGCCAGCGCAGCGGCGCCCCGGCGCTCGCCACTGGGGGCCCGTCTAGTCGAGTCCGTAGTCGCGGATCTTGTAAAGCAGTGCGCGGTAGCTGAGGTCGAGCAGATCCGCCGCTCTCGTGCGGTTGCCATCGGTCATCTGAAGGGCGCGACTGATGAGTCGGCGTTCCAGTTCCGCCGTCTGTTTCTTCACCGATAGTTCATCGGCCCGCAGTGTCTCGAGCGGTCCGTTCGGCGAGACTTCCGGGTGCCGGACAAACTCGGGAAGGTCGTCGGGTCGAATCGTCGGGCCCTCGGCGAGGACCATGGCGCGCTCGACCACGTTCTCCAGCTGTCGGACGTTGCCGTACCAAGAATAGCCTAGCAGCAGCTTCATGGCGGCCGGCTCGAAGCCCTCGACGTTCACATTCAGTTGCTTCGAGAAGCTTTCCACGAAATGCCGGATCAGCGGCGGAATGTCCTCGGTCCGTTGGCGCAGCGGCGGCAGATGAATGTGAACGACGTTGATCCGATAGTAGAGATCGGAGCGAAAGGCCCCGTTCCGCACCTCCTGCTCCAGGTCGCGGGCGGTGGCGGTGATGATCCGCACATCCACCTTGCGGGCGGCGCTGTCGCCCACCCGCCGAATCTCTCCTTCTTGCAGCGCTCTCAAGAGCTTCACCTGCAGCTGCGATGGCAGCTCGCCGATCTCATCCAAGAACAGCGTCCCGCCGTTGGCCTCCTCGAACAAGCCGGCCCGATCGGCATGCGCGCCGGTAAACGCTCCCTTGACATGGCCGAACAGCTCCGACTCCAGCAGGTTCTCGGGTATCGCACCGCAGTTGATCGGCACGAAGGGCCGGGCAGCACGCGGGCCCGCCGCGTGCGTGAGCCGGGCGATCAGTTCCTTGCCGGTACCGCTCTCCCCCGTAATCAAAACGGTGGACGGATGTTGGGCGACCTTTGTCGCCAGCTCAACGGCCTGCCGCATCCCCGGGCTGTTGACGACGATCTCCGGGTAGCGCTGGTCGGCCGTGACCCGCCGACGCAGCCGGGTGATCTCGCGGCGCAGCTTTTCCCGCTCTTCCGCCTTCCTCAGCGTGAGGACGACCTCGGCGGTAGTGAACGGCTTGGGAAGGTAGTCGTAGGCGCCTTTCTTCATCGCCTCGACGGCCAACTCGTTGCTGCCGTAGGCCGTGATGGTGATGACCAGCGCCTCGCCATTCGCCTTACGATAGGCCTCCAGAAATTCCAGCCCATCTAGGCGCGGCATACGGATATCGCAGAGGATGAGGTCCGGCGCCTCCTTGATGGCGCGCTCCAGACCCTCCTTGCCGTCCGACGCCGTAATGACCTGGTAGCCCTCGTCCTCGAGGATCATACCAAGCGTGCGGCGCACTCCGGCTTCGTCGTCGATGACCAGTACTTTCACTTACCCCTCCTCCGCTTCCACTCCTTCCAACACGCCAGCAGTGGGCAGGAGAACGGAGAAGCACGCCCCTCCGTCTTCATGATTGTCGACCCTGATCGTGCCGCCCATCCCCTCGATGAGACGCGCGGAGACCGCCAAACCAAGTCCGGTCCCCTCACCCGTCTCCTTGGTGCTGAAGAACGGATCGAAGACGCGGTCCATTATCTCCGGCGGGATGCCGGGCCCGGTATCGCGAACCGCGATCCGCACCAGTCTCGATCCAGGGCTGAACGGCGGGGGTGTCAGCCCCTCACGTCGAGCCGCCAAACGACGGAGGTGCGAGTAGTCGATCCCCACCGGATCGTCGCGCCGGCGCGAGGGCGGCACGCTGGATTCGTAGGGGACCGTCTCCGTGAAAACCTCGATCAGGTCGCCGCCCCCACTGTTGACGGCTTGCGCCGCGTTCAGCAGCAGGTTGACCATGATCTGCTCGAGCTGGTGCGGATCGGCATGTACCGTACCCACATCGTCGCTCAGCTCGAGCCTCACATCGATGTCCTTGAAGTGGCCCTGCGCTTCGACCAGCTCGAAGGCGCCGCTGACCACCTCGTTCACCTCGATAGCTCGGGGCGCCGGCTGGCGCGGTCGCGCGTAGTCGATGAGCCCCTTGACGATTCGATCGATACGCCGGGCCTCACGGCGCATGTCCTCCAACAGATCGCGACCCATCGCTGGTCGCCGCTCGGCGACCTCCAGGTAACCGAGGACAGCGCCCAGCGGATTGCCGATCTCGTGAGCGATCCCGGCAGCCAGCTGGCCCGCCGATGCCAGCTTCTCCGCCCTCACCAGTTCGTCCTTAGCCTCCGTCAACGCTCGGTTGATCTCGTTCAGCGATTGGATGTTGTCGCTGAGGCGTCGCTGATTCTGGACTAGCTTCTCGGCCATCTCGTTCACGCTGGCGGCCAGACGCGCGAACTCCCGCGCCCCATCCACTCGCAACCGCCGAGAATAGTCCTCTTGAACGATGGCCTCGGCTCCCCGCACGATCGTCTGGACGGGCCGCATGACCATTTGGCGAAGGAGATAGTCGCCGAACAGCAGGAAGATCACGACATCCAGCACGACAAGCACGCCCAGGAACAGTATCAGGCTGCGCAGCGAGCCGCCCACCGGCAGCCAGATCAGGACCACCAAGGCGGCCAGACCCAGTGCCGCCACCAGCAGGAGAGCGAGCGCGACAACCAGCTCACGACGTAGCGAAGCTACAGCTATCACCGTACCAGGTGCGGATCTTCAGGTTGATTGTGAAGGGAACCCGGCCAGCGCGGCGGCTGGCCAGGGCCGGAGGGAGCCCTAAAAGAATAGCGCGGAGCCTACCCTCCGCGCTACCCTCTCCTAGCCGCTACAGGTTACGGGGTCGCGCAGGCGACCACACCTTCGATCGTGGCCGTCGTGCCTGATTCGCCCGCTCCGTAGTAGATCTCGCAGATCACGTCCGTGCCGGTATGCTCCGCCGTCGCCGACCAGCCCTTGCCAGCATCCGCCGAGGACGGGTGGACCGTGACGCCCTGGCTCGGATTGTAGTCCATGGCGGTCGTGCCGGTCGTGTAGGTGAGGAAATCGGCGAAATACGCCTCTTCCGCCGCCGCCATGTTCCGCAGATCGGACTTCATCGCCGAGATGTACGCCTTTTCCTTCGTGTTGGCGAACTTCGGAATCGCGATCGCCGCCAAAATACCGATGATCACAACCACGATCAGAAGCTCGAT
This sequence comes from Gemmatimonadota bacterium, assembly GCA_020350785.1. Classification (GTDB taxonomy): domain Bacteria; phylum Gemmatimonadota; class Gemmatimonadetes; order Palauibacterales; family KS3-K002. Next base: position 2,917,749 of record CP070722.1, read on the forward strand.
CAGCGTGAAACCCTTTGAACTCCTCAACATCTGCTTCCTCCTTGTTTGTAGCGCACGCTGTAGAATACAGGTTCCTTGCCGCTGGGCCCAAGTCGCAAACTTGGGACCAGGAAAGGGCCGCTTCGCGTAACCCTTTGTTACATTTGATGTTAACCGGTTCGGGCTGCCAGGGCAAATTCCCTAACCACCCGCAGCTCAACCGCATTATGCAAAACTCTTCGCAACGCGCAAGTCCAGCCCCCCAGCCCGGTCACGCAACGTAACTCATTGTGAAACACTAAGGTAGAAGCCCCAAGCTCCCCGCCAGCGAATCGATGGCAGCGGTCGGCGCACCGGGCGCCGACCGCGCACTCTCCAGCGACCGACGGGCCGCCGCCGTGTCACCCGCCGCCACCTGCCAGCGTGCCAGATCGTACCAATCGCGCCATGCGGGTCCGCCCTGGCGCGCCCGCATCGCCGCTTCCCGTGCCGCGATCGCGCGATCGTAGTCGTGCTCCCCTGCGTAGGCGTCGGCTTGGAGGGTGTAAAGCAAGGCCTCCGCGCCCAGGACGTTCAACGACTCCTCTATCGTCCGCAGCGCGGCTTGCCACTCGCCCGCTCGGACACGTATCACCGCATGCAGCACCCGATAATCCCGGAAGTCCGGGTTCAGTCGAATCGCCCGGGCGGCCATGCTGTCGGCTTCCTCGTATTCTTCGTGCTCCAACAGGTAGAGCGCGAACTCCGCGAGGTAAGGTGCGTGGTACGGCCAGATTTCCAGCGACCTGCCAATCCACTCGCGCGCCTCTTCCCACTTGCCTTGCCGATAGTACTGCCAGCCGACGCCGTACAGAAGTCTCGAGCTCTCCGGGTGCCGCCGGCGCAAGTCCTCGAACACCGTGTCGGTGCTGTACCAGACGGGATTGCGCCGAACGGTGACAACGGAGAAGAACGCAACCCATACGATTAACGCCAGAAACAGCCACCGCCGTCGCTGGCGCGAGGCCTTGCTCAGCGCCAGAGCCGCGATGATCGACACGGAGACAGACGGCAAGTACAGCGTTCGTTCGGCCAGGATGATCTCTGCCATGATGACAAGGTTGGAGACGGGGAGCAGAGTGATTCCGGCCCAAGCAACGGCAAGCGAAAACTCAGGCGCTTTTCGGAACCAGAGAATCGCCAGCGCCAGAATCAGCAGCGCCAAAAACAGACCGGCCAAGCCCAGCGGCGTTGGCCCGCTGGCTGGCAGGATCACGGCTGGAGAGTAATCAGCGGACAGATCCAAAGGGAACAAGAAAAGCTCGAAGTAACGCGGCCACACGCGCCACATCGTGAACAGCCGCGTCGTGTAGCTGTCGTCCACCGCGAAGAGCCGGTCGGGCTGGCTCTGGAGTGGTATACCCAGAGCCAACCAGCGGGCCACGAACACCAGGACAAGGGCCACTGTGAGAGCGATGAAGAGTGGCAACCGGCGTCGGATGTAAGACCTAAAATCGCCAACGCACCGCCGGGCCACGAGTGGCAGATCGGTCGCCAACAATAGACCCGGAATGACGACACCCAATTCCTTGGTCAAGCTGGCCAGAACAAAGCAACTCGTGATGAGGACAATGGGCCCGGCCGACAGCTGACCCTGCCGTGCGCTGCGCATGAAGATTAGGCAAGCGACCAGAGCGAAGATCGCTACGATCAGTTCACCGCGGCCGACGATATTGGCCACCGCTTCCGTGTGGACGGCGTGAACAGCAAAGATCAGCGCCCCGATCAAGGCGGCCCACCACGGGAAGAGACGCCGCAGGAACACCAGGACGAGCACGCTGACCACAGCGTGGAGCAGCACGTTAACGAGATGAAAGCCGAACGGATCACCGCCCCAAACCGCCCAGTCGACCGCGAAGCTCAACAGGAGAAGAGGCCGATAGAGCCCTGCTGTGAACCCTGGCGGCCAGTAGGGAGCCGTTAGCAGCTCGGGCAATTGACCCAAACCGTGCACTAGCCCCCGCAACTTGATTATGAAGTCGTCGTCGTAGGCAAACCCATTGCTCAGCGAGTTGGCATAAACGCCAACCGCCAGCAGGGCCACGAGCGCGGCCGAAACAAGCGCGATTCGTTTCTCGTCGAGCGCCTTCAATCGGTCGCTCCTAGCCTGAAACGGACAGTCGGTTCCACCGCTTCGCCTCAGTCGTTCGATCGTTCCACCGTGGTTGCGGCATCGCCCTCAAACTCGTCACCAGAAAGAGCTCGCAAGTCGGTCTTGAAGATTAGTGCCCCGCCCTCGGTCACATGCAGCAGCTCCAGACCGCCGGGATAGCGGCCCATCAGCGCATCGATCGGCTGCGCCGCGGCTGGGATGTCGCGACGGACCGCAAGATAGTCGACCCTCATCTCGAGCAGCAGTCGGGCCAACGGCTCGACAGGCGCTGGACCACTCCGGTACCACTGGTGCACGGCCTCTGTGTTATTCGGGACCGCGCGCCGCCCCGTGTGCAGCGCGATCAGGGGATCGAACTCATAGGCTATGACATCGCTGGGATCGGTGTTGCGCCGCACCCAATCGATGACCTCGGCGCCCAGGACCGTCTTTCTGTACTGCGATCCGTCCCACACGCGTTGCTGAAGCGAACGGCTTTCTGGGACCCCGAGAAAGACGAGAAGCAGGACGACAGTCAGCATCGCGGGCGCAAGCCGGCGCCGCGACCATACGGCTGACGTACCCCCTACCCACCCCCCCACGCTGCTGATCAGACCGATCAGGCCTGCGGCAGCCAGGGCCAGCAGCAACGGAAACAGAACGAAGACGAAGCGGAACGGTGGAAATGACCAGGCGCTGACGATCCCGAGGTACAGCCACGGGTAGACGACCGTCGCGGGGGCGCTGCGATAATGCCTGCGCGCTCCCAACACGGCAAGAGTCAGAAGGGAAGCCCCGGCCAGCGATTGTACCAGCGCCGGCCGGCCCGAGAAGAACTTGCCACCGAGCGTTTGCAGCACGGCTCCGACGTTTGTGAAGATGATCGAGAAGGCCGCGAGTGGCGTCTCCGAAAGGTTCGATAGATAGAGCTGCACGTAGGACCCGTAGTGCGGCACGAGATAGTCCGGCACTTCCCGCCCCGAGATCATCGTGAAGGCTAGCCAAGGTGCCAGGATCAACGCCGCGACCGCGGCCGCCAGCCAGAACTGCCGGCGCCCCTGGCGGTTCCAGATGGCGACGAGCGCCGCCGCGACCAGCGCCAATCCAACGGTGCGCGTGAGCGCCGCCAGGCCGGCCAAAGTTGCCGCAGCGATGATCCGCGCGCTGGAGCTCCGCTCGCCGGCCCGATCTACCGCCAACAGGGCCAACGGCACGATGACCAGGTAGAGGGGCTCCGACAGCAAGCCGGTGCTGACCAACATCATCGAGCCGGACGCGTAGCCAACCAGCGCCGCTGCCGCTGCGAGCGGCAAGCTCAAGATCCGAAGCTCGGCGAGCAGAAGGACGAAGAGCCCGGCAGCCAAACCGATGTAGATGCCGTTCGCCAGCTTCATGGCGTTCAGTGCCGCGTCCTGGGTCCCGACAAGTTCCCAGAACGGCACCAAGCTCAGCGGATAGAGAGGAGGATATTTTACGCCTGGGATGCTGACCGGAAGGTAGGTCAAGCGGTAGCCGTCGCCCTGCGCGATCGCACGGGCGAGCAGCGCATAGATGCCATCATCGTAGTTGACCCCCACGAGGGACGGATTCTGTGCCCAAAGCCCCAAGCCGGCTACGACGACCGCGACAGACAGCCCAACCGCCAGACGAACCCAACGGCTCGAATGCCAGGCGGCCATCATCTCAGGCGTCTCCGACCCATCGGTCACTGATCAACCAAACTCCCCTCATCCGGCCCCTTGGTCGAATCCCTGTATTCCAGAGGCCTCAGCTGCGGCAACTCTCCCACTTCATTGGACGCCGGTCCGTATGAGTAGACCGGACGGTCTGGATAGCGCTGCAGCAGCTTCCGGTTTCGCTCATCCCCAAAGTCCCGCGCGTAGATGATCCCGTGGCGCAGCCACGGGTCATTGCGCCAGACCAGCGTGCCATAAAGAGTATAGCCCTCTGTGTCCCGCTCGACCTGCTCGAGACAGACTGGGTCCAGAGCCCTCGTCGTGTCGTAGCGCACGCTCGATTCAGGCCAGTGCCCCGGAACGACTGGCAGCCTCATATCCCGCCATTCTGCCAGCTGCTGCCGCAGCGACTCCCGCGCCGCGGCCGAGTCGCGACCGGCGGCCGCCGTCGAGTCGGCCCGATCGAGCGCCTGCTGGAGTCGGCAGCCATCGACCGCTCGATAGGTCCGCTCCGTTTCCGAAGCCGAAATTCCCCAACTCCACAGGCGTGGTATCAGGCGATTGCCCCAGCCCACCCGCACGAAGACCAATCCCTGCTCGAGTCCGACATGCTCGGCCTCCACCTCCGGGTGCACCTTCATCTCGGGCCGCCAGCCGGCGATCACGCCGGCGCTGGCTGGCAGGTTGACCGCCAACGCGAATAGGGGGCCCGCGATCACGGCGAGTCTAAGGGCGGGCCGCCAGCGGGCCAACCGGCGGTCAAGCGTGGTGATTCCAAGCGTCGTGAGGAGGATGGCCGGAATCAGCGAGGCGAATAGAAAGCGTGGGCCGAGGTAGTTGTCGCGGTGCCAGTAGAAGAAGTAGGCGAGGGGCCCGACCAGCAACAAAGCCGCCAGAACACCCCCACGTCTTCGCGCTTCCCTATCGAACCCAGCGAGGCAGAGGGCCGCCAAGACGAATATTAGAGACGGGTAGGGCCATGCGAAGAGGAAATCGTCAAGCTGCCGAAAGTCGCCTGCCGTGACCGCGAGCGACTTGAGCGGCGTGAACGGTTCACCCCAGGGATCCGTATGAAAGCCAAGGCCATGTCCCGGTCCCCAGAGCAGCGTATACCCGAAGCGGAGCGGGTGCCCCGTCGTGACGGTGTTGTAGCCCAGCAGCGGCAGCGCCGCGGCAATACAGGCGAGGCCGGCAGCGAACGCCCGGCGCCAACCGCCGCGGATCAACAACCAGATGCCGAGGACTCCCGCCCACGCCGCAGCCTCCAGCGGCCTTATGGCGGCGGCCGCGCCCAGACCGCCTCCCGTCAGCAGCGGCCAGATCAGCAGGGCGCCCGGCTCCGTGGCCCGCACCGCGGCATACAGGGCAAGTCCGAGGAAGAAACCCACCGTGACGTGATTCATGAAGCTGGCGCCCATGAAGAGGGCAAAGGGGGAAAGCAAGTAGAGAACCGCCGCCAGCTTGGCACTCCCCTCCCCCAACAGGCGTCGCGCCGCCAGAAACACCAGCAGGACCGTGCCGCCCGCAAACACCGGATTGACCAACCAGGGGAGCCCAACCGCCATTCCCAACGCAAGAAGCGCTGGGTGGCCTGGCGGGTACTGCGAGAACCATCTACCTACATGTTCTACCAGATGGCTGGCAGCGAAGAACTCGATCTGATCGGGTGCCGGTGCGGACAGGCTCCCGGCGAGGAAGATGCGGGCTTGAAACAGTTGAGCGATCGAGTCGACCAGATGCGGATTGTGAGAGAACAGAGCGCCAGACAGGAGCGCATCGACGATGATCGCCAGCGCAGCCGCGGCCAACACGAAGCCGGTCCCGGGTAGGGCCAGCACGCGCTCGCGCCAAATCTCGAGGCGTTGATCCAGTCTGGCGCCGCCCAGGCGCGCGGCCACTAGTGTCAACGCTGCCACGATCGAGCTGGTCACGAGCACTTGGAGGTTCGAAGTGCCGTAGAGCAAGCTCTCCGCCGTTTCGAAGCCCAGCCAGTCCCCCAAAGGCAGAAACACCATTCCCGCCAGTCCCACGGCGAGAGCGGGATAGGCGAGCGCGGGGATCAATTGGAATCGTCCAGTGCTCATTCCGGCGGATCGCCCAGGCTGAGGACGCCTGTCGGATAGCCAGCCACCGGATCGATCGGCGTGAGAACGATGGGTGGGTGCGAACGCTCACCCCCGCCTCCGCTTGACAGAGCGCGCAGCGCCTCCTGCAATTCCTCGTCGATGATCAGCAGCAGGTAAGGCACGCCCGGACGCAGCGGCGAATAGCCACCGCGGGCAAGCAGAATATGCCGGGTACCGACTCGCGAGGCGTAGTGTGCCATACCATCCAGCGAAGCCATCGGCATCGTCCGCCACTCCCAACCGCCCCAGACCGCAAAACGGGGATGCCAATGCATGAACAGACTGTCGCCGGACATTAGAGGCGCGAGGTCTTCCCCCACTTTGCGGTCCTCGTAGGCGACGACCGAGAGCCGCTGGGCCAGATCGCCCAACGCATTACGACCGACGCTCAGAAGCGAGAGCGCGACCAGCGCACCAACCATTATGCGCCGAGCCAACGGGCGGCGCCGCCGGAACCTGACCGCGATCTTCTCTATTCCGTGCCCGGCCCAAAGAGCGAGTGCCGGAACAAGATACAGGAAGAAGCGAGGCAAGACTGCGAGGTAGAGGCCGACTACCAGACTGGCAGCCAAGCCAGCCGCCACGAACGCGGGTTGTGCCAGCCCGCGTGACACAAACAGACCCAGCACCACGAAGATCACGAAAAGCGGTCCGCACAACGTCCACAGCATGTATAGGTAGTTTTCCAGCCGGTTTGCGATCCGGGCAGACCACGACCTGGATGTTGGCGCCTCCAGCGCTGCCAACCTCGCGAATTGAGATCGCTGCTGCTCGGGTGCCACCCCGGATGGCGTTCCCCAGTATGGATTGAGGAGGTGCGTGTGCCCGGAGTCCAACCTGTACCAGGTCTTAACGAAGTTGATGAGGTGCCGATCGTCCCTGAACGATTCCTGCAGCGTCTCGGCAGCAGGCCGCATCACCGACGGTTGACCGCTGAGACTCCACCGATCATGGACCTCATGCAATCGTATCAGCTGCGGTGTAGCGATCACCAAGTAACCCACACCAGCCAATGCCGGGACCAACAGGCCACGCCAATCGTTGCCCTCGCGAAACCACACCACCCCACGCATCAGCACGTAAAGGCCGGCGAACACTATCGCCTCGGCTCGAGTCATGTAGGCCAACGCCAAGATCGCACCGCCCAGCAACGAGAGTACCACGCGAGCAGGGCCACTCCCTCGGAGCGCTGCCTCCCCACTTCCCACCGCAGCGAACAGCAAGAGCAGGTAGGTCGGCTCGGTCCCGGCATACATGTGTTGCCATATGGGCCCCAACTTCGGACTCACATCCACCAGCGCTGGCCAGGCGACGAGAAGCGAAGTCGCCGTCCAGGCCACGTCGGCTCCCGCACTGCTCCGCCGCAGCAGGTACCAGACCGGAATGATGAGGAGTGCGCCCGAGAGAACGGAGAGCGCACGTTGCGCGGCGAGAAGGCTCAGTCCGCCAATCAAGCTCAGCGCCGCAGTCGCAGCCGGCAGCAAGGGTCCCAGCGCGGTGTGTGGCAGCCCGTTCAGCGACGGACCGGCGCCCTCCAGGTAGCTACGCGCGATGAGCAAGTACATCGCTTCATCCCAGTCCAGGTAGTCTCCACGCAGCCAGAAGAAGAGCCCACGTACCAGCAGTGCCGCGACGACCAAGACCGCCAACCGTGGAAGCGCGCGCTTCAGATCCTCTGTGGGAGCGCTACCCGCGGTCTCATGCTGTCCGATCACCCGTCCGTCCGTCGCTTCCGCCTCCGGGGTGGCTCCCCCAGCGCCGTGCTTGGCGGGGTTCACTCGTTGGTCTCGAAACGTGCTAGCTTGCGGTAGAGCGTGGAGGGATCGATGCCCAAGACCTCGGCCGCCCGGGTCTTGTTGCCGCCTTCCGCCCGGAGCACCCATTCGATGTAGGCTTGCTCGATAACTTCCAGAGGAGGGTTTCCAGCTTGTTGAGCGCTGACCAGCGGCACCGGTTGCCGCTCGATCACGCGCTTGGGTAGAACGCTACGATCGATGATCTCGGACGGAGTCATCGCCACGGCTCGCTCCAGTGCGTTCTCCAGCTCGCGGACGTTGCCCGGCCACTCGTACTCCATCAGTGCGGCCAGCGCATCCTCCGACAGCCGCTTGCGTTCGGTATCACGAGCGCGGGCAAACCGTTCCAAGAAGTTCTCGGCGAGCAACGGAATGTCGTCTCGCCTCTCGCGCAGCGGTGGTAGGTGGATAGCTATGACGTTCAACCGATAGAACAGATCGCTGCGGAAATTGCCACGCCGGATCTCTTCCTCCAGATCGGCGTTCGTCGCCGCGATTATTCGCACCTCCACCTGAACCGGTTCCGTGGCGCCGACGGGGATGACCTCATGCTGTTGCAAGACGTTCAGCAGCCTGACCTGAGTAGCCGGCACCATCTCTCCCACCTCGTCCAGAAACAGCGTGCCCCCGCCGGCGGCCACGAAAAGTCCTTGCTTGTCACGCACCGCGCCCGTGAAACTGCCCTTCACGTGACCGAACAATTCCGACTCGAGCAGGCTTTCGGTCAGCGCGCCGCAGTTGATGCTGAGGAATGAACTGTCGGCTCGCTCGGATAGCTGGTGTATGTAGCGTGCCAGCACTTCCTTGCCTGTTCCGCTCTCGCCTTGAATCAGCACCGTCGACTCGGTCGGCGCCACGGTCTCCGCGGTCTTCAGAGCTTCGAGAAAGCTCCGACACTTTCCGATTGGGCTCGACATCCGCGACGCGTCGCGCCGGCGAATCTCCCGCTTCAGAGTTCGGTTCTCCAGGGTCACTCGCCCAAAGTCGAACGCCTTTCGAAGGATCGCCAGCAACTCATCATTGGTGAACGGCTTCTGCACGTAGTAGAAAGCACCTTGGTTGACCGCCTGGATCGCCGACTGCAGCGACGCCTGAGCCGTCATCAAGACCACGGGAACATCCGGATGACGCGAGCGCGTCTCAGCCAAGACATCGATTCCGGTAACCTTCGGCATACGTATGTCGGTCAGCACGACATCGGGATTCTCGGCCAGCTTCTCGATCGCTTCTCCGCCCGAAAGCGCCGTGATAACGGAGAACCCTTCCCGCTTGAGCAGAACCTTCAGCGTGTCGACGATGCTCTCTTCATCATCGACAATCAGCACTCTCGGCTTTGTCTTATTCACGCCTCAAACTCTCCTACGATGCTCGTTTCATCCACAACACGCCCGGGCAGGCACACGGTGAAGCACGTGCCCTTTCCAGGCGTCGACGTAACCAGCACGGTCCCCTGGTGCTCCCTGATCGCGCGGTGGACAATCGCCAGCCCCAAGCCGCTGCCGCCGCGCCGGCGGCTGAAGAAGGGGTCGAAAATCCGCTGCAGATCAGCCCTCTCGATGCCGGGGCCATCATCGGCCACGATCATAACGACAGGGTTGGTCATCTCGATCCCTCTCGGTGCACAGTCCCCGGCCCCTCCGCGCACTTCTACCAGTACGTTCGTCTGCCTGCCGGGTTGAGCTGCTTGCACCGCATTGAGCACGAGATTGACGACCACACGATGCATCAAATCTTCATCCCCCTCGATCACCACCGGGTCGGCGTCCAACTGCGTGCGAATCTCGATTTCCGCCCGATAGCTGGGGTGTTGCCGCACCAGTTTGACGGCGTGCTTCGCCACTTCACGCAGATCCAACTCCTCGCTCCGCTCGATGCGAATCCGGGCAAAGTCTATGAAGTCGCTCAACAGGCGCGCCAAACGGTCGGATTCGCGCAAGATCAGCTGCGACAGGATGCGATCGTCCTCGTCCGCCCCTTCCCGCAGACCCAATTGCTGCACCGAGCTGCTGATAGAGGCGAGCGGGTTCTTGATCTCGTGCGCCAGCGACGCCGACAGCTCGGCCACCGCCTCCAGGCGTTGCGTTCGCCTTCGCAGTTCCTCCATCTGCTTGCGATCCGAGATATCCCGCATGATCGCCGTCACGGACGGCGGCCCGTCGATTCGATCGAGCAAGGCCGTGCTAATACCCACCGGAATTTCTTGATCGCCACGCCGGACCGCGATCTCGGCGCTGGCGACCGGCAGCCTGTGCCGCCGCGTTCGCTCCAAAGCCTGTTCGAGACCGGCCGACCGCCTGCCCAACTCTTCCAGTACCGGCCTGTCGAGCCACAACCCCAAGTCTATAGCCAACAATCGCTGAGCCGCCGGGTTCGCGTACACAAGCCGACCGTCCGCATCGACCGTCAGCAGCGCCGTCGGGATGTTCGCCAGTATGTCGCCCGTCTCCGTACGCAGCTGTTCCAGCGCGGACTCCACAGATGTCAGCTCCGCGCCCGTTTGGCGGAGCTTGCTGCTGACGAGACCGACGACCACCGCCAGCGTCGCGAAGATGCCCACCTGCAGCGCCACCACCGTGTCGAGCCCGCCCCCCTGTACCCAGGTCGACTCAGCAAGGTAGGCCAGACAGGCAAGCGCGCTGACCAGCAGCGAGCCCGAGAATGGAAGGATCAACGTGTAGGCACTGATGACGAGGATATACAGCGGCGCGACGATGCTTTCCCGACCACCGGTGAGATGAACGACCAGCGTCACCAGGATGATGTCGAGCACAGCTTGGGCGTGCAGAAAGACGGTACCGGGTTGGCGCATGCGAACGTGGGAATGCCAGTACGACAACGACGTCAGCGTCAGGGTGGCTACCAACGCCAGCGTAGCCGACAGCGTCTGGTTAGGCGATGCCGCAGACCATGCAAGCACCGCCGCCGCGAAGATCCCCCCGGCAAGACTCAGCCGCGCCAAGTAGATCCAGCGAAGAACCTGCAGCGCCTTGACTCGACCGCCCACGCCAAGACCGCCTCGTACCGGCACGAGAGAACTCGAAGCCGGAACGCTCATGGCATCTCTCGTCCCGGTCTCGGCCCGCCCGCCGCCCCGTTCAGCCGCCGTTTTGGACGTCGCCACCTCCATCGTCAACCGGCAAAGCTACTGGAATCCAGAGTTCCTTCTAGGAAGCCACCTGGGGGAAAGAACGCTACTGAATGGACAAGGGGTGAATCACGACGATTCGGTCGCGCGCAACAATAATCAGAGCTATTGCAAAATGCAAGACCCGCGACCGCCTGCTCCACCTCATGGCGCGGGCCTGGGCGACATCAATCACCTCTTCTCCCGCCGACCACCAGCAGGGAGCTGCCAAACGGGATCGGGAGGCGCCCCAAGACCCGGTGCTCGGTCCGCGACAACAGATAGAGGGATTCGTTGATCCAGCCTGGCGGAACGCGGGGAACGGATGGGCTCAGCTGGAAGGTAGTTTCGACTAGGCGCCGGGCCAGTTTGGCCGGAAAGACCCAGTGGAAGAAATAACGATCGCAATCGATTCGCAGATCCGCCTTCCTTGCCATTTCACGAAAAGTCCGCTTCGTGTAGCGAGTATAGTGTCGGTTAATCTCGTCGTGACCCGTCCACAGTAGGCGAAAGGCGGGGACAGTTACCACGATAAGGCCGTCCGGCTCGAGCAGCTCGAGTGAATGCCGCACCGCTGAAACCGGATCAGGCAAGTGCTCAAGCACATCAAGCATCAGAATCAGCGAGAACGCCTTCCCAGGATCGAAGTCATCATCGTACCGCGCGAGATGGATCCGCTCACGGTGCTTGTCGCCGATCAAGCTCTCATCTGCTTCGACGCCCTCGACTTCTCCAAACTGCGCGAGTTGATCGAAAAGGAACCCACCACCGCAGCCAACATCGAGAATCGCGCGCTGCCTGCTGGGGGACAGCCTGCGGCGCAAGACATCGAGCAGCATCGCCTCTCTCGACCGCCACCACCAGTGCTGAGTATAGAGCTCGCGGTAGACCCCGCTGTAGGCTGGGTCCATCACTCTGACCCACTGGCAGCCGTGCTGTCGCCAACGGCACCAATCCGCGTTGCGCCTGACCCGGTTGTGTCGATGTCTGCCGTCCCGGTTTCCCGGCGGATCATCTTGTCGACGACATATAGTGGTCTGCCCTTGGCCTCCTCGTACACTCGCCCAACGTACTCCCCTATCACCCCGAGAAAGAAGAGATGAACTCCCGAGAGAAACCAGATGATCAGTATCAAAGCCGTGAAGCCCTTAGGCGACTGCTCGAGGAACAGCTTGGCATAAAGCGAGTACATCGCAAAAACGGTCGCCAGCCCAACGGAGGCAGCACCCAGTAGAGCGGCAGCCCTCAAGGGCACAATCGAGAACGCGAAGATTCCGTCGAGCGCGAGCCTGACCAGCCCGACTGCGCTGTACTTGCTCTCTCCAGACCATCTCTCGGACCTCTGTACCGCGATCCCAGTCTGCTTGAATCCCACCCAGCTCCGCAGACCTCGCAAGTAGCGCTGGTGTTCCCGACTGCGTCGGATGTGCTCTACGACCCGACGGGACATCAGGCAGAAATCGCCAACATCTACGGGAAGCGGCACCTCCGAAAGCCGAGTCAGCAGCCTATAAAACGCGAAATAGCATGACCTCAACCACCACGACTCTTTTCTCCCGACACGCCGCCCGTATACGACATCGTAGCCCTGTTGATATTTTTCGAGAAACTCAGGAATGGCTTCCGGCGGGTCCTGCAGGTCACCATCCATCACAACTGTCACATCGCCAGTGACGTGATCCAAGGCCGCCGTCAGCGCAGCTTGGTGGCCTAAGTTCCGTGACAAAGAGATCAGGACCACTCGGTCATCCTCTCGGGCAGCATTCTCCAAGTGCTCGAGAGTGAGATCCGAGCTTCCATCGTCTACGAAAACGATTTCGTGGGGACCCCCTGCAATGTCATTGAGCACAGCGCCCACCCGCTGGTGGAGCTCTGTGACCACCGACTCCTCATTGTACACAGGGATGGCGACCGAGACGCGCGCTCCAGATCTCACTTCCGCTTCGCCCGTCCCTTGAAATAGACCATGTTCCATAGCACCACACCCAATGCACCGAGGGGATACGGCTCAAAGACAACCGGCTCAAAGAATTCAAAGAACAAAGAGCGCCACTCCTCGACATCCCTCGCGTACCTGCCTCGATCCCACCGGGCTAACATCCTCGCAAGGCTTGCGCGTCGCGGGAGAACGAGATCCAGGACATGCACGTGACCATCCTCGGTCAATAGTTCTCCCAAGTGGGACAAGATGCGGCGAACGTCGGCTGTTTCGATATGGTGTAGAACGCTGTTTGCGAAGATGAAGTCGAAGGGCCCACGTTCCGACAGAGAGTGGCGGGTGATATCTGCCACGATGAATTCACGCCCATACCGGCGTCGTGCGTCCTCGACGTAGCTTGCGTTGAGATCAACTCCGAGATACTCGATACCCGCAAACAACGAGGCATTTGTGCCCGGCCCGCAACCCACATCAAGCACACGCCGCACTCGGCGCAGTTCGGCATGTTTCAGCAGCGGCCTCAGCTTCTTCCCGGCGAAAGGGGTTTGCCACACACGATAGACTGAGGGCCGCGCGAGAATTCGAGAAAACCGCCTCAATCTCTCCACCTAACGACGAATTTGCCGACCTTCGTCGCCTCCGGGTACCGAACTTCCAATGATTTCAACAGCTCGGGCTTTATTCCACCCGAAAAATCCGGATTCATGTTTAGCACGACAAATCGAACACGATGGCGATCGAGAGCATTCTCGATCTCACTCATTCTCCTGTTCGGATCATCGAAGAAGTCAAAGAGAGTTCGCGTGGGATTCCGCAAACCCGACAAAAAGTACACCTCGGGACAGTCGGGCGCCGCATATATGTACTCACCGGTTGCATTCGCGTGCAGAATAGAGACAATTGCCTCGTACTCCATTTTCTCCACGCCATTCACCAGGACGCCGCCTCGATCGAGCGCTAGTCTCTCCGTTTGATCACTAGGGATGTAGCGCAGCCCCATTCCGTATATGAAACCCGTGTTAATCCAGAGCACGCCGAACAAGATGTAGAAGCACAGTAGGGAAATAGGAACGACCTGTGAGCCAAGGCGCTCAACCGTCAGCAGGGCTAGAACGACAAGCGCCACCAACGGTGCAACATACAAGAAATAGACGGGCGCGGAAAATGGGTATTGCACAAGACTATGCACAGCCATCACGCATAGTAGTAGCAAAGTCACTTCTCTCTTGAATGTCGGTCTGCCAGACATTTCAGGCTTGCGCGACAGCACCAGTACGCCGGCAACGACAGTCGTGGGCACCGAAATGCGTATCGAATGCCAGACCAGTCGATAGGCCTCGGGCATAAGGGGAGCAGCGATCAGAAGAAAGAGAAGCGGGATACCGACCAGAGCCAGCTTCACCGATCTTGGATAGCGCAACCGGTACGACGCGTACAGTACTAGAAGCAGACCCGCCGTTACGGTCAGCGCGGGAAGAATCGGAGGTGGCCGCATGGTCGCGAATCCAAGCCGCTTGATGGGGGCCACGAAAACACCTCTATAGAAGTCGGCGAGCGCACCAGAGGCGACATAAGGAATGAGAAAGATTGCGACCGGTAGGGCCACGCCAAGAGTGAAGGGAGCGACGCTGTGCCAAAGCCTGCCGAAACGCTCTCGACTCTCCCCACTTGCCAACTTCCACTCACCGAACAGAAACAGCGCCGAGAGCAGGCCCCCCGGCAGCACGAAGTGCACAAACTCTTCAAGGCGCATCCGCCCAACGACGATCCTTAGCAGCAAGATCAGGAAGAAGAGCACCGCCGTGGTTACCACGAGCGAGTAGCTCCAGCCACGCCTGGGCTGTGCCTGTCCCTTCTCTCGCATGGCGGATTGTTCGTGGAAGGCTAAGAAGAGCAGTACTCCGGCTATGTAATACAAGCCGATCAGCTTGGCGAGAAAGGAGAGACCCCCACATATACCTGCCGTCAGCAACCAGCGGCGCCGCCCGCTCTCCAGGTAGCGTACGACAGCAGCTATACCGAACGTAGCCATGAACAGATTGTACCAAGAGGGAACCGGCGCAGAATAGTTTGGCAGGCTCCAGACCACTGAAACGAGGACGACTGCTGCAGCCGCCAGTGGGTGAGCAAGGCGTCGTGCAACGTAGTAAAGGGCTGGCAACCAAGCCAGGAAGAACAGATACAGGACGATTCGGAGCGAAATCAGGTTGAGGCCGAGAACCCGAAACGCGAGTGCGTTAAGGTAGGTCAACCCTCCGGTGTAGATCTCGTCGAAGTCGCGATGAGGCAGCTCTCCAGCCAGGACCCGTTCGGCGGCATGGCCCAAGGCTCCCGCGTCGTGCGCAACCCAGCCGCGATCGAGGTAATGCAGGGCAAGTGCGGCACTGATCCCAAAGAGGAGTAGTACGATTACTCGGGGTCGGAGGAAGCCAGGATCCACACCCTACTCGCTCTGAGAGGTCTGAAGAAAAACACAGCCAGGGTCGCGGGCAGCAGGGCCCCTGCTGGCCGTAGATTGTGGGGGGACGACGGGGTTTTAGCCGGAGGCGGCGTTCGTATTACTGTCCCACCACGTTGATCATGTCGAAGATCGGCAGGTACATCGCCACGATCATCCCGCCCACGACGACCCCCAGGAACACGATGAGCAGTGGCTCCATCGCCGCCAGCAGCGCCTCGACCGCGGTATCGACCTCGTCATCGTAGAAGTCGGCGATCTTGTCCAGCATCTCGTCGATTGTACCCGTCTGCTCGCCGACATTGATCATCTGAGTGACCATCGGCGGGAAGACGCCCGACTGCTTGAGCGGTTCGGCAATCGTCTCGCCGCCAGCGATCGAGGAGCGGCTGCGCATCACGGCATCGTGAATGACTCGGTTGCCCGCGGTACGCGCCGTTATCTCGAGACCGTCCAGAATGGAGACGCCTGAAGACAGCAACGTCCCGAGCGTCCGCGTGAACCGCGCCACAGCCGTCTTGCGCAGCAGGTCGCCGATGATCGGTATTCGGAGCAGCAGCCTGTCCAACGCCAGCCGGCCCTGCGTCGTCCGATAGTAGCTGCGAATGATGAAGACTCCGGCGGCGATCAGCGCGATGATCAACCACCAGTAGCCCTGGAGCACTTCGGACAGCCAGATCACCAGCCGAGTGGGCGCCGGCAAGGCCAAGTCGACGCTGGCAAACATGCTTTCGAAAGTGGGGATCACGAACACCAGCAGCACGGTGACCGCGGTCACGGCCACGGCGAGAATGACCGCCGGATAGATCATCGCGCCTTTGACCTTCCGGATCAGCGCTTCGTTCTTCTCCAAGAATACCGAGAGCCGCAACAGAACCGTGTCCAGAATACCGCCCGCCTCACCGGCCGCCACCATGTTGACGTAAAGATCGGTGAACACCCGGGGGTGGTTGCGTAGCGCGTCCGCCAGGGTCGCGCCCGACTCGACATCCGCCTGCACCTCTCTGATAGACGAAGCCAGGAACTTGTTCTCGGTCTGCTGGGCCAAGATGTCGAGACACTGGACGAGAGGTAGCCCGGAGTTCACCATCGTGGCGAATTGCCGGGTGAAGTGCACGATCTCCTTCATCCTGACTCGACGGCCGAAGGCCAGGGATACCTCTTTCGGTTTCTCCCTCACCGTGACCGGGATCAACCGCTGCCTCCGCAAGTAGCCGATTACGGCCTCGCGGTTCGGCAGGTCGACGTTCCCCGTCTGGATGTCGCCCGTTACTGTCTTGGCGCTGTAGATGAAGATCGGCATCTCTCAATCCCCGCTGCGCTGGATCGGCGGCCCTTTGGCCTCGTAGCTTCGCAGTATCCTATGCTGGAACCGGCTCGCCCGCCATTCTCAGGAGCTCGTTCGGGTCGGCCGAGCGCTTCAGTGCCTCATCGAGCTTGACGTCACTCTGCAACACCAGCTGATAGAGCGCGTCGTTCAGGGTCTGCATTCCGTGCTTCTTGCCTGCCTGCATCAGTCCGTAGATCTGCTGGATCTTGGCATCGCGGATCACCGAGCGGATCGCCGGCGTTGCTACCAGGACCTCGCAGGCCACCGAGCGCCCGCGCCCTCGCGCCTTGGGCAACAGAGTTTGAGTCACCACTCCCTCCAGAACGAACGACAGTTGCGCCCGTACCTGGGACTGCTGGTGCGATGGGAACACATCGATGATACGGTTGATGCTTTCGGCGGCCGAGTTGGTGTGCAGCGTTGCGAGGCAGAGGTGCCCGGTCTCAGCGGCCGTCAGCGTCATCGCAATCGTCTCGAGGTCTCTCATCTCGCCCACCAGCAGGATATCGGGGTCCTGCCGCAGCGCGTATTTCAAGGCATTCGAGAAGCTCTGCGTATCGCTTCCGACCTCGCGCTGATTGATCATGCAGCTCTGATGCCGGTGAATGAACTCGATCGGCTCCTCGATCGTGATGATGTGACCCTTGCGGCTCTTGTTTATGTGGTCCACCATCGCCGCCAGGGTCGTCGACTTGCCCGATCCCGTCGGCCCCGTGACCAGCACCAAACCACGCGGACGGTCGGCCAGTTTCCTGAGGATCGGCGGAAGTCCCAGCTCCTCGAAGTTCAAGATATTGAAGGGGATCAGTCGGATCGCCAGCGCGACGCAGCCGCGCTGCCGGTAGGCGTTCCCGCGGAAGCGAGCCAGGTTCTGAATCCCGAAAGAAAAGTCCAGCTCGTCCTCCTGCTCGAACCGCTTCTTCTGGCTGTCCGTCAGGATCGAGTAGGTCAAGTGCAGCGTGTCTTTCGGCACCAGTACCTTCTCCGAGCTCGCATTCACGAGATCACCGTCGATCCGCAGCTTCGGCCGGTCTCCGGCCGTCAGGTGAAGATCGGAGGCCTGTCGCTCGATCATCTCCTCGAGCAATGCCCGGATACTCAGTGTGTTCATTTGCATGGCTCGTAGTCGGCGCCTGCGGCGCGGGTCATTCCGAGTTTGCTTTGGAGTTAGGGCTGCCCTGCTCAGCTCTAATCTGGTTCGGTCAACCAGCGAATTCTAGGGGCAACGACAGCTCACGGCAGGGGGAGTGAACGCTGCAGCGGTTTCCCTGCAACCGGCGCGGCCGTGAGGGACTACGCCGCCGTTTCCTTTAGCACCTCTTCCAGCGTCGTAATACCTTTCGACACCTTGATCAGACCGTCGTCGCGCAGGGTGAGCATGCCGTCTTTCACCGCCTGGCTCTTCATGACATCGGCGCTTTCACCCTGCATAATGATGCGGCGGATCCTATTGGTGATCGGCATCACTTCGTACAGGCCCTGCCGCCCACGATATCCGGTGCCGTCGCACAGATCGCAACCCTCACCCCGATAGAACTTCAGCTGCGCCAGCTGCTCCGGAGTCAGGCTCGCCGCCTCCAACAATTCGTCGCTGGGACTGATCTCGACCTTGCAGCTGCTGCAGATCCTCCGCACCAGTCGCTGAGCCGTAACGAGGTTCACGGCCGAGGCGACGTTGAACGGCTCTACGCCGATATCGATTAAACGCGTGATCGTCGATGCCGCATCGTTCGTGTGCAAAGTCGACAGCACCAAGTGCCCCGTGAGCGCCGCCTTGATCGCGATGCCCGCCGTCTCCATGTCGCGGATCTCACCAACCAGGATCACGTTGGGATCCTGCCGCAGGAAGGCTCGCAGACACGAGGCGAAAGTGAGGCCGATGTCGGGCCGCACCTGGACCTGGTTGATACCGCGGAGGTTGTACTCGACCGGGTCCTCCGCGGTTATGATGTTCACCTCCTCGGTGTTGATCTTCATTATCGCTGAATACAGCGTGGTCGTCTTACCGGATCCGGTGGGACCGGTGACCAGGACCATTCCGTAAGGATTGCGAATGGCGTGCAGGAAGTCCTTCTCCGACTGCGGCTCCATGCCGAACTTCTCTAAGTCGAGCTGCAAGTTGGACTTGTCCAGAATTCGCAGCACGATCTTCTCGCCGAAGAGCCCGGGCAGCGTCGACACTCGAAAGTCGATCACCCTCTTGCCCATCCGCATCTTGATGCGACCGTCCTGAGGCACACGGCGCTCGGCGATGTTGAGGTCAGCCAGAATCTTCACACGACTCGTCAGCGCCGCCTTCATGCGCGTCGGCGGACGCATGATCTCTCGCAGCGCCCCGTCCACACGGAACCGAATTCTGATCTCCTTCTCATAGGGTTCGATATGGATATCGCTGGCACCCTTCTGCACGGCGCTGGTCAGAATGCCGTTGATCAGCTTGACCACCGGAGCTTCCTCGACCTGCGCCTGGAGGGCGGTGACCGACAGATCGTCGTCGCTCGCCCCCTCCATCACTTCGATGTCCTCTTCGTCAAACTCGCGGAGCAGATCCTGAAGGCCGTCCTCGGGACCCTCGTAGTACTTCTCCACCGACTTGCGCAGCGAGTACTCGCCCGCCACCACCGGCTCAATGTCGTAGCCCGTGGAAAAGCGCAATTCGTCGATGGCGTCCAGATTGGTGGGATTCGCCATGGCGACGGTGAGGGTGCGACCCACGCGCCGCAGCGGCAAGACCAGGTGTCGCGTGGCGATCTCCGGCTTCACCAGGCCGATCACCCGCTTGTCGATTTGCTCGATCCGCGAGAGATCTACCGCCTTGACCCGGTACTTCCGGGCCAGCACGCGTGTCAGATCGGTCTCCGAGACCAGCCCCATCGCCACCAGCGTATAGCCCAGCCGGTAGCCATTGGAGCGCTGCTCGCTGAGGGCGGCGCGCAATTGCTCCGCGGTGATCAGCCCTTCGCGGACCAGCAGGTCGCCGATCAGATCACTGGATTTCGTTCGGGTCGTAGCCATTCCGACTGGAGTAATGGGTGCCGAAGCTGAACCCGGTGGCGGGGGGAGTACGGCAACTATCAAAGCTGCTGGAAGTTACGGGAAGTGTCAAGATCCGAGCCGCGCCCGCCCCTTGAGCCGCGCTACAGTCGCAGAGCCGATCCCCGGAACGTCCAGCAGATCCTCCCAACTTCGAAACGGGCCGTGCTCCTCTCTCCACCTCACGATCGCCGCCGACCGCGTCGGCCCGATCCCCGGCAGCTGTTCCAGCTGCCCGCCTGTCGCTTTGTTCAGGTCCACCGGCTCGCTGGCACCGTCTCCCGATCGCCCCACCTGCGCCTCCGCGCTCGCCACCGGCCCATCAGGTGCGGTCCTCAGCGTCAGATGCGGAGCCAGGCGACCCAGAGTACTACTCCCCACGCCCGGAACGCGTTCCAGCTCCGCAAGCGAGCGAAACGGCCCGTTCTCCTTGCGATTCGCCACAATCGCCCGGGCCAGGGCCGGACCTACTCCCGGCAGGCGATCCAGCTCGCCCTCGTCGGCGGAGTTCGGGTCGATCCGCTCGTCCACACCCAGCGGCCGCCGCCGCCGTTCGGACTCCGCGCTCAGCGATTCCGCTACCGCGAGCACCGAATCGATGCCACCGACCGAGCCCAGCCCCGAGGTAGCGATCGGCGCCGCGGCTGGCGTCAGCAGCAGCCTACCCACCGCCGATAGCAAGACGAGGACCGCGCTCGCCAGCAGCGCTCGAGTTTCACCCTCTGTGAGCGTCATGGGCGTGCGCCAGGTTCCTGACCGTCACCTTCACAACCAGCCTACGTTCACGCCAGAAAACTCGTCGGTGCCCTCAACGTCCCGTCAACACGGCAAGCCCAAGGTCCGGCGAACCGGCGCCGTCGCAGTCTAGCTACCGCGATAGATGAGGTGTGTGATCACGGCGCCCACCACGCCGAGGCTGGACGCCGAGACCTTGTCGGGGGTGTCCTCCGGGGTGTGCCAGTAAGGGTACTCGAAGTCGAAATCGATGATGTTGATCGTCTTGATGCCCGCCTCGTTCAACGGGATGTGATCGTCGTTGATGGTGTGGCGGACCGAGCGGTGGAACACGTCGCCGAATCCCAGACGCTGGGCGATGTTCCACACGCGGTCTACGACTTCGGGTGCGTAGCGGTTGGAATTCCCCTCTACGTATATGTCCAACTTTTGATCGCCCACCATGTCGAGGAGAACCCCGAACTCGGGCTCATAGCCCTCCGGAAGGTTGGCGGCGAAGTGGCGCGAGCCCAAGAAGACATCGCGCCCCACACCGAAATCCCCGTAGTCCTCGCCATCCACCAGCAACAGATCGACGCCGCTCGGCGGCGCGGCCGCCGCCAGCATCTCGGCGAGTTGCAGTAGAATGGCCGTCCCGGAGGCACCGTCGTTTGCGCCGGGAACCGGCTTCTCCCGCTCCGCCGGATCGCTGGCCCGATCGGAGGTCGGGCGCGTGTCCCAATGGGCCAGCAGCAGCATCCGCTCGCCCTCTCCCGGTCCGAAATGGGCCCAGAAGTTGACCAGCGGCAGAGTATCGCCCTCGCCGGTCACGTGGTTGAAGCGCTGCAGGGTCAGGGAATCGGCCCGCTGCCGAAGGTATTCCTCCATCCAGGCGGCCATCTCACGATGTCCCAAGCTTCCGGGAACCCGCGGGCCGAACGCCACTTGCTTCTTGACCAGCTCGTAGGCGGCGGCGCCGTCGAAGCGCGGATAGGCGAGCACCTCGGGCCCGCGCCTCTCGGGTTCCTCATCGGCGCCGTCACAAGCGCCCCCGACCACGGCGGTGAAGAGGAGCAGGCCCGCGACTCGCAAAGACGGACTCAATATTCTCAACGGAGCTCTCCTGTCTCGAAAAGGAACTGACCGAAAAGCGAAATCTCGAGCTGTGTGGAACCGGGTCGCTGGCCCAACTGGCTCTGAGTGTCACGCCACGAGCCTTGCAGCCCGATCGCGAACGGCGGCACGTCCGTACTGAACGTCAGATCCACGCTACGTATACGCAGATCTGTGAACGGCTCGCAAGTCGCAAATTCCGAGTCGCTTACACCGGGTGGGAGGCCGCCCAGCTCGACACCGCCCAGTCGACGGCACTGGTCTGAGTCGTTTTGTGACAGGCGAAGTGAAAGCCGGATCGGGTTCCGCAAGCGACCCTGACGGCTCAGCGGTCGAATCCTGCCCGTCAGCTGGACCGCCTGGTTCAGGCGCTCTCCAAGAGTCAGTCCGGTCGGGTCGCGCCGCTCCTCGTCGGTCATCGTCAGGTTGTAGTTGAGCGACCAATCAGTGGTCAGCATCAAGTCGAAGTTGAACGGGATCGTCTTGATCTGCCCTTCCCTGTCCTGCGTCGCATTGGCCACGACGCTGCTCTGCGTGCGCAAGCTGTAACCCGCCCGCAACCCCAGCCGGGACACCCAGCTCTGCAGAAACGCAGGTAGCGGCAGCCGATTCCAGTTCAGATTCAAGCTCGGCCAGGTCGTGGTCCGGCTGGTGGTCTGCGATCGCGGCGTCCAGACCAAACCGTCGTTATTGGCATATTCCACGGTGACAGCCAGTCCAGTCGGTAACCGCACACCTCCCCCAAGCGTCAAAGACTTGTTGTCGTTCACACGACTGGCCGAGTCGGCGTCCTGGACGACAACACCGCCGAAGCCGTGGATGCCGAGCTGGTACCGGAGGCTGGGATCCGCCGTCCGGCGCTGGTAGTTCGAGGCCAGCGAGCCGATCCAGGTGATGGTGAACAGGTCTATCCGATCGACCAGCCCGAGGAGCGTGCCCACCGTCCCCGTCCGCTCCTCCCCCAGCAGGTCACGGAGGAGCGACGCCAGATTGAATCCGGTCGAGAATCGCAGGGTGCGCGAATTGCCGAAATCGCGCGTCAGAACAGTGTCACCTTCCACTTCGGTCACGAATGAAGCCCCTCGGCTCATGCGAAACCGGGTGTCCACCGCCAGCTGCGGCGTGAGCCAGGCTGCGATATTGGGCCGGTAGGTCCAGTTCATGTCCAAGTTGCGATTCGTCTCCCAGCCCACATCCCAACCGAAGAGACTCGAACGCTC
>CP070722.1:2940487-2953630 GCA_020350785.1 Gemmatimonadota bacterium
ACGGAGGCTCAGAACGGCGGCGCCGTCGTGCCGGTCGGCCCCATCGTGACGGGCAGCGATGGTGTCGCCCGTGTCACGAGCTGGACATTGGGAAGCGACGTTGGCATCAACGTTCTGGCGGCCAGCGGTCGCGGGATCGGCATCCGGGGTGACACGTGGACGCAGAGCGACGGCCGCAAGGGCGTGGGCCCGTTCGCGCATTCGACTTTGACCTTCGTACCTTCGGGTCCGTCAATACCCGCGACTCTCGGGGCCTTTCCGCTGGTCCTGCAGCAGCCCGATCTGCTGTTTACCGCCTACGGGTGTGATCTGGGCCGGGGGACGGCGGATGTCAGCGATGGTCTGAAGGACGCTTCGTGGGACTGCGCGAACACGGAGCCGTTCACCGCCAACCTCAGCGGCGGCAAGAAGGACGCGACCTTCTATTGGATGCACGATGGCGACACCTTCTACTTCGCCGTAAGCATTCCGGTGGACGAGACGGCCTCTGAATCTGAGAACATCTGGACGCTCTACCTGACGGACACCGGTAACCCGACGCTCACCGGGGGCGATGACGTGCTGTTGTTGGATGGCGCGACGCAGGCGTTCAGCGATCAGAACTGGGCGGAAGGCAAATGCCCGAAGGGTGATTCGTTCTGCGCCTTCGTCGATGCGAACCAGAACGGTGCCGGGCACTTCCGGATCAACGTGAACCCCGACGGCAGCGCGTTCTACTTCTACGAGCTGGCGCACGAGCTTCAGGGCGATCCTTACCAGGACATCGCGGTCACCGGCAAGCTGGGTGCCGCGTTCACGCTCCGCGTCGGTAAGGGCGCCAAGGGCAACACGGAGTGGCCCGGTCCGTTCGGGTCGTACCGGCAGATAATCCCGTAAGGATCCTCGATTTGGCGGCGCCCTCGGGTGTCGGCCAGGTGCATGGAACGGCTCCCCAGGGTGTCTTGCCCTGGGGAGCCGTTTTGTGTGGAGAGATCCCTGGGCGTGTCGTGCCGTGTTGGTCTTGGTCCTGCGCTTGGCGCGCCGGAGCGCGGCTACGGTGTGGCCCTATCGATTCGTCTCAGCGCGATGTCGCGCCGATCGGCAACGCGTAGCCCGCCGACAGATACCAGGTCCGGGTCGTGATGGAATCGACCTCCTCCGATAGCTCACTCAAGTCCGTGATCCCCAGATTGTACATCACGTCCAGGAGAAGCGAGCCGGGACCCGCTGCCAGGGTAACGCCGGCGCCGAAGATCAACCCGGAGTCGGCGCCCTTGGTACGGGGTGCGCCTTCGCGTGCTTCCTCGCAGTCGACCTCCTCCTGGTCGGCGGTCGAGACGCGACAGCCGGATTCGAGGCCCAGCACGGGACCGAAGTAGAGGTGCGGTGAGATCTTGGCCGGATACTTGACCACGGCCAGCACCGGAATCTCGAAGTAATTCAGTTCCAAAGCTACATCACCGTTACCCTCGGCGAAGCCCTTGCGCGAGTACCAGACCTCGGTCTGCAGCGCGAAGTAGCGAGAGATGTCCACGCGGCCGAGTAGCCCGAAGTGATAGGCCGTCAGGTTGCCCGGATCTTCGGTGAAGAGCGAGCCTTCGACATTCGCGTTGGCGAAATTCGCGCCGCCCCGCACACCGAAGGCGAGCGCCTGGCCATAGGCCGGGCCTGCAGTTGCCAGGAGTGGGAGCAGGCAGAGTAAGACGATTCGTTTCATTCGATCACAGCTCCTTGGATAACGGGCGCGCTCGGCTCGCAGGAATCGCTGAAAGTCAGGCGTGCTTGTAATAGTCAACGGTCCGGCGGGACGCAACCGACGTCGGTCGCGGCTGCGCCCCGCATGGCGGTGCGCCCAAGCACTGACGTCACAGGCTCCAGCGACTCGTGGCCTGTCTGCGGGCCTCTGAGTCCCTACGCGCGAAAACGCCAGCGGTTTCGCCGGGGACTGCAGCTCCCCGGCGCCGCCGAGCGTCCGCGAGCGCGCAGCGGCCTCTCATTCGCGCGCAAGGCCACGCCCCACGCAACTATTCGCGGCTCAGCCCCGTAGTGGTGTTTGGGGGCGCGGGCTTGGTAAGCGGCGTGGCCAGTTGGTACCGGGTCGCGGCGCTGGGCTCCCAGTACTACCACCTCATCCAGCTGCGGATCGGCCAGCTCCGAGTCTCGCAGAGGAACAAAGCAAGGAGACGACGATGGAGTTCGGTGGACTCTTCGGTTTGCTGCTTCTGGCCGCGAACATCTGGGCCATTCTGAGCACGGTCCAGAGCCGCTCATCGACGGGAGCAAAGATCATCTGGACCGCGGTCATCTTGATCTTCCCGGTGCTTGGGTTCATTGCCTGGCTGCTCCTCGGACCCAAGAAGTCGGAGCACTAGCCGCGGCGCTCGGATTAGTGGATGTAGTCCGGACGTAGACAGGTCGGGCGAAACCCGAAGCGCAGCATGCTACGGAAGGATGGTGCTTCCCGCTCGGGGGTTTCCTCTGCCGTCTCGACGATGAGCTGCGAGCAGCCCATCGCGCCGGCGTCGACTGTGCGGCGCGCCAGGAGGCCGCTCTGTGCGCCAGGTGCGCGATGACCGGCAAGGTCGCAGCGAACTTCATTCAATCGCGCATGCTCTGCGGCCACTGGAAGCAAGCGGTGACGATGTCCGCTACTGTCGGCTAGTGTCTGACCTCAAATCTGATCGGGATCGATACCCAAACCGGGACGCGTCGATCGTAGTTAAGCGCCGGCACAAAATCGAACTCGCGAACTGCCGATTCAGCCGCATCGTCCAGGCGCGACATCCCCGAGCTCTCCCTGACCTGCGTATTCTTGACGATTCCGTTGGCATCGATGAAAGCCCAAACCAGCACGCGGCCGCCGATGCCCGCGTTCTTCATGACGCTTGGGTATTTCGCCTCGACGATCTTAGCTGCCGCTGCCGGGTCGCGTACCCGTGGGGCGACCGTGAAAGGCGTGAACACGGGCCGATCGCTCAGGCGACTGGCCGCATTAGGTGGCGGTGGCAGATTGTCCACCGGGTTCTCTTCGAACGTGGTGGGCGCGATCGTCACATCCTCCATGAGTTCGGTCTGGGACACCACCGGCAGGGCGGGGCGCCTGATCGCCTCCGGGGGCGGTGGCACCTCGATCTCGGGAGGCAACTCGATCGCCTCGAATTCGCTCACGCCATAGCTCACATCGGACGCCGTAAGCTCCGGGAAGAAGGCGAATAGCCCGAAATGGAAAGCGGTGGCAGCCATGATGCCACCCCAAAGCCAGGCGCCAAAAGTCTCTTTGAACCGGTCGTTGGCTGTCTCGCGGTGAGCGCTCGCGGAAGGCCGGCCGGTTTCTGCGCGAATCGTGGGCACGATCGTTTCTCCTGATCGTTTCTGGTACGCGCTGTCCCCCTGCGCCGACTACACTCTACTACGAAAGAGCGGCCCAGCGGGTTTCCCAACGAGACGTTCCAGTCCCGGCTTTGGTCGGCCGAGCCGGTCGGGAAGCTGCCCGCTGGCCCTCGCTGCCGCATCCTACCTGTTAGACGCCGCTGAGCCCCAGTTGGTTGCGACGTTCGAGCAGCCTCCCGGAAGTTGCGCTCCGCCGTGCGATCGGCGGGCAGACCTGCGAGCTTGCTGGTCTTTGAATCGCGGACGCAACCATTTGCCGGTTCGTGCCATCCAACAAGCTGGAAGGTCAAGTCGTAGAGTCTGAAACTCCAAACCAATCTCGCTCGTAGGGTTGATTGCGTTTTCGGAACCTCCGGCACCGGAGTAGCACTAATGCAGATCAAGACAGTTGCTCAGAAGACGGCTCTGCCTGTAGCGATTACGGTTTTCGCAGCCGCTGCACCTTTCGTTCTCGCTGGTGGCGGTATGGCCGGGAACTCGGCCGTCGTTACTACCATGGCCCACTCGCAGATCGTGGTCGGTGACCGCATGGCGGCCGTAGGCGATTTCGCGGCGGCACGACAGATCTACGACGTGGCGGCGACGATGATCCGCTCACAGGGTCAGGTGCCCATCGAGGCGGCGCGGCGTATCGCGAACGCTTATTACTACGAGGGCCACTATCGGAGCGCCGTCGAGACGCTCGACCGCCTGGCCGAGGAGGCCGCGCTGGCCGGCGATCAGGTGGCCGAGTGCTTGGCGCTCAGCGATGCGGCCCGGATGGCCAAGCTGGGAGATGCTGAGCTGAATTCCGAACTGCGGCTCAACCGCGTTCGACAGCTGATAAGCGCTCCGACTTTCCCGGCAGAGCTTCGTGACGAGATCAAAGCGGATCTGTTTGAGGACCTGACGGTATTCTCTCCTCACCTGGGCACTTGAATGTGGGCGCCGGCCGATCCGAACAGCGACGGCCGGCGTAGCTGAACCGCCTCTCTTGCTCTGAGTCAGGCGGGTGCGGCAACCGCGTCGCGGACCCGCCAACACGCATACGCGTGCGGCTAGACTCGCCGCTCAGGCAGGGAGGCGGTTGGTTTTCTTGCGGCTTTCCTGCCAGTGTCAACCCCTCTCGAGCCGCTCGAGCATGCGGACGGCGTTCCGGTTCTCCGGATCGAGTTCCAGCGAGCGGTGATACGCTTGGATTGCCTGCTCCCTGGCTCCCACCGTCATGTAGCCCTCGCCCAAGCTATCCCACGCGTTGGCCGATTCGGGAAACGCGGCCACATTGAATCCGAAGAGTGCGAGCGCGTCCTCGGCCTGTCCGTGGCGCAACAGGTTGTAGCCGACCGAATTGATGTAGAGCTCGCCCGGGGCGGTCCCCTCCGCGACCATGCTGGCATACTGCGCCGGGACGGACGCGTCGCCCTTTTCGATGATCGCCAGCAGAAAGGGATGCGTGACCCGGCGCGGATTCTCATCCCCGAGATAGTCGAGCATGTACAGCGCGTTAACGGCGTCGAGGTCCAGATCCACCGCTCGGCGGTAGTATACGATTGCGGAATCTCTGTTGCCGGCGACGAGTTGGGCTTCGGCGAAGCTGTCGTAGGCGTTCGCGATGTTGGGGTAGATGGCCGTATACAAGCGGAAGACCTCCAGCGCATCGTCAATACGACCGGAACGCAGGAACTGATACCCGATGCGATTGAGGCTTCCGGAGCGTGGCACCCTCAGCTCGGGGTTCGCCGCTGATGCTTCGTAGAACGCTCGCGCCGCCCGCAGGCCGTCATCTAGGAGGATCGTCTGCAGCTCGTCATCGATCGGTTTGCCCGGAGCGGGTGGTGGCGGTGCGCCAAGCACGATGCCCCCTATTTGTCGCGACAGAGTGCCGACCTGCGAGTGGCGCATGTTGCTCAGCAGAACGATCAGGATTCTGTCGTCGAGAAACCGATCGATGACGGCGGCCGCTCCCGGCCCGCCTCCCTCGTGACTGACGATCTTTCGCCGCTCTCCTTGCTCCCAGTAGTAACGGATGCTCCAGCCGTAGCCGTAGTCGGCATGCTGACTGGGTTCGAACATGCGCTCGGTCAGTTCCGCCGAGAGTAGAGCGCCTTCGTAGAGCGCCTGATCCCAGGCCAGCAGGTCGCCCGCTGTCGAGTAGACGCCGCCGGCTCCCCGGTACCAGCTCTCGTCGACGATCGCCGGCCGCTCGTAGCGCCCCAGGAGACGAGTGTAGCCGGTAGCCTGTTGAGCGGTGACGGCACGCGAGGCCACGCCCGTGCTCGACATCCCCAGCGGCTGGAAGATCCGCTCGGTCAAGAACTGGGCGAAATCGACGCCGCTTACCGATTCCGCTATCCAAGAGAGCAGAATGTAGCCGACGTTGTTGTAGGAAAACCGGGTGCCGGGTTCCAGGACAGGGTCCTGCGCGTTGATGAGCCGGAGCAGCCGTTCACTGTCGACCTGGTCTGCTGTCTTCGACTCCAGCATGTAGGCCGTCTCCTCGGGGATACAGGAAGTGTGATCGAGGAGCTGATGGACGGTCACGCTTTCGGCGATGTCGCGGCGGTACTCCGGTAGGTAAGTGCTGATCGGCGCCTCGAGATCGATCTTGCCCTCCTGGACCAAAAGCATGATGGCCAGTGCAGTGAATCCTTTGCTGAGCGAGGCGATGTCGAAGCGCGTGTCCAGGCCATTGGGAACCTGCCACTCCAGGTTGGCGTAGCCGTACCCCTGCTCGAAGAGCGTCTTCCCGTTCTGCGCCACCAGGGCGACGCCGTTGAACAAGCCCGCTTGGTGATACTTCTCGACCAGCAGCTCGACCTGCGCGATCCGTTCCTCGTCGACGACTATGGGATTCTGAGCCGAGACGCGTTCGGGCAGTCCAAAGCCTGTGGCTGCGATCAGCAGCAACTGAAAGCAGGTTCGACGATACATCATGGTCAGGTGACTTCCCGGGGCAGAGGTTCAGCGCAGACCGACCCGCAAGCCCAGACCCAGAATCAGGATCGCGATGTCCCGTTCCCTTATTCCCGGATCCCGGGGGGCAAGCGAGGCGGCGAAATCCAGCTCATTGGTGCGGACGAGACGCGCCGAGAACTCGATACTGACCGGGTTGGTGCCCTCTAACAGGATGCCGCGCAGGCCGGGTCCGAACCCCCAAGCGAAGACGGTGTCCGTCCCGTTCAGATCCGCACGGGCTGAACCGCTCACGCTGAGACTGTTCCTGGCCAACCCGACGTAGCCTCGCACGAAGGGCTCGAAGCGCCAGATTGGGTAAGTGACTTCGGGGCCGGCGAAGAGGATCAGCATGTTGTTGTCGATTCGCGCGCCCGTCTCGGGGTCGTTGTACGCGGATGTGTCCAGGTAGCCGAGATCCGCCCGGATCCAGAGGTAACGGGCCTCTAGTACGCGATAGGTGAAAGAGCCCTCGACGCCGAGGCCGTCGTCCAGATAATCATCGGAACCGCCGACCAGGAGTCCCCCGACAAGGGTGCCGATCAGACCGAACCGGTCGTTCCCGCTCTGCGCCGCGGCCGGTCCTGCCACCGTCAGGAGTAAGCAGGGTAGCAACAAGTGCGGTGCGGCCTTGCGCGCCAGGCGAATGACGATTGACCGACCTTTCATTCGTTGGCTTCTTCACTCCTCGCGAGCATCTTCGGACGGTTCGGTTCCTGCGGTTGGCAAGGGTCCGGGGATCCAATCCTGTCCCGGGGTCGTGCCCGGAGCTGGCGTTGATTGCGGTTTGCGCTCGGCTGCCATCTCCACGATCCGGCTCAACGCCTCTGAGAAAGAGTGTCCCGCGCGTTCCGCCGACTCCATGAAGGAGACACCCTCCGTGAGATCGGGGTTGGGGTTGACCTCCAGCACGTAGGGCTTGTTGCCCTTCAAGCGAATATCCAGCCGCGCATAATCGCGGCACTCGGCGACCTCGTAGGTGTGTATCGCGACCTCCTCGACCTTGCGCATCACGCGCTTCGATAGCCGAGCAGGGCAAATCGTGTGGACGCGATGATAGACTTCAGACAGCGGATCCCATTTCGCCTGATAGCTCACTATAGGCGGATGCCCCTCCGGCATCTCGGAGAAGTCGAACTCGATCGGTGGTAGCATCAGGGGAGGATCGTTGCCCCAGACGGAGACGTGGAGCTCCGGGCCGTCGATGAACTCCTCTATCAACATCGGCTGGTCGAACTCCCTGAATACATGCGGTAGCCAGGCGCCGAGCTGTTCGTCGTTGTAGACGACCGATCGCTCATCGACTCCCGCGCTCGCATCCTCCCAGGCCGGCTTCACTATCACGGGGTAGGCGAGGCCGAACTTCGCCGGTACCGCGGGCTCTTCCAGTATCTTGAAACGAGGCGTCGCTATGCCGTAGTCGAGCAAGACTCTCTTGGTGAGCCCTTTTCGTTGGCACAGCTCCAGGGTGAAGGGGGCCGAGCCCGTGTAGGGGATCTGGTATAGATCGAACACCCCTGCCACAGCGGCTTCCATGCCCGCGTCATCGTGGAAGAACTCGACGAGGTTGAAGATGACGTCGGGCCGGCTTCGTCTCAACACGCGTTCCAGTCTGCGGAGGTCGTTCTGCAAATTGTAGGCACGCGCCCGGTATCCGGCGCGCCGCAGGGCGCGGGCGATGTCTTCGCATTCCTCCGCCACCGTCGGCACATGGATGGGGTACTCGGGCTCGAACTTCAGAGTTTTGGGATCAACTTGTCTGAGCTTCTCGTACCAGTCTTCTCCAACCTGGTTGAAAAGTACAAGAACCCGCAGCTTCTTGTCTGCAGGCTTTTGCGTAGTGTCACTCAAGTCATCCTCCCTAGTGTCGATACCCTTGTAAATTAGAACAGTTGGTACTGCGAGTCACCACCTCTGTCTCCGCAGGTGGGTCTGACGCCTAACCGATCGGCGTACAACGTCACCCGTGAAACCGATCTACATGATTGGGCGTATTGCTGGTTGCCGAACTCGCAATCCAGCCATCGGCTCGCGCGCCGAGCTTGATCACTTGCCTGCTGGGCGCCCTTCGAAGGGAGAGTACGATGAGAACCTCTAGTGAAGTGAAGTCGATTCTCCTCACCCTGCTGTTGCTGGCCGGAAGCTTGCCTTCGGGGCAGGCGCAGACCTCGGCGCTTGGCGAGCGGATCGATCGTCGCCTAGAGGTGGCGCAGACGGAGCTAGTCGAGCTTCGTCGAGATATTCACCGGCATCCCGAAGTGTCGGGCCAGGAGGAGCGCACGGCCAAGCTGGTCGCTGAGCGCCTGCGTGGGCTGGGTCTGGAAGTCCGCACCGGAATCGGCGGCCATGGCGTTGTCGGTATTCTGCGAGGCGACGAGCCGGGTCCCGTGGTCGCCTTTCGAGCGGACATGGATGCAGTGTATTCGGGCGCGCCGGATCCCGTCGCCTTCGCATCGGAGGCTCCCGGCGTGCGTCATATCTGCGGTCACGACATACACACGACCGTAGGGCTCGCCCTCGCCGAGGCGCTCACCGAGGTGAAGGACGAACTCGCAGGGACGGTGAAGTTCATCTTTCAACCCGCCGAAGAGAATATCGCGGGCGCGGCAGCGATGATCGAGGAAGGCGCGCTGGAAGATCCGGCGCCGGAGGCGATCTTCGCCTACCACTCAGCTCCGCTGGAGGTGGGGCAGATCGGAAGCGTCGAAGGGCTTTCGCTGCCCGGCCTCGACCGCATCACTCTTGTCGTACGAGGCGACGGCAATTTGGAGGCGGCCGCCTTGGTCTATGCTCGCGCTATCCGATCGGCCAGCACGGGCGGCGAGGTCGCGCCAGAGGATTTCGTGGTCGCCATGATCGGCCGGCCGCAAGAGCGACCCGAGCAGGGCGACTGGGTGGTATCGGGCATGCTGCGGGCCGGAAGCCCGGAAGCTCGCGCCGACGCGAAGAGCGAGATCGAACAGGCGGTAGCGGCGGTGAGCGAGGCTGGTGTTGCTTATGAGCTGGACTACGAAGATCTCGTGCTCCCCGATATGGTCAACGACCCCGAGCTCGTGCGCTCCACGCTCGAGCCGATCCGCTCGGTTGTGGGGCCGGAAGGCCTCATCGAGTCAAACACCGTGACCCCGTACTTCAGCGAGGATTTCTCGCGCTATCAGCAGCATGTTCCCGGTGCGATGTACTGGCTCGGCGTGTCGAACAGCGAGTTGGGTTACGTCGGCATGCCCCACAGCCCCGATTTCGTGGCCGACGAGGAAGCCATCTTTGTCGGTGCGAGGGTGATGGCGGCGATAATCATCGACTACCTCGAGAGACACTGATCCCGTATCGGTCGCGGCCCATCTCTGCTAGGTTGCCTCCAACAACGATTTTGCAGAGCTTCCCCGTCATCGAGGTTTGCGGGGGCGGGTGCTGCAGCCGCTCTACCACGGGCGGCTGATCGTGTGCTGACGAACTCCATGGTCTGGAGGTCCTAGCTGTGGGCGGATTCTTCGGTGTCGCGGCGGCGAACGATTGTGTAGCAGACCTGTACTACGGGACCGACTATCACTCGCACCTGGGTACGATGAGGGGCGGTCTGGCGGTCGTTGACCGCAACGGTTTCCGGCGCTCGATCCACGACATCAGCAATACTCAGTTCCGCAGCAAGTTCGAGGACGAACTCGCTAGGCTGCGGGGCAGGCTAGGGATCGGAGTGATCAGCGACTATGAGGATCAGCCGGTCCTCATCGGCTCGCATCACGGGCGCTATGCAATCGTCACCGTAGGTAAGCTGGACAACCTGGAAGAAC
Source organism: Gemmatimonadota bacterium (assembly GCA_020350785.1). GTDB lineage: Bacteria > Gemmatimonadota > Gemmatimonadetes > Palauibacterales > KS3-K002. The sequence continues at coordinate 2,950,579 of CP070722.1, forward strand.
TGGTGGCCGCAGCGCTCGAGCGGCGCGGCGTGCATTTCTCCGAGATGAGCGGCAGCGAACCGAATCCCACCGAGGTCGTGGCTCACCTGATCGATCAAGGTGACACCATCGAAGAAGGCATCGAGCGAGCCCAGGAAGCCATCCAGGGCTCCTGTTCGATTCTCCTGCTGACAGAGGACGCGGTCTATGCCGCTCGCGACCGGTTGGGCCGCACACCCATCGCCTTGGGCTCGAAGCCGGGGGCCCATGCGGCAACGCTGGAAACTTGCGCCCTACCCAACCTCGGCTATCAGGTCATGGACTATCTGGGACCTGGTGAGATCGTGCGGTTGACGGCCGACGGTGTGGAACGCCTCCGGCCGCCTGGCGACAGGCTGCAGATCTGCGGATTCCTCTGGGTCTATTACGGCTATCCTGCCTCCAGCTACGAGGGCATCAACGTGGAGGTCGTGCGCTACCGCTGCGGCGCGAGCCTCGCTGGTCGCGACGACGTAGAGGTCGATCTCGTGGCCGGCATCCCCGACTCGGGAACGGGCCATGCCATCGGCTACGCCAACGCCGCCGGTATCCCCTACAGCCGCCCCTTCGTCAAGTATACGCCAACCTGGCCTCGAAGCTTCATGCCTCAAGACCAGCGGGTCCGCGACCTGGTTGCGCGCATGAAGCTGATACCGATCCGCGAGATCATCAGCGGCAAACGCTTGCTTTTCTGTGAGGATTCCATCGTCAGAGGGACACAGCTGAAAGACATCATTCAACGGATCTTCGAGCACGGCGCCCTCGAGGTGCACATGCGGCCCGCCTGCCCACCACTGGTGTTCGGCTGCAAGTTTCTCAACTTCTCGCGCTCCAAGTCGGAGCTCGATCTGGCGGCCCGCAAGTCGATCCAAGAGATGGAGGGCGATCGGCCGACCGACCTCGGCTCGTATGCCGATCCCGACTCTGACCCATATTGCCGCATGGTGGAGAGGACCCGCGAGCGGCTGGGCCTCAACTCGCTACGGTACCAGAGGCTGGAGGACCTGATCGCAGCAATCGGTCTGCCCAGGGAAAGCGTTTGCACTTACTGCTGGAACGGCGTGGAGCGGTGATGTGGATGGCCTGATCTACATTCAACTGATCGGCGGCCTAATCTACCTGTTGATGGGCGGTGATCTGCTGGTCAGAGGGGCTGTTGCCCTTGCACGAAAGGCGCGCGTTCCACCGCTGGTCATAGCACTCAGCCTGGTCGCTTTCGGGACGTCGCTGCCCGAGCTGGTCGTCGCTGTGCAGGCCGTGGTCGCCAAATACCCGAGCATCGCGATTGGCAGCGTTGTGGGCAGCAACATCGCGAACGTGTTCCTCGTCACCGGCGCGCCAGCCGTCATCTATCCGCTCGCGTGCGCCGGCAGCTCGGAGCTGCGCGACAGCGTGCTGATGGTAGCCGTAAGTGTCTTTCTCGTCCTCTTGTGCGCTGCGGGTGATATCGACCGGACTGGGGGTCTGGCGCTCCTGGCCGGGCTGGCGGTAATCGCCGGCCTAACGCTACGCGCGCTGGCCCGCTCCTACGTGATAGAGAAGAAAAGGAGAGCCGCACCTCTCGAGTGGGTGCTCGGGCTGCCGACGAACAACTGGCTGATCGCCCTGTTCATAGGCGCAGGTGTGCTCGGTCTGCCCGTCGGAGCCCGGTTGATGGTCGAAGCTGCGGTCGAGGTGGCTGATCATCTCGGCGTATCCGAAACGGTCATTGGACTGACGATCGTTGCAGTCGGCACGTCGCTTCCGGAGCTCGCCACGACCGTCACGGCGGCCGTCCAGCGGCACACGGAGGTGGCAGTCGGAACGGTTGTCGGCAGCAACATGTTCAATATTCTGGCCATTCTGGGAACGGCCGCGCTGATCAGCTCGGACCCGATACCCGTTCCACGCAGCTTCCTCTCGTTGGATTTGCCTGTCATGCTGGGCGCGGCGCTCATATTAACGCTGCTGATTTGGCGCCGGCGGTCGATCGGGCGGCTGGCCGGCGCTCTCCTGCTGATCGGATACTGCGCCTACGTGCTGGCGCTCTTCCTCGGCGCCTGACAAGAGCGCCAAGCGAAACCCCACGGCGGGCTCGCCGTGGGGTTTCGTTCTGCTGCGCGATCGTCCTTGCTTCGAACGATCTATTCTGAGGTCCTAGCTGCCAAGCTTGACGACGTTCTGAGCAGCCGGGCCCTTATCGTTTTCCACGATGTCGAACTCGACGCGCTCACCCTCGCTCAAGGTCTTGAACCCCTCGGCCTGGATGGCTGTGTGGTGCACGAAGCAGTCCTTTTGCCCGTTGTCCGGCGTGATGAAGCCGAAACCCTTGCTGTCGTTGAACCACTTGACTTTGCCGGTAGTGCGCATCTGCCCTGCTCCTTCTGTGTTGATTGCTGTCGGAGTCCGGCCGTGCCGCAACTACCGACTACACCAATAACGCGCGACCCTCCCCCACCGCGCCGGGCTCGACCACGGCACCGGATGCTCGCCCAGAATACCGTGCTCGGTCACACCATCAAAAAGGGACCAGCCATTCCTGACAAGTCCCACTCAACAATCAATGGTGTCCCATAACGAGACAAGATCAGTAACGACCCGAATCCTGTCAATGGCCGCTACTTGGGGGCTGCCGCGCAGTCCAGCGTTCTCCGATCGCAACCGCCGTCCACCGGCTAGCACACGCCCTCGAGCGGAGGCCGGCCGGATAGAAGCGCACTCCTTCCGCGACTATCGCCGCGGCCCCGGCAACCATCGCCAGAGTCGCGAGTAGTGTCCGAGGGCCGAGCGCTTCGCCGGCCAGGGCCCAGCCGGCGAAGACGGCGACGGCAGGGTTGACAAACGAGTGCGTCGAGACCCGTGCGGGTGACGTGACTCGCATCAGCCAGGTGTAGGCGGCGAACGCAATGACGGAGCCGAACGCCACCAAGTAGAGGAGCGAAGCGAGAGAGCGCGGCGAAACCGAATGGAGCGCGGCGGTTTCACCGCTCAGATGACTCACCAGCAGCAGACACAGCCCGCCGCTCAACAGGCACGTTCCTGCCGTCAGCGAGGG
>CP070722.1:2953730-2958425 GCA_020350785.1 Gemmatimonadota bacterium
CAGGCCCAGGGCGCCTCCCGCGGCCAAGCTCACCTGTAAGAACTCTCTTCGCGATCTCGACATCTCTCCAGCTCCTTACCCGGTAGATTTCATCATATCGGTTTTCGGTCCTTCGATTCCGTCTCCGGTCAGTCGCGGCGTTTGAGAGGCCTGAATGTAGAACGCGACCTCGCCTGCGGCCAGCAAGGACTTTCTGACGAATCCCTGCGCCGCCGGCGAGCTGGGCAAGAAAGCCCCGGGGCGGCTTAGGTCCGTTGAGTTCCTTTATCGGGGTCCTTCCTTTATCATGAGCGGCAGGTGACGCCGGCGGGCGAGCGCCCGCGGCGCTCAGGCAAACGGGAAAGGACCGCCGTACGACATGATCGTGGGAATCGGACTGGACGTTCTGGAGAGCGCCCGCATGTCGCGTGCGCTCGAGCGCCACGGCGAGCGCTTCGCCGCACGGGTATTCACGGCCGGCGAACGCGCCGATTGCAGGGGACGGAACGACATGGCTCAGGCCTACGCCGCGCGCTTTGCCGCCAAAGAGGCCTGCCTCAAGGCGCTAGGCACGGGCTGGAGCCGCGGGCTGTTCCTGAAGGATGTGGAGGTGGTCCGCTCCGAAGGGGGCGCACCCACCCTGCGTCTCCGCGGACAGGCCGCCGAGCGCGCCCGCGAACTGGGGGCCCGGCGCTATCACGTCAGCCTCACCCACCAAGCGAGCGTCGCCGCAGCCGTGGTGGTTCTGGAAGCCTGAGCAGCAAGGTCAGTCGCGAGCAGGACCGGCGCCACGACTAGCATCGGACGGTGAGCAACTGCGGCGCCTGATCCGCCTCGCCGACCTCATCAATTTTCGCGAGCTCGGCCTCGGGCTGGTGGAGCTGCCACCACTCTCTCGCTTCGGTTGCGGTCCAGGCGCTCTCTATCGCGCACTCGGCCAGCAGGCTATCGAGCTCCCCGGCGCTCTGCGGCCGGGCATCCGGTTCTTTCTCCAGACAGGCCATGATCACCTGCTCGAGCGACCCGGGTATTGCCAGCTCGGCGCGCTCTGAGGGTGGGATAGGCTTCTCGTGCACATGGGCGACTATCTTAGCCATCGCGTTTTCACCCTTGAAGACGCGTTCGCCGGTCAGCAACCAATAGCCGACGCATCCCAATCCGTAGATGTCGACCCGGCCATCGATCTCCGCTTTGCCCAAAGCCATCTCGGGCGCCATGAATGCCGGCGTCCCGGTCGCCACTCCCTCGGCGGTGAGCTCGGCGGAGGGCGGGCCGACCGTTCCCATGGTCTTCACCAGGCCGAAGTCGAGCACCTTGACCACGTCGTAATCCGGGCCCATGCGGCAGACATAGATGTTGGCCGGCTTGATGTCTCTGTGAATGATTCCGCACTGGTGCGCTTCGCCCAGCGAGTGACATACCTGGCGAAGGATGTGCGCGGCGCGGGCGGCAGGTACCGGTCCGAAGCGCTGCACCAGCGTCTCGAGGTCCAGACCCTTGAGCAACTCCATCACGTAGTAGAAGGCGCCTTCCTCGGTGATGCCGAAGTCGTAGAGCTTTATGCTGTGGAACGAGTCGAGGGCGGCCGTGGCCTGCGCCTCGCGCTCGAAGCGCTCGACTGCCAGCCGGCGTACCTCCTGGTCAGCGCCCAGGGTTTCCGGCCGGATCAACTTTACGGCGGCCGGCCGGGCCAGCATGCGATGCCGGGCCAGCCACACTTCACCCATCCCCCCGACCCCGAGAGGCTTCACAAGCTGGTAGCTGCCGACCTCTCGCGCCCGGCTCAAGCGCTTGCCGAAACCGTAGACGGTTCGTGCAATCACGAAAGCGATGGCCGCACACAAATAGGTCGAGAATAAGTAAGCGCCGAAGAGCAGACCCATCGGTACATCGGGGCTGGTCAGACCGGCCGCCTTCGAGAGCATCACGGTCAGCGGTCCCATCGAGGCGGCCGCGATGGAAGCCACGAGCATCTTGATCGGCGTGTTTGGCGCCAGGAAGGGGAAAATGACGATCCAGATGCATTCCCAAGGAATGCCTGGGAGCTCGTCCGTGAAGCTCCTCGGCCACTCGGGGAAGACGCCCCACATCGACGACATCGCGATGCCGAACGCGCCGATGACTTCGAATCCGAGCCCGAGGTCGAGCAGAACGGTGGGCCTGATCCTTCCGAATCGCGACATGAGGAAGACAGCGATGCCGACCGCGACCGAGATCATGGCGACGACCGTCTGTATCATGCGCTCTGGCCCGAAGAGAGTGGGTTCGGGGGGGAGAAACTCCCTCACCCCACCGGCGAAGAAGAAGTAGCTGCCGAAGTAAGCCAGGAAAAAGGTGGCCGCGTATATCAGTCCTGCCCAACCCAGCCTGCGCGAAGCCTCCTGGAGCAGATCCGCCGGCAAGCCGCTCAGCGACGCGCGCGAAACCAGCGCGGGCGTGGGCGTCCTGGCGGCCTTATGCAGAGATTTCAACGGCATGGTCGTCAGCCCTGTAGTTGCAGGACCCGGTCATTCGGCGGCGCGTCGCCGGTGCAAATTGGTCACAGCAACATGCCCAAGGGCGCGGGCACCTGCAAGCCGAAGTCTCAGGAAGTATTCCAAGGTGGGTTGGAACCGTCTGAGGTACGCTGGTTGATGTGAGGGGCTTTGTGCCGGCGCGGCCCTAGACCCGAAGGCGGCCCAGCCGTTTCTCGACCTCTTCCAAGCGCTTCGCCGCTCCCAACCGCCGGTACACTCCGGCGGCGAGCTCGAGGTCGGCACATGAGAGTGCGAGCCGTTCCCTTGCGGCGTGCATGGCAGCCCTTTCTTCCAGAACCTCGGCCTCGAGGAGAAGATTGTCGTGCTCGCGGGCAAGGCTCAGAGCCTCTTCGAAACTGCGGGCTGCTTCTTCCGGATCGCGCTCCGCTGCGATGCTGCCCAGCAGGCGCAGCACATCCGCGCGTCCCAAGTCGTCGCCGATTTCGACAAAGGTCTTGAGCGCTTGCTGGGCCTCGATGCCGGCGAAGCGGTTGTCACCCCTGCGATGGGCGATCTCGGCGCGCCCGACGCGCGCCATCGCGGCGAGACGGCGATCCCCCAACCGGCGCGCGCGTTTCTGGGCCTCGAGGTAATGCCGGTCCGCGACGTGCCAAAACCCGAGATCACGATTGACGATACCCAGATTGTGGTACGTCTGGGCGAGGCCCACGCCGAAACCCACCTTCTGGTAGGTCGGTATGGAGAGGCGAAACAGAGAGAGCGCGCGCTCGTGGTCTCCGCGCAAACTGGCTATCGCGCCCAGGTTGTTCGTGGCTCGACCGGCCAACTCATCCTCGCCACGTTCCCGCGCCAACTCGAGGATTACCGCGAAGCGCTCTTCGGCTCCATCCAGATCGCCCAGCTCGAATTGCGCAGCGCCGGCGAGATTCATCGCGGGCAGCAGGTTGAGCTGGTCGTAGCGCGCCCTGAACTCGGCCTCCGCTATCAAGGCGAGACTGAGCGCGCGCTCGACGCGACCCAAGTACAACGCAGCCTCGGCTGCCAGGACGGCGACCTTGGGAACGGCGCTCAGAGTCGAGGCGTCGAGACGCGCGACACGCTCGCCGATCGCGCCCCAATCGCGCTCGGCAGCCAGTCGATCCAGCTCGTCTCGTAATCGAGAGAGGTCGGGAGGAAGAGCATCCATCAGCCGCTGGAACTACCTTCCCACGGCAAGCGCATAACGAGTGAATCCGAACAACTCGACCTCGATCTCATCCAGATCCTCGACCTGCAATGAGCCTAGACGCTCCCAAGGATCACCCGACCGCTCCTGCCTCCAGAGATCGAACTCGGCTTCTCGAACCAGGAAGTCAGCGTCAGCCTCGGCATAACGGTACTCGAGCTCGGCCGGCTCGTTCGGGTTGAATTGCAGACCCGAGGGCTCAAAGTTCCCCAGAAACAGCACCGGATCCACAACCACCCTGATCTCGATGGAGTCGCCGTCGGCGAAAGGCGTTCCATCCGGCCGGCGAAGCAGGGTCTGCTCCTCGATCTCGAGGCGGAGAAAGCGCTCGCCGCTGTCGTCGCCGCCAAATCCCACGTAGCGGATCTCCAACCGCCGGTTCTGACCCTTCACCGCCCAGAACGACGTGTCCATGGTCTCCAATGCGGGCGCCGATTCGGCGCGCGGCACGAATTCCAATTGCGACTCCGGCACCGTGTCCGGCTCGCTGTCGTTGGAACTGGCGCAACCCCCCAAGGCCAGGCCTAAGATCACGCCGGACACCGCCATCAGCCGGCGGCTCCAACCTCTACTCAGTCTCGATCTAGCCACTTTTCTCTTCTCGCTCTCTCACGGATTCCCTGCTATGGATCTCACTTCGACGACAAGTCGCCGGCGCTCCCGCCGCGCGACACCAAAACTTTTTGCAAGCCGCATTCCACAGATAAGTATTTGTCATAAAACGAGTTACTGGTCAAGGCCCCTGTTGCGATTCCGTTCAGATGTATCGATACGCTACACCGATCCGCGGCATTCCCGTCGATCGCTTAGTTGCCTTCCTCGATGCGCCTCAGCGCCCGATGCAGCCTCGAACGGGAGATCCCCAATCGCCTTGCCGCGGCGCTCTTGTTGTCGCCCGTGCGCTCCAGCATGGCGCGCACCGCCGCCAGCTCTATCTCGTCGAGCGAGGCGGGAAAGGGGAGAACAGCGCTGCCGGTCTGGACGAGGGGTGCCGGGACCGTCTCGAGGAAAAGG
>CP070722.1:2958525-2961449 GCA_020350785.1 Gemmatimonadota bacterium
GAAGCCGGATCTAGTCCCCAGCACTTCTTCACTTTCTCGGCGTCGTAGTAGGGGAAGTTCAAGCCTGAACCGATTCCGACCTCAAGGACCGTTCCTTGGGCCATCGGCACGACCTTCGCCCGCTGCCGCATGTTCGGTCTTGTGCTGCAGGTGAGATGCACAAGTTTCGGGAGAACGTACTTGCTGTACAAGCCCATTATTAGACTCTCGCGATCAACGTGTTCAGGCAGCCTAACGGTCAGCGTTTCAGCTGCGCCGTGAGGAACGAGCGGCGCAGCTGCGAACAAAGACAATCAGCTCGTGGCCGCCACGGCCACGGACCTGGTAATCACCACGGAGCAGAGGTTGTCCATACGAAGCATGCAACGCCAGCTGCAAACGCTTGTTAGACGGCTGAACCGTGCGGCCCTCACGGCAATGAATCCGCATGCTCCGTTGCCTTCCGGAGTTCAGCTGTCTCAAAGGGATACGATGTCGATCTTTCTACACGAGCAAATGCGAACTCAAACGCCCAAGTGAACTCTACCCGAATCGTCTCAAGAGCTGGATAATCCGAATACTGGTCTCTCACATATTCAGCTACTCGACGAGCGACCAGCCTCTGCTCGTCCTGTGGCACGTCTGCCAAGGGAGAGTTCACAAGAACAACATCGAGATGCGTGTTGTCTAGATTGAGCGATACCTTGTCTGCTTTGAATTCGCGCTCGATAGCCTTGCCGAGAGTCTGCAGCGCGCGTATGTCTGACAGCACTTCACAGGCTTGAACGAAGAGCAGCGCATAGAGGCTTAGTGCTGTTGCGGCAGCGCGGTCAAATCGTGCTCCTGCCAAGGAGAGTCCCCGCCTTCCTGGATCAGCCGCCTAACTAATCTTCATCCGCTAGGGGTGCTTGACCGAACTTTATGATATGGCGGATAAATGCAAAGCAACCCCCAGCTAAGAAGCTCTATTACTAGAAGATACAAGGGCTGTCAGCGGGAGACCAGAAAATCATCGCCGTGAAATGCTGAGCAAATTGCAGGATACGCCACGTGCTTCATAAGTACGGCGCGTGATAAGCGCACCGCTAGAGCGTGTCCGCCGGACTCCGTACTCCTAGACCGCCCCGGTTCAGGACGTGCGTGTAGATCATCGTGGTTCGCACATCGCGGTGACCCAAGAGCTCCTGTACGGTGCGAATGTCGTAGCCGTCCTCCAACAGGTGCGTGGCGAACGAGTGCCGGAAGGTATGGCACGTGGCATGTTTAGCCACGCCGGCCAGGCGCACAGCTTCCTTCACACTCCGCTAGACCGACGACTCGTGCAGGTGGTGGCGGAATCTCCGACCGTTCGTCGGGTCCTCCCACAAACGACTCGACGGAAAGACGAACTGCCACGCCCACTCGCGCGCCGCGCTCGGGCTCTTGCGATCCATAGCGTATGGCAACTTCACGTAACCCGCGCCAAGCTCGAGATCTTCATCGTGGCGCGCGCCACATCTTCTATCCACCCCATCTGACGGCGCAGGACCCTCCTGGTCTTCCGAGCCCGCGGTCACGGCACCAGCCAGGAGCGCCGGGGTGCGTTCGACGCGCCCTAAAGTCAGGCTGGGAGCGGGTCGTCGAGCGTAGCTGGTTTTGCGAGCCCGCGGTCACGGCGCCAGCCGTGAGCGCGGGAGAGGCCGGAGCGAGACGACCCGCTCCCGGCCGCACCTAACAAAAACGATCGGACACCTACAACAGCGACCGGACCCAGGGCGGAGAACGGACTAGTCCCCCGCCGCCGGCCGCGGCTCCGGCGCCGCGACCACCGCCGGGCGCCGGCCCCGCCCCTCGAACAGGTAGTACAACACCGGGATGCTGGTGAGCACGAATATGGTGCTGGCGATCAAGCCGCCGATCGTCGCCAGTGCCAGCGCGTTCCAGATCGTCGCGTCGATCGTCTCGGTGAATAGAATGAGCGGCAGCAGACCCAGCACCGTTGTCAGCGTCGTCATCAGGATCGGCCGCACCCGCTCCAGCGTGCCCTGGATGATCGCTTCCTTCAGCTCGGTTCCCATGCGCCGGATCTCGCCGATATGATAGACAAGCAGTATGGCGTTGTTGACCACGATCCCCGCCATCATGATCACACCGATGTAGGCGGAGCGCGTGAACGAGGCGCCCGTATAGAAGAAGACCAGGAAGACGCCGATCAGCGCCAAAGGCAGAGTCAGCAGCACTACGAAGGGCGCCCGCAACGACTCGAACAGCGCCGCCGTCACCAGATAGATGAGGACTATCGCGAAGATGCCAACGGTGTAGATCTGCCGCTGCTCCTCCTGGGTCCAGAAGATGTCCCGCTCTTTCTCGATCTTGTAGCCCGCCGGCAGGGCGGTCGCGTCCACTGCCACGTCCCGCACTCGATCGCCCAATTTCCGCGGTCCGCGGAACTCCCAGCCTACCAGACGCTGATACTGCTGGTCCTCCCGCTGGATGCGGTTCAGCACCTCGCGCCGGCCCACGCTCGCCACATCGGCCAGCCGCACCACCTCGCCCGTCGCCGTCGGCACCAGCAGCTCTCGCAGGTCGCTGAAGTCGAACTCGCGATAGCCCTCCAGCTTGACCGAGTAGGTGACCTCTTCACCGCCCACCTTGATGCGATTGATGCCCACCTGGCCCTGAACGTTGCTGGTGACAAAGCGCAGCAGTTCCTCCACCGTCAACCCGTAGGCCGACAGCCGCTGGCGATCGACGCTCAGGAAGAACTCGAACGCCTTGTCGGTCCACCACCAGTCGCTGACGTTGGTGTCCACCTCACGCACCCGGCTGAAGCGGCGCAGTCGGCCGGCCACGTCCTCGGCAAGGTCACGCTGGATCTCGTAGTTGTAACCCAGCAGCTTGATCGTATAGGTGGGCGGCGAGCCGCCGCCGCCGTAGAAGGACGGCCCGAAGCCGTAGACCCGCAC
>CP070722.1:2961549-3013983 GCA_020350785.1 Gemmatimonadota bacterium
ACGGCTCGGCCGACGATGTTCGCTTCCGCGAGCGGCGAGTTGTAGACGCGGGCCGACCCGAATCTCTTCTGCAGGCCCCAGGTTACCTTGAACACGCCGCCCTTGCCCTTCACCTCCTCCAGCGCCTCGGCGCGGCTGGCATCAGCGACGTCCTCGCCGAATACGACGATCGCCGGGTCACGCTCCATCTCCGATCTCAGACAGGAGTTCAGGAGGTCGACCATCGTCGTGGGGTTGTCATCGCCATACTCGGGATCGGTAGCGAACTCATCCGACGTCGGGTCGGTATCGGGTGAATGGACGTACAATGGTGCCGTGTCGCCGGCGGGCTGCGGCTGCGCGAGCGCCCGATCCGCCGCCTCCTCGATCTCGGCATCGACATCCTGGCGGAGTCGGTCGAGGTCCGCCTCGGTCAGCAGCTTCTCTTCGATCAGGAACCTGGCGAAGCCGGTCACGGGATCGCGCCGCGCCTCCTCATCGCGCTCGGCCTCGGTCCGATAGAGGCGCTCGTCATCGGACATGGAATGGGAGTAGGGGCGGATGACGTGGGCGTGGACCAGAGCCGGCCCTTGACGGTCACGGCAATAGGCGGTCGCGCGGCTGATCGCCTCGTAGCTGGCAAGCGGGTCGCAGCCGTCGGTCTCGATGATGTACAGATCTGCGATGCCGCTCATACACTGAGAGATGCTGCGGCCCGCGGTCTGAACTTCGATGGGCACTGAGATGGCGTACTTGTTATCCTCTACCAGGAAGATGACCGGCAGCTTGAGATTGGCGGCGGTGTTGACCGCCTCCCAGAACTCGCCCTGGCTGGTGGTCCCATCTCCGGATGTCACCAGAACGACTTCGTCCTTCTCGAACAGGTCGCTGCGCGCTTGTAGTTCCTCGATCAGCTGGAAGCGATAGCCCGCCTCGGCACAACCCACTGCGTTGAGAAACTGGGTACCGGTCGGACTTGATGAAGTGACGATGTTCAGGTCCTTGTGGCCCCAGTGGCTCGGCATCTGGCGGCCGCCGGAGGCAGGGTCGGATTCCGCGCCCACGGCTTGCAGGAGCATCTCGTAGGCGGTGACGCCGAGCTGGAGACAGAGAGCACGATCTCGATAGTAGGTGTAGAACCAATCGTAGCCGGGTCGCAGCGCCAGGCCGGCGGCGGCGCCAACGGCTTCGTGGCCCGCACCACTAATCTGAAAGAAGATGCGGTTCTGGCGTTTCAGCTGGATCTCACGGTCATCCAGGCGCCGTGACAGGTAGATGGTCCGGTACAGGCCAACAACCTGCTGCGGATCCAGACCATGGTACTTCTCGTCGGTCTGTTGTAGATAGGGTGTCGCTCTTGCCATCTCGGTTACTTCGGGTCTCCGGTTCGAGAGACGTTCGACGGTCGAGTGGTCAATCGAAGCGTCGAAAGATATGCGCGATCTCCAGGCCACCGCCACCCGAGCGCTCCAGACAGCGAACGGCCGCCTGACTGGCTGGTCTGGCGGAGTTCGGGCTGGCGGGATCAATGGTGCCCGAGTATACTAGATCGTCCTTCCCAAGCAGCCAAGTGCGGCCGTGTTTTCCCTGTGTGGCGGGTTCCCTCGCGAGGGCCATTGCGTAAGTATCGGCCCTTGCATAGTTTCCGAGCCCTTACTGCGCGAGACCCTGGTATCCGGTAACCGGCACTATGCACGGTCCCGTTTGCGACAATTGCTCAACGCCGCTTCCCGTCGGCAGCAAGTACTGCAATGAGTGCGGTACGCCGGTGCCGGGCAAGGGGGCGCCGGCTGAGCCGTCGCCCGGCCACCCGACCGATCTCCGCCAGGCCTTGCAGATGGCCACGGCGGGCGAGTACGAGATCCACCACGAGCTGGGGCGCGGCGGCATGGGCTCGGTATTCCTGGCGCGGGAGATCGGGCTGGACCGGCTGGTCGCGGTCAAGGTGCTGCCGCCGACCTTGATGTTCGACGAGGGTTTGATCGAGCGCTTCAAGCGTGAAGCGCGGATGATCGCCAAGCTTCACCACCCGAACATCATCCCCGTCTACCGCGTACACCACAGTCATAACCTCGCCTTCTACACGATGCACTTCGTTCCGGGCCGCTCGTTGAACGAGCTGGTCGGTCCCAACCGCGTGCCGTCGCTGCAGGAAGTCGAGAACATCATGCTGGAGGCGGCAGCGGGTCTGGGTTATGCGCACAAGCGCGGAGTGATTCACCGCGATGTCAAGCCGGCCAACATCCTGGTCGACGGAGACGGACACGTCCACCTGACCGACTTCGGAATCGCGAAAGCCCTGGTGGGCAACACGCAATTGACCGAGACCGGGGCGTTCATCGGCACGCCGCAGTACATGGCGCCCGAGCAATGCGAGGGACGGATGGTGGACGGCAGGGCGGACCAGTACTCGCTGGCCGCGGTCGGATACCACCTGCTGGTCGGGCACCCGCCCTTCCAATCCGACTCGATGAAGGAACTGCTCTATCACCACCTGTTCACACCGCCTCGGCCGCTGAGCGCCCTGCGACCCGACACGCCACTCGCGCTTCGCGATGCGATCCACAAGTCGCTGTCCAAGGATCCGGTGGAGCGGTTCGACTCGATGGAAGACTTCCGGATGGCCATCGAGGGCAAGGGACCGCCGGTTTACGTAAGCTGGTTGGATCAGCCGGAGAAAGTGGCTGCGGCCGCAGACAGCGGAAGGTACCGGAGGGCGACGGATCCGCCGACCACCAAGCGCCTGCCGGAGGTGCCGTGGGCTTCAAGCGGCGTGCAGTTCGAGGACCTGCCTACCGTCCAGGGTTCGGTCTACCGCCGCGCGCTGGGTGGTCTGGCCGTTACCATACTGACGATCGCGGCGGTGGCGGTTCTGGCCATGTCGAAGGGTGCGGGCCTCGTAGGCACGTACAAGGATGGTAACGCGGCTGGGGACACACCGGCCGAGTTGGCGTTGGGCGCGGCGCAGTTCGACGCCGGCGAGCGTATGGGGACCAACGGCGATCACGGAGCGCCGGCCAACGCGATCGCCATGGGGCAGCTGGTGATACAGGGCGAGCTTCCAGAGGGCGCGCGGCTGCTGATCGACGAGCAGGAGAAGGTCGTCTCGAACGATGGCGCTACCACGATCGAGCTGGAGCCCGGCAGCCACACCGTGAGCGTAGCGGCGTCAGGCTACCAACTAATGGAGCGGGACGTGACCGTGGAGGCCGGCGTCCCGTTGAATCTGGCCGTGGCTCTCGTCCCGGTGGCGGCTGCGAAGCCGGAATCTCGAGCCAGCCGGGCTGATGATCGACGGCCGGAAGTGCCTGCCGAGGTGACGGAGTACCTGCAAGGGTTGATGAAAGAGGGAAAGGCCTTCCACGATATGGGGCGCTACGTGGATGCGGTCGAGTGGTTCTGGAAGGTGGATGAGGCGGTGAGTGGGGCGTTGGGCCAGTACCGCAACGATGCTGCTCTTCAGGCTCTGGCGGCGGAGGCCAGGGAGGCCATCAAGAAAGCCAGAGAGGCCTGCAAGTTGGAAAAAACGCCGCACTGCCCATAGATTGCACCAACATTCGAGCTTGCATTCTTGGATCGGTAACCCGTCAACCGAGATGACGCGCCGGTACGCCTTTCTTACAGTCGCGCTATTCTGCGCCATTCAGGTCGTGTCACCTGCCACGGTCACGGCACAGGGGCCGCAGGGGCGTGAGCCTTTCACGTTGAGCCAGCTGGTCCAGATGGTGGAGTCCGGCGCCTTCACCCATCAACGCATCATTTTCGTTGTGCGCGAAGCGTGTCTGGCCTTTCGCTGGAGCGAGAACGCGGCCTCTCGATTGCGGGCAGCGGGTGCCACGGAAGCCTTGATTGCCGATCTGAGCGGGCAGTGTGTGAGGCTGCCGCAGGAGGTCGAGATCGTCACGGTCAGGCCAACGGAACTCGAGATTTCTGTAGAAGAGACCGCCATCATTCGGGCGCAAGCGCTGGCAGCCGATAGCACGCCGATCCCCAACGTCGACTTCGAATGGAGCGTCGATGACACCCTGATCGCTGAGGTCTCTCACGGCGGTGTGGTCAAAGGCCTGGCGACCGGGGCGACCTGGGTGCGCGCGCGCAGCGCGCAGGGCCCTGTGGGCATGGTCTGGGTCAGGGTGTCCGAGGCCCTGGCCCGGGAGACGGAGGTGGACAGCCTCGCCGCAGGGGTTGCGGGCGGCAAAAGCGCCGGCACCGCCGCGGCGCTGGGCGTATTGGTGCCGGGTGGCGGCGAGTTCTACGCTGGCAACACGGCCAAGGGAGTGGTCGTGCTGGTGGGCGCCGCGGCCGGTCTGGCGGCGGGTTACTTCATCACCAGCGAAGAGATCACCGACCAGAGCTTCTCTCCCACCGGCTCGGCGAGCTGCGATCCGACTGGGAGCCCCTGCACGTTCCCGGCGAGCAGAACCGACACGATCGAGACGACCCGGAACATAGCGATCGGTGCGGCCGTGGCCGGCGCCTTTTGGCTGTACGGGCTAATCGATGGCATCAGGAGCGCCAAGAGCGCGAGGCCGTCATCTTCTTCGGCCCCTCTAGAAGAGGAGAACGAGCCCGGCGAGCAGGGTGGGGTTGACTCTTCGACGTCTCTGCGGATCGAGATCCTGCCGGCAGATGGTCTGCGGGTGACCGCCGACGGCGAGCTCGAGCTCAGTGTGATACGGATCAAGTCGTGAACGAGCGAATCGGTGTCCTTGGGTTGATCGGTACGGTCCTCCTCGCGGCGGCTTGTGAGGAAGTCACCACTCGCACGAACCCGACCACGCTTCGGGTGGAGCTGTCCGTGGGCAGCTCGCCGTTCATCGCCGCGGGCGACACCCTGGTCAACGACACTGTCGTCTTCAGGGCGCAAGTGTTCGATGGAGAGCGTGAAGTCTCGATCGAGTCGCTGACCTTCACGTCGAGCGATGCGTCGGTGGTCCAAGTGATCGATGAGCCTCCGCAGAACGTCACTTTGGAGCGCGGTGAAGGTCTCGCCGCGTTCAAGTCCACGGGCGATGCCACGGTCACGGCCTCTATTCTGGATCCGGACTTGGAAGGCACGGTCGATCTGTCGGCGTCGCTGAACGTGCGGGTTACGGCGTACACCATTCAGTTCGGTCTCACCTCCACCGTCACGGGCAGCGCCGTGTCACCGTCCGACGGATTGGTCGGCGATACGGTGCAGGTCACGGCGAACGTGACCAAGGACGGCCTGCCTGTCAGCAGTACGGGGCTGGTAATCACCGGGTCGAGCAATACGGATGCGGTCGATCCGAATGGAGCGCCGGGTCCGGACCGTGCGCTGCTCAAGAGTGATGGGACGGCCACGCTCACGATGACGCTGGCGGAGCCGCCGGTCCCGGGCAATCCGACCAACCTGTTGAGGGGCACGCTCGCCGTCACGGTCAAGGACTTCGTGGTGCAGCTGGACGCAGAGTCGCTGGTCCCAGGCTCCACCAGCTTGATCGACGGCGACACTCTGGTCACGGACTCCGTCGCCTTTCGGGCTACGGTGATCAGAGCGGGTAACGACACCTTGAAGAACTTTACCTCGGCGGGCACCCGCTGGACGTCGTCAGACCCGTCGGTCGTTCGAATCGTGGGCGACACGATCGGCATCTTCGAGGGTACCGGTTTCGCCGAGCTATCGGTGGTTTTCGATGATCTCGACCTACCCGGCGAGTTTCGGGACAGCATCCGGGTCAGCACATTCGTCCGTGATGTCAATATCGAGTCGGGCTATACGGGCGCTGCGACGGACACGCTGGTTACTGATAGCGTGAAGCTCACTGTAAGTGTCACCAAGGACGGGCAGCCACGCTTCAGTTCCATGCGGAAGGTCGAATCGTCGGATTCAACCGTTGTGTCTCCGCGGGACACGCTGATCGTCCGCAATGAAGCGGTGTTTGCCAACACGGGGCAGGCGCGCGTCTGGACGACGCTGGATCAGCCGCGGCTACCGCGGCGAGCGCTGCGGGACAGCATCGACTTGCGCGTCACCACCTACGTGCTGACGGCGGAGTCGGTCTCGAATCCCACTCCGGTCATGGGCGACACGGTCCAGTACAACATCAGCGTGCGGGACACGCGCGGCGATACGTTGCTGCAGACCTATGCTGCGACCTTCCAGTCGTCCGATCCGACGGTCGTTCGCCTGCTCAACGCGGCCACGGGGCGCGCTCTGGCGCGGGACATTGGATTGGCGACGGTGAGCGTGACGCTCAACGAACCGACGCTGCCCAACGCCACGCTCGCCGACGCTTTCAACCCAACGAACATCACGGTGGAACGCTTCTACGGCGTGCCCTCGGTTACGAGCGGCGACTTCCGCGATCTCGTCATCGTCGCCTCGAGCGAGGTGCACAAGTTCACCGCCAACACCCGGGTGCTCTTCCCCAACGGTACCATCGGCTTCGTAGAGTCTGCCACCGCCGACGAGCTGCGTTTCGTCGTGGGCGCCGGCGCCAATACCGGCCAGCTGACTTTCATCAACCTCGTGGACGATCTGGGCGGCGCGCGCGACGTGGTCCTCTCGCGCTTCAACTTCACGAGCGCTGGAACCGAGGCCGATCCCTTCGAGCCCAACGACGCGTTCCCGCTGCCCGACCCCGCGGCCGTCAACCTGACGACGATGCTGCCGTTCGCGGAGGTTCTCAGCATCGAGCCGCGCACGGCGCCGCCCGACAGCAACTTCTTCTGGATTCGCGTTCCTACGGGTCAAACACAAGTCTTCAACGTGCGAGCCGAGTGGCAGCAGGACAACGGGAACATCGATTTCTTCGTTTGCAACGGCCTGGGCGTGCCGACCACCGATCCTCCGTCCAGCTACGATGACATGGCCTGCACACGGCCGAAGGCTGCGAACACGTCGGGCCCCGGCGATTTCGTCGAGGAACAGCTAGGACTATCCCTCGGACCTGGGCGACACGTGTTCGGCTTCTACTGCCCGGGCGCCGGGCCCTGCCC
Source organism: Gemmatimonadota bacterium (assembly GCA_020350785.1). Taxonomy (GTDB): domain Bacteria; phylum Gemmatimonadota; class Gemmatimonadetes; order Palauibacterales; family KS3-K002. The sequence continues at coordinate 2,968,492 of CP070722.1, forward strand.
CAGCGTGGCGCTGACCTACAAGGTCACGATCACGCAGCAGTGATGGCGAGGCCGATGGCGAAGCGCGATCAACTGGTCATCTGCCCTACCTGCGGAGAGGTGAACAACTCGGAGAACATCTCCTGCAGGGCCTGTCTGGGAGATCTTACCGGAAAGGCCTCCGGTCACACGGGTCAGAGTCAATTGGCCCAACTGCACCGGGTGGCCAAGGCGCTGGAGGCGACGAACCGCAGGTTGAACTTTCTGATCCTCAGCGTTTGGCTGATCTTCAGTCTCGTGGTTGGCTGGACCGTCGTCGCCGGCATCGTGGGTGTGGGCGGCCCGGCCGCGCTCTTCCGCTGGCCCTTCTGATTCTCCTGTCCGCCGGAAATACCCTCAAGCCGAAGTTGTGGCACGAGTACGTTGGTACCTAAATTGCGTATCGGCGTTCTACCTGTCTGATCCCGCCATGGAGGAGCGACGAAGCTTGCAGGATCTATCGCCCGCCAACGGGACATCGGCTTTGGACCGACTCGCCGTGGACATAGGGGAGGCCACGGGTGGCGATGTCGTCATCGAGCGCTTCCTGGGCGGAGGGCGAGCGGGTCAGGTGTATGCGGCACGGCAGCCCTCGCTCGATCGCTCTGTCGCGGTGAAGATCCTGCTCCCGCGGCTCGCCCGTGATCCGAAGAGCGTAAGCCGTTTCAAGCAGGAAGCCAGAGCGATGGCGGGCTGTCCTCATCCCGGCGTCGTCAGCGTGTACAGCGTGGGCGAGACGGGCAGCGGCCTGCCGTTCTTCGTGATGGAGCACGTCGACGGCGAGCCTCTCGAGGAGCGACTGAAACGGAAAGGCAAGCTGCCGTTGCAGGAGGTTGTCCGCATCACCACGGCGGTCGCCGACGCCCTCACTTACGCTCACGAGCGCGGCTGCCTGCACCGGGACGTGCGACCGGGCAATGTCCTGTTGGAAAAGCGGACGGGCCGGGTGCTGCTGACCGATTTCGGCCTGGCCAAACTGGCCTCGGGCAAGGGTACTGCGGTCACGCTCACGGGGACGGGCGAGATCATGGGTACGCCGTCCTATCTGAGCCCCGAGCAAGCGGAGTCGGGCACGGTGGACGAGCGGAGCGATCAGTACTCCCTGGCGGTCACGGCCTACGAGATGCTGACGGGGCGCCTGCCGTTCGAGGGGCCGGATGAGCAGGAATACGTGCGCCAGCACGCGGAGGAGACCCCGCCGTGTTTGCTGAGGCTGGAGCCGGGGTTGCCACTGGCGTTGTCGAAGGTCGTGGACCGGGGACTGATGAAGGAGCCGGGCGCGCGCTTCGCCAGTGCCGAGGCGTTCGGGGAGGCACTGCGAAGCGCAGCGGCGGAAGCCGCGGCCCGCGCGGAGCGACGAGTCGCGCAAGGTCACTACCGCGGTTACGAGCGCCAGCTCGTGCAGGCCGGCGCGGTCTACGCCGGCGCGGCCTGGGGCGTCCTGGAGGCGACGACCTGGGTGATCGAGACGTTCAACCTGCCGATTGCGTTCCGTCAGCCCGCGATGTGGCTGGTGATCGCGGCCTTCCCCGTGACGCTCGGCCTTGTCTGGCACCACCTGCGTGCCGACCGGCACAGCCAGGCGGAATTGGCGCTCCGCTGAGAGCTGTCTGCGATTGAGCTTGTCGGGCGGCTGATGTAGATTCTGCGGCCGGAATTGGGGCGGTAGCTCAGCTGGGAGAGCGCCTGCCTTGCACGCAGGAGGTCGTGGGTTCGAATCCCATCCGCTCCATTAAAGTGGGTGGCGCACCCCGCTGGGTTACGCCACTAGGGTATAGTGAAGTGAGCGCGGCCTAGATGCGTTCAAACAATTGCGAGTAGGCAGCGCGCTCAGCCGTGAGGACCTTGGGCCAGATCTCGGAACGAATGTGTTCGACCTCCCGGTCGAACACCGGATCGCTCCGCACGCGGTCGAAGAGGGCCGACTCCAACAGCCTGGGCTCCACTCCGGTCGGCGACAGCTCGTAAGCGCGCCGGAGCCAGGCCAGCGATTCCATCGGCTCGGCAATCCATGCGTAGTAACCGGCGAGATCCTCCGCCCTCGAGGCCTCGGTGAAAACCGAGTTCTGAAAATCCCCCGCTCTGAGGGCCGCCGCCACCGAATCGACAATCGCTTGGGCCTCATCTGTTTGGCCCAGCGCGCTCAAACACGTGGCACGGACGACGGCGTGGGGCCCGAGGTCCAAGCCCGTGCAGCGCTGTGCTTCACCGGATAGCAGAAGCGCCCATGCCTCCAGCGACCGGGGTAACATCAACGCCGGCTCCAGCTGCCAAGCCATTCGGGCCTCAACCGCGGCGCGCTCGAAGCGGCCTAGCTGCAACGCGATGTAGGCTAGAGCCACCCGCCGGCCCGCGGCTTGTGGATCCAGCGCGATCGCCTGCTCGGCGGCCCGGAAACCCTTGTCGACCTCGACCTGCTCGCTAACCGTCTGAGCGCACCAGCTCAGCCCGTCGGCCGCTGCCGGCTCCAGCGCGATTGTGCGCTCGCAGTCTGCAGCTACTTCTTCGACCGGTGCCAGGGAACGGCGAGCGATCAGCAGCCTGGCCGAATAGGCGTCCGCCAAGTTCGGCTCCAATTCGATCGCCCGGTTGGCGTAAGCAAGGGCGAAGCCCGCTGCCTGGTACCCCTCGCCACCCAGCTGGTACCGGTAGGTATCGGCCAGCGAGTAGACCCTCGACAGGCCGCTGAGCGCGTACGCATAGTCGGGGTTCTGAGCGAGAGCCTGGTTGAATGCCTCTCTGGCCCGCGCCAGCCCCTCCGCCGTGCGTCGCGCTACCGCAGTCTTGCCGATGAGGTAGCTCTCATAGCCCGGACCCTGTGGACTGGGGCCCTCGATTACCGAGGCGAGAGTGATTCGGGAATTCTCCAGGTACCTTTCGACAAAGGCGCCGGCCATCGAAACTGCCGCGTTGAAGCCTTCGGCAGGATCACCCGGGTAACGCCCCGTACTCAAGACGCTGTTATCTCGGCTGTCCGACACTCTCAAACTCAGGCTGACATCTGCGGAAGTGCCGTAAAGCGAGCCCAGGATCAGCTTATGGACGCCGAGAGAGTCGGCGATTTGCCGAGTCGTGAGACCCAGAGCTTGCAGTCTCTCCACCGAGTAGGGATCGCTGATCTTAACGGCTCCCAGGCGCCGCAACTGCCCGACGATTTCGTCCGTGATGCCGGCACAAAGCTGATCCAAACTGGCATCACCCGTCTGGTTCTCAATGGGAAGCACGGCGACCGAGTCGAGGAAGTTGATTTCAGAGAAGGCCGCCAGCTCGGCGCCGCCGCGATCCCAGGGTGCCCAGATCAGCAACAGCACAGCGGCGAAGACGAAGGCCGCCGCCTCCAGCCTCCGAAACCAGCGCGGCACGCGTGTCTGGGGTACGTCTACGGCGCTCGGCGACTCTGTGCGCCGCACCCCTTCCTGGGTAATGTCGAACGCCCAGCCCAGAACGAGCGCGAGTGGGAAGCCCAGCAGCGAGAGGAGTACGACCAGGGTGAGCGCCCAATCCGGCAGGTTCAGCGCCGGGACGGCGATCTCCGCAGCCTGCCACAGAACGAACGCAACCGCTGCATAGACGACCGCAACGCGGAACACGCGCCGGCGCTTGAGCTCGCCGTAAAGCTGCTCGAATCCAGCCATTCCTGCCGGGCAGTAGAGGTGAGAGAAGCAGGCGGTTTGTGACGACCGGACAAACATTCAACCCTCGATCAGTGGTGTCAAGCGTGGTGACAAGACTTACCAAAGCTGGCTGGCGCCAGTAGGTGGACTTACACGCAGGAGGTCGTGGGTTCGAATCCCATCCGCTCCATACCCAGTGATCCTCTCCACTCTTCTCGATGTCAGAGCGCCTGGGTTGGGCTGCTAACCGCTGTCTTCTCGCAACAACTCTCCATCCGTTCCCGGCAGAAAGGCGGAGGTCCGGTGGGCGGTGCGGTCGTCCGGAAAGAGGACGGGGCGAGCGCGGTCGCGCTCGCCCCGCCGCGTTTGCCGGCGCAAGGATTGTGCTACCGGAACTCCGAGATGTCGGCCACGAAGATATCAGCGTTGTCAGTGATAACGGCACTGAATAACAGTTGCTGCCCGTCCGGAGAGAACTCGATTTGCTGGTTCAAGCCCCCGAAGACCAGGGGCAGGTCGAGGTCGAATGCCAGAACGCTGTGTTCCCCCGTGGTCAGATCCTGCAAGATGACCTCCCACTCCTGACCGCTAAATGACAGGAAGGCCAGCGTTCGACCGTCCGGTGAGAGGGCCGGATGCCGGTTGTCGGAGCCCTCGATGGGGGTCACACGAGCCGCGGGCTCGCCGTCATCGGGGTCGACGGCGAAGATCGCCGGCAGCGCATCGTCCGGTCTGTACTCCGATGCGAAATAGACCAGCGCTCCGTCAGCGGACCAGGCGGGATGGAAGTCTCTACTGGCGCCGGATGTGAGCAGCGTCGCGTCCGGCCCAAGAATCTCGCCGTCGGCGGTCATCAACCAGAGGTGCTGGCCGGCCGCCGGCCCTGAATCTCTCGTGCGCTGAAAGACGATCAGGCTGCCGTCGGGCGAGTAGCGGGGCAGGTAGCTCGCCTCTTCCGTTAAGGGCGTGATCGATCCAGCATCGGCAGGAACCCAGTAGATGGCATCGTTGGTTCTGGTGAACGCGATCCTCGAGCCGTCGGGCGACCAATCGGGTGTGACATCGTCGGCGCCGGAGGTCAGCGGTACCATGCTCCCCGCGCCTGCCTCGATGTCCATGCGGTAGATGGCGAAGCTGCCGTTGGTGTTGGATGCGAAGGCGATGGCCTTGCCGTCGGGCGACCAGGTTGGAGTGAGCTCGACTGCCGGATCCGATGTCAGGCGGGTGACGGGGGCGATGGCGCGCATCAGTTTCGGGCTGTCCGTGCCGACGTAAAGGGCTCCGCCTGAGAGCTTGCCCGTGCAGATGATCTCCTCGCCATTCTTCCATCTCGTGTCGATGTCCGACCGATTGAAGAAGGCCCGCACGGTCCGTCCGGCAGGCGGGGTCCTGCGAATCGGGGCCGCGCCACCGCAGCGTACGTAACCCGGGTCGAACTCCTCGGCCTGCGCACTGGATTCGAAGGTGAAGGCGGCGACGATCGGAGATGGCGCCGCGAGGTTGATCACGCGCGGCTCGATGGCCAGCTCCACCATTGAGATCGGGTACGGGTCGCCCGCCTCTTCGGGTATTCCACTAATCCGGCTCCAGACGGCATCGACGTTGTCCCACAAGGCTTCCTCGTCCTCCGCCGCGATCAAGGCGAAGGCCACGACCTCCGACTGGCCGGGTGGGATGTAGTACTCGCCTTCGCTGAGCAGATGTCGGACGTCGCTGGGACCGAAAGGCTCGGGATGGATGATCCCGCCGCTCAGGAACTCGAACTGGTCGTTCCACGTCGCCGGGTCGGTCGGCAAGGGACCTGGTGTAGAAGGATTTCGCCAGGACCGATAACTGGTGACATTGCCCGACAGCATCATGTGTCCGAAGACGAGGGGCGGATCGGTCGAAGTCACGAGCGCCATCCGATGGTCCGCCAGGAATTCCACGATGTCGTCCGTGTGGCCGACCAGCGGAGCGTAACCGAGGTCGGCGTCCAGTACCTGACCGACGTGGAGACCTGCCACGATCTCATCGCTGGAGTTGAATAGGGTGTACTTCACGAAGATGAAGTCGTCGCCGGCGAAGGCGAAGGTTTCTCGCACCGCGAGCAGGCCCAGCCGCTCTCTCGCCGGATGGGTGGGCCACTCGGCGGAGAGCGAGAGCGTCTGATGGTCGGCGAACGGCGGCTCGTCGACGACCTCGACAGGTAGGTAGAGGCCCCAGCGGTCGTTGATGCCATTGCGCGTATCGTAGAAGTAGGTGGCGCTAAGGTACTCCCCGTAGGCAAGCGAGCCGGCGAAGAGCACGCGATAGCCGTTGAACCAGCCATCGAGTAGCCGGTGGGCCTCGAGATTCAGAGTCAGGTTGTTCACATCGACGACCGCGGTGAGGTCGGGTGGCGCGTGGTTCAGCAACGGTGGCTTGACGTGCGGCGGGTCGCCCGGGCTTATGGGCTCGTCGTCAGCGCACCCCGTCAGCAGGGCGATCAACAGCGATGCGATGAGGAGTCGTGCGCGGCGCATAGTACACCTCCCGGTTTGTGGCAGCCCAAGTGACAGATACTGTCGCTGGTCGTGGAATTGGCTGCGAAAATTAGGACGACTGGGCAGGCGGGTGGCCCAATGAGGGCAAGAGTGGTGACGCCATGTACTGCCACTGCTGAGGTTCTCCAGGGGAGAGAGGGATCCCCAACTACCCCACAGCAGCTAATCGCGCATGGGTCATCGTATCACTTCGGTTCGGTGGGAGCAACAACAACCGATTACTATTACGGGGAATCTCGATCTGGGTGGCAGGCCAGGCGGAGATCAAGAGGTCCGCAGGCCGCCCAGGAGGAGATCGGTGACCGGTGCTGACCGCGAGGCCAGGCGCGTGTTCTTCTTCGAGAGAACCCAATCGGTGGCCATCTCATCCAGGATGCCGAAGACCATCTTGGCGGCCAGCAATGCGTCCAGGTCGCGCTTGAAGACACCTTCCTCCGTGCCCTGCTCCAACACTCGCGCGATCAGGGCGAGGTAGTCGCGCATGCGGCTGCGCGAGAGCCGCTCCAGGATGTGGAGCGTATGGCGGAACTCCACCTGGAAGATCACGGCCAGGTCGCGGTCCTCTCCTAGCAGGGAAAGGTGCAGGGCTACGAAGCGGCGCAGTTTTTCCTCCGCGCCGACGCCGTCCGCCTCGACAATACCGGCTGCCTCGAAGTTGAAGCGCTGCATGGCGCGCTCGAAGATGGAAACGAGCAGGTCTTCCTTGCTCTTGAAGTAGAGATAGATCGTCCCATCGGCGACGCCGGCGCGGCGGGCGATGGTCGATACTGTCGTCCCGTAGTAGCCGCGGCGGGCGATCTCCAGCACGGCTGCGTCGAGGATCCGCTCGCGCTTGGCCTCCTTACGCTGGGTGGTCACGGCATCGCGAGGTCTGAGGGGTTCATGGCTGAATACTCGCTCAATTTGGTCCCGATGTCTAGGGTTGCGCCCGTCCGCTCGTTCCGAGTGCGCAGCGGCTCGGCGATGGCTTTGGAGGGGGGAACTTTGCGACGCCTGGCGTGTTGACAAGGGGAGCGGCGCCGCGGTACCGTAGTGAATGAGTATTCAGTTTTCTGCCCCGGGGGGTCCCCATGAAGCGGCATGTCCGAAAGGTAGCGGTACTCGGGTCCGGTGTGATGGGCAGCGCCATCGCGGCGCATTTCGCCAACGCCGGCGTCTCGTCTCTGGTCCTGGATATCGTCCCCAACGAGCCCAACGCAGCCGAGAAGGCCGCTGGGCTGACGCTGAAGGACAGGGTAGTGCGAGACCGGCTGGCCGCCGAGTCGGTTAAGGCACTGCTCAAGGCCAAGCCGGCACCGCTCTTCAGCGCAGAGCGTCTGGCGTTCATCGAGGTCGGCAACTTCGAGGACGACCTGCCGCGCATCGGCGAGGCCGACTGGGTGGTAGAAGTGGTCAAGGAGGACCTGGAGATCAAGAAGAAGGTTTTGACGGCCGCCGCGCCCCATGTTGGTGTCGAGACGGTCCTTTCCAGCAACACGTCGGGGCTGTCGCTGACGGAGATGGCCTCGGTCCTGCCGGAAGCGCTCAAGCCCAGATTCCTCGGCACCCATTTCTTCAACCCGCCGCGCTACATGAAGCTATTGGAGGTCATCTCCACCGCCGACACCGCGCCTGAGGTGCTCGCCTTCATCGAGACTTTCTCGAGGACGAGGTTGGGTAAGGGGATCGTACCGGCCAAGGACACACCGAACTTCATCGCCAACCGCGTCGGGACCTATTCGCTCATGTTCACGCTGCGGCTGATGGAGCAGATGGGCTTCACGGTAGAGGAGATCGACGCGTTGACCGGACCGGCTTTGGGCCGCCCGAAGACGGCGACATTCCGGCTGGCAGATCTAGTGGGGCTCGACACGCTGCTTCACGTGGCGGAAAACGTTCGTCAGAACGCGCTGGAAGATGAGAGCCGTGACGCGTTCGCGGCGCCGGCGTTTCTGCGGGAGATGGTCGAGAAGGGTCTCCTGGGTCGTAAGGTCGGCGCGGGCTTCTATAAGAAGGTCAAGGGCGCGGAGGGCTCGGCGGTTCTGACCCTGGATTTGGAGACCTTCGAGTACCGTGAGGGGAAGAAAGCGTCATTCTCCGAACTCGAGGCGGTGAAGTCGATCGACGACCCCCTGGAGCGCCTCAGCAAGCTGGCCTTCGGCAAGGGACGGGCGGCGGAGGCGGTTTGGAAGATGCTGGCCGCCACGCTCTGGTATTCGGCGATGCGCGTGGGCGACATCTGCGACGACGTCTCGGCGGTGGACCGGGCGATCCGCTGGGGGTTCAACTGGGAGGCGGGCCCCTTCGAGACCTGGGACGCGCTGGGATTTCGAGCTGTTACGGAGCGCCTCAAGGCCGAGAAGTACGAGCTGCCCGAGTGGGTCGAAGCGTTGTATGACGCTGGCGCGGAATCGATCTACCGGAGGGAGAACGGCTCGCTTCGGGCGCCGAGCGCAAAGCCGGGTGTCCTGGCGTCCGTGCCCGTCGATCCGCGGGCCGTCGAGTTCGAGATCTTGCGGCGGGCCGGCAACGAGATCCGCCGCAACGCCGGTGCCAGCCTGCTGGACCTGGGGGACGGCGTCTTCGGTCTCGAGTTTCACTCGAAGATGAACGTGATCGGCCAGGATACTATCTCGATGATCATGACCGCCTGCAAGGAAACCGAAACCAACGGGCAGGCGCTGATCGTGGCGAATCAGGCGGAGAATTTCAGTGTCGGCGCGAACCTGATGCTGCTGCTGATGGAGGCGCAGGAGGGAAACTGGGACGAGATCGACGCGATCGTCCGCCAATTCCAAGCGGCCACGAGCAGGCTCGAACAATGTGCGGTACCGGTGGTGACAGTGCCGCACGGGCTAACCCTGGGCGGCGGATGTGAGATCACGATGGCAGGGAACGCCATCCGCGCGGCCGCCGAGACTTACATCGGGCTGGTGGAGTTCGGTGCGGGCGTGGTCCCGGCGGGTGGGGGCTGCCTGCGATTGTACAAGCGAAACGTCGCCGCGCTGCCCGATCCCTCCGATCTCTATCCGGCTCTGCGGAAGACGTTCGAGACGATCGGCATGGCGAAGATGGCGACGTCCGCAGAGGAGGCGCGCGACCTGGGTTTCCTGCGGCCCCAGGACACGTGGTCCATGAACGGCGACCACCGGGTGGCCGACGCCAAGGACTTGGCGCTGGCGATGGCCCGGGCGGGCTTCGAGCCACCGCGGCCGGAATGGGAGATCCCAGTGATGGGCAACGCGGGGATGGCTTTGGTCGAGTCGGTCCTCTTCAACATGCAGGAGGGTGGTTACATCTCCGAGCACGACCGGAAGATCGGGCGGGAGCTGGGGCGAGTCCTGAGCGGCGGGAACGTGCCTGGTCCGACGCACGTGTCGGAACAGCACATGCTGGATCTGGAGCGGGAGAGCTTTCTGAGGCTGTGTGGTGAGCGGAAGAGCCTGGAGCGCATGCAGGCGATTCTGAAGACCGGCAAGCCGTTGCGGAACTGACGGAAGGAAGGAGAGAGCCATGCGAGACGTGGTGGTGGCCCTGGCGCTCCGGACCCCGGGTGGCAAGGCGAAGAAAGGAAGCTTCCGGCAGACGCGCCCCGATGACCTGGGGGCAGCGGTAATTCGCGCGCTTTTGGAGAAGGCACCGAACCTTGACCCCGCGCGGATCGACGATTTGGTGCTGGGCTGCGCCATGCCGGAAGGCGAGCAGGGGCTGAACGTAGGCCGGAACGTGGTTCTGCTTGCCGGATTGCCGGACAGCGTGCCTGGCATGACGGTGAATCGCTTTTGCTCATCCGGCCTGGAGACCATCAATCTGGCGGCGGCGGAGATCATGTTGGGCCAGAAAGACGTGATCATCGCGGGCGGCGTCGAGTCGATGACGCTGGTCCCCATGGGTGGGGTCCGATACCTGCCCAACCCGACCATGGCCGCCGAGGCACCCGGCACTTATCTGAGCATGGGTCTGACCGCAGAGCGACTTGCCGAGCGTGACGGGATCGATCGCGAGGCGCAGGATGCGTTCGCTTACCACAGTCACATGAAGGCCATCGCGGCACAGCAAGAAGGGAAGTTCAAAGCGGAGCTGGTGCCGGTGAAGACCTCGGTGAGTGAGCTGGGTCCCGACGGCAAGCCGGTCGTGCGCGAGGTGACCCTACATGAGGACGAAGGTCCGCGGGCCGATACCACTCTCGAGGCGCTGGCAAAGCTCAAGCCTGCCTTCAAGGCGGACGGCACGGTGACCGCCGGGAACTCGAGCCAGATGACGGATGGCGCCGCCGCGGTGTTGCTGACCACGCCTGAGATCGCTCAGGAGTTGGAGCTTGAACCGCTGGCCCGCTGGGTAGGCTACGCCGTGGCCGGCGTGCCGCCCGAGATCATGGGGATCGGCCCGGTGGAGGCGGTCCCGAAGCTCTTGGCTCGCGTGGGACTGAAGCTCGATGACATCGACGTCATCGAGCTGAACGAGGCCTTCGCCGCGCAGAGTCTGGCCGTGCTCAAGGGTCTGGGCCTGGATGCCGGGGACTCACGCCTCAACCCCAACGGCGGGGCCATCGCGCTGGGCCACCCTCTGGGCTGCACCGGCGCCAAGCTCACCGCCACGGCCCTGCACGAATTGTGTCGGCGTAGGAAGCGTTATGCGATGGTAACTATGTGCGTTGGCACCGGCATGGGCGCCGCTGGCATCTTCGAGGCAATGTAAACGCGCCGTTCAGCGCAGGAGTTCGTCATGTCCACTGTGACAGCTTATCCCACCGGCGGCCAGTTCCTCCTGGAGGACACGGCGCCGGCCGACATCTTCACCCCCGAGGACTTCGACGAGACCCAGCGAATGATCGTGGACACCGTCCGGGAGTTCATCGGGCGCAGCGTGACCCCGCACCGCGAGGAGTTCGAGTTCGGCAAGAAGGTCGAGCTGGGGAAGACGATGCTGCAGGAGGCCGGGCGGGCTGGCCTTCTGTCGGTCGACATACCGGAGGTCTACGGCGGGATGGGCTCGGACAAGGCGACCACCATGCTGGTAACCGAGGTGATCGCCTGGTCGGGCAGCTTCTCCTGCTGGCACGGTGCCCAGACGGGCATCGGCACGCTGCCGATCGTCTACTTCGGGACGAAGGAACAGAAAGAGAAGTACCTGCCGAAGTTGGCGACCGGCGAGCTAGTCTCAGCCTACGCGCTTAGCGAGCCGGGCGCGGGCACCGACGCGCTGGCGGCCCGGACGACCGCGGTGCTGAACGCGGGCAAGACGCATTACCTGCTCAACGGCACGAAACAGTACATCACCAACGCGGGCCTGGCCGACGTGTTCATAGTCTTCGCCAAGGTGGATGGCGAGAACTTCACCGCGTTCATCGTCGACCGCGACTCTCCGGGCCTATCGATCGGCCCTGAGGAGAAGAAGATGGGGATCAAGGGTTCGTCCACTTGCGCCGTGATCTTGGAAGACGCGCAGATCCCCGTGGCGAATGTCCTGGGCGAGATCGGACGCGGACATGTGGTGGCCTTCAACATCTTGAACGTCGGCCGCTTCAAGTTGGGTGCTGGCACGGTTGGCGGCTGCAAAGTCGCTCTGGAGCACGCGGTCCCCTACGTCAAGCAGCGGCAACAGTTCGGGCGTCCGTTGAGCGACTTTGGACTGATCAGGGCCAAGATCGCCGACATCGCCGCCCGTACATTCGTCTCGGAGTCGATGGTCTACCGGACCGCCGGGCTCATGGACCAAGCGATCGCCACGCTGGATCGCGATGCGGAGGACTTCGACCGCCAAATCATCGACAAGGTCGAGGAGTTCACCATCGAGTGCTCGATGATCAAAGTATTCGCGACCGAGTCGCTGGCCCTCGCGGCCGAGGAAGGGTTGCAGATGCTGGGCGGCTACGGGTTCTGCGAGGACTATCCACTGGAACAGATCTACCGCGACGAGCGGATCAACCGGATCTTCGAGGGCACGAACGAGATCAACCGGATGCTCGTGCCCGGAATGATTCTCAGAAAGGCGCTGAAGAAGGAACTGCCCTTCTTCGCCGCTGCCAAGCGGGTGGCCGATGATCTGTTGGGTCCGCCGGCCTTCGAAGAGGCGGGCGAGCCGGGGTTCCTGGAGGAAGAAGCGAGATTAGTGGCCGCGATGAAGCGGTCCTGCGTGGCCGCGCTCGGTTTTGCTGCCCAGAAGCACGGCGAGAATATCAAAGACCAGCAGGAGATACTCTCGGATGCGGCGGACATGGTCATGGAGACCTACGCGTGCGAGAGCGGGCTGCTGCGCGCGCTCAAGAAAGCGTCGGCGGGTGGCGAGGAGAGCGCGCGCCTGATGGCGGATATGCTGACGCTGTACATCCATGACGCGATGGACCGCGTGGCGATCTGGGGTCGGAATGTTCTGGCCCAAAGCGCTGAGGGGGACGAGCTTCGCACCATGATGACGGGACTGCGCCGGCTTGCCAAGCACGTACCAGTCAACCGGGCACGGCTGCATGACGCCATTGCCGGGCGCGTAGTCGAGGCAGGGCGTTACACAGTTTGAGGCGGCGTCGCTTCCGCGCGGGCAGGTAGTCGGGAGGCTGACACCAAGGGAAGGCCCCGCTACGATCGTTGCGGGGCCTTCGCTTGTCTACTGGGGGCTGGTCCGTGTGCGCCGGGAGACGAACATCAGGGCGCCTCTCCGTCGGGGTGGCAAGCGTAGCACTGGCTGCTTTCGTAGACGTAGCCGGCCACTTCGCTGTGCCTGTTGTCCATGTTCGTCTGGTTATGGAAATGGCAGTTGAAACACGTGAAGACCCGGTAATCGTTGGGGTCCGTGTGGCAGGTCGCGCAGCTATCCCACCTGTTCCTGTGCGTGCCCGAGAATATCGGAAAATACTGCGCATCGTGATCGAAGGTCGCGTCCGCCCAGTCGATGGTGTTGTGACAGGTCAGACAAGTCGTGGGATAGCCGCTTCCCGCGTGCTGACCGTCATAGTCGTCTTGGTGACAGGCGATGCAGTCATTCTGGTCGGCCGGATCGTAGAGCGGCTCGCCGTTCACTGGGTCGTGACAGCTTGTACAGGGGAGCGTGGCGTGGACGCCGACCAGCTCGAATCCGCCGGAAGCCGTAGTGTGATCGAAGCTGGCGCCCGTCCAGGTCGATGTGTTGTGACAGATCAAGCAGGTCGTGGGATAGCCGCTTCCCGCGTGCTGACCGTCATAGTCGTCTTGGTGACAGGCAATACAGTCGTTCTGATTCGCCGGGCTGTAGAGCGGCTCGCCGCTGACGGGGTCGTGGCAGCTGGCGCAGGGGAGGGATGCGTGGGCACCGACCAGCTCGAAGCCGCCGGATGCGGCGGAGTGGTCGAAGATCGCACCGGACCAGGTGTCCATGTTGTGGCACGATAGGCACGTCGTCGGGAATCCACTCCCGGCATGTTGACCGTCGTAGTCCCTCTGGTGACAGGCGATGCAGTCGTTCTGGCTGTCCGCGTCAAAGAGCAGGCTGCCGGTGTGACGATCGTGGCACCTAAAGCACGAGATCGACTCGTGCGCGCCTAGCAAGTCGATGCCTCCGGATACCGTCGCGTGCTCATTCGAGACCGTCTTGTGGTCCGGAGAAGCCGGATCGGGCTCGATGGCATGGCAGGCCGGGCAGGTCGTGGTTACGAATATCCGCTCGTGACCGTTGACGTGACAGTCGCTGCAGTAGTTCTGCAGCACGCGCTCCGGATCGACCCAGATTGTGGCGGCGGCGTTTATGCCGTCAACGCTCGCTGTGATAGTGGCGGATCCGCTGCTTACAGCGGTGACCAGTCCAGCTGAGCTGACGGAGGCTACGCTCTCGTCGGACGAGGACCAAGTGAATACAGCGCCGGGTACCTCGGCGCCGCCCGCGTCGATGGCGACGGCGGTGAGTTGCAGGGTCTGGCCGAGAGCGAAGAGCGTTCCCTCTTCGGGGTTCAGCTGGGCCGACGCGATAGGGACCGTGGTATCGACGGTCTCGGTGGAATCCTCGTCGCACCCGTATGCCGCGGCGAGGACGAGCAAGGCTATGGCGGCTGGCCAGGCGGTCGGGTGGCTTCGGCGCTGGAGTTGACTTCGAGAGTCAGCCATTCATACCTCACGCTGGGAATAGTCCAAATCACGGTTAATCTAATTTGCACGCGCGGTGCCAGAATAGCCACTAGGTCTCTTATCATACTGATCGCTGGAAGCCCGGGAACGGCCTTGGCGGGTCATTGGATGACCAGCACTTTGGCGCCTCGGATCCTTCTTGACTTCACTTCGATCAGCGCGCGGTTCGCTTCTTCCAGCGCGAATTCCTCTATGTCTGGCTCGAGTCGCATCTCCGCGGCGATCTCCAGGAACTCGGCGACGTCACGACGAGCGACGTTGGCGACGCTCTTGACCTCTTTCTCGAGCCAGAGGTGAGTTGGATAATCCAGTCCTCGGAGGTAGTGCTTGTCGATGTCTTCCTTGCGGATTGCGTTGATCACCAGCCTGCCACCGGGCTCGAGGTTGCGCAGTGCTTCCACGACGGGCTTCCAAGCTGGGGTTGTGTCGATGATGCAGCTCAGGTTCCCGGGAGGTTCGTCGGTCGTGTCGCCGGCCCAGGTCGCGCCCAGTTCGCGTGCGAATTTCCGTTCCTTCTCGCTGCGCGCGAACACGAAAACCGGCGAGTTCGGATATACTTGGCGTGTCAGCTTCAAGACCAAATGCGCAGACGCGCCGAAGCCTGTGAGGCCGAGGCTGGCGCCATCCTCGAGGTTGGTGAGACGGAGCGATCTGTAGCCTATTGCGCCGGCGCACAGAAGAGGTGCGGCCTCCACGTTCGAGAAGGCGGCGGGAATGACATGGGCGAAGGCTTCGGGCACGGTCATGTACTGGGCGTAGCCGCCGTTCACGTCCCTTCCCGTGGCCTTGAAAGATGCGCACAGATTCTCGTTGCCGCTCTCGCAGAACTTGCAGGTTCCACAGGCAGAGTAGATCCAGGCCACACCGACGCGATCCCCTTCTGCGAAAGCACGCGCACCCGAGCCGCGCTCGACCACCGTGCCCACGACCTGGTGTCCCGGTACGACGGGTAAGCGCGGCGGCGGCGTGCGACCCTCGATCTCATCCAGCTCTGTGTGACAAACCCCGCAAGCGGTGACCTTGACCAAGATCTCACGGTCCGCGGGTTCCGGGACGGGTAGCTCACCGAGTTCCAGGGGCTCGGGGTTCTGCTCGAGGCTACCGAGGGACTTCAAGAGCATCGCTTTCATCCGGCTTCCTCGACGTCCAGTTGCGGGTGATCTGGGGGGCGATTGGAACCATGCTAAGCAGCGGTGAGGGGAGAGACAACGGAGGCTGGCCCTGCAAGCAAGCTGGCCGTCCTGGAGCCGCTCGAGAGGGTCGTCGAAGGGAAATGAAGAAGGAAGCCACCGGAAGTACGGCTAAAGGAGGCAAAAGGCCAGCGGGCCGAGGGATCTCAGGATCCGCTCGGCCCTGACCAACCGCATCTCTAGGCTGAGGGCTCGGGGCTCTCAATCCAATGACGATCTATCCTGGGAAAAGGTCACAAGGCGCGGCCTTGGGGCGGAGGCCCAGCGCCCGGGCGGGGCGCGAGCTTCCGGAATGTCCTTGTCTCGGCGTGCGGGGCTGGCCATTTTGGGGGAAAGCCCTCCCAGAGCGTGTGGTATGGAGCAGAGACGGCGCCTTGTTACGAGCGCCGGTAAGGACGTGCCGAGGAACGTGGCTTTGAAGGAGGTGTCTGCCGTGCGTAGCTCAGGTACCCTTGCCGTCTTCATCGTGTTGCTGGCGACCTCCGGAGATCTTGTAGCTCAGTACAGCTCTCGCCGTGGCGGGGAAGGAGTGGAAGTCGAGGGCTATGCGGGTGTGTTCTTTCCGAAGGAACCGGCTTTTCAGCCAGGCGAGCTCGGATTCAATCTCGATCCTCGCGATATTCTGGTGGGGGGCCGGCTAGGCTACACGTTCCCGCTCAACTTCTTCGTTCAAGGCGAGTTCGGGTATTCGCCGATGGCTCTGGTGGAGAACGGCGGTGGTGTGCGCAACATCAACACCGTCGTCTACGGAGGCTCGCTGGGCTACAACTTTCAGGTAGCCAGCCCGGCCCAGCTGTTCCTTCTGGGTGGGGCGGGGGTCATACACTGGGATCCGGATGGTCTTCCTCAAGAGAATCAGCTGCGACTTCATGTCGGCGGTGGGGCGCGTTTTTTCTTGACTCGAGTGGTGGCGATACGCATCGAAGCCCGCGATCACATCGTTCCGGCAACGATGTCGAAGACGCGGCAGAATCTTGCTCCCGGTATTGCCGTGACGGACGAGCTGACGCACAACCTGGAAGTCAGCGGCGGCATCTCACTATTCTTTGACACGCGCCGAGATTCTGATCGGGACGGCATCGCGGATGATGCTGACCGTTGTCCCGGTACACCGCGTGGCGTCTTGAGTGATGCGCGCGGCTGTCCACTGGATGGCGATGCTGACGGCGTAGAAGACTACAGGGATCGCTGTGCCGGTACTCCGGCTACGGTTTCGGTGGATGCCAGCGGTTGTGCGCTCGATGTCGACGGCGATGGCGTGCCGGACGGTCGAGACCTCTGCCCCAACACTGAGGCTGGGGCGCAAGTCGATGCTAACGGCTGCGCGCTGGACAGCGATGGCGATCGTGTACCGGATGGCCGGGACGCGTGCGCCGGTACGCCGGCGGGCGCTCAGGTCGATGAAACCGGTTGCGTGCTGGACCTGGATGGGGACGGGGTCTCGAATGGGACCGACCGGTGTCCGAGCACACCGACCGGCCGAGCGGTAAACGAAGAGGGTTGCAGTCGGATCGAAGCCGGGTTGGAGGCGGGCCGCCTGATCCTATCGGAGATCTCGTTCGAGACGAACAGCGCGAATCTGAACGAGGAATCCCGGCGTATTCTGGATGAGGTCGCCGAGGCTCTGCTGGCGCGCCCTGACCTGGAGATCGAGATCCAAGGTCACACGGATTCCGTGGGCTCGGCGGCGGCAAACCTGCGCTTGAGCGATCGCCGGGCTCAAGCCGTGTACGAGTACTTGATAAGAAACCACTCGAACCTTGGCCCTGGGCGTTTCGTCGTGCGCGGCTTCGGCGAGACGTCACCGATCGCATCCAACGATACGGCGTCGGGTCGGCGTGCCAACCGCCGGGTGGAGTTCGTGGTGATGAACTAGAGGTAGCGCAGTTGACAGGAACGCCCTAGCGAGTTGCGGGGTCGCGGTCGAACGCGACCCCGTTCTTCAGGCGAAGTTGCGGCGTGGAGGTCGCGCCGCGAGATGGACCGTGATGGTGTGGCATGCTGGAAGTCATAGTCGTGGGTTCGGGCCTGGCGGGTTTTGGTGTAGCCCTGGCGCTCTGGGAGCGTGGCGCCGCCGTCACGCTCGTTGATGCGGGCCGCCCGGGCGGTGGGGCGACGGGCGCTTCGGCCGGGATGTTGGCCGCCCAGTACGAGTCGACCGCGGATTCCCCCAAGTTCCGTCTCTGCCTGGAAAGCCGGAGACGCTATCCCGTTTTCGCAGCGAGGGTCGCCGAGCTGTGCCGCCAGGACCTCGGGATTCGATGGGACGGCATGCTGGTCGCGAACTTGTGCGAGCGGGAGCACGTCGATGCGGATGAGGTCGCGTGCTGGCAGCGGGAGGCGGCTCTAAGAGCTGAAGTGGTGGGTCCCGAGGAAGCGGCGCGAATTCAGCCGGGTGTGTCGGGGGACGTCGTCTCCTACCTGTGGCTTCCGGATGAAGGGCAGCTGGACAGCCAGGCGTTGGGGGCAGCGTTGGGTGCCGCGATCGCCTCAACCGACATTCGACTGATCGCCGGGAATGGGGTACGTGAGGTCAAGGTTTCGGGCGGGGCCGTCGCTGGCGTGTTGACCGTAGACGGTCGCAGCCTGGACGGAGAGCGCGTCGTGCTGGCGGCGGGTGCTTGGAGCGGGTCTATCGCGGGCGCATCCGGTAGACGGCTCCCGGTGCGACCGGTCCGTGGGCAGATCGTTCGCCTGGCGGTCTCGGAGTTTGCTCTCGGGCCGATCATAGCCAGTCATGCGGGCCGCTATGTGGTTCCGCGCGGCAGAGGGACTGTCATCGCAGGCAGCACGATGGAGGAGGTCGGGTTTGATCGCTCGATCACGGAGGAGGGCTGCCGTGTGATCCAGGACGCGGCTGCGGAGCTGATACCGGCCCTGGCCGGCCGCAAACCGCTGGAGCAGTGGGCGGGTCTGAGGCCGATCAGCGCCGACTCGTCCCCAATCATCGGTCCGGACCCCGAGATCGAGGGTCTGTTCTACGCCACGGGGTACGGCCGGGATGGAATCCTGCTTTCCCCGCTCGTAGGCGACCTGGTGGCCGAGCTGATCGTAACGGGCGAAACGGAGCTCGACTGGCATCCCTTCCGGATCGGTCGCTTCACTGAGCTCGACTCGGAATGACCGCTCGGCCCGCGAGACTGCGACGCTTTGGCAGACTCACGCATCCACGTATACGAAGAATCGTGGGTGTTAAGTCCAAAGAGGACGGGTAGACATGATTGGAAGATTGGTTGCAGTCATCTGGATCGCGCTTGGCGCGAACGCTCTATGTGCCCAGGTGCCAGAACGGAGGCTGGAGCGGCCCGACGTGACCTTCGCTGACGCCTTCAGCCTGGTGGGCGGTCTGCGGGAGCTGTCGGATGGCCGCGTGATGGTGGCCGACCCATTGGGCCAGGTGCTGGTAATCGCTGACCTTGAGGCAGGCTCAGCAGATACGATTGGCGGCGTGGGACAGGGCCCCGAGGAGTACAGACAGCCGGACGCCGTTTTCCCCTTGCCCGGTGATTCGACCTTGCTGGTGGATCTGGGTAACGCGCGACTGACAGTGATAGGTCCGGACGGGGGTTTCGGGGCGACGATGCCGATCGCTCAGAATGGCCCGGCAGGCCGCCTGCTGTTGGTTCTGCCGCGTGCCGCCGACTCGGAGGGCGGAGTCTATTTTCAGCCGTTGGGCGGCGGGCCCGTCGCTCAGTTGCCCGATTCGGCGCCCGTGGTGCGCTGGGATCGAGGCAGCGGGGCGATGGACACGCTAGCGCGAGTCGCATTGCCCGAGATGAAGGTTTCGACTTCGGGCGGTCCCAGCGATCGCAGTGTCGCGATGAGACCCGTTCCACTCAGCTACGAGGACGCTTGGGCTGTGGCCTGGGATGGCCGGGTCGTCACTGCGCGCTCCGCCGACTATCACGTTGAATGGATTCACCGGGACGGAAAGATCGTACGTGGTCAGGCGGTTTCATACGAGCCGGTCAAACTGCGACGTGCAGACAAGGAGGAATGGGTCGAAAGCTTGGGCAACGGCCTGCGTGTCGGCATCGAGGTTCAGAACGGGGAACGCCGCGTCTCATTCGGGCGCGGTGTCGGCGGTTCGACGCCTGACATTGACGGATTCGATTGGCCGGATGTCAAACCTCCTTTCGTGGCCAGGGGAGTGTCGGTGGATCCAGAGGGCTACGTTTGGGTCCAACGACACGTGCCGGCCGGCGAGGCGGTTCACCTCGACGTCTTCGACGAGGCGGGGAATCTGAAGGCTATGATCGAGCTTCCTACGGGTCGTGGAATAGTCGGCTTTGGCCGTGGTGCCATCTACGCGACCAGGACCGATGAGCTGGGGCTTCAGTGGCTCGAGCGCTATTCGCGTCCCGCCATCTGAGTCACGGATCCTCCCGACCATACTGGAGGGGCGGCCTTGCCGCCCCTCCAGGCCCACGGGTAAAGGATATGGGCGCTACTGCACCTTGAAGGAAAGCGTCACTCTTGCGCGGAAACGAATGGTGCCGCCGTCCTCCACCGTCATGTCGAGTTTGCTGATCTCCGCGATGCGGAGGTTCTTGAGGCTCTCGCCTGCCTTATTGACCGCGTTCTTGGCGGCGTCCTCCCAACCCGTGGTGCTCGTGCCCACCAGCTCGATGATCTTGTAAACGCTATCGGTCATGGGTCTCCTCCTTTGTACGTCCGTGGTTAGTTGTGGTACGGTTCTTTACCGTTATGAGAATCGCCGGCACCCCGCGCCAGTCATCCTATCCGAGGCGGCTAGAGCAGCTCCTCGAGCAAGCGGCCAGCCTCTTCGCGCCCCTCGCGCGAGAGGGTGACTCGACCTTCACTCATATACTCGAACAAGTGACCGGCCGACTCTAGGTGTTGCCTGATGATCTTCTCGGTCGCAGCGACTTTGGGCGCGTAGTCCAGACGGCGAAAGATGCGGCCAATGTCCTTGAGTGCAACCGCCTTCTTGTGGTGAGCCAGGACCAAGAGCAACTCTTCGACAAACGTCTGAGTCCGCGGCAGCAGCTCGTACGTGAGGATTTCATCTTCCAGACCGTCGAAGGTGCTGGCCTCCGTCTGCCGCGGCTTGACGCGCTCGGGAGTCGCTGGACCCAGGGGTTTGACGAAAGTCAGGTCCCCGATGGTATCGTCTTCAGGCGCGCCCCGCGGAAGTGGCGCAGCGGGAGTCTTCTTGGCGGCGTCGGGTCTTTGCGAATCCAGTGCCGGCCTACCTGGCGCAATGATATCCGGCGGTGGTGGCGGCGCGCGCTCGACCATGGCCATGTACTCGCGTAATAGTGAGATTCTCTTCTCCGCCGCCTGCGTGTCTCTCTTGAACTCCTCTATCTGCTGTTCGGCAGCCTCGATGCGACTCTGGGTGGTTTCGATTTCAGCGCGCAACGAATCGACCCGGCTTTGGATCCGCTCGATCTGTTGGAGCGTCGCCGCCAGGGCAGCTTCTTCCTGAGCGAGCTGCTTTTTGAGGGTTCCCAGGTCTTGCATGGGCTGTGCGTTTCGTCGGGGGGGGCGGGGCGGCTGAAGGCCAATGTGTCGGACTCCGGAGATTTGAGCAAGAGGGCCCCACGCGAGGCTGGGAATGCTGCGTTGTTTAGGGTCGGGCGGGCTGGTAGATTGACAACTGACTCTCCTGCCGTGCCGCATCAGCGCCTTGCAAAGTGGGAGCCCGTGATGCATAGCTTCCCGGAGTACCGTGTCATTGCGCTTGCCTGCCTCTTATTGGTGGCCGGTTGCGACGATTTTGATAGGGATGAAGCTGCCCTACAGATTCGGGAGAGGTTCTGCGAAGGCTGGCCGTACGGTTGCACCGACAGCACGCGCGTGGTGATCGAGGATGTCGATGAGACCCGCAACGGCCGACAGGTGGTGTTCCGAGTGGTAGACAGGCGGGATGAGACCGCCAGGCTGTCGGCCGCCTACTTTGAGCTTGAGGGCGATGACTGGAGTTTCTTTCTCTTCGAGAACCCGTTCAACGACGCATTCAAGGCCGAGGCCGGCCGATACGCTGAAGACAGCCGGCGCTATAGCGATGCGCTGATGGAGCTGAAGTCGAAACAGCGGTGGTTTGTGACAATCTATGGTCGCTATGCGCAAGTGCTGCAAGAGCTGGACAGTGTGAGCTACAAGTCGAGCGATATTCCGCTGGAGATGACCGTCATCGGTGATGGATGGGGGGGGCGGATTTCCGGCCGTTACGCGGAATGTGAAATCGAGATCCCCAGCCAGCAGCTTCCGACTTGCAGAGGGGTGCTGGCGCGGAATGCTGGGACTGCTGACGGTCCTCTCTCGGAGGCGTTTGGGGCGGAGCGCTGAGTAGCGGTCCGGATTCGGAATTCGGCGTAGTCAACGTCCAAGGGAGCAGCCTTACAACCATGAATGCGATCGGCGACTCTAAGATGGAGGGGGGGATCCTCCGCGCACCACTCTCGCGGGAAATCCATTTTGCGTCGTAGGTGGCGATGGAATAAGCCATTGGCTAGGTACAGGGTTCGGCTAATCTATGGCTCGTAGTGATTCACGGCTGCGCGCCTTCCTGGCGGAATTGCAGCGACGTCGCGTATTCCGGGTGGCCGTCGTCTATGCTGTAGTCGCGTTTGGTGTTCTCCAAGTCGCTGATATTGCCTTTCCCGCCCTCAAACTGCCGGAGTGGACGATCACCCTGGTCGTGGCTCTTACGCTGCTGGGCTTTCCGGTCACGATGGTCCTGGCCTGGGCCTTCGATATCACACCGCGCGGCGTGGTAAGGACGGAGCCTTTGGCGGAGGAGTCGGCGCGGCTGCAGCGACCGGGGCGCGCGCTCGCTCTCGTCGCGGTAGGGCTGGTTTCCTTGGTCGCGGTCGGAGCTGCGGGGTACATCCTGCCGAAGCTGCCAGGTTGGTGGGGCGAGGGTGCGGGGGTCGAGGCCAGCGGGCTGGACCGGGCCAAGCTCGTGGTTCTGCCGTTCGTCAACCTGGGCCGGACTGTGGACGAGGATTTTGCCGACGGCGTGACGGAAGAGATCACCGCCCGGCTCGCCGGCATCCGGGGTCTCGGGGTGATCGCTCGCACCAGTGCAATCCAGTACAAGGACAGTGCGAAGAGCGTCAAGGAGATCGGGGAAGAGCTGGGCGTTGACTACGTGCTGGAGGGCACGGTGAGATGGGAGAACCTGCCGGACGGCAGCAGCCGCGTCCGTGTGACGCCTCAGCTCATCAAGGTGGCCGACGCGACGCACGTCTGGGCCGAGATCTATGAGGAGCCGATCTCGAGTGTGTTTGACGTCCAGTCGGAGATAGCGGAGAAGGTCGTGGACGCGCTGGGCCTAGAGTTGATCGGGCCGGAGCGAGAAGCGCTGCGGGCTGAGCCGACCCGGAATCTGGAGGCCTACAACTACTACCTTCTGGGGAAAGAGTACCTGGCGTCGAGCTCTTCGGCGGCCAGCGCACAGGAGGCGCTGGAGTTGCTGGAGAAGGCGGTGGAGCTGGATCCGGACTTCGAACTGGCGCAGAGAAGGTTGGCCGAAGCACATGCGAGCCTCTACTGGTCGGAGTTCCGCATGCTGTTTGGAGTCAGAAGCCGCGACTACGACGAGACGCTGAGCCGCCTCCAGTTGGATTCCTTCGGGACGGATACGGCGTCGTTCTATCTCGCGAGAGCAATCGTGGCAGAGCGGGCCGAACAGGTTGAGTTCGCGAGCGTGAGCTTTGACTCGGCGCGTGTCGACGTGGAGCGGCGCCTGGCCGTCAGCCCTGGAGAGTCGCGATTGCACGCCCAGCTCGGTTTGGCCTACGCCGGCCTGGGCCGCAAGGATGATGCGGTCAGGGAGGGCCGCCGGGCAGTCGAGCTCCTGCCGATTTCCGAGGACGCTTACGCGGGCGCGGCGCTAGTCGATAACCTGGCGCACATCTACGTGATGGTCGGGGAATACGAAGCCGCGGTCGACCAGCTCGAAGTGCTCTTGAACGCAGACGCTCCAGTCACTGTTCCGTGGCTCAACGCCGACCCCACCTGGGATCCTTTGCGGGATCGACCCAGCTTTCAGGCACTGCTGGCGGGCGACCAGTAGCCTAGCGTTACAGGTGGCCCCATCATAAAGGGACTGAGGCCGGTCCCAGTGAGGCAAAACGCCTCAATTCGCGCACCGGCGGCCTGCACGGGAGCGACGGGCCGGCCGGCCTCGATGCCGTAACGTATTACAGCAGGTGTGATTAGGCGTGAGGGATACGCTGCGGCTACGGGCACGAATGATGCTTGAAGGACGGCGCGCCAGTCTAGCCTTTGGAGCCGCGATCGGCGGCGGAAAATGCAGCCTGTGAAAGAGGATCAGGACGCAATCAGCCAGAGACCGCCGGTTCCCGGTTTGCCCACGTCGGACCAACGAGACCGTGTGACGGCGGAGCTGTGCGAGCATTTCGCGGTTGGCCACATCGGCCTCGATGTGCTGGAGCAGCGGCTGGCGGTGGTGGATGAGGCGCGAAGTCTGGCGGAGCTCGAGACGCTGGTGGGCGATCTGCCTGTGCTGGCAGCGGTCGCGGCGCCGGTGGCTGAGCTGCCGGCGGAGCGGGGCTGGGCGCTCGCCGTATTGGGCGGCCGCTCACGGAAGGGAGAGTGGAGGCCGCCGCGTCAGTTGAATGCTGTGGCGGTCATGGGAGGTGTGGAGCTTGATTTCCGTGATGCGTTGCTGGCGGAAGGGGCGACGCGCGTGACTGCGGTTGCCGTGATGGGTGGAATAAAGATCCTGGTTCCACCCGGATTGCCGGTGACGGTCCGCGGTATGGGCATCATGGGTGCTGTTGAGGATCATGTGGAGCAACCGGGGGGGTCACGGGCTTCGGAGGCGCCACATCTGGTAGTGACCGCGCTGGCCTGCATGGGCGGAGTGGAGATCAAGACGCGGGCGAGCAAGAGGATAGAGGAACTCGCGACTAAGCGGAAAGAGCTGAGAAGATGAAACTCGGTGTACCAAAGGAAACTGTAGAAGGCGAGCGCCGGGTAGCACTGGTGCCGGCGGCGGTGGCGAAGCTGGTGGAAGCGGGGTTCGAGGTGCTGGTCGAAGCGGGCGCCGCGGAAGAGGCGTACTTCAGCGACGAAGCGTACCGCGAGGCGGGCGCCACGGTGGTCGATGGGCCGCAAGCTGTGTTCGGGGCGGACGTCGTGTTCAAAGTTCGGAAGCCCGATCTTACCGAGGTCGGCATGATGCGTGAGGGCTCGGTGCTCATTGGCTTCCTGGAACCACTGACCAGCCCCCAGGTTGTGAAGGGGCTTGTCGATTGCAAGGTCAGTGCTTTTGCGATGGAGACCGTTCCGC
This sequence comes from Gemmatimonadota bacterium, assembly GCA_020350785.1. Classification (GTDB taxonomy): domain Bacteria; phylum Gemmatimonadota; class Gemmatimonadetes; order Palauibacterales; family KS3-K002. The sequence goes on from CP070722.1 coordinate 2,993,200, forward strand.
GGATCAGTCGAGCGCAGAAGATGGACGCTCTTTCCTCGCAGGCCAACATAGCTGGCTACAAGGCTGCTCTGATCGCGGCCAACTCGCTGGCCAAGTTCTTTCCGATGTCGATGACTGCGGCGGGCACGATCCCCCCGGCGAAGGCCTTGGTTTTGGGTGCGGGCGTGGCCGGACTGCAGGCGATCGCGACGTGTCGGCGACTTGGCGCGAGGGTCGAGGCATTTGATATTCGGCCGGCGGTAAAGGAGGAGGTCGAGAGTCTGGGCGCCAAGTTCATCGAGATCGAGCTTGGCGAAGAGGAGACGGAAGACGCGGGTGGGTACGGTAAGGAGCTTTCGGAGGAATCACAGAAGCGGGAGAAGGAAGTTCTCACCGAGCATATAAAGGCGGCCGACATCGTGATTACGACCGCCGCGATACCGGGCAAAGCGGCACCGCGACTGATCGAGGAAGACGCGGTGAGGGGGATGAAGCTGGGATCCGTCATCGTGGACCTTGCCGCGGAGAGCGGCGGCAACTGCGCTCTAACCGAGGCGGGTAAGGTGGTTGTGAAGCACGGGGTAACGATACACGGCCCGACGGATCTGGTCAGTTCGATGGCGGTGGATGCAAGCAGTTTGTACTCTCGCAACGTCACCAGCCTGTTCAGTGAGTTGGTGAAAGATGGCCAGCTCAATCTCGACTTCGAGGATGAGGTCGTAAGCGGTAGTTGTGTGACGCATGGTGGAGAAATCGTCAACGAGCGCGTAAGAGCGCTGCTGTGAGGATGGCCGACATGCCAGAAGGACTACTCAACAATCTCTATATCTTCGTGCTCGCCATGTTCACGGGCTTCGAAGTCATTACGAAGGTGCCGCCGCTCTTGCACACGCCGTTGATGTCGGGATCGAACGCGATCTCGGGCATTTCGGTGATCGGAGCGTTGGTGATCACGGCGGCGGCAGCCGGCGAGAGCACGTTGATCTTGGTGCTGGGTGTGATAGCAGTTGCCATGGGAATGATCAACGTAGTCGGTGGTTTTCTGGTGACGGATCGCATGCTTCAGATGTTCAAGAAGAAGGAAACGCCTGGGCAGACGGCGAAGCCCTAGGTGTGGGCGCCGCCGTCTGGCCTGAGGCGGTAGATCACGCGAATTCTAGTTGGGTGGATTAGCGATTATGAGTTTCTTCACTCTTGCGAACCTGAGCTATCTGGTTGCCGCAGCGCTCTTCATCTTTGGCCTGAAGCGGCTACAGTCGCCGACGACGGCCAGGTCGGGGAACGTAATGGCGGCCGCTGGTATGGCACTGGCGATCATCGTGACTCTGCTGGAGACCGACTTCGCCAACTGGCAGCTGATCTTGGTGGGCGCCATCATCGGCGCCCTCATCGGCGGCGTCTCGGCGCAGGCGGTCCAAATGACGGCCATGCCCCAGATGGTCGGTATCTTCAACGGCTTCGGCGGTGGGGCGTCGGCGCTGGTGGCTATATCCGAGTTCATGCGCCTGTTGAGCCCTCAGCTCACCATGAGCAACGATTCCGGCGTCAGCATCATTCTCGGCACGCTGATTGGTGGGGTGACCTTTTCGGGAAGCATGGTCGCCTTTGCCAAGCTGCAAGGCCTGATGACGGGCGCACCGATCACCTGGCCGCTGCAGAAGTCGCTGAACAGCGCTCTGTTGCTGGCCGTTCTGGCCCTGGGTAGTTATGTGGTCTTTTTCGATCAGGGCAATCTCACCGTATTCTACGTGATTATCGGCTTGGCGCTGGTCCTGGGGGTGACCTCAGTGATTCCCATCGGCGGCGCCGATATGCCGGTCGTGATCTCGCTGCTGAACTCGTACTCGGGTCTGGCCGCCGCGGCCGCCGGGTTCGTCGTCGACAATCGCGTACTGATCATCGCCGGCTCACTGGTTGGCGCTTCGGGCCTCATCCTGACCAACATCATGTGCGTCGGAATGAACCGCTCGCTTGCCAACGTGTTGTTCGGCGCTGTGGGTACAGCCGACGTGGGTGCCGGGGGCAGCGTTGGGGCTGGTGCTGCGGCAGGTACGGTGCGTGACGTGTCAGCGGAAGAGGCCGGTATGATACTGGCCTACGCGAACTCGGTCATCTTCGTGCCGGGCTACGGCATGGCGGTGGCCCAGGCGCAGCACGCGGTTCGCGAGTTGGCCGATGTGCTGAAGGGGCGAGGCGTCAGGGTGAGCTATGCGATTCATCCTGTCGCCGGGCGTATGCCGGGGCACATGAACGTGCTACTCGCCGAGGCCAACGTTCCGTACGATGAGCTGTTCGACATGGATGATATCAACGACGACTTCAAGAATACCACGGTGGCCGTGGTGATAGGAGCAAACGACGTCGTCAACCCGGCAGCTCGCCACGACACGACGAGCCCGCTCTACGGCATGCCCATCCTCAACGTGGATGAATCAGAGCACATCATCGTGCTGAAGCGGAGCATGAGAGCCGGTTTCGCGGGCGTGGAGAACGAGCTGTTCTTCCACCCGAAGACGATGATGCTGTTCGGCGATGCCAAGAACTCGGTGACCAAGTTGGTCTCGGAGGCCAAAGCCGCCTGAACGTCTTCTAGCCCAACAATCGGCCCGTTCACCTCGGCCCGACCTAGAAGGGACGGCCCAAGGTGAACGGGCCGTAGCCGTACGTCAGGACCATCCAGGGTATCAATAGGGCCGCTCCGGGCCGCGGGCAGCCAGTCCAGGACCCCGACCAGGGCGACCCCGCCCACAGGTTCGCCTGTGCTTGTGGCCACGCGGCCTTCAAGATAGAATTGCGCCTCCCGAGGGAGATAGATCAGAGTCGGAAAAGGGAGTGGGTTCATGTGGCTTCGTCTGCTGGTTCCTTTCACGCTGATCTGGCCGGTCTTGGCTCTGGCCGCGGAGGGGACGCGACTGAGACGTTATCAGGCGACGCCGCTCAAGGAGTTGTCGTCGCTACTCCTGTGTATTGTCGGCTTCTTCGGCTTGTGGCTTGGCCTGCACCAGCTTGGTCAAGCGGTGACGGGGTCCGATGTGGCTGCTATCGTCGCCGCGACGATCCTCTCCCTCGTGTGCGTGCCCATCCTCCTCTTCCTGAGCTACCGGCTCCTGGGGGTCAAACCGCGGGAAACGGGGGAAGCTCACTGAATGCAGGACCAGCCAGGCGCTTTTCCGGGTTCTCGTGACCGCGGCCCGAGACGGCCGCCACACCGCTCGCCCCGCCGACCCGAACGTCGGCCCCGAAGGCGGGACTCACTGCTCCCCAGGCGCGAACTCACCGCGTAGATCCAGGCAGCCGCTGCTGCCAACTCGACTCACCGCTGACCCCGGGGGGCCAGCGAGCGGAGCGGGTTGACGGGTAGGCGCGGTTGGATATGTTAACGGCGTAAAGTTTACACTGTTAACCGCAGGGGGCGGTATGGCAACCAGAATTGCCGAGCCGGTTCGCGGCACGGACACCGAGGTTGCGATCCTGGAGTCGGCCCGGGATTTGTTGGCCGAGGGTGGTTTGGCCGCGCTCTCGATGAGGGCGATTGCCGCGCGAGTCGGGGTCAGCGCGACGGCGATCTACAACTACTTCGAGAACAAGCAGGACCTGGTGAGGCGCGTCGTCAGCCTGGGCTTCGAGCGGTTCGTGGGATATCTGCGGGCGGCGATAGAAGGGGTTCCCCCCGGGTCGACGGAGCGGCTTCAAGCGTTAGGCCAGGCGTACATTCGATTCGCCTTGGAGAATCGCGAGTATTTCCGAGTCATATTCGCGTCTCACGCGGATTGCCCGACGGACATCGAGGAGCTTCCGGCGGGTGGTGGCTACAATCTCTTTCGGCAGACCGTGGTAGACGCGATGGAATCGGGCGCGATTCGCCGCAGCGATCCCGATCTGGTCGTTCTGTACCTTTGGACGCACGTGCATGGCCTTGTGACCTTGCTGCTCTCGTGTGAGCCTAACGCTCGCTGTCGCCACACGGGGGAGAAACTGAGCGCTCCGGAGTTGTTTGGGCGTTTTGGTGATTTCGTCATCAACGGTCTCAAGGATCGGGGGTGAGTGTTCAAGGGGACATCTCTCACGGTTTGGTGGTTAGGCATATCGCACTCGAGATAGATGGTGGGAATCATGAGTGAAGGAGAGAGAGTTGTGCGAAGCGTTGTGCGCGCTCTGGTGCACGGTCTCATAGCGGGATCGGTGAGTCTGGCGGTGGCCGACGGGCTTGCCGCGCAGGGTGTGGAGGGTCCCTCGTACTCCCTCGAGCAGGCCATCGCGATCGCGCTGGAGAACAATCGAGAGTTACAGGACGCCCAGATCGGGTTGGAGACGGCCGATCATCAGGTGCGCGAGGCCTGGGGGAATGCGTTTCCCAGTGTCGACGCCACACTGAGCTACCAGCGTAATCTGGAAGTGCAGGAGGCATTCCTACCAGCGATAATTTTCGACCCGGCAGCCGATCCGAACGAAGTGATACCCGTGCGTTTTGGTGCCGATAACAACTGGTCCGCTTGGGTCAACGTGACGCAGCCGCTGTTTGACGCGAGTGTCTTCGTCGGAGTAGGTGCGGCCGGGCGCTTTCAAGCGGTGCAAGAGGAATCCGTGCGTGGACAGGCTCAGCGGGTAGCGACACGCGTACGGCGAGCGTACTACACGGCGCTGGCGGCGCACGAGCTGGTACGGGTGACGCAAGAGAGCATCAATCGTACGGAGCAGACACTGAAGGAGACGCGGGGGCTGAATCGGGCCGGGTTGGCCGCCAACTATGATGTGCTCCGGCTCGAGGTCCGTCTGGCGAACCTGACACCGAACCTGAGGCGCGCTGCGAACCAGGCCGCGGCGGCTGAGCGTGGGCTCTCGGTCGAGATGGGCCTGGAGGAGGTGACCCCGGTACGAGTGGTCGGCCAGCTGCATCAGATCGATCTGGCAACGATCGAGGCGAATGAAGGCGCCAACCGGGATCTGCTGCGGCTGGTGGGATACGACGATGCCCTGAGCGCTTCCTTCGAGGAGCTTTTCGCGTTGGCGAAGGGCCGCCGAAGTGACCTGCGTCAGGCTCGACTGAACGTGGAATTGGAGGATGCGCGGGTGAGGTACGAGCGTACAAACCTCTACCCACGGTTGTCCGCGTTCTTCAGCTACGGGATCATCGCTCAGGAAAACGGGGCCTTGAACTTCTTCGGGCAGAACCAGAATCAGCGTACGACGAGTGCGTTCATCGGCGTTCAGCTCGAGGTGCCGATATTCTCCGGGTTTCAGCGTTCATCGCGCGTTCAGCAGAGACAGCTGGGCCGGCGTCAGGCGGAGGTTCGTCTAGAGCTTTTAGAGCAGCAAGCGGCGAATGAGATACGCACGGCGCTCGAGGCTTTGGAGGAGGCACGCCGGCGGGCGGAGGCCCAGCGTACAGCAGTGAGCGAGGCTCGGCGCGGCTTTGAGATCGTGACCTCGCAGTATTTGGCCGGCCTGAGCTCACAGCTGGATGTGACTGAAGGCGAAGTGTTACTGAGGGAATCGGAGTACAACTACGCCCAGGCGGTCTTCGACTACTTGATGGCGCAGGCGGATCTGGATGATGCCATCGGCGTGGTCCCGCTGGTAGATGCCACCCGTCAAGGGGCAGAGAGAAGCAGTATATCGGAGTAGAGCGCGGAACTGTGAAGGAAAGGGCGAGGCCCGTAATGGATAAGGCGCGTTTGGGAGTGGTTTTGTCTTTGGTCGTCCCGCTGCTGGGAGGCTTGGCCGCCATGGGCTGTGACTCGGGTGGTCAGACGAGCGAGGCGGCCGAGGCAGCTAACGATTTCGTGAAAGTCGTGAACGTAGAGGTACTGAGACTCGAGCCCACCGATTTCACGACGTTCATTCGTCTGACCGGCGAGGTGGAGGCGTTGAACGACGTGATAGTCAGTGCCGAGGAGAGCGGCGTCGTTGAGCATTTTTACATCGAGAAGGGCCGATACGTATCGAAGGGGGCTCCGCTCGCGAAGATCCAGGCCGACGTGCTCGAGTCGCAGGTAGCCGAGGCCGCCGCGGCCGCCCAGTTGGCGGCGGAGCGTTTTGAGCGGCAGCGCCGCCTCTGGGAGGACGAAGAAATTGGAAGCGAGATCGCTTTCCTGGAGGCAAAGTACCAGTCCCAGCTGCACGCGGCGCGCTTGGCGACCTTGGAGGCGCGGCTCGAGCGGACGGTCATCAGGTCGCCGATCTCCGGTGTCTTTGACGATCGCTTCGTCGATGCGGGCGAGATGGTGGCGCCGGGCACACCTGTGGCGCGCGTTGTGGAGATCGATCGCGTCAAGGTGACAGGTGGTGTCGCCGAGCGGTTTGCGGGCTCGGTGCAGCCAGGTGACGAGGCGGTGATCCGCTTCGAAGTCCTGTCAGACCGCTCGTTCTTCGGCGCTATCTCTTTTGTGGGAAGCGCCGTCGATGAGGCCAACCGCACGTTCACGATCGAAGTCGTCATCGACAACCCAGGTCGCATCATCAAGCCACACATGCTGGCGAGCGTGGAGGTGGTCGACGAGCGGCTGGAAGATGTACTTGTGGCTCCGCAGTCGGCGGTTCTGCGAACGGAGAACGGCTACCAGGTCTTTGTGGCAGAGGAGAGTGGCGGAGCGCTCATCGCGGAGGCGCACGCGGTGAAACTGGGCCCGCTCTACGCCAACCGGGTCGTCATACGCGAGGGAGTGGAACCAGGCGAGCGGCTGATTGTGACCGGCCAACAGCTGGTAGAGGCTGGGAACAGGGTGGAAGTGGTTGGCCCGGCCGGATTCGAGTCCCAGTAAACGACAGAGGGATCTGTTAAATGTCCAGCTTCATTCGACGCAAGAAGCGGAGCAGCTCATCGTCGCAGACTGATCAGGACGTGGGGGACGGTCACGGCGTATTCAAAGAGTTCTGGCTGACGTCGTTCTCCGTCGATCATCCGACGAGCGTTCTGGTTCTGACAATTGGCATCATAATCGCCGGCCTTATCTCGTACATCCGGGTTCCCAAAGAGGCGGCCCCTGAGATCACGATTCCCATCGTGGCGGTGAACACTGTCTACCCGGGTGTGGCGCCCGAGGACATCGAGACCCTCATCACGCGACCGCTAGAGGACGAGCTGAACAAGATCGCCGACGTAACGGAGATCACCTCGACGTCGGTGGAAGGCTACTCGAGCATAATAGCGGAGTTCGAAGCTGGGATGGACATGACCGAGGCCCTGCAGCTCGTCCGCGAGAAAGTGGACATCGCCAAGCCGGAGCTGCCGCCGGCGGCCGAGGAGCCGATGATCATCGAGTTCAACTTCGCCGAGTGGCCGATCATGCAGGTCAATGTCTCGGGCGAATACAGCTTGGTCAGATTGAAGAAGGTAGCGGAGGATATTCAGGATCGCCTGGAGCAGATACCGTCTGTATTGGATGTCACGCTTTCTGGAGGGTTGGAGCGGGAGGTCCAGATCGATGTAGACCTTGCGAAGCTCAAGTTCTATGGGCTGGCGTTCGACGATGTCATCGATGCCATCCGTGAAGAGAACGTCACGACGCCCGGCGGAACGATCGATGTCGGCGAGTTGAAGTATCTTGTGCGCGTGCCCGGCGAGTTCAAGGACACGCGGTTGATCGAGGACATTGTCGTAAGCTCACCTGGCGCCCGCCCGATCTACATCGGTGATGTTGCATCAGTTGATTTCGGGTTCAAGGAACGTGACAGCTACGCAAGACTGGACGCCAGCCCAGTCGTGACGCTGGGTGTCAAGAAGCGTGTGGGGAAGAACATCATTGAAACCGCGGGGGCGGTCAGGGCTGCGATCGATGAGATGCGGTCGGAATTTCCGCCGACCACGGTCGTCAAGATTACTTCTGACATGTCGGAGGAAGTCTACAAGATGGTGAGCAGTCTGGAGAATAACATAATCTCCGGTCTGATTCTCGTCGTGGCCGTCCTGCTTTTTGCACTGGGAATTCGTAACGCGTCGTTCGTCGGCATTGCCATTCCACTATCGATGCTGTTGTCGTTCAGCGTCATCAAGGTCCTCGGCATAACAATGAACTTCATTGTTCTGTTTAGCCTGATCTTGGCGTTGGGGATGTTGGTTGACAACGCGATCGTGGTGGTAGAGAACATCTACCGCTTCCGGGAGCGAGGTTACGACAAGAAGGAGGCAGCGAAGCTGGCCACCGGGGAGGTTGCCCTTCCGGTGATCGCGGCGACCGCAACTACGGTTGCGGCGTTCGCTCCTCTTGCCTTCTGGCCCGGCATCGTCGGCGAGTTCATGGGCTACCTGCCGAAGACGCTGATTATCACGCTCAGCTCCTCCCTCTTCGTCGGCCTGGTCATCAATCCGACGATATGCTCAATATGGCTGCGTCCGGAGAGCGAGGCTGCGCCGGGTTTGACTCGCGAGATGAAGTTGATGCTGGGGGCAGGCGCGGTGGTTGCGTTCCTGGTCGTGGCTATGTACAGGCCCCTCACGGCGATCCTGCTCACGCTCACAGCTGTCTTCCTGTATTTCTTCTATCGGTTTGTCCTGGCTCGTGGCGCGTACTGGCTGCAGAACGTCAACCTGCCGGCGACGCTGCGAGCTTACGAGCGATTTCTCCGCTGGGCTCTGGCGCATCGCTGGTTGGTGATGGGACAGGCGGTAGCGGTTCTGGTACTGGCGGTGACCTTGTTCGTGATCTTCAGCCGAGGGGTCGTCTTCTTCCCCGAAGACATTCCACCGCGCACGGTCTATGTGCAGGTCGAGACGCCGACGGGGACGCGGGCGGATGTCACCGATCGGATCGTCCGTCGGATCGAAACCGAGCTTGGTGATCTGCCTGGGCACGAGGACTTCAAGGCGGTTGTGGCCACAGCGGGCTCGACCACTGGTGACTGGATCTTCGGTGGCTCGGGAAGTCACCTCGGCACAGTATCTGTGAGCTTCGTGGATTATGAGGATCGGGATCACGATGTATTCGAAACGCTGGAGCTGATGCGCAGTACGGTGGGCACGAGTGTGGCGGGAGCCGACATCACGGTTGAGCGGCCACAGGAGGGCCCGCCCACGGGTCTTCCGGTGACCATTGAGATCGTAGGCCAGGATGCCGGAATCCTCAAGCGGCTTGGCGATGAGGTGGTGAGCATTCTGTCCAATTCACCGGTTGCTCCCAAGCTCGAAGGACTGGAGAGCGACTTGGCGGATGCGCGGCCCGAGCTCACGGTCGATGTGGATCGCGAGAGGGCGCAGCTTTTCGGCGTGAATACCGAGAAGATTGGGTTCGTGGTCCGGAGCGCCATCAACGGCGTCGAGGCGGGTGAGTTCAGAGATGGTAAGGACGAGTACGACATTGTCGTGCGTCTGGCGGAGTCTTACCGGCGTGATCTCAATTCGCTTAACGACCTCACCATAGTGGCGGAGGATGGCAGTCAAGTCCCGTTGCCGTCGGTGGCAACCTGGAGCGTCAACGAGAGCTACAGTGGGATCAATCGCAAGAACCTCGACCGAATAGTGACGATCACGTCGGATGTTCGCTCGGGTTTCAACGCCAATGCTGTACTCGCGGAGGTGCGAGCCGAGCTTGGCGACTTCGCGGAAGGGCTGCCGCGCGGCTACGATCTGCGCTATGCCGGTCAGCAAGAGGAGCAACAGGAGGCGGCCGCTTTCCTGTTTGGCGCCTTCGTCATGGCTCTGTTGTTGATCGCTTTCATCTTGGTATCTCAGTTCGATTCAGTGCTGAAGCCACTGATCATCATCAGCTGTGTTGTGTTTTCGACAGTGGGCGTGCTGATAGGCCTGCTTATATTCAAGATGCCATTCGGGATTATCATGAGCGGGGTGGGAGTGATCAGTCTTGGTGGCGTGGTGGTGAACAACGCGATCGTTCTCATGGATTACATCGGCATCTTGAGAGAAAGAGATGGACTCAGCCGGTTGGAGTCGCTGGTCCTGGGCGGCATGACGAGGTTCCGGCCGGTGACGCTCACGGCGATCACCACGGTGATGGGCTTGATCCCATTGGCGATCGGCCTGAACGTCGACTTCTTGGGACTCTACTCGCGCCTGGAGCCCAACATCTATTGGGGCGGAGAGTCAGCAGCCTGGTGGGCGCCTATGGCGATTGCGGTGATTGCCGGGCTCAGCTTCGCCACCTTCCTGACGCTGGTTCTGGTGCCGGTGATGTACTCGCTGAGCGACGACCTGGGGGATTTCTTCGCGAAGCACTTCACCCAGGCGAAGGAGCCGGAAAGGGAGCTTGCCGAAGACATCGAAATACCACAAACCGAGACCGTTACGGCCTGAGGAGGCAGGTGGGTCCAGCCATTTGGCGTGTCGCCTCGGGTGGGGCGGCACGCCTTTCTCATGCGGCCGGTCTACTCTTCGGGTGGTGCCAGGGCGAAGCGTACGGTGTCCACGGCCCAGGGATCGAGCGGGACGTGGTTACCTAGAGCGAGTACCGCGATGAGCGTGTGCTCGCCAGGAGTGACGTTCGTGAGTGTCAGCGTCGAATCTCCCGTGCCCAAATGTACCACGCCCGGCTGGTCCACGGGGACCGGTGATCCCGCTGCGGGCAGAGGGGCATCGAGTAAGAGATGATGATGCGCTCGACCGGGCGTGGCGAGACCGTCGGCGGGGACGATGTCGATCCCGGTTGCCGATAGGGTGACGACGACCGAATCGCCGCTGAGGAGCGCACCTTCCTCCGGCGTCAGGATGCGGACGTCTACCGCTGGCTCGCTCGCGCAGGCGGAAAGTGCAAGGAGAGTGAAGCAGATCAACAGAGGACGGGTCACGGAAGCCTCCTGGCTGGCGTGCGCCTGGTGAATGTTGAAGGAAGATACGGGTGTCCGGGGCCATCGTAAATGGGGCGTGGCGCCGAGGGGTGTGAGGGCGATAGATTAGCGGCGTTTCCGAAGAGACGGCTTCGTTCCTGGCTCCTGGCTACTCATTCAGATACAGGGGGTGTGAGACCATGGCGAGCTTCACGCAGCGGATGATTGGCGCAGCAACACTGGATGTGCCGACCTACGAGGAGGTGGAGCATGATACCACCGCTACGGGGCAGGCCGCCGGTGTGGTGGGGATCGTGGCGGTCGCTTCGGCGATAGGAGCGATCGGTGCCGGCGGAGCGGAAATGGCCGGCGGGGTCGTTTCTGCCTTCGTCGGTTGGCTAATATGGTCGGCGGTGACCCTGGTGATCGGCACCAAGGTGTTCGATGGCACTGCCGATATGGGCGAGATGCTGCGCACCCTGGGCTTTGCACAGGCTCCGGGTGTTCTGAACGTTCTGGGCTTCATACCGGTGCTTGGCTGGATAGTCCGCCTGGCGGTGGGTATCTGGATGCTCGTCTGTGGCGTGATAGCGGTGCGCCAGGCGCTGGACTTCACGACCGGCAAGGCGATTGGCACGGTACTGCTGGGTTGGCTCTGCTATTTCGTCGTGGCGGCTTTGATTGCTGGCCTGTTCGGCGGTCTGGGGATGTTCTCCTAGTCGCGGCGTTGCAGAGCGCGATAACGCCAGTCCGGGATCCGGTGGGAACTTCCGCCGGGTCCCGGCGCTATTTGAGGGACGTGACTCCAGCACGGTAACTGACTTGAAAGACGACGCTCTCTCGGCTTTTCACCCGGCAGTGGCGGGGTGGTTCTCAGCCTGTTTTGCTGCGCCGACAGAGGCGCAGCGGCGCGGTTGGGCGGCCATCCGCTCGGGCCGCAACACACTGATCGCCGCGCCCACAGGTTCCGGTAAGACGCTGGCCGCTTTCCTCGCGGGCATCGATGAGCTGCTGCGCGACGGCCTCGAGGGCAAGCTCGCCGACGAGACGAGGGTCGTCTATGTGTCACCGCTGAGAGCCCTGTCCAACGACATCCACAAGAATTTGGCGGAGCCCAGGCGCGGGATACGCCGAGAGCTGCGCCGTCTCGGTCTGCCGGAGGTGGAGATCCGGGCGGCGGTGCGCACCGGAGACACGCCATCGGCTGAACGCCAGGCGATGGTGAGGAAGCCACCGCACATACTCGTCACGACGCCCGAATCGCTCTACCTGTTGCTGACCTCCGAGGGCGGTCGCGGCATCCTGCGCACCGCCCGGACCCTGGTGCTCGACGAGATCCATGCCGTTGCGGACGACCGCCGCGGCTCTCACCTGGCCCTGACGGTGGAGCGACTGGCGCACCTGGTGGGGGGCAAGTTGACCCGCATCGGTCTCTCGGCGACGCAGAAGCCGATCGATGAGGTCGCGCGCTTTCTCGTGGGCAACGCCTGTTTGGATGAGCAAGGTGTTCCAGATTGTGAGATCATCGACGAGGGCCATCGGAGAGAGATGGACCTGGCGTTGGAGGTGCCAAGATCATCGGCGCTCGAGGCGGTCATGTCACGCGAGGTTTGGACGGAGGTCTACGATCGGATCGTCGAGCTGGTCGATAGCCATCGCACCACGCTGATCTTCGTCAACACGCGCCGACTGGCGGAGCGAGTGACTAGGGATTTGAGCGAGCGGTTGGGCGAGGACCGGGTGGCGGCCCATCATGGCAGCCTGTCGAAGGAGAGGCGCCTGGATGCCGAACGACGGCTCAAGGATGGGCAGCTGGCGGCATTGGTCGCCACGGCCTCGCTGGAACTGGGCATAGACATCGGCGCTGTCGATCTAGTCATTCAGATAGGCTCGTCGCGGACCATCTCCACTTTGTTGCAGCGCGTAGGAAGGTCGGGTCACAGCCTGCACGGCGTTCCGAAGGGCCGGATCTTCCCCCTGACTCGAGACGAGTTGGTAGAATGCACGGCGTTGCTGCAAGCGATGGGACGAGGGGAGCTCGATCGGCTCGTCATTCCGGAGAAACCGTTGGACGTCCTGGCGCAGCAGATCGTCGCCGAGACATCGACGGGGGAGTGGCCGGAGGAGGAGCTGTTCGCTGTATTTCGGAGAGCGTATCCCTATCGCGAGCTGGCGCGTCAAGAGTTCGACGAGGTCGTGGGCATGCTGGCGAGCGGGTTCACGACAAGACGGGGTCGCCGCGCCGCCCACATCCACCATGATGAGATAAACCGGCGGCTGAGGGCGCGGCGTGGAGCGCGTCTGGCGGCGCTGACATCGGGTGGAGCCATCCCCGACGTTGCAGATTACGCGGTGATTCTGGAGCCCGATGGATCGCTGGTCGGCTCGGTGAACGAGGACTTCGCCATCGAGAGCATGCCGGGCGACGTCTTCCAGTTGGGGAACATGTCGTGGCGGATCCTGCGAATCGAGTCGGGAAGGTTGCGAGTCGAGGATGCGCGAGGCCAGCCGCCTACCATCCCGTTCTGGTTTGGGGAAGCTCCGGAGCGGAGCCCGGAGCTGTCGGCGTCGGTATCCCAGCTGCGAGCTGAAATCGATCGCCGCCTCGACGATCCGGAGCAGGCTGTCCGCTGGCTGACGGACGAGGCAGGTCTGTCGTTGGCGGCGGCTCGCCAATTGGTCGAGTATCTCGCGGCGGGTCGGGCGGCTCTCGGCGTGATGCCGACCCAGGACACGGTCGTTCTGGAGCGCTTCTTCGATGAGGCGGGTGGCATGCAGCTGGTAGTCCATGCGCCCTTCGGCAGTCGTATCAACCGGGCTTGGGGCCTGGCGCTGCGCAAGCGCTTTTGCCGCAGCTTCAACTTCGAGCTCGAGGCCGCGGCCACCGAGGACGCCATCGTCCTCTCGCTGAGCGCATCGCACTCGTTTCCGCTCGATGACGTTTTCAGGTACCTGAGGCCGGAGACGGCGCGGCACCTTCTGATACAGGCCATGCTGGATGCGCCGGTCTTCCCGACGCACTGGCGCTGGAACGCGACACGGGCGCTGGCGGAGCTGCGGCATAGAGGGGGCCGCCGAGTGCCTCCGCCGCTGCAGCGCATGGAGTCGGATGATCTGCTGGCCGCGGTGTTTCCGGATCAAGTGGCGTGTCTCGAGAACATCGTGGGTGACCGGGAGGTACCGGATCATCCTCTGGTCAATCAGACGGTTGAGGACTGCCTCGTGGAGGCCATGAACATCGAGGGGCTCGAGAGTCTGCTGGAGCGGATGGTGGCGGGTGCCATCCGGTGTGTGGCGCGTGATACGCGCGAGCCGTCGCCGTTCGCGCACGAAGTGCTGAGTGCCAGGCCGTATGCCTTTCTGGACGATGTGCCCCTGGAGGAGCGACGCACCCAAGCTGTCTTCACGCGCCGGTCGCTGGAGCTTTCGTCGGCGGACGATCTCGGCAAGCTGGATGCGGCAGCCATCGCGCGGGTCAAGGAGGAGGCCTGGCCGGACGTGCGTGATGCCGATGAGCTGCACGACGCGCTCGTGACCTACGCGTTTCTGACCGACGAGGAGGCCGAGGCGGGCCAGGAATCGACGTCCTGGCAGCCGTGGCTGGAAGAGCTGGGCAGGGCCGGTCGGGCAGGGCGGCTCATCCTGGGCGGTGGCGAAGGTTCTCTCGGGCTTTGGGTGGCGGCCGAGCGCCTGCCGGAGTTTGAGGCCGTGTTTTCAAGTGTTGAGACGCGGCCGGCCCTCAGCGCTCCAGAGAGCCGGCTGAAAGTGACCTGGGATCGCGCGTCGGCGCTGCGTGAGCTGGTGCGCGGCCGACTGGAACTTCTGGGTCCGACGACGGCGGACGCGCTGGCCGCGTCGCTGCAAGTGCCGATCGGCGAAATCGATCGGGCCCTCCTGGCGTTGGAGACCGAGGGTTTCGTGCTGCGGGGTCGCTTCACACCCGGGGTTGGCGCGATCGAATGGTGCGAGCGTCGGCTGCTGGCGCGCGTGCACCGCTATACGCTGAATCGCCTGCGGGCCGAGATCGAGCCCGTGAGTGCGGCCGACTTCATGCGCTTCCTCTTCGCATGGAGTCGGGTTGACCCGGGGGCCAGAGCCGCCGGGCCGGAGGGGCTGAGCTCCGTGCTCGAGTTGCTGGACGGCTACGAGGTACCGGCGGCGGCATGGGAGGCCGACGTGCTGGCGGACAGGCTGGAGGAATACGACCCCTTGTGGCTGGATGGCCTTTGTCTCTCCGGGAAGGTGTCGTGGGGCCGCCTGTCGCCGCCGGCGAACGCCAGCGCGCGAACGTTCGCCGGCGGCCCGATCCGAACGAGTCCCATCGCACTTTTCTCGCGGGAGCATGCGGCGGCCTGGCTGGCGCTGGCGCCGGCATTGGGCTCGGTCGAGCTATCGTCCGACGCTGGACAGGTGCTGGAGACGCTCGAGCGGAGCGGGGCGCTGTTCTTCGCCGAGCTGTCGCGCGAGTCGGGTCTGTTGAAGACGAGGGTGGAGGCGGCGCTGGGCGAGCTGGTTGCTGTGGGCATTGTGAACGCCGACAGCTTTGCCGGGCTGAGGGCGCTACTGGTACCGGCCAGCAAGCGCCGACCTATGGACGGAAACCGGCGGCGGCGGAGTCGGTCGGCTCCTTTCGGGGTCGAGTCGGCGGGGCGCTGGGCGGTCTTCCGGGATCCTGGATTTGCGAAACGAGAGGTCGGCTCGGAGCGGGATGCGGACGTGCGTCGGTCGCTGACGACAGCCGCATGGTCGGACCCGGATCGCGATGCGGTCGAACTGCAAGCCCGAGCCTTGCTGCGACGCTACGGCGTTGTCTTCCGGCGGTTGTTGGGACGTGAGGCCAATCTGGCTCCCTGGCGCGAGTTAACGCGGGTCCTCCGTCGCTTGGAGGCGCGGGGTGAGATTCGGGGCGGTCGATTTGTCGCCGGCTTCTCCGGCGAGCAGTTCGCGCTGCCGGAGGCTGTGGGGCTGCTGAGATCGACGCGCCGGGAGCGGAAGTCGGGTCGGCTTTTGGCGATCAGTGCCGCGGATCCACTCAACCTTGCGGGCATCGTGACCCCTGGGCCGCGGGTCGCCGCGTTGACGGGCAACCGCGTGCTCTTCCGTGACGGCGTGCCGGTCGCGGCACTCGAGTCGACCAAGGTGCAGCTGTTTGCCCCGATCGAAGGGACCGACGAGCGAGAGATCGGGGAGGCGTTGACTCGTCGGCCGGTACCGCTACAGTTGCGTATGTATCTGGGACAGCGCTGAGGGTTCCTAGCGCCCAGGTGTGTCCATTATCAATCCGAGGTATGATCATGAGTCACATCGCGTTTTCCTCGTACTCGTGTTCGCGCACGTGGCGCGTCTTGGCGATCGGAGCGGCGCTGGGGGGATTGTTGATCCGTGCGGAGACCGCCGCGCCGCAGGTGCGCGAGGCGGTTTCTCTCGACACGTTGCCGTCGGCTGGCAACCCGTATTCCAGCATGCGCATGCTGCTGGAGAAGACATTTCTCAAAGTGGATGTGCTGAAGTTGGAGATCCGCTTCGCTGGCGAGGACGCGCGCCGCATCGAGCGCTTGGCATCAGGCGGGAAGTATTCCGAAGAGCTGGCCGAGTCGATCGCTCAGATCGGGATCAACTCTCTTAACGCCTATGCACGCATCGAGTTTGTGCGCAACATCAGTTTGGAGCAGTTCGTTGATGGGGTGCGCGAAGATGTGGGCAAGGTTCGAGATGCTGGGATCATCGCTGAGGCCGATTTCGAGATGATTTCCGAGGGCATCCCGCACTGGTTCGGCTTTCTAGAGGAGCGGCGCATATTGAATGGCGACCAGATTCATTACCGCATACGCGGCGACACATTGCGGACGGTCTACCTGGGCGTAGACGGTGATATAGCGCTGGATCAGACCGATGTCGGCCCGGTCCGTCGGCTAGCTGTGCTGGGTAGCTACCTGGCGCCCAAGTCCAACTTCCGTAAGGACTTGATCAAGTCGCTGTTCCGCACCGGCCCTTAGGGGCCGGTGCGGAGCGATCTCAGACGTAGCTAACCGCCGGCGGTCGCTGTGGCGGTCTCGTCGTCCTTCGTGGTGTACTTCTCGAACCAGCTTCGCAGATAGAGTTGTGAACGCATGAAGTTTGAGGGCCGGGAACTGGTCCCGTGCCACTCGTCGTTGAAGCGCAACATTACCGTCGGGATCTTCTGCACCTTCAGAGCCATATAGAATTCCTCGGTCTGCGAGATCGGGGTTCGGAGGTCTTTGATCCCGGTCATGAGCATTGTCGGCGTTTTCACGTTCCCGGCGTACATCAGCGGTGAGCGGCGCAGGTGTTCCTCGGGGTTCTCCCAAGGAAGATGGTCGAAGTTACGATACCAGCTGGCGCCGTCGGTCGTTCCGACGAATGACAGCCAGTCGATCACTGGGTAATTGGAGGAAGCGGCTGCGAAGCGGTCGGTATGGCCAACGATCCAAGCTGTGAGAACGCCGCCACCGCTGCCACCGAAAACGAACATGTTGCGCTCATCGATGTAGCCGCGGGCGACGACCTCGTCCACTCCTTTCATCAGATCATCGAAGTCCTTGCCCGGATAGGCTCGCTTGATGGCGTTGCCGAACGCCGAACCGTAGCCCGAGCTGCCCCGCGGGTTCGTGTAGAGCACGACGTAACCGTTCGCCGCGTGCTCTTGGCGGCTGAAGTTGAAGGCCACGTTGTACATAGCGTGAGGGCCTCCGTGGATCTGGAGAATCAGCGGGTATTTCTTGGCAGGGTCGAAGTGCGGGGGTTTTACGATCCAGCCTTGAATACGCAAGTCGTCAAGCGAGTTGTACCAGATCTCTTCCACTTCGCCCAAGGCGATTCCGTGCAGAACGTCGTCGTTAACGAAGGTGAGCTGGGTGAGCCGGTCCGGACTTCTGACATCGAAGGTGACCACATCATCTGGTTGGTGGTGGCTGGTTCGCACGGCGACGGCCTGATTGTTCCGGCCGATATCGCTGACGCTCAGCATGTGAGCGCCCGTGGTCACCTGGCGTATCGTACCGTTCAGGGAGGCGGCGTAGAGGTTACGGGTACCTTCACTGTCGGCATTGAAGTAGATGGTTCGGCCATCGATCGACCAGACGAGTCCGCGCGGCGTGCGATCGAGGCCAGCGGTGAGCAGTCGTGGATTGCTGCCGTCGCGGTTCATCACGTAGAGCTTGAAGTCGATGTAGGTGTCGTCGGTGAAGTCATAGCCGACATAGGCGATCAGTTCGCCGTTGGGAGAAACGGCCGGGCCGCCGTCGGGGCCGCGTCTGTCGGTGAGCTTTATTATTTGCCCGTCAGCGACGCGGACGTCGTAGATTTCTGATTCGCGCCAGATGTAGTCCGAATCTTCCTCGCGCAGGCCGCTGAAGACGATGTAGTTTCCGTCCGGCGTCCAGGAGATATCGCTGCCGCTCCAGCCGCCGCCGTGGTTGTAGTCCCCGTCGGTCAATTGCCGTGGCGTTCCGCCATCCGAGGGCACGACGAAGACGTGGCGGTAGCCATCTTTGAGGAAGCCGACGCGATCGCGGCGATAATTAAGCCGGTCGATGATGCGGGGGCCTTCCGTCCACTTGGCGCCTTCCGGTCGCTCGGGCAGTTTTACCGTCCATTTGTCTCGTTCGGGCACGAGCATTGTGAAGCCGATCCAGCGGCCATCGGGCGACCAGGCGATGCTGCCCGGTGTTTCGTCCAGGCGCGTGATCTGGGTTGTGGCGCCCTCCGCATCCATCCAGCGCACGAAGATCTGAGTGCCAGCCGGCTCACCGCTGGCAAGGTAGGCGATGCGCGTGCCATCGGGTGACCAGCGTGCAGACGAACCGTCGGTGAGGTAGCGGTTCTTGGTACCGTCTGTGCTCACGATCCACAGGGCGGACTCGCGGCGATCGTTCTGCTTGTCGATCCAGCCGCGTGTGTAGATGATCTGTCGGCCATCGGGGGCGATCTGTGGGTCGGATACGCTTTCCAGCTCGAGGAAATGGTCGAGCGTGAGCCGATCGGCTGCCACGTCCTGTGCGGCACTACCGCTTGGGAGGGCCACGAGCAGGGCCAAGAGGGCGAGCGGGGCGCGGTTCATAAGGCCTCCTGTGAGTCTGCAGATCCCCGGTTGTTACATCCAACCCTGTTCATATTCATCCTGGGAGTGTCCGGGTCAAGGTGCCAAGCATCTGGGGAGTCGGGCTGGCGGTACCCCTGACCCGGTCGATTTCATTGACACCAGGTGGCGCCATACCTATCGTATAACTACCCCCTTGAGGCCCTCAGGCGTCTCACGCATCCGGGCCGACTGCTGAAATCGCCCCGTCGCGCTAACGGCGGCGCTCGGACCAATTCAGGACAATCAATCATGAACGGGCTGATATCTGTAGTCAGACGGCCGTGGCCGTTGCTGTTCGTTTGCGGTCTGGGCTTGGCTTTCACGGGGTGTGATGATGACGAGCCCATCGGGCCGGGGAACTTCCCTGACGTAAGGGGGACATGGGTTGGGCAATACAGCGTGTTCAGTTGTACGCTGATCGAGGTAGGCGATCCCTTCTTCTGTGATGAAGTGTTCTACGAGGGTGCGTCGCTGATCTTCGAGCTCGACCTGGGTCAGTCGGGGTCGAGATTGGACGGTGTCGCGTATCAGGGCACCGTGTCCGGTGAGGTCGGGGGCCGAATCGATGAGCTCGGCGTGCTCGAGCTTTCCGGGCGGCTCGGGTTGGAGGACAATTCGACGACCACCATCACCGGCTGGAGCACCGAGCTGGTGGGCGACTCGCTACTGGGGAGCTGGAGCTTCCGGATCAGGGACAACACGGGCTCCGGTTTTGCCACGGCGGCGATCGAGGCCGATATACTACTGGTCGATCCGATCGTCCTGACCTTCTTCAATTGTCCCATCGAGTTCAGACTACGAATCGGCGAGAGTGTGGACGGTTTGCTGGTTGCGGGCGACTGCATGCTGGATGATCAGAGCTATTTCGATGTCTACGCCTTGAACGTGGCGGCGGGCGATGATGTATTGATCAGCATGACGTCCGACAGGTTCAGTCCTTTCCTTTGGGTGACCGATCTCGAGGAGGAACCGCTGGCTGTTGATGGGGAACCCGGCCGGAGCGTGGCTGCCATCACCGGCGCCGCTGGTCAGCGCGAGACGTGGTTGATCGTCGCCAATTCGTTCGCTGCGAACGCCACTGGAACCTATCAGTTGTCTATCGAACGGAACGCCCCTGGCGCGGCGAGCCCAACCCTGGCACCCTCTGGCGGAGCGCGAGTGTCGGCCAGCGTGGTCAAGAGCATCCGAGCCTTGGATCGCCAGGACTCGTTGCGAGAGGAGGTCAGGCGGAGGCTGACCCGCCCGGCTGAGGGGCGTGGAGAGCGGTAAGCTGGCGTCAAAGAATCAGTCGAAGGTGTCCGTCGGTGCCCCTCGCGTGTCGCCGGATATGACATAGGCCACCAAGGAGGCTTCGGTGGCCCAGTCGATGGTGTAGTTCATCAGCGAGCCCTGGCGGAGGGTCTCCTCGCTCCCCTGGCCGGTGCGGATCTGCCCGTCCGCCAGGGTCAGGTGGATAGAGCGACGAAGGATCTGCCAGTGGAGCAGTAAGGCCGAGACTGGCGCCCGCGCCTGTCTGTAGCGACGGCCAATCTTCTCGGCAAAAGCGTAGCTAGGGACCTCGTCCCCAATGCGCTTCCATGTCGCGGCCGCCAACTGCGCGGCGAGTGCGGCTATGTCCTCCGCGAGCAGCTGGTCTCGAAAGGCCCGGTATGGAAGGTTGGCGGACACCAGCTTGTAACGAGTGGCGATGTCTTCAGCCCTATGGATGAGGGCCTCCACCAGCGAAGCGCGTTCCGTCTCATCTTCCGGCCCAGTTCTTCCCGAGATGATCCTGAAATCCGGCACGTCAACCTCCCGCTCGTGGCGGCGATCGCTGCGATTCAGACGGGGCTGCGGAGGGTTTTGGTAGGCGGGGTCACATTTACCACGGTAGCCCGGCTCGGCGGTTGCGTCAAGGCGTGCTTGCCGTCCGACCCTCGATGTGAGAGGACCGCTTTTAACGTTTGGGCCTGTGCCGGGTCTAATTGAGCGGAAAGCGGAAGAGCCCG
>CP070722.1:3014083-3018225 GCA_020350785.1 Gemmatimonadota bacterium
CTACAACTCGCCGCTCGCGGAAGCGAACATCGTCGGCCGAGCCGTCGGCCTCGCCCAACGCGGAATCAAGCCGGTGGTCGAGATCCAGTTTTTCGACTACATCTGGACGGCAATGATGCAGCTCCGCAACGAAGTGCCCTTGATTCGCTGGCGCTCCAATAACACCTACAAGTGCCCCATGGTCGTGCGCGTCACCTACGGCGGCTATCTGAAGGGCGGCGCCATCTATCACTCGCAGACAGGCGCCAGCATCTTCGCACATACACCAGGCATGCACGTCGTCTGTCCTGCGACGGCCGAGGACGCCAACGGTCTCTTGCGAACCGCGATCCGTTGCGACGATCCGGTTCTCTTCCTCGAACACAAGCACCTGTACCGCCAGACCTACAACAAGGGCCGTGAGCCGGGATCCAACTACATGATTCCGTTTGCTCGCGGCAAGACGGTGCGGGAGGGCTCTGACTTGACGATCATCACCTACGGGGGAACCGTCGAGCGATCGGTACGAGCCGCCCGGGCGGCCGCCGAGCAGGCCGGCGTCGAGGCCGAGGTCATTGACCTGCGAACGCTCAGCCCCTTTGACATCGATCTGATCGCCGAATCGGTGAAGAAGACCAACAAGGCTCTGGTCGTCTACGAGGATCCGATCTCCTGGGGTTACGGCTCCGAGATCGCCGCCCGCATCGCCGACGAACTGTTCGAGTGGCTCGACGGCCCCGTTCGCAGAGTCGCGGCCCTCGATACCTTCGTCGGCTACGCGCCCCAGCTGGAGGATGCGATCCTGCCGCAGGTCGAGGACATCCAGAGCGCGATCCTCGACCTGGCCGCTTACTAGCTACAGCTAATACAAGAGGGCGGCGAGAGCCGCCCTCTTCTTACGATGTCGTCCCTTCAGCCCACTCAGCGCTCTTCTTCCCAGCTGCGAGCACCATCTCGACACTCCGGCCAGGTCCTCTGCTCACCGGTGCGCTCACTTACCGGCAGCACACGCTGAAGGCGCGGCACGCGATCTGGATCCTCCGAGGCCAGGTAGGCCAGCATCGCGAACAGCGTCGCGTTGTTCTTCAGATCGTCCATGACGAGCTTGTCGAAGGTATCGCGATTCGTATGCCACGTATACGGGAAATAGCTCCAGTTGTGAGCGAAAAGGAAGAAGGAGGGCGCACCCGCGCACAGGAACGACGCATAGTCGCTGCCGCCGCCTCCCGGCATGCCCGGGAACGTGAGGTCGATGTGCTGGCCGATCTCTTGGGGCACGCGAGCCAGCCAGCGGGCGAAATGCTCGCCTGCCCCGATAAGCCCCTGCATCGAGATGCGGCTGATTCGGCCCGTGCCGTTGTCCTGGTTGAACAGCGCCTGCAGCCCCTCCACCACCTCGGGGTGATCGGTGACGAATGCGCGCGATCCGTTCAGTCCCTGCTCCTCGCTGTTCCAGTGGCCTGCGATAATCGTTCTTCTCGGGTTCGGGTAGGCCTGCTGGATGATTCGCATCGCCTCGAGAATCGTTACAGTGCCCGTTCCGTCGTCGGTGGCGCCCGACGCGCCATCCCACGAATCGAAGTGGGCGGAAAGCACGATGTACTCGCCAGGCAACTCTTTGCCGCGAATCTCGGCGATCGTGTTGAACAGCGGAACTTCGCCCAGAAACTCCGCCGCCACTTCCACCGCGAGCATCGGCCCCTGATTGTTGGCCGCGAGCCGGTGAAGCAAACCATAGTCCTCGCAGCTCAGCTGAATTGACGGCACCTTCTCGGTTCGCGCCGAGAACACCCGCATCACGCCCCAGCCGAGCGGACGTTCGCCGTATAAAACTCCGGCCGCCCCGGCGTCCTCCAGTTGCCGCGCCAGTTCGCGCCCCAATCCGGTGCGCTCCATGCCCTCCTCCCATGCCTCCCGGGCGGTGTCGCGCTGGGCCTTCATCCGCTCGAATGACTCGGCCGTGGCGTTCTCTTCCCAATCTGAGTCCGGCCGACAGGTCGGCTCTGGGAAGGAGACAAGAACGAACTTCCCCTTCACGTTCGGCAGCCACTCCGCGAACGCCGCGGAGTCGGTGACCTCCGGCAGAACCACAACTCCGGCGCGGACCTCGCCATCCGTTCCCGGACTCCAGGCATGCATAATGGCTTCCAGCGTGCGGAACCGGGGCGCTATCAGATCGACGTGCGTCGCACCGCGCTGCCAGCCCTTCCAGGTGCCGTACTGCTCGTTTCGAGCCTCGATGCCCCAACGCTGGTAGACCGCTGTGATCCAGTCGTGCGCCGCCCTCTG
Source organism: Gemmatimonadota bacterium (assembly GCA_020350785.1). Taxonomy (GTDB): domain Bacteria; phylum Gemmatimonadota; class Gemmatimonadetes; order Palauibacterales; family KS3-K002. The sequence goes on from CP070722.1 coordinate 3,016,352, forward strand.
CTCAGGCGTGCCCGTCAGTCGCGGCCCGAGAGAGTCGAGCAAGACCTGCGCAAGCTGGTAAGCCTGTGAGTTCTCCATGCCCTGCTGCCACATCTGCTGGAGGACCGGATCTTCGACCGCGAACGTCTGCGCCTCGACGGGTGACACGTATACCGCCGCCCCCAGGCCCAACACCACGAGTATCTTGCGCATCACATTTCCCCTTTCGACTTGTTCTCCGCTAAAGTGATGGAAAACGAGCACCGGGCGCACCGACCGCGAACGGCACGCCCACGCTAAGCGCGCTGTGTCTCAGTCGCTCGCCGCTTCGCTCGCCAGATCCGGACATCTTGGATGAATTCGCGCCGGGAAACGCCCTGCCCGCAAAATCGCAGCCGTGTCCGGAAGGCGTCGAAGTGAGGCAGGTCGTTGCGTAGATCGAGGTAGGCAGGGTGCCAACCGCAGGCTCTTCCCCAAGCGACCAGCTCTTCCAGGGAGCTGTCGCTGTACACATGGCACAGCAGGTCGCCCCGGCTAATTCCGAGGCGCGCCACATCTCTGGCAGCCTTGTGGTAGTGAAACTTGATGGCCAAACCCTCTTACTCCGCTGCCTCGTCGAATAGCCGGGGTTCAGCTGCCTCCGAACACAGAGTGAATCGTCTGTACGACGTTCTTGCCACGATCGAAGATGACAATGGCTAGGACAATCGGTATGAGCACGCGGACGGCCCACAACCAGGCGTGGAGAAGACCTTCCGACCCGAAACCCTTGCGCAGTTCCGAGATGGGGTCCGACATGCGCCAGCCCACGAACAGAGCCAAGAAGAACGCACCCACAACCAGAAGAAACTCACCGGCCACCGCATCGAATAGCCCGAGAACGTTCTGATCATAGGCAGAGGGTACCCCGAGTATCATGATCACGATTCCGGCGCCCAGCGCCGCCTGAAGCCGGTCCAGCCGCCAGCTATCGATCAGACTCGAGGTCACGACCTCGAGCAGAGAGATGGCCGACGTGAGCGCTCCCACGAACAAAGCCACGAAGAATACCAATCCCACGACGCGACCCGCCGCACCCATTTCCAGAAAAGCTCGCGGCAGGCTCACGAAGAGTGCGCCCAACGCCCTCCCCTCTCCGATCTCTCCGGTGATGATCTGTCCCGAGAGACCGAACGCGAACATCACTGGAAAGACGACGAGGCCGGCAAAAAAGGCGACGCCGAAATCGGACATGGAGATAGCCACAGCCGAGCTCGGCAAGTTTTCGTCGCGACTTAGATAGCTCGCATAGGTCAGCATGGCCCCCATGCCTAGGCTCAGACTGAAGAACGCCTGACTTGCAGCCGCAGCGAGAGTCGATGCCGAAAAGAACTCGTTCAACGTCGGCTTGAGGTAGAAACCGTACCCAGCGCCCGCCCCTTCAAGCGACAGAGCCCAGACCGCCAGCCCAACGATCAGCACGAACAATACCGGCATCAGCACCAACGAGACCCTCTCGATACCGGCTTTGACACCACCGATGACAATGGAGATCGTTACCGCCATGAAGACGATGTGATAAAGAACGGCGCCGACCCCGGTGGTGGTCCGATCGTAGTAGGCACCAGGATCCGTCGCGAAGCCGCTGAGCATGGCTTCGAGCATGTAACGTAGCGTCCAACCCGCGATCACCGCGTAGTAGGCCAGGATCAGACAGCCCGTGGCAACGAAGACGTAGCCCAGCACCGACCAGCGTGGACCACCCGTCTCGCGCAGTGCCCCGATCGGGCTCAGCCTGGAGCGTCGGCCGATCGCAAACTCCGACATCATGATCGGCACCCCCACCGCAAACACCATGACGACGTACAGGATGACGAATGCAGCACCTCCACGAGTGGAAGCGGCGTATGGGAAAC
>CP070722.1:3018325-3021019 GCA_020350785.1 Gemmatimonadota bacterium
GCTGCGCGGCCCGCGTTTCCAGCTCGACGTCGCCGGGCACTACGGCAGGCCCGACATCTTCCAGCTCACAGTAGATCGCAGAGAACGACCGGCCATACGAACGCTAGGCGAGCTGGACGAAGCGCCCGAAGAACCCGAGCAAGGTTGACCGCGATGTGCAGGAACATCAAGAAACTGCGCCGACCCGGCGAACAGCCGACCGATCAGGAGTTGCACGACGCCGCGCTTCAGTTCGTACGCAAGCTGACGGGCTATCGCGTGCCTTCACGCGCCAACCAAGAGGCCTTTGACGCGGCGATCACGGACATCGCCGCGGTCACGCGTGTTCTATTCGAAAGACTCGTCACCCGTAAGAGCGAGGTCGCAGCGCGCCAGTTGGTAGGTACTGATCAGTAGCCGATATTCGACACCTATGAAGCGACTGGCGTCAAGGGGGTATAGTAGTCCCCTCGCGTGGCGCGCAGCGCCACAAGCGTGTGTGATCCATCGGGTCTTCCAGCATCCACATGCGCGTGTGAGTACGACGTTCGCCTTTCGATCCAGAGGAGCCTGTGACGGCTCCGACACCTATTCGGGGTCTAGGCCCCCATGATCTCTCTATGCGAGCGGGACGGTTCAATCAGCCGAAGGAAGGTCGTCTGAGCGAACATGTCGAATACGGAACTCGTCCCTTTCCGTCGTTTTCTACTCTCGCCACCGCTCGCCCGTCTGCAGCATGCGGTAGACGATGCGTGCCAGCTTACGCGCCGCCGCCACCCGGGCGACCTGCCAGCCGAGGCGCTGCCTGAGCGTTTCATAAGTCGAACTCAGCGCGCTCTCCGGCGCGAGCCGCACATGACTGGGAATCGCCGAGACCAGGGCCCCGCGCACCCAGCGATTGGCTCCCCTCGGGATCTCACCGTGGCGCGTATGCCCGCCGCTGCTCCGGGTGGTCGGCGCCAGACCGGCGTAACTGACCAGCTCCGCCGGCCGTGGGAAACGCTCGACGGGGCTGATCTCTGTAGCCAACAGCAAGCCTCGGTAGGGACCGATCCCCGGAATCGTCATCAGCAGTTGAGCGTTGCGATCACACTGGCCCCGCTCCTCGATCCGGCGGTCGAGCTGGTTGATCAGCAGCGTGATCCGGTCGATCAAGTCGAAGTGGCTCGAGATCAGGGCCCACTGCTCGGGAGTGAGCCGCGACCCGGCCTCAGTCGCGAGGAACTCACGCGCGCGTTTCCGCAGCAACGCCTCACGCTCGAGCAGCACACGGCTCTGGTGCAGTTGGGAGTGGATACGACACGCCAGCCGGGTCCGCTCCCGAACCAGCGCCGCCCGGTGGCGGATCAGGCGCAGCGTCTCACGCTGTTCCGGTCGGCGCGGATACGCCTTCGGGATCAGCCCCGAGAGGAGCATGCGGGCCAGCAACGCCGCGTCGACCGCATCCTTCTTCTGCGGCGTGTTGGCGATGAAGCGGAGCTCCTTCGCGTGAGCCAGGTGAAACGTGACCCCCTCGGGTACCAGCAGATCATAGATCCACGGCCAGAACGGACAGGTCTCCACCACCACCTCGAGCGGGTGGAACGGGGCCAGGGTCCGCACCAATTCCTCGGGCTTCCGGGTGGAAACCCTGTGGTTGAGTTTGATTGCTCCGGCTCTGTCCACCACGGCGATCTGGAGGTAGCTTAGATGCGCATCGATACCAGCGTAGTACATGGCTGGCCTCCTCGTGTTTGCGCATGTGGTCGCTTGCGTTCCACGCTAGCGCCTCTTACACGGAGAGGCCAGTCGCTTTCATAGAATCATTCGATTGTTCAGTATTGGCAGTTCGAAGCCCGCCTTACGTCAACAGGCTGCCCTTTTCTCATACTTCATCACTACTGTGGCTGACCGCTAGTCCCTCAGGATACGTAGGTAAGCGCTCCACGGCCCGACGTCGTCCGAGTATCGCTTAGCCATCACGCGTACGATCTGCGCGATATGACCCAAGTCGTGCACGGCCCACGTGGCGAGCAACTGCTTGGCCGTCACCGAGCCGAACTCCGGATGGGTGCCACGGCGCTCGAGGTGTTCGGGCTGAAGGTCCAGTTCCTTCAGCTTCGCCAGGCTTTCCTCGCGCAGGGCCGCTAAGCTGTCGAGCAATTCGGCCAAGCTCTTGCCCTTGGTCTTCTCGAACTGGGCGAAACGGTCGAAAGGTGTGAACGTGCGCCATTCACCGTGCTCCAGGATGCTCTGGAGCCGGCCGATCCAATCGGCCTCCTCGCCGTGGATCAGATGCCCGACGACGTCGAACGCGGTCCACGTATCGGTCCCTTCGTTGCAGGTCACCCAGGGCTTTGACAAGTCGCTGAGCAGCGAACGTAGCGTCCCCGGCGTGCGCTCGAGAATCTCGATCGTATGGTCGAGTCGGAAGTCCATCGTCGCGCCCTCCTTCGCGCTGATCGGCCAAATCATTCAGCGTTCACAACTGTTGACTGGCCGCTGTGAATACTGATCTGAGCCGAAGCAGTATCGCTTGATGACGGTCGCCGAGATCTACGAACAACACGGCGTATTGGTGTCAGCCTTCACGCCAACCCGCGGCCCGTGCATACAGCTGTCGGAACTCCGGCAGGAACCACAAACCTTTGGCCGACCTTGGTCAGGTAGACGTTGCCGGGAAGGCTTGCAGGTGGCAACCCTCAACCCTTTCCTGGCATCCAATAGGGTAGAGAA
>CP070722.1:3021119-3028407 GCA_020350785.1 Gemmatimonadota bacterium
CTAATACGCATCTGCGATTGCATTGACGCCAACACTGATGGGTAGCATCGGCTCACCAATGCCCGCTCAACTGATTCCCGGCCCGCCAACCGCCGGCCGGCCTCGCGCCCCTAACCCCTGCGCGCCCGTCGACACGAGACTCACTCTTGCCATACGGGCAAGCCTCCTCCTGGCTCTGACCTGGGTTACTCTGACCACCGCAGGTCGGGCCCACGCCCAGTCCGACTCAAGCGGGGAAACGAGAGATGCGCGGCCGACGGCGCAGGCCGCACCGCGCCAAGGCGAAGTTCACATCGACGGTCGCCCCAACGAGTACGCCTGGCAGCGAGCGGTATCCGTCACCGAGTTCGTTCAGGGCGAGCCGGTCGAGAACGCCCCTGCTGAGCAGGCTACCGAGGTGAAAGTGCTCTACGATGAGAGCGCGCTGTACGTCAGCGCGATCATGCACGATTGGCAGCCGACGCGAATAGCCGACCAGCTGGTCCGTCGCGATGAGAACGGGCAGTACGATTACTTCGAGCTATCCCTCGATCCCAACAACGATCGAAGAACCGGCTATCGTTTCCGCGTGAGCGCCGCCGGCGTGCAGCGCGATGTGTATTTGTTCGACGATGTCCGTGAGGACGAAGCATGGGATGCGATCTGGGAGTCGGCTGTGAACCGCGATTCTTTGGGCTGGACCGCGGAACTGCGGATTCCATTATCGCAGCTCCAGTACAATGCCGCCGATACCCTCCAGTCGTGGGGCGTCAACTTCTCGCGGCGGCGGCTGGTGAGCAACGAACGAACCTATTTCGCTCTCGAATCGCGAGTGCGCCATGGGAAAGTCAGCGTCTTCGCGCGCCTTGAAGGCTTGCACTTTCCAAATAGCGCACGCCACATCGAGGTTCGGCCCTACGTGCTGACCAGCGCGCACGCGGCGCCTGCCGAAGCCGGGGACCCCTTCTTCGATGGCTCCGAGCTGGACGGCCGGCTCGGTCTGGATATGCGTCTGGGACTCGGCGCCTCCCCCACCCTCGATTTGACCTTCAACCCGGACTTCGGACAGGTGGAGGTCGATCCGGCCGTGATCAACCTCACGGCATTCGAGACCTTTTTCCCAGAGAAGCGCCCCTTCTTCGTCGAGAACGCCCAGATCTTCGATTTCAATCTGTCGGGACGCCGAAATCAGCTTTTCTACAGTCGGCGAATCGGCCGCGAGCCCCAGGGCCAGCTACCGGATGAAACCGATTACTCGGACGTTCCCGGCGAGACGACGATTTTGACAGCCGCCAAGCTCACCGGACGCAGCGCGCGCGGGCTCTCGCTCGGCGGACTCTTGGCACTGACAGGGAGTGAGACCGGCAAGAGCTTCGACAGTGAACTTGGAATCATCGAAGAGTTTACGGTCGAGCCGGCCAGCCAGTACGGTGTGTTACGCGCAGTCCAGGATCTGCGACAGGGAGCGACTCAACTCGGCGCTATACTAACCGCAACGCACCGTAATCTGCCGGACGACAGCAACTTCGACTTTCTGGTCTCCAACGCCTACAGTTTGGGAATCGACTTCGAGCACAATTGGGGCGGCCCAGGCTCACGTGACTGGGCGCTCTGGGGATACTTCGCCGGCACGCATATCCGCGGCTCGGACGCGGCCCTGCTGGAGGTTCAGCAGTCAAGCAACCACTACTTCCAACGGCCGGACGCCACCCGTTTCTCCCTCGACTCCGCAGCGACATCGCTTACCGGCGTCAACTGGCGGGTGCAGTTCGAACGCCGCAGCGCCAGGCACTGGACCGGCGCCCTTTGGCTCGGCGAGATATCGCCGGGCTTCGAAGCCAACGACCTCGGTTTCCTGACCGACGGCGAGCGCCTCGACGGCGGCTTTCGCATAGGTTACCAGGAAATCACTCCCGGCTCGCTGTTCAGGAGCTATCAGCTCAGGTTGTTCACTGTCCACAACTGGCGCCACGAGGCGCTCGACGACGTGCTCTCCTGGAGCTCCTGGGATCGGGCTCACAAGTCGGGCAACTACTCGCTGGACGGCGAGTTCGAGTTCCTCAACTACTGGCAGGTCGAACTGGAGACCCGATACCGCCCCGAAACGCTCAGCGACACAGACACCCGCGGTGGACCGCTCATGATCGATCCCGCATCGACGACCTACGAGATCGGCTTGCGTACGGACCGCCGCGCCCCAGTCTTCCTCGAGCCGAGATTCGAGTACACCAGCCAGCACCGCGGGGGTTACCGCTGGCAGAGCGAAATGGAGATCGCCGTCCGCCCAGCGCCCAGCGTCGAGCTGCAGCTCCGACCGCAGTACGGACAGGAGCGTGAGCCCGCGCAGTACGTCACACAGACCGACGATGTCGGCTTCCAGCCTACCTATGGCAAACGTTACCTGTTCTCGGACTTGAAGCGGCAACAGATATCGCTGGACACTCGCATGAGCGTCGCATTCAACCCTAAATTGACGCTCCAGTTCTTTGCACAACCTCTGATCTCAGCGGGCAACTACCTGACCTACAAGCAACTGGACCGTTCGGAGAGCTTCGAGTTCGACGTCTTCGAGGAAGGATCGGCTGCACTTGACGGCGATGAAGTCACCTGCGTAGGAGGGCGGACCTGTACCGTCGATGACGAGCGCTATGTCGATTTCGAAGGAGACGGCAGCGTCGACTTCTCTTTCTCCGACCGCAACTTCAACATCCGCTCCCTGCGGCTGAACGCCGTCTTGCGATGGGAGTATCGACCGGGATCAACCCTCTTTCTGGTCTGGCAGCAGAACCGCCGCGACCGCGCCGACATCGGCGACTTCGATCTGGGCCGTGACCTGGATGCCCTCGGCTCGATCGGCGCCGAGAACGTATTCATCGTCAAGGTCAACTACTGGTTGGGACTTTGAGGATCAGTCCGCCCGGGCCCAGCGGCGGCGCCAGATCAGCCATCCGTAGATCGCCAAGTTGATAGCCACGACCAGGCTACCCAACACGACTTGCGCCCCGCGAGTCAAGCCGCGGGGGTAGAGGACCGGCAGAAGGTAGTGGTCGATGAACCCCCCGCTGTAGCCATATTCCCCACCCAGTGTCCGCAGCCGGTTCTCGAGCGGGGTGAGCGGGCATATCCAGCCTGCGTATTCGATGAGCGCTGCCCAGACCATCGCCGGCAGGTGCAGCCAAATTACGCGCCGCCAGCGAAGCACCAACAAGGCACCGCCGACGGCGAAGACGACAAATGCAAGGTGAACAACGACAGCAAAGTCGGCGAGAGCGCGATACACCACGTTAGCCCCTCCGCGTCTCTTCTGACCCGTTGATAACAACAAGCTACTCTCCGCGACACCAACCCGCACGCCCCTGCACCTCCTTCGCCGTTGCCTTTCGCCACGCCCACCACATGGCTGGTGGCTCTTATCATACCGGCCGTTCGACGACTTGATACGCGACCTTGCCGGGCGACCGCGGCGCGCCCCACTTTCCGCAGTCCACCGACGCATCCGACACTCACCCGAGCCAACACGGAGAGCACGCCATGCACTTCCAGCCTAGTATCCGCCTCGCACTCGTTCTGGCCGGGCTGAGCCTTTACAGCAGCCTTGGCGCCCAGACCCTGCCGCCCGGGAAGCAGACCGCCCTGGAGGCTGTCGATCGGCTATCCGCCGAGATCCACCTGATGGCGATGACGCTCTGGGACTATTCGGAGATCGCGTTGCTGGAAGCGAAGTCGGCCGACTTCCTGACGGGCGCTCTCGAGGAGGAGGGATTCACCGTCCAGCGTGGCGTGGCCGACATGCCGACCGCCTTCGTCGCCTCCTACGGCACAGGCAAGCCGATCATCGGGATTCTCGCCGAATACGATGCGCTCCCCGGGGTCGGAAACGCGCCGGTGCCGCGCCGGGCGGAACGTGAGGACGGGTTGACCGCCGGGCAGGGCTGCGGGCACAACCTCTTCGGAGCCGGCTCGGTCGGTGCCGCCATCGCCGTCAAGCGCGCCATCGAGAGACACGGCCTGCCGGGCACCGTGCGACTCTACGGAACGCCGGCGGAGGAAACGGTCGTGGGCAAGGTCTACATGGCGAAAGCGGGCGTGTTCGATGACCTGGATGCCGCCCTCGAATGGCACCCCGGCTTGGAAACGGGCGTCCGCAACCAACCGGGCCGCGCCATGAACAACTTCACGGTCGAGTTTTTCGGGCAGGCCGCTCACGGCGCTGGCGATCCCTGGAACGGGCGCAGCGCTCTCGACGCCGTCGAGCTGATGAACTACGGCGTCAACTTGATGCGCGAGCACATCCGGCCCGAAGCCCGCATCCACTACGTCATCCCCTCGGGCGGCGAGGCGCCCAATGTCGTGCCGGAGTATGCGAAGGTCTGGTATTACGTGCGCGAGGCCGATCGCGAGAAGGTCGAAGAGTACTACGATTGGATTCTGAAGATCGCCGAGGGTGCCGCCCTGGCCACGCGCACGACCCACAAGGTGACGCTCATCACCGGCGTCCACGAGACACTCCTCAACCGGCCGCTGCAGGAAGCGATGCAGGCGAACCTCGAGTTCGTCGGCGCGCCGCAGTTCGCAGAGGGCTATCAGGAGTTCGCGCGCGAATTGCAGCGCTCGCTACAGATCGAGGAGAAGGGGCTCGCCACAGAGATCGAGCCGCTGGCCGACGGGCCAGAACCCGTCGAGGGCGGATCGACCGACGTGGCCGAGGTCTCCTTCATCGCGCCGACCGTTGGCCTGCGGGTCACAACCGCAGCGGCCGACATACCCTGGCACAGCTGGGCGACCGCCGCATCCCACGGCACGGAGGGCGCCATCCGCGGCGCCGAGGTTGCCGCAAAGGTGCTGGCGCTCACCGCGATCGACATTCTCAGCGACCCGGTGTTGCTGAAGCGCGCTAAGGAGTTCTATCACGAGCAGACCGGCGGCGAGCCGTACCAGTCTCCGATCCCGGCAGACCAGCTGCCGCCCCTGCCGACGGCAACGCCAGGTGATTAGCGAACTCTGAACAAGGCCGGCGCGTGAGGCCAGCGGTCTAGTAACCGGCCGGCACGCGCATCACCGGGTAGTAGTCTGATCCCTCGAGGGCTTCGTCGAAGAAGTTCCAGTTGGCGAGGCCATCGTCGGAGCGGGGCTCTAGCAAGAGGAACACGAGCCGACCCAGCGGCTGCCCAGTGGTTACGAGCACGGTACCGGTCGGGATGGTTAGCTCTACCGTCTCGTAGCTGCCAAACAGCTCTCGTTGCTGGTGCCCTTGATACTCGCGTTCCTGCACCGTGGTCGAATCGATGACGAAGCGCTCAACCATCATTACCTTGTCCGCCTCCAGACGTTCGATCTCGATACCATGATCATCGAGCACGCCGATGACCTGCGGCAGATCGCCGGGGATGACGTAGGCCGCCGGCACCGTCTCGGTCTCGGTCGGCTGAAACGTGCCGAATTCCGGCAGGCTTTCCGGGCGGCTGCCGCCGACGCGCCGCAGCATCGGCCGGCCCGAATACGGGTTCCGCTCCTCCACGACCGAACCCATCAGAATCTCGACCGGCTCCTCCGATCGCTCAAAGGTCGCCCCAAGCGCCAATTGCAAGCCCGCCACTCTCGCCAGATCGGCCTCTCTCATGACCTCCGCGATCGTCGATGCGTTACGATAGGCGTAGTCGGCCACCTCTTCGACGAAATGCAGCGTCGCGGCGATGCGCTCATCGAAGGTGGCGTACGAGTAGGCCTCGCTCAATAGACCAAGGCGGTTCCGCATTCCGACGTAGTTGGTGAGATAACGAGGCTGGTGGCTGAAGGTGTACCAGCCGGGCTCGGCTTCCGAACCGCGCCAGGGGAGATTGCCGTAATAGTAGTAGTCCCAGCCGTACTTCTCTCTTACTAACCGAGTGATCGCAGGCAGCACTTCGTTGCGAGCTAGTTCTACGATTCCGGGGTCCGTATCGGGGTGCAAGGGCGGCGCGTAAGTGATGTGATAGGCGTGGCGCGTGCCGTTGGTCGTGTGAAGATCCATGACGATATGCGGATCATAAAGTTTCCAGAACGCCACCAGCGACCGCGCTTCCGGGCTCTCCAGCTTCATGTTGTCGCGATTCAGATCCAGCCCTTGTGCGTTGGCGCGCTGACCCATCCCAGCCACGGGACCATGCTGATAGGGTCGATTCGTCAGCCGGATTACTTCGTTACCGTCGGCGTTGTAGATCGGAGCGATCATCAGTACAAGTGAATCGAGCCACTCGCGATGGGCGCCGTTTGCCAGATCGCGCAGTAATATCTGCGCAGCCTCCTTGCCGCAGACCTCGCCGGCGTGGATGTTCGCCTGCACAAAGACGCGAAGCTTACCCGTCGCCTTAACGGCTTCAGGGCTCGCATCTTCCATTTCGCCTACAATCACGACCGGTAGGGCGCGGCCTTCCATGGAATACCCCATGGTGACCGTTCGCATATACGGTGATCTGGCAACTACTGTCTCGACGAAGTTGACGACATCATCGTAACGGCTGGTCTCGCGATACCCGCTGGCCTCCGCCCGAGTCAGCAGACCGATAGGAGCGTCACGCAGCTGGGCTCCGGCCCAGTCTACGTCCGCGCAGAGCAGGAGCATTCCGGCTGTATGGCCCGCGAAGGCCAGACGTCTCAACCAAAGCCTCATAGGACCTCCAGGCTGCCGGCTCATACCGGCCTGCCGATGGGGAGAATCGCGAACGGCTGCTCAGCTTCCGGGAGATGGAGCACCTGGCCAACGCTGCGGTCACCGAAGGCGCCCACGAAAACGGTCCCCAAGCCCAGGGCCGTCGCTTGCAGGTAGATGTCCTGAGCAGCGGCACCCACTTCCATGTGCACATACCTCGTGGCACGCTGTCCGTACTTGGCCGCCGTGCGCCTCACCGCACCCGCGATGACTATGACCGCCGCCGCATCGACCATCCAGTCCTGACCCAGCGCCGCTTCCCCCAGCTGCGACCGCAAGTCAGATGTCATCAACAGCTCCAACTCATGGGTCGCGTTGCGATGGCGATAGAGTCCCACTTCCAGACCGTCGACCGCGCCTGCCACCAGGAAGACCTCCAGCGGATACAGCGCACCGGCCGAGGGTACAGTCCTCCCCCGCCCGGCGTGGGTCATGCCATGCGCCGCCCACAGGAGCTGAGAGACATCAGCCAGGGAGATGGACTCAGCGGAGTACTCCCTCACCGACCTGCGCTCGGCCAGTGAGCGCTCGAGCGAGTACGCGCTATCCACCCGCGGAGCGGGCAACGCAACGATGCGGCTTTGATCCCGCTTTGTCACGGTTGGCTAAGTCGCCGCCTGC
>CP070722.1:3028507-3053639 GCA_020350785.1 Gemmatimonadota bacterium
CTCCAGGCCGTCGCCCTGGCGGCGCACCTCGTTGAGAATCGCCTGATAGACTTCGCGATCGACGAATTCCAAGTTGTTCACGTCGGTTCCCTCTTCCACGGCCAGGCGCCCGCGACCCGTCAGCTGATCCGCGAGCGGTGCAGTACGCCCACGGTCGAGATGCGGCGCTCGGCGATGCGGTCGGCCGCCGCGGCCGTCGTCATCTTCTCCTCGCGGGCCACCTCGAACACCTCGAGCAGCGTCTGGTAGATCTCGCCGGCCTTGCGCTTGGAGCGGTCCGTCGTCCAGTCCGCCAGCTCGGAGTAGACGTTGATCAGGCCGCCGGCGTTGATCACGTAGTCCGGCGCGTAGAGGATCCCCTTCTCCTGCACGGCCTTGGCATCCTCTTCATGCTCCAGCTGGTTGTTCGCGGCGCCAGCGATGATCTTCACCTTGAGCTGCGGGATGGTCTTCTTGTTCACGATGGCGCCCAGCGCGCAGGGCGCGAAGATGTCGGCGTCGACGCCGTAGATCTCATCAGTCTTCACCGCCTCGGCTCCGAAATCATCCACCGTCCGGTTGATCCGGTCCTGGTGAATGTCGGTGACGATCAGCTTGGCGCCCTCGGCCGCCAGGTTCTCGCAGAGGTAGTAACCGACGTGCCCCACGCCTTGCACCGCCACGACCTTGCCCTTCAACGAGTCGTTCCCCCAGACCTCGTGCGCGCAGGCCTTCATGCCGCGGTAGGTACCGTAGGCGGTCACCGGCGATGGGTCGCCCGAGCGTCCCGCGATACCGACCACGTAGTCGGTCTCCATGTGGACGTAGTCCATGTCCTCCACCGAGGTGCCCACGTCCTCGGCGGTGATGTAGCGCCCCTTCAGCGTCTCGACGGCGCGACCGTGCGCCCGGAAGACCATCTCGCGTCGCGGCGTCGAAGGGTCGCCGATGATCACCGACTTGCCGCCCCCCAGGTTGAGGCCGGCCACCGCCGCCTTGTAGGTCATCCCCATCGACAGGCGAAGCACGTCGTAGAGCGCCTCTTCCTCGCTCTCGTAGTTCCAGAAGCGGCAGCCGCCCAGCGCCGGGCCCAGCGTCGTATCGTGGATCGCGATGATCCCGTAATAGCCGACCGAGGGCTCCCGGGTGAACAGGACCTGCTCGTGATCGTACTTACCCATCCCCTTGAAGACTTCCATCTGCGCACCTCGTCTTTCTATTGCTAAGCTCCCGGCTCCGGGCTACGAGCTGCCTATAACGACTCGCTCGCCTTCTCCTGATAAAGCGTCCTCACGATCACCAGCCGCTGGATCTCGCTGGTGCCTTCGTAAATCTCGGTCACCTTCGCGTCGCGGAAAAGCTTCTCCACCGGATAGTCCCGCATGAAGCCGTAGCCCCCGAAGATATTGATCGCCTGCGACGTCACCCAGACCGCCGTCTCGCTGGCGTACAGCTTCGTCATGCTGGAGAGCCGCATGTCGCCGCGGCCCGCGTCCCAGGCCCGCGCCGCCCGGTACAACAGCCCCCGCGACGCCTCCACCCGGGTCGACATGTCGGCCAGCTTGAAGGCCAACCCCTGGAAGTCCTTGATCGGCTTGCCAAACTGCTTGCGCACGCCGGCGTAGTCGATGGCATGCTCCAGAGCCGCCTGCGCGATCCCCAGCGCCTGGGCGCCGACGCCCAGCCGGCCGCCCTCCAGGCTGGAGAGCGCGTAGATGAAGCCCTTGTCCGGCTCGCCCAGCAGCGCCTCGGAGCCCAGCCGCATCTCGTTGAAGGCGACCGAGACGGTCTCGGAGCTGCGCAGCCCGGTCTTCTCCTCTTTCTTGCCGACGACGTAGCCGGGTGTGTCGGTGGGCACGATGAAGGCGCCGATGCCGCGGGGGCCGCGCCGCTCGCCGGGCTCGTCGGTCCGTGCCATGACGAGCACGACCTCGGCCTCGCCACCGTTGGTCACCCACAGCTTCTCGCCGCTCAGCACCCAGCCGTCGCCGTCGCGGACCGCCCGCGCCTTGAGGCTGGCGGCGTCGCTGCCCGAGCCCGCCTCCGACAGCGCGAAAGCGCCCAGCGCCTCGCCGCGCGCCATGGGCGGCAGCCACCTACGCTTCTGCTCCTCCGACCCGTATTTCAGGATCATCTGGGTCGGCAGCGAGTTGTGCACCGACATCGTGATCGCCACCGAGGCGTCGCCCCAGGCGATCTGCTCGAGCGCCACCAGATAGGCGAGCATCCACAGGTTCAGGCCATCGTACTCCTCGGGCAACAGCATGCCGAAGAATCCCAGCTCGGCCATCAACGGCATCACCTCGCGGTGGAACTCGGCGTTGCGATCCCACTCGACAGCACGCGGCCGCAGCTCGCCCGCCGCGAAATCGCGGGCGAGTTGCCGGATCTGCTCCTGGTCCTCGTTCAGTGTATAGTCGCGCTTCATGGACTCCTTTGACGTCGGACGGTCGCAAGCCGGCCGTCCGATGTTTTCAGTTTCTCACTCGTACGAGTAGAACCCCTTCCCCGACTTGCGGCCCAACCAGCCCGCCCCGACATACTTCCGCAGCAGCGGGCAAGGACGATACTTGTCTTCGCCCAGGTCTTTGTGCAACACCTCCATGATGAACAGGCAGACGTCGAGTCCGATGAGATCGGCCAGCGCCAGCGGGCCGATGGGATGATTCATCCCCAGCTTCATGATCTCGTCGATCGCCTCGGCGGCTTCCACGTTATCGTAGAGGCAGTAGATCGCCTCGTAGATCATCGGCATCAGAACGCGGTTGCTGACGAAACCGGGCGAGTCGTTGGCGACGACGGGCGTCTTGCCCAGATCCTTGGCCAGCTGCACGATCGTGTCCGCCGTTTCGTCCGAGGTCGCCAGCCCGCGGACCACCTCGACCAGCTGCATCACCGGCACCGGGTTCATGAAGTGCATGCCGATGACCTTGTCGGGCCGCTTGGTGTTGGCGCCCAGGCGCGTGATGGGTATCGAGCTGGTGTTGCTGGCCAGAATCGCGGACCCGGGCGCCAGCCCGTCCAGGTCCCTGAAGATTTTCGCCTTGAGCGGCTCGTCCTCGGTGATGGCCTCGACGACGAGATCGACGCTGGAGGCGGCGCCCATATCGGTCGAGGTCTTGATCCGGCCCAGGGCGCTTTCCTTGGCCGCCTCATCGATGGCGCCCTTCTTTACCTGGCGGCTCAGGTTCTTGTCGATCGTCGCCAGCGCCTTCTCCAGGATCTTCTTGTCGACGTCGATCAATGACGCCTCGTATCCGCTCTGGGCGAAAACGTGGGCGATGCCGTTGCCCATCGTCCCGCCACCGATCACCGCGACTTTCATCCCCTTAGCCATCTCGTTTTCCGCCTTTCTGCCGTTCAGCTTCCTATCAGGCTCAGGCGCTTGCCGGCGCGCCGCCTAAGGCAGCTCACGCGCGTCCACCAACGGTTTCAGCTCGGCCATCCGCGCTGACTCTCGCAGCCAGGGCGTCCGCAAGACCCAAACGATCAGCGGCAGCGAGAGCGCCGTCGTCAGCAGCCCGGCCTCCGGCCCGAAGGCGCCGCCGGTCATCGCGTCGGGGCCCAACTCCAGCGTATCGTAGCCCGGCACGTCGAAGTCGATCCCGCTGACCGGCAGATCGAACGCCGCCGCCATCACCCAGTTCCAGGCCCAGTGCAGGCCGATGGCCACCCAGAGCGAGCGGGTCCGCAGATAGGCGCCCGCCATCAGCACGCCGGCCAGCCCGATGTTCACCAGCGCGATCGCGCTCACCTCGGGGTTGAAGACGTGGACCCCGGCGAAGAGCGCTGACGACAGGACCACGGCGATCAGCGGTCCGCTCCCCTCGACCAGCACCTGAAAGGCGTAGCCGCGAAAGAGCAGCTCCTCCGCCGCCGCCGCCAAAGCCAGCATCAACCCCAACCCGGCCACGTGCTCCAGCCAGCCCGCGAACGTCCCCGCATCCGGCGCCGGCCGCAGCCAGCCCACCACCGTCAGCAGGGTCACCAGCAACGCCATGAAGCCGCCGCCGATCGCCATGCCCCTGGCCAGGTCCGCGGCCGGCTGCGAGCCGCCCGGGAACCCCAGCGCCGCCAGCGGCCGGCGCTCCACCAGGCGCATCATCACCGCCGATGCGAAGAGCATGGCGGCGACCATCAGCGCGCTGGGCAGGGCCAGCGACCAGTAGCCGTCCACCCCCTCCGGCAACAGCGGGCCTGCGGCGATCGACAGCACCGCGAAGGTCGCGATGGCCAGCGCCAGGAAGATCAGCAGGCGCCAGAGCGCCCGTAGCTTCTCGCGACCGAAGATGAGATCTCGCACTCCCACCCGTTCGTTAATCCGTCAACAAAAAGCCCTCGCAGCTACGAAAGCTCGAGGGCTCGCCGACGGACTCTGACACCAATTAGTACGGCGAGGCCGACTTCGCACGACAGGAACGAACCAGCTTCCCAACCGGGCGCGCAGTTCCGTTCCAGGGTTCGACCTTCGCTCGTTCCGTGCTTCACGACTCGGAGCCTCTCTTTCCCACGTCCGTCCGCCGCCTGCACCGCGTGCCGGCGCCGGCTACACCCGCTCCACGCTCACGGCCACCGCATTGCCGCCGCCCAGGCAGAGCGTCGCCAGCCCCAGGCCCACGTCGCGGTCCTTCATCGCGTGCAGCAGCGTCACCAGAATGCGCGCGCCCGACGCGCCGATCGGATGCCCGAGCGCCACCGCGCCGCCGTTCACGTTGACGCGATCCCAATCCCAATCCAACTCGCGCCCGTCGGCCAGCGTCTGCACGGCGAACGCCTCGTTGATCTCGATGAGCCCGTAGTCGCCGACCTTGGTGCCGTCCTTCGCCATCAGCTTGCGCACGCCGTCGATAGGAGCGAAGAAGAGGTCTTGCGGCTCGGTCGCCCCCACGGCGTAATTCTTGACTCGGGCGATGATCTCGAGCCCGCGGTCCTTCGCGAACCTCTCCGAGGTCACCACCAGCGCCGCCGCTCCATCGTTGAGAGCGGAAGCGTTGCCGGCGGTCACCGAGTGCTCCTCCACCTCGGCCGGCGCGCTGTCGCCGAAGGCCGGCCTCAGCTTGGCCAGGGCCTCCAGCGTGGTATCCTCGCGCGGACCCTCATCGGTGTCCACGACCGAGACCTGGCCCTTGCGGCCCTTGATCTCGACGGGCACGATCTCCGCCTTGAACTTGCCGGCTTTCTGCGCCGCCACCGCCTTCTTGTGGCTGTTGTAGGCGAAGAGGTCCTGATCCTCGCGCGAGACGCCCGCCTTCAGCGCCGTGTACTCGGCATGGCCGCCCATGTGGCAGTCGTGGAAGCCGCACCAGAGGCCATCGAAGATCAGCCCGTCCACCATGTTCTGCGTGCCGAACTTCACGCCGTCGCGGTAGCCGAAAAGGTAGTAGGGCGCGTTGGTCATCGATTCCTGGCCACCCGCCACGACCGCCTCCGCGTCGCCCGCTTTGATCGATTGGGCCGCCAGCATCACCGCCTTCAGTCCGGAGCCGCATACCTTGTTCACGGTCATCGCCGGCACGCTGGCCGGGATGCCGGCGCGGATCGCCGCCTGCCGGGCCGGCGCCTGACCCACGCCGCCCTGCAGCACGTTGCCCATGATCACGTCCTGAATGTCGCCGGGCTCGATCTGGGCCCGGGCCACCGCCTCGCGGATGGCGACGGCGCCCAGCTCCGGCGCCTTCAGTTTGGCGAGGCCGCCCATGAAGCGGCCGATGGCGGTGCGGGCGGCGCTAACTACTACTGGAGTCGTTCTTGGATCTGACATGACGCCATACCTATCGCGCTAGCCTGGCCGCGTATCGACCAGGGTGGGTTTCTCTTCCTGGGGCACCAGATAGCCCCAGGCGATGTTGGGGTCATGCTCGAAGACTAGCAAAGTTCGTTCCCGCTCCGCCCACTCCAGGACCGTTCGCTTGGTCTCCAGCGTGACCAGCGGCTCGACGTCGTAGCCCATGATCCAGGGCAGCGGCAGGTGGGCGGCGGTCGGTACCAAATCGGCCAGGTAGAGGGCGGATTCGCCGTCCGACTCGATGAGCACCGACTGATGTCCCGGGGTGTGTCCCGCCGTGGGCACGACGTGGATGCCGGGCACGATGTCGGCGGCGCCTTCGGCGAAGTCGAAGCGGCCGGTCTCGTAGACCGGGTCGAAGTTGGGGAGCAGGTAGCTGGCGCGGACGCGCTCGTTCTGCAGGTGGGCGAAGTCCCACTCCTCCTGCTGGACCACGTAGCGCGCCTCTGGGAAGGCCAGCTCGACGCTTCCGTCCGGCCGTGCCACCGTATTGCCACCGGCGTGGTCGAAGTGGAGGTGAGTGTTGATCACCAGCGCTACGTCCTGCGGGCGGAAGCCCGCCTCACGGATGGCGTCCTCGAGCGCGCTCGGCTCTCCCTCGTTCTCCAGCCCGTAGATATCGCGGAACCTCTCGTCCTCCTTGTTGCCGGCACCGGTGTCGATGAGGACGAGTGCGTCGCCGGTCTCGACCAGCAGCGGACGCAGCGCCAGGGGTATCCGGTTGCGCTCGTCGGGTGCGGCTTTCTTCTGCCAGAGCGGCCTGGGCACGACGCCGAACATGGCGCCGCCATCCAGCCACTGGCGCCCCGCGTCCAGCGCGTGCAGCGTGAACCGGCCCAGCTTCCGCGATATCACCTTTTCCATCGTCAGTGAATGATCGTCTTTCGCCGTTTGCGCCGGCGTTTCCCCTTCGTCTCGTCCGGCGGATACTCGCCCTTCAGGTACGCTTGCAGGCGCGCCCAGTCTTCGACTCCCGCCTCCGAGAGCTTGCCGAGGAAGCGCACGAAGATCTCCGCCGTCATCCGCGCGTCGGGCCCGGCCCGGTGCCACTCCTCCACCGGGATCGAGTAGTAGTCGGCCAGCACGCCCAGGCTGCGGCGCTGGAGCTCCGGGTGTATTCGCCGCGCCAGGCGCAGCGTGCAGAGCCGCTCGCCGTCCAACCGGCCGCCCTGGCAGCGCTCGAACTCGGCCCGCAGGAAGCGCCAATCGAAGGACACGTTGTGGGCCACGAACACCGCCCCCTCCAGCCAGCCGCGCAGCGGCCCGGCCAGCTCGCGGAAGCTGGGGGCCCCGGCCACCATCTCGTCGGTGATCCGGGTGAGCGCCGTCACCGCCGGCGGTATCGACCGCTCCGGGTTGACCAGCGACTCGAAGCTGTCCACCACCCGGCCGCCGCGTACCCGGACCGCAGCCACCTCGGTGACCCGGTCCCCACGGGCGGGCGAGCCGCCGGTGGCCTCGACATCGACGACGGCGAACTCCAGATCGCTAAGGGGGTGCGAGCCGTAGGCGGCCGGCTCGGCGCAGAGCAGCCAGCAGCCCTGCTCCACCTGAAAGCGCGGATCGCCGTCCAGCACCTCGCGCACCAGCGAGGCGGTCAGCTGCTCGGGCCCGCGCCGGATCCCCAGCATGCGCTCCGCCACCGCCGGCGTGCGAGCCGGCCCGTTTTCCAGCAGCGTCGCGGCCCGCTCCCGGAGCAGAGGTAGATCATCCCAGCGAACGCCCAAGACCCCGTTCATCCGATAGCTCCAGGCTGGAGACTCTTCCGGCCGGCGCCGGTCCGGGGTGCGGAGTTTGCCGGAGCAGACGCGTGACGGCCGGATTGTGTGGAACCGCGCCGGCGCCGGGCCGACCGCGGCGGTTGGGTACCGGCGGTGTCCTGGCCCGGCTGGTGGCGAGCTTACGCACGGGCAAGATAGCGAACCGGACTGGGGCGGCGCAAACCGCCCCAGAGTGGGTCTTTCGGGGTGTTCCGCCGGGCTCGTCGATCCGCCGACCGCGCTACGATCTTCGGGTCAGCTTCGGGGCCGGCGGCCCAACTCGGCGGCCGCTGGCTCGCCGCCGCCGGATCGTCCTATCTTGAGGTCCGTCTTGGGCCTGAACCGGAGGATGATTCGACATGCTGAGCGAGTGGATCCGCCGCGTGATGTCACGCGACATGGCCAGCCTGGGCGCGCAGATCGAGGCCTACCCGGACGACGACGCCGTCTGGAAACTCGCGCCGGGCATCGCGAACTCGGCGGGCACGCTGGCGCTGCACCTGGCCGGGAACATCGAGGCCTACGTCGGCGCGGGGCTGGGCGGAAGCGGCTACGTCCGCGACCGCGAGGCCGAGTTCTCGACCCGTGACCTTTCGCGCGCCGATATCCTGAGCAGGGTCGAGTCCGCGCGCGCCGCGCTGGACGCGGCCCTGGCGAAGCTCGGCGACGTCGACCTGAAGGCCGAATATCCACTCGAGGTTGCGGGCGTTCGTCTGTCGACCGGCCAGTTCCTCGTGCATCTGGCCGGCCACCTCGCCTATCACCTGGGGCAGGTGGACTATCACCGCCGCGCCCTCGCAGGCGGCGCCAGCATCGCCGGCGTGCAGTCGATTCCCGCGCTAACAGGTGGAGGTGGTTAGATGCGGCAGCCGGGACCTGGAGGGGGTCAGCAGGACCCGCGGAGGCCCGGCCCGGGCACCGTAGCCGACCAACCGAGCACGACGCGATGATTCGCTTGCGCAAAGCGGTCGCGCTGGCCGCTCTCATCACCTTCGGGGCGCTGATCGTCACATCCAACCCAGCGCCTCACCCGCAGGGCGGGGTTCTGAGCCGGGCGACCTGGCCGTTGCTGCTGCCGCTGGCGGCGACGATCGTCGGCCTGCTCCGCGAGGCGCCCTGGAGTCGCTGGCTGGCGCTGGCCGCCGCCATCGCCGTGCTCCCCTGGGCGGTCGCCCTGGCCCTGACTCCGGACTACCTGGTGCCCATCGCCCGACCCGCGACGGCTCTGGCGGCGGCGCTGGCGCTTCTGGCCAGTCTGCCTGGCAAAGCGATGTTCGAGCGCTACGAGGGCCGCTCCCGAGGACTGGACTGGAGCGGAAGGCGGATGACGCTGGTGCGCTGGACGGTCATCTGCAACAGCGCGTCGGTCCTGGCCCTCTACCTGTTCGTCGCCGCCTTCGATTTCCAGATCGAATGGTACGCGCTCATCCTGGCGGTCACACTGTGCGGCCTCATCCTGGGCGTGCTGTTACTGGCGTACCAGAGAACCGTAGGCCTACTAGTGGTCGCGCTCTGCTGCCTTTGCTTTCCGCCCGCCGGCCTCTATTTCGTCTGGCAGGAGGCGATCGATGTGGGGGAGGCGATTCTGTTCCTGGTGATCTTCGCCCCCGGGCTGCTGACCGGCTGGGCCAGCCTGCTCGTCTTCGCGAGACCGATGTGGCGTTACCTGCGGTCCGGCTGAAGAGCGGCGGCCAGCCGGATGTAATCGGCGACGGGCAGCGCGTCGGGCCGCGTCGCCGGATCGATCCTCAGATCGCTCAACAGCGAATCGACCTGCGGGCTGGAGAGACCGAGCTCGGGCGCCTGGCGCAACACCTTTTGTAGCTGCTTGCGCCGGCGGCTGAACGCTGCGCGGGTTAGGGTGCGGAACTTCTCCTCCTCGGCCGGGCTCAGGGGCGGCGGCCGCTTGGGAACGATCCGCACGACGGTCGAATCGACGTCGGGCACCGGACGAAACGCCTGCCGCGAGATCTTGAACAGCGCCTCCACCCCGGCTACCGCCTGCACGCCGGCGGTCAGCGCGCCGTACGTCTTGTTTCCCGGCTTCGCCACCAGGCGGTCGGCAACCTCTCTCTGCACCGTCAGCACGATGACCCGCGGGCGCGGCCGTTCATCCAGCAGATGGAAGATGATGGGCGTGGTGATCCCATACGGAATGTTGCCGATAACCTTATAGTCCGGGGCGCCGGCGAGCCGCTCGGCTGCGATCTCCAAGGCATCGGCGTGAACGACCTGCACATCGGCGCGGCCCTCGAATTCCGCGGCCAGGCTCTCCGCCAAAGCATCATCCAGCTCGACGGCGACCAATCGCGCCACGCGGCCGGCCAGATGATGGGTGAGCGCGCCGGTGCCGGCCCCGATCTCCAGCACGATGTCCGCCGGCTCCGGGTCCAGCGCCTCGACGATCTTGCGCTGCAGGTTGGGATCGATGAGGAAGTTCTGGCTGAGCGACCTCTTCGCTCGCGGTCGCGCGGGCGTCACACGTACCTCTCAGGAGCGCAGCACGAAGGCCGTCTGATCGTCGGGCGCCTCGCCGCCCTGCTGGCCCCGCGCCTCGAACATCGCTCCGACGATGAAGGCGGCGGGCAGGCGACGGCAGCGATCGGCCGCATCCAGCACCGCTTGCTCGGTCGTGCGCAGCGATGGGTTGGTGAGGCCGTCGGTGAACAGGCAGAGCAGATCGCCGGGCTCCCAGGGCACCGTGACCTCGTCGTAGCCACCGTACTCGGCGATGCCTAGCGGCGGGCTGGTGGCGCTGAGCCGCTGCGGCGCGTCATCGCCGTGCAGGCGGAAAGCGTGGGCGTGGCCAGCATTCGCATAGCACAGCGTATTCGTTGCCGGATCGATCACGCCGTAGAAGACGGTCATGAACATCTCGGTGCTCTCCAGCTTCTGGATCAGGGCGCGGTGGATCGCGCGCAGCAGATCGCCCGGCGAGATGGTCTCGCGCGCGTAGATCGCCATCACGCTCATCGACAGCGCCATGATCAACGAGGCCCCGAACCCGTGCGACGTCACGTCGCCCAGCATCGCCCCGATCTTGCCGTCCGCTAGCTTGAACAGCTGATAGAAGTCACCGCCCACCGGTCGCGCCGGCACGCAACGCGCCGCCACATCGGCGATCTCCTCGAACTCGCTCAGATCGGGCAGCAGCTTCATCTGGAGATCGTGAGCCAGCTCCAATTCGCCGATCAGCCGCTGCCGCGCCAGGATCTCCTCGAACAGTCGCAGGTTCATGACGGCGCTGCCGATCTGCCGCGCCAGCGTCTGCAGCAAGCGCGTCTCGCCGGTCCCGGAGACCACCGCGCCGGAGCGGCGCCCGATCAGGTTCAGCACGCCCACCGTGCGCCGGCCGCCGCCGGGCCGCGTGTAGCTGACCGGCACGGCGACCCACGGTTCGGGTTGAGACTTGAAGCGCTCTACCAGACTGGGCGGCAGGTCTCTGGTTTCGTCCAGTCGAATCGCGCGATTCTCGCGGAAGGCGAGCGCCGAGACGGAGACGGGTGAGGAGACGGGCACGCGGTCGACGGGCACGCGCCGCGGGCCGACCGACGCGGCCAGCAACAGTTCCTCGGTCTTCGGCTCGTAGATCCAGAGCGAGGCGCGGTCGGCGCCGGTCACCCGCAACACGCCGTCGAGGATCTGGCGCGCAGCATCCTCCAGGCGCGTGACGGCGCCCAGCGTCTCGGTGATCCCATGGAGCAGCTCGATCTCCTCCTGGCGCTCCGCCAGGTCGCGGCGTGTCTCGGCCAGGCGCATCTCGTAGGCGAGCGCCTCATCCAACAGGTCGCGGGTGAACTCGGCCCAACGCTCCGCGCCCTCGTCGCCCGGCGGCCACACCTGCACGGCGTAGCGCATGCCCGGCGTCCGCAGCCAGTGAAGCGTGCCGGTTCTGGAGTCGATCGGGTCTTCCGCCGGGGCCACATGCACCAGCGAGCCCTCCAGGTCCTCGCTCCACAGATGCAGGTCCGCCCCCGAGCTGGCCCTGATGCGCTCCACCAGCGTGATCAGCGAATTGGCATCGCTGGAGATCGATGGGAGCGGCTCGCCGATGGTGGCCTCCTCCCACTCGCTTCTCAGCGTGAGCGTGACCGCGTTGCCGATCTCGTTGTAGACCACGTCATCGGCCAGGCGCCGCAGCAGGAAGATGCCGCGGCCGCCGCTGGCCTCGATGGCTTCGCCGCGCGTGGGGTCCGGCAGTTCGCCCAGGTCGAAGCCAGGCCCCTCGTCGCTGATCTGCACCTTGATGTTCCAGGCATCCACGTTGGCCCGCACCCTGACCTTCTTGTTGCGGTCTCCCTCGTTGCCGTAGAGGATGGCGTTGGACAGCGCCTCGCTGAGGGCGACGCGCAGATTGACCAGTTGTCGGGGTCCGTAGCTGCGGTAGTCTCGGGCGCAGGCGGCGAGCAGTTTGACGACGTGATCGATGATCGAGATGTCGCTCGGCAGCTCGAGCTTGATCTCGTTCGACATGTAGCGGTCCAGCTCGCCCGGCCGGGTCCCCGGCGGAGCGAGGATGGGGCCCAGCCGGCGGGCCAGTTCCTCGCGCGAGAGCGGGTGCGGAAGACAGTCGTGGCAGCCGTGCTTGAAGGCGGTTACGACGTCGGCGCTGCCCGTCTCCTCCGACTCGCTGACCGCCCAAATCACCGAGCGGGGAAAGAGCTGGGCGAGCGAGGCCCATTGTGCTTCGCTGGGCTTGAGGGCGAGGTCGGCGACGACGAGCGCGGGGCGGGTGTCGGCGTGGCTCTCGAGATGATCGAGGGTGGATACGGTGTAGGATGAGAGGCCGAGCTCACCGATGGCCTCCGTCAGTTCGGCGGCCAGCTCGGGTCGCCGGGAGACGATGAGGGCGGTACTCTGACCTTCGGGCCGCCCGGCCATGTCGTCCTAGAAGCCTTTCAGCGCCTCGTCCCGCGATGCGGCGATGTGGAACAGCGTGTCCAGCTTGGTCAGCTCGAAGAGGGTGCGCAGGTCCTCGTTGAGGTTCGACAACCGCATCTCACCACCCTTCTCGCGGATCTTCTTGGAGAGGCTGACCAGCACTCCCAGGCCCGAGGAGTCGATATAGGCGGTGTCCCTGAAATCGATCAGGAACTTCCGCCCGCCACCGTCCAGCAGCTTGAGTACATCGTCTTTCAGCTCCTGGCGGTTGCCGACGATCAGCTGCCCCGTGACTTCTACGACTGTCACTTCGCCGTGCTTCGATACCTCGAAGTTCATCTAGCCTCCCCGCTATCCGACCTATTCTTAGACTATGGACCGCGGCAGCCGAATCAAGACCCGGCGGCCATCAGCGCCGTCACGTAGGCAACCGACTCGATGCTCTCCGGCTCCGCCCCGCGCGAGAGGTCGTTGTACGGCCGAGCCAGGCCGTGGAGTATCGGCCCGATCGCAGTGGCGTTTGCCAGACGCTCCACCAGCTTGTAAGCGATGTTCCCGGCGCCCAGATCCGGGAAGATAAGCACGTTGGCGTGGCCGGCGACAGGACTGTCCGGCGCCTTGCGTTGCGCGACGTGCCGGATCAGCGCCGCGTCGGCCTGCAGTTCACCGTCGGCCAGCACCTGCGGGTGCTTCGCCTCGAACCTGGCATGGGCCTGCCGCATCTTCTCGACCGCCGGGCTGACGGCGCTGCCTCTGGTCGAGAAGGAAAGAAAGGCGACCCGCGGCTCGTCGCCGACGATGATCGGCCGCATCGCCGCGGCCTGCGCCGCGATCTCGACCAGCTGCTCTGCGTCGGGATCCGGGATGACGCCCGCATCGGCGAAAGTCAGCACCTCGTGCTCCGCCGTGCCCCTGAACGATGGCACTACCATATAGAAGGCGCCCGTCACCATGCGGGCGCCCGGTGCCGTCCCGATGCAGCGCAGAGCCGCCCGGATCACGTCGCCGGTGGCATGCACGGCGCCCGCCACCGCCCCATCGGCGTCGCCGCTCCCTACCATCATGCCGGCGAAGTAGAGCGGGTCGATCAGTTGCCGCCGCGCCGCCTCCCTATCCACCGCCTTCTCCGCCAGGCGCTCACGATAAAGGTCCGTGTAGCGCTCCAGCTCCGGATCGTCCGCCGGGCAGCGCACTTCGCCGCGCCAGCCCGGCGCTGCGCCCTGCGAGCCATCCGCCACCAGTAGAACCGGAACCAGATGCCCGGCCTCCTGGAGGCGGACGGCGGCGGCGGCCACGCGCTCGTCCTGGCCCTCGACCAGGACGACTCGGCGGCCAGCCCCATGCGTCCGCTCGGCAAGCTTCCGCAAGAACGCCACTGAAGCTAGCCGCCGATGCGCTCCTGTAGTCGGCGCAGGACGGGCGGCGACACGAAGCGCGATACATCGCCGCCCAGCGTCGCGACCTCGCGCACCAGCGAGGCGCTCAGGAACGTGAACTTGCCGGCCGGCGCCATGAAGACCATCTCCATCTCCGGGTAGAGCGCGCGATTCATCAGCGCCATCTGGAACTCGTACTCGAAGTCGCTGACGGCGCGCAGACCCCGCACCACGATGTTGGCCTTGCGCCCGGCGCAGAAGTCGACCAGCAGGCCGGTGAATTGAGCGACCTCGATGCGCGGCTCGTCGGCGAAGCACTCCTCGATCATCTCCACCCGCTCGACGACGCTGAAGAGCCGATCCTTATGCTGAGTCGGATGGTGCGCCACAGCGATGGTTACACTGTCGGCGAACTTGAGGCAGCGACGCGCGATGTCCTCGTGACCCAGCGTCAACGGATCGAATGAGCCTGGGTAGACGACGACCCGTGGTTCAGCCATTCTCACTCTCCTCTTTCAGGTCGGCGGCGCGGATGAACGTGATGGCGGTGTCGCCGTAGCGCCGCAGCTCCGCCCCGGGGACGGCCTCCAGGTCTTCGCCCAACTCGTGCTCGACCGAGAGCAGCCTCGCGAACGGATTTCGGACATATCGGCTCACCAGGCGGCTCGCAAGACCCTCGCTGTAGGGCGGATCAGCCAGCGCGATGTCGAAGGCTTCCGGCGCGACGCCCTCGAGAAAACGGAATACGTCGGCGGAGACGATCGTCACCTCTGCCGCCGCGTCCAGCGCCTCGACGTTGTCGCGCAGACTGCGCAAGGCGCGCCGGCTGATCTCGACTAAGGTGACGTGGCGAGCGCCCCGCGAGAGCGCCTCCAGCCCCAGGGCCCCGCTGCCGGCGAACAGGTCGAGCACGGTGGCACCGGGTAGATCGGCGGCCAGACGGTTCAGCCAGGCCTCGCGTGCCCGCTCCGAGGTCGGGCGCACCCGCCGGCCGGGCGGCGCCTTCAAGCGGCGGCGGCCCCAGCGGCCGGCTACGATTCGGAGGTCGCCCACGCCTCGCTGGGCCGGAGATCGAGCACCTGAGCCTGGAGATACTCGATGCCCTGCCACTCCCGCACCCCAAGCTGAAAGGCGAGGTCCACGACCGTCGTGTCGCGCAACCATTCGGCGTCGGCGGCGCGGCCGAAGGCGAAGGCCTCCGCAGCGGCACCATCACCCTCCAGGCGAAGGCGCAGGTGCTCGTCTTTGATCACCTGAGGCTCCCCGCGCAGCCGCACCTGGCGCGTCAGGAAGACGGGCTTCGGGTTACCCTGGCCGTAGGGGCCGAAGTGGGCGAGGAATCGCCAGAGCTCCGAGTCCACCTGCGAAAGGGAGATCTCCTGATCCACCCGCAGGTAGGGCTGCAGGTCCTCTTCGCTCAGCCGCTCGTGCGCCACCGCGTTGAGCGCCTCGCGAAAGGCCTCGACGTTGGCGCTGCGGATCTGCAGGCCGGCCGCGGCGGCGTGACCGCCGAACTGGTCCAGGTAGCCCTCACAGGCCTTGATCGCCTCGTAGAGATGGAAGCGCGGGATCGAGCGGCCCGAGCCGCGGCCCCTCTCGCCGTCCAGAGCGATGAGCACGGTGGGCCGGTAGTGCTCCTCGACCACACGCGAGGCGACGATGCCGATTACGCCCGGGTGCCAGTCCTGCGATGCCAGCACGATCGCCCGATCGCGCGCCGGGTCGTAGGTGCGCTCCAGCACCTCCCTCACCTGGCCCAGCGTCGCGCGATCCAGCTCCTGGCGCGCCCGGTTCTCGGAATCGACCACCTCGGCCAGCGCCTGCGCCTCCACATCGTCATCGCTGAGAAGCAGCCGCACGCCGCGCATCGCCTCGCCCAGCCGGCCGACGGCATTGAGGCGCGGTCCGATCACGAAGCCGATCTGCCCGGCGTTGATGGGGCGGTCCGGCTGCAGGCCCGCGACGCGCAGCAGCGCCCGCAGCCCCGGATTGGGCGAACGACGCAGCACCTTGAGACCGAAGCGCGCTAGAATGCGGTTCTCGCCGGTGAGGGGGACCAGGTCCGCGATGGTGGGGATCGCCACCAGGTCCAGATACTTGTAGAGATCCTCCACCCTGCGGCCGCGCCGCTCGAACAGCGCCTGGAGCAGCTTGAAGGCGACGCCGGCCCCACACAGTACCTTCTCGGCATAGCGCGATTCGGGCCGGTGCGGGTTGAGTACCGCCAGCGCCTGGGGCAGCTGGGGGCCCGGCGTGTGGTGGTCCGAGACCAGCACATCGATGCCGTCGCGCCGCGCCTGAGCGATCGTCTCGTAGGCCACGATGCCGCAATCGCAGGTGATGACCAGCGACGCCTGGGCGCGCCGGGCCACATCCAGCCCAGCGGGCCCGAAGTCGTAGCCGTCCTTCAGCCGGTTAGGCACGAAGGCGTCGACGTGGGCGCCCAGCTCGCGCAGCGCCCGCACGAGCATGGCCGAGCCGCAGACGCCATCGACGTCGTAGTCGCCGTGCACCAACACCGTCTCGCCGGCGTCGATGGCGGTGGAGACACGCTCGACCGCCACCTCCATGTCGTCCAGGGACCAGGGGTCGAGCAGGCCGGCCAGCTGCGGCCGTAAGAACGTTTTCGCCGCTTCGGGATCACGGTAGCCGCGACGAGCCAGGATGGCCGCCAGCGCCTCGGGAAGCTGCAGCTGCCTGACCAGCGCCTGGACGACCGCCGGCTCCACCGTGGCCGGCTGACCGAGTCGCGCCCTCAACACCACCTCATCCCCCCTTCACCGACAGGGTAGACATTACCAACTTGAGAACTCATCAACACGCGGCGCGCGCCGTCACTTCTTCAGGTCGGCCGGATAGAGGATGACGCCGCAGCCTTCGCAGCAGATCAGCCGTGTCATCTCTCTGATCTGCATCTCCTGCTGGACAGTCACCGCGGTGTAGCAGAAGCCGCAGGCGTGCCCCTCGAGCGGGGCCACGGCGGTCTGGGAGCGTCCCGCGCGAATGCGGTCGTAGAGCGTCAGCGCCGGGCCGTCGATTCTGATGGCGAGGTTATGGCGGCGGTCTTTGAGAATGGAGATCTCACCGCTCAGCTTCTCTCGCATCGCGTCCAGCTCATCGCTCAACGGAGCCAGCTCGTCGCGTGCCACGTCGAGCTCGCCGCGCAGCCCGCTCCGCCGGCTTTCCAACTCCTCAACCAGCTGCAGCTTCTCTAGCGCCCGGTCTTCGAGCTTGCGGATGTCCTGCTTTGCGAGATCGAACTCGAGGCTGGCCGCGCTGTACTGCTTCTGGTTCCTGACCTGGTTGACCCTGGAGCGCATACGGTCCATCTGCGCACGCTTGTCGTCGACGGCACGCTCGGCGGCGCGCGCTTCGACGCGGGCGCGCTCCAGCTCGCTTTCCAGGCGCTCCAACCGCGACTCGAGGTCGACCACAGCATCCGAGACCTGAGCCAGATGATCCTGATTGCCCTTCAACTTCTCGTCGGCCTCGCGGATCTTCTGGTCGACTTCGTGCAGGTCCATCAGCTGTTGCAGAAGGGTCGTCTCTTTCATCATTCTCGACATACTCCACACCTATAGGTTCAGGTCAACCGCCACGGAAGAAACCGCGGCCCGGCATACGAGCGCCCAAGGCCGCCAGTTCCTGCCTTACCTTCTTGATCCGGGAAGCCAGCTCGACGGCGGCAGCGGTGTCCGCCACCAGCACCTCCGTCATCAGGTCGGCGAGCTTCGCCTCCAGGGCGCGCGCCCGCAGGCGCGCGATCGCGTCACTCAAGACCGCCTCCGGGTTCGTCAGCTCCTCGGGGTCGGCCGCCAGCTCCTGCACCCGCTCGTAGAGCGGCGTCGCCAGCTCGTCGACCCAAGCCATATCGTCGCCGGCGTCGTGCCCCTGCGAGTTCAGCGAGTGCAGCAGCGCCCGGTAGATCTCGCGGTATTCGGGAGTCGGGAAATCGGCCGGCCCCAACTGCTCCGCCACTCGCTTGATCAGGGACCGGTCCCTCAGCAGCAGCAGGAGCAGCTTGCGCTCGGCACCCAGCCGGGGGACCGCCGCCTCGGACTCTCGTGGCTCGGCGGCCGGCTGGCGTTTGCGCCCCCGCGCGCCGGACAGCGGACGGCGCAACTCACGTTCGAGCGTGGACCGTCGGACTCCGGTGACGGCCGCGACACGATCGAGGTAGATATCGCGTAGCGCCTCGTCGGCGGCGGCTCGCGCCGTCAGTAGCAGGCCGTCCACGGCGCGCCGCTTGCCCTCGATGGTGTCCAGGTAGCCGCGCTTCTGCAGTATCTGAATCTTGCGATCCAGCACATCGACCGCGGCGTCGGTGTAGGTGGCCAGCGCCTCGGGTCCACCCCTGCGGACGATCGAGTCGGGATCCTCGCCTGGCGGCAAGGTCGCCACGCTGGGGTGAACCCCGGCGCGCAGCAGCTCGTCCGCGGCCTTGAAGGTGGCGACCAGGCCGGCCTTGTCGCTGTCGTAGAGCAGTAGCGCTTTCTTGGCGTAGCGGCTCAGCAGCTGGGCCTGACTCTCGGTCAGCGCGGTGCCCAGGGGCGCGATGACGTTCTCGATCCCGGCGGCCATCAGGGCCACCAGGTCCATGAACCCCTCCACCACCAGCACCAGCTCGGCGCGGCGGATAGCGTGGCGGCTCCAGTTGAGGCCGTAGACGATCTTGCCCTTGTGAAAGATCGGCGTGTCGGGCGAGTTGATGTACTTGGGCGCGTCTGGAACATCCTCCAGCAGCCGGCCGCCGAAGCCGATGGGCCGCCCTCGGAGGTCGTGGATCGGTATCATCAGGCGGCCGCGGAACACGTCGTAGGGTTCCTTGGCCCGCTCGCTCTCCTTCAC
Source organism: Gemmatimonadota bacterium (assembly GCA_020350785.1). Lineage (GTDB taxonomy): Bacteria > Gemmatimonadota > Gemmatimonadetes > Palauibacterales > KS3-K002. Next base: position 3,047,137 of record CP070722.1, read on the forward strand.
CAGGCCGGCACGGATCAGCACTTCGTCCGGGATCTCGTGGACGGCCGCGGCCTCGCGTAGGCCGCGCCACGAGTCGGGAGTGTAGCCGAAGCCGAAGCGGCGCACCGTATCCTCGCTCAACCCGCGCTGGCTGAGCAGATAGCGGCGCGCCCCCTCTCCGTGCTTCTCCTCCCAGAGCTGGCGCTGGAACCAATCGGCGGCGAACGCCGCCGCCGCGCGCAGATCGCGGAACGGATCGTCCTCTTCGCGCGTTTCCACTCGCTCGGGCACCTGGATCCCACAGCGCTCCGCCACGAAGCGGACGGCCTCTATGAAATCCAGCCCCAGCAGCTTCATCGGAAAAGAGAAGACGTCGCCTCCCTCACCGCAGACGAAGCACTTGAAGATCCCGCGCTCCGGATCGACGGAGAAGTTCGGGCCCTCACCGCCATGCAGCGGGCAGGGGCCGCGGTAGGTGCGGCCGCTGCGCCGTAGCTGCACCTGCTCGCCGACGATCTGTACAATGTCGGCCTGCGCCCGGATCTCTTCGATCAGCTCGTCGGATACCACCGTCACTCCAGCGCCAGCACCGTGACGCCGCTACCGCCTTCGTAAGCGGCGCCCAGTCGGTGCGACTTCACCCGGCGATCGCTGCGCGCGTACTCGCCGACCATCTCGCGCAGCACACCGGTGCCTTTGCCGTGGATCACTCGCAGCTCACCCAGGCCGGCCAGGATCGCCGCGTCCAGTGCCCGGATCAGCTCCAGGCGCGCGTCCTCTGCGACCATACCGCGCAGATCGACCTCGGAGTGCGCCTCGACTTCGGGCCCGATGTGGATCGTCGCCCGCCTCTCAGCGCTCGGCCCGCCGCCCCGCTTGACCAGCGTCCCCTGCGCCAGCTGCAGCTTTACGCCACCCATCTCCACCACGACGTCGGCGCCGCGGCGCTCCACGACCTGCCCTTCACGCTCCAGCGTCGCGATCCAGACGCGATCGCCGGGCTCGAACTCCTGTTCCGCGCCGGCCGGCCGGCTCGCCCGCCCCTCGCTCTCACGCAGCGCCTGGGTGTGAGCCCGCAAGCTCGCCTCCAGCTGAGCCCGCGCCTCGCTCGCCCGGGCACGATCGGCCTTCAACGCCTCGTCCAGCTGTCTGCGCGCCTGCAGCAGGAACTCGCGCGCGCGTGAGTGCGCCTCTCGCTCCAGCTCGCGGCTGCGCTCCGCCAGTTCCGCCGCCTCGCGACGCTGCACCTCGGACTGCCGGCTCACCTCCCGCTCCCGCGCCTCCAATTGCGACAGCCGCTCCTCCAGCTCGATGTCCTTCGCCTCCAGCTCCGCCAAGAGGCGCGAGATGTCGACCTCCTCCTGGCTGAGCGATGAGCGGGCGGCATCCAGCACGCGGCTGGGAAAGCCGACGCGCTGCGCCATCGCCAGCGCGTAGCTGCGGCCAGGCCGGCCTTTGATCAGTCGGAAGAGCGGCGCCAGGCGCTCGGGGTCGAAGGCCAGGCCGGCGCTCACCACGCCGGGGTACTGGTCGGCCAGCGTGTTGAGGCTGCCCAGGTGGCTGGTGGCGATAGTGAAGCAGCGGCGATCGGCCAGCTCGGTCAGCACCGCCCGGGCCAGCGCCGCGCCCTCCACCGGGTCCGTGGCCCCGCCGATCTCATCGATCAGACAGAGCGAATCGCGGCCGGCTCCCTCCAGGATCTCGGTGAGGTTGCGCAGGTGCCCCGTGAAGGTCGAGAGCGACGCTTCGATCGATTGCTCGTCCCCGATGTCGGCGAAGATGCCGCTGAACACCGGGACCTCCGAGCCCGGGCCTACCGGCGGCAGAATGCCCGCTTGCGCCATGGCGGCGATGAGGCCCACCGCCTTGATCAGCACCGTCTTGCCCCCGGCGTTGGGGCCGGTGACCAGCAGCGTATGCTCGCCGGGGTTCATCAGCAGATCGAAGGGCACCAGCGGCTCGGAGGTCTCGGCCAGCAGCGGGTGCCGCCCGTGGACCACGCGATAGCCGCCATCCTCCCATGCGATGAGGCGCGGCCGCGTGCAGCCGCGAGCCAGCGCGTAGCGGCCGCGGGCGAACAGCGAGTCGAGGGTGACCAGCCGGGTCAGCGTCTGGGACATCTCGTCAGCCCGGGGGCGCAGCGCGTCGGTGAGCTCTCTGAGGATGCGCTCGACCTCCCGCGCCTCGGAGTGATGCAGCTCTCGCAGGTGGTTCATCGGCTCGATCGCCGCGGGCGGCTCGACGAACAGGGTGGCGCGGCTGGCCGACTCATCGTGCACGATGCCGCCCACCGACGAGCGGCCCTCGCGACGTATGGGGATGCAGTAGCGGCCGGCTCGTATGGTCACCGAGGCGTCCGGCACCGCGTATTGTTCCGGCAAGCCGGCGACGATCCCCTCGAGGAGCCGGACCAAGTCGCTGCGGGCCCCGCGGATGGCGCGCCGCAGACGCTTCAGCTCGTTGGAGGCGTCGTCCTTCAGCGTCTCAGCTTCTTCGTCGAGGGCTTGCTGGAGAAGCCCCTGCAGCTTCTCGTCCTTGAGCAGGCCGGAGGCCAGCGCGCCCAGGTGTGGGTAATCGGATGCTTGCGGGAGAAGGGCGCGGCGTACCTCTCGGGCGGCGATCAGCAGCCGCTTGGCAGCGATCAACTCGCCCTCCGACCAAACGCTTCCCCGGATGGCCAGACGCTTCAGTGGCCCGCGCAGGTCGGGGATTAAGGGCGGTGCCCAGCTCTCGTCTCGGATCAGCCAGCCGACCATCTCATCGATCTGATCGAGGGCTCGGGCCACCAGCGCGGCGTCGGACTGGGGGCGCAGCGCGCGGACGGCCTCAGCCCCGGGCTCGCAGGTGGCGTAGCCCGCCACGATATCCAGCACCCGGGCGAACTCCAGCGCGTCCAGTGCGTGCTGATTCATCTCTTCGGGCCGCAAAGTGAACGGGGGCGCCGGTGTTTGCTTCCACCGGCGCCCCCGCGTCGTTGTGCGCGACGGTCCGAGTCAAGGCGGCCGAGGATTATCTCAACCACCTGCCCCCCGCGCCTGGAGCGTCTCCCGCGCGATGCGGTTGACCTCCTTACCGTCGGCCCGCCCCTTGAGCTGCGGCATGATCCGGCCCATGAGGGCACCGATGTTGCCGGCTCCGGCCTCGATCGCCTCCAACACTATCGTGCGGATCTCCTCTTCGCCCAGTTGCGGCGGCATATAACCCTTGAGGGCCTCGACTTCGTTGCGTTCTCTCTGCGCCAGCTCCGGCCGCGAAGCCATCTGCTCGGCCGCCTCGTTACGGAGCTTGATGCAGCGGCCCAGCACCTCGACGACTTCCTCATCGGCCAGCTCGTGGCCCAGCTCGATCTCGCGGTTGCGGATGTCGGCCAGTACCGTCGACAGCAAGCGCGAGCGGTCCTTCTCGTGCTGGCGTCGAGCGGCGTTCAGGTCGCCGCGTATCTTCCCCTTGAGCGTGACCTCTGCCATCACCGGGTCCAACTGCTCGGGCAGAGCGACGACGACCGTGCCGGCACCACGGCCCGCCCGCCGATCGAATACCTTACCGCCATCCTATCCATGTGGCTCCGATTCTACTGAACGCCACCGGCAGCGTCAACGCTAGCCGGGCGGCCAGCCCATCGCGCGTCCACCCAAGAGGTGGACGTGGATGTGGAACACCGATTGACCCGCTCCCGCGTTGCAATTGAAGACCGTCCGGTACCCGGACTCGTCGATCCCCTCGTCCGCCGCGATCTGCTTGGCCGCCAGGAGCAGCTCGCCCAGCAGTCCCTTCTTGTCCGCCCCCACATCGTTGAGCGTCGCGATATGCTCGCGCGGGATGATCAGGATGTGGGTGGGCGCCTGGGGATTGATGTCCCGGAAGGCCACCCAATCGTCGGCCTCTCTGACTTTTTGCGCGGGGATCGCGCCCGTCGCGATCTTACAGAACAGGCAGTCGTCCGACATCGGCCTCTCCATTAGGCGATTGTTCAATCCTGCCAGCTACTCGGAGAACGCTTCCTTGATCTTCTGCCAGAAACCGGCGCCGTCCTCCTCCGGTTTGGCCGGACTCTCGATCTTGGCCAGCTCCTCGAACAGCATCCGCTGCTCCGCCGTCAGCTCGCCGGGCGTCACCACGATGACCCGCACGAAGAGATCACCTCTGCCGCCGCGCCGCAGATGGGGTAGCCCCTTGCCGCGCAACTGGATCACGTGACCGGTCTGAACCCCCGCGGGCACCTTGACCTTCACGCTGTTGCCGACGGTGGGCACTTCGATCGTCGCGCCCATCGCCGCCTGACTGAAGGTGACCGGCAGGTCGTGAACCAGGTCGGCGCCGCGCCGCTGGAACCGCCTGTCCGGCTCCACCTCGATGACGGCCAGCAGGTCGCCGGGCGGACCGCCGCGCCGCCCCACGTTGCCGCGCCCGCGCAGCGTCAGGTAGTCATCGGTATCGACGCCCGCCGGTATGTCGAGATCGAACGACTTCTCGACGCGCCGGCGCCCTTCGCCCTGGCAATTCGAGCAGGCGTCGGTGATGACCTGGCCTTCGCCGCCGCAGGCGCTGCAGGTGCCCACCCGCATGAACTGGCCGAACAGCGAACGCTGGATCTGCTGCACCTGGCCGCTGCCGCCGCAATGGGGGCAGACCGTCGGCGCGCCGCCCCCGCGCGCTCCCGTGCCACGGCAGTCGGGACACGTATCGAGGACGGGCAGTCGGACCGTCTTCTTGATGCCCTTCTGGATGTCGTCCAGCGCTAGCTTGACGCGGATCTTTACATCGGAGCCCCGCGGCCGCCCACCGCGCCGCCCGCCGCGACCTCCGAAGAAGTCCTCGAACCCGAAACCCCCGAACTCGCGCATGAAGATGTTGAGCGCCTCGTCGAAGGTGCTGAAGCCGCCAAAGCCGCCGCCACCACCGCGTACGCCAGCCCTCAGGCCGTCGTGGCCGTAGCGATCGTAAAGCGCCCTCAGCTCCTGGTCGCGCAGGACCTCGTAAGCCTCCGTCGCTTCCTTGAACTTCTCCTCGGCACCCTTGTCGTCGGGGTTACGGTCGGGATGATACTTGAGCGCCGCCTGACGGTAGGCCTTCTTGATGGCGTTCCCGTCGGCGTCCCGCGCCACGCCCAGTATCTCGTAGTAGTCCCTCTTCATTACTCCTGCTCGGCAGGCGGCTGGCCGCCGTAAGGGCCGCAAATCAACCCGTTTCCGGCCCCCTCTTTAACGCTTGATTCGCTCCGCAAGCCAAAGTTCGCAGAACCGGGCAGGTTGGCAATCCCGCTCGATTTCCGCCTGCCGATTCGGTGTTTGTTCCGGTTCTTCATACACCTCGGGTTCCGTCTGGACCCGCGATGGCCAACTGCCGATGGTCTCGGGCGAGTGACCAAGAGGGCTTAACGACCAGCACGGCGCCCAGCTCCTGTCCGAACACCTGCCAACTTCAAAGTCACTGCCGCAGCAAGCGTCAGCGGGCCCTGGCGAATCTTGGCCCGGGTAGTTTTCGGATCAGCCCGGCCAGCTCCAGCTCCAGCAGCGCAGCCGCCAGGCTGGCTGGCGCTGCGCCCAGGATCTCGGCCAAGTCATCGACGCCCCGCGCACCTGGCTCCAGGGCGCGCCAGGCCCGGCGGGCCAGCTCGGAGGCAGCGGGCTCGGGCTCGCGCCGGAGCTGGTCCTCCAGATCATCGACGTCGAGGCCGCCGGCCAGCGGCTGGGGCAGTGGCTCTCCCGTTCGCGACTGCATGACCCGCAGGATATCGGCTGCCGATGTCACCAGCGCCGCCCCCTCCTGAATGAGCCGGTTGGTGCCGGCGCTGGTGGGATTGTGGATGGGACCCGGTACGGCGAAGATCTCCTTCCCTTCCTCGAGCGCGTACTCGGCCGTGATCAGGGCGCCGCTCTTATTTGGCGCCTCGACGACCAGCACGGCGCGGGCGAGCCCGGCGATGAGGCGATTACGCTGCGGAAAGTGGAACTTGAGCGGCGGAGTGCCGTCCGGGAACTCGCTCACCAGACAGCCGCGTTCGCCGATCGCGCGGATCAGCTCCTCATGCTCCGGCGGGTAGGGTACGTCGAGGCCCGTCCCAAGGACGCCGATCGTGTCGCCGCCGATCTCGAGCGCGGTGGCGTGCGCGATCCCATCGATACCGCGGGCCAGGCCGCTGATGATCACGTAGCCTGCTCGCACCAAGCCCACCACCATCGACACGGTGGCGTCGCGCCCGTAGGTGGAGTGGGCCCGCGTGCCCACGACAGCGATGCCTGGCCGGGCCAGGAGCTCGGGACGCCCCTGCAGGCGCACGGTCTCTGGCGGTTGTGGGAGGCCTCGGAGCGCCGCCGGGTAGTCGGGGTCCGCGATAAGGAGGGTACGCGGCGCGCTCATAGGCAAGAACGTGAGTGGCGGCCATCAACGCTTCGTCAAAACAAGCTGTCCGCGAATCCGCAGTCCTCGGGCCACGGCGAAGAGGCAAACCATTCCAGGGCGGCGCCCCGGCCGTTCCGGGGCGCGTGAGTCGTCAGCCAACGTGCCTGCCCATCCTCAACTTC
>CP070722.1:3053739-3062021 GCA_020350785.1 Gemmatimonadota bacterium
ACCACCACCGCCTGACCACGTCCACGCGTGTCGAGGCGCCGGCGCAGATCTGCGAAGCCGACCGCAGAAAGCGAGTCGATGATCGCCCAGGCGCTGTCGTAGAACGCCTCCGCATCTCGATAGACCTCGCGGATGCCGGAACCCGGCAATATGTCGTGGAACTGGTTGAAGAGCACCAGGCGCCAGGCATCCTCCAGCGTTTGGCGAGGGTAGGCGACCGTGCCAATCGTCAACAACGCCTCTGTCGTCTGCAGCATCACCTCGCTGCGGCGGTTTCGCGCCTTGCTACGCGCCTGCGTCGTGTAAGTGCCGCGATGGTACTCCAGATACAGCTCATCATCCCAGACGGGCAGCTGGGTCGCGACCCCCCGACCCTCAACCGCCTGCAGAGCGCTCAGAGGCTTGTCATACAGTAGGACCGGAAACGTCGGCACGCGGCGCAGATCTTCGGCACGCTGAAGCATGGCGATCGTCGGGCCGCCACCGTGATCTCCGACGCCGTACAGCACGATCTGATGGTTCGATCCCGTGCGCTGTCGATCCTCGATCCGCTCCGACACCAGCCGTTCCGGATCCAGATTGTGCACGTAACCGTACGGGTTGTAGGTCAGGACCCGGCTACCGTCTAGCCCCTGCCAATGGAAGGCGTTGTGGGGAAATTCCGTAGAATCGTTCCAGCGAATCTTCTGGGTCACGAAGTACTCGAGGCCCGCGCCCCGCAATATCTGGGGTATCGTCCAGGGATAGCCGAAGCAGTCCGGCGTCCAAGCCACCCTGGAGCGCGCGCCGAAGCGCCGCTCGAAGTAGCGCTGCCCGTAAAGCCCCTGCCGCACCAGCGATTCGCCCGACGGAAGGTTGAGGTCGGACTCTACCCACCAGCCGCCAACCGGCACCCAGCGACCCCGCTCGACCGCCGCGACCAGCGAATCGGCGAGCGCCGGCGCCAGGCGATCCATCGCATCGTAGTAGGCGGCCGAACTGCCGGTGAAAATGTAACCTGGGAACATCTCGGCCAGCTTGAGCGACGTGCGCCAGGTATTCCTGATGACGTCAACGGTCTCGCTCCAGGGCCATAGCCATGCCGCGTCGATGTGCGAGTTCCCGATCAGGTGCAGGGTGTCGCGCCGAATCTCGGCCGCCAATGGCGCGTAGGCCTGCGCGTAACGGCCGCTGAGCTGCCTGAAGCTCATCCCGGTCGGGTCACCCAGAGCGCGGAGCCAGACGCCGGGATCAGGCCGCTCGATGGCCGGCGCGCGGCCGGCCAGTGCCGCGGCGTAGTCATAGCCGTCGGCATACTCGACATAGCCGATCTCGCGAACCCGCGCCTCCGGCAGCGCCCAAACCGGTCGGTTCGGTTCGGGCTCAATCTCTATACTGAGTGGAATGCCGCCGGCGCAGCGTGCACAGAGAGCTACAACCCCATCCCTCCACTCCGCCTCCTCTCCGTTCACCCGATAGGTCGCACCCGACCCCAGGCCAAGGCTCAGCAGATCGAGGCTCAGGCCGCCCACCACGCCGGGCACAATCAGCTGGGCCGTCAGCCGCTGCACCGTGCCGCCGGCGGAGTCGACCTGCCAGGACCCGATCTCGATGCGGCCGCCCAGCAGGCGAAGCAGACGGTCGGCATCCATATAGAGTGACGATAAGGTCGAGCCGCCCTGCCACGTCGTTCGGGTCGTGAAGGGAGCCTCCCCCAGTGCTGCGGCGCGGAGGTCGTTGAATTCAAGTTCGAGTTCGATCTCCAGGGGCGCGCCCGGCGCCAGGCTGGCCTGGCTGTGGCGGCTCAGCGTCCGCCCCGACTGCGACACTTCCAGGGTGAGTTGGGGGAACGCCTCGGCGCCCCAGGCGGCCAGCGGTAGACGCGCCGGTGCATAGAGCTGACCGCCGCGCCAGGAGAGCGCCGCCCTGGCCAAGATCGGTCCCACCGTAGCGGTCCGCCGCGGGTGATTGTAGGCCAGCAGGCCAGGCGGTCGCGCCAGCGTCAGGAGCAGGCCGTCGAGTCCCGAGCTCTCCGCGGGAGCCAGGCGGCCCAGAAGACCGAACCCCCCCGAGCGATTCAGTGGCTTCAACAGCAGGCTGTTCCAGCCCTGGGCCAATCGCACAGTGATCGTATCGTTGCCACGTCCCAGACCGCGGGCCACGACGTTTGTCCATACACGCTGGCCGTTGAGTCGGACGACGAGATCATCGTCGCTGTCGGCCACGAGCAGGACCGTGCGATCCTGCGGCGCGAAGACCCAAGTGTGAGCATACGCCGCACCCCAAGCCGTGCTCTGCCCGGCGAAGACTTCGTTGAGGTCGAGCCGACCGAACTCATCCGCTTCCACCTCGGCCCAGCCGTCGTCGCCCACCGTCGGCATGATGCTCGCCTCGCCGCCCAGATAGTCGCGCTCAACACGCCCCTCGCCGTCCGGAGCGGGTAGCGGCCCCCTGATCAACCAGCGCCGGATCACCAGGTCTTGGGCCCCGGCGTTGGCCGCGGCGGCGAGCAGTGTGAAGACAACGATAGCAGTCGTACGCATCACGTTCCTGCCGTCAAGTTCGATTCAATGGTCAATGAGAACGCCGGGAGAATATGACATCTCGCGCCCGAACGATCAGAGCTCGTAACGCCGAAGCAACTGCTTCTCGCCCTCTTCGGCAACTTGGGCTTCCAGCTCTACGTGAGGCTCGAGTCCGGAACCGAGCAGCTTCTTGCGGAATAGCTCGTCGATCTGAAACACACCGGCGGAGTTGGACATCTCGATCACGATTCGAACCGCCTTCTGTCTCCCCCGCTCGAGCTTGACCGCCTCGATGGCGGCGGCCGATACGGAGTGGATGCTGACCGAGCCGGATTCGAAGGGGATCCGGGATCGTCCCTTCGCGATATCCAGCGCGTCGGCTATGCGAACGATACCAGCCTCGACAGTGAGCGGCTCACCGCCAGCGCGGTGAGAGATGATGGCGTGGAGAATTTCCGACCTCATTATGGTCGCCTGATGCATCGGATAGAGATCGTCCAGCAGCTCTTTCAGCTTCGGCTGCGCGACGAACAGTGAGTACGCTTCGTGGTCGGCGCGATGGATCGACATGCCGACATCGTGGAACAAGGCCGCCAACGCCACGACGACCTCGGCGTCGTCTACACTCATCCCGTAGTCGCGGACTACCGAAGGCTCGACGCCGCGCTCCACAAGCAAGCGAAGCAGCCGCACCGACAGGTTCATCACGATTTTCACGTGTACCGGACCGTGGTCGGTCATCCCGAGACGATCGATGGCGGTGACGTTCTCGGCGACCCAAAGCGCATATAGCTCATCGTCCGCGTTCACCCGCTCGATCAGTCTGGCCAGCTTCTCGTTGCGACGCTCGGGCACCACGATCTTTATCCGATTCGCAAAGCGGGCGGCCAGGTCGCGACCGGGTGTGCCTTGTTCCTTGCCGGCTAAAGGCTTGTCGCTCATGCGCTGAAGCGATTGTAGTAGGAGGCAGATGAGGCGTGAACGAGTAACCCTTGCCCTCACGCCGTGCCACCCTGAATCTACTGATGTTGCGAGCAGGCGAAAGGACGTGGCGGGACGCGACTCGCTGACCGGCAGACACACGCCAGCTGCCCACACCGCCGTGCTCACGATTCCGCGATCAGCCGGGAGATCGGATTGAGGCCAGGCTCGCCATCATACATGACTAGCGCGACGTGTCTGGCGGCCTTGACGGGCCTGGCGCTCTCCCTACATTCGCCGGCCCTCGCCCAGACCGGGCAAGCTTTTGACACACTCGGCTTCGCTCTCCGTGCCGCCGGCAACATCAACCGCAATACCTTCCACCGCTATTGGAGCCCGAATCCGAGTGCAGAAGTCGAGCTCGAGACCCGCTTCTACCTGGGACACGTACAGGTGGGCCTGCACTACGCCAGCTTCGACTCCAAGAGCGATGAGCAACCCGATTTCTTTTCGCTCTTCCCTTATATCGGCTGGAGCTACGGCTGGTCGCCTGGTACCGGGCTCGCTTGGCACAACGGCGCCCGCATAGGAAGCTTCCTGCAACACTACGACATCGAGGACGGGAACCGCACCGAACAAGAGCTGTGCCTGGCTCTCAACTCACGCGTGAGTCAAACAATAGCCAGTGGCTGGGCCGTGGATCTGTCGGCCCGCTACCAGGTCGTCTACACCCACGAGCGCTTGCGCTATGTCTTCATTGCGATTGGGCTGAGCCACGCAATTCGAACGCCGGACTGGCTGCGGGACTTCCTCGATTGAAGACGCTCGCGCTTCTCACCCTATTACTGACGACGGCTGCCGCGCCCCTGCAGCCGCAGGGGATAGATCCCCGCTTGGCCGGCCGGCAGGTACTCGATGCCGAGATGCTGCGGGCCGCCGGCGTCCGCAGGTTGGGCGACGCGCTTGCACTGATCGAGGGATGGGCCCTCACCACGGTAGATGGGTTCACCTGGGGACTGAGCCCCGAAGGTCTGAGCTCCTTTGGTCAACCCTCGTGGAACCTGATGATCGACGGTCAACCGGTCGACCTCGATCTCTTCGGCGTGCGCGGCATGGACCGGCTGCCCGTACCGCTCGAGCGCGTGGACTCGCTGGTGATCATGGGGACGCCCGGCCTGAGGCAGGGCGTCTTCGGCGAGGCCGGCACGATCCACGTTCACACGCGCCGGCCTCGAGACGGCCTCTCGCTGAGAGCCCGAGGCGCGACGGCCAACGAGACTGGCGACCCCGGGCCCTTCGGGTTTACCGATCTGGCCACCCCCAACATCGACCGGATCAGCTCCGAGGTGTCGGCAGTCATGGGACTTGGCGGCAGGCGCGCCTATGTCGATCTGAGCGCCGGTTGGCGCGAGCACTTTGTCACGGACCCCCTGGTCCGAGAGCGCAACACCGACATCTCCCTCGACTTTCCCTTGATAGAGCAGACCGCATTCTCGTTCACCGGCGGATTGGAGTCCGCCACGGGCCATCACAACCTCTTCGCAGCGCACTCGACGACCCACGACTTCTTCTATCTCAAGCAGCTCGGTCGCGAGGTTCCGGCGGAGAGCCCACTGACACACCTCGGGATTGATGGAACCGAGTGGCTGAGCCGTGAGACAGCGCTGCGCTATCGGCTGAGTTACTCGTCGAGCGCATTGCAGGAACGCGCCAACTCGCTGGACATCGACTTCGATTGGGACATCGCCCGCTGGACCGCAAACATCGAGGCCATCCGCCGACTGGACACTCGGGAGATGAGCATTGGGGCTGCCTATCGGAATTCCTCGGCCAGCACCGCTTACCAGTTGAGCGGAGACGGCTTCGATCTGGTCGATCTCTACGCCCGGCTCGGCTACCAGTTCGGTCGTGCCATGCAACAGGAGCTCGCCGTCTCGCTGACGGGGGGCGCCGGCGCGGCCGGACTCAAAGGGGCCCTGACGCATCAATGGCGCGTAGCGGCGCAGCATGATGTCGTGGCGGCGATCTCCTACGTTGAGAGACTGCCCGAAGAAGACGGCCGCATCTGGTACTGGCACAGACGCGGTTATGACTTCCTCACCGATAACGGCATCGGCGTCACGCTGAATGGGGAAGAGAGTGAGACGCGGACTATGGCAGGCCACGTCCGCTGGGCGGGACGTCTCAGGGAGGCGCTCTCAGCCCGTGTTGGTATTTACCTGCGATCCCATTCCGATCTAGCGCTGGAAGAGCAGCCCTTTCAATTCGACTCGACCAGTCGGTCGTTCTCGGGCCCGGTCCGCTTGCTGGCCCAACAGGGGGGCTGGCTAGCCGGGTCCGATGTCGGCGCGGTATGGCAGGCGTCGCCCCGCTTGCAGGTCTTCGGCTACTACCGCTATCAGGACGCTCTAGGCGGAGATGCCTCCTATAAGGACGTGTGGCGGACTGTGCCCCGGCACAGTTTCCAACTGAAGGCGTGGTACACTCCCTGGCCCAGCGTCAGTCTCTGGGGCATGCTCGACTACCGCAGCTCGGCCTATTGGTCCGACTACGCTGCCGCCGACGTTCAATCCGAAGGCACGTACAGAGCCAACCTGTCCGACGCACTGACCCTGAACCTGGCCGCGCAGAAGTGGTTCTGGGAGCGTCGCCTGCGGATCAATTTGAAGCTCCACAACATCCTCGACGATGCGGTCCCCTATCACCCCATGGGTACCGCCTATGGCCTGTCGTTCATCGTGCAAGGTGAGCTTCAGCTCGCTGGGCTGGGGGGTGCCTTCTGATTCAGCTTCGGGCGGACTCGACCGCTAGGCGCTCGAGCGCCCGCCGCGCCGTCTGGCGCCCGTCGTAAACGCAATCCGGTATGCCGATTCCGCGATAGCCGCTGCCTGTCACGTGCAGACCCGGCAAACTGGCTAGCTCTTCATCGATGCTAGTGATCAGCTTGGCGTGACCGACGTCGTACTGTGGGCCCGACTCTCGCCAGCGGTAGACCCGCGAGAAGAGTGGTTGGGCCGCGATTCCCGCGATCTCGCGAAGCTCATCCTTGCAGATGTCCACCAGACATTCGTCATCCGCGTCGAGCTGTTCGCCGGTCCGGTCACCCCCGATGAAGCATCGCGCCAGGAAGCCTTCTTCTGGCGAACGGTGGTTGAACTTGTTGGTGATCCAGGTGGCGCCGTTGACGCGCCGCCCCTCACAGGTGGGTACCAGAAACCCGTACCCCTGGGGTGGTGTTCCGAGATCGGATCGGCGATAGGCGAAGAAGACGGTTGCCGAGCTCACGTAGCGGACTCTGCGCATGCGGCGCGCCGCCTCGGGCGCCAGACTCTCGAGCAAGCGCGCCGCAACCCAGGTGGGCGCCGCCAAGATGACGGCCGAGTATTCGTTGCGCTGGCCCTGAGAAGTGATCAGCGCATAGCGACCTCTTGACCGCTCCACTGCGATGACCGGCGTGTTCAGGTGAAGACTCGCTCCTTCGAGATGATCGGTGACGCGCTCGACAAGTCGACCCAACCCGTCACGCAGAGAGCAGAAGATAGGCAGCGTACGGCTTCCGGAACGGGCGCTCTGCGGTGCGCGCAGCAGGCTCAGCAGAATACTGCGACGCTTGGCGACTATCTGCGGAAATCGAGGGAAGGTGCTGTAGATGCTCAGCCTGTCCGGATCGCCGGAGTAGATGCCGGCTATCAGAGGATCGACGATCCGCTCCACGGCCTCGCGTCCCAGTCGCCGCCCGAAGAAGTCGGCCATCGATTCGTCGTCCCTGGCCTCCCCGCGGGGGAGCAGCAGGTCGGCCGCCATGCGGAGCTTGGCCGGCCACGAGACCACGCCGCTGCCGAGATATGCCTTGATCTTGCGCACGGCGCTCGAACCCGTGCCGTAGGGCAGCGATCTCAGGCGGCCACGTGAGAAGAGAGCGACACCGCGGTGCTCATCGCGGGTGGGAATGATCTCGTCGTCGAGGCCCAGCTCGCGGCAGAACTCTAGGGCCCAGGGCTTGAGCGTGAGAATCGCGTCGGGGCCGGCGTCGAGCACGTAGTCACCCTCGCGCTCGGTCAAGATGGCCCCGCCAAGCCGGGCCGACGACTCGAAAAGGTCGACCGCCAGCGGCAACCCCTGCTCCCTGGCCTGCACCCTCAGCTCGTACGCCGCAGCGAGTCCGGCGATGCCGCCGCCCACGACCGCTACGCGCTGTCGATCCCCTTGCAACGGATCCAATCTCAGCTGCTTCCGCCAGGGCCGGCCCCCTCCGTGCGACCGGAGAGATGGCCGTGAACCGTCTCGATCACCGCCTCCACGTTCTCCATCGGGGTGGGAGGCAGCACGCCGTGACCGAGGTTGAATATGTAGCCTTTCTCAGGGCTCGCCTGAGCCAGGGTCGCCTTCACGCGCTCCACCAGCAAATCGCGCGGTGCCATCAGTAGAACCGGATCGAGATTACCCTGCACGGCGAAGCCGGCTCCTATGATCCGGCGAGCCTGCTCCAAGGGGAGCCGCCAATCGACGCCGATGACCTCACCGCCGGCCTCCTTCATATCCTCAAGCAAGGTGGTGGTGTTCGTGCCGAAGTGGATACGCGGCACGTCGTAATCGGCCAGGCCCTCCAGCACCCAGCGCGAGTGCGGCAGCACATAGGCACGGTAATCCTCCGGCGCGAGACAGCCGACCCAGCTATCGAAGAGCTGAATCGCTTGCGCGCCCGCCTGGATTTGGGCGGCCAGATAGTCCCGGGTCGACTCGCGCACCACATGCATGAGACGATCCCACGCAGCCGGCTGCTGGTACATGAATGACTTCATCAGGAGATGGTTGCGCGAGGAACCGCCCTCGATCATATAGCTGGCCAGCGTGAAG
>CP070722.1:3062121-3073188 GCA_020350785.1 Gemmatimonadota bacterium
CGTCCCGTCGGTGCCGCGGTCTACCGTGACCTGCAGCGCGCCGCAGCCCTCTTCGAGGAGGTCGGACTCGAGAACATTACCTGGTTCGGCAGCGTCGAGGTCGCCGACCGCCACGGTTTGGACGGGTCAAGCGAGCCGCGTGTCGCCACTCTGGCAGAGCCGGAGAGCATAGATGACTCGTACGTGCGCGACGTCTTGGACCGTCAACGTGTCAATGACTTCTATCGGGGCTACCTATGGAATTTCGAACAGAACGTCTTCGCGATCCACAGCACTCTGTCAGAAGAAGACATGCGGAGTGACCGGCGGCGTCGCGAGGTCGAGGAGCGCCTGCAACGAAGTTTGGAGCGGCTCGCGGGCAAGCATGCCGAGTTCGTGGTAAGCGGTGTGCCCGTGACCCGCTCGCGAGTGCCGAAGCTGCTCGATCAAGACCAGCGGCTCTTCGTAGGCGCCGGTGTCCTCGTTTTCCTGGGCGTCTTGCTGCTATTCTTCCGCCATCCGGGTCAGGCTCTGCTGTGCCTGGCTTCGGTGTTACCTGCCTACGTGACTACCGTGGCGCTCATCGGGGTCGCCGGTAAGCCGGTCACCGTGCTAACCGGATTCATCCCCATCATCATCCTGGTAGTGGGCGGAAGTGACATCGTCCACTTGCTGTCGCGCTACCGCAGACTCCGCGCTGGGAGGACGGAGAACTCTGCCGCCGTCATCTCCGCGTTCTCCGAGCTGGCGACTCCCTGCTTCTATACTTCGCTGACTACGGCGATTGGTTTCGTCAGCCTGGTAGGTACGCGCATCGGCATCGTGATGGACTTCGGCCTGTTCACGGCGCTGGCCATCTTCCTGACCTATGGCTTCAGTATGACGCTGCTGCCGGTGTTGCTGAGCTTCTACGTTAGGGAGGGCTTGAACGATCGCGGGCTTGAGTGGCCCTGGATTCAGGCGATCGTGGGGTCGGCTGCCGCGCTGGCGTCACGCCCGTCGCGAAAGGTCTTGGCGGCGTTCGCGGTGGTAGCGGTCGCTACCCTGGGGCTGGCCTCGACCATGCGCGTCAACAGTTACTTGATCGACGATCTCAAGCGTGGGGCTGGCGTGAGGCGCGACCTCATCTGGCTCGAGAACAACGGTTTCGGCATCTACCAGGTCGTCCTCTTCCTGCGCCAGGCGGGCGCGCAGCCCTTGCACCATCCCGAGGGGCTCCGCTGGATGGAAGACTTCCAGAACTTCGTCGCCGGCGAGCGGGTGGTCGTAAACTCGATCGCGCTCCCCGACATGCTGAGACAGATTCGCCGGGCCGCGCTTGGCGGCGAGGAAGAAGGCGTTGGGAACGACGAGATCGCTGAGACGACCGAGGAGGCGGAATACCTGGTCTTCTTGGCGGAGTCCCAAGATGCGGCCTTCTTGAGCGGTGTCTACCGCCCGGCAGAGGGGGAAGCTCAGGTCATCATCAGCGTGCGAGATGCCGGATCGCAGCTGATGCTGCCGTTTCTGGCCAGGGTGGATCGCTACATCCAGGAGAACCCTCCGCCCGGCGGCTCCGCCTATTCCACCGGGACCGTCAAGCTCATTCAGAACTACTCCGCCCGGGTACTGCGGAACTTCGCCCCCAGTCTGCTGCTCGCCATCCTGCTCATCTTCGGGGTGATGAGCTTCATGTTCCGCTCTCTACGGCAGGGACTCCTGGCGCTCATCCCGAACATCTTCCCGCTGGTGGTGCTGTTGGCAGCGATGAAGATCTGCGGCTACGACCTGAAGCCGTCGACGATTCTCGTGTGCTCCATCGCCTTCGGGTTGGCCGTCGACAACACTATCCATCTGCTCGGCCGCTTCCGGCGCGCCGTCGGAGAGGGATTCGAGCTGGAAGCGGCTCTGCGGACCAGCGTCCGCGATTCCGGACCGGCGATCGTGATGACGACCGTCGTCGTGAGCGCCGGCTTCTCGTTGCTCATCCTCTCGCGCTTCGAAGTCCTTTTCCTGGTGGGCTTCCTGACGGTGGTGGCGGCAATATCGGCGGCCGTGGCCGACCTTTTCGTCTTCCCGTCGGTCATCGCGGCGACCTGGCGCTCTCGTGGACGAGTGGCGGCAAGCATAGGGCAGGTAATCGGTCAATACGACCGATCGGGAGGGCTACCTGGTCACCATCGAAGTGCTTCTCCTGGACGGGCCTCGTGGCTAACTAGATTTCGCGAATAGACTTAGACTTCCGGTTCCCCGGGGCACACGAATTGCCCTCTCGTGGGCTGCCCTCGACCTGTTCCCCTGTCCTACCCGCCGCCGAAGCATCCCGCCGCGATCTAGTTCCGCAAGAGCGTTAGACCCCGCTGACTGGCAGCCCGGAGAGACGGGTTCAGACGGAGGATCCCCGAGAGGGCGTCGGCAAGAACCGAGAGAGCGAGCGAGGTAGAGAGAGCGATGGAGAGTGCGGTCGAACTGGCTGGGATGGTCGGGGCAGGGAGCGAAGCCGGCCGGCGAGTCGGCGGGCGCTTGGAGCACGGCGAGCGGGCAGTTGGGGATGGAGAGACACTCGCCAGACAACGGAGCCTATTCCTGGCCAGCATGGGCCACACCCTCCGGTCACCCCTGAACGGAGTATTGGGCTTCTCGGATATTCTGCTCGAGGAGAGCGCCGGCCCTCTCAACGATCGACAGAGGAGGTACATCGAGCGCATAGCCGAGTCCGGGCGGCGCCAGTTGGAACTGATCGACAATCTGACTCAGCTGGCCCGTCTGCATTCCGGCCAGCTCGCTTTGCAGCCGGAGCGTTGCAGCATCGCGCAGATCGTCGAAGATGCCGTCTCCTCGTATCGCGCGCTCGCCCAACGCAAGGGGGTCAGGATCGAGATCGAGGTATCGTGCTCCACAGGCAAACTGACGGCCGATGCCGATTATCTCACCACGGCAATTCGCAGTCTTGTCAGTAACGCGGTCCGCTGCAGTGAGAACGGTGGCGTGATCAAAGTGAGCGCCCGGCGCCTCGACCCGGAGTTGGGGAGCGACGATGGAAACGGAAACCGGGCCGGCGCACTTCGAGGTGAAGCGGCCGCCAGACTGAGAGTAGAGGTCGCCGACGACGGGCCCGGCATCGCGCCCGAGGATCAGGATTTGATCTTCGATGATCTGGAAGACCACAGGTCGCTGCTGGCCCGGTGCCAACGGCGGACAGGTGTCGGCCTGCCGTTGGCCCGCCGTCTGGTGGAACTGCACGGCGGTCGTATTTCGGTGCACAGCACTGGAGTTCGGGGTGAAGGTTGCAGATTCGCCATCGATCTACCCGTTCAGCTTCACCTAGTAGAAGGCAAATAGAGCGTCGAGAATTCTGAGTTCAGCTCTCCTTGACCATGGTCGACGGCAACCGGACGGCCACCACAGTCCCGCGCGCGGTGACCGTTCCCTCGGCCGATAGCGTTGCCTCCACCACGACTTTCCTCTCAGTAGTTTCGATGACCCTGCCGCGAATCTCCAGCTCGACTCCCAGCGGCGTAGGCTTCAAGTAGTCGACCTTGATAGACGCCGTGACAAAGCGCGGCATGTCGCTCGCCGAGGCCTGCCCCAATTCGACGCCGCCGGCTCGTGCCGCTGCCGCCGCCGCGGTTCCGGTTCCGTGGCAGTCGATGAGCGAGGCGATCAGCCCGCCGTAGACATAGCCAGGAAGCGCCGTGTGGTAGGCCTTCGGAGTGAAACGGGCCACCATCTCCTCCCCGGACCAGTAACTCTTTAGCTGGTGGCCGTGTTCGTTGAGTCGGCCACACCCGTAGCAGTGCGCGACATCGTCCGGGTAGTCGTCCTGGACCGCCCCAGTTCCAATCATGTCTCCCGTTCCCTATCGGATATTCGTCCTCTGCCCGGCGTTCCATTCATTCACGATTGCCCGGAAGCGGCGAATGTGATCCGGCGTCGTCCCGCAGCAGCCACCCACGACACGCGCACCGGCGTCCAACACATCTCGGAGTCCCAGGGCCATGTCCTGGGGGCTCTCTTTGTAAACGGCGCGGAAGTTTTCCAGCTCGGGCCGGCCGGCGTTGGGCTGCGCCATCGTCGGTAGGGGACTCACATTCCGGAAGCGTCGCAGCACTACGGCCGCCGCCGCCATATTGATGCCCGCACCGCAGTTGGCGCCCAACACGTCGGCGCCGGAATCGGCCATGAAGCGGGCGGCCGCTTCCGGATCGGTGCCCATCATGGTGCGCATGTCGTTTCCATCGTGGGTGAGGTCGAAGGCGACGGAGCCAATCACACAGGGCGCGCCCGCTTCGCGGGCGGCGGTAATGGCAATACCCAGCTCCTCCAGGCTCGTCTGCGTCTCGATGATGATCGCGTCGACGCCTGCCGCGACGAGGAGAGCCGCTTGCTCGCGGAATGCGTCACTGGCGCGGGCCACTGACAAGTCGCCATAGGGCTCCAAGAGGCCGCCGAGGGGGCCAATGTCTCCGAGCACGAAGCCCGCTCGGTCTCTCAGAGCTTCCCGGGCGACGCGGACGGCGGCCCGATTGATCGGCTCGACCTGGTCTTCCAGTCCGTGGCGCTGCAGCATCACCCGGCTTGCACCAAACGTGTTGGTGGTCACGCAGTCTGATCCGGCGTCGACATAGGCGCTTTGAATTGCCAGAACGTGATCTGGGTGTGCCAGATTCCACAGCTCGCCGCAACCGCCTGGCTCGAGGCCGGCGCGCTGCAGCTCGGTTCCCATCGCACCATCGCCCACGAGCACGCGCTGAGACAAAGCGGTGAGGAGATCAGAGGCGCCGCGGCCCATCGGCTAAGCCCTTTCGATGATGGTCGGGTTGTCGACGTCAGATCCACGAGACTGCTGCGCGATCGGCTTGAACCGACAACCTTCTACGAAGGCGTCGAAGAACCCTTCCTCGGTTTCCAGCTCGACGTGCTCGATCGTCTTGACGAACGACTCGAGTTGCAGGCGCAGCGGTCGAGAGCACAACGCCAGAGTCGCGCCCTCGATGGCGGCGTTACCGACGGAGTGTACTTTCGCCCGGTCCACCGGCGGGATGAGGCCGATGCGGAGAGCGGCGTCGATCGCGATCCGGCTCGCGAAGCCGCCTGCTAGATACAGTCGCTCGATCGCCTCGTAGACGGCACCGTAGCGACGCATGAGCAAGACCCAACCGGCGACCTGCGCCGCTTTGGCCTGGGCGATCGTGCTGATGTCGCTCTCGCTCAAGTAGATGTTGTTTACCGCGTCGATGGCGAAACGGCCGCCGGCCAGGCGGCCCAACTCGCTCATCTTTCCCGTCCTGCGTAGCTCGGCCAGAACGTCCACCAGTCCGGATCCGCAGACCCCCACAGCCGGGCCGCCGCCGATCACTCGGAGCGTGGGAGCTTCGCCATCGCGCAGCTGTACCCCTTCGATCGCGCCCGCGAAGGCGGGCATCCCGCATGCTATCGCTCCGCCCTCAAACGCTGGCCCAGCAGGGCAGGAGGCCGCCAGCATGCGTCGGCGGTTTCCGACCAGGAGTTCGGTGTTGGTGCCGATGTCCACGATGGCGATCAGGCGGTCCTCGTCCAACGCGCCTACCGCCAACAGACAGGCGGCGGCGTCGGCGCCCACGTGACTCCCGATCAGCGGCAGGCTGTAAGCACGAGCGTGGGGGTGCAGTTGGAGACCGAGCTGGCGCGCGGGCAGCGAGAGGCCCGTCGTCGTCCGCTCACGCGCGCGGTACTCGTGCTCGGTGATCGAGCGGTAGGGGCTCTGCCCCAACGGCCGTACATCCATACCGAAGAGGATGTCTCGCATGGTTGGATTACCCACCAGGCAGATCTCATAGATGTCGGTGGACTGGCAGTCGAAATATGCGACCGCCTCATTGATGTAGGCCGCCAGCGTGAGGCGCAGCCGGCTCTCCTGATCGTCAGCGGTGTAAGCGATGCGTGCCATGACGTCCGAGCCCGCAAACCTCTGAGGGTTCTCGAAAGACTGGCTGGCCACGATGTGCGCGCTCTCCAGGTCGACCAGCCGGACGACGACCGTCGTCGTGCCCAGGTCGACGGCCAATCCGTAGATGGGGCCTGAAGTCTCGGCGATCGGCGTTCCTTCCAGCCGCACCTCCGCGCCGTCGCGGGTGACCGCCGGATCGAATCGCCTCGACGTTTCCGGGAGCTCGGCGCCGGAGTCAACGATCTGGACGCCGCTCCAGCGCAGCCGCCGGAACCGGATGGTACCGCTCTGGCCGCGGATCCGGGCACGGCAGGCGAGGCGGAAGTCACCACGCAGATGTCGCTCCTCCTCGGTTCGCGGTCGGAGTAGGTCGCCACCCTCGGCGACCTCGACCAGGCACTCGCGGCAGGTCCCCTTCTTGCCGCACGAGTTTGTGATTGGCAGGTGGAGGCGATCGGCGCAGTCGAATAGCGTTTGGCCCGGCTGCACCTCAAGCTCGTGTGACTCGAGTCGGATGTGGACCACCACGACGTAGCTCTCAGTCCCGCCTCTTCGTTGTCATCAGACGCTGGAACAGATTCCGGCGCTGGAGGCTTCATTCGTTCCGATGTCGTGAGGATTCCAAGTGCCGCTGCGCACGTCTGTTGCCGGACCGCGCGATTTGGCCTCGCGACCGCTAGTATATGTAGACTTGCTGCGGAGGGCCGGCAATCGCGGGTGATCGGCCGGGCTCGGCGGTGCCCGCGGCGCGGCATGGACCACGAACACTATGAACAGTCGGGAACGAGTCGCCATCGCCATGAATCTGGGTGAGCCCGATCGGGTGCCGGTCTTCTGCCAGCTCTCGATCGGCCACTACTTCGTCAGCTCTGGCGGCGTGCCCCTCGACATCTGGTTTCGTTCCCAAGGATTCGCCCAGGCTCTCGTCGAGTTGCAGCGCCGCTACGGCTTCGACGGGATACTCATCAACTTGCCGGGCCGCGATCCCGACTTCGAAAAGTACATCGATCGATTAGAGGAAGGCGTCGGCGCCACCACGGTCCATTGGAAGAACGGTGGCTTCACCCGAGTGCCGCACGACGACAACCCTCACTACTACACCCCCGGTGGCAAGCGCTACTTCCCCAGCTTTGTGGATCTCGACCCGGAGGACCTCTGGTACGTTGAACCGTGGGACATCACCGGCATCACCTACCCCTATACCTGGAGCTTCGAGTCGGAGCCCCGCCCGTTCGCCGACTTCTTTCCGAGCTACCATCTCGATACGATCCGGGAGGTGAAGCGCCTGGTCGGCGCGGAGGTCTCCCTGCATTCCGAGATATTCAGCCCGTTCTCGCAGTTCCTCGAGCTGCTCGACTATGAGAACGCTCTGATGGCGCTTCTCGATGATCCCGGAAAGACGCACGCCTGTCTGCAGCGGCTGACGCAGGGCGCGATCCAGCTGGCGGAGCGGCAGGCGGCCGCCGGTGTGGATGCGATCCTGATCTCCTCCGCCTTCGCGGGCGGCGGTCTGATCTCGCGGGAGCACTACACGGAGTTCGTGCTTCCGTACGAGCGGCGCGTGGTGACCGAAACAAAGACGAGACATCCCGAGGTGAAGGTCTACACCCATACCTGCGGTGCCATCGGTGATCGGTTGGACCTGATGCTGGGTACCTCGACGGAGGGCATCGACACGCTGGATCCTCCGCCGCTGGGGACCGTAGAGCTGGAAGCGGCGGTTCCGCAGCTCAAGGGTAGGGCGTTCATAAAGGGCAATATCGATGCGGTGAACACACTGCTCTATGGAGATGAAGAGAAGGTGCGTCAGGCGGTAGTACACCGTCTCGAGGTAGCCAAGCCGGGCGGCGGCTACATCCTCAGTACCGCCTGCTCGGTACCGCCGGCGGTGCGACCGGAGTTGCTCGAGTACATGAGCGGGCTGGTCGCCGAGCTGGGCGCCTACGGCTGAGCGGATGAATGAAGAGCGCGATCGCCTGAAGCGGGCGCTGGCCAGCCGTTACGCTATCGAAGCTGAGCTTGGTCACGGTGGTATGGCGACCGTGTATCGCGCGCTCGACCTACGTCACGGGCGACACGTAGCGATCAAGGTCTTGCGTCCCGAGCTGGCGTCGGCCGTCGGACCAGATCGATTTCTGCGTGAGATCCGTATCACGGCCAACCTCAGTCATCCGCATATCCTGCCGTTGCTCGATTCCGGCCAGGAGGATGGATTGCTCTTCTACGCGATGCCCTATGTTTCGGGCGGCTCGCTGCGAGGTCTCATGGGGGCTGCCTCGCGGCTCGAGCTGGAATTCATCATTCGAACAGTCCAACAGGTCGCCGCGGCTCTCGATTATGCCCACCGCAACGGCGTCATCCACCGCGATGTGAAGCCGGAGAACATCCTGCTCTCGGAAGGCCAGGCGGTGGTGGCGGACTTCGGCATCGCCAAGGCGGTTAGCGCCGCTGGGCCCGAGACCCTGACGCGGACCGGCATCCCACTGGGCACGCCCGGCTACATGAGCCCTGAGCAAGCGATGGGCAACGCGGACCTCGATGAGCGGACCGACATCTACAGCCTGGCCTGCGTCGTCTATGAGCTGCTTGTGGGTCAGACGCCAGCTATCTGGCCATCGGGGGAGGATGTTCGCTTAGGCAGGCTGTTCGATGCACCCCCCGCTCATCGCCAACTCCTCGACGCACTCCCCGGCAGGGTAGAACAGGCGCTGACCAAGGCGCTCGCCCTGCGCCCGGCCGACCGGTTCACCACGGCGCTCGAGTTCGCCGATGCGCTTGCCGCAGCGGCTCAGGACAGGGTTCAGCTGGACGACCGCCAGGTACGCAGGATCCTCGGTCGTGCGGCGGAGCTGCAGGCGCTCAATCCCACCCAGGAGCCCGCGCTCTCCGTCGGCGCCATCGAACAGATCGCTGCCGAGGTCGGCATACCACCGGAGCATGTGCGGCGCGCGATGCTGGAACTGGGCCGGGCGTCAGGCCGGGCCGGGCCAAGCGAGCTCAGCCGTACGCCCGCGCTGGCGCGACGCAGCGGCAACAAGCTTCTGGTCGCTCGCGTCATAGACGGCGAAGTCGATGAATCCTTTTACCAGGTCGCCGTGGAGGAAATCGAGACCTCACTAGGCCTGGCCGGCCACGCCTCCACATCCGGAAAGAGTCTTTCCTGGAAGGCAGCACGGCGCGGCGGCGAAGCTCACCGGCTGGAGGTCACTATCGGATTGGCCCGCGGTCGAACACGTTTACGGATCGAAGAGCGTCTGCAACTGAGGGGCTGGAAGTCGGGGGCGCCCGGCTGGGGCGCGGTTGGCGGTGGCCTGTTCGGGCTGCTGCTGGCCCTAGCGCAGAACACGCCGGAGCCGTTTCTATTCATCCCGGCGCTGGTCTTCGCTCTCTGGGGAGGTGTCCTCACGGCCGCAGGTCTCTACTGGAGCGACGCGAAGGCCAGGCTGCCGCGACTGGAAGGTTTGGCCGAGCGCCTGGTTGCCTTGGCGCGAAAAGCCGCCAGGCCGGCGATCGAGCCCGGATCTCGAGAGTAGGTTCGCGTGCAAGGCCGTGTCGCCGCGCTCAGCCGACCAGGCGTCCCCAGCCGACGCGCCGCATCACCAGCCAGACACCCAAGCCACAGGTCGCGGCAGCCAGCAGACTGAGCAGGGCGCGGCCGTAATAT
Organism: Gemmatimonadota bacterium; assembly: GCA_020350785.1. Classification (GTDB taxonomy): domain Bacteria; phylum Gemmatimonadota; class Gemmatimonadetes; order Palauibacterales; family KS3-K002. The sequence goes on from CP070722.1 coordinate 3,071,673, forward strand.
CCGAAGATCAACTGTCCCAGGGCGGGCAGTGTGAAATAGACGATCCCCGCGGCCAGCAGGGCGGCCAGAAGCTGCAGCCCCAGATGCCGGTCGGGCTCGACCTCGGGGGCCAGCTTGGCCAGAGGATGCCAGCCCGGCCCGCCGGGCCGGACTCTCTCGTAGAAGGCGAGTAGCGTCTCGCGCTCTTCCGGCGCCGTGAGGAACGTGGCGGTCAGCCAAGCGGCGATCGTCAGGGCGGCGACCAGCGCCAGGCGGTACTCGTTGCTCTCGACGAAGCCGCTGACGATGAGGAAGAAACCGAGCGAGGCGATCATCGCCACGATCTCCGACCAGGCATTGATCCGCCACCAGTACCAGCGCAGCATGAAGACAGCGCCGGTCCCGCCGCCCAGCGCCGCCAGGAGCTTCCACGCCTCATCTACCGATGTATTGCGCATCAGATAGGCGGCGATGCTGCCGATCGTCAGGATCAGCAGAGAGACGAGGCGCGAGACACGGGTCAGGTGTCGCTGGTCCGCGCCGGGCCTCAGGAAGCGCCCGTAGAAGTCACTCACCAGATACGAGGCCCCCCAGTTGATCTGCGTGCTGATGGTCGACATGAAGGCGGCGAAGAAGGCTACCAGCAGGAGCCCGCGCAGACCGATGGGGGCGAGGTCGCGCATGACCATGGGAAAGCCGGCGCCGGGATCGGCCGCGTCGCGGAGGTCGGGGTAGAGGGCGAGGGCGGCGAAGGCGACGATCAGCCAGGGCCAGGGCCGCACGCAGTAGTGCGCGATCTGGAACCAGAGTGTGGCGAGGACGGAGTGCCTCTCATCCTTGGCCGAAGCCATGCGCTGCACCACGTAACCTCCGCCCCCGGGCTCGGCTCCCGGGTACCACGACGCCCACCATTGCACGAACAGCATGATCAAGAAGATGCTCACCGGCATCCAGGGATCCGCGGCCGTGAAGTCGGGCAGATAGCGGAAAGCCTGTTCGCCGCCTCCGAAGTTCTCGGCGACCCTCGATCTCAGGGCATCGACCCCGCCCAGGTGGCCTACTGCCACGACGGCCAACGCTATCGAGCCGCCCATGGCGATCAGGAACTGGAACAGATCGGTTACCACCACCCCCCAGAGCCCGGCCATGGTGCTGTAGATGCCGACGACGGCGAGCAGCACGATGATCAGGGCCCATTCGCTCACTGCTGCCCCTTCGCTTCCCGCGAATACGGTGTTCTGCAACACCGTGACCATCGCGCCCGTGACCCAGCCGATGATGATGGAGTTCACCAGCAGTGCGATGTAGAGCGCGCGAAAACCGCGCAGGAAGGCGGCCGGCTTGCCGCCGTAGCGCAGCTCCACCAGCTCGACGTCGGTGATCACGCCGGCGCGGCGCCACAGTCGGGCGTAAGCAAAGACGGTGATCATGCCGCCCAGGGCGAACGACCACCAGAACCAATTTCCCGCCAGTCCGTGCTTGGCGACCAATCCAGTGACGGCCAGCGGCGTGGCGGCGGCGAAGGTCGTCGCCACCA
>CP070722.1:3073288-3092496 GCA_020350785.1 Gemmatimonadota bacterium
AGGCCAACATGATGATGCTGGTCATCGACGGCGTTCTGCAGGCCGAAGTGCCGTGGGGCTTCGTACTGGTCGGCGTGGGCCTGGCCCTGCTGGCGGAGCTGTTCCGCGTGCCATCGCTGCCGCTGGCAGTGGGCATCTATCTGCCGATCACAACTATGACGCCGATCTTCTTGGGTGGTCTCATCCGCAAGGTTCTGGAGTCGCGCCGGAGCGACCCGGAGGCCAAGCACAACGTGCGGGAGCAGGGCGTCCTCTACGCCTCCGGGCTGGTCGGTGGCGTGGGGATCATGGGGGTGGGCATCGCCTTCTGGGCCGGTGCCACCGGGAGAATACCGCAGGGGTTCGGTTACGAATGGGCGGGTGGGCTGGCCAAGTTCTTGTCACTGGCTGTGTTTGGGGCGCTGGCCTACCTGATGATCCGGGCAGCGCGGCGCGCGGTAAGCGAAAACTGAGCGGTGGCCTTGCTTGGGAAATGACGGGTGACCTAGTATTGCTGGCATGAATCAAGGTTCTGGTGAGAAGGGTCAAGAGTCCGCATCCGGGGGGCGCCCGGCGGCGGTCGAGCGGGTGGGCACGCTCACACGCGCCGCCGATGGCCGCGAGTTCACACTGGGTTTCGGGAGCCTGCGGGTCGGGCGGCAACGGCGCGCCGATCTGGTGATCGACGACAAGACCGTCTCGCGCCACCACGCCGATATCTGCTACGAGAGCGGGCGCTACGTCCTCTACGACCACAGCGCCAACGGCACCTGGGTAAATGATGTGGTGGTTGCTGTGGCGCATCATCTCCGCGATAACGATCGCGTGAGGTTCGGCCAGGCGGAGTTCGTTTTCTCTCACAAGCCGATGGAGAGACGGGCAGGCGCGCGTTCGCTGGAGCAGACAGCGGCACGGCGTGTCGAGGATACCGAGACTCTCATAGTGAAGGGGCGAGGTAAGAGTCCCGCTCGGAAAGGCCTTCTGGCACTGATCGTCATGGCAGTCGTCGCGGCGGCCGTCGCGGTCTACTTCCTTTTCCTCTAGGCCCTTCAGTCAACGTCAGGTGCGTGGCCGCTCGCTCAGCCGGGGCCCGGCGGCATCTCGAGCTGCTGTGGCTTCTCGGTAATGGAGGACTTCGCGTCGCGGCCATAGCGTACGAGTTCGGTCACCATGTCGGGCTCGGCGGCCTTGACCGTTCCGAAGGGCACGTCGGCGAGCCACAGGTCGCCCATGGCCCCGCGGTAGTGACGCGCCGAGATCGTCCCGGCCGGCACCGCCACTCGCTCGACCCCGAGGTAGTCCGCGGTCTGGCAGGCCTCGCGCCAGCTGGCGCTGGAGGCTGCCTCACCGCCCATCATCTCCAACATCTCCAGAGGGACCCGCACCGCCGGTTGGTCGGGCGTCTTAACGACGTAGCCCTTGATCTCGTGCTGCTCGAAGGGGAAGTGCGGAATCAGGATTTGCGCGATCACTGACCAGCCAGCGCCGGGTGGAGTTTGCAGTACCTCCATCCAGTAGTGCGTCCGGCCTTCCACCTCCTCCACGCCGACGATGGCAAAGCGCACTGAGACGACCCCCGTCTTCTCGGCTATGCGTAGCTCGGCATAGTCGCCGAGCTTGGGCGTTGCGTAGATCTCGGGACATCCGGTGCTGGTACCTTGAGCCGCCAGTCGGCCGGAAAAGACAAGTCCAGCAAGAACTGCGGTCAGAAGAGCCGGTTTTGGCATCGTGCCGCTCCCGTCGGGCGGGAAAGACGTCTGGGGGTCGGAACCTCCTAGCGCAAGCTACCCGGGCGCTCGGCCGCCGGTCAACGGCCAGGCCGCCGCCTGTGGACGGGGCGTGCCTGCGGGGTGTCAGTCAATATTAGAGAAGACCAGAGAAGAGGCGCGGGCGGCCGACTTGTTGCCCGCGCCTCGCTATTGCTGGCTGCTGGTCTGCCGATCCGGCGATCTAGAGGGCCAGGAGCAGCAGGAAGAGGGAGAACTCGACCAGCCCTTGGAAGAGCTCGAACACCGCGCCCAGGCCCTCGAACAGCTCTCTCAATGCTGTGAGCTCCTCCTGGGTGAGCGGGTCGCCGGCGCCGTTGGTGATGACCGGGCTCTCGATATTGCCCGAGATGATCGCGACGCGGTCGCTGTTGTAATAGATGCCGCTCTCCGAACCGATGGTGCCGGCCGCGTCCACGGTGAGCAGGAAACGGATCTGGCCGCCGCCGGCCTCGCTGAGCGTCGCCGTTATGCTCCCGCCTCCTGACGCGTCACCGCTGAAGATGAAGCTGATCGTGTAGGGCGCGAAGGTCAGCGAGAAATTGATGTTGAAGGCGGTCTCGCTGCCCGTCACGTCGATGTCGAAGGTCAGCGATTGGGAGCCATCGGACAGCGTGCCGGAGAAGTCGAGGTCGATCGTCTGCGAGGTGAAGGTGCCGCTGACATCGACATCGATCAGCGTGCCGACGTCGTCGATGACCGCTGTAAGGCCTATGTTGGCCGTCGGGAAGCTGCTGGTGTCGATGATCTCGATATGGCCGATCTCCCGCAGGGGCAGGATCGGCTGACCAATGATCGGATCGACCGCATAGAGGATGAACCACACCCCGTTCGCCGGAGCGTCGGTCCGGGTCGGGTCGATCTCGTACGCGGAGGTTTCGGTGTTGTATACGAAGGTCTTGCCGAGGGCGCCGACGGGGATGCGATCGGGCCCGTCGGAGGACGCACGGAGCTCGGTCAGACTGACCTGAAGACTGCGCGCCCAGTTATAGATGCCACCGCGCTCCGAGCTGGGTAGCGCGTGCAGGGCCACGACGTTGCCCTGCAGCGCCCCGGTGATGAATGGGCTGAGCACATCGAGGCTCTCCAGCGCCTCGTTGCCTTCGACGAATTGGGCAACGAGACCGTCGAGCGTTGCCGCGGCCTCCACGGGATCTGGCTGTGATCCCATGATGTCATTCTCGTCATCACCGCAGGCCGTGAACACCGATAGTGCCAGCGCGAAGGCGGCGACCCGCGCGAGCCAATGTGTCTTGGGTTCTTTCACGAGCACCTCCAGCAGGTAGGAAATACTTAGCCGGGCTGCTTTGGATCAGCTCCGGATACGGTAGGGAAAAGAGCTCGGGGACAGGGGGGGACTGCACCGCCGATGAGCGAGAACGCTCGGGGGGACTCGTAACGATCCAAGCTACAGCGTTTGCGAGAGGGCGCAACCCTGGATCGCGTCAGGCGGGCTTGGTGGCGGCCAGCTTGAAGGCTATGTAGGCCGCCAGCGCCACAAAGGCGAGATCGATCAGGTTATAGTAGTGATCGATGGCGGCCAACAGCGCGTCCGGGTTTGTCACCAGAGTGACCAGCCCCGTGAGCCCCGTTGCGTGATCGCCGGGGATCTCGTCGAACCCTACACCGGCCAGCGTGAGGGTCAGCGCCGTCAGGAACCCTCCCAGCAGTGAGCCCAGCACGGCACCGACCAACCCGACGATCCTGAAGCGCCGTGTGCTACCCGCGCCCCGCACCCGCACGTTCATGCCGACCATGAGGGCGAGGGCGACCGACAGGGGGCTCGCACCGCCTCCCGCGGGAATCGCGAGCAAGGCCCAACCGATGGCGCCGACGATGGCCGCGCTGGCGGCCGCACCGATGGCGCCCCGCAGGCTCGGTCGCCCTTCGGTCCGCCGGGCCGCTTGACTTTCCCGCTCGGCCGCCGCCGTATCGAGGACGAACCGTTTGCCGGTGCCCGACTCGATGACAGCTGGCTCTGAACCAAGTGCGAAGACCGCCTCGACATCGTCCATATCGGGGATCGCCCGGCCGAACTCTTCCTCGGGAAAGAACGGCGGGTAGCTAGGCTTGCCCCGCTTCGACGGAGCGGCGGCAGAGCGGGCTGGAGGTTCGGCGACTTCTGTGGGCGTCTCCTCCCAGTCCAGGAACGCATCTCCATCGATCAGGCGCTCGAGCGTCGTCGGCTCGTCGAACGAAGGCATCGCGCCGGTGGGCGGCAGCTCCTCCTCGGCCAGCGCCAACTCCTCGACCGACGGTGTTTCCTCGTCGTTCTCGAATTCTGTCGTGTCGAACTCGAGGTCCAGGAAACTGGGGGCCGGCGTGTCGGACCGGGCGGCCGCGGCCTCCGGCGACTCGACGGCGGGAGGCGGCTTGGGAGCTTGATCGCCGGAATCGCGGGGTTGCGCCGGGCTCGGCGGCGGCGGCACGAACGGCAAGCGCACCGGCTCGTCCTCGGGGATCTCCTCGGCGCTTGGCGTGATGGTCACCGGAATGCCGTGCTCGCCGAGTTGATGCTCGAAAGACAGGCCGTGCTTGCTCAGCTCGTAGGCCACGCGCGTGAAGAAGCGCAACGTTGCGTCGCCGGGGGTGTGCTGCGTCACCAGTCGCACGATGGCCTTCTCGGAGGAACGCCCGTGTTCGGCCTTGAACTTGGGGCTGCGCGAGTAACGGACGTAGTACTTCGTCTTTGCCGCCAGCTGCCGGTGCATCAACTCCGCTTCACGCCAGGCCCGGTCCTCATCGATGACGAGGACCGGTCTTCCCGTCAGCTCATCCGCCGTCGTGCGATCGACCGTTTTGGGGTCGGACATCATACTGCGGCGTCTCCCGCTCTCTGGTGGCGCGAATACACTGGGCTCTAGATCTAACAGTGGGGAGCTATGGAGTTCGGGGCAATGTTGGCGGGGGCGCCTGGCATAGTGTCGACATCGGCCGTCCTCCGGCGCGGCCGGCGACTCAAACGGCAGCGCCCGGGACCGGAGAGTCGATCCGGTAGACGATATCTCCGGATTCGCCGGCCTCGACCTGGGCGCGCCCGTCGGCCACCAACGACATCAAGATCCTCTCCGCATCCGGAGGATTGAGGCCCCCATGGGCCGCGGCCTCCACCGCCGTTATCCGTCCGCCCAGCGCGACGGCGCGCCATACGATCTGGTCCCTGACGCCCGCCAGCCGCGCGGCCTCCGGATCTTTCTGTATGCCGGAGCTCCTCCAGCCGGCCCATATCAGCGCGAGGCCGCCGACGGTGGGCAAAACGCCCAGGAAAAAAGTGGCTGCGAAGCTCAGGCCGCTTGGCAAGTCCAGCACGAACGAGAACAACCCCAGCGCCACCAGCCCCAATGCCAGCAGCAGCCCGCCCAAAGAAGATCTGGACACGGTTCCCAACCTAGCGGTGAAATGGAGACGGTGCCAGCGAGGGAGACTGGCCGGAGGGGGTTCGAGGGCTCATAACCCCTCAGCCGTTCCCAGGTTCCAGAGGCCTTGCGGCTCGAAGATCGCGTACCCCGCGAAGACCAGCATGTAGAGGAGGACAAACCAAGCGAGCCGCGTTGCTGGAACGATCGGGCGCCCCGCCTCCTGTCGCCGCCAGATCTCCGCGAAGGCGAAGGCCAGCTGCAGCGCGATGATGGCAACAGAGCCGGGCCGTAAGTAGTCGGCCCAGGGATATCCCAGGATGAGACCCACCGCCAGAACGCCCAGGTCCTCTCCGATGATCAGGTTGACCGCTAACGGGAAGCCTCGCTCCCGGCGGCATAGCCAGGCGGAGACGGCGTAGCCGACGCCGAGCACGAGCGAGCTGGCGAAAGCCGGCAGCAGCACCGGCAGGCCGCGCAGGTCGACCCAGAGTACATAGGCCAGGTGCGCCGCCGCGATGAAGACGAGGACTAGCGGGGCGGCGATTGGTTGCGATTCGGCTGGTGCCGCTTCACGGTCTATCATGGAAATCGAGCCGGGGGGAGGTCGCGAACTCCGTGGACTCGATCCTATCCCGTAAGGACCGGAGGCACAAGGCGGGTGCTGCGGAATGCTGGCCCGCCCGCCGGCACCTCTGTACTTTCCCGAACCGTGAAACCACGACATCCACTACTCGCTGCCGCCTTCTCGGCCGCTGGAACCAGCTGCCGACGGGCGTGCTGCTGCCTCCTCATCGCCCTCTTCTGTTCGCCGGCCGATGCAGCGGCGCAGGGCGCCGTCGATCCGGAGCATGGGTACGTGGCCGTGGGGCGCCTGCTGCGTGGTCTGGGGAGCGCGAAGCGGGTCCTGTTGATCGGCGCACATCCCGACGACGAGGACACGTCGTTACTCGCGTGGCTGGAGCGCGGGCGCGGTGCCGACGCGGCCTACCTGTCGCTGAGTCGTGGGGAGGGTGGCCAAAACCTCATCGGGCCGGAGCTGGGCGTCGGTTTGGGACTCGTGCGTACCGCCGAGCTGTTGGCCGCCCGCGAACTGGATGGGGCCGAGCAGTTCTTCACGCGGGCCTTCGACTTCGGTTATTCGAAGTCGGCGGAAGAGACTTTCCGCTTCTGGCCTGAGGACACGCTGCTGGCCGACCTGGTCCGCGTCGTCCGGGTTTTCCGTCCGCAGGTCATCGTCTCCACGTTCAGCGGTACGCCCCGAGATGGGCATGGCCAACACCAGGTCGCGGGTATCCTGGCCCGTGAGGCGTTTGACGCCGCCGGCGATCCGCAGCGCTATCCGCAGCAGATTGCGGAGGGACTGCGACCCTGGACGCCGCTCAAGCTCTACCGCTCGACACGGTTCGACCCTGATGCGACGACGCTGCAGATCGAGACGGGCGAGCTGGATCCGCTTTACGGCCGCTCCTACCACCAGATAGCCATGGCCAGCCGGAGCCGGCATCGCTCTCAAGACATGGGGAGGATCGAGTCGCTGGGCCCCCAGCAAACATCGCTGCAACTGCTGGAGAGTCGAGTCGCGTCCGATTCCACGGCCAACGAGACCTCAATGTTCGACGGCGTCGACACGACGCTGACAGGCGCGCTGACGGCGTTCGCCGACACCGATCTGCGCCGCAGGCTGATCCGCGACCTTGACGCCTATGCGGAGGCGATTGCCGCGGCACGCCTGGCCGGGCCTGAGGCGGCCCAGTCGGAAGACCTGGTGGCGCAGCTGGCGGAGGCGCTCTGGCGGCTGCGGCGAGCGATGGCGTTAGCGCAAGACAGCCCCGCGGCGGCTGAGCCGATCTTCGTTCTCGAAAAGCAGGAAGAGAAGCTGGAGAGGGCGCTGGCCGAGGCCGCCGGTATCATCGTTGACGCATTTGGGGATGACGATCTCGTCGTTCCCGGGCAGGATGTCGAGATCGAGGTGCAGATCTGGAATGGCGGCGGCGAGTCCATCGAAGTACGCCGCGTGGAGCTGCTTTCGCCGGCTGGCCGGCAGGACGCAGCCACCGGGCCTTTGTCGGCCGGCGCTCTAAGCCGGCGCCGATTCCGCCTGAGGATACCTGCGAGTGCGGTGCCCACACGCGCTTACTTCCTGCGGGCACCCCAGACAGCTGGTCTCTATTCCTGGCCGGCCGACGCGGCCGAGCGCGGGCGACCGTTGGGCCCGCCGGTGATCGAGGTCGAGGTCGATGTGTTGGTCGCCGGCGAGCTGGTCCGTCGGCGGGTCGAGGCGGTCTATCGCTTCGCGGATCAGGCCAGGGGAGAGGTGCGGCGTCCCATCCATGTCGTGCCCATCCTGAGTGCGAGCCTGGAGCCGAGGGTCGCCGTGCGGCCGCTGGGTGGCGAGGGGTCTCTAAGACTTACGGCCAGCCTCAGCACGCAGTCTCCGGGTGGCGTAGCGGGCCGTCTGCGGTTGCTCGTCCCCGATGGCTGGTCGGTCCAGCCGGCTGAGGCGGAGCTGGACTTGAGCGAGTCCGGGTCCTCCGCGAGCTTCGATTTCGCGGTGGAACCGCGTCCCGATCTGCAGGCTGGCAGCTACGCGATCTCGGCGCTGGTGGAGAGCGCCGATGGCGGGACTTATCGCGAGGGCTATACCATGATCGATTACCCGCACATCCGGCGGAGCGTGCTCTACCGCGATGCCGTGGCCAACGTCAATACCTTTCCTCTGGCCGTGGATCGGGGGCGACGGGTGGGCTACGTGCCGGGCGCTGGCGACGCAATGGTTGGAGCGATCGCGGCGCTGGGGCTGAGTGCCGACGTTCTGGATGAGCGCGCCCTCGCCGCGGGCGACCTGTCGGACTACGATGTAGTGGTACTGGGGATCCGCAGTTACGAGACGAATCCGGCGCTTGCGGCTAACAACGATCGGTTGATGGAATGGGTGCGTGCTGGTGGCACGCTCGTCGTCCAGTACCAGCAGTACGGCTATTTCAACGGAGATTTCGCGCCTTACATGCTGCGGGCGCGCTTCCCACACGATCGTGTGGCCGATGAGAGCGCGGCGGTGACGATCTTGAACTCGGAGCACCGAGTCTTCCGGTATCCAAACGAGATAGAGGCTGACGATTTTACTGGTTGGGTTCAGGAACGCGGTTTGTACTTCCCACACGAATGGGATGAGCGGTACGAGCCGCTCCTCGCTATGGCGGATCCGGGCGAGGACCCTAAGCGCGGCGGCTTGCTGGTGGCCGAGTACGGTGAAGGCCTCTACGTGTATACCGGGCTCTCGCTGTTCCGGCAGCTGCCGGCCGGAGTGCCGGGTGCTTACCGCCTGCTGGCCAACCTGTTGAGTTTGGGCAGATGACCGTGAGGAGCGGAGCAGGTGTTGTCGCCGGGCTTGGGGTCCGGGTGATGGTGTTAGTGGCTTTCACGGCGTGTGGGGAATCCGGACCGCTGGTCACCGTGTATTCGCCGCACGGCAGAGACCAGCTGGTGATCTTCGAGCAGGGCTTCGAGGCGGCCAATCCCGGTGTCGATGTCCAGTGGGTCGACATGGGATCGCAGGAAGTTCTGGACCGCGTACGCTCGGAGCGTGCCAACCCCCAGGGGGACGTCTGGTTCGGTGGGCCCGAAGTCTTCTTCTCCCGCGCTGCCGCCGAGGGCTTGCTCGAGCCCTATCGGCCTGCCTGGGCGAGTGTCATCGCCCCGGAGGCGCGCGGGCTCGACGACCTGTACTACGGAGTTTACCTGACGCCGGCGGTCATCACCTACAACAGCGACGCGCTGGCGCGCGAGGAAGCGCCCAGGGACTGGGACGACATCCTCGATCCGCGCTGGGCGGGAAAGGTCCTGATCCGTGATCCCGTGGCCAGTGGCACGATGCGCACGATCTTCGGGATGATCATGTACCGCAGCCTCGAGGAGACGGGCGACACCGCTGCGGGCTATGAGTGGCTGCGCCGCCTGGACGCTCAGACGAAGGAGTACGTCCTTAACCCGACGCTCCTCTATCAGAAGCTGGCTAGACAGGAAGGGTTGGTGACGCTCTGGAATCTTCCGGACGTTCTCCGCGTCAAGGCGCAGGGGCTGCCGCTCGACTACGTCCTTCCCGCTGGCGGCACGCCGGTACTGGTGGATGCCATCGCCGTAATCAAGGGGACGCGTCGGCCGGAGTTGGCGCATGCCTTCGTTGAATACGTCGGCTCGCGAGAGGCGCAGCTGATGGCGGCTCGTCAGTCCTTCCGTAACATCACGCGTACCGATGTTCCAACCGATTCGCTGCCCGCCTGGCTGGTCGATGTGAACCGGCGCCTGCAGCCGATGGATCTCGACTGGAATCTGCTGGAATCGCAGGGGCGGGAGTGGATCAGGTACTGGGACGCCCACATCCGCGGCCAAGGCGGCCGCTAACAGGTCGACAGGAAAGACCTTGCGAGCTTTTCTCGAGCTTGAGAGCCTGACCCGCGTCTTCGCCGGGACACCGGCGGTGCGAGAACTGTCTTTGCAGGTGGGCGAGCATGAGATCGTGACACTGCTCGGCCCAAGCGGCTGTGGCAAGACGACGACCCTGCGCATGATCGCCGGTTTCGAGCGACCGGACTCGGGACGCGTGGTCGTGGACGGCCGCGACGTCACCGGGATGCCGCCGCAGAAGCGTGGCTTCGGGATGGTCTTTCAGCACTATGCGCTTTTCCCGCACCTCAGTGTCGCCGAGAACGTCGCCTTCGGGCTGGAGACCGCGGGGTTAGGGAAGGCCGAGATCGAGTCACGGGTAGGGCGGGCCCTCGATCTCGTTCGCCTGCCGGGCACGCAAGGCCGCTCGGTCAGCTCGCTGTCCGGTGGGCAGCAACAGCGGATCGCGCTGGCGCGCGCCCTGGCGCCTGCTCCCAAAGTGCTGCTGCTGGATGAGCCGCTATCGAAGTTGGATGCGGCGCTGCGCGAGCAGACGCGCCGGGAGCTGCGCTCGCTGGTCAAAGAGATCGGCATGACCACGGTCTACGTCACCCACGACCAGGAGGAGGCCTTCGACCTGGCGGACCGCATCGCCGTGCTTCGCCAGGGTCTGCTCGACCAGGTGGGTCCGGCCGAGCAGCTGTATCGGCGACCGGCGACCCAGTTCGTTGCCACGTTCTTGGGTCGGGCCGGCGCCGTCGCGGGCACGGTTGAGGGGGTACCGGAGGACGGCGTCGTGATGTGTCGGCTGGGGGCCGACATATGTTGGCCCGCGCTGGCCCCAGCGTCGGCGCCCCTCACCAAGGGCGCTGCCGTTCGCCTGCTGGCCCGCCCCGAAGCTCTTGCTTTCGCGCCGTCCGACCAGGAAGCGGTCCTGAACGGACAGGTCACCGAACGGCGGTTCGCGGGCTCTTTCTACGTATACAGAGTGAGCGCCGGCGGCGGCGAGCTGGAGGTGCAGTCCGACAGCTCCGACGCAAAACCCGGCGATCGAGTCGGCGTCGTGCCGCGAGCGGCGCCCGCCGGCCTCTTCGCATTCGCTCGCAGCGCGGGGGAGGGCGACGGCGCTTGAGCGGAGGGCGCGGCCATCAGAGGATGGCTTGGCGGGGCAGGCTCCTGGTCGCCGCCGTGTTCGCGATTCTGCTCTGGGCGGTCGTCTATCCCAACCTCACGGTCATCGCCGAGAGTTTCCGCGCTGACGGGACGATCACGCTGCGGCACTACGTCCAGGTCTTCTCCACTCCCTCCGAGCTGCGGGCGTTGTGGTCATCGATCTGGATCTCGGCGGCGACCGTTCTGCTGTCAGCGCTCATCGGTGTGCCCCTCGCCTTGCTGTTCGCCCGCTTCGAGTTCCCCGGCCGTCGCGTACTGGGCGCGCTGGCGGCGATGCCGGTGCTGCTGCCGCCACTGGTGGGGGTGATCGCGATCCTCTTTCTCTACGGCGAGAGCGGCGTAGCCACGAGACTGTTGCAGTCGTTCTTAGGGCTTCAGTCGCCGCCGTGGCGATTGCAGGGCGCCAGTGCGATCCTCGCCGTGCACGCCTACTCGATGTATGTGTACTTCTATCTCTTCGCTCTGGCAGGATTGGCGCGGCTGGACCCAGCCATGTTCGAGGCCGCGGCCTCCCTCGGAGCCGGCAACGCCCGCACCCTTACCCGAGTCGTACTTCCCATGCTGACCCCGTCGCTGGCGGGTGCGGCGCTGCTCACCTTCATGACCTCGATGGCCTCGTTCAGCGCGCCGTACGTGCTGGGCGGCGGCTTCCGGGTGATGACGACGCAGATCTTCAACAGCAAGCTGCAGGGTGAGGTAGCGATGGCGATGGTGGAGACGGTGATGTTGGCGACCGTGTCGCTGCTGGTGCTCTGGCCGCTGGCGCGCTGGGAGGGCAGTCGTGAGTACGTGGCGCCCAGCAAGGGCACCTCAGCCATGCGGGTGCCGGTGAGATCGCTCTGGGCACGCGTCGCCGTTCCGCTGGCCGCGGGCGTCGGCGTGCTCGTGTTGGTGCTTCCTCACCTGACGTTGCTGCTTGTCTCGTTCGTGAGGGACGGCACATGGACCACGCAGACGCTACCGCCCGCCTACACGCTGGAGAACTATCGCGAGCTGTTCGCGGAGACGCACACCTTCCGCCCTATCTTCAACTCGCTGCTGATGGCCGCCGTCGCCACCCTCGCGGCGCTCGCCCTGGCGTTGGCGGCCGGTCAGCTCATCGTGCGCTGGCGGGTCAGAGGTCGGCGGCTACTGGAAGGTTTGCTCGCCCTGCCCTGGGCATTGCCGGGCACCGTGGTGGCCATCGCTCTGGCCACCACCTTCAGCGCTCATCAGCCCTGGGCCGCTCGCTGGGTGCTGGTGGGCACGCCCTGGATACTGATTCTGGCCTACACCCTGCGTACGCTACCGCTCACCGGACGCGCGGCGCTGGCGGGATACCGCCAGCTGGACCCCAGCCTGGAGGAGGCGGCGGCCTCGCTGGGCGCCGGACCCTGGCGGACGCTCCGCCGCGTAACGATTCCCCGGCTGCTGCCGGCTATCGCTGCGGGCGCCTCTCTGGCGTTCGTCACCGGCTTGGGCGAGTTCGTGGCTTCCATCGTGCTCTACACGCACCGAACCCGGCCCATCTCGATCGAGATACTCTCGCAGCTCAGGGATTTCGACTTGGGGGCTGCCGCGGCTTACGGCGTGCTGCTGATGGTGCTTGTGGCCGCAGCCTTCATCTTGGGGCAGCGCTGGGTTCAGAGCGGCTCGGCTTAGCGGCCTGACGTATTTGGGAGCATTCGGATCACCGCACCGCCCTCCTCCTGGATCGCTCGGCGGCTATAGCCGCCAGCCGTCTCGCGCAACGGACCGCGGATCCACCAGCGGCGGATGATCCAGGCGCCGGTTGACAGCCGCTCGAACTCCAGCCGCCCTCCGAACAACATCGCTGTTTGCAGCTCGAACGGCAGGCCCGTGTATCGGTATTGCAGGTCGCGCAGCTCTGCGCTCTCCCCGTCCAGCCAGAGGACGCCCTCCACGTCCGCCACGTCGCGCCCGCTCAACGGCCTGAAGGCGAGTCCGACCAGCCCGGCGCGCTCGTCCTTTCCGGCCTGCAATCCGAAGCAGTGAGCATCGAGGAAAGCGTCGGAGAGCAAGACCTCGGCGTCGGGCGCGTAGTAGAGCTCACCGGCGGAAGATGAGCGCACGAACCCGTCTTCCAGCAATTCATTCGCCGGCAGTGTCTCGAAAGGCTTGCCGGATCTGCGCCAGCCCGATTCCTTCTGCTCCTCCAAGACGACGAGCGTTCGGGAGTCCAGGGTACGCCGGTAGCGCTCCGTCTGAAAGGAGAAGAGGCCCTGCTGCTCGGTCCAGCGCGTGGCCCTCAGGGCCTTGCGCGCCTCTTCCCACACTTGGGCAGTCTGCTCGCCTTCCGCGGGGTGCACGTCGCAGCGACTCTCGGCCGTGGCGGTGATGCCCACCAGCTGGATCACCTCCATCGGCACCATCATGCGGTAGTCGAGTGTCTGCCCCAGCTCGAGAGCCAGCGTATCAGAGTAGGTGTTGCGGTATCCGATGCGGTCAGCGCGCAGACGGTAGAGGCCCCGAGTCGGTGCCCGGACGACGAAGCGGCCCGCATCGTCGCTCAATACTCCGGCGATCTCGGCTCCGGTCGCATCCAGCAGGACGACGAACGCCCCTTCGATCGGCTGGCCGCTCCCCTCCTCCAACAGCTGCCCGCGGATTCGCTGGGCATGAACGGGACCGGCGAGAGCGAAGTGAAGCGCGCTGATCGCGAGGAGCACGTTGAGATGCAGGCTGGATGTCAAAGGCGGCATAACGGAAGTCGGACGAGCGGGTTTCGGCGAGCGTGCGGCGGCGAGCGGGACTAGGGCCGCTTGTCACCCCAGATATTCGTGCTCTCGACCTTGCGGTTCCCTGAGTGGACACCCCCGGCGACGCCGGCTCCGAAGGCCGCCGCCGTCAGGCCGCCGATGACGGGGAGGACCGCGGCGAGCGGAGCGGCGACGATCAGGGCGCCGGCGCCGGCCACCCAGGGTGCCGCGCCGCGCCGAAACTTGGGAGTAAAGCGCAGCTTACTGACCACGAATCTCTTGGTGTATTTGAAGCCGGCGTAAGCAGCGCCGCCCGCCAGCAATAGCTCGAAACCACCCATCTCGTCTATTCTCCGATATGTCTTCCGTTTTGCCCGTCGTTTGCCCGCTCTAAGTTCCACTACGATGAGGTCCGACGCCAGGATTCAAAGGGCGTTGGCCAAAGCTGTCTGGAGAAGCATTGCGAACGGGTCAGCTTCCAGCTCCTCAGGGCCTCTTTAATGATAATATGACGCTGGCCCGCTAGAGTAGCCACGTGTCATGTAGGCCTCATGATGATATCTTAAAAGTAGACGCTGAGGGCCTCAGCGTCACCTGCAAATGAGCCCCTGGGGAGGTAGAAAGATGGATCTTCTGAACCGGGCGGACATCCGGGCGCTCATGGGAGAGCGTGGCAACCTGTGCGTCTCGCTCTATATGCCGACCCACCGGGCCGGCGCCGAGACGCAGCAGGATCCCATTCGCCTCAAGAATCTGCTTCGTCAGGCTGAGGAGCGCCTGACCGAGGGTGGCTTGCGGCGCGCGGAGGCGGAGAAGATACTGGCGGCTGCACACCGGACCCTTGGTGACGCTGTCTTCTGGCAGCACCAGAATGACGGTCTGGCCGTGTTCGCATCGCCGGTTACGTTTCGCCGCTACCGAGTGCCGTTCAAGTTCACAGAGCTCGTCGTTGTCACTGACAGGTTCCACATCAAGCCGTTGCTGCCACTGCTCAGCGGCGATGGGCGCTTCTGGATTCTGGCGCTGAGTCAGAAGCTGGTGCGCTTGCTGCAGGGTACGCGGTTCAGTGTAAGCGAGTTGAATCCCGAGAGCATGCCGACCAGTCTGGCGGAGGCGTTGGGCTCCGAGGAGCGCGAGAGGCAGCTGCAGTTCCACGTCGCCGCTGGTGGGGCGCCGATCTTTCACGGCCACGGCGGCGGCGGCACCGATGAGGCGGTCCATAAGAAGGATCTGCTTCGCTACTTCAAGCAGATCGACAAGGGCCTGCACGATCTGCTCTGCGTCGAGCGCGTTCCCCTGGTGCTGGCTGGCGTCGACTACTTGCTGCCCATCTACCGTGAGGCTTCGACCTGCGGCGAGTTGGTGGAGGAGGGGATCGCGGGCAATCCTGACGGTCTGAGCGCCGCCGATCTGCATGCGGCCGCTTGGGAAATCCTCGAGCCGCATTTCAGCAGGGAGCAAGAGCGCGCCGCGGCCCAGTATCGTGAGCTCGCTGGCACCGAGCGGGCGGCCAGCGACTTGCAGCGGATCGTACCCGCGGCTCACGCCGGCCGTGTCGACTCGCTCTTCGTGGCGGTCGGCGTCCAACAATGGGGCAGCTTCAGGCCGGAAGCGGGAGACGTGTCGCTACACGATGAGCGGCAGCCTGGTGACCAGGACCTTCTCGATCTGGCCGCGGTCGAGACGCTGGCCCACTCAGGAAACGTCTACGCGGTGAATCGGGAGCGGGTGCCGTCGGCGAACGGCAGCGCCATCGCCGCCGTCTTTCGTTACTGAGCCGTCGGGTACGCTCCGCTAGGTGGATCGCGACCCGGGAGGGTTACGCCGGCGGCTGCGCCGGCGCAACCTTCACCGCGCAGTACTTGTACTCCGGGATCTTGCCGAAGGGGTCCAGCGCGTCGTTGGTCAGGATGTTGGCCGAAGCTTCCCGGAAGTGGAAGGGAACGAAGACGTTTCCGGGCGCGACACCTCGGGATGCGCGCACCTTCAAGGTGATCGTCCCGCGGCGGGTGCTCAGGTTGACGTAGTCACCCGATTTCAATGCCATAGCCTCCAGATCATCCGGGTTCAGCTCGCAGACGGCCTCCGGCTCGATGGCGTCCAGCGCCTTGGATCGCCGCGTCATCGTTCCGGTGTGCCAATGCTCCAGCAGCCGGCCCGTGTTCAGAACGAAAGGATACTCGTCATCGGGAAGCTCGGCCGCGGGTTGGTACTCCACCGGCACGAACTTTCCGCGCCTGCTGGGCGTTGGGAAGCCGTCACCGAAGAGTAGCTGCTTCCCGTCGCTGCTCGCGGGGTCCGGGCACGGCCAGAGCTTGCCGGTGGGACTCAGGTTGTGATAGTCGAGGCCCGCGTAGCTGGGCGCCAGCGAGGTGAACTCCTCGAAGATCTCTTCCGCACCGGCATACTTCATCTCGTAGCCCATGCGCGTCGCGATCTCGCAGACCAGTTGCCAATCGAGACGGGCCTGGCCCGGCGGCTGGAGCGCCGTGCGGCCGACCTGCACGCGCCGGTCGCTGTTGGTGTAGGTGCCGTCCTTCTCGAAGAAGGATGTGGCGGGCAGCACGACGTCGGCGAATTCTGCGGTCTCCGTCAAGAAGATATCCTGCACGCAGAGAAAATCGAGGTTGGCCAGTGCTTTGCGCACTTTGTTGGAGTTGGGGTCGGAGAGAAAGGGGTTCTCCCCCATCATGTACATGCCCTTTATCGTGCCTTTGAGCGCGCCATTGATGATCTCCACCACGGTCAGTCCGGGGTTAGGGTCGAGCGGTACACCCCACGCTTCCTCGAACTTCTTCTGCGTCGCCGGCTCGCCCACCTTTTGATAATCCGGGTAAACCATCGGGATGAGGCCGGCGTCCGATGCGCCCTGCACGTTGTTCTGGCCGCGCAGCGGATGCAGTCCGGTGCCGGCGCGGCCGATGTTGCCGGTGAGCAGCGCAAGCGAGATCAGGCAGCGGGCGTTGTCGGTGCCGGTGGTGTGCTGAGAGATGCCCATCCCCCAGAAGATGATCGCAGCGTTCGCCCGTCCAAAGACGCGGGCGACCTCTCGTATGGTGGCAGCGGGAACGCCGCAGATTCCCTCGGCCAGCTCCGGGGGATACTTCTTCACCAGCTCACGCAGGGCTTCGAAGCCCTCGGTAAAGTCGCGGATGTAGTCGTGATTGACGAGGTCCTCCCCGATCAACACGTGCATCATCGCGTTGTACAACGCCACGTCGGAACCGGGCTCGATGCGCAGGAAGTGGTGAGCGTGCCGGGCTATGCCCGTCTCGCGCGAGTCGATCACGATCAGCGTGGTGCCGCTGGCCGCGGCGTCCTTGATGAACGTGGCCGCCACTGGATGGTTCGCTGTGGTGTTGCTCCCCGTGACCACCGCGACGTCCGCGTTGTGCACGTCGCTGAAAACGTTGGTCACGGCGCCCGAGCCGATGGTTTCCAGCAAAGCTGCCACCGAGGAGGCGTGGCAGAGCCGGGTGCAATGGTCGACGTTGTTGGTGCCGAAGACCGCGCGCACCAGCTTCTGAAACAGGTAGGCCTCCTCGTTGCTGCACTTGGCCGATCCGAAACCGGCCAGTGCACTCGGGCCACTCCGTTGCTTGATTCCCTTCAGTCGCGAGGCGACCAGATCGAGCGCCTCTTCCCAGGTCGCCTCCCGGAAGGCGGGCATCACCTCGCCGTAGTCCACCAGGCCGCCGGGCTTGCCTCGCCGCTCGCCTTTGACGGCGAATGAGAGCGGGCCTTTGGGATAGAACTCCTCGCGCCGGATGAGCGGTGTGGTCAGCCGCTGCGGGTGCTTGGCGTAGTCGAAGCCGTAACGTCCCTTCACGCAGAGCCGCGACTCGCTGCCCGGGCTGTGGCGGCCCTCGGCGAAGACTACGGTGTTCGTATCCGGATCGATGTGAAAGGTGATCGCGCAACCGACGCCGCAGTAGGGACACAGGGAGTCGATCTTCTTGAGCTGCTCCCGTGGACGAATCTGAACGGTGAGCGTCTTGTTGGTCAGCGCGCCGGTCGGACAGACGGCGGCGCATTCGCCGCAGGAGACGCAGGTGCTGTTGCCCATTGGCGCGTTCAAGTCGAAAGCGATGCGTGTTCCGTAGCCTTTTCCCGTGCGGCCGATGACATCGTTGTGCTGGATCTCGTCGCAGGCGCGGATGCAGCGGTCGCAGAGGATGCAGGCGGCGTGGTCGACGGCGATGACCGGCGAGGTCATGTCTTGGGTCCGGCCGTCGCCGGCGGGGATGGCGATGTCCGATCGATCGATGCCGTAGTCGCGCGCCAACGCCAGCAACATATCGTCGCCGGTCGCACCCTCACGTCGCGACTCCGCGGGGTAGTCGGATAACAGCAGCTCTGTGAGCGTTTTGCGACAGGTGTGAATCTTGTCGGAGCTTGTGCGGACCTTCATACCTTCGCTGGCTTGGCGCACGCAGGACGCCGCCAGCACGCGCTCGCCGACATCGACCACGCACATGCGGCAAACGCCAACGGGACGCAGGCGCGGATCATGACAGAGTACAGGAATCTCGATTCCCGCACTCTTGGCCGCTTCCCAGATCGTTGTACCCCCGGGGACGCTGACCTCGCGCCCGTCGATGGTGAGCGTGACGATCCGGGTCGACTTCTGAGGCTTGATCATTGTCCGAACCCTCCGCGCGGTCAGCTGCTCTGTTTCGCGAGGTGCGCGTTCATCTCCTCGCCCCAATAACGCAACGCCGATGCGATCGGATTGAGCGCGACCTGTCCGAGCCCGCAAATGGAAGTTTCCGCCAACGTCTGCTCGAGATCGGGCAAGAGGTCGAGCAGGGCGCCGTCGCCACGGCGCGCGAGGATGTCTTCCAACATAGAGACGACCTTCTCGGTTCCAACGCGGCAGGGGACACACTTGCCGCACGACTCGTTGCGGAAAAAGCGGACCACGTTCGTTGCCGTTTCCACCATGTCTGTTCCCTCGGCGACGACGACGAGCGCGGCAGCCCCTAACATACTGCCGGCCTCGGCGATTGTCTTGAAGTCGATCTCTACGGCGGCCTTTTCGGCCGGCAAGAAGTTCGAGCTCGCGCCACCCGGCAGGAAGGCCTTGAGGCGCTTTCCATCCCTCACGCCACCTGCCATCTCGATCAACTCGGCGACCGTCGTGCCCATCCTTATCTCGAAGACCCCGGGGTTCTCGACGTGGCCGGACACGCCGATGAACTTGAGACCCGAATGACCCCGAATTCCCTGAGCCTTCCACCAGTCGGCGCCGCGCTTCAGGAGGGCGGGCACCATAGCGAGAGTCTCTACATTGTTTATCAGCGTCGGTTGGCCCCAAAGCCCTTTTTGTCCGGGGTAGGGCGGCTTGTTGCGCGGCTCGCCACGCCTGTCCTCGAGCGCCTCCAGCAGCGCCGTCTCCTCGCCGAGTATATAGCCGCCCGGTGATACGAATACCTCGATGTCGAATTCGTGGCCCAGCACACCCCGCTTTCGTGCGTCAGCTATCGCGCGTTGCATGGCCTGCCTCTCGGGCTCGTATTCGTTGCGTACGTAGACCCAGCCCTGTCGCGCCCCGACGACGAAAGCGGCGAGACACATGCCCTCGATGACCAGATGAGGCAGTTCTTCGTGGATCACGCGATCCTTGAAGGCGCCCGGTTCGCTCTCGTCCGCGTTGCAGATGATGTACTTGGGTGTCCTCTCCTCCTTTCGAACAAGCTCCCATTTGAGGCCCGTGGGGAAACCTGCTCCGCCAAGACCGCTGAGGCCCGCCTGCTTGAGCGTCTCGATGACTTCGCTCGCCGCGGCATCCTTGTCGGGGCGTGCCAGGTAGTCCCGGTAGACGGAGTAGCGCTCGCCGCGCTCCCCGC
>CP070722.1:3092596-3113944 GCA_020350785.1 Gemmatimonadota bacterium
TACCTGGCGGTGAACCGCTACAAGCTGGACGACTTCGCGCCCTACATCTTCAAGACCACGGACTACGGGGCGAGCTGGGAGAGCGTCACCCAGGGGATTCCGGCGAATCACTACGTTCGTGTGGTGCGCGAGGATCCCGCCCGCCGCGGATTGCTGTATGCCGGCGGCGAGTTCGGGGTCTACGTCTCGTTCGACGACGGCAGGCATTGGGGCTCGTTGCAGCTCAACCTGCCCGTCGTTCCGGTGCGCGACATGGTGGTGAAGGAGAACGACCTGGTGCTCGCGACGCACGGCCGCTCGTTCTGGATCCTCGATGACCTGACGCCGCTGTACCAGCTCGATGACGAGGTCGCGCGCGCCGCTGTCCATCTCTATCAGCCGCGGCCGGCGTATCGCATGCGCGGCGCGAGCTTCCGGGGCTCCGTGCCCGGCGTGGGCGCGAATCCACCCAACGGCGTCGTCGTTCGCTATTACCTCCAGGAGAAGCCCGAGGATGAAGTAACGCTGACTTTCCTGGAGGCCGACGGCTCGGTCATCCGCGAGTACTCCAGTAAGGCCGAGGAAGACGATGAGGAGGGCGAGGTCAAGGCCGAGGCAGGGATGAACAGCTTCGTCTGGGACCTGCGCTACCCGGATGCCAGCCGCTTCCCCGGTCTGATCATGTGGGCCGGATCGCTGGACGGCCCACGCGCGGTACCGGGGAGCTATCAGGTCAGGCTGACGGTCGGAGAGCGCTCTCTCACGCAATCGTTCGAGTTACTCAAGGATTCTCGCGTGTCGGCGACCCAGGCGGATCTCCAGGAGCAGTTCGACTTCCTCATTCGCATCCGCGACCGCGTCAGCGAGGCGAACGATGCCGTGGGTCGCATCCGCGATATCCGGAAGCAGATCGACAACGCCGTGGAGCGCGCCGAGGGCGAGTCGTATGCGGAGGAGATCGCTGAGAAGGCCAAGGAGATCAAGACGACGCTGGGAGAAATCGAGAACGAGATCTACCAGACCAAGAACCGCAGTCGTCAGGATCCTTTGAACTACCCGATCAAGCTGAACAACAAGATCGCCGCGCTGACGGGTGTAGTTGCCAGCGCCGACGCCAAGCCGACGCGGCAATCGTACGAGGTGTTCGAGGAGCTGTCGGCTCAGTTGCAGGTGCAGCTCGATCGGCTCGCCCAGGTGTTGGAGACTGACGTGCCGGCCTTCAACGAGCTGGTCAGCCGGCACCAGGTCCCCGCGATCGTCGTCCGCGAGCCCGAGGACGGGTAGCGACTTCGGCAAGTGGCAACTGCGCGTTGCAAGAAAAGGGGGCTCTTTCGAGCCCCCTTTTCTTCACGCCCTATCGCGCGGCGCCGCTCTGGCGCCGGCTTACTCGGTGGGGCCGGATTCCCCGATGCTCAGCGTATCCACATCGACCTTCATCTCGGTGATGCGTGCCTCGATATCGGGTGCCACGGAGTCCTGGACCCGGCCGCCCAGGCACTCGCCGAAGAACTGCTCCATCGACCGGTAGAGAGCCAACCGGTTGTCGGCGTTGGCGAAGCCGTGCCCCTCGTTCTCGGCCAACAGGTAGTCGACCTTGATGCCGCGGTCACGTAGAGCGATCGCCAGCTGGTCGGCTTCCCGCTTGGTCACGCGCGGATCGTTGGCGCCCTGAGCGATGAGCAGCGGGTCCTCGATCTGATCCACGAAGAACAGCGGTGAACGTTTCCTCAGATCCTCGCGATCCTCCGGGTCGGCGGGGTCGCCGACGTGCCGGAACCAGCTGCGCTCGAGGAAGGGACGCCAGTAGGGCGGGAACGACTCGATGAGGGTGATCAGCGATGACGGACCCACGTAGTCCACGCCGCAGGCGAAGTACTCGGGAGTGAAGGTGACGCCCACGAGAGTCGCGTACCCGCCGTAGGAGCCGCCGTAGATGGCCACCTTGTCGGGGTCGGCGATGCCCTGGTCGATCGCCCACTGCACGCCATCGATCAGGTCATCGTGCATCGCACCGGCCCACTCCTTGACCGCGGCGTTGTAGAAGCCTTTGCCGTAGCCGGTCGAGCCGCGATAGTTGACCTGAAGGACCGCGTAACCGCGATTGGCCAGCAGCTGCGCCTCGGGATCGTAACCCCAAGCATCCCGCGCCCAGGGGCCGCCGTGTACGAGCAGCACCATGGGCAGGTCCACCGGCTCGACGCCGAGCGGCGTCGTCAGGTAGCCGTGGATCGTCAGGTCGTCACGCGCCGGGAAGGACACGGGCCTCATGTCGGCCAGCTGCTCGGGATTCAGCCAGGGCCGGGGCCGGAAGAGGAACTCCGCTTCGCCGGTCGCGCGATCGTACCTGTAGGTCGCGCCGGGATCGGTGGGCGAATCGAAGGAGATGATCCAGACCTGTTCGTCCAGTGTGGAGGACGAGGCGTTGGGTGTCCCGTCGTGGATCTGTCGCAAGTTGGTCAGATCGCGCTCCATCTGTGGTGTTTTGGCGTAGATGCGGACCGTATCGGCGACGTACACGGTGGCCAGCAGCTCGTCGTTGACGTCGCTGAACGCGGCGCCCGCCAGATCGACCTCACCCTCCGGATCGCGGTCGACGACCTCGGTCTCACCCGTGGACAGGTCGAACAGCACCAGTTGCTGGAGATCGGTGTCCCCGTGATTGCTCGACATGTAGATGCGGCGGCCGTCCGGGTGGAATCGCAGCGGGAAGACACTTTCCTCGGCCGGATAGCTGGCGACCAGCTGCCAGTCGTCCTCCTCGGTCTCGCGATAGTGGATCTCGGTCTGGCCGCCGGGGCCCTGCGCGCTGGCTACGCGCACTTTGTTTTCGCTGTCGGTCAGCACGCCCGAGAAGCGGCCCGGGTTCTCGGCGACCAGCTCGAGGTCGCCGGTCTCGATGTCCAGCCAGTATGCGTCGAAGGCGCTGGGATCCCTCCGGTTGAGACCGATGAGGATCTTGTTCGGCAAGTCACGGGGCACATCGAAGATGATGGCCCGCACGCCGTCGAACGGTGTCAGGTTGCGCGCCTCCGGGGTGCCCTCACCCTCCAGCGGCACGGCATAGACGTGGAAGTTCTCGTTGCCTCCCTTGTCCTGCACGTAGAGCAGCTTGCTGGCGTCGGTGGACCAGAAGTAGCCGCGCACCGGGCGCACGGTGTCCATGGTCATCAACCGCTCATCTTCGGAACCGAAGCGCCGCACGTAAATGTTGAGCTTGCCCTCGTAGGGCTTGAGGTAGGACAGCCAATCACCATCGGGTGATATCTGAGCGCCCGCTATCTCCGGGTTGTCGAAGAAGTGATCGAGCGGGATCAGAGCTGTCTCTGGGGCCTCGGCACAGGCGGCCAAGACACAGGTTGCAGCTACGAGAAGTAGCCGGTTACGGAACATAGAATCCTCCTATTGCAGGTTCGTTGGCGGTGAGATCATGGGCGTTCGCTGGCACGATGGCAACGGCTGGCGCAGACGGCCGGCGAGGCGCCTGGCCAGCGAATTCGATGACCGGTTGGCCTGTCGGGTGAAGTGCATGGCATAGATCCATACGGTCCCCCTGTGCCGGCAGTTTCGTGAAGCCGGCAAGTTGTCGTCGGCAGACGCGGTGTTGCGGTGCCGCCCCTCTTGCCCGGTCGAACCACGGTACGTTATCGTGGGCCACGCGGATGATGAGGCGCGGGCAAGCGGCGCGCCTGCAACAGGTTGCTGCGAAGACGTGATGAATACTGGCGAACGCGATACCCCGGGGCCGCCGGAGGATCCGATGGCGTCGGAAGAGTCGGCCGGCGGCGGTGACGGCGGGCCCGGCGGGCCGCCGGGCGGCGGCCCGGCCGATGAACTCGAGTCGCTGCTCAAGCGGGAGCTGGCTCCGGAGCTCGAGGTCATTCGCCGCATCGCTCGTGGCTCGATGGCGAGCGTCTACCTCGCCAGGGAACTGCAGCTCAAGCGGCTGGTGGCGGTCAAGGTTCTCGCGCCCAGACTGGCGCGCGATCAGCAGGCCCGGCTCCGCTTCGAGCGCGAGGCTCAGGCTTCCGCATCTCTCTCACACCCGCACATCGTCCAGATCCATCGGGTCGGTCGGCTGTCCAACGATCTGCCGTATATCGTGATGCAATACGTGAAAGGGCGGACGCTGGAGCAGGTGCTGCAGGCACGTGGGCCGCTGTCCATCGAGGATGCCTGTCGCGTCTTGTCGGAAGTGTCGGCGGCGGTCGCCGCTGCGCATCAGAAGGGTATCGTGCACCGGGACATTCGGCCCGGCAACGTGCTGTACGAGGACGAGAGCGGTCGCGCCCTGCTGAGCGACTTCGGGATCGCCGCCATCCTGGTGAGCGGTGAAGGTGGACAGGTGCCACGGCTGACGAAGACGGGCGAGCTTGTGGGAGACCCGGGGTACATGAGTCCGGAGCAGCTGCTCGGCGAGGAGTTGACGGAGAGCAGCGATGTCTACGCGCTGGGACTTCTGGGATACGAGTTGGTGACCGGTCGCGGTCCTTACGAGGCCAAGAGCAAGCGCGAGATGATCACCGCGCACATCCAACAGAGCCCGCGCCGACTGGTGGACTTGCGGGGCGACTGCGATCCTAACGTCAGCGCGGTGATGGAGCGCTGCCTGGCCAAGAGCCCCGGGCAGCGGCCCACCGCCGCCGATCTGTCGCAGCTGTTGAGGGCCGGGTCCGCCGAGGTGACGCCGTTTCCCATATCGGGCGGCCCCGCCGGCGGTCGGTCGCGCCTCTACTCGCGGTTGGCGGAGCGCCGGATGCCGCAGATCACGGCGGCCACGGCGGCGGTCGCCTGGGGCGTCTTGCAGGTGGCCGATGTGCTGGCCGATCGGGCCATCATGCCGGAGGTCGCCTTCAAGCTGGTACTGGTCGCCGTCGTCACCGGGATTCCGGCGGTGCTCACCGGGGCCTGGTTCCACGGCAAGAAGGGCCGCCAGAAGTTCGCGCTGATCGAGTACTGGCTGTTCGGTGGGCTGGCGCTCGTCTGGCTGGCGGTGAGCGCGCTCATCCTGTTGCGCTGGATCTAGCGGCGGGCCGAACTCCGGGCCGGCGTCCTGCTAGCCCGTTTCCTCCAAAATGCTGCGCAGCTGTGGATAGATCTGGGGGTTGCCGGCGACGAAGGCGCCCTCTTTGACCACGTCATCGCTGCCCGCCAGGTCGGTGATGATGCCCCCGGCCTCGCGCAGTATCAGCACGCCTGCCGCCACATCCCAGGGGGCCAGGTGAAGCTCCCAGAAGCCGTCCAGCCGCCCGCAGGCCAGATCGCAAAGATCGATGGCGGCGGAACCGGTGCGCCGCACACCACTCGTTCGCGGCAGGACGGCGCGGAACTGCCGCAGATACTGGTCGAGCAGCTCCGGCTTCTTGAACGGGAAGCCGGTGCCGATGAGGGACAGCCTGAGATCCGCCAGGCGCGATACCGAGATCGGCTCGCCGTTGCGCTGGGCGCCGCCGCCGCGGCGGGCCTGGAACGTCTCCCAGTTGGCGGAGTTGACCACCACGCCGACGGCCAGACCCTTGGAGTCGATGGCCGCGATCGAGGCCGAATGGAAGGGGTATTTGTGCAGGTAGTTGGTGGTGCCGTCCAGCGGGTCGATGACCCAGGTCACTTCGGCCGTCCCCGGCGCCGTGCCGCCCCAATCGCCTTCCTCGGCGGCGATGGCGTGTTCGGGGAAGCGGCCTCGTATCTCGGCGACGGCGGCCTCCTCCGCCTTGTGGTCGACCTCGGTCACCCAGTCGGCGTGGCCCTTCTCGGTCCAGTCGTCGGGCTCCAGCCAGTGGGTGCGATGATGGTGCACCTCGGCGGCGGCCCGGGCCGCCATCATCGCTGCGTGGAGTAGGTCGTCGAGTGAGTGCATAGCTTGATCGAGTTCTCGGCGACCGGTAACTTAAGCCGCTGGCCGCGTTACGACCAGCCGGCGGCGCGACCTCCGGGCCGCCGAGGAACCGTTCACACCATTTGCGATGCCCGAAACCAAGTCGCGTATCTTCAGCGGTATCCAGCCCTCGGGCGAACTGCATATCGGCAACTATCTGGGCGCGATCAAGAACTGGGTCGGCCTGCAGGACCAGTACGAGTGCTTTTTCTGCATAGTCGATCTGCATGCCATCACCCAGCCGTTCGAGGCGTCGGAGATGCCGGCCAGGATCTTCGACGTGGCGCTGACGCTGCTGGCGGCCGGCATCGATCCCGACAAGTGCACGCTCTTCGTTCAGTCCGATGTCCCGGAGCACAGCGAGCTGGCCTGGGTCTTCACTAGCGTCACGCCGTTGGGCGAGCTGGAGCGGATGACGCAGTACAAAGACAAGGCCGCTCGCCAGGAATCGGTGCTGACCGGATTGCTCATGTACCCGGTCTTGCAGGCGGCCGATATTCTCCTCTATCACGCCCACCTGGTTCCGGTCGGCGAGGACCAGGTGCAGCACATCGAGCTGACGCGTGAGATCGCGCGCAAGTGGAACGCGCGCTACGGGGAGTACTTCCCCGAGCCCGAGGCGCTGGTAGGTCCGGTCCGGCGGGTGTTGGGGCTGGACGGGCAGGCGAAGATGTCCAAGTCGCTGGGCAACACGATCGGCCTGCTGGAATCGCCGGAGGAGATCTGGGAGAAGATCCGGGTGGCGTTGACCGACCCGCAGCGCAAGCGGCGCAAGGATCCCGGCAACCCGAACGTGTGCAACGTCTTCAGCCTGCACCGCCACTTCTCCAGCGCTGACGATGTCGCCTGGGCCGAGCAGGGCTGCGTCAGCGCCGCGATCGGGTGCATCGATTGCAAGCGCCGGTTGGCCGGCAATATCGTGAAGGAGCTGGAGCCGATCCGCGTGCGGGCGGCGGAGCTGAGGAGCGAGCCGGAGTACGTGTTCGAGGTCCTGGCGGCGGGCGCCGAGCGTTGCCGCGCGATCGCCGGGCGGACGATGGGCGAAGTGCGGGACCGGATGGGGCTGCGGGTGTCCGCCTTGCCGGCGGCTGGGAAGCACGACTGAGGAGCAGGGGGCGGCTATGGTGGAGTGGCTGGATCCGGCCTGGATAGATACGCTGCGGCTGGGCTTGCTGGGGCGGATCCTGCTGGCCACGGCGCTGGGTGGCCTGATCGGGCTGGAGCGGGAGATTTCGGGCAAGCCCGCCGGGCTGCGCACCAACATCCTGATCTGTGTCGGCGCCACGCTTCTGATGGACGTCTCGCAGTCGGTGGCGGCGGCGGCGGTCACAGGGCCGGCGGATCCGGGCCGCATAGCCGCGCAGGTGGTCTCCGGCATCGGCTTCATCGGGGCCGGCACCATCCTGGTGGAGCGGGGCAGCGTGGTGGGGCTCACCACGGCGGCCACGCTATGGGTGGTCGCCGCCATCGGCCTGGCGGTGGGATCGCATGCCTATGTCGCGGCGATCGGCACCGCTTTGTTGGTGGCTCTGACCCTGGTGATTCTCGGCTGGATAGAGGATGCCCTGTTCGAGCGCCGCACCGGCAGAAGGCTGGACGTCGTGGTCGATCCGGCCGACCAGCTGCTGGATGAGATCGCCGAGACGCTCCAGCAGTACGGCGTCCGCGCTCTTCCGCACAAGGTAGAGAAACAGGCGGACCGCTTCCGGGTCTCTTACGAGTTGCGGGGATCGGCTCGCAATCGCGGCGCCGCGCTCAGCGAGGTGGCGGCGATGGAAGGCGTGCGCAAGGTTACGGTCCATTGAGGCGGACCTGCGGGCAGCTCGAATATTCAAGCCGATCGGCATTATAATATGACGCGGAGCTCGGATGGCTCGGCCATGACCTCCCACTCGTCCCGCCGCTTCGTAATCGACATGTATTCCTCGCGTTACCCCTTGTGGTGCATGCCCGAGGCGGATACGGCGAGGATCGGGGCCGCCCTTCCGCCGGGCTGGGAGCTGATCCGGGTAACCGAGGAGGCCGACGGCTCCGGTGACGGAGTGCCGCGGGCCGGGCCGGCGCTGCAGGCGGCGCTGCACGACGCCGAGGTCTACTGCGGTTTCGGCGTTCCGCGCGAGCTGTTCGCGGCGAGCGACAAGCTGCGCTGGGTGCACTCGGGCGCGGCCGGGGTGGGAGGCTCGCTCTACCCGGAGATGCTGGAGAGCGATGTGGTCTTCACGAACTCGGCCGGGACGCACGGCGTGCCCGTCGCCGAGCACGCCGTGGCGATGATGTTCTACTTCGCGCGCGCGCTGGACCGGGTGAGCGTCGATCGCCGCCATCACCGCTGGGACCGGGACGGCATCGCGTGTCGACCCAGCCCGGTGCGCGAGCTGACGGACTCGATCCTGGGTATCGTCGGCTACGGCGGCATCGGCCGAGAGGTGGCACGGCGCGGCAAGGGCCTGGGCATGCAGGTCTGGGCGACGCGGCGTCGGCCGTGGGGTGTGGCGGCGGCGAGCGTCGATCGCGCCCTCTCGTTCCGGGACCTGGACGAGCTTCTGACGGCGGCCGACTACGTGGTCATCAGCGTACCACACACGCCGGAGACGGAAGGCCTGATCGGAGCGGCCGAGCTGGGGCGGATGAAGGCGACGGCGGTTCTGATCAACGTCTCGCGGGGGAGCATCGTCGATGAGGCGGCTCTGATCGAGGTGTTGAAGGCGAATTCCATTCGGGGGGCCGGGCTGGACGTCTTCGCGGCGGAGCCGCTGCCGGCGACGAGCCCGTTGTGGGATCTGGAGAACGTGTGTCTGACGCCGCACGTGGCCGGTGTCAGCCCGCGGTTCTGGGAGCGCGAGACCGAGTTGATATTGGAGAACACGCGCCGCTACCTGGCGGGTGAGCCTTTACTGAACGTGGTGGACAAGCGGGCCGGTTATTAGGAGCGGGAAATGGAGAAGATACTCAGGACAGCGATCGAGCGCGGCGCCAGCGACCTGCACATCAAAGCGGGCGATGTGTTCCGCGCCCGCATTCACGGCGAGCTGGTCCCGATGACCAAGCAGCTGTTGACGCCGGAACAGACGCGTGAGGTCGCCATGCGGCTCATCCCCAACGAGCGCGATCGCAACAACGTCGATCGGATCACCGACTACGACTGCGCCTGGGGCGTGCCGGGGCTGGGGCGGTTCCGCGTCAACATCCTCAAGCAGCGCGGCAGCTTCATGGTCGTGCTGCGGATCATCCCGGTGGAGATTCCGAAGTTCGACGAGCTGGGGCTGCCGGCGGTGCTGCCGGAGATCTCGTCGCTGCCGCGCGGGCTGGTACTGGTCACGGGCGTGACCGGCTCGGGTAAGACGACGACGCAGGCGGCGATGATCCATTACATCAACCAGCACTTTCGCAAGCATATCATCACGCTGGAGAACCCGATCGAGTATCTGCATCGCGACATCAACTGCTCGATCACGCAGCGCGAGATCGGCGCCGACACCAGCTCGTTCCAGACGGGTTTGCGGGCGGCGCTGCGCGAGGATCCCGACGTGATACTGATCGGGGAGATGCGAGACACGGAGACGATCGACACGGCGATCAAGGCGACCGAGACGGGCCACCTGGTGATATCGACGTTGCACACGCCGGACGCCGCGACGACGATCAGCCGTACCATCTCGGTCTTCCCTCCCGAAGAACAGGAGATGCTGCGGGTGCGGCTTGCAGAGTCGCTGCAGTCGGTCATCTCACAGCGGCTCTTGCCCCGCGCCGACGGCAACGGCCGCGTGTTGGCCTGCGAGGTCATGCGCGTGACGGGCGCCATCCGCGACTGCATCCTCGACCCACTGAAGATCGAAGAGATGCGAACCTTCATCGAGGAGGGGACGCAGCAGTACGGGATGCAGACGTTCGACCAGCATCTGATGAAGCTGGTGCGTGCCGGCGCGGTCGAGTACGAGGTGGCCAAAGTGGCGTCGAGCAACCCGGCGGACTTCGAGCTGAAGATGAAGACGCTTGGCGAGGATGATGACATTGTAGCGGAGCTGATATGAAGCTGGAAGGCGTGCTGTTGCCGGTCACGACGCCGTTCGACGGCGCCACCGGAGAAATCGCGCCCGTGCACTTCCGCGACAACCTGCGCGCCTGGATGAAGGAAGGCGTGCACGGTTTCGTGATCGCGGGCTCGACGGGCGAGGCGCCGCTGCTGGACGAGGCGGAGGTGGTGCAGCTGGTGGAGTGGGCGCGCGACGTGGTGCCGCCGGAGCTGCTGCTGGTTGCCGGAACCGGGGCCGAGTCGACGCGGGCCTCGATCAGGACGGCGCGGGCGGCGGCCGAGGCGGGCGCCGACGCCGTGCTGGTGCGGCCGCCGGCGTACTACCGGAAGAGGATGGATGCGGAGAGCGTCCGCCTGCACTTCGAGGCGCTGGCGGACGGCGTGGGCATACCGGTCATTCTCTATAACGTGCCACAGTTCGTGCCGGTGGAGATCAGTGCCGGGCTGCTGGCCGAGCTGGGCGCTCACCCCAACGTCGCCGGGATCAAGGACTCGACCGGCGACCTGAAGGTGTTGGGTGCGTTTCTGGACGCGGCGCCGGAGGGGTGCCGGGTGCTGGTGGGATCCGGCTCGCTGCTCTATGCCGCACTGGAGATGGGCGCCGCAGGTGGAATCGTGGCGGTGGGTTGCATCGCGGCGCGCCAGGCAGTGCGCGTCTTCGACTGCTTCAAGGCCGGCGCGACCGGCGCGGCGGGCGCCGCGCAGGGTGTGATCTCGTCGCCTCACAAGAAGATCGTCCGTGACCTGGGTGTAGCCGGGGTCAAGTACGCGCTGGATGCCGTGGGCTACTACGGCGGCGAGCCGCGAGCGCCGCTTCGACCGCTGGGCGACAAGGAACGCGCCCAGGTCCGCGAAGAGCTCTCGCGGGCGAACCTGCTCTCGGGGGGGAAGTAGCGCGCATGGGGGAGCTGGCTCTGTTCGTCCTTCTCGTCCTCGCCCTGGTCGCGGGGCTGGCGCTCATCCCCTTCGGCCTGCCTGGCATCTGGATCATGGTGGCCGCGCTCATCGGCTACGCGGCGCTGGGCGGCTTCCAGCGGGTCGGGGTCGGCACGCTCGCGCTTGCCGCCGGCGCGGCGTTGGCCTCGGAGGCGGCGGAAGCCTGGCTGGGGTTCCGGCTGACCCGGCGATACGGAGCGTCGAGCCGGGCCGCCTGGGGCGCGGTGGTGGGCGGACTGGCGGGTGCGGTCCTGGGGACGCCGGTGCCGATCATCGGGAACGTGGTGGGCGCATTTCTGGGCGCTTTCGTGGGGGCGGTGATGCTCGAGTTCACGGCGGGCGCCGCAGGGCGCGGAGCGCTGGCCGCGGGCTGGGGCGCCCTGTTGGGCCGGGCGGCCGGGGCGGCGGTCAAGATCGCCGCCGGCCTATTCATCGCGATCGTCGGCCTGTTCGCGGCGCTGGGCTGAGACGTCGCCGCCGGGACGCGGCGCCGGAGCGGTCGCTTGACACCTCTGAGAGCGCCGGGTAGCTTGCTTCAAAGGATTCTAGAAAACGGGCCCCCCGAGTCGGGGGCTTTTTCATTGAGGAACCACATGCTCGACAGCGATGTGCGGTGCCTCGTTGTGGTCGGATCGCAATGGGGCGACGAGGGGAAGGGGAAGCTGGTAGACGTTCTGGCCAAGGACGCCGACTGGATAGCCCGCTATCAGGGCGGCGCCAATGCCGGGCATACGGTCCGCGTCGGGGAGCAGCAATACATCCTGCATCAGATCCCGTCCGGGATTCTCTACCCCGGCAAGCACTGTGTGCTGGGCAACGGCATGGTGCTGGACCCCGTGACGTTCTTCGATGAGCTCGACGAGCTGAAGGGACGCGGCTACGAGGTCGAGGACCGCATCCTGATCAGCACGCGGGCGCAACTGGTGCTGGCCTATCACAAGCTGCTGGACCGGGCGGAGGAGCAGAGCCGGGGCGACGCGGCCATCGGCACCACCGGCCGAGGCATCGGGGCCGCCTACGAGGACAAGGTCGCCCGGGCCGGCATCCGAGTCGCCGACCTGTCGAACCGCGAGCGCCTGCGCGAGTTGCTGGAGGCGGGCGCGGCCCGGGCTCAGGCGAAGCTGCGGGCGCTGGGCTCCGACGAGACGGTGGATGTGGAGGCGCTGTACGACGAGCTGTCGTCGCTGGCCGAGCGGCTGCTACCGATGGCCTGCGATGTCGGGCTGGCGCTCAGCCGCGCGCTGGATCGTGGTGAGAAGGTGTTGCTGGAGGGCGCCCAGGGCTCGATGCTGGATGTCGATCACGGGACCTACCCCTTCGTCACCTCGTCTCCGACGGTGGCCGGCGCGGCGACCACCGGGGTGGGCCTGGGGCCGACGGTCATCGACGCCGTCCTGGGCGTGGTCAAAGCCTACACGACACGTGTCGGCAACGGCCCGCTGCCCACCGAGCTGCCGCCGGCGGAGGCGGACCACCTGCGCGAGCTGGGCGCCGAGTACGGCGCCACGACAGGCCGCCCGCGGCGCACCGGCTGGTTCGACACACCGGTCGTGCGCTATGCCGCTCGCATCAACGGGCTGACCGCCCTGGCGGTGAGCAAGCTGGACGTCCTGGACACGCTGCCGGAGATCAAGCTGGCCGTGAACTACCGGCTGGGAGGAGATACGCTGGAGGAGTTTCCCGCCGACCTCTCGCGGCTAACCGAGCTGGAGCCGGTGTACGAGACGATGCCGGGGTGGCGCACCTCCAGCGCCGAGGCCCGGCGGCTCGAGGACCTGCCGGCGACGGCGCGCGCCTACCTGGACCGGATCAGCGAGCTGACGGGCCTGCCCATTCGGTTCGTATCGGTCGGCCGGCGCCGGGCCCAGATCATCGAGGTGGGCGGCTAGCCGGGACGACGGGGCCGGAGAGGCAGGGCTTGATGAGGGGCGGCGGTTCGCCTAATTTAGGCGGCCTTTTGCAAACCAGAGGAGTTGTATGGCGACCAGAATCAGACTGCGCAGAGTAGGCCGTAAGGGGCAGGCTTCCTTCCGTATCGTGGTGGCCGCGAACATGCATTCGAACAGTGGCCGCATTACCGAGACGATCGGGAAGTACAACCCGCGGAGCCAGCCGTCGCATATCGAGGTCGATGAGACCCGCGCGCTCTATTGGCTGCGCGAGGGTGCCCAGCTGAGCGAATCGGTGGAGCCGCTCTTCCGCAAGACCGGCATCATGAAGAAGTACGCCGAAGGCGCCGAGGGCGCGGGCGTCGTCGTGATCGGCGACCCCAATGCCAAGACGCGACCGCGCGCCAAGATCGAGATACCGGAGGTCGAGGCTCCCGAGCCGAAGGCCGCCGAGAAGAAGGCCAAGGCCAAGAAGGCGAAGGCGGCCAAGCCTGCTGAGGCGGAGGCGGCGGCGGAGGCAGCACCTGCGGAAGCTGCGGCGGCCGCCCAGCCCGCGGCGGAAGCCCCGGCCGGAGAGACCCAGGGCGAAGACGCTCCGGCGGCCGAGGCAGAGAAGAAGGCCGACGAATCGTAGCCGGCGGGGCGGATCCCGGGGCCGAGTACCTGATCGTCGGCTCGATCAGCAAGGCCCACGGGATCAAGGGCGACTGCTTCGTGATGCCCGCGACGGACGACGTCGCGGGCATCTACGCGAAGGGGTGTGAGCTGCGCCTGGGCGACCCGCAAGGCCGGCCGCTGGGGGAGGGGACCAGCCTCACCGTCCGCGAGGTTCGCCGCTTCAAGGGCGGCCTGATCGTCAGCTTCGACGCCGTGGACGACCGCAACGCCGCGGAAGTATTGCGCGGGCTCACGCTGCTGGCGCGGCGCGCCGACACGCGGCCGCTGGAGGAAGGCGAGTATTTCCTGCACGATCTGCCCGGCCTCGACGTGTACACGGTGCAGGGCGCGCGAGTGGGCCGGGTGGCCGAGGTCTATGAGGGCGGGCCCAGCCACTACCTGGGCGTCGTGGATGACGGCGAGCGCGAGCATCTGGTCCCGTTCATCGCCGGCGTCGTCCGGGAAGTCGACCTGCGGGCCGGGCGGATCGTGATCGAGCCGATCCCCGGGTTGCTCGACCTCTGATAGGACACAGGGGGCCGGCGGTCCCGAGATGCGAATCAACATCCTGACGATATTCCCCGGCTTCTTCCGCGAGGCGCTGTCGCTGACCGTGCCGGGGCGAGCCGAGCGCGCGGAACTGGTCAGCTATCGGATCGTCGATCTGCGCGACTTCACGCACGACCGTCACCGGACGGTGGATGACGAGCCGTACGGAGGCGGCGCCGGGATGGTGATGAAGCCGGAGCCCTTCTTCGAGGCGCTGGACCATCTGAGACCGGCGGGACCGGTCGTGCTGCTGGATGCGCGGGGGCGCCGCTTTCGGCACGAAGACGCGGTGAGGCTTTCGCTGGAGCCCGAGATGACGCTGCTGTGCGGCCACTACAAGGACGTGGATTGGCGCGTGGCCGAGGGGTTGGCGACGGAGGTGTTCTCGCTGGGTGACTTCGTGCTCTCCGGCGGGGAGCCCGCGGCGCTTTGCCTGGTGGATGCGGTGGTGCGGCTCATCCCGGGGGCCCTGGGCGATCACGACTCGGCGGCCACCGACTCGTTCTACGACGCGCCGCTGCTGGCGCCGCCGGCCTACACCCGGCCGCCGGAGTACCGGGGGATGGCGGTGCCAAAGGTGCTGCGCTCGGGCGACCACGCGGCGATCGCCGAATGGCGGCGGCGCCAGGCCGAGCGCCTGACCCGGGAGTTGCGGCCGGACCTCTGGGACCGACAGGCGGACGAGTGAGCCGCCCCTTGGACGGGGCGGCCCGGGCCTGTTATCTTATCAAGCTCTAACAAAACGTGATTGCCGGTGCAGGAGTCGAGATGGCCATGGACGTTATACAACAGATCGAGAAAGAGCAGCTGAGGAGCGACATCCCCGACGTCAGCCCCGGCGATACCGTGCGCGTGATGGTCCGAGTGGTGGAGGGAGACAAGGAGCGCATCCAGCCGTTCGAGGGCGTCTGCATCGCCCGTAGCGGCGGCGGTCTCCGGGAGACTCTGACCGTCCGCAAGGTGTCGGGCGGCGTCGGCGTCGAGCGGATCTTCCCGATCCACTCGCCTTCGATCGCCGAGCTGCGGATCGTGCGCCGCGGCAAGGTCCGGCGCGCCAAGCTTTACTACCTGCGCTCGTTGCGCGGCAAGAAGGCGCGGATCAAGGAGAAGCGCGAAGACTGAGGCCCGCCATGGGCCGCCGGGCGATCGCCCTCACCACCGAGCGCCGCTACTGGCGGGCCGGCTTCCATCATGTTGCGGGCGTCGATGAGGTCGGCTGTGGGTCCCTGGCAGGACCCGTAGTCGCTGCGGCCGTGATCCTGCAAGTCGAGGGCGGCGTCAAAGGCGCGGTCGACTCCAAGCTCCTCTCCCCCGGCGACCGTGAAGAGATCGCTCAGACCATCCTCGAGCGCGCCTGCGGCGTCGGGATCGGCGCCGCATCGGCCCGCGAGGTGGAGCGGCTGAACGTTCACCGCGCCGCCGGCCTGGCGATGCAGCGGGCGCTGCGCCGCTTGCCCCTGATTCCCGACTGCGTGCTGATCGACGGCCGGCCGCAACCCTGCCTGGGCGACCACCTCGCCATCGTCAAAGGCGACCGCAAGTGCCAGTCGATCGCCTGCGCCGCCATCGTCGCCAAAGTGGTACGCGACCGCCTGATGGCCAAGCTCTCCGACATCTATCCGGGCTACGGATGGGAGCAGAACGCCGGCTACAGCACGGCCGACCACCGCGAGGCGCTCGACCGGCTGGGCGTCACACCGCACCACCGACGGACCTACCTCGGGGTCCAGTACTCGCTCGATCTTTGAGCTCTACAGGGAATGACGCGACCGTGCTAGCGGGTCCGCGGCACGTCGATCGACACGCCGGCGCTGGCGGTCCGCGCGTCGCCGCCCTTGCTCAGACCAGCGCCGCCCACGGCGGTCAGGCGCGGCTGCCTGATGGCGGCGGCGATGCGGAAGCCGTCGAAATCACCTTCCCCGCTCCACTGCGCCAGCGCGAGCGCGTCCACGACTCCGCCAATGCGGACGGTGCCGCCGACGCGGAAGGCGTTGAACTCGTTGGGGCCGCCCAGGCGATAATCGGCTTGCAGGGAGAGCGACAGCGGCAGCTCCCGCGGCCGATAGCTGATCGCGCCGACCAGCCGCTCGTCGCGGACCGTGTCGCGGACCTCCGGCGACCCGATGTCGCGCCAGACGATACCGCCGGACACTCCGGCAGCGGCATAGCTGACGTAACCGATCTCCCAACTGCCCTGCGACGGCTCGCCCACCTGCCTCCAAGTCCGCGAGACGCCCAGCCCGTTTCTGCCCTGGGACAGGCCGCCTGACAGGGTGTAGGCGTCGCCCTGGGCGTAGGTGCCGGACTCGAACTCGTCGTGCCGGTAGCCGAAGCCGATCGGCCCTATCTGCAGACCCAGCAGATACTGGCCGGTCGACCACTCGCCGCCCTCCGGCCGGTCGACGGTGATGTGCCCAATCAGCCGGGTCATTTGGTTGAAGCCGGCCGAGCCCGGGTTGGTCCAGAGGCCGCTGCCCAGGCCGGGCTGGGAGACGAAGGCGTACTCGTAGGCCTCGGGCTCGCGGGTCTGGCCGGCCGCCGGGAGCGGCGCCGTCGCCAGGGCCAGGCCGATGGCCAGCACGGTCAAGTGTCGCAACTCGATCAGCTTCCTCGTGTAGTGGCGGATCTCGATGTAGTGACGGACCCCGTTTGCGGGTCGGCGTATTCTGCACCCGGGCCCGAGCCCAGGCAAGGGAAGCGGGGGGCCGGGGAAGAGGGGGAGGGGGGGAAGGGGGGGCAGGGGGGGCAGCGGGCGGCGAGCAGCGCCTTGACCGCGGGCGCCTTCCGGGGTACTACTTCTCGTTCAACTAAGCTCGATCCAAGGGTATCAGATGACCGATAGAGAGAGGGCCGCCGGTAACGGCGAGGCGGTTTTCGACCCCTCAGCCCCCGTCGTCGACGTTCGCAAGGTCAGCAAGCGTTACGCCCGCACCTGGGCGCTGAAGAACGTCGACCTGACCGTGCGACGCGGCGAGCTGGTCTCGCTGCTGGGGCCGAACGGCTCCGGCAAGAGCACGCTGCTGCGCATCCTGACCGCCGTCACGCGACCGACCTACGGCGATGTGCGCGTCTTCGGGGCCGCGCCGCGCGACGGCGACGAGGTCCGCAGGCATTTCGGGATCCTGCCCGCCCAGACGTATCTGTACGGCGAGCTGACCGCGCTGGAGAACCTGCGCTTCGCCGCGGTGATGTACGGGCTGCGCCCCACCAAGCAGCTACTCCTCGAC
Organism: Gemmatimonadota bacterium; assembly: GCA_020350785.1. GTDB lineage: Bacteria > Gemmatimonadota > Gemmatimonadetes > Palauibacterales > KS3-K002. Next base: position 3,109,739 of record CP070722.1, read on the forward strand.
GCCCTCGCCCACGTCGGCCTCGCCCACGTTCCGGACGCGCAGGTGCGCACCTTCTCCAGCGGCATGCGCAAGCGCCTGGCTTTGGCCCGGGCCACGTTGCACGACCCGGAGTTCGTCATGCTGGACGAGCCCTACGGCGCCCTCGACGTCGAGGGCATCGCGTGGGTCGACCGCTTCATCATCGAGCTGCGCGAGACCAACAAGACCCTGGTCATCGCGACGCACGAGATCGGCCGGGCGCTGGCGCTCTGCGATCGCGCCGTCGCGCTGCGCAGCGGCCGCATCGAGTTCGATGGCCCGACCTCCGAGTACAGGGGCGCGGTGTCCGGCGCCACCGAGGCCGTAGGGCTGGAGGTGGAGAGATGAGCGACCTGGGACGCGCCCTGGCTCTGGTCAGGAAGGACATGATCACCGAGCGGCGCAGCAAGGCGGCGTTCAACGCTATGGCCTTCTTCGCCGCGATGGTCCTGTTCATCTTCAGCTTCGCACTGGGTCCCGACGCGCCGGGATTGACGGCCTCGGGTCAGGGCACGCTGCTGCAATATTTGTGGCCGGGCCTTCTCTGGGTGGCGATCTTCTTCACCGGCATCCTGGCGCTGAATCGCTCCTTCCAGGTCGAGATGGAGAGCGGCGGCATGGAGGCGCTGCGCCTCTATCCCGGCGACAAGAAAGCGATCTACGCCGGCAAGCTGATCGCCAACCTGCTCACCCTGGTGGCGATGGAGCTGATCCTGATCCCGGTCTCGGCGATCCTCTATAACATAGACCTGTGGAACAAGCTGCCGGCTTTGATGGGTGTGATCGGCATGGGCACGCTGGGGTTCGCCGCGGTGGGCACGTTCTACGCGGCGCTAACCGCCAACCTGCGGGCGCGCGACGTGATGCTGCCGGTGCTGGTCTTCCCGATCCTGGTGCCGGTGGTGGTGGCGGCGGTGAAGGCGACGACGCTGGTCATCAGGGGCGATCCGATGGGCGAGATGTGGACCTGGCTGCGGATCATGGGGCTGATCGATCTCGTCCTGCTGACGGTCTGTACGCTCACGTTCGAGTTCGCGATCGAGGAGTAGAAACGGTCGGCTCGTAGGGCCGACTCGTGAGAGAGCGGCGGCCGGTACGCCGTCGCGTCACAGCGGAGAGTTGCTATGGTCGGGACTATCATCTTGGTGGTCGTCACCCTGGCGGTCGTCGGCGGCGTGCTGGGCTTCAGCCTCAGGCTGGTCGGCATGGCGGAATCGTCGGTCCGGCGCGCCGGCACGATGGCCGGCGTCGGCGCGCTGGTCCTGCTGGCGCTGGGCCTCTACCTGGGGCTCGTCTGGGCGCCGGCCGAGCGGCTGATGGGCGACGTCTACCGAATCATGTACATCCACTTCCCCTCCTGGGTCGGCACGGGCGCCGGTTACCTGACGGCGTTCCTGGCCAGCATCTTCTACCTGAAGACGCGCGACCCCGGCTACGACTACGTGGCGCTGGCGGGCGCCGAGATCGGGCTGCTGTTCAACGTCACTGGGCTGATCACCGGCGCGCTATGGGGCCGGCCCACCTGGGGCGTCTACTGGACCTGGGACCCGCGACTGACCACGACCGCCATCATGGCGATCACCTTCGCGGGCTATCTGGTGCTGCGCGCCTTCATGGAGGACCCGGAGGGCAGGGCCCGCGCCTCCTCGCTGGTGGCGATCGTCGGATTCGTCAACGTGCCCATCGTCTACTTCTCGGTACGCTGGTGGCGGACGCTGCACCAGGTGCAGTCGAGCCCCGAGACCGTGGATGCGCCGATCGTCTGGGCGCTGCGGACGATGATGGTGGCGTTCGTGCTGCTGTTCGTCTTCCTACTGGCTCAGCGCTTCCTGCTCGCCAGGATCCGCGGCGAAGAGGAGCTGGAGCTCATGAAACTGGAGGTGGCCGGTGACTAGATCGGGCATCGTCGCCGCCCTGGTCGGGTTGGCGGCCATCGTGCTGGTGCTGGTGGTCGGGCAGGACATGCGCGACTCGGGGTTCATCATCCGGGCTTACATCATCACGGCGGCCATCTTGGTGGGCTACACCTGGTCGCTGGCGCGGCGGTTGGAGCGGGCGCGGCGGGCGCGGGAGGAACGGCAGAGCGGATCCTAGGTCGGCGTGGCGGTCGTCTCCCTTCACGTCGCGCCACACCACCGCGAGAACGGCTTGGGGTCGCCGGGAACTACGGTTCCCTGGCCGAGTGTTGCGGTCAATCGAGGTCGGGTGGGAAGACCTCCGAGAGGTCGATCTTGCCGAAGTCCTTGCCGCTGAGCGCCACAGGAATGCTATCGGTGTAGGTCTGTGGCCCGCTGGCGCCGGCGGCGAAGTCCCACAACTCGATGCTGTTCGTGTCTGGGTCGACGATCCAGTACTGCAGCACTCCCTGTCGGCGGTAGAGCTTGAGCTTGATCGTGCGGTCGCGAGCGGCGGTGCCCGGCGAGAGGGTCTCGACGACGAGGTCGGGCGCGCCGCGGATCCCCTCCTTCACCAGGCGCTCGGCGCGGGCCTTCGACACGAACACGATGTCGGGCTGGACGCCCTCCTCGGTCTCGGGGAACTCGACGCCCACCGGGGCATCGAAGACCCAGCCGTGCCCGGGATCCATGAGCAGGCGCCTGAGGGCGGCCTCTAGGTTGGCGCCGATCCATTGATGCCAGAGGACCGGCGCCGGGGTCACGTACAGCTCGCCGTCGATGGCCTCGTAGCGCTTGCCATCCTCGGGCATGAGCTGAGCGTCGCGCCAGGTGATGCGCGTCGTCGACATAGTATCCACATTATACCTCCCGGCCCATCTCGAGGCGAGCGGATCAGCACAGCAATGATGGCGCACGCGAATCAACGAATTGTCAACGGCAGGGCGGCCTCTTGTCGCAGAGTCGATCTCATGGACCCGTCGGTCTCGACGAGTGAAGTAGCGCGACTGCACGGGCCCGTCGATCGACACGAGTGAGGCAGCGCGGATTCATGGCACTATCGATCGAGAAGGCCGAACGAGGCTATCTGCTGGAGGCCAGGATCTGGCTGCCGCGGCCTGTCGAGGAAGTCTTCGAGTTCTTCTGCGACGCGGGTAACCTCGAGACGATCACGCCGCCGTTCCTGCGGTTCGAGATCCTGACGCCACTGCCGCTGACGATGCGGGCGGGCACGCTGATCGACTACCGGCTCCGCCTGCGCGGCATACCGGTTCGCTGGCGGACCGAGATCACGGCCTGGGAGCCGCCGACGCGTTTCGTCGACGAGCAGAGGAGGGGCCCCTATCGCTGGTGGATCCACGAGCACCGCTTCGGCGAGCGGGCTGGGGGAACGGAGATGGTGGATCGGGTCCGCTACGGCGTGCCCGGCGGACCGCTGGTGAACGGACTGTTCGTCGCCCGCGACCTGCGGCGGATCTTCGAGTACCGCGGTCGCGAGATCGAGCGGACCTACGCCGCCGCGCGCTGACGCGACGGCAACTGTCGAGACGTCCCCTGCGGAGCGCTGGCGGCCGGTAGTGGGGAGCACGCTCCCCACCGCTCCCAAGATAGGTGGCCGGTGTAAAGGCTCAATCGAGCTCTTGTATCGGAAGGTCTAGAAATCGAGCCCGGCGGAGGGCACAAGCCGACCGAAGAGGCTACCAGGGGAGAAGCATGGCTCGGGCGAAGTCGTCCGACATGCCCGCCTTGATCGCCTTCTTCAGCAGGTCCAGCTCGCCGCCATCCAGCCAGATGCCCTGGCAGGAGGGGCAGCGGTCGACGACGATGTTGAGCACGATCTCTTTCGTCATCTCGGTGGAGTGCACGGGGCAGTTGCGTGATTCTTCGCTCTTGGCCTTCAGGCTGGCTTGGAGAAGTCGCTCGCAATTGTCGCAGGTGGGCACGCCCGACTCCGCTCGCTTGGCAGGTTCCTTCCCGCAACGAACGCAGATCACATCAGACTGAGTCATTTCAGATCACTCCTTAGTTGGGCAATGGAACGAGGTAAGATGTCCCGGCGCCGCACATTGTGCAACGATGCCGACGCTGACCCGGATCCGCGCCTGATGACTCGGTGATACGGCAACCTCGCGGCATCGCCTGCCGGGCCGACTGTGGACCCCGACGCTCAGTAGGGATATGATCCTTCCGCAGATGTCAGGTCTGCTTGCGACCGAGAACGGCACCGGCTTCCGCCGCTGGCGGGCAGTTCGCCGTCCTACTATTACCGGCAACCTGGATGAATGAAGATGAA
>CP070722.1:3114044-3121403 GCA_020350785.1 Gemmatimonadota bacterium
AATGGGAACCGTTATCGTTCTCGCGGGCCGCAGGTACGATGCCGCCGACGCCCCCACCCCACGCTTTCCGCTGGCCAACGGGCCGGCGGTCCAGGGCCGCTTGGGGGAGCTATTCCAGGAAGAGAACGCAACGGCAATGGTGAGTTCAGCCGCCTGCGGCGCGGATTTGCTCGCTCTACAAGCTGCGGGCTTCCTGAGAATGCGCCGACGCGTCGTTCTCCCCTTTGATCGTCACCGCTTCAGGGCGACATCCGTCACAGACAGACCCGGCCAGTGCGGTCCGGCCTACGACCACGTGATCGACGAGGTGGAAGCGGGCGGCGACCTCGTGGTAATCGAGCATGACGGAGACGACAGCTCCGCTTACCGGGCGGTTACGGAGGAGCTTTTCAATCAGGCGATCTGGCTGGCAGAAGATGAAGCGAAGGCAGCCAAGCCCGGGGCGGCAGCTGCGCCGCGAATGGTCGCCGTTGTCGTTTGGGAAGGCCAGTCGCGCGGCAAAGGAGACGAGACGGCGCGCTTTGCCGAGATCGCCGAGCAGCGGGACATTCCAGCAGTCCACGTCATCACCGTGTAGAAGAGCCTGCCATAGCCTTCCTCACAAGGAGGCCAGCCATGAAGTACAACGAGAAGGACATCTTTCGCCGTCTCCAGGAAGTCTTCGATGACGAGGCGGCGCGCGAGCAGGTGTTGGACCTCGCGACCGGCCGCTACGTCGTCTTTTCGGACCAGCACAAGGGCCAGCGCGATGGCGCCGACGATTTCTGGCTCTGCGAGCGGGCCTACCTGGCCGCGCTGGGCTACTACCTGGAGGCGGGCTACACCCTGCTGGCGCTGGGCGACGTCGAGGAGCTGTGGGAGTGCCGGCCCAAGAAGGTGATCAAGGCCTACCGCTACGTCCTCGAGGTCGAGGGCGAGTTCTACAGGGGCGACCGCTACGCGCGCGTCTCCGGCAACCACGACGACGAGTGGGAATCCGCCGCATCGGTCGAAAAGTACCTGGGCGATTTCTTCCCGGGCATCACGGTGCGTCAGGGTGCGCGCTACAAGGTAACCGACGGCGGCGAAGCGCTGGGCGTGCTGTTTCTGGCGCACGGCCATCAGGGCACGACGTTCAGCGATCGCAACAAGGCCATCGCCAAGTTCTTCGTCAGGAACGTCTGGCGGCCCATCCAGCGATTGTTCAATATCCGCTCGACCACGCCGGCCAAGGACTTCGTGCTGCGCGAGGAGCACGATCGGATCATGTACAGGTGGGCAGCGTCCCAATCGAAGGTAGTGATGATCTCCGGGCACACCCATCGACCGGTCTTCATGTCGGCGACCCATCACGCCCAGCTCGAGCGCCAGCTCGTACAAGCTCGCAAGAGACTGGCGGCGAGCCCGCAGTCTAGGGAGGCCATTGAGAGCCTGGCGGCGTTGCGTGCGGAGCTCGAGTGGGTAAAGGCCCAGGACCTCGGCGGCTCGGGTCGAACCGAGGCCGCCGACGGGTCGGAGAAGCCCTGCTACTTCAACACCGGCTGCTGCTCGTTCAGCGATGGCGACGTCACGGGTCTGGAGATCGCCGAGGGCGAGATCAGGCTGGTGCGCTGGCCGGACGACGAGGGTAGGCCGGTGGCCGAAGTCTTGGCGCGGGCCAGTCTGAAAGACGTGTTCGCGAAAGTCTGAAGAGAGGGAGGAGCCCGCCATGTCCGTCCCTGCGCTGATCCTTTCGGATCTTCATCTGGGCGCCCCGCACTCGGCGCTCAACCTCAAGCACTGGCACCCATCCGAGATCGACGGCATCAAGCACGGCGAAGCCGCCCGCGAGGTACTCGTGCAGACGATGAAAGGTCTGGCCGGCGGCGACGAGGTGGAACGGCTCATTCTGCTGGGCGATGTCATCGATCTTTCCCACGGCACGATGGCCGACGGGCTACGGGAGCTGATCACGCTGCTGCGGCGTATCCGCGATGCGATCCCAATCCAACAGGTTGTCCTCGTTCCGGGCAACCACGACCGGCACTGGTGGGACATGCAGTGCCAGTTCGAGTCGTTGATCAAGCCGCTCTTGGATGACAACGAGGCGGCGAGCAAGACCTACTATCCGCGGACCACCGATACGGCCGGCCGCCGCGGCAACATCCCGGTGATCACGAACCCTCTTCACGAGCACCAGGATCTGCCGATCACCTTGGCCTATCCCGACTACGAGTTCGCGGTCAGCGGCAAGCGCGTGCGTTGCCAGCACGGCCACCTGCTGGAGGACCTCTACCTGATCATGGCCGATCTCCTGGCCAGCGTGCTGGAGGACCTGTCGGAGATCCGGCGGCGCGACCCCGACCAGGCGCCCACGCCCAAGCAGCGGAAGCGCTTCGAGGCGGCGCGCGACGCCTTCCGGGAATCGCTGCTCTTCACTCTCGAGTCCGGCGTCGGTGCGCAGGCGCATCTGGAGCTGGTGGAACGGCTCAGCGCTCCCTTCGTCAATCTGGACTGGCTGTTTCTGGGCCAGACGGGGCTGCTGCGACGCGAGGGCGACAGAGAGGCGATCGGGCGCGCGCTGAACGCCGCGCTGTCCGCCGCGGTGAAGGCCGACCGCGACAAGCTGGTCGGTCTGGGTGAGTTCGTGGGGCTCTCCGCGATGGACATCATCGCGAAGCGCGATGACGGCAAACTGCACAGCTACAGCAACAACCCGATCAAGACGAGCCTGATCACACCGACGGTGGAGAAGTTCGTCGACTCGGCGATCGAGGAGAACGAGGAGTTGCCCCTGCCGCCGGTTGACGCGCCGTCATCGTCGCTCAGCCGGGGGAAGACGCTGGAGAAGATGAAGCCGGCGATCCGCCGCTATTTGGAGCGCTTCGCGATACCATGGCCAGATGTACTCGTCGTCGGTCATACCCATGTCAAAGGGGCGGGCTCGCTGAAGAAGGGGAGTCACACGATGCGGCTGGTCAACACCGGTTCCTGGACGTCCAGCCTGCATCGCAAGGTGCCCGACAGCCGGGTCTGCCGGATCGGGCCGCAGGCCGGCGTCGGCTGGGCGGACGCGGACCTGAAGGAATGAGTAGAGCGAAGTTGCCCATCCACAATCTCAACAAGAAGATCGTGAAGATGATGCGTCGACTTGTCGTGCCGGCGCTCGGCGCGCTTATCCTGCTGGCGGCGCCGTGCGCCCTGGAAGCGCAGATGCGCGTGTCGGCCGCTGCCGACGTAGCCACCAACTCGCGCTACGTGTGGCGCGGAATTACCCGCCGTAACGATTGGGTGCTGCAACCGGATCTCGCCGTCGGTACGACCTGGCCCAGGAGCTCGCTGGCGATCGGCGGCTGGGCGAACTTCGAGGTCAGTGAGGCAGATCCGGAGGGCACGGAGGTCGGCCTGGGTCAGCCGTTCGGCGAGATGAATCTTTGGGCTCAGTTCGAATACCTGGCCGGACCGTTCGGCATCGGCGTGGGCTACATGCGCTACTTCGTCGATGAGGGCGCGGCGGCGGATGTGGGGACGACGGTCTTCAACACCACTGAGCTATACCTGGACACCCGCTATAGGGTAGGAGGTCTGGAACCGCGGGCGACGCTCTGGGTGGACGTGGACGATGTCGAAGGCGCTTACTTCGAGGCGAGCGTTGCCTACCGGCTGCCGGTCATCCCCATCGCCGTTCCGTCGCTGTACCTGAAGATGCTCTACGGATTCAGCTGGGGTCAGGCGGTGAGCGAGGACGACCCGGAGCAAGGCGCCTACTTCGGTGAGAACGGTCTGACGCACATCGACTTCTCGGCCGAGACGCAGATCTACCTCCCCGTTCCCATTGGACCGTTGAAACGGCTCTATGCCGTGCCGGCGCTCCACTTCCAGGTGAACAAGGACGATGCGACCCAGCGCGTCAGCCGTGACCCGGATGATGCCGGCCGCGGCAGCTTCTGGTGGTTCGGTGTCGCGCTCAGCTGGTACAAGTAACTGGGAAGAAGGACGTATGACGCAAGGGATTGTTGGTCGCACTGGTCGTCGAGGGTTCCTGATGACCTTCATTTGTGGTCTCCTGGCGCTCGTCGCTTTGGCGGTCGGCGCGTGCAGCGCCCCTCGGGTGACGATTCCCACCCCGAGGTCGGTGCCGGCGCCGGCCGACAGTGGAACGCTGCGAGCGGGGTTCGGACGCAAAGACATTACGCCACCGCCGGGCTACGGCTTGTTCGGTTACGGTCCGGAGGCGAAACCGGCGGCAGGCTATCGCAACCGGCTGTACGTGAGGTCGCTCGTCCTGCAGGATGCGAACGGCGAGCTGGTCGCCTTCGCCGTGGCGGACCTCGACCTCATCTCGACGCTCCTCCATCGCAAGGTGGCCGAGCGGGTAAGCGCCGCGACGGGCTCGCACATCGCCGCCGATCGTCTACTCCTGGCGGCGACCCACACTCACTCGGCGCCGGGCCACTACCTGTCGGGCGCCGCGATCAACGAGTTCGGCTCGAGCGTCGGCGGCTACGACTCGACGTTCGCCAACTGGCTGGCCGATGGAATCGCTCAGGCCGTGGAGGAGGCCTACCGGTCCCGCGTTCCGGCCAAGGCCGCTTGGGCGGTCACCGATGTCTGGGGTCACACTCGCAACCGCAGCTACGAGGCGTATGTGCTGAACTCGGGCGCCCCAGCTTTGGGGATCGCGGCCCCCGATTGGCTGCCGGACGACCTGCACCGAGCCGTCAACCCGCGTTGGGCCCTGCTGCGGGTGGATACCGACCCTGACACCAGCGGGACGTACCTCCCGGCCGGCGCCTTGAGCATCTTCGCCATCCATGGGACCGGATTCCCGGCGGGCAGCAACCTCTACGAGGCCGACATCCACGGGCTGGTGGCCCGCGGCCTGGAGGAGCACATCGACGTGCAACTCGGAGGCGGTGGGCGCCACCCCGGCGAGCGTCGTGGCGTCCATCTGTTCGCGAACGGCGCTGAGGGCGATGTCTCGCCCAACTGGCCGCCCGAGTCGCGCTGTGACCCCGCCACCCTGAAACCGATACGCCGGCTGGGTAACCCCCGCACGCCCCGGCCGAAGGACGATTGGGAGGAGACGCCCCCCCAGAACCTCGCGGCCTGCCTGACCGCGGCCAAGGCCTACGTCCGCTCGGTGGGCGGCGCCCTGGCCGATACCGCGGTCCGCCTCTTCACCAGTCTCGAGGGTAAGCTCAGCTCGGACCTGACCATCGGGCGAGCGTTCCAGACGCTGGCGCTGGCCGACTCGGCGCATCGGCTAGGGATCTGTCCGAAGGCGGAGACCGGGGCCGCCGCGGTCGCCGGTGGTCCGGACGGGCCCACCCGTTACGAGGGGTGGAAGGTGCTCGGGCTGTTCCCGCTGGGCATCGAGGCCGGCGGTAGCGCGATCAAGACATCGCGCACTCACTGCCAGCGGCCGAAGCGAGCGTTCCTCGGCGTGTTTCAGAAGCGGCTCGTCGGTCGGCTCGCCTTCTCCGCCTACACCCAGCTCGCTGTCGTGCGGGTCGGCGACCTGCTGGTGGGGACCGTGCCGGGTGAGGCCTCGACGATGACGGGACTGCGGATCCTGTCGGCGATGAAGGCGGCGGCGCCCGCGGGCTGGCCGGTGGAACATCTCGCCGTTTTGGGGCTGACCAACGGCGACATTCGCTACATCGCCACGCGGGAAGAATATTGGGCGCAGTATTACGAGGGCGGCTCGACACTCTACGGACCGGGCACGGCGAAGCTGCTGGCCGACAGTCTTGCCGGCCTCACGGCCAGCCTGTTTGGTCCGCAACCGACCGTGCGGCTGGATACTATCCAGGCGGAGCCGGGCAAACCGATCGACTTGTGGCCGAAGAAAGGGCCGGAGCCTTCGAGTCCGGGCCTGAGCGCCGAGTGCGTGGGCGACACGGTGGCGGCGCGCTGGTTCGATGCGCCACCTGGCAGTCTCGTTCTGCCCGACACACTGAACATCGCATTCCAACACCTGGGTAGCGGAAAGCGAGTCGTCGACGACGACATCGACGTGGAGGTGCGGGCGTTGGGGCAGCGGCGGCAGGGCTACGAATGGGAGGCGCGCTATACACCGCTTCCTGGTGTGAGGGCCGGAGATCGCTTCAGCGTGACCTTGTTGCGGCCGCGCTGGGGCGGTGAGACGGTTGAAGCGAAGTCGTGCCCGGGAAGCTGAACTAGAGGTGCCGACGATGGACGAGTCGAGGGCTATGGAGTACGTGACGGAAGCGAATAAGGTCCTTCAAGCCGAGAGAGATCATCTCGGGAAAGACCCCACGCTCGGGCTGTCGATATCCGGTGGCGGTATCCGGTCCGCGTCCTTCGGGATGGGGGTCCTGCAGGCGCTGGTCGGGGCCGACGTCCTGAAACACGTGGACTATCTGTCGACCGTATCGGGCGGCGGCTACATCGGATCGTCGCTGACCTGGTTCTTGAAGAAGGGCTTTCCCGATGGCGGCGACACCGGGACGACCGCGGAGAATTTCCCTTTCGGCGCAAAGGGCATCGGCGCGCGCACGGGCGAGCAGCGCAACCAGATTCTCGACTTCATTCGCCAGCACGGCAACTATCTCACCCCTGGCAAAGGCCTGAACCTGATCTCGCTGGTTGCCGCCGCGCTGCGCAGCATCTTCGTCTCATTGGCCGTCTATCTCTCGACCCTGACTGTCGTGATGGTCGTGTTGCGCCAGCTCGGCGCGCTTGGCTCGTCATCGCTCAACGACTTCGTGCCGTTTGAGGTGTCCGGGTCGCCCACGCTTTCGAGGCCGATCTGGCTGGCGATTCTGTTGGTCGGAGTCTTCGCCGCCTCGTCGCTGGTCTTCTCCGTTCGCACGCTCATCTCGAGGAGCGCCGGGCGGCGCTACAGGCTATCGGTGTTCGGTCAGAAGTTCATCGGCTGGATCTGGACCGGGGTGATCTTTCTCTTGGTAGTCGGGTCCGTACCGCACGTGCATTTGCTGCTGGGATCGGTTTACACCGAGGTGACCGCCGGAGGCTCGACGGTTCTGGGCGCGATTCTCGGGTTTCTGGAGTTCCGCAAACGGCGGATGCCGGGCGACGCGGAGGGCGGCGCGCTGTCGTCGCTGATGTCAAGTGTGCGAATCGTGATCGGCGCCGCCGCACTGATCTACGGCCTGCTGCTGGCGGCCTACGCGCTGGCCGAGCCGTTCTCGCACCTCTGGTGGTTCGTCGGGCTGCTCACCGCGTCGCTCTTCTTCGGCGTGGTCGTGAACCTCAACTACGTCAGCCTGCATCGTATGTACCGCGACCGGCTGATGGAGACCTTCCTGCCAGGCGCTGTCAATGTGCGGAGTAATCAGTGGGGTCGCGCCATCGAGGCCGATGAGGCGTTGCTCGAAACGATGTGCTTGGACAAGGCGCGGCGGCCGTTCCATC
>CP070722.1:3121503-3153770 GCA_020350785.1 Gemmatimonadota bacterium
ACCTCGGTTCCACGTGAGAAGGGCAGCGCGTAGGTTACGTAAGCATCGAACAGCGTGTAGGACTCGACGGGCCCGATGAAGACGCCGGAGTTCATCTGAAACCCCTCCACATACCGCCCCCTCAACTCCGCCGACAGGCCAAGCCGAGCGCTCCGATAGGCAGCGGCCAGCAGCGCCTTGTTCCTCGGCGCGTTGAGAGCGATGTCGGCGAAGCTGGACACCTGCTCCCAGAAGTTCTTGCTGACATACGAGTAGGTGCCCGAGAAGCTGAGTTCGTCGGTCGCCAGGAAGGTGGCTCCCACTTCGCCGCCCCAGAAGTCTATATCACCCAGGTTCCTGACGGAGAGGATGATGTCCGCCGGAGTGTCGGGCCTGGGCGGCTCCGTCGGTGTGACGGTGGCGACGGGAATGGAAGCCACCGCCTCGGTGAGGTCGGCGATATCGTCCGGCGTCAGCGGCAGCCCAAGCCGCGCGGCTTCCGAGGCAACGTAGGCGCCCAGGCTGGCCGGCTCCATGAAGACGCTGGGCGTCACATCCAGCGTGCCGCTCATGAAGTCCTCGACCTCGGTGTAATAGACGTTGACACCCAGAAGCAGCCGGTCACCTATCAGTCCTTTATAGCCGGCCTCCAACGTCGTGGTGATCGACGACTTGAGCGGTTTCACATCGAACGCGTCTCCCACTTCCTCCAGAGCGCCGGTGGCCGGGTCGAGCTGCCGCATCAGCGTCCCGACCTGGCTGGCATCAGGCTGCTCCATCATCCCGAGGATGGCACCCACCTCCGGATTCGCCGCAGCGACCACCTGGACCGCCGCGTCCCAGAACAGGGTTGCGTCCAACGGAAAGTACTGAGCCGGGCCGCCAAGCCCCTCCGGGGTGAAAGGCGACCGCATACAGAGGCCCGGCTCCACCAGCGGGCTGCTGCAATCGCGCCGGAAGGTGAAGCCGTCGCCGGGGGTTTCCGCCAGGATGGCGTAGGGAAGCCCGGCCAGCGTCGGACTGGCGACGATGTCCACCGACAGCCGGGCGGTGGACGGCCGGTTGAACGAGCGGTTGTAGGTCAGCCGGAAGTTCTGCTCCGTGATGGGTTCGAACACCAGGCCGACGCGCGGCGAGAAGACCAGATCGTCGACCACCCGGCTGTGGTAGTCCAGGCGCGCGGCTGCGATGAGATCGAGCGCCGGCGAGAGCCTCGTTTCCGATTGCAGGTACCCGCCGATCTCGGTGACGTTGTCGTCGTCCTCGTTCCTGCCGTGGATCGTTCCGTCGGTGCGCGGGATGGTCTGAAAAAGATCGGCCCCGTAAGTGAACCGCTGTACGTCCCCCACGTTGGTGGCGTGCCGGACCTGACCCGCATAGAGCGATGAGTGATCGACCAGCCGATCGCCGGTGCGCAGCAAGTAGGTATCGTGCGTGTCGCTCCAGTTGACGTACAACTGCGCGAAAAGCTCGTTCAAAAAGAGGCGGCCCTGCACGTAGCTCGAGGACCACCCCAGCGCCTGGGCGGTGGTGGTGAGGGTCTGCTCCAAGCTGCTGGTCAGTCGATGGTATCCGCCCGACAGGCTCAGCTCCGACCGCTCGCTCGGCCGCAAGTCGATACGCGCCTCGGCGCTGAAGCGGCCGGTATCGAAATCGCGGCGTCCGATCAGCAGCGTGTCGGGATCGGCGCCCTGAGAGATGGCGATATCCCGATTCAGCTGCTCCACGGGGTCCACGTACTTCCATTCGTCGCCCTGGAAGTAGAACCCTGAGACTTTGTAGCCAAGATTCTCGCCGATCAGGCCGGCGTGGCGGAGCGTCGTCTGGAACAGGTTGCGCTCGCCTCCGGTCACACTCACGCTGCTTCCCTGATGATCCAGGGGTGAGCGAGTAATGATGTGCAACACGCCGTTGGCGGTGTTCGGGCCGTAGACGGCCGAGCCCGGCCCCAGCACGACCTCGATCCGCTCGATGTCCTCGTCGGTTGCGGACAGCATGTTGAAGGCGTTGAGCCTGAGGCTCGGAACCGACGACTGCCGGTCGTCGATGAGGACCATGGTGGTGTAGTTGGCGACGCTGTTGAACCCTCGCAGCGCTACGGCGTTTCGGGCCATCCCGCTTTGCATCACATCCACCGCCGGGGCTTCGCGGACGTGCTCCACCGCCGTCGTCGCCGGCCGCTCCTCTATCCTGCGGGTCTCGACCGTGTAGACGGCGGCGGGCGCATCGAAGGCTCGCTCCTCGTCGCGGGATGCAGTGACGATGACCGGATTGAGCCGGAACGTTCGGGACGTCATCTCGACCTCTCCCAGCGAGACCGCCGCGTCACGTACCCGGATGCCGTCGATGCGACGCGTCTCGTAGCCGAACCGTGAGATGACGAGGGAGTACTCGCCCGAAGGGATGTTCGTCAGCCGGAACTCGCCGGCATCGCCTGTGGTCGCCGAGCCTATGAGCCGGCCACCTCCGGTCACGATCTCCACGGTAACTTCCGAGAGCGGCTCGGCGACCTGCGCATCGACCACTCGACCGCTGACGACGCCTTGCTGGGCCAGGCTTGCGTGTTGAGGGACCAGCGCCAGGGTGAACGCCAGGGTGCAACAGGCGAACAGCCGCCTGCACAGGCGGCGGTAAGCGATAGGAAAGCCCGAGTCTGCGTCGACGACCATGGCTGAGGCCCCCTCTCGAAAGGACACCATACGGCCTGGGCTAGTCCGGCAGGAGTGGGTTCAGTATGCGAAGGGTCCAGCGAAGGGGCAACCGATGGAGCGCGGCTGAGACCTCGATGAAGATCGCGCCCAGCCTGGGCCAGTGGTCAGACCGCGGCGTCAGAGTCGGAGCGTGACCGAGACCGCGAGGCCGTCAGCACCAACCGGCGACGGGCCAACACGCAGTTGGTCTAACGGCACGTTCTCCCAACGGTCGGTCTTGCTCGTCAATCCTGCGAGCGCACCGATCCCGGCACCCAGGGCTACAGCGCCGACGCCAAGGACGACAGCGGCTGCGATAGCGAGACCATACTGGTCGCCGGACGCCGAGGTACAGTTGTCGCCACTGCATATTGCGACCGCCAAGCCCAGTCCGATGGCCGTACCAAAGCCCGCCCCGATGAGTGCGCCTCTGCCGGCCATCGACTTCTGGCCACGATGGACCTCAAGCTTGGTGACATGTGCGAGCGGCACTCCCAGGGCGTCGGACCGGTCCTGGACATCGAAAACAACCGTGTCGGTGTGCAACGCCGCTACGCTGCCGACGCTCTTGTTGAGGTCCATGCGCGGGGCGGTGACGCGCACCCGGTCGCCTGGCACGACGGATGTGTCGACAACGTGTCCGCTGCAGGACCACGTTGTGATTGCAAGTGCGGCTAAGAAAGCAATCTTCGATCTGTCCAACGGCTTACTCTCCCATAGAAAAGCGACCTGGTCAATCAGAGCACCATCCGGCGACGGGCGGCCACGAAGCTCGTTACGGTAAAGCCCGCACCTGAGCTTAGGTCGGTTCCAGGGCGCCGGTACGACCGGGCTCTTCTAATTCAAAAGACGACCGAGGCAGAAACTGCAACCCGGTTTCTGCGGTCCACCTTCAGCCCCAATTGAATCTTGTCCAGCGGCACCTTCTCCCACCTGTCGACCCTTGCACCAAGCCCAAAGAGAGCGCCTTGCCTTCGCGCTAAGGAGGTGGCCCAGTCGTGTTACAGGCGAGGCCTCGGAGACCGACGCTGACGTTCGACTGGGCGCACCTCAGATTCTTTATCGCTCGCGCCACTGCTTGCGGCCAGCTACTCGCGGCTTACCGAAAGACTGTAACCGGCGAGCGAAGTTCTCAGCGCGTTATTTCTGTCGGCTACCTCGGTTATAGTTGCGCTGTAGGAGGGCGCCGCGCCGACATCGGGCACCTCGAAGCTCACGAGCGCACCAGCTGCGATATCGCCCACCACAACCGCATTCATTGACGCAGTGCCTGTCAAACGGTGAAAGAGAAGGTTCGAGGCAACGACAGAAGTTGGGATATCGATGCCTCCGCCGCTGATCGAGAACAAGATCGCGCCGTCGTCGGCGTTGGGAGTCGTTAGCGTCAGCACCAGCGTGCCGGGCACGGCTGCTGTGGGCCCATCTTCGTCCCCGCAGGCGAGCGTGATGGCCAGGGCCATCACGGCCGCCGCCACTAACTGCCAGTG
Source organism: Gemmatimonadota bacterium (assembly GCA_020350785.1). Classification (GTDB taxonomy): domain Bacteria; phylum Gemmatimonadota; class Gemmatimonadetes; order Palauibacterales; family KS3-K002. The sequence continues at coordinate 3,125,660 of CP070722.1, forward strand.
TCGCCGTTTCATTGTGCCCCCTTTCCGGAGTTCAGGCCGTGGTCGACCTTCCAGCTCTCCATCAGGGCGTGATCCGTCAACCTCGCGGCCGATCCGAGACCGCCCGTCGCTTCGAGGAAGGCACGAAAGTCACCTACGTCGAACACGCCATTGGAGTTACCGAGCAGGTCAAGATACCGCTCTTCATCCGGAGAGAGCACGCCATCGACTCCTAGGATCGCATTCACGACATCGGTCACCGCCAGCGTGGCTTCGGTCACCGTGATCGAGTAATCCTTCTCTCCAAAGCGGGCGCCGCTCTCAGCTCGAACCCTGAAGGCAAACGTCCCGGCCTCTGTCGGATAATCCCCGAGGACACCCGTCCCCGAATCGAGACTGATCCCGGGCGGCAGTGCGCCTTCAATGACACTCCAAGTCGGCGTGACGCCTTGGTCCGTGACGGTGAGCAACGCTGTGTAGTCCGCGCCTACCACGCCGTCGGGAAGGGCATCTGGACTGACGACCAGGAGCTCGACGCCCACAGGCCATCCTGGAGCGCTAATCCCAGCCGGATTCATCTCGACTATTGCGCCAGCCCCAAAATCGGTCGCGAAGAGTCGTGCGTTGGTCGTACCATCGGCGTCCCGCCCAAACGCCAGCGCGACCGGGCTCTGCACGGTCAAGGCGAACGGATCCTCGAGCACGGTTCCGTCGGCACCGTACAGAATGACCCGGCCTCTAATCTCGTTCGGTACATACAGGTTGCCGTTAACGTCGAAGGCAAAGCCTTCCAAGAACTGGTCACCCGTAAAGACGAGCTGGGGCTGCCCGGCGACGAGCTTGAAGACCGCGTTGGCGAAAGAATTAGAGAAGTGCAATTCGCCCGCCGGTGAGAAGGCCAGGAAGCTGACCCCTCCGACACTGGACACGTCAAAACCTTCCTGCAAAGCGCCGAAGGCGTCGAAGCGGAAGATTCTGTCAGCGCAAATGTCAGATACCCAGATACTGCCATCGGGACCTGTCGCGATCCAAAACGGGCAGTCGACCTGCGTGAGAAACGCAGTCGAGACTCCTGTGTCCGATACCTTGTAGACAATCCCGTCGTTGCCAGCGACGAGCAGGTCACCAAATCCATCGAACGCTATACCGAGCGGCCCGGGAATGCCTGTCGCGAAGACCGATGCGCTTCCATCGGGAGTCACACGCCACAGCTGCTCTAAGAACAGGTCGGCAACGAACAGATTGCCGGCGCGGTCAAAGGCTAGGCCCGCCGGCGCATCGAAGCCCGAGGCGAAGACCGTCGTTGGGTCGCCGGGGCCCGGTACGAGAGTGCGGAAGTTGATGGCATAGAAGAAGTCCGGGCCGCCCCTGCCTCCTAGGTCGCTGATGGCAATGAAGTAGGTACCAGTGGCTTGCACCGTGTACTGTATGCGGCTATCAAGCCCATCGAAGTCATCGTTGGAGGCCAGGCTGGTTACGCCATCGGAGTCAAACAGTTCGAGAAACGAGTCAAGGGATGAGCCCACCGCCCACGCATCGACATCGATGTCGAGAGTCGTTCCCGCCGGAGCGGAGAACGACCAGTAGTCCACGTCTCCAGTGGCACACATCACTCCGGTGGCAACGTCACCCAGATTGACCGCGTCCGCTGAACCTGCTTCGTTGTTCGGTTCGGTCTCCAGGTATCCACTGTCATCGCAGACCAGCAGGTTGAAATTGATGGAATAGAAGTAGCCCGGGCCGCCCATGTCCGAAAAACCGCTGATAGCCATGTAATAGTTGCCCGCGGCTTGCACCGTGTACTGTATCCGGCTGTCCAGGTCATCGTAGTCGTCGTTGAAGGCGAGGCTTGTCACGCCATCCGAAGCGAAGAGTTCGAGCATCGGGTCGAGGGGTGAGCCCACCTGACTTGCATCGACATCGATGTCGAGAATGTCCCCGGCTGCAGCAGAGAAGATCCAGTAGTCGATATCGCCACTGGGATCTACATCGCCCGTTCCCTGATCGCCCAGGCTCACGGCATCTGCACTCGCTGGACCGTCATTGGGCTCGCTCTCGTTCACTACCGCAGCCGACAGCACGGGGCTGTGTTTCAACGTATGAGAGGGAGACCACTTATAGAACAGGCGGGCTCGTTCCTGGTTGGGGTCCTTTGTCGTTGGTTTCTGCGCCAGCGCCTCTCCCGCGTCTGCCATTCCGACAATCGCGGCGAGGCACAATAACCGTCTGAACATGGCACGCCTCCCTTGTTGAATGGGCACTTGGAGCTCAACCGACCTGTCGCAGCGAGCTGCCAGGACTATCGAATCTCAAATGCCACGGACGACTTTGTATGTAATCACCAGCGTCCCACGGTAGAACCAACAATTGATGAACTACCAAGGTAGCGTGACCCAAGCGTGACCCCAGCGTGATCCCAGCGTGAGCCCGGCCCTCGTCTTGCACTTCTTGCTCCCGCGATTAGAGCGCACTCGGCCAACCGGCCATCGACTTGGGAAAAGCAAACCGTGCAGCAGAAATCGAGAACTACTATTGGAAGCTACTTCTGGATACGACGGGAACGAACGAGAACCGCCGCAAGGCGAGCAGCCGCGATTCTCATGGAGGGGAAATGCGATTGGAACTGACAGTGGCCGACGCGGTGCGACTCCTTCGGTTCAGGTCTCAATTGTCAAAGGCGGGTCAGCTTCCTTGGAACCCATTCCGCACAGTCAGGGGCCTCCTAGCGGTGCACCTTCGCCGCCGACGTGACCGCTTCCTTCTCCTCATCGCCCGGCGCCACCTCCCACTCGTACTCGCGGCCCATCACGTGGCGCTCGAACCAGTCCAGCTCGATGTTGGCCTTGAACAGCGCGTGCCGCAGCTCGCGCCAGCCGTGCGGCTCGCGCGGCGCGACATACAGATGCGTGGGCACGCCGTTCTCGCGCAGCGCCCGATACAGCTCCACCGACTGCGGCATTGGCACCCGCACATCGTTCTCGCCGACCAGCACCAGCGTCGGCGTGGTCACCTTCGAGACATCGCTCAACGGCGAGTTCTCCCAGTAGACATCGATGGGCGCGTTCTCCTGCCAGGGCGTACCGCCGAACCACGGCGTCCGATAGATGCGCACGTCGCTCTGTCCGTACATCGAGACCCAGTTGGCGGCGCCCGCCCCGCTGGACGCCGCTTTGAAGCGGTCGGTGAAGGTGATGATCTTGTTGGTCATGTGGCCGCCGGCGCTCCAACCCATCTTCGCCATCCGCTCGCCGTCCACCAGGCCGCGCCCGATCAGGTGATCGACGCCCGCCATCACATCGAGGTGGGCGTTCTGGAAGTAGTGGCCCACCATGTCGCGCAGGAAGTCGTCGCCATAGCCTGTGCTGCCCCGGTAGTTGGGCTGCAGGACCAGGTAGCCCAGGTCGGCCAGCACCTGCACGTAATCCTGCGCCGAGCCGAAGCCGAACTTGTCGGACGACGCCGGGCCGCCGTGGGTCTGGACGACCAGCGGATAACGCCGGCCTTCCTGATAGTCCAGCGGATAGAACAGCAAGCCCTCGACGGTCACGCCGTCGGCGCCCTGCCAGGTGATCGCCTCCTGGCGCGGTAGCAGATACTTCTCATCCAGGTCGTCGAAGATCCGGGTCACCTGAACCGGTCGCGCCCCGTCTCGCTCGTCCAGCATCCAGATGTCGCCCGCGTTCGTGCGCTCGTAGACCTGGAAGACGTGTTTCCGGAGAGATGGGATGTACCTCCAGCCGGTGATTGTATGGTCCCCTCGCGTGAGTTGATCGTAGCGGCCGCTGGCGACCTCCAGGCGGAACAGTTCGCGCCTGACACCGGTGTTGGCCAGGAAGTAGATGTTGCGGCCGTCGCTCGACCAGGTCGCCGCATCCATCTCGTAGGGTGAGTCGGGCAGCAGAACCCGGGGATCGCCGCCGCCCACCGGGACGACGAAGATGTTGTCGTTGTAGTAGAAGTCGAACGCCTGGTTGGCGGAGCTTCGGAAGAGGACGCGCCTGCCGTCCGGCGAGAGCTCGGCGCCGCTTTCGGGGATGCCGTTGTCGGTGAGCCGCCGGCTTTCCGCGCCTGCGGCGGTCATCAGCCAGACCTCGGAATCGCCCAGGTCGTTGAGTAACGGCGAGGGCGCGCGATGATAGACGATCAGCTCGCCGTCCCGCGAGATCTCGTAGGCCGAGACGGAGAACTCGCCCTCGGTGAGGCGCTCCTCGTCACTCGTGGCGAGGGTCACGCGCCAGAGGTGCCGCTGCTGATAATTCTCGTCGAACGCGAAGACATCGTTCTTCGCTTTCTCCCGCGCCTTCTCCTCCTCCGATTTCTCATCGTCCGCCAGGAAATAGAGCCCACCGCCGTCCCGGGCCCACTCGATGCCCGACACGGCCGTCGCGTGCTCGGTCAGCGCGAACGCCTCACCGCCCGCCGTCGGCAGCAGATAGATCTGCGTGTGCTCATCGCCGGCACGCGTCGCCAGGAAGGCGATGTAGCGGCCGTCGGGCGACCAGCGGGGGTTCCTCTCACCGTCCTTCCCGTACGTCAACTGCACGGTTGCACGGCTCTCGACATCGACGCGCCAGATATGGCTGATCCGCCTGTTACCCTCCCAATCGGCGTCGCTGCGCACGTAGAGCATCCGCGAGCCGTCCGGCGCGAGCTGCGGATCCCCGATGCCGGGGACGTTGATCAGGTCGACGATCGTCATCGGGCGCCGCTCTTCCTGCGCGCCCGCGGCCGTCACGATCAGGGCGAGCAGGAGCAAGGCCTTCAACGGCACGGCCCACGCACGAGCCGCCCGCGACACGAGCGCCGGCGTCCGCAGGGAGGCTGGCGTCGAGCGAAGACGGGGGTTCGTGATCGGAGTTGTCATGGCGGCATACCTCTCGGTGCAGCCGGCGGCAGCGCACGGCGGGTCTATGATCAGAAGAAGACAACAAAAAGGGCGACGGTCAGCACTGCCACGCCGAGGCACAGGATATCGAACAACCAGTCGCGACCCAGCAGCGCCGTCGTCGAGATCTCGCGCGCCGACTCCGTCATCGCCAGCTCGCGTTCCGGCTCGGGGCTGAGTCGCGAGATTAGAACCATGAAGAAGATCAGCGCAAGCCCGGCCAACCACATCTGGTCCAAGAACGTGGCGCCCGGCGTCAACAACTTCACGCCCACGGTTGCCGGCAGCGTTAGCGCCATGACCCAGGCCGCGGCCCGGGCGGTGGCCCGCCGCCAGAAGAGTCCGCCAAGGAATACGACGGCCACGCCCGGCGTGACCAGGCCCCAGAACTCCTGGATGTAGCTGAACACGCGCTCGAAGTTCAGCAGCACCGGGGCCCAGGCGGCAGCCACGACCAGAAAGATCACCGTGCTCAGCCGCCCGACCGCGATCAATTTCGCCTGCGAGGCCGCGGGACGAAGATGCCGTTGGTAGATGTCGACGGTGAAGATGGTGGCCGAGGAGTTCAGCATCGAATCGAGGCTCGACATGATGGCGGCGAGCAGCGCTGCGCAGATCAGACCGGTGAGCCCGCTGGGCAGCAGCCTTTGGATGAGCAGCGGATAGGCCATGTCCGAGCGCGTCAGCTCCTCGCTGTAGAGGGTCCAGGCGATGATGCCTGGAATCACTATGATGAAAGGGATGATCAGCTTGATATAGGCGGCGAACACGGCGCCGTAGAGCCCCTGCCGCACGTCCTTCGCCGCGAGCGTGCGCTGGGTGATGAACTGGTTGCAGCCCCAATAGAAAAGGTTAGCGACCCAGAGGCCGCCGAAAAAAACTCCGAACCAGGGAAGCTCCGGGTGATCCAGCGGCAGCACCGTGTGAAACTTCTCGCCCGCCCGATGCCTCAGCACGTCCCAGCCGCCCACGGCGCGCAGGCCGACCACCGTGGTGATCGCGCCCCCCAACACCAGCATTGCACCCTGGACAAGGTCGGTCCAAACCACCGCCTTCAGGCCGCCGTAGGCGGTGTAGGCTCCGGCGAAGACGGCGAGCATGGTGATCCCCCAGCCCAGCGGCAGCCCGAAAATCGTCTGCAGCGCCAGGCCGCCGCCGAAGAGGACCGTCGCCATCGCCACGAACACGTAGGCCAGGATCATGTAAAAGGCCAGGAAACCGCGCGACCTGACGTCGAACCGCTCTTCCAGATACTGCGGCATCGTGGTGATGCCCATCGAGAGGAACTTGGGCAGGAACCAACGGGCCACGACCACCAACGTGATCGCGGCCATCCACTCGTAGGAGGCGATCGCCAGACCGAAATCGACGCTCGAGCCCGCCATCCCCACGAAATGCTCCGTCGAGAGGCTGCTGGCGATCAGGCTGACCCCAATGACCCACCACGGCAGGTTGCGGCCCGCCAGGAAGTAGTCCGCCGCCTCTCTCTCGCGCCGGCCGGCGACCCCGGCGACGAACGCCACGATCAAGAAATAGCCGACGAACGCGCAGGTGTCGAGCGCTGAGAAGTTCAAGCCTCGTCTCTTCCGCTTTCCCGGTGAGCCTTCCGTCGTGAGGATTGTGGAGTCATCCAGGTCAGCCCGTCAACCGCGACGTCGTGTCAAAGCCAAGGGCTAGGCGCCCGGCGTGTCGGCAGCGTGCTGTAGCCGGGGCGAAACAGTACAATGGCCTCCCGGTGAAACAAGATTGAGCCTCAGTCTCATTCGTTGAGGACATCAGAAACTTCGCCCAGATCGGGGCACATTGTCACATGCGTTCGCCCGCTCGGGGCCTAATTGTCACTCCTTACCTGAGATTCGGACCGCGGTCACCCACCTCAAAGGCCATCGAGGCCGCTTTTCCTTAGTCAAAATAGGAATGCTTCTTTGGCGATAGAAGGAACGACTTTTGCCATGTGCCTGATCCAAAGCCTTGCCGGCTGGGAGTAGTAATTCTCACTAGCAAGACTGAGGGCTGAAGCGGGCGACCCGCTTCCTCACCGCCGATGAAGGCTATCCCCGGGATCGAGAGGGGGCTTATGCAGGCACGATTTCACAAGTTCGTTCGCTTCCTTCCCGCCGCGATCGTATTTGTCGTGCTCGCCTCTTGCGAGGAACTTCCTGACGCCGCCTCCACTCACGAGCCTCGAGGCCTAACAGGCCTGCGGCCCGACCTGGTTTCGGTGGCGCCCGGCGAGATGCAGTCGCCCGTGCGGATCGCGCAAGACAAGCAAGGCCGCCTCTACGTCAGCGACTACCAGTCGCAGTCCGTGGTGATGCTGGATGCCGGAGGGGGCGGCGTCTTCGTAGCTGCCGCATTCACGGTGCCGGGTAATCCATTGGGGATCGAATGGGCGAAGGGGAACTTGCTTCTCGTAGGCAACGCCACGACCCGGACGGTGGACGTATACAGGACGACCAACGGGAAGTGGTTCTACTCGCTGGGCGGTGTGGGGGCGATCGGCGACCCCAGCGACATCGCTGCGGATTCCGACCGTGACCTGGCCTTTGTGGTCGACGGCGAGGCATTCGCGGTCAAAGTGTTCGACCTCAGGAACGGCGCCCTGCTGTACACGATCTCGGGTCCCGGGCCCGGCAGTTACTATCTGCAGAATCCGACCGCGATCGCCCTGGATCCGTCGCGCGGCGAAGTTCTGGTCAGCGACTTCGGCGATCCCGCTGTCTCCGGCTCTCCCCCCAGCGTCAAGATCTACACCTACGAGGGCGACCATGTGAAGACGCTCTCGGGGAAATCGGGGATGCTCGGCCAGAAGTTCTCACGGCCCCAGGGGCTGGCGGTCGACGCTCTCGGCCGAATCCTGCTGGTCGATGCCGTGGCCGGGGAGGTGCTCGTTCTCGACCGCCAGACCGGCAACGTGCTGGAAACGTACGGAACGCTCGGATCCGGACCCGGCGAGCTCTGGCTCCCCCTCGATCTGGTAGTCGACGACAACCAGATGCTCTACGTGACGAACAATCGGCCTCGCCGCGTCGAGGTCTTCAGCCTGGGAGGCTAGGTCGATGAGGTGGCTACTCCTGATTCCGCCCCTGGCAGCGGCCGTGACGCTGGCCCTGCTCTTCGGATTGGAGAGCGGCGACGCCGCCTCGGCGGTCGCGCTCAACCCGAACCACGAGTGCAGTTTCTGTCACGGACTCCACGGTGGCAATACCAATCCTTTGCTCAGAGGGGCCAGCATCGAGGCGACGTGTCTGAGCTGCCACGGCCCGGCGGGCACGGCGATTCTCGCGGATGTCCACAAGAACGACCCGACGGGCAACAGCTGCTGCGCCCCTTTCCGGGTCACTTGCATGGAGTGTCACGACCCCCACAGCAACCAGACCAACTGGCGTGGGAACGAGAACCTGAAGCTGGTCCGGGCTAACATCACCGGCGCGAACGGAACTCGCCCTGTCGTATTAGAGACCCGGAGCGGCGACTTCTCTTTTTGCGATCTCGAGGGACCGACCGGAGAAACCGGCTATCCCCAGGCGGTCGGCGAGTACGACAACGTCTGCGACGTTTGCCATGCCAACCCGGATCTCGCCAGACATCACCTGAACAGCGACAAGCAGCACCACCAAAGCCCAAATACATGCCCGAGCTGCCACACTCACGATAACGCTTTCAGTCCGTGAGCCTCGACTCCGTGAACCGAGCTGAAACGATGCTGCAAGCCACGATAACGAATCCTTGCCTCCGCAGTTCGGGGCAGGCTGGCCCGCGAGTCGGTGGGACGCTATCGCGCGCGGGTCTTTCCACACAATCAACTTTAGGAGGGTACCCCATGAAACGCTGTACTGGTATGCTGCTCGCCATGGTCTTCATGGCGACGACAGCAGCCCTGGCCCAGGGGCCGCAAGAAATCGCGGGCAGCGCCCACGACTTCCGGACCGAGGCTTGGGCAGGAAACACCGGCACGACGGCCACCGCCAACGGTGACCTGTGTGTGGTTTGCCACACGCCGCACAACGGAAATACCAGCGTTCTCAACGCTCCCCTTTGGAACCACGCAGTTTCGTCTGGGCCATGGGACCCCTACGTCGGCACCGACTTGCAGGCCACCGTTGGGGACCCCGACGGGAGCTCGGTCCTGTGCCTGAGCTGTCATGACGGCTCGGTCGCCCTGGATTCTTACGGCGGCCAGACGGGAAGCACGACCATGACCGGAGCTGCGTTTGTCGATACGGACCTGACCAACGACCACCCGGTATCGTTCGTCTTCAATGCCGCGCTTGCGGTTTCGGATGGTACCCTCTGGGATCCGGAGGTCACGAATAGCGGTCTCGGAGGCACCATCCAGGACGACATGCTCGACTCGGCCGACAAGGTGCAGTGCGCATCGTGCCACACCGTGCACAATGAGTCGACGCTTGACAAACTCCTGAAGAAGTCCAACGACGGAAGCGCTCTGTGCACCACTTGCCACGCGAAGTAATTTGATGAACTTAAGCGGCGTCCGACCGTTGGATCGAGGCGGCCGCCAGACGTCAGGGGGCGCCGGGAGACGGCGCCCCCTCTGACATAGAGAGAGGACGCTGCTATCCATAAACGAAGGAGATGGTGATGTTTAACCCGGTTGCTTCGCGAATCGCGGGCGCAGGTGTCGCGCTGGCGATCCCACTTCTGATCGCGGCCCTGACCGGCTGCGCTTCGAAGGCGGCAGTTGGCCCCGCGGAGCGACCGCTCGTAGTCTTCCCCCTACCACCCGACACACCTCGTGTACAGTTCCTCACCGCGTTCGGCACTTCCGAAGACGTCGAGGCGCCGAGGTCCCCTTCCTTCTGGGAACGGCTGTTGGGCGAGAAGGAAGAAAAGAAGCCCGTCGCAGCCATCATCAAGCCTTACGGCGTGACGATCCTCAACGGACGAATCTACGTCTGTGATACCGTCCTGGGCGGGATCAACGTGTTGGACGTCCGGTTGGGCCGCTTCGAGCAGTGGAAACCTACCGGGTTGGGGAAATTGGTGACGCCCGTGAACTGCCACGGTGATCCGCTGAGCGGAAAGTTGTACGTGGCCGACACCGGACGGGAGCAGGTGATCGTATTCGACACCACTGGCGCCTACGTTACGTCGCTGGGCGAGCGAAAGGGGTCGCGGCCTGTCGACGTTTTCGTGCACGAGGATAGGATATGGGTAGCATATTTCGGATTGCGAGAAGTCCGCAGTTACGCCATCGAGGATCATCGACTTCTCTCTACGCTTCCGAACCGGGATGCCCCGGTCGAGGAGCAGATCCGCGGCCCCACCAACATCTGGGTAGCAGACGACCAGGTATACGTGAGTGACTTCGGCGCGTCACAGGTGAAGATCTACACGACTGCTGGAGAGTTCGTGCGCGCCGTCGGTAGCTACGGGGATGCGCTCGGCCAGTTCGCACGGCCGAAGGGGATCGCGGTGGACCGCGACGCGAACCTTTTCGTCGTAGACGCGGCCTTTCAGAACGTGCAGATTTTCAACAATGAGGGGGCCTTGCTGATGTTCTTCGGCGGCCCTTACGAGGGACCCGGCACGATGTGGCTGCCCGCCAAGATCACCGTGGACTACGACAATCTCGATCTGTTCCAGAGTTACGTGGACAGGAATTTCGAGCTGCAGTTCCTGATCCTCGTGACGAATCAGTACGGGCCCGACAAGGTGTCGGTCTATGGTTTCGTCAAGGCGCGGCAGAGCGACGATGTACCGGGCTAGGCTTCTCCTCTCGGCCGCCGCTGCCACGGCGATCTTCGCGGGCGCCAACTGCCGGAGTGCGGCGCAGGTCATTCTCGATCTGCCCGAACCGGAGCCACAAACCCAAATCGCCGCCCAGCCAGCCGCGGGCCCAGCGGCTGTACCCATCGATACAGTACGTGCTCCTTCGCCCGCCGAGGCCGCTCAAACGCCGGACAGCGTGCTGGCGTTGCTTCCGCGGCACGCCTCCGGCGGCATCGACTGGGTTGCCGCGCTACGCCGCGGAGTCATCGGCGGCCGGCCTGCGGGTCCGAGATTCGGCTTCGACTTCTACTTCGGCGAGATGGAGGCCTACTTCCCGCACTCCTCACACACGGAGTGGCTTGGTTGCGAGAGCTGTCATCCTGCGATCTACCGGACACGCGGCTCATCCAAGACCAGCATGGCCGAGATCCAGGCCGGCGAATCGTGCGGCGTCTGTCACGGCAAAGTGTCCTTCGGGACCGAAGTCTGCGAGCGCTGCCACGAAGCCTTCCAGATGCCGGCGGACCGTATCGTCCCGCGCCTGGAAACCGACCTGCTGCTGCCACGTGACAGCGCCGCCGGGTCGGAAGAGGATTTCCCGCCCTCGATCTTCGCGCATTGGCAGCATCGCATCCGCTATCTGTGTTCAGATTGCCACCCGTCTCTTTTCACGATGAAGAGGGGGGCGAACAAGATCACCATGCGCGCGATCCAGCAGGGCGAGTTCTGCGGCGATTGCCACAACGGCCGTCAGGCCTTCGGCGTTATCCAGTGCCTGCGTTGTCACCGCAGCCCACCGGACCCCGTCGAGCCGCCGAAGCCCGAGCCGAACGAGCCCGGGTAGACCGACCGATGTGGCTCAGGACCGTCCCCGCTCTTCTTGCCGTGCTGATCGCGCTTGGACCTCTTGCGCCCCAGACCTTGGCGCAGGGCTTCCAGATCAGGGAGGTGGACGGAGAGGTCGCGGTCACCCTCGACGGCTTCTGGGCCCAGTATCCGGTCAGGCCCGGTACCTCGGTGATTACCTGGCGGGAATGGCTGCTGCTGAAGCTGAACGGATTCGTGTCCGACCCCAGGCTTGTGAGTTTCAATCTTGCGGCCAGGCCGGTGCTGGGCCAACGCTCTTGGAGTGGGATAGGCGACACACCGAACGGCGGAGACCAGATGCTGAACGGACTGGGGCGGATCGTCCTGCTGGGCGGCGCACCCCTGTCTTTCTCCGCCTGGTGGAGCCGAATCTCCGCTGACCAGGACCTCCAGTTCGGAGCTCGCCAAGAGACGGATGGAACGGACTGGGAGCTGGAGGCGCGTTCCAGCTGGAGACCATTGCCGGCCCGTCTGTCCTACTCGGGCCGTTCGCTGCAACAACTCTTCCGCCCAAACCCGGGTGTCATCAGCGCTCTGGATGAAGATCGCCAAACGCTCAGACTGTCAGCCAGCAACAGCAAGCTCCGAGTCGACGTCGAACGCCTCGACTACGAGAGTCGAACCAGCGACCTCGCTTTCGTTCGCACTCTCGTCGACACGGACCACACGCTCCGTTGGGGTAGGGGAAGCCGACTCACGTCGGGCTTTCTATATCTCAACACCTCGGGGAGAGGCGCGGTAGAACGGCTAAGCTGGAGACAATCGGCTCGGATCCGGCATGTCCAATCGTTCTCTTCCAGTCTGGGCTATCAGCTGTTCGACGCAACCACGGCGTCCGATTTCAACCGAGGCTGGTCTGCGAGCTACTTGGGTAACTGGAACCGTCGCCGCCACTTTACGATTGCCGTGGGAGGGGATGTCCGCTCGCGGTCGTTCCGTCTTGGGGCGCAGCGGTTCGCACGTGGACGCTCACGTGTCGCGTCCTCCGCCCGATTGCCTCTCGGTTTCGCCCTCGGTATCGACGGCGGGCTCGGATACGAGTTCTACAGGCAGTCACTCTCGGCGGACGACGGTTTCGGTACGGTCGTCGACGAAAGGCAGGTGATCGACGCAAGCGGCACCTTCGTGCTCAACGAACCTCTGGCAGAACCGGCATCGGTGGTCATCACGAGCGAGGACGGCACGATCGTATTCACAGAGGGACTCGACTATCGCCTCGTGGAGTCAGCGGGACGCCTCGAAGTGTTCGCGCTTCCCGGGGGGCGCATGACAGAGGGCACGGTAGTCCTAGTGGACTACCAGGTCCGACTTCTCGCGGAGGCCGAAGAAACAAGCTGGACCTACAGCTACGAGCTCAGACTAAGGAAGGGGCCTTTCACCGCCTACCACAGTCGCGCCGCGCGCAACTTGATCGAAAACGGCTCCCCGATCCCCAGCCCGACGTTCCGGGAATACGACGAAATCGCTGCGGGGATACGGCTAGCCGGAGTGGGTTCGATCGGATACCTGTCTCTAGCGGCGGACTATACTCGGCGCACACAGAACCCCGGCCGCCTCTCGAACCAGATGCAGGTGAAGGGCAGTTGGCGCTACGCTTTCGGCCCCGGACTCATGGCCAACTTGACAACGCGCTATACTTCTCGAACGAACGGGCGCAGGTTCCAGATCTTCGAGGGTACCGGAGGCGGCGAGTGGCGGGCTACCTCCAGACTGAAATTGTATTTGCGGCTTTCAGCGTATGATTGGCACGAGCGGGCCTTCCGGTCGGAGCGCTTCTTCGGTGCCGGCGTAGGAGGCGAATGGCTGGTGCGGCAGTTGTCTATGCGGTTGTCTTACGACAGGAACGCCTGGACCGAAGGTTTCGAGCGAACGGAGGACCGTCTCATCGCGCAAGTGACTCGGAGCTTCTGAGCATGGTTCGATCGATGCGGCACCCAACGGGTCGAGCGAAAGGACAGATCCGCCGTCGCCGGAGGGCCTGTTTGGCCGCCGCGCTGACAGCGCTTGCTCTACTGGCCGGTCCCGCACCGAGAAGGTTGCATGCCCAGCACGGCAGTGTCACAACCGGCGACCCAGCGGTGGGCGACTGCGCGCTCTGCCATACCTCGCACGATACCGGCTTCAATCAGGCAACGCTTAAGTTGGGCAACGTTGCGGGAATCGTGGTGGACGCGCCCGGGATCGGACCGCTGTCACAGAGCTGCCTGCGATGTCACTTCACCGAGTCGCTCCGCGCGCAGCAGTCCGAGCTGCAAAAAGCCGAGCTCGCCGGCCAGACCGGTTTGTACATCGAGCGCGACCTGACGGACGACCACCCGCTCGGCAGATTCGATACCGGCAGGCTGCAGGCAACCAATCGCATCTCAGGCGCAAAATCAGCCGACCTCGGCCGCATGAGATCCAAAGTATTCGCACTCGATCAAGAGTCGGTTATCGAATGCACGACGTGCCACGACCCACATGATCAGCGCGGAGCAACTCCAGCGGTCGAGGAGGAGCGAGCGCTGTGCACAAACTGTCACGAGACCGGTCGCTACGCGTTCGTGGGCGGTCACGCGGATATCCCCTGCTCCGGGTGCCACGTCATGCATGGTGGCTACGAATCGGAGCTGCTGGCGGAACGAAGCTCCAATCAGGTTTGTGCTGGCTGTCACGAGGGTAGCTGGGCCTCTGCCACGACTGACCCGACATCCGCGGTGGCGCTACGGCGAGCCCTGATCCTCGCCACGATCGCGCCGCCTTCAGCGCAAGCGCATCTGGATCCGCCCCAAGGCGAGTGCGTGCAATGTCACGCGCCGCACACCGCGAGCAAGCACTAGGGCCCAAACGCCAGCCCCATCCCGCGTCAGCCGAGAGAGCGTGGGGCCGGCGGAACACTCGCGCCCGACCGCCGGATCTCGCTGAGGATCCGGTCCCACGTCGCCACCGCGCTGGCGTACGCGTAACGCTCGCGAACCTGGACAGCGGCCTTGGACATCGCCGCCAACCTCCCCGGTTGTGAGAGTAGCTCCAGAACTCGACCTGCCATGGCCTCCCAGTCACCGATCTCGACCAGAAAGCCGTTCTTGCCGCTCTCGATCAGGTCCTCGACGGTCCCGCAGCGAGTCGAAATCGGCACACAACCGCAAGACATGGCTTCGATGAGCACGAGCGGAAGTCCTTCGCGCTCGGAGGCCAACAACAACACACCGGCTTCTCCGTAGAATCGCTCGACGTCATCCCGATAACCTGCGAAGGTGACGGATCCTCGGATCCCCAACTCGCGCGCCAGGCCCTCGAGTCGAGTCCGCTCGGGCCCGTCGCCCAGCACAGTCAGTCGGGCTTCCTCGAACCGCTCACGGACACGCGCGAAAACCCTCAAAGCCAGATCGACCCGTTTGGATCTTATCAGCCGCCCAACGTAGAGCAGGTGCAGACCACGATCGTCCGCCGGAGTTTCCGAACGAAAACGCTCCACGTCGACAGCGTGAGGCAGGACGCGCAGTTTCCCGCGCGCCACGCCCCATGACGCCAGCTGATCGAGCATCGCCTTGCCGGTAACCGTCACCGCGTCCGCGCGTCTCAGGATCGCCCGCAACAGCGATCCGTACCAGGCAAAGCAGTGGACGTTGAAATCCGTGCCCAGCAGGCCCAGCACCACCGGCCGCCCGGTGGAGCGAGCCAGCAGCCAGGCGAGCAAGCCGTAGGGAATCAAGTAGAGGCCGACCAA
This sequence comes from Gemmatimonadota bacterium, assembly GCA_020350785.1. Taxonomy (GTDB): domain Bacteria; phylum Gemmatimonadota; class Gemmatimonadetes; order Palauibacterales; family KS3-K002. The sequence continues at coordinate 3,140,833 of CP070722.1, forward strand.
CACATCGACACTCTGGGCGCGGCTCACGGCCAGCCCGGTGCGAAATAGACGCAGCAGTCGCGGGAATCGGCGCCCGCGGCCGACGATATGGTACACGACCTTCTCCGACTCGATTCCCAAGGGCTCCTCGCGCACGACATGAAGCTGACCGACCTCGCCCGACAGGACGAGCGGCGTCAGATGCGTCGCAGCATTTCGACGGCTCAGCCGCAGAATGCTCAGTATCTTCGTATTCGCCATCATCTAGAAGCGGTCATTCGGAATCGCTGCCCGGGCGATTCGCAGCCCGCAGTGGCACGTGGAAAGGGGCCCGGGTATAATAGGCACGCCCCCGGGAATCCTAATCCGGTTGCGAAACGAATCACAACTCTCGAGGCCATGAAGGTTCTGCTCGACATCCTGCACCCGGCACATGCCCACTTCTTCCGCCCCACTATCGGCCTCCTGCAGGCTGACGGTCACGAGGTGATGATTGTCGCTCGGGACAAGGATATCAACCTGCAACTGTTGCGAGAGTTCGGCCTGCCTCACACCGTCATCAGCCGCGAAGCGACGACCAAGGGCGGGCTCGCCGCGGAGCTGCTGACTCGTGACACCAGGTTGTTTCGCATGGTACGCCGTCACCGGCCCGACGTGATGGCGAGTATCGCGGGCATCTCTACGGCACCGGTGGGCTTCCTGACGCGGACACGCAACCTGATCTTCTACGACACGGAGAACGCCACCCTTTCCAACCTGCTTTCCTACCCGTTCGCCACGGAGGTGATCACGCCGGACTGTTACCGTCGCCGCGTCTTGGGACGGCACGTCACCTATCCCGGCTATCACGAGTTGGCGTACCTGCATCCAAATCGATTCTCTGCCGACCCCTCCGTGCTGGAGAGAGCCGGGGTGGAGCCGGGAGAACCTTTTAGTATAGTGCGCTTCGTCTCGTGGCGCGCCTTGCACGACGCGGGCAAGGGCGGCGGCATCTCGGACCAGAACAAACGAAGTCTAGTCGAACTTCTGCGACTCCATGGACGGGTGTTCATCACGGCGGAAAGCGGCCTGCCCGAAGATCTCGCCGATCTTCGCCTGCCCGTTCGATCGAGTCAGATACATCACTTGATGAGCTTCGCCAGCCTCTACGTGGGAGAAAGCTCCACGATGGCGTCGGAGAGCGCGATCCTCGGCACACCGGCCGTCTACATCGACGCTGTGGGAACTCCCTACACCGACGAGCTGGAGAACCGCTATGGTCTCTGCTTCAATTTCCGGCCCCGGCAAACGCAGGAATGGCTCTCGCGCTGCCGCGACATACTGGACGCTAACCTGAAGCGCGATAACGCTTTTCAAGCCCGGACGAGGCGCCTGCTGGACGAGAAGATCGACGTTACCGCCTTCGTCTTCCGGAAGTTGACCGAGGCCGAACCTACCGATGCCTGATCGGCCTGTGCCGGGCCTGAGATGGTTTATGGCCCAACTGGTAGGTGGCGGCCCGGCCGCCAGACTGGCCCGCGGCGCGGGCACGGCCTTCGCCGTGAGCGCAGCCGGGACCCTCGTCGTCTTTGCCAATCAGGCGCTGCTGGCTAGGGTGCTGGGCGCCGACGCGTACGGCCGCTACATCTACGCCGTGACCTGGGTGGGCCTGCTCGTCATCCTCTCGAACGCTGGGCTCGGTTCTGCCGCCGTCCGCTTCGTCTCGGAATACAGCTCCACAAACCGCTACGCCCTGCTGCGCGGGTTTCTTCGCCGAAGCACACAGGTCGTGCTGCTGTTGTCACTGATCTTGGCCGCTTTCCTGGCCGTGGCGGTGACGTTGATGCGCCCGCGAGTCGGCGATGAGTTGGCCCGAGTGTTTTGGGTCAGTTGCCTGCTCTTGCCCATCTGGTCGCTGCTCGAACTTCGCTCCGCGTCTCTACGTGGCTTCAAGAGAATCCTCGCAGCTCAAGGTCCTCCTCAGGTCCTGCGTCCGGTTCTGTTTGCGGTTGGGATACTGGGACTCTACTTCCTGAGGTCGGAGGGCGTGAGCGCACCGCTGGCCGTACTGGCTAACATCATGGCGACGGTGGTGAGCCTCGCTTCGGTCCAGGTTCTGTTGGGTCGCTCGTTGGCCGGCGAGAGGAGCGTCCAAGTCGAGACACGATCGAGGGAGTGGCTCGCCGTCTCGGTTCCGTTGCTGTTGATGGCGGGCTTTGGAGTGATCCTCCGATCGACCGATACCCTGATGTTGGGGTTCTTCAGGGGTACCACCGAAGCCGGTGTCTACGCGGTGGCGAGCCGGGCGGCGACGTTCGTGCCGTTCATGCTGACGGCGGTAAACATCATGGCTGCTCCGATGATCGCCGAATACTATGCCGCCGGCGACCGACGCCGGCTGCAGCGTACGCTCAAGGTGGGTGCATGGGCGGCGTCTGCCTTCGCTCTCGTGGTCAGCGCCGCGCTGGCGATCGGGGGCCGCCCACTCCTCTCTGTCTTCGGAGCCGAGTTCGGAGTAGGATACGCACCGATGTTGATCTTGATTGGGGGACAGATCCTGAACTGCTTGGCGGGATCCGTTGGGAATCTGTTGACCATGACGGGGCATCAGAACCACGCGATGGTCATCCTGGGCGCGGGCGCCGGATTGAACATCATGCTCAACGTCGTGCTCGTTCCGACGCTCGGCAGCACGGGTGCCGCGCTGGCGACGTCTACCAGCGTCCTACTCTGGAACGGTGGAATGCTGGTGGTGGTGGTCAAACGGCTGCGATTGAATCCCACCATACTGCCGCTCTCTATACGAGTATGACTTCGTCGCGCAGGCCCAACTTCTTCATCGTCGGTGCGCCCAAGTGCGGCACCACCGCTCTGAGCGAGTACCTGCGTGAGCACCCTAGCATCTTCATGAGCACACCAAAGGAGCCGCACTACTTCGCCGCGGACTTCAACCCGTACGTTCGCCACTACGTTCACACGCTAGATGAGTACCTAGCGTTGTTCGAGGCGTGCAAGGAGCACCATCTCGCCGCAGGTGAAGCATCCGTCTTCTATCTCTATTCATCGACGGCGCTATCGAACATCAGGGCATTCGATCCGGACGCACGAATCATAGCGATGGTCCGAAACCCGATCGACATGGCCTACTCGCTGCATTCGCAATACTGCTACAACCTGCGCGAGACCGTTCGAGATTTTCGCAGGGCCTGGGAGCTTCAAGCGGTTCGGCGAGAGGGAAAGGCCATCCCTTCGACGTCGCCCGTACCCGCATATCTACTCTACGAGGACGTTTGCTCACTGGGCAGCCAAGTCGAGCGGCTGCTACAACTGTTCCGGCGCGAGCAGGTCAAGATCGTCGTCTTCGACGATTTTGCCGAGCGCACGAAGGCGGCTTACGAGGACGTTCTGGCTTTCCTCGGCGTGCCGTCCGACGGCAGAGAGCGTTTTCCAAGGTTGAATCCGAACACACAGCTCTCATCGCGATGGATAAAGTGGCTGGAGTTGCAGGTGACGAATCTGGCTCGATTCAGGCCTCTCAACAACATAGTCTTGGCTACGAAGCGCACTCTCGGACTGAAGCGAAAGCGGATATTCGGAATCTCGCCGGAGCGTTACACACGCTACGTCGAGCGACCTCCGCTCGACCCGGCATTCCGAGCGGAGCTCGCGAATACCTTCAGGCCCGAGATCGATAGGCTAAGTCGAGCACTGGACAGGGACCTCAGCCACTGGTTGGAGTAGCCGCGAAGCCAATATGAAGAGAAGATTCGCATATATCTACCTTATGGTAGGGCCAGCGCCTGGAGTCGAACAAAAGATCAACGACCAGGCTGTATCCCTCGATCGATCAGGCAACACCGATCTGCAGATCATTGTGATCAATCCCAGCCTGGAGCGAGAACGCGGAGCGCTCAAGCATGTCCGCGTGCCCCGCAACTCGCTGACAAATCGTCTCGGATACGCCTTGCGGCGATTCCGATTGATCGAAGACGCTATCGATTGTGATGCCTACGACCTGCTTCTTCTCCGTTATCCGATGGCCGACGGCGAAGCGGCGAAATTTGCCGGCCGCCACAAGGTCGTCTCGGAGCACCATACCAAGGAGGTGGAGGAGCGGCGCGCTCAGCTCAGGAGCCACCTGCCATATCTGCAGCGACTTCACAAGAGAGTTTCGCTTCAGCAGGAGGTGCGCTATGGCCCGAGATATCTTGGGCGCTGCACCGGAATCGTTGCGGTCTCGGATGAAACCAGGCTCTATCAGCTCAACCGGTCAGGGAGTGACCTTCCCTCCCTCACCATGCCCAACGGCATCCTGGTCGATCGAGTCTCACACACCCGGTTTCGGCTGTTCGACGGCAGCACCCTGCACCTGGCATTCCTGGGCGGCCGAGGCAGCCCCTGGCACGGGACCGACCGACTCCTACGCTCACTCTCAGCTTACCGTGGAAGGACACCCATCAAGGTGCACCTCTTAGGCGCGCTGCGGCCGCCCGTAGGAACATTGAATCTTCCCCAGAACGTGGATGTCGAATTTCACGGAACGCTATTGGGATCCGACGCGGACACGCTGCTGAGCCGGACGAATCTGGCGATCAGCAGCCTGGCGCTCTTCGAATGTGATCTGGGAGAGATCAGCACGCTCAAGACCAGGGAGTACACGGCGCGCGGACTACCGTTCGTCATCGGCCATGTCGATCCTGACCTTCGGCCAGTCCCAGAGGCGATGAAGTTCTTCCTCTCAGTTCCGAACGATGATTCGCTGATCGACATGGACGGCCTCATCGAGTTCGCCGAACGGATGGCAGCCCGCGAGCCAGAGGACAGAATCTCCGACTTCATGCGTGACTATGCCCGCCAGCACATGGAGTGGGGGCCGAAACTGCAGGGGCTCATCGAGTTCATGCGCGGACTATAGGCTCAAACACCGCGACCCTATTTTCACACAGAACAACTCAAGCGAACATCCGCGCCGGCAAGCGTTTGCAGTGAGAGTCGAGCAGGAAGAAAAGGTTATCGTGCTCCGGCAACTGCTCCGGCCCTTCGACCCGTATCAGCTTTGACGGAGCCCACTTTCCCCTTGCCAGCTTGTATACACGATAAGGGTTACTCTCGAGCAGAGAGCCGTAGATGTCGATCGGTTCACCGCCTTGCATGGGGTTCAGCCTGCTGTATTCGATGACGATGGCCGGCGCCTTTTCGCGCGACAGGAGCTGAACAGCGCCCCTCAGAACCTCCAACTCCCACCCTTCGACGTCGATCTTAACCACCGATACGAACGCCTGGCCACTCTGTTCAATCAACGCATCTAGAGACGACATCGTCACCTCGTGAGCAGCCGAGGAGTCCGACGTCCTGACGAGCGAAGTCCCCACCCAACCAACACCGGGTCGCTCATACATCTTACCCATGCCCGGCCCGGATCCGAGCGCGCAACGATAAGTCCGTATGTTCTTTCGATCGTTCAGTGCTACGTTGTAGTTCAACACATCGTAATTGCGCGGCACCGGCTCAACGGCCAGAACAGTACCCGTTTGACCGACCCAGAGGGAAGCTGCCAGGGTGATAAGACCGATGTTAGCCCCAACATCGACAAACACGTCTCCTTCCTGCAACAACTCGCTCAGAACTCGTAAAGTCCCGGCCTCGTAGACGCCGAGCTCGAACAGGGGCCGTTCCAGGGTCGGGTCCGCCGTCGGATCAACGAGCATCGAGACACCCAGGTTGGTCTTGACGACTGCGGGGCCGCTAACACGCGGCAACGGCGCCGCGAGTCTCGCAATCCGTCGAATCATTCCTGCGCCCGGAATCCCGTTCGCCTTCATCCAGGCGAGCGGCTTGTGCTCGAGCAGGTGCAGGAAGTTTAGCCGTTTGCTGGCCCTGAGATCGCTGTAAGCCGATGGGTGGTTCCCAAGCTGGTGAGCCGGTGCAAGATCAGAGCTAGAGTTCACCGGCTGAGCACCTTCTCGTAAACGGCAGCCAACTGTTGCGCGACCTTGTGCGGTCCGAAGCGAGCCATCACATCGTTTCGCAGGTGCTCTGGGTCATAGGTGCCCGCGCTCGTGCGCATGTCGGTCAGTGCCGCCGCCAGACCCCCAACTTCGCCCGCCGCCACCAAGACACCGTTACGCTCATGGACGATCGACTCCGGGCCCCCGCAGCGTGTCGCGATCACCGGACGACCGACGGCGAGCGCCTCGATCAGAACTACACCGAAGGTCTCGAACAGGCTTGGCAGAACGAACATGTCGCACGCGGTCATCTCGGCCAGAACCTGTTCGCGAGAAAGGGGGCCTAAGAACCGCGCTTGCCCGCCGATTCCTAGCTGGCCCCCCAATCTACGCAAGTACTTCTCGCGAGGACCCCGGCCGCCCAGACGTAGCTCGCACCTCGAATCGCCGCCGAAGGCGGCTGCGAAAGCTCTAAGCAGCACCTCTTGACCCTTGACTGGGACGAAGTTGCCCACTGTAAGAACGCGAAAAGTACTGTCGGCAGCGGCGCCGACGTCGGGTATTGGCACCTCGAGGAATTGCCGTGACACACAGTTCGGTACTACGCGCCAACCGCCCGAGGGCAGCGGCAGGCGTAGCGCCAACATTTCTGCGAGGGCCGGACTCACGGCTATCGCGGCGCTCGCCTCGCGAATGCCGGCCGCCGCGATCCGCTGTCGGACCGGTCTGCCCGTACCCAAGGCGAGTCGAGACGTGTGCTCGGTTAGCACAAAGGGGACTCCGTGCCGAGATTTGATCTCTGCGGCGAGCAGCGCCGCCGGATCGGCTGCATGAACGTGGATGAGATCCGGCCGCTTCTCGACGCGCGAGTACTGCTCGAATACACCAAGCCCGAAGCGAACCCATGCGCTCAAGCGCAATCGGTTATAGCCCGGCCAATAGCGCCGCCAGTACCCTCGCACCGTTGCTACACCTTGGTCGTCTTCCCAGACGATGCCTTCCGGCCAGGCACCGGGACGCAACGGCTTCTGCCAAGGAGCTTTCTGGGGACAAGAGAGGACGCCCACCCTGACACCGTAGTCGTGAAGCGCATGCGCTTGATCGCGGAAGAACGCCCCAGCGACCGGGTTCTGTGGCGTCGAATAGAAGGAAGGGATCAGAAGAACATGCACCGAGAGCGACCCCCGAAAGACGCTTGTTCGCTAAGGGAGCGGCCGGCCGGCCCGCGATTCCAGCTCCAGAGCACGCCGCCCTGCCATCCGTGCAGTTTGCGAAAGAGACGGTGGCGCAATCTCCACGAACCGGCGGTACATCACCACTGCTTCCTCGAACTCTCGCGCCCGATCCAGCAACAGCGCCAGGTTGTAAACCGCCTGCGCGTTATTGGGCGCGTGCTCGACGGCGGCGCGATACTCGATGAGCGCCTGCTCGGTCATCCCTGCCATGCTATAGACGTTGCCCAGCGAGTTGTGCGCCACCGAGCTCGCCGGGTCCAGCGCCACCGCCCGGCGCAGCGGTTCCATGGCTTCGAAGGCCCGGCCCGCCATGCCACGCTGTGAACCGAGGTTCAGGTAATAGTGAAAGGCCTCTTCCGCCCGACCCTGGGCCTCGATTGCCTCGCCGACGGCGTACGCGGCCCTCGTGGCACTCGGCGAGAGCCTGACGGTCTCGCGGAACTCTGCCTCGGCCTCTTCCGGCCGGCCCATGTCCAGGTACAGCGCGCCAAGCGCGTAGTGCGTCGTCCACCGCCAAGGATCCAGCTCGAGTGATCGCCGGAACGCAGCCTCAGCCTCCTCGTACCGACCCGCGTTCCGATAGGCGACGCCCAGGTTCGTCTGCGGCCGCGGTTTCGCTGGCGACTTTTGCGCGACGTCGTAGGCAAACCGCACCGGATCGGACCATGTCTCGTTGCGCGCCCGCGTCGCGACGGCGAGTAGTAGGATGACGACGGCGGCGCCCGCCGGAATCAAGATTCGCATCCGGCCACGCAGCCCGTTAATGACGGCAGCGAGCGCGACCGCCAACATCGTCATGGGCAGATACATTCGATGCTCGAAGACCATCTCGAGGCTGGCCGGTCCCGATTCGAGCGCGTGGAACTCGAAGTAGGCGAGCAGCGGGAAGCCCAGCAGCGGCCGCCGAACCGCCAGGTAGAACGCAAACGCCACCAAGAGCGCCAACGACAGCAAGGCGAACAACGTGGACGGCGGCTGCAACAGTCCGCGCGATACTATGAAATCGTAGTCCAGATTCAGACGGCCCGGCGACGGCCAGAGCAGAAGGCTGAGATAGAGCCAGTGGACGCGCGTCTGCGTGAGCATCCGCTCGATGCCATTGAAGCCGCGCCTGGGCCATTCATGAGTCAGGCTGAACGGATTGCCGCCAAAGAACGCGAGAAGCCCTCCCGTCAAGAGGCCGACGGCCGAGAAGGCGATGACGACCATCGCGACGCGCCGGTAAGTCGGCCCCGCCCAGACAGCGCCGAGCCGCTCGCGCCAGTAGGCCCGATGGAAGCACCATTCGTAGGTCAGCAGCACGAGAGGAAGAATCGCCACATTCTCTTTCGTGCCGAGGCCGAGCAACCAGAAGAGTGCCGATGCAGCGAGCCAGAGCCCGGCTTTCCTACCCAGGGTGCCCCTGCGCCCGGCCACGTACGTCGCGAGTGAAATAACGGCAAAGAAGGTCGACAAGGACGCCATGCGCTGGACGACGTACGTGACCGCCTGGGTGTTGAGCGGATGCACCAGAAAGATGGTCACGGGCACGGTCACGCTGGCGAGCCTCTGCCAGTCCGGCGTCTCCGCGCCTTCCGAGCGCAGGTACACCCAGACCAGCAGGGCCAGAGCCGCTCCCGTGGCCAGGTGTACGAGAATGTTGGCGAGATGGTACCCGGTGGGGTCGAGTCCGCCCGCCACATGGTTCAGCGCGAAGGACAGGTTGGCGACGACACGCCGCTTGAGCCAGGCGGATTCGAAGAGGCCGCGGAACCCGTCCCAGGAGACCCCTTCCCAGTGCAAGGCCGGGTTGTCAACGACGCTTGTTACGTCATCGAAGACGAAGCCCGCAGACAGCGCCGGCCAGTACGCCCAAGCGCTGAGAGCCGCAGCGATCGAACCGGCGGCGAGCGCACAGACTCGAACCGCCAACCGGTGCCGAGGCGTTGGGTCTGCTGAAGGAAGGTTGTTCATGCCTGTTCGTGCTGGACTCTCGCATCAGCTTTTCGTCCCGCGGTGTCTCTACCCTGACCGAACAGTACCTTCCTCTGCTGGTACAGCAAGCGTTCTTGATTCACACGCAATCGGTCGAGCATGTCGGCCAACAGGGCGAAGCCGAGTACGAGAATGCCCACCACGAGCAATGCCGTCCCCGTGAACCCGACAAACTTGTAAGGCGAGAAGCTGCCGGTGCGAAGCCAGTAAATGAGGAGCCAGAGGTCCAATGCTGCGCCAACTGCGAGCACGACCCCAGCGAAGATTCCGAAGAAACGAAGCGGCATGAAGTCCCGCGCCGTGCGGATGATGATTTTCAAGGCGTTTAGCCCGTAACGGATGAGATTCGAGGCGACTCGAGACTTACGGTCTTGGAAGTATCGAACCGTGATCGGGATTTCCGTCACCCTCAGGCCCTTGAAGACGAGGTCGAATATCGACTCTTGAGTATAGGTGTGCTTGCCCAGAAGGTTCAGGTTCAGGATCGCCTCTAGTGAGTAGGCCCGGAAACCGCACGAAACATCGCGCAGACGCTCGCCCAGAAGCCAGTTCATGAGGGCCGAAAAGAAACGATTGCCCCAATACTTCGCTCGTGGCATTCCAGCGGGTCGCTTCCCACCCAGGAATCGGCTCCCGGTCACGAGATCGGCTTCACCGGCCACGATGGGTGCGATCAGATCGGGGATTTGCTGCGCGTCGAATTGGCCGTCGGCGTCGATGGTTACCAGGACGTCGGCACGGCACTCGAGAGCCTGGCCCACAGCCGTATTGAAAGCCCTACCAAGGCCAAGGTTGCGACGGTGGCTCACGACTCGCACACCCAGCTCACGCGCGACGTCGACGGTTCGATCGGTACTGCCGTCGTCGATTACCACGACGTCGGTATGGTGGGCGCCGCCAAGCACTCGAGGCAGGTTCGCCAACACTGAACCGAGCGTGGCCTCCTCGTCGAAGGCCGGAATGGCTATGAGCACGTGCACTTGAATCGGTACCTTTGCCGATCGGTTAGCGGGATGGCGCTCTCAATATTGCAGTCTCATCTTACCGCACAAGCCGCCACGGCAACTACTACTCCACGGGGAAGTCCAGCACAGCCGCCCTCAGCACGTTCGCCTCACCGGTCGAATGCGTCCACAGACACGCCACGCGTCCGCCGTAGGCGCTGATGCCGTTGTAGTCGCCGAAGAAACGGCGCGTGTCCGGTACGAAGGGCTCGTCGCTGATCTTGTACTCCCGGAACGTGCGGCCGCCGTCCGTCGAACGAGCCAGATAGACGTGGACGCCGCGGCCGTCCCCTGCCCTGCGGTCGTAGTAGACGATGTTGACGCTGCCATCCACGGGATCGACGCTCATCCAGGTGAAGAACTGGTCGCGATCGTTGCCCAGCGGGTCCTGATTGACGCGCAGCGGCTCGCTCCAGGTCGCTCCGCCGTCGCTGGAGCGCGCCAGGAAGATGTCGGCGTCGCCGTCCAGGCCGTCGTTGTTGCGCAGGTCCGCCCAGTTGACGTAGACCGTGCCGCGATGAGGCCCGTCGGAGATGTCCGCCGCGGTGACCGGCATGCCGTTGGCCCGGCCCAACCCTTGGATCTCGATGTCCCAACCGCCCGGCTGATCGAGGATGGTGCGCGCTGCCTCCCACGTCGCGCCGCCGTCGGTCGAGCGGCTGAACTCGATCCCTCGCGGCCCGCTCCAGGCCATGTAGACCGTGCCGTCGGGGCCCGCCGCCGGCACCGCGCCTTCGACGGTGTTGTCGCCGTCCAGAGCGTCGCCGCCGCCGGCCGGCAGGCGCAGCGGCCGCGAGAACGTGCGCCCGCCATCCCGGGAATAGACCAGATAGATGAACGACGAGTCGTCCGGCGAGGGGCTGCCGTAACGCGTGAAGCGGGTCCAGGCCACGTAGACGCTCCCCCTGTAGGGGCTGTCCGCCGAGAGGTCCACTCCCGGGTAGGGCTTGTCCTCGAACGGCGTGATGCTGTTGATGTGATCGATGTAGGGCACCGCCGGCTCGTACGTGAGTCCGCCGTCGTTGGAGGCGGCCACGAACAGGCCCGTCTTGGGATGGACGCCACGCGGGTTCCGCAGGTGGGCGAACCCCATGAAGGAGCGGTAGACGCGGCCCTCGTGATCGATGACGACGGCGTCATCGCCCTGCACGCGGCCCTCCGGGTTGGGCATGGCCACCGCATCCCACGACCTTCCGCCGTCCCACGTGATGTAGGTGAAGTTGCTGATCCGGCGCACGCGGGGATCGCCGATCGTGACGACCGCCGAGCCCACGATGTGGTCGAGGTTCGTCGGGTCGATGGCGATGGCGGTCTCGACGGCGCTGTGGGGTCCGTTGGTGACCGCGACCGGGGCGGGCAAATCCTGGCTGGCGCTGCTGGATTGCGCGCAGGCGACCGACGACAACCCACCCCTCAAGGATGCGTGCAGCGTTACGACGATCAACGCGCACAGGGGAGCCCGCAGCCTCACGATCATCAGCTCAACCTCCTAGATTCTTTGACTCAACGCCGATTGCAGACAAAGCGCTCTTCCCCAGCAAGCCGGAGAAGAGCGCTCGATCGCTAGTTGGTGCTCTGCGGCTGGGGGCCCGGCGGCATGTGCTCCAACAGGTAGTTCGTCAACAGCGTCCACAAGTGCATCGTGGTCCCGCGCCCCTCGAAGATGCCGTGCGACCGGTTGGGATAGGGCATGATAGTGAACTGCTTGTTGGCCGCGATCAGCGCGTTCATCAGGACTTCCGTGCCCTGATAATGCACGTTGTCGTCGCCGGTGCCGTGCACGATCAGCAGGTTGCCCTTCAGATTCTCCGCGTAAGTGATCGGCGAGGACTCTCTGTAGCCTTCGGCGTTCTGATCGGGCATGCCCATGTAGCGTTCCGTGTAGATCGTATCGTAGAAGCGATCGTCCGGAACCGGCGCCACCGCCATGGCCGTGTTGTAGAGCTCAGGATATTGGAGAATCGCGTTCAGGCTCATGCTGCCGCCGTTGCTCCACCCCCACATGCCGATGCGATCGGCATCGATGTACGGCCACTCACGGATCACGCGTACGGCGGCGGCCTGGTCGGCGGCCGCGATGGCGTTGCCGCGGCCATAGATGGCCTTGCGCCACTCGCGCCCGCGTGGCACCGGCGTGCCGCGATTGTCCACGCTCATTACGATGTAGCCCTTCTGGGTCAACATCAGATGCCAGAGGTAGTTGCCACCCGCCCAGGCGTCCTGGGCGGTCGCGCCCCAGGGGCCGCCATATGTATAGAACAACACGGGATACTGGTTGTTCGGATCGAAATCGGGCGGCTTCATCATCCAGCCGTCCAGCTCGACGCCGTCGCCGACGTCGACGCGGAAGAACTCCGCCTCGCCCTTGGTCAACGTCGCGAGCTTGTCCTTGAGCTCGGCGTTGTCCGCCAGGGTGCGCACGACCTCGTGGCCCGGCAGCCGCACCAGCTCCACCGCCGTCGGCACGCCGAAGCGCGAGTACCAGTGGAAGGCGTAGCGGCCGTCCTTCGAGATCTCGTAGCGGTGCGTTCCCGGCTGGTCGGCCGGCGTCAAGCGCTGCGCCTGGCCGCTGCCATCCAGCCTGGTGCGGAACAGATACAGCTGGGTGGGGTTCTCCGGCGCGGCCATGAAGTAGAACCAGCCGCCCTCCTCGTCGATGTGGAGGACCGTGTCCACGTCAAAGCCGCCGCCCGTGATCGGCCGCATCGCGCCATCAGAGCGCGAGATCCTATAGTAGCGCCGCCAGCCGTCCCGGTAGCTGGGCCAGGTGAAAGACGCGCCGTCGCCCAGCCAATACACGTCGTTGACCGCGTCCACCC
>CP070722.1:3153870-3194499 GCA_020350785.1 Gemmatimonadota bacterium
CACCGGATTGTAGTCGTGGTGGATGTAGGCCGGGTACACCTCGAACTCTTAGGGAATGTTCAGATAGATGGGGACGCCGAAGCCGTTGACCTCCCAGTTGCCGGGGACGGGGATCTGTGCCCAGCCGGAATCATCGAAATCCTCGCGGTAGAAGTCGGCGGGCCGGTCGGCGGGTTTCCGCACCCAGTTGAACTTCCAGTTTCCGCTGAGCAGGCGGTAGTAGGCCGAGGCCGCCTCGTCGCGCCCTAGCGCCAGCTCGCGCGTCTCGAAGGGAAAGAGGGTGGCGTGGGGCGGCTCCTTGTTGATGGCGAAGACCGCTGGGTTCTCCCAGTCCTTGGTCTCTTGGGCGGTGCCGCTGACGGGGAGCAGGGCCGGCGCGAGGGCGAGCGCCAGGCAGAGCGGCAAGCGGGGCATTCCGATCATCGAGTCATCCACAGCTCAGGGAGCGACCGGCTTGGTCCTATCGCCTTAACGTGGGATGTCTGATGGCTGCCCATGTGCGAGGGGCGGGCATCGTTTGTAGGGAATTATAGCTCCGCGCGGCCTGCAGGACAGAACGGCGCCAGGGTCCAGGCAGCACTAAATGTGGGCGATTGGTCGGCCGGCGAGGCGCGGCGATTTCGAGGTCGAATCGCGGTCTTGGGTCTGGGTCCGAGGAGATCCGAGCGGGCCAGTCGGCAGCGGCGCCGCTCAGCTGTGTCTCTCTGCGCTATTCTTCGATAATTTTGTGCTCCGCGCGCTCGCCCTCCTCGCCGTTCGGGGCAGCGCCAGCGCCAGAGCCGCCGGCGCCGCCGATGCCAGTTTCGACTTGGTTGCCTAGCAGCGAGACATCCGCACTCTTGTATTCGATGATGCCGATAGAGGGGCCGCCACCGCCCCCGGCACCATCACCACCGTCGCCCCCCGCGCCGCCGTCGCCGCCTTTACCTCCGGAGCTGATCCACCACCAAGCAGTCGTAGATGGACACTCTTCTTCCAGATTGTCCGGGGTATCGCCGCCCTCGCCACCATCGCCACCTGTACCGCCTTTGCCGCCACCGCCACCGGCTCCGCCGTCGCCGCCGTCGCGGGTTTCGATGCGGTTTTCGGTGATGCGGATGTCAACGCTCTCGATGAGGAATACGCCGAAGGAGCCGCCGCCCCCTCCTCCTCCAGCGCCGCCGTATCCGCCGCCACCGCCGCCACCGCCGCCACCGCCGCCGCCGGAGATGTCCCAATGAGTGCCTCCACCACCACCACCACCACCCGGTTCTCCGACCGTGCCCGGCTGGCCGAAGGCCGGCAAATATCCAATGGCGGATATCATGCCGCCGAAGCCCTCACCGCCTTGCTCGCCATCCTCACCGTCACCGCCGCTCAAGCCGGCACCCCCGCTCGAGGCCAGGCTATCTGAACGTTCAGGGGTGCCATCGCCGTCCACATCAATATTGTGCCGGGGACCGCGGCATACACTATCGTGGCTGTTGTAGTAGCAGCCAGCACACGATGGTTGTGGACTACAGCCCGGGTAGCCGCCGGTACTGAAATCCCTCTCGAGCGTAATATCGTGTACTTGTTCGCCTTGTCCGGGAAAGCCCATGTGCGTCCACTCGTTAAGCCCACCAGGCAAGGCGCACAATTCGAGACTATTTGTGGGCTCTCCGTCAAGAGTGAAGGTATCCCAGTCATCTTGGTGGTCGTAGCATTTCCAACTTGCGGAGGTGCCCGGTGAACGAGGTCGTGGTGCATTGATCTTTTGTCCAGCAAACTCACAGGCGTCGTCTTTGTAGATATCGCTCGATTTGTAGCTGCAGGCGCCAGTGCCGCCGCTGTACGGCCACCCTTGGCCACCTTTTCCACCGGGGGCTGCACTGTCACGCACGTTGAAGGTTTCTCCTTCCGTGCCTTCCACACAACATTCGTTTTCTTGGTCTTTACAGGCGACTATGTTTCTTCCCTTCTCACCTCCTAGCCCGTCTGGTCCGTCTGTGCCATCCACACCTGCCTCACCGACCGCGCCTCTGCCTGCTCGAATCTCATTGTGCGCGATCGTGACATCGCGGGCGTGGCGGAGTAGTATGCCGTAAGAGCTTCCCAGGCCTTCGTAGTGCAGGCCTCTACTGTCCGCGCTCTCGATGTACAACCCGTCCAGGGTGAGGTCTTCCACGTTGTCGCCGACAATCGCTTGGGGACCTCCCACTAAGCGCGTTGCGTGTGCTTCGGGATCGCGCAGCCAGTCTGTGGCTCTGAACCCGCCGTAGATGCTCACACCGTCACCAAGCCGAAGGCTCTCCTGATACTCACCCGCCATCACATAGACATCCGCCCCGTTGCCGCCGCCGACCGCCCGGTCGATGGCCTTCTGGATGGTGCGCAGGGGCTGGATCGGCGTCCCGCGGTTGGTGTCGTCGCCGCTTGTGCTGACGAAGAGTGCATTGCGGTCGTCCTCGACCACGAAGACCATGACCGTATCTAAGCCCACCACCTCGCGCTCGCTGATCTCTAACTCGAACTGCAGCGTCGTAACCTCGCTCGGTGCAACGAACGAGACGGTATCCCCGGTGAGTACACCCAGTCCTGCCGTGACATCCGGACCGAAGATCTGCCGCCAGTGGCACTCCAGAGCTCTGTCTTCTGGCGCCACGATCGCCGATGCGTCCAGCTCGACGGTCTGGAAGGTGCTGACGATCAGATCCTCGATATCGAAGTCGGGTAGCGGCTCGGGAGGAGCCGTGCTGTCATCGTCGCAGGAGAGCAGGAGAGCGCCGACGGCGAGCAGCGCAAGAAACGGGATATGAACGATGCGTCTCATGACACCCTCCGTGGCGAAGCGGGCCATTCCTGTCTAAGCTGCCAATCTCCGCGAGCTGGGCCGAGCATCGGTAGCCGCTCCACAGCTCAGAACTTGTACATCCTCATGAGGTCGCCCTCGAGCGAGCGGCGTTGATCGTCGTTCAGGGCGAAGTCGTAGGCGATCAGTTCCGCGATGGCCACACCCGCGTTCGGGACCTCGCCGACGTTCCCGAGCTTGGCGCCCAGAAAATCTTGCAGTGGTTGTCCGATGTCGGTGGACCAGGCATGCAGCCGCCCGTCGATATGGATGGAGGTACCTAACGTCTGGCTATACGTTACCGTGTATACGTGCCACTGGTCGGGTGGCGGATTCCCCTGCTCCGTCCAGACCCCCTCATCGTAATGGGAGCAGCCGAACGGTGGGACGCCCGACTCGCCCTTGAAGCCAACCTGCAGCATGCGATACGGCGCGCTGGTCGATCCGCCGATGAAATAGACATCTTCGTACGGCGGGAGCTTGAACTTGGCCACGGCCGTTAGCGTGTAGTCGCTCTGCGCGAAGCCGCCACCGAAGAAGCGTAGCCCGTACCCGCGGCTGCCCCAGTCACTGCCGGCGGGTTCGTCTCCGTACCCGAAGAAGACCGCAGGCATTTCACCGTTCACTGTTTTCGGGACCAACGCCGGGAGTTCGCTGGCGTAAATGGCGTTACCCGGGTCACCGGGTTCAGCGACATAGGCGTCATTCGCGGTCTCCTCGCTGAGACTCCTCCAGCGCAACAGGCGCACCGTTGTATCATTCGCAGCCTTTAGGACGAAAGCGTCGTACTTGGCTATGGCACTGTCTCTGGCCATTCTTCCAGCGGCTGCGTGATCCGCTACTCCGCCAGCAGTTGTGAGCCAGGCCTGCAGCGAGTCCTGATAGTGTCTGACCCAAGCCTCGAATTCCGGGCGAGCGGCGACCCAGATGATCGGGGTGCCGAACGTCTCGCGCATAGGCACGCAGTCCTTCACGTCGTACCGGGTGTTGAGCGCGACTTTCACGATGCGATCTGGCTGGCGCACGCTACGGAGCACGAAAGAAATAGGCACGCCAGTCTTGATGTTCCCGCCGGCCGCCAGGAAACTCTTCAGTTGATCGAAATCGGCTGTCACGGCCTCCAGCGCGGTTCTCGCGTCGCCGCCCAGGGCGAAGGCCTTCACCTTCAGGTTCGAGAGACTCGCCATGTAGTTCACCTTCGCGCTTACTCCCCCTCTGACGAACAACGCGTTGAATGTGGCGTTGATGGCTCCCTCAATATCAATTGCCCGATCTGTCGACTCGATGAGCAGATAAAAGATTCGACCGTAGTTCACGGAGGAGATGAAAGCTGCTGGGTTACCCGGCCCGACATACTGCGCCAGCTCCGCCGGAGTGACGTCCTGGGCAAACATCTGCTCATATGCCGTCGGTAGCTCGTAGGCGATCGTGTAGAAGGACTGGTGTAGCTTGACCAGGAAACGGTTGTACTCGCGGTCGGTGCTGAACTTCAAAGATGCGCGGAACGACCCGCCAGACCATCTGGCGTGAGCATTAGCCGCCACGGCGAGCTGTTCCTCAGAGTGGACACGGTCCATCGTGAAGGAGAATCGGGCGGGAATGAGTGTGTCATTGACCGACTGTAGCAGGATATCGTTGGCGGCGTCGTAGACCGAGCCCAAAGTGACCTCCGGGACCGTCCGGCTGACGCCCTGTGGCATCCCGATCATCAGGGTGAGAACGATGGTGCCGGGGCCGCGCCGCACGGGTATGGGATCGGGCGTCGCCTGCTGAAGGCTTTTGCCCTGAATCAGGTTGCCCGGAAAGATGATCTCCGAGTTGGGATCGAACAGCGGGTACTCCTCGGGGGCCCTGGTCAGGTCGACGGTCCTCGTCGTGCACAACCAGTTTTCCTGCACTTCCGGGTTCTCTTCCGACGGGCGTACCTCGGTGGTCGTCGTAGAGTCGATCACCTCGCTCGACTCTTCGACTTCGGCGAAGTCTCCGCCGGAGGCGAACACCTCCTCGAAGGTCGATGGGCCCTGCCCGGTCGGCTCCCTGTCCTCGGTGCAGGACGGAAGCACGAACAGGAACACAAGAAAGGGAACGAACCGTCGGGCTAGCATGGCGCAGCTCCTTTTCGGTGCTGACTCAGTAACCGGTATGTTCTCTTTGATCGGCGAAATTGCCGCCGGCTGACCCATTGCGGCGTGTTCGAACCGATACGTCTGCATGTTGGAAGCGCCGCGGGGTTTGCGGGGTCGGTCGTGTCTTACAGCCGGGGAGGTTCGGGGATGTACTTTGCACTCAGGAGCAACGGCCTCGCGCCGACATAGGGCTGGAGGCGACTTTGTGGCGGGGGACTTAGTGCTGCAGTAGCCTGCCAACGCTGAGGCCTTTTGATCCAGGGGATACGAGCCTGCCCGCCTCAGCTAACCGCACCTTCCTTCTTTCATTCTAGCACGGCAACTCAGAGAATTCAACAAGCGCGGCTCAGCTAATTAATTGTAATTGTTAAGGTTATGTCATTCAGGCTGCTTGCGTACCGATGCCAACTCGACAATAATGGTGAAGGGCCCCAGCTTTACTCCCCGCCGCGCGAGGCCGTCAGATGAGCCGTCGGTCCAACCTGCTCTTCCTGGCTCTATTCCCGGCTGCTGTAGTCGCATGTGATGGTGAGGATACGACGGCCCCCGAGTCTTCGCTCCAGGTCGCCATCACCCTGCCTGCGGACAGCGCACGCGTTGAGGAGGGCGAGGACTGCATTCTGGCGGCTACGGTCACCGACCCGGCCAGACTCATCGATTCACTGGTCTGGACTTCCAGTCGGGACGGCCGTCTGGGTGAGAGCACCTCGATTGTCGTCCGCGATCTGTCCCCCGATTGGCACGAGATATCAGTCGTCGCCTTCGACGCTGTCGGGCGTAGCGGGGGCGCAGCGATTGCGCTGCGCGTCGAGACTCTGCCCGACCCGACGATCACCGCGCCGCTGGACGGACAGGTGTTCGAGTTCGCTGACGCGATCCTCTTTGCGGGCGGCGCGACGGACCGGGATGGCGGGGAGGCGATACTTGCATGGAGTTCCAGCATCGATGGCCCTCTCGGTACGGCGGCTCTGTTCTTCCGCGACGATCTCTCGCCGGGCCCCCATACGATCTGGCTGTCGGCGCTCGATGATGACGGGCAGGCCGACAGCGTCTCGCTGGCAATCACGGTCAACGAGCCGCGGACCGGAGACCTCCAGGTAATTACGACATTGAAGGATAGCACAGACACGAGTGCTGATCTCGACCCGGACGGCTATCTCGTTGTGGTGGATGATACCCTGGCGCGGCCGGCCCCGATCAATGGCTGGGTTGTATTTGCCGGCCTGGTTGCCGGTGAACACAGGGTCGAGCTTCGGGACGTCGCTGATAACTGCGAGGTAGAGGAAAGCGATCGGCTTATTTACGTTGCTGCCGGCGGATTGACCCAAACGGTCTTCGAGGTCAATTGCAGCACTACGTTTCCTGTAGCTATCCAAAACATTGTAGATGAGCCGGGGATCAGTTCCAGACCGAGGAGTCGTTGGTACTTCGGCGAAGGGTTCAGCGACAAGAGAGCATTCCGTGCAGTTGAATCTCGGAATCTATCGTTCTCCGGGTCGATGCGATGAGCCGTTGCTCAGTTACACTGCTGGCGCTCGCCCTTGTGGCGGCGATCGGATGTGATGGCGATGACATCACCGGTCCTGCAGCAGCGCCTCAGGTGGCGATCACGCTGCCGGCTGACAGCACCCGCGTTCTCGAGGGCGCGGACTGCATATTCGCCGTCAGCGCCAACAGTTCCGATGGCGGCCGCATCGACTCCCTCGTCTGGTACTCCAGTCAGGACGGTCGGCTGGGGGTGGGCGCCTCGAGGGTCGTGCGTGATCTGTCGCCGGATTGGCACGACATATCCGTCTTCGCTTTCGACCACGAGGGTGCCACGGGCTCGGATACCATCTCGGTGCGCGTGCTCACTCTGCCAGAGCCGACGGTTTCTGCCCCGACAGATGGGGCGGAGTTCGAGTTCGGAGAGACGGTGGAGTTCGAGGGCGCAGCCGCCGATCGAGACGGTGGAGACTGGTTGCTGGCGTGGCGTTCCAGCAGGGACGGGCCCTTGGGGGCCGGGCCGAACGTCACCCGGAACGACCTGGCTGCGGGCGAGCATACGATCTGGCTGGTGGCGCTCGACGATGAGGGGCAGTTGGACAGTACATCGGTGGCCATCACGGTAGGTGAACCGCGGACCGGCGACCTGCAGGTATTCACTTCGACGACATTGAGCGATGGCACAGACACGAGCCTCGATCTCGACCCGGACGGTTACGTCGTAATCGTCGACGTCTCGTCGAATCGGCCGATCGCGAATGATGGCGTAGTCACGTTCAGCGATCTCGCCGCCGGACAGCACGTGGTGGAGCTGGCCGAGCTTGCACCCCATTGCGATGTGGATCCGGCAGAACCAAATCCTCGTAGAATCCTCGTGACCTCAAGTAGTACCGCTCTTACTGGATTCACTGTGAGATGTGAGGAGGTCGGCGCGCTCGAAGTCGCGACCATTACAACCGGGGAGAATCCCGACCCCGACGGCTACGTTGTTGTGGTCGATGGTTCTCTGGGTCAACCGATAAATGTAAACGATACTATCCGTTTCGAGGGCGTCGTCGTCGGTGGCCGCGAAGTCACTCTTACCAGCTTGTCCTCAAACTGCAGCGTTGGAAGCGGGAATCCACAGACGGTAGATGTGCGATTCGGCGAGATTGTCTCTCACACATTCGAAGTCGTTTGCCAGGGACAGCCCCGGGTCGAGACGGGCAACCTCGAGGTTGCCGTGAGCACGACCACGGATCCCGGCGGGAGCCTCGGCCTCGATCCGGATGGCTACTGGGTGGTCGTTGACGGCATCGAGTTCCGTAGGATCGCCGTCAACGGGGAGCAAGTGAGCTTCGAGGATCTGGTGATTGGGACACACTTCGTGTATGTCCGCGACGTAGCGAGCAACTGTGGCGTGTCGGCCAATCCTCAGTCAGTAGACGTTACATCCTCCGGTGCGAATCTCTCTCTTGCTGTAAAGTGCGCAAACCACGGGCTCGACTTCGATGGGAACGAGTACGGCAGAACGCGCGACGCGGATGATCTCGACCTGACCAAAACCTGGACTCTCGAGATGTGGGTTAATCCCTCTTCAGGTGCAAGGGATACGGTACAGCTGCTTTCGAAGGGGGGCGCCGATAGTGTGGGGTCGTTCCAGCTTGGCATCAAAGAAGGCAAGCTGCTACTCGACACGCGAGCCGGCCAAGCCGATAGCTCATTCCTTTCTAGCACTGAGTTGCTCAACGATGGCCGTTGGCAGCATGTCGCTGCTGTGTTCGATGACGGTCAGGCGCGCCTGTACATAGACGGAAGAGAAGTCGCGGCCGGCGGTGGTATGGCCATGCCGCAGGTCACCGCGCAACCCCTAGCTCTGGCCAGAGCGCTGTCCAGTGAGCCGAAGTACTACAAGGGCCGAATAGATGATGTGCGTATCTGGAACGTCGCCCGGACCGCGGAGCAGATTCGCGACAATTCCAACGTTCGCCTGAAAGGCGACGAAGCTGGGCTCGTGGCCTACTGGCCAATGAATGAGGGGATGGGCGGGTCGGCCCAGGATGCCACCCGCAAAGGGCACGCATTGGTGCTTACAAACAGCCCCACATGGGTGCCCGGCAAGCCTTAGCCGATGGCCGGCTCGAACTTGGCAGCATGTGTGCTCGAACGCGCTTCAGGAAGGAGGCGCTCGATGACAATGCCACGTTTCTCTCTTCTTATACTGGCGGTTGCGCTTGGCCCGCAGCCGGCTGTGGCGCAGCAGGGCGGCAACGTCGAGCTGGGCGCGTTCGGCAGCTACACGATGTTCGACGGCAGTCTGGCCTTCGATGATCGATTCGGCGGGGGCGGCTATCTGGGACTCTTCTTTCTCTCGCGCTTCTCGTTGGAGGCTGACATCTCGTACACCTCCACGCAGACCGAACTGCTGGCCGACGCCACCCACGCGCCGATTCGCGGCCGCCTCGTCTACAACCAGCCACTGTTTCGAAGCCTGGAGCTTCTGGTGGGCACCGGTTTCGTTCACAATGAATACGGCGGCGATGTCTCAGGGGCGGATAACGGGTTCACCTGGCTGGGTGGCCTGCGTATCAGGATTTCACGCCCGTTCGCGCTCAGGCTCGACGGGATCGCTGACTACATGCCCTCTCCGGCCAATGGAAGCCAGCTGGACTGGAACTACGCCTTCCGGGGCGGCTTCAGTGTCTTCCTGCGCCCGCTGTTCGGTGGTACGGAGCCGACTTTCGTGAAGTCAGAAGCACCGCCGGTGGCAAGGGAAGCGCCGGATGCGGACCGCGATGGCGTTTCCGATCAGCATGATGAGTGTCCGGGCACTCCGGAGGGAGAGAGCGTCGACCAGCGGGGATGCCCAGCGCCCCGAGATACCGACGGGGATGGCGTCATCGATGGCGATGACGCGTGTCCGGACACCCTAGCCGGCCTGGCTGTCGACGCTCGCGGTTGTCCTGTGACCCGAGACAGTGACGGCGACGGCGTCAGTGACGCTGAGGACGCCTGTCCAGAGACGCAGGCGGGCCGGGCCGTCGATTCCAGCGGTTGCCCGCTGATCGGCGACAAAGACGGGGACGGGGTTCTCGATTCCGAGGACGCTTGCCCCGACACGCCGGCCGGAGGTCGAATCGACGCCCGTGGTTGCCTGCCCCTGTTCGAGAACGATGCGACACGGCATCTGATCGAGGGCGTCAGCTTCGAGTCAGGCGGCGCTGAGCTGACTCCAGATGCGCGCGAAGCCCTCGATCAGGTCGCGGCCTCGCTTGTGGCGAATCCAACCCTCGTCGTCGAGATTGCCGGCTATGGCGATGGCACGGGCTACGATCCCTACAACCTGATCATCTCGCTGGGCCGCGCCTGCGCGGTGCGGCACTACCTGATGAGCCGCGGTGTTCCCGGCGAGCGCCTCTTCACGCAGGGGTACGGATCGGCAGATCCGGTGGCGAGCAACGCGACATCTGAAGGTAGGGCGCGGAACCGTCGTGTCGAGCTGCGCCTGCCGAGCTACTACGCGCAAGCCTGGCGCTAGTCGGAGCTATGCGATCGACATCGGCTGAGGGCGAGTGTGATGTCGATCAGTCCAGCCCCATCCTCTCCAGCAGCTCGCCGAAGCGGGCGTCTTCACGCAACCTGTCGGCCCAGGGATCGGCCTTGAGGTAGTAGATCAGCCAGGCGGAATCGCGCTGTTCGTGCGCTTTGTGCAGCCACTCGAACGCGCTGTCTCGGTCATCCAGCCCGGCATAGGCGATCGCCATCAGGTAGGATGGGACGTTGACGCGCGTCGATAGCTCTTTCAGCTCGTCGATTAGCCGCAACGCCTCATCTCTATTCCCCGTTGCCGCGAGGGCGTAGCCCAGCATCCCGACGCCGCTGGGGTGGTTCTTCGACAGGCGGATCGCCTTACGGAACGAGTCGATCGCCTCCTCGACCATCCCGTTCTGAAAATAGGCTCTCCCGATGTTGACCTGCGCCGGCCAGAAGGTGGGGTCCATCTGGATCGTCTTCTTCTGGGCCTCCAGCGACTCGTCGTAGCGCCGGGCGTAATAGAGAAGGTCGCCCAGGTCGGTGTTGATGATCAGCGAGAGCGGGTCGAGATCACGGGCCAGCGCCACGCGCTCGACGGCTTTGTCCGGCTCGCGCCGGATCGTCAGGTACCAGGCGTACCAGTGGTGCGCCTTGGCGTAGCTGGGGTTGAGCGCCAGGGCGCGCTTGAACTCAGACTCCGCCACCGACCAGTCCCAGTCGTACCAGGTCTCGACGAAGGCGTACGATGTGTGGGCCTCGGCCAGCGCCTCGTCCAGCTCCAGGGCTCGCAGCGCCGCCGCCCGGGCCTTGGGGTGGGCCTCACCGGGATGCGCGTCGCCGTAGAAGGGCAGCAGGTTGTAGCAGTCGGCCAGCCCGACGTGGGCGAGAGCGTAGCTCTCGTCCAGCTCGATGGCGTGCTGGAAATGCTCGACGGCGCGGCTGAAGCCTTCCCCGGTTCGCTTGTTCCAGTAGAAGGTCCCCAGCAGGTAGGAGTTGTGGGCCTCGAGATTGGCGGTGGGCTCGCGCTGGATTCGGGCCCGCACCTCGGGCGACAGCGTGGTCTTGAGGGCGCCGGCGATCCGCAGGGCGACGTCGCTCTGGATGGCGAAGATGTCCGTCAATTCACGGTCGTAGGTCTCGGCCCAGAGGTGCTGGTCGGATTGGGCGTCGACGAGCTGCGCGGTGATGCGGACCCGGTCGGCGGCGCGCCGGACGCTGCCCTCGATGAGGGTGCCCACGCCCAGCTCCTGGCCGATCTGTTTGAGGTTCTTTTCGGTGCTCTTGTACTGCATCACCGTGGCGCGGGATATCACCTTGAGGTCGGAGACCTTGCAGAGGTGAGTGATGATGTCCTCGGTGACGCCGTCGCTGAAGTACTCGTTCTCGGGATCGGCGCTCAGGTTGACGAAGGGCAGGACCGCGATCGACCAGCGGTCGCCGGCCGCCGGTCCAAGCGGCTCGGGCGGGAGCTCGCTGGGGTGCCTGATGTTGAAAGCCCACCCCAATAACAGGGCGATGGGAAACCCGGCGAATGTCGCGACGACGACGAAAGTCAGGAACAGGTTCGGCAGGTTCAGCGCGGGGACGGCGATCTCCGCCGCCTGCCAGAGCACGAAGGCGACGGCCGCATAGACGACGGCGATGCGGAAGATCCGATGTCGCCTCAGTTGTTCGGCAATCGAGAGTTTGGACATTAACGTCGAGTTGGCTGCCACCTGGGCCGAGCCCGTGTCCGGGCGTCTCCGGCGTGAAAGATGCGGCCGGTTGCCCGGCGGAGCAAACTTGCCGGCCGCCCCGCCCGTAAGGGCTGCGGCCGCGGCGCGGAGGCGAAGCGGATGACGAAGAGCGCGGAGCCGGGGAACATTCCTCGGCTCCGCGCTCCTGTTGGGGAACGGGGCGGCTTATGCTAGCTGCAGCGGAGCCTCTTGCCTTTCACAGTGCAGCTCACGGTCTGGTTCGTTTCGTCCGTGGTGGTGCCGTCGCCCACGGTCAGGGTCACGATGTAGGAGCCGCCAAGCTCGTAAGTGTGGGTCACGGTCTGCCCGCTGGCGCTGGCGCCGTCCCCGAACGTCCAGTTCCACGACGTGGCGCCCGTAGAGCCGCTGCCGTCGAAATCGCAGGTCGAGATGCCGCCGCACGAGTAGCTGAAGGACGCGGTCAGCGGCCCGCCGCCCGGCGGACCACCCTCGTTCAGCGTCGTGTTGGTGACGGCCCGGTAGCTATTGAGCCGGCCGTGCCCGAAGCTGGTGTCGTAGCCGCTGGGCCCGAGGTCGTCCGCGCTGCTCTCGATCCGGCTACGCAGCGCCGAGCCCGTGAGCCCGGCTTTCGACGCCACGATAGCGGCGGTGCCGGTCACCTGGGGCGCGGCCATCGAGGTGCCCTGGAGGTACGCGTAGCCGCCACCGACGTAGGCGCTGTAGATGCCGGCCTCCTCGGTGGTGTTGGAGTAGAGCTCGCCGCCCGGGGCGATGATGTCGAGGCCGTTGCCCCAGTTGGTGTAGTACGCGTGCTCGTCCAGCCAGTCGCTCGCCGCCACCGATATGGCCAGCGGGTCGCAGGCGGGACAGCTGACCGTGCTGGTCCCGTCATTCCCGGCCGAGGCGATCACCAGCACGCCCTTGGTGTTGACCGCGTAGGCGATGGCGTCCTTCTCGGCCTGCGACTCCGAGCCGCCGCCCAGGCTCAGGTTCATCGCGACCATGCCGGGGTAGTCGGCCGCCGCATAGATGGCGCTGACGATGGCCGACGTGGGGCAACCCAGCGGCCCACAGACGCGCTGGACGTAGACCTGCACGTTGGGACCGGCGCCGGCGACGCCCGCCACACCCACCGTCCGACCCACCATCGTACCGGTCGTGTGCGTGCCGTGACCGTTATCGTCACTCGGATCGCTGTCGTCGCTGTACCAGTCGTGCCCGGCGATCAGCTGGCCGGGCAGGAACTCCCCATGGCCGAAATCGACGCCCGTGTCGATGCTGCCGATCACGACGGAGGACCCGCCGGACGCGTAACTCTCGATGTTGTCCTCGTCGGCATCTTGCACCGAGACGTACGAGCTGACCGGTTGTCCGTTGTTGCGGCCCCGGGTGAAGTAGACCTGTAGGCCGCCTGGGTTGTAGAACGCCCACAGCCTGGAATCGATTTCGGTCGTCTGGCGCAGGTAGTCCGGCTCGGCCCAGACCACGCGGGCGTCGCCACCTAGCCGGGCCGCCAGCGCGCGCTCGCTACCGGCCGCGCCGCGCAGCATCACGAACGCGTCGCGCTGCCCGCGGCCCTCCAGGGCAAGGCCGTAGGCGGCCGCCACGTCGCTGACCGACGCTCCGTCCTGCAGCCTGGCCAGCACACGGCCGGGCATCACTCGTTCCACCCCGCCCTGGGCGGACGTCGCCCGGAGCAGCGGCGCCGGGTGGTTCGATCCCGCGCCGCCGACCGGGTCGGTGGCGTCCTGGCACGCCGCCAGGGTCAGGGATGCCAGCAACAAGAGCGTGGCACGCTTCATACGCGCTCCTTGGATAGAATTGTAATAGAATCCTGGCGCTGGCTCGCGCCCGGACAAAGGATCCCCGACTTGCGAAGTCGCCCGCCGAAAACAGGCCGCGCGCCGGGGCCCCCCAGCCGTCACACTCAGGGCAAGGATCGTGCCCGGAAATGGGCCCCCGGGTAGCTTTCCGGCGCTCAGGCGATGCACGATGTGGCGGCTGCGGCTGTAACGCAAATGGACGAATCGTCATCGATGTCCAGGCCGGTCCCGGTAATTGTGGGACTGCGATCGGACCGACGGACCTGACGTTACGGCCCCGACCGCCAGAACGATCTTCGTTGCGCGCACTTGGCCCGCAACGGCTATATTCCATCGTGGCCGTTTCGCAATTCCGAGTGTGCACTTTGTAGCGTAGCGCTCGGCTACGACGTCCGCCGCAGACAGCGATTGGCGTTGCATGAAGACCGACGCAATCAGGGCCCGGACCGTCCCCGACCGCGAACCCGGTGTGCCGGCTGAAATCGAAGGCCCGCGGGAGAGGGAGCGCCTCCGCACCGTCATCGTCGAGGACCCCCGCGACTTGGCCGTGCTGCTGGCGGATCGGATCGTCGAGGTCATCCGCCGGGAGACCGCCGCGAAAGGCAACTGCGTTCTGGGGCTGGCGACGGGGAGCACGCCCATCGGCATCTACCGCGAGCTGATTCGCCGGTACGAGATCGGTGAGGTCGATTTCTCGAGGGTGGTCACCTTCAACCTGGACGAGTACTATCCGATGGCGCCGGACAGCATCCACAGCTACCGGCGCTACATGATGGAGAACCTGTTCGATCGCGTGAACATCGATCCAGTAAACGTTCACATACCCGATGGCTCGGTGGCATGGGACCGGCTGGACGATCACTGTGCCGCCTTCGAGGAAGAGATCGAGGCCGCCGGCGGCATCGACTTTCAGATCCTCGGCATCGGCCGCAGCGGGCACATCGGATTCAACGAGCCGGGCTCGCCGGCGGAGTCGCGCACGCGGCTGATCACGCTGGACACGATCACGCGCCGGGACGCCGCGGCCGACTTCTTCGGCGAGGACAACGTCCCGCTGGAAGCGATAACCATGGGGATCGCCACCATACTGGAGGCGCGCGAGATCGCCCTCATCGCGACCGGCGAGCACAAGGCGGCCATCGTCCGCCGGGCGGTGGAGGGCGACGTCTCGCAGGACGTGACGGCCACCTATCTACAGCGGCACGCGAACGCCATCGCCTACCTCGACCACGCGGCCGCCGGCGCGCTCACGCGTATCAAGACACCCTGGCTGCTGGGCAGCGTCGAATGGACCAGTGACATGACCGAGGAGGCTGTGGTCTGGTTGGCGGAGCGTCGCGGCGTCGCGATCCTCAAGCTGGCCGCTCGCGACTACCGCGAGAATCACCTGAGCGGGCTGCTGTCGAAATACGGCAGCGCCGGCGCGGCCAACGGCGAGGTGTTCAACCGGCTTCGGGAGAAGATTCGGGGGCGGGCGCGGCTTCCCCGCGGGAAGCGCGCGCTCGTCTTCTCGCCGCACCCCGATGACGATGTCATCTCGATGGGCGGCATCCTGAGGAAGCTGGCGGAGAACCAGAACGAGATCGTCTTGGCCTATATGACCAGCGGCAACATCGCCGTCTTCGACTACGACGTTCAGCGCCACCTCGACTTCGTCGAGCGGGCCGCCTCGACTTTGGAGTTGGAGGAGCAGCGGGTCGGCGCGATCCGTCGCGAGATCGAGGACGGCTTCAGGGCGAAGCGGCCGGGCGCGGTCGACTCGGAGCGAGTGCAGAGCCTGAAGCGCTTCATCCGCGAGTCGGAGGCCGTCTCCGCCATAGCCGCAGCGGGCCTGCCGCGTTCTGCGGCGCGGTTCCTGAACTTGCCATTCTATCGGACGGGAGAGGTGCGCAAGCGCCCCATCGATGAGGACGACGTGGCGATCGTGGCTTCGCTCATCGCGGAGTTCCGGCCAGACCTGGTATTCGTCGCCGGAGACCTTTCCGATCCGCACGGCACGCACCGACTCTGCCGCGAGGCGATCGACCGGGCGTTGGCGGAGTACGAAGGGCCCCAGCCCGAGACCTGGCTCTACCGGGGCGCTTGGGAGGAATGGTCGATCACTCAGGCCGACGTGCTGGTCCCGCTGTCGCAGGAGGAACTGCGCAAGAAGATTCTCGCGATCTTCAAGCACCAGTCGCAGAAGGACGTGGCGCCGTTCCCGGGCGGCTACGACGATCGGGAGTTCTGGGAGCGGGTCCAGGCTCGTAACTTGGAGACCGCCGCCCAGGCCGACCGCCTCGGTCTGCCGGAGTACTATGCGATGGAGGCCTTTCGCATCGAGCGTCGCGGTTGATGGGCCGCGGCCGTGCAATGAGGGGGGTGCGATGAACGTCCCGCAATCCGGACAGGGCCGCGAGCAGGTCCTCACCGTGGCACGCATCATCCACGCGGCCATCGTCGCCGGCCTGGTGCTCGTCTTCGCGGTCTTCTTCTATCTGCAACGGCTGATGCCGACGGGTTTTCCGGACGAGACGGCCCGCGTACTGCGCATCGTCGGCTACCTGACGCTGGCGGCCGCGGCCCTCGGAACGCTGTTCATGCGGGGTCGCATCGCGCCCGCCGGCCAGGATGAGAACCTCGATCGCTGGTGGACCGAACAGATGCCGAAAGCGGTCAGCATCTGGGCGGTCGCGGAAGGCGGCGGCCTGGCCGCCCTGGTCATCGGCTGGATCATTGGCGACATGACCCTCTTCGCGGTGGGTGCGGGCGTCGCGCTGGCGCTGCTGTTCGTGACCCGCCCCGGCCGCCTTCAGGCTTCTATCTAAAAGGGGTTCCAACCTTTCCGGCCGCCGGGCTATCTCATGTCGGTGGAAGGAGGTTACGAGGGCCCTGGAGAGTGGCGATTCTGAGTCAGTACCGGGACTTACGGTCGGCGGACTTGGATGATGCGGTACTGGCTGCCGCGGGGGACGCCCGCGCCTTCGAGCGGCTCTACCAAAGGCACGTGCCGCGCGTCCACAGCCTGGCCCGCCGGATGATCGGGACGGAGATGGCCGACGAAGTCACTCAGGATGTGTTCGTCAGGGCCTGGGAGAAGCTGGGGGGCTTTCGTGCCGAGGCGGCGTTCGGGACCTGGCTGCACAGGGTGGCGATCAACGTGATTCTGGGGCGCCGCAAGAAGTTGGGGATTCGACGCGAGCGTTTCGTGCAGGATGAGAAGGCGTTGGGACAAATGAGCTCGAACCCTAGAGGCGCGGAGACGGCCATCGATTTCGAGGCGGCCATGGAGATGCTTCCCGACGGAGCGCAACAGGTGTTCGTACTGCACGATGTGGAAGGATACAAGCATGGGGAGATCGCGGAGATGATGGGGATTACGCCGGGCACATCGAAGTCTCAATTACACCGGGCCCGGATGATTCTCCGTGACCACCTGGATCGCTGATGGGGATTGGTGAGATGAGCGACCACTGGACTGACAGACTCTCGGAATACCTCGACGACGAGCTGGAGGCCGCCGTGGCCAGGGAGCTCGATGAACACCTTGCCGGTTGCGCTGAGTGCCGGACGACTCTGGCGGAGCTGCGGCGGGTGGTCGGCCGGGCGCGCGTGCTCGAGGACAAACCGCCGGCCTCCGATCTGTGGGCGGGAATCGCCGAGCGGATCGGGGCTGCAGAGTCCGTTGCGCTGGTCGATCTGCAGGAGCACCGGCAGCGCAAAGCAGGTCTGCGCGAGCGGCGCTTCGCCTTTTCGGTGCCGCAGCTCGCAGCGGCAAGCATCGCTTTGATGATGATGTCCGCGGGCGCGGGCTGGCTGGTGTCGAGGGGCGCGAGCCCGGCGGCCCAGGACGTGGCGGCTTCGCTGGAGCCGGATGCGGCCTTGGTCGCCGCACCGGCGCTCGGTTACACGGGCTCCTACGCCACGGCGATCGCGGAGTTGGAACAGGTCCTGGTGGAGAGCCGGGACGAGCTGGATGAAACGACGGTCCGCATTCTCGAAGAGAACCTGTTGATAATCGACCGGGCCATCGCGCAGGCAGAGCGCGCTCTGTCGCTGGATCCGGCAAACGTCTACTTGAACGAGCATCTGGCCGCCACCATGCAGCAGAAGCTGGACTTCCTGAGGCAGGCGGCGCGGATGACCGGTGCAATCAGCTAGAACAAGGGAACGGAGAGCCATGTACACCGAGCTGTTGATGGGAGCGCTGGTGGCGATCGCGTCACCCCAGGAGCCCGAGAGGCAAGTCGAGACCGGGCATGTCGCTATCCAGATACCGGCGATCGAGATTCCGGCGCTGGATTTCTATATGGAGGGCTTCGAGATCGAGGTGCCCGACGTCGCCCTCTTCATGTCCGATGTGGAGATGGCGCAGGAGGCCATAGATATGGAGTTCCCCCATATCGTGATCCCGGCGATCCACATTGACCTCGAGGACTGGGAGTGGGAGGGCTGGGACCGGCATGAGCGGTCGGACTATCAGGAGATCCAGACCGACACGACCTTCGCCGTGAATCCGAATGCCACGCTCGCCGTGCGCAATCACGCCGGCACCGTCGTGGTCGGCACCTGGAACCGCAACGAGGTCCGCCTACAGGCCCGCCATTCCTCCGAAGACCGGGTGAAGATCTTCCAGTCGGAGGACGCGGTGAAGGTGAAGTCGGAGACCCGTCACGGCCTTCCCGACGAGGTCGAATACGAGATCACGGTGCCCGCCTCGATGGCCGTGGACCTCTGGGGCTTCGCCACTGATATCTCGGTCGATGGCGTGCGGAACGGCGTGCGGGTGGAGACCATGGAGGGCGATATCGATATCCGCAACAGCCAGGGCGGGCTGGCGCTGCGCTCCGTCGAGGGCGACATCAACGTAACGAGTGCCCAGGGTCGCGTGGAGGCCAACGGCGTCGACAGCGAGATCGTCTTGACTGACATCCAGGGCGACGTCTTCGCCGAATCGATCGACGGTGACCTGCGGTTCGAGCGCATCCAGTCGGGCAGCGTCGAGGCCAAGACCGTGGACGGGGACGTGCACTACGACGGGTCGATCCGCGACGACGGGCGCTATCGCCTGACGACCCATGACGGCGACATCGTCGTCTCGATCCCGGAGGGTGCCAACGTGACGGTGTCGGTCGCGACCTTCGAGGGCGGGTTCGAGGCGGATTTCCCGGTGACGCTCGATAAGGCCGAGGTGAGCCGGAAATTCAGCTTCGTGCTGGGGAGCGGCAGCGGCACCCTGGAGCTGCACTCCTTCGATGGCGACATCCAGATGCTGAGACGATAGACACAGCGGGCAGGCAATAGGAGGAATGGTCATGTACAAGTTCGGGATGGTCGGTCTGATGGCGACCCTGCTGGCCTGGATGCCGATCTCAGATCCCGCCCACGGCTGGGACAGCGAGGGAGAGGGGTTAGCCGCAGCTCAGCAGGAGTGGAACTGGCAGGGCCGGGTGGAACGCGGCGATGCCATCGAGGTCATCGGTGTCAACGGTGAGATCAATGCCGAGCGCGCCTCGGGCAGCGAGGTCGTGGTCGAGGCATTGCTCGAGGGCAAGAAGAGCGATCCCAAGTCGGTGAAGATGGAGGTCGTCGAACACGACGGCGGAGTGACGATCTGCGCTGTCTACCCGACACCCGAGGGCGAGCAGCCCAACGAGTGTCTGCCGGGCGGCAAGGGCCGGACCAGCATCAAGAAGAACGACGTGAGTGTCGAGTTCACCGTACGTGTACCGGCCGGAGTCAACTTGATCGGTCGTACGGTCAATGGTGAAGTCAGAGCGCTGGGCATCGAGGGCGATGTCGAGGTGCACACCGTGAACGGCGACGTGGACATCTCGGCGTCCGGGTTGGCGGAAGGCACGACCGTGAACGGCTCGATCACCGCCTCGATGGGAAGGGCCGACTGGAGCGGCAAGCTGGGCTTCACGACGGTCAACGGCAGCGTCACCTTGGAGCTGCCCGCCGACCTTAGCTGCGATGTCAGCGTTTCGACCGTGAACGGCCAGATCGCCAGCGACTTCGCCCTGGTCGTCGAAGGTCGCTTCTCACCGCGCAGCCTGAAGGGGACGATCGGCGATGGCGGCCGCGGCCTGATAATCAAGACCGTGAACGGAAGCGTCCAGATTCGACGCGCCTGATCTTCGTTGGATTCAGAGGGGCGCCTCAGGGCGCCCCTTTCTTCTATGGCGCGCGACCCCCGTCCATCCCTGATCGCTAAGTCGGAGCGAATCCTCATGCACTATCTGTCTGGACTCCCAACGAGCTTCATGATAGTCCTGCTCGCCAACGGTCAGCTTCAGGCACAGATAACGGATAACCTCGCGACCGATCCAGGAGAAGCTCGTTTCGTCTACGAGGATGTACAGAACTTCCTCCGCGCCCACGAGATGTTGAGCAGCACAGCCGACACCGTCGCGATTCTGCAAGCTGAGTACTTCGAGCGGGGGACTCCTGGGCTCAATCTGTTCGTCGAAAAATACGATCTCACTCCTGAAAGACTGGCGAAGGCGATCCGGGAGCATCCCGAGGATTATGCCGCTTTAGGTGATAGGCTGGCCTGGCTCCGCGCAGAGGAGCAGGTCAATCGAGAGGCGTTCACAGAGTTGAAGGGACACCTTCCGACCGTTGTGTACCCGCCGACCTACTATCTCGTCGGAGCTTGGCGCGGGATAGGATCGGGATCGGTGGAAGGGCAACTGATCACGATCGAGAAGAAAGCCAGTGCAGGGCCGAAACATGACATGAGAACGCTCCTGGTGCACGAGCTGGTCCACTTCCAGCAGGGCATGGCGATTGGATACGAGAAATACATTGCGCTTTTCGGGCCGGAGAAGAGCTTGCTGGGTCTCACGATCCGGGAAGGAACCGCGGAGTTCTTCGCCGACCTCGTGACGGGTCAATTCACCCAGGAAGAGGCGCGCGAATACGTGATGAGTCACGAAGGAGAGCTGTGGCAGCGGTTCCAGGGCGAGATGAACGGCAGCGAGACCGGGGACTGGATGTGGCAGCAACCCAGCGATCCCGAACAGCCGCCGCACGTCGCCTACGTGTTGGGAGCTCGCATCGTGAAATCGTACTACGATAGTGGCGCCGATAGAGAACGAGCCGTCAACGAGATCCTCTCGGTCACCGACTACGAGTCTTTCCTCGATCGCAGCGGATATGCCAATCGCTTTTCCGGCGAAGGGTACAAAGCCAGCAAGGTCAAGTAGCCACCCTGGGCGGTGGGCACCGTCTAGATCACGCAGCTCGAGGCGACTGCGCTAGACACACGCGCACTTGCTGCGCCTGTGGCCGCCAGCCGGTTGGCGACCGGGCCAGCGGTCCGCGTGGACGGCCGTGTCATTTCTATCTAGATTAGCCTCGCCCCACCAAAATCGCCGTTGCCTCAAGACCGATAACCGATCTGAAGGGGTGCGCAATGAAGGCATCGTCTGTCGCCCGTCTGCTCGTCGGCCTGACAGCTACATCCGCGTT
The DNA here is from genome assembly GCA_020350785.1 of Gemmatimonadota bacterium. GTDB lineage: Bacteria > Gemmatimonadota > Gemmatimonadetes > Palauibacterales > KS3-K002. Next base: position 3,174,779 of record CP070722.1, read on the forward strand.
TTGGATGGCCGGACCGTTGTCAGCACAGGAAGGGTCCGGTAATAGCAAGCCAGCCGAGTGGACGGTCGATGACATTCTTCTGACCGAGTCCGCAGGAGATTATCAGATCTCCCCGGACGGAAGGTGGCTGGTCTGGGTGAAGTCCCAGATGGACAAGGAGAAGGGTCGGCGGGTATCCAACCTCTTCCTCTCCAGCCTGACCGCAGACAAAGAGATCCAGCTGACGCGCGGAAAGGACTCGCACGGTGCGCCCCGCTGGTCACCCGACGGCAAGCTGATCTCGTTCATCAGCACGAGGGAACCGGCTGACAAGAAAGAGGGCGCGGCCTCGTCGCAGATCTGGCTCATCGACCCGGCCGGCGGCGAGCCGTGGCCGCTGACGAGCTTGGAGCGCGCCGTACGCTCGCACGAGTGGCGTGACAGCACGACGATCGTCTTCAGTGCTCAGGAAGACGCGAGCCTGTACGAGCAGGAGGTAAAGAAGCAAAAGGACACTTCACGCGTGGTTGAGGATGCGGAACACGAGCCGCCGATACGTCTCTTCAGCGTGGCCGTCAAAGATGGCGAGATCCAGAGGCTGACGTATAACGATGACTGGATAAGCAGCTTCGCGCTGTCGCCGGACGGCAAGCAGGCCGTGGCGGTCCATTCGCGCAGCCTTTCCTACGGTTATGACCAGCGGAATCCGCCGGTCACTTACCTGTGGGATCTAGAGGAGGGTGAGGGCCGCCAGATCTTCGACGGCTCGCGAATCATCCCGTCGGATGTGCAGTGGGCGACCGATGGCCGCGGCTTCTATCTGGTGAACGATTCGACGACGCACCCGCTGTACCGCGAGGCCACCATCAGCCTGATCGTGTACTACGATCTGGCGAGCGAATCGGCAACTTTGGTCGACCTCGGCTGGGAGCGCGGGCATGGCTTCGATTACGGAGTCACCGACGATGGCTTCGTGGCGTTGCTGGCGGATGGCGTGCGCTTCAAGCCGGCGCGCTTCACCAAAAGCGGCGACACCTGGCGGCGAACCTGGATCGAAGGCTCGCACACCGGCAACATCTTCGACTTCGAGTCGAGCGACGACGGCGCGACGATCGTCTATACGTACTCGACCGCCAACACGCCGCCGCAACTCTACCGGGCCGGCCTGAGGGGCGCGCGGATCCGGGACGAGGTCCAGCTAACCAAGGTCAATCCCGATCTGGAGAAGAAGCCGAAGCCGCGAGTAGAGGTCGTGCGTTGGATCGGCGCCCGCGATGAGGAGGTCGAGGGGCTGCTCTACTATCCGTTGGACTACGAGGAAGGCACGAGGTACCCGCTGGTACTCAGCATCCATGGCGGCCCGGCAAGCGCCGATCGAGATGCCTGGAGCATGGGCTGGTCGCGACCGATAGTGCTGCTCAATCAGAAAGGCGCCTTTGTCCTGAAGGCGAACTACCACGGCAGCTCGTCCTACGGGCTTGATTGGGTCGAGTCGATCTGCTGCGGGAACTACTACCGGCTGGAGATCCCGGATCTCGAGAACGGCGTCGATTACCTGATCGAGCGCGGCCTCGCCGACCCTGACAGGTTGGGAACCATGGGTTGGAGCAATGGCGCCATCCTCTCGATCCAGCTCACGACTCTCAATCCGCGTTACAAGGCGGCCTCGACGGGCGCCGGCGATGTGGAGTGGATCAGCGATTGGGCGAACGTCGATTTCGGCGCCGCCTTCGACGGCTACTACTTCGGTGCGGCGCCCTACGAAGATCCGCAGCGCTACGTCGAACTCTCACCCTTCTTCCGGATGAAGGACGTCAAGACGCCGACGATCATCTACTTCGGCACCGAGGACCGCAACGTGCCGACCGATCAGGGTTGGTCGCATTACCGGGCGCTCCAGCAGATCGGTGAAGTCCCCGTGCGCTTCCTGCTCTTCCCCGGCGAGCCGCACGGGTTGGGCAAGCTGGTGCATCAGCGCCGCAAGGTGGAGGAGGAGTTGGCCTGGTTCGACAGGTACCTCTTCGGCACTCATGAACCGGAGAACGAGGCGCTCAAGAAAGACTCGCCGTTGGCTCAGGCGTTGAAGCGTGAGAACATCGCTGAGGTGGCGGGTCGATATGGTCGCATCGTCGAGGGCGCGCTGGTGCCCGAGGTCGTCAAGTACGAAGGCTTCGAGATTGGCCGCTTCGAGGTGACCCGGGCGCAGTTTGCCGCTCACGATGGCAACTATGACTACGAGGCCGGCAGCGAGAACTATCCAGCCAACGACATTACCTTCGAGCAGGCCCTCGATTACGTCGCCTGGCTCTCTGATCTGACCGGCGAGCCTTACCGCTTGGGACGCGAAGAGGAGCTGAAGCCGCTGTACTCTGCTGCCAAAGGAAACGAGAACACGCTGGATTACTGGGCGGGCTACGAGCCCAACCCCGATGACGTCGAGCTCCTCGCGGCGAAGATCGGCGGGCTGTCCGGCAGGGCGCCGCTGCTCAGAGAGGTCGGCAGCTTCGCCGGGCGCGGCGCTGAGGAACTGGTGTTCGATCTGGGCGGCAACGTTGCGGAGTGGGCGATCGGAGCGGACGGGGAGGCGGCGCTCCTGGGCGGAAGCGCGGATCGGCCGTCCGATACCGGGGCGCGAGGGGCCGAGGCCGCGTACCGCGGCTTTCGCGTGGTGCGGGATAGCAGATGACTCTTGCCAGCATCGCAGCCGCCTGGGAGGCCATCGCCGGTATCGCGGTCGAAACGCCGGTCATCGGGTCGGAGATTCTGGCCGAGCGGGCGGGCGCCGACGTGCTGCTGAAGCTGGAGAGCCTTCAGGTCACCGGCTCGTTCAAGGTCCGCGGAGCGGCGCGCCGGATGCTGGCGCTCTCGGACGAAGAGCGGGCCCGCGGTGTCGTCGCCTGCTCCAGCGGCAACCACGGTCGGGCCGTCGCCTACGTGGCCGAGCTGCTGGGGATCGCGGCGACGATCTGCGTCCCGGAGTGGGTCGATCCCGTCAAGCTGCAAGCCATTCGCTTACACGGCGCCGAGATCGTCCTGCAGGGCAAGAGCTACGATGACGCGGAGGAGGCCTCACTGCAGGTCCAACGGGAGCGCGGACTGGCCTACATCCATCCGTTCGATGACCCGCTCGTCATCGAGGGGCAGGGCACGATAGGGCTGGAGCTGCTCGAGCAGGTGCGTTCGCTGGACACGGTCGTCGTGCCGCTTTCCGGAGGCGGCCTGATCTCGGGGATCGCCCGGACAGTGAAGTCCTACGATCCGGGCATCCGCGTGGTCGGCGTCTCGGCGGTGAACGCGCGGGTGATGTACGAGAGCCTGAGGGCCGGCCGGCCGATCGCGTTCCCGGAGCCGCCTACGATCGCCAACGCGCTGTCGGGTGGCATCGGCCTCGACAACCGCTACACCTTCAGGCTGGTTCGCGATTTGGTGGACGAGCATGTTCTGGTCGGCGAAGATGAGATCCGCGAGGCGGTGGCCTTTGCGGCTGGAGAGCACAAGGTGATAGCGGAAGGCGGCGGCGCCGTCGGGATCGCCGCGCTGCTCGCCCGGCGATTCGAATCTGCCGGCAAGAGGATCGCGGTGGTCGTGAGTGGCGGGAACGTCGGTAGCGACGCGCTCGTCGAAGTGATCAACTCGGTCGGCGCGCCATGGCAGGAAGACCAGGGTAGGACGACTGACAAAGGATAGTGACCCGCTGTGAACTTCGGAGGCTACCATGAGACTGACCGTGCGCGGTGCTCTACTATTCGCGCTCGGCGCTTGCCTGAGCGGCTGCACCGCTGAGGAGCCGGTGGAGCTGGCGGACCTCATCCTGACCGGCGGCCTGATCTGGACGGGACCGGAGGCGCTGCTTTCCGGCGGCGATCTGCCCACCGCCCTGGCTGTCGCTGACGGCAGGGTCTTGGCCGTGGGCAGCGATGCGGAGATCGAGCGCTTCGCCGGCGCCGCCACCGAGCGTATCGTGTTGGAGGGGCGCCGAGTCGTGCCGGGGCTGATGGACAGCCACACCCACTTCGTCGCCGGCGGCTTCGAGCTGGCCGGAGTACAGCTACGCGATGCGGCGACGCCGGAGGAGTTTGCGCGGCGCATCGGTGCTTACGCCGCCGCGCACCCCGGTGAATGGGTGATGGGCGGCCAGTGGGATCACGAGCTGTGGGGCGGCGAGCTGCCGCGGCGCGATTGGATCGACTCGCTCACGGCTGAGTCACCGGTCTTCGTCAGCCGGCTGGACGGCCACATGGGGCTGGCGAACAGCCGGGCTCTGGAGCTGGCAGGCGTGACGGTCGAGACTCCGGACCCGCCGGGCGGCACTATCGTCCGCGATGACGAAGGAGAGCCGACCGGCGTTCTGAAGGACGAAGCGCAGTCGCTCGTGTATGATGTGGTGCCGCCCGTCTCGGATCAGGAGCGAGACAGGGCGTTGCAAGCCGCGGTGGAGCATGCGCTGGCCCGCGGCGTGACGATGATCACCGACATGGGCTCGTGGCAGGACTTAGAGGCCTATCGTCGCGCCCAGGCGCGCGGCGACCTGTCGCTCCGCGTTTACAGCATCGTGCCACTGCGCAGCTGGAAGCGATTGGCCGAGCTGGTGGCGGGCGAGGGCCGCGGCGACCACCGTTTGATGTGGGGCGGGGTGAAGGATTTCGTCGACGGGTCGCTCGGCTCGACCACCGCCTGGTTCTACGATCCCTACGACGACGCGCCGGAGACTACGGGACTGGTCGTGAGCGACACGGTCGAGCTGCGCCGCAACATCATCGCAGCCGACTCGGCCGGGCTGCATGTGGTGATTCACGCCATCGGCGATCGCGCCAACGACTGGCTGCTGGAGACGTTCGCGCTGGCTAGCGCGGCGAACGGCGAGCGGGATCGGCGGTTTCGCATCGAGCATGCCCAGCACCTGACACGAGAGGCGATCGCTCGCATCGCTTCCGACGGCGTCGTGCCTGCGATGCAGCCTTACCACGCCATCGATGATGGGCGTTGGGCCGGCAAGCGGATCGGCCCCGAGCGGATCAAGACGACCTACCCCTTCCGCAGCTTGCTGGACGCCGGCGCGCATCTGTCGTTCGGCAGCGACTGGACGGTGGCGCCCATCGCCCCGCTGCTTGGGATCTACGCGGCGGTGACGCGGCGCACGATCGATGGGGCGAACCTCGGCGGTTGGGTGCCCGAGGAGAAGATTGGGGTCGTCGAGGCGCTGACCGCGTATACGGCGGGCAACGCCTACGCGAGCTTCCTCGAGAACGAGTTGGGCCGACTGCAAGTGGGCAAGTACGCGGATCTGGTGGTGCTGTCGGCCGATATCCTGGCGATCGATCCGGTTCAGATCGCGGACGCTCAGGTGGACCTGACCATGGTGGAGGGAAAGGTCGTCTACCGCCGGCCCTTCTGAGCCGGGGGCGACGGCGGCAGGGCGAGCGTGGGGAGACGCGCTGGCTGGACCGGTCGAACCGGGGCGAGGTGGCTCCGGCGGTCCCAGAATCAGGCCGACATCACGCGCGCCCGTAGACGTTTCGGAAGCTTCTCGCAAGCGTAGCGGACGGTGGTGCGCGACAAGCGGTCGATATTCCGTAGGAGGTAGTCTGATACCTCTTGAGGTTGCGTCCGCGAGATCTCCTTGAGCAACCAGCCGATCGCCTTTTCGACCAAGTCGTCGCGATCCTCGGCGAGGCGATCGAAGATCTCGATCGCGGCTGCGTGCTCCTCGCCGCGCCGAGCCAGCGGCACTAGCGAGACGGCCGCGGCGCGCCGCCGCCAGCGATTCCTGCTGCGCGTCCACGGCTTCAAGCGCTTCACCAGGACCGGCTCGTTTCGGAGCAGCGGGGCGAGCAGATCTGTGCAGAGGCCGTCGGTCTCGGCCCAGTTGCTGAGCGTGTCGACCCAGGCGTCCAGACGCTTCCAGTGTGACGAATCGAGATGACGTTGGAACTTCGAGAGGATGACGACCGCCAGCATGCGCTCCTCCAAGACTCCGCTACTCCAGAGGCGCTGGGCGGTCGGGAACATGTCTTCGATGTCTAGCTTGGCCTGGCGATACTCCTTCGCCGCCGCTCCGGCCAGCCGCCGGATATCCGCCGCCCTCACGCCTAGCGTCTCGAGCGGCTCGCGGGAGAAGCGCTGCTGGGACTCGCGGTAAGCGGTATCTATGCGATTTCTCAGCTCCCGCTTGAGTCGCGCGGCGGTATGCTCGATCTTGCTGGGCATGCGTGGACTCTATGTCGCAGACGAAACAGAAGGCGGATGATGATGCTGCGCCATATCACGCGGACTTGCAAGGGCGTCGTCGCGTCTGAGGCAGCTCGCGCCGGCAGAAGGCGCGCGCCGATATTGGCACCGACTTCAGTCAAGAGCTCGGCCTTCCAGGGTGCATGCTCAAGCAGGGGAGGCAGAGAGTGACGACGTTGGGGCTTCTGATCCGCGACCTCACTCCCGCCGTGGAGTTCGGCTGGCCGGGACGGGCATTCGTCTTCCTGCTGATGGTCGGCGTTCCGCTTCTCTCGCTCCTCCAGCCGGATGACGGAGATCAGCCGCTACCGCCGCGGCAGGCTCTTTACATCTCGGCGATCGTGGGAGTCTGGATTCTGGCAGCGCTGAGCGGTTTGGTGCTCTGGGCCGAGGAGATCGCGCCGAGCCTGGTGGGCCTCCACGCCCCCGCGCTCGCGGCGTTCCTGATCTGGACGGGTGCTGCCACCATCGGAACGCTGGCCGGCAACTTCGCGATCAGCCGTGGCGCGGCGGGGTTGGGGATCAAGGAGTCGCGCCTGACCTATCACCTGATGCCGCGAAACCGGGGCGAGCGCTGGAGCTTCTTCGCAGTGTCGGCCAGCGCCGGCTTTTGCGAGGAGTTCACCTACCACGGCTTTCTGCTGGCCGGCCTGACGGGCTGGCTGAGCAACGGCTGGCTCGCGGCGGTGGTCGCCAACCTGGCCTTCGGTGTGCTGCACGGCTATCAGGGTCAGGCGGGCATGATCCGGGCCTTCCTGATGGGGTACGTGCTTTGTCTCCCGGTGATCTTGGGGGCCGGCCTCTGGCCGGCGATCGCGGCCCACAGCCTGGTGAACGTTCTGTTGGGGCTGGGGCTCTGGAAGTGGATGGTGCCGGAGGAGGAATGGCGGCGCGTGACGGATTCCACCGACTGAGAAGGAACTTCAGGTGCGCAAACGCAGAATCGCCTTGCCCGACCTGCCGCTGGATGATTGGGAGGATACCAAGCTAACGCTGCACCTCTTCCTGCAGATCGTTGGCAAGATCCGCCTGGCGCTGATGCCGAGAAAGAACCACTGGTGGAACGTCACGTTGTACGTATCTGCGACCGGGCTCACGACAGGTCCAATGCCCTACGACGACGGGCAGGAGAAGTGCGAGATCTTGTTCGACTTCAACGAGCACCGCCTGAAGGTATTCACCAGCCGGGGTGAGCATCGCACACTCGAGCTGAGGGAGCGACTGAGCGTTGCCGAATTCCATACTTGGCTCTTCGATACGCTGCGCGAGCTGAGTCTCGAGCCGAGAATACTCGGAAAGCCCTACGATCTGCCGGTAACGAAGCAGTTCTCCGAGATCACCGAGTATGCCGCCTATCAGCCCGACCCTGTCGAGCGGTTCTTCAAGCTTCTCCGTTGGGTCGATGGGGTCTTCCAGGAGTTCAGCGGCAGATTCTACGGTAAGACGTGTCCCGTGCACCTCTACTGGCACCACATGGATCTGGCTGTGACCCGGTTCTCGGGTCGGCGGGGGCCTCCGCTCCCCGCGGACCGCGGAATCGCCGATAAAGACGCCTATTCCCACGAGGTGATCAGCTTCGGGTTCTGGGTCGGGGATGAGAACGTGAGAGGACCGGCGTTCTACTCGTACACCTACCCGTCACCGGACGGACTAGGAAGTGAATCGATCGCGCCCGGGGCCGCGCACTGGATCGACAGCGGAGGCAGTCCCATGGCGCTGCTCATGTACGAAGACCTGCTTCAGGAGCCGGATCCCCGGGCGGCGCTAATGCGTTTTCTCGAAGCGACCTACCAGGCCGGAGCCAGGCTGGCCGGCTGGGACATTGAAGATCTTACCGTGCCGGCGCTCAGCGAGCTCTGAGCGCGCCTGCGACCTAGAGGGCGGGCGGAGGCAGACATGGCGCGCGGGTCGCCATTATGACGCGTCCTGAGGCGCCAGGGCACGGTTCAAGATGACTGTCAGACCAGGGAGAGAGCGCCGATGAGTGGCGACAAGCCGATCTACGATGTGGTGCGGGAGCCCGAGGCGAAGCGCTTCGCCGTCCACATTGACGGGCAGATGGCGGAGCTCGACTATCAGCTTTACGAGGACAGAATAGTATTCACGCATACCGGCGTTCCCACCGCTCTCGAGGGGAAGGGGATCGGCGGTCGGCTCGTAAAGGCCGGACTCGATTGGGCCCGCGCCGAAGGCCTGCGTGTGGTGCCGGTATGCTCATTCGTGGCCGCTTACATTCAGCGACACCCGGAATACGCGGAGCTGACGAAGCGATGAGACGGAGGTGGTCGTGCGTATCCTCGAGATCTTCCCGCATCCCGACGATGAGTCGTTCGGGCCGGCACCGGCCATCGCCAGGCAGTACCACGAGGTGCACTGCGCACCTTCAGTACGTCGAGATCTTCTAGGAAGATCACCAGCCGCCCCTGCACGATCTGTGCGAGCGCCTCTGACCGTCCAGCGCTGGGTGATCAATCGATGCGCAGTCCGGCTTTGCGGAGCCCGTCCAGGAAATCTTCGACGACATCGGTCTGCTTGACCGTGTACGAGACGAGGTCGCGGACGCGGCCCTCGAAGTCGGGCTTCTGCTGCAGGAGTTCCTGACAGGCGACCCCGGCTTCCTCCTCGCGGCCCAGTTTCCCGAGAGCAGCCGCCCGCAAGGTCGGGTCCCAGAAGCCCACATGGAAGCCGACCTCCAAAGCCTCTCGGTAGGCCTCATCGTACTCGCCGCGGGCGAAGTGACAGCAGTAGAGCCCGTGGTGAAACCACTTCGGGTGACAGGGGTTCAGTGCGATGGAGCGCTCGAGCAACTCACGGCCACTCTCGTAGTCGCCGGCGCTGGCGTAGAGGTAACCGATCGTACCGGCGTAGTTCGGCGAGCTGGGGTTCAGGACGAGGGCGAACTCGGCTTCGCGGCGAAACTGGTCGACGTCGCCGCGCAGCAGATAGACGTACGCCAGAATCGTGCGCGCCAGTTGGCTGCCGGGATCCAGCGCTGCGGCCCGCTGCGCGTGCGCGAAAGCGATCTCGAGCGGGTCCTCGATCCCGGGGCGGTCGAAGACGACGGCATGGCAATAGAGGTTGGCGAGGCCCGCCCAAGCGGGAGCGTATTCCGGCTCGTGCTCGGTGGCGCGCTGCAGGGCCGCGAACGCCGATTCTCCTGCTTCCGCCGTCAACACGAGCATGTAATGGTGGTAGCGCAGGAGTGCCTCGAAAGTACTAAGCTCCGCAGGCGGCTTGTGTCGCGACTCCTGGGAGAGCCGGCGGGCAATGATTCCGTACTCGCCGGCAATAGCGGCGATCACTGAGCGCGCGATCTCCTCCTGCGTCTCGATCAGGCCTCTCGCCCCGAGATCGATCGAATAAGCATCGCCCCAGATCTGTCGGTCGGTGATCGCGTCGGTAAGCTGCACGGCCACCTTTATGCGTGAGGTGTCCCGGCGAACGCTGCCTCCCACCAGGAAGCGTGCTCCGATCTGGCGGCCCGGGTCGCGCAGTTGGACCTCGCCGCCGCCCACCGGAACGACCTCTTGGCAGGGGACGGCGACCACGTCCTGGTATCGGTTCACCTCGCTGACCAGCTCCGCGACGAGGCCGTTGACGAAGAAGAGCTGACCCGGGTCGCCTGTCAGGTTCGTGAGCGGCAGGATGGCGACGGTTGGGCCGTCCAGTGCATGTGTGCTCTCTGCATCGGGCGCAGGCCCGTCCGAGGCACGCGTGCGGCTCGGTGGCTGCCTGGTGAACCTAGGAACGTATCCTCCCTTTGGGATGTCGATCCGGATAGGGTCACGCCCACCCGCCACCAGATAGTAACGCTCCAACGCACGACGCACCCTGCCGGCCTGGATGCGAACGATGGGATCGAGCGCGGCGTCGAAGTCATTCCCTCGGCCGAACACCTGGGTCGCGATCGTATAGCCTTTGAGCCGCTTGGCCCGCCCCGCCAGAGTCTCTTCCACCACGAATCGCAGGAGGTCTCGCATCCGATCCGTGGCTTTGAACTCGCGGTGCCCGAGGATTCGCTCGAGTTGCGTCCGGATTTCGTCGTGGCACGAGCGGTTAGAAGTATCGACGACGGGCGATCGGCTGTCGCCACCTTCTCGCATGACGATGTCACTCACGCTAAGTGGCTTTTGCACAAGAAATTAGCGGATTGTAGGCTACATCAAGTTACCGTAATTCCCTTATCGTCTCAAGACCCAGTGGCGAACTTGGCCGAGGAATCCAACCCAGAAGATGTGCGCCGGGTGGCGTCGGTTTTGACTGAACGTGCAGCGTGACTGCAGGTATCCGGCACGCCCGACGGGCTTCACTGCGAAGCGTTGACACGTCGCAGAGAGGACGATCGTTCGGTAGTGAGCGACTCAGCGACCCTCGAGCTGATCAAGAGGGAATTCGGCACCCGGGAAACGGTCATCGAGCTTGCCTTCGAGAGCAGCGAGTCATTCCGCGTTTTGTGCGGGGATTTTCGCGACTGCTTACGGGCTCTGGAACGTTTTCGGGTATCGGATTCGGACGAGGCACGCGTACACGAGGCGGAATACTCGGAGCTGCTTTGGGAGCTCACGGGCGAGATCGAAGCTCGACTGCAAGCTGTCGGCAGTGTCGCGGATGTGCATTCCGCCGGCGAGCCACCGCCTAAGGTCGATGATTAGGGCTTCCGGCGCGATCCATCCAATAGAGCGGGGAAGGAGAATCCGGCTGTCGGTGAGTCCTGAATACCACGATCCGACAACCTGCACAGGGAGGTAAACAGGCAATGCTCGCACGTTCTTTCCAGCTGGCGCTGGTCGCAGTCTTCCTATCAGCCTCGGTGGCGGCTGCGCAGGCGACGTTCACACCGAGCTACAACGCTCCGTATCGGGCCTTCGATGCCCACGAGGTCGGGGGAACTTTCAGCTTTCCCAACGGCGGTCGCGACTTGGCCATAGAAGGTCAATTCCGATTCGGGCACGGCAGGTTTGACATCGGGTTGAGGGGTGGTGTCATCGACTTCGATGCGGGATTCAGCGATATCGTGTTGGGCGTTGAGGGCCGCGGCCGCGTGGTGGATCACACGCAGGGACAGTTCCCACTCGATGGGGCCGTGGTCTTTGGCGTTGGAACGAGCGAATTCGATGTGTGGACGGTGCCGTCGGCGGGTCTCTCGCTGGGGCGCCGCGTCGATCTCGACGGCTTCAGCTTCGTGGCCTACGGGCAGCCGACGCTCTTCGTGTTCACCGGCAGCTACACCAATCTCGAGTTCGGGCTCGGGCTTGGTGCCGATTTCAGGGTCGGACAGGCGCTGGACCTGCGGGCGAGCGTGGGACTGTTCGATGGGCCGGAAGGGCTCGCCGTGAGCCTGGTCTGGGTTCGTTGACCCACCCCTGGAGATACTCGCACGCTTCATAAACGATCTTCCCGAGGCGCGGGCCCGCGGTCAAAGTTGGCTGAGGGGGACTGAGATGAGCTACAGATCAGCAAGCTTAGGGTCATGTTGAATCGCATCGTCACTGCGGCGGTCTACTTGCCCATCGCCCTATCCCTGGCGTCTCTGCCCGGCTGCAGCGCGAAGGCGCCCGAGCAGACGGCGGTGATGCAGTCGGTCGGCGACCTGGGAGTAACGGGCCGCCGGATTCGCGTGGGGGCGACGACTCTACTGACCGTGTACATGGCGAACGTCGAGGTGACGGCCGACAGCATCATCGCCGCGACGACCGATCCTGGCGTGCAATTCAACGCCTTGGTGTGGAAGGCCAACGCTATCCCCGCCTTCCAGCGCGCCATGTTTCACCCTGATCCCCTCATCAGCCTAGTCGATGGCTGGACGCTGAGCGTGCAGATGCGGGAATACTTCGAAGAGGGGAGTGGGCGCGAGCTTTTCGGTCCGCAGCAACCGTACGCGGTGAAGATCTCGCGAATCCTCGAGATCGCGACGGACTCGGCGGTCAGCGCCAGGTTGGAGCCGGAGGTTCACGACCATCTCCATCGCCTCGTCTACGAGTGGGCCGAGCAGCACCCCCTGGACAATCAGCTGTTTCTGCGCCGGTCTATCGCCGAAACAGTCGCTGACGTGCTGGGCGCGGAACGGCTGGGCGGGATGAGCACGCTGGGGAGCATGGCAGAGATGGCGCAGGACGCCCAACAGATGGCGTTGGTGTTCGCCAGCCACATGCCGAAAGAGATTCGCTGGCAGTCGGAACTATTGATCGCTTCGCTCACCGACTCGCTCCGTTTCAACTCACTGCTGGCCGCGATCGAGCAGATGGAAGTTCTACAGGAAACCACTCGTTTCCTACGTGAGACACCCGGCCTCCTAGCCAGTGAGCGCGCCGCCGTATTCAGTGAGATTAATGAGGAGCGGCTGGCGACGCTGCGCGAGTTCGACCGCCAGCGGCTGGCAACGTTCCAGGAGCTCATGGCTTGGGCGCGCAGCGAGCGCGAGGCCATGCTGGCGGAGATGGCCCGTATGGTCGCCAGTGAGCGCGAGGCGGTTTTCGCGGACGTCGACGCGATTACGCGCGGCATCGTCGACCACATCTTCCTGCGCCTCGTGCAGGTGGGCGCCGTCATCGTCTTGCTCGCAATCGTGGGATTGTGGCTCTACGGCCGGGCACGAGCACGGGCGTCTTGATATTGTCGATGGCCCCGCCGCGTCGGTGTAAAGTGGCCGCTTAGAGGGATGACGATGTCCGGCCAGACGCCTTCCGTGCTTAGTGCGCTGAGAGCTTCACTCGCGGTGCTGTTCACTGCAACGGCGCTCATGGCGCCGGCGCCCGGCTTGGCGCAGGAAGCGGCTGGCGACTCGGCCTCTGCGGACGAAGACGTTCCACTCTTCTTGGAGGGTTTCCGCCTTTACGGAAGCGTCCGGGGGCAGGCGGCCTTCTACTCGCGCACCACCGAGCTCCAGGGAAACGCTTCGCGAGTCGGATTCCGCCTGACCCGCGATTTCTTTGATCTTGGGATCCAGATTTTCGGCCAGGTCGAACTCGGATTCAGGATCATCGACGATATCGCCAACTTCAACGTGAGCGGCAATCAAGGAGGTTTTGGCAGACTCGAATTGGTGGACAGGCGCGATCCGGTGTTCCCACGTCTGGGCTTCGTCGGCTTCGATTTCGGCAAGTTCGGTCTGCTTACCGCCGGCAAACAGTGGAGCACGTACTACGACGTCTCCGGATACACGGACCAGTTCTGGGTCTTCGGTGGTCGCGCGAGCGGGACTTATCTCCATGGGACGGACGGAGGAGGCGTGGGAACGGGCCGCGCGAACAAGGCGATCACATATCGCAACCGGTTCGGTGGTCTCGGCATCGGAGCACAGGCGCAGCTCGAGGCCAACCGGATCACCGGACTCGGCAGCATCGGCGGCTCCGTTCAGTACTCTTTCCCATTCGGTCTTACCGTCGGCGCGGCGGTGAACGCTGGGGACGTCCCCGAAGTGATCAGCGAGTCCATACTCGGTGCGAAAAGGGAGGAATGGGCGGTCGTCTTCGGCGCCGAAGTCGAACAGCCTCGCTGGTACGCCGCCCTCACCTACGCGATCCAGAGCTCGCACGACGTCCGCAACGTCGACACGCTCACCGTCGCGTTCGACGCCAAAGGCGTAGAGCTCATTGGTTACTGCGATCTTGGCCGACGAACCAGGATCTCGGGCGGATTCAACTACCTGGATCCCGAACCGATCCCGCCGCTCGACCCCGATTTCCGCGTACTCTACGGCGTGGTCGGGGGCGCCTTCTACTTCAACGCTCAGACGCTCATCTATGCGGAGTGGAGAATCGACGCTAGCGTGGCCGGTAACGGGATCGAGGAGCCGAACGCCTTGGTGATCGGCGTGAGGCTTGATTTCGGTCTGCCGGAGCTACAGCGCAATGATGCTCCGCCGCTCCGCTTCCCGGAGTCGCAGGGCAACGACGAGGAGGCTGGCGAATGATAGTGCATAGGGGCATGCAACACGGAGGCGAGAAGAGCTGGCGCGCGCCATGAGCGGGAACTCTCGCGCGGATCTCGTCGTCTTCGCCATGTTGGCCGCCAGCTGTATCGGCTCCGCGGACGCTTCGGCGCAGGACCTGGAGCCGCGCGCGTTCTCGAACGCGCCCGTCGGCTTGAACTTCGCCCTCGTCGGCTATGTCTACAGTGCCGGCAATCTGTTGTTCGACGACGCGCTGGCGGCGGCGCTGCAGATTCAAAGCGCCAGCGCCAAGATTCATCAAGGTGCCCTGAGCTTCGTCCGCACGGTCGACGTCTTCGGGCTCTCTGGGCGCGTGGGAGCGGTCGTGCCCTTAGTCACGGGCCGCTGGGAAGGGATCGTCGCCGACACGTTCGCGACTGTCTCCCGAGACGGACTCGGGGATCCACGGCTCCTGTTTTCGGTGGGTTTCCTCGGCGCACCGGCACTCAGCGGTGCGGATTTCGTCAGATACACGGAGCGGACGGTGGTGGGGGCCAGCCTCCAGATCATCGTGCCGCTCGGCCAGTACGATCCCTCACGGTTGATCAACCTGGGCTCGAACCGCTGGGCCTTCAAGCCGCGCCTCGGCTTATCGCACACGCACGGGCGCTGGACCTTCGAGTTCTTCGGCGCCGTCTGGCTCTTTACCGACAATGCCGATGCCCTCGGCCAGCGGATAGAGCAGGATCCGATCTTCGCGCTTCAGGGTCACGCCATCTACGCGTTCCGGCGGGGCCTGTGGCTGGCGGTTGACGCTGGCTATGGCAGCGGGGGCCGGTCCCGGGTCGGAGGTGAGATCAAGGACGACTTCAGAAAGGACACACGGCTCGGCGCGCAGCTCGCCGTTCCGCTCGCCAGACGACATTCTCTGAAGCTGATCTACTTCGCCAGCGTCTCCACCCGCATCGGCGCGGACTTCGATACCATCTCGCTCCTGTATCAGCTTCGATGGGGTGCGGGGCTTTGAACTCTTCAGGAGAGGGGAGTTTCAAGCCCTGTCCAGGAACCGTCCGCGGTCGGCCTGCGCGTGACCGGCGTCGTTCGCGATGAGAGGAATGATGAAGCTCAAGGAATTGCTAAAACGCCCCCGCTCGCTGTGGTTGCGCATACCCCTCTGGATTGTGGCCGTCTGGTTGCTACTGCTGGTGGGTCGCTTCTTCGTCGATCTGGTGTGGCCGTACAAGCCGAAGCCGCTGGATGAGGTGCCCTTTCTCGACCACGCCCAGACCCGGACGATCGGCCCGGTTCGCGTCACCGCTTCGGCCCTGGGCCCGAACGAGAGCCAGGCGATCTTCGGGGTTTCCCTTGCCTTGTACGGAATCCAGCCGGTCTGGCTCGAGGTCGAGAACGGCGACAACGTGCCGCTCTTCTATCTGCGGGCAGGAACCGACCCGGAGTGGTTCTCGCCGTACGAAGCGTACTGGCTGACTCGGTTCAAGGCGCCGCGGGGCGCCAATCGGCGTATGGAAGACCGATTCTACGCACTGGAGTTTGAGAGCCCCGTGTTTCCCGGGCAGACGAATTCTGGCTTCATATTCACCCGGCTCGATGAGGGGATCAAGGCGCTCGACCTCGATCTCGTTGGCCTGGGGGAGAAGGTATACAGCTTCACCTTTTCCGTTGTCGTCCCGGGATTCCGGGCCGATTATGAGAGAGTAGAATTCGAAGCATTGCAGCACCCGGACTCACTCGTCTCTATCGAAACAGAAGAGGAACTGCGGCGGGCTCTGGAGCAATTGCCTTGCTGCACGACCAACCGCGCCGGCGACAGGACAGGCGACCCGCTCAACCTCGTCCTCGTTGGAGATCCTGAGAATATATTTCCGGCCCTGACCCGTCGGGGGTGGCATCCCACCGAACAGACCCATCGGGCGGCGATCTGGCGGACGATCCGATCATTCGTTCTCCGAGCCCGCTACCGGTACTCACCCGTGAGTCCTCTCTATGTGTTCGGGCGCCCGCAGGACATCGCCGGGCAAAAAGCGCGAGGGACGATTCACCTGCGCAACCATGCCCGCTTCTGGCTCACGCCGATCCTCTTCCGCGGGAACACCGTGTGGGTCGGGCAGATCAGCCGAGACATCGGAGTGCGGTTCATCCTGGGATTCCCGCCCACGACCCACAAGATCGACCCGGACGTCGACGAAGCGCGAACTGGTCTGATCCAGGATCTGGCCTATTCACAGGCGCTCGCGCGGTTCGCCTTTGTCAAAGGGGCGGGAGCGGCACCGCGGGACAGCCCGCGGAGCAACCTCACGGGCGATCCGTACTTCACGGACGGGCTGCGCGCCGTCCTGTTCTTCGGGCCGCGCCCCAGGACGCTTGACGAAGTAGAGTATCTGGATTGGGAACGCCCGCCGCGCTTTCAACAGATGGAGCGACACGAAAGGACTCGAACCCTAGAGTGAGGAAATAAGAACGAAGTCATCAGATCAGGAACCATGAATAACACAAATCTTGGGGGTCCCGAATCCCGATGGTTCCCTGACCGTCTACATTCAGGGCGAAGCGCCGGGCAGGGAGAAAGACGCCAACTGGCTGCCTGCACCGAAGGCCGGTCCCATCAAGTTGGCGTTGCGCTTGTACGCGCCACGTGGGAGCGTACTGGATGGTAGCTGGGTGCCGCCGGCGGTACAGCGTGTTAACTGACCGGAGGTGGGGGTGAGTATAGCAGCATTGGCACGCAGTTACCGCAGAGATGAGCGAAGAACTGTTTCGGTGGAAGGAGGCATCGACGGTGAAAGGGTGGAATCGGAATCGCCTTTAAGAATGGGGTACACCTCCTGCTACCTCTGGAACGCCGAGCTTGGTGCCTTGTTCTGCGTCTAACGCCGGTTGCTGATCAGTGCCGGGTGTCGTCAGTTCAAGTACGACCGAACCGATGGACGAAAACCATTGCCATGGAGATGACCGCTATGAAGACAAGACGGTCAGCAAACCGCACCGTCACTGCAGCCGTCCTGATCCTGTCGTCCGTGTCGGCGCTGCAGGCCCAGCAGTCGGCCGACGAGCTGGCCCAGAAGGCCGCGAATCCCATCGCGGACCTGATGAGCGTTCCGTTCCAGAACAACACAGACTTCGGGCTTGGCGACTTCGACCGCACGCGGAACGTGTTGAACATTCAGCCGGTCATCCCGCTGGCCGGTGGACGAGTCATCACCCGCACGATCATTCCGTTCGTCTGGCTGCCGGACATCGACGCGGAGAGCGGATCGCTGTCGTCGGGCCTGAGCGATATCCTGTTCACGGCCTTCTATGTGCCGCCCAGCGGCGCGCTCATGTGGGGCGTGGGACCGGTCGTCGAGTTCCCGACCGGCGGCGCGAGCCGGGGGTCGCAGAAGTGGAACATCGGGCCGTCCGCTGTCGCGTTGACGCAAGCCGGTCCGTGGACGCTCGGGATTCTGGCCAATAATGTCTGGTCGATCGCGGGCGAGTCCGAACGCAACGATGTGAACAAGGGACTCATTCAATACTTCATCGTCCGACAACTGGGCAACGGCTGGTATGTGAACAGTGCGCCGATCATCACAGTGAACTGGAAGCTCGATTCAGATCAACGGTGGGTGGTGCCGTTCGGCGCGGGGGGAGGCAAGCTCGTGTTCCTGGGCAAGCTCCCGGTCAACATTCAGTCGCAGGTCTACTACAACGTGGTGAAGCCCGACATCGGGCCCGATTGGCAGCTTCGCGTACAAGTACAGGTACTGTTGCCCGCACCAGGCTCGCGGTGAGAACAGGACTCGGCTGCAACATCAGAGTGTCGAGCTGCCACACGAGACTGTCTGTCACGGTGGAGGAGTCAACATGAAATCGAGCATCAGAGGCGTCGCCGTGTTCCCGGTTCTCGCGTGCATCTTCGCGAACGCATGTGGATCGGGTGAACATGCGCAGCGAGCCGTCAGACTCAGCGACGAACAGGTCGAGAACCTCGTCAGGCGCTCGTATCAGTACGTCGCCATGTACAACGTGAACAACAAGTTCGCGCAGGTACAGGGTGGGTGGAACACCCTCGTCGCCGACACACGGCTCAAAGACCACACCATGCGGGAGATCGCGCGGCCCAACAACGACACCTACTACATCAGCGCCTTGCTGGACCTGCGCAACGATCCCGTGATCCTCGAGATCCCGGCGTTCGACTCCAAGTACGTCTCGCTGATGATCACCGGCTACGACCACTACGTGAACATCCCGATGTCCACGCGGCTGGGCGACTTCCGCAGGCCGGAGCGGATGCTGATCTACACCGCCCGCACCCAGAGGTACGGTGGGGAGCCGGTCGAGGGGGTCGACCGCCTGTTCGAGGCCAGCGGCGATTTCATCTCGGCGGTCTTCCGGGTGATGCCGCATGCCAGCGAGCCGGAACGGCACGCGCGGATCGTGCAGCAGGCACAGGCCGTGAAACTGGTCACCCTCTCGACGTACCGCGGCGGAGAGGCGAAGCCGGCCGACGACATCGCGTTCCCTCCGGTCGGCGCCACCGATCTCGACGTCTTCCAGAACAACCTGCTGGAAGTGATGCAGTTCGTGTTCGACCACACGACGTTCGATCCGGCGAACGCGGACGATCAGGCGGTGCTGGCTGCCTACGCTCCGCTCGGAGTCGCACCAGGGAACGTCTACGACCCCGAGCAGGTCGCGGTCATCGACGGCGCGCGGTTCCGTGCGGCGGCGGAGCGGGTTCAGCGGCGGGTGTTGGAGAGTATGGCCGACGAGCGGCAGCAGCAGGATTTCGCGCCCCTGATGTTCCAGCCGAAGGGCCGGACGGACCTGGAGACTGTGCTGACCGTGTCGATCACCGGCCCTATCGGCCTGCCGCGGGAGGAAGCGATGTACCCGGCGGTGGGGACGTCCGACGGGCAGCCAATGAATGCGCTGCATGATTACGTCATCCGGATGACGAAGGACGAGCTGCCGCCGGCGGGGGCGTTCTGGTCGCTGACGCTGTACGACCTGGAACAGGGCTTCTTCATCCCCAACGACCGCAGGAAGTACAGCGTCGGCGAAAATGGTGGGATGAAGCTGAATGCCGATGGCGGCATCGAGATCTACGTCGCCGCCGTGCAGTCCGCGGGCGTGCCGGCCGAGAACTGGCTGCCCATAGAACGGAAAGACATGGGACTCAGCCTGATCATGCGGGTGTACGTGCCGGATCTCGACCGCATGCTGACGTGGACCCCACCCACCGCGGCGCGGATCGACGGGTAGGACCATAACTTTCAGTGTTCCGCGCTTGTCCGCGTGGGCGCTGCAGACCCGTGGCGACGATACACGACCGAGCACGCAAGGGCGGTGGCAACGAGTGCGTATCCTCGATCGCGACCAACATTGATAGGAGGAGAGGGCGATGACGACGATCACGGAAAGGTCGAACCTGAAACTCTTCGCAGGCTGCATGCTCGCGTGCACTGTCGTGCAGATTGGCTGCAGCG
The DNA here is from genome assembly GCA_020350785.1 of Gemmatimonadota bacterium. Classification (GTDB taxonomy): domain Bacteria; phylum Gemmatimonadota; class Gemmatimonadetes; order Palauibacterales; family KS3-K002. The sequence goes on from CP070722.1 coordinate 3,194,345, forward strand.
CGCCCCAGGATACCTCTACCGCCGCCGCGTTCAACTATGACCGCGCAGCCCTCCCCGGGGCGAAGCCCTGGACGTCCGAGGACTTCAATAACAGCCCAGACAACTTCCAGTTCGCCATCATCGGTGATCGCACCGGCGGCGCCAATGTGCTGGGC
>CP070722.1:3194599-3197928 GCA_020350785.1 Gemmatimonadota bacterium
CGCCGGAGCCGCCCTCCTGCGCCTCTCGACGGCCGCCGCCCGCGCCCCGGGCCGCGGATCCCGGGTCGCCGGAGCCGCCCTCCTGCGCCTCTCGAAGGCCGCCGCCCTCGCCCTGGGCCGCGGATCTCGGGTCGCCGGAGCCGCCCTCCTGCGCCTCTCGAAGGCCGCCGCCCTCGCCCTGGGCCGCGGGTCGAGGAGCGCCGGGTTGGCCTTGCTGCGCGTATCAGGGCCCAGCGGCCAGAGCGTACTCCGATTCGCCAATCGAGTCGCTCCGGCGACCTCGAAGTGGTTTGCTGCCGCGGGCCGGCTGCTGCGCAGCGGTTGGCGGTCGATCGCGCAGCTATGGGCCAAGGCGCGCGCCGGCGCGGCGCGCGTCGCCGTCGCTTGGTCCTCCCTCGCTGGGTCGCTGCATGCCCTGTGGCGAAGCTCGGCCCAGTTCGTGGGGTCTGTTGCTGGAGGGCTGAGAAGACTCGCCGGGGCGATCGGCTACTGGTACGGAGGGATACGTGGCAAGATCTGGCTTTATCGGCTGAAGGCACGAATGCGGGCGCGCCAGCGCGAAGGTCGCGCTCCGAAGCGGCTTGCGAGCCTTGCCGAGTGGCCGCTTCAATCCTACGCCATCACGGCCGCCGCTGCCGTAGTCCTGATTTGGGCCGGCGCCCTGCTGCTGCGCTCGAGCCCGGAAGAGCAAGCGGCCGTCACCCGCGAATCGGTCGTAGCGGCTCCGGCCCAGAGCGAGCCCGAGCCCACGGTTCAGGCGCCGCTGCCCTCGGACGAAGCGGGGGCGCCGGCAGGGTCCAGCGCAGCGCCACCGCAGCCGTCCGACCGTGCGAGCCAGGAACCTTCCCAGGTCGCGCAGCAACCGGCCGCGGCGGCGCCAGTAGCCTCCAGAACAACGCCACCGCCGGCGTCCGACCGTCCGAGCCGCGAACTTTCGCAAACCGCGCCGCAGCCGGCCACCCAGGAGGTCACGCCTCCGGCCGCTCGGTCGCCGGCTGACCAGGAAGCCCCGGCTACCACCCCGACGTCCGCCGCTCCTGCGGAGCCGGCTCGCCTGTTCATCAACTCACGTCCCTGGGGTGCTGTCTTCATTGACGGAGAGCTCATCGGCAACACGCCCCAGCTGAACGTGCAAGTCACAGCGGGCACCCATGTGATCCGAGTCGAGCGCGAGGGTCGCCGGCCCTTCGAGCGTCAAATACGGGTGGGTGCCGGCGAGGAACTGCGCATCACCGATATCGAGCTGCAGGAACAGCAGTAGCCCGGCCCCACAGTCCTCCGTCCGGACCGCCGCGCCCTGACCTCCGGCGATCGATGGAAGGGCGGGCACTTCTTGCCCGTGTTGGCAAATACCGTGCTTTGGTGCTAACTTACTACCCCCGCTGCGGGGGGACCTGTGAGCTGCAGCACCGGGAGTCCCGCCTACCGTTGCCGGAGATTCTGAGCAAAGGGAATGATCACGATATACTCGGGCTTGGCTAACGCCCCGTCAAATGAGCACAGAGCGGGCTGACGCCTCAAGAATCCGAAGCGTAGATCCGATGTCCGTGCCCCCGGGCCCCCGACTGGTCCAGGAATCTGAGAGCGCCTTGCTGGCGCTGAGGGTCGCGGCTGATCGGGTCGCCGCCGGTTGGCCGCACGGCTCCGGAGCCGGCACGGAGGAAGTCTCCGGCCTCCTGGACAGCATCTACACAGCCGTTGCCGGACTGCTGAGCGGCAAGCTCTCGCCCCTCGACGCGCGACTCGTCTCGGACCTCGGGCATCGCCTGATCGAGCTTGTGCGCGCCGAGCTGGCGCGCCTGTGGACCCGCTCGGAGTCGCTGCCCCACGCCCGGCAGATTGTCGACCTCTGGCGCGCCCTCGAAGAGGTACGTACCGCCCTCGAGCCCGACCTGCCGGACGACCTCGCCGGTCGCTTCTCCGGACGCGACGGCCTCAACCTGGTCGTCGAGATGGCGCACGACCTGCGCTCGCCGCTCACGTCCATTCTCTCGCTCGCCGAACTTCTGCACAGCGGTCAGAGCGGGCAGGTCAACGATCTGCAGAAGCGCCAACTGGGCCTGGTCTACGAGGCCGCGCTACAGTTGAGCGCTTTGGCCAGCGACGTGCTCGAGCTCGTCCGCGGCGGCTCTGGGCTGGCGGACGACCAGCCGTCTCCTTTCTCCATCTCGGAAGTCATCGATTCCGTGCAGGAGATGGTGACGCCGATCGCGGAGAAGCGGGAGCTGACACTGAAGCTGATCCGGCCGCCTCGCGACCACCGCTACGGGCACCCTCAGGCGCTGAGCCGGGTCCTGCTCAACCTCACAACGAACGCGCTGAAGTTCACGGAGAAAGGGTTTGTCGAGATCGCCGCCCGAGCTCGTGGCCTGACTATCGTCGAGTTCTCGGTGCGCGATACCGGCTCGGGCATCCCCCGTGAGGCACTGGATACCCTCTACGAACCGTTCCGTCGGGTACCCGGCGGCGGAGGCTTCAGCTTCTCCGGTACGGGACTGGGTCTGGCGATCTGCAGAAAGCTCGTGAGGGCGATGGGTTCGGACCTGCGCGTGGTCACGGGCGCCTGGGGCACGCAGTTCTCCTTCGAGCTCGACTTGCCTCTGGCCGACCTGCAGACGACCCAGCGAAGAGGCTCACGCTGGGCCCAACTGGCCAGCATGACCAATCCGCGCCGAATCTCGCGACGGTTCGCGACGGTTGCTGCCGCCGTGATACTCATGGCGATTGTCGGTGGCGTGCTCTGGCAGTACCAGCCCACTCTCATTCCCAGAAATGCCAGGGTCGAACAGCAGGTTGGGGCACCGCCGCCCGAGGAGGTAGCGCAGAGTCCCGCCCAGGCCGGCGAGACAGAAGTCGCAGCCCTCTCGGACCCGGTCGCACCCGCTCAGTCCGAACCGACCGCTCCGGGTGATAGGACCGGCGATGCCAACGCGGAGGGCACGGACGCAACCCGCGAGGCAAGCTCCCTGCCATAATCTCCGAATCGAGTCAATAGTGGCTCGAAGTGACTCATATATACCTTCCCAAGTTTTTCCAACGTTACTTAGGGTGATCCGGTCACCTGCACCAAGCCCAAGAATTGCACGACCATCAGATAATTCATCTATTGTAGCTATAGCAGAGGCGATATACGCTGGATGCCGTAATATTGGCGTTTGGACACTTGGACCCATTTTTACAGTTTTTGTATAGTTCGACAGATGTGAAAGTATTGCATAAGGATCCCGATTGGGAAAATGATCAGTAATCCAGATTGAATCAAATCCTGCTCGTTCAGCAAGAATTCCTAATGTGGTGCATTGCCAAAAAGCCAAATCAGGGACAATTTC
>CP070722.1:3198028-3219412 GCA_020350785.1 Gemmatimonadota bacterium
GGATCTGATGCCTGAGCTGGATATACTCAGTCAGTCTGCAGAGCTCAAGTTTCGCGACCAGGCTCAGGCGCTCGCTCTCTCTGAGAAGCTAGAACTTCTCTTCCGAGAGATCGGCCGTGAGATCACGGAGATGCACGTGTGTGGGAGCCACGAGCAGGCCATCGCCCGCTACGGCCTGCGTTCGGTGCTGCCCAAGTCGCTGGACTTGATCATGGGTCCCGGCTGCCCGGTCTGCGTCACCGACCTGCCCGAAGTCGACGAGGCAGTCGTGCTGGCTCAGGATGGCTGCATCATCGCCACCTACGGCGACATGGTGAGAGTCCCCGGAACGGCGAAGTCGCTGGCTGAGGCGCAGGCCGAGGGGGGCCGGATCGAGATCATCTACAGCGCGATGCAGGCCGTCGACCTGGCGCGCCGCAGCGATGCCGAGGTCGTCTTCTTCGCCAGCGGTTTCGAGACCACGGCTGTGGCCACCGCAGCGATCGTGCTGCAGGGTGATCTGCCCAAGAACTTCTCCATCCTTTCGGCGCACAAATACGTGCCACCCGCGATGGAAATCGTCGCCCAGATCCCGCAGACGCGGATCGAGGGTTTCCTTGCTGCGGGCCATGCGGCCACCATAACCGGCTGGGGAATCTTCGAAAAGCAGGTAGAACGTTACGGTATTCCCATCGTCGTAGGCGGATTCGAACCGCTGGACATACTGGCCGCCCTCGTCAGGTTGACTGAATTGATCCGCAACGGCGAGCAGGTGGTCGAGAATATGTATCCGCGCTGTGTGACCAAGGAAGGCAACCGAGTCGCTCAAGAACAGTTGTGGAGGGTCTTCGGCACAGCCAGCGGTCGCTGGCGTGGGATCGCTGACATACCCGACGGCAACCTCAGATTGCGGGACGAGTTCGCCCACATCGATGCTCGTCGCAAATTCGAGATCGACCTGACGCGGTTGCGTGAAAACGTGCCGTCCGCTCTAGCCCAGCAGTGTGTCTGCGGCGCCATCATGTCAGGGCTGGCCACGCCCGCGGACTGCACGCTGTTCGGCAAAGAGTGCGTTCCGGAGAATCCGGTAGGCGCCTGCATGGTCAGCAGTGAGGGCACCTGCAAGATTTGGCATCAGTACGGAGGCCACCCGGACCTATGACCCGCGGGCCGTTCGGCCGTCCCGGTGACGAGCGCATTACACTCAAGCACGGTGCCGGGGGTCGCGCCATGCGAGCTCTGATCGAGGAGACCCTCGCCGCAGGTTTCCTGGACGGCAAAGCCGACGACCTGGGCCTGGCCGCCCTGGACGACGGTGCGGCGCTACGCATCGGAGATCGCTGGCTCATCGTGACCACCGATTCCCATGTTATCCACCCGGTATTCTTCCCCGGCGGCGACATCGGCCGCCTGGCGATTGCCGGCACGGTGAACGATCTGGCCATGATGGGCGCCACCGAGGTTATGGGCCTGACTTCGGCGCTGGTTATCGAGGAAGGTTTCCTGCAGGCGGATCTCAGGCGGATTCAGCTCTCGATGCAGGACACTTGCCGAGAGGCCGGTGCCACCGTCGTCACCGGCGACACGAAGGTGATGGGCCGCGGCGAGCTCGACGGGATCATCATCAACACAACGGGAGTAGCGACAGCCCAGACCGTCGTCACCGATGCAGGCCTCTCACCAGGCGATCGAATCCTGGTAACCGGCACGATCGGTGATCACGGCATCGCACTGATGGCCGCTCGCCGCGGCCTGGGGCTCGAAGGCGATCTGCGTTCCGATGTTGCCCCCATCAACGATCTCGTCCGCCGGGCCCTGAGCGCTGGCGGGGACGCGATCGTTGCCATGAAGGACCCCACCCGCGGTGGCCTGGCAAGCGCGCTCACCGAGATGGCGGAGAAGAGCAAGGTCGGAATCGTGATCGAGGAATCGGCCGTTCCCATCACACCGGTAGTGCGCTCGGCCGCCGAGATGCTCGGACTCGAGCTGTTTCACATTGCCAACGAAGGAAAGGCCGTCATCGGCGTGCGTCCTGAGGCCGCGGACACCGTTCTCAAGGCACTGAGGTCGCACCCACTGGGCGCGAACGCCGCGCTGATCGGGACCTGCATCGAGGAGCATACAGGACGCCTGATCCTGGACACCGGGTTCGGCCGCCGCCTCGTCACCGAGCCAGAAGGCGAGCCGCTTCCCCGCATCTGTTGACGCCAGATCACTACTCTAGCCCGGGCGTTCCGGCACTCGCGCCAAAGGCGGCCCGGTCGATCTCTCAGCCACCCGTGGCGATAGCGTAAGCGACGACCGCCTGACCCAAGGAAATACCGCCGTCGTTCGGCGGTACAAGCCGGTGCGTTAACGTCTCGAAACCCGACTCCAACAGATCGGCGAGAATCAGCCGGGTGAGCAGCGCGTTCTGAAAACACCCGCCGCTCAGAGCCACTCGATTGATACCGTGCTTGTCCCGTATGTTGCGGCAGACCGCGACTGTGAAGGCAGCTATAGTCTTGTGGAAGACGCCGGCGATCTGGGATATGGGTCGGCCGGCACGGACTTCACACCACATCGCACGCAGCGTCGCCGCCGGATCGATCACCCATCCGTCTCCCTCGCGCAGGATATCGTACGGATAGACGTAGTCCGTATCGGCGTCGGCGATGGCCTCCAATTCGACCGCCGGTTGCCCTTCATACAGCGCTTCCTGACGCAGGCCAAGAAGCGCCGCCGCCGCATCGAATAAGCGTCCGCAGGAGGAAGTCAGTGGCGAGTTGAGGCCCGTATCGAATTGGCGCCGCAGGATAATGCGTTCCCCCAACGGCAACGTGGCGAAGAAGCTGCTGAACTCGGCCTCGCTCGCCTGACAGAGCGACCAGATGTAAGCCGCGGCCATCCGGTACGGTTTGCGGATCGCCGCCTCGCCGCCGATCATCGGAGCCTGTCGCAGATGGGCCAGCCGTTGGAATGATCGCCATTCGCATAGCAGTATCTCGCCGCCCCAGATCGTTCCATCCGTCCCGTAACCGGTTCCATCATACGCGACCCCGATTACCGGCTCGCGCACTCCATGCTCCGCCATCACGCTCACCACATGTGCGTGATGATGCTGCACGACCACCCGCAGCGCCGTCGGCGCCGGAAACTCGTGAGCCACGTGGGTGGACAGGTAATCGGGATGCATATCGTGCGCGATGATTTGCGGTTCCACCTTGAATAGCCGTTGGTAAAGCTCCAGAGACCTCTTGTAGTGCTCCAGCGTCTCCAGGTTGTCCAGATCGCCTATGTGCTGACTGATGTAGGCCTTGGAGCCTTTGACCAGGCAGAACGTGTTCTTCTGATGGGGGCCGCAGGCCAGTATATCCTGTCGCGAGTCGAAGGGGAGATCCACCGGCACCGGAGCGTATCCCCGGGCACGCCTCAGCGATACGGGCGTACCCGCGAGACTGCGGACGACCGAGTCATCGTAGCGTGCATAGATGTCGCGGTTGTGGAAGAGGAAAGCGTCGGCGATACCGCTCAAGCGCTTCCTGGCCTCCCGGTTGCCAATGGCGATCGGCTCCTCGCTCAAGTTGCCGCTGGTCATCACCAAAGGGCCGCCGAAGGTCTGCAACAGTAGATGGTGAAGCGGCGTATAGGGCAGCATCAGGCCGAGCGTATCGAGGCCGGGCGCCACTTCGGCCGCGATCCGCGCATCGGCACGCCGCTTCAGCAGCACGATCGGCCGCTCACGACTCGCCAGTGACCGCTCTTCAACTTCGCTGACCTCGCAGAGGCGGCGCACCCAATCGATGTCCGGCACCATCAAACCGAAAGGTTTTCCGTAGCGGCGCTTCTGCGATCTGAGCCTGGCAACCGCCTCATCGTTCGCCCCATCGCAGGCCAGCTGAAAACCGCCAAGGCCCTTGATGGCAACGATCTTGCCCAGCACCAGCAACGCAGCGCAGGCAACGATGGGATCCTCTTCCGCCGATACGTTGGCTTCGGTTTCCAACCAGAGGTGCGGCCCGCACGTTGGGCAGGCGATCGGTTGAGCATGGAAGCGCCGGTCACGCGGATCTTCGTACTCCCGATGACAGTCCTCGCACATCGGGAAGCAGCGCATCGTGGTCCGATCACGATCGTAGGGAAGCGAATCGATGATCGTGAAGCGCGGTCCACAGTGTGTGCAGTTCGTGAACGCGTAGCCGTGGCGGCGTTCGGATGCGTCGAAAACCTCGGCCAGGCACTCCGCACAGGTCGCCGCGTCCGGTGGTATCGACTGCCAACCCTCGCCGACCTGGCTCTCGAGGATCTCGAAGGAGCCATAGCCAGAGAGTGGCCGCGCGTCTGCCTCGATCTCGTCGATACGCGCCAACGGCGGTGCCCGCTCGCGCAGGTCGCGCAGGAAGTTGTCCAGCGACACGCCGCCGCCCTCGACTTCGATCTCTACCTGCTGATTCGTGTTGCGTACCCAGCCTGCGAGCTTGTATCGCTCGGCCAGCTGAAAGACGAACGGCCGGAAGCCAACACCCTGGACGATCCCTCTTACCCGAATGCTCAGTGCCCGCACGCTACCTGCCCCGCCTGTATTCCTCCACCCGCTCCCCCAACCACCCCCCCCACTCCTCCAATCCCTCACCCGAATACGACGAGGTGAAGAAGAACCGCAGATCGGGATTCACCGAGCGTGCGTTATCGACCGCCCGCTCCGTCGAGAAGTCCAGGTGAGGTACCAGATCGACTTTGGTGATGACGCAGATCCTGGCACGCCGGAAGGCAGCCGGGTACTTGAGCGGTTTGTCCTCGCCCTCCGTCACGCTCATCAGCACGATCTTCTCCGACTCTCCAAGATCGAAGGATGACGGGCAAACCAGATTGCCCACGTTTTCGATGAAGAGCAAATCCGTGCTCGGCAGATCCAGTAATGCCAGCGTCCTCGCTACCTGCCGCGCGTCCAGATGGCAGCCGCCGCCGGTCTCGATCGCCTCGACCGGGATCCCGTGGCGTTCCAGCCGTTCGGCGTCGTTACGCGTCTGCACATCGCCGGCTACGACCCCCAGTCTCAGCGATGGCTTGAGCAAATCGACTGTTCTCTCCAAGAGCGTCGTCTTACCCGATCCAGGCGAAGAGATCATGTTGACGCTGTATATCCCATGCGCCGCCAGCAGGGCGCGATTCTCCGCCGCCACCTGGTCATTAGCGCTCAGGACCTTCTCTTTCACCTCTACACGCTCTGAACTCATCGCTCACTCCACCTCGAGATAGCTCACCTGCAGACTGTCACCGCCATCTACACCGAGCGCCGGCATCCCACACGTCGGACATTCAAACGGAGCCCGGCTGACCTGGAAGCGCCGACCGCATTGCAGACACTGCGCCGTGCCCGGTTCCGGCTTCACCTCGCAGACGACGCCATCGTACCGCTCGGCCATCACTACCTCCAGGCAGAACTCGAGCGTGTCGATCTGCACACCCGAAAACGCTCCGACCACGACCCCCAGTCCGGTCAGACGACAACCAGGCCGCTTCGCCAGCTCCCGCGCGACTATCGACCCGATCTCGAGGGCCACAGACATCTCGTGCATTGCTCTATCCTCTTGATGAGCAAACCTCGGGCCGCCAATACGGAAAAGCCCGGCTACGTCCTGTCCTGGCTTGATTAATGGGCGAAATGTGGGGACGCGGGGAGCTTCGGTTGGGCTTCATGGCGCCAGGTGTGGCAACCTGCGACAGCCGCCCTCGAGTCTCAGGAAAGGAGAACTTGTCGTACTCGGCCCCGCTCACCCACGCGGAAGGGGCGCGCCACCCCCATCAAGTGGCGCGCCCCTTCTGCGCGCTTCGTCAGGCAGCCGGCATGTGGCAGAGCCCGCAGTACTTGTTGTCCCTGCCCTCGTGGTCAGCCGGTACATCGGGAACCGCTTCCATCGCACCTGCCTTATGGCACATCAGGCAGTTATCCTTGCCCTGCAAATCGTGCGTCACGGCCGGCGGAGCCGTCGTCTGTACCGCCGCATCCTTCGCATGGCACATCAGGCACATGTCGTTCGTGCGATCCGCGTGATTCGCTGGGGTGTCCGGCACCGGCTCCATAGCTCCGGGCTTGTGACACATCAAGCAGTTGTCACGGCCCTCCAGAGCATGCGAGACCGCCGGAGGAGTCGTCCAACCCTCCTGCTGCCAGGCGAAAGCGGCCAGGGCGAGTCCGACCACCACGATCAAGAATGTCGCAAACGGACGTCCGTACTCCATACGCACTCCCTCCAGACTGTTGCCATATCCAGGTACCAACGGTGCCCGGATATGACGATTGAAACCTGACCGCTGCCACCGCTTGCACTGTAATTTGGACGCCTGCGCAAGGCAAGAGGTTGTAGGGAACAGAAATGAGAAACGTTCTCAATCATTCTCCCCCACAGGCGAACGCCGGGCTGGCAGCCAGGCCGGCAGAAAACACCTGTTTCCCCGCCACGGTTCGAGCGCGGACTAGCGAGAGCCCTCCATCAGCAGCAGGAAAGACGCGATGCTCGCCAACTCCTCGGCGCTCAACACCGGCCAGTCCCCTCCCCGGCCCTGCGTGCCCTCGGCCATCGAGACAGCATGGTTCCAGAGACTGGCAATCACGGCGGCGCCCGATTCCATGCCCCGCGGCCGGGCCAAATCGCTGGCCGCCTGAGCGCCGGCGCCGGCCAAGCCATGACACGTGAGGCAGCCTTTGTCCCAGAGCAGCTGCTGTCCGACATCGGCGTCGCCGGGCTCGGCGAAATACTTGATCGAATAGAGATAAGCCAGAAGATCGGCCATCTCTCCGCCACCGATCTGCGGAGTCATCACACGTTGGTCAGCCATGGCTTTGAGCATCGCCGGTGCCTTGTTCCACATCGCCGCCGCGAACTGGGTTATGCTCCATTGGCGCCCGGTCTTCGCCAGGTCTGGCCCTACACGGCCGCCCACTCCTTCCACGGCATGACACCTTTCGCAGCGTTTCTCCACGAACAAGGTGCGCCCGGCCTCAGCTCGGCCCGGCAGCACATAGACGCGTCCCTCGATCGGCTGGGGCGCCGCGGACTCGAGATAGGCTATGAGGTCGATCAGCTCGGTCTCGGTGAAGGTCGGCCGGATCACACCTCTCTCCTCCATCGCTTCGCCCATGCCGATACTGTGATTCCACATTGCCGCCGCCACCAGGATCGGTGAACCATAATCGCCGACGAAGTTCAAGTCGGGACCGACGTCACCGCCGTAGTTCCCGATCTTATGACAGGTGGAGCACTTCTTCTCGTTGAACAGGCGCTTGCCCACTTCCACGTTGCCGGGCGTATCGAAATAATGCAGGAAGAACAGGAAGCCGATGAGGTCGCCAGCCTCTTCTGCGCTCATCTCCACGAATTCGACATCATCATGTCGCATCCCAGAGCCCATCAGGGGCGCGTGGTTCCAAAGAGTGGCCCCCAACTCGAAGAACGAGCGTCGACGTGAGATCTGGCCGAGATCCGACGCGCTCGTTCCCCCCAGTCCGTTTACCGAGTGGCACTTCACGCAGCCTTTGGACTCGAACGCTTCTGATCCCGCCAGAGGGTCCTGGTCGAGCCTTTCTGGCGTCTGTGCCCACGCCCCAGCGGCGGCCCACAACAGCAAGACTGCGACGCCGAGCTCCGTCAGCATCGCCAACTCGGTCCCCGGCGTGAGTCGATGGCTGAGCCGAACGGTCATTTTTCCCCCCGCGTGGCAAACACCTGACAGTCAGTCATCCAGCACATCAGCATGCGCCGGCCGAAGGTGCTCGTTCGCACCACGGTTCTGTGCTCTTTCATTGAGCCATATTACAAAAACTACTGTGCGGGCGGGCGAAGAGAAAGCAGTTCGTCGCCGGGCGCGGTGGACGCCCGGCGACGGTCAGTCAACTGGTTTCGGTTATCGATCGAGAATCGAGGAGAAGTGGCAGAACAGACACAACTGCGGATTCTTGTCGCGCAACTTCTCGGCATCGAAATCGGGGCCGTGCGGCTTGATGTTGCGTCCGCTCTTGGCCGAGTGACAGGCCAGGCAGTCGCTCTGTGCGTGGCAGGAAGCACAGCTCTCCAGCCCCTGCCGTGCCGCCTGACCGTGCCCGAACTGGAACCTCGGATCTTCGTTATGGAAGCCGGTATCGGTCCGGCCCTCCTGCGACGCCCTACCCAACTCGAGGTGGCAGCTTCGACAATAGGCCTCGGGATTGTGACAGCTCGCGCACTCCACATCCTGGTTCCAGGCGGCGACCGCGTGCTGCTCCAGGAAGTTCTCCGGATGATACGACGCCTGGTCCTGGGCCGGCGTATCGAGCGTCGGCGAGCCGCTGTGACAGCCGAGACAGCGCTGGTCACGGACGTGGCAGATCTGGCAATCCGCACTGGCCGTGGCGGCCAGTACCCGGTGCTCCTCCGCAAAGACGGGCGTGTGAGTGGCCGGTGCGCGCCGCACTTCCATGGCGCCGCCGCCCGGCGCCAAATGACAGCTGGAACATGACGCATCCGCGCCCACGGCCTCCTTGGCGGCGATCGCCTCCACATGATTGAAGGCGAACTTGCTCGCCTGGCGGCTCGGCCCCTCCCAGGCCACTTCCGGCGCCACTTGGCCATTGTGGCAGCCCTCGCAGAAGCTCGGATCAGGGAACGTGACCCTGTCCGCCTCGATAGCGTGGCAACCATCACAACTCGAGAACAGGCTCGCGTGCTTGCTGTGAGGGAACCTGTCGCCGCTCTTGGCCCAGCCCCAGACGCCCGCAGCCGCCAGGAGTGCGACGACCAACAGCGCTCCTACGGATCGGCTGTAGCTCACGGTCTCCTCCCCGGTTCCGAACCCAGGTAGTAAGAGATGCCCAACGCAGCCCGCCACTGGGTCCAATCCTCTCGGGCCGCATTATTCTTCTGGTTGTGTTTAAAGCCATCGACCGCCCCAAAGAGCGTCCCCACGGGGGTCCGCCAGCGGGCGTCCGCGCCGATGTTGTAGATCCACCCCTCGCCGATCCGGTACTCCCAGATCTGTTGTAGAGCGCCGCCTTTGAGGCCGACCGAAAGATCCGGGTTCACCTCGTACCCAAGCCTCAAGTTGCCGGCACTCTCGCCCGACCCGTAGCCCCAATCGATCCAGTAGGCGCCCTGAACATCGAGCTTGCCTCGCGACTGCCAGCGCGCCGTCGCCCGGGCCGTCCAGGTTCGATCGGTGGTGTCGTAGAAGTTGACATCGGCCTCCGTATCGTCGTAAGAGCGCCGCTCCACCTCGAGCCGGGCCGTCACGTTCTCGAAGGGGCCCAACCCCACCGCACCACCCCAACCCGTGTAGCCCACGGGGCTGAAGGCGACCCAGATTGTCTGCAGGCTGAAGACGGGGCGATAGCGGAAAAAGCGACCCTCGAAGTAAACCTGAGTGTTGGCCCACAGGCCCACTTTAGCACCAGCTTTGCCCCACCAGCCGGCGGCGAGATCATAATCGGCGTGCCCTTCCACCAGCCAGCGGTTGTCGGCTGTACGGTAGTTGGCCTCGACGCCGACGCGCTCCGAGCTGATCCCCGACCGGTCAGTGAGGATCTCGCGCTGATAGATCGCTTGAGCTGAAACGCCCGAGAGCGGGCCGAAGGAGCCGCGGAAGCCGTACAAGTAGTTGTCCTTGATCGGCTGGAAATTACCCAGCGTCTCCAAGCTGCTCGACGTGACGCGTTCGGGAAGCCCGCGCTCCAGGCCCCAGCCACCGTAGGCTTCCAGCTCCAGGCGCGCCGGGCGATAGCGGTAGAGCACAGAGCCGCCGTCGTAGCCGTACCAGCCCAGGCCGCCGGCCATCCAGTCGCGACCCAGGCGAATGCGGAACGAGTTGCGGTTCAGCTCTGCATAGCCTGCCAGAAGGTCGAAGTTGTCTTCCGTACGTGGCCAAAACTTGTCGCTGCTCGTACCAAGCGCGCCGCGGAAGCGCGTGCTGGCATAAAACCGCAATCCCTCTACGCCCAGCCCGAAGACGTTGAGGTCGAGATCGAGGTAAGCCGGCAGCGTTTGCGACTTCTCACCGGAACGGTAGTAGTAGCAGTGTGACGCGCCGGTCGCGCAGGTGACCTGAACGCCGTTGACGCTGCGCACCGTTCCGCTTCCGGTCGTCTGGCCGACCGGCACGCTGTCGAGCATAAGAGCTTGGCCTTCGATATACTGGATCCGCGTTGAGGCGCGGGCCCGCCACTGCTGCGCCTGCAGGCTATCTGCACCCCAACCGGCCCATAGAACGGCGAGGCCGACGAACGCGATTCCGGCTCTACAGCCGTGAAGCCGCGATCCGACCCGCCTCAGATATGAGCCTGAGACGTTCACGTTTCCCTCCCAGAACCGGGTTGGTCGTAAGCGCGAAATCGGCAGACGGGCGCCCGGCTCGCACCATCGTACACCGCGATCCGGGCCCTGCTCTCCAATTTCCAACTAAGGGGCCAGCTCATAGAACTCGATCAACGCATCGATCGAAGCATCGAGCAGCTCCGTCAGGAAGTCCGGATTGTGCACCCCGTTGCCGCTCGCCTTGTGCGAATCCCACTCGATGCCATCCGGAATCCCGTCTTCCGGATCGGACTCATCCGGGCCGGCCAGGCCCTCGTAGAAAATCGCCCCGGCGAAGTACGGCCGTCCGTCGGTATGGGCGAGTTGGGCGTTCCAGAACACGCCCTCGGCCACGGTGACCAGATTGTCGCGCGGATCGAGGTCGAGCGTATCCGCCGGATTCAGGAAGGCACGCTGCACGACCTGCGGTATCAGGCCCTCATCATCCGGGTCCACTACGCCATCGCCATCGCTGTCCACCCACAACTGGTCCAGTCGTCGGTTGATCTCCGTCTGGAGGAACTTGTACAGGTCCGCTGCTCCCGCCTCCGAGGGGTGACAACCCTGGGTGCAAGAGCGGTAATCGCGCTCGTCGTCGTCGCAGTCCAGCGTCGGGTCCGGCTTGCCCTCGGCGTCGAGACAGACGACCGCCGAGAACGTGTGGCCGACCGACCGAAACTCGCGGTCACCCGTGGCGGCGTCGGTTATCTCGTACATCACGACGTGGCATTTGACACAGACCGTCGGGTTGACCGCCGGATTGCCGTGACTGCCTACATCAGGAGCATCGAAGCCCGCCGGAATCCAGCCGATGTCCTCCTGCAGGACGAGAAGCCCCTGCGCCGCGTGCGAGCCATGGTCGGAGGGCGGAGTGCCGCGCCGCGAGTGGCAACGGAAGCACAGGTGGTCTGTCGACGGTAGCTCATCCCCCGCAACATCGACCGGCGCCCGCAGATTGGCATCGAAGTCGGAGCCGTGCGGATCGTGGCAAACAGCGCAGACGATCGGCTGAACCTCCGTCCCGCCCTTCTCCACGTAGTTGGACGTGTCGTAGAATTTCCGTTCCAGCGCCTTGCGGCCTTCGTGACATTCGTTGCAGCCATCCCGACCCGACGCTCGACCCACGTTCGCATGTGCCGACAGCGACCACTGTTCCACGAAAGGCTGGTGAGCGCCGCTATGACACTCACCGCAACCGGTCGTGGCATCGGTGGCCGCCGCGATCGAGCAGAGCGGCGCGTTCGCGGCGTTCGGGTTGTTTACGTGATCCCAACCCGACCCGTGGCACGACTCACACTGCACATCCGTGTAGCGCACGTCGGCCACAAGGTTGTAGCCGGCTGCCTCCGTGAGCGGGTTGCCCAACTCCGAGACCGAATGGCAGCCGACGCACTCCGGGTCCTGCTGCGCGCCGGGCTCCAAACCCAGATCTTCCCAAGCCTCATAGTGGCCGGTCGTGGCCCAGCCCGCCTGGAAAGTCGCATGGCAGTTAGCGCAAGACGTCTGCTTCTCCGCCGCATTGCCAATGTAGCCCAAGAAATTGTTGGTGGTTTCCGTGGGCTGATCGAGACCCGGTCGGTCCGTGAAGACCGCATCCTTGTCGACACAGCCCGCTATAGCGGCACCGAGCGACACGGCCAACGCCGCGGCCATTAGTGCCCCAGGAAGTCCTGTAGCTCGTCGCGTCACAAATCGCCTCCCATGCTCAGGTACAAGCCGAACTGCGCAGCTTAGCAACGGCCAGCCCGGTCGAACTCCGACCGACCAAAGCCGAATACTCGCAACCGCAGACTTCTGCCCCGCTCTGACGAGCGGCCGCGGTTGGGCAGTAGAGTCGAGGCCAGCATTCGCAGCGGAGGAATCGTCGCAGATGCGAACTGTAGTTCGATAGTTCTCAAGATTGATACCAAAACTCTAATAGGCGAACCGCAACTATCACGCAAGTATTTCGAGTTCACTTCCATAGGTTCGCGGCTCTTTTCAAATTGAATGCATCGCTATCGCATGAGCCGGATTCCACTCGGTGTTTGGCCGACTGAAGACTCTGCGGAGCAAGAACGACTATCATAAAGACATCAAAACAATTATTGATCCGCGTAGCTCCCTCAGCTCAGCTCATTTACCCCTCAACACAGGATCCCTCGTTTGATCATCAGCTGAGATCTTATGTCTCAGACAACATGTCTCAAACCGGGTTAACAATGCTTGTTCTCAGATCTCCGATTCGCTGAGAAGCGTGGCTCGTCACCACCCAGCTATTTGGAATGTCAAATGCAGTATGATTCGCGGTTTCGTGTGCCGTTATGCCTCTCGGGCTGCCGGTGGCCCGCCAACTATCATCAAACTCTCGGTAGTTGAAGGGAGGTAGCTAATGAAGCATCGACATCGTTTGGGGATTGCAGTCGTGCTGTCCCTGGCCTTTCTCTCGTTTGGCTGCGAGGGAGACCAGGGGCCGGAGGGGCCGGAGGGGCCGGAGGGGCCGGAGGGGCCCCCGGGAACGGGCGTGAGCCCCTATTCCTACCAGGGCGACTTCGGTGAGCCGTGCCAGCACTGTCACGCCAATACCGTCGAGAATGTGCTGCTCACGGGTCACACGGAGGCCTACGAGGATCTCTCGGCCGACTCCCGGACCAACCTCTACTGTCTCCAGTGTCACACCACGGGCTTCGACTCCCAGGTCGAGTTCGGCGACACCGAGATCGCGCCGGAGAACCGCGGCCCGGACATCTACGGGTACGACGACTATTATGGCGTCGACACCGAGGAGGCGGCCGAGCGGCGGGCCGCGCTGGAGGGCGTGCAGTGCGAGTCCTGTCATGGCCCCATGGGCCCGGACTTCAACGCTCACCAGCCTCTGGTCTCGTTCTCCACGCACTTCAGCAACGACGGTGAGCCGACCTCGCTGTGCTTCCCCTGCCACAGGACGCAGATCGAGGAATGGGTGGAGTCCACGCACGCTAAGGCCGGTAGCGCTGATTGCCCGGCCGGCGACACCGACTGCCAGGTCGAAGCGCTCACCGACGAGTGGGGTCGCTCATCTTGCGACTACTGCCACTCATCGGAGGGCTACATCCGGACGCACGATCCGCGGTATTTGACGTACGAGTTCCCGGAAGAGATCACCATGATCGGCTGCCCGACCTGTCACGACCCCCATCAGGGTGAGGCCGGCGGCGGCAACTACGCGCAGCTCCGCGACGTCACCGCGGAAGAGGTTCAGTACACGTATCCCTACGAGCCGGGTGACGCGGAGGTGCCCCGGATGGCGGGTTACGGCCCGGCCCAGACCTGCGCCCAGTGCCACCACGCCCGGCGCAACACGGCCAACGTGCAGGGCCAGATCGAAGATGGTTACTCGCACTTCGGGCCGCACCCCAGCCCGCAGATGGACATGTTCATCGGAGCCGGCTCCTACCAGATCCCGGGCTACACCTACGATGGGATTCATTCGCACCAGTCCATCCCCAACGGGTGCGTGAAGTGTCACATGGTGCGTGAGACCGAGCTGCACGGCGAGATCACGGAGCACGCGTTCCACACCTGGGAGCCGACGGGCGGCAACTGCGAGCCCTGCCATACCGGTCTGACCGACTTCGATGTGGACGGCAAACAGACCGAGATCCGGGGCAAGATCAACCAGATCGCGGTCCTGCTCGGCTATGCGGATACCGCCGACTTCGTCGCCAACTTCGAGAACGACAGTCTGGATCCCTTGATGCCGGTCTGGCAGCGCGAGGTGGCATACGCGGCGATCTTCGTCTACGAGGACAGGAGCAGCGGTGTTCACAACTACACCTATGCGTCCTCACTGTTGGACAACGCGATCGCTTACGCCGCCACGTTTGTCGGTCCGTAACGCAGTCGAACCGCCAGGCGCAAGACGCCAGCGCCCGATTGCCCGGTTTCGATTCCGCTAAGAGGTTGAACAAAGACCGGAAGCAGCCCGAAGCTGCTTCCGGTCTTCTGCATCCGGCGGCTTCACGCGGCCTGGCCTGCAAACCCGCGCGTGGCCGTCGGCACCGCCTCAGCTCCCTGCTTCTGACTTGCAACATTCCGGAATCGCTTTCTACTATTCAAGCGCATCATTGATTGTCTTTGAATCGAGATGGTGACAGGAAGTCCTGCGGAGGATCCTTATATGCTTGGTCGACTCCGGTTCTTACTGCCAGCGCTTGCCATCTGGTCCTGCAGCACGTCCGGCGGGGTTAGGGACTACCCCGTCCCGGAGGACGCCGAGAACCCTATCCGCATCGAGTACAGGGATGGGGCTCCCGCCGCTGTCGTGCCCATCGTGGCTAAGGTCTGCTCCGACGTACCGATCCCGACCCAACAGGTGGACCCGAGCCGCGGCTATGTCGAGAGCCGCTGGCTGGACATCGCCAGCTACAGGCGAGCGGATGCCCAGATCTACTCGCTGCGCGAGCGGGAGGTCTACTACGGGTTCCAGGCCAGCGAAGGCGAGGAGGGGGTAGGAGTCCTGGAGATCACTGCATACTACCAACCCAATCGCCCCAGTAGTGCGCGCGCGGATGCGGGCTCCCGCTACGATCGCCTCGTCCCGACCGATCATCCGGCCTATCAGCTCCTGCTTCAGCTCGAGGCGCGGTTGAGGACGGCCCTACGAGAGGCGGGGTTCGATCTCGTGGCAACAGGGGAAAGCTGGTAGCAGGCGGTCAGCCACGCTCGTCGGCGTGGCCTGAGGTGGGAGCCGGCGGTGCGCGAGCGTGGGTTGTGGGAGCGTGACCAGGCTCAGGCGCCTACGCTCTGCGTCACCATGTTCTTGCCGTGGTGCTTCGACGAATAGAGCGCGCGATCGGCGTAAGCGACCAGGCCGTCGTAGTCCTTGCCGTCCTCGGGGTAGCAGGCGATCCCCAACGAGATGGTCGCCTGAGCGCAGTCGGGACACTCGGCAACCTCGGCTCGCAACCGCTCCGCCAGGATCGCGGCGTCGCTCCGTTCAGTCTCGGGGAGCAGGATGATGAACTCGTCGCCACCCCAACGGCAGATGAGGTCGCTGCCGCGCAGCTGCGAGGCGAGCGCCTGACCGATGGCCGTCAGGGTGTAATCGGCCTGAACGTGGCCCAAGCGATCATTGATGTCCTTGAAATCATCCACATCGACGAAAACTATCGAGAACGACCGGCTGTTACGGTCACTGCGCTTGAGCTCGGCAGCCAACGCCTCGCGGAAACGCCTCGAGTTGCCCATACCGGTCAACGCATCGGTCAGCGCCTGCTTCTCGATCTCCGCCTGGAACGCGGTGAAGTAACCCTCGGCGATCGCGTTGAGAATGCGGTCGATGCAGCGGTTCAGCCTCGTCATCAGATCGAAGAACGGCCTGTCGCTCTCTCGAAAGACATCCCTGGAAGCCAGGATCATCGCCTGGCGCAGTCGCATGTAACCTTCGAGTGCATGATCCAGTTTGCCACCCGCCTGGAGGTGCTTCTGGGCAATCCGCCGGCCCAACTGCTGATTCGCGCCCGACCCCAGGAAGCTGCGGTAGGCCCAGGGACTGCGCAGGACCCCGGCCACACCGCCGACCAGGGTTTCCACCTCCTCTTCGAGGTGATCCGTGGGGAACGGCTCGCCGTGCTCGGAGAGGCGCCGCTCGAAGGCCGCTGCCCAACGCGTAGACAGCTCCGCCGCATCGACGTCCAGCGCGTCGGCGGCCTTCGCGAATACGACCTGGCGCGCTCGCTCCTCGGACCGAGCCATGCAGCCTCCGGTTATCGTGGCCAAATCCGCACGAGGCGGGTACAGCGGGTACGGAACCGTAGAAAAAAAGAACATCAATGAGAGGGGCGGGTCAAGGCAGACACAACCCCGGGGCCCGAGCAGCCCCGCTCGGCCCGCTACAGGACGGAGTCGAGGACTACAGCGATCAGCGCGCCGCCAGCGGTTGCCAGCAGGTTCACCACATCGTTGTCCAGCCCCGGAAGGCCCGCCAGCCGCCGGGCGCGTTCCGGGCAACCGGCATGTCGAGCGACCTCGGGCTGCGCGCCGCAGGTCGGACAACGATAGGCGGCCTGAGGTCCGGCGCCCAGCAGGGAGTCGATCAGCGAGCCGGCCAATCCCGCCAGCGCTACCGCGCCAGCCGGGCCGCCGACGAGCCAGACGCCGGCAGCGGCGACCGCCAGGGCGCCGGCTAGCGCGGCCAGGGTGCCGGGCACGGAGATCGCGCCCGAGGTGCCCGGCGGCTGCGGGCGAAACGTGACTATGGAGCGCGGCCTCTTGCCCAGCCTCACCCCGATTTCCGTCCCCCAGGTGTCGGCGGCCGCCGCGGCGACCGCCCCCAGAAACGCCAGGTCGGCCCACCCGCTGGCCCCCTGCAGAACCGCCGCCACCGCTGCGACCGAGCCGTTGGCGATCACCTGGCGCGCACCGCGACGCGACCGTCCCCGCTTGCCCGGCAGCGCCGAGAGAGCGCTGGCGCTGGCGAAGAAGAACACCAGCACAAAGGCGGGCCCCCAGCCAGCGAACCGGAGAACGCTGGCTCCCACCAACGTGGCGGCGACGGCGCCTCCGCTGTCGAGAGCACCGGCACGCCTGGCCGCTGCCGCCACCAGGCCCGCGGCGGCCAGGGCCATGATTAGTCCCACCAGCTGCTCACCATTGGCTAGCCTTTCCGTGTGCGCCGCTTGCGACGGACCGTTCGTGCCTTATTCTCGGAGCGATGAGTGAGGGACGCAATGAAGGCGGGCAGGTTCGGACGCGCAGGGCCGCGCTCATAGCCGGGCCGGCGCTCTTTTTCATCATTCTCCTGCTGCCACGACCTGGGGACATCGCTCCCGAAGCCCATGCGACCTTGGCGATGGCCGCCTGGATGGCGGCCTGGTGGCTGACCGTCGCGGTGCCCCTCGCCGTGACGGCCTTGATCCCGCTGGTGCTGCTGCCAGGCCTCGGCGTCTCGTCACCTACGGAGGCGGCCGCCCCCTATGCAAATCCGGTAATCTTTCTTTTCATGGGTGGCTTCTTCATCGCCGCCGCCATGCAGCGCTGGGCGCTGCACCGGCGCCTGGCCCTGGCCATCGTCGCCCGCACCGGGACTTCCCCGCGCCGCCTCGTCGCCGGCTTCATGCTGGCCAGCGCCGTGCTCAGCATGTGGATGTCGAACACGGCGGCCACCCTCATGATGATGCCCATCGGCATCGCCGTCCTCAGCCTCTTGCTCGACACCTCCCAGTCCCGTCGAGAGGAAGAGGAACCGGATGCGCACCACCAGAACCTGGGAGTCGCGCTCATGCTGGGCATCGCTTACGCCGGCTCGATCGGCGGCGTGGCTACGCTGATCGGAACGCCACCCAACGCCGTCCTCGCCGCGATGGCCGACGAGCTACTGGGCGTCGAGGTCTCGTTCGCTCGCTGGTTGGCGATCGGCCTCCCGGTCTCCTTGGCCATGTTTGCGCTCTGCTGGTTCTTACTGTGCCACCTTCTCTTCCGGTTGCCAGGCGGCCCGTTGGCGGGAGCGGCGCGGGTCATCTCCGGAGAGCGCGCCAAGCTGGGACGTTGGCATCCGGCCGAACGCGTGATCGCTCTCGTCTTCGCGCTGGCCGCGTTCGCCTGGGTATTCCGAGCCCCGAAAGTAATCGGCGATGTCGTGTTCCCGGGCTTGCAGTCGCTGTTCCCCAGCATCGGAGACTCGACGATCGCCATCGCGGCGGCGCTGATCCTTTTCCTCTGGCCCACGCACGATCGCTCGGGTTCGGCGACGCGCGTGCTCGACTGGACCCACGCGCGCCAGATTCCCTGGGACATTCTCGTCCTGTTCGGCGGCGGCCTATCTCTCGCCGCGGCTTTCGAGTCATCAGGTCTGACGACTTGGCTGGGAGGTGAACTCGCGATCTTTTCGGGCCTGCCCGATCTGCTCATCGTCGCCGCCGTAGCCGCCACTTTCGTCTTCGTGACCGAAGTCACCTCCAACACGGCCACGGCGACGCTGGGCTTGCCCGTGATGGCCGCGCTCGGGCCTTCCGTCGGAGTCGACTCGCTAGCGCTGATGACCGCCGCGGCGATGGGCTCGTCCATGGCCTTCATGCTCCCCGTGGCAACTCCCCCCAACGCCATCGTCTTCGGTACCGGCTATATTGAAGCGGCGGAGATGAGACGCGCCGGCTTTTGGTTGAACCTGGTCGCGATAGTCGTCATCAGCGTGGCAGTGTCCTGGGCATTCGGCGTCGCCTAGGGGCGCGGGAGCGAGCGGATGGGTGGAAGAGTACGACGGGTCGATGCGCGGCTGCCGCTGGCGCTGCTGCGGGCTATTCAACAGCTGGATACACCCAGCGAGGCCCTGCCGAACGAAAATCTGAGCTCGTTCTTTCCCGGGCGGCTGGGGCTCAGCGGCGTGGTCGGCGAAAAGATTCGCCATTTGCAGCGACTGGCGCGGATTCGGCGCCGAGTCGCCGAGGAGGAGGTCAGCGCGCTACTCGAGCTGATCTCACGCCGTGCGGACGCAGGGGCCGTCCTCGAGGCCGCCGGGCGCCTGCTGGCCGTCTCCCACTTTCACGGCCCGCTGGGCGGACTCCGCGGACTGGCCAGACGAATGCCGGCTCGGCTCCGCCGCCGCTTGGCTCTCCAGACCGTTCGCTCCGCGCACCAAGCATTCCTGGCGGCTAGCGATGTCGCGGTAGAGCCGGGCTCTCTGGAGATCCGAGCCAACGCTCCACTCACGGCACGCGCCAGCGCATACGGCGCCGCTTGCAGGCTCTACAGTTCATTGACTGCCGGTCTTCTGGAGCTGAGCGGATTGGGTCAACGGCTAGTATCTCACCCCGAATGCCAGCGCCGCGGCGACGCCCGCTGCACCTGGAGGGTCGAGCCGCAGGAGGCCGCACGCTCGGCCGCGAGCGAGCGGGAGAGCTAGAGACCGATTCAGTGCAGCTCGCTGGGCTCTACGTGAACGATCACATCCCTCAGGTTGAGCTCCTGAGCGACCCGACGCTCGACCTCGTCGGCGATGGTGTGGGCCTGGCGTACCGACGTGGTCGGATTGACCCGGACGGTCAGCTCCGCGAACGCCTCTCCGGGTCGACCGCGCGAGCGGATCTCCGAAACGGTCTCTACGCCCTTCACGCCGGAAGCAAGTTTCAAGATCCGCTCGGGATCCACGGCCCGTTCGTCTACGAGGACCGGGACCGTGCTCCGCAGTATCAGCAGCCCGCTCCGGGCGACCACGAAGGCCACCAGGATCGCCAGGACAGAATCGGCCTGTTCCCAGCCGATGCGGACTAGGGCCAGGCCGGCGAGCACGGCGAGCGTGATCCAGACGTCGGCCTGGGTGTGCCGGGCGTCGGCGGTCAGCAGCTCGGACCGGAGCTCCAGGCCGCGGCGCCGTTCGTAGAACGCCACCCCTATGTTGACGACCATGGTCGCAGCGAGCACCGCAACGGCGATCGCTTCGGGCCGGGGCGGCGGCGCTCCCTGAACCAACCTGGACACCGCGCTTCTCAGCAGCTCGAAGCAGGTGATGGAGAGCATACCGGCGATGATGAACGCGCCCAGCGTCTCGAACTTGCTGTGCCCGTAGGGGTGTTTCTCGTCCGGTGGCGCGGCCGCGAGGTAGATCGCGGCGAGGGCGACGACGTTATTGAGGGCGTCGGTGCCCGAGTGCGCCGCGTCTCCCAGAACCGAGAGCGAGCCGATCTTCCAACCCACCGCGATCTTGACGGCCACCAGCAAGAGGTTGGCCCAGAGGATCCACAACAGTATTCGCCGCACTTGGGCCTGACGCGCTCCGTCGTCCCAATCTGGTGGACGAACACGGGCTGCAATAGCTGACGAGCTGGCCTTCTTCCGTCGAAGCATCACTTACGCCGCCGGCTCAAGAGCCATCCGCGCTGGATCGAACGCGGTTCATCGACGCTGACGAAGGCCTCCGGATCCCAGCGCTGGATCTCGGCCAAGATGCCCGCAAGCGCCCGCCGCTCGACCACCGTGGTCACGATCTCCACGCGCCCCTCGCGCCCCTGACCCAAGATCTCGGTCGCCCCGAAACCCTTGTCCCTGAGAGCTTGGGCGATCTCGACACCCGTGCGCCGCGACACGATCCGCACTTCCGCGACACCCAACGCCAGCTTCTCCTCTATCGTGATGCCCACGTAATTGCCAGCAGCAAAGCCCGCCGCATATCCGATCACCAGCAGCACCGAGTCCAGATTGCGCACGACGGTGCCGATGGCCACAATCCAGATCAGAATCTCGAAGAAACCCAGCGCCGCTGCCGACAGCTTGCGCCCGCGGACCGCGAATAGCAGGCGCACGGTGGCGATGGACACATCGACGATTCTGAGGAAAAAGATGAAGATTGGGCCAAGCGGCCCAGCCAGTATTTCTTCCATGAGAGGGAATCTCTAGTTCACTCCCTTTCGGGCTGAAGGCTCGGCGACCGGCGGGCAATATGCCGGCCCAAGGCCGGAGGATGCAAGGATCAGCATGGCCAGGAACTCGAGATCGCCGGAACAGCTCCGCGCCTCGCTGAGGGCGATCGACAGCAAGGGATACGGCGCTTACAAACAGATCGCCGGCGGCTACGACTTCGGCGATCTCGTCCTCCATATCGACTACGTGCAAGGGGATCCTTTCGCCGCACCCAGCCGCCTGCGTGCTGTCTTTCCAAGAGAAGTCACTCAGCTGCCCGAGGAGCTCCTGCAGCCGGTGGCGCGGCGCCGGGCCACCGCCGATTGCCTCAACCGCCGGACATGGGATGCATTGAACAAGATCAGTCGACCGCGTGGAAGTGGGAAGAGCGGGCTGGTCCGCATACTGAAGCCGCGCCAGCAGATCCTGGAGCGCACCAGCTTGAAGATCGATAAGGCCGGGAGCGCGATCGTCCGGTTCTACGCCGGTCTGCCGGCCAGCGGGCGCCGCATACTCGGACAAGCCGCCATCGATCTGCTACTCTCAGCTATCCCCGACGCTCTGCGTGGCGTGCTGGCGCCGGCGGCGCGTGACCTCGAAAGCCTGCGCCGACATGCGTTGCTGACTGAGGACTCGACGGCGCTGCGCGCCCAACTGGAGGAGAAACAGCTTGTCGCCTTCATCGCGGACGAAGCAATCCTTCCGCGCCGCAGCGGTATCGACGATCGTCCCCTTCCGGCGGCGCAGGCGA
>CP070722.1:3219512-3241330 GCA_020350785.1 Gemmatimonadota bacterium
CCGTGAGGCCGCTCAGCGCGCTGATGTCGCTGATCGAGTTGATGCGGAGGGAGAGGCGCGTCAGGTTCGTGAGCCCGCTCAGCGCACTGATGTCGCTGATCCAGTTGCTGTCGAGGGAGAGTTCGGCGAGGCTCGTGATCCCGCTCAGCGCGCTAAGGTCGCTGATCGAGTTGTTGGAGAGGTCGAGAATCGTCAAGCTCGTGAGCCCGCTCAGCGAGCTGATGTCGCTGATCGAGTTCATGCGGAGGGAGAGGCGCGTCAGGTTCGTGAGCCCGCTCAGCGCGCCGATGTCGCCGATCGGGTTGCTGTCGACGTGGAGGCGCGTAAGGCTCGTGAGCACGCTCAGCGCGCTGATGTCGGCGATCGAGTTGCCTTCGAGGTGGAGTCGCGTCAGGCTCGTTAGTCCGCCCAGCGCGCTGATGTCGCTGATCGAGTTGCTGTCGAGGTGGAGGCGGTTCAGGCTCGTGAGATTCTGAATGCCCACCAGGCTCGTGATCCCGGCGTCATTGGCACTCAACACCGTCAGCCTCGATATCAGGCCGCAAGTGAGGGCCTCCTGGCCACCGACCGAGAGTGCAGCCCTAATCTCCGCCGTTAGGTTGGTATCCTCGAACGTCGCGATGGCGTAGTCGGGGTAATCACTGCAAAGCTCGCTGGGCTGAAGGATCGGCGGCTCCACGGTGATGGCCAACTGCCGCGTGTCCGTCTGTCCATCGCCACTCGCGACCTGCACCGTGAACGTCTGGCTGCCTAACACGCTCGGTGTGCCCGAGATGAGCCCCGTCGAGGCGGTCAGGCTCAAGCCCGTCGGCAGCGAGCCGACCGTGACCGACCATGTGTAGGTGCTGTCCCCGCCGGTAGCCACGAGCGTCTCACTGTAAGAAACAGTCGCTGTGGCGTTCGGTAGCGACGTCGTAGTAACCACGAGCGTCGCGTAATCTGGACCGCTAACGTCGTCGTTCCCTCCGCAGCCCAGCGGGAGAAGAAGCGAGCCGATAATGAGCAAGAGTACACGCCGATTCATTCCTGAGCCCCACAGAAGGAGTCTTGACCGTCCACTGACGACGAGGTGCTCGTCTGTGGAACTGTGGTCGGCGAGTGCGGTGGCGGGATGGTTGAGTGCGTCAGTCATGATCTGCATCCCGTGGTCGTGCAGGCTGAGCGTTTGTCTCGATACTGATCTGTCGGCGAGGTGTTGCGACTACCGCTTGGATGGCTTGAGGTCGATCAGAAAGTGAGACTCTTGGAGAGGCACAGCATGAAAGGAGAACGCATAACCGAGCGCGGCTGGAGCCGGCCGTGCACCAGCCCGATGGTTCACGCAGCCTATCGGGCGCTGCCATTCTGAGGACTCCTACAACGATGTCTGCCCCACGCCCTCAGCCCATCTCGCTCGGGGGCGTAGCTCCATAATGCAAAACCCCTCACAGGACAGCAAATCCCGCTTCGAGCACGCGATCAAGCGCCCGAGGCAGCGTCAAGACGTGTCCTTTTCGAGGTCGTAGCCCAGGGCCATGATGCGGGCTCCGGTCAAGTCGGGGTCCGCCATCAGGCTTGACCCGTGCTTGACTGGCCAAGGACACTATGGGGTCGTCTGGAGCGAAGAGAGAGGTTACCCGCACTTTCGCTCGTTGAAGAAGACGATGAAGCTTCATACCCCAATCGCCGCAGCCGTCGTGATCCTCGCGGTCTCTAGTTTAGCCGGGCTGTCGGTTGGCTGTGCTGTACTCTGTCGTATGGTTGGCACTGGAGGCGATTGCCGCTGCTTGATGGAAGGGCTGGAATGCAGTGGCCCAGGCTATCATCCCCCCTGCTGCATGGGACTTGAATGCAGGCACTACTCCAGTACTGCGACCTGTGTGCCGGCCATGCCTGATCCACCTGAACGGACCCCGAGGCTCGCCCGGCGGAGGTGCGTCCCACTGGGGTCGGGCTTCATCTCAGGGTTGGCCTCCGGGCACTTGAATGCGGACCTCGAGGCCCTGCCTGAGTATCTTGACGTGGCCCGGGTTGGCCAAGAGCGCTGTCCATCAAAGTGGATGGCCCGTGCGCTCCTTCCCGGTCAGGAGGCGAGCGTTGCCTGGATCGCCAGCCCGCCATTACGGTACGGTACTTGGCTGCCCGTCTTACTGTCGGAAGGGAATTGAAAAACATCAAATCTTCGGCGACCAAGCGTTTGTGCACCTGCCCGACAAGGCCTAACATACTAAAATAACGCTCGAGGAGCACCATGTCCGGCAGCGCTTGCGAGATCTGCGGCCGCAGCGCGCCGCAGCCAGCCGAAGTCTTGGGCGTCTGCGCTGACTGCGTTCGTCACCGCTTCGACACTGCACGTCTCTACGTCGAGCGCGCGCACGCCCAGTCCCGGGAAGCGTTCGGCCTGCCCGCCCGGGCGCCGCGCAGCGAAGGGGGCGTCCGCTGCAATCTCTGTGTGAACGAGTGCGTGATCGGGGAAGGTGAGCGCGGCTTCTGCGGGCTGCGCACCGTGCGCGGCGGCAAGCTCGTCCACCTCGCCGGCACGCCGGGCCGCGGGCTGCTGAGCTGGTACCGCGACCCGATCCCTACCAACTGCGTGGCCGACTGGGTCTGCGAGGGCAGCCGGCGACCCGGCTGTCATAACCTGGCCGTCTTCTACAACAGCTGCACTTCCAACTGTCTCTTCTGCCAGAACTGGCATTTCCGCGGCGTTTCGCCCTCCAGAGGTGAGACGGTGAGCGCGCAAGCGCTGGCCGGGGTGGCGAACGATCGCACGTTCTGCGTCTGCTATTTCGGCGGTGATCCGGCCTCGCAGATGCCGCACGCGCTGGCGGCGTCGAAGCGCTACGCGGAGCGCGGCGTGCGCGTCTGCTGGGAGACAGCCGGCATGATGCATCCGAAGCTGCTCGATGCGGCGGTCGGCTACTCGCTGCGCACGGGCGGCTGCATCAAGTTCGACCTGAAGGCCTACGACGAGAACCTACACCGGGCTCTGACCGGCGCCTCGAACCGGCGCACCCTGGAGAACTTCAGGCGCGCGGCCCGGCGCGGCGCCGACCGCCGTCAGCCGCCGCTCGTGATCGCCAGCACGCTCCTGGTCCCCGGTTACGTGGGGGCGGACGAGGTAGCGAAGATCGCGCGGTTCATAGCTGCGCTCGACCCGCAGATCCCGTACTCATTGCTCGCCTTCGCCCCCAACTTCTGCATGGGCGACCTCCCCTGTACGCCGGTCCGCCAGGCCCGCGAGGCGGAGGCCGCGGCGCTTGCCGCAGGGCTGATGAACGTACGGGTCGGGAACCGTGAGCTGCTCGGCCGGGGTTGGGGCTAGCCGGATAGGGGGGGCGCTGGAGAGACGGCGCGACCCATCCGGCAAGCCCGTGCTTCCCGGCGCGTAGTTCTTGTGTGTAATAGTCGCTGCGGTGGTTGACAGCCGTTGCTGGACAGCCCATGCTGTTCTTGGTCGAAGGGTCGATTCTCGGCGTCTGATTCGATTTCGCGAAAAGTCGACGCTGGAGGAGAGCATGAAGTACTCGCTGGTCCTCCGCCGAAACGTTGAAGGGCAGGATTCGGGGGAGGGCGTTTCGACCAGCCCGAGCGCTTTCCCCAAGGATCTCATTGCGGAAGCTGCCGATCGACTCGGCTGGCTTGGGCTGCTGTACGCCGCAGGCTTCTCTCTTGTCTATTTCACGCCTCGCCTTCTCGTAGGCGCGGGTGTCGTCGAGCTGCTTACCAGGACCCATTCGGTGATCGCGCTGGTCTCCATAGCTCTCGGTCTCGCCGTCTTCCTGCTCAGCAGGCACGCCACGATGGCACCTCAGCATATTCTGAACCTCGGGTTGGTCTTCGAGGTCGTGGGCGCCCTGGGCATAGCGATGAGCGAGTTTTGGGGGCAATTCCCCGCCTATGACCCGGAGGGCATGCTGGCGGACTTTCTGGGCATACCGTGGGAATGCGTCTGGATCATTGGCTTCCCGCTGCTGGCCCCTGCCAGGCCCAGCAAGACGCTGATCGCCTCGCTCGCCGCCGCTTCGGCCGGGCCCGCGACCGTCGGGCTCTCGGTGTTGGCCGGGCCCGGCATGCCCAACGTACCCCTCTACTTCTTCGTGGGGTACTTTCTGTTCACGACCTACCTTTGCGCGGGTATCGCTTACCTGATCTCGCGCGGCGTCCTCAAGTACGGCGTCCGCCTCAGAAGGGCGCGCGACATCGGCAACTACCATCTCATCGAGCGCTTGGGCGAGGGGGGCATGGGTGAGGTGTGGGCGGCAACGCACCGAATGCTCGCCCGACCGGCCGCCGTCAAGCTGATACGACCTGAACTGCTCGGCCACAACGATTCGAGCCGCGATACCGTGCTGAAGCGATTCGAGCGCGAAGCGAAGGCAACTGCTGCCCTGACCTCCTGCCACACGATCGCAATCTACGATTTCGGATACACGGAGGACGGTGCCTTCTTCTATGTGATGGAACTTCTCTGTGGCCTGAACCTGGAAACCCTGGTCAGACGATTCGGCCCCATCAGACCGGCTCGCGCCGTCCATTTCCTGCGTCAGGCCTGTGAGTCGCTGGGTGAAGCGCACGAACGCGGACTCGTACACCGAGATGTCAAGCCGGCCAACATCTTCGCCTGCAAGCTCGGACACGATTGCGACTTCGTGAAGGTCCTCGATTTCGGGCTAGTAAAGACTACCGAGCAGCGCGAACCGAGACATCAACTCACGGGTGAGGGGATCGCGGCGGGAACTCCTGCCTACATGGCACCCGAAATGGCTCTTGGCACACCGACGGTCGATGGGAGAGCCGATATCTACTCCGTAGGCTGCGTGGCCTACTGGTTGCTCACCGGCCAGCAGGTCTTTCGCGGCAAGAGCCAAATAGCCACCGTCGTGGACCACGTGAAGACTCCGCCCGTGCCACCCTCGCAGAGGACCGAGGTCGATATCCCCGAAGCACTGGAGCGGGTCATTATGGCCTGTCTGGAGAAGGACCCGGAAAATCGACCACAGACCGCCGAGCAACTGAGCGATCTTCTGGCGGAGAGCGTGCCCGACGACGCATGGAGCACGAAGAGGGCGGCCGAGTGGTGGCGACTGCATCTCGAGGGATCCGGCGCCGGCACGATGAGAATCACGGAGGGACTCAGCCCTCAAATGGTTCTCCGTGTTCTCCACTAGACGCTCGAGGCTTCTACTCCGATAACCCGAGCCGCACGTCCAACTGGCTCGTCCGTCAGGCGTCTTGGAAGCGCGACCCTCGGATCGAGCTTGACGGCCCGCGCGCGTAGGCCGCGCCGCCGAACCGGCAGGCGGCCAACCTGTTCCTCAACCGGGCGGGCCGCCATTGCACCCGCAGGTCCTCCAGCCGCTCGCCCAGCAGCTCGATCCGATCGCCACGCATCTCACCCAGTCCCATCTCGTATCCCAGGCGCAGCTGTGTGATCGAGTCGACGTCGTGGCTCATGATGCGGGCGGCCGTCGCGTCGGCGGCCACGATGTCGGTACTGGCCAGGACCAACCACGAGCCCAAGCGACTCCGCATGTCCACGGTCTGGCCGTCGCCGGTGGTCGGCCCGTCGCCCTCGACGCCGTAAGAGAAGTCGACGATGGCGAGATCGGGCTTCACCGCGTCGACGATATCGAGGTAGATCTGGGCGATCGAGCGGGTGCTGCTGTGGTCGAGAACCCGGCCGCGATCCCAGTAGCCGTCCAGCCAGACGCCGTAGCGGATCATCGGCGTGACCCCGACGAAGTTCTTCAGCGACAGGGTGAGCTGGGCCCAGGAGTGCGTCTTGGCCACCGGTATCGAGATGACGCGGTCGGCTCGCGTGACCAGGCTGGATACCGCGATCGTGCCCATCGGTGTCCGCGAGGGGACCTCGTCCCAGGCCGGCGAGTCCACCTCCAGCGAGGCGACCCTGGCGGTGCCCGGGTAACGGTCGCTCAGACGCTGGACCTCGAGGGCCAGGTTCGTGGAGCCGTCCAGCGTAGTGGCCTGGGTCCAATCGAGGGTCGGTAGCTGCGAGCCATCACCGATGACGACCTCGGCCGCCCCGGCTCTCAGGCACTCTTCGGCGACCGCGATGATGATGTCGGGCTTGGTGCATTCGCCGCTGGTGAAGACCGGGCTGCTCCGTGCCCAGGGCAGGGTAACCATATTCGGCTTGATGAAGACGGACTCGCCCTGGTGGACGACGCGGCCGATGCCGCCCAGGGCGGAGAGCGCGTCCCGGGTCATGCCGTCCAGGTCGGTGCCCCTGACCGCCGCCACCTGGGCGGTCGGCTGGGCCGGCGCGGTGGATCCTTCGCTACACGCTCCCACCGCGGCGCCACCCAGCGCCAGGGCGGACAGGCGAATGAACTCTCTCCGATCGATGCTCCAGCCGGCTACGTGCTCGGGTCCTCTGCTGTCGGCGGCCATCGCCTGTCTCCGCGCCGGGGTCTGAGAGGAGAGCTGAGGTGCGAGTCTCTTGCTATCCAATAGACAGTACGTAGCGGCTGAGCCTGGCGATTCGGGCGCTCTTCCGCTCCTGCGCGCCGCGCCGCTTCCTCCTGCCGGATCCAGCACCTTCCGTTCTCACCGGTACGCGTGGTATGTTTGGGCGCCATGAAACCCAGTTGCTCACCCGAAGGTCGGCGCGGGGGCGCATCTCGCACCCCGTCAGCCACCCTCACCTGGCAGCGCGCCGGCGCGATCCTTTGAGTCCTAGAGTCATGGCCGGCGCGCGAAGCGCTCCGCTCGTCGTCATCTTCAACCGGCGGGCGCTGGCGGCGCGCGCGCTGCGCCGCGCCGGCCTGGAGGAGGCGCTGCGCGAGCGCCGTTTACGCTACCAGGTCGTCGATGCGGACTCGAGCCAGGCGACGCGCTCGGCCGCGCAGGAGGCGGCCGCCGCGGGCGAGGTCGTCGTGGCGGCGGGCGGTGACGGCACGTCGCTGGACGTGCTGAACGGCGTGCTGGCGGCGGGCCGTCGCGACGTGGTGATGGGGCACATCCCGCTGGGAACCGGCAACGATCTGGCCCGGGCGCTGGGCCGAATCGGCCGGGGCTTCGAGCGGGCGCTGGACGCGTTGGCCGAGTTCCGCACCGAGTCGATCGATGTGGCGCAGGTGAACGGAGGAGAATACTTCCTCAACGTGCTGGGCATCGGCTTCGATGCTGAAGTCGTGCGCCGTCGCTTGAAGCAGCGGTTCAAGATTCCCGGCTACTTTCCGACGGTCGTACGCACCATCCTGCACTATCGTCCTCAGCGCTACCGTGTCACCTGGCCCGGCGGCGCGCTGGAAGGCGAGTCGCTGTTGACGGCCGCGATGAACGGCAACTGCGAGGGCGGCGGCTTCCGGCTCGCCCCCAATGCCCGGCTGGAGGATGGGCTGCTGGACATCTACTGGATCGATCCCATCAGCATCACGGAGTTCGCGCGCTACGTCTGGGCGGTGCGCCGCGGGACCCATGAGCGCCTTCCCATGGTACATAAGTGGCGTACGGCCCGGATGACCGTGGAGTCGGAGGGCAGGATCCAGTACCACCTGGACGGTGAGTATCGAGAGCTGTCCGCCGGCGAACCCCTCGAACTGGTGGTGCATCACCGTCGCCTGCAGATGATCGTATGACGATTCGCTCGGCCTGCGCAGCGGTCTTTCTCCTCGCCATGCCCGTCGGGCTGGCGGCGCAAGAGCCCGAGCCTCCGGCGCCGGCGGCGCAGGCCATCGACTCCATTTTCACTCGGCCGCCCATATCAGGAGGAGGCGCCTTCCTCCGGTCACTGGCGGTTCCCGGCTGGGGCCAGGCCGAGCTGGGGCATTACGGGCGCGGTGCCTTCTATTTCTTCGCCGAGTCGTTCAGCCTCTTCATAGTGGCGCGCACGCAGATCCGCCTGAACCACGCCGAACGGAACCTGCCGCCCGAGTCCTCGTTCGTGAAATCACGCCGTCAGCAGAGAGAGGACTGGATCGCGATGGCCGTGTTTTGGGCGTTGTTCGCGGGCGCGGACGCCTGGATCTCGGTGCAGCTGTACGGCTTTGACGAGCGAACCGGGATCGGGCCGGGAGGCGAGTCGGCGTATCTTATCGGGTGGAAGATCCCGTTCGGACCCTAGAAAGCGATAGACCCGAGGCAACAAATTGCCCGCCCTCGGTCATTCCACGCACTCGTGCTGCTCGATGGAGTCCGCCGTTACCAGCGTGTAAGTGCGGTGCGTCACCCAGTCTCCCGAGTTGATGTAGTAGCCGCGCGGCCCGACTCGCTTGACCTGCGGCAGATGACAATGGCCGAAGACCACGAGGTCCAGGTCGGGGCGCTCCTCCAGCAGCTTCTCGGCGTATTCCTCCAGAACCGCGGCGCGCACGAGCGACCGCTCGTTCCCGCGATCCATCTCCGCGCCCGTTCGTGTGACTTTTCGCGCGATCCATGCCGCCAGATCGGGATGGACCCAGCGCATGGCCCCAACCACGGGCCGGCTGCGCAGAACTCGGCGCAGCGCCTTGTACCCGAGGTCGCCAGGGCCCAGTCCGTCCCCATGGGCGATGAGCGCGCGGCGGCCGGCGATCTGTAACTCCGCTGGCCCCTGGAGCAGTTCGATGCCGATGGTCTTCTCCAGGAACGCCCCTCCCCAGGCATCGTGGTTGCCGCCCACCAGGATGAGCTCGACCCCCGACTCCCGCAGGTCCGCCAGAGCGCGCAGCGTATGGAAGTGCTGGCCCGGGACCACGCTTCGGAACTCGAACCAGTAATCGAAAAGGTCGCCGTTGATCAGCAACGTCTCCGCTTTGCCCAGCCAGCGGCGCACGAAACGGCTGAAAGCGGACCGAATCGATTCGGGAACGGCCCCCAGGTGGAGGTCGGAGACTATTACGGTCGGTTTCGACATGAGCTGGCGCATTATACTGCCTGGGCCCGGGCTGACAAGCCGCCGCAGGCTTTTGACCTGCGCCGCTCGCCGCCCTAATCTAAACGAGGCGAAGTCGAGGCCGCCGGGAGGGGGTGACGCACTGGACAGCAGCATCGAGTTCCGAGTACGGTATTCCGAGACCGACCAGATGGGTGTGGTTTATCATACCAATTATCTGGTCTGGTGCGAGATGGGCCGGACCGAGCTGATGCGCGGGCTGGGGACGACCTACGCCGAGATGGAGCGGCAGGGGATCTTCCTGGTCGTCTCCGAGGCGGTCCTCCGCTACCGCTCCTCCGCCCGCTACGACGACCCGATCCGGGTGCGCACGCGGCTGGGCCGGCTTCGCAGTCGCAGCGTTCGCTTCCATTACCGAGTCGAGCGCGCCGACGACTCGCGTCTGCTTGCCGAGGCCGAGACCGAGCTGGTCTGCGTGGACCGAGATTCCACGCCACGGAAGCTTCCCGAGGAGATTCGGGGGCTACTGCAACAGGGGCTCGAGGCGGGGCCGCCGGCGGGAACGGGGGAAACGTCCACGGGTGATCGGTGGTAGTAGAGTTGGAACGCATGGACCGCTTTTCGACTCGTAGCAGGGCCGCGCGGCGCCGCAGGCTCGCGACGGCTGCCGCGGGCGGACTGGCCAGTGCCACGCTCACCATCCTTGTCCTGGCCGCTCCGCTGCAGGCGCAGTACGTCCCCTTCGGCAAGAACAAAGTTCAGTACAGCGACTTCAAGTGGCTGGTCCTGGCGGGTCCGCGGGTCGATGTCTACTACTACCCGGAGGAGGAGGCCCTGGCGGAGCTGGCCTTGAGCTATGCCGAGGAGAGTTTCGACAGCCTGACGGCGCTTTTCCGGCACCGGCCCTTCCGCCGGGTTCCGCTGTTCATCTATTCCTCGCATCAGCACTTCGAGCAGACCAATGTCACGTCCTCCTTCCTTCCGGAAGGCGTGGCCGGTTTCACCGAGTTCCTGAAGCGGCGGATCGCGCTGCCGTTCAACGGCAGCTACAGCGACTTTCGACACACCATCCGCCACGAGCTCGTGCACTTCTTCCAGCTATCGAAGCTCTCGCGGGTCCTCTCACAATATCCACGGCTGCGCAGCCCCTACCTGCCGCTCTGGTGGATCGAAGGCCTGGCGGAGCATTGGAGCTCGCAGCAGGACTCCGACGATGAGCTGTTCGTGCGCGACCTGGTGCTGACGGGAAGGCTGCCGTCGCTGCAGGAGCTGACCTACAACCTGGGATTCATCGCCTACCCGCTGGGCGGCCAGATCCACAAGTACCTGAGCCAGCGATTCGGCGACGGCCGGATCGCCGACATCTACGAGAGCCTCTGGAAGCACTCGAGCTTCGATGCCGCGTTCGCCAGCGTCTACGGCATCTCGCTGGAGGAGCTGAACCGCCAATGGCGCTATGAGCTGGAGCGCAAGTACTTCCCGCTCTACGAGGAGCGCTCGCCGGTGGCGGTCGACGCCCGGCCGCTGCTGCGCGAGATGCTGCCCAACTTCAAGCCCAGCGTCTATGCCGGACCCGACAGCGTCCCGCAGCTCTTCTTCATGTCGCCGCGCACCGGGTTCACCGCGATCTACTGGATGCCGCTGTTCGCCGGCGACGGCGGTGTGCGCTCGGTGGTGCACGGCGACAAGTCCGAGGAGTTCGAGTCGCTGCACTTCTTCAGCTCGCGGCTGGACGTGTCGCGGACCGGCAAGCTGGTCTTCGTCTCCAAGTATCTGGAGAAGGACGCCATTCAGATATGGGACCTCGAGCGCCGCAAGATCGTCGGTCGCTACCAGTTCGACGGCCTGGTGGCTCTGTCGTCACCTTCCTGGTCGCCGGACGGCCTCAAAGTGGTGTTCAGCGGCCTGCGCGTGAGCGGACCCTCCGATCTGTACG
Source organism: Gemmatimonadota bacterium (assembly GCA_020350785.1). Classification (GTDB taxonomy): domain Bacteria; phylum Gemmatimonadota; class Gemmatimonadetes; order Palauibacterales; family KS3-K002. The sequence continues at coordinate 3,230,267 of CP070722.1, forward strand.
TACTCGATTTTCAGACGCAGGAGCATTACGCGATCACTAATGACCGCTATATGGAGAGCGACCCGGACTGGTCGCCGGACGGCCGCTTCATCGTGTTTTCCTCGGATCGAACAACGGGGGGCGACAAGGGGCACGAGAACCTTTTCCTCTACGACACGGAAAGTGGCGCGATCGATTATCTCACCTACGGCCCCTGGCGCGACATCGACCCGCGCTGGTCGCCCGACGGGGAGCGGATCGTGTTCACGTCCGATCGGCGCGGCGTCCACGACCTCTTCGTCGTCGACCGTGAGGGGCGTGGCGGCCGCCTCACCAACTACACGGGCGACGCGTTCGACGCCGATTGGCTGCCGGACGGAAGCGGCCTGGTGTTCAGCGCCTACGAGAAGGGGACATTCAACCTCTACTTCAAGCCGCTGAAGCTCGAGGACACGCGGCTGGCGCTGGATCTGGTGGACGAGTTCGATCCGCCGGAGCCCGTTCTGGCACAGAGTTGGGGCTGGGAGGAGACCTCGCATCCGGTCGTCGCGGAGGCGACGTCCAAGCCCTACCGAACGAGGTTCAGCCTGGACTTCGCGGCGGGACAGGCGGCCTTCGCGCCCGGGTTCGGGTCCGCCCAGGGCCTGCAAATTCTCTTCACCGACATGCTGGGCAACCACATGCTGTTCCTGACGGCGGTGGCGCGGAATTTCAGCGGCCTCAACGACATCTTCGACTCGTTCGCCGGACAGGCGATGTACCTGAACCTGTCGAGGCGCGTGAACTGGGGCGTCGGCGGATTCCGCTGGAGCGGTCGCTTCGTGGACCAGGCATTCAGCGATGTGTTCGAGGAACGGACTGTGGGCGGCTTCTTCCTGGCTTCCTATCCGTTCTCGAAGTTCCGCCGGCTGGAGGCGCAGACGACGCTCGAGTACTCCGACCGCGTGGACGTCGATGACGTTCTCTTCATCGACCCGATCAACGACCCCGAGCCGGTCACGCGGACCCGCAAGGGCTGGATCTCCACCAACCAAGTTTCCTACGTCAAGGACAACACGCTGTGGTTGCCCACCGGCCCGATAGACGGCGTGCGTTGGAACTTCAGCGCCGGCGTCACCACGGATCTGACGAGGGCCCGTGCGGAGAACTTCATTCTGCTGGCGGACTGGCGCCGCTACTTCCGCACCTCGCTGTTGAGCGCGTATGCGGTGCGCCTGTTCGGCTACTACAGCGACGGGGCGATACCGGAGCGCATCGCCTTCGGTGGACCGTACACGTTGCGGCTGTATCCCTTCCTGGGTTTTGTGGGTAGCCGCGTCTGGCTGCTCAGCCAGGAATGGCGGTTTCCGGTCATGCACGGCATCGCGCTGGCCTTCCCCTTCGGGACGATTCGTTTCCCGGGCGTACAGGGCAGCGCCTTCGTTGACCTGTCCCAGATCTGGCTGGAGACCCGCGAACCGGAGGGCGTTTGGGGAAGCTGGGGGTTCGGGTTCCGCATGCCGATCCTCTTCCCGCTGGTCCTGCGACTGGATGTGGGCTGGCGCTTCACGCTCGGCGATCTGCCCACGAACCGAATCGCGGGCTTCAATGACACCGAGGTCGACTTCTTCATCGGGTTCAACTACTGATGCATCAAGCCGTTCGCGCCGCCGCTTGCTTGACGCCCTCCGGCACGACCTCTATCTTCGGCTCCATTTGAGAGCCCTTGCAGTCGCATTGATCCTTGGCGCGGCGGTCGCCGCGTGCGCGCGCTCGCTACCGGAACCCGTACCTGTAGCGGACTCCGCAGCGTTGGCGACGCGGCTGAGCGGGAGAGGCGCACCGGGCGAGCCTCAGCTCATCGAATTCCAGTGGCGCTATCGCGGGCGCGAGGGGCGGTTCTCGGGTGACGGCGGGTTACGAGTGAATCCGCCGGACAGCGTTCGGCTGGACCTTCTGGGGCCGGGCTGGTCGGGGGTCCAGAGCGCTGTCGTCGTGGGCGACGTTGTGCACTACGTCGGCGAGCAGCGAGTCATTCTTCCGCCGCCGGCGTTCATGTGGACGCTTCTGGGTGTGTTCAGGCCGCCGGCCGGTTTGCGGCCGGATGGCTATCGCCGGGGCGAGCGGACACAGCTGGACTACCAGCTGTCCGCTCGCGAGACCCTCAGCTTCCACTTCGACGGCGAGGGCCGGCTGATCGAGGCCGAGTTGCGGCGCGGCGGCGACGTCGTTCAGAGAATCGAGATCGAGCCCGGCGAGCCGGGCGGGGATCCCAGCGAGCACCAGTGGCCCCAGGAGGCCAGGTACCGCGACCTGGGGGAGTTTCATGAGGTACGCATCAAAGTCACCGAGATCCGGCCGCACGCGCCGTTCGAGCAGCGGATCTTCTCGGTTCCTGCTCTTTAGTCTGAGCGGGCTGATGGCGGTCGGCTGCGGAGTCTACACCTTCACGGGTGGCGGCGGCCTGCCGGGCCACATCAATTCGATAGCTATCCTGCCCTTCGACAACCGGACGACGCAGTTCACGCTGACTCAGGAACTGACACAGGCGTTGTCCGACGATGTGCCCGGGCGCCTGGGCTTGAAGCCGGCGGACGAGATGTCGGCCGACGCGGTGCTGCGGGGAGCGATCACGCGTTACAGCGACCGCGCGGTCAACTACCAGCCCGACCCGACCGGTCCGGTGATCTTCCAGCGGCGCGTGGACATCGCAGTAGCGGTCGAGCTTTACGATCTACGGGAGAACCAGATCCTCTGGGAGTCGCGATCGTTGTCGGCTGCCGGGGAATATCTCCCCGATACGCAGACGGAGGAAGATGGGCGCCTACTGGCGATCGAGAACCTGGTTCAGGCGATAATCGACGGGGCCCAATCCCAATGGTGATCCGATGAGGCGCCGATCCGCTCGCCAGGTGCGCCGACGGCGGCTGCTCCTTTGGGCTTTCGCCGGCCTTTTTCTGGTCGGGATCACCGGGTACATGGAGCGGCCACCGGCGAGCGCCCCGTCCCCCAGCGCTGCAGCGGCGGTGGAGGCGGCGGCGGATGTGCAGGAGCATGAGCCGGGGCCCGCGGCGGAGGGGGGTGCGGACCACGGCGGCCAGCAGCACACCGTAGCCCGGTTTCTGCTGATCCTCGTTGCGATCCTGATGGTGGGGAAGTTCGCCGGCGAGATCGCGGAGCGCATTGGGCAGCCGGCGGTGCTGGGCGAGCTGGTCGGCGGCGTCATCGTAGGAGGGAGCGTGCTCGGCATCGTGCCGACCGCGGCGGGCGACCCCATGGCCGAGACGGTGCACCTCCTGGCCGAGATCGGCGTCGTCATCCTCTTGTTCGAGGTCGGGCTGGAGACCGATCTGAAAGAGATGTTCCGGGTCGGGCCGGCGGCGGCGATGGTGGCGTTCGTGGGGGTGACGGCACCCTTCCTGTTGGGCGCCGGCTATTGGTACTTCGCCGATCCCCCACTGGGTGCGCACCCCGAGGGGGTAGGCCTGGGGAAGGTGGCGATTTTCGTCGGCGCCACGCTCACGGCGACCTCGGTCGGGATAACGGCGCGCGTGCTCGCCGACCTCGACCAGATGCGAACACGCGAGGCGCGCACGATCATCGGGGCGGCCGTGATCGACGATGTCCTCGGCCTGGTCATGCTGGCGCTGGTGGTCGGGCTGGCCGCCGGCTCCAGCGTCACCTTCGGCGCGATCACTTGGACGCTGTTGAAGGCTGTCGGCTTCCTGGTGGGCGCGGTCATCATCGGCAACTACATCGGGCCGCGCCTTTTCGATTTCGTCGATCGGCTGCGCGTGCGTGGTGTGTTGCTGGTGTCCGCCTTCTGCTTCGCACTGCTTCTGGCGGCGCTGGCCGATCTGTCCGACTCGGCCATGATCATAGGGAGCTTCGCCGCCGGCATCATCCTCTCCTCCACCAACCAGTTCGACCTCGTCGTCGAGCGCATCGAGCCGGTCGCCGATGTCTTTACCCCGATCTTCTTCGTGTCGGTGGGCGCTGCGGTGAACGTCAGGCTGTTCCTTCCCTGGACGGAAGATTTCAATACCGGGGTTCTGGTGATCGGGGGCATCCTCACTGGAATCGCCATCGTTGGAAAGATCGTCTCCGGCTGGGCGGTGCCCTGGGAGAAGATGAACCGCTTGGCGGTCGGGGTCGGCATGATCCCGCGGGGCGAAGTGGTTCTGATCTTCGCCGACATCGGACGGCGCGGCGGCCTGCTCTCCGACGCCGTGTTCAGCGCCATCCTCATTATGGTGATTGTCTCCACCTTCATCACACCGCCGCTGCTCAAGATCATCTTCCAGCGGGCCGCGGCCGGGGGCGATCCCGGAATTCGAGCGGATCTGGGGGGGCTTTCGGGCGGCGCGCCGGGTTCCCGCGGACCTGAGACTGCCTGAGCGCCTCATCCACCATGCGCATCGCCTCCCGTGGTAGCCGCCTGGCGCTCTGGCAGGCGGAGTGGGTCCGGACGCGATTGGCGGCGGCCTGGCCGGATCGCTTCTTCGAGATCGTCCGCATCGAGACCACGGGCGACCGCGTGCTCGACAGGCCGCTGCCCGAGATCGGCGGCAAGGGCCTGTTCACCGAGGCGCTCGAGGAGGCGCTGCTGGCCGGCGATGTGGATGCGGCCGTACACTCGCTCAAGGATCTGCCCACGGATCCGCCGGCCGGCCTGAAGGTGGGTGCCGTCTGCGAGCGAGAGGACGCCCGTGACGCCTGGGTCAGCACGGAGCGCGGGCCACGTGATCCGCGCTCGGCCGCGCCGGGGGCTCGGGTGGGCACCAGTTCGGAGCGGCGGCGCGCCCAGCTGCTCGCATTGCGGCCGGATCTGCGCGTCGAGTCGATCCGCGGCAACGTCGAGACCCGTATCCGTAAGCTCGACGAGGGCGGTTACGACGCATTGATCATGGCGGCGGCCGGGCTCATCCGCCTGGGCCTGGCGGAGCGCATCACCAGTCTGCTCGATGCGCCGGACTGGCTCCCGGCGCCGGGGCAGGGAGCCGTGGCGGTGGAGAGCCGGGCGGACGACGCCGCCACCGACCGACTGCTTCGCTGCATAGACGACCCGGCGGCCCGGGCGGAGACGGAAGCCGAGCGAGCGCTGCTGCATCGACTGCAGGGCGGTTGCCAGGTTCCGGTCGGGGCGCGCGCCCGGCTCGAGGGCAACGAACTGGTGCTGCAGGCGCTGGTCGCGTCTCGGGATGGCCGAGAGGCGGTTCGGGCGGAGGGTCGCGGGGAAGCCGCCCAGGCCGAGCGCCTGGGGATAGAGGTCGCTGAGAGCTTGCTGGACCGAGGTGGGGAGGCCATCGTCGCTCGATTCCGTGGTCCGGCGGCCTGAGCGCTCTGGGCGAAATCGATGACCAGCGAGATCAAACTGCCTGAGACTGTGCGTGACAAGATCCTGACTTGGGAAGAGGCGCACCGCCGGCACGGTCCCGACCGCGATCACCGTCTCATATTCACCAACGGGTGCTTCGACATCCTGCATCGCGGACATGTCGAGGTGCTGATCGCCGCGCGGGCCCTGGGCGATCGGCTGCTCGTGGGGCTCAACAGCGATGCGTCGGTTCGGCGGCTCAAAGGGTCCGGCCGGCCGCTTCAGCCGGAGGTCGACCGGGCCATCTGCCTGGCGGCGCTGGAGTGCGTGGACGCCGTGGTGATCTTCGAGCAGGACACGCCCAAGGATCTCATCGCCCTCTTGCGACCGGACGCCATGGTCAAAGGCGGCGACTACACACCTCAGCAGCTGCCCGAGCGCGAAGTCGTGGAGGCGGCCGGTGGCCAGGTCATCATCCTCCCCTACATCGGCGGCCGTTCCACCACCGAGCTGATCGCCAGGGCGGCTCGCGCGGCTGGAGAGCTGGACTGATGGTACCGCGCCCTTCGGGCCGGGATCCGGGCGAGCTGCGCCCGCTGAGCTTCGAGCTGGGCGCCGCGCCGCGCGCCGAGGGCTCCTGCCTCATCTCGTTGGGAGATACGCGCGTGCTCTGCGCCGCCAGCCTGCAGGAGGGGGTCCCGGCGTTCCGCGAGGGAGTGGGCGGCTGGGTCACCGCGGAGTACGCAATGCTGCCGCGCTCGACCGAGACGCGGACGCCACGCGAGCGCGCCGGCCCGCGAGGCCGCACCCAGGAGATCCAGCGGCTGATCGGCCGGGCGCTGCGCGCCGCCACCGACCTAGAGGCGCTGGGCGAGCGCACGCTCATCGTCGACTGCGATGTGCTCGGCGCCGACGGCGGCACCCGAACGGCCGCGATCACGGGCGGCTGCCTCGCGCTCTGGCAGGCGGCGGCGCGGCTGGCGGGCGCGGGCGCGCTGCCGTCGAACCCCGTGCGCCAGCTCGTCGCCGCGGTGAGCGTCGGCATCGTGGACGGCGCGGTCTGCCTCGACCTCGACTACGCCGAGGATGTGCGGGCCGAGGTGGACATGAACTACGCCGCTCTGGAGGACGGCCGCATCGTCGAGCTGCAGGGGACCGCCGAGGGCGATCCCTTCGAGCGCGCAACCCTGGATGAGCTGCTCGACCTGGCCGCCGCCGGCACGCGCCGCCTGATAGAGCTGCAGCGCAAAGCGATCGAGGCTGCGAAGTGAAGCTGGCGGTCGCCACACGCAATCCGGGAAAGCTGCGCGAGATCGAGCCCATCTTTCGCCACACCCCCATCCGCCTCGTCAGCCTCGCCGACCTGGGAGTCGAGCCGAAGCCGGAAGAAGAGAGGCTGGAAGGCGAAGTCAGCTTCGCTCGCAACGCCCTGGCCAAGGCGCAGTACTTCCACGATCGCACCGGCCTGCCGATGATGGGCGAGGACTCCGGCATCGTGGTGGACGCGCTGAACGGCGAGCCCGGCCCGCGCAGCAAGCGCTACGCGCCGCCGGAGATGCAGGAGGAGTACGGCGTCGATCGCGCAAACAACCTCTTCCTGCTGCGCCGACTCCGCGACATCCCGGACGGCGAGCGCTCGGCGCGTTTCTACTGCGCCGTCGCCATCGTGCTCGATGACGGGTCGCGCCTGTTCAGCGGCCGCGTGGACGGTGTCATCCTGCGGGAGCCGCGCGGTGAGGGAGGGTTCGGCTACGATCCGCTCTTCTATCTCCCCGAACGCGGCGTGACCACCGCCCAGCTCAGCGTGGCCGAGAAGAACGAGGTCAGCCACCGGGGCCGGGCGATGCGCGCAGCGCGTGACTGGTTGCTGGAGATCCTGGCCGACGAAACTCCTGGCGGGCCGAATCAGTAGTGATCAGCGGTAGCCGACGCTGCCGGGGGCGCGAGGTTGCGCAGTCCCGCTTCCGGCATCAGGCTAACGTGGTGGTCAGCGAACACAGAACTCAGCGACAACTCGAGAGTTAGGGAGAGATCATGGACGAGAAGCTGCCGATGAAGACGGATCAGCCGGCGGAAGAGGAACGCACCTGGCGCGATGTGGCGCAGCGTTGGAAGGAAGTGGGCAAGCAGGTCAAGGACCTGGGTGAGCGACTGGGTGTTGCCTTCAAAGAGGGCTGGGCGACCGATGAGGTGACCGAGGAAGAGACGCGCAAGCTGGCGAATCGTTTGCGCGAGCTGGGCGAGCGGATGGACCGCGCCGTCGATTCGGTGCGTGCCGAGGCGAAAGCGCCCGAGACGAAGGCCGCGGCGAAGGGCACCTGGAGCGCGACCCGGGACGCGTCGTCGGAGCTGCTCGACGAGCTGCGCGCCACCCTGAGCGAGGGGCTCGAGGAGGTCAACAAGCGCGTCGATGATATGATGAAGAAACGGAAGGAGAAAAAGGCGGAGTAGCCCCGGGGCGATGTCGAAGGTCGCCAATCACAGGAGCTACTGCTGCGCTCCGATCAGCCCCTTGTAGCTCCAGAAATGATGGAGCGCGAAGCCGGCGAACGAATCGTAGCGCCGAAACTCACGCGCCGTCTCCTGCATCGTCTGGCGGAGCCGTTCGGGCCCCAGATTCGCGAAGCTGAGCTTGTCACCAGGCACCGAGATTCGGCGCCGCACCTGCCACCAGACCGCGGCGCCGGAAGGCACCGCCTCCCGGCGCAAGCGGTCGGCCAGCCACTCGCGGAGGTCGGATCTTTCGACGTCCGTGTCATCAGCCAAGAGCATTACCAGCGCGGAGTCACCCCGCGGCGCCAGAACGACGATGCCCTGCTCGCGGAGGGCTTCGGGCAGGCCACGCTGGGGCCGGCCGGCGAGCTCGAAGAGGACTTCATCGGGTAGGGGAGAGGTCTCGAGGCCGACAAACACCTGTTTGCCCCGGGCCGCCGCGTACTGCAACTCGCCTTCGGCATCCCGGATCGTGCCGTCCGCGCCGTAGGCGGCCGTCCGATAATCCATGATCGATACGTCGTCCGCCAGGTCGATCACGTGCCGGCTCACAAGCTTGCGAGCCCCGCCGAACTCGACGCTGATCGGTTCGTGGGTGTACTTGTCGGGCGCGTCGTACCAGAAGGGCAGATCGACGCCGTAGACCAGGCCGGCGCCGCGGGCTCGCTCGGCGCCGGCGGCGACCAGCTCGAGGAAGCCACGCAAGATCTCCGCGCGGCGCGCGCCGTGGAAACCGGGTAGCAGGTACGGCTCGATGTCGTGGCGGATACCGTGGAAGCGCTCCGCCTCGCTGACGCGAGCGTTGTAGTCGATTACGTGCTCGATCGTGTGCAGCACCGCCGCGTGGTGGGCGGGGAGCGCGTAGGCCGGGTGACCGTCCAGCGCATAGACCTCGATGCTCGCGGCGTTCAAGCCGGCCAACAACGGCCGCAGGCGTTCGTCGATCCGCAGCTCGCCCAAAGGCAACGGGTTGTCCGCCGGCTCCGGCAATTGCAGAAAGACACGATCGAAACGCTCCGCTGCCAGAAGGCGCAGCAGTTCGTCGCGCTGAGCCTCGTCGGCCAGTAGCTCGCCGGTGTTCCAGACCCAGGTGGCCTTGCTCGCGGGCTCGAAGGCCCGATCGGCCTCCTCGTCCGGCTCGGGAAGCGGCGGCATCGCCGCGCCCTCCGTCAGGAAGGCCAGCGGGCCCAAGTAGATCTCGCTCGACCCCGGCTCCAACACCTCGAAGACAACGGAGGCCAGGGATAGGGTGCTCACTCGCGGAGGGATCAGGGTCAGCGGCACCACCACGCGCTGCCAGTGCGTCTCCAGCCGCCCCTCAGGCAGGAGCTCGTCCAGCTTTGCGACGGGCAGCGCGTCCTGATTCCTCTCCCATTCGGCGTCGCCGATCTTGAGCAAAATCTGTTCGCCGCCCTGCGCCCCACGTACCCAGAAGCCGAGCGCGTGGAATGGCCGTGCGTTCAGGTAGCGTCGCTCTGCTGGCCCGCTGGTGAAGTCGAAGAGGTGGAGCCAGAACCCGCAGAAGCCATCCTCATCCTTGCTGTAGCTCAGGCGCAGGGCGGGGCGGCCATCGGGCGCGTCGCCCAGCGTCACCGCGGCCTGGGACGGCGCGCGCTGGAACTCGCTGAAGAAGCCGCCCAGGCGGTTACGGTTGGTGCGGAAGTCGGTTACGAGGAGCGATTCGCCGTCGAAGGCCGGAGTCTCGCTGAGGGTGCGAGCGGAAACCTCGCGAGGCTCCTCGTCGCGCAGCACGTAGACCTCCAGGCGGTCGCCGGCGGCGTCGTCGATCACGCTGAACTGGCCGAGCCGCACGTCTGCCACATCGCCGATGCCCCAATCCGGAAGATAGATGGTCTTGGTCAGCGGCTCCGGCGCGGCTTGCGTCGTCGGATCGTCGACGAGCGACGCCGCGCCCACAGCGATCGCGACGAGCAGGCCGGCTGCAGCGTGCCGAATCCTGACCCGCGATCTGGATCGCTCAGCGCATTCCGCTCTTGCCAACGTTCTGCGCGCCGCGCAGCGAACCGCGCTTGAAGGTCGGGCGATCGCCGACGATGTTGATGAATCCCCTGAGCTTGGGATCGCTGATCGCTCGGGTGCCAACCTTCACGCGGTTCCCGCAGTTGCCCTCGATCGTGTTGAATGACTTGCCGTCATCGGCGACCTGCAGAAGGAATCCGATGTGACCCGTGCAGCGATTCTGCTTGTAGTCATCACCGTGCAGGATCACGAAGGCGTCTCCCGGTGTCGGAGTGCGCCCGTCGTTCGGTTCCCGTGGCTTGTGCTCCAGTGCGTGCTTGTAGGCGGACCAGACGGCGGCGACCGGCTCCCCCAGCAGGTGCTTGCCGTAGATCTCCTTCAAGACCCAGAAGGCGAAGTAGGCGCACCAGGGCTGGTGCGTCATCTGGAAGTAGAGCACCATGTTCTCGATCGCACGCCCGAACTTCGGCTGGCTGGTGATCACCGGCGGCACGGGCGCGCAGCCGCGCTTTGTGAGTAGGTCGACCAGCTTGGCGACGTCGGGACTCTGATCGCCGAACTTGAGGGTAGCGGGCATGGTACGTCCTCGCTTCGAGATGGTTGGGCTTGGCCGGTGAGGTGCCGGCATTCTCGGAGCAGCTACGGCCGCAGCTGACCGGCAACGTTAGGGGCCGCGCCGAACTCGTGTCAACTGCGGTGTGCCGGCCAATGAGCTTGCGACCACACCGATGCGGACCTAAGAGTGTGCTGTCTTAGCCGAGGGCTTCAGGGAGGTAGGTATGCCTGGTCGAAAGCGCGCTCGCGTAGCGCGGTGCACTGCGATACTCGACATCACCCACGCGCACATCGCTGCGCGAGAGGCCGGCTGCCAGACCGGCTACGAACCCGGTCCGCAGAACCTTGCCGCGCGCGCCTGGTTCCAGGACGCGAAATTCGGGCTGTTCATCCACTGGGGGATCTACAGCATGATGGGCTCCGGCGAGTGGGTGATGGAGAATCGGCGGATCCCCGTCTCCGACTACGAGCGGCTTGCAGACGCCTTCAATCCGCAGCGCTTCGACGCCGCCGCCTGGGTGTCGCTGGTAAAGCGCGCGGGGATGAGGTACATCACGATCACCGCCAAGCACCACGACGGGTTCGCGATGTTCAATTCGCAGGTCTCCGACTGGGACATCGTGGACCGCACACCCTACGGCAACGATGTGATCGGCGCCTTGGCCGCGGAGTGCCGGCGGCAGGGCATCAAGCTCTTCCTCTACTACTCTCAGCTCGACTGGCACCACCCCGACTACTATCCGCGCGGCCGTACCGGGCAG
>CP070722.1:3241430-3245649 GCA_020350785.1 Gemmatimonadota bacterium
CGGCAGGCCGCAACACCATGATAGAGATAACTACTCTCGGCCGAGCCAGCATCTGCAGCGACGGTCAGGAGCTTGCCGGGATCGCCGCCCAGAGACAGCTGGTCGCGATAGTCGCCTACCTCGCGCTCGAGGGACCCGTCAAGCGCGACAGTCTCCTGCCGATCTTCTGGCCAGGTCGGCCCCAAGCGCGAGCCCGCCATTCGCTGTCCCAGGCTCTCTACGCACTGCGGCACGAACTGGAGCAGGATTGTATCCGCGTCGACGGCGAGAGCCTCAAGCTCGCCGGCGATGCGTGCGCCGTAGATGCCACCCGGCTGGAGGAGTCGGCGGACGCAGGCGATTGGGAGAGCGTTCTCGACCTTTACCAGGGCCCCTTCCTCGATCAGTTCGCTCTACCGGGTGCTCCGGATTTCGAGAGCTGGCGTTCGGCGACCCGATCCCGCCTGGCAGGGTTGGCACGACGCGCCTTTGCGGCCAAGATCGAGCAGCTGCTGGCGGCGGAAGACCAGAAAGGAGCGCTGGCGACCGCCTGGCGCTGGACCCGGCTGGAACCACTCGACCCCGAGGCGCACAGCACGCTGATCCTGTTGCTGGCCCGATCTGGGGATCGCAGCGGCGCGATCGAGCAGTACGACGCATACCGGACCGCTCTGGCCGAGGAGAGGCAAACAGAACCGCCGGCCGAGACGTCGGCGCTGATCGCGCAGATCCGTTCCGGCGAGATCCCTGAGCTTCCGTCGCGGACGGCTGGCCAAGGGGTGCGGGCAATGGCCGAACCGAGCGGCGAGCCCGAAGCACGCCCATCGGCCGAAGGCCCGATCGAATGGCCCGCTTGGTTCGAAGAGCTTCGCAAGCGCCGTCTGTTCCACGTGGGAGCGGCTTACCTTGGCGTAGCCTGGTTGGCGATCGAATTCGTCAGCATCCTCGTCGAGCGCGCTGTACTGCCCGACCTGGCCTTCTCGGGGGTGCTCGTCTTGCTCGCCATCGGCCTGCCGTTCGCCCTCGCGGTCGCCTGGGCGCAGGAGGTTCGAGTTGCCGTGGCCGGCGATGAGGGCCGCGCCCGCGGCAGGCTGTGGCCCCGGTGGGCGGAAAAGGTGCGAGGCGGTCAGGTGGCGGCCTTTCTGCTCGTGTTGGCTGGTTCGCTGGGCGTGGCCTGGGCCGTGGCGGTCAACCGAATCCCGGGCTTCGGCAGCCTGGATACAGCAAGAATCGTGGTCTTTCCGCTGCACGTATCGCCGACAGCAGATGAGCCTCTCGGCGAAGACATATCGACCGTCGTGGGCAATTACCTGGAGTCCACCGGACTGCTCCGCTTTGTCGACGGTTGGTATGGGCTGGACGATGTGCAGCGAGCTGGCGTGCGTTTGCTCTCGCGTCAGACGGCCCGGGTAACATCGCGCCAGATGGGAGCCGCTTACTACATCCGCGGCAGAATTACGCTGAGTGATGATTCCGTCAGGGTCAGACTGGAGCTGCACGACGTCGCCGGTGACTCTATCATTGCACGCGGAGATGCGGCCGGCGCGCGCGACGGCGATTGGAGAAAGCGTGAGAGCGAGCGCGCCACGCAGCAACTGCTGACCGGATTCCTCGGACCGGATCAAGAGTTTCAGCTCTCGGCAGCCACCGACACGCCGTTAGCGTACGCGCAGTACACGGACGGCGAGCGCGCGTATCGCCGAGCACGGTTTCGGGAGGCCTTCGAGCATTACAGCGCGGCGGTCGAGGCCGACTCTCTGTTTGCTCTCGCTGCCTTACGGGGCGCCCTCGCCGCCTCCTGGCTGCCTGAATTACCGGCGGTAAGGTATCCAAAAGCGCAGGAGCTGTTGGACGTCGCTCTTGCGCGCACCGAGTTCTTATCTCCACGACATGCCCATTTCGCCTTCGGCATGCGCGAGTACATCGCCGGTCGGGCGGATTCTGCAGTCAGTCGACTCAAGGGTTCGCTGGCGATCGCCCCCGAGTCGTGGGACGTGTGGGGACGGTTGGGCGAAGTCTATCAGCACCTGTTGCCGCGTGAGTCGCCGCTCGACTCACTGGCCGAGGCGGCATTCCTAGAGGCGCGCCGTAACGATCCAGAGTTCTATCCCGTGCTCTTCCACCTTGCCGAGTACGCACTACGCCGGAACGAGGTGCGCCGAGCCGAGAAACTCGTCGAACGACTCGCGGAGGTTGCCGCGGATTCGGCTCGCCTGTTCGAGGCTACGCTGATGCTAGACTGCGTCGCCAATTCGCCGGAATCGGTCGACTGGCGCGACCACATTCTCAACCACCCCAACGAGACATGGATAGCCACGCGCGCACTGGCAGTGGGCGCGGCCCAGAGCGACTGCGCGCGAGCCGGTTGGAGGGCCATGTTAGCTCATGACACGGCGACCGATGGCTGGCGCACCGCTCGCCACTTCAGCGCTGGCCTCGCTTTGCAAAGCCTGCTCGTCGCGGAGGGACGCTACGAGGAGTTGACCCAATACCTAGACAGCGACACTGCCCTCGCATCGTTCCGTAACGACTTCTATCTCCTCGATGCGCTCGCCGGCGCTCCGCTGGCGACTCAGGCCACCCAGGCAGCAGAGAGATTCCAGCAACGCTACGAGGCCAGTGAGCGGACGACGTCGTACAACGTGTGGTTGTTGGGCGCCTGGTACGCGCACTCGGGACAGCTCGACGAGGCTCGACCGATCGCGGACTCGCTGGCACGGCGCGCCGAAGATAGCGGCGACCGCCTGGACAGGCTGCTGGCTGGGAGCCTGGCGGCCCGCGTCGCCGTGGCCAGCGGCGACACGGTGGCTGCGCTCAGTCTACTGCGCGAGCTGGTCCCGACTAGAAGACCGGCCAATCTTAACTACCCATGGGAGACGCTCGCCTACGAACAGCTCGCCCTGGCCCGGATACTTTACGCAAGGGGGGAGTACGCCGAGGCATTGGGCCTGGCCTCGAACCTCGACGCACCCGCCCGACCGCCGGTCGACCTGATGTATCTGCCGGCCAGCCTGAAGCTGCGCCTCAATATCGCGCGGGCGCTAGGCGACCGTGAGCTGGAGGAGCGTTATCGAACTCGGCTGCTGGCGTTGGGGCGGCAAGACCTACTGGACTCCTAACAGACTGGAGACACATCGCCATACCGACGACGGGATTGTTCGCTGAACCTTGATACCGATCTTGTGACCTAATCTTCTACCGCACCAAGGAGGCCTCATGGCAAAACTGGGTAGAAGGGCGCGGCACGAATTCAAGAGCAAGAAGTATCGGAGAAGAAAGGCGCCAAGTGACCTAAGCGACCTTGTCGAGCGCCTCGACCTGTGGATGGAGGACCTGGCGAACTGGGGCCGGCGAGTCCGGGAGGATATCTGCAAACTGGAGCAAGCGGTCCATCGCCTTGAAAAGAAGGCAAATCTCAAGCCGACCAAGTTCGGCGATCACAAACGGGTATACGGCGACCCGGGCGATCCACCCGATCCGCCCTGGAAGCCAGGCGGTTAGCCTCTAGCAGCGATTACCAGCGCGCCGCCGCCGCGTAGGCGGCGGAAGCCTGGCTGGCTTCGCCCATCGCCTCTAACGCGCTGCCGAGGGCGAGGTACGCCCTCTTGCGGAAGAGCACGTCTCCTAGCGAGCGGTCTTCGAAGCTGCGCAGGACGCGTGCAGCAGCCGCGTGGTTTCCCTGCGATGCTTCGAGCTGAGCCAGTTTATAGCGATAGTACGGCAGCGTCTCCCAGGCCGAATACAACGCCAGCTCGTCGTAGCGGCGCACGGCTCCGCGCAGCTCGTCAAGAGCGAGAGTCGTATCTCCAGCAGCCAACGCCAGCTCGCCACGCAATCCAGCGGCGAGGGCGCTTGCCAGTACGCCGACCGGCGTGTCGTCCGGAATAGTGGTCAGCTGCCGGGCCGCCGTTCGGGCCGGCGCCTGGTCGCCGACTTGTAGGCCCACAGCTCCGTGCAGCCAGGTATCACGCACCCAGACCCGCTGCTCGGCCGCGGCTGCAGGACGTCGCCGAGGCAGCGGATAGGCCTCGACACGCTCATCGCCCAGGCCATAAAGGCTGACGAGCGAGCGCCAAACCCCCAGCTCCTGCCGGTCCAGGCCCAACGCTTCGGCCTCTTCCAGATGACCATAGCCAGCTAGGGCACGCCCGCCCGCGAACTCCAGCGCCGCGAGCAGTTCGCTTCCGAGCGCGCGTCGTCCACGAGTTTGCAGGGGGCGGGCGAGCACGGCCGCTGCCTC
>CP070722.1:3245749-3267691 GCA_020350785.1 Gemmatimonadota bacterium
ACTACGGCATCATCGGCAACATGCACAGCGCCGCGCTCGTGGGGCTGGACGGATCGATCGACTGGTACTGTCACCCACACTTCGATTCGCCCAGCATCTTCGCTGCGATACTCGATCACAACAAAGGCGGCCGCTTCAGGATTTGCCCCAGCCGCGCGATCGCCGACGACGTGATCCGTAAGCAGCACTACTGGCCCGACACGAACGTCCTCGTAACCCGTTTCCTCTCCCCGGAGGGCGTCGGTCAGGTCGTCGACTACATGCCCGTAGGCATCCCGGAGCGCGAGGCCGGAAGCCACTGGTTGATTCGTCGCGTTCAGGCAGTTCGTGGAACCATGTCCTTCAAGTTGGAGTGTACGCCCGCATTCAACTACGCGCGCGATGGACATGACACCGCACTCTCGCCGGAGGGAGCCTGCTTCCACGCGCCAAACCTCTCCATGGGTCTCGCAACCGACATACCACTCCAACGGAGCGACGGCGGAGTAATGGCCGAGTTCTCTCTCGACCACGGCCAGTCGGCGATTTTCGTCCTCCGCGAGCTGCCGAGTGGGTCTGGTTGCGGCCCGGCGCTCTCTCATGAGCATGAGTTCGAGCTGTTTCACAGCACCGTCGAGTGGTGGCGCCATTGGCTTTCACGCTGCAGCTACACCGGACGGTGGCGCGAAGCCGTTCACCGTTCGGTCCTGGCGCTCAAGCTGCTCACCTTCCAGCCGACCGGTGCGATCGTCGCTTCGCCGACCTGCAGTCTACCGGAGACCATAGGCGGTGTTCGCAATTGGGACTACCGCTACACCTGGATCCGCGACGCCGCCTTCACGCTCTACGCCTTCATCCGTGTCGGTTTCACCGAGGAGGCGGCGCGGTTTGGAGCTTTCTTGCGGGAGCGAATCAAGGAGCCGGAACCCGACGGCTCTCTGCAGATCATGTATGGCATCGACGGTCGCCACAAGCTGACCGAAGAGACTCTCGACCACCTGGAAGGATATCGCGGCTCGCGCCCGGTCCGCTTCGGTAACGGTGCCTACAATCAACTTCAGCTCGACATCTACGGGGAGCTGATGGACTCGGTGTACCTGTACAACAAGTACGGCGCCCCGGTGGCCTACGACGGCTGGGTCTGGCTGCGCCGGATGGTCGACTGGGTCTGCGACAACTGGGACAAGAAGGACGAGGGCATTTGGGAGGTTCGCGGCCCGCGCCAACACTTCGTCTACTCCAAGGTCATGTGCTGGGTAGCGCTGGATCGCGCCATACGTTTGGCCGACAAGAGGTCGTTTCCAGCCGATCGGTCCCGCTGGCTGAAGATGCGGGATCAAATCTACGAACAGGTATTCGAGCGCGGCTGGAGCGCGAAGCGGAACGCCTTCGTGCAGTACTACGGCAGCGAGTCGCTGGATGCGTCCAACTTGATCATGCCGCTGGTCTTCTTCACGGCCCCGAACGATCCGCGCATGCTAACTACGCTTGACGCCACTCTCAAGTCTCCGGACGACGGCGGCCTGCTCGAGAACAACCTTGTCTTTCGCTACAACGTCTATCAGACCGAGGATGGCCTCGAAGGCGAGGAAGGCAGCTTCAACATGTGCACCTTCTGGCTGGTCGAGGCCCTGACTCGAGCCGGCAGGCAGGATCCGGCCCGGTTGCAGTTGGCCAGGCTGATGTTCGAGGAAATGCTCGGCTACGCCAACCACCTCGGCCTTTATGCCGAGGAGACCGGCCCGCAAGGCGAGGCGTTGGGCAACTTTCCACAAGCGTTCACACACCTCAGCCTGATCAGCGCCGCCTTCAATCTGGATCGGGCGCTGGGGACTAGGGGCTGAACGTTCGAGCGCTGCCGGCTAGCGAGAGCCGCTCAGGCGACCGTCACATCCTTCGATAGATAGATGTCCTGGATCGCGTGGAAGAGCTCAACCCCTTCCTTCATAGGACGTTGGAACGTCTTCCGTCCCGAGATCAGGCCCATCCCGCCGCCACGCTTGTTAATAACCGCCGTTTTGACCACCTGAGCCAGGTCACCCTTCCCCGTCGAGGCTCCGCCCGAGTTGATCATGCCGACGCGGCCCATGTAGCAGTTGGCCACCTGCCAGCGCACCAGGTCCACGGGGTTGTCGCTGACCAGCTTCTCATAGACCAGCTTGTGGGTCTTGCCGAAATTCAGCGCCGTATAGCCGCCGTTGTGGGTGGGCAGCTTCTGCTTGACGATATCCGCCTGGAGGGTGACGCCCAGGTGGTTTGCCTGACCCGTCAAGTCGGCGGCGGTATGGTGGTCAACGCCGCCTTTCTTGAAATCGGCGTTCCGCAGATAACACCACAGGAACGTGGCCATCCCCAGCTCGTGGGCCTGCTCGAATGCCTCCGAGATCTCGATCAGCTCGCGATGAGCATCGTCCGAGCCCCAGTATATCGTCGCACCGACGGCCGCCGCCCCCAGATCCCAAGCCTGCTCCACGCTGGCGAACAGCACCTGCTCGTAGACGTTCGGGTAGGTGAGCATCTCGTTGTGGTTGATCTTTACTAGGAAGGGGATCTTGTGAGCGTACTTGCGTGACACGGCTCCCAGGACGCCCAGGGTCGAGGCCACCGCGTTGCAGCCGCCCTCGATCGCCAGCTCCACGATCTTCTCCGGGTCGAAGTAGGCCGGGTTCGGGGCGAACGATGCCGCGCCCGAATGCTCGATCCCCTGGTCCACCGGCAGGATGGACAGGTACCCGCTTCCTGCCAGGCGGCCGGTGTTGAAGATCCGCTGCAGGTTCACCAGCACCTGCGGCTGGCGATCCGAAGCCGCCCAGACGCGATCCACGAAATCGGGGCCCGGCAGGTGCAGCATCTCTTTCGGAATCCCGGTGCAGGTATGGCCCAGAATCTCCGCGGCTTCCTCTCCCAGCAACTCCTCGATCTGCCCCAGGGTCCCCCCTGTTGCGACACTCATTTCCCTCTACCTCCTATTCAGATTCGACAAGAGCGAGGCCGCCGCCCGGTCCACGTACCACGATAATTCACCGGCGCTTGGCCGAATCAGCTGCGCCGGAATGCGCGAGGGCTCCGCCGGCCGCTCCAGTACGTCTCTCAGCGTCTCCGCCTTCTCGGCGCCGGCGACCAGGAACAGTATACATGCAGCGTGATTGAAGACGGGGCAAGTCAGCGTTATGCGAAAGGAGTGCAGCCTCTCCACCCAAGTCGCCATCACCAACCGCTCATCCTCGGTCAGCGCGCCGCTCCCGGGGAACAGCGAGGCCGTGTGCCCATCGGCACCCAGCCCCAACAGAACCAGGTCGAAGCGAGGTAGGCTGCGCTTCCCGACCAGTCCGAAAATCCGACGCAGTTCCTCTTCGTACTCGGTCGCGGCTTCGGCGGCGTCCCCGGATCCGCCCATCATAGGATGGACGTTGTCACTGGGGATGTCCAACGGCGCGAGGAGCAGGTCCCGGGCGGCGCCGAAGTTGCTGTCCGGGTGGTCGGCTGGCACGTCCCGTTCATCACCCCAGAAGAAGTGGACGCGCCCCCAAGCGACCCGGCTGCGGTAGTCTTCGCCGGCGAGGGTGCGGTAGAGCCGTTTGGGCGTAGACCCGCCGGATAGAGCTACGGTGAATCGGCCAGACCTGGCGACATTCTCCCGTGCCAGGCGCACGAACTCACCCGCGGCCGCGTCTGCCAAGCTCTGTGCATCCTCGAATACCTGGACTCGGGGCGCGCTGTAAGACATGCCTATGGATTACGCGGTTGAATGCGAATCGCGACTGTTCATCCGCGAATGTCCAGTCTTACACATCAGGGCGCCTCGAAGAGTGAGGCGTAGCGCGCGGCACCGATCAGCGCCGTGCTCTCGCTCAGAATCACCCGAACCGGCATCGCCTCCAATACCGATCGCATCCGCCCCTTGTCCAGGAACGCCCTCATGAACTCACCTTTGGCCAGCTCTTCGACGATCTTCGGCGAGATGCCTCCGCCCAGATAGACGCCACCCATCGACATGATCTTGAGAGCCAGATTGCTCGCCTCGGCACCATAGAGCTCGATAAAGAGCGCCAGCGTCTCGGCGCAGAGTGCACAGTTGCCGGAAAAAGCCCCGTCCGTGATCGCCGCAGGATCTTCCTTGCGCAGCTCGTTCAGGTGCTCTTCCGAGGCATCGGCATGCCGGTACTCGATCAGGAAATCATGCAGGTTCACCAATCCCGGTCCGGACACCACTCTTTCCCAGCTGACGTGCCCGCCGAACCGTCGCGTTAGAAACTCGAGTAGTGCGAACTGGATTGCACCGCGGGGGGCGAACGTCGCGTGGCCGCCCTCGCAGGCGAAGGGGCGGTGCGTGATCCCATCCCAGTAGAGTCCTGCCTGGCCCAGCCCTGTGCCCGCGGCGATCAGTGCAGCGTTGCCCCTGGCGTCCGGCGCACCGCGGTTCAGGGTCACGAGGTCGTCCGCATCCAGCGCCGCGATGCCCCAAGCCTGCGCCTCCAGATCGTTGATGACAGCGACTCGGGCCACACCCGCGGCGCGGGCCAATCGGGTGGATTCGACGATCCACGGCAGGTTGGTGATCTCGGCCCGCCCGTCCTTGACGGGACCCGGAACTCCGAAGCAGGCGGTGTGAACCTTCAAGCCGTGGCTCGCCATGAAGGACTCGACGATCTCCGCGAGGCTGTCGTGCTCCCGGCTAGCATAGACCTCGCCGGACTCCGATTCGAAACGATTTGCCTCGACGTTGTAGATTCTCAGCCTGGCGTTGGTGCCGCCGATGTCGCCCGCCAAGACCCTCATCAGAGCTTCCGCCAAGCGCGCCCATCGCGCCGCAGCAGATCAGCAGCCGCCCTCGGACCCCACGTGCCGGCGTCGTAGTTCGGGAAATCCCGCGGCGGCAAGGCGCTCCAGACGTCGAGGATCGGGGTCACAACACTCCAGGCCGCCTCGGCGTTGTCTCCGCGCTGGAAGAGACCAGCGTCGCCTTTCATGCAGTCGTAGAGCAGCGTCTCGTACCCGGTGGCCGGCGTTTCGTCGAAGTAGTCGGCGTTGAAGAAGTCCATATCGACATCACCGATGCGCACGACCGGACCCGGTATCTTGGCGCTGAAAGCCAGAGAGATCCCTTCGTTGGGCTGGATACGCAGAACCAGATGGTTGGGCTCGAGATGACCTACCGGCGTCTGCCGGAACAAGACGAAGGGAGCCCGCTTGAATTGGATGGCGATCTCTGTGCAACGAGCTGGCAACCGCTTCCCGGTACGCAGGTAGAACGGCACATCGGCCCAACGCCAGTTGTCGATCATCAATTTGAGTGCAGCGTACGTCTCGATCGTTGCCCCAGCGGGAACACGCGGCTCCGAGCGGTAGGCGGGCACCTCCTCGCCGTCCGGCATCACGCCTTCCCCGTACTGGCCCCGGACTGCCATCTGCAGAACTTCGTCGGGCGCTATCGGCTTGATCGCGCTGAAGATCTTGCCCTTTTCGTTGCGCACCGCATCGGCCTCGAAGGAGATCGGCGGCTCCATGGCGATGAGCGCCAACAGCTGGAAGAGGTGATTGGGAATCATGTCGCGCAGGGCGCCGGCCTCCTCGTAGTAGCCGCCCCGCGTTCCGACGCCCACCGATTCCGCGACCATTATCTGGACGTGATCGATGTAGCGCCGATTCCAGATCGGCTCGAAGATGGCGTTGGCAAAGCGGAAGACCAGTATGTTCTGTACGGTCTCCTTACCCAAGTAGTGATCGATGCGATAGATTTGCGACTCGTCTAGGATCGACAAGAGCTCGCGATTCAAAGTGCGAGCCGATTCCAAATCGCGACCGAACGGCTTCTCGACGATCACACGCCTCCAGCGACCTACTTCCTCGGCAGTCAGGGCGACCTCCTGGAGGCAGCGCGGTATCTCGGAGAAGAAACTGGGTGGAGTCGCCAAGTAATAGAGGTAATTTCCCTCCGTGCCACGCTCCTCGTCGACCCGCGCCAGAGCCTGTTTCAGGCTGGTATAGGCCTCCGGATCCTTGAAATTGCCGGAGACGGTGTAGATCCGGCCCGCCAGCCAATCCCAAATCTCCTGACGCAACTCTCCCGTCAGGTGCTTCTTGGCCTCCTCGCGCAAGCGCTCCCGAAACGCCGCCTCATCGATCCCGCGCGCGACCCCGATCACAGCGAAGTTCTGCGACAGTAGACCGCTTTCCCTCAGGTTGTAGAGCGCAGGAACCAGCTTTCTTCTCGTTAGGTCGCCGTTGGCTCCGAAGATGACCATCGCGCAGGGGCCCGCCGGCGTCCATTCGGTATTCTGCGTATCGTTCATTCCAAGAATCGATCTCGGGTCAAAGTCAACAGGGCATCGCCTACAACGACTCGCTACTTAGGCGGCTACTGGGACCGTGGCGGCTCCGTGTGCCCGCCGAACCCGTGACGCATCGCCGACAGCACCTTCTCTGCAAACGTATGCTCCTGCCGGGAGCGAAAACGCGCGTACAGCGCCGCCGATAGGACATCGGCCGGCACCGCCTCCTCCACCGCCGTGAGGATCGTCCAACGACCTTCGCCGGAGTCCTGTACGTAACCGCTGTAGGCGTCCAGCCGTGGATCCTTCAGCAAGGCCGTCGCCGTCAGGTCCAGCAGCCACGATGTGACCACGCTGCCGCGCCGCCAGACCTCGGCTATCGCGCCGAGGTCGAAATCGTAGCGCTCGACGCTCTTCAAGAGGTCGAACCCCTCGGCATAGGCCTGCATCATCCCGTACTCGATCCCGTTGTGGACCATTTTGACGAAATGCCCGGCTCCCACGGGCCCGCAGTGCAGATACCCCTGCTCGGCGCGACCCGGATCGCCGTCGCGCCCGGGCGTCCGCTCGACATCACCGACCCCCGGCGCCAGAGTTCGAAAGATGGGATCGAGCCGTTGCACCGCCTCGTCGGGGCCGCCGATCATTAGACAGTAACCACGCTCCAGGCCCCAAACGCCGCCACTCACCCCGACATCCAGGTAATCCAGGCCTTTCCTCTCCAGCACCTCCGCCCGGCGCAGATCGTCCTTGAAGTAAGAGTTGCCGCCGTCGACGATCGCATCGCCAGCGTCGAAAAGCTCGGCCAGGGCCATGACCGTCTTGTCGGTGGGGTCGCCGGCCGGCACCATTACCCAGGCCGCTCGCGGCTTCTTCAGCTTGGCAGCGAAGTCCTCCAGTGACTCGGCGCCCGCCGCACCCTCAGCCTCCAACTTCCTGACGTTGTCGCTATCAAGATCGAACACGATGCAATCGTGCCCGTCCTTCAGCAGGCGCCGCACCATGTTGGCGCCCATGCGCCCTAACCCAATCATCCCCAATTGCATCGGCTATCCTCCAGAGGCTCTCGATCTTCGGGCATCTCGATCGCCTGCCAATCAGGCCAGCGCTTGTTCCACCAACTCACGCAGCTTCCTCAGACCGCCTCCGACGTCCGGACCGAGATGCACGCGCAGCGCCCGCCGACCGCGTTGGGCCAGTACCTCGAAATCACCACGCGCCTGGGCCGCCTTCACCACCCCGAACGTGTACTTCTGCCCGGGGACCGGCAGATCATGCGCATCCTCGCAGGTGATCTGCAGGAACACCCCGGTGTCGGGCCCGCCCTTGTAGGCTTGACCCGTCGAATGCAGGAAGCGTGGGCCGAAGCCCAGGCAGGTAGCGACGCGCCGTACGTCCCTCACGCGGTGACGAATAGTCTGCAATTCCTCGATGTGTGGCTCATTCATCTCCACGTAGGCCAGGAGACCGAGGTAGTCGCCCTCCCTCAAGCGGTCGAGATGCGCTCTGAGGTGAGCCGCCACCGACTCGTCAACGCCGGCCGCTGCGCTGAGGTCGGCTGCGTTCTCTTCATCCGCGTAAAGCTCGAGCCCATCGCCCGCGACCATCGGCGTCTCGGCCGGAAGACTACCCTTCTCCTCGAACTCGGCGGTCAGCGCCCGCGTCGCCACCTTGCTCGCCTCGACATCCGGCTGATTGAACGGGTTGATGCCCAAGATCGAACCGGCCACCGCCGTTGCGAACTCCCAGCGAAAGAACTCCTGCGCCACGTCGTACCGATCGTCGATCTCGATTCGCACGACCGGCTGCCCGCTCTCCCGCAAGCGGTCGATCGCCGCATCCTGATCCGCATCGGCCTCAACGCTCAGACGCAGGTAGACGAAGAGCCGATCGTCGCCGTAGACGCCAGGCGGTCCCAACCGCTCGCCGTCCACAGGTATGAGCGCCAACCCGTCCTTACCGGTGGATTCGGCGACCAGCTGCTCCAGCCAGGCACCCAGATCCCAGACGCCCGGCGACGCGATCAAAGTGATCTTGTTGCGACCCACGCGGCCCAGTACCCCGAGGATGACACCCAGCACCAAGCCGGGATTCTCCTCGGCCGGTACGCAGGCGGCACACGCCTGGACCATGTCGTCCGCTCGATCCAGCAACCGGCGGACGTCGAGCCCCATCACCGCCGCCGGCACCATGCCGAAATCGGAAAGCGCCGAATAGCGCCCGCCGATGCTGGGGACGCCGTGGAAGACGCGCCGAAAGCCGAGATCTTCTGCCACCGCCTCCAGCTTCGAGCCGGGGTCGGTGATGGCGATGAACTGATGGCCAGCCTGCCGTGCACCGACACGCTCTTTCGCCCGCTCGTGGAAGTACTGCATGAAGGCGTTGGGCTCCAACGTCGTTCCCGACTTGCTGGCGACGATGAACAGCGTCCTCTCCAGATCGACCTTGTCCTCGAACGTCTTGACCTGGGCCGGATCGGTCGAGTCCAGGACGTGCAGCTCGGGGAAGCCGGTCATCTTACCGAACGTCATCTCGAGGACTTCCGGGCACAGGCTAGAGCCGCCCATCCCCAGCAGCAGCGCGTGGGCGTAACCTCGTTCCTTTACCACTGCGGAAATGCGATCGAAGCGCGGCAGGTGGTCCTTCAGCTGGTCCTCGGTGATACCGAGCCAGCCCAGCCAGTCCGACTCGTCGGTCCCGGTCCAAAGCTTGGCATCGCGCGCCCAGAGCCTGCGAACCTTGGCACCCCTCTGCCACTCCTCCAACTCAGCCTCGACTGCGGCGGCCAGCTCCGCCGGCAGATCGTAGTTCTGCTTCCCGGCCAAAGCCTCGGCCGGCGCCCTACAGCTTTCCGCCACCGCGCTCAACAGCTCGGCGAACGCTTCCGCGAACTTGCCAACGCCTTCGGTCAGCAGCTTGTCAGTCGTTTCCTGCAGTGACACGCCATGCCGATCCAGTCGCTCGAGAAGCTCCCTTGATTCGGACACCCCCTCCTCCAGCGAGGCCCGCAACTGGCCGTGCTCGCGGAAGGCGTCGTAAGTCGCCGGCGGAATGGTGTTGACCGTATCTGGACCGATGAGCTCCTCGACGTAGAGCACGTCTCGGTACTCAGGGTCTTTGGTGCTCGTGCTCGCCCACAGCAGTCTCTGTGTCTGCGCCCCCTTCTTTGCCAACTCATCCCAGCGGGCGCCGCTGAAAATCTCCTTGTAGCGCTGATAGGTAAGCTTGGCGTTGGCGATGGCGATGCCGCCCATCAGACTCCGTAGCTCGCGGCGCGCACTTGCATCGGTCGCAGCCTCCAACCGCTCCGCCAGCTGGGCGTCGATTGCCGAGTCGATCCGGCTGATGAAGAAGCTGGCCACGCTCGCCACTTTCGATACGTCGCCGCCTGAATCGGCCAACCGCTCCAGACCACTCATGTAGGCCTCGGTCACGCGCTCGTACATCTCGCGAGCGAAGAGGAGCGTGACATTGATGTTGATGCCATCGCTTACGAGTTGCTCGATGGCCGGAAGGCCTTCTTCCGTGGCCGGCACCTTTATCATTGCGTTTGGCCGGCCGACCGCCTTCCAGAGCTGTCTGGCCTCCGCAATCGTGCCCTTCGTGTCGTGGGCGAGGTCCGGCGCGACCTCGAGACTTACGTAGCCGTCACGGTGCCGCGTCGCTTCGAATACCGGAGCCAACTCGTCAGCGGCTAGCTTAATATCTTCGACAGCCAACTTCTCGTAGAGCGCTTTGGCATCGTGCTGCTTCTCTCGCAGCAGCTCTTCCAGAGCCTCCGCGTAGTCGTTACTGGTCGCGATCGCCTTGCCGAAGATCGCCGGATTCGATGTCACGCCCTGCAGGCCGTCCTGGTTGATCAAATTTCTCAGCTCGCCACTGGTGATCAGGCTCCTGCGTATATAGTCCAGCCAAACCGACTGGCCGTGGTCAGCAAGCTTCCTCAGGGAGTTCATCCTAATCCTCCAAACCACAAGACAGCACAATCAGCGCGCCGCCAACTGCTCTCGCGCGGCGGTCACCACGGCATTTGTCGTGAAACCGAACTTCATCTGAGCATCCTTGAAGGGCGCCGACGTTCCGAAACTCTCCATGGCGATGATCGCGCCAGCGGCCCCTGCGTAGCGCTCCCAGCCCAGCTTCACAGCCTGCTCGACGACGACCCGCGCCTCGACACCCGGCGGGATCACGGCGTGGCGGTAGCTCTCGTCCTGTCGCTCGAACAACTCCCAGGAGGGCATGCTGACCACGCGGGCGCGGATCCCCTCGGCGTTGAGTTGCTCGTGGGCGTCCAGGCAGAGTGCGACCTCGCTACCTGTGGCCAGCAACAACAGCTCCGGATCTCCGTTCTCGGCGTCGGCAAGGACGTAGGCGCCTTTGCGCACGCCGTCCGCGGACGCGTAGCGCGAGCGGTCGAAAGTCGGCAGCGCCTGGCGGCTGAGTACGAGGACAGCAGGCCCGTGATTCATCTCCATGATCACGCGCCAGGCCTCCACCACCTCGTTGGCGTCGGCCGGCCGCAGGATCACGAGACCGGGGATCGCTCGCAACGAGGCGAGCTGCTCGATCGGCTGGTGCGTCGGCCCGTCCTCACCGACGCCGATGGAGTCGTGCGTGAATACGTAGATGACCGGGATCTCCATCATCGCGCTCAGCCTGATAGGCATTCTCATGTAATCACTGAAGACCAGGAACGAAGAGCCGTACGGGCGGAGGTCACAGTGAGAGAGACCGTTGAGGATGGCCCCCATGGCGTGCTCGCGGATCCCGAAGTGCAGATTGCGGCCCCCGTAGCTATCTGCAGCGAACGAGCCGCCCGCCCCGTCGAAGGTCAGAGTCGTCTTGGTGGAAGGTGCCAGGTCAGCCGATCCGCCGATCAGCCAAGGCACATTCTTGGCGATCGCGTTCAATACCTGACCGGACGCGGCGCGGCTGGCGATGCCCTTCTCGTTCGCCGGGAAGCTGGGCAAGTCTTTGTCCCAGCCTTCCGGCAGCTGGTGGTCGCGCATCACGTTCAACTGATCGGCCAGACCGGGGTGATCGGCCTCATAGGATTGGAACATCTTCATCCACTTCGCGCGCAGCTCTCGGCCCCGTGCACCGATGCCCGAAGCGAAATGCTCGCGAACGCCAGCGGGCACGTAGAACTGTTCATCTTCCGGCCACCCGTAGAACTTCTTGGTCGCCCGGATCTCATCCGCGCCCAGCGGCGATCCATGCGCCTCAGGGCTATCCTGCAGTGTAGGCGCGCCGTAAGCGATGTGGCTGTCGACGATGATCAGCGTCGGGCGGTCGCCTGTCTTCTTGAACGCCTGGAAGGCGCGTTCCAGCATGGCCAGGTCGTTCGCATCTCCCACCCGGGCGACATTCCAGCCGTAGGCGCTGAAACGGGTGGCGACATCCTCGCTGAACGTGATGTCCGTGGTTCCTTCGATCGTGATGCGGTTGTTGTCGTAGATCCAGCAGAGGTTCGAGAGCTTCAGGTGCCCGGCCAGCGACGCGGCCTCTGACGAGATACCCTCCATTATGCAACCATCGCTGGTCAACGCATAAACGTCGTAGTCGAACACCGCGAAGCCCGGCCGATTGAAATGCTCGGCCAACCAGCGACCGGCTATGGCCATGCCCACACTCGCCGCCGCACCCTGCCCCAACGGACCAGTGGTAGTCTCGACGCCCGAAGGACAGCTGTATTCCGGGTGACCTGCCGTCGGGCTGCCCAGCTGCCGGAAGCGCTTGATGTCCTCCAGCTTCACCGAAAGCCCAGCCAAGGTCCCGTGCTCGGCATCGACCGCCTTGACGCCGGTCAGATGCAGCAGCGAATAGAGCAGCATGGAGGCGTGGCCGGCCGAAAGCACGAAGCGGTCTCGGTTCGGCCAAGTCGGGTCCTCGGGATCGTAGCGCAGGAAACGCTGCCAGAGGCAATAGCCCACGGGCGCCAATGCCATCGGCGTGCCGGGGTGGCCGGAATTGGCTGCCTGCACGGCGTCCATAGACAGTGTGCGGATCGTGTTGATGCTGAGTGTTTCCAGGTCCTTCTGCATACCCATCCCATTCCTCCGGAAGTGGTCAGGCGCCTGCGAGACTGACCGGCTGCGCGCCGCAACGAATAGAAGCTGCTGGGATGTGGCGGCTCAGCCGGGTTTTCTCAGACCCCGCGGGACCAGCGGGCCGCCAGCTGCCACGACAGGATCTTGAAGCTCTCCACCTCGAGCGCGTCGGAGAGCGGCACCGCGTAGCGAAAATCGAGGTAAACGGTTGAACCGCCGGGAGCGCCGAATCCCAGTCGGCCTCCCAGCGGAATGGCCCACTCGGTGGCCGCGCTGCTCAACGCATCCGCGCAGCTGACCTCGGCACCAGTGCCGACTCTCGCGCCGCAGTTGACGGATACGCCCACGCTGAAGCCGCCGTAGAGACCGGCGGTCAGCCGATCGCCGAGGGGAACCTGGAAGTTGGCGAGCAGTGGAACCTCCACATAGCCGATCTCGACATCGAATTCCTGCGGCTGGTCGGTGACCCCCGTTCCACCTTTGTTGACATACAGCAACTCCAGGGCGAGCGACCAGTTCTCCCGGTAGGGGACCTCTACGAATCCCCCAGCCATCCAGGACCACTTGTAGTCGGATGACGTGATGAATTCGCCGGACAGCTTCGAATAGGTGGCTCCGCCGATCAGCCCACCGCGTAACTGGCCGTACGCCGGACTCGCCGACGACACTGATATGAGGGTGAGGACAGCGAGCATGACCAGGTATCGCACGCGACCTCCTCGCGTTCGCGGCGTGCAGTAGGCGATGAGCTCCGTGGCCCGATTACCCAAGATAGGAGCGCAGTCTAGCATCACTCCCCGCATCCCGGCAACGGCACTCTCCACCCAGACTATCGCGCTAGCGGCTCAGGCCAGTCGCGAGTCGGCGCCACCAGCCCCCCACACAGCCCCCGATCTTGCGCGCCCACCCAGAACGCCGGCACCTTTGCACTCGCCGCTCCACCTGCTATCAGGTTTGCCAGCGGCAACCCTGAATGACACCGCTCGCTTGCGGATCTCGTACCATGCGAATGTCACGGCTATTCGGCGAAACACTGCGCAGGCCGCCGGCGGAAGCCGGCTCCGCCGGCCAAGCGCTGCTGGCCCGCGCCGCCTACCTGCGCCAGCATGCGCCCGGGGTCTTCAGCTACCTGCCCCTCGGTCTGCGCACGGCGGACAAGATCAAGAGGATCATCCGTCAGGAGATCGACGCGATCGGAGGTCAAGAAGTGCGGATGCCGCTGGTCCAGTCAGCGTCGCTCTGGGACCGCAGCGGGCGCCTGCGGGAGGTCGGCGACGACCTGGTGCAGTTCCGCGACCGCGCCGGCCGCAAGCTGGTGCTGGGCACAAGCCACGAGGACATCGCAGTCGAGCTGGCCCGCAGTGAAATACATTCTCACCGCCAACGGCCCGCCCTATTCTATCATTTTCAGACGGTGTTTCGGGACGAGCCGCGAACGAGCGGTATCCTGCGAGCCCGTGAGTTCGAGATGCTGGCGTCCTACAGCTTCGATCGCGACGAGGCCGGCCTCGAAATACAATTCGAGAAACACCGCACCGCCTTCCGTCGCGTTCTCCGGCGCCTGGAGCTCGATCCGGTTCTCGCAGCGCGGGCCGGGGTCGGCCTCGCCGAGGCCTCCGACGAAGAGCTCTTCTTCCCGACCGATGTCGGCGACGACTCTGTCGCGACCTGCGACGCCTGCGGCCACACGGCGAGCCGCAAGGTCGCCGCTTTCAAGAAGCCGGAGCCGGAGCGCGAGCCTCAGCGCCCGTTGGAGAAGGTGGCTACGCCGGACGCCGACACAATCGCGGCGCTGGCCGCCTTCCTCCAGGTCCCCACGGAGCGAACGGCGAAGGTCGTCTTCTTCAGCGCAGCGTCGCGGGGCGCGAGAGCGGCCGACGGCGCGCCTCGAGAGTTGCTGGTGATGGCTCTGGTGAGAGGCGACATGGAGGTCAGCGAGGCCAAGCTGCGGCTGGCGGCGAACGCCTGCGCTCTACGCCCGGCGGAGGCTGCCGCGATCCGGCGGATCGGAGCCGAGCCCGGCTTCGCCTCACCCATCGGCGTCGCTCATGAGGACCTGCTGGTTGTCGTCGACGACCTGGCGGCCGCAACCCCCAACCTGGTCTGCGGAGCCAACGAGCCCGGCTACCACTACCGCAACGTGAACTACGGCCGGGACTACGGGGCCGACGTCGTGGCCGACATCGCGGCGGTGCCGGCAGGCGCGTCCTGCCTCCGCTGTGGCGCGCCCTTGCGGCTGGCCGCCGGCATCGAGCTGGCCAGCCTGCACCGCTTCGGCTCGGCAGCCCAGGCGCTCGGACTCGCTTACCAGGACGCCGACGGCTCGCTGCGTCAGCCGGTCCTGGGTGCTTTCGGGATGGGGCTGGGGCGCACCCTTGGCCTCATCGCAGAGGTGCATCACGATGACGCCGGCCTCAGACTGCCGGCCAGCGTGGCGCCCTTCCAGGTGCACCTCGTCGCCATCGGCGCCGCAGACGCCGACATCCTCGAGCGCGCCGAGGCTCTGTACTATTCGCTGTCCGCAGCCGGCCTCGAGGTGCTCTACGATGACCGCGACGCCAGTCCCGGCGTCAAGCTCAACGATGCCGACCTGATCGGCATCCCGCTTCGCCTCGCGCTGGGCAAGCGCTCATTGGAGCAGGGCGGGGTCGAGTTGAAGCGGCGGTCCGGCCCAGAGCGCTGGACCGTGTCCGCGGCCGATCTTCCCAGCGCCCTGACGGCCGAACTCGAGCAGGTGGAGTCAGCCTGACAGAGCGCTGGGAGCGACCAGCATCAGGAAAGCGGCAGCTTCGCTGGCACTGTCACCTCTTTCGCCCGCGAGTACCCGTATTTGAAGTTCCGGCGGATCCATTCCGGATCGAAGGTCAGCGGCGAACCCAAGTCCTCATCGGCGAAGACCAGCTTGATATCGACATAGCGGTATTTCGGGTCGGGCGAGCAGTTGTTCTTGATCAGCTCGTTGATCTCCAGAACATGCTTCACATCGTTGACCTGAATCTCGTCCCTCATGAGATTGATCGCTATCTCGCCGATCCTCAACCAGCTCTTCAACTCGATCCCGATCAATTCGGGCTTCAGGATGTCCTTCGGTCGGGTTGACGGGATCACCACCCACATCTCGTCCGGCTGGTCGCCAGCCGGCCACTGCCGCAGCGCGTCTAGCGCGTCCGCCAGCGGCGTCGAGTTACGCACGCCGCCGTCGACGCCCTCCTGGTCGCCGGGCAGCTCGACGGGCGGAAACGTCGCCGGGATGCTTCCGCTGGCGAGGACTGCGCCAATCAAGTCCGGGTGGTCCCGATTGTTCGCAGCTATATAGCGCCCCGACTTCAAGTCGACATAGCCGAAGCGCACCTCGACGCCCGAATTTCGCAGTCGCTCCGGATCGACGTTCCTCTCGATGAGCGCGCGCGCCGGCTTCAGGTGGTAGAGGCTCTTCTTGTTGTTCAGCAACGTGAGTCCGGCGTTGAGCCACTCCGGTACACGCGGATACCACTGCTCATAGATGTCGCCGTTCCCCTTGATCGCGAACCAGAGCTGCTTCAGCTCCTCCACCAAAGCCTTCGACTCATCGTGGTCCTTGGCCTGTCCCAGCTGAGAAGCGTTTATCGAGCCGATCGAGACACCAGCGATCACGTCGAACCAAAGCCCTCGCTCGATGATCAGCTGATGGGCGGCACCGACTTCGAATGCGCCCCGTGACCCACCAGCTGCCATCACCAAAGCTCGTCTCATCTCTTCGCCTCCAATTCATCTCGCGTTATGTTACAAGCTCGTGCAATACGCCCTGCTGCGAGCCATGGGCGCTGTCAACGCCATCCCGTCTCCAGCAAGCGCTGTGCGTTGCCACCCAGTATCTTCTTGATCGCATCTTCGGGCAGACCTCGATCCAGCAACATCCCGGTGACCTTGCCAACCTGAGAAGCGTCACGCAGGTCGTCGGGGGGATCGGTGAACCCATCGAAGTCAGTGCCCAACAGAATATGGTCCCAGGAGTCCGTCACACTGTGAAGGTGCTCTATGGTGTTCCAGATGGCCGGCAGGCCGTTCTTCGGATTCGCGGCATCGAGCCAGTAGGACATGAAGATGACGCCGACGGCGCCGCCCCCATCGGCGATCAAGCGAATCTCTTCGTCGCTGAGATTATAGGGATCGTCGCGATAACGCTTGACGCCGACGTGGCTCGCTATGATAGGACGGTCGCGCCCCACCTCCTTATAGATCGCCTCGCGCGCCTCCGGAGTGCAATGCGAGATGTCCAGCAACATCCGAACCGCCTTCAGTTTCCGCAGAACCGAACGACCGAATTCGCTTAGCGACGGCGAACCCCCGGCACCGAACTTGAAGTCGCACAGCTTCCGGATGAACATGTCCTTCGGAATCCCATCCACGTGCGCGGCCAGCCCGTTAGGATAGAAGTGCGTGAGCGTCAGCATGGCCACGCCGCGCCGGGCGAGGGCATCAAGATTGTCGATATTACCCTCGAGGACGTGTGCCCCCTCGACGGCATGGACGATCGCGATCTTACCTTCCCCCCGGATTCTCCGCACATCGGCAGCAGACTTCGCCACCTCCACCTTGTCGGGCTTGCGGCCGACTTCCCGTTCCAGCGCGTCCATCATCTCGTTCAATCTCTGAAAGAGACTACCCTTGAACAGCCTACCCGAATCGGGCACCAGCAGCGCCGCAGCGATCTTAGCGAGCAGGCAATTGTCAAAGAGGGGGCGCTCCGGAATGTAGTGCGCCGCCCAGATGGTACCCACGCCGCCCTTGGTCAGCGTCTTGAAGTCGGAACGGCTGGAGAACGGGTTCCACGCTTTTCCCGAGCAGTAGTGGCGCCAGAGGTTGCGGCCGAACATCCACGCCTTCATCGACGGGTGCACGTGCACGTCGGTGAACGGCGCCTCGCTGTGGAGGCGCTCGACGATGGCTCTTACATCTGTGTTCATGACACAATCTCTTGCTCAGCGACCGACCGGAGTTCCGTAATCGCTCCACCGGTCAGCGGAAGGAAAAGGAAGGGGCTCCCGTCCGAGGCCACCTAGCCGGAAGCAGCTTCCGAAATCGACCTAAGGCGCTACGCCGTCTCGGAAATAGACATCCGGATCCGGCCGGTTACCGGTCAACGAGATCACTTCGCGGCGGTTGTCCCCCCAGGCCGGATAGATGCTCTGCGCAGCCGAGATCACCCAGTTGTAATCGCCCATGTAGCAGGCGGCGACCAACGGATCGAAGTTCGGGTTGAGCGTGGGAATGCCGAACGAGTTCTCGGTAATACGCTCGTTGATCCAGGTTTGGCCGCCGTCCGTCGAACGAGCACGGTAGAGGTCGACTCGCAGATTTCCCGTGTCATTTCGCCGATCGTAGAAAATGACGTTGATGTTCCCGTTGGGTGCCACGCTGAGGAACGGGAAGAAGTTGTCGTTCAGCGTCCCGTCGGCGCCCGATACGACAGCGGGACCTTTGTTGATCGTAATTGGAGTGCTCCAGGTGGCACCGCCATCGCTCGAGCTCACGAAGTACACATCCCCATCGTCCCCGCTGGCCTGGTTCCCGTCGGGATCAGCCGCGTAGGAGAGGTAGACATTGCCGTCGTTCTGGTCTACCGCGATACTGGGGAAATCCAGGACCCGGATGTTGCCGTTCAAAGCGGCGCGCTGACAGGACGCGGTCGCGCTGGGGTCCGCCTTACGAGTGAACGTCGCCGCCGACAACTCGCCCCCCCACGTCAACCCACCATCATTCGACCGGCGCACTCTAATGTGTCCTGTCGTTCCTCCACCGAACCCCTCCCAGGCCGCATAGATCTCGCCGTTGGGTCCCACCGTCGGCACCGAGCCCTGTACACCCGTTCCCGCGAGCGACAACTGTAAAGGTGTCGAGTACGTCAGGCCGCCATCCACCGAGCGAGAGAAGAGTATCCGCGTACCACCGGCTTCGGGGAACTCCGTCCAAGTTACGTAGACGTTCCCGTCGTAGCTGCCACCCGTTGCATCGACCGCGATCAGTTCCTTGTCTTGAAAACCAGCCGGGTCAAGCCCCGGTATCAGAACCGGCACGTCGAAAACAACCGTTGGGCTCGTCGTCAGCGTCTTCGCAACTCCGATGAACGAGCCGCCGGCAGCGTCCTGCGCCAGAGTCGCGAAGTAGAAGTTGCCGGCACGGTCGACGCCGAGCGCGGGATCGCCCGCGTTCTGGCCGCCGACGACAGGCGGCAGCACACCCGCATCCGTGAAGGTTCCGCCGCCGTCCAGCGAATAGCCGTAGCCCGTAAAGCTGCCCGTCTGGCTGAACTCGCCGGAGTCATTGAAGCCCACCACTACGATCTGGCCGAAGCGAGCTATCGAGGTCTCGCTCTGGGTGGTGTTGAAGAAGCCGTCGGCCGCCGTATCGTTGACCCTTACATCCAAACCCTCCTCGTCCGGCGGGCAGTCCATCGCCGTCGCTAGCACGGCGATCACGAGAAGCGCGGCGAGACGATAATAGACACGCATGATCGGAGTCCCTCCCTGGCGTTCCGGTGCTTCCAGACCTCGGCGTGAGGGGCGATTGATCCCAAACCGCGTCAGCCGCCGAAGCGCCCAGCCATGGCCTCGAAGATCTCGGCTTCCAACGTTCCGTTGGATCTGAGCACGCGGCCACCCATGGGGCCGTAAGCCTCCGGCACCGTCGCGATGATCGTCGGCACGATCGTGACTCGCGTACCGCCGCCCTCCATCGGTTCCATGGTGACATTGAGAACGTAGCGCCCGCCGGCAGCGTTGAGATAACGCTGCTGCTCCGCCGGTATCAGACGTTCCAGCTCGGCGCGGCCGATCGCTACCGACCCGCTGCTCATTCGCGTGGTCTCTCCTGCCTCGACCGCCGCGGCGACATGGGTCGTGTAGGCCTCGGCCATCGAGGCCGGCAGCTCGTTCCGCTCCACCAGTATGGCCGTCATGGCGTTCGCCACATCACCCAGGCCCTGCTGATAGACCGCCACCGCCTGGGGAGGAGGTTCCCGCTCCTGAGCGCTTGACGGGGCTGCTACGGCGGTTGCCGAGAGCATCAGGCCAAGACTCAGGCGGAAAGGCGGAAAAAGGCGAGCGCGGAATGGATGGGTCGTAACTGTCATCGGGATCTCACCCCCCGGCTGAAAGGAGATTGCTGATTGGGCTTGGATTTTCAAGCTAGGCGTCCGCGACTGTGGCGCGCAAGCTCTGCCGAGCGCCGCACGGCGCCAACACAAGACTTGTCAGGGGTTTTCGGCCGGCTAGCTTGCCTGGGTCACCGCTCGAGCGTAATCAGCAGCGTACCGCAATGCGACCCCGAATAGTCGAATACCTGGTAGACAAAGACCTGAACTGGGTCGCCTCGCTGACCCCCACTCCGGGGCTGATGTACGCGTTAGTCGTCCTGGTAGTCGCGCCGCTCTTCGCGCACCGTTGCCGCCGTTCATCGATCCCGCTACTGCAAGCCTTCGATGCCGGCATCTACGCCGGTATCGGAGCGATCATCGGAACACGGCTCTTCTACCTGGTCGCGTCGGGCACGATTTTCCAGATCCACTTCGCCGAGTGGTTCAGTCCCCGCCAGGGTACGGCCTCCTGGGGTGCGTACCTGGGAGCGATGATCGCCGTCGTACTGGGCTTGAGGATCCGGCGCTCCGATCCCCTGCCCTACCTGGACGCCGCCGCGTCGGTCGCGGGCCTGGGCATCTTCATCGGCCGCTGGTCCTGCTTCCTGAACGGTGACGACTTCGGCCGCCTGACCTCGGCGCCGTGGGGCATCCGCTACCCGCCCGGAAGCCTCGCCTACCTCGCCCAGCTGGATCGCGGCGCGATCGCGGCGACCGCCGAGCTGTCGCTGCCGACTCATCCGATTCAACTCATACTGTCGCTGAACGGGCTGGCCCTGTTCTTGATCACGTCGCTGGTCTGGGGGGCGCGCCGACGCCGGCCGGGCTACACGCTGGCGTTCTTCTGGCTCCTCTACGGCGCCACGCGATTCTTCTGGGAGTTCCTGCGCGACCCGGCGGCGGGCGGCACTCAGACTTTTCTTTCTGTGTCTCAGTGGATGAGCCTGGCCCTCGGCCTGGCAGGTATGATAGGGTTGGTCGTAATGCGGACGCGGGAGCGACGTTCGGTCAGCGCCCCTGGAGAGCCTGGCTGACCGCAGTCAGGACAGCAAGCTCCAGCGCGCCGTTGGAAGGTAGCGGGCGGCCACCCAGCGGCCCGTCCATTCCACGCACGAAAGCCACCAGCGTCGGCTTGACCGTGAGGCGCGTGCCACCGTTCGGCAGTGCTTCCGCCATTATGTTGAGGACGTAGCGGCCGCCCCGCTCAGTCACATAACGGTGCGACTCGGTCCTGACCAACGCCTTGAGCTCCTGGGCACCGATCTGTTTCGATTCGCTGCTGACCTCCGCCCGACCCTCCTCTTGCAGGGCGGTTAGGGCGGCCCACTCCGTGTCTTCGACCGCGTCCGCAGAGAGTTCGCCGCGCCGCACGAGCACGGAGGTCAGCGCGCCGAGCACATCTGTGGGCCTTTCGCTGAACTCGGCTACCTCGTTCTGGTTCCGCATGTTCTCCGTAGAAGATTGGCCGGGGTTATCGCCCTGTGCGGACAGCGCGCACGCTCCGAAGAAGACCAGAACAACGGCGGCGAAGGCCAACGGCGGGCGTGGATGCCTCAGCGGGCTTCGACACAGCCGTAGAGAGAGCGGATCGAACTTCATCACGAGCTCCATCCATGTGTGTTCTCTCTATACACCGTGGGCAGCCGGACGTTCGAGAACGGTCAGTCGAATATCACGAACGCGATAGATTCCGGATTAACTCCTCCCCGCTGTTGGAGCGGAGCATCTGCTTTGCCAACTGATAGCCCAACTCGCGATACGCTTCGAACTGATCCTCATTGAAGAACTGGTCGGCTGTCGATTGGTCCGGGAACGTTGGATTGGCGCTCTTGTAGCCGTAGACATCGGCCGGCAGATCAGGCGTCAGCGTCGTCTTTATGTAGAACAGCTGGCCTCGCGTGCCATCGTGATAGTCGATGTCTGCGATCGCATAGCCCTGAGCAGCCAAGCTGAACTTCTCCGCCAAGAGTCCCTTCGCCGACCCGGGCAGCAGGCATTCCAGACCCAGCGACTCGCGGAAGCGAATCTTCGCTCCGAAGTCTACCCGGACCCTCTCCACCGCGTTCTCGAGGTCCCCGAAGCGAAAACCGGGGTCGGCGCCCGCGTCGGAGGCTATGATGACCGGCAGCTTGCGCCGGATCAGCTCATACAGCCCCAGGTTCTCGAAGTGGCCCCCGTCGCTGAGCTCGATAGAGCGGCTCTTCTCGCTGAAGCCGCGGCCCAGGATGCCGCGCGACAGGCCGGGCACGAAGAAGTTGGGGGGAAAAGGAAAGCTGCGGACCACGTAGGGATTGGGCGCCCAGTAGCCCAGGCGCAGATTCAGCAGCGACAGCAACGCCGATACCAGCTTGTCACGCGTGACGCCGCCGCCCGCCACGCCCGTATCGGGATTGACCGCCGCACCCGAGATCGCCATGGCCGTGGACAGCGTCATGCCGCGACTTCCCTGCTTCATGTACGCGTTCGTTCGGCGCCAGCCCGTAGAGTTGCTGCCACAGAAGAGCGGCGTGAGCACGAAACTGTCCCC
>CP070722.1:3267791-3275120 GCA_020350785.1 Gemmatimonadota bacterium
GCAGTACGCGTCGGACGAGTTCGCCGATGCCGCCGCCTGGCTGCGGGCCGAGCTGGACCGAGTGGCGGAGCATGCGTCAAGCGAGAAGAAGGCGCGATTGAAGGAGCTGTTCGTGCTGTCGAGCCGCTACGAGTGGCAATTCTGGGAGATGTGCTTAAAGGGTGAGTCGTGGCCGGTCTGAGCGGCCGATCTTGCCACTTGAATCCGATCGTGGAGGCCGCCGGCGTGACCCGGGTTGGGAATTGACGTGTCGGTCCGGCGGGCGCGCCTGTTCTGGCCATTCGCCTTCGCTTGCCTGCTCCTCGACATCATCACGAAAAGGTGGGCAACGCGAGCGTTGGTGCCTTTCGAGCGGAATGAGGTGCTCGGCGACGTCGTGCGCCTCACCCTGACCTTCAATCAGGGTGCAGCGTTCGGAATCGGATTAGGGTCCTCGTCGCGCTGGATACTGCTGGCGGTGTCGATCCTGATGCTCGCGATTGTCTACCGGTGGTATAGGTCCTCTGGACAGGCACAGCCGGGACAGGTGATTGGACTGGCCCTGATCGCGGGTGGCGCGATCGGGAACCTGCTGGACCGCCTGCTATCGGCGCGTGGAGTGGTAGACTTCATCGACGTGGGGGTCGCTGAGACGCGTTGGTGGACGTTCAATGTCGCGGACATGGGAGTCAGCGTCGGGGCCGCACTGGTGCTTTGGTCAGTCTGGCGCTCTGGGGCCGAGGCAGGACGTCAGTCGTAGGGCTCATCGGCCGCCGTTTGGGCAAGCCTCTTCCAGGCGATCTCGGCGATCGCCGCGTCCTGGACGCCAACGCCGGTGAGGTCACAAATGATGAGCTCATCGGCCTCGCGACCGGGGTTCCTTCCGATCAGCACGTCCCCCAGCTCGGCATAGACCGCTGACTCCGCCAAGGCCCCCTCGGCCACCGCGTGATGGAGCTCTCCCAGCTGGAGGCACTGGCTGAGCCGGTCCACGACGATCTTGTCGGCGCGGACCAGGGCCTCGGTGGGCAGTTCGCGCTTGCTGGGGCCGTCCGAGCCTACCGCAATCACCGTTGCGTGGCTCGGGAGGGCCGTTGCCTCGAAGAGCGGTGCGCGGCTGGGGGTCACGGTGAAGACCAGGTCGGCGTTTCGCAAAGCCTCTTCCGGAGCTGCCGCAGCCAGGAAAGGTCGCCCCAGCTTGCCCTCCATCTCGACGCAGTAGGCGGTGAGCCGCTCGGGGTCGCGGGCCCAGACCAAAGTCCGAGCCCAGCTCCGCACCCTGGCGAGCGCTCGCAACTGGAAGCGTGCCTGGACTCCGGCACCGAGGACTGCGACCGTGGAAAGGGATTCCGGGGAGAGCAGCCGCGCCGCGAGCGCGCCGGCCGCTGCGGTGCGGAGATCAGTCAGGTAGCCCTGATCCTCGAGTAGCGCCAGCGGGAACCCGGTCTCGGCATCGAAGACGAGGATGAGCCCGGCCCCGCTGGGGAGTCCACGGGAGGAATTGCGGTAGAAGCCGGTGGCGACCTTGACGGCGAAGACCGGGGCGCCGACCAGGTAGGCGGACTTTACGTGCACCTCTCCCTGGGCGGCGGGTACGCCGAAGCCCATGGGCGCCGGAAGCTCCACCGCCTTCTCAGCCAGGGCTCGGAAGGCCATCTCTGCGGACGCGAGCGCCTCGGGCTCGCGGACGGCGGCGCGAATGGCAATTGGGTCTATAATCCTCATCTTCAAGCTCGGGCTGAAGGCCAGTGTTGGAGGCCGCCGGAGTGCTGCCAGGTCGTTATTGGCGGCGGCGCGGTCAGGGAGGCCTATTGATCTGACAGCGCCTAGAACGAATATTAGTTGACCCCGTCAGTAACGCCTAACTCTAGGAGACTTCATGATCAAGCTGCTCAATCGGGTCGCGCTTCTCGCCCTAGTCATTATGTTCGTGGCAGGGTGCGGAGACGACGACGGGCCCGCCGGTATCACCATTCGGGATTACATAACCCAGCTTAGCACGGTTGGCGGCGCCTCGGCCATCTTCCGCGGCGGCACGCCGCCAGGGGCGAGTGGCGGGCCGGTGGTCAACGTGGTCGGTGGCAGCACGGGAATCACCGGCGGCTCCACGCAGGTGACCGTGTCGGCTGATGCCGATTTCACGCGAATCATGCTAAACATCGCGGATGTCGAGGGCTATTGGGAGCTCACGTTACCGACCTCGACGGCGATCGGCTTGGTGCTCACCTTCGCCGCGAATCCACCGGCCAAGAGTTTCAGCCTGCTCTATCGGGTCGCGAACGCGGCGGGCGCCGTCAGCACGCCGCAGACGGTCCAGACCGAGCTGATCGAGGTCGGAACGGGCGAAGTCCAGGTCAGCGTCCAGTGGGATACGCCGACCGACGTCGACCTTCACGTCGTCGAGCCCTCGGAGGAGGAGATCTACTACGGCGATCCGAGTTCGGCCACGGGCGGTGAGCTGGACCTGGACTCCAACGCCGCGTGCAGCATCGACGGTGTCAACAACGAGAATATCACGTGGAGCCAGACGGCGCCGCGCGGGCAGTACATCGTACGGGTGGATTACTGGGCGAATTGCGGTGTCACGGCGAACACCAATTACGTGGTGACCGTTCGGGTCCAGGGCCGCCAGCCCCAGACGTTCAGCGGCAGCTTCGCTCAGGGCGACGCGGATGCCGGCGGTGCAGGCTCGGGACGCACTATAACGACCTTCACCTTCTAGAGTCCGCGGCGACCCCGACCTACTGATCGGGAAGCTGGTGGACGGGGCCCCTGCCGAACGCGGCGGGGGCCCTTTCCTTCCCTGCGGCCGGCGCTGGACGCGCCGGACCGCGAAGCCCATCTTGCACGCCGGGCTCCGACAACAATCAGCTCGTAGCGGGACGTCGACGAAGATGAATGTACGATCAGACATGCAAACGCTAAGGCCAGCGGAGTATCAGCCGGAACTTCCTCTCGACCGCGTTATTGTGAAGGATGAACCCAGCGACGAAGCGGTACCGATGGATGTGCTCTTCGTGGGCGCGGGTCCCGCCGGCTTGGCTGGCGCGATCGAGCTGGCACGCTTGGCGAAGGAAGCGGGTGGCAGCCTGAGCGAGCTCGAGATCGGTGTGTTGGAGAAAGCCGCTGCGCTCGGTGAGCATTGTCTGTCTGGCGCGGTGGTGAATCCCCGTCCGTTTCGTGAGCTCTTCCCCGATGTCGGCGAGAGTGAACTGCCCTTCAGGGGGCGCGCGCCGCGCGACCGCGTCTATCTACTGACGGCCTCGCGGGCCACGCGAATCCCCACCCCTCCATCGATGCACAACAAGGGCAACTTTGTGGCGTCGATCTGTGAGATCGTTCGCTGGCTGGGGGAGCGCGCAGAAGGCCTGGGTGTGAACGTGTTCACCGGCTTCCCAGCCGACTCGCTACTGGTGGACGGCAGCCGGGTGCTCGGCGTGCGGACCACGCCGGTAGGGCTGGACCGGGACGGCAATCCTGGAAGCGGGTACATGCCGCCCACCGACGTCACGGCCAAGGTCACGGTTCTCTGCGAGGGGACGCGTGGGACACTCACGCAGGGGTTTCTACGCTGGCAACAGATCGAATCGGCCAACCCACAGATCTACGCCCTGGGCGTGAAAGAGCTTTGGAAGGTCGAGCGCCCGCTGCAATCGGTCATCCACACTCTCGGTTGGCCGCTTCCGCGCAACGCTTTCGGTGGCAGCTGGCTGTATCCGATGTCCGAGGACCTCGTATCGCTCGGTCTGGTGGTCGGACTGGATTACCGACAGCACTCGCTCGATGTCCACGTGCTTCTGCAGATGTTGAAGCGGCATCCCCTAGTGGCGGCCTATCTCGAAGGCGGCGAGCTCCTGGAATGGGGTGCGAAGACGATACCAGAGGGCGGCTATTATGCATTGCCAGAACGCTTGCACGGAGACGGTGTGCTGATCGCCGGTGATGCCGCCGGCACGGTCGACGTTCCTTCGCTGAAGGGGATCCACTACGCCGTTCAGTCCGGGGTCTTCGCCGCCCGAACGGTTTTCAGGGCGCTCGAGCGGTCCGACACATCGGCCGCGGGGCTCGCGGACTACGACGCCTTGATCCGTGACAGCTTCATCGGCCAGGATCTGTACCGTACTCGAAACATGCGTTTGGCTTTCAAGGCCGGATTCTTCGGCGGCGGCCTCAAGGCCGCGCTCATGGCGGCCACACGGGGAGTCGTCTTTGGCAGCCGAATCCCGGTGCCATCAGACGCCGAGGAGCCTCGGGATGTGGTTCCGCCGCTGCAGTTCAACCCCGACGGCGTGCGCAGCTTGAGCAAGGTGGATGCGGTGTTTCGCTCGGGTAACACGACGCGTGATGACATCCCCTCACACCTCATCGTCGGCCCCGAAGTTCCGCCCGATCTGGCGGACCTCTACGCTCACTTGTGCCCGGCCGGCGTATACGAGCGGGATGGAGACCGCCTCGTCGTGAACGCCCCGAACTGTATCGATTGCAAGGCCACCGACGTCCTGGGTCCGCGCTGGACGCCGCGCGAGGGCGGCAGCGGCCCCGCGTACAAGCGGATGTGAGAGGCCGATGGCGCCAAGCTCAAGACGCTTTTCTTGAATCCACCCCGCGCTGGTGACGTAGCTGCCCGCTGGACGGAGTCCCTTGCCGGGACGGCTGGTCCTGGCGCTACCGGTAGACACCGAACGGAGGTCTGGAATGCGACTAGCCTTGCTGTTGCTAACGTTATCGCTGTCGGTCAGCCCGGCGGCCGGACAGGATGCCGAGAGGCCGGCGGGTTGGAAGGTGCGCTTCGACCGTCCGGCTCCTGACTCAGCCGTCTACTTCGTGAGCATGGAGCCCGGCTGGCATATCACTACGGGTCCGGCGGGCATCTTCTACGATGCCGAGCGGAAGGCGGCCGGCAACTACAGACTGCGCTCGGAGATCTCTTTGTTCTCCAGCGCGCGGCTCGACGGGTTCGGCGTCTTCGTAGGCGGCCAGAACTTGGAATCGGAGTCTCAGGCGTACGTCTATTTCCTGATCCGCAAAGATGGTCGTTTCCTCATCAAGCGCCGCAACGGCACAGAGACCGAAGTGATCACTCCATGGACGGAGAACCCGGCGATCGTGAAGCACGATGGCGGTGAAGGGACGGCGAGTAACGTCTTGGTCCTGGAGTGCGGCGCCGAGTACATCGACTTCTTCGTGAACGATGAAAAGGTAGCCAGCCTCCCGCGTGCCGAGTTGGCGGTCGAAGGGATCGTGGGTCTGCGCATGAACCATGGCCTTGACGTGCACGTCATCGACCTGAGCATCGAGGCGACCGGCTAGCTGGGTCACGGAAGCCTGGCTTTGTGTGATTTGAGCCGAAGGAAGCTGAAATGCGCGTCATCGGGCTGCTGGGCGGCATGAGCTGGGAGTCGACGGCCGAATACTATCGATTCATCAATCAGGAAGTTCGCAGACGGCTCGGCCACCAGCATTCCGCGAAGATCCTCATGTACAGCCTAGATTTCGAGCTCGTCGAGCAGATGCAGGCGGCCGGTGAGTGGGATCGGGCCGGCCAGTTGCTGGCGACGGAGGCGCGCCGACTGGAGAACGCCGGCGCCGATCTGTTGTTGCTTTGCACGAACACGATGCACAAGGTCGCGCCTGCCATCGAGGCGGCCATCGGAATTCCGCTGCTGCATATTGCCGACGCGACCGCCGAGCGCGTGAAGGCGCGGGGCCTCGAACGAGTCGGACTGTTGGGAACGCGCTTCACAATGGAGGAAGACTTCTACCGCGCCCGCCTGACAGAGCACGGATTGGCCGTCTCGATCCCGGAGTCGCAAGACCGCGTGATCGTC
This sequence comes from Gemmatimonadota bacterium, assembly GCA_020350785.1. Lineage (GTDB taxonomy): Bacteria > Gemmatimonadota > Gemmatimonadetes > Palauibacterales > KS3-K002. The sequence continues at coordinate 3,273,599 of CP070722.1, forward strand.
GACCGGGTCATCTATGAAGAGCTCTGTCAGGGATCGATCCTCTCCGAGTCCCGCCAAGAGTACCGCCGAATCATCACCGCCCTGGCCGCCGGAGGCGCCCAGGGGGTGATCCTCGGCTGCACCGAGATCGGGTTGCTGATCAAGCCTGAGGACTCTCCTATCCCCGTCTTCGACACCGCGCGCATCCACGCTGAGAAGGCGGTCGAGTCGGCGCTGGCAGACTAGGCCTCGGGCACCCCAGGCCGCGCGCGCGCGGGCGACGGCGCGGACAGGCGGTCGACCGGTGCGCAGGGGATCGCCTGCTTATTGACAATATGGCTGTCAATATGACAATATTATATGACAATTATGGGGCGAGCTCTGGGCCCCCTCACCTGAACCCGGCGCCTATGAACCCGTCCACCTACTTCCCGCTCGCCTTGGGCGATCTGGACCGCCCGCTCCCGAGCGCCCGGCCGGATCGGCCCGGGAGGCCGTCGGACCCTGCGAGACAGGGGGCGGCTGCCACGGCCGAGGCCCTGGCCGAACTCCTGGACGAGGCGGCGCTGCTCATCCGTCGGCTGCGCGAGAGGGCGGAAGCGAAAGAGGTTCGAGACAGGCTCTCGCGGGGCCGGCGAGACCTTCTGTGCGAGCTGGCGCGGAGCCGGCCACGGACGGTGCCGCAGCTGGCGCGGGCGCGGGCCGTCTCGCGGCAACATATCCAGGCTCAGGTGAACGCGTTGGCCGAGGCCGGCTACCTGGAGTTCTTCCGCAACCCGGCTCACAGGCGGTCGCCGCTGATTCGACTGACGGACATGGGGCGGCGGTTGGTGGGCACGCTGGAGCGCCGGGGTGCCGGAGTGCTGAGCGGTCTCGCTGTGGAGGTTTGTGCGGAGGAGTTCCGGCAGGCCGTGGGTACGTTGCAGGCGGTACGAGCGGCCCTGGAAGGTGACGCGCCTCAGTAGCCGGTATCGGCGGCTCGATAGACTCGATCGAACTTGATGGTGCGGCCGCCGCTGATGCGCGTCTTCACCTGCAGACTGCGGCCATCACCAGTTGTCAGCTCGTAGCTTGTCGAGATCTTGATGCCGTCGTCCAGGGTGCGTTCCACGACCAGCCTGTCACCTTTCCAGCGTGCAACGGTGCGCACCGTGCCCATGCCACGGATGGTACGCTGCACCTGCCGGCCGTCGGGGAAGAACACGAATTGGGGTCCTTCGGCGCTGCTCAGCGTGATCATCGAGTCCTGGTGTTCGAGCTTGAAGACGCGGGAGGCCGAGATCGCCGCCGATACCGCCGGGGGCAGGCTGACTCGTTGATCGCCTGTTCAGACCACCGTTTCCGCAGCCGCTCGCAGTGCTGTAGACCGCGTCGTAGGCGTTGACCAGTCCGGCGCCCTGCTGGAAGATGCTGTAGGCCAGCTCGCCGTCCTCGTCCCCCTGGCCATCTTCATCTAGCGCCGGCCGGGCCGCGGCCATTAGCCGGCATTTGACGTCGTCGGGTGTCAGGTTGGGGTCGTGTTGCAGCATCAGCGCCACAATAC
>CP070722.1:3275220-3284957 GCA_020350785.1 Gemmatimonadota bacterium
GGCGAGCACTGCCTGGCCGTGGACGCCTGCCGCCCTGGCTTTGTCCAGCTGTTCCCGGTGAACGCTTTCGGCTTGATCGAGCCGACCCAGATAGCGCTCGACGACGCCCAGCCAGAATAGGGCGTTCAATTGCTCGATGGGGTCCTCAAGCTGCTTGGCGACCTCGGCGGCCACCGCGAAGCAGGCTCGCGCGAGCTTGAACTCGGCGCGCCTGCGATGATAAAGGCCCAGGAGCTTCAGGGCGGTGACCAGATTGGCGCATGAACCACTCTGCAGCGAGGCATGCAGCTCGCGAACGAAGCGGGCCTGCTCGCTCTCGTCATGAGTGTAGACCCGCGGGTACTTCGAGCGCACTTGCCAGAGCGCTCGCGCCTCCGCCACTTCGCCGCGGGCGGCCTGGCGCGCCGAAGCCAAGACCAGCAGATACTCCACCGCCGCCCGCTCGCGCTCGGCTTCGTCGGCGCCCGAAGCGATGGCCTCGATCAGCGGCCTCAATTCGCTCCGCTGGCCCAACAAATAGCTGGCCAGGTCCACAGGTTCCTTCATCGGACTCCGGGTTTCGATCGGTCTATTCCGGCGAGCGGGCTCGCCATTCGAGCAGGTGGGCGTCGAGCCCCGACGCGCGGGCGGCAGGCGCCGGGCCGGACTTCCCCGTTTCCGTTCTTGCAGGTTTCGGGCCTACAGACGCCTTCGCAGGGACGGAGGCCGCAAGCTATTTCTCCACGGGCACTTCCGCGCCGGGCGCGGCCGCTGAGGCCCACTCGAGGGAAGGTGCGCTCGGTCACAATTACCGGTCTCAGTCCTCCCTCAGGCCCTTATGTCCGGTCGGCTGAAATGTAATTGAAGCTACTGTGTCTAGTAAGTTGTTGCATTGGTGAAGATTGAGCGCTCGAAGCACCCGAACCGGCGGCTGGCAGAGAACCTGCCATGCGGTAGTCCGGTCGTGCCTCGACCGCTCCGGCGCCCTCGGCGGTGCCTGGCGCGACCGACGGCCAGACGATGGGCCGAGTCGGTCCGCCAACGAGCTGAGCGCTCGCGCCAGCGCGCAAGAGCGAGAACGGGAGCGGGGTTAGTGCTGTGAGCGAACGGGAAGCGACCCTAGTGAAAGTGGACAGAGCGGCGACGCGAGAGATCCGGGCCATAGCGGCGCAGACGGTTCGTGATCTGGTGTTGGGGCTGAGATTGGCGGTGTTGCGGCTGGAGGATTTCGAGCCGGGGCAAGGAAAAGAGATGGCCCGAGAGCTGGCGGAGCAGCTGTCGGCGTCGGCGCGGCGCGCTACCGAACTTTACTACTTGGAGTCGCTGACGCAGGCGGTGGCGGCCTCGGAGGGCCCGTTGCAGGTTCGGAGAGGTGGTGGTCTGGAAGCGGTGGGCCACTATGGTGACTCGTTGGAGATACAGAAACTGCGCGGTGACGTGCCCGGCTGTTACAACAAGGTAGGGTTCGCGCTGCTGCTGGAATACGAGATGGAGCGCGCTCGGCGGCGGAAGGCTCCGCTCTCGGTGGCGTTAATCAAGCTCGAGCCTCCCACCGAGAGCCTGATTCACGAGGTGGCGAGACACGGGCGCGAGTGCTGCCGCATGCTCGATGTGCTGGGCACATTCGACAGTCGTGGGGTCGGCATGCTGCTTCCCGATACGGGGCCGGAGGGGAGTCAGGTCGCGGCCCAGAGGGTACTGGCTTCGCTTCTCGGCGGTGAGGGTGGTCGTCTCCTAGAAGCCGAGATGCTGCTGGTCGGCATGGCGAGTCATCCGGAGGACGGGAGCGAGACGCGGGAGTTGCTGCGGGTGGCCGACGGACGGGCCGGCGGGTACTCGTTGTTGGGCAATGGAGCGGGCTAGGGAGCTAGGTCTTGGTCCGTACGAGGAGGAAGATGCCGAGGGCGAGGAACAAGCTGTTGGGCAGCCAGGCGGCGAGCGCCGGCTGAATCACGCCGCCGGCACCCATCCCCTGTGAGATCCGCACGCTAATCAGATACAGCAGAACAGTGGCCAGCGCGATGCCGACCCCCATGGCGGGGCCCCGGCGTCCTGTGCTCATCCCCAGCGCTGAGCCGAAGAAGACGACGACCAGGCAAGCCATCGGAAAAGCGATCTTCAGCATCTGCTCGACCTGTAGCTTGCGGGCGTCGCCCCCGGATCTGCGGATCGAGTTGATGAATTGGCCCAGCTCGCGGTAGTTCATCTCCTCCGGGTCCTTGGGCTCTGCCAGCAGGTCCTGCGGTGTCTCCACGAAGTCTTTCTGGTACAGCGAATCGAAGGCGAATATCAGGCCCGGAGTTTGAGTGGGGTAGTAGTAGAGGTAGCCTCTGAGCAGCAACCATCGCCCTTCGTTCCAACGGGCCTCGGGTGCATGAATGCGGTAGGTCGGGTACTCCGACCCGGTGCCCTCACGATCGATGACGATATGTTGGATGACTCCGGTCTCGGCCACTAACCGGCGGATGCTGTAAGCGCGCCCGCCGTCGGCGCCGTAGACGAATTGGGAGCGCAGTGCGCGGCTGGAGCTGCTCCGCTCACCAAGCGTCTCGGCTCGCAGCCGATTGGTCACGGGTACCAGCTCGCCGATGGCCAGGCCGGCCACGCTCAGTATGGCGCCCAGAATGAAGACGGGTGTGATGAGGCGATAGAAGCTGATGCCACTGGCCTTGGCGGCCGTCACCTCGAAGTTGCGACTCATCAGCGCCACGGTGAAAACGGCACCAAAAAGGCTGGCCACCGGGAAGGACAGGCCCATCTGGTAAGGGAAATCGTACACGTAGGCCAACAAGACCTGATGAGCCGTCAGGCCGCGGGCCAAGTACTTGTCGAGGTCATCGGTCAGCTTGATGATCATGAACATGAGGGGTGCACCGAAGACGCAGATGAGCCAGACCTTGAGGTAGAGTCCGGCCACATAGCGATCGAGGGTCCTCATGCGGGGTCGCCTTCCAAGCTGGAATCGGCCGAGTTCCCGGAGCGTTGAGACGGTAAGAAACGGCCGTGCAGCCAGGCGACCAGCGACCAGTGGCCCCCGGTGCCGCTGCGAGTCACGATCGTGAAGATTATGCCGCCGACTATAGTAAACAGGACGTTGGGCGCCCACATCGCCCAGAACGGTGTGATGAAATCGCGATCGGCAAGCTCCTCGCCGCCAATCAGGAAGACGTAGTAGACGCTGAAAACCGTCAAGCTGACACCTATTACCATGCCGATGCCGCCTCGCGGAAAGCGCACGCCAATCGGTGCGCCAATGAGCACGAAGACGATCGCAGCCACAGGGATGGCGAACTTCTTCTGTATCTCCACCGCGTAGCGGTTAAGCTCTCGATGCTGCATGTCACGATGCGAGGCGACGCGCTGCAACTCGCTCCTGATGTGTGCCGCGAAGGCTACCGGATCGCCCTCGGGCGGCATGGATGAGCGGCGCGGGGCCAGACGGGCTTTAAGCGCTTCGTACGAGGGCTTGCGCTTGGGCGCCACAGTCGAATCGGCGGCGCTGGTGGCAGCGGCCGGGGCGGCGCTCGGCGGGGAGCGCGGCGCCTCTTCGGCTGCCGACAGCGAGTCGTGGTGCGATGCAGACGCGCTGTCCTGTCCCTCGGAAGTCGGGCTCGTCTTGGATCGCCCGGGCTCCGCTGAGACAACGGGTGCCAGGGTGTGCAGCAGATCGGCGGTGCTATCGGCGAGCTCCGCCAGGCGGGCGCGCCGCTCGCGAACCTGGTCCTTCATCATGGCGATATTCATTTCGCGGTCGCCGCGCCAGCCACTTCCACCTCCGCGCTCCAACTCGTTGCTGACGCCTTCCACCCTAATGACCTGCTTGCCGTAGATGGTGCGGTTCCCCATGGCGGCGTCATTCGCATCCCGCTCGTACATCGATCCGTCGTAGAGGGTGAGATACAGGTCGGTCTGCGCTTCGTTGAACGCCATGTGGCCGGAGTCGGCATAGATCGTCCGATCGGCATCCGGCCGGCCGAGATCGAAGATTATCAGGTCGCGGAGCATGCTTCGCATTCGGTCGATGCGCGCCGACTGCAGGAAAAGCTTGCCGTCCACCACCTCGTTGATGACACGCTCGCGCAGCTCGAAGGTCGGCTGTTTGCGCCCAATGTCGGTCAGCAGCTTTCGAAGCGAGTGGTTCGATTCCGGCAAGATCTTGTCGTTGAATCCCACCATTCCGGCAGCCAGCACCGTAGAAGCCAGCAGCACAGGAATCATCATGCGCCAGAGACTGACGCCGCCGGCCTTGATGGCGGTGATCTCGTTGTCGCTGCTGAGTCGGCTGTAGGTGTAGAGCACGGCGACCAGGACGGCCATGGGCATGGTCATGGCGAGGATGAAGGGCACGGATAGGGCGAAGACTTCGCCGATGACGTACCAAGGCAGGCCCTTGCCGACGAGGTCGCTGAATCGTCTGGCGAGCTGGTTGAGGAGCATCAGCCCGGTAAGGACGCCCAGGGCGGCCACGAAGGGGCCCAAATGCTCGCGAAGTACGTAACGCCGGAGTATCTTCACACGTACCTGAAACCCAAGGTCATTACTACCCGTTGACTACACCTGCCAGGACCAAAAGGTGCGCCTGAACTCGGTTCTCGTCGGGCACCTCGCTGTCATTCTGGGGCTGATCTGGCCGCCGGGGCAAGCTGCGGCTGACTCGGCCGCGCCGGCACGCCGCTCCGCGGACGCAGTCGCCTGGATCGAGGGAGGCGGAGCCCTGTCCGGGCCGGCGCGGCCTTTCCTGGCGCAGCAGGATACGACCCGGCGTGCCGGCGGGGACACCGCTCAGGCGGAGCGAGTGGCCACTGCGCCGGGCGAAGCGCGGCCGACGCCGTCGGAGCAAGACACCGCTTCGCGGGCGGCGCCGCAGGACTCGATCGCGGCGGCGCCGAAGTTGGCCATCGGGCTCAAGCCGATGCCGCTACCCTATCCGGTCGAGCTGGTGGCGCGGCTTCCGGATCCCGAGCGCCAGAGGCCGGAGCTGCGCCTGCGGGCTCGCAACTGGGGGGACATCTGGGCGGATGACCTGAGCGCCCGCGCGACGGCGTGGCGAGCGGAGTTGTGGAAGCTGAGCCGCCCCCTGGGTGCAGGGATCGAGGAGATCGCCCCTGAAGAGGAGCGGGGCTTCGACGAGGAGGAGCTGGCGGAGCGCCGGAGGCCGGCGCAACCGGAGCCTCCTCAAGCGGTTGAGACGGAGCCGGAGATTCTGCCCGACGTCTTCAGCCAGTATGCAGATCTGGGCATCGCCATGCAGGGACGCGTGGAGCTGGGTGGCGGCTGGAATCGCTTCCGGCCCTGCGACGTGACGCTGCAGCTGAATTGCGATCCCAGCCTGATTCCGACGCTGAAGCCGGATATTCAGTTTGGAGCTCGGGTCGGCGGCACCATATCGGAGCGCATCCACGTTAACGTCGACTACGACAACCGGCGCGAGTTCGATGCGGCCAACAACCTCAACGTGTTCTATCAGGGTTTGGAAGACGAGATCCTTCAGCGACTGGAGGTGGGGGATGTCAGCTTCCCCTTGCCGCAGAGCCGTTATCTGACCCAAGGAATCCCGGCGGGCAACTTCGGTTTCCGCGGCACGGGCCAGATGGGCCCGGTCGATTTCCAGGCCGTGTGGGCCCAGCAGAAGGGCGACCTGGGGGTGCGAGAGCTCCAGGTGGGGGGTGGGGGACAGGGATTCGAGCAGGACGCGACGACCGTTCTCGATGATGCCGGTTACGAGCGCGGCCGGTTCTTCTTCCTTTTCAACCCACGTCGTCTGGCTGATTACCCACACGTCGACATCCAGCGGCTCGTGGCCACGGACGGGCCAGTCGACATTCGACCAGCGTCGGTCGTGAAGGTCTACCGCTACGAGGTGCTGGGCACCGGCATCGGAGCCCAGGTGCCGGAAGGCTTCATCACGGCGGTCGCCGTTGCGGAGGACACGCTGCAAACGGTAGCCGGTGCGGACACCGTGGTGGCGGACACGTTGACCGGTCTCTTCCGGCCGCTCGTGGATGGGGAGGACTTCATCCTCCACCAGAGCGGGCTGTGGCTACAGCTGCGCAACACGCTGCCCGATAATGAGGGGTTGGCCATAACCTATGTTGCGGCGGATGGGACGGAGATCGGCACTTTCGATGCCGAGGCCGTCTCGGAAGCCCACAACGCAGACCCCGACAACGTGGATCCACCGTTCCTCGAGCTGATCAAGGGTGTGAATCATCGGCCGGGCACGGCGACGTGGCGGCGCGAGATGCATCACATCTACCGCGTGTCGGCCAGCCCGGGCGTCGTCGAGGCGAGCGTTGAGCTGATCGTCTCCCAAGGCGACCCTGAGGTGGGCAATACTTTTCGAACCACGCCCAGCGGTACGCAGCTGGAGTTTCTCAAGATCTTCGGACTGGACGACGACCCCACCGACAATTTGCTCGATGAATCGCAGATTTACGTGGTCGAGGCCGCCGGCGCCGAGGGCACCGTGGCGGGGCCGACCGGCACGTACATAGTCCCGCCGACTCTGGAGCCGTTCCGTGTTCCACCGCCTTTGCGGGATGTGAGCGACCCGGCGAACGGACAGCCGTTCCCCCTGGCGCCGGGTGACCAGAACGTCGCGATCTACGACGAGCCCAACGACCAGGTCAGGCGCGGCTCCAACCTTTACTTGCTGACGATTACCTATCGTCAACGTTTCGAGGGGTTCCTGTCCACGATCGGGCTGGGTGTGGTCGGGGTGCGGGAGGGGAGCGAGCGGGTGGTAATCGACAACACCGAGCTGGTGCGCGGTGAGGATTACACCATCGACTACGACATCGGGCAGATAGAGCTGCGCGAGCCGGACCGTTGGTTTCGTGACAACGCCGCCGGTCAGGTCCGAGTGACCTTCGAGCAGAAGCCACTTTTCCAGATCGCGCCGACCAGCGTGTTCGGCCTGCAAGCGCGCTACCAGCTGGGCGAGCAAGGAGAGCTGAACTTCATCGGCCTCTCCCAGGCGGAGCGAACGCTGCAGACGCGCCCGGAACTGGGTCTGGAGCCCAGCGCGGTCCAGCTGGGGGGTGTTTCGGGCCGGTTGAATTTCCAGCCCGACTGGTTGACCGGGCTGGTCGACGCGCTTCCCGGCCTCGATCCCGAGTTGCCATCGGCCGTCAACCTTGACGGAGAGCTCGCGGTGTCGCTGCCCAACACGAACACCCAGGGCGTGACCTACGTCGAGGACTTCGAAGGGGGACCGGGCTTCAGCGTCCCCCTGCTCTCGCGCGGCTGGCGACTGGGTGCCGCGCCCGAGACGAACGCCGGCGCGGAGGGGGTCGCGCCCGACTTCTTCGACGAGAGCAATGCCGCCGAGCTGGTCTGGCAGGACCAGTACACGGTCCAGACCTCCGCCGGGGTACAGTTCGCCGGGCCCCTGGAACCCGGTCAAATCGACGACGAACTGCGAATTCAGGGGCAGCAGCGCCAAGAGGCGACGTTGACGCTGACGGCGCGACAGCCGGAGGACCGGCAGCTGGCGCCGAACCCCGACCCACCACCCGGACCGGCCTGGTCATCGATGACCAGCGTTCTGTCGGTGGCGGGCCTCGATTTCACCAGCATCGAGTTCCTCGAGTTCTATGTCTGGTCAACCGACGACCTGGCGGAATCCACGAGCTTGATGATCGACCTGGGGACGCTGAGCGAAGATGCCTTCGCCCTGGACTCGCTGGGCCGTCCGGCTGGGATAGGCCAGCTTGATCGCGAGGTCGACCCGCCGCAGGTGTGGGGTAGCGTCAACGACGTCGGGCTCTGGCCCACCGGCTGCGAGGCCGAGCCGCAGATTCGGACCTACCCGCTGGGTGACGTCGCCGCCAACTGTACCCGGAACAACGGGCTCGAGGATACCGAGGACCTCAACCAGAACGGTGTCCTCGACGGCGATGAGCGTTTCTTCCGTTACACCGTCAGGCTGGGGGACCCGGCGGGGCCCTACTTCGTGCGCAACGCCAACGAACTGCCGCCCGGGCGCTTTCGCCTGTACCGCATACCCCTGCGCCGGGCCGACCATCGGGAGCGTGTGACGGACGCCGAGTTCCAGAACATCCGACACCTGCGCATCACCGTAGCATCGAACGAGAACACGCGGCTTATCATGGCGCGGGTCCGTTTCCTCGGCTCGCGCTGGCTGAAGCGTGGCGAGAGCGGCCTGCTGTCCGGCTTGACGGACACTACCACCGTGGTCAACGGGTTGGTCGAGGTCGGCCCGGTCAGCACGCTCGATCCGCGCTACGTGCCGCCGCCGGGAGTGACGGACCAGGTGGCGAACCAGACCGATCAGTTCGGACTCTCGAACACCGCCTTCAACGAGCAGTCGCTCAGCCTGCGGTTCACCGACCTTGGACCGAGGGAGCGGGCCGAGGTCTACCTCCAGTACGTGCAGACGCCGAGGGACCTATTGGCCTACCGCAGCTTGAGGGCGTGGGCCCTCGGCTACGAGGGCGACTGGGGCACGACCGGCCAGCCCCTCCGGTTTCTGATCAAGCTGGGCGAGAACACCGGAAACTACTACCTGTTTCAGACACAGCTCTCGGAGGTGCCGCCGGGAGCCAGCGGGTCGGATTTGCGACAGGCCTGGCTTCCCGAGATCCAGATCGATTTCGAGCGCTTCATCGCGCTACGCTCCCGAGCGGAAGACATCATGTTGCGGCAAGGTGGGCTGCCGGGTGACACGGTTCTGCAGGTCTGGGACGTGGATGTGTTCGAGGACGGCGACAGCAGCTACGCGGTGGTGGTCAGTCAGCGTTCCCGGGCGCCGAACCTGGCGGCTATTCGTCAGCTATCGCTCGGCGTCTACAACTCGGGCTCCGGGTCGAGCGCCGCGGGCGAGCTTTGGGTAGATGACCTGCGCCTCGATGCCCCGGTCAACAACAAGGGGTTGGTGGGGCGCTTCAACATGGATGTGCGCGCCTCCGACTTTCTGGACTTCAACGTCTCCTACTCCAATGAGAACCCCTATTTCCGGCAGCTGGCCCAGGAGCCGACGTTCACGTCGCGGAACCAATTTCGCGCGGGCGGCCAGCTTCAATTCGGGCAGATGCTGCCCGACGACTGGGGCCTGCGCCTGCCGGTTCGGGTCGACTATTCCGACGCGGGCTCGAAACCCGTTCTCCTGCCCAGCACCGACATTCAGGCGCAGCAGCTGCGAGGCCTTCGCACGCCTGGTAGCCGCGAGTTCCGGCTGGACACGAACTTGAGCAAGCGGCCGGGGGCGACGACTCCGCATGTGGGCTGGCTGGTCGACCACTCGTCGGCTCGATTCTCCTACGATCGAAGAACCACACGCACGTCGAGATCGGATTCCGAAGCGAGCGGGGTCACGGCGGGATACAGTTTCCTCAGCGACATCGGGAACGTCTCGATTCCGTTCTTTCCGGGGTTCATCAAGGACCTCTTCTTCTTCCTGCCCAACTCGATGAAGCAATCGCGGTTGCGCCTGTCGCCGCGCTCCTTCCAGTTCAACTCGACCTACTTCGACTCCGAATCACAGACCCGGCGTTTTCAGGAGATCGTGGAGCTGCCCGACGATTCCGTCGTGGTACCTGTCCGGACGCTGGGTGAACGGCTGACGACCAATACGAGCATGAATCTGGAACCGATTACCGCGTTGACGGGAAGGTTCCTCTTCTCGCAGGGTCGTGAGCTGGTGCCAACCAACGCGCTGGTACAGGGTCGAAGAGCTCAGGAGCTGATCGATGCGGAGCGTTCGAGTCTCTTCGGTTGGGATGTGGGCTGGGAGACGA
>CP070722.1:3285057-3292215 GCA_020350785.1 Gemmatimonadota bacterium
GCGCTCAGGGTCTCGTGCGTGGGCAGCCCCTCGACGTTGCCGGGCGGCTCCCTGTCCCATTTCTCCTGATGCCAGCCGCGGCCGCGGATGAGCGCGCCCGCCGGTACCTCGTCGACGGCGGTGGCGACCATCTCGACGATCTCGTCCCAGTTGGCCACGCCCATCAAGTCGAGCTGCATCTTGGCGTCCCCAACGCCCAGAAAGTGACCGTGGCTTTCGATGAAACCCGGAATGGCGAGGCGTCCCTCGAGATCGATGACCTCGGTCTGAGGACCGATGTATTGGGCGATCGCGCTGTCGCTTCCGACGGCGAGGATCGTATCGCCCGCCACGGCAATCGCCTCGCCGTCCGGGATTGCGTCATCGACGGTGACGACGACCCCATTCCTGAGCACCAGGTCGGCGGCGACCGGCGCCTCAGCAGCACAACCCGCCACCAGCAGCAACCAGCCGGCCAGAACAACTCCCGCTGTCGTCGCGCGCGGGAGCCCGTACAATCCTCCGCGTCGCACCATAAAGCCTCCTCCGTCCTCATCTAAGAGCCGAGAGCCGCAGCTCGGACTCGACCGATCCTCCGATCGTTCATCTGCACGCCAAGCTACGCCAGGTGCGCGCACGCGGCTAGACGGTGAGAGTCGCTTGCTGCTCGACTTCCGCGTAGGTCCCACGCGACAGCTGAACGCCCGATGGCGCCTCGTAGCAAATGACCAGCTCAACCGCTGCGGAGCGACCGGCGCGCCAGAGCCGCCTATCCTCGTTCGTAGCCGTGGCGACAGCTCAATCGATGTCGCTCGCCACCACGACGATCTCATCCACAAAGAGCCATGCCTTGCCCCCCGCCCCGGGATGCCATTCCGGACAGCGCCCCAGATTCCGCGCCTTGATTCGAAGGTATCGCACCGGTCCGGTAACGACATCAGCCGCCACCCTCCGCGTCCCGGTTCTGGGGTCCATCTCCAGCACGATTGGCGCCCGGTGCACTGTCTCCCAGTCGCTCCCGTCTGCCGACACCGCGAACTCGACCCACTGCGGCAGGAAGATCCAAGAGACCTGGGCCTGAAGAAAGTCGACGCCAATTCGGTGCACGTTCATCGTCTTGCCGAGATCGACCACCGCCTCCAGGTCATCGCCCTCGAACCCCAACCAGCGTTCATCACGATGGTCCCGGCTGCCGAGCTCTCCGTCGGTCAGAGACGGCGGTCCCTGCCCCGGATACTTGGGACTGGGAGTTGCGATCAACGTCACCGCTGCGCCGACGGCCGAATGCATCACCGTGTCGGGCCGGTCGAACCCGCGTCGCCCCGGCGGCCGTACCTCGGTGCCTTTCCGATCGGTCAACCCATCGCCCAGCGCCTCGCGGGCCAGCTCGGCCAAGGCATCGAGTCGTTGGACGATCTCCGGGTGAGCCCTCGACACGTCCGTGGTCTCGCCGACGTCATTCTCCAGATCGTAGAGCGCGGCTGGCACGGTCGGAAAGGCATAGGCGCCCGGGAGACCGCCCACCCCCGGCTCGACGCCCACGTAGGACCGCGTACGATGACGGTAGACCCGCTTCCACTTGCCTTCGCGGACGGCCCGGAGCTCGCCATCGTAGTAGTAATAGAACTGATCTCGGGGGACGACCGACTCGTCGCCTTCCAGCAGCGGCAGTAGGTTCACGCCATCGATGGGCCTATCCGGCAGAGGCGCGCCGGCGATGGCCGCCAAGGTGGGAAGGATATCGATGGTCGCGGCCATTCTCCGACTGACCGAGCCCGCTTCGATCCGCCCGGGCCAGCGCATGATCGCCGGCACCCTCACGCCGCCCTCGAACGTCGTGCCTTTGCCTTCCCGCAAGGGAGCCGCGGACCCCGCATGATTGCCGAAGTTGAGCCAAGGACCGTTATCGCTGGTGAAGATCACGAGAGTGTTCTCCGCCAGCCCGTAGCGATCAAGAGCCGCCAGTACCTGGCCCACGGACCAGTCGATCTCCTCGATGACGTCACCGTAGGTGCCCTGGGCGCTGTGGCCTTTGAACTTGTCCGAGACGGCCAGCGGCACGTGGGCCATGGAATGGGCCAGATATAGGAAGAAGGGCTCGTCCTTGTGCCGCTGTATGAAACTGACGGCCCGCTCTGTGTACCGTGTCGTCAGCGTGGCCTGGCCCTCCAGATCCTCGATCGTCTCCACCGTCTCATTCCCGTCGACCAGGGGCAGGGGTGGATAGTAGATCTTGTTCCCGCGGACTGCCGCCTTACCGTCATAATCGATGGGCCACATGTCGTTGGAATACGGGAGACCCAAATACTCGTCGAACCCGTGCTGCAGCGGGAGGAATTCCTCGAGATGTCCGAGGTGCCATTTGCCGAATATGCCTGTGGCATACCCCCGCTTCTGGAGCAGCTCGGCTACCGTCTCCTCTTCCGGATTGAGCCCGACCTCGGCGAAGGGACTGAGCGCGCCGAGTATGGAGATCCGTTGTGCGTAGGATCCCGTCAGCAGCGAGGCTCGGGACGCGGAGCACACGGCCTGACTCACGTAGAAATCCGTAAAGCGTATGCCTTCGGAGGCCAGCCTATCCAGATGCGGGGTGCCGAAGCCGGTGGCCCCGTACACCCCCACATCGGCGTAGCCTTGATCGTCAGTGAAGATGATCACGACGTTGGGTAAGCTCTCGGATCGAGAGCAACTTGCCGCCACCCATCCGGCTGACAAAGCCAGCCCCACGGCAAGCAGGCGTCTACGCCAGGACACGGTTAGATGCCGGGACTGCCGTGCTCCGCGACAAAGGCCCGCGCCTTGCGCAGACCCTCCCTTTCCGTGTCCGCGTTTGCCGTCACCTCGATGAGCTTCTCGTAGTAGCGGGCGGCCACCTCCGCATCGCCGCTCAGCTCCGCGGCCCTGCCCGCGCCGTACAGGCTGTTGAAACGGTTCGGGCTCCGCCCGAGGGCCGCCTCGTACTCGACGAGCGCCTCCGCCGGTCGATCCAGCTCGAGCAACATATCGGCCAGCAGCTCGCGGGCCGGAAGGACTTCGCCGGGCGTCACAGGGTGCTTCTCCGTGCCGGCCTCCTGCTGAGCGGCGGCCCGCATGGTCGAGAGCGCCTCGTCACGCGAACCTTCCGCCAGCTCCAGCCAAGCGCGCGCCGCGGCCCGCTGGATCTCGACCTGCGTCGCCCAATAGGGGCTCTGAGCGGCGACCTGCTCGTGGATCTCGCCGAGCTTTTGCAGGTCCGCTCGCGCCTGCTCGAGCCGTCCGCTACGAGAGGCGCCCAGCGCCCGCGCGAAGTAGGTGATCGCTTCCATCGCGGGAGCGGTCTCCCAGGGATAGGCGCTGGGCAGGCGCGGCTCCAGTGCGGCCGCGGCCTCCCACATGTGCCGCTCGAGCGCCAGGCGCGCCGGGACGGCAGCGAAGGTGTAAGCGCTGGCGAGATGCGCCTGGTAGGGCGGCTTGACGTCGTCCATCTCCTTCTGGACCTCCAGCGCTTTCTGGTCTTCGGCGCCCTGAAGATAGGCGTAGGCCAGGTAGTCCAGAGCGTGGAAATAGTGGAGCGAGACCTCGTCACCCACCTGCCGCTTCAGCGCCGCATCGGCCGAGCGGCGGTTCCAGTCGATCGACTCCTGCCACAGACCCAGCCGCGTGAAGGTGTGGGTCGGCATGTGCAGGGCGTGCGGGATATCGGGCGCCACCTTGCCGTAGCTGCGGGCCACGTCCGCGGCCTGCGCCGAAAGCGCCGGATTGTCGTAGGCGTGGATGATGTAGTGGTGCGCACCCGGGTGGTCGGGTATCTCTGCCAGCACGCCTTCCGCCAGCGCGCCCGCCGCGCGCTGAACGGCGAACGTCTTGTCACCCGGGTCGGCCGTGCCCAGCCGGGCGAGCGCGTAGAAAAGCGTTCCCTCGGGGTCGTCGGGGTAGCTCTCGTGAAACGCGCGCCAGCCGTTCTCGAAGGCGACGAGGTTGGGCTTCTCCGAGTCGCCGTCACCCGCCTCGTAGTAGCCCGCCAGAGCCTCGACATAGGCGCGTTCATGGTCGCTCGCTGCCCGAGTGCGCGCCTCCTCGATCAGCGCCGCCCCGCGTTCGAACGAGGCTGCGCTCGGCGGATCGGACCACAGCGGGTGGACAAAGGTCATAGCCTGACCCCAGTAGCCCATGGCGCAGTCGGGATCGGACTCCGTCGCCGCGGCGAAAGCGTTGCGAGCTTCCTCGTAGGTCATGTTGTGGAGAAACGCCAAACCTCGCCCCAGTCGGACGGCAGCCTCATCACTGCACGAGTGCGTCAGCTGCACGGTCCCTAGCGCCGCGCCGGACGAATCGGTCACGCTGATCGTCCCGCCGCCTGCGGCGGAAAGCTCGACTTGGCCGGCTGAGCGCTCGGATTGGCTGCAGGCGCTGAGAATCAGCAGTAGCGGTATCGCTATCGTAAGTTGCCTCATGGTCTCCTCCTCCTCTCAGAATCGGAGGCACTGGCCCCCTGGGCGGAAACCTCCCAGCCTATCAATCACGGCGGACACGCGCAAGCTCGGGGAACCGGGTCCCCAGGGCCAACATACATATTTCTCGCTGGTTTCCCCCTTCTGGCCCTGTTGCCCTGCGAATGCGGCGCCGTTTGACGCGCCGGTCGGCTTGACGCTACTTTCGCGCCGGAAGCGAACGATCGAACGGCGACGCACGTCGCCAGCGCTCGAGCGCGAAGTCTCTGCTAGATGAATAGATCAGCTACGTCACCTTCATCTGTTCTCCTGCTGAGTGTGACTTTGAGCGGCTGCGCGGGCCAGGAATCAGATAGGTCTTCGATGGCGGTCTACGATTTTCTTCCCGAACATATCAACACCTGGACGCGTAGCGATCCGGCGGTCGCCTACGACCGTGAGACGATCTTCGACTACATCGACGGCGCCGGGGAGGTCTACCGGTCTTTCGCCTTCAGGGAAGTCGTCGTCCTTGTCTACACAGCCCAGGAGGCCCCCGACATCACGGTCGAGTTGTTCGACATGGGGAATCCGGCCGACGCCTACGGCGTGTTCAGTTACACCAGAGAGCGAGAGGAAACCGGCATCGGCGGTGGCTACGAGCAGAAGGGCCGCGTGCTCTGCTTCTGGCAGGATCGTTACTATGTTTGTGTCGCATCAAAGGAGCGCAGCGACCGCTCAGATCGGGCCTTGCCGGAGTTGGCAGGCGCGATTGCCGAACGGCTGCCCACCGCAACCGACCCGCCAGAACTGGTGGGGATGTTGCCCGACGAGGGACGCGTTCAGTTCAGCGAGCGATTCTTTCACCTCCATCAGTCGCTCAACTATCACTACTATCTGGCGCGCGAGAACGTCCTCGACCTGAGCAGCGAGACCGACGCCGTGCTGGCGCGATACGCGCCCGGCTCGACCTACTTGCTGTTGGTCAGATACGCCAGCGCGGACGATGCCGCCGCGGCCCGAGCCTCGTTCCGGCGGGGCTACCTGCGGGATACGGAAGCCGCTGGAACAGTCGAGACGGAGGCTGGCAAGTTCCTGTCACATAGCCAGCGCGACCGCTATGTGATCGTCGTGCTGGACGCGGAGTCGGAGCGCGCGGCCGTCGATCTCCTCCGGGCGGCGGAGGGCAGACTCCCGCCGCCACCACAGTGAGGACCAGAGTCATGGCCAAGACCAGGACAGCTCTGAGCCGACGGGATTTCATGAAAGGCGTTGGCGGCGCTCTCGCGGGCATGGCGATAGGCCTGCCGGCATCCGCTTCCGGCAGAGTCACGCAGGCTGGAATGTCCCGCGTCGTGCTGATTCGCGACAAGAACGTGGTCTCGGGCTACCGAGACTACGACGGCAGCCTGGTCCAACAGATGCTGGATGAGGCGGTGGTCGCCCTGTTCGGGCGTGACGATGCGACGGCTTGCTGGGCGCAGATCATCCGACCCGATGATGTCGTCGGCATCAAGAGCAACGGCTGGCCGTATCTGCCGACGCCACCAGAGGTCGAGCGGGCTATCGTTCGCGGCGTGCGGCAGGCCGGCGTGCCCGAAGAGAACATCGCGGTGGGCGATCGTGATGTACGTCGGAACCAGGTCTTTCGGAGAAGCACCGCGCTCATCAACACGCGACCGATGCGCACCCATGCCTGGTCCGGCGTCGGCAGTCTCATCAAGAACTACATCATGTTCGACAACCCGCCGGACTACCACGCCGACGCCTGCGCCAGTTTGGCGAAGTTGTGGGACCTGCCCATAACCAGGGGCAAGACGCGCTTGAACGTCCTGGTGATGTTGACCCCCCAGTTCCACAACATCGGCCCGCACCACTTCGACACCGACTACATCTGGCCCTACGGCGGCCTGATCGTCAGCACCGATCCCGTCGCCGCCGACGCTTTAGGACTCCGGATCATCCAGCAGAAGCGGCGACTGGTTTTCGGCGAAGATCGGCCGCTCCAACCGACCGCCCACCACATCGCGCTCGCCGATACCGAGTACGGTCTCGGTAACGCGGGGATGGACAAGATCGAGCTGGTCAGGCTGGGCTGGCAGGAAGACAACTTGATCTAGTGCCGCCACAGTGACGGCGGCTTGGGGAGTGGCTCGGCTCGGCCCCGGGCGATCTGAGGGTCTATTGTGGCCGAGCATCGCAGGCACTTCGGTCAGGCGCGCTGTCTCTCCAACAGGATCTGGTTGAGCTCCGAGCGCGACTCGCCAACCGACGTGATGTAGATCGCTTTACGGTCCCATACCGGACAGGCGAACTCACAGGCTCCGCAGCCCGTGCAGAGCGCCGGATCGACGTGCGGCCGCTTGACGGCCACGTCGTTACCCAGCCGATCGACGGCGTTCTCCTCCAGCAGGTAAATGGCCTTGGGGGATGTGGGGCACCACTCCTCGCAGACGATGCACGGCGTGGCCATGGCCCAGGGAAGGCAGCGGCCGCGATCGAGGAAGGCGGTACCGATCCGGTTGGGCGGCGTTTCGTCGTCACCGACTTTCTCACGCAGCGTCAGTTCGTCGATCGCGCCGGTGGGACAGACCTGCCCGCAGAGCGTGCAGGTCGGCTCGCAGTAGCCGATCATCGCGATCAGGTAGGGCGTCCACAATCCATCGAATCATGATTCCAGTAGTGTCGGGTGCAGCGCGTTGTTGGGGCAGACCCGCATGCACTGGCCGCAGCGAATGCAGCGGCCCAGGAAATCGTCCTCGGGCAGCGA
>CP070722.1:3292315-3296317 GCA_020350785.1 Gemmatimonadota bacterium
CTCGCAACGCCACGACGTTCTCGTAGGTCCGGCCGTCGCCCATCACGCCCACGGATCGTACCGGGAGCAAGACCGCGAACGCCTGCCAGATCTCGTCGTAGAGGCCCGCCGCCCGGATCTCGTCCAAGTAGATCGCATCCGCCTCGCGCAGCACCCGAAGCCTCTCAGGGGTGATGTCGCCCAGAACGCGTACGGCCAGTCCCGGCCCCGGGAAGGGATGCCTGCCGACCAGCTCTTCCGGCAGTCCCAGCTCGCGGCCGACCTGGCGCACTTCGTCCTTGAACAGCTCACGGAGTGGCTCGATCAGCTCGAATGGCAGGTCCGGCCGCAGGCCGCCGACGTTGTGGTGCGTCTTGATCGTGTCGGACGGGCCGCGGACCGAAAGCGATTCGATCACATCGGGATAGAGCGTCCCCTGCACCAGGAATTCAACGTCGGCGCCGATGCTTCGCGCCTCTTCCTCGAAGACGTCGATGAAGGTGTGGCCGATGATGCGCCGCTTCTCCTCCGGCTCCTCCACTCCTGCAAGGCGCCCGATGAACTGATCGGTCGCATCGACCACCCGCAAGTCGATGCCCAGATGCTGGCGGAACGTGCGGGCCACCCAATCACGCTCGCCCTTCCGTAGCAAGCCGGTATCGACGAAGATGCACGTCAGCAGATCGCCCACCGCCCGGTGCACGAGCGCCGTGGCCACCGAAGAGTCGACGCCGCCGGACAGCGCCGAGATGACGCGGCCCCGCGAACCGACCTGCTCGCGAATCGCCTCGACATGGCTCTCGATGAAGGAGCCCGCCGTCCACGTCGGCTCGCAACGGCAGATCCGGAACAAGAAGTTCGAGATGATCTCGCCGCCCCGCGCTGTGTGGGCGACCTCGGGATGGAACTGCACACCGAAGAGGGATCGCTCCGCCGACCGGAACGCTGCAACCGGCACGCTCGCCGTCGAGGCGAGTACTACATAGCCCTCGGGGGGGGCCTCAACCTTGTCGCCGTGGCTCATCCAGACGGTGGTCTGCTCACCTCGCTCGAAACCCTCGAGTAGATCATCCGGCTCCACCACTCGCAGCTCGGCCCGTCCGTACTCGCGCTTGGCGGTGCCGACGACCACGCCGCCACTCAACTGCGCCAGCAGCTGCATCCCGTAGCAGATGCCGAGGATCGGCACGTCCAGCTCCAGCAGGCTGGCGTCGGCCGTGGGAACGTCCACATCGTAAACGCTCGCCGGGCCGCCGGACAGCACCAGCCCCCGGGGCTGCCAATTACGGACCCACTCCAGGCCGCGCGTAGGCGGATGGATCTCGCAGTAGACCCGCTCCTCGCGAATACGCCTGGCGATGAGCTGGGTGTACTGCGACCCGTAGTCGAGAATCAAGATCCGGTCCCTGGGAAGCGCGGTCGACATCATACGACTAACTCAGAGACGGATCGCCATCAGTAGGCGCGAGCCCAAACCACTTCGTGGCTCGCCTTGCCGCCACAGACACACGTCGCCGGGAAACTGTCACTGCGGAAATCTTCGTCTGGTATCACCCTGATCGTCGCCTTCGTCTCGTCCTTCACGCGGGTCTCGCAACTCTCGGCACCGCAATACCCGGTGTAGATGAATCCGCCCGGACCCGCGATGATGCGTTTGAACTCCTCGTAGTCCGTTATGCCCCGGTAGGAGTTCTCCTCACGGCGCCGGACCGCCGTTTCGAGCAGCTCGCCCTGCATCTCCTCGAGCATCTCGGGCAGCCGGGCAGCGGCTTCACCCTCGGGTAGGGCGATCTTCCGCCGGCCGTCTCTGGTGAACCGGCGCACAGCCATCACCTGCTGTTTGGCAATGTCCTTGGGCCCCACCTCGACCCGTATCGGCACCCCCTTGCCCTCCCACTCGTAGTATTTCGCCCCGGGGTTCAAGGTATCCCGATCGTCGACCTTGATCCTCACCCGTCCCGCCAGTCGCTGCTCGAGGCGATGCACGGCCTCCAGGACCTGGGCCCGCTGTTCGTCCGATGACCATATCGGAACCACGACCACCTGGATTGGCGCGAGCTTCGGTGGCAATACCAGACCGACATCGTCGCTATGGCTCATCACCAGGCCACCTACCAGACGCGTGGACACACCCCAGGAGGTGCTCCACACGTATTCGTGCGCGCCCGCCTCGGTCTGATACTTCACATCGAACGCCCGGGCGAAGTTTTGGCCAAGGTTGTGAGTAGTACCCGCTTGCAGGGCCCAGTTGTCCTGCATCATCGCCTCACAAGCGTAGGTTCGCACAGCACCGGCGAACTTGTCCCACTCAGCTTTCACGCCGGTGACCGGCGGCATGGCCATCCACCCCTCCATGAAGCTCCGGTAGATGCCCAGGATCAGCAGAGTCTCCGCTTCGGCTTCCTCCTCTGTCGCATGAGCGGTATGACCTTCCTGCCAGAGGAACTCCAGCGTCCGCAGAAACGGACGCGTCCGCATCTCCCAGCGCACGACGTTGGCCCACTGATTGATCAACAGCGGAAGATCACGGTAGCTCTGGATCCAGTCGGCCATGATCGGCCAGATAATCGCCTCTGACGTCGGGCGAACCACCAGGGGCTCCTCCAGCTTCTTGCCGCCGCCATGGGTCACGACGGCGGTCTCGGGCGCGAACCCCTCAACGTGCTCCGCTTCCTTCTTCAAGAAGCTCTCCGGAATGAACAACGGGAAATAGGCGTTCTGATGTCCCGTCTCCTTGAACCTGGCGTCCAGCGCCGACTGCAGGAGCTCCCAGATCGCGTAGCCATGCGGGCGAATGACCATGCAGCCTCGTACCGGGCTGTAGCCCGCCAGTTCGCCCCGCTGCACGACGCCGTTGTACCAGGCCGAGAAATCTTCACTCCGTGGGATCAGCGCTTTCTCTTCCGCCATCGATTCTTCCTGTAGTTCTCCGGATCCTGTCGTCGAAACTCTGGTCTGTCTATTCACCGGCCCCGTCATCGGGCTCCCCGGGCTCCGCAGCATCACCTTGCGACAACAGCCAAAGCCCCAGGGGAATGAGCGCTAGCGCTCCTCCCCAACTCAGCGCGCGAGCTGGTCTCGCTCCTAACACCCGTCTCAGGAGCGAGGTGGCGCCGATGATGATGAGGCCACCGGTCACCGCGCCTACGCTCAAGGGCGCGAGCCTCTGCCAAAACGCGCCAAATTGGCCGCCCAGCCGCTCGATCGTGCCCTCGCCCTCTGGTGCCAAATCACGCTCGTCGATCATTCGCCCACGACTCCACGGGTTTCTGCCGCACCAATCCAGACTCCTTTGCCTCTCCCACCGGCTCCCTTCCCGGCCGCGCAGCGCATCAGCGAGCCCCGCCCAGGCCGCCCGCGCCCTCCAGGGAGCTCACCAGTTGATCGAAAAGCACCTCACGCTCTTCACCGCTCGACAGGTCACGTATCTTCACCTTCCCCTCGTTCACTTCGCGGGGACCGATGATAGCGGCTCGGCGCGCGCCCGCCTGGTCCGCGCTCTTGAGCTGATTGCCAAAGCGGCGTTCTCGCAACTCGTAGATGACGGAGAGTCCGGCCGCGCGGAGCTGGCGAACAGCGCGGAGGGCCTGACGGCGCGCCTCCGTACCCATCCAGGCAACGAAAACATCCACGCCTCTCTCCGGCGCGGGGTCCGCCTGCAAAGACCGTACATCGATATCGAAAAGTGCATAGGCTGCGGAGTTTGCGAACACGAATGCCCCGTAAGCGGTAAAAAGGCTGTAAGAGTGTCTGCTGAAGGAGAAACAAGGAGCACTGACAGAACATTATTGCTCAAGAGTTGATTAGTCTGGGAGTTTATTGCGATGGACGAGAAGCACAATAAAATCAACAGAAGAGGATTTTTAAAGACAATGGGAGCTACGGGCTTAGGCTCTGTTTTCGCCTCGGCGAATGCAAAAGCTGGCCCAAATGAGCCAAATGCTCCGGAGAAACCGCAGGAATCCCCCTTACCACAGGTGCCGAAACGAAAGCTGGGTAAAACAGGCGTGGAGGTGCCCTGTC
>CP070722.1:3296417-3299205 GCA_020350785.1 Gemmatimonadota bacterium
AGGCGTGGACGGCGTTCCTGTCCTAAGTCAACAGGCGATTTGACCTCTCGCCGACAAGGGCGCGAGGTTCGGAGCGGGTAGCTCATCAACTGCCTGGATCGAGCGCCCTCAATCTGAACTTCGCGCCGTCTTCTTCCCATAGAGACTCCCCCGACCACGCACGGAGGCCGGCTCGCATCTGGTGGAGCGCCGCTCCTTTGAGACAAGGGCGGACGGGCACGACGTTGACCGAGGCCGCCGCGCGCTTCATTATCCGTACCTCCTGCAAATCTGGAGATGCCTTGAGTGGGATGACAGCGTTGACCGGCTCCATCTGCGACCTGGCCGTTGTGGGTGCCGGCCCCTGTGGGTTGGCGGCCGGAGTGGCCGCGAAAAGGGCACGTCTGAAGACGTTTCTGTTCGATCGCGGTTGCCTGGTGAACTCCCTGGTGGGCTATCCGATCCGCATGACCTTTTTCAGTACGCCGGAGAACCTCGAGGTTGGAGACATCCCCTTCGTCTGCAACAGCGTGAAGCCGACGCGGGACGAGGCGCTCACCTATTACCGCCGGGTGGCGCAACACTACGAGCTGAATGTGCGGCCTTACGAGGAGGTCTTAGGTGTCGCCGGCGCACGCGGCGACTTCCTGATCACGACGAGAAAGAGACACGGAGACGAGGGTGAGTACCGCGCCCGGGCGATCACCGTAGCCACGGGATACTTCGATCACCCGAACATGATCGGCGTTCCCGGCGAAGAGCTTCCCAAGGTTACGCACTACTATCGGGAGGCGCACCCCTACTACGACCAGGACTGTCTGGTCGTCGGCGGCGGGAACTCCGCCGTCGAGACCGCCCTGGAGCTCTGGCGCGCCGGTGCCCGGGTAACGCTCGTCCACTTCCTCGCTGAGTTCGATCCCGGGGTGAAGCCTTGGGTTCGTCCCGACATCGAGAACCGGGTGCGCGAGGGTTCGATCGAGGTGCGATTCGGCACAAGGTTGAGCGAGGTCGGAGATGACTATGTAGTCCTCCGTGACGAAGCGGCCGGCGCGGAAGAGCGGTTGTCGAACGACTGGGTGTTCGCGATGACCGGCTACACGCCGGACACCGGCTTTCTACAACGGCTGGGCGTCCGTGTTGATCAGCGGACAGGTGTGCCCGACCACGATCCCGAGACCATGGAGACGAACGTTCCCGGCATCTACGTGGCCGGCGTGCTGACGGCGGGATACGACGCCAACAAGATATTCATAGAGAACGGCAAGCTTCACGGCGCGCGGATCGCTGCGGCTCTGACCAGAGGTGGATGAGCAGGGGAGCTGGCGCTGAAGACGGCCCGGCAAAGGTGAGCGGTATTGGAGAAACGCGAGTTGGGGGCGGGCCAAGAGCCGGGAGAACTGTGCGGCTGCCTGCGACCGAAGGTGATTGCTCGAGGCTGGCCTAGTGGAAGGCCGGTACCTTGGGCGTGCCGGGAATCCCGACCTCGTTGTCTTCTACCAGATACTTGGCCTGGACTTCCGTCCAGCGCACTCGCCGCTGGCAGCGGGGACAGATGACCCAGTCTTTGCCATAGCCAGGCCAAACGCAGACGCCCACGTTGTGGCAGTGAGGACAGCACATCGCGGTTTGGTGACACATCGTCTTCTCTCCAATCGCAGATCCAACTCCCTAGGCCTCCCGACCGGGGCGAAGAGCAGGGCCTGTACCACGATGTAACGTATTTCGTAAGCCATTGTTATATATATACTTAAAGATCTCAGGACGGAGTCGGGGAGGGTTCCGGCGACCGGGCTCAGTTACCGAATGGTAACGATGTTGGAAACCGCCAATTGGGATATTTGCTGCCCGGACTTGCGATCCCGGTCGCCCGGACGCGAGGCGCGGGACCTAGTGGACGGCGCGGTATCTGGCGGCCAGTGGCTCGGGGGTCGCATGTGACCGAGGTGGCAGGGCGAGAGAGCGAGGAGAACCGGGTTATTAGGCCTCACCGCGCTCGCCGCCGGTGAGGCCGCAGGCTCTTCCATCGGACTAGGCGGCGAAGAGGTTCTTCAGTACGAAGAACACGTTGGCCGGCCTCTCGGCGAGCCTGCGCATGAACCAGGGGAACCAGGCATCGCCGTAGCTGATCAGGACTCTGATGCGGTAGCCGGTGTCGGCCAGGCGTGTCTGAAGATTCCTTTGGATGCCATAGAGCATCTGGAACTCGAAGGAGCTTCTGTCGAGGCCGAGCGTCTCGGACAGTTGGATAACACCTTCAACCATTCGCGGGTCGTGTGTGCCGAAGTAGGCCTGGGTGCCGCGGTTTTTGCCTACCGCGTCCAACATTCTCTTGGCGAGCCGCAGGAAGGAGTCATCGACATCGCGCTTGCGCGCGTAGGCGACAGAAGGGTGTTCCTTGTAAGCGCCTTTGACTAGACGGATCTTCGGATTGAGCGGAAGGAGAGATTCGAGATCATCCGCGGTACGATGCAGGTAAGATTGAAGGCACACGGCCACGTTGGAATGCTCTTCCTGCAGTCGGCGGTATATTTCCAGGGTGCGGTCGACGTACGAGCTGTCCTCCATATCGATGGCGACCAGCTTACCGATCTCAGCCGCTTGTGCAGCAAGGGTGCGGTAGCGTTCGACCGTGTGCCCCAAGTCGAGATCGATGCCCAGCTGTGTTGGCTTGACGGAAAGATAGGTATCAGACGATCGAGCGCGCGCCTGATCGAGCACGCCGGCGTAGTGTCGCGCGACGACCTCAGCTACCTCTGGCCTGGTGACGTTCTCTCCCAAGAGGGTGAGGATCGTCGGGATCGACTTCTCA
>CP070722.1:3299305-3310754 GCA_020350785.1 Gemmatimonadota bacterium
GTATCGGCGGGCGGTGAGAAGCCCAAAGCGGGCCTGGTCGTAAGCATTGATGAACATCCCTCCGCCCCAATGCCCACCACCACTTGGGACCTGGACATTGGTGCCGTCCAGCAGGATCCAAGAGTTTTCATAGCCGTGCCACCGCCAGGTGGGCGAAGCGCCGATGGGGCGCATGATCCCCTCCAGCAGTACCTGTTGGATAGGCTTCCGCCAGACCAGGGTGGCCGCCAGCGCCAGCAGGTTTACTCGCGTGTCATTGTACTCGTAGAGAATGCCCGGCGCCGGCCTCTCGCGGGTCAGCCACTCGTTCGGGTCGCTAGCCGGCCGGTCCGACCAGTCGGGCTTACCCCAGAGCGTGCCCTCCCAGTCGCTGACCTGCCGCAGCAGATGGTTCCAGGTGATCTGTCGGTTGTGCTCCGACTCGAAGAGGTTGACGGGGCGGCGGGCGCCGAACCCCGTGCCGGCCTCATCCCCCGGCTCACCGTCGCCCGGCGGTAGGAGGACCGGCGGGAGGTAAGGACCGACTTGGTCGTCGACGCTCTTGATGAGCCCCGCAGCCCAGGCCAGCCCCACGGTGGTTGAGAGGAAGCTCTTGGTCACGCTGAACGTCATGTCTACGCGCGCCGGATCGCCCCACTCGGCCACGATGTAGCCGTCCTTTACGATGAGCCCCGTTTGCGGCCCCCGGGTCTTCATCGGCCCGATGGCCTCGCCGAACGGCTCCCGCGCGAAACTGCGGTAGTGGCTCTCCAATAGGTCACGGGGGCTCTGCGACTCGCTGGCCTGGGCGAACTCGATGGCCGCCGCGATCGCGGCGGCGTCGAGCCCCAGCTCCTCCGGCTCACGGTGCTCCCAACTCCCGGCTGGCGGGACGTACTGGGCCGACGCGAGCCTGGGAAGGACGAGGCAGGCGAAGAGGGCAACGGTCAGAATACGCGGCGTCCGAGCGCTCATTGTGTGCTCCGGCTGTTCGGGGTTGCTGCGTGGACTTGAATCCCGGGCATCGATCGTAATAGGTGGGCATGGGCACGGCAATCCACAGAGGCGGGGGAGGCAAGCGCATCCTCCGCACCGCGACGGCCGCGCGGTGGCACGCTTGCGGCAGGTAGGGATCCCCATCTAACTGGCCGCAGGGAAGTGACGATCGGGGAATGCGCCTGACAGGATTCGAACCTGTGACCTTCGGCTCCGGAGGCTGGCCGCCGCGCGCCAGCGCCGACGAGCGTTGAAACTACTGGCTTTTCGGGCTTTCCGCGCCGACTCGCGAGCCGAAAACGGGGGTTTTGACACCGGTACCAGCACAGTGTTTGTCCGGCGTCGGCCGGTGCCCGCCAGACAAGTGGCTGCCAGCGCTCAACAAGAAGAAGGCGGCGCGCAAAGAAGAGGGTTTCGTTTGACTAACCCGGTGTTCGACTGTTTGCTGCCGAAGCGCAATCCCCGCTCGGTGACGGACTGTACTCTTCCGGGCCTTAGACCTGGCAGAATCGTTGTGGTCGACGATACGCCGGACAGAAATCCACGTGAGATCATGGCGCGGGTTGCCAGCCGGTGAGCGAGCCGCGGCTACCGGTAGTTGAAAAACCTATTGCTATTTAACAGGTTGACATGTTTCCGGTGTTTCTAAATAACGTGACACCTATTATGCGGAACCGCCTGACGGCGCTTTGCCCCGAGCCCACTCCCGTCACCATCTCGACCCCGGCTAGGGACTCCACGCCGGGCAACAGTCGTCGGCCGGATTGGTGGTCAGGTTGACGAGACCTGTGCCGTCGACGTTCATCAAGTAGATTTCCTCGTTCCCATCGCGGGTTGTTGTGAAGGCGATCATGGTTCCGTCCCATGACCACACAGCGGCGTAGTCGTCCGACGGATGGTTGGTCAGATTCGTCAAGTCGGTGCCGTCGGTATTCATCACATAGACTTCAAGGTTGCCGTCGCGGTCGCTGGTAAAGGCAATCTTGGTTCCGTCGGGAGACCAGACAGGTCGCGTGGCCGATCCGTTGGCGATGGAGGTGAGCTGAGTTAGGTTCGAACCGTCGGCAGCCATCGCGAATATCTGGATGCCGCCCACGGCGCCGACAATGCGTGCGAAGGCGATCTTAGTTCCGTCGGGAGACCAGTCCGGCCCAGAGTAGAAACCCGGCTCATCCGTAAGCCGTGTCTGATCGAAGCCGTCAATCCCAATTGTCCAGAGCGCTCGATCTGGAAAGCCCACCGTGAACACGATCTTCAGCCCGTCAGGTGCCCAGCTGGGTTCGCAGGAAGGCGACGCTATGTTTGCGATTGGTGCGCGGCCGGAGCCGTCAGCGTTCATTAGGCTGATGGTGGTTGTGAGGCCGCCGCAGGATGCCGTCGCGATCCTCCTCCCATCCGGCGACACATCCGCCACACCGGCCAGGTCCATGCTGAGCCGAGCCACATTGGATCCGTCGCTGTCCATTACGAAGAGGTGGTTGGAAAACCGCTGCAGTCGATCGGATAAGAATACGATCTGATCCTGCAACCTTTCGGCGCCGAAGCACGCGACAGCGAAGGTGAGTAGGTAAGGAGACGTCTCGGGGTGCAAGGTGACCGTCCGCGGGTTCGTACCCTGCACTGAGCAGTTGGCGGCCAGGTCAGCGAGCTCCACGATGTAATCCCCACCCGTCACCTCAAAAGCTACGGTGTCGGTGGTTTCGAGCTCAGCGCTGCGACCCCCCAGATTCACCCGATAACCGTCCGGATCCGGTGGGATCCCGTACGTCGATGTCACGATCATCACGTCAACGGGCCCGACCGTGGGTTCGGTTCCGTCTGCTGTGCAGCCTAGAGTGGCGCCTGCAACAATCAGCAGTGACCGCATCGCAATGGCACTTTTCGGCTCGAACACGGCAATTCCTCCGCCTGCGGTTATCGTGCGTACAACATGCTACTGTCAGTCAAGCTGGGGTCAAGAAGCCTCGCCAACCAACTTACGACCTTCGGGATCTCAACAGACTGGAAGCGCCCTTTCTTGTCTAGTATCGAGTCCGTCCGCCTCTCTGGTCCTCGGTGATTTCGGACTTCGAATGTGCAGCCTCTGGGTTAAAGCCTCACCCGTTTCCTGCTTTGAAGAATGGAGCAAGAAATTGGAGTAGGTTCGTGCTTTATGAGAGGGCTAGTGTCGGCCAAGTTATAAAGGAGGACGCCGAAAACCCACGGTCTTACAACATCTTGTCGTAACTCACCGACTAGCCGGCGTGCTTTGGGAGCAGTCGGGCCGGGTGGAGCCTTTACTCCGGGCTAGTGAAGCGCGGTGTCGGTATGTAGCCGCCTGACAGCGGGCCGTTAGTTAGCTCAAATGCGCCTGACAGGATTCGAACCTGTGACCTTCGGCTCCGGAGGCCGACGCTCTATCCAACTGAGCTACAGGCGCCTAATCGAATTGCTGGTAGACCCGCCCAACGGGCCAAACATATCGGCTCGGCCTTCGCCAAGGAACCCCTGATCGGCCGACTGACTGACCGCCTGACCCTGGACCGCGATCACGCTCGCCTCCACAGGCATCCAGATCATGGCGCCTGATGGCAGGGCCCTGCGATCGCGGGCATTTTCCCGTCGACCCGCGGACGGTATCTTGGGGCCTACGCGGAGCAGGCAGGACAGCAGTACATCAGGAGGAACGTCCATGAATCCCACCCGGCGGTCCTATTCCCTTCTTCTGACAGTACCACTCGCTCTGACGGCCCTGGCAACGCCCCTGGCGGCTCAAGTACAGGCCACCATGGGGCCACCGTCCACTACCAAGAGCGTGGTCGTCGACACGCTCCACGGCGTCGCCATCGCTGATCCTTACCGCTGGCTCGAGGACCAGGAGGCCCAGGAGACCCGCGAATGGATCGATGGCCAGAACGAGTACACCGAGGCGCTGCTGGGCGAGTTGCCCGGTCGAGACAAGATCACGGCGCGGCTGACCGAGCTGATGAAGATCGACGTGATCGGCGCGCCGACGGCCCGGGGCGGTCGCTATTTCTTCAGCAAGCGGCTCAAGGACCAGGATCTCTACGTCATCTATATGCGCGAAGGTCTGGACGGCGAGGACCAGGCGCTCATCGATCCGCATCCCTGGAGCGAGGATCACCGCACCAGCGCCAGCATGATGGGCGTATCGGAGGACGGGAAGATCCTGATCTACGGCGTGCGGCAGGGTGGCCAGGACGAAGTCGAGATCCGCTTCCTCGATGTCGAAAAGCGGCAGGACCTGCCCGACAAGCTGGAGACGGGCCGATACTTCGGTGTGTCGCTCAAGCCCGACAACAGCGGCTTCTACTACACTCGCTTCAGCATGGCGGGCTCGCGGTTGCGCTACCATCAGATGGGAACTGACCCGTCAGAAGACGCAGAGATATTCGGTGAGGGCTACGGTCCCGACAAGATCATCGCGGGCGGCCTCTCCGATGACGGCCGCTACCTGGGGATCATCGTGCTGCACGGCTCCGGCGCCACCAGGACGGAGCTCTATTATAAGGACGTGGGGGCCGACGGCCCCATCGAGACGATCGTCAACGACATCGACGCCCGCTTCTTCCCGTCCATCGCCGGCGACTACATGCTCATCCAGACCAACTGGGAGGCTCCGCGCGAGCGCATCCTCCTGGCTCCACTTGCCGATCCTCGCAGAGAGAACTGGAAGGAGATCATCCCCGAGCGCCAGGCCGTGATTCAGGGTGTCTCGCCCGTCGGCGGCAAGCTGTTCATCAACTACCTGGAGGATGTGAAGTCCCGCGTCGAGATCTTCGACCTCGATGGGAACTTGCTGGGCGGAATATCGTTCCCGTCTATCGGCTCGGTGAGCGGCATGGCCGGCCGCTGGGAGGACGACGAGGCCTTCTTCGCATACTCGTCGTTCCACATCCCCACGACGATCTATCGATATCAGGTATCGACCGGAGAGAAGACGGTCTGGAACCAGCTCGACGTGCCGATCGACGCCGAGGACATCGAAGTCGAGCAGGTCTGGTACGACTCGAAGGACGGGACCCGCGTTCCGATGTTCCTGGTCCACCGTAAAGGCGTTGAGCTTGACGGCCAAAACCCCGTGCTGCTCACCGGCTACGGCGGCTTCAACGTGACGCGGACGCCCGGCTTCTCCTCCACAGCGGTATACGGCGTCGAGCGGGGGATGATCTACGCGCTGCCCAACCTGCGGGGCGGCGGCGAGTTCGGCGAGGAGTGGCATCGAGCGGGTATGTTCGAGAACAAACAGAACGTCTTCGACGACTTCATCGCCGCAGCCGAATGGCTCATCGCCAACGGCTACACTAGCCCATCGAAGCTGGCGATCTCCGGCGGCAGCAACGGCGGCCTGCTGGTGGGCGCCGCGATGACGCAGCGCCCCGATCTCTTCCAGGCGGTGGTTTGCACCTATCCGCTGCTGGACATGGTCCGCTACCACAAGTTCCTGGTGGCCAGGTTCTGGGTCTCGGAGTACGGCTCCGCCGACGATCCCGACCAGTTCGAGTACATCTACAAGTACTCGCCCTATCACAACGTGAAGCCAGGGACCGAATATCCGGCGACGCTCTTCATCACCGGCGACTCGGACACCCGCGTGGCGCCGCTGCACGCGCGCAAGATGGCGGCGCTCGTCCAGGAGGCGACGGCGTCGGACCGGCCGGTGCTGCTGAAATACGACACCAAGTCGGGTCACTCCGGCGGCACGCCCGTCAGCCGCCAGATCGAGGACAGCGCCGACACCTTCAGCTTCCTGATGTGGCAGCTGGGCATGTTGAAGACCGAGAAAGGCGTGATGGAGTGACGGGCGGACTGATACGGCGGTGGCGATAACGGGGGAGGAGACCCCATGCCGGAGATGACGGAGTATCCGCACGGCACTTTTTGCTGGGTCGATCTGGCGACGAGCGATGCGGAGGGCGCGAAGCATTTCTATTCGCAGCTCTTCGATTGGAACGCGCACGACCTGCCCACGGTTACGGGCACGTACACGATGTTCGATAGAGGCGGTAAGCGAGTCTCTGCGATGTACACCCTATCCGACGAGATGCGCGAACAAGGCGTGCCTCCGCACTGGATGAGCTACCTGTCGGTGCGGCACGCGGACGAGTGCGCCGACATGGCGACGCGGCTCGGCGGTACCGTCCTGGCGCCGCCCTACGACGTCATGGAGGCGGGGCGGATGGCGCTCGTACAGGACCCGACGGGTGCGGTGTTCGCCGTCTGGCAGCCCAAACAGCACCACGGCGCCGGACTCGTGAACGAGCCGGGCTCGCTCTGCTGGAACGAGCTCTACACCAAGGACCTCGAGGCGGCCGCCAGGTTCTACGCCGCGCTTGTCGGCTGGGCGCCGAAGAAGAGCACGGGCGCCGCCGGTCAGGAGTACACCGAGTTCCACAGCGGGGACCGGCTGGCCGCAGGTATGATCGAGATTCAGGACGACTGGGGCGTAATGCCGCCGAATTGGGCCGTGTACTTCGCCGTCGCCGATTGCGAGGCGGCGCTCGAGAAGGCGAAGACCCTGGGCGGCAGGGTGGAAGTGCCGGCGATGGACATCGAGGGCGTCGGCCGCTTCGCTTTCCTTCAGGATCCCCAGGGCGCCTATTTCGCGGTTATCGAGATCAGGCGGCAGGAGTGAAAGAGTCAGGCCGCTCTCGGTGACATCGACGCACCGCGTCTCTCTAGAGCCCTCGCATGAAGAGCAGTGCACCCAGGAGCATCGCTACCCCAAGTCCCAGCAGCATCAAGAGGGTTGCCCTTTGCAGCGACGTTCCGGCGCCGGTGCGCGACTGCGCCAGGCGTATCGCCTGTTCGACCTCGGAGCGGCTCATCCTGGGGTGTGATTGCTCGTATTCGCGGATCACCGACTCGATCTTGTGAGCCAGCTCCTGGGCCTGAGGGGAGGCAGGCCTCTGACCTGAAGAGTGGATGGGCATAGGAACATAGGTCATCGCGTGTCCTCGAACCTAGAAGCTAAGTTGGACTGGCTGGATGAGCTGTCGGCACACCCAGTACTACGTGCAAGTGCGATCAGCATGTTTCGGCCAGCCGGTTCTTCCGAACGGCACTGAATCTATCCGACGCCATTGTGCTCAGGAACAGCACTGCTACTTTAAAAGATCTGGCTTCCCCCAGCCCTGGCAGAAATCCAAACCGGCAGACACCCCTGATGAGCAGAAAGCACGTCCTCGCTTGCTTAGGCATTATCTCGGCTCTTTCCTGGACCTGCAGTGACAGTACCGAGCCCCCGCGGCCCACTTCCATCTCACTGAGCGCCACGCAGATCGACCTCGACGCCCTGGGAGCGACCGAGCAGCTCACGGGCCAGGTGCTCGATCAAAACGGCCAGCCGCTGCCCGAGGAGCCCGTGGTTTGGGCGTCCAGCCAGCCGCAGGTGGCGCCCGTCAGTGCCACCGGTCTCGTGACGGCGGTCAGCAACGGGTCGGCCGAGATCACCGCCAGCTCGGGCACGCTCAGCGCGACGGCCACGGCAAACGTGGCTCAGGTCGTGGCCGTGCTGCAGAAATTCGCGGGGGATGCTCAATCGGGGACGGTTGGCCAGGCCCTACCGGCAGCGCTCGAGGTGCGGGCGCTCGACCGGCTCGACAAGCCCGTGGGCGGCGCGACCATCGGCTTCAGCGTAGTCAGCG
The DNA here is from genome assembly GCA_020350785.1 of Gemmatimonadota bacterium. Taxonomy (GTDB): domain Bacteria; phylum Gemmatimonadota; class Gemmatimonadetes; order Palauibacterales; family KS3-K002. The sequence continues at coordinate 3,306,928 of CP070722.1, forward strand.
GCGGCGGGAGCGTGGATCCCACGACCGCGACGACCAACGGGCAGGGGCGAGCCACCACGGCCTGGACGCTCGGGACGGCGGCGGGAAGCCAGCAAGTCGACGCCAGCCAGGCCGACGTCGCGACACCGACATCGTTCACGGCGACGGCCGGGGCCGCGGCTGCGACTGCGGTCCAGAAGGTTCAGGGGGAGGGGCAGACGGGGCCCTCGGCAACCCCCCTGGCGGACTCGATCGTCGTTCGGGTGGTCGACGTCTTCGACAACCCGGTCACGGGCCGAACTGTAGCCTTCGCGGCAACCGCCGGCGGCGGCAGCGTGAGTCCCGGCTCTGTCGTAGCGGATGCCGACGGGCTTGCGGCGACGGAGTGGACCCTGGGCTCGGCGCTGGGTGACAATGCGCTGACCGCCACCGTGTCGGGGCTGGCGCCGGCAAGCTTCGCCGCCACCAGCGTCCTGGGACCGCCTGCCAATTTCACCAAGGAAGCCGGCGACAATCAACTTGCCATGGTGGGGACCGACGTGCCTACGGCGCCGACGGTCGAGGTGACCGACGCGGGCGGCAACCCGATCGCCGCTGTCCAGGTGACCTTCTCGGTTGCGGCCGGTAGTGGTTCGATCACGGGCGCCGTTGCCACCACCGATGGCGCCGGGCTGGCCGCGGTAGGAAGCTGGACTCTGGGACCGGACCCCGGTCTCAACGAGTTGACGGCCTCGGTTGACGGCCTAACGCCATTGACATTCACGGCCACCGGCACCACGGGCGTTCCCGCTGCGAACATCGTCAAGGAGGCCGGCGACGGTCAGAGCTCTGAGGTGGGCACCGCCGTGACGACGCCGCCGACGGTGATGCTCACCGACGCTGCGGATAACCCGGTCGCCGGCCAGGAAGTCTTCTTCGAGGTCGCCTCCGGCGGCGGTTCGATCACCGGCGCCACGGCGGTCAGCGATGCCGACGGCCTCGCCGCGGTCGGCAGCTGGACGCTGGGGACCACGGCGGGCGCCAACACGCTGACGGCCACGACCCAGGCGCTGGCGCCCGTGACGTTCACGGCAACCGGCACGCCGGGCCCACCAGCAAGCCTGCAGGTGAACGACGGAGATGGACAGACCGGGCTTGTCGGCTTCGGCGTCAACATCCCACCGTCGGTGCTTGTGTCGGATCAATATGGCAATCCGGTGGCGCCGGGCGTGACCGCGACCTTTACAGTAACGGGGGGCGGCGGCAGCCTGACGGACGCGACACCTACAACAGATGAGGGCGGGGTCGCTACGGTGGGGAAATGGACGCTGGGGCCGGCGCCGGCCACCAACACCCTGGACGCCACGGTCGCCGGGGCCGGTACGGTCGGCTTCACCGCGACGGGCGTTACGGCCGCCTATGATATCGATATCCGTTTCCTCTCATCGGTGACGCCGTCGCAAGAGCAAACATTCCTGGATGCCGCCGCCCGCTGGGAGGAGTTGTTGTACGGGGAACTGAGCAACGTAACACTGAACTTGCCTCCTCGCGCCTGCGGCTCCAACTCGCCGCCGCTCAACGAGACGGTCGACGACTTGCTTATTCTGGCGACCATCGAGTTCATCGACGGGCCTGGAGGCATACTCGGGCAGGCCGGGCCGTGCCGCATACGCAGTTCGGACAACCTGACGGTGCTGGGCCTGATGAGGTTCGACGAAGCTGATGTCGCCAACCTCGAGGCCGGCGGCCAGTTCGATGAGGTCATCCGTCACGAGATGGGTCACGTGATCGGATTCGGAGTGCTCTGGGACCTGTTCGGCTTGTTGACAGGTGCCGGCGGCAGCGACCCCTATTTCACCGGCGCGCGCGCCGTCGAGGCCTTCGATCGGATCGGTGGCGCCGACTACACCGGGAACAAAGTCCCGGTCGAGAACGTCGGCGGGCCGGGCACCGCCGACGCACACTGGCGCGAGTCGATCTTCAGGAACGAGCTGATGACCGGCTTCCTGAACGGCGGCCCGAACCCGCTCAGCGAGCTTACCGTGGCCTCGCTCTGGGACATCGGCTACGTGGTGAACCTGGACGGCGCCGATGGCTATTCGGTCAACCTGGCGCCGGGTGCGCTGGTCGGCCCGGTGACGGTGCGACTCATCAACGATGTCATATCCGGCCCCATCTACGTCATCGATGATGGTGGCCGTGTCCTACGCGTGATCGAGGGCCGGTAGGCGCTGAACCGGTCGCCCGCCGGCAAGACTGTACGGGGTGATCATTACCGTATGAGACCTCGCGCCCTCAGACATTCAGTCATTCTGGGCGCCTGTGTCGGGTCCGTCGCCTGCGGGGCGCAGAGTAGCGGGGCCAGGCCGCAAGTTTGCGCGCCTGTGGTAGAGGAACGTAGTGTGTCCCATTCGGCGGAGGGGCTCGAGGGCGAGTACGAGCTTACGCTGGTGGCAGCCGCCGGCGAAGCAGAGGGTCGCTCTGCCTCAGGCCGTCTCTGGCTTTATGCCAACGCGCCCGAGATGCGCGCGCTGCCTGCGGCGGCAGGCGGCGTGAGGTCGGATGCCAGCGCACCTCTGTACGGTGCCACCGATGTCGCTCCCGAGGCCGTCGGCGGCCTGCGCCTGGGCGACCCCATGTCTCGCGATCCGGAGAAGCCGGGGGTCCTTCTGGTCCAACAGAACGGGCGGATCGTCTTGCGGGTCGGCTCGGAGGCCAACCGCCGCGGCCTCCTGCGCTTCGACGGAGGCTACTTCGTCCTGCGGGTCCAGGAGGTCACCGACGCCGGCTTCGCCGGCACTTGGGCCAGCGGCCTGCTCGAGGTTCAGGCGCAGGGCCACTTCTGCGCCACGGCTCTGGGCGACTAGCAGGGGTCGAGCGAGGCAGAGCCGGCCGAGCCGCGGCAAGTCAGGGGGTATGATTGAAGACGCAGCCTTATCCCTGGTGGGTGACCACGATCGATTACCTGGTCAACTGGGCGCGACGTGGCTCTCTCTGGATGATGCCGTTCAACACGGCGTGCTGCGGTATAGAGTTCATGGCGGCGGCGGCCTCGAGATTCGACGTCGCCCGCTTCGGGATGGAGCGGCTGGGGTATACCCCTCGACAGGCGGACCTGCTGATCATCGGCGGTCGCGTTCCCTACAAGATCGCGCCGGTGCTCCGGCGAATCTGGGATCAGATGCTGCAACCCAAGTGGTGCATAGCGATGGGTGCGTGTGCGTCCACGGGTGGAGTGTTCGACAACTACACTGTCGTGCAGGGAGCGGATGCCATAGTTCCCGTTGATGTCTACGTGCCCGGCTGTCCACCGCGCCCAGAAGGCCTCCTCTACGGTGTTCTGATGATCCACCAGATTATCAGAGGTGAATCGCTGCGCGATCCGACGCTTCGTGTCGAGAGCCCGGCCGCTGCCGGCCGGCCCAACCTGCCGCCGGAGCGAATCGAGACGCTCGCGCAGCCTTTCGGCAATTCGACCTGGCAGAACCGGGTCAGCGGCATCGAGCCCACGACAGCGATCGAGCGGCGGAGCGATCGCCGCGAAGGGCTCATCAAGTCCAGAGAGTAGTCTTTCCCACCGGGTGTGTGCGGCTCATGGACCGGGCTTGGAGATCCTGTACGGACTTCGCCCGGTGCCCGGGGCAGCTCATCGGCGGTCGCCTGAAGGGCTCTCAGGGGCTGGCTCGCCCCGAGGTTGAGGGGCGGGCCCGAAGAGGCTATATGTAACATAGGCCGTCCGTCGAGGCTCGCGTGACTTGAGCCGGGAGAACAGCATGCAGCCGAGACAGCGCTTGACCCCGCTGGATAGCGTGCTTCGCCTCGTCACCAATGTGAAGGCGGGCGAAGGCGCGACCGCCGTCCTTCTTGCA
>CP070722.1:3310854-3323756 GCA_020350785.1 Gemmatimonadota bacterium
ACGGATAGAGGCGAACGCGCTGTTCAACATCGCCGGACTCGATTCGGGCCGCGTCGTGCTCACGGCGACGCTGGCGCAGCGCTTCGGCAACAAGCACATCACGGTGCTCCACCTCACGGGCGGGGTGATGGAGGACCCCGTGCCCGGCAGCGAGTTCGATCTCGGCTTCGAGACCCCGCCGCGCGCCTTCCCGCCGCACGCCTTCGTCGGCACGCGCTCGGCCCGCGGCACCCTCGAGCATACCTGGTACTGGCTGGACGACGTGTTCGGCTGGGAGCTCTTCGGTCTCGGGTTCGCGGGCTTCTTGGACTACGGGGGTGCTTGGTACGACCTCCAGGAGGTGCGGGCCGGTGGCAACGTCGGGGCCGGTCTGCGGCTCGGGCTGACGGCCGGGCAGGGGGCCGGACCGATCCGGATCGACTTCGCCTACCTGTGGGGGGATGGCGTGCCCGATCGGAGCGGCGGCAACCGCTTCGCGGTCAGCATCGGGCCCAGCTTTTTCTACTGACCGCGCGACGACCGATCAGCCCGTGCTTCCAGAGGCTCCCCAAATGGCCCAGGGGAAGAGCGGCCGGGCTTCCGTCATCCACGTACCTTTCTGTAATGGCCGGACTCTGCGAATCGCAGACGGCGAGGACGGCGGGCGTCATGATCTCGACGCCTGCTTCGTTGATCGAGTCCCGGATGTTCTAGGAGAGGTGGGTGCGCGTTGCCCGCGCCTTCTTCGGGTCATCGAGGGCCACGACCAGGGTGTATGCGACTGAGTAATCGTCGAGGCTGGATTGGTCCACGGCGCTCATGGCGCTCGTCATCTGCGCCGCTGACTCGGGCGAGGCGTATTCCGCCTCTTGAGCTCCCAGTGTCTGCAGTAGAGCTGCGGTGAGTAACAGCGCGGTGTAACCAGTAGTGAGCTCTGCCACAGAGACCTCGAAGGGAGAGAAAGAAGAGCGGGCGACCGGAGCGCGCGCCGCACGTTGCGTGTGAACATATGTGGACTCCTGGGGCTTTGGGGGGTAGGTTCGTGTTGTGTTAACTATATGTGATTAAGCCAGCAAAGATGGTATGCCTTACTATACTTGTCAAGTACACTACAGGTAGCGGGAGTCAGTCTCCTATGCTTAACCCTATATAGTGAATCAGGACTGAGGCCTCAAGGGGGGCACCTCATGGATGTGTCGTTCGTGATCCGGCGGCGGCTGGAGGAACTGGAGCCAGAGCAGAAGGACCTCGCCCGGGCCGCCCATAAAGGCTGGCCCCAGACTCTCCCAATACTCGAGGATTTGACGTCGCACGAGGACGCGAACGTCGTCTCGACCTGATCGGTCAGGCCGTGCTCACGGGTCGGCTGCGCGACGGTCAAGCAAATGCGGCAGTTCGGAGTGGCGAGGCTTGGCTCGGCGCTGAAGGTTGAAGGCGAGCGCCGCGTCCCATCCCGTCATGCTCGGAACCGCCATCAGAGCGTCGCGATCGCGATCCAGTGGCACGCACTCCCCAGCATGACAAACCCGTGCCAGACCGCGTGCCCGTACGCGAGCCGACGAGAGTGGTAAAAGGCGGTTCCTATCGTGTAGACCAGGCCACCCGCGAGAATCCAGACCAACGTGACAGGCGCCAACCTCTGGAGCATGGGCCCGGTCGCCACTAATGCGAGCCAGCCCATGCCGAGGTAGATGGCCGTCGACAGCCGCGGGAAGCGGCCGGTGACGAACAGCTTGCAGATAAGTCCGGCCAGCGCCAGTCCCCAGATGACTCCGAGCAAGCTCCAGCCCCACACCCCCCGCAAGCCGACAAGCAGGATGGGGGTGTAAGTTCCCGCGATCAGGAGGTAGATGGCACAGTGATCCACCACCCGAAGCCTGGCCCTTATCCTCTGGGCGCTGGCAGCGTGGTAAAGGGTCGAGGCGGTGTACAGAAGCAGCAGGGTTGTGGAAAAAATGGACACGCCGACGATTCTCGACGCGCCACCGCGGGACGCTCCTATGAAGATGAGAACGCCAGCACCAACCACGGCGAAGGCCAGTCCGACGACGTGTGTGAGGGTATTGGCGATATCCTCGGGACACCGGCCGGAGGACGGCACGTCTCTCGGAGGCGCCGTCAGTCCTTGCAGAGCTTTTTGGCCTCGGCGCCTAAGTGCACACGACGCATCCGCTTGATGCCCTGTCCGGTCTCCTTTAGGACTGTCCGATGATGACGGTCGGTACCGAATATGTCGGACCAGAAGAACGTGGTGGGCTTTCCCTTGCCGTCGACAATCCTGTGCCTAGCCATGCGAACTCCGCTTCCTGAGAGGCCACCGATTTCGATAGGCGAGGAGAAGCTCGTCGCGTCGAGCCCGGCATAATCTTGTCGTTACCCGCCCGGCAAACGCGGGATCCGGTTCGAATGATCACCTGTTCGGCAAAGAGGGCAATGGCTATGGCTGGGAAGAGCACCCGCGCCAGCTGGAACAAACTGGAATAAGCGAGAGGTTCATTCGTGAAGTGGTGGAACCCAACTGGCGAGGTGCGCGCGCTCTGCTCTCCAACGGAATCATGATGTGCGCGTACGGTGTATTCGGCCACATAACCCACGGTCCGCCGTTCAAGTGATCCGTGGAGATGCTCTCCAACATCTTCCTGTCCGGCACGAGAATCATGAGGTGTGGGCCTAAGTCGGTCACCCAATCCTCTGGCTCCGTGGGCTCGGTTGCATATGGATCGCTGTTGCTGACTGGCGAGTCACCCTGAAGCATGTAAGCGAATCCGATCTCGGTGAAAGTGGGCTCGGTCTTGTTCGCATAGGCGTTCAAGAAATCCATCCACGCCTCTGTGATGCACCACGGATTGGTGCCTGGACGGTCAGCTTGATCGGGAAGGCACGTCCACTCGTTCGTGCCCTCTCGCAGAACGGTCAACTTCCAATCCAGGATCGTTGCGTCGGCCGAAATGGAGCTTGGCGCGGCGCTCATTGCGCTCGTGATCTGCGCCTCTGACTCGGGCGAGGCGTATGCGGCCCCCTGAGCGGCCAATGTCAGCGGTGCAGCCGTTGGGAGTAGCAGCGCGGTTAGAGCGGCCACAAGAAACATCCGGTTCATATTGACCTCCTTGAAGCGGAGAATGGGCGGCCGGAACGCGCGCCGCCCTCTCGTTGGTGAGACTCTTGTTGGAGAGAGACCTGACCGCTCGTTCTCTAGGTCAGGGCGAGGCCCGGGATCTTGTGGAAGGTCGAGTTCGACACCTCGTAGGTGCGGACCACGGGCGTTCCCTCGACGACCTGCGCCAGGCGCTTGAGAACCTCGGCATAGCCGTCGCGGCTGTACGCGTCCGCGTTATCCTCGCTGTCCCAGAGGCTGATGGCCACGACTCGGTTCCTGTCCCCGTCGAGCAAGGTGAGCTCGTCGGCAAAACCGTCCCATTTCCGGAGTAGAGGGAGGATCTCCATCTCAATCACCCGCCCAAACTCATCAGCGGCATCTGGTTTGAGCTGCATGGCGACGTTACGTGCGAACATTTCGAACTCCTTCGTTAGAACGGTGGTTGCCGGCGATGCCGGCGGTGGCGGTGTGCGATGAACTCAATGTGGTTAACTATTTAACAACGTAGCGAAGTGTACTAATCTTGTCAAGTACACCCATACTTGCCAAATGTGCTGCTTGGTATTTAACCTTAGCGTGTGAACTCACCGAGGCCTCTTAAGGAGGACACATGGATGTGTCGTTTGTGATCCGGCAACGGCTGGAGGCGCTGGAGTTCGAGCAGAAGGACCTCGCCCGGGCCGCCCAGGTGACGGAGTCCTACATCTCCCAGCTGCTGACGGGTAGAAAGGCGCCGCCCGCACCGAACCGCACCGACATCTACGGAAAGATGGAAGCGTTCTTGAAGCTCCCGAGCGGGGAGCTGGCAACTCTGGCCGACGCCCAGCGCAAAGAGGAGCTGAAGAGACAGTTGGGGGACGAGCCCACGCCTCTGTTCCGGGAGGTCCGCGAGCTGATCCTCCGAAAATGCGATCCGAAGAAAGAAGAACAGGTGCGCGCGATCTTCGAGAAGCAGCCGTTCGGCGAGCTCGAACGTCTGGTGGCCCAGAAGCTCCTGGACGTGGTCAAGCGAGTGGCCAGGGATGAGCTGGCAGATGAGCGGTGGCTCCGCAGAGTAGCTCGGCTGGGCGGCCTCAGCTACGAAAAGATGCGCGTCAGCGTGCTCGAGTTTCTCGACACGGACATCTTCCACCTCCCCGTCGAGAACAGCCTCTCTTTTTTGGAACCGCTGATCGAATCCTGGGACATCGACCTCGCGACTTTCTCTCTCGAGATTGTGTTGAACCGCCGCGTAATCTCCGAGCCGGCGAGGCGATTCGAGTTTGTCGAAGGGGAATCCAGACGAGCTGCCGTCGAGGAGCCAGGTTTCACGGATTTCCTCGAGGATCGTTCGCTCAGTGGTACCGCGACCGAGGAGGAGGTCGCGTTTCTGAAGAGCCTGACGTTCACGGACAGGCGGCCTACTGCCCTCTACTATTACCGTGCCTTACAAAACCTCAGGGATCCATTGCATTTCACCTAGTTCCGCTCGGCGGCGCGCCCTCTTCGATGACGGGAACTGGGGGGACTGGAATGTGGGCAAGCCCTTCCGGGCCTACCGCGACAGGCTAGCGCTGCTGTACGACGGAGAGGGGGCGGACCGGCGCATCCTCCGGTTCGTCGCCACGGACACGAAACTCGATACGATCCCGAGTGGAACGCGACTGGGCCCCTGGATACTCTCCCCAAGGTCAGACTAAGATAGACGAACGGTTCTGGGGCCTGCCAGCCGAGTTCCGCTGGCCAGCCGCGTCGACGTCCAAATAGGGGAACCCATGCAGAAAGCCATTGACGCGCCCACCGACCCGAAGCTCCTGCGAAGTGCGACCGACATCTTCATTCATGTGGCGCTGATCGCCATCATGGCCGTCTGGTGCTTTCGCATCTTCGAGCCCTTCCTGATGCCCGTGATGTGGGGCCTGATCATCGCCGTGGCGCTCTTCCCGATCTTCCGGAGGTTCCGCTCACTGCTCGGAGGACGGAGCGGCCTGACCGGCTTGCTGTTTGCGCTGATAGCGCTGGTGCTCGTGATCTATCCGACCGTGCAGATCAGCGCATCCGCCGTGCAAAGCGTATCGGATCTGCACGACCGAATGGAGGCGGGAACTCTGGCCGTACCTCCCCCCTCCGAGAGCGTGGCGGACTGGCCGGTGATCGGCGAGCAGACCCATCGCACTTGGAGCCAGGCCTCCGTCAATCTCGAGAGTACGCTCGAGGAGTTCGAGCCGCAGATTCGAGCGCTGGTCGGCCGATTGGTCGGCTTCATCGGCGGCTTCGGGCTCGGCATCCTCCAGACGATCCTCGCGATCATCATTGCGGGCTTCTTGTTCACGTACGAGGAGAGCGGGCGCGGAGCAGCGCACACCCTGTCTGTCAGGATAGCCGGAAAGCGGGGCGCACTGCTGCCCGGACTGATAGCGTCCACCATCCGTAGCGTCGCGCAGGGGGTTCTGGGAGTGGCGCTGGTTCAAACGCTCCTCGCCGGTCTCGGTATGGCCATCTATGGCATCCCGCACTGGGGGCTGTGGACGGCATTGGTGCTGCCGCTGGCGGTCGTGCAGCTGCCGCCGCTGCTGGTGCTCGCCCCGGTGGCGATCTGGGCGTTCGCGGACGCTGGAACGACGACCGGGACGATCGTCTTCGCGATCTACGCGCTGGTGGTCAGCTTCAGCGACACGTTTCTGAAGCCCCTGTTTCTCGGGCGCGGTGTGGAGATCCCGATGCCGGTGATCCTCATCGGGGCGATTGGCGGGGTGATGCTGTCCGGCGTCATCGGGCTGTTCGTCGGGGCCGTCGTTCTCGCCATCGGCTGGAAGCTGCTCCAGGTGTGGATCAACCCCGACCTGCCGATGCCAGAGGTGGAAGCGGCCGCGGCGGAAGGACCACCGTCCGCGGGCTGAGGAGCCCGCCGGGGAAGCTTGGCCGGCCGGGGGCTGATCCTGCTGTCCATCTGCCAGCGGCCCGGGGGCTAGTCGGACTCCGTCACAGTCGGTCCGATCGACCAACCGCCGCCTAACGCGCGGTAGAGGTCCACGATCGAGGCGAGCTGAAGCTGGAGGGTCTCGGAGGCGCTGAGTTGGGCGTCGAAGAGGGAGCGCTGCTGGATGATCACCTCCAGATAGCTCGTCCAGCCGCCGTCGTACCGGGCGTTCGACAGATCGAGCGCCTCTTGGGCGGCACCGACCTGCCGCCGGCGAATCGCATACTCATCCCGATAGGTCTGCACGGCGACGAGTGCGTCCTCGACCTCGCGGAACGCGTTCAAAATCGTCTGCTCGTAGGTGTTCAGGAGCTGCTCCGTTCGGGCCTGTTCGATCTCTACCCGCCGCTGGTTCTTGCCCGCGTTGAACAGGGGGCCGAAGAGGTTGGCAGCGACGTTGAACAGCCCGGTGGTCAGGGTCATGGCGGTAAGCTCGTCGCTCTTCACCCCGGCATCGGCGGTAAGGCTCAGCGCCGGGAGCTTCAAGGCTTCCGCAACTCCGATTCGGGCCGTCTGCGCGTGGAGCTGCCTCTCGGCGACCAGGATGTCCGGCCGCCGCTCGAGCAGCTCCGAGGGGAGTCCGGCCGGAATCTCTGGGGGAAAGAGCTGTTCCTGCAGCCGTCTGCCGCGCGGAATCGTGCGTGGAGGCGAACCGAGCAGGAGCGCGATCGCGTGCTCCGTCTGGGCCCGAGCGCGCAGTAAGCTCTGAACCACGGCCTCGGCGCCGGCAAGCTGCACTTCGGCCTGTGCCACATCGACCCCGGCGATCGCTCCGGCATCGAACCGCGCCTGATTGATCTCCAACGCCTCCCGTCGGGCCTGCACCGTGGACTCGGAGATCACCAGCCGGTTGTCCAGGTCGCGAAGCTGTAGATAGGCGATCGCCACGTCGGCCACCAGGGTGATCGTCACGCCGCGGAACGACTCCTCGGTGGCGAGTAGCTCGTTCAGCGCCGCCTCGTTGGAGCGCCGGAACTTGCCCCAGAGGTCGATCTCCCAGAACACGGATATGCCGCCACTGACGCTGACGTTCGTCTCTCCCCCATCCTCCCCACCGGAGGTGGACGCTGCTGCTCCTGCGCCCGCGAAGTAGTCGATGCGCGGGTAGAGATCCGCCCGGGTGAAGCCCAGGACGGCCCTCGCCTCCGCGATCCTCGCCAGCGCCGCTCGCAGGTCTCGGTTGTTCTCCAGCGCCGTGCCGATCAGCTCGTGGAGCGTGGAATCCTGGAACAAGTCCCACCAGTGCAGGTCCGCGATCGACGCACCTGGCGGGTTGAGCTCCCGGAACGCTTCCATGGGCGGCGTCGGCGGTCGCTCGTAATCGGGCCCTACGGTGCAGGCGGGGATTCCCACAGCAATAAGCGCGACGAGGATTGGGCGGTTCATCTCAGCTTCTCCGTCGAAGGCCGAGCTTCTCGACCAGGTTGAGCGCGATCACGATGTAGAGGACGGCCGCGATGATCTGAAGAACACGGGTCACGACCTTCCCCCCGGCTTCGCTCGTGGAGGTAGTGGTCGATCCGATGATCAACAGAACGGTGGTGAAGGCAGAACCGGCGAGCTTCGCGTACCTGTGCTCCGAAAACAGCAGATTACCGAGCAGCAATCCGCAGAGCAGGGTGAGCAGGAGGAGGAATGGGAACCAGGGTACGGCGACGAGCAGGTTGTAGAAGACGATCGAGATGATCCCGCCCGCCACGTTCGCGACGATCATCGCATAGCCGGCCTGCCTTCCGGCACCCATCCGTATCTGCTGGCCAAGCAGCGCGATGAAGATCAGCACAAGCAACTGTTCCGTGAGCTGGAAGACCGTGAACAGCATCACGATCGGGAACACGACCAGCGTGCTCGTTGCGGCGTCGCGCACATTGTCCATGGTGGACGGAGATTCCGTGGTAGCGGCCGTGGGCGTAGCAGGCGCCGGGGAATCGGGCGGCGCGGGAACCAACCCGTGCGCCAGCCACACGAAGACGATCGCAGCCGCCGCGCCGAACACCAGCTGCCCGGCGATGAATCCGGCCAGGTCCGCGGACTCGAGCATCACGACCGGGATGACCATCATCGCGATGAGCAGCCACAGGATGAGGATCGGCGGCGCGCCCGCGCCCTGGGCGTAGAACATGACGGCAAGCAGCCAGCCGATCAGAAGCGTGTAGGCGACCGGATAGGGAAGAAGCGCGGCGCTGAAGATGAGCGCGAACAGGCAAGCAACGGCGACCGTGAGCACAAACCCGACGCTGACCTTCAGCGGCACGGGGCGCCCCGGCGGAGCAAGCAAGACAGCGGTGAGCACCGGCGTCAGGTAGGACAGCGGCCACGCGACCCCGAGAGCGACCGCCGTCGCGATGGTGACCCCTACCGCGTACCGGAGAACCGCCGCCTGACGTGGGTCGGCGCGCGCCCCGGGTACGGGCAGCGCGAGTTCGTCAGCGGACAAAGGAGAGCCAGCTCACCAGCCGGATCCGCAGCTTCCCGATCGCGTTCAGGATCGGTCGCCTGCCGGTATAGACGATCACGTTGGCCTGGCCACCGGCCCGGCGGTATTCCGCCGCTGCGCCGTCCGCAAAGCTGATGATCACGGGGAAACGTTGCGGGTCACGGAGCCAGCCGCTCGACTCGGACACGGTCTCAAGGCCCCCGGTCTGACCCGAGAACCCCTCGCTCACCCCGAAGCCGATGGTCCGCACCGTGCCCTTGAACACGCGCCCGGGCACGACGTCGAGGACCAGGTCGACCGGATCGCCCACCTCGATGTGGGCCAGGTTGTTCTCCCGCAGATCCGCCTGAACCCAGCTGTCGGTCATCGAGATGAAGGTCCCGAGAGCCTGGCCGGCCGACGCGTAGTAGCCGACGTCCAGCCGGGTGTTCTCGATCGCGCCACGGGTCGGGGCGCGCACCGTGGTGAACTCGAGATCCAGCTGCGCCTTCCCCACCGCCGCGATCGCGGCCTGGATGTTCGGGTTGTCGGCGCCCGCCGGGCCGAGCTGACGCTTCGACGCCTCGAGGTCGGCCTCGGCCGACGCCACCCGCTCCTGAGCCGAGGCAAGCGAGGTCTCCGCCCCGTCGCGATCGGCCTGCGAGAGGGCCCCGGGGTTCCGCTCCTGGATCGCCTGCACGCGGTTGAAGTTGCGTTGGGCGCGGTCGAGGGTGGCCAGTGCGACCCCCAGCCGCGCGGCGTTCGCCTCCACGCTCGCGCTGCCAGCCCCCACGTTCTGGGTGGCGACGGCCAGCTCGGCCCGCGCCTGCTGCAGCGCCAGCTCGTAGGGCCTGCGATCGATCTGAACGATCACATCGTTGGCCTCGACGACGTCGTGGAGCTGAACGTCGACGGAGGTGATGTAGCCCGACACCCAGGGCACGATCGGCACGATGAAGGCGTCGACGCGTGCCTGATCGGTGTAGGGCGTGAAGCGATCCGCCGCCACGTACCAGATGAAGAGGGCGACGGAGAGGCCGAAGACGATCTTGGTGACCCGTCCGACCCCGCGGCCGGACTCCGGCGCGTCGGACGTGGCTGCTCTAGGTTCGGCACGCTCGTCCACGGCTGAGCCTACCAGCTCGCGTGCTGGGGCCTCGCCAGGCTCGGGACCCGCTGGCGCGCCCCCTGAAGTTCGATCCCCGTTGTCGGCCTGTTCCGTAGCCATCTCCCAGCTCCGCATCGACGAATCTCCTTCGAGGACAGGCGGGCGGCAACCGCAGCCGCCCGCGCGTGAACCACCATCCGCGAATCCGTTATTCGGACCATCCTTCTCGGAGCGCTGTGGGTCCTCTCAGGCGTTATAGTAGGCGGCTCCCGAGCCCCTCGATCTCTGAGGCGCTCTTACTCTTCGCGCTCTCGGAGCACCTGACCTCAGCTGTCGGCCGTCCCCAAGCCGCCGTCAGAGCGTGAGGGACCCGAACGGGCTCTCGACGCAGGGGGGACGGCCCGAGCCGACCAGCTTCACGCCGTCAGCCGGTGGGGCCTCGGTCAGGAGAAACGTACTTCTCGGGGATCGCCGGACTCTGCGAATCGCGGACGGCGCGGACGGCCGGCGTCATGATCTCGACGCCCGCTTCGTTGAACGTGTCCTGGATGTTCTGGGACAAGCGGGTGCGCGTGGCCCGCGCGTTCTTCGGGTCGTCGAGGGCCACCACCAGCGTGTACGTGACCGAGTAATCGTCCAGGCTGGATTGGTCCACGGTCGGCTCCGGCTCGGACCGTACGTTGTCCGTTCTCCTCGCGGCCTCCTTCAACAGATCGTGGACCTGCTGCCACTCCGTGCCGTAGCCGATTCCGACCGGAACCCTGAGTTTCAAGCCGCCCAGCTCCGAGGCCTCGGATATGTTGACGACCTCGCCCCTCAGGGCGACCGCGTTGGGCACGGACACCCGCTCGTTGTCCAAGGTGCGGATGAGGGTGAAAAAGAGGCCGAGCTCGAGCACATCGCCGACCGTCCCGCCCATCCGTACCCGATCGCCGATCTCGAACGTGCTGTTGTAGGTGAGCATCACGCCGCTCACCAGGTTGCTGACCGTGGCGCCGGCGCCGAAGGTCAGGGCCGCCCCGACGAACACCGAGACGCCCTTGAACACGGCGCTCTCCGAGCCCGGAAGAAACGGCCACATGACGATGACCGCGAACATGATCGCCAGGATTTGAACGAGGCGGTACGTCTGGGCGGCCCAGGCCGGCTTGAACGAGCCGAGCGTGATGTGGCCCGCACCGACCGCGCTCATGAAGATCTTGAACAGCTTCAACGCCCACCGGATGACGAGGAAGATCAAGATCAGCGTGATCAGGTTCGGGATGTACCCGACGATCGCGAGGCCGATGGCGGCTAGCGGCCGGAACACGAGCGGCATCACCCGGTGGGCGAAGGGTTCCGTCGCCGAGTGGCTGGTCAGAACGGCTGGAATGTACAGGTAGAGTAGGAAGAGGATGAGCGCGAAGCGCGCGATTCGAAGCGTGATCTTCCCGGCGTGCGCGATCTGCTCCGGATCCAGCAGCGTCACCTGCTGAAGACGGAACCCGCCGGAGCGCTCGCGCCAAGCGTCGAGCCAGGCGTCGATCGCCCTGAAGGCACGCCGGGAGGCCAGGAGCAAAAGGACGAATATGGCCGTGGACCCCAGTAAACGAACGAGGCCGATGATGATGCGCTCCGTGACCTCCCTGGACTCCGGCGACAGGGCCGTGGCGATCTCGGACGCTTGAACCCGGACGATCAGGCCGACCGCCACCAGGCTGAGGATGATCGCGGCAGTGCGGGTCACGCGCCGCCACTGCTCGCGATGCATCCGGTCCCCGACCAGACGTGACACGCCCATCAACAACAGCTCGCGCACGCCGAAGATCAGCAGGACCGCGATCAGGGGCAGCACGAACAAAGTGATGATCCACGCGGCAAAGCCGAACTCGGCCGTCAGCCATTGCTGGATCGCTTGCATCAAGATCCCTCCTGCCTCGAGACGAACGCGATCGCAAGCTGGGTACTGGAGATGGGACGGAGGTGGCTTGGTCGGTCGGGTTCCGTGAACAGACTCACTTCACGCGCATGTTCCGCCGCATCAGCGGCGTGACGCCGGGACAGATACGACGAGCGGCTCTTCAGGGCCAAGTGAAACTCGCCCTACCGAGCACCCCAACGACCTAGAAGTGGAAGAGGAAGCCGATCTCCGGGCCGAATATTCTCAGGTCGTACCTGAAGGCGTCCGTCCCACTTCCAGTCTGATAGTCCATGCCGAGCACTCGATACGCAACGGAGAGACCGAACAGCCTCGAGAAGCGGTGCGACACGGCGGGGTAGACCTGCCACGCGATGTCCGATCCGATCCCGAACCCGCCGACATCACCGCGGAGGACGAACAGCCACCTGCGACCAGCAGGCACCGTCACCCTGGCTCCGACGAATGGATCGAACCAAGTCTGGCTGCCATCGACTTCGGACTCCGGCGGCAGACCCTCAGCCGGCAAGACCTCGATCTCCCCGGAGATCAGGTTCAGCCTCCCACCAGCCAACACCTCCAGCCAAGACATCACACGGCGGTAGCCGGTGAACTCGACCATCCCCTGCTTCAGCCCGATCTCCGTAAGACCGAGGGGACCCGGCTGATCCAGGTTCATGTACAGCCCGTCGAGGGAGAAGGCCCAGACGGAATTGTGCGCCTCAAGGAACAGCATGAAGCCGAACTGGAGTCGGCTCAGAATGTCGCCCGGGTCGGCGTCGACCTCCGCTTCGATGCCGCGGATCGCCACCGTGCCGCTCATATGCGGCAACAGGAGGTATGGCGCTGCCAGAAACTCCCACCGATCGCCAAGAGAGGCGGGGGAAGCGTTCTGGCGTTCTTGGGCAAGGAGCGGTCGGGCCAGCGGTGAGGCGAGGACTGACGCCGTTAACAGCCACGCCACCGCGAAGGACGGAAGACCCGCGTTTCTCGATTGTGCGTTGCGCTGAATCACTGTCTCCCATCCTTCTGGCAGGTGGTACGTCTCCCAGGGGTCGTCCGGCGATCAAGCGCGTCGCCCAACACGAAGTCGATGTCCCTCCAGCGCACGTGGCCTCAGAGTACTTCCACGTCAGGCTTCGTTCGGCCTATATAGATTGGGTACGTTCGACTTCGTCGAGGTCGCGCGGACCCACTGGCCCGATCGGGACAAAGCACGGTTGAATCACTTTGCCCCGATCGCGTCTCCTCCGATGGCATCAGCCGGCTCGGAGATTATGCCCCCTTTTTGGTTTCGCCTTCGCCGGTCTTGTTGAAGTAAACCCAAGGCGTGCTTTGGCTGGCATGCTTCATCAGCAGCGGGTCGGGCGTGCGGAAGCCCCACTTATCCCAGTTGGCGAGCACCTTCTCCTGGACGGCCTTCGGCCAGGCCCGCCGGAAGGTCAG
>CP070722.1:3323856-3329691 GCA_020350785.1 Gemmatimonadota bacterium
AGCTCCTCGAGCCTGGCCGACGAGACGGCGATTCAGATCGCCGACGCCGCGCTCCCCGGCTTCGGCGCGCAGGCCATGCACACCATCCGGACGTACGAGGAGGCGAACGCGCCGGTGCCGCTGGAGCCCGGACCTGAGCTGCTCGGAGGATGGCGGGGTCGACTGGAGACCGAGCAGGGACCCGTGGTCGTCGTGCTCACCGTGCGGGAGGGGGGCGGGGCCGCCGTACGGCTCGGCGCCGACGGTCCTGTCGACATCGAGCGTCTTACGCTGCGGGACGACCGAATCTCGGGCGGCTTCGCGGCCCGGATTCCCGGACACCCGGTGTTCGGCCAGCAGCACGCGATGGAGCTGACGCTACGGCGCGGCGACGGCGGCCTGTACGGCCATGTCACCTCGACGCTGGACACCGAGGCGGGGTCGCTGTCGATCCCCTTCTACCTGCACCTGGAAAGACTCGACTGAGCGGCTGCTTGCAGGTCACTCGAGAAGACAACGGTTAGGCCGATCAGCCTCGAAGACTGGGGCTTTCCGCTGGATGTCCCCCGGTGAGCCACCACCAGATCCGGTGGATTGTCTCACAACCTGTGACACAATCGCGGTTCCTTCGGGTGCCGCCCCTCGTCGCAACGGGCCCACGCGCTTATGGTGGGGACCCGACTCTCTCAATCCCCGAGCCGCAGGAGGTCATGTTGAGACGCTTTAGCCTTGCCGTGATTGCGCTCGCGCTTGCCTGCGCTTCGCCCGCGCAGGCGCAACAGTGGACAGCCGAACAGCAGGAGGTTCTCGATTTCATCACCGGCTGCTGGGACGCTTGGGTCGGGGCGCTGGCCGATGAGACGCCGGATGCCTTCTATGAGACATGCCGGCAGGATGAAGACGTGCTCTTCTGGTGGACGGAAGATGGCGCTCCGAATGGCAAGAGCGCCGTCTACCGGAACTGGAAGTACTGGCGCAAAGTGGACGTTGACTGGGCCGACATGCGTCCGATCGCCGTCAACATCTTCGGCGACGTTGCGATCGTCTACCTATACGGATACTGGATCGCCAATACACCGGATGGCCCGGTCACCACCGAGGCAAAGCGGACCGAGGTCTTTCAGCGCAGGGATCAGGGCTGGACTTTCATCGGGGCCCAAGCAACTCCTGCAACGCCAGCCGATGCTGAACCCTATCAATAGGGCTCTGCTTCCTGCGCGCGCCCCGGGGGGGCGGTTCCTTCGGGGCCGCCCCCTGCTCGCATCGCCCCCCCCACGCTCTCCTGATCTTCGTCCTGAAGGAACCTCTTTGCTGAAGCAGGAGGTACGGCGGCTGTAGGGTCCTACGCCTCGGCGCCCGCACGCTGCGCCATGATCTCGGCGGTAAGGTCGTTCACGTCCACCAGTGTCGGCGCACTGAAGAAGCCCGCGTGCCTCTATTGCGCGTGTCTCAGCACTCTGAGACAACGACCTCCCCTACAAAAGCTGGCGGCATCTGCCCGACAGACAGAGCGGGATTCGGTAGTTTAGTATTCTTGCCTGAGGCTACTTGGATGACGCGGCGGCTACTGATCGTACTGATCGTTGCTCTTGCAGCGGGTTGCTCACGCCAGCACAGGCTGGAGTGGCCGGGTCTTTGGGCCTCCGGTGAATCGCCGTTGTTCTCGCCGGGAGCGGCCCTGTACACGAGGATAGGGTTCGTCGAGGGCGACATGTCCGCCCCGTCGTTCTCCGTCCGACTTCCCGATGGCACCCTACTCTCGCCTGATCAATTCACCATCGAGGAGCTCGACGCTCGCGGAGCCGAGGACAGGTACGCCACGAGTCCCTACCACGGGCGTGGAGCGCAGCCGCGTGGATTCGCCCGTCAGCTCGAGCACGAGACAGGTAGCATTTTTGCGCACTTCGATGAGGACGGCCGGCTCACAGCGATCTCTGTCTACCTCCACCTTTGCAGACGAGGCTCCTGGAGTGAAGTGCTGTTCGGCACAAGCACTGTCTCGTGCGGCGACACGTTGGCCATGCAGGAGGGCCGAGGGGGGACTCCAAAAAATGGCATCGCAGTGGGAGACCTCTACGGAATGAAGATGGTTCCGTTACCTGCCACTCGGGCCGAGTTGGTCGAAGTGTTTGGAGAACCGACACGCGAGACCAGCCATATCCCGACCATGGGATGATTCTGATCGCCCTGAACACCACCATCGCCGCTTCATTAAGGCTTATGCCGCACAAGCTGTCTAATGACCGTAGAACCCTCCTGGCCAGCGAGTCCAGCGGACGGAGTTCACCATGAGGCACACGGAGCAGCATCGGTCGCGCACCACGGTTCTCGTTCTCATCGCGCTTGCCGCCCATCTTGCCGGAACCGGCGTTTCGGCGCAGGAGTCGGCGGCGGCGGGCCGATTGACGCGCCAACAGCTCATCCAGGACATCCGAGAGCTGAGCGACCTCCTCGTAAGCGCGCATCCGGACCCCTACACGGGCGGAGGTGGCAAGGTCGCCTATCATCGCAGGCTCCAGGAGCTGATCCGCAGTATGCCGATGGAGGGCCTCACGAGGCAGCAGTTTCACACCCAACTCCAGCCGTTCATCGCTAAGCTTGAAGACGGCCATACCACGCTGCCCTTGGGCGGGAACTCGCAGAATCGATCTGACCCGGGCGGCATCCCGCTCTTCTTCGAAGTCGTCGACGAAGTCCTCTACGTGAGCGCCGTAACCAGCGAAGACCACCTTCCATTCATCGGGGCGATCCTCGAATCCGTCGAGGATACCCCCTTCGCGGAGCTCGTGCGGCGCGAATCACAGGTGAGGGGTCACGACAATCTGCAGCACGTGTTGAGCGGGCTCGCACGGTACGGTGCCCTCTATTTCGGCGAGTCGCTGAGACGACTTGTGCCCGAATGGACGAGCGAGGAGCAGATACGCGTGCGGCTGCGACTTCCCTCCGGCGAGCTCGAGGATCACAACTTCAAGATCGCTTCCGAAGTCGAGTTTCCCTTGCATCGGCGACCTTCCAGAATCGAGCTTCCCGATCCCGACCGCTCGTTCACGTACCACTTCCTGGATGATCGGAGAGACTTCGCCTTCCTCCGCATCGACGACATGACTACCTATCGGGAGATGTTCGAGTACTCACGGGGGGTCGGAAGCCGCGGTTGGGAACGCTGGGCCGGTCGCGTCTTCCAGCGCGTTCATCAAGAGGATCCTCCAGACGACTTGGACGACGTCATCGCCGGGATCCCCTCGGCAACGGACATGTACCGATCGCTCTTCAACGACATGAAGGCAGCACAGTCGCGCACCCTCATTGTCGATCTGCGGCGGAACTTCGGCGGCAACGACCTGATGGTGCAGATCTTTCTCTACTTCATGGTCGGTTTCGACCGAGCAATCCCCTTGGTGGCAGAGACCGCGGCGATCCAGAAGCTGTCACCCTTCTTTATCGAGAGCACCGCAGCCGGAATCGACCTGGGCGCCATTGAGCACGCCACGCAAGTTCCCGTAATACCGGGCGACTACGACTTCAGCAGCGACCCGACGTTCATGTCGGAGGCGGAACTGGATGGATCTTTGCGAGCGAGCTACCGACGAATGTTCGAGCAGATGCCGACGTTCTACGCGCTGTTCAGCTCCCGCGAGGACGAGGCGCTCTATATCCCGGAGAAGATCGTCGTCCTCTGCGGGAACGCGACACAGAGCTCGGGATTCGATCTGTTGACCAACCTCTACCGGCTGGGAGCCAAGGTTGTGGGTGTTCGCTCAAGCCAGGCGGGCAACCACTTCGGCAATACACGGGCCTTCACGCTGACCCACTCGAAGCTCGGAGGCTACCTTTCCACAAAGTATTTCGTTGCTTACCCCGGCGAATCGCCCACGGGATTCACACTGGATCCCCACTACATCCTCACGTACGACAGACTCGCCTCGTTCGACTTCGACGCGAACGCGACCTTGCTCTTGGCGCTAGAGCTCTTGGGATCTTGACTCCCCACTACAGACGAACGGCAATCGACCCCTGCGCCGCTGCTCTACGCTCCTAACCCCACCCTCCGACCCTACGCCGCAGAATAGAGGTTCTCCCGACCTTCGACCGCTCTCCTGCCGCCGTCCGCCCTGCCCTCCTCCCGGCGTTGGTCGACGCGGGTACTGTTGTAGGCACCTTTGGCATTTCCTATACTCCGAGGTCGAATCCACCCCGTCGGGGCTTTCCGGACGCTCCGCCCGCCTCAGCTGGAGAGTGCACTCAATGTCGAGACCATCAAGAGCCAAGATGTTTTTTGGAGCAGCGGCATTCATCTCCTTCGTGTTGTCCGTGTATCTCTGGTTCGTCGGCCAGCGGGAGACCGGCTTATTCGTGGGCCTGTGGGTCCCGTCGATTCTGTCGCTAGGCACCTTGCTGCTCGCGGGGCGCGAGTAAGATGAGCCCTAAACGCTCATTGCTCGGCTCGGCAGGGCACACGATGTCGAGTGGAGGAGAGCATGCCTGATGCCGTCGTCTTTTTGTTTGGCTGTCTGGTGACAGCCCTTTGCATAGCCGGAGTCGCCGTGCTGTTGTGGGGCGGCACTCAGACCGACAGCGCCAAGCCTGACGCAGGTACCCGGGTGGGGAATGGCGAATAGCACGCGGTACCAGAAGTTCATGGCGGAGCTGAAGCGCCGCCACGTACTCAGAGTTGTGGCGGTGTACGCGGCAGCGGCGTTCGCCGTGATGGGGGCAGCCGACTTCTTGGTCCCCACCCTGCAACTCCCGGACGTCTTGGCAAGATCGGTTGCCTTCACCGCGATCGTCGGGTTCCCCTTCGCCGTGGCGCTCGCCTGGGTGTTCGACCTCACATCTCAGGGTGTCGTTCGTACCGATCCGGCCACCAGCGATGAGTTGGAGGCGATTGTCGCCGAGTCTCGCACGCGACGCTGGGGCGCGGGCATTCTGGCGCTCGTCGCCACCGTTGTCTTCTTCGGCGGCGGTTGGTGGGTGCTGCGCGACACGCCCGAAGCTCCAGCAGCCAGCCGCGCCGCGGCCGGGCAGTCCATCGCTGTGCTACCCTTCGTCACCCTGAGTGACGACCCACAGGACGTGTATTTCAGCGACGGTCTGGCCGAAGAGGTGATGAGCGCGCTGGACCGCATTCCGAATCTCCAGGTGGCGGCCCGCACCTCATCCTTCGCCTTCAGGGGTCGAAACGTCGACGTGCGCCAGATCGGGGAGGAACTGGGAGTAGCGACGGTGCTGGAGGGGAGCGTGCGCCGCTCCGGCGACCAGGTGCGCGTCCGGGCGCGGCTGATCGACGCTACACATGGATTTCGGTTGTGGGCCGCCAGCTATGAACGCGAACTGACCGACATCTTCGCCGTCCAGGACGAGCTCGCACAGGCGATCGTCACGGAACTGCAGGTCACCTTGACCGGCGATGTCGGGGGAGTTTGACGAGCCAACGGGGCCGCCTTCGAGTCTTCCGTCAATTCGTTCGTCTGGCGGCTGGTCCGTCCCGACGCTATAGCGGAGGACCTGGAGGACGACGGCGGACGCTCGGCCCCGGCGGAGGCAACGCGGCGGCCGGCACCGGTTCCTCATGGCAGGAACCCGCACCGCCAGAAGAAGGCTGATAGGCGCCCCGCTACCCCTTCCGGCCGATCCGGCCGCTCAGCCGGCACCAGCGTACCTCCCCGCTCTCGTCTCGGATGAACTCGACCGGGACCCCTCGGTACGGATAGATCACGTCTTCCCCCAATGGCTGATCGGGCTCGGCGTAGGCCATGTCGGGAGCCCAGAAGACGAGCCGGAGCGAGAACGGGAATCCGAAGATGGACCCCAAGGCCATCAATCGTCCCCGCTCCGTCGTCACCGTGATGCGGTCCT
>CP070722.1:3329791-3335990 GCA_020350785.1 Gemmatimonadota bacterium
GGCTTGGGCGTCGCGGGTATCATCATCGGGTTGGCCCTCCAAGACTCGCTCTCTAACCTGGCGGCCGGCTTCTTCATCCTCGCGACTCGGCCCTATGACGTGAACGACGTGATTCAGAGCGGCGGCGTGCTTGGAACGGTGAGAGCGATGGGATTGGCCAACACCACCGTGGTCACGTTCGACAACCGTCGCTTGCTGGTGCCGAACCGAAAGATCTGGGGAGACGTCATCGAGAACCGGTCGGCAGAGCGAGTACGCCGAGTCGACGCGACGGTCAGGATCAGCTATCGAGAGGATCTGGACCGTGCGATGGGGATCCTGTACAGTCTGCTAAACGAGTATGAGAAGGCCCTCGATACTCCCGAACCTGCCATCTTCGTGTCGGATTTGGCGGACTCTTGGATCGAGTTGGCCGTGCGCCCGTGGGTGAAGAACGAGGACTGGTGGCCGGTGACTACCGAGTTGCCGCGCCTGATTCGCCTCAGCTTCGCGGAAGAGGGGATCGAGGTTCCGTACCCGCGGCGCGATTTCGTGGCACTGCCCACAGATGAATCGGTCGACGCGCCACCCCGTACCGATCAACGATAAGAGAGTGATGCGAGATGAATCTGAATCCGAGCCGTAAACGCCGGTTCGAAGCGGGGAGCTTTGCGGTCGCTGCCGCGCTTCTTCTGTTGACCGCGGGCGAGTCCGCCGGACAGGACGCGCACTACTGGACGCTGCACTACGGGCCGCGGTCGTCGCTGCTCGGCGGCGCTGTGATCGGCAGCGTCGACGATGTCAGCGGCACCTACTACAATCCCGGAGCCCTCGGCCTGGCAGAGGACCTGGCGTTTGCCGTCAGCACGAACGTCTTCGAGTTCTCGGTCGTCGGCCTGGAGGACGGGGCTGGCGAGGGTGTGGACCTGGGCACGGCCCGCTCGGGCCTACAGCCGTCGTTGCTCGCCGGTACGATTACGAAGGATCTCTTCGGATCCGGCGTCCTCGCTTACTCCGCCCTCACCCGGACGCGGGGCGAACAGGACCTCCAGGGCCTGATCGTTGTGTCCGGGGCCGACATCCCCCCAGACGTCGAACTAACGGACTTCGCCGCGTTGGGGCGGTTCGAGGGCAACTTCAACGAATTCTGGGGAGGGCTCACTTACTCGCACCGGTTGGGCTCGCAGTTCGGCCTCGGGGTCACCTGGTACGGGGCGTTGCGAAGCCAGCGGCGGCGCGTGGAGACCGCATCGCAGGGCGTAGGTCTGGACGGTTCGGGTGCTGCTGAGATCGACATCCGTGGGGGGAAGTACTCTTCCTTGCGCACGCTGTTCAAGTTTGGGGCGTTTGCGGTGGTGGGACCGCTCACCGGCGGCCTGACCGTGACTACGCCCAGCATCCACATCACCGGGAGCGGCCAACTAGGTTTCGACAAGGGGACATTCGCACCGGATACGGCCGCGCTCGCCGTAACGATTCAGACGGACTTGCCGGCAGAGTTCAAATCGCCGTTGTCGGTGGGATTCGGACTGGGCTGGCGAATCGGCGACACCCGTTTGCACGCCAGCGGCGAGTGGTACGATGCCATCGATCCGTACGTCGTCATTCAAGGGGAAGACTTCGTCGCGCAGGAGCCGGAAGAGGTGATCGAAGTCGATGCCGTCCAGGCGCTGGATGAGGTCTTCAATTGGTCGGTTGGCGTCGAGCATACCTTCTCGCCGAAGCTGACCGGCTATCTGTCGTATTATCTGGATGCGAGCGGGCTCTCTGACAAGGTCGAGCGGGCAGGTCTCTCGACGAACCCTCTGGACATCAACACCGTGACGCTGGGCACGGACTTCGTGGTCAGTTCCGCTCGTCTGACGCTGGGATTGGGATACGGCTGGGGTCGCAAGGTCGATGAAGCGCTCACCGATCTGTTGCGGCAGGAGGATGAAGACTTCGAGGCGACATTCGTGTACCGAAGCTTCCGCTTCCTGTTCGGGTTCGAGATCGGTGTGGGTTAGCGGCGGATTGGTGCCCCGGGAAGTCCTGAAAGGGAGGCGGTTACTGTGGATCGAAGCGTGTTGCTGCCATGCTTCGGATTGGCCGCAGGAGTACTTTCGCTTCTGCCAGGTGCAGAGCGGCGCGGCGTAGCGTGGCAGGACGAAGGGCACGTGTTGGTGAACCGGGTGGCTGCCGAGCACCTCCCGGAGGATGTGCCCGCCTTCTTCCGCGTGGCGGTGGACCGCTTGGCCTACTTGGGGCCAGAGCCGGATCGCTGGCGCCGCGACTCGGAGTACAGCCTGAAAGAATCCCAGGAGCCGGACCACTTCATCAAGCTGGAGATCCTCGACGTCGATCTGAACTCGGTTCGAAGCCGCTACGACTACTACCGGATGCTCTACGAGCGGCGCGCCGACCCGGAGGCCCGACGCGGCGTCCATCCCGATAGCCTGCTTCCGGAGCACGTCGGGTTGCTGCCCTACATGGCCATGGAGGGCTACGAGCGGCTCAAGGTGGCTTTCCGCCAATACCGACAACTTCAGCGATCGGGTGGCGATACAGGACTGGTGGAAGGGAATATCATCCTTTATGCGGGCTGGCTGGGTCACTACGTTGCCGATGCGGCCAACCCGCATCACACCTCCGTGCACTACAATGGGTGGCAGGGCCCGAACCCGGAAGGCTACGCCGGGTTCGGTATCCATGGCCGCTTCGAGGGCGACTTCGTTCGCAGCGCGGGCATCCGGCCGGAGAGCTTCAGCGACAGGGTCGGCCCGCCGCAGCTTCTGGCAGATCCCTTCGCCGACTTCCTGGTCCTGTTGTACGAGTCACAAGCTTTGGTCGAGGAGACTTACCGGCTCGATCGGGCCGACGGCTTTGCGGGGAGCGGCACGGCGGAGGGCCTGGAGTTCACGCTGGACCGTCTGGCCGCCGCCAGCCAGATGCTGCTCGACCTCTGGTATACGGCCTGGGTCACCAGCGCGGACTAGGTTACGCGGTGCCGGTTAGGTTTCTCGATCGGTGGGCGTCAGGCAACGGTCGTTAACCGACCAGGTTGCTGAGCATCTGTTTCAGTGCCCCCACCACAACCTTCTCATCCGCCTTGGAGACGCCATGCATCGCGCGCTGCCGCAGGGCGATCGTCATGGGCAAAGTGCGCTGCGCGAGTTTCATACCGGGCGCGGTCACGGAGACCAGGACGGCACGGCCGTCGTCGGGGCACGGTGCGCGCTGCACCAGCCCGGCATTCTCCAGTCCGTCGATCTGTCGGCTGAGCGTCGTGGCGTCGCGGCCGAGCATCTCGGCCAGCGGCTTCATGCGCTCAGGTGCATCCAGGTGGGCCAGCATCGTCAGGATGCTTATCTCTTCAGCGGACATCGGGATGCCAGCCTCGTCGAGGAAGTCCTGCACCCGGAGCTTGAGGTGGTGAGCCACACGGCCCACCAGAAAGCCGGTTGATTCCCTTGGATTGATCGCTTCCACCTGGCTTCCCCCCTTGATATCTAAAACATGTATAATACACTTATCTGTCTCAACATCCAGCGTTCCGTAAGCTACGGCTGTGCCGCTCCCACTTGCGAAGTTGGCGCTCCTTGTCGAATTTATTATCATGTGTGATAACTCTATTCTGCAGCCGCCTCCCATCGGCGCCCAGATCCGGGCGCTCAGAGTCGCCAAAGGCTGGAGTCTGGCTGAACTGGCCCGGCGCGTCGGAACCAGTACTCCGACGCTGCACCGCTACGAGAGTGGGTGGGACCGCTTCGAGCTGGCCACCCTCTGGAGAGTCGCTCGCGCGCTCGGCGCGAGCTTGGAGATTCGTTTGCTGCCGAGGGAACCGAGCTCACCCAGTGCGAGACAGACCACACGCGACATGGTTCGTCTTCTGCGATCCCTGTTCTGGGACAAGCCGCTGGCGGCCTCCGATCTGATCGATCACCGCTCCTGGGTCTTGGCCCGAGTCCTCCTATTCGGAGACCGGCCTCAGGTCGAGGCTGCGCGCCGTTTCTTCGGGGACAAGGCGATCGGCGAAGCGCTGCGGCGCCGCGAGATAGACGCGCGGACCCGGGCCTACTGGAACGTGATCTTGGACGACGGAGATGCATCCGAAGGTTCTTAGCGCCCCCGCTTGGAAGACCATCCGTCTGCTGAGGGCAGAGGGTGTTCTGGAGTCATGGACGCTGGCGGGCGGAACCGCCTTGGCGCTGCAGGTCGGCCACCGTTACTCGGAAGACCTGGACTTCTTTCGAGCCGAGTCCTTCGAGCCGGAGCGGCTAGCCTTACACTTGTCGACGATTGGGCGAGTCAGTGTTCAGAGCCGGGCGGCCGACACACTCCACATCGTGCTCTCCGGGCTCAAGATCAGCTTTCTGCACGCGCAGGTTCCCTTACTGTTCCCCGGCACCCCTTATCGCGGGATGACGCTTGCGGACCCTCGCGACATAGCGGTTATGAAGCTGATCGCCATCGGCGGACGTGGGAGCCGGCGAGACTTCATCGACCTCTACTTCTACTTGCACGGCGGTGGCGACCTCGAGGGGCTCTTCGCTCTCCTTGAACGCCGTTTCAGAGATGTGGATTTCAACGAGTACCACCTACTCAAGAGCCTCGTCTATTTCGAGGATGCCGAGTCGGAACCGATGCCCAGGATGATTAGAAACGTAGAGTGGGAGGCTATCAAGCGCGCGATGGCCGCGGAGGTGCGAAGGCTGTCGTAGTATTCGGGATCTGAACCGGCAATAGCCGAGGCGACGGCGCCATCGCCCGCCGCCGGTGTCACGCTGCAGGTTGCCGGATACCTTCGAGGGCCAGTGCACGAAGTCCGCTGCCGGTCGCCTGGCGTCGGCCTCGCGGGGCGCCCATACTAATGGCCACCCACGAACACGGCAGACCAGATCCGGAGAGTCCGATGTCAAGGATATTTGCTCCTATTGCCGCCTTGTTTCTCGTCACGGGGGTGTTGGGACCGGCCGACGCATCCGCGCAGACTGGTTTGCCGCCCGAAAAAGGGGGGGTCGTCTACTCGCTGGGGATGCCGCCGGTGTACAAGGGGCACGCCGGTGCGATGCTTGGCTGGTACCGGCCCGGTGAAGCGGATGACCTTGCCGCCTACGCGCACTTTGGCGTGCTGCGTGATGTCGGGAGTCCCGTGGTGGGAATCGGCGCGCTGGGTCTCGAAGGGTACATCGGGTATCGGAGCCAAGCCCTGGACGGCGGCGGCCGCGCGCTGTTCTCCATACCCGTGCTCCACTTCACCATCGGCGGCGACTACAACGTGCCGGATGAGGATTTCGACCTGCTGCTGCGGCTGGAATTGCCGTTCAAGCGCGGCGGCATCTTCGGTCGCGGCTCGCAGGTTCGCATCGACTACCTGCCGACGCGCAAGAACACCCTGAGCCTGGGCGTGAATGTGCCCCTCTGGGGCCGCAACATCGGGGAAACGCGGCCGAAGCGCGACAACGTCAAGCTTGCCAGGCCGCCGGCCATGCGGATCGAGTTCGAGGAACCGATCCCAGCGCTCGACGAGGCGCTCGCCCGGATTCGCGAGGGCGCCTTCTGGATCATGCGCCTGGCCACGCCGCTGGTCGATCGGGGCGGCGCCGATCCGCGCGAGGCCTACGCGCAGGACGTCGCGGAGCTACAGGCGCATCTCGCCCAAACCGGGCCGCGCTTCCCGCAAGGGCGCAGCTTCAACGAAGAGATCCGCGTCTTCCACGCCGAGCTCGACCGCGCCTTCTCGATCGCCGAGGTCAGCCGGGCGCTGCCGGACGGCGCAAGCAGCGAGTGGGGCCGGGAGGCCAGCGCCGTCGCGCGACGCATCCTGTTGGACGAGGTGATCTTCCCCTACAACCGTCTGCTGGGCCAGCGGAAGACGAAGGATTCGCTGGATCAGTTCGCGGCCGTCGGCCACCAGGCGTTTGCCCGCTGGGTGCTGAACGAGTCTGGACTGCCGGAGGAGCGCTTTCGCGATACCTACCTCGTCTTCCAGAAGCTGGCGGAGATCGTCGAAGAGGTCCGTGTCGCTCAACGCGAGCGCTGGGACGACTCGCGTTTCGTCTGGCTACCCTTGCAGCTAGGCCTCAAAGCAGAGGACCACGACACCGAGGCGGAGCTGGACGACATCATCGAGCGAGCGGTGGATTCGCGCTTCTCTTCGGGGAATCACGTCTGGTACGTGATGAACGAGGAGTTCCAGTTCGAGATGGCCCGCTCGGTGCACCGGGCGGAGGATTACCAC
>CP070722.1:3336090-3339347 GCA_020350785.1 Gemmatimonadota bacterium
CACAGCACCCCCCGATCGATCGCCGAGATCTATCTGGATGTCGTGAGCGGTGTGAGACCCGATCTGGTCATCATCGACTTCTCTATCGGAATCGAAGGCGATGGCCCGGGCATCGGACACGGCGGCCGAACGGTCGACGTGAAAGACCGGCTTGGCTCCTGGCTCCTCCTGGCCAGCACCGACATCATGGCGGCGGATGCCACGGCGGCGCGAATCATGAGCCATGATGTCGGAACGATCGCTCAGCTGAAGATGGGTTTCGACATGGGCTTGGGCGAAATCCGCGAGGACCGGATCGAAATGCTGGGCGAACGGCTGGACGATCTGCAGATGGAGTGGGCACCGGCTGAGCTCAAGAACCGGTACTCCCAGAGCGGGCACGTCTGCCCGATGTTCGCCGCCGGCCACCGACACCGACAGGACGCGTAGCGGCGCGATCTACACCCCCACCGCTACACACATCGTCGCCGTCAGCTCTGATCATGCCGAGCCCCACGCGTCTTGACCTGGATGCCCTGCTTCCTTCTCTTGCTCGAGGCTAGAAGTCCCTACTGGCAGCCTGGTCTACCACAATCGTACGAGGTATGCGCGCGATGAAGCCCGTTCTCTACCTGGCTGGCCTGCTCGTGTTCGCCGTCGCTCCACCTCAGCGCGCGACTGCATTGACGCTCGCCCCCGAGCTTGTGCAACAGACAGGAGACACCGCGGTCAGGCTGAGGGTGGCGATACATCTTCTCGATGTCTTGCGAATCGACGATGCCGATCAGACGGCCTTCGTCGACTTCGCCCTTTGGGTGAGCTGGCAAGACGAGAGTCTGGCCAACCCCGGCGCGCCTGCCCGCTTCTTCAGGACGAACCAGATTTGGGTCCCGAACCTCCAGATCATGAACTCACTCACGCTCACCAATCGGCGAGTCGATGTCGTCGAGGTGGACGAGAACGGTAACGCCAACTACAGGCGCCGACTGGTCGGGACCATTTCCATACCTCGCGACCTCTCTGACTTCCCAGTCGATGAGCACGAGTTGAGGCTCGCTGTAGTGGCCGCTGGAATGACCCGTGACGTGGGGCTCGTGATCGACGAGCGGCTGACCGGACAGTCGGACACCTTTTCCATCCAGGAATGGGACGTCGGTTCGGGGAAAGCCGAGATCTCGGAGTTCGTCGCGGCCGGTGAAAGCTTTCCCATGCTGGTCTACGAGTGGGAAGTCCGCAGGAAGATCGGATACTACATCTGGAAGGTAATATTGCCGTTGGCGATGGTGGTCATGATGTCGTGGGTCGTTTTCTGGCTCGACCCGAAGCAGGCAGGCCCACAGATCGGTATCGCCGCCACGTCGATCCTGACGCTCATCGCCTACCGCTTCACGCTGGGCTTCCTGGTACCACGGCTCTCGTACCTGACGCGGCTGGATCTCTTCATCACGGGCGCATCGGTGCTCGTGTTTGTTGCGCTGGTGGAGGCTCTGGCCACGGTCAGCATGGCGGAGGACCGCCCGGCTCTAGCCCGGCGGATCGATGTCACGTCGCGCTGGCTATTCCCCGTTGCCTTCGCGGCCGTGACGGTGGTGTCGTTCTGGTTGTGACCTTGGTTAACAGCCTAGCGCCAGCTCCACTCCATCAGCGCTAGAGGTTCGGTTCCGGCCGTGAACAGTCCCGCTCGAGCGATGGCACCTGGCATTCGGCGCAAGCGCCCGACCGCGCCTCGAGTGCCGGCTGCGCGCAGCTGCTGAGCGTTGCGCAGGGGGCGAGCTCCACCGAGCGGTCCGGCGGCGGCAACGTCCGGCACCGGCAGCTCGATGACGGCGAGTTCCAGGACATCGTGACCTGAACTCAATTGCTGACTCCAGTCGGCAAGCTCGGACTGGGAGCCGAGCAAGTAGACCTTACCAGAAGATCCGACCCATTCTTCCAGATCGGCACGCACGGCCCCCGTCCGCGCTTCCCTCGATCCGGCTGCGTATCGACCGAAGCGATCGACGGCCCCAAAGCGATTCATCCCGGCGCCGGTCGGATCAGGGGTGTCGCCAGAGAATTGGGCGCTCAACCTGCGAGACATGATGAGCGCCTCGAGATGACCCACGCGCCAGCGCCCTAAGAAATCGAGGTGTTGGCCCACGGCGTTATCGGCCAGCAGAATGGCACCGTTCCCCACGTGCTCCTCGACCACTTTGGTGACCTCCGTGAGGCCGGCGCGTTGCTGCTCCACCCGCGACATGGCTCGAACCGAGAGCGGGATTCCCCAGAAAGCGGTTAGCGTGACGACGGCTACGGTCGCGACCCGAGCCGGTCGACCGAGAGCGTCACTCAGAAGCTGCAGCAGCCAGACACCTGTGAGGACATACAGATAGAATGTGGGCAGCAGGAAGCGGGGGCTGGGCTGATAGTAGTACGCCATGTAAAGAAGGGTGCTGGGCACGATGAGCGCCGTCAGCAGGATCCCCGCTTCGCGCGTCTCGCTGCGATCGCAGAGCACGGCAAGGCCGACGATCCCGAGTCCAAACAACAGTCCGACCCCCGAACCCATCAGCGCCTCCAGGTACGCCAGCCAGTGATCGGAAAGAAAGCTCCACCCAAAGCCCGTCTGCTCCCCCGAAATCGCGTAGCCCGTTCTCCAGAAAGCGCCGAAGGCAAGCTGATTGCGGATCGCCAGGGCCGTCACCGGTAAGAGGACGCCGCCGAACAGTGCCAGGCCGCCGCGCCGCCGAACCGCGCTCGTCCAGCCGGCTCGCTCGCCCTCCCTTACGGACAACACAAGGAGCGCGAACAGGGCAAAGGCGCCAGCGAAGAGAACTTCGGCGTAGCGAATTGCGGGTATGAAGCCGACGCACAGCCCCGCCGCAGCGGCCCAGCCCGGCGCGCCGGTACGGTGCCAGCGAATCAGGAAATAGATCCCCCAGAGCAAGACGGCGGCGACCGCGGTGTGAGCGAACCCCCCCAATGCGTTCCCGTTGGCCGACGGGTTGACCGCCATCAGCGCGACCGCCACCAGGCCCCAGCCACTACCCATCCACTGGCGCCCGATCAGAAAGAGCGCGATGAGCGCCAGCGACGCCAGTAAGGGGTCGACCCATAGCGCCGCCGTTGGACCCAGCAATCCGTAGGGCAGCGAAAGTATGAGCGGCAACCCAGGTGGGTACTTGCTGAAGTACCGGCCATCACCGGCGTCCAGCCAGTGCGCCCCGAGAAACTGGAGCGGGGAGTCGATCTCTTGATAGGTGTGACCTTCGGCGGCCAGCATCTTCGCTTGTGCGAAG
>CP070722.1:3339447-3357431 GCA_020350785.1 Gemmatimonadota bacterium
CATCGAGATCGGCGGCGGCTTCGGCATGCCCCGCGTCGGTTCCTTCCACCGTGCCGCCCGCCAGCATGGCTACGGAAAGGGAATGAAGCAGCATATCCGGGAAGAGTACGGAACCCATGTGGGGTTCGCGGGCCGCGGCGAGATGATTCCCAACCACTCCAGCTATTGCGAGATCGATCCCGACGTGGTCGATCAGTGGGGCATTCCCGTACTGAAGTTTCATTTCAAGTGGTCGGATTACGAGTGGAAGCAAGCCCGCCACATGGAGAGAACCTTCACCGAGATCATCGAGACCATGGGCGGCGGCGGCGGCCAGGGTCGTGAGGTCGCCGGCGATGGTAGAGGTGCCGAAATCCACGGCCTTCGCCCCTCCCAGAACGACGAACACGATCCCAACGAAAGAGAGGGCGACGCCGGCGTGAGCCGACGGTCCGATTCGCTCGTGCTTCAGGGCTACGGATAACAGGCTAGTGAAGACGGGGGTCGTGGCGAGCATGAGGCTGGCGTTGCCGGCCAGGGTCCAGGCGATGCCATAGATGAAGAGTACCTGGTAGAGTGTGTTGCCCAGCAGGCCCAAGGCCACGATGGCGGGCCAGTGGCGCCGCTCGATCTTCATGCGATGGCCGCCGATCCTCACGCTCGCGTAGAGCAGGATAGAGGCGATCGTAAAGCGCAGCCCGTTGAAGGCCAAGGGGGACATGTCGCGCAGCGCGAACTTGACCACCGAGAAGTTTGAGGCCCAGATGAAGATCAGCCCCGCCAGGGCTGTGTACGTGAGGCCGTGTGAGTGCTGCGGGCGATCGGAGTTTTGCATTCTCAGCCGGTGACGGCCCGCTTCGGCGGCTGTCACGCTCCGGTGGTCTTGTTGCGCTAATCGGTAGCGGCAGGGAACTTAGGTGGTGTTCGATGGAACACAAGCGCCGGGATATCCAACCATGCATGCCGTTGTCAAGGCCGCGCTGACGCCGGTTAGAGCGTCACCGGATGTCAAAGCCGAACAGACTTCGCAAGAAGTCATGGGCTCGGTACTCCGCATCTTGGAAGAGAGCGACGACTGGGTCCGGGTCAGAGGGGAGGACAACTACGAGGGTTGGGTTCACGGCGGAGGGCTGATCGTCGGTGGCGGCGAGCGGGCCGAAGCTTGGTGGGACGACCTGGGTGGCCAGCCGGCCGTGGCCCTGGATTGTACCATCAAGATTGCGGGCGGCGTGGCTTTGCTGCGCCTGCCGTGGGGAGCCAGAGTCGCCTTGCGGGATGAAGGTGCGGTGTTACCGGACGGCCGGGAGGGTCGGGTGTCCGACGGTCGGGTTCTGAGTTGGACGAAGCTTGGCGCTCGCTTCCCGCAGGATGGGGCGGCGGTCGTTGGAACGGCGCGCGAGTGGCAGGGCGCGCCTTACGTCTGGGGCGGTCGTACCCGTTGGGGCACTGATTGCTCGGGCTTCGTCCAGGCCGTCTATCGGCTGCACGGCTTCCTGCTTCCACGCGATAGCCACCAGCAGGCGGAGATCGGCGAGCTGGTTCCTTACGACCCGGATCTAGCGGACCTGAGACCGGGCGACCTCCTTTATTTCCGGGGCCGGGGTTCGCCGCAGATCACGCACGTTGCCATGTCGACCGGTGGTGCGGAGATACTGCACGCCGCGGAGGCGAATGGTGAAGTCGGCAGGGACAATCTGGCCGGCGACGCGCCTCTGGAGCGATCGCTGGCCGCTCGACTGAGCGTTATACGCCGACTCTTCCGGTGAGTGTCGCTTCGAGCCTCAATGCTCGAGCCCTACGACCCGGTAGATCGACTGCTCTTCGCTCCAGCTCAAGTAGATCTTGGCGGCACGACCGGAGGCCCCCGGCCGGATCGCCTTGACCTCCAGCACGGCGAAGTCCGTTTGACCGGGTGCCGAGCAGGCCTCGGGCTGCCCGGGCAGCTCGATTGGGATCACCTGACGAGCGCTCGCGCCGGCGGCGCGCTCGCCGCCGAGCGACGTCCGGCAGCGTGGTTCTTTGAAGCGCCATTCGTAACGGGTCGCACCCGGGCTCCAGATGCCGGCCGCCAGACCGAGGTCGTCAAAGGAGATGTTCAGGCGCGATGAGCCACCGCCCGCCTCGATTTCCGCCACCGGGTTCTCGATGGGAGCGACCTTGCTATACCAATAGGCCACTGTCTTGTCCCGGCGTGTGATCAAGATCTCCGCCAGCAAACGTGCTGCGGCTGCCGGCAACTGACCTTCGGCAACGGCGGCCGCGATCTGATCGTCGCTGAATGAGCCAACCAGTTTGGCTCCCCAGTAGCTGTCCCGAACCGTGCTATTTCTGAAGGTGGCGTTGGGCCAGTTGGGCCGCCAGCCGCCGGGATCGAAGTCATCCGCCGGCATCCAGCCGATCGATGGGTGCAACTCTGCGTATTCGTACTCCTCCCAGCCCTTGGTGAAGAATCCGAGGGTGACGATCCGGCCCAACGAGGACCAGATGTCGAAGTTGTACTCCGTGCCCTCGCGCGGATTGTGGCCACGGATCGTGCCGCTACCCAAGGTAGCCGCGAAGTCGATCAGGTAGTGGCGCACGTAGCCAGGCGGATCGATGAAGACGTCGAGCGTGTTGGCGAAGCGCATATCGACATGGTTCAACCACGACGACATGACGTACAGTCCGCGCAGCTCGCGGCGGTACTCGTGATGGTAGTAGTCGTTGGGGTCATCGCGTCTGACGCCGCTAAAATGGAAAGGTCCTAGCGGCCGGCCGGGCACGTACTTGCTGGCCAGCGCCAGGTAGCGGCCGTCGGGCAAAGGGTCGGTCAGGGAGAGGACGTTCTGGATATCCGCCTCGGTCATCAGGCGCTCGTTCTCGGTGGTTTCGAGTTCCGCCTCGAGGTCGAGCTCCAGGCGCGCGCTATCGAAGACGACGATATAGTCCTCGGGAGTGAAGTAACCGGCTGCCCAGAAGAGGCGTGAGGAAATCACGCCGGCGGCGCTGGCGAGATGGAGGTTGCCTTTGGGGTCGAACTTGAACAGAAATGTCTGTCCGTTCGCGTCGCGAACGGTAAAGCCCGGCGAGATTCCGGTCGTCTTCCCCGCGATCACCGTGAGAGTCGCGGTCTCCGGTCCGGCTGTGGTGGGTCCTCGGGCGACTTCACCCGGCGTCATTCGGTGACGGGCGTTGCGGTGCTCGAACCACGCCGAGTTCACCACGTCATCGAAGTGTGTGACATTGAGGGCTTCGTGCTTGGCGCCGAGCAGCTTCCTCAGGCTGAGGCCGTGGCCGATCTGCTCCCCGACCGACTGGTCGATCAGGCGCTCGACCTCGTTGGCCGCTTGATCCTGCGGTCGCTCGATGGGTAGGGTGTCCGCGTAGGGTATCGGTTCGAGGCGGAGCGGCACGTCTGGCCGCTTGCCGCAGCCCGACGCGGCACCGACGGTCAATAGTACGAGCGGCAGCGCGCAGGATCCCAGGATAGCGAATCTCGCTTCGCGTTGACGTGTTCGCGCCGCCACTCTCATCAGTAGACCCAGCTGAAGGTGACGTCGATGCGTGCGCCGTCATCGCCGAAGCCGAGGTAGGCGAGCCAGCGGACCTGGTTTGACCAGATTACGCGGAAGCCGAATCCGTAGCTCCAGCGTAATTGGGAGAAGGAGATCTGGGTGAGCTTGTGGTCAACGGCTCCAGTGTCCAGGAAGAGAAAGCTCTCGACGCGCCCACGGTTATGGAGCTCGCGCCAGACCTCGTACCGCCACTCGCTCATGATGGCGGCCATGTCGCGATCACGAAAACGGTCACGCTTATAGGCGCGCGATCCGGCTTCGTCCCCCAGCCTGGCCAGGTGGAAGAAAGGGATACCTTCGCCGCGACCGCGGTTCAGCTCGGCAAGTCCCCGGAGCGCCAGAGATTGCCTGGGGTTGATGGGCGCGTAGCTGTGTACGGTCAGGTTGATCCGGTGGAAGTCCGACTCGGTTCCGTCCACTCCGAGAAAAAGCGACGAACCTACCTCGAGAAAGACGCCGCGCCGCTGGTGGCTCACCATGAAGGTGCGATCGAAGACGCCCGAGGCGCTGAACACGAAGTACTTCGTGCGCTCGTCGACTCCGTAGGGACGTTCGTCATCCGGAAGATCCGGTAGATCGCCGGTGTCTTCGTCGGAGCCCCGGGACACGCGGTTATCCTGATAGCCCGCGCCGGCGATCAGGTTCAGGCCTCGGAGGCGCAGAGTGCCGATGGCGGTCGCGACCTGCCGGTCGAGCTGGTAATCCCTTACATCGTTCTTCTCGGTGTCGGGCCCGATTCCCCAGAAGTGCGGCTCGGCGTCGCGCTGGAACATGTAAGTAGGCTGGAAGCGGTAGAGCGGGGAGTCGAAATCGAAGCCGATCAAGTGGCGCTGCGAGCCGCGTATCGAGAAGCCCGTCTCCAGGACAAGCGGTCGCCATCTGTCGATGCGCAATCCCGCCGCGAATCCGCTGCGGGGCCCGAGCCCGCCGAAGGCGGGTCGAAGACCTTCATCGGCCAAACGTTCAAAGAGCGTGGCCTCTCGGGGCTTGGCGAGCTTCGCCAATTGGCCGACCAGCTTGGCGTTGGCCTTTCCGATCACGCGGATGGGGAAGAAGACAATTCTGAAGGGTAGGGCGATCGCGTCGACCGCGTCGAAGGGTGGTGTCGCCGGCGGCCGCTCCAGCGAGGCTCGAATCGCGGCCGCACTGTCAGGAGACACTGGGGCGCCAGCGACTGGCTCTTGGGCCCAACCCGTCCTCGGAGGTGAAACAACGCCACCCACCAACAGGAGCACGCCGACCGCCAGGC
Organism: Gemmatimonadota bacterium; assembly: GCA_020350785.1. Lineage (GTDB taxonomy): Bacteria > Gemmatimonadota > Gemmatimonadetes > Palauibacterales > KS3-K002. The sequence continues at coordinate 3,344,230 of CP070722.1, forward strand.
GTGCGGATCTGTGGGCCGAGTTCACTCGTCCTGCCCCTCCAGTAGTCTCTTCAGCGCCTCTCTGTCCTCGGGCGCGGCGAACAAGGTCGCGCCCGTGGTCATGAGATCGGACACGACGTCATCGAGGGGTCGAATCGATTTTGCCCTCTGCTGGTCGCTGATGTCACCGATGAACGGCCAGAGATGGCCGCGGACATCGGCGGGTAGCACCTGTTCAAGATATTCGAGAGCGAAACTGCGGAGCTTCTCGTCGTCGAGGATCACTCCGTGGAAAGCCGCGCGCACCGGCTCGGGCTCGAGGACCAGGCTGAGCAGGCGAAAGGTGTGCTCCAAGCTCAGTTCTCCCCGCGTGCCCAAGCGCTTGGCGACGAGCCTGTCCGCCTCATCCTCTTCGCCGTCCAACAGTCGCTGCATCTCCCAAACTGGTCTACCCCGGCCAACCTCACTTCGGATCGCCTCCCAAATCGCTCCCTCGACGTCCCGCTCCGGGCGCGGCAAGCCATGCCGACGCCGCCGGACCAGCGCGATGGCGGCTCGGTAACGCACCTCGAAGCGGTTGGCGGACAACGCATCGATGAGCGCATCGTCCGCTTCCGCGTCGCCCATTCGCGCCAGCACGCGCGGAATTCGCCGCCGGATGACGAAATCCGTCGCCTCGTCGCGCAGCAGGCCGGCCAGATGGGGCACGGCGATCGTGCCGGCCGACAAGAGCGCCGCCACCGTGCGGTCGAAAACGGGGTCTCGCGCCAGCAGGCGACCGAGTGCCGGAATGTGCTCTTCTTGCCACTCGCTGGCCTCATCGAGCGCGCGGGCCACCGTCGCCAGATCCGGCGAGTTCAATCGTGCCGCCACCGCATCGACCTGAACGGCCTGGGCCGCGTCGCCGGGCGATGCGGTCTGCTCGTCGGGCTGCACCTGCGGCAGACGCGTGGAGACGAGGGCGCTGAGATCAAGGCGCGTGAATGTGCTGCTCAACAGATCGCGTTCCTCGAGGCGTGTGCGGGCTGCGTAGGTCTCCGCCCTCTCGCCGCTCGCCTGCAGTTGTTCCGTCACCGTGTGGAAGTACTGCTTGCCCATGCGCCGACTCAGTGAGACGAGGATTAGGGAGAGCACTATGATGAACGCAGACAGGTAGAGAGAGTCGAAACCGGAGAGCGTCACAAGCAGAAAGATGATGCCGGCGCCGACACCCTCAGCGACGGAATCGACGACCGAATCGACGAACGTCTTTGTCTTTCGGCGCAGCAGCGACGGGATCGGAACGTAGACGAACTCGAGGGCCGAGCGATAGATCGACTTTCGCAGGGACGCGTCGCCGCCCTTGACGAGGGTGACCAGTATCAAGCTGGGGGCGACGAGCATGCCGGCGGAGCCTGTCAGCAGCAGCAGCGGCAGAAGAGTCAGGGACCAGGCGACGCCCGCCGCGGCCAGTAATCGCCCGACCACCAGAACCTGCAGGAGCAAGGCGATCGCGCTTGTCCAGCCGTAGAAGGCGCCGAAGAAGCTGGCCAGACCCTCCTCGGTGAACCTGTCCTGTGCCAGCTCCTTGAACTGGTAATCGAGGAAGGTCGTCGCCACGCCCACCACGCCGACGATCAATGCCGTGGTCCTCAAGTGCGGTGACTTCCAGACCGCGGACAGGCTTTCCAGCAATGACGTGCTCTCGTCTATCACCTGAGCTGGCTCGTCGAGCTCGGGCAGGAAGCGCTGGGTGGCGTATAAGAGAACGATCAAGAGGATCATCCCGGCGATCAGCCAGGACATGTCCAGCCCGGGCGTGAGCCAGACCAGGGAGGTTCCCATTAACAACGCCCCGGCGGTGCCGCCCGCCCCGATGAGCCCGTAGAGCCGCTTGGCGCCGCGCACGGGGAACTGCTCGGAGGTGACCACCCAGAAGCCCGAGGTAATCAGAAGGGTGCCGATCGCGGTCCACAGATAGAAGATGACCACGGGAACGCGGAGCCCAGGCGCGAAGCCGGGCCCGCTGGCGAAGGGGAGGAGGAATGCGAGTCCCGCCGCCAGGACGACCAGAACCACCTTCAGCACTCGTTTGGGTGGGTACTTCGTGAGCGTGCGCGAGAAGATCCCGACGGTGGGGATGCTCAGCATGGCGACGGCCGCTATGACATAGGGCAGAGCGGTGATGTCGAACTCTTCCAGGAACAATGCATCGCGCAACGAGCGCGCCACAGTGAGAAAGCCCAGCACTAGGAAGGCGCCCAGGAAAGAGAGCGCGACCTTGCGGCCCTCGCCGGGGCGAAGGTCGAGCCAGGCGGCCAAAGCGTTCGACGCGTTCACCGGTTTCGGGGCGAGCTGTGGGTCACGAGCATGCGCAATAAATAGCCGACCTGCCGCGGGCGGTCTATACCTGGATCCGGCAAGGAAAGTCGTGGGCTTGGCCGGGTAGCCAGCTCAGGGCTCGTAGATGTGCTGGGAGATGCCGCGATTCGGGAGGTCATCCTCGCCGGCGGAGGGCGCGGCCGGCCGGCTCTCCGACGCGACCCCCAGGCCGTGAAGCCGCCACCATTCGCGTGCCCGTCCCTGGCTCCAGGGCTGGTCGAAAGCGATCGTCTGCAAAGCCTGCTCGAGCGCGGCTGCGGATTCGTAGCGAGACGCGGGATCTTTCGCCAGGCACCTCATGACGATCTCGTCCAACTGAGCCGGGATGGCGAACTCGGAGATCTGGGAAGGCGGGGTCGGCGCCGCTTGCACGTGATCGATGAGCAGCTCGACGCTGGACTTTGCATCGAAGGGGGGCCGCCCGCTGAGCATCCAATAGGCGACGGCGCCGAGGCAGTAGAGGTCGGAGCGGGCGTCGATATCATCGGCTCCTTTGACCGCTTCCGGCGAGATGTAGCGAGGTGTACCTACGGCGATCCCAGTCTTTGTGAGGTCATCCCCCTCCAAGGCGGAGAGCTGTTTCGCCAGTCCGAAGTCGAGAACCTTTACGTAGTCGTAGAGGCCGCCGCGTTGAGTCAGAAAGATGTTTGATGGCTTGATGTCGCGGTGGATGATTCCGCGCCCGTGAGCCTCGGCGAGGGCACTGCAGGCCTGAACCAGAATGAAGGTCGTGCGCTCGGGCTGGATCGGACCGAAGCGCTCGACCAGTTTCTGCAGATCAAGCCCGTCCAGGTATTCCATCACGTAATAGAACTGATGGTCGGGCGTGCGGCCGTAGTCGTAGATGGTGATGCTGTTGGGGTGCGTCAGCGTGGCCGAGAGCTGAACTTCCCGCTCGAAGCGGGCGACCGCCGCCAGCGTCTCCGGGCCGGTGACCGTCATCACCTTGACGGCCGTGGGCCGGCGGATGAGCGCGTGCCTGGCTCGGTATACGGCTCCCATTCCGCCGGCGCCGAGCTTCTCCTCCAAGAAGTAATTTCCCAGCTTTTGCGCCTCGTGGGCGCGCTTCTGCAGGCTGTAGAGGGCGCGGCTGGTGAGGAACGCTACGACGGACACCAACACGATCCCGACGCCGCCATGGATGAGGAAGTCGCGAAGCTCGCCCGTTCCCCCGAGCGGTTCCCAGTACGCCTGCGTCTCGGGCAGCAGCGCGTAGGTCAGTATGGGGGAGAGTATGAAGGAGCCCACAGCAATCAGGCCGAGAATGAGTGGATAGCGAGCCGGTGACGGTATGAACGCCGCGTAAAGGAACAGGCCCAGCGTGATGGCCAGGTAGGGTTCTTCGTCCGGCCGCGCCGAGGCCATAACGAAAGCTGCGAGCGCGATATTCAGTGCCACAACCCAGAAGGCCAGCTGTTGGAAGCGGCGAGCGCTGCCTTTCAGCAGATAGGTGAGCGCCAGGGTGACGGCGAACGACGCCAGGTGACCGAGGCGTATCCACAAGAGCCAGGGCGTCAGCCCGCTCTCCAGTCTCGGTCGGTCGCGCAGGATGACTCCGAAGATGATGATGGTGGCGACGGAAACGGTCAGGGCGATGGCCAGCAACATCCGAGTTCGCCGCCGGAGAAACTCGGTGAGTTCCTGCTCGAATGAGAGGTCGGTCGCAGCGGTCAGCCGCATAGGCCTGTTGGTCTCCTCGAACTCAGCGCTCGGGCGTCAAGACGGACGGGCGGAGATCTCTGAAGCTGATCCGGAAGAACAGCGAGTAGAGGACGGGTACCAGGCCCAGAGTCAGCAGAGTGGCGAACAGGAGCCCGAAGATGATCGAGATTGCCATGGGCTCCCACATGGGGCCGCCGCCCAGCCAGAGGGGGATGAGCCCGCAGATGGTCGTGGCGGTCGTGAGCAGGATGGGGCGTAAGCGCCGCTGGGCGGCCTCGATGATCGCTCTAGGCGGCTCGTGTCCGTTGTCCTCGATCTCGATCTTGATTCTATCGATCAGGACGATGGCGTTGTTGATGACGATTCCGGCCAGTGCGATGATCCCGAGGAACGTCATGAAGCCGAAGTAGGAGCGAGCGATGATGAGGCCGATGGATACGCCGATCAAGCCCAGGGGAATCGTCAGCAGGATGATGACGGGCCGGCGAATCGAGTTGAACTGGTACACCAGCAGCAAGATGATGATCAGGGCGGCGATCGGCAGCTTCTCGGCGATCGACTGGTTCGCCTCACCCGATGTCTCGACCTCTCCGCCCAGCTCCCAGCGGTAGCCGACTGGCCATTCCGCGCTCTCCGCCTCCAGCCAGGGAGTGATCTGCCCGATAACATCGAAAGCGGTGTGGCCGGACTTGAGCCCGGCGCTGACGGTCACGGTCCTCAGGCGGTCGCGGCGCAGGATCTTGGCGGGCTCCCAGGCCACCGCCACATCGGCGACCTGTTTGAGCGGGACCGAAGCCCCCGTGGCTTGGGCGAAGACGTTGAGGCTCTCGATCTTACCGATGTCTTGTCGGTCGGCGGCGACGGAGCGCAGCGTGATCGGGATCAGCTCGTCATCTTCCCGGAACTCGCTCAGCTCGAACCCGCTCAAGCCCGCCTGCAAGGAGAGCGCGATGTCCTGGTTCGTCACTCCGGCGCGGCGCGCCCGCGCCTGATTGATCGTGACGTTCAGTTTCTTGGTGCGGCGTCCCCAGTCGTCGATGACGTTGCGGGTCCCGGGCGTCGTGCGGAGGCGCTCTTTCAGGTGATCCACCATCGGGAACAGCAAGTCGGGATCCCGTCCCAGAACGCGGACCTGGACGGGCGCTTCAACGGGCGGTCCGTTTTGGAAGCGCGAGATCGTGGTCTCGAGGTCGGGGTAGTTGGCGAAGGCGAACGAGTCGATGCTGGCTATGTACTCGTCGATCGGCTCGTAGGCCGATGTATTCACGAGCATGAAGGCGTAATTGGGGCTGGGCGGCTCCGGGTTGTAGCTGAGCACGAATCGCGGCCCGCCTTTGCCGATGAAGCCGGCCCAGCTGGTCACGCCGTCGGATCTGTCGGGCCCGACCAGCAACTTCTCCTCGAGGAACGATTCGATGCCGGAGACGACCCCTTCCGTTCTCTCGATCGCCGTGCCGAGGGGCAGCTCGAGCTCCGCCTTGAAGAAGGCCTTGTCGGTGGGCGGGAAGAAAATCTGCGGGACGAGGCCGAGGCCCATGACGGCGAGCGCGAAGATGGCGACAGCGAAGGCGACGGTCAGGTAGCGCCGTTTCAGCGCGAGCAGCAGAGCGCTGCGGTAGCGTCGATAGAAGGGGGTGTCGAAGCTCTGGCGGGTCGGGTTGCCCTTCTTGACCCTGACGAAGCTGACGGCCAGGAGGGGGACCATAGTGATCGCCAGGATCCAGGAGCAGAGCAGCGTAATCGTGACCACCTTGAACAGGGGTGCCGTGTACTCTCCGGTGGAGGACTCGGCCAGGAAGATGGGGAGAAAGGCCGCCGCGGTGGTCAGTGACGAGACGAGGAGCGGGACACGGAGCTCGGAGGCGGAGTCGATGGCTGCCTGAACGGCGCTCTTGCCTTCGGACATCTGGACCATCGTAGACTCGACCATGACGATGGCGTTGTCCACCAGCAGGCCCAGGGCGATCACGAGCGCCGCCAGGGATACCTGATCGAGGCCTATTCCGAAGAAAGACATCACCAGGAATGCCATGATGATCGCCGTCGGGATCAGGCTGGCGACGACGAGCCCGGTCCGCAGCCCCAGGAAGAGCAGCATGACCACGACGACAACGGTGATCGCCTGGAGCAGGTTCTTGACGAAGTCATTGACCTTGCGGTCGACCTCATCGGGTTGGAAGGCGACGATATCGAGTTCCAGCCCGATGGGGTATACGGCGCGAAGTCGGTCCACGGTCTGCTCGACCTGTTCCCCCAGCGAGATGATGTTGCCGCCGCCGCGCATAGATACGGCAAGGACCAGAGCTTCGGTTCCTGTGGCCGTGACTTTGCTTTCGGGTGGATCTATATAGCCCCGCTCGATCGTCGCGATGTCTTCCAAATAGACGACGTCGGATCTGCCGGGAAGACTGATCACCGTACGACGCAGATCGTCCACCGTCTCGAAGTTCCCGGAAGGCTCCAAGACGATGCGTTCGCCGTCCGCTGTCACCTGGCCGCCGGGCAGGACGATGTTCCGGCTGTCCAGGATCATACCGAGCTGAATCGGTGAGAGGCCCAGCTCCGCCAGGCGCGCGTTGTTGTACTCGACGAAGACGCGCTCCTCCTGGGTGCCGAATATTTCGACTTTCGCCACGTCGTTAATGAGCAGCAGCTCGTCACGTGCTTGATCGCCCACCTCCTTGAGCTCGGCGTAGGTGAATCCTTCGCCGGTAAGGGCTATCAAAGTCCCGAACACGTCGCCGAACTCATCGTTCACGGTCGGTCCGATCACGCCGTCGGGGAGGTCCGCTGCGGCGCGGTTAACCTTGCGTCGCAGGTCATCCCAGATGGGCCTCATCTCCTTGTAGCTCTCTTTGACGTTGACCATGATCACGGAGACGCCGCTCTTCGATTCGCTGGTGATGAAATCCAGCTCAGGCATCTCTTGGATCGCCTTCTCCAGCTTGTCGGTGACCAACCTCCCGACCCGCGCGGGGCTGGCGCCGGGGAAGATCGTTGTTACCTGGGCCGCGCGGATGATGAAGCCCGGGTCTTCGTCGCGGGACATGTTGGCGAAAGCGCCCAGGCCGCCGACGATGATGATCGCCAGGGTGACGGCCGTTATGCGGTTCTTCTCGATCGCGGCACGGGTGATGTTCATATGGACAGTCTGACCGTCATGCCGTCTTCGATCTTGCTCCAACCGGCGGTGATCACTCTGTCGCCATCGTCCAGGCCTTCCAAGATCTCGAGCCCGTCGGCGATCAGCTCTCCGATCTCGACGGGCCGCCGGCGCACCACGGCCAGCTCTCCTTCCGTAGGCTCGGCGACGTAGACGAAGCGTCCCTCGCGGTCCTCGCCCACGGCGGCGGGTGGGACAAGATAGAGGACGCGCTGGTCGGAAGACTGGAAGAGGAAGTCGACCTCGGCCGCCATTCCGGACCGAATGTCGGGATCGCTTTCGCGGAGTCGGACCCTGACCGGATAGGTCATGCCGGCCCCTGTGGCTGCGACGCCGACTTCGGTGACCACGGCGTCGAACCGGCGGTCGGGTAGGGCGTCCAGCCTGACCCGGACTTCGCTGCCCTCGCGGACTTGGGAGATCAGGACCTCCGGAACGGCGACTTCGACCTCAAGTTGTGAGCCGGAGGTGAGCAGGACCACCGACTGGCCCTGCTGGACGTTCTCGTTCTGCTCGACGCTCACGGCGGCTACGGCGCCGTCGATCGGCGCCGTCAGGCTGGTATAGCTCAACTGTAGCCGTGCCAATTCCAGTGCCTGGTCGTACAAGCGAACGGTGGACTCGGCCGATTCGGAAGCGGCGCGAGCCGCGTCCAGCTCACTGAGCGAGATGCTGTTGTTCTCGTAAAGCTGGCGGGCGCGCAGGTAGTCGGCCCGGGCACTGCGCTCCCGGGCTCGGGCCTGGGTCAGTGATGCCTGCGCCTGTTGTGCCTGCAGGCGAAAATCCTCGGGGTCGAGTTGCGCGATCAGTTGTCCCGCTCTGACGCTGTCGCCCACCGCTACAGCCACCTGGCGTACCGTGCCCGACACCTTGAAGCTGAGACGCGATTCGACGCCGGCCCGTGCGATGCCCGAGAAAGCTCTGACCCGGTTTCCGCCCGTGGAGAAGACCTGCTGGTAACGGACCGGCCGGACTACCGGCTCGGGCTCCGACTCAGCGCCGCCGCAGCTTATCAGGATAAGGGAGAGGAGTACGGCAGGAGGCCAATGGCCAAGAGACGCGCGATACGACACGGGTGTCCCCTTCCGCTAAGGCACGCAGATCCGCGGACGATTTCCACTTGCCCGACTCAACTGCAAGACCACTTGGGAGATTGGGCCATTATGCCTGGTCTGTTGTAGAAGTCAAGCTGCGAAACCCGGTCGGGTCCGCCGCGGCAGGGGAACGGGGACGCTGTTGCCAGACACACTCGAGCGGGCTATCAATTAGACCCACAATTCCACAGGCAAGGGCCCTCAGCCGCGCTGCGCACCGCTGGTTGGCGCAGGACCTTCATACCCGTGTCTTGGCACTTAAGTTGGCGCCGCCCGGCGGCGTACTCAGCTCAAGGATCCGGACGATGAGATCTCCAGTTCTATCGCTCTCGCTTGCTGCCATGCTCGCACTGGCAGGCTGCTCGACGATGAAGGTGCAGAGCGAGTTCGCTGACGATGTCAGCTTCGCGGGACTAACTACGTTCGCCTGGGTGAGCCCGGACGATTCCGCGGTGAGCGAATCTCGAATCAGCCCGCGCGCCAGGAACCGAATCGTGGCGGCCGTGGAGCGCGAGCTGGAGGCCAAGGGCTACCGGCCGGCGTCCGCGGGGACGCCCGACTTCCTGATCGGCTATTACGCAGCGTCCAGGTACGATGTGGAGGTAACCCAGGTCTACGACTACTGGCGGTACGGCGGCGGTTACAACGTCTATCAAGACACGCGGGAGCTTCGAAGGGGCGTTCTGATGCTCGGCGTGGTCGACCCGGCGCGGAAAGAGGTCGTGTGGCGCGGCTGGGCCAGTGACGTGGTCAACGATCCCGAGCCGGCGAAGGTCGACGCGAAGATCGATGAGGCCGTGAATAAGATTCTTGCCGATTTCCCCCCGAAAGGCTGAGCCCTGAGACGAGGTCGTCCGGCGGTCGGGCGCGAAGATGGGGATAGGAGAGATGCGTGTTTCAATCGTCTTAGTCTTGTTGGCGCTGGTAACTCAGGCGGCGGCTGATCCACCGGATAGCTCTGCCCAGGAGAGGTCGCGCGAGCGGGCGCTGTCCGGTCTCGATGACGTGAGCAGGCAGTTTCAGGCTCTGTCCGAGCGCGTCGAGCCGGCGGTCGTGGCTATCCTGGCGACGGGCTACCAGCCGCTCCAGCAGGGAGACGCCCCCGGCTCGGGCCTGGTGACGCGCAGGCAGGCGGGCGGCTCGGGAGTGATCGTAGACGCCGATGGCTACGTCGTGACCAACCTTCACGTGGTCGAGGGAGCATCACGGATTCGGGTGAGGCTTCCCATCCCGGTGGACGCGGATGCGCCGGGACGGTCGGTCCTCAAGCAGCTTGGCAAGGTCGTTGGGGCTCAGGTCGTCGGCTTCGATCGCGAGACGGACCTGGCGGTCTTGAAGGTCGCGGAGACCGGATTGCCCTTCCTGCCGCTGGGAGATTCCGATGGCGTGCGCACCGGCCAGCTGGTCTTCGCCTTCGGAAGCCCTCTGGGTCTCGAGAACTCGGTCACCATGGGCATCGTCAGCGCCGTCGCCCGGCAGCTTCGACCGGAAGACCCGATGATCTACATCCAGACGGACGCGACGATCAATCCGGGAAGCAGCGGCGGCCCCCTGGTGAACGCGGCTGGGGAGATCGTCGGCATCAACACGCTGATTCTTTCTCAGTCGGGTGGAAGCGAGGGCATTGGGTTCGCCGCGCCAAGCAACATCGTCCGTAACGTCTATCAGCAGATCAAGCTCAACGGCTACGTACGGCGTGGTCAGATCGGGGTGCATGCTCAGACCATCACGCCGGTGCTGGCGGAGGGCCTGGCGTTGGGCCGGCAATGGGGAGTCGTGCTGGGAGATGTCTATCCGGGCGGCCCGGCGGCTCGGGCGGGCCTGCAGATCGGCGATATCGTGATCGGACTCGACGGCAAGGCGATGGAGAACGGCAGGCAGCTGGACGTGAATATCTACCGGGCGCCGGTCGGCTCGACGGTTACGCTAGATGTCCTGCGCGGCCAGGAACGGCTCAGCGTCCCCGTCGTCGTGGTGGAGCGTTCCGACGACATCAATCGCTTCTTCCCGATGGTCAGCCCGGACCAGAACCTGGTGCCGCGCCTGGGCATGCTGGGCATCGAGCTGAGGCCGGAGATCGCCGCGATGATTCCGGGCCTGCGTTCGCAGTCCGGCGTCGTCGTCGCGGCCCGTGCGCCCGATGCCGTATACGGTCGCGTCGCTCTGGCCCCAGGCGATGTCATCGTCTCGGTGAACGGACAGGCGGTGGCCAATTTGGGTCAGCTACGTGCGGCGATCGATCGCATGAAGCCCAGCGATTCGGTCGTGCTGCAGGTGGAGCGGAGAGGGCAGCTGCAGTTTCTGGCTTTCGAGCTGGACTAGCAATCGAACATGGGCGGCGCCGCGCCCGCTGGCGGCGCCTGGATCGTTCACTTCATCTCCCCGGAGGTAGAAATGGAACAGGTCAGTCTCGTGTCGCTCTGGTTGCCGATCTTGCTGTCGGCGGTGATCGTCTTCTTCGCCGCGTTCGTCGCTTGGACCGTGCTGCCGCACCACCGCTCCGACTGGGCGCCGGTGCCGAACGATGACACGCTCCTGCAAGCGATTCGCAGTCTGGGCTTGGAGCGCGGACAGTACGTATTTCCGAAGGCAATGACGCCCGAGGGCGCCAAGGACCCCGATGCGAAGAAGAAGCTCGAGGAAGGGCCTGTCGGCTCACTGATCATCTGGCCGACACCGTCGATGAGGAAGAGCCTCGTCCAGTACTTCGTCTACTGCCTCGGCGTGTCTTTCTTCGTGGCCTACCTGGGGCATGCGGCGCTGGACGCCGGCGCCGACTACCTGCACGTGTTCAGGGTGCTGGGCACGATCGCTTTCCTCACCTACAGCATCGGCGCGATACCTCAGAGTATCTGGTTCGGCCAGACCTGGAGCAGCACGTGGAAGTCGGTGATCGACGGGCTGGTCTTCGGGCTGCTCACCGGGGGTACGTTCGGCTGGCTCTGGCCAGGCTGATCAGCGCCTAACCGACCGAATCGACAAGACCTGGGCGTAAACCGGGAGGGACCGCCATGAGCCCCAAGCGCGCCGTGCTCTCAACTTCGCTGGGCTTGATATTCACGTTGGCCGGGCTTTGCGCGAGGGCCAGCGATGCGGCCGCTCAGGCGGCCGGCGTCTACGACACAACGCTCTACAGCGCCCTGGAGTGGCGCCAGATCGGTCCCTACCGGGGCGGCCGGGTCACGGCCGTGACGGGGGTGATCGGCCAACCGTTCGTCTACTACATGGGCGCCACCGGTGGGGGCGTCTGGAAGACGGTAGACGGAGGGATGACCTGGGAGCCGGTCTCCGATGAGTACCTGGGTGCCGGTTCGATCGGCGCCATCGCCGTGGCGCCCTCCGACCCGAACGTCGTCTACGTGGGAACGGGCGAAGCCTGTATTCGGGGCAACACGTCGCCGGGCGACGGCATCTACAGGTCCACCGATGCCGGCAAGACCTGGTCGCATGTGGGCCTGCGCGACGCGGGCCAGATCGGCGCCATGGCGGTCCACCCCAACAACCCGGACATCGTCTATGCCGCCGTGCTCGGGCACGCCTTCGGGGCGAACGAGACGCGCGGCATCTACCGCTCGCGGGACGGCGGCGCCAGCTGGGAGAGGACCCTGTATCGAGACGAGAACAGCGGCGGGATCGACCTGGCGCTGGATCCCAGCAACCCGAGGATCATCTATGCGGCGCTGTGGCAGGCGCGGCGGTTGCCCTGGGGGATGGAGAGCGGAGGGCCGGGCAGCGGACTCTTCAAGTCCACCGACGGCGGTGACAGCTGGACGGAGATCAGCCGCAACGACGGATTGCCCGAGGGCACGCTGGGCAAGATCGGTGTCACCGTATCGCCGGTCGATCCCGAGCGCGTGTGGGCGATCGTCGAGGCGGAGGAGGGCGGCGTTTTCCGGTCCGACGACGGCGGGGAGACGTGGGCTCTCGTCAACGACGAGCGCTCGCTGCGGCAGCGGGCCTGGTATTACACGCACATCTATGCGGATCCGGAAAACGTCAACACGGTCTACGTTCTCAACGTCCGCTTCTGGAAGTCGACCGACGGCGGCCGCACCTACGACTCGATCGGCGTGCCGCACGGCGACAACCACGATCTCTGGATCGATCCCCATGACGCGCTGCGCATGGTCAACGGCAACGACGGCGGCGCCAACGTGAGTTACAACGGCGGGGTGACCTGGACGCGGCAGGACAACCAGCCGACCGCGCAGTTCTACCACGTGACGACGACCGAGCACTTTCCCTACCACGTGTGCGGCGCTCAGCAGGACAACAGCACCCTCTGCATCGCCAGCCGGACGGAAGGCTTCGGGATCACGGAACAAGACTGGTACAGCGTCGGCGGCTGCGAGAGCGGCTACATCGCAGTGCGGAGCGACAACCCCGAAGTCTCTTACGCCGGTTGCTACGGCGGAATGATCAGCCGCTACGATCGGGTGACGCGGCAGGAGCGAAACATCCACGCCTGGCCTGACAATCCGATGGGCTGGGGCGCGGCCGAGCTGAAGTACCGCTTCCAGTGGACCTACCCGATCGTGCTCTCGCCCTTCGATTCGAACGAGCTCTACATCACGGCCAACGTCGTCTTCCGATCGCGGGATGAAGGCGCGAGCTGGGAGGTGATCAGCCCGGACCTGACGCGCAACGACAAGAGCAAGCAGCTGCCGTCGGGCGGCCCGATCACCAAGGACAACACGAGCGTCGAGTACTACAACACGGTGTTCGCTCTGACTCCCTCCGCGCACGAGCGCAACACGATCTGGGCCGGTACCGATGACGGCCGCGTCTGGATCACCCGGGACGCGGGGGCGAACTGGACAGAGATCACCCCGCGCCGGATGCCGGAGTGGGGGCTGGTCAGCATCGTGGCAGAGTCTCCGCACCAGCCGGGCGCGGCCTACCTGGCGGTGAACCGCTACAAGCTGGACGACTTCGCGCCCTAC
>CP070722.1:3357531-3369828 GCA_020350785.1 Gemmatimonadota bacterium
GATTGTTGTAGGACTCCCAGCACTTAGGGTCCATGGCCGCGCGATGTCCAAGAGTCGACAAGAGCAGCCTCTTCGATGGCAATTCTCAAGGCTAAACCCATTGTCCGCGGAGGGCAAGTACCGCATGACGGTCAGAAGGGCTGACCAGCGAAGTGCACTGCGTTCCCTATTGTGCTTATATGGTCTCACCGACTAAGAGCCAAAGAGAGCTCGCAGATCTTGAACACCCCCACCAACCCGCAAGTACGGTCGCGCCTGATTGAGCGGGAAAGAATCTCCCTCCTCTGCACCACCCTCCTCAACTGCCAGAACGCCAACCGCTAGCTCGAACCCGCGCAGATTGACCGCGCCGGCCAGGTTGAGATCCCACGCATCGTGCTCCAGTATCACCCGGAAGATCACGTCTTGCGCGGCCCGGATGTCCACGATGGCCGAGCCGAAGAACCCATAGGAACGGCCTCGATTGCTCTGAAGAGGCTCATTCTCGATGAAGAAGTGCCCGTAGCCCCACCCGACCGAGATCGTCGTCGAGATGGGCTCGGTCTGTGAGATCTGGGTATACGAGGCGACCATGTAGGGCGAGAGGCGCTCGAAATAGTTCTCGTAGGCCGCGCCGGCGCCCAGAACGCCGTGGCGGCCGATGTCGCTGGTCCCCAGCAGGTTGAGGGCGCCCACGGACACCGCGGGCCAATAGGCGCCGGGCTTGATCACCTGGCCCTTGGCGTGGATCCCGTAATCACTGGGGCTATAGGCTGTCACGCCACCTTCCACCAATCCCATCCAGGTGAAGGTGACGGCACCTCCCTCATCGATCTCCCTTCCGTCGTTCGGCACGTCGGTCATCGCCGCGCCGGCGCTGCCGTACAGCTCCCACTGGCCGCCGCGTAGATAAGCGTGCGGCGCCATCATACCGCCGGAGCCGTAGAGCAGGGTGTAGCCGGTGAACATGGGGTTCAGGTCCATATCCCGGGCTTGCTGCGCCTGGGCGGGTCGTGCGGCGCTGGCGGCCAGGGCCAGGGCGACAGTGCAGACTGCGAATCTGGAGATTCGATCGGGCATCTCTCGTCACTCTTTCCGATTGGGTGCCAAACAGGTAGCGGGAACCTGGGTCTGACGGGGCGGGAGTGTTGTCAAGTTAACGATTCGACTGCGCTCCGTCTAGACTCCCGAACGCCATAACTCCCAGTAGTCTGCGCCAGTGCGGACGGTCTGGAATTGGATGGCCACGATATCCGAGATCTCGGTCGCGTAGCCCCCCGACATGACGATGGCCACGGGCAGGCCTGCGGCCCGGCAGCGGTCCAGGACCAGGCGGTCGCGTTCGGCGAGGTCGGCGGCGCTGAGGGCTAGTTTGCCGTAACGGTCATTCTCGTAGGGGTCGGCCCCGGCCAGATAGATGGCCAGGTCGGCGGAGGCGGCGGGCAGCGCTTCGTCCAGCCCGGCCTCCAGGGCCTCCAGATAGTCGGCGCCGCCCGTCGCGTCGGGCAAAGCGATGTCCAGGTCGCCCGCCACCTTGTGGAATGGGAAGTTGTTGGCCCCGTGGATGGAGAAGGTGAAAACCGTGGGGTCGTCGGCGAAGATCGCGGCGGTCCCGTTCCCCTGATGCACGTCGCAGTCCAGGATGACGATGCGCTCGGCCCGGCCCTCGGCCTGCATCGCCCGGGTGGCCACCGCCGCGTCGTTGAACACGCAGAAGCCCTCGCCCCGGTTCGCGAAGGCGTGGTGCGTGCCGCCCGCCAGGTTGACCGCCAGGCCCTCGGCCAGCGCGCTGCGGCTGGCAGCGATGGTGCCGCCCACGGAACGGCGCGAGCGCGCCACGAGCCCGGGTGACCATGGGAACCCAATCCGCCGAACCTCCGCATCGGCCAGCGTTCCATTCTTCACCCGTTCCAGGTAATCACGATCGTGGGCACGGAGCAGGTCCGCGTCGGTGGCGGGAGGTGGGACGCTGAGGCGGTGTCGCTCCGCCAGCTCCGAGACTGCCACTCGCTGCCTCAGCAACGAGTACTTCGCCATGGGGAAGCGATGGCCCTCCGGGAGCGGCAGTATGAATTCGTCGCAGTAGTAGATGTCCATCCGAGACCCACACTCGACCTACATCAACGCAGGCCCATCACAGACCTTCTTTGTGGCCTGCAACCATACTTCGTACGCCAGCCAGGGGAGGTGCCTTACCGCGAGCGCATCGAGGCTCTTCAGTAGATTGAAAGCGAATCTAGGTGGCCAAGACAGGGGGCCTGCGGAGATGCTTACCGTTGAGATGATTCCGTCTCCTTGGAGCTGGTGCGACTCCAATCCAAGCGAACGAAGCCAGCGCCGGTAGGTCCGAGGGAGGTGGAACTGCTGCACGTAGCCCTGCTTGCGCCGATTGTGCAGAATAGCCGGGAGGCAATAAGGTGAGAGCGCGTTGTTCATACTCACCACTAACCGTCCGCCCGGGCGCAGCACGCGGACGAGCTCTCCGAGGGCAGCGCGTTCATCTCGCAGATGCATGAGGACGCCGCTGCAAATCACTCTGTCGAAAGAGTCGTCTGGAAAAGGGAGCTTGTATGCGTCAGCAACAAAGGCTCTTGGTCGATAATGGGACAGGTGTTTCCTGAGGTCCTTGACCATCGCTAGTGATCGGTCCACCCCGATCCAGTGCACGGCTTTCAAGCTCAAGAGCACCTGGCTTATCCAGCCGTAGCCGCAGCCCACCTCGAGTAACGAGCCTTCATGTTCAAGGTCGAGTAACTGGCATGCCAGCTGTAAGTCCCGCGCGGATTTTCGCTGGCGATACGGGTTGTCATCCTCGCGCCAACCCTGCCAGAATTCTGGTGTCCATTGATACTGCATGCGCGTCCTGTTGCTCGGATCTCCAGAATCGCGATAAGGCGCGGCTCGAGAATCGACGCGCCGGCTAGTCCCCGAGGGAAGTTTCGGACGGCTGTTCGGCGGACACAAGTCCTGGCGCTCGGCCCTGCCCGTTGCTATTAGAGATTCATCCCCCCGGCGCCGTGCGAGAAGCCCGTCCGACTGAGAAAGTTTGTGGTAGTGAGCAGGGGAAGCGAGCACACCAACCGGGAGCACCACATGGCCAGAGCCAAATCGAGGAGAAAGCGCGCGGTGAAGAAAGCGGAAGCCGCAAAGAAGAAGATCAGCCAGACGAGGAAGGCGGCCTCGAAGCGGACCAAGGAGGCGAAGGCGAAGCTGGCGGAGGCGCGTAAGACGGCGTCCGAGAAGGCGGGGGAGGCCAGGAAGAAGTACGAGGAGACGAGGAGGGCGGCCGCCAAGAAGACTGCGGAGGCCAGGAAGAAGTATGAGGGGGCCAGGAAAGCCGCATCCAAGCAGGTGACGGCGGCGAAGAAGAAGCTGGCCAAGGCGCGCGCGACGGCCTCGAAGCAGGTGGCCGCCGCCAAGAAGAGGCTGGCCGAGGCCAAAAAGAAGGCCTAGGTCTCGCTCCCCGCAAGACGCCCGGCGCGGGATGGCGGGCGACCCCTTCGCCGAGTTCGACGCCCTTGTCCGCGAGCTGGAGAAGGCGCGGGCTCGCCAGACCGGGCAGCCGCGGACACCGCCGCGGCGCGACGGGTGGCGGTCGCTGCGCAGGTGGCTGCTGCGCGGCGCGGCCCTGGCCTCGGCGCTGTTGCTGCCCTTCTACCTGCTGGTGGGCGGCTCGGTGCTGTTCTATCGCCTCCTGGGCCTACCGACCTGGCCGGCGCTGCTGGCCGGCGTATTGTTGACGGCGCTGCTTCTGCTGTTGTACGCCTACGCGGTGGCGAAGCGCGTGTCGGGACGCTTCAGGCTGCCACGGCCGGTGCGGCGGGCGACGCTGGCGGTGGTGGGAGCCTACTGTCTCTATACGCTGCTCTACTTGTCCAGCCTGAACGTGAAGGACGCGGCGATTCTCGACGAATACCGGTCGCTGCACCCGCTGCTGCGCCTGGCGACCAGCACGTTCATCCTGGTGGACAGCGATCTGGTGATCACCGATATGCAGCGGGCGGTGGAGGAGTACGAGTGGATGGGGCTGGCGCCCTACGAGCGCTCGCTGCATCGGATTCAGGCGGACGGCTACGCACATGCCGTGGACCTGCGGACGATCGGGCGCCGGCCATGGCGCAACCTGCTGTTGGAGGGTTATTTCACAGCCATGGGCTTCAGGACGCTCCGGCACGTGGGCACGGCGGACCACCTCCACGTGTCATTGCCCAATCCCTGACCATCGCTGCGACCGACGGCACCGAAGGGCCCGATCGAGAGGACGGCTCATGGAAGATCTGCTGCGCAGTTGGGACGGCGAGCACGTGGTGGTGCGCTACGACCAGGCGGCGAAGGCCTGGATCTTCATCGCGATCCACTCCACCCGGCTGGGAAACGCCTCCGGCGGCACCCGCATGAAGATCTACGAGGCCCCGCGCGACGGGCTGCAGGACGCCCTGCGCCTGGCCGAGGGGATGACGTACAAGTGGGCGGGTGTCGACTTTCCCATGGGCGGCGGCAAGGCGGTGATCGCGCTGTCGGCCCCGCTTGCGGACGTCGAGCGCGACCGCCTGCTGGAGCGCTACGGCGAGCTGGTGGAGACGCTGGGGGGCACGTTCTCGACGGGCGCCGATCTGGGCGTGGGCCCAGAGCTGGTTCAGGTGATCGGGCGCGAGACGACCCACGTGTTCGGCGTCCGAGGGGCCGGCGATCCGGGCCCGTGGACGGCGTTGGGCGTGTTCTCGGCGATCGAGGCGGTGGCCGAGGAGTTGTACGGCAGCCGCGACCTGAAGGGTCGCACGGTGCTGGTGCAGGGTATCGGTGACGTCGGAATACCGCTGTGCAAGCGACTGGCCGGCACCGGGGCGCGGCTGAAGATCGCCGACGTCAACGAGGAGCGCGCCGCGGCCGTCGCGGAGGAGCTGGGCGCGCAGGCCGTGGACGTGGGCAAGACCTACGCCGAGCCCTGCGACATCTTCGCGCCCTGCGCCGTGGGCGGCGTGCTGAACGTCGATACGATCCCGCAGTTGCGCTGCCGGGCCGTCGCCGGCTCGGCGAACAACCAGCTGGAACGGATAGAGGACGCCGATCGCCTGCACGAGCGCCGCATACTCTACGCGCCCGACTTCATCGCCAACGCCGGCGGCGCGGTCGCGCTTTGCGGTCTGGAGGCTTTGCGGATGAGCGAGGACTACGTGGCGGCCAAGGTCCTCTCGATTACCGATACTCTGAAGACGATCTTCGCCGAGGCGAAGGCGCGTGAGGAGTCGCCGTATCACGCGGCGATGCGCTGGGCTCGCAAGGTGCTGGAGCGGGGACCGGCCTAGACGGCGCCTCCGGCCTCGGCGTCAGGGACGCCATGGCCGGCTGGGCCCGGCTTGGGCTGTGACGGAAATTCGGGGAAGATGGGATCTACCTCGCGATACCAGCGGTTTCTGGCCGATCTGAAGCGGCGTCACGTGTTCAAGGTCGCCGCCGTCTACGGCGCCGCCGCCTTCGCGGTCATGCAGGCCGCCGACTTCCTGGTGCCGGCTCTACGCGTGCCAGAGGTCGTGGCGACGCTCATCGCCCTGGCCGCGCTCCTCGGCTTCCCGATCGCAGTGTCACTCGCCTGGATCTTCGACCGCACACCCCAAGGCCTCAAGCGCACCGACGCCGCAGACAGCGACGAGCTGGAGGCGATCGTCGCCCAGCCGCGGGCCCAGCGCTGGCCCGCCGGGATCGTGGCGCTGCTGGCCACCCTGGTGTTCGTCGCCGGCGGCTGGTGGATTCTGAGCGAGGAGACCGGCACTGCCGGCCCGGCGGCCAGCGCGCCGGCTGACCGGTCGATCGCCGTCATGCCCTTCGTCAACCTCAGCAACGACCCGGACAGCGAGTACTTCAGCGATGGGCTGGCGGAGGAGCTAATCAACGCGCTCACCCAGGTCCCCGGCCTCAAGGTCGCGGCGCGCACCTCCAGCTTTGCCTTCAAGGGCCGGAACCTGGACGTGCGCGATATTGGGGACACGCTGGGCGTGAGCACGGTGCTGGAGGGCAGCGTGCGCATGTCGGGCGAGCGGGTGAGGATCAGGGCGCAGCTCACCGACGTGGAGAGCGGCTTCAACATCTGGTCGGACACCTACGATCTGGAGATGACCGACATCTTCGCCGTCCAGGACGAGATCGCCCGGGCGATCGTAGGCGCGCTGGAAGTCCGGCTGGCCGGCGAGCTGGACCGGGGCCTGGTGCCCGAGGCGACCAGCGAGATCGACGCGTACACCCACTACCTGAGGGGCCGCTATCTCTGGAACCAGAGGAGCCTGACCGGCCTCTACGCGGCAATCGACCAGTTCAAGCAGGCGATCGCGCTCGATCCGGAGTTCGCCCAGGCCTACGCCGGCCTGGCCGAGGCCTACCTGCTACTCCCCGAGTACGGCGGCCCCACGGTCCCCGAGATCGAGGCCGAGGCGCGGGCGGCCACCCAGCGCGCCCTCGCGCTCGACCCGGCCTCCAGCCAGGCGCACACGGCGTTCGCCTACTACAAGTTCCGCTTCGCCTGGGACTGGGAGGGCGCCGAAGAGGAATTCCGGGCCGCCATCGAGCTGAACCCCACCTACGCGACCGCGCACCAGTGGTACGCCGAACTCCTGGCCGCCATGCGCCGCCAGGACGAAGCACTGACCGAGGCGCGGTGGGCCTACGAGCTGGAGCCGCTGGCGCCCGCCGTCAACGTGGCCCTGGGCGAGACGCTCGACCTCAGTGGGCGGGTGGCGGAGGCGGTGGAGCAGTTCGAGCGGACTCTGCAGATCGCACCCGACTACGGTATCGCCCACTATCTGCTGGCGCGGGCCTATGTGGAGCTGGGCGAGCTGGCCGCGGCCGATAGCACCTACCAGACCTACGCCAGGATCGAGGGGATAGATCCGGATCCGCTGCGGACCTACGTGGCGGCGCTCGCAGATCCGGAGCGCATGCCGGAAGCGGCAGCCGCGCTGGAGGCCTCGGCCGCGGATGGCCTGATGTACAACGCGGAGTATTTCGCCCAGCTCGGACTGCTCGATGAGACGCTGGCCGCCCTCGAGCGAGCCTACGAGGAACGGCGCCCCTACCTGGTGGCGGCGAACGTCTGGCCGCAGTTCGAGGGGCTGCGGGACGAGCCTCGCTTTCTGGGCTTCTTGAAGAGGCTGGGCCTGTAGGGCGGGGGTTGGGGCCCTGGCGCTGAGCCGCCCGCCTGCGCCACGATCCTCCGTGGCGAACACCTCCCCAGGTCGCGAGCTCCGGCTCGGCAGGGCCCCAACGGCTGCGTATCGCTCCTCTACTTCGCGGGCTTAATGGGCACCGCTACCCGGGTGCGCTCCCACTCGAGGATCATCATCGCCTCGCCGCCCTGGCGCGGCTCGGCTCGGATCGTGAAGGTCTCGGTGTACTCCTTCGCCTCACCCGCCGGTACCGTGGCGCGCCCGACTTCCTGGGCCCTGACCTCGGCGGTGTAGGTGTTCTCGCGGCCCCACTGCTCGATCGACCGGTTGACGATGACCTCCCACTCCTGCTCGCCGGGCACCGTGTAGAAGGAATAAGTGCCGGGCTCCACGCGGATGCCCGCGATGTCGAGGGCAACCGAAGTATGGATCATCGTCGGCTCGTTGGCGCCGGTCCGCCAAAGCTCGCCATAGGGGACCAGGCCGCCCATGATGACGCGGCCTCTGGCTGAGGGCCGGCTGTAACAGATCTTCACGGGCTTGCCGTCCAGTTGAAACGCCACCGAGTCGAGAGGGCTGCGGGCGCGCACGTCGGCCGACATGCGGCCCTCGGTCTGATCGATGCAGGCCAATTCGGTCTGCTGGCCGAAGGCGGCATCCGGCGCGGTCGTGACCGCCAGGGCCGCCAGCGCCAGCGCGCTGACTAGTAGTATGCCTCGCATGGCTTCTCCTGTGTTCGATGACTGCCGTGGACCTTGCCTTGGATGTCCGGTTGAGAACCTAAAGATACAGGGCGGGTCCCGTTCGGTCGACTCCCCGGCTCAGCGACCCGGCGCCCGGGAGGGCAGTAGGGCAGGATCGACTCTGACCGGGTTCGGCGTATGGCTGCAGGGGACGTCGCTGCAGAGGTCGGGAGGCTCGTAGCCCAATTCGCCGTCGCCGTTCTGGCCCCAGCAGTAGACAAGGCCGGCGGAATCACGGCCGCACGTGTGGGCGCCGCCCACGCTCAGCTCGACGAAGTCGATGCCGCCGCTGACCGGAGCGGGCTCGCTTGCATCCAGGGTCGAGCCGTTCCCCAGCTGTCCGCGATGGTTGCCGCCCCAGCAGTAGGCGCTTCCAGCGGCCGTCAGCCCGCAGCTGTGGCTGTTGCCGACCCGGATGTGCACCAGCTGCAGGCCGCCGCTCACCGGTCGTGGAACGGGGCTGCTCAGGTTCGTACCATCGCCCAGCTGACCCAGCAGGTTGCGGCCCCAGCAGTAAGCGGCGCCGTTGATGGCGAGGGCACAGGTGTGTGCGACGCCGGCGCTGACCGCCGTGAAGGCCAAGGGAAAGACCACCGGCACCGGCACCGCGCTGCAGGGGAGCAGGTTGCTGAGCCCGTCGGGGCACGTCTCGGAGGCCAGCGTACCCAGCGTTCCGGCCGCATCCGAGCCCCAGCAGTAGGCGGTGCCATCGACCGTAATCCCACAGGTGTGCGAGCCGAGCGCGCTCAAGGAGACGAAGCCGAGGTTGCCGGAGACGGGGACCGGCGCCGTGTAGAGCGTTCTGACTCCCGATTCGCTGTTGCCTAGCTGGCCGCTCGATCCCGATCCCCAACAGTAGGCCCGGCCGGACGCCAGGCCGCAGGTGTGCAGTCCGCCGCCGGCCACGGCGTCGAAGCGCAGGCCGGTATTGACCCGCACGGGCACGCTGCGGTCCTGGGTGGTGCCGTCGCCCAACTGGCCCTCGGAGTTGCGGCCCCAGCAGTAGAGGACGCCGCCGGCCGTGATGCCGCAGGTGTGATTGATGCCGCCGGTGAGTGATGCGAAGCGTTGATCACCGGCGACGCGAACCGGCCGGTCACGATTCACATTCGCGCCGTCGCCCAGCTGGCCGGAGATGTTGAAGCCCCAACAAAAAGCGATCCCATCCTCCGCGAGGGCGCAGCTGTGATTTTCTCCGACTATGACCGAGGTGAAGGCGGGGCCCCGCGCCGGGCCGGTCGTGTTTCCGTCACAGCCGGCGAAGTTCAGGATCGCGCCTGCACCCAAGGCGATCGCGAGGCAGTTGCGACTGAGTGGCAAAGGGCCTCCTGGCGCTGTTACGGGCGCTACTCGTAGATCCGCAGTGAGGTCGCCCGGTAGACGGTCTGGCCGCCGCCGGTTGGCGTGACGGCGAGCAGCAAAACATAGTCGCACCGCTCTATATCCGTCAGTGCCAGGGTCTTACTCCGTCGCCAAGCGAATCTCACCGAGCCGGTCGTGTCCTGGGCTGTCACGATCTGCGCGGATTGGAGGGCGGCCACGGCCAGGAGCGCGGTCAGCAGCGAAGCCAGCACGAGATGTCCTCGTCGGGACGGCGACGCGGCAAAGAATCAGCGACCTGCTCAAAAAGATAGAGGGTGGCGCGCCGGGTTCCAAATACTAGACGAGCTGGGAGGCGGTGCCGTCGGTCGGTCGGAAATCCGGCGACCCGTCCGGCCTTCATTCGATGATGAGCGGCGTGACCCTGTGAACCGTGGTTGCGCTCCGATCTGGCGTGATGGAGAGGACCAGCACATAGAGCCCCGAATCGATCCCGGTCAGCGAGAGCGTCTTGCGCCGCGCCGCCCAGGGGCGGCCTTCGCGGCCGGCGCCCTCCTCGAAGCGCAGCTCCAACTCGGGCCGCGGGTCGCTGAGCACCCGCTCCAGCCACTCTGCGGGCGGGTCCAGCGCGGCCATAGGCGGATTGTCGGCCTTCAGCAGGATGATCTCCGTCTCGTAGGAATCGCGTTCCGGGATACCGTAGATCTCGTAGTAGAGGTCGACGCTGGCGTCGGCCGGATAGACATGGGTCGGGTTGAGGCTGAGTGATTGGCCGCTGCGGCGCCAGGTGCCCGGCTCCGGGCGCGCCAGCACCAGCGAGCTCAGGCTGACCGCGCTCCTATCCGCGGGGTCGCCCAGCGCCGGAACGACGACCCTGCCCGCTATGGCGTTGCCGCGCAACTTGTCGTCGGCATCGCCGTGCCGAGGCTCGAAGGCGGCGACCCGATAATCCCATGAGCCCGGGGCGGCGCCGCCGCCAGCGTGCCCCATCAGCCAGCCACCCTCATCAATCAGCCCGACTGCTCCTGAGGCGTCCAACCACGCCAGAACGGTGTCGCGGTCGAAGATTGTGGCGCGGACCTGCAGCCGGCACTCTTGCCTCTCGTCGGTGCGCTCGCACTCCAGCGAGCGCGCCGGCACGGAGTAGCTCAACGTGACATCGATCGTCCCCGGCCGCAGGCCTCGGAAAAAGAGCCATTCGTAGCCGAACTCCAGCTCCCAATCGAGCGGCAAGATGTGCCGGTCGCTGGCCATCACCTCGCGGACGAAGGCCTCACTGCGGTTTCGCTCCCTGATTCTCAACTCGCGGGCCCGCAGGCCACCCTGCGCCATGCGCCAGGCCAGGCTGTTGTAATAGGTGGAGACCGAGCCCAGCCGCTCGTAGCAGGAGATGGGAAGCGTCGTGACGATGACCCAGTCATCGACCCCGCGCGGTGGGGCGAAGTGTAGCGCGAACGGCCGGCCGTCGGTTCCCGGATAGATCCAGCTTTGGTACTGCGAACCCTGCCCCAGGCAGGGCACGACCTCGTCCGGCTCGCCCATCCGCACGTAAGTCAGCCCGCGATCATCCAACAGCAGATCGTCGCCGCCGACGTAGCCGGTCTCGAGCGGCACGTCGAGGGCCCGGGCCGGCGGCCCGACCCGGCCCGCGTCGCCGCTCAGGCGCGCCTCCGCCTCGCTGATCCGACGGTAGCCCCCGAGCGCGTGGCGCAGGCGCGCGTAGTGCTCGGGCAGACGCTCGTCCTCAGGTACCAGATCGCGGGCGGCGCGCCGGGCCCAGAAGCGGCGTACCCAGTCGGCGCGCCTCTCCCCGGTCATCAACTGGTACCACTCCTCCGCTTCCTGCGGATCGAAGATGTAGCGGAGGTCGCGGTCCAGCTCGGCGACGAGGGCGCTATCGGAATAGGCGAGGGCGGCCACCGCGGTCCAGTAGGCCTGCGTTGCCTCGTCGGCCCGCTCGAGGGCGAAGAGGGCGCGGGCAAGCTCCAGCTGCGCCAGCCCCGAGTTGGACGCCAGCGCGTAACGGCTGAAGGCCGCCAGCGCCGCCTCGAACGAGTCGGCCTCCATCAGCAGGCGTCCGCTCCAGAGGGCGGCTTCGGGCTCGCCGGCGTGCGGCGCGAGGGCGGCGGTGGCCCACTCTTGCCAGCGCTGCCGCCGGCCCGCTCTGCCCTCCAGCGCGTTGATACTCATATCGGCCAGCGCCGCGGCCGGCGCGAGCCAGGCAGGCTCGAGCTGAGCAGCGCGCCGGAAGTCTTGGGCCGCCAGCTCGACGTTGTCGCGATCGCGCAGGCGGGCCCACACCTCGGCCGCGAAAAAGGCGCGCGAACCCAACTGGCGGCGCACGATTCCGCGGTAGTAGAGGAAGCAGGGGTCGTCGCGGTAAGCCTCCTCGGCGCGCTTGAGGCTCTCGTAAGCTAGCCCGTAGTAGTCGGTGTTTCGGGTCAGCCTGCCCAGGTGGAGCGCCGCGATGGCGGCCCGGGCGTGAGTCGCGGCTGCCGCGCCGTGCTGAGAGTCGCCCGGGTCGATCAGTACTCGCAGCTTGCTGATCTCCCTCTCGGAGAAGACGGAATCGGCTGTGGCACAGAGGCGGGTGGGTGGCGGGTGGGGTGCGCCTTCGGGCACCCCGGGCAGCGGCGCCGCGTTAAGTAGAAAGGCTGGGAGTAGCGCGAGTCGAATCAAGCTCTTGGGCGGAAAGCGGATTCCCTTTCCAAGATAAGCGTTGTCGGGTGCCGTAGCTTCAGACAAAATGAATATACCGGTAGATATCCAGAATGAAACAAGTGATTCCGCCGTACGGAGCGCCGGAGCCGCGTTCCCCGGACTCGAGAAGGGCGTCCCGGGGTTGCTCGAGCGGCATTGGTGGGAGATGATAACTGGTAACCAACTAGGGAACGGTGACCAGTCAGGTGGTCGATATGATGCAGCGAAGTGACGGGACGCCGGGGGGTGGGGGTGGCGTGCTTGGGGCGGAACTGTCGCCGAAGGGCGCGGGGCCGAAGTGGTGCTTCTGCCCGCACAGGGGGATGCTGCCTGGCGCCACGGTGCAAATGCGCCAGGAGACGCGGTCGGTCCTGCGACTGCGATTGATCGGTGTATCC
>CP070722.1:3369928-3376399 GCA_020350785.1 Gemmatimonadota bacterium
GATCACACTGTACACGCCGCCGATCGATTTCTCGCCGGCACCGGCGACCAGCAGCGTGCGGGTGATCAGCGGCAGGGTCATCCCGGCGCAGAACGAGGCCGGGAACATAATCGCCAGACAGATCGCGTAGCGGGCCATCGTGAAGCCCACGTAGCCGCCCTCCGAACGGGTGAACGTGGCCATGAGGTCGGCGGTCCAGTAGAACGAAGCGCTGTATAGGGCGAGCGTCGCCAGCGCGCAGAGCCCCATGACGACCTGAACGATCCCCAGCGCGCGCAACGGGTAGCGCCACCGGTCGGCACGCCGCCGCACCCAGAAAGAGCCGAACGCCAGTCCGAGGATGAAGGCGGAGAGCATCAGCTCGAACGAATGAGTCGCGCTGCCCAGGACCAGCGCCAGCATGCGCAGCCAACCGATCTCGTAGGCGAACGAGGCGACCGCCGTACCGAACGCGACCGCCAGCAGCAGGCGCACCAGCACGTCGGTCGAAATGAGCGCTGCCTCGGCGTCGGCCGCCTCGACCTGCGTGTCTACCTGCAGCTCGTCCTCGGAGGGGTAGCGGATGGCAACCACGGTCGTGATCCCGGCGACCAGCACGTTGATCACGGCGGCGCTCAACAGCGTGCCCGGCAGACCGACGAAGCTCAGCAGGAAGAACCCGGCGAACAGCACCCCGAAGGCGGCGCCGAGGCTGTTGGTGGAGTAGAGTGCCGCCAGCACCCCGCCCGGTTGCGCGCCCGGCCGGCGCAACACGCCGGCCGCCATGAGCGGGAACGTCGCGCCCAGCAGGACTGACTGCGGCAGGATGAGCAGCGTCGCCAGCGTCCACTTGAAGAGGTTGAGGAAGCCCGCGCCTGTGAGGGCGGGGAATATCGAGTTGTAGGCGAACCCCGTCGTCGCCTCGAAGATCTCGTGAAAGAAGAGCCCGATCACACCCACGATGAGCTCGGCACCGACGTACCACTTGAGCGGATCGTGCAGCCGCTCCGAGCGGGCGCCGGCGATCAGCGCGCCCAACGCCATCCCGCCCAGGAAGATCGCGATCACTAGAACCTGCGCGTACGCGCTGTGCCCGAGGAAGAGAGCCAGGTAACGCGACCAGATCATCTCGTAGATCAGGCCGGCCGCTCCCGATAGGGTGAAGACCGCGTACAGGGTGAGTCGCATGTTCCGCATAAGCTCGCTCGCGGGCGTAAGTAAGTCTCGGTGATGTGTGTGGGGGGACGTCGCCGGCGGAGGGAAAAGGGGCGGGCACAAGCCACGCAAAGGTACGGGGCAAGAGGCGTAGTGTCAAGTCAGGTAATGACTTAGGTAGTCAGTACTATTGATTCCCACCAGTCACAAACCCAACCCCGAACAGAATGTGCAAAGCCAGGTTCATCGCCCGGGCGTTTCCAGCCGGTCACAGGCGCCCGCGCCCAGGTGGAGAGGAGTATACCGTGTCGAAGACCAGGCCCGAGTTTTGCGTGATGGTCGGCGAGCACTATGCGGCCATCGAGCAGCTTGAGCCGTCCTTCTATGGGCCCTGATTTGTCAATTCCCGCAATTCATCGACGGACTGACGCGGGGCCGCTTGCCTACCGCTGCGGCTAACTTTCAGCGAGCTGGCAGCTCCTTCCTAGCGTCGGGGCCTGCTCTCTGGGCCCTCGAACGACCTTCTATCCGTGCCGGCCGCTTCTCGCGCCGGTCACCCGATCCCGCGTTCGCTCGCAGGCGACTGTGAAGCTCGTGGCGGGCAGCCCCATCTATTGTTCGGTCATCAAACAAACCCGACGGCTTAACGGGCCGCCCACACCCGCTCGTTCCTGTCTCGTGCCTCGGGGCGAGCTACGCCTTCAGCTCCGCGCCCTCCGGCAGCACTCCCGTCTCCAGATACCGCCACAACTCGATCAGCAGCCTTCGGGCCAGCGCCACGATTCCGATCTTGCGCACCCGTCGGCTCCCTTTCCCGAATCGCTCTTCGTACCAGCGGCTCAGCGCACTGTTCGGCTGATGACGGAGCCAGCCCCAAGCCAGCTCGATGGCCATCGTCCGGACCCGACGGTTGCCCGCCTTCGCGATCCCCCAGTCCCGACTCACGTCCCCGCTCTGGTAGGGGCTCGGCACCAGACCCGAGAGCCCACCCACCTCCCGGCGACTTCGGAATTGCCGCCAGCTGAAGAACTCCATCACGAACAGCCAGGCGCTGTTCACCCCAATCCCCCGCACCCCCAACAGCTGCCGCACCTGCTCCAGCTCCGGATCCGTGGCCTCTCTCAGCAGCCGCCGGCGCGCTGCCTCCAGTTCAAGGATCTGCTGCGTGTAGAGCTGCACCTTCTCCCACTCCCGTTCCAGTCGCGCCCGCAGCACCGCCGGAAGCGAGGAGCCATCCCAAAGCCGCAGCCGATCTAGCCGCGCCGGGAAGTTCCCACCCACCTCCAACCGCGTCCCCTGACCCGCCAATAGCCCCTTGATCCGGTTCGTCGACCGCGTCCGGTCCGCCTTGACCGCTTCGAGCTCGCGGTGCAGTTGTCGCCGGTCCTCCTCCTCCACCGTCGGGACCCGCACCACGCTCCACACCTTCCGCTCCCCCGCCTGGTACCGCACCAGCATCCAAACCAGCCGCTGCGCATCGAGCCGGTCCGACTTCGCCCGCCGCGCCCGCCGTTTCACCTCGATGCTCGAGGAATCCACCACCACGTTCTCAACCCCCTCCGCGTCAAGCCAGCGATGCAACCAGAACCCGTCCCGACCCGCCTCATAACAGCTCACCACTTGGACCGACCTGGGGAGCCCGAAGCGTCGCTTCGCCCGGGAAATCTCCTTCCTCAATGCCTCGAGATCCCGGGCGTCGATCGTCCGCTCCCGCGGCTTTTGCCCCAACCCCGTCGTCAAGGCTAGCTTCCAGTGACTGTTTCCAAGCTCGAAAGCCAAGTGCACGATCGAACTCACCTCACTATGTTCGTTGGCACGGGTCGCTGCTGTACTCATTGAAGCTCCTCCGTTGAGGTTCAGCCAAGAACTTTGGAAGGAGCTTAGCAGCAGCGGCCCGCTTCCGCTGCTCAGCAGCGCCTACATAGGATCTATTGTAGATGAAGAGAAAGTTGAGCGCTGCGGAAGCCAGCGCGATGGTCAGGCCTCGGAGAAGCCAGTGCCTTCTCCTCAGTGGTGTCGTAGCCCCTGCGACGGCAAACGAGATGGCGGCCAGGGTGATCCAAGGAGCGACCAGCAGCGGTCCCATCGCCGTCGCTCCGATGAGAGCGCCGCTCGCGATCCACGGCACCCAGCGAGCCCAGCGGTTCTCCCAGAGTCTGCCGAAGGCGACGAGGGGCACCGCTATCGCCAGCGCCGCGACATCGACGGCGAGCCAGAGCGGAATGGGTGACGGTTGGGATAGGGGCCCGTAGAAGACAATCGTCGCGAACACGATGAAGCTGCCGAGGAGGCCGAGCAGGCGCGTGAGCCTGAGTCCCATGGATCCACCGTGTGTCGTGCAGCGTCCCACCTGCTCGATAGATTACACTACGAGAATGACGGGCCAGCGGTTTTTGGCAACTGGAGGCTGGCTGGGACGGCCGCCCGCCGTGCTGAGTGCTTTCGGCTGCCTGGGAAATCGTCATCTCTGGGAGGAAGGTAATCGATGCGTGATCTGCTGCTGTTCTTACGACAATCACGGGGCAGGTGGCGGTACCGGGGACAGACGCGCCCGGATTTCGCCATCGAGCCGACGGAAGATCAAGAGTCGGTTTGGGACTACCCCCGACCGCCGCGTCTCGAGCGCGACGGGCGGCGGGTCGAGGTCCGCAGCGGCGATGTTCTCGTGGCTGACAGCCGACGCGCGATTCGCGTGCTCGAGACCGCCAGCCCACCGACGTTCTACCTACCGCCCGACGATGTGAGCAGGGAGCATCTCGAGCGCGCTTCGGGCACCTCTATCTGTGAGTGGAAAGGGCAAGCGGACTACTGGTCGTTGAGACTAGGCGAACGGTTGATCGAGAAAGTCGCATGGAGCTACGCGGCACCTCTCGAAGGCTTTGAGGCGATCGCCGATTATTTCTCATTCTACCCGGCAAGAGTCGAATGTCGCGTCGATGGCCAGCGTGTGGAGCCGCAGCCCGGCGGTTTCTATGGAGGGTGGGTGACCGCGGAAATCGTGGGGCCGTTCAAGGGCGAGCCCGGTACAGGGGCGTGGTAGCGCGTACTCTCACTGGCGACGGAAGTCGATAGTCGTCAGGTCCCAGTTGGGATCAGCGGCGGACAGGTTCGACGAACGGCACCTGCGTGGGTTGAATGGAGTGCCAACCCAGAGCGTTGACGCGGTCGCTTGCGTGGGACTACAAGCGCGGATACTGATTGCTCGGTAGATGCGGATGCCCGCCGGGCGGGGATTCTCAACGCTAGGCAGGGGACGGAATCAAAGAAGTCTTTGCTCGCTGTTGAACTCGAGACCCATGGATATGCCCAAGCGACTGACATTCTGGATCATACAGCTCGCCGTTTGGGGCGCCTACGGACTCAGTACGTACCTGTCGGGTTTGCCGAGTTTGTCCCAAGCGGAGATGGTCGGAATGCTCGGCGCCAAGATGGTGCGGGCGGCGTTGGGCTTGGGAATAAGCCTGGGTCTATACGTCTTGTATCGCCGGCTGATGCGGAGGCCGCTGGAAATCCGAACGATCGCCGGCGTGGCGGTGCTCGCTTCGGTGGTGGCGAGCGGGATCTGGCAGATCTTGTATCTTGTGGTCGAGTCGCCGCCGTGGAGTGAGTCGGGTTTCGTATTCGACTGGGGCAGCTACCGGATGGCGTTTCCCGACTACGCGTTCGTGATGTTGGCTTGGAGCGCGGCGTACCTGGGTATCGAGTTCTGGCGATACTCAAAGGTGCAGGAGCAGAACGCTGCGGAAGCAAAGGCGCTAGCGCACGAGGCGCAACTCGAGACTCTCTCCTATCAGCTCAATCCGCACTTTTTGTTTAACGCTTTGAACTCGATCCGCGCGCTGATACAGGAGGACCGCGAGCGGGCACGCGACGTGGTGACGCAGCTATCGGAGTTTCTACGATACACCCTGGTAAAGGCGCCGCTGGACATGGTGCCGCTGCGGGAAGAGGTCGATGTACTATCGCGTTACCTGCAGATCGAAAAGACCCGGTTCGAGGACAAATTGGTCGCCCAGATCGAGATCGATCCCGCCGCAGGCGACAGCCTCGTGCCGGCGTTCATCCTGCACCCGTTGGTGGAAAACGCCGTGAAGCATGGGATGCGTACCAGTCGAGAACGACTGCAGGTGAGCATTCGAGCACGGGATAAGGACGGGTGCTTGGAGATTGAGGTGGCCAATACGGGCACGCTCGGTTCAGACAGTGCAGGTGCTGGTTTAAGCGACGGTGCCGGGATTGGACTGCGTAACGTGGAAGAGCGCTTGGTGCGCCTTTATCCGGGGCGACACAAATTCAGTGTCATCCAGCAGGGCGACTGGGTACGAGCGATCGTACGAATAGGTCGTCTAGGAGCGGAGATTCGATGAGCGGCTCTCACAGGGTCGTGATCGTCGATGACGAACGGCTTGCCCGCAGCGAGCTACGGACATTGCTGGCCGAGCATCCGGAGTTGGAGGTCGTCGGCGAAGCCGAATCCGTGTCGTCGGCTGCCGAAGTCATCGCACGCGAGAATCCCGACGCTGTTTTCCTCGACATCCAGCTGGGCGCCGAGACGGGTTTCGATCTTCTGGAACTAATAGGCGCAGAGCCGGCCATCATTTTCGTTACGGCGTACGAACGGCACGCACTGAGAGCCTTCGAGGTGAATGCCCTCGACTATCTGCTCAAGCCTGTGACGCCAGATCGGCTTCGGGCAGCGCTGGAGAGGCTTTCCTTGCCACGGCCTGAATCGGCACCCACGGGGCCGCTGGACTACGAGGACCGACTCCTGTTACGACTGGATGATCGCCTGGCGTTCCTGCGTGTCGATACTATCAAGTATATCGCGGCAGCGGGAGACTACTCGTACGTGTATACAAGCGAAGGAAAGCGGCGGCTCGTGCACAAGCCGTTGAAAGAGTGGGAGGCCCGTCTGCCGGCGAACTATTTCTTGCGGATCCATCGCTCGACGATAGTGAACATGGAGCACGTTGAGCGTCTCGAACCTTGGTCTAACTACAGCTACCTGGTATACGTGGAAGGTGTGGACGAACCGCTGACCATGAGCCGTCGCTACGTTGGTAAGGCGAAAGACCGGCTGGGTTGAATCGTCACTCGTCCTCCCCTTTGACCGCTTGTCGAAGCCTCTGATCTCCTGTCGATAGATCCTTCCTGCTTCTCTCAGCGATGCGTAGGGTTGTTCGCGAAGCATGCGTTCGCAGCCGCGAGGGTCTGTGGAACGTGGGGTATTCGATCAGCTACTGGAGAAGAGGAGATGAATCTGAAGATGGTGACTACTAGCTTGGCTGTGTTGCTGCTGGCCGCTGGCTGCAATAGCGATGACACGACATCTGTCCC
>CP070722.1:3376499-3380050 GCA_020350785.1 Gemmatimonadota bacterium
AAGAGCGACGACGCCGACGACCGCGTCGAGGCTGGCGATGAAGAAGAGCAACCGTGTCATACGGCCGCGCGTCGCATAGGTGTTCGAGATCAAGGCGATCGCCGCCGGAGTCGAAACGCAGGCCGTCGCCGCCGCCACCAGCACGATTGGGTGCAACTGCAACGAGAACCAGGCATCGGTCACCAGGTGGCCGATAATCACGATGATCGCGAAAGCAACGACGGCCTGCAGCCAGGCGATTGCCAGGTATCTGGGTGGAAAGCGGCGTAGCTGCTCTCGGTCCAGTTGGAGGCCGAAGAGAAGCCCTATCCAGCCAAGTCCCAGCGCGAGCATCGGGGTAAGCAGCTCGACGGTAGCTAAGGAGAGCACCCTCAGAAGGTGTGGCCCCAGGAGGAATCCGACGAAGAGGAAAGGTCCGCCGATCGCGATGAAGATTCGCGGTCCCAAGGCGACTTGATGTTGCGCGAAGGTGAGCCGGGCGCCGATCAAGCCGATGAGCGCCAGTAGCAGAACAACGAGCAGTGGATTCACAGCTCGGTTTCGTCGCCGAGTTCCGGCGCTACCCCCGTTGCACGGGTTACCGGGATTGTGAAGACGATACCCGTGCCGGGCTCCTTGAGGTTGCCGCAGACATCCTGGATGACTGCAAACGCCGCCTCGGCCTTTTCATCTTCCTCGATGACGCTGAAGATCGTGTAGTTCTGAGTTCGTGATCGCGAGATAAGCGTTTGTATTCCAGCGAAGAGAGGGATGTCATGCGTCAGGACGCGCGCCATGCCCTCGCTATTGATGATCGTCGCACCGGTAATCCCCAGCTCGAGAAAGCCGGACAGCACATCATCGAGTGCTTCGGGCTGATTGATCACCGCGACGAGTAATTGCATAGAGGAGCTCGGGGCGCGTGCCTCTTAAGGGTGCTCCTCGTCGAACTCGCGAATCTTCGCGATGACTTCTTCGGCCGTACCCGACTCCAGAAGTTGACCAAGAAAATCCGGTTGCCGCATCAACCTCGCGATGCGGGCAAGGAGCTTGATGTGGGTGCCGCTGCTGGCTGGCGGCGAAAGCAACAGGAAAAGGGTGTGGACGGGATGCTCGTCGAGGGAGAGGAAGTCGATTCCGCCACGCGACAAGGCCAATTGGATCACGGTGCCCGAGAGGTCCGGGCATACCGCGTGGTGAATCGCGACGCCGCCACCGATGCCCGTAGATTGGGCTGCCTCGCGCTCTAACAGAGCGTCGAGCACTGTCTGCTCGTCAGGGATGAGGCCCTGATCCACGAGCACCTTCACCATAGTCCGTAAGGTGGCCTCGACACCATCGGACTCGAGGTCGAGAATCACCAGGTCGGGACGAAGGAAATGATGGAGTTTCATACGATCTCGCGATTCTGGGGACCCCTTGAGATAGATAGGCCGGCCCAGCGGTGTCAAGCGGAAGGAGGGCCCAACACCGGGCTCAGGGCTCGTGTGAAGGCGCCGCCAGGGAGTGGGTGATTGACGCCCACCTTCGCGGCCGTCTAAGTTGGCCGACGATGAGCAGCTTCATTGTGGAAGGCGGAAACACGCTGCACGGTCAGGTGCGGCCAGCCGGTAACAAGAACGCGGCGTTGCCGATGATGGCGGCCAGCCTTCTAACCGCCGAGCCGGTTCGACTGGGCAACGTTCCTGACATCCGCGACGTCCACACGATGCTCGAGTTGCTCGAGGCCTTGGGGGTCGATTGTAGCTGGGAGGGCCCTGGTCGTCTGAGACTGGAAGCAGCCGAGGTGCGGTCAGCAGCTTTGAACAGCAGCCTGGCCTCGAGAATTCGAGCTTCGATCCTGCTGGCTGGCCCCATGTTGGCCCGGACGGGACAGGTCCGGCTGCCCCCGCCCGGTGGTGACGTTATTGGACGTCGGCGTCTTGACACCCATTTCGAGGCGCTGCAGCGGCTGGGCGCCAGCGTGGAGCTGGGCGAGGAGTTCCTGCTGCGCGGAAAGCTGCGCGCGGCGGAGATCTTCCTGGATGAGCCGAGCGTTACGGGCACCGAGAACGCGGTCATGGCGGCCGTGCACGCCGCTGGAGCCACCGTTCTCCGCAACGCGGCGGCTGAGCCCCACGTTCAAGACCTCTGTCGCTTGTTGAACTCGATGGGCGCGCGCATCTCGGGAATCGGCAGCAGCGAGTTGACAATCGAGGGCGTCGAGTCTCTGTCCGGGGCAAGCGCCGACGTGAGTCCCGATCACATTGAGGTGGGCTCGTTCATCGGTCTGGCCGCAGTGACCGGTAGCGAGCTGGTGATCGGCGATGTTGAGCCGGATCATCTGACCATCATACGCTTGATGTTCGAGCGGCTTGGCGTGGTGTGCGAGCTGGAGGGCCGCACGTTAAGGGTTCCGTCTGATCAGTCTCTAGAAATCCGGATGGATATCGGCCAGCACATTCCCAAGATCGATGACGGGCCCTGGCCTCAGTTCCCGGCGGACCTCGTGAGTATCGCTTTGGTTCTAGCAACCCAGTGTCGGGGCACCGTGCTGATACACGAGAAGATGTTCGAGTCTCGCATGTTCTTCGCCGACAAGCTCACCGCCATGGGTGCGCGAATCGTGATCTGCGACCCCCATCGTGCGGTGGTTGTGGGCCCGACGACGCTGCGAGGGTCAGTGGTAGAAAGTCCCGACATACGTGCAGGTATGGCAATCTTGATTGCCGCCCTCGGAGCTGAGGGGCGCAGCCAGATCTACAACATCGGCCAGATCGAACGGGGCTACGAGCGCATCGACGAGCGTTTGCGGGCGCTGGGCGCCTCGATCGAACGCGTTGCCTGAGGCAGCAGTGGAGCAGCGGGCGGCGTTCTCTGGAATGCCGGTCTACCAGCAATCGGATTGGCTTGACCGCTTTCCGACGCTCTTCCAGGGGATAACGGGCAGGGCCCCGGGGTTGGATTTCGGCTCGGCGGACTCCGTAAGTCGATCCGATGACCGGGCCTACAGCAGCTCGACAGGAAAGAGCGGCTGGGATCTTCTCCGGCAGCACAGCGGAATTCTCCGAGTCATAAGGTGCCGCCAGGTGCACGGCGCCGCCGTGGCCCGCTACGAGGGAAACCAGGCTGGGGGCGCGGTCGTCCTGGGCGATGCCGATGCACTTGTGACCAACCAGCGTGGGGCTCTACTGGCGGTGACGGTGGCTGACTGCGTACCGGTCTATCTGGTCGATCCGGCACACGGGATTCTCGGTCTGGCACACGCGGGTTGGCGTGGCGCCGCTGCCGGCGTGGCGCCTGAGACGGTCGCTGACATGCGGTCGCTGGGCGCTGATCTCACCATGCTGTATGCGCATCTCGGCCCTGCGATCTGCGGCGACTGCTATGAGGTAGGCCCGGAGGTCAGCGCTGCCTTCGGTGAGAGGCCGATGGCTAGACGGGCCTTCGATCTTCGAGCTCGCATCGCCACCCAGCTTGAGTCGGAAGGCCTGAGGGCGCGGAATATCACGACTTCGCGCCTCTGTACACGTTGTGGGGATCGGGCCTTCTACTCCTACCGTGGCGGTGACCGTGGCCGCCGCATGTGCGCC
>CP070722.1:3380150-3391901 GCA_020350785.1 Gemmatimonadota bacterium
GCGAGATCGAGATCACCAGCGTATGCTCGTCTAGCAGCGGGTTGCGAGACCTGAACTCGGAGGCGTATTCGGTCTCGACCGGCAGCCGGGCGAATTCCTCCAGCATGTATTCGCCAATCAGGGCCGCGTGCCAGGAAGTCCCGCAGGCCGTGAGCACTACGCGGTTGAAGTCTTCTATCTGCTGCCAGGGCAGGCAGCTCGAGAGTCCGCCCAGCCGCGCGCTGCCTTCCTCGTCCAGCAGGCGACCGCGCATGGTATCCCGCACCGAGTTGGGCTGCTCGAAGATCTCCTTGAGCATGTAGTGGGGGAAGCCGCCCTTCTCGATCGTCTCGAGGTCCCAGGACACGTGGCTCACTTCTTTGCTCAGCGGCCGTCCTTTGAGGTCGAGCGTACGATAGCCAGCGCGATCCAGCACGGCGAGCTCACCGTCATCGAGGTAGACCACGTTGCGGGTGTGCGCAACCACCGCCGCCGCGTCGGAGGCGATGAAGTACTTGCCGCCCTCGCCGATCCCCAGTAGCAGCGGCGAACCGTTCCGCGCCGCGACCAGCTTCTCCGGATCTTGGCTACTGATCACCGCGATGCCGTAGGTGCCCTCAACTTGGGACAGCGCCGCCGCGACCGCTTCCTCAAGATTGCCTTCGAACGCCTCGTCGATCAGGTGAGCGAGCACCTCGGTATCCGTCTCGCTACGGAACGTGTGGCCCAACTGCACGAGCTTCTTGCGCAGCACGCCGGCGTTCTCGATGATCCCGTTGTGGACGACCGCAATCGTCTCGCTGGAATTCTGATGCGGGTGCGCGTTCGTCGTCGTGGGCGCACCGTGCGTGGCCCAGCGCGTATGCGCGATCCCCACCGTGCCGGCGGGCAGGTTGCTGTCGATCGCCGCCATGAGGTCGGCGATCTTTCCCGCCATCTTGCGCGTGTCCAGGCAGCCGTTCCTGCCGATGCTGATGCCTGCTGAGTCGTAGCCTCGATACTCCAGGCGACGCAGGCCCTCGAGCAGGAGGGGAGCCGCCTCATCCGTGCCTATGTATCCCACTATCCCGCACATCTGTCACTTCCTCACCGGGTGTCCTAGCTGCTGCCGAGAATCGAGCCGGCCTCCGCCACGAGCCGCCGAACCTCTGATTCAGCCTGGCGTGGACCTTCAGCAATGACCCGCAAGATTGGTTCCGTGCCCGACGGCCGGCAGTGCAGCCACATCCCGCGCTCGCGCCAGCGCAGGTGTACGCCGTCACGCTGGTCGACTTCGGCGCCTGGAAAAGCCCGCTTTATGGCTTCGACCCTGTCGCCCAGGCCGGCTTCGCTGCGCGGGAACCGGTCTTTCACTATACAATACTGTGGAAATTCCGCCACAATCTCCGCCAGCCCCCGGCCGGTCTCGGCCAACAATTGCAGGATCAGGGCCACGGCCAGAGGCGCGTCCCGGGTGTAGTGAAGGGCGGGCATTATGACCCCGCCGTTCCCTTCACCCCCGACGACCGCCCCCACTTCCCTCATCATCTTCGCCACATTCGCCTCGCCCACGGCCGACTGGCGATAGGCCGCACCGGCCCGCTGACAGACCGTTTCCACGACCTGGCTGGTGGATAAGTTCGCCACGACCGGGCCGGCGTGATGCCCCAACACCAGCCGGGTGGCCAGCGCCAGTGTGAAGTCCTCTCCAATGGCGCGGCCGGACTCGTCCACCAGGGCCAGCCGGTCGGCATCCGGGTCGACGGCCATCCCCAGATCGGCGCCTTCGAGCGGCACGCGCCGACACAACTCGGTCAGGTTCTGCGGGACCGGCTCCGGCTCCCGCGTGAAGCGGCCATCGGGTTCCATATCGATACCTACGAACTCGCATCCCAGGCGCTCCAACAGCGCCGGCATGATGACGCCGCCGGCACCGCGAGTACAGTCAAGAACCAGCCTAAAACCGCGTTCGCCGATTACAGCGGGGTCGATCAACTGCTGACCCAGGACCCGTTCGATGTGGCGGTCTGCCGCCCCCGGCACCGTTTCCGCTGCCCCCAGCTCACCGTGAACGTAGGCGGCCGGCTTGTCGGAACGAATGGCCTCCAGAAATTCCGCTCCCTGTTCGGGGGTGAGGAAGGCGCCCTCGGGGCTGGCCAACTTGAGGGCGTTCCACTCCCGAGGGTTGTGGCTGGCCGTCACGACGATGCCGCCGCTCAGTTCGCGGTCCTGGATCTCCAACAGCGCCGTCGGCGTGGGCACGAGACCCAAGTCGCTGACCCGGCAGCCCACCGCTTGCAAGCCGGCCGTGGCGGCCCGGACGAAGGCTGGGCCACTGAGCCGCGAGTCCCGTGCGATGGCCAGGTGATCGCCCCACCCTTGTCGGCGCACGAAGCTACCGAACTGTGCGGCGAAGCCCGCGATGATCTCCGGATTCAAGTCGATCCCGACCCGACCCCGGATGCCGGAGACGCTGACGATCAAGCTGCTCGGGAATTCCATTTTCCTATGCGATTCGCGCTTTAGAGTCCTCTCCGCGGCGGCCGGCTGAGTCTAGTAGGTACAGGGCGGCTTGCTCAACCAGGGATCCCCGGGTGGACGCCGCCGCCACTGCCGACTACACTTCCTTTTCCTCGAGACTGCCCTGATCCCGTTGACACATATTAGAACTCGGAACAAGGAGCGGGGATTCCCCTTGATGAAGCCAGACAATTATCGCTTCGCGACCCGGGCCATTCGAGCCGGCCAGCAGCCCGACCCCACCACCGGCGCGATCATGACGCCGATTTACCAGACCTCGACCTATGCCCAGGAGGGTATCGGCGTTCACAAGGGCTTCGAGTACGCCCGCGTCTCCAACCCCACACGCAGTGCCCTGGAGGCGAACGTCGCGGCTCTGGAGGGCGCCGATCACGGCGCGGCTTTCGCCTCCGGCGTCGCTGCCATCGAAGCTCTGGCAAAGCTTCACTCCGCGGGAGACCACATCATCTGTGGCGCCAATGTGTACGGTGGAACCGACCGTTTGTTCCGGCAGGTCTTGTCGCGCTTGGGACTCGAGTTCTCGTTCGTCGACACCCGCGACCCGGTCGCTATCGAGTCCGCCCTGCGGCCCAACACGCGCATGATCTTCATCGAGACACCGACCAATCCGCTCATGCATGTCACCGATATCGCCGCGGCGGCCCAGATAGCCCGGCGGCAAGGCGCCCGCCTGGTGGTGGACAACACATTCGCCACACCCTACTTCCAGCGCCCGCTCGAGCTGGGCGCCGACGCGATCGTGCACTCCAGCACCAAGTACCTGAACGGGCACAGCGATGTAGTGGGCGGCATCGTGCTCACATCCGACGGCGAAATCATCGAAGGCCTCCGCTTCCTGCAGAAATCAGCGGGCGCGGTCCCCGGCCCCATGGACTGCTGGCTGGTCCTGCGTGGCACCAAGACGCTGCACGTGCGAATGGCAGCGCACGACCGTAACGGCCGCCGAATCGCCGAGCGGCTTCACCAAGACCCGAGGGCGCTTCGGGTCTTCTACGCAGGTCTGCCCGACCATCCGCAGCACGAGCTGGCACGCCGCCAGATGAGCGGATTCGGCGGAATGATGTCCATCGAGCTCGGCGACCGAGAGCGCGCCGAGCGTTTCTGCCGAGCGACAAGGCTATTCACACTGGCCGAAAGCCTTGGCGGAGTGGAGAGCCTCGTCAGCCATCCCGCCGCC
This sequence comes from Gemmatimonadota bacterium, assembly GCA_020350785.1. Classification (GTDB taxonomy): domain Bacteria; phylum Gemmatimonadota; class Gemmatimonadetes; order Palauibacterales; family KS3-K002. The sequence continues at coordinate 3,383,827 of CP070722.1, forward strand.
ATGACTCACGCGGCGGTGCCCCAGGCCGAGCGGGAGGCGATGGGAATCAGCGAAGGGCTCGTCCGCCTCTCCGTCGGCATTGAAGATGTCGATGACCTGCTCAACGACCTCGATCAGGCCCTGCCCAAGCGCTAGCAGGAGGGCCAAGCCATGAGAATACTGGTCGTCGGTTCGGGAGGTCGCGAGCACGCTCTGATCTGGAAGCTGAAGGCGGAGCGACCGGAGGCACAGATCTATGCCGCCCCCGGCAACGGCGGCACCAAGACGCTGGCCGAATCCGTCCCGCTCAAGGCCGAGGAGATTGCCGGCCTAGCCGATTTCGCGGAGTCCCGCGAGATCGACTTGACCGTAGTCGGCCCCGAGGCACCGCTCGTTGCCGGCATCGTCGATGTCTTCCAGCAGCGGGGCCTCACCATCTTCGGACCATCGGCCGCGGCGGCCGAGCTGGAGGGCTCGAAGGCGTTCGCCAAAGACCTCATGAAACAGGCTGGCGTGCCCACCGCCGCCTACCAGACCGTGCAGAGCTATGACGAAGCCGAGCGCGTGATCCGCAAGCGCGGCGCGCCAGTGGTGGTCAAAGCGTCGGGCCTGGCGGCGGGCAAAGGATCGATCGTCTGTCGCACGATCGAAGATGCCCTCGATGCCGCCCGCTCGATGCTGATCGACAGGCGCTTCGGCAACGCCGGCGCCACCGTCGTGATCGAGGATTTCCTCGAGGGCGAAGAGCTTTCTCTCCTCTTTCTGACCGATGGCACGGTCACTCTCCCCCTGCTTCCATCGCAAGATCACAAACCGATCGGTGAAGGCGACACGGGTCCGAATACCGGGGGCATGGGCGCCTACGCACCCGTCTCCATCGCCGACACCAAGCTCGTCGACAGAGTGACGGAGCGCATCGCACTGCCCACGGTGCGGGCACTGGCGAAACAGGAGCGACCTTTCCGCGGTGTCTTGTACTGCGGCCTCATCCTCGTCCAGGGTGATCCCTACGTGATCGAGTACAACTGCCGTTTCGGAGACCCGGAAACGCAAGCCATTCTGCCCCTCATGGGGGGCTCGCTGCTGGAGCTGTTCGAGCGAGTCGCCCGCGGTGATTCGATCGCCGCTGCCCGTATCACGTGGACTGAGAGAGCCGCGGTCTGTACGGTTCTGGCCTCGGCAGGCTATCCAGGCTCGTACGATAAGGGCAAGGTCATCCGCATACCGAAGCGACTCGGCGAGGACCCGGACCTGATCTTGCTACACGCCGGAACGCGCCGCGACCCGGAGCGCCGTCTGGTCACCAGCGGCGGCAGGGTTCTCGGCGTCGTCGGCTTGGGAGAAACCGTCAGGGCGGCCGCCGAGAAGTCACGGGCGGCGGCGACGGACATCAAGTTCGAAGGCAAGTACTTCCGCAAGGACATCGGATACCGGGAGATCCAGCGCGAGGCACCGCGCTAGCCTATGCCCGAGCTACCCGAGGTCGAGACCATCGCCCGCGGCCTCGATGCAGCGGTGGGCGGCAGTCGCTTTCGGCGAATCAAGGTCCATCGGGAGGAGGCCGTTCGACCAGCCGAGCCCGCGGATTTCCGCGCCGCTTTGAGAGGACGCTGCGTCGAACGAGTAAGTCGACGCGCCAAATGGCTGGTCGCCCAGCTCGACGATGGCGGGCGCTGGCTCACCCAGTTGCGGATGACCGGTCGCTTCACCTGGGGACCCGTTTCGCCGCTGCGCTCGGCCCCCCACCTCTCCGTCAGCTTCCTGATGGATTCACCCACCGGCGTACTGCGCTTCTATGACGTGCGCCGATTCGGACGCATGTGGGTCGTCGACCCGGAGGCCTGGTCCGGGCTTGACGAACGGCTCGGTATCGAGCCCCTATCGGAAGGCTTCACCCCCGACACCCTAGCCGCTCAGCTGGCGCGTTCCAAGGCCCCGATCCGGAACCTGCTGCTAGACCAGAGACGCCTGGCCGGTGTCGGAAACATCTACGCCAACGAGGCCTGTTACCGCGCGCGCCTGGACCCGCGGCGGCCCGCCGGCAGCCTGAAACCGCAGGAGGTACGAGCACTCCACGCCGCCATTCGCAAGGTCTTGAGCGCTGCCATCACGCGCCGGGGCACGACATTCAGCGACTATCGCGACATTCTCGGCGGCCAGGGCGGCTTCCAGAACAAGCTTGAAGTTTATGGACGCGACGGGCAGTCTTGCCGGCGCTGCCGGGGCACGGTGGAGCGCACTGTGATGGCCGGCCGCTCGGCCTTCTTTTGCGCCGACTGTCAGAGTTAAGAGCCTGCAGGGAGACTGTCGTGCGCCTCAGGACAGGTCGAGGATCTTGGCTTCGGGAGGCGTCTTGGTGGTCAGCGTCAGCAGCACGGCCGATACCGGGAGGCTGAAGCGACGATGCCCGGCGCTGCCCGGGTTGACGACGAGGGTCCCACCAACCTGCTGCACAAGCGGCCGGTGGGTGTGGCCGAAGATGACGACCGCTGCGCCCGCGAAGCGCTCGATTAGATCCGGCACCTGCGGGGTGGCCCACTGGTGCCCATGAATCATCGCGATCTTGCGCCCCAGACGTTCCATCTCCAACGTTTCGGGCAGGTCCTTCCGAAGCTCCCACCCATCTACGTTGCCGTAGACGGCATGGACCGGGGCGATCACCTCCAGTTCGTGCAAGATACCAGCGTCGCCAACGTCTCCGGCGTGCAGGATCTCGTCCACCCCTTTGAAGGCCCCATAGACCTCGTTGCGCAGAAGGCCATGGGTGTCCGAGATGACACCTATGCGAAGCTTCCTCTTCAACCCAGCTCCGTGCCTTTCCCTCGGCCCCGGCGCGACCTCGACCGGCGAACCGAAACGCCTTTCCTGCCTATCCGACCAGTCTAAAGAAAGTCGGTCCGGCTGCCAACGACGGTCAGGTCTTGAGCCGGCGGACCGAGGCGCCGAAGTGAGCCAGGGCCGCGGACGACGCCATCAGCAGGCCCTCGATTACCCAGATCCAGTACTTCAGGGTCGTCGCGCCGCCGGTGGCCAGCGCGATGCCGCGGGCGAGATCGACGCTTTGGAAGAACGGTGTGGCGGTCGCCGAAGGAGCGGACTTCAGAAAGGCGAAGAGCGATTGCGACGGCATGAAGCTCTCGCTGCTGAGCCAGAAGAAAACGTGGATGAGCACGTAGCCGAGGGCGGCGACCACGAACACGTAGACGTAGCTCCAGACCGGTGGCCTTCGCTTACGCGCCGATGACGGCACCGCCGCCGCTTCCCCGATCACGACTCCTACCGCGATCGGCTCGAGCGCCAGTATCCAGATCCAATTGCGCAGCAGGCCCGTCAGCGCCGCGGCGGCGAGCGCGACAATCGTCCCCGACGCCAGGGCGCGCCCGTAGGTCCCTCCGTCCAGCCCTTTCCCGCGGGGTATGTCTGCTGACATCCGACTTGTCAATTCCTCCAGGGTGAACACGTCGCCTGCCACCACGCCATCTCACGCCGCACGAGATCGCCTGAGTTATTGCAGTCCACCTTGGGGGGCTGCACCCAGCGACCGGGCCTCCGCCAGCCGGGCTCCAGGCTGATCGCTCTCAGGCGAGGGTGGCATGAGGTGGTAAGGATTGCGCTGCCAACAGGTTGGAGCGCCAGCCGAGCTACGTCAAGCCGTCGACCGGCGCGCGTACACCCCACCATAGGCAGGCGATACCCCCGCTCAGCGGCTCCCAGCCGACATCATGGAAACCCGCTGAGCTCAACCGCGCCGCCAAGCGGGCCGGCTCGCTGAAGGCCAGAACCGACTCTGGTAGGTAAGTGTAGGCGTGACTATGTTTTGACAACAGGCGTCCGATAACGGGGAGAAGCCGGGTGAAGTACTGCCGATACAGCCACTTAAGGGGTTGGCGCCCGGGCATGGCGAAATCGAGCAAGACCAGCCGCGCCCCCGGGTTGAGAACGCGCCCGAGCTCCGCGAGCCCGTCGTCGAGATCGACCAGGTTCCTGATGCCGAAAGCAGCCATCACGCCGTCGCAGCGGCCCGCTGGGATGGGGATCCGCAGAGCGTCGGCGCACAGCGGCAGGATGGGCAATCCCGCGATCTTCGGCCGGCCATGATGAAGCATCGCCTGCGCGAAATCCAGCGCCAGCACGCGTCCGCAGAAACCGGAGCGGCGAACGAGCTCGATCCCCAGGTCATAGGTGCCAGAGCAGACATCCAGAAACAAGCCGTGCGGTCGTTCCAGCCAGCCCAGCCGATCAACGGCGCGCCGGCGCCAGAATCGATCGACGTTGAGGCTGAGGAGGTGGTTCAGCCGGTCGTATCGCGGGGCGATCGCCGCGAACATCTCGCGGACCGCTCGCGCTCGCTCGTCTGGAGCGGATACCGTCAGCGGGTCCTTGCCTCGTTTCCGCGGGTTCGCCATGAGTGGCGGCGAACTTATCGGCGCGGGTAGCCCGACAGCAAGCCGTTGACCAAGGACGACTTGACCGGCCAGCCGCCGGCGGCCCCGCCTGGCTCCACAGCCGGGGGCGCGCTCGGGGCGCTCGAAGACAAGGAGCTGGTGACTCGCGCCCTGGAAGGCGATGAGTCCGCCTACCGCGAAATCCTCGAGCGTTTCCGCAGACCCGTCTTCTCTCTTATCTACCGGATGATCGGCGACCGAGAACAGGCCGAGGACCTCGCCCAGGAATCCTTCGTCAAGGCTTTCAACAACCTGGACAGCTACAACCCCAGCTACCGCTTCTCCTCCTGGCTCTTCAAGATCGCCAACAACCACGCCATCGACCATCTGAGGCGGGCCCGTCTCTCCACAGTCTCCATTCACGGCTCACCGCACGCCGTCGACTCTGAACGCGAGGAGGAGACCCGCATCGTACTGGAGGCCCCCGATGAGTCCCCCGAGCAGGAGATGCTGGCCGTCCAGCTTGGTGGCGAAATCGAGCGGGCCATCGCCCGCCTGCGCCCGGACTACCGGACCGCCGTGATCCTCCGCCACATAGAAAACCGGCCTTACGAGGAGATCGCCGAGATCATGGGTGTCCCGATCGGGACCGTCAAAACCTTTCTGCACCGGGCCCGAGCGGAGCTCAGGGATGCCCTGAGCCACCTGAAGGAGGAGGGCTGATGGACGCGCCGCTCCCCCTGAAACCTGGAAGAGCCGACCCTCGTAAGGGGGAGCAGCGGGCAGGTAGAAAATGAAAAACTGGACTTCTGAGGGACATCTCACCGAGTTGGCCCTGGAGCTTTGGGCAGCCCGCGAGGCTGAGGACCATGAGCTCCAGGCCTTCGAGAGCCATATCCAGCAGTGCCGGGCTTGCAAGGCCCAGACTGCTGAGTGGCGCGGGCTCATGCTCGCCCTCGCCTCGCTGCGGGGGACCGAGCCCAGCGAATCGTTCGCCGAACATGTGATGGAGCGGGTGCGCCTGCCTGTCCCGGCCGCGGCGCGGACGGGTGCCTGGATGCCTTCGCTGGCCCTGCGCCGAATTGCGGCCGCCGCAGCGGCCCTCTGGAGCGCGGGGGTCATCGGCGGCGCAGTCTGGCTGGGCAGCCGAGTCGATTTCCCGGCCGGAGCGCTGCTCACACGCCTGGCCGGCTACGCGAGCGACTTCTTGTTGGCCGCGGTCATCCGGATCGCGGCGCTGCTGCACTTGAGCAGCCTGGGGGCAATCTGGTTAGAACTGCAGCGATCGGTGCCGGGCCTGGCGCTTGCCGCTGGCCTGGCCTTGATGACGATTATGTCGGGGGCCGCGATTTGGACCCTCCATCGCGTAACGACCTACCAACCATCTAGGGCGAATGCACATGGCTAAGCGCTTTCGACTCGTGCTTCTGATCGCCGGGCTCTTCCCGGCAAGTCTGGCCGCTCAGACCGGCGAGAAGGAGATCGTGCAGACCGCGGTCACGCTGGGCGACGCTGCCGCCACCCTCGACCTCGAGCTGGCGACCGGGCGGTCGCTGCAAGTTCGGCTCGCGGATGGGCTGATCTACATCTCGGGCAATGAGGCGGGCCGCTACACGCCGGGCGGAACCCTGGAATCGGCTTGGCGCACCTTCCTGCGGGGTGCCGCTGAGGGTGGGTTCGAGAGCGCCCTGAGCGATTTCGCCACCGCCGACCTTCAAGCCGAGTCGAGTGCTGCCACCCGCATTTTGGAGACGTTGGAACCTCTCCGTTCGGCGGCACCCGGAACGACGGCGGCCGTAGCAGCGGAAGTCGTTTCCGCTGATGCGCCCGCCCTACCGCAGCAGGTCGACGTTCCCGGGACCGCGCGCCTGGAAGAGGTGGTCGTCGGGGGATTGGTCATAGAGCTCTCAGAGATCGAGGGGCTGGCCCGCGCCCTGGGTCGTGTCGGGCTGTCGCCCACGCTGTCGCGCGCGCTGGACGGCGACCTCAAGCCGCCGGTTCGCATCGTCATCGACGCGGAAGAGTATCGTTTGGCGGCGGGGTCGTCCCTGAACAACACGCTGATTCTCGTTCAGAGCGAGTCGGTGATCGAGGGAACCGTGGCGGCAGACGTGATCGTCGCCGAAGGCTCGCTCCAGATCGCGCCGACGGCCCGTATCGAGGGTGATGTAGTGGCCATCAATGCCACGGTGGACAATCTGGGCACGGTGGTCGGGAGCCTGAGGGAAGGCTCGCACCTCGGACCGGTGGTCGTGGCGCCCCGCCCGCCCGGCGTAGGAGTGCGGATTGGGGGGCCCTCCGTCGTGAGCCGTGTGTTCGGGGGGCTCGGCTCCCTCGCCAAGACGATCGCCATGTACCTCCTATTCGCATTCCTCGGCGCCCTCGTCGTCTACTTCTTCCGTGGGAACCTGGAGGCGGTAAGCGACACCGTGTCGCACAGCTTCGGGCGCTCGTTCCTGGCGGGCCTCGCCGCCGAGGTTCTGTTCTTGCCCGTCGGTCTGGTGATTGTCGTCCTGATCATCACGGCGATCGCTTTGCCGTTTTACCTTCTGGGCTTCGTGTTCCTGTCGCTGCTGGGCTACGTGGCAGTGGCACACGCCGCCGGCGAGAACCTGACGCGCCACCGCTTCCCCTCCTGGGGCGCGCGGCTTCGGCGCTCCAACTCCTATTACTACGTCCTTAACGGGCTGGGCGTGTTGCTCGCCCTGTTCGCGGGCGCCGCGATCACGGAGATGGCGTACCCCCTCCTCGGTTGGGCGCACGACCTCTTGATCGCTTCGGCCTGGATCCTGACCTGGGTGGCGGCGACGTCGGGGCTGGGCGCCTCCGTGCTCTCGCGTGCTGGCACGCGGCGCACCTACGCCCGACCTCACGAGTTGCCCGAGCTGCCCATCGGCGACCGGACGGGGGACGCCCCGTACGGCCGTAGCTCCCGAGCGCGCCAGGGGGCGTGGGGTGATGAGCTATGAGGGCACGCATATCTAGCCTCGGTCTGCTTCTGCTGGCGCTGGCGGCCTCGGCTGTCCCCGCGAGCGCGCAGAGCTGGAAGACGGTCAGTAAGTCGCGCCAGCTGCGCAGCCAGGATTTTCTCGATGTCAAGATCGAGTACGCAGTGGGGCGTCTAGAGGTCGGGCGCGGGTCCGACCGACTCCTCTATCGTGTGGAATCGAGGTTCGATGAGGATGTCTTTAGTCTAAACAGCACTTATCTGGAGTCTGGCGGACGCGGGAACCTGAGCATCGAGCTCGATGGGCACGACGACGTCGATCTGCAAGATCTAAAGGACTACGACTACGAGGCCGGGAATCTGCGCATCGACCTCTCGCCGGCAACGCCGCTGGCCCTGAGCCTCAAGTTCGGCGCGGCGGAGGCACGGCTCGACCTGGGCGGCCTCAGGATGCGCAAACTGGTGCTCGAGACGGGCGCCAGCGATACCGAAGTCGAGTTCAACGAGCCCAACCCGGAGGTCGCCGAGTTCTGCTCCTTCAAAGCAGCTGCCGCCGCCTTCAAAGTGAGAGGGCTTGGCAACTCGCGGTGCCAGAACGTCACGGTCTCCGGCGGAGTCGGGGACGTCAAGCTGGACTTCTCCGGTGAATGGAGTCAGGACGCGAACGCGGACATCAACGTAGGACTGGGCGGCATAGAGATCCGCGTGCCCCCGGAGATCGGCGTTCGGATCGAGCGCAGCACGTTCCTGATGTCGTTCGACGC
>CP070722.1:3392001-3397705 GCA_020350785.1 Gemmatimonadota bacterium
CGCTCAGCTCGGTCGCTGGCGCTGCGATGACGGCCAGCAACGTGGCCGAGTTCATGCAATAGCACTTCCTTTAGCTCATCGCGCCCCAGGCCCGTGCGCAAGAAAATCTCCGAGACAGTGGGCTTACCGATCACCGGCAACCCCACGTCAGCCCGGCCCCGGTCGTCGCTGTCGTCGTTAAACCAAACTAGTTGAATGTCATCGCTGATCCGGTAGCGCGCTTTCACGTAAGTCAGCAGGTCGGTGGCCAATTTTTCTTCGCCGTAGCTTGGCTGCACAACTTTCGCCATCTGCTGGCGCGCAATCGCCTTGGCGACGCGGAGCTGGCGCATGGCATCGAGCCCCGTCAGCGGTCCCTGGGCCGTTTGTTTGTTAACCTCATAGACTCTGGCCCCCTCCCGGCCGGCAGCACCAAAGGTGACGAGCGATATTTCATGCAGCTCGCCCCGCTTGAGCCTTGAAACTTTGCCCGCCACCTCCTCGACTCGCTCAACCCCGGCCGACAGCTCATCGACCACCCGGTCGCGGAGCAGGATAAGGGCATCGCGGCCACGCGTTGTCTTGCTGATCCGGCCCCGGACGTGGACGCCGTCAGGTCGATCCTCAAGCCCTAGCGGTCTGCCGATGGGTTCGTCCTGATTGTGCTGCCAGAGGATCTTGAGACGATCCCTATTCCTTTTGATCGAGTCCGCGAAGGCACCCGGTTCGATAACTAGCGGGCCGAACATCGTCTCGAATTCGCGGCCATAGACTAGAGCGCGGCCGGAGAAGGTGCCATCTTCGGGCTGTGCGTCCTTAAGCTCGAAGGCGAAAGTCAGCCGCTCAAATTTCATCGTTCCCGAGCCTTCCTTTCGAGCTCATTGGCGCGCCGCCGAAGCTTACGCGCCTCCGCCAGGTCGTCCTCGCGTATTGCGGCAATCCGCAGCTTGTCGGCCTCGCGATAGAGCTTGATCCGCCGCTGCTCCCAGGCGAACCGATCGCGCCACCCGGGGTCCTTCGAGATCTCGCGAGCCCTTCCGATCTCTATGGCCGTCTCCTCGCTCTCAGCGTCGAAATCGTGCAGCCTGGCCATGTGGTTGCGGATCGCGAGATGCATATCCGGTCGAATTCGAAACCTCTCGCAGTGGCCGCACTCAAACATCGGCAACCGCTCGGACGGCGGCGTCGATAAGTCCCGAATTTTTCGCGCCCTGACTATGCCCTGGGCGCCAACTTCAAGTCTGAACCGCGTGCCGCTGCCGTTTGTGAGTTGAAGCACTCGGTCATCGCCGATTGCTAGCTTCAGGGTCGGTGCTACCTCCACCTCTTTGCTCACGTTCCCTCCCTGTCGTTATCGCCACTGGCCAACCTTTGCATCGCCGCCGCGACAGAGACCTCCCGGATGAAACTGCTGACCGAGAGGCCCGCTCGACGACTTGCCACGCGGAGCGCGTCGAACTCGGGCGGCGTAAACCTGATCGGCACCGATCGAGTTTTCGGATTTTTCTCTTGCATTTCGAACCCCCTTCGCTAACGTGTTGAGAATATTATACGGCCGATGTCGGCACGGCCTCCATTGATGGCTGAGAATGCGTCAGATTATGCGGGGATAGAGGGAGGTAAAGGTGTCGGTCGACTGGCAATCCTGGGTCGCGGAACGCTGGGACCAAGCCCGTTGGGTCGAGCCAGATCGCATCTCCTGCGAGAGGTGCCGGCGCTTCGCTTGGTGGCGACTCGACGGCTTAGGCGGCGAAGGTGAGTGGCAGAAACGGGGTGGCCGCATCGCGGACCTACGGTTCGGCAAAGAACGTTCGCCTGGACGGCCCCGACGCGGCGCTACAGATGCCGATCTCCGGCACTGGGCACAGGAGCTGCGGTCGTGGACCGATCACCTGGCCTACCGTAGACGCGACCCTGAGCGGCGCCGCGCCCATCTCCGCCGCGTGCTCTCCCAGCTCTTATTGCTGCGGCGACCGCACATCCAGGTCAATGTGCCTGTGGCGCTGCCGGCTCTGCCGGCTCCCCTCACGGAGGACGATTGGGCGGGGTGCGAGTTATTGCTGACTTGGCGGCTGGCCACCTCCAAGCTACGGCGCCCTGGCTATTCGGTGCGTGGTCGATTGGTCGAGCCAAGCGCGGAGACGCTTGATCTCGTTCACGACTCCAGACGGCGCGAAATGTTCGGCTATGTGCTGGCGATCCATGAAGCCGGCAGGAACGAGCGCCGCCGCGGGCCAATCTACGATGCGCGGTGGCGGGCTCGCATCCTGGCCTCGCTATTCGTCTGGCACGGCCCGACCCCAGCAGTTGCGGGGCCGTGGGTATATGTGCAGCCGCACCAGGTCGAGCGAGCGATTACGGGCCATGCAGGGGAACGGCGCTGGCTGGAGGAGAACGGTTAAGGGGTTTTCCCGATGGCCTCAATCACCAGGGACGTCGTGACGCGCCGCCTGGTGCGCCTCATAGGCTCGCTTTTGTCGCTCATGCTCCGCCACGCGCGTCTGGGGTTAGCCATGAGCGATAGCCCTCGGAGTGGGTCGTACTTCTTTGTCGCTGATTGGCTCGCAGAGGATGTGATACCCTTCATAGTCTGCGCTGATCAGCAGCCCCGTGCCACCTTCCAGCTCGATCACGCAGTAGCCGCTCTCGAGGTCGTAGCCCAGCCAGACGATGCGAGCTCCGGCTACATCTAGGTCGATAGGTTGGATCATGCCGGGACGATAGGAGACGAGCGTCAAGGGATCGTCAACGTGTACCACCTACGGCGGGAGTGGCGGCGGCTAAGCTTCTTCTCGAAGGTCGCACCGGTCGGAAACACACGCTCCGCCTGCATCGCTCATCAGATACCGATACTTGGTAGGTTTATCGTTTGCAATCGCTGAGCGCACTCCACATAGTGTAATCGGTGCGATTAGCACGTGCGGCTGAGTGAGCAAACCTTCGCTCGCGGGAGAATCAGCCGTGGCGGTAGGCAATTGTCCAGAACGTCCTCGCGTAATCCTGTCGCTTGATCTGCGCTTGACACTGCACAGCCATTCTGCTGGCACACCCGCTGGCGGTAGACATGCTTTCTGGTACGTGTGTTTCGTCAGTGGTGTGACTCCTCGTAATTCCCTGACGCTGGAGGTGCATTATGCGTAAGCTCGTTCTCCTACTCGTATTGCTGCCGCTCGTCGCAGTCTGGGTCTACGGCTGCAACGACACGACCCCCACCGAGACTGAAACCGCCGCAACCGATGTGTCATTCGATTTCCAGGGTACCCGGCGAGGGCTGAGCAGCACATTCGACACGGATGCCGAGGGCTGGACACTAGTCGGCGGCGCGAACGGGGCTGCCTACATTCCAGGGAGCGACTTTCTGGCGATCCAGGTGTTCGTTTACTACGACGCAGCCGCCGGATCTCCCGGTGGGGCGGTGTACGCCGACGACACTCCGGGTGACGATTGGTTCTTCCAGGCACCGCCGAAGTTCTTGGGCAATCGTCTTGGGGCTTACGGGGGCGCACTCGAGTTCGATCTCAATGCACCGTCAAGCGTGGGATTCGAACGTCCCGACGTAGTCCTCGCCGGAGATGGCCTGACGTTGGTCGTTGATGCTGGAGACAGTCCCGCCGGTCAATGGACCTCCTATCGCGTGGGGCTCGATGAGCTGTCCGGTTGGAAGGTGATCGATCTGAACGGGCAAGATGCGACAGCGAACGAGCTGAGACGGGTACTGAAGAATCTCGTATTGCTCCGGATCAGAGGTGAGTACTTCTTCGGTTCTGATCGCGCTTACCTGGACAATGTTCGTTTCGTACCGCCCGGTGAGGCCAAGTAGGAGCGACCAGCCTTGTAGATTGGGGCGGCTCCTCCTTTGGGGCCGCCCTTGTTCTTGGCCCTATCTGTGCCAAGTCGACAAGTGCACGCACAATCGCGTTAACGCGAAGCCAGGGCCATCCTGGACGCACTGATATCCCACAGCTATGATCTTGACGCCAGTGCCCGCAGCGCCGCAGCCTCGCGGAGTAGTTGAGCGGCGGTCGCCTGTGCCTTCGCTGCGCTTGGCAGCTTTGAGCGTGCCACCGACCCCCACTGTGAGGCCCAAGCCTCCTTCAGTTCAGCGGCAGCGAGCGGACCCCCCACCTTAGACACCCACCTGCGACACCGCCCGGAACACCAGATCCGACGGCGGTCGTTGGTCGGTAGCGGAGCCCCACAGGCTGGGCAGGTTCTCAACTTAGCCATTTGATGTGTCGCTCAAAACGAAGTGTCCCCAAAAAACCCGAAATTACCGTACAGGATCGGGGGGGACTGCGGCAGGGGTTTGGTAGGACAGCGAAAAAACTTCGAAAGACACTTCCCCCCCGTCCCCTTGTGCCGCAGTTGTGCCGTAAACCGCGCCCGTTTGTGCCCGTCCGTGCCTGTCGTCGGCCCTGAGAGCCCGCATATCAAGGCGCATCGGTGTGCCAGCGGGTTTCGTCTTGTCACCCATTCTCAAATTCCATTTTCGCTTTGGGACGCGTCCAATCCGGGCAGCCTGCGGCAGGGGTTTGGTCGGGGTACCCCCTGAAACATTCGGGCTTGCTGCTCCCGATTGGGCGAAGACTTGGGGGTCCACTCTGCCCAGACTTTGCTCGTGCTACTGTCGTTTGTGTCGTTCTTGCCTTGTTGAGAGAGCAGGAACGGCCAGGGTCCATGCTGTCTTGCATCAGGGCTCGGCCAATGCCACGGGGTCTGGCGGTTGACCGCAGATCACGATCACAGTAGGTGTTCAGCACAATGCCGTTGCGTGTGATGCTCAAAACCGAAGTCGCCAACATGGCTGCCAAGAAACGAACCCGACTGGCAAGACACCTGAAAGTGCTCTGTGGCCGCATCGCCAAGGGGGTGCGGACAGATGGGGTGCTGTACACGCTACTTAGGCTGACCCTCTCTGTCCTAGGGTACCCAGCCAACCGCTTGCACCGACAGTTCAAACGGCCATTCATACGTTGGGACGAAAGGCGCAATGAGAAGAAGAACATTGAGGACCATGTTTGCGAGGCGGTCTCGATCGAGCTTTGGGCCACCCTCGGGCTCCTGGTAAATGGTTTCGTCGTGTTGCCGCTGTTGACGATGCCGTTACCTGCGTGGCTCGTGCTCTCGCTGACTGCTGTCGTTGTCTTTCGCCTAGCTGACATGCTCTCCTTTCTTTTGGAGCATCACATTCCCAGAAAGACCAGACAACGCTCGGCGGGGCGCGCTCTCGTGTTGACCGTTGTCAACTACATCGAGACCGCTGTAATCTTCGCGTCGTTGCTGCTCGCCAACGCTCGGTTCGGGGGGGCTGATTTGAATAAGCTTCCGAGCGCATCCCGGGCGCTCGACATAAGCTTTCGTGGCATCCTTAGTGGTCGGTTCGGCGATCTCGAACTCGAAGGCTGGATTTCGAATTGGGGCTTCTTGTCCGGCACCGAACTCGGCGTGGGTCTCTTTATACTGCTCGTGGTTGTAGTGCAGGTGATCAGCTATCGACCGGAGAATGATGGAATCTGGTAGCCGTGCCGGTGGTGTGCCCCTATTGTGCCCCTCACCATCCTCCAACAACGGCATCGAGCAAGAATTCGGCCAGTCTGATAGTGCTTGCCGCGTGCGGGTTTGTTGCGGATGTTTGCGTGTGGTATTGGATGGCGTCGATGTATCTTTCGGACTTAAAATCCCTGGGGCTTCGGCCCATGCGGGTTCGAGTCCCGCCCCCGGCATA
>CP070722.1:3397805-3408793 GCA_020350785.1 Gemmatimonadota bacterium
GATCGAATGGATGCGGATGGAGACTGAGTCCTCGGGCATCAGGTTGATGTCGGCGGCGGGATCTAGCGCCAGGTCCGAGAGGTTCGGATACGACTCGAGCAGGCGCTCCTGCCATATCTGTAGCTTCGGCAGGCGTGTGCCCTTGCGCACGAAGTCGATACCCAGGTAGAACTGCCGCTTCCGGGCGCCGCCGGGCAACATATTGTCGACCGCGGCGATGATGTCGTTCGGCTGCAGGTCGCGGCTTCCCATGCCGAAGGAGCCGGAGAAGAAGTCCGGAACCTGCTCCGCCTTGCAGGCGCCCAGCTCGGGATAGGGCAGCGAGCCGTTCGCCGCCCGGGCGTTCTCCACCCCCTTCGACATCGCGGCGCGCACCTCGCGTACGATCGGAAGGTCGACCGCCAGCGGCTGGTCCGTGCGCTCGAGCACGGCCACAGCCTTCTTGCCCTTGAGCAGGCTGATGATCTGGTCCGCCGGGAAGGGGCGGAACATCGTCAGGTTGAGGACGCCGACCTTGATGCCGCGGGTGCTGCGCAGATAGTCGGCCACGGCCTCCGCGTTCCAGACCACGGATCCCTGACCCATGATCACGTAGTCGGCGTCGTCCAGCCGGTAGCCGGAGGCACGCGCGTAGCGCCGGCCGGTCAGCTGGTAGAACTCTTCCATCGCCTGGTCGGTCAGGGCCCTGACGTGGTCGAAGTAGAAGGGCCGCTGCGCCGCCACTCCCTGGGCGTAGCTGTCCTGGTTCTGCACCACGCCGATCATGGCGGGGTAGTCCAGGTCGAACATCTCCGGAATCCGGCGACGCTTCTCGCCGAACACCATCCTCTGTGCGGGGGTCGGCGACTCGATGATGTCCGATGGATCACCAAGGTATTCCTTCACCAGTTCGGGCTCGGGCAGCAAGACCGATTCGATGACGTGGCTGGTGAGGAAGCCGTCCTGGGCGCAGACGCCCGGGTTCAAAGAAAGCTCGGCGACACGATGAGCGATCAGATTGAGGTCCGCAGTCTCCTGAACGTTCTTCCCGAACAGCAGGAAGAAGCCGGTGTCATCGATGGCGTGATAGTCGTCGTGGCCGGCGTGCACGTTGAGCGCATGCTTGGTCATCGCGCGGCAGGCGATGTTGAGCACGTAGGTCAGCCGCTTGCCGACTGCGGCGTACAGCGACTCGTGCATGTAGGCGATGCCCTGGCCGCTGGAGAAGTTGGTCGCCCGCAAACCGGTCATGCTCATGCCCGCGGTCACCGCAGCGGCCGCGTGCTCGCCTTCGGGCTCGAAGAAGATGAGCTTGCGGCCATTGACGTTCAGCTTGCCGGCGGCCACCGCCGCCGCCCAGCCCTCGCCCATCTGCGTGGACGGGGTGATCGGATAAGCGCCGGCACCCTCGCTGGCCGACGTCTCCATCGCGACCACCGCTTCACTGCCATCTAGCGCCATTCGGATACCCGGGTACTTCGGCGCGACCGGCTCGGTTTTCGCTCTCTTCAGCATCATGCTACTTGACTCCGTGCAGGTTGGGGCTTCTCTGCGAACTGCTGCCCCTCCACCCAGACGATGGCTCCCGTCGGGCACCTGGCCGTGGCGGCGGGGTCGGCGAGTTCGTTGTTACTGTAATCGATGACCGCGAGACTGTTCTTCATCTCGATCAGTCCGGGCGCCGCGTCGGTCGCGCACAATCCGCAACCGTTGCAGGCCACCTCGCATAGCTCTTCGGCCTCCTCGCCTTCCAAGAGGCTCTTGCACTGCACAATCAAACGCTGCTCGAGCGGCATGATCGTGAACAGGTCGCGTGGGCAGGCCTCGACACAATCACCGCAGGCCGTGCAGCGATCGGGGATCACTACGGGCAACCCGACATCGTTCATGTAGATGGCGTCGTAGTCGCAGACCCGCTCGCAGTCGGCCAGGCCCAGACACGACCAGGCGCAGCCCTTGCCGCCGGCGGCGACGGCCGCCGCGGCGCCGCAGGTCTCCAGCCCGCGATACTCGGCCCAACGCAGCGTCACATGCGAGCCGCCCGCGCAGAGCAGGCGCGCCACACGCTTTTGTGCCGTGCCTGCCTCCACCCCCAGGTACTCGGCGATGTCGATGATATCCTCGCCGCCCAGCTGGGTACACTGGGCCGGTTGGCGCGTCCCGGCGACCAGCTCCTCCGCGAAGGCACGGCAGCCCGCGGCGCCGCAGGCGCCGCAGTTCGATCCGGGCAGCAGCTCGCTCACCGCATCGATGCGCGGGTCCTCCCAGACCTTCAGCTTCTTGTTCGCCAGCGCGATCAAGATCGCGAAGGTCAAGGCAACACCACCAAGAATGGCCACCGAGGCGAGTATCGCGGAGGCGTTCATCGCGCTACCCGATGTTCTCCAGATCGGCCTGGCTCAAGAGCCACGCCGCCAGCTTGTCCACCTGGTTCGACACCGGACCGCTCGGCGCGACGGCCGTCACCGGGGCGGCATCAGCCACCGAGGCGGCCGCCTCAACCGGAGCCTTCCCCATAGCCAGCAACTGTTGCAGCTCCTGCTTCTGCTGGCTCACGCTCCTGCCACCCACCGATCGCCGCGGCTCCTTCTCGGGCGCGTGATAGATCTCGATCCGATCCCAGAGGTTGGCTCCGCGGGCCGGATCGTGGATGAAGCGGGCCGCGTCCTCAGGCACCAGTGCGGCCACCGCCGGTCCCTCGTGCTCGGCGAACCGGCCGAGACCCGTATCGTCTCCCGTCTGGAGCACGAAGGTCCCCGGCGTGATCAGCGGGGCCAGCGGCGCCGGCGTCGACTCGCCGTTCACCAGCAGGAGGATCTTAACGTTGCCGTCCATGAACTCCACGAGATCGCCGGCGTGCAGATCGGCGCCCTCCAGCTCGACCACCAGCGGTGGCGCCAGTCGCCTTTCGGCGGCGCTCCAGCGCTCGAACGCCATGGGCGCCAGCAGCTCCTCGGCGCTTCCGGAATTGAGGCTGCCGGCGGTCGCCATTCCGGCGACGCGGGCGGCCGCGAAGCCACGGCCCATCTCGGCCAGGCGCTTCGCCACGGCGGCACCCAGGCGCGCGCCCCCCTTAACCTTGATCTTGAACAGGTCCTCGTCGCCGGCGGCGATCACCCGCAAGATGTCGAACGCCTTCTCCACCTTGCGGAGCCGCTCGGGATCATCCGGCGCTTCGGTCAGCAGCGTGGCGAAGCGAGCGTAGTCGATCCGGCCGGCGGCGAAAGCGCCCAGGCGCGCCGCCGTATTTCCATCCCCGCTCTCGGTCGGCGAGCGGTGGCTGGCCAGATAGCCGCGCACCTCTTCCACCGTGGTGACCACCGCCGAACGGTAGCGGTCGATGGGGGCGGCGACGGCGCGCAACGCCAACTCGATCCTCGGGTCAGACGGCATACCTATCCAACTCCTCGCTCAGCAGCCTGACCCGCTCCTCCGCCGTATGGGCGGGAAGCCGGCGCAGATCCTCGTAGCGGGGCAAGGCTTCGTTCCTGTAGAACACGCCGAGGCGAACGCGCTCGGTCACCTCTGCCAGCCGGCGCGCGCCATCGATGTCCTTCGGGTTGTGGACGATCTTCTGCTTGTAGATCTGATCCAGGTCCGGCAGGTAGATCCCGTCATCGTGGACCATCATCTCGATGACGTCGGGCTTGCGGACCGCCTCGTCGTAGACGGAGGCGGTATAGACCGGGCAACGCTGCAGGATGCGTACGAAAGAGAAACCCTTGTGATGGTACGCTGCCTTCAGCGTCTCGTAGAGGTGCGCCGGTATCCACTCCGCCGTCTGCGCCACGAACGAGGCGTTGGTCACGCCCAGTGTCGCTTGCACCGGGTTCAGCGCCTCCAAATAAGTCCCACGTGGCTGGGTGTTGCTGGGAAAATGCAGCGGCGTCGTCGGTGACGTTTGCCCCTTCGTCAGCCCGTACATGTTGTTGTCGAGCAAGAGCGCCACCATGTCGACGTTATAGCGCGTCGCGTGGATCCAGTGGCCCGCACCGATGGAGCAGCAGTCGCCGTCGCCCATCACCACGAAGACGTTCAGCTCGGGACGCTCCAGTTTGACTCCTGTGGCCACCGGCAGCGCCCGGCCGTGCAATCCGTGGAATCCGTACGTATTGAGATAGTGAGGAAAGCGGCTCGAGCAGCCGATTCCCGAGACGAAGACGGTCTCCTCGGGCTTGAGCTGTTCCTCTTCCAGCAGCCTTTGAACCGCGGTCAGGATGCTGTGATCGCCGCACCCCGGACACCAGCGCGCCACCGCGCCCTGATAGTCGTCCATCTCGAAGGTGCGCTCATCTATCACCCCGCAGCTCAGCAGCGAGCATCCGTAGTGCGTCATACCCCCACTCCCATCGCGAGTCGTTCGCGTATCGCATTGAGTATGAAACCGGGCCGCAACGGCTGTCCCGGCACCCGGGACCAGCAATCCACATCCACCAGCGTGTGCGCGCGCAGCAGCAAGCAGAGCTGGGCGCGGCGCCGGTTCTCGTCCGTTATGAACGGATCATGCGGCTCATCGCTGTAGTTGATCTCGACGGTCATCACCCGCTCGAAGCGGCGGAAGATCTCCTTCAAGCCCGGCTGTAGCGGCGACAGGAAGGTAAGGTGGCAGGACGAGACCGAAAGTCCCTGGGCCCGCGCCCGATCCACCGCCTCCTCGATCGCCCCCTTGGTGCTACCCCAGCCGACCACCAGCAGGTCGCCCGACTCCTCGCCGTACACCTCCGGCGCCCTCAGCGTGTGTTGCAGCACGGCGATCTTGCGACTCCTCATCCTGCAACCGCGCTCGTGGCTCTCCGGGTCGTAGGCCACCTTGCTCCACTCGTTATGGGCCAGCCCCGTCGCCGTGTGCATTCCATCCTTTTGGCCGGGCACGCGCCGCGACGAAAGGCCGGTGCGCGGGTCCCAATCGTAGGCGGGCTTGCCCTCCGGTATCGGCGACAGGCTGACCGGCGCCTGTTGCCAGCGCGGGTCGAGTTCCGGGCGCGGGAAAGGCTGCACGCCCGTCGCCAGATTGGCATCCGTCAATACCATGACCACCGTCCGGAACGTCTCGGCGATGCGCCGCGCGGTGACCATGCTGTGGAAGCACTCTTCGATCGTGGCCGGCGCCAGCACCACGTGCGGAGCGTCGCCGTGCTGCCCGAACATCGCCGCCAACAGGTCCGACTGCTCCACCTTGGTGGGGAGCCCGGTGCTGGGACCGCCGCGCTGCACGTCGACCACCACCAGCGGCACCTCGACCATCACCGCTAGACCCAAGAACTCCTGCTTCAGAGACAGCCCCGGCCCTGAGGTGATCGTGAAGGCCACCTTCCCCGCGTAGGAGGCTCCGATGGCGACACCAACGGCGGCGATCTCGTCCTCCGCCTGGTGGACCACGCCGCCGAACTTGTCGAACACGTCTGACAGGTAGTGCGAGGCCGAAGTGGCCGGTGTGATCGGGTACATCGAGCACAGCTCCATCCCCGCGGCGACCGCTCCCATGCCGATGGCCTCGTTCCCGTTCATCACGACCATCGGCTGGTCGGACTTGACGGTGGGAATCTCGATGCGGAAATCGAGATTCGCGTCCGCCCACGCGTAACCCGCCTCCATGAGAAGCACGTTGCGCGCGTAGACCTCCTCGCTCTTCTTGCGGAACTGGTGCGCGATCTGCGCGCGGATCAGCTCCAGGTCGCGATCGTAGATGAACGCGAAGAGCCCCAGCGCGAACATGTTCTTACCGCGGCGCGGGTCCTCCACGATCTTCAGGCACTCCTCCTCCATCGGGACCTCGATGATCCGGTAGTTCCGCGTCGAGAGTGCCTCCAGCGCTTCCTTCCACTGCTGCTGGATGTCGGGGTCCGGGTGCGTCGCCCACATGTTCTCCAGCAGGATGATCGCGTCGTCCGCCAGCGCATCCAGCTCGTGACGCCCCAACAGAACCTGCTCGTTGAAGGCGACGACCAGGTTGGTCGCGTCGCCCCAGTTGGTGATCCTCTCCGTGCCGAAGCGAACCCGGTTGCCGCTGCCGCCCGCCTTGCTGCGCGGCGGCGGCTGGATCTCCGCCGGGATGATCTCCACCGTCCAGGCCCCGTTTCCCATCTTCGCGCACACCGCTCCGAAGATCTGCCCGCACTTCTGGGCGCCTTCACCCGAATCGGAAACGATCTCCGCCGTGTGCTCCGAGACGCGGATGATCTCGCGGCCCTCGTCCTTGGCGCGCTTGCGCGTGCCCTTCCCCGCTGTTTTCGATTTCGTGGCCACGCTCTACCTCACCTCGATCTTGCCGAGTGCCTCGGCCGTCGCCGGCTCCGGCACGCTTGCCTCCTTAGCCCCAAACCCATCCAACTCGCTTAATCCGTGCCAGCCCTCCGCCAGCGTCTCGGTTCCCTTAAATCTCAGCCACACAATACGTTGCAGCCTTAGTACAGTCAGCGTCACCCGCTCGTTGAGCGCCCCCGGGGCACGATGTCCCAACAGCGGACACGACTCTTCGCCCGCTAAATCGTTTAACAAGGCTAACTTCTGTCCCTCGGTCATTGAGCCTCCAGGCAGCGGCCCAGCACGTTCAGCATCGCCGCCGCTTGCCGCTGCATCGGGTATTCCCGGCCCGACATGATCCAGCGCAGACCGGTGGAATGGATCACGGCGATCGCCATCTCGGCCAGGAGCCTGGCGTGCGGCAGGTGGCCGTTCCGTTCGGCAGCCGCCTCGCGGAAGAGCTCGACGAGCCGCGAATTCAGCAAGTCGCGGGCTGCCACGATCTCCTGCCCGACGTCCGGCGCGATCCGGCTGGCCTGCCCGCCCAAGATCAAGAGCGGCCCGCCATTCGTCTCCTCGACGACGCCTATGACCTCGAGGACCAGGCCCAGCAGCCTATCCCAGCCGCAGCCCTCCGCGTCATATTCCGCCACGCGCCGCCGCAGGATCTCCGCCTGCCCCCGGATCGCCGCCGAGAGGATCTCCTCCTTGGAGGCGAAATGCCGGAACAGCGTGGCCTGCGACACGCCCAAGCGATCGGCCAGGGCCGCGGTCGTCCAGGCGTGCAGCCCCTCCTCCGTCAGGATCTCCAGCGTCGCCGCCACGATCTCGGCCCGACGCTCGGTCCGGGACTTGTATGGCCGCGCCGCCTCGTTCTGCGCGTCGCTCTTGCCGGCCGCGCCCGCCCCTAGAGTCTTCACTGATGGCTCACTCGCGTTCTCGTTGTAGGGACAAAATACCCCAAAACAGCGCCCCTTGAGCCCCTCGCCCGCCGGCCAGGGATCCAGCCCTGTCGGCTCCCAACGCCCAAAATCATTGTTTCTCGCTAGTTTCCGAGTGACTTTCGGCCCTGGGCCGAGCAGCGTCATGAGTAAATACTCACTCGCACTTTGGCAACATGTGGGCCAGCGATCCGCCCGCGCCCGGCTCGCCCCTGCCTCGGCGAGCCGCGCTCTTGCTAGCGCAACGAGGTCTGCCTAACGTCCCGCGGGCGCGGCCGCTGCCGGCGGATCGAACCGGGCGGCGCAGCGGTGCCACTCGCTGGAGAGATCCATTGACGAAGCGCAGATCGCTCACGAGCCTCATCCCGACCGCCCGCGGCTCTCCGCGCCGCTACCTGGTGGTCCGCAGCACGTTCATGTCGATGTTCATCGTGCTCGGACTCATCCGTTACCTGCTGAACCCTCCCGTGAGGCCTCTTGTCCTCGTCGTGATGGCCACGTGGTGCGCGATGGTGGCGCTGTTCTTCGTGGCGGAGCCTCGTAAGGCCGGCTCCGGCTGCTATCCCCTTCTGCTTCATCTCGCCTTCTTCGCCTATGAGGCTTCGACGGTGATCATCGTCATGCAGCTTCTGGGAGGCAGCGGCTGGCTGACGATCCTCTTTCTGCTCTACCCCACACTGGAGCTCAACCTGCTGCACCCGGGCCCCGTGGGCCTCACCGGCTCGCTGATCGCCGCCCTCAGCGTGGCGCTGGTCGTATTGGCCGAGGCCACGGGCTGGCTTCTCCACGATCCCTTCTACTCCGTCGCTCATCCTCTCTACACGGAGTCCAGCTACGTGCTGGCGGTGTTCGCCGTCGCCCTGGCCTGCCTGGTCGGGTTCCCCGCCCTGGTGGAGGGTTTCCGGCGGGCGCAGCATTCGGAGGCCTGGCCACGGCGCGACTAGCCGCCGACCGTTGCATCGCCTACAGTAGGGCTACGGAGGTCCGCGGATTGGCCACGACTCTGGTCGAGCTTCTCGACGCCCGCACCCGAGCGGGCAGCCTGTATGAGCGCCTCGATGAGGCCGGCAACGTACGCTGCTTCGCCTGCGGCCTGCGCTGCCTCATCCGGCCGGGGCGCCGCGGCGTCTGCCGCGTGCGCTTCAATCGGGACGGCACCTTGATGGTTCCGTTCGACTACGTGGCCGCCCTGCAGTGCGATCCGGTGGAGAAGAAGCCGCTCTTCCACATGCTCCCCGGCGCCCGCGCTTTGACCTTCGGGATGCTGGGCTGCGACCTGCATTGCGACTACTGCCAGAACTGGATCACCTCGCAGGCGTTGCGCGACGAGGCGGCCGGGATCGGCCCGCGGGATGTGAGCGCCGACTCCATCGTCGAGCTGGCGGTGAGGCGCGGCGCGCGCATCATCGCCTCATCCTACAACGAGCCGCTGATAACGGCGGAGTGGGCGGTCGAGGTCTTCCGGCACGCCAAGGAGCGCGGCATCCGCACGGCCTTCATCTCGAACGGCAACGCGACGCCGGCGGCCCTGAACTACCTGGGGCCGTGGCTCGACGCCTTCAGAATCGATCTCAAGACCATGAGCGACCGCAGCTACCGCAAGCTGGGCGGCGTGCTGCATCACGTGCTGGAGACCGTTCGCCTGGCCTACGAGCGCGCCTTTTGGGTGGAGATCGTGACCTTGCTGGTGCCCGGCTTCAACGACTCGGACGACGAGCTGCGCGACGCCGCCGGGTTCATCGCCTCCGTCTCTACCGAGATCCCCTGGCACGTCACGGCGTTCAAGCCGGACTACAGGATGAGCGAGCGCGCGAACACGCGAGCCCAGGACCTGATTCGCGCCGCCGAGATCGGCCGCGAAGCCGGTCTGCCCTACGTCTATGCGGGGAATCTGCCGGGCATGGTGGGCGGCTTGGAGGACACGTGCTGCCCCGTCTGCGGCCAGGCGCTGATCGAGCGCCATGGCTACCATGTCCGCAGCGACGAGGTGAGTCGCAACGACGGGCTCTGCCCCGCGTGTGGCGCGCGGATCGCCGGCATCTGGGAGAGCGCCGGCGCCACGATCAGACTTTGATCAGCCTCCCGTAGTTCTTGTGGTTCAGATCGAGACCGGTCCAGCGCTCGATCGCGGAGAGTAGCCGGTACTTGCGGCGTTCGTCCTTGTGGAGCTGCCAGCGCCGCGTCCCCGGCGGATCCTCCTCCCTCAGCTTGTCCTTCCAATCCATCTCGGCGATCCGCTCCCGCATGACGGCGGGGTGTGTCCCCCGATAGACAGGCAGCCGTCCCAGCGGACCGTAGTCCATCTCGGCGGGCGCTTCGCGGTAGGCGGCCTCGATGGCGGTGCGGCCCCGCCGATGGGCTAGGAACTCCTTGTCCTTGTCCTGCATGAGCCGGGGCGGCCGCACCCAGCCGTAGTGGAAGATGCGCGCCCCCGACCAGGCCACCGCCAGCCGCCTCTGCCCGGGATGACGAAACGACTGTGCGTCGCGAACCGAGCGGATGTCCAGGCCGTTCCTGATGATGCGGATCTCCATGCGGTACCAGCCGTGCCCCGGCTGGTAGTGATCGTAGTCCCCGAAGAAGTGCAGGTAGTCGAACAGGAAGCCCTCGACCCGGCGATCGCCGAGGAGCTGCTGGCAGCGAGCCTTGATGAGGGGGAGGTCCTCCTCGTGGACGACCTCATCCGCCTGCACATAGAGGCACCAGTCGCCGCTGCACTCATCCAGCGCCAGGTTCGTCATTTCGCTGTAGGCGCGGGCGCCCAGTCGCTCCTCCTCCCAGCGGCCCTCGACGATGCGGATCCGCGGGTCGCCGATCGCTTCCACCACGTCTCGCGTCTCGTCGCCGGCATCGCCCGGCGCCCAGGCCAGCACGAACTCATCGACGATCGGCAGGACGGAGAGGATCGCCTCCCTGATCGGGTAATAGAGCTTGACCGCGTTCCTGGCGAACGAGAACCCCGATATCCTCACGATTGCCGGATCGCCTCCACTCCGTTCGACTGGCGCCCGCGGATCGGCAGGCCGGGCCGCCAGCGTCATTCACCTGCCTCCACGAAGTTGCGCCGTTGACCGGCCTGATTCTATCGTACAGAGCGCCGCCCTGCCACCGCAGTCGGCCTGCTTCTTGCACCTTTCCCACTGGAATCGGCACGCCGGCCGGACCGGCGCGGCGCATCATCTAATAGGCTCATCCCCTGCCCCGGAGGGACGGCAGCGGACTGCTTGTCCCGTTTTGCCACACGATGCCCACAGGAGGCGCGAATGGCAGGCATAGTCGGCTACGGAGCTTTTGTACCCCGCAAACGCATCACCAGCGAAGAGATCGCCCGCCAGTGGGGAAAGGACCCGGGCACGATCCAGCGGGGTTTGCTGCTCAAGGAGAAGTCGGTGCCCGGCTTCGACGAGGACACCATCACCATCTCGGTCGCCGCCGGCCGCGCGGCCATCGCGCGCGCCGGGATCGATCCTCAGAAGATCGGCGCTCTCTACATCGGCTCCGAATCGCACCCCTACGCGGTGAAGCCCAGCGGCACGGTGGCCGCCGAAGCCATGGGCATTGGGCCCGAGGTCCACATCGCCGACTTCGAGTTCGCCTGCAAGGCGGGCACCGAGGCGATGTTCGTCTCCCTGGGCCTGGTCGAGTCGGGCCGCGTCGAGTACGCCATGGGCATCGGCGCCGACACCTCGCAGGGCGCGCCCGACGACGCTCTCGAGTTCTCGGCCTCCGCCGGCGGTGCGGCCTTCATCTTCGGTAAGGACAGGCTGGTGGCCGAGGTGATCGAGACCTACAGCTACACCTCGGACACGCCCGACTTCTGGCGCC
>CP070722.1:3408893-3426877 GCA_020350785.1 Gemmatimonadota bacterium
GGTGGCGCCGCTGCTCATCGGCAGCCGGCTGGTGGGAGCGATCGCGGCGGTGCACTCGGACCCCTCGCGGGAGTTCGGGTCGGAGGACTTGCGGCTGCTGCAGATGTTCGCGCCGCAGGCGGCAATCGCCATCGAGAACGCGACGCTCTACTCGGCGGCGCAGCGCTACTTCCAGGACCTGGTTCTGAACAACCCGGTGGCGATCATAAGCGTCGATTTGGAGATGAAGATCACGTCGTGCAACCCAGCGTTCGAGAAGATGTTCGGCTACACCGAGGCTGAAGTGATCGGCGAGAACATCGACAAGCTGGTGACCACGGAAGACACGTTGGCGCAGGCGCAGAAGTATACGAAGGAGGCGATGAGCGGCCGCACGACGATCGGCGCCGGGCAGCGGCGTCGCAAGGACGGGTCGCTGATCGACCTCGAGATCTTCACCATCCCCGTCATGGTGGGCGGCGAGCGCGTCGGCGCCATGGCGCTCTACCACGACATCACCGAGCTGTTGGAGGCACGGCGAGCGGCGGAGGCGGCCAACCGTTCCAAGAGTCAGTTCCTGGCCAACATGAGCCACGAACTGCGCACGCCGTTGAACGCGATAATCGGCTACAGCGAGATGCTGGAGGAAGATGCAGAAGAGGCCGGCCAGGGCCAGTTCCTTCCGGACCTGCAGAAGATCCACGCGGCGGGCAAGCATCTGCTGTCTCTAATCAATGACATCCTCGACCTGTCGAAGATCGAGGCGGGCAAGATGGAGCTGTATCTGGAGGCTTTTGATGTCCGCCAGGTTATAGAGGGCGTCGCCACGACGGTGCAACCGCTGATTGACAAGAACGCGAACAAGCTGAAGCTCGACCTGGCCGACGATCTGGCTGTCATGCACTCGGATGTGACGCGCGTGCGGCAGGTGTTGCTCAACCTGCTGTCCAACGCCAGCAAATTCACCGAAGGGGGCACGATCACACTGTCGGCGACGCGAGAGAAGGTCGCCGGGGGCGATGCGGAGCGCTTGCGGTTCCGGATCTCTGATACGGGGATCGGCATGACCGACGATCAGCTGGATCGGCTGTTCCAGGCTTTCTCGCAAGCTGACGCGTCAACCGCTAGCAAATATGGGGGCACGGGGCTTGGCCTGGCGATCAGCAAGCGCTTCTGCGAGATGATGGGGGGCAGCGTCTCGGTGGAAAGCGAGGCGGGTCGCGGCTCGACCTTCAGCGTAGAACTGCCGGCCACGGCGCCGCAGGCGCCGACCGAACCGCCCGTCGCAGAAACGCGGCCGGTCGTTCAGCTGGGCGACGCACTGGGCACGGTGCTGGTCGTCGATGACGACCCGGCGGTGCGCAACATCATGGTCCGCATGCTGACCAAGGAAGGCTACCGCGTGGAGACGGCGGCGAACGGCAAGGCGGGGCTGCGTGCGGCGCGCGAGCTGCGCCCCGATGTGATCACGCTGGACGTTCTGATGCCCGAGATGGACGGCTGGGAAGTGCTCAGCGCCCTAAAAGACGATCGCGAGCTAGCCGAAATCCCGGTGTTGATGCTGACCATAGCGGACGAAAGGAACATGGGATTCGCGCTGGGCGCATCGGAGTACATGACCAAACCGATCGACCGGGAGCGACTGACGGCGACGCTGAAGAAGTACCGGCGTGACCACGCGCCGTCCCCGGTTCTACTGGTGGAAGATGACGAGGGGACGCGCGCGCTCGTGCGGCGCGCCTTGGAGAAGGAAGGGTGGTCGGTGAGGGAGGCAGAGAACGGCCGAGTGGCGCTGCAACGGCTGAGCGAGGATCTACCTGCCCTCGTGCTGCTTGATCTCATGATGCCCGAGATGGACGGATTCGAGTTCCTCGAGGCGGTGCGCGGACGGGAAGATACCGCAGCGATCCCGGTGGTCGTG
The DNA here is from genome assembly GCA_020350785.1 of Gemmatimonadota bacterium. GTDB lineage: Bacteria > Gemmatimonadota > Gemmatimonadetes > Palauibacterales > KS3-K002. Next base: position 3,410,794 of record CP070722.1, read on the forward strand.
ATCACCGCCAAGGAACTGACCGAAGAGGACCGGCAGCGACTGAACGGCGGCGTGGAGCGGATCATCGGCAAGGGCAACCGCGGTGCAGACGAATTCCTCACCGTGTTGCGCGATCTGGTCGCGGCCCACGTCGACGGCCCCGCCAGACGGGAGACGGCATGACCGCGCAGAAGGCATCAATCTCGTCCCGGCCGGGCCGTCAGCGCCGACTGGCTCGACGCCAGGCCGCACTGCTGCGCCTCAGTACGGCGATCGCCGCTGCGCACGAAGAGACTGAGGTCTATCAATCGGTCGTCAACGGCCTGCACGATGAAGCGCTGGGCTACAACTTCCTCGGCCTCTTCCTGCTGGACCCGGAGACGGGGGACCGCGTGCTGCAGGCGAGCGTCGGCTGGCCGGACGTCCCCGAGAACTGGCGCGTGCATCGCGGTGAGGGGCTGAGCGAGCGGGCGTTGCGCGACGGGCAGCTGCACTACACGGCGGACGTGCGGCGCGAATCGCAATACCTTGCAAGCCTGGCCAGCGGCTCCGAGGTCGACGTGCCGCTGCGCGTGAACGGCGACACCATCGGCGTGCTGGTGGTGGAGAGCAGCGAGCCCAACGCGTTCGGCGAAGAGGATTTCGAGATCCTGACGGCGGCGGCCAACCAAGCGAGCATCGCCATCGGGCGCGCCCGGCTGCTGGCGGAGGAGCGGCGGCGCGCTGACGAGCACAAGGCGCTACTCGACACGATGTCCGACCTGTCGTCGGAACTCGAGCTGTCAAAGGTGCTCCAGGCGGTGCTGGAGCGAGCCGTTACCTTGTTGGGTGTCACCGGCGGCGAGGTGGCGATCTACGAGGAGACGAACCGCGAGCTGGTCGTGGTGGCGAGCCAAAACATAGGCAAGGATTCGACGGACACGCGGCTCAAATTAGGCGAAGGCGCGATGGGGGTGGTGGCGGAATCCCAGGAGCCGCTGATCATCCCCTCCTACCACGAGTGGCTGGGCCAGTCGGAGCAATACGCCGACGTGTTGGTCCATTCGGTGATGGCAGCACCGCTGCTCATCGGCCGCCGCCTGGTCGGCGCCATCGCCACCGTCCACTCCGACCCCGAGCGCATCTTCAACAAGGAAGACCTGCGCTTGCTCAACATGTTCGCGCCCCAGGCGGCGATCGCCGTGGAGAACGCGCGCCTTTACACCGAGGCCCAGAAGCAGCGCCAGTATTTCCAAGCCCTGGTGCGCAACAGCCCCGTCGCCATCGTAACGCTCGACCTGGCGGAGAAGATCGTCAACTGCAATCCAGGGTTCGAACAGCTGTTCGGTTACACGCAGGACGAGGTGATCGGCCGCTACATTGACCCGCTCATCGCCACCGAGGCCACCCGCTCGGAGGCGCTCGCCTACACCAAGGAGGCTCTGGACCGGCCCATCCATGGGATCGGCCAGCGACGCCGCAAGGACGGCACGCTGGTCGACGTGGAGATCCTCGGCGTCCCCGTCATCTTGGAGGGTGAGCGGGTGGGGATCCTGGCGATCTACCACGACATCACCGAGCTACTGCAAGCGCGCCGCGAGGCCGAGGCGGCCAACACCGCCAAGAGCCAGTTTCTGGCCAGCATGAGCCACGAACTGCGCACGCCGCTGAACGCGATCATAGGTTACAGCGAGATGCTGCAGGAAGAGGTGGCGGACCTCGGCCACCAGGAGTTCACCGGGGATCTGGAGAAGATCAACACGGCCGGCCGGCACCTGCTGTCGCTGATCAACAACATCCTCGATCTGTCGAAGATCGAGGCCGGCAAGATGGACCTGCACCTGGAGAGCTTCAACGTCAAGGCGATGGTCGAGGATGTGGTGACAACGGCGAGCCCGCTGGTGACGAAGAACGGCAATCGGCTGGCCGTCGAATACGGCAGCGATCTAGGAAGCATGTACGCTGACCTGACGAAGCTACGCCAGATGCTGCTCAACCTGCTGTCGAACGCGGCGAAGTTCACAGAACAGGGGACGATAACCCTGGCGGTAGACCGGCGAACGGAGCTGGAAGATCGCCGCGTGATGCTCGTGTTTAGCGTTGCCGACACGGGGATCGGGATGACCGCGGAGCAGATGGGCAAGCTGTTCGAGGCGTTCTCGCAGGCCGAGGCGTCGACGACCAGTAAGTACGGTGGGACAGGATTGGGGCTGGCGATCACCCGCCGCTTCTGTCACCTGATGGGTGGTGACGTTCAGGTCGAGAGCGAGCCTGGGATCGGTTCGAAGTTCACGATCCGATTGCCAGCCGCGGTGACGGTCGCCGGTCAGCCGGCGGCGGAGTGATTGGCAAGATCGACGGCAGAAGAGAGGTGAGTGTCACCACTGAGTCTTACAGGTCTCTGTTCTACCCGTCGATGTTCAACAGCCTATAAGTGGAGATATCGATGTCGAGGATCCTGTTGGTGGAAGACAACGAGATGAATCGCGACATGCTGTCGCGGCGGCTCACCCGCAAGGGCTATGAAGTCACGATGGCGGTTGATGGGAGAGAAGGCGTGGAGATGGCTAAACAGGGCGGCTACGACCTGATCCTGATGGACATGAGCCTACCCGAGATCGATGGTTGGGAGGCGACGCGGCAACTGCGGGCCGCGGAGGAGACCCGCAGCATCCCGATCATCGCTTTGACCGCCCACGCCATGGCGGGCGACCGCGAAAAGGCGCTGGAGGCGGGTTGCGACGACTACGACACCAAGCCGATCGAGCTGGAGCGGCTGCTGTCCAAGATGGAAGGGCTGCTGAACAAGTGAGCGCCGGACGGCCCACCCTAACGCCGGAAGAGGTCTCCGAGCTGCGGCACGAACTGCGCACGCCGATCAACCACATCGTCGGCTATGCCGAGATGCTGCTGGAGGACCTACCGGACGCCGACGCCGCCGGGCGGCGCGGCGCCCTGGAGGAGACGCTGGTTCTCGCCCGCGGCGCCCTCGACCTGATCAACCACAAGCTGGCCGCAGGAGCGTCCGGCGCGACACAGGTGGCGACGGGCGAGCTGTCTACGCTGTACGAGTCGCTGCGTGAGCCGCAGGCGCGGATCCTCAACGTTGTAGCGCCGCTGCTGGCGAGCGTTTCAGGCAACGAGCCGGAGCTGGTCGCCGACCTGCGTCGAATCCTGACGGCGGCGGAGAAGCTGGTGCCCCTTGACGTGGGAGGGGCGGACGCGGATCCCGGAACGGCGGAGGAAGCGGGAACGGCGGCCGCGGCGAGCGACGAAGCGGACTCGGGGCCGGCGCGCATCCTGGTTGTCGACGACGTGGAAGCGAACCGCGACCTGTTGCGCCGGCGTCTAGAGCGCGAGGGTCACGTGGTGGAATGCGCGGAGAACGGTCAGCGCGCGCTGGAGGCGATCCGGGCGCGTGGCTACGACCTCGTCCTGCTCGACGTCATGATGCCGGAGATCGACGGCTACCAGGTATTGGGCTACCTGAAAGACGACCCGGCGACCCGCGACATCCCGGTGATCATGATCTCGGCCGCCGACGACATGCCGAACATCGTGCGCTGCATCGAGCGAGGAGCGGAGGACTTTCTACCGAAGCCGTTCGACCCGGTGCTGCTGCGGGCGCGGATCAACGCATCGCTCGAGAAGAAGCGGTTGCGGGACCACGAGGTAGAGTATCTGCGGCAGGTCGACCGTGTGATCAAGGCGGCGAGCGCGGTGGAAAAGGGGAACTACGCGGCGGGCGCACTCGCCGATGTGGCAGCGCGCGCCGATCAGCTGGGCAAGCTTGCCCGCGTGTTCGACGGAATGGTCGCACAGGTGCGGGCGCGGGAAGAGCGATTGCACGAGCAGGTACGCGATCTGAAAAGCGAGATCGAGGCGGCGCGGCGGGCAGCCCGGCCGCCCGAGGCGGCGGACCTCGACTTCGCCAGCCTGCCGGCCGGCGAGCGGTTCGCCGAGCGCTACGAGATCATCGAAGTGGTTGGCGCCGGCGGCATGGGCATGGTGTACCGGGCGCGAGATCTGGAGTTGGACGAGGATGTAGCGATCAAGACACTGCGGCCTGAACTGGTGAGCGACGCTGCACTGACCGACCGCTTCAAGACGGAGATTCGGCTGGCCCGTAAGATCTCGCATCGCAACGTGGTCCGCACCCACGACCTGGGCGAGTGGAAGGGAGTCTACTTCCTGACCATGGAGTTCGTCGAGGGGATAACCTTGCGGGAGTTGATCGACTCCCGTGGACAGATCGGCGTCTCCTCGACGCTGGCCATCGCGGCACAGCTCGCCGAGTCGTTGGAAGTCGCCCACGAACGGGGCGTCGTCCACCGCGACATCAAGCCACAGAACCTGCTGCTCGATGCAGACGCCGTCCTCAAAGTGATGGACTTCGGCGTGGCGCGCCTGGCAGAGCGGAGCAGCACGCGCACCGAGGCGGGCCTCATCATCGGCACACCGGCCTACATGTCACCGGAACAGCTGCTTGCGGAGCCCACCGACGCGCGCAGCGACCTCTATTCCGTGGGCGTCGTCATGTACGAGTGTCTGACCGGCACCCTCCCGTTCCAGGCCAACTCGACCATCTCGCTCATCGGCAAGGTGCTGAACGTCGAACCGTCGCCGCCCAACGTCATCAACCTCGAGGTATCCCCCGCCCTCTCGATCCTGATCCTCGAACTGCTGGCCAAGAAGCCTGAGGAGCGGCTGGGCAGCGCCAGGGAGCTGCGCGAGCGCCTGGCGCAGATCGGCTAGCCGAGCGCTTCCCAAGAACTTCTTGCTCCCACACCCGAGCATTCCTCGGCGGCCGCCAGTCGCGGCACATAACTTCGAAGGCTCGCTGCCCATTCATACCACATATTGCCCCGAAGAGTCGGATGTTCAGTCGATGCCATGCTATTGACTCGTTACAGCGCTCGCATAGCAAACTCTTGGTTTCTCGTCCATCTTTAAGATATTGACCATACTGGCCGCAGATCACGGTGGCTCGCTGCCGCCCCGCACGACATTGTTCGATGCTGACAATGAAACCCATCATCGTCCCAATGGCTCTGCTCCTCGGCGCAGCGTCGTTATCCGCTCAGTCGGTACTGCCCGAGCCGCCGGCTGATTCGATCCTGCGTATCGCTACCTGGAACATCCGGAATTTCCGCAGCACAGAGACGGACGAAGATCGCGTTGCCCAAGTTCTACTGGGCCTGGACGCAGATCTGCTGGCTGTACAGGAGATCCGAGACACTTCGGAGTTTCGTGACCTCCTGGATCGAGTTAACGACGCTACGACGATCGCCGCTCCCCCCTATGGCCGCAGGACTCGCAGATACATGGTAGAGTACTCCTCAGGCGGTGGGGCGGCCAGCCAGTTCCTTGGCTTTGTCTTCGACGCTTCGGCCGTCGAGTTGTCCAACATAGAAAGTCTCACGAGCCTCCAGATGTCGTCGGACCTTCGCCCAAGCCTGGCCGCCCGCGTCAGGAGCTTGCGTGGCAGCCTGGATTTCCTGGCGATCGCAAACCACACAGACAGCGGGATCGGTTTGACGGACTACACACACCGCCAAGCATTTCTCGACGCACTAGAGGTCGTACTTGCAGATCGTGGGACTGACGACACAGACTTGGTGATTCTCGGCGACCTGAACACGATGGGTCACGACGAGCAGGAAGGCGAGCGGGCAGTGACGGCGGAGGAAGAACTCATGCTTCTTGATGAGCGAATCGCACAATTCGGCCTCAGACGCCTGCCCGCTGATCCACCGTGTTCGGAGTACTATCAGCGTCACGGCGGCCTACTCGACCACGTACTGGTCGCCGTGTCTATGCGCGAGGTTCCGCCCTACGCGACCGCCCGCATCTTCGGCTACTGTCGTCTCCTCAGTTGCCTGCCCTACGCGACCGGAGAGGAGCCGTTCGACTACCGGCACGCGTCCGACCATTGCCCCGTTGTAGTCGATCTGCTTGATCGCGATTGGGATTAGAACCAGCGAGCCAGGTTAGAATATGGCGTGACGACCGACGTCTCGGATCCCGCCAGAAGTGTGACGGCTGTCACGAGCACGGCGATGAAGCAGAGCGCTAGCCCGAAGAGACGCGAAACACGATAGTCGGGATGCTCACGGTATCCGAGCTTCTACCCTCAACGGCGCCCGGACTTCTGACCCGACTCGACCTGCAATGATATTCTTTTGTATGTTAAGTGAGGGTAGCGGCTGGGTGAGCCCCACTGAAGCCGAGGTTTATCACACGCGACGGAGGTGAGCATCATGGCAGCGATGTCCGCGACCATTGAGACACATCATCGCAAGATCATCGCAGCGCTTTCGCTCGTAATCGTATTTTTTGCGGCGGCGTGCATTTTCCACGATGTGATACCGATCTGCCACTACCTGTTCGGATGTGACCATGCAATGCACCAAGTGTAGCCAGCTTACGCCGTCCTGCTGGTGCCTGGGGGCTGTCTGGGACCCCGGGGTCTCGAAAGCTCGCGGGACCAGATCCGTGAAGCCGCACGGCGCTTCGCAGTTACATAGCGTCATCGAATTCGTCTCTGTACCGGGCCACGCCGGATACTCCCGCCATCGCAGACCCATCGAGAACCAGGATCATGAACGCCTCATCCGGGATACTCGCCCATTGACTGATGATGCCGTACTTGGATGCGAGCTGGAATCCGAAGCGCGGGTAGTATTCCGGATGCCCGAGCACGATGACGAACGGACAGCCGCGCTCCCGAAGTAGAGCGAGGCCGTGCCTAATGAGAGACGAACCGATTCCCTGCCGCTGATAGCCCGGAAGAACCGCCATTGGGGCGAGCCCCATGCCGTGAACCACACCCTGCTCTGCTTCAACCGTCGCCGGACTGAACAGAATGTGCCCTACAATCTGTCCGTCCCGTTCAGCGACCAGCGACAGTAGATCATCGCAGGCCTCGCGGAGCGCATCGACGACCTGGGCCTCCTCAGGGCAGCCGAAGGCTTGTTCGTTGACCGTCCGGATAAACGAAACGTCCTCGGGCCTTTCCTGACGAATTGAAATCATGGGTACCCCTACTGGTGAACCAGTCTCGTGCTACGGGCCCACCCCGGCAAGCCTGTGCGGGACTGCGGCGCTCACACTGGAATTCCTGCGCAAGCCGGTTCGCGCGCTGGGCCGAATGTGCAATTCGCGCGAGCGACCGCTAAATTGTCAGCTACACAAGCGTCTTCGTCCGCAACGGTGCGTCGGCAAGCATGAGTCCTTCAATGCGCCCCTCTCGAAGCGATGCCCCGAGGGCCGATAGGTATGGGCGAACTTCGACGCGCCTCATCCGCAGAGCGGTCCGCCACCGTTTCCTACGTGCAATCGTCGCTGCCTCGGGCATCGCGATGAGCACTTTGATGGTACTCGTCTTGATGGGCGTCTACCGCGCGCTGACAGTTGGCGTGCGGTCCTACGTAGGACCGGACCAAATCGACCTGTGGGTAGCACCGCTCGGTACCGATAATCTCATCCGCTCCTCCGCCCTGCTGCCGGCAAGCATCGTCGACAGTATCGGCGCGCTCCCAGGTGTCCGGGAGGCAGCCCCCTTGCTCCGCGGCTTCGTAGCAGTACGAGCGGCTGACGGCGCCGCCTCCACCGAAGACAGTGCAACGAGCAGCCGCGCGCCAGCCATCAATCTGCTTTCCATCGGTTATCGCGCACCCGACGGGCTGGGGGGGCCGCCGCGTATACACCAGGGTGCGGCACCGAAGGGCGCGTCCCAAGTCGCCCTGGACCGGGCCGCCGCCCACCGGCTTGGGCTCGAGATCGGCGACACCATCTCTGTCAACGATAGCTTGTTCGAGCTGACCGGCCTCACAACCGGCACTAACCTGATCGCAACCCAGTTCGCATTCTTCGACGCAGCCGCCGGTGCACGAACCTCTGGTTTCTATGGGCGAGTGTCGTTTGTCGCAGTCGGGCTCCGGCCGGAGGCTGTGCCGTCGGAAGTGAGCCTACAGATTACGGACCGCTTCCCGCAAGCCGCTGTCTACACCCGGGAAGCGTTCGTAGAAAACAACGTGCGTGAAGTGGCCGCCGGCTTTCGCCCCATGCAACTCTTAGTCAGTGGTGTCGGCATCGCGGCGGCCGCGGTCCTCGTGGCCCTATTGGTTCAGGCGGCGGTTGAGGACCGACGGCGGGACATCTCGGTGCTGCTCGCGATGGGAGCCCCGGCGCACGCTGTGGGTCTTGGCGTCGTGGGGCACGCAGCCTGGCTTGTCGTACTCGGCGGTATCGCTGGGGCGGTACTGGCTTCGGCGCTGCATGCTGTGCTTCGGTGGTCGGTCCCGACGGTGGAGATCGCACCCCGCGTTCACGATCTGGCCCTCGTTCTTCCCCTCTTCATCGGCAGCGGCGTAATCGCAGCTTGCGTGCCCTTGCTTCGCTTACGCCGCATTGATCCGATCGAGGCGTTTCGACCGTGAGCGCCGTGCGACTTGTCGACGTGGGTAAGGTGCGCGGCGCTGGCCGTCATGCGGTCCAAGCGCTGCGCGCAGTGACTCTAGCGATCGAGCCGGGCGAGTTCGTGCTCCTCGAGGGTCCGAGCGGCGCAGGAAAGACGACCTTGCTCTCCGTCTCTGCTGGACTCCTGACGCCAGACGAGGGGGATGTGACCCTCGCGGGCCGCTCGCTGCTAAAGCTGTCGGCCGCCGAGCGTCGCGCGCACCGTGCGCGAAATGTGGGGTTCGTGTTCCAGCGCGGGAACCTCTTGGACGGTCTCAGCGTCAGAGAGAATGTCTTGGTGGCCGCAGAGATCGCCGGCATCCCCCGGCAGGTAGGAGAAGAGGACGCTGCCCATCTATTGGCAGTTCTCGGGGTGGACCACCTTGCCGAGCGGCGTCCCGATGCGCTCTCTGGCGGTGAAGAACACCGCGTTGCCGTCGCACGTGCCCTCGTTCACCGGCCCGCCGTAGTTTTCGCCGACGAGCCCACTGGAAACCTCGACGGCGCGTCGGGCCAAGCTGTCGCTGAAGCGCTATCAGAACTCGCCAAAGCTGACGCGGTAGCAGTGATCGTCGCCACGCACGATGAGCGTCTCCGAAGATTCGCGGACCGCCGGCTCTCTATCGTAGACGGCGTGGTGCACCCGACGGAGTGATGACGAGAGTGACGGAGCGCTTTTTCCGCACTATCAACTACTCGTCTGTCAACGAGGATTGGCGGACCGAGATCGCCGCGCTGAAGCTGCGTGAGGGTGGCCGAGTCCTTTGCGTGACCGGTAGCGGGGATCGCCCCCTCGATCTTCTAGCCGTAGTACCCACACGCCTTGTGGCCATAGACCGCAACCCCGCTCAAAACTACCTGCTGAAGCTCAAGATGGCGGCGCTGAAGCACTTGACGTTCGAGGATTACGCCGCGTTCCTTGGCTTGAACGGCGCAGAGCCCGGTTGGCGGCGACGGGTCTTCGACCGCCTGACACCCTCGCTGGAGGGAGACACGCTGGCTTTTTGGAAGTGTCACGGCCGCGACATCGGGAGCGGCGTGCTGTACCAGGGACGGTTCGAGCGGCACTTCAAGCGGATCGCGATGCTGGCCCACTGTCTCAGGCCACGCGCGATCGATGAGCTATTTGGGTTCACCGACCTCGAGAGGCAGTGCCAGTTCATCAAGGAACGCTGGGATACGCCATACTGGCGCTTCGCCTACAGGCTGATCCTGTGCCCCCTCACCTCGAGAATACTATTGCGCGATCCCGCGTACTACGCCCATGTAGCGGTACCTGTCGGCGACACGCTCTTCGAGCGCATGCAGCGAGCACTACAGAGGAGTCTGGCGCGAGACAACTTCATGATCAATCTCACGCTGCGCGGCAAGCTGTCACCGACTGATCTTCCGCCCTATCTGACCCCAGAGGGATGCGCCCGAATCCGAGAGCGACTCCATCTTATCGAAGTGGTGGACGCCGATGTAGTCGACTACCTCATGAGTGCGGCCGCAGAAACGTTCACGCACTTCTCGCTGTCGGATGTTTCATCCTACATGGCCGAGACGGATTTCCACAGGCTACTAACTGCAGTCGCCCGGTCCGCGGTGCCGGGAGCGCGGGTCGTCATCCGTCAGTTTCTCACCCGCTATGATCCGCTCGACCCTCAGAAGACGCGAATCGATCGCGAGCCACACCTCGAAGCTCAACTTGCGGATCAGGACCGATCAATCGGGTACGAGTTCCTCGTGGGAGTTGTACGTGAGCCGAATGTGGGTGAGAGGCGGCCCTCGCCCGGGGGACGGTCATCCGACCAAGCCGATCCCCGGTCGCCCAACGCCCGGAGCGAGCTGGTGATTGCCGATTACGAGCCCGATGACAATGCGGCCGCTCTCGAGCTCGACCGCAAATGCCTGCAAGGTGAAGCCTATCGCCTCTCCTTTCGGCGCTCGACTTTCGACCGACGGGCCAGGAACTACCGTGACTGGCGGATCCTCGTAGCGCGACTGAGTGACCAAGTCGTCGGCACACTCGGCATGGCCCTCAAGGATGTCACCCTCGATGGCAAGTCCACATCAGCCGGTTTCCTGTTCGATCTCCGAGTCCACCCCGAGTATCGCCGCAAAGGGATTGCGCAGCGCCTTGCTGCCAAAGCCCTGGACTGGGCCTTCGCGCGTGCTCCCGTCGTCTACATCTACGTTGTGGCCGACAACCGGATAACGCAGCACATCGCAAGCCTGCTCGGAGGCTCGGATGCCGGTACCTACGCGTACCTGGTCTATCCGACGTACCGAACGGGGCGCGCCCGCACCGAGGCGCACACGGCTACCTTCAATGAGATACACGAGGCCTATCTGGCTCATAGTACGCCGTTCCAGCTCTACTCGAACCCTCAGTGCCGACCCGGTCGCGGGGGCTACGTAGGCTCATGGATCATCGGAGGGGGAACCGCTGAGGCAGGCTGCTCGGCCTGGAGCAACCGAGGCATTCTCGCCGAGGTCGTTGAAAGGATCCCGGTCCCGATTCGCCTCGCCCGCCGCACGATCAGCGCCTGGCCGCTGCGCAAGCGTCCTTGGCCGCACCTGCCCGAAAAGGGCGAAGAGCTTCGTTCCTGGTATATCTTCGACTTCTTCGCAACGAGCACGATGGCGGCGCGCGAACTCATGCGGAGCGTGGAGACTGAAGCCGTCGCGAACGAGATCGATTACTGCTACGTCATCCATCAACCGCAGGACGCGTGGGTAAACGCTCTTCGCTCCGACTCCCCACGATTCCTCTCGCCTACAATCACCTATCGCCGCCTGGCGCGGATGGCCGACGGCTCACCCGTTCGACTCAAGCGGGTGTACGTCGATATTCGCGACCTTTAGGTTCGTGACTATGCGCTCCACACCTCGATAGCTCGATCGATCGTCGGCGTGAGCCGAAGCCGCGTGCGCATCGTACCGATCTGGCCTATGTGGTAGGTCTCGTGCCACACGACATACACGAGTACGCCCAACAGGTTCTTTTCCGCGTGCGGCGCACCCACTTCCTCGATCGGCGCCACGAGTTGCTGGTCGCCCACCGGCTCCAAGGCGCGGAAAACGCGACCCGAGAGCTCATGCCACGACGTTCGCAGATCCGCGATGTCCGGATAGTCGCTGCCGTCGGTGGCCGCCACGAGGCGATCGAAGCGCTCCGCGTATGGGTTCTCGGCCTCGGGGTCCAGCAGCTTAAGCAGCTCACAGCGCCCGTTCAAGAGGTGGCCAACGACCCAGGATATCGATGGCCCCTCCGTGTCACGGACGCGCATTACGGCGAGGTCGTTCGTGAGGTCGCCGGTCATCAACTCCATGAAGAAATCAGATATCCTCAGGCTCTCGGCGACCGGCCGGATGAGATCGCTCATGGTAGCTGCGACCTATTCAATGAGGCTGAGACCATTCTCGTGGTGTAGCTCGCCGCACAACTAGCGCGAGTCACTTCGAGGCGCAAGAGGCGGCCACGTGCTTGGGGCTGCGGCCGCGGACTCCCTACGCCGGCCCGCCCTTCTACTACTGGCAAGGTCACCAAACAACGCGTCCGATGCCGGAAGCCAATCCGTTGCACCTGCCCCACGATACGGCTACAGTGCAGGTGTGCTCTCTCCCCTGCCCAACTCAGACGAAGGGAGCCTCCGGTGGTAGTCCGAATCTTGCTGTTCGCTGCTCGATGCTTGCTCTTCCCACTGGTCGCGATCTCATATCTGACCGTCTCTCCAGTTGCCGCTCAGGAACCGGAAGACCTGCGAGCCGTGCTCATTACGGGGACCAGCACCGGTATCGGGCTGCGCATGACGGAAATCCTCTCGCAGAATGGCTTCTTCGTCTATGCAGGTGCTCGCAAAGCGGAGGACTTAGAGCGCCTGGACGCGATGGAGAACGTGAAGGCGGTACGCTTGGATGTGACGGTCCAGACCGAAATCGACGCGGCGGTCGAGATCGTGCGGGCCGAAGGACGAGGTCTCTACGGCTTGATCAACAACGCGGGCGTGACGGTCATGGGACCGCTCATCGAGCAGCCTGAGGAGGAGCTGGACTTCATCATCGATGTCAATCTCCTGGGTCCCTACCGGGTGACGAGGGCGTTCGCGGATTTGCTCATCGAGAGCGAGGGTCGAGTCCTTACAGTCAGCTCGATCGCCGGCATCCTGTCCGGGCCCTTCATCGGCGCGTACAGCATGACCAAGCACGGCGTCGAGGCCTACACCGACGCGTTGGCCGCGGAGCTCCAGCGCTTCAACGTGGCTGTCGCCGCCGTGGAGCCCGGGAACTACAAGTCCCAGATCATGGCCTCGATGGTCAGGCGCATGCGTGAGGCCGGGTATTCGGCCGAGGGCTCGCGGTACGGCTCGATGCTCGACCTGATCAGCGGCCCCCTTGATCGCTCCCAGTTCAACGAACCGACCGACGTTGCTCTCGCGGCCCTCGACTTCCTCACCAGTGAGTCGCCGAAGCGACGATACATGGTGGTACCGAACCGGGCCGAGGCCGAGATCACCATCCGGCAGGCGCTGCTGGAGCTGGTTCAGCTGAACCAGGACCAGCCGTACGCGTTCACGCGGGACGAGCTGCTGCGGATGCTCGACGAGGTCTTGGGTGCCACAGGGCGGGCCGCGTCACGACCCTCCCCACCGCCCGAAGGGCAGCGCGACCTGCGGTTTCACGAAGCGATCGTCAGGGGAGACCTGGAGGCCGTTCGAGAGCTAATCGAGGCGGGGGTCGACCTGAACGGACGGGAGCCGTCCGGGGGGTCGAGCCCGCTGATCAGCGCGGCGACCTTCGGTCAGACGGAAGCGGCCAAAGTGTTGATCGGGGCAGGAGCCGATCTGGACCAGCAGAACAACGAGGGATCGACCGCGCTCATCACCGCGGCCTTCTTTGCGCACGCCGACATCGTCGAGGCGCTGCTGGCGGCGGGGGCCGACAAGAGTATCAGGAACAACAATGGATCGACGGCGCTCGACGCGGTCACCCCTCCCTTCGAGGCGGTGAGAAACATCTATGACTTCGTCGGCGCCGCGCTCGCGCCCTACGGGTTGGAGCTGGACTATGAGCGGATCGAGGCGACGCGCCCCCGGATCGCAGAGCTGCTGCGGTAGCGAGCCATCGAATTTCGCGGGGCGCCGAAAGACAGAGCAATACAGTAGACCGCGACCGAAGACAGGCCAGGCAATAGCAGCGATAGGGGCGTCGCTTTAGTCGCGCAGCGCTGCTTCAATACGCCCGCCCCTACCCTGCCAGAGCTCTCAGCCCTTGCGTTGCGACGGTACATAGCGGGCGAGATCCACGGCAAGAGCCTGGGTCTCAGCGCGGCCGTAGTGCGCCTCGCTGAGGAGGCGGAGCGATTCGCCATGGCGGTCCCACCAGCGATGCGCATCAGCCTCGGCCCACTCGCCCATGCTCTGACAGGCCTGCAAGCTCGAACCGAGCTCGGCGGCGGACTGCGGCCGGTCCGCAGGATCTTTCTTAAGGCAAGAGAGCAGCAAGTCCTCGAGGTCCTCGGGCACCGGACCCTCCAGACGCTTGGAGGGCGCTACGGGCTCGCTGTGCAAGTGGTGTCCGCACACCTCGACGATGGTCGCCCCGTCGAAGACGTGCTGTCCCGTCAGCATGAAGTACCCGACGGCTCCGAGTGTATAGAGATCGCCGCGCTCGTCCACAGCGTTTGGAGACGTCAGTGATTCGGGGCACATGTACTGCGGCGTTCCGGCCAGTACGCCCTTCTCGGTCAGCTCGATCTCTCCTTTGTCGCCCAGCTCCTTGACCAGGCCAAAGTCGAGAAGCTTTGCCACGTCGGGTTTGCCACCCTGGGTACACAGGATCACGTTTGAAGGCTTGATGTCGCGATGGATGAGCGAGATGCCGTGAGCCTCTTGCAGGGCGCCGGCCAGATCGGCCAGCACCTTGACCACGCGCCCGGGTGGCTGCGGCCCGTCAACGCGCACGATGTCCTTGAGCGTCGCTCCGTCGAGCAGCTCCATGGCGTAGTAGAAGATCCCATCTTCAGTACGTCCATAGTCGAAGATGGTGACCGTGTTAGGGTGCGTGAGCCGAGCCGTGAGTTGCACCTCGCGCTCGAAGCGGGCGAGGCTCGTTTCACCGGCCTGATCGGGACGCACGAGCTTGATCGCCGTGGGGCGCCGCATCATGGCGTGGCTGGCCCGGTAGACCGTCCCCATACCGCCCTCGCCAAGCTTCTCCTCCAGAGTGTACTGCCCCAGTCGCCGCGCCTCGCGAACCTGTCGGCGCAGGCCGAAGATGACCACGGATACGATGGTGCAGACGCCCGTCACGAAGGTCCACCAGATCGCTATGTTGGTCACATTCGTCATGACCAACTCCCGCGGGGTGACGGATCGTAGTGACGGCTGGGGCTCGAACGGCAAGGTGTTCACGGCGGTGACCACTGCCACAGGTACTGCCACTAACGCGGTCAACACCAAGGTGCGCAGCGGCCGAGAGGGCACGAGCGCCGCGCGCACAAAGACCCAAAGGGAAAGCCCTATGACAAACTCGAGTGAGTTCGAGCCCTGAACGAGCCCAACGAAGTGTCCATACAAGGCGTCATTGGGACTCACCACGTCGCCAAGGTATTTCGGCACCAGTCCAGGCTGTATCAGTCGGCCCATCGTTGCGCTGAGTGCGGCGGTCCCGAGAAGCATGGTGGCCTCGACCCAAGACACGAAGCGCATGGAGCGCACTCCCCTGCGGCACAGCGCCCAAGCAGCGACCGCCAACCCGGTCTGCACCTGGAAAAGAGCGAACCAAGGTTGCCAAAGTTCCTCCGGTGTGATGGTCCAGGCTGGCGGCGCCCACCGGCTCAGGGCAACGAGTCCCGCAAGACCGAGCAGCTGGACCCCGATCATCACCTTCGCGAACAGGGCGACGCGCTGCTGGAAGAGGGCGCGACCCTCCTCTGTGAGCTCGGTGGTGTACGCAGTCATGGCCTCGGATTGGCTCGGGAAATCAAGATCACAGCCAGAAGCGTGCAGAAGGTACGCCAGAGGTGTCAAGGCCCCTGTCGCGCATAGACCTCTAGGGCGTCGGCCGGGGGTATTGGGACAGCCTCGGTGGAAGTCTCATTGCCTTCCTGATCTGCTCATCGCACACTCACAACCGGCGAGCCAGAACAGGTGACATCTCACCCGTGCTGGCGGGCGCTGATTTAGACCATTCTGCGTTGAACGGTTGACATTCCAAATGTCCGTGTGGTACTGATGATACTTCAAGCAAGCTCCCAACGCGGCACGAGGTGGAGCACATTCCACTGTTCCGCGATCGCTGTATTTGGGCCTCGTCAAAGAACCCTGAACACGAGAGACCATAACTATGAAGAGCGAAGGCAAATGCCCGGTAGTGCACCGACACACGGCAGCTGGCGCCCTGTCAAACGCTGACTGGTGGCCGGAACAGCTGAACCTGAAGATTCTCCACCAGCACTCCTCCAAGTCCAATCCGATGGGTGCGGAGTTCAACTATGCCGAGGAGTTCAAGAAGCTGGACTTCGCTGCCCTGAAGAAGGACCTGAATGCGCTGATGACCGACTCCCAGGACTGGTGGCCGGCCGACTACGGCCACTATGGAGGGCTATTCATCCGGATGGCGTGGCACAGCGCCGGCACCTACCGCATCCACGACGGCCGCGGCGGGGGATCCTCCGGCA
>CP070722.1:3426977-3434962 GCA_020350785.1 Gemmatimonadota bacterium
GCATAGGCAATGCGTTGTATTGGGGAGCCGCATTGCGGGCAGGGCTGGCCGTACTTCCCGTGAGCTTTCATAGCGGGATGAGAGGCGGTCAACTTCTCCGGGAAGGCGTCTCCTGCCTCCAACCGCAGCCTATCGATCCACTCCCGTAGCTCCGCCCGCACACTATCGTAGAGAAGAGCGACCTCGTCTTCGTCGAGTAGTCGAGTGCGCCTAATCGGTGACAGCCTGGCGGCTAGCAGGATCTCATCGGAGTGGGCGTTCCCGATTCCGCTGAGCAGGCGCGGGTCGGTAAGCGCACGTTTCAACGTACGGTTCTCCTTCAGAAGTGCTTGGGCGAATTCTTCCAGCGTCGCCTCTAACGGCTCGAGGCCACCGCGGTCGAAGGACTCGAGAGCGACTCGACCTTGAACCACGTGGAGCGACGCACGTTTCTTGGTGGCCTCCTCGGTTAGCAGCAGGGTGCCGTGAGGGAAGTCGAGGGCGGCGTGGCCACGTCTCTTTGGGATCTCGGCACGGCGTTGGCGCCAGCGGAATCGTCCGGTCAGCATGAGATGGAAGACCAAGAAATGCTCGCCCTCCAGCTCCAATACGATTCGTTTGCCGATTCGGCTGAAACCGAGAACCCGCCGGCCCTCGACGGCGCTGAGCGGGGGCGTATAGGTCTTGAGGAGCGAAGGAGAGCGCAGGCGAACTCGCTCCAGTGGTTGGCCCGGCAGGAAGCGCTCGAGGGTCTCGATGTAGATCGTGACCTCGGGGAGTTCCGGCAAGGGAGTCAGCTATCGTCGGACTCGGCGGGGTCGGGCCGCCTCGGGTTCTCCTTGTCTCCCGCGCTCTTCCTTGATATGAGCCCGCCGATCGAGGGATCGACGGAGCGCAAATGGAGGTCGCGCTGCGGGAAGGGAATCGTGATTCCTGCATCGCGGAGCGCGTGATGAACGGCCAGGGTCAGCTCACTTTGCACGTGCATCCAGCGCTCGAACTCCGGCGTCCAGGCGCGAAGCACGAAGTTGAGGGAGCTATCACCGAAGCCTCGGAACAGGGCTGTCGGCTCGGGATGCGCTAAAACGCTCGGGCTCTTCCCGGCGACCTCGACGAGGATCGCGACGACCCGGTCGGGATCGGTGCCGTAGGCCACGCCCACCTGTACGTCGACTCGGCGTTGTCGATCCGAGAGAGTCCAGTTGACGACTTTGCCAGCGATGAGATCGGCGTTGGGCACGATGACCTCAGCGCCCTCCCAAGTCCGCACGGTGCTGGCTCGAATGCCGATGTGCCTGACGGTGCCCAGTAGCGGTTCCAACTCGATGGTGTCGCCGACCTGGATCGGACGTTCGAATATCAGGATCAATCCGGAGATGAAATTGTTGACGATGTTCTGGAGGCCGAACCCGATACCTACGCCCAGTGCACCCACCAGTAGGGCCAGTCGGCTCAGATCGATGCCCGCCGCGGCCAAGGCGAACAGCAACCCGAATCCGAGGATTATGTAGTGGGACAGCTGCGAGATCGCGCCGGGCACACCGCGTGGGAGGGCGAAGCGCGGCAAGAGATCCTCCTGCAGGGCGAAGCGGACGAGCCGAGAGGCAATAACGGCGATGCCGATCGCGATGCCGAAAGCGAACACGTCGCCCAGTGATATCGACAACGCTCCCACCACCAGCGGTGTGTTCAGGGCCGTGTCGAGGGCGGAAATGGTGGGGTCGAGCAAGTCGAACGCCGAGAGAGTACCCAGGGCCCAGATGACAACGGCCAACAGATTGGTCAATCTCACGGCGCGTCGGGTGACGAGGGTGCCCTGCGTGCGAATCGAATGCAGCGATTGCGCGAGGGGGGTCCGAAGCACCAGCCGCACGACCGCCGCGACGACCTGAGCGCCCGCGAAGAGGACGAAGGCGAGCAGGGCGCTGAGGATAATCGCCGGCGTCATGAGGTCGGCCAAGGCGACGAAGCCCAGAACATTGGCAATCAGCGAAATAGCCAGGCCGGCCAGGGCGACGCGCAGAAAGGCCAGCACCAAGCGCAGTCGACCTCCTTGCCCTGCTGCGCTTTCCCCAAGGCCGCCGGGTCGAAGGACCAAGGCCAGGCCGGCAGTGGCAAGGGCGGTAAGCCCGAGCAGGGACAGCCGTTGCAGAAACGAACCCTCGGGCAGGAACTCGAGAAGTTGCTGGAACAAGTACAGCACAGCCAGACCGTACAACAGGCGACGCATGGAGGGCTGGAGAAGCCGCGGCAGTAGCCGAAGCGCCGGAATGAGCAAGAGTAACCGATTGACATCGACCACTGCAGGGTGCGCATCGGGGAAGAGGAACCTGAGCACGATCAAGGCGACAAGAAGCGTCGCTGATACGGGCCGGTCCAGGATGAGAGAGGCTGCTGCCAGCTCGGGATCCTGCTCCGCCCATTCCTTTCCCTTGCTGCGCAGCGCGATCATGAGCACCAGCAACAACAGGGATATCGCGAGGGCGCCGGCAAGCCTCTGAGAGTTCCCGTCGATGAACTGAAGCAGCGTGCGCCCGTCGGCCAGAAGCGACTCCCGGAGCTGGGACTGCGGAAGGCCAGCCCAGACCACGGCTTGCCAGAGCGGAGCGGCATCGGGTATCAGCAGGTTGAGGCGCGCCTGCTGACTGGCTGTTTCGATTCGCGCTATCACCTCGCTTGCCTGAATCTGCTTGTCCGCGACCGTGTTCTGGAGGCTGAGCACGGCGCTGAGGCGTTGAGTCAGCTCTCGCTCGACTTCCTCGACACTCGCCAGCACCGAGTTGATCTGCTCAATGGTGGCTGCTGGCAGGCCGCGCGCCTCTGCCGTATCGGCCGTAACATGCCAGGTCGCCACAATGAAGCTCAGGCTGTCCCTGCGTGATTGCAGAAGCGCCGAACGGGAGGTCAGAGTGGACTGCCATCCCTCTAGCTGTGAGCGCAGGCTTGTCCAGCGCTGGCGCAACGCTTCCAGTTGCCGTAGGGAGAGCAGCGCCGGCGTGCGGCTGGCTGGATCGGCGCGGAGCTCTTCGATCGATGAGACAAGGGACGGGAGCTGTTTGGCCAGGTCGATGACATTGGGGTCGGCGGCTATCAGGGGCCTGATGGCCCGAAGCCGCTGAGCGGTCTCCTCAGCCTGCTGTGCGACTTGAGGCGCTGGTATGGGAACGGGTCGAGGAGCTGCCTGCAATGTGTCGGCGGTCGTATCGCGTTGGGCCTGGCCGGGCAGACGCAGGATCTGGCCGTGCGCGATACTGTGAGATGGCCCTGCACCGAGCAGAGCGGGCAGCACGAGGGCTGTGATTGCGTGCATGCGCATTTTGAAACGCCTCGCGGCGGCTGTGTCTTCAGGGGTCGTTCGACGAGAACAGGGCCGGCGGTTCGCCCGATCTCGCGCTCAATGTAAGGGCTTCAAGGGCGCGGCGGTACTTTCCGCAGGGCCCATCACATGCGTCAACCCGGCGGTCGGGTCGTAGCTGCCGCGATTATTGCCGAATCAACGCACGTCCGTCCAGATCCGCAGGGTAGGGTATTCCAGCCAACTCGGCCAGCGTCGGAGCGACATCGACGCTGCGCGCCGGCGCGCCCACCGTGCCGCGTTCGATGCCTGAGCCAAAGAAGATCAGCGGGACATTCCGGTCGTACAGATAGGGGGAACCGTGAGTGGTGGGCTCCGGGCCGCCATGCATGCCTTCGGCCAAGCGTAGAACGAGGCCTTCTCTGGCAAGCGCGCCGGCGACGCGACCGGGAGAGTAAGAGCGTTGGTAGAGTGCGATGAACGAGTCGGGAGACGTGGGATCGGTAAGCTCGTCGATGGTCATGACGTCGGCGACGAAGTCGAGTCGCTCCAGGGCGCCGATAGCTGCCTCGCGCCCCTCATCCGAAGCCGTTCCCGCGGCCTCGAGCGCCTCGCGGTAGGCGCGCCGCTGCTCGCTGGCCGTGACCTCCCTTCCGGAGGATCCCTGTGCACGCCGGTACCCTGGCAGCTCCACGACACCGTGATCCGAGGTGAAGGCCAGGATGTATCGACCCGCACCGACCTCGGCGTCGAGGTAGTCGAGGAACCCGCCGAGCGCTTGGTCGAGTGCGAGAATCGCATCTAGCTGCTCCAAGCTCAGCGGCCCGTAGTAATGGCCAACACGGTCGAGCTGCGATAGGCTAACCGCGAGATAATCGAGGTGGCCCCGTCTACCTAGTGACAGAGCCGCCACGGCCGCTCGTGCCAACTCCAGTGTCGCCTGGTCGAGGGCCGGCGTGTGATCCCACCAATCGTAGAAAGTCTCCGGGTCTCCGTCGTCCGTTACCTCCGCGCTGAAGGCGTGCGGGAAGTTGAAGTTCTTGCCACCGTTCTCGTAGTCGGCGTCGTCTTCTCGAGCCAGTTTCCGTGCGGCGCTCGGCACCTGGCACTCCCACACGGAGTCGGAGTAGAAGTCGGCCAGCACTTCATCGTTGAAGCGTTGGGCCCAGTCAGGATAACCAGCGCGATAGTAGGTGGAAGTAACGAAGCGGCCCACGTCGTCCTCGAAGTAGTAGACGTAGCCCGCCTCCGTCTTGCCACCCATGAGCACCGCTGCCGTGCGCTTGCCCGATATCGAGACGACTCGGGATTCGGGGTCGGTCGCGACTATCCAATCGGGTAGGCTCGAGACGAGCAGGTTCCGGGGCGACATGCCGACCTTGCCGCGGACCCCTACGATCTGCTCGCCGTCGTCGTCCACGCTCTCGACATGCCTCCCCTCGCCGTCAACTACTTCCAGCCAGCCGTTGGCCACGATCCCGTGTCGGGCCGGAACCACGCCGGTCACCAGGGTCGCGTGCCCGGCCGACGTCCAGGTGAGGGCATGGTCGTGGGTCGCGTCCGTGTAAATGCCGCCCTGCTGCAGGAGACGGCGTAGACCATGTTGATAAAGCGTGTCGTATCGTGAGAACAGGTACGCTGGCAGCTGGTCGACAGAGATCAGGACCACCAGGCCTATCTCTTCGCCACGATGTGGGACGGGCGCGCTGCAAGCCGAGAGCAGCGCGGTCAGTGTAACGATGGGGGTCGACCTCAGTATGCGACCGATCCTCATGCGAATAGCTCTCTAATGGATGTGTCTTGGGCAGCCGACCTGGCGCGAAGGCGCCACGGGGGCTGCCCGCCCTGGCACGCCGAGCTAGATCTTGAAGCCCGCCCGGCTGGGAGTTTCGGTCTCAGCCCCGCCGCCCCCGCCGCCCCCCCGCCGCCCTGCCGCCCGGTCTAGGGGATGTTGAAGGCGAGCCTGTGAGCGCTGGGTTCCCAGCCCGTCTCGGGGTACGAATAGGCTATGACGATTTCGTAAGCTCCCGAGCGGAGTCCGGTGATCGTCGCTCGGTATTCGAACGCTCCGAGCTTCTGTACGCAGATGCCCTCCCGCGCCCTGGCGGTGAGCTGGAGCTGCAGGTCACGCTTAGCGGTGGCGAGGGTGGCGCTGATTTCGTAGCAGGGATTCGGCGTTGCTATTGTCCCGGCAATTTCGGCGCTGCCAGGGGTGATCTGGGCCACTGTGGGTGTCACCTCCTGCGCGTCTTGAGCGGCCGCGGCCACGGCGAACACGAGCTGGGGCTCCTGGGCCCGCTCGGTGGCGGGCATGGTTCTGCAGGATGAGAGGCCAGCCGACGCGGCGAGAGCCAACAGAGGAAGCATGGTGGATGGCGAGAGGTGACAGCGGCTAGTCATCGGCCTATCCAATGGCGCCTAGAATATAGTTGGGCTGCGCGGCCTCGATCTCCGGAAGTGCCTGGAGGCGCTCGACCAGCCTCAGCGTGGTGGCCTCGAGATCCACCTGCAAGACAAGCTCGCCCGCTCCGGCCGCCACTCGCTCGAGGGGCAGGTCGAGATCGTTCCGCAGCGCCGAAAGTACGGCCACTAGGGGTTCGTCCGACCCGATCGCGTTGGCTTCCAGCAAAGCCTTGTGCTCCGGGCTGTCTTTCGCGAAGTTGACGGCGAATCTCAGAGGAGCCGGCGCGCCACCGGCGATGTCCCCCTCCCGCGCGCTTGCACTGGCAGCCGTAACGTTATCGCGGTCGCGTAGCTGCCTAACGGTTCGCTCTGCTAGGCGGTCCAGGTCTAGGGAGACTATGAACCAGTTGCCGCTGGACACCTGAGTGGCCAGCAGCGGGAGACCGACGCCCGATTCCAGATCATTGACGACAGTGGCGAGTGCCCCGAGATCCGGTGGGACTGCCTGGGCGGCCCGCGTCACGGCCGCGTCGCCGGTGCTCCCGGCCACGAACTTGGCCAGCGCTTGACCGGGTACGAACTTCTGGTCTTGAGCAGCCAGCTTGGTCACCCAGCAGATTGACAGGGCCAGCGATAAGACGAGCAGGTGCATCACTCGTCGCGCAGTACCGTTTGTGAGATGCACAGACAGCAAAATAGTCTCAGCGAAAGGAGACGGCAAATGAGAACCCCGCTGCTCGCGTCCCTTCTGCTAGTCGGGGCCAGCATCGGTTGCGCGTCCGCCCAGAATGCGGAACAACAAAGCGCCGATCAGCCCCAGGATACTAGCCAGCAGGCACAGTTCTTTCTCGAGTTCAATCTACCCGCCGAGGCGGAGTTTGTGCCTGGCGAGCTGATCGTGAAGCTGCGCCCCGGTGCGGCGGCCATCGCAGGCGAAGCGTTGCAGGAGATCGGGATCGAGAGGACCGATCGCCAGCTGTCGGGCGGAGACGCGATCTATCGCATACCTCCAGCGGCGCTCTCGACTGCGACGGCCCAGCAAGCGCGCGATCAGACGCTTGCGGTGGCGGAGGCCATGAGTCAGCGCCCGGATGTCGAATACGCACATCCGAACTATATCCTGCGCATACTCGACACGACGCCGAACGATCCTCGCTACGGGGAGCAGTGGCACTACTTCAACAACGGGACGGGCGCGGGCCAATCGCCCGGCGGGGTGAGCCTACCCGCGGCGTGGGACACGAGCACCGGTGATGCGAATATCGTGGTCTCGATCCTCGATACCGGAATCCTGCCGAATCACCCGGACATCGCTGGATCGCCCAACTACATCGGCGGCTACGACATGATCAGCAGCGCGAGCACCGGGAACGACGGTGACGGTCGCGACCCCGACCCCACCGACCCCGGCGATGCCTGCGGAGGACAGCCCAATAGCTGGCACGGCACGCACGTGGCGGGCACGGTCGGTGTCGGCAACACCAACAACGGTGTCGGCGTCGCCGGCATCAACTGGAACGTCAGCGTCCAGGCGGTCCGCGTGCTCGGCGTCTGCGGCGGAACCCTCGCCGACATCAACGACGGCATCCGCTGGGCCGCCGGCCTTTCGGTGCCGGGTGTGCCGACCAACACCACACCGGCAAGGGTCATGAACATGAGCCTCGGTGGCCGTGGCGCCTGTTCGACGGTTCCCGCCTTGCAGTCGGCGATCAACGACGCCGTCAACGCGGGCTCGGCCGTCGTCGTCGCCGCGGGTAACGAGGCGTCCGATGCTTCCGGCTTCCTGCCGGCCAGCTGCAACAACGTGATCACGGTGGCGGCCAGCGACGCCAGGGGCCATCTGGTGAGCCGTTACTCGAATTACGGAGCCACGATCGAGATCATGGCGCCCGGCGGCGACCGGAATCGCGACGACAATGGGGACGGCAACCCCGACGGCGTGCTCAGCATGGTCAGCGGCGGGTACGCCTACTACAACGGGACCTCCATGGCCTCGCCGCACGTCGCTGGCGTCGCGGCACTGTTGCTGGCCCGCAATCCGTCCTGGACGCCGGCACAGCTGCTCAGCGAGTTGCAGAGCAGGGCCTTGCCCCGCAATTCCACTCAGTGTCCGCGGCCCTGCGGTGCGGGTCTGTTGAGCGCGGTGGGTGGCGGAGGGCCGCCTCCACAGCCGGGTCTCAGCATCACCCTGTTGCTGGGCGATGACGAACTGAGCAACGGACAGACGACCTCGGCCACCGCAACGGTGCGCCGTGATGGCGCTCCGGAGCAGGGTATCACCGTGAACTTCAGCAGCAGTAACACGGGC
>CP070722.1:3435062-3443186 GCA_020350785.1 Gemmatimonadota bacterium
CCCGATATGATGATGATAGCCGCCGGCACTCAGGAAGGCCGCCGAGTTTCCCATCCGTTGGGTCACCTCGAATCCCAGGACGCCGGAATAGAACGCCAGCGCGCGATCCAGGTTCGCCACCTTCAGGTGTACGTGGCCGATGTCGACGCGTGGATCGATGGGGCCGCGGTGTCCAGACTGGTCAGGCTTGCCGCCGACTCGATCGTTCATTTGGCCTCCGCACTCGAAGCTCGACTACTGCGCGGCTTTCGAGATCACGAAGACCGGCTGCGTCCAGGCCACCGCGCCACGCGAATCCGTGACCCGCGCTCGAACGTACTGAACCGGCCCATCGAGCTCGTAGACCGCCTGAATTGCCCCGCTCCGCTTCAGGATCCTTCCGCCAGCGCCGATGAACGTCGTCGTATACCGGAAGTCGCCGCGCTGTTTGATGCGGACCTCCAAAGCCGTCGCTGTGACGACGATGTCCTCCAGCTCCACGCCCGTGCTGGCGTAGAACAGCCCCGACTCCAGGCTCCGCATGATTTCACCCGCATCGAGGGCACGCGTCTTGACCACGACCCAACCGCGACCCGGGTTCACCCGATCAGGTCCGAACTCGCCTTGAAAGTGGTGCGCGTCGTCCACGGCGATGGCGAAGACTCGCATGCCGCTCGTCAGCAGAATATCCCAGACCTCTTCCATGCCGGGGGAATCACCGCCGCCCTGGTTGTTGACCTCGGGATGGCCGTTGAAAATCTCCAGCAGCCTGTACCGCTCCACCTGCGCCAGCGCCTCGGCTCCCAGAGCCCACCGATAGTTCGGGTGATTGATATGTGGCACACCATCCACTGCCCTGACGGCATCCACGTTCTGTTGGATCGTGGCCACCAGGGTGAGCCCGACCTGCGGCTCCACCGCACTAGACAGGTTCAGGCCGTTCACGTGTACCGGCCGCTGCTGAAAGCTCGATGTCACTTCCTCTCCCGGGATCATTATGAAGGTCGAGTCGACGAGATGGCCGAGAGCGCCGGGGTCCGTGAGAACGTTGTGATCGGACAGCACGAGGAAGTCGTATCCGTGCTCTTTGTACCACCTGGCGACGTACTCGGGCGGCGAGTCGCCATCGCTGTTCAGGGTGTGGGTGTGAGTGTTGCCCTTGAACCAGTGCATACCTGCGGTACTGGTCGCCTCGAACCGGTAGGCTTGGGCCTCCATGTCGGACGCCCAGCCTAGCGCGAGAAGCAGGGTCAGCCCGAGCCCGCAGGCGCTGCCAAGTCGATGAAGGCGCACGTTACGGTTCGTTTGCATGTATGTACTCCGCATTCAGCTCATCATAAGCTCTGATTCGGTCAGTGACGTTGCCCTCCCGGTCGAACAAGCCGCTCCTCCAACCGAGCGGTTCCCAGATCGCCGTCCCCTTACCCATATCGTCGGGGAGGCTGAACACGATATCGTGAACCTCTCGCTTGAAATCGGAGTATTCCACGACGTTGATCGGCTTGTTGTAGCGGTCGACCAGGTCGTGGAGGTTGGCGTAAAGATCCTCCAGCGTGCCGTGCCAGCGCGGATAGTAGGAGATGCCGATTATGTCGAGCTCCACTCCCCGGGCGATCATGTTATCCAGCCAGAACCGCGCCTCGTCGTTCTGACCGCCCAGAGCGATATGCATCATCACCGGCATGTCGGGATCGGCGCCCTCGACCCCTTCCACACCTGCCTGAAGCAGGCCCGCCAGTCCGTCGAGATCGGAGATATGACCGTCCGGCCAGAGGAACCCGTGATTGACCTCGTTCCCGATCTGTACCATGTCGGGAGGTGTCCCTTGACGTTCCATGGTTCTCAGCACTGTGGTCGTGTAGCTCCTGAGGGAGTCTTTCAAGGCCTCATCGGCGAGGCCTGCCCAGGCCAGCGGCTTGTTCTGCTGCTGGGGGTCCGCCCAGTAGTCGCTGTAGTGGAAATCCAGGAGGAACCCCATCCCGGCGGCCTTGATTCTCCGGGCCATGCTCAGCGTCGAGTCCAGTCCGCAGTATCCCACCCCTGGCGAGTAACCTTCTGGGTTCTCGGGATTGACGAAGATCCTCAGGCGGATGTAGTTGAAGCCGTGATTCTTGAGAAGCTCGATGGCATCGACTTCCTCTCCATTCTCGAAGAACTTCCCTACTCCTCGCGAGAACCTGCCTGCCCTGTTCTCGATCTGCGGCAGGAACGAGATATCGGCACCCATCATCCGGTCGATGGGTTTCGTTGTGGGAAAGAGCTGTCCCGCCGTGGGCGTCAGCAGTTTTGCATCGGCGGGAATGGTGTGGATCTCGTGGGATCCCGGGAAGAGCGTGCCCGAACGGGCCTCGACTCTTACCCGGTCGGGCGTCGTTCCAGCTCTGAACGCCAGCGTCGATACCCCATCCACCAACCTGGTCGGCGTGTACTCCACGCCGGCCGTGTCCGGCAGCACGGGCAGACGCTCGCCATCCAGCGAGGTGATCGTTCCGTCACCGCTCACATAGATATGGATCGAATCACCCGCCGAGGTGATCTCTCTTGCCAGACTGTCCGTTACGGCGATCCTCAACTTCGTCCAATCGCTCCCGTTGGCCCGGAGCGTCGTGCTGTAGGTCGTGAGCATGACCGCTCGGGCTAGGCCGGAGTCGACACGACTCACGAAGGAGAAATCCGGAGCCCGGCTCGGTTCCGGTCCGCAGCCGACACAGGCGAGGCCCGCCAGCGCGGTCAGCGTAATCGATGATGTCTTCATGATAGCTTCGCTTTGCTGGCGTGTTCCGGGTCTCGGACCGGAGCCTGACCTAGATCACCCCGATGTTGTAGGTCGCGAGCCCATGTCCCGTGGTGCTGAACACGTATACCACGTAAGTCCCCGTCGCCGGGAGCCGGATGCTCTTCTGGGAGTTGCCTGTGATTCTGTCCACCTCATCCCCGTCGGGTGAGAGGATCACGGCGTCCACCCGGATCCCACTCGTGTTGGCCACGCTCATGAGGAAGTCGGAGCCCCCGTCTCCTGTCAGGGTGAAGAGGTCCACCTCGCCCGGAGTCGCGATCGCCTCGGAAATCACGCTGTTACGGACGAGATCTCCCTGAACGGGGCCCAGCGGGGCGACGCTTTCCAGTCCCAGGTTGTAGGCGCCGGTGCTCACCAGGGTAGCCGTATGCACGTACATGACGTAGCGTCCGGTTTCGGCCAGGGTCACCAACGGGAGGGTGTGCGCCCTGAAGGTCAGCTCCACGGCCCGGCTGGGAGCGAGCAGTGTGACGTCGGCAACGACGCCCTGGGTGTTGGCTATGGGGAGGAGGGCATGGTCGCCGGCGGCGGCGGTGAACGTGAACAGATCGACCTCGCCGGGTAGAGGCAGATCTTCCGAGACCAGGTCGCCGCTCTCCAGATCTCCCTCTACCGGGCCCAGGGGATCAATGCACTCGAGTCCGATGCGGTAGGTGCCCACGTCTCTCAGCGTCGCACTGTTCACGCGAACGCGGTAAAGGCCCGCGGCCGGAGCCTCGATGCGCTGGACCGTACTGGCTCGGAAGCTTCGTACTTCCGTCCCCTCGGGATCGATGAGCCGGCCGTCCACGACGACTCCGCCTGTGCTCGTGAGAGAGACTAGAATGAAAGCGTCGTCGACCGTGGTCGAGAACGTGTATTCATCGACCTCGGCCGCCTCTTCGATTGAGGCGGGCAGGTTGTCTCCACAGTCAAGCGTCGCGAGCGACTCGATGACGGTGACCGTCGCCGTCCCGCTCATCCCCTCGCTGGCCGCTGTGATCGTGGTGGTGCCGTCGGCCACGCCGGTGACCAGGCCGCTCCCATCTACCGTGGCCACCGCCTCGGCGTCCGACGACCAGGTCACCGCGCGGCCGCTGAGCGGATCCCCATCGACGTCCCGGGGCTCGGCCGTGAGCTGCACGGTCGCGCCCACATCGATGGTCGCCTGGGAAGGAGTGACTTCGACAGAGGCGACGGGCACCCGGGGATCTTCCGGATCGCCGTCGCAGGCCAGGTATGTCGCCGACATCACCACTGCCACCGCCGCCACCGCCGCAGTCATGCGGCGCGCGAGAGATGCGACTCGGTTTGAATCCACGAAGGCCTCTCCTCTGTTCATCTTGAAAGGGCGAGTAAAGCGGTTGCTCCTACTCCCGGGTTACACGCTCCTCTACGTACTCGATGAACTCCGCACCGTAGAATCGGAGATTTCCAGTCCAAGCCAACTTGGGCCGGCGTGACGCATCGGCTGCAAAGAAGTCATCCCACGACTCGAACGTCTCCTGGCTCATGAGGCTGTTCTTTCGTGCCTGGACCGCTGCTTCCCAGGCGTCGAAAAAGATGTGCTCGTAGGCCAAGTATCGGGCACGCTCGCCCGATGTGAGGCTCTCCGGGTCTTCGCTGACACGAATGACGATGTCCGCAAACCCATCAGCCTCGACCAAGAGTCGATCCATCTCCAGCATGCGATCGTACAGAACGGTCTCTATATCCGTGCTCGTCATCGCTCGCGAGCGCTTCAGCTCGCTCACCGCGTAGACGAGCGTGACCACCACCGCCAACGCCGAGATGATCTCGGCTATCGAGACAGCGGTGCGGAGTCTGCCAACTCGCATAGGGCGGCTCGCATGTTGTGAGATTAGGATCCAACGATTCGCATCTCAGCTGCGCGCAGAATGTCGAATCGGGCGCCGAGTCGCAAGATCAACGACCCGGAGCCCGATAGCGATCTTCTGGAGAGAACTGTCAAGCCAGACCGTAGTCAAAACCTGGCTCGTCCACTTCGTTGCTCACACACCCACCTACTCGTTAGTGCTCGCACGTGTGGCGCCGGCCGTCCGATCCTCGTACGGCGGGCGGTCGGGGATGGCGAGCGGATTCTCTTGCAGCATGCGGAGTACCTCCTGAACGGCGCGCTCCAGCTGCGGGTCGACGCCGTTCGCGAGCTGAGTGGGGTCCTCCGGCACCTCGATGTCGGGGTCGACGCCGTAACCCTCCTGGAACCACTTCCCTTCGGTGTCGTACATGCGGAAGGTCGGCACGGTCACCCCACCTCCGTCGACGAGCTGGGGAGCGCCGGTGATGCCGATCAGGCCACCCCAGGTGCGCATGCCGATGAGCGGGCCCACTCCGGACTTCTTGAAGAAGTAGGGGAATAGGTCGCCGCCGGAACCGCTCCAGCCGTTGATCAGCATGACCTTCGGGCCGAAGTTGGCGATCGGCGGCCACTGCCAGTCCTTGCCTTCCCGTACAGCCCAGTACGAGAGTGGCGGCCGCTTCAACAGCTCGACGAAGCGGTCGGGAATCTGACCGCCGCTGTTCCAGCGCTCATCGATGATCAGGCCTTCCTTGTTCCACTGGGCCGCGAATTGCCGGACCAGCTCGGTCTGACCGTCGATGCCGGTCGAGCGCACGTAGATGTAGCCGACCCGGCCTTCGCTCGCCTCCTCGACGCGCTTGCGGTTCGACTCGATCCAGGCCAGGTGCCTGAGGCGGATCTCCTCATCCGGTTCGAGCGCCTCGACAAGCACCTGGCGGGCACCTTCCATACCCGGCCGGTCGTTCACGGTTAGCGCTATCGTCTTACCGGCAAGGCCCTGAAACGCCGCCCAGGGATCCGTGGATGTGTCGACCGCCACACCGTTCACCGCCAGTACGTAGGCGCCCTCCGCAACGTCGACGCCCGGCTTCGCGAACGGCGAGCGGACTTCGGCGTCCCACTGTCCGCCGTCGATGATTCGCTCGATTCGATAGGCGCCGTTCTCCAAAGACCAGTCGACGCCCAGCATGCCGACGCTG
Source organism: Gemmatimonadota bacterium (assembly GCA_020350785.1). GTDB lineage: Bacteria > Gemmatimonadota > Gemmatimonadetes > Palauibacterales > KS3-K002. Next base: position 3,440,839 of record CP070722.1, read on the forward strand.
CGTCGCTCGGCAGGCTCGGTGTCGCCGCCGCCGCGGTAGGTGTGCGAGGCGTTGAGCTCGGCGATCAGCTCGCCGATGATGTAGTTGACATCCCAGCGCGTCACCGCCGCATCGACCAGCGCCCCGTATTGCTCTCGCATGGCCTTCCAGTCGACGCCGTGCATGTTGGGATCGTAGAAGAAATCGCGCTGGAACCGCCACGCGTCGGTGAATACCTGCTTCCACTCGGCGCGCGGATCGACCGTCGCCTCCATCTCGCTCGTGCGCAGCCGCTTCTCCATCTTCTGGTCCGGCTTCACATCGATGATGGCGGCCGTCTCGTCTTCCCACACGAGCAGCTTCTTGCCGTCCGCGGACAGCACGAAGCCGTCGACATCATCAACGATTGTCTTCTCCTCACGCTCCTCCAGGTCGTAGTACATGAGTGGGCGCTTTTCGTCCGCCGCTCCGGTGTTGACGCCGCGGTGGAAGATCACCTTGCCGGAGACGGCGGCGAGCGGCCCGAAGTTCCCCGCACGCGGGGGCAGAACGACGAGCCGATGCTCGAACCCCTCGAGCTCGATCTCGACCGGCTTCGGCTCCTCCCCGTTCTTCTTCTCCTGATCCTTATTATTATCGCCCCCCTCGCTCTCTTCCTCCTCTGCCCCTTCCTCATCGTTTCGAGGCGCTAGGGGTGACGGCACATCCGAGCGCAGCGCTACCGCCGCGATGTTGGTCGCGTTCGGATAGACCCAGGTGTTATCCACGTCGCTGTAGGCGGGCCGGAACGTACGGTTGGTGTAGAAGTAGAGGTACTTACCGTCGGGATCGAACGCCGGCATGAAGTCGCTGTAGTAGCCGGAGGTCACCTGGTGCCGCTGACCACTGCGCGTGTCGAACAGGAAGATGGCGTTGCTGCGGCTCTCGAGGCCGCGGTTGTAAGCCAGCCAGCGGCTGTCGGGAGACCAACTTACCCGAAAGTTCGATAGGTTCCCATGGTTCATCCAGAGGTCGCTGTCGACTTTCACGATGTCGCGACGCTCGAGGTCGTATACTCGAATCGACTTCGTCTGGTCGATGAAGGCGATCTTCTTGCTGTCGGGCGACCACTGCGGCGTATAGCGGAAGCCCGACCCCAGCGCAGTCAGCTTCTCCTCCTCACCCTTCCCGTCCGCCGGGCGGATCGTCAGCTCGTATTCACCCGAACGGTCGCTCCAGTAGGCGATGTACTTCCCGTCCGGCGACCAGGTCGGATAACGCTCGGCCACGCCCGAGCTGGCCGTGATGTTGAGCACCGGGCCGTGTTCGGCGGGCAGTGTGAACACGTCACCGCGGGCCTCAAACAGGGCGCGCTTGCCGCTGGGGGAGATCGAGGCGCTGGCGATGCGCTGGGCGACGTTCTCGGTGCGTGGCTTCAGCGTGGCGAGGTCGGTCACGACGTCGATCTCGACCTCGGCGTATTCCTCGCTGCTCAAGTCGAGTAAATAGAGGCGGCCTCCGGCCTCGAAGACGATGTCCGAGGGGCCGATCGCCGGGAAGTGGATGTCGAAGTCCGCGAAGTCCGTTACCTGGCGGAAGCCCTCGGAATCGAGGTCGTAGGCCCAGATGTTGTGTCGCTGGTTGGGCCCGCGATCCGAGAGGAAGTAGAGCGTGCGGCCGTGCCACATCGGGTGGGCGTCGTTGGCGTCGCTCTCCGTGAGGTTCCTGGAGCTGTAGTCCTCCAGATTGAAGAGCCAGATGTCAGGGGCCCAGCCGCCCCGATAGCGCTTCCAGGTGCGGAAGTCGCGGCTCTTGGGCATGTAGGCGAAGAACTTCCCATCGGGTGAGATCGCTCCGAACTCGCCGTAGGCCACGGGGAGCTTGTCGGGAAGACCGCCGTTCCGGCCCTGGCGATAGAGCTGGTTGAACCTCTGGCGCCCGCTCTCCCGCGACGACGCGAAGAGAATGGAGCCACCGTCGGGATACCAGTCGATCACGCGGTCGTCCATCGGAGGATGGGTGAGCCGCTGTGGATTACCGCCCATCGCCGGGATCGTGTAGATGTCGATGTTGCCGTCGTAGTTCCCGCTGAAGGCGATCGTCGAGCCGTCGGGCGCGAATCGGGGGAAGGACTCTTCGCCCCTGGGCGAGCTGAGGCGCTGGGCGGTGCCGCCGCTCTTGGGGACCACCCAGATGTCGCCGGCATAGACGAACGTGATCTGCGTGGCGGAGACGTCGGGATAGCGGAGCATCCGGGCGTCCACCTGCGCCTCGACCGTACCCGCGGAAAGGGCGAGGACAGCAAAGCTGATGAAAACTCTACGCATAGGTAGCCTCTCGTGTCTGTGGTAACTGGCTACAAGTGAGTTCGACTCTAAGGTCCTAGACGC
>CP070722.1:3443286-3456627 GCA_020350785.1 Gemmatimonadota bacterium
GAACGCGGGAGGGCCGTGACCTGGCCGCCGGCCTCTACGTCTACACGGTGCAGGCGGAGAACCCGGCGACGGGCGAGTGGCTGAAGAGGATCGGTAAGTTCGCCGTGATTCGCTGAGCCGGCCGGATCGCGCGAGCGACCGTCTAACTGGAATGGGTCACCCTGGTCCCCGCGGCCCAAAGGGCAAGTCAATCTGAGCGGGATTCGTCGCCCGCCGGGAGTCGCCGGCCGCCCGGCCCCTTCAGGTAACGTGACAGGCGCCCCAGCAAACCCGACAGGATGTTTGACCGTCGCCTGATGAAGCGGTGGTACCAGGCCCGCATGGCTGCGTACTGGCCCACCCAGGCTGCGCCGCCGATGGCGACGGCGCCGGCGATGTCGAGGCCCAGCAGGGTGTGAACGGCGACGCCGGCCGCCCCCGCCAGGGCGATCCCGCCCATCACCGAGGCCACGACCAGCTCCTGCTCGGCGCCGGGATGCTCCGCGATCCGGATTGCCGTCCTGCCCTCCCTGGGCGCTACCGACACCTGCACGCGCCGAGTCCACTCGCCGAAGCCGGGCTTGAACTCCCAGGACAGGGAGTTGTCGAACGTCTCGACCACACGGCCTGACTGGCCGATGGTGTGGCGGATCTCCTCGAGGATGGCCCCGTAATCCTGCTGGGCCACCTCTCCGCCCACGACCTGTCGCATGTCGATCTTGCCGGTGACGCCGAAGTAACCGCCCCGGGGGATCTCCGTCTCGGGCTCGGCCAGGGCCCAGGCGGCCTCGCGGACGTGTTCCGCTGGGATGCCCACCTCGGCGGCAAGCTGCTGGATGCCGCCCAGCGACAGCGAGCTGTCCTGGGTGGGCCGCGCCTCCAGCTCGGCGGCGCGCTGGATGATCTCCTGGGCCTGCTGCTCGCTGTAGCGCCGTGTGCCGCTGAAGGCGTCCTCCAGCGCCTGGGCGAACTCGCCGGCGGTGAGGAAGCGATCCTGCGGTTGCAGGCGCATGGCGCGCACCAGCGTCGCCTCGACGAAGCCGGGCAGCCGGTCGAGCCGTTCGCGATGATGCTCTGGCGCCTGGATGAAGCGGCCCACCTTGCCGGCCGTCTCGGTGATCCACATTCCGGGCGTCTCGCCGACGACCATCTCGTAGAAGACGCAGGCGAGGCTGTAGATGTCGGTGCGCTCATCGAGCTCGACGCGGCCGGCCGCCTGCTCGGGGCTCATGTAGCCCAGCGTGCCCACGGGGAAGCCGGTGCGGGTGAGGCTCTCGCCGCCGGCAGTGCTGTTGGCCCGGGCGATCCCGAAGTCGGCCACCACGGCGTGGCCTTCCGACAGGAGGATGTTCTCGGGCTTGATGTCGCGGTGCACGATGCCGCGCCGGTGCGCGTAGCCCAGCGCGTCGGCCACCTCCTGAGTGATCTCCAGCGCCCGGTCGGTCTTGATCGTCTTGTAGCGCGTGACGAGTTGGCGCAGCGACTCCTCGACGAAGGGCATGACGTAATAGAGTAGGCCATCCGTCGCGTCGGAGTCGATCAGCGTGAGGATGTGCGGGTGGTTGAGCTGGGCCGCGATGCGGATCTCGCGCAGGAACCGCTCGCTGGCGAGGGAGGCAGCAAGCTCGGGGTGCAGGACTTTGACGGCCACCGAGCGCTCGTGCCGCAAGTCTGTGGCGAGGTAGACGGTGGCCATGCCGCCGCGCCCCAGCACCCGGACCGGCTCGTAGCGGTTGGGGAGGGCCGCGCGTAGAGCTTCGGGGATGTCGCCGGGTCGATCGGCCTGGTTCACAGCGGAAACGTAGGTCCGTCCGGGGCCCTATGCCAGCGTGATCCCTGCGTGCTCGGCCGCTCGGATCGCCTTGCCGACGTCGGCGCGGTCAGCCTGTCGTTTCGGTTGAGCGCCCCACACGATCGGACGTGGTGGGCGGGTCCCGGGTTCGGGCAAGATCCACGAGTTTGAGGCATAATGCCGGACCCCACGGGATCCGCCGTCCGAGGCCTCAATAGCACATCTAGCTTGATGGCAACGATTTGGACGTGACAGTCTTGGCTGGCACGAGACTTCCTTACTACGCGGTCGCCGGCATGGCCCGCCGCCGGAGTTAACCCAACAGATGCTGTATTGGAGTGACGTCGATGTTCCGAGCGAGAGAAGAGTCGCGCATACGAGATGAGAACGGCAGCGGGATCACCGAGGTGATGATATCACTGGTCATCCTTTCGGTATCCCTGCTCAGCCTTGCCGGCACCTCGGTGCGGGTGGGCACCACCATGAACTCGGTGCACAGCCGGCTGAGCGCCATGCAGGTTGCGGAGCGGCAGATCGAGACGCTCTACTCGACTGCCTACGATGAGGTGACCGACGGAAGCGTGACCCGGGATGGCGTTCAGATGACCTGGGCGGTGGCCGAAGGGGTCGTGTCCAAGCGCGTTACGATGGTCTATCGCTACGATCTTCCGCGTTCGACGCGTCAGGACACTCTGGTGACTGCGGTGAGACGGCCGTAATGACACGCGCAAGAGGGGCGAGCGGGTTCTCGCTCGCCGAGACGCTGATCTCGATGATCGTCGGCGGTCTCGTGCTGGCCTCCATCCTGGGGGCTCTGGTGCATCAACAGCGCTTCTACATGGTGGCGGGCGACATCTCAGAGACGCGCCGCGACGTGGATCAGGTGGACAAAGTCCTGGCACCGGAACTCCTGGCGCTCAACCCATCCGCTGGCGACATCACGTTCGCCGCGTCCGACTCGATGCGGCTGCGCGTCTTCCGTGGGATCTTCGCGCTTTGCGACAAGCGAGTCACGACGGACGTGCAGGTGACGGTAAGGCGTGTGACGCGGGAGGGGCCCGAGCTGGATTCTGACAGCGCGTTGGTCTACTCACGCGGCACACAGGTGACCTTGGCCGACGATCACTGGGAGCCCGTCAGGCTCGGTTCGGTTTCGGCGACGACGTGTCCTGACAGCGCGCCCGGCTGGTCGGCCATTGCGCACGGACTGAGTGGGATCGGTGACCAGATCCCGATCGGCGCGCCGGTGCGTGTCTTCAGTTATGCCAACTACTGGCTGGGCAGGGAGGCCGGCTACTGGGTGCTGAAGACCGACGCGCTGGGCTCGGCGCGCGTGCTGGGCGGTCCTCTGATGCCGGCAAGCCAGCCGAAGTCTTCGGCCTTGCAGTTCAGGTATCTGGATGAGGCGGGAAACGTGACGACCAATCCGCCCGACATCGTCGATGTGGAGATCGTCGTCGGCGCCAAAGGCTCCGCGCCGACCACGAGAGAAGGAATAGTCTATCAGGTTGTCCGGAGGCGGGTGCTCCGGCTCAGAAACGCGGATCAATAGAATGCGCTCGACCTACAGACTGAGAACAGAAGACGGGTTCGGTCTGCCCACGGCCATCCTGGGCGTCATCGTGTTTTCGGCGCTGGCCCTGCTGGGCATCGCGCTGACGCAGCAGGAGCTTCGCACCCAGGTGCGGACGACCTCCCGCTCCATCGCCTTCTACGCCGCGGAGACGGGGCTGGCTCAGGCGCTGGAGAACTGGAACCGGCCCGACGTGCTGGACATGGGCGAGTCCTGGGTGGTGGATCAGGGCACGCTGCCCACGCGCTCGGCGTACCGTGTCGTGGCGACCTCGCTGGACGACGGCACGACGGTGCAGCCGATCTACGCTATCCAGGCGGAGGGGCGGGCCCCCAACGGGGCTATCCAGCACACCGGGATTCTGACGACGGGTGTCCCCTTCGGTAGTCCGGTGCGCGCCGCGCTGAAGGCGCAGGGTCAGGTGCGAGTCGTGGGGCGGGCCGAAGTGGATGGCTGGGATTCGATTCCGGCCCCATGGATGAGCTCTTGTCCTCCGCCCGGATCGCCGTTCCCAGGCGCGCTGATGTCCGATACCAGCAAGGTGGCGCATGTGGGCGCGGCGACGATCGAGGGGAGCCCGCCGGTGGACGAGCAGGCCGACACGACCGGCTGGTTCGACTTCGGGCCGTTCACCTACGAGCAGATCGTCGACATTGCCGATCATACTTTCGGCGGCAGCGTGAACATGTCGAGTGGGCCGGCCCCCACGCTCAACGCCGACGGTAGCTGCAACACCGCCGATGCGTACAATTGGGGCGATCCCGACAACCCGGGGCAGCCCTGCCACCGCTGGTTCCCGATCGTCCACGTGCAAGGTGACCTGACCACCTCCGGCGCCGGTTCCGGCCAGGGCATCATTCTGGTGGATGGCAACATGTCGATGTGCGGCGGCTTCACCTTCCACGGGATCATCGTGGCGCGCGGTTCGGTCAAGAGCTGCGGAAACGGCTTCAAGGTCTATGGCGGAGTGGTGGCCGGCGAGTCGGAGCTGACCGGCACCGGCGGCTTCGTCGCCGGCTCCAACACGATCCAGTACAGCGCCTGCGCCATCGATCGCGTGCTCAGCCGCAGCAAGGCGGCGCGGCCGGAGCCGGTGACCGAGCGCCCCTGGTTCCAGATACGCTGATCGAGCGCGTCTAGCCCAGAACACCAGCTGATAGGAGGGCCTTTAGCGGCTCTCCTTTTCTATCGGTCCCATCCTCCGCGCTCCGGTCGCCCCAGCGCTCCCTCGCGGCTTGGGGGCGGCCGAGCCAACCATCCGGCGGATACAGCAGTCCATTATATTACAGATCGTGCTATCACACGTGACAGATCGGAAGGGGAGTTTTGGCCCGTCGGGCCGAGCAACTCCGAGGCTCCCGGGATAGCGACCGCCGGCGCCGGGCACTGCAACCCAGCGCGAGGCGGGTCTTCGTGTTTGCCCCAACCGGCAGGCTCTCAACAAGGAGTAATGCTACGATGAAGCTGAAAACATTCCCTCTGGCCGCCCTTGCGCTTCTTGCCGGCCTGGCGGCATGTGGCGAGCGGGAGGAGCAGGCCGAGCCCATTTTCGCCGCTGCGGTCGAGGAGATCCCGGTGTCGACCGCCTCGGAGGCGGCGCTGGGCTTCTTCAGGGAAGGTCAGCGGCTGGCTGACGCGGGTCGCATCCTGGAGGCGCGGCGCGCCTTCATCCAGGCAACTGAGGCCGACCCTGGCTTCGCCCGCGCGTACCTGGAGGTCGCAAACAACGCGAACTCGACCGCCGAGTTCAAGGAGTCCATGGACCACGCCCAAATGCACGTGGAGGAGGCGAGCGAAGGCGAGCGACTCCTTGTGGGCATCAACATGGCGTTCTTCGACAACGACGTCGAAAGCGCTTTGGCTTTGGCCAAGGAGCTGGTAGAGGAGTACCCTGCCAGCCCGCGCGCCTATCTGAGCCTGGCCGCCGTCTTCGGCGCCTTGAATAGCAACCAGGAAGCGCGCGAGGAGCTGCGCAGGGCCCTAGAGCTGGATCCACAAATGGCCGTCGCGCACACGAACCTTGGCAACTCCTACCTGTACGCCGAGCCCAAGGATTTCGAGCTAGCGGCTCAGCACTTCCGGGCGGTCGTCCAGCTGACGCCGAACGAGCCGCAGGCGCACGTCAACTTGGGAGACGCGTACCGTGGCGGTGGGAACCTGGAGGGTGCGCGCGCCGAGTACGCCCGGGCCGCCGAGCTGGACCCGGGCAACCAGAAATCGATCTACTCGATCGCCGTACTCAAGCGCGGGCACGTCAACTCCTTCTTGGGCAACTACGAAGAAGCGCGGTCGGACTACGACCAGGCGCTGGCGGTGGCGAAGCCGGAGCAGAAGAGCTTCTACGCCAACTACCGCGCCTTTACTTGGGTGCATGGCGGAGAGCCGGCGACCGCCATCCAGGAGCTGCAGAAGCTGGTCGAGACCGCGGCTGAGGTCACGCCGCCCGACCAAGTGAACGCGGCGAAGATCTTCGCGCTGACCAACATCGCGCAGATCGCCATGCATCACGGTATGAACGACGTCGCGGAGCAGGCGATCGGTCAGCGCAACGCCCTGGTGATGGCGGACGCCGAGGCCACCGGCCGCCAGGACTTCATCCGCGGCCAGCAGGCCGCCAACGCTTACTGGATGGGATTGGCGGCGGCGCGCCGGGGTGACTTCACCACGGCGGTCGAAAAGGCGCAGGAGAACGCCGACCTGTTGCAGCAGGATGCGAACCCGCGCAAGCTGGAGCCGTACAACGATCTGTTGGGTCTCGTGGCCCTTCTGCAAGGCGATTACGCCAAGGCGATCGAGCACTACGAGAGGGGCAACCCCAACGACATCTATGTGAAGTACCACCTCGGCCTGGCGTACGAAGGGGCTGGCAATACGGGCGAGGCGCAGAGAATCTTCAGATATGTGTTCGAGAACAACTTCAACTCGGTGGGCTACGCGCTGGTCCGCGAGGAGGCGGAGCGTAAGATCGCGGTAGTGTCTTAGGTCCAGCGGCGCTTTCGGGTGCACAGGGGGCGCCAGCCGCCGGCGGCGGCTGGCGCCCCCTGTCCATCGCGGGATCCATCCGTGGGTTGTCTGTTTCGATTCCGCTTTCACCTCCGGGGTCTACTGTATCGGGCGCCGCTCTTCGATGTGCCGCGGCGGTGGTCGCAGACTACCAGGTTCTTCCCCGGGATCACGCCAGCGAGCAATCCACCTGCACGTCAGAGCCTGAGCGAACCCCCACTGCATTCCATGTCGCGCAACCCTGCAGATCAACGCTTTGGCCGCTTCGAGGACGAGGAGGCAGCTAGGCCCGTAAGAAGTGGGGCAGGGGCCGCGCCGGCGGCGACAGCGGAAACGTTAAGTATGGCACACAAGCTGCACTGCGCCGTCCCAGCGCCGTGCGTGAGGCCCCACGACGGTGACCCGCTGGCCCGAGCGGGCCGGACGGGTATGTCCGCGTCTAGGGGCGGGCCGGTATCGAGCAAGGGGGAGAGTGATGTTGACGATCAGTGCGATAAAGGCGGATGTAGGCAGCATCGGCGGTCACACGAGGCCGTCGCAACGCATGATGGAGGCGGCGCGGTCTCAGCTGGCGGCTGCCACGGAGCGAGGTCTGATCACCGATTTCGACGTGACCCACTGCGGCGATGACATCTGCCTGTTGATGGTGCATCGCCACGGCAACGACAACGCCGACGTCCACAACTTCGCCTGGGATGTCTTCAGCGCGGCGACGGCGATCGCTCAGGAGGAAGGCCTGTACGGCGCGGGGCAGGACCTGCTGAAGGATGCGCCGTCGGGGAACGTCCGTGGTGCCGGGCCGGGCGCCGCGGAGATCAGCTTTGATGAGACGGCCAAGGACCGTCCGGCGGAGCCTTTCCTCATCTTCACCGCGGACAAATGCGGGCCCGGGGCGTTCAACTTCCCGCTCTGGACCGTGTTCACCAGCCCGCTCTATAACGCCGGCCTAATGCTGGGTAAGATGAAGGCCGGTTTCCGGTTCACGGTGATCGACATGGAGTACGCCGGCGCCGACCGGGTGATCGAGCTCGAGTCCCCCGAGCAGCATATTGACCTTGCCATCTTGTTGCGCGACGAGAACCGCTTCGGCATCAAGTCGATCTTCTCGCGGAAATACCCGAACCAGCAGGTCGTGGCGGTCTCGACCGACCGGCTCCACACGATCGCCGGCGAGTACAAGGGCAAGGATGATCCGGTCTGCGTCATGAGAACCCAAGGCATCTTCCCGGCGCCGGAGGAGGCGGTGAGCCCTTACTTCACGGCGCACTACGTGGCCGGCGATGCGCGCGGCAGCCACCACATGCCGATGATGCCGGCCCCCATCAACACGGCGATCACCAGCGCCTACTGCATACCGCTGGTCGCCTGCATGGCCTACTCGGTGACCCGAAAGGGCAAACTGTCCGAGGGGGTCGACGTGTTCGGTAACCCGGTGTGGGACGCGACCCGGCTCAAGGCGCAGCTGAAGGCCGACGAGATGCGGCGGCAGGGCTTCGTGGGCCCGGCGATGCTGCCGATGCAGGAGTTGGAATACAGCGCCTTCCGTGACAGCCTGGCCGAGCTGGAGAGTCGGTTCCAGATCGTCGACAAGCCCGGCGCGAAATAGGGGTGGGATTTTCAGGAGCGGCGCCCTGAAATCCGTCGGCGCTTGAAAGCGGGGCCCGGACTGCGTTCTTTTCAGAGGTAGGCCGAAAGGACGGGTTGGGCCATGGCATTCAGGAAGCGACTGTTGGTGGTTGGCGACCGGGTCTTGATCACGCCCGAGGAAGGTGAGGAGCGGACCCGGGTCGGCCTGTACCTGCCGCCCACGGCGGTGGACTCCAAGGAGGTGCGGGGTGGCAGGATCGTGGCTACCGGGCCCGGGACGCCCATCTCGGCGCCCACCGAGCTGGACGAGGAGCCCTGGAAGATCGGCGGCGGCGAGCCCCGCTATCTGCCGGTGCAGGCGGAAGTGGGCGACTACGCCCTCTTCTTCCGGCGGGCCGCCGTGGAGATCAGCTTCGAGGGTAAGAAGTACCTGGTCGTCCCTCAGGCGGCGATCCTCACCCTGGTCCGCGAGGAGCTGCCCGAGCTGGACGACAGCGCGCCGGACGCCGACCCATAGTATCCACTCTGGCAATCGGTCGATTCGACCCTCCTGCGGTCCGGCAAGAATTGCGGTAGTCGCTACTATGTGACTGTCCACGCCGCCTCGCATCGGTCACGATGGGGGGCGGTTCGGTCACTGTGGCCGAGGCGCCACAGGTGGGCCCGCGAGATCCGGCGCGTTTCCGCACCAGTCGATCCGGTCCGATCCTTGCACCCGCACCGTGTACCCCGCCGGGAATCGGCCCTGCCGGGCACCCGGAATCTAGATTCGAGCATCGAGTCACAGGCTCGACTCGCTTTCTTCGAGTGCAGACACTCAATCAGCCAGACCACGGTAGAGACCCGCGCGCCGCAGGCTATTGCTCGTAGCCCACGGCACACAAGCACCAGGAGGAAACTCATGGCCACCTTCCTCAAGAGCCTCCGAGGCAACGGCGAAGAACTCCGACTCATGTTGGAGCAGATCCAGGGGGGCAAGAACGAGCTGGAGGCTCTGGTTAACCGAGCGGCGAACTCGGCGGCCGCGCTGGAGCGCCTGCAGGCCCCCGTCGCCGCCGCGCAGCAGGAGATGGCGGAGATCGGCGACCGGCTGAATGCGCTGGAGCAGAGGATGGGGTTGGTCGATCGGCTGGGTGTCCAGATCGACAAACTCAGCGGTGCGACCGAGCAGGTGGCCGAAGCCCAGAGTCGGATCGAGGAGCAGCTGTCGCAGGCGTCCGGCGAAGCCGACCGGGTGGGCGGCGAGATGGAGGAGCTGCAGGGGACGGTTGCCCGGGTGGTGGAGCTGAAGGAGGAGATGGGGCAATTTCTCGGGCAGGAGAGTCCGTTTCAGCAGCTGAAGGACGATGCGAAGCAGCTCGGCTTGCGCTTCCGCGAGCTGCATGACGGATTCGGCCGGGTGCGGGAGCGTCAGGACGAAGTGAACCGCGCCTATAACCACGCGATCTCGCGGTTGGAGACGTTCGACAGCCAGTATCAGAGCGCGGCGCGGGGAGCGGAGGAGACGCAGAAGCGGGTAGCCGCGGTGCAGCAGGCGGTGGAGACGCTGAGCGAGCTGGGGGACGGTGTGGCGGACACCCGTCACCAGCTGACCACTGTCAAGTCGCTGGCCGACCAGCTGGCCCAGAGGGTGATCGGGCTGGAGAAGCATCGCGAATCGATCGAGCGTGCCGCCAATCAGGCGTCCAACCTCATAGAGATGATGCGGGAGATCGATAGCGGCATGGAGCGGCAGCAGGAGTACCGCGACACGCTGGTCGCCCTGGACGAGGGGATGGCGCGGCTGCAGTCGCTTCACGAATCGGTGCTGACGCGCTCGGACGAGATCTCGGCGCGCCAGCAGCGGATCGAGGAGCTGGAGCGCGCGGCCGAGCAGGAGTTCAGCGAGCTGCGCGAGAAGCTGCGGCAGAATTCGGAGCGCTTCGAGCTGGAGAACCGCGGGCTGGAGACCGTCAGTCAGCGGATAGCCGACCTGCGCGCCACGCTGACCGATCTGGAAGCGCGATTCGCCACGCTGGAAGGCAGCAGCCGGGCGATAGCCGAGGTGCAGTCGCAGGCCCACGGCCTGCTGGAGCAGGTCGCCTCGATCAGCGATGATCTCGACCACTTCAACGGCGAGGCGGAGCGGGCGCGCACGCTGCGGGCCGAATTGGCGCGGCTACAGCAGGCGGTGACTGCGGTCTCACAGGATGTCGAGCGTCTGGATGAGGCACGTCCTTCGATGGACAGCGCGTTGAAGGACCTGAGCAGCCTGGGTCGCAGTCGCGAGGCGATGAAAGAGAACCTGGAGCAGATGCGTTTGGTCTATCACGAGATCATGCGCGTGCGCGAGGGCCAGGCCGAGACCGAGGAGTGGTTGTCCAGCACCGGTGAGAGCATGGGCAAGCTGCAGGAGCAGGTGAGGGACCTGAACAGCATGCGGCCCAAGCTCGAGCTGTTGCAGCAGGAGGTGGAACGGATCATCGGCTCGACCGCGGACATCGAGTCTCGGCGCGAGTTCGTGGATGAGCTGCACAAGCGCATGGGCGAGCTGGCCGCTCTGGGCGCCGAGATCGATACGCGCAGCAAGGGTCTGCAGGCGCGAATGGAGAGTGTGGAATCGCGGTTCGCCACGCTTTCGGGCAAGGCCGAGGATGCCGAGCGCGTATCCAACCTGATGGCCAAAGTCGGCGGTGACGTGGAGGACGCGGAGCGCCGCATGTCGGAGGTTGCCAAGTTGATCGCCTCGCTGGAGACCCGCTCGCAGGACGTGCAGAGCCTCTCGGAGCGGGTGCGCTTCCTGGGCCGCGAGCTGGAGCAGCGGCAGAGCGCGCTGGAGAAGGCGACCGAGCATCTCGACCGGGCATCGACTCTGCGCGAGGAGGTCGTGGAGGACATCCAGCGCCTGGACGAGATGGCCAAGACCATGAGCGCGGCGATCGACGCCGTCGAGGGGCGCGCCAGCCGGCTCGACTCGCTGTCGGAGGAATTGGGAGCGCGCTCCCGCAACTTCGAGGCGATGGAGAAGCGCCTGGCCGATTTCGACAAGCAGCTGGCCAAGTGGGAACTGACGCAGGCCGAGCTGAAGCGGGCGCTCGATAAGCTGGAGGCGCGGCAGGTCACGGTTGACGCGCTGAGCTCCGACATCAAGCACATGTTCGAGATGGCGGAGCGCACGGTGGAGGATGCGCGGGCTATCGCCGCGGCGCAGCAGGAGATCGAAAGCACGCGCGGCGACCTGGAGAGTGTGGTCCAGCGGCTACGCGCCACCGACCAGCTGGTCGAGGGGTTGGAGGAGCGCAAGCGCAAGATCGATCACGCCGAACAGCGCCTGGCGCGCGCCGATGCGCTGCTGCTCGACATCCAATCGAGCCTGGAGACCCTGGAGGGGCAGCGGTCACTGGTCGATTATGTGGTCGAGAAGGCTGGGGCGCTCACCTTCCAGGTGAAGCAGGCCGAGGCTCTGATAGAGACGCTGCGCGAGGAGCGGGAGATCGCCAGCCGCGTCCGCAGCGCCTTCGAGAAGATTCGGGACGAGCATCCCGCGGCGCAGGCGGGCTGAGCGCCGGTGGCCGGGCCTAGAGGCCTGGCCGGAAGCGACGGGCCGCCGGCCGGCGCCGGCGGCCCTTCGCTTTGTCGCCGCTCTAGCGGGCGGCGCGCCTCAGCTCGATCACCCTGGCGATCAGGCGGCGGTCGTGGGCGTTGATGCAGGGGCGTTCGCAGGCCGAGAGGTCCGCCACCAGCCGGCAATGGCCGGTGCATTCTTCCGTGCCGAAGAGCTTCGGCAGGGCGATCCCAGCCTCCGGGTCGGGCAGCAGGTACGGGCGCAATTGACTCGCCTTGAGTGAGACGGACGATCCGCAACGGTGCTCGAAGACCAAGAGGTTGGCGTCGGGGAGCTGCTCGACGGCTTGCAGTCCCAGCAGACGGATGCCGGCATCGAGGACGAAAGCCTCCCAGGTAGGCCACTGTTTGTCACAGGAGCCGCAGCTATGGAAGGGCCTGGCGGCCTGTGACTTGGTGCCCGTCGATTTCGTCGTTTCGCCAGCCATGCGCGTTCTCGCGGTGTGACACTCGGCGCCAGGTGCCCGGCAGGGCCCGGCCGATGTCAGGACCAATCTAGCACTCACCGGGCAAGAGTGGTGCCGATGGGGAATGGCCGGGGCCGCGGGACAATTGAGCCTCGGCGCCGGAGCCGGGCAACGCCCCACGGTTGCATGCTCGCCATAGGATTGCCGTTAGTTTCCTCCTATTTTACCAAGGCAAGCATCTCGAGACACGTGACCGGCTTGCAGGGATGCGGTTGGGGCACCTCGCGTAGGAGAGCGCAGTGTCGAGGTGGCCGATGTTCGGCTGCTACCTGATCCTTACGCTCGCGACCCTATGGACGATCGAGGCCGCGAGCCTGGGCGGCATCGACCGGCCGGCGCTCCAGTTCGCCGCCGGCGAGGGCGACCTGCATCGCGTGCTGTCCGTCGCGGACCCTCAAGAGGTTATCAAAGGAGTGAGGGAGGCGCAGGCGGATCTCGAGCGTCGGCGCCGCGCGGAGGTTCCCCGGTGGAAGTCCCTGACCTGCGACGACAAGGTCGGCAGGCACTGCCTCTTGTTTCCTCCCTATCGCGAGTACAGGCTGGAGTCCGACAGCCTCCGCCAAGCGCGCGAGGCGCTACTCGGTTCGCTGGCGGCGGCAGGGAATGCGATGCCCGGCGACGAATGGGTGCTGGGCCAGCGGATCCGCTACCTGCTGGAAGGAGGTCAAAAGAGGCAGGCGCTCGAACTGACACTGGACTGTCGTGTCGAGCGACGCTGGTGGTGTAGCGCTCTGGCCGGTTACGTGCTTCACCAGATGCAGCGCTACGAGCCCGCCGATTCCGCTTTCGAGGTCGCGCGCGCGGCGATGCCCGACGCCGAACGGCGTCGTTGGAACGACATCTCCGTCTTCCTGGATGACGAATTAGGGAAGGCGTACCGGGAGGCGACGGCGGAAGGGCGCGATTCCCTGGAACGCAGGTTCTGGTGGCTGGCCGATCCGCTCTACGTTATTGCCGGCAACGACCGCCGTACCGAGCACTACGCCCGGCACGTTCAGAGCACGCTGCTGGCTGAGGCCGAGTCCGGCTTCGGCGAGATCGACGAAAGCGATCTGCGGCAGATCATCGTCCGGCACGGATTGCCCAGCAACTGGGTCACCTTCGAGGCCGTGACCTCCAGGCAGGGCGATTGGCTAATGCCGAAACGAATTTTCGATGCGCCGCTCGTTGCCGTTTACTATCCGCAGCGCAGGCGTTTCGTGCCGCACCCTCGTTTCCTTCTCGATCCCACCTCGATAAAGCCGCGCGAGTGGGAGCTGGAGCCGGAGGCGCCGCGAGCCAGCTACGATCCCTTGCACCTCTCCTTCTTCGGCCGGCTGGAGCATCAGGTGGCCGTC
>CP070722.1:3456727-3488402 GCA_020350785.1 Gemmatimonadota bacterium
GGTAGGCGGGATGCCCGTGCTCGCGTGCTCCTTTCTTGCGGGTCTATGCCTCCATACCCGCCTCAGCGGGTCGAAAGTATCCAACGGTTGGTCGCCTTCAGGGTCGCCAGGATCGCCGCGTGCTCCACGGACTCGGTCACCGGCGCGGCGCCGCACAAATACGTACGCGTGCGACCGCTCAAACCATAAATCGCGCAGACCACGATCGGCAGATCGAACACGTCCAGCTGCTTGACGCCGTCCAGTGCGAATCCCACGTCTTCCTCCGCCGCCTCCAAGGCATTCAGCACCGCCTGGACGGCGGCGTTCAGCCGCCCGCGCTCCAGATCGGTGCCCTCCGCAGTGCCCAAGAACTCCTGGTCGTCCAGCCGCAGACGCACCCGGCAGATTATCCGCTGCGGCATCTTGCGCTCGAACTCATAGCCGTCGAACAGGTAGCGCCGCACGCCGGTCAGCTGGCCGATTCCGATGATCTTGGCCGTGGCACCTTCCGGCGGCCCCTCGGTCTGGGCGACGCTCACCTTCCGGTGGTCGACGGCGATCCCCAGCTGTGCCTGCAGAGCCGACTCGACATTGCGCACCGTCTGCTTGGGTGCGACGCGTTTGTCGGTCAGCACGTGGATCTCCTCGATCTGGCCGCGCTCGTCCGCCACGATCCTGGCCGAGACCACGCCCGTCAGCGCCGCCAGCAAACCCTCGGCCTGGCGTAACAGGTCCTCGGGGAGCGGCAAACTGCCGATCCTGGGGCTCTCGTCCACAGCGCGTTCTTGTCCGTCCATGCTCCTGGGCATACTTCCGCCACACAGGCGGGGGAGGACTGTTCCGGAGTTCTAGTTATGGATTCTGATGGCGTCGCCGCCGGATTTCTTGGCCTCCAGCAGCGCCGCATCAGCGGCGGCGAGCAACTCGTCATGGCCGGAGGCCAGGGTATCCTCAGGCCCGACTTCCGAGATGCCCATGCTGACTGACACTGCAAGCTCGGTGCCATCGCCTGTGGCCCGGACCGAGGCGATCCGGGCGCGGATCTCGTTCGCGACCCGCAGGGCACCCTGCCGATCGCCGTCCGGCAGGATGATCACGAACTCGTCGCCGCCGAACCGGGCCGCGAAGTCGTTGGCGCGTATGGACGTACGAATGACGTTCGCCACATCGCGCAGCACCTGGTTACCCGCGGCGTGACCCAGCCTGTCGTTGACCGGCTTGAACCGGTCGAGGTCGATGAAAATGACCGCGAACCGGCCTCCCGTCCGCCGCGCCCGGGCGCACTCTTCGTATAATTTACTACGAAGAACCCGATATGAGTAGAGTTCGGTCAAATCGTCGTATGCCGCCGCCTTGATTGCCCGTTCGTAGCGCCGCGCTTGGTAAAACGGACAGATGTCCAGGCGCGCCCGGGTTCTCAAGACCGCCGCCGCGAACTCCCGGCAACCGCCGAAGCCGCAAGCCCCGCAATCCCAGTCGCTTCCGTCCGCGGCCCGGCCGATCGCGGCTTCGACCAGCGCCTCGACGTCGGCATCGGTCACCGCGCTGCCGTCGCCGGCCGGTTGGCGGGCAGTGGAGAGGTCCACCCGCAGATCCTCCTCCACGACCGGGAACGGCGAGCGCGGTGGTTCTGCCGCGGCGGCTATCTCGCGCCGCAGGTACAATTGCGCCTTGGGACCCATCACCGGATGATCCAGATCCCGCTCGTAGGGGAGCAGGTCGATGAACCCCAGGTGTGCAGCCCCGTGCGAGCGGCCGATCACCTCCGCAATCGCGGAAACCTCGTCGAGTCCGCGCACCTTGCGGAAGCGCCGTGAGAGGGCTCGCTCCTCCTCCAGCACCCGGAGCGGCATGCCTCCGGCGGTGGAGACGTAGCGCTGGCGGCCCAGCGTCTCGCGCTCGAGCTGCTGTGGCAGTTCCAGCGGGACGACGTCCCGTTCGGCGAACAGCGCCTCCAGTTCCGCGAACGTGATGGACGCCGAGATCGGCTCTTCGTCCTCCTGGAGCGACCCGAAATTGCCGACGCCACAGTAGACGATCTTCACATCATCGCCGTGCAACGCTTGCAGGTAGCGTCCCTGGGCCACGGCCGGCGTTACCACGGGCGCCAAGTAGGGCAGCAGTTCGGGGTACTTGCGCCTTACGTACTCTACGACGATCGGCGAAGTGGAGCGGATGGTCGTCCGCTCGCCGCCTTCGCGCCACAGGCGCAGGTACTCGTACGCGACCAGTTCATCACCGAGCACGCTGGGGTAGACCGCTCGGAAGCCTGCGGCGTGGCAGGCGTTGAGCAGCTGCTCCGTTGTGACCGGGTGAAAGTGAACGACCGCCTCGGTCGCCAATATCAGAACCGCGTCTCGCTGGTCGAGGTATTGGCGAGCCAGTTCCAGGTCGCCGCTGGCATCGATGGCGCCGTGCTGGCAGGCGGGCAGGCAGAGCCCGCACTCGATGCAGCTCTCCTCTACGATCTGGACGGTGCCTTCTTGCGCTTTGACGGCCTCGACCGGACACACTCGAACACACGCCATGCACTCTACACAGCGCGCCGGCGTGATCCGGAAGGTCAAGCTCATGGTGATTACCTGTTCAGCCCGACAGGGCGACCGGTGTTGCCAAGGTTTGATTGAGCGGGGTGTTTGATACTAGCTTTAGTGACAATCGATTGTCAAGCAGATTGGGGACTGTGAACAGGCTCTTCTACCGGCTATCCCTTCCCCTGACGCTCGCCCTGTTGCTGGGGGCTTGCGAGGAGGGTCTCGAGCCCGTGCCCTTCCAGGGCATCAGCGGCACGGTGCGCCTGATCGGCCAGCCGCCGGACTCCACCGAGTGGGTCCGCCTGGTCATCTATCGGGAGCTGCCGCAGACCGACCTCGACCTTCTCGGGTTCGTCAGCTTCTCCGACCCTCTGGACCTCTCGGAACGCGAGGCGGCCTATGTCCTGGCGCTGGAGCCCGGCCTCTACCGTTGGCTGCCGGTGGTCTGGAAGAAGGAGGGCGCGCCGCTGGCGCCGGAGGCGCTGCGGGCGGCGGGCTGGTACAGCGTCGACGGCGAGCCGTTCGCGGTACCCGACACGGTCCGGGTGACCGCCGAAGCCGAGACCGCCGACGTCGACCTGACCGCCGACTTCGAGAACATGCTCACGGTAGACGAGCTGCTCGAGATACTGGAGGGTCTGCAGTGATCCGGCGTTCGCTGCTCTCCGGCTTGCTCATCCTGGGCACCGCCGCGCCGGCGTTCGCGCAGGCCGACGGCGCGGTGTCGGGCGTCGTGTTGGACTCGCTTACGCGCGCGCCGGTGGGAACCGCGGCGCTGCGGGTCGTCGGCACGGTACTGCTCACCTTCAGCGACGACTCCGGCCGCTTCCTGCTGCGCGGCGTGCCAGCGGGCGCCCGGCGCCTGGCGGTGGAGCGGATCGGCTACGAGCCACGGCAGGTGGCGGTCAGCGTGCGCCCGGGTGCGCGCGCGACTCTGGAGATCGTGCTGCAGCCGCGGGCGGTGATGTTGGGCGGCGTAGTCGCCTCGGTGACGAAGCGCGAGGCAAGCGCCGGCGACGCGCCGGTCTCGGTATCGATCATGGACGAGCCGGAGTTGCG
This sequence comes from Gemmatimonadota bacterium, assembly GCA_020350785.1. GTDB lineage: Bacteria > Gemmatimonadota > Gemmatimonadetes > Palauibacterales > KS3-K002. Next base: position 3,460,303 of record CP070722.1, read on the forward strand.
GCAGCGCCTGCCGGCTACGGTGGCCGACGCCGTAGCTTACGCGCCCTCGGTGCAGTTCGTCGGCGAGAACGTCAACATCCGCGGCTCGTCGGGCTACTCGCGGGGCACGGGTAGCCGCGTCCTGCTGCTGCTGGACGGCGTGCCGGCCAACGCCGGGGACAGCGGCGCGCTCAACTGGGATGTGCTCCCGCTCACCGAAGTCGAGCGTGTCGAGGTGATGAAGGGCGCCGGCTCGGCGCTTTACGGGACGAGCGCACTGGGTGGCGTGGTCAACGTCGTGACGAGGGCGCCGCCCGCGGAGCCCGTCACGCGAGTGCGGCTGCGGGCCGGTTTCTACGATGACGCGCACCACCCGGAGTGGATCTGGGCCGACCGGACGCTGGGTTACAGCTCGGCGGAGCTGAGCCACGGTCGGCACATCGGCCGGCTGGGCGTCTGGCTGCGCGGCGGTCTGGGCACCGACGACGGCTACCGCCAGAACTCGGACCTGGACCGCTCCAACTTCGCGGCGCGCTTCGAGCTGGGCGGCGCGTCCGACAGTGTCAGCCTGTTCGGTAGCTGGGCGCGGGAGGAATACGGCGCCAGTCTGATGTGGTGCGTCCGCGGCCAATGCGACGATCCCGAGCAGCTCGCTTACCAGCCGCTGCGGGTGCCGCGCGACGGTTTGGACGACCGGACTCGCTCCGACAAAGCGCGCGCCTACCTGACCCACGACCGCCGTTGGGGCGGCGGCGTGAGCAGTTTCGAGCGCCTCTCCTACGGTCGCAACGACTGGGAGACCGACTTCGGCGACAGCCAGATCGGCGCGGTCTCTGACGTCTTCGGCGGCGAACTGAAGGTCGACTGGTCGGCGGCCAGCTGGCTGTTGCTGACACTTGGCGGCGAGGGCGCCTATACAGATGTGGACGCGGACCTGTTTGGCAGGCACGACCTCACCGACGTGGCCGCCTACGCGCAAGCCGAGCTGGGATTGACGCCGTGGCTCACTCTGACGGGCGGTGCCCGCGGCGACATCCGCGGAGTGGATGGCCGCTTCAAGAGCGACCTCAAACAGCTCAGTCCTCGGGTGGGCGCCGTGGTCTCTCCCGATGCGCTGACGCGGATTCGCACCTCGCTGGGTCGTGGCTATCGGGCGCCCACGGTGGCGGAACTGTTCACGGCGACCGAGGTGGGCGGCTTTTTGGTCGTGCCCAACGACAGCTTGAGACCAGAGCGCTCATGGGCCGGCGAAGTAGGCGTCCAGCGCCTGGTGACATCGTGGTTGGCGCTGGACGTAGCGGGCTTCTTCTACGAGTTCAGGGATTTGATCGAAGCCGACACGGTGTTGCGCTCGGAGGGCGTCATCGAGATCAGCTTCGACAACCTGCCGCAGGCGTCCATAGTCGGACTCGAGGCGATTGCCCGCGTCTCCTTCCTGCGCGACCGCCTGCTGGGCCAGGCAGCCTACACTTTCCTGGACACCGATGACGGCAACGGCGAGCCGCTGGCCTACCGGCCCAAGCACCTGCTGACCGCGTCCGGCCAGCTCGACCTCGGCGCCTTCGAGCTGGGCTTGGACTATCGTTACGCCTCGGCCTTCGAGAAGGTGCAGGTCTTCACCGATCCACGGCTGGATGCCGTGGTGCCGATGCGCGTCTTGGACGGGCATCTCTCCTATCAAATCGGCGACCAGATTCTGCGGTTGCAGGTGGAGAACGCCCTCAACCACAGCTATACGACGATCGAGCGGAACCTCGAGCCGATCCGGCGCTACACGGTTTCGCTCGAGATCGCGTTTTGAGTCGCCTGGCCGAATCGAGGGCACAATTGCAGCGAGGCCCGCTACCTCGCGGCGACGGCTGGGGCGGGCTCTATCGTCTTTTCGACCGCCTCGCGCCGCCGGGAGGCGGGCTGAGAAGCCTGGTGTGCGGGTACTTCTGGCCCAAGAAGCCGGAACTGGCCGGAAACGGGAGAATGTACCGGTCACTCGGCGTGGCACACTTCGGCAAAGTCATTCCGACAGGCGGAGTGGTGATTCGACGGCTGACGGGATCCAGGATGGCGCCGTATACCCTCCGGGGCACATCGGTCGGAGCAGCGCGAGATTTCTACTATCGCACCTGCGCCTTCGAGGCGGCCCACACTCCCTTCATGCTGGCACTGCTGATCATCACCGGGTATCAGCTGGCGATGGGGAGGCTCGACCTAGCGCTCAACGACATGTTGGTCAATCTGGGAGTGAACATCTATCCTATCATGCATCACCGCCACACAAGAGCGCGAATCACCTGCATCGTAGCGCGCGCGGGGCGGCAGGGCCAAGAGATCGCAAATCGTGAGTCGGTTCAGCAGAGAGAGATGTCGTGCGAGTGACCTTGTGTGAGAAGCCAGTTTTTGCGGTGCTTGTGGCCTTGTTGGCGAGCCTATCGTCGCAGGCGCGAGCTCAGGACACGTTGCTCGTCGTTGAGCCGGTGGAACACGTCTATTCTTCACCCGGTGGCCTGGACCTCAAGGCCTACGTATTCAAACCTGCAAGCGACCACGCCGACGCGCCACGGTCCGCAATCGTGATCTTTCACGGTGGCGGTTGGCACATCGGATCTGCGGAGTGGGCCTTCCCAATCGCCAGGCACTTCGCCGAGCTGGGGATGATCGCGATCGCGGTGCAGTACCGCCTGTCGGACCAGAATTCGATCACGCCGCTGGAGGCGATGGCCGACGCGCGAGCGGCGATCCGTTGGACTCGATCGAATTCGGGCGCTCTGGGAATACTTGTCCATCGAATCGCCGCCTACGGATGGTCGGCGGGTGCGCATCTGGCGGCGTGCGCGGCAATCTTCGATGACTCGCTCGGAGCGGCCGACGATAGCAGCGCGCCCGATGCGTTGATCCTGGTGTCGCCTGCCTTATCGCTCGAGAGTGACAACTGGGTACAGACACTTCTAGGCGACAGGGCAAGCGCGAGTCGGATCTCTCCGGACGAGCACGTACGCGGGGCGCTTCCCCCCACGATCATCCTTCAAGGTCGCACGGACACCGTGACACCACTGGCCGGGTCGCAGAGGTTCTGCGACCGGATGATCGAGGCCGGTAACCGGTGTGATCTTCACATCTACGAAGGCGTGGGCCACCTGTTCACACCCTCAAGTGAGCCGGACGGTGGGATGCCGAACCCTGATCCGGAGGTGCAGGCCGAGGCGCGTCGCGAGGCGGGCGCATTCTTGCGATCGCTTGGATACGTGACCGGCCAGCGGCGTGATCCGTGAGCCCGTAGCCATGGAAGAGTCATCCCACCAGCAGGCCCTAGCGGATACCATCGGACACTTGGCGGCGAGATGGGCCCGGGCGGACAAGCAGATCCTACGACACGTGTTCCCACTCCTCGCGGAAGGCCAGCCCGTGACGTTAGCACGCATCAGCGAGGCTGCCGGGAGCCCTCCAGCGATGGTCGAAGCCGCGCTCGAGCTGGGCCGAGCCGAGCGCGATGCTGAGGGGCGGGTCATGGAGCTGTCCGGGTTGATGCTCAGCCCGACAATGCACCGGGTCGAGATCGGCGATGTGGCGCTATTCAGCTGCTGTGCCCTGCTGGCTCAGCTGGCGCCCATGCTGGTCGGCCGGTCGGTCAAAGTAGAGTCAATCGATCCGATGAGCCGTCGCGTCGTCAGGCTGGTGATCACTCCCCAGGGCGTGGCAGCTGTTGAGCCGAGCGAGGCGGTGGCTAGCTTCGTGGTAACAGAGCCGGCCGGCATGGCTGAGGACGTGAGTGCAACCTTCTGTCGTCACGTGCACCATTTCGCATCCTCGGAGTCAGCCGCTACGTTTGTGGCTGCAGACCGCCGGCGCTACCCATTGGAGATCGGCGAGCTGAACGAGGCTGCGGAAATGCTCTACCGAAAGGCCTGGATGCGATAGGGCCGATCGAGTTCGCCCGCGCGGGCCGTTTTTCACACTTAGATGGCTTGGCAAGAATGAGCGAAGCTGAACTTCAGAACTGGCTCGAGGCTTACCGGCAAGCGTGGGAGACACGCGACCCTGAAGCGGCGGTCGCCTTGTTCAGCGACAACGTCAAGTACTACGAAACGCCCTTCGGCTTGCCGGCGGAGGGTCGTCCCGGCGTCCGGGACTACTGGGCCAATGCTACCCGAGGGCAGGTTGATATCGGCTTCTCCCACGAGGTTCTCTTCGTTTCCCAAGACCGAGGAATCGCGAGATGGTGGGCTTCGTTCACTCGTGTCTCGACCGGCGCCAGGATAGACCTGGACGGCGTGTTCCTCCTCGAGTTCGACCACGAAGGACTCTGCCGAGAGCTGAGAGAATGGTGGCACAGAGCCGAGCGCTGATTCGTGAACCCGCCCGGAAGGGTTATCCTCAGCAAACATCAACTGATTGGATGGACATTGAACGCAGATTCTGCGAACCAGAGTTATGAACTCCGCGTAGGCATTCAGCCGGCCGACATCGATGAGCTTGGCCACGTGAATAACGTCGTGTACTTGCGCTGGGTTCAGGAGGCGGCGGTCGCTCATTGGCGAGCTGCGGCGTCTGCCGTCGATCAGGCGAAGCTGAGGTGGGTGGTCGTGCGTCACGAGATCGACTATAAGCGACCGGCGTTCGCCGACGACGAGATCATCGCTCGCACGTGGGTCGGCACCGCCAAGCGAAGGGCTTTCGACCGCCATACCGAACTGCGGCGTGCCTCGGACCAGAGGTTGCTCGCCAGGGCCCGGACCGTCTGGTGCCCGATAGATGCGGAGACGGGCAAACCGACGGACGTTGGCCCCGATGTCCGTGCTCGATTCTCGGTCCCGGATACGCCGGGTGCAGATCATGATTGGTGAAGAAGACGTAGGCTTCTCGTTCCCCGTCGGCTACCAACGATTTCACAAGGACCAGCTATTCAATTTTCAGCTGAACCGGCCGTACTCGCTGGGATACGCACGTCTGGAGGATCTGCAGGAGGCCGGGAGGCGGATCGGGACTTTGGCCGAATGGAAGACCGAGATGCTGCGCCAGGCGACGTTGGCCGTGGCCGAGGACCGGCTGCTGAACGCGGCCTTCTACTACCGGGCGGCCGAGTTCTACACCTTTCCCGACGATCCCGACAAACAGAGCCTGTACGACAGGTTCTCGGAGCTTTTCTATCGGGTCTTCGCAGACCATGAGATCGAGAAATTCCGAATCCCCTATTCCGAGTCCTTCTTGCCCGCCATCGCTGTCGAGCCGCAGCGGTCACGGAAAGGCACGATCGTTCTGCACGGGGGCTACGACTCGTTCATCGAGGAGTTCTACTCGCTGATGCGCTACTTCGCGGCGGCCGGGTACAGGGTCATCGGCTTCGAGGGCCCCGGTCAAGGCGCGGCCCGGCGGCAGGGCCGGCTCCCGCTCGACTACCGCTGGGAGGCGCCGGTCGGGAGCGTGCTCGATCAATTTGACCTCGACGACGTGACGCTGATCGGGCTCTCCATGGGAGGCTACTTCGCCCTTCGGGCAGCGGCCTTCGAGCCGCGGGTGAAGAGGGTGATTGCTTCGGGCCACGCCTACGACTACCGGAAGGTCACCCCCGCACCTGCCATCTGGCTCCTGAAATTCTTCCGCGACCATCTGAGACAGCCAGCCAACCGACTGTCGAAATGGAAGATGGGGAGGGGCGGCATGGAAGCATGGAACATCAGCCATTTGATGTACGTCCTGGATTTGGACGAACCGATGGCAGCTCTGGACTTCGCCTTCAAGCTCAACGAGGAAAACCTTCATTCCGACAGGGTCCGACAGGATGTTCTGCTCCTGGCCTCACGGGCTGACCATTTCATCCCCTTCAGGCTCCACCAGCGGCAGCTCCGGCGGCTGACGGCGGCCCGGTCGGTAGCCGAGCGTGTGTTCGGCGAGGAGGAGCATGCCCACAACCACTGTCAGATCGGCAACATCGGGCTGGCCCTGGGGGTGATGAGGAAGTGGCTTTCCGGTGAGTCGCTTTCCCCGAGCGGTACAGCGTAGCAAGTTTCTTTGTGTAATCGTCGACGGAAACAGTACCTTTGTTCAGGAGAGATTCGATGACCGACGCCGCCGACGCCCAGGCATCCCTGGAAGCCGTGCTCAAGGATGAGATCATCCGGATGTACCAGGATGTCGCCGACAACCCAGAGGGCGATTTCCATTTCTACCACGGCCGCGAAGCGGCGGAGCTGTTCGGCTATGCGCCCGAATGGCTCGACCGCGCACCTGCGGGCGCCGTCGCCTCGTTCGCGGGAGTCGGCAATCCGCACGAGCGCGCCGGGTTGCAGCCGGGAGAGACAGTCCTCGACCTGGGGAGCGGTGCCGGTCTCGATGCGATCATCGCCTCCTGGAGGGTCGGTCCAACGGGCAAGGTGGTCGGCGTCGACCTGAACCCCTCGATGTGCTTGAAGGCGCAGGCCCACGCCGCGGCGACCGGCACCACCATGGAGTGCCACGAAGGTCGCATGGAGGAGATCCCCCTGCCGGACGGCTGCGTGGACGTGGTGATCTCGAACGGGGTGATCAATCTTTCTTTCCGCAAGCGGCGCGTGCTAGAAGAGATGTACCGGGTGCTCAAGCCGGGCGGTAGGATCTCCATCACGGACATCGTCAGCGCCAAGCAGCTGTCTCAGTCGATAGTCAACGATCCCAAGCTCTGGGCCAGTTGAATCGGGGGCGCTCTCCTGGAAGGAGAGATGTTCAGGTTACTGGAAGAAGCCGGCTTCACTCTCGTCCGGTCGGCCGTCGTGCCGAACTTCCGGTTCCGCAAGGAGTCGACCCAAAACTCGGCAGAAGCCTACGGTGTCAAGGCGGTCATGATGACGGCTTCGAAGCCCGCCGCGCAGTAATAGACAATACGGTCGAGGCGTGTTTTCGCCCAGCTCGCCGTCCCCGGGTAAGACACGAGTTCGAACCGACACGAACGCGGAGCCGAGCAGCTCGAGCCCTGCGACGGCCGAGCCAGCTACAGATGCCCTCAGCGATGGCCCGCTGCTCGCCTTTCTCTTCCTGACGTTCCTCATCTCGTGGCCCTTATGGATCGCGTCCGATGTGCTGTCGCGGGGCGGCGCCGGCCCGCTCGACTTCCGCTGGCTGCTGGCGCAGGTCGGCGTCTTCGGGCCGTCACTTGCGGCCCTGATCGTATCCGCCGTATCGGGAAGAGAACTTCGCCGCAACAGTCTCAGGATACTGCCCTTGCTCGGCCTCGCCCTCGCCGTCGGGTTCGTCATCGCTCTGGTCGAGCCGGCGAGCAACATCGAGGTCGGTTCCCTCGCAGCGATTATGGTCACGCTCGTCACCATCTGGGTCGTCATCTTCTTCTGGCCGCTGAGTCCCAAGCTGCTGCTGCCAGGAACGGGTGAGGCGCAGCGACCGGCAGGCGGCCGCTGGCTGGCGTTGGCCTTCGTGCTTCCGGTGGTCCTCTTCCTGCTGGCCTGGACGCTGACGGGCCTCCAGAGCGGGGAGTTGGGACTGTCGAGCTATCAGAGCGACGTTGCAGCGTTTGGCCGGATCGTGATCGTCAGCTTCTCGATCAACTTCCTCTTCGGCGGCTCGCTGGGCGAGGAGATCGGCTGGCGCGGCTTCCTGCTTCCCAGGCTGCTGCGACGGCACGACCCCCTCGTCGCCAGCATCATCCTCGGTGTGGTCTGGGCCTTCTGGCACGCGCCCATCGATCTCACGACCGGGTCATTCGGGCCGGGGCCCGCAGCGCTCCTCGGTCGGTTCATCTGGACTCTGCCGGTCGCGATCCTTTTCACCTGGTTCTACATCAAGTCGGGCGGCAACCTGCTGGTCGCGCTCATTCTGCATACATCGCTGAACATCTCGAGCGACTTCGGCTTCTCCAACTACGAGCGTTCCCTGGTCGTCTGCATGATCTTGCTATTCCTCACCACGCTTGGCCTGTGGGGCTTCAGCAGAATGCCCAGAACGGGATCCTGATAGACTGGGTGCAGTCAGGGGCCGGCGCGGCCGTGGCGCCAAACCCTGACCGATTTCGCCGGCGCGACCTCGCTCTTGCCAGGCGTCCGGATTTCGATTAATGATGCGCCGCCCCATGAAGACATGCGGCGCCCGGCGCCGAGCGCATTGGAGGTGAGGTGCCCAAGAAAGTCCACACAGCCAAACGCCGCTTCGCGGCGCCCAGCGGCCGCGAATGGGAGGCCGAGATCTGCTTGCATTCGGGCGACAACGCCCAATCACCGCACCTGATGGTCATCTTCCGCGACCCGGTCCGCGGCTATCCGGACCGCTACAACCTCCTGCCGCCCGGCTCACCGAAGGTGCCGAGGCAGGCGGCCAAGCAGATGAGCGATGACGACTTGCGGGCGCTGCTGCGGCGCTCCGTACCGATGCGCAGACGGACCTCGTAGGGAGGCTGAGCCATGCGGCGAACCTTCATGGATGACCATTTCGACGAGTGGGAGGCCTACGTCTCGGGCGGCCAGCCGGGCGGCGACCGAGCGGCGCGCCTGATGTTCGTGTGCGTGACGACGCCCGATCGCCAGCCGCGCTTCCTCAAACACGAGAGCGGCGACCCGGCCGAGGCCGAGCACGAGCTGTACCATATGGACGAGGCGCGCCTGCTGGAGCTGTTCGGCGGCTCGGAGCCGATCCCCTAGCCCGTCACGGTCCCTTCGGATGGACATCCTGATCATCGGGGGCACCCGCTTCGTCGGCCATTACACGGCATTGGCGCTTCACGAGGCCGGCCACGACGTGGCGGTATTCACCCGCGGCCGCCAGCCTTTCCAGCTTCCCAAGACCATCCGACACATCAAGGGCGACAGAGAGAACACCGCGGATCTGGAAGCGGCCGCGACGGCGCGCGAGTGGGACGTCGTCTGGGACAACATGAGCTACAACGCGGCGCACGCCCGGGCAGCGGTCGCTACCTTCCGCGACCGCTGCGGCCTCTTCATCCACACCAGCACACTCGCCGTCTATAGCGTCTGCGCCGGCATCTTCAGTCCCTATCGTGAGGAGGACTTCGAGCGGGGGCGGCCGCTGACCGAGCGGCGCGGCACCTACCCCTACGACTACGGGATCGACCGTCGCGAAGGCGAGCAGGTCCTACAGGCGGCGCATGCCGATCACGGATTTCCCTTCGTCAGCCTGCGCTTGCCCGCCGTGCTCGGCCCGCGCGACTACAGCCTGCGGGCCTGGTCCTACTGGCGGCGCATCCTGGAGGACCGCCGGCTGATCCTGCCGGACGGCGGCATCGAGATGCACCGCTCCGTCTTCTCCGGCGACGTCGTCGACGCTCTGCTGGCCATCATCCAGAAGGGCCGCGAATTGGCGGGTTCGGCCTACAACCTGGCGGGCCGCGAGATCGTGAGTCTGCGCCAGTTCGCGGAGCGGTCGGCGGAGTTAATGGGCGTGGAGGCGGAGATCATCGACATTCCCGGCTCGATCCTGAAGGCAGCCGGCATCGACCTGGACAGGCTCTCACCCTACACCACCTGGGGCGACCACCTGCACTCCATCGCCAAAGCGCAGCACGAGTTCGGCTTCAAGACGACGCCCATCGAGAACTGGCTGCCCTCCACGATCGAGTGGCACCTGGAGCAGCGGCGCGAGGCCGAGCCGCCGGGCTGGGAGCTGCGGGCGAAAGAGGCCGCGCTGATCGAGCGCTGGAAGCCTTTCCTGCGAGAGCTGAAATCATCGAATTGAAGGGAGGCGACGTCTCCTGCAAAGCCCAGGCACTACCGGCTAAAGACAAACGACGAGTCAGGGGCCCCTTGGCCCCCGACTCGTCTAGTCATGTTCAATCCCTGGTGGTAGGCCGGCGGAAGACGGGCCGCCGGCCTCGACCCGAGCAGGAAGCTAGTCCGCGCCGCTCACTGCCGCTCCCACGGTAGCTTCACCTTCTCGATCTCCCTTGGCGTCGAGGGAGTGGCACGCAGGCGCGCCGTCTCCGCCAGGATCACCCCCCGCTTGACCACTTCGCGCATCACTGACCGCTGCGCTGCCGTCACCGGGGCCGGCGGCAGGCTGGTGGACAGGTTACCGTCGTTGGGCGCGATGTCGGTAGGCTCGGGAATCGTGCCCACGATCGTCGCCATGTTCACGGCCAGGTCGTCGCCTCCCAGCAAGGCCGCGGGAATCTGGAACTCGATCAGATCGGCGTCGAAGATCGGCATGATCGTTCCCGTCACACCAACCCCATCCTGGAACACCTGATACTCAGTCGGCGTCGCGACCGCGGACATGTTCACGTAGAATTCGCGCCCCATGCCGGTGGCGCCCGGCGGTGCCGGTGGTCGATAAAAATCAGTGAGTGTCGGGACGCCTGTCGCCGGATCTTGGTCCGTGTCGAATTCCAGAAGGCCGATCACCGTGTTGGGGCCGCCGATATCGTCCGGCACCACCTCCTGGGCGAAGAACATCAGCACGATCAACACTTCGGCTTCCCGCCAGGCGATCAGCGCGTCGATGTCGGGCGGCACCAGGCCGGCCGATAAGGGGGTCGAGAACTCATCCGGTACCGGATCCAGGATCCCGGCAAACCCCAGCGCGCTGAAAACAATCGGCGGAAGACCCGGGAGGCTTGCCGTCACGTCGACCGGCTCGGCCACCGGGCCCGGCACCAGCGTCGCTAACGAGAACCCGGCATCGTCCGTCGCCGGCGAGACGAGGATTAGCTCGCCGTTGCCGGCCGCGATTTCCCAAGCCACCGGCGCGCCGCCCACGGCGTTGCCGTACGCGTCGAACACTCTGACCACGAAGGGATCGTCCAACGGGAATCCGATCACCTGGACCTGGTCGTTGCCGCCTATCAGGCTCAGCGACGCCGGTGCCGCCGGCGCGATGCCGAACAGGTTGCTCGTCACATTGCCCACCCCGCTCGTAGAGGCCACCAGCGTGTAGCCCGCCGCCGCCATGTCGATGGACAGGTTGGCGAAGCTCGCTACCCCTTCGACGGTGCTCGCCGACGTCGTGCCCGACAGCGTGCCGCCGCCCGGATTCGCGCCGAGGGCGATCGTCACGGTGGCGTTGGTCAGGTTGCCAAACGCGTCCCGGACCTCGACTTGCACGGCCGGCGCGATCGGCTCACCCGCCACCGCATCGCTGGGCCCTGTCGCGAAAGACAGCTGGGTCGCCGCGCCCGCCGTGGCGGTGGCGGTGAACTGGGCCGGCGTCAGACTGCGCACCGTCGCCGTAGCCGTCTGCGAGCCGACCGATCCGCCCAGCGTCCAGGTCGCCTGGGCCTCGCCAGACGAATTCGTGTTGACGTCGACCACCAATGACGTCTGGACCACCGGCGGATCCGCGGCCAGTCCACCGGCCACGGCCGCTGAGACCGACCCGCCACCGGACGTCACCACGAACGACACGGGCTCGTTGGGCACCGCGCGGCCCTGTGCATCGGTCACCCTCACGCGCAGCGCTTGGGCCAGCGCTTGTCCGACGACACCGGCCTGGCCGTTGCCGGCCACACCCGTAACGCTGGTCGGCGTGCGGTTCGTTGGATCGATGATCGTACCGTTGCCGTCGTCACCACCGCAGGCGGAGAGGACGAGCGCGGCGAAGACGGCGATTCCGGCCAGGCGAAGCCAAGACATGCTGTACCTCCCGGTTCCGCGACGGATGGAGCCGCCGCGATAGGTCGTATCGGTTGGGGCTGTGTCGGCGGGAAAAGCCTCTCGACGGCAAGCGCGCCGCAAGGCGATGAATCAATGTGCAGCGGGTTGTCCGAGTCAGCAAGCTCGCTCGGCGTCACAAACGAATGTGCTGACGGCGGGTCTCGACAATGTGGCGCAGGACACGCAATTTCGCAAGCGCGACCCGCGGTCAGACCCTGGCGCTGCCGGACCGCTCACGACTCGCAAATGGGCTCGCCGTCGCGCGGCACCGCGGCCGAGTCGGTACCGTTGGGTTGGAACCGCAGCTTCCAGACGCGCAGTCGGGTGTCACCGTTGCGGCTGGCGCGCACCGAGTAGTAGAGGGGGCCCTCGACTCCGACCACCCGCTCGGGCGTGCGCAGCCCCGCGGCGATCGGCGCACCGCTCAGGTCGTACAGATCGTAGAGGAAGTCCTGGTCGTCGACCTCGGGCTTGTAGAGCGCCAGCAGCGATCCGCAGGCGGTGGCGAACAACCCCCTGAGCTTACCGGTGAATCCCGTCGCCTCGTCGACGCGTCTCCCCAGACCGACGCTCAGCCGCGGAAAGGCAAGGACGGCGCACGCCTCTACATCATAAATGGCGAAGGAATCGGTGTGGCTGTGGGCCAAGTAGATCGCCCGGCCCGCCGCGGCCACGAACGGCCGGCCGGCCGCGGCCGGATCGTGCGGCTCGCCGAACAGCGACTCGACATGCTCGCCGTCCGGAGTGTAGAGGTGGACGAGCTTCCCCGAGCCGGACCCCCAGCCCCTCCCTACCACAGCCAGCCAGCGATCCCCCAGATTGCAGATCTGGAGCGGGCGCTCCAGCTCGGGCAGCGGGAAGCGCCGCACTACCTGGCCACTCTCGTCCATGATGACGACGGCGGGAACGTGCCCATCCAGCGCCGCGATCCAGCGGCCGTGCAGGGCGGTCAGGCTGCCGGGTCGCCGCAGACCCGTGGCGAAACGGCCCAGCGTCCGAAGCGGCCAGCCGTCCTGCGAGTAGACCTTGAGCGAGGCCGACATCACGTCCACCACCCAGATCTGACCCGCCGCGCTGGCCAGCAGGTCGCTCACGCCCAACCTCTCATCATCGACCGACCGCAAGACCGTGGTTCGGATCGGCGTGAAGACCGCGCCGAAATCGAACTCGACCTGCGGATCCACGCCCGGGGGCGTCCGCGCCTCGCTCCGCTCGGATCGCACCTCCCCCCATCCCTCCGCTCGGCCGCTCAGCTCCATGGCAGCAACGAACCCCCCGGCGCTTGGTGAATTGAAGTGTGCGAGAATCCTACGGCCGGCCTCTCAACGGATCGTCATCCGAGCCCGACCTGGCTATCTTCCTGCCCGCGCCGGGGCGCGAATCAACCGCCGCCCCAGCGACATTGGAAACCCTTCAAGCGATCAAGAGGCTGATATGCTTCGCTGCAGCATCGCCCTGTTGCTCCCCGCCGTGCTCTCAGTGCTGGAGTCGCCTGTGGCGCTCGCAGGCGCCGGGACCGCCGGAGGCACGGCGCCGCCCGATTCCACCTTGCAGGCGCGTCTGGAGGAGCTGGTCGACGGTTTCCGGGGTCGCGTCGGAGTCTATGTGCGCCACCTGGAGTCGGGCCGCACCGCGGCGATCAACGCCGACGAGCTTTTCCCGACCGCCAGCATGATCAAGCTGCCTATCCTCGTAGCGACGTTCGCCGCCATCGAGCGCAACGAGCTGGAGTTCTCGCAACAGCTGACCTTCACCGACTCGCTGCTTTACCCCGGCGAGGACATCCTGGGCGCCTACCGTGATAGTGCAGAAATCCTGCTGTCGCAGGTGCTACTGCTCATGATCACGACCAGTGACAACACCGCGGCTCTCTGGGCGCAGCACCTGGCGGGCACCGGGACGCGTATTAACGCCTGGTTGGAGGAGAACGGCTTCGATGGAACGCGAGTCAACTCGCGGACGCCAGACCGACGGGGCGACTGGGAGGTCTACGGATGGGGCCAGACGACGCCGCGGGAGATGGCCGAGCTGCTGGTGCTGATAAGGGAGGGCCGTGCGGTGAGCGCGGCGGCCAGCGACGCCATGTATCGGCATCTCACACGCATTTACTGGACGGGCGAGGCGCTCTCGCGAATTCCGCCTTGGGTCCAGGCTGCATCCAAGCAGGGAGCTGTGGACCGCTCACGTTCGGAGGTCGTTCTGGTCAATGCGCCCTCCGGCGACTACGTCTTCTGTGTGATCACCAAGGACCAGGCGGACGAGAGTTGGGGCGCGGACAACGAGGGCTTCGTGTTGTTGCGCTCGATATCAGCCGCTCTTTGGGGCTATTTCGAGCCGGATCATCCCTATCAGCCCCCTCCCGGCGCCGAGCGTTACCTGCCGTGACCTGACGGTCGACTCCGTTCCCCTGGGCTGCCGATGGTCAGGCGATCAGGCGGGAAAGACGTGCAGGGCCGTCGCCTTGATCTGCGCGATGACAGCCATGCCGGCTTGTATCTTCAGATCCTCCAGCGCGAGGCGCGTGATCAGTGCCTCGAGCGTCAGGCCACCGCCTGTGAGGCGCAGGCGAACCAGGCCGCCGCGCCGATGCAGTGCGGCCACGCGAACCTGGAAGCGATTTCGGGCACTGGTGGCCGGGGTGGAGAGCATGCTGATGACCACGTCCTCCGGTCGGTACGCGATGCGGACCGGCGTGCCCTCGGCCAGGTCGCCCATAGCTTCGACCGCCTGGCCGGACTCGAGCCGCACGACGATTATCCCTTCCTCCGCACTCTCGACCGCCCCGCTAACCACGAACTCGGCGCCGGTGAACGAGGCGACGAACTCGGTGGCCGGCGCCTCGAAGATGTCGCCGGGCGTGCCCGTCTGCACGATGCGGCCCTCCTCCATCACGATGACTCGATCCGCTAGAGAGAACGCCTCGCCGGGGTCGTGCGTGACCAACACCAACGCCGGCGCCGCACGACTTACGATCCGCTCGAGATCCGCCAGCAGCCGACGCCTTACGGCAACATCCAGGTCGGCGGTCGGCTCGTCCAGGAACAGGATCTCGGGGCCCACCGCTAGCGCACGCGCCAAGGCGACACGTTGCGCCTCGCCGCCCGACAGCGTGTCTACGGGCGCATCACGCAGATCCGTGATCTCCAGCATGCGGAGCGCTGCCCGCACTCGCTCTTTCCGCTCCTTCGCCGTCAGCCCGCGCACCCTCAGGCCGAATTCGACGTTCTGCGCGACCGTGCCCCTCCACAGGTAAGGACTCTGCAAGACCGCAGAGACCGCACGCCGTAGTTCAGGATCGTCACGACCTACTCGACGACCCTTGTAGAAGAGGCGACCCTCATCCGGCGTCTCCAGCGCCGCCAGTACGCGCACCAGAGTAGACTTGCCGGCGCCGTTCGGGCCCAGTAGAGCAAGCACCTCGCCTCTGCGCACCTCGATCGTGTCGACATTGACCACCGTCTGGTCACCGTAGGATTTGATGACGCCCACAGCGCGCAGAAGCGTGTCGCTGACGATAGCCCGCGTTTCCAGATCCATCAGCTCGTCAGGGGTCGGCGACGCCGCGGGCCCGCCTGTTGCATGCGCGTGATGAATGCGTTCGCCGCGAAGGCGATGATGAGAAGGATGATACCCAGTGCCATGGCCGTCGCGAACCGGCCGCGCCGCGTCTCCAGCACGATGGCGGTGGTGATCACCCGAGTCTCACCGGCAACATTGCCACCCACCATCATTACGGCACCAACCTCCGAGATGACCGCCCCGAACCCGGCGGCCACAGCCGCCATCAGCGACAGGCGCGCCTCACGCAGGTGCAGAAGCAGCGCGCGCCAGCGACCAGCGCCCAGAGCTCGGGCCTGCAAACGCAAGCCCGCAGGAACCGACTGCACGGCGGC
Source organism: Gemmatimonadota bacterium (assembly GCA_020350785.1). Taxonomy (GTDB): domain Bacteria; phylum Gemmatimonadota; class Gemmatimonadetes; order Palauibacterales; family KS3-K002. The sequence continues at coordinate 3,475,754 of CP070722.1, forward strand.
AAGCGTTATCGCCGCCACGTAGGGTGCTGCCAGCAGGAACTGGGCGCTGACCATCGCATTGGGCGTATATAGCCAACCCAACGCACCCAACGGGCCCTGGCGTGACAAGAATACGTACGCGAATAGACCGACGACGACCGGCGGTAACGCGAGCCCCGTGTTCACGAGCGCGACGGCCAGCCCTCGTCCCGGAAACCGCGCCAGGCCCAGCCAGGTGCCCAGTGGGATCCCTACGACCAGCCCCAGCAGGACCGCTAAACCCGAGACCTGCAGCGACCTGACGATGATCCGCCACAGATACGGATCTCCGCCGACCAGAAGTCGAAAGGCTTCGCCCATTGCGTCGATGATTATCTGCATCAACCTGTCCCGCTTCGGGATGCCAGGGGCTCGGTGTTCCGCTCGAGCGCGAGCGCGCGAGACGCCCACGCACGCCCAACGGCGCCTGCGGCGGCCCGACGCTATCGAGTAAGTTGTTGGTGGCGGGACAAAAACGGTAGCGCTACCGTCTCAACGGCGCAACGCCGGTCAGCGGGCGCTGATATCTCTCGCATACATGCAGACGGCGGAGCCAGGGGGAAGGCGAACCCCCTGCTCAGCCGTTCGCTGCGTTGGGCACGAACAAGGGACGCCCGTAAGTCTCGACCCCGAAATCGCCGATCAGCTGCTGCGCCGCCTCCGATGTTATCCAGCCAGCGAACGCCTGAGCGCCCGCCGCATTCTCGGCATGGCTGGAAACGATTACGGAGTACTGATTCCTGAGAGCCGGGTCGCCCTGGACAATGATTCTGAGCTCGAGGCGATCATGCAGACTGAGGTACGTGCCTCGATCCGTCAAGGTGTAGGCGCCCTTCTCGCTTGCCATCATCAGGACAGCGCCCATGCCCTGGCCGGCTTCAAGGTACCAGTCGTCCTCCGGCTTCAGGCCAGTCGCCTCCCAAAGCAGGCGCTCCCTGGCATGGGTCCCGGAGTCGTCGCCGCGCGAAATGAACTGAGCGCGGAGGCGCGCGATGCATTCGAGCGCCGCCGCGACGTTCGGTTGGGCGCAGGCGGCGCCCGCCTCGCTATCCGGCCCGACCAGAATGAAATCGTTGAACATCACGCGGCGGCGCGCCGTGCCGTGTCCCGCCGCAACGAACTCCTCTTCCGCTTCCGGCGAGTGGACGAGCGCGACGTCGGCGTCACCGACGGCGGCCAGGCGGAGCGCTTCACCGGAGCCCACGGCGATCACCCGTATCCGGTAATCGCGATGAGCCTCATGGAAATAGGGCAGCAGGTACTCGAACAGGCCGGAGTCCTCGGTGGAGGTCGTGGAAGCCAGAACGATCTCGCGCGGGCGGGACGCGCACGACCATAGAATGAGAGCGCCGGCGGCCATCAAGCCCGCGAGGCGGCCCAGTGCGACCGCGCACCGTCCTATGCCGCGGTCCATCTCCTACTGCGGATCCTCCGGCGGATTGTCCCGGGTTCCGACTATGCGCTGGCAGCGGAGCTCGAGGTAGGGCTGGTCGTCGCGATAACGCGCCGCGATTCGCAACCGCATCTGGCCGCCACCCTTCGCCGGTAACGAGATGATGCAGCCGTTGTAGCTGGCCGCGAAGATCAGTGACCAGTCACCCTCGATGGCGGAGCCATCGAAGAACTGCTTTAGCTGGGTCGTATTGTGGGCGCTGACCTTGCTGATCAGGAGAGCCTGCTTGTCTTCCGTCACAGATCGCTTCTCCGGGGTTTCATTAACAGGGCGACGCTAGGCCGGCACGCAGGACAAGAACCTAATCCGCCCTGCTGGTGACAACAAGCCTGACGGCCGGACTATCTGTTATTACTTATGTTGTGTGCCGACATCCGTGCCATCGACCGCCTGCCGAAGCAGGCGCTCGATCGGCACCGTAGACTTTGGGAAGAAGAAGCGATCCGAGAATCGGTTGAGGGCACGGCGCACCAGACGAAACTCGCTGGCCATGAATCGATAAGTTCCCGCCAAGTCGAAGCGGCCCGCAAGCTCGCACTCGCTAGCCAAGCGGTAGCCCGCAGCGCCGACATCGTCGTAGTAGTTCAGTCCCGGCGCGCCTCGGCGGCGGACCCGCGCCGCTACGTAGTCCGGAAAGAGACCCGACAACCATAGCGAGTAGTTACCGAGATGTGCGCGCAACAGGAACTGCCGGCGCTCTGAGTTTTCTCCCTCGAGGTCACACACCAGATCGACGAGGTACTGGTATGTCTTGTCGTCATAGCGTGCGATGCGGAAAGCTCTGCCCTCCACAGCGAACTCCACTAGCAGCGTCGCGATATAGTCGGCGATGTTGCGATCATCCAGACCCGAATCGAGAAGCGTGTGACGCACCATGATGTAAAAGGCAAGCTTCGGCGACATCGCGCTCACGCCAACGCCCGCCATAATGCCGGAGAACGACTCGGGACGATCGAGCAACGAGTCCACCCCCTCCACGCCGAGCCGCCGCTCCCAGTACCGGCGGCCACGCTTCGTCTCGCGCTCCAGCAACCTGAGCAGCAGCTCGATTTCGCCCGATCCAAACGAGGCTCGCACATTCGGGACTATCACAAGCGGCCTCCATTGTCGCTGAACATACCGCGGCCCAACCCGACTGCCCCAATCTCACTACACTGCAAGTCACGGGCCGATCCGACCCCGGTCGATACCCGAGTCTCGCATCAGCCGTGGCCGCGCCTGCGCAGCGGTCGAGCAGCGTTCACTCAACTCCGGATTCGGTAGAGCCGTTCCGCCGCCGCCTCCAGTGTGGCGGCCGTCTTGCAGAACGCGAATCGAACCTGCGACCGGCCACGCCGCGGTTCGTGATAGAAGCTGGAACCGGGGACCGGGGCGACCCCGGCTTCGCGAGTCAGCCAGACCGCGAACTCGTCATCGGCCGCGTCGCTGATGCCGGAGAAGTCGGCCAATATGTAATAGGCGCCGTCGGGCGGCCGACAGGAAAAGCCAGCCGCGATCAACCCATCGTAAAGGAGGTCGCGTCGCTCTCGATAGTCGGCGGCGAGTCGTTCGTAGTAGTCGTCGCCCAGCGTCTCCAGGCCAGCCGCGCACGCTTCCTGGAGCGGCGCCGGTGCACCGACGGTGAGAAAGTCGTGAGTCTTTCTGATCGCCGCCGTAAGATCGGCTGGCGCTACTATCGTTCCGACTCGCCAGCCGGTGACACTGAAGGTCTTGGAAAGACCGCTCACGGTCACAGTCCTCGATCTCATCCCCGGCAGGCTCGCCAGGGGAACGTGCCGGTGCCCGTAGATGATGTGCTCGTAGATCTCGTCGGTGAAGGCAATCACGTCATATCGGTCGCACAGCTCCGCCAGGAAGGCCAGCTCCTCCTCCCCGACCACATGACCGCTCGGATTGTTCGGCGTGTTTAGAATCAGGCCGCGCGTGCGCTCGCCGAACGCCGCGACGGTCCGTTCCCGGTCCAAGCTGCCGTCCTCACGCGTGGGCACGAAGACCGGTTCGGCGCCGCAGAGGATCGCATCGGGACCGTAGTTCTCGTAGAAAGGCTCGAGGATGACGACCCGATCGCCTGGATCGATCAGCGCCAGCATGGCGGCGGCCATCGCCTCGGTGGCGCCGCACGTCACCGTGACCTCCCGCTCGCTATCCACATCGAGACCGTAGAAACGGCGATACTTGTCGGCGACGGCGCGCCGCAAGCGCGGCGCACCCCAGGTTATGGCGTACTGATTAATGTCGGCGCGGATCGCCGCGACGGCCGCCGTCTTGAGAACTTCGGGAGCCGCGAAATCGGGGAAGCCCTGCGCCAGATTGATGGCACCGTGCTGGTTCGCGATTCGGGTCATCTCGCGGATCACCGACTCGGTGAAGCCGTGCGTCCGCCGAGCCGTGCGCAATCCGTTCTTACGATTCATCTTCGCCCGTCCTGACGCTTCCCGCAGCCGCGATGCCCGCCTTTTCGTCGACGAGCATCAGAACCGCGAACCCGACGACGAAGAACGCAATGATAGACGCCATCGCCGCGCGGTGACTGCTCGTCGCCGCCACGACAGACCCGTAGACGAACGGGCCGGCGACCGAAGCCAGCTTCCCCGAGAAGGCGAAGAACCCGAAGAACTCGCCGTGCTTCTCCTCCGGAATCATCACTCCTAGAAGGCTGCGACTGGCCGCCTGATTGGGCCCGACCATGAGCCCGATACCCACCGCGGCGAACCAGAAGCCGGTGCGCGTCTCGGCCGCGGCGCCCAGCATCGCCGCCACCGTGAGCACGACCAGCGTTATCGCGATCGTCCACTTGCCGCCGATCCAATCGTTCACGAACCCGAGCGCGAAAGCGCCGATCGCCGCCGCCACGTTCAACACGATGCCCAGTATGATGGCGTCGCCCGTATCCATCCCGAAGACGGCGGCGGCGTAGATGGCACCGAAGGAGAAGACGGTGACCAGTCCATCGTTGTAGATGAGGCGGGCGAGCAGCAGCTTGGCCGCCTCGCGGTAGCGCCGTAGGTGGCCCAGCGTTTCGGCCACCCGACGGACGCCTTCCCGAATGTAGGTGCCCGGACGTACCTCGCGGGGCCGCCGGCGCTCCCTCAGGAAAAGGAACGTGGGCACCGAGAAGACCGCGAACCAGGCGACCACCAGCAGATTGGTCGCCCGCACGTTGAGGTGACCCTCCTCGGGCAGCCAGAGGCGAACCATGCCGAGGGCAATCGCCAAGGCGAGCAGGCCGCCGACATAGCCGAGTGCCCAACCGTAGCCCGAGATGCGACCGATATTCTTCGAGGTCGCGATCTCGGGCAAGAAGGCGTTGTAGAAGGCCTGGGTACCCTCGTAGCCGACGTTGGCGATGATGAACAACACGGCAGCCAGTGTCGCCATCCCGGGACCCATGAAGAAGAGAAGTGTCGTGAAGACGAGGGTCTGTATCGTGGCGAGCAGCAGGAACAGCTTCTTGCGCCCGGAGAAGTCGGCGATCGCGCCCAGCACGGGCATCGACAATGCTATGATGATCGCCGAGATATTGACGGCGCGGCTCCACAGAACCGTACCCGAGACATCATCGGCGGCTATTACCTGGGTGAAGAAACGGCTGAAGATGAAGGTCACGACGAGCGTCGTGAAAGCAGAGTTCGCGAAGTCGTACAGACACCAGGACGTGATCTCGCGCCGCCTGACCGGAGCATGCCCGACATGTTCCTTCACGCCACTGGCCTCTCGACTCGATGTTCGGCGGCGGCCTGCCACTCCGTCGCTAGGCGTCCGAGCTCCGCCACCATTTTCGACCTTCGCACTTCCAGCCGCCGACGCAGCCGCGGGCGGCCCAGCGTCCGAGCGTAAACCCCAAGATTCTCCCACAGCTCGCGGGCGCGACGCCACCAAGATAGAGTGGCGAACCCGGCCGCCGGTAGCGCCAGCGCGACCACGAGGGCCCCTGGCGCTCCCCACAATTTGGCTATGCCGGCGACCCAAGCCACATAGGTGACCGGCACGGCGACGAATCCGGCCAGGTATTCGACGGTAGCAACCGTTTCTACGGGAGGCCTCAGCGCGCACCGCACGACCCGGGCGAAACCGACGGGAAGGAACCAGGCGATCGCGCCGAGAGCCGCGATCGGTACCGCCAGGCCGAGGACAGCCGCGCCTCCCACGAGCGCTCGCAACGCACCTCCTGTCTCACGCTCCGGCGGCACGTCTCCTGTCCGCGCTCCGAGGTGAACCAGGCGCTGACGGTAGCTGCGGAGACGGCGCGCCAACAGCGCATGCCGATCGGGCTGGCAAGTCCGCAACCAGCCGAACAGTTCCGCCAGTCGTCGCAAGCGAGGAAGCCGCGAGACAAACGGCTCGCGCGTTCGCCAGTTGTCGCGGGCGCCGCGCCGCGCGCTCACCAGATCGGCGGTCTCAGACAGCTCGCGATCCTCGTTGGACACGAAGTTCAGCGTGGCCGCCTCCAGCTCGAGCGCGATCGCCTTCGTCAGTGAGCGGATCGCCGACGCCGGACCCGACTCGTACTCGATTCGCCAATCGGCAACGACGATAGCTTTCCCCAGCGTCGCGACGACTTCGCTGCGGAAACGCTGTTTGCGTTCGTAGGCGAGCCCGATGGGGACGATTTGAACTCCCAGTCCCCAACCCGCGACTTCCTCACCCGCCAGCGCGATCCGCGCCGCTCCCGTCTTCAAGGCTGCGAGGCGCGGCGAGGTATGGCTCTTCCCCTCCGGAAAGGTGAGCAACGTGCCACCGGCGCTCAACGTGTCACACGCCTCCTGGAAGGCCAGGCGGTTGCGAGGCAGTTGGTCCGGGTCGTCTTGCACGCGATACAGCGGCAGGGTGTCGACCGAGCGCAAGATCCGTCCGAAGACCGGTATGTCGAACAGCGGCGCCTTGGCCAGCACACGGACCCTCCGGGCCGCCGCCCACATGGCGAGCAGCGGATCCATCAGCATGTTGGGATGATTGGTGACGATGACGACAGGGCCTGGCGGCAATTCCCTCCCCGCCCGCTCCGCCCGATAGTAGATCGCGGCCGCTCGGACCGCCGAGCGCACGATGACCCGACCGAGGATCGCCACCTTACAGTCGCTGGGTTTTAGCGCGTCTCATCGATCCCTCCAGGCTCCGACACGGGCGCCTGCCGGCCCGACTCGAGGACCGGCGCGTCGGCTGTACCCACATCCAGAGAGTTGAGTCCGGAGGCGCCGCTCGCGCAAGTAGCCTGTACTCAAGTTCGCTGGCGTATTGTGAGGGCGTCGAGCGGACAATAGGATTCACTCTAGGGTAAGAACCGCCTGGATAGGCTGACAATATGGCAACCGTAGAGGATCTGAAAGCCGTCGCGAACAAAGCGGCCGGCGAGCAGGTGGCCCAGGTCAAGGCCGCCCTCGCCGAGGCCGCTCGGCGCGGAATCGATGATGAGTTCGCGGAACAGCTGGACCGAGAAGTGGCTCAACTCATCCAGCGCTCCCGTTTTCGCGACGCGGTCCTCAACGAGCTCGACCTGGAGGCCCTGGCACGCCTGCTGGCGCGCTACGTCGACCGGCTGGCGGAGGCCGGGGACCTGCCGGACCTGGCCTCGAGGCAGGCGACCTGGGAGCTGCTCGACCTGTTGCGCCGTCCCGCGGTTCTGCAGCGGGTGGCGGCGCAGAACGAAGTCGAGTTGTGGGCCCAGAGGTTCCAGGCTGCGGTCGAGGCCTCGCACCTGACGGTCGGCCCACTCTTTCGGCAGCGAGCGCGTGCCTACGCGAGCAAGGTGCTGCTCGAGATCCCGCAGGGCGGTGGCAATGAGAGCCTAGCCTGGAAGCAGGTCGAAGCGCGCGTCGAAGAGCTGTCGCGGGCGCTCTATGCCCTTTACCTACCGGATGAGCCGGCTCCGATCGCCATCCTGTCAGAGAACCGCCCGGAGATGGCGCTGCTCGATCTCGCCTGCCTCACCTCGGGTCTGCTGAACGTCGTCGTGCCCGCGAACGCGACCGACACCGACGTGGGTTACATACTCCGGCACTCCAAGATCGGAACGGTGATCGTCTCCGACCAGGAGCAGTACGAGAAGGTCGACAAGAACCGTAACGCCTTGCCCGACCTGAAGCACGTGGTGGCAATGGAGGTATTGGACGGCTCGGCTGCCAACGTGCTTCCTTTGTCCGAACTGCTCGAGCGTGCCGGCGAGGTAACGGCTGCGTATGTCCGGGAGCGGTCGCAGGTCGTCCGAATCGATGACCGCGCCACGGTGATGTACACGTCCGGCACCACCGGCATGCCCAAGGGGATTCAATACTCGCACCGGAACCTGGTCTTCAAACGCTTCGCGCGGGCCTTGGCGCTGCCCGAAATCGGCGACGAAGATGTCTTTCTCTGCTATCTCCCGTTGTTCCACACCTTCGGCCGTTACCTGGAGATGCTGGGCTGTGTCTTCTGGGGGGCCAAGTATTGCTTCCTGACCAACACCTCGGTGGAGGCGTTGATCGACGGCATGCGCCGCTACAGGCCCACGGTATTCATCAGCGTGCCCCGCAAGTGGATCCAGCTGTACGAAGCGATCGGCCGGATCGCCGATCCTCTACACGCCCCGGACGAGGAGCTGAGACAGGCGACGCTGGAGAAGACCGGCGGACGATTGCGCTGGGGGCTATCGGCGGCCGGCTACCTGGACCCCGAGATCTTCCGCCATTTTCAGCGCCATGGCACTCAACTGCTCAGTGGCTTCGGCATGAGCGAAGCCACCGGCGGCATCACGATGACGCCGCCGTTCAGGTACAAGGACAACTCGCTGGGAGTGGCGTTGCCGGGCATCGAGCTGAAGCTGGCCGAGGACGGCGAGCTGCTCATTCGCGGACCCTACGTGATGATCGGATACCTGGATCCGCCCGACGGCCAACCGTCGTTTGACGAGAGTGGCTGGTTCCACACCGGTGACCTGATGCGGATGGACGAGGAGGGGCACATCCGGCTGGTCGACCGCAAGAAGGAGATCTACAAGAACGTCAAAGGCCAAACCATAGCACCGCAGCGAATCGAGAACTTGTTCCGCGAGTTCGCATCGGTGGGCCGCGCCTTTCTGGTCGGGGACCACAAGGAATACAACACCTTACTGATCTATCCCAACCCAGACTACGAGGAGCTGGATCTCTCATCGATGTCCGCGCAGGACGTGCGTGACCATTTCCGCTCGCTCGTCGTATCCGTCAACAAGTTCGTCGCGCCCTTCGAACGTGTAGTCGATTTCGCGGTGATAGAACGCGATCTGGATTCCGACAAAGGCGAGCTCACTCCCAAGGGCACGCCGCGCCGCAGCACCGTCGTCGACAACTTCGCGGACATCATCGCGACCCTTTACAGGCGCACCAACCTCCATGTCGGTGGCGTCGATATCACTCTTCCCAACTGGCTGTTCCAGGCCCTCGGCCTGACCGCTCAGGATATTCGCGTGGATGGAGAGACGCTGACGCTCCCTTCCCAGAGCACGAGCATGGCGATACGGCGCCTCGGAGACACCGAGATCCAGGTCGGATCGTGCCTCTATCGCTTCGCCGGAAAGACGCTGAACCTGGGCGTCATCCTGGCGACTCCACGACTCTGGCTGGGCAACAATCAACTCGTGGGCTTCGCGCCCCTCGACCCGGACGATCGCCAGCGTCCGGGGCGCACCGCCGACCTGATCCAATGGCACGGGCGAGCCTCGCCGTTCGAGCCCACGGCCGCCGACCGCGAAGCGCTGGAGACGGCGATCCAGCGTGCCGACCGCAGCCTCATGGATCTCGACCACGCGGCTCGCATGCTCGTCTCCACGGACGAGGAGTGCGCTTTGAACGCCGTCCGCCTCTTCGAGCGCGTTCTGGGCAGCGCCGAGGAGGCGTCGCTGGCCGAGCCCGCCCGGTCTCTGCTGGCCCGCGGTGCCGAGATCCCGTCCGCTGAAGTGCGGCGGCGGGCCTTCCAGGTCCTCGTTCCTCACGAGAAGGCGGCGCGCTACCGCGAGACCGTCGCGAGATTCCTAGACAAGGACCCGCTGCTGCTGGATGCCGAGACGCGCGCCGTCCTCTGCGAGCGGACCCTGTCGGACTCGAAGGTCGAAGCCTTCATCGACCTCGCCTGGAACATCTGCACGAAGTTGCCGCTGGGAGACCAGAATGAAGACCTCGCCACCTCGCTGATGGATTTCCTGGCCGATTACGGGGGCGGCCACCCTACTCGATACCGCAGCGTGCGGGCGTTTCTGGTTCGCGTGTCGCTGTTCGCCCCCAACCCCGCGATTCGGTCCCACGCCAAGGAGGCGTGGCGCGCCCTGCGCGAGGGCTTCTTCCAGTGGCTGGGTGCAACCCCGAGAATCGCCGTCGACGAGGAGACGGGCCAGGAATACCGCTGGGAGGACGTCATCGTCTTCGCGGAGGGCATCGATTCAGGCCACAGACAGCGCCTGCTCTCCGCCATCAAGAACACACCTTTTCTCAGTGGATCGGTATTCCTGCTGTTCGGCAGCAAGGTCATCCGCCTGACCGACATTCCACCCGGTGGCGTCTGGATCCGACCGCTTGGCGAGCGCTACGGCAAATCGGTCTACAGAGTGACGGTCCAGACTCGAGCCGGTGACTCGTTCGAGATGGCCGCCAATGTCAACGACTCGCTCACGCCCGAAGAGGTGCGGGAAGAGATCGAATGGCTGATACTCTGCGCCGACTATCCCGAGCGGGAACCGGTGGTGGAGGAGTTCGGGGGACACGCCCCGGAGCAGGATATCTGGAGCGAAGAATTCATTCATGGCGCCACGTTGGATCGCGAGCTTCGCCGCCTGGCCCGGCGCTCCGACGCCGTCGAGGGGATGGCGCAGCTCTGGCCGTTCCTCGCCTGGAACGCCATGAGCGCCTTCGTCGACTTCTGGGATCGCACGGGCCGGCGCTGTGAGATCGCCGCTCTCAGCCCCACCGACATCGTCGTCCCGATCCACGACTACCACCGTGGCTCGCGCATCGTCTCGCTATCGGTGCGCTGCGACCACCACGGCGTACTGGCCATGCTGCAATCGTTCAAGGACCGGTTCGTCGGCTCGGTCGAGCGCGAGTACGACGACCTGAAAGGGCTCGTGGGTTGGGACGTGATATTCTCATCCGTGCTGGAAGTCCTCGGCGAGCAAGAGGGACTGGCCACCTGCGAGGGCGCCCTCCTCGCAGAAGCGCAAGCTCCCGACGAGATCCGTTCGGCCCTCCGCGAATACGTGAGCACCGTGCGTGGCGGAGGTTTCCTTCCTATGCGCCTCTACTTCGCCGCCAAGCGCTACCGCCGTTGGGCGCGACTGAACGAGGCCGCCACCCCCGAGGCGCGGGCAAGCACGCTACAGGAGCTTTACGACACCTACGGGCTGGACCGTATCGCCAAATCGTATCCCGAGGTCAGGCTACGCTTCTTCCGCGAGACGGTGTTCCGCGACGGGTCCCCAGAGCTCGTCCAGGGCCTCGACGGTCTGATTCGGCGAGTCCGCGCCCGCGAGATGCGGGAGTCCGAGCTGGCCGATGCCGTCGCCGATCTGCGGAACCGGCTCACCGCCGAGCCCGAGGCCGATTACTTCCTGGCCCGCATACCGTTCGCCTACCTGCGGCCCGAGGACACCGTGGACTTCGTCAGCAGCGACCTGGGCGGCGAGTACCAGAGCGAGATCGTCGTGACCCGCGAGGACATCGACGGTAACATCTTCAGAGTCCGGCATGCCCTCATGCCCAAGGAGGTCGAGCGTCTCCACCGCCTCTTCCTGGCCGCCAAGTTGGACGTGCGCTTCGGACCCGAGCACCGCTACCTGGTGGCCATCAACGACCGTGAGCAGATCATCGGCGGCATCTATTACACTGTCGAGGAGGCCAACGCACATCTGGAAAAGATCGTCGTCTCCGAGCGCTACCGCCGAAAGGGCGTGGCCGACGGCCTGATGAAAGACTTTTTCAACCGGCTCCGCGCCGCCGGCGTCAAGACGCTGACCACCGGATTCTTCCGGCCGGAATACTTCTATTCCTACGGGTTCAAGATCGAGCGCCGTTATGCCGGCTTGGTCAAGCAGCTGGACGATGAGGCCTCCGGATCCGGAGGAGCCGAGCGACCCGGAGTGGCGAAAGCGCTCTAGGCCGCCCCACCGCGTGGCAGATCGCCCCCAGAACCGGCCGGCCGGCGGGGCCCCCCACCACCGTCAACCCAACTAACTTGTTGCTACGTTAACTGTTAGCACGTCCGCGCCCCGCGGCCCGGGCCGGGCATGACTCCTGCCCGTATATCCAGGGTCCTCGTAGGCCTAATCGTGGTAACTCCGGCCCCATGCAGGGGTCGATCCGCGCGCCCTTCTCAGGGGCTCGCGGTCAGTGGGTGCGACTGTGTAAGGAGGCAGCGATGTCGCTACAGGAGAGACTCCAGGAGAAGATCGAGGCCTGGCGCCCGAGGACGACCAGGCTCCTCAAGGAGCACGGTGATGTCAAGGTCGGCGAGGTGACGATCGCCCAGGCGATTGGCGGCGCCCGGGGCGTGAAGTGCCTGGTCACCGACATCTCCTACCTCGACCCCAATGAGGGGATCCGCTTCCGCGGCTTCACGATACCCGAGACGCTGGAGGCGTTACCGAAGGTGCCGGGCGCCGAGATGCCCTACGTCGAAGGGCACATCTGGCTGCTCCTCACCGGCGATGTACCGAAAGAGCAGGAAGTCAAAGAATTGGTCGCCGAGCTACAGAAGCGCAGCAAGCTGCCGAAGTACGTCTTCGATGTGCTGCGCGCCATGCCACGCGAGACGCATCCGATGACCATGTTCTCGGCCGGCATTCTCGCGATGCAGAGTGAATCCGCGTACGCCGAGCAGTACCAGAAGGGCATCGGGAAGATGGACCACTGGCAGCCCTCTCTCGAAGACGCCCTCAACCTCTGGGCCAGGCTGCCGCAGTTGGGAGCGTTCATTTACCGGCTGAAGTATCGCGACGACAAACAAATCGCCCCGGACCCGAAGCTCGATATGGGCGGCAACTTCGCGAAGATGATGGGGATCGATAAGCCGTACGACGATGTGGCCCGACTCTACTTTATCCTTCACTCCGACCACGAGAGCGGCAACGTCAGCGCCCACGCCGGGCATCTGATCGCCAGCGCTCTGTCCGACCCGTACTATGCGACCTCCGCCATGGTCAACGGGCTGGCCGGCCCGCTCCACGGCCTGGCGAAC
>CP070722.1:3488502-3506971 GCA_020350785.1 Gemmatimonadota bacterium
CATCGAGGCGGGCACGGGTCTGCGTCAGACGAACCTGTTGCGGGCGATTCTCTCCTCCCGGGTCGGGGGTGCAGTGGTGGGGTTGGGCTTCGATCGCATCGACACCAACGGCAGCCCGGAGCTGGGCTCTTTCGCGCGCAACTTCGTCTGGCTCAACCTCGCCTACCAGTTGCCTGGGCAGGTCTGGGGTCAACTGGAATGGCGAAACACGACTTCGGATCGCGAGTCGCTTCCGACTCCGAAGCGGCGCGACTGGATCCTGCGCCTTCGCCGGACCTTCGGAGACGCGTGGTACGCCGATATCATCGCAGGGAGCGGGCGCCAGGAGATCGATACGCTGGCGTCCGGTGTCGCGGACGACAGCTTGCGGAAACCGATCGTCGGCGAGGCGCACCAGCTGGCCGTGCGGGCCGCCCGGAGCGCGGAGCGCTGGCGCACTCAGCTGACGGTGCGCGCCTGGGACGGGGATGATGTGCCCCAGCTGGAGACGGAGGGCTCGCTGGAGGTCGAGGTGGGGCCGGCGTCGCTCTACGGCAGCGGCCAGTTCGCGAAGTGGGAGGCGTTCACTCTGGCTGCGGGCTACGGGGCGTTGCGCCTGCGATTGCCGCTCGGCGTCCGCCTGTTCGCCGAGCTCGAGGAGGGAGACCGAGGTTTGTTCGGTGCCCGACCGGTAGCCTGGCACGAGTTCAGCCGCCGGACGGCGGGCCTCGAGCTTCAGCTCTGGAGCTGGACCTTGATGGGACGCGCCGGTAGCTGGAAGGTCCTCCCATCCCCGGCGCTGGGAGTGCCATTCGACAGCGCCAGCGGTCTGGCAGGAGGGACCGTCGATGTTGCAGAGGCGTCGGCGCGCGGTCCGCTGGCGAAACTGTTCGGCGGCCAGCTGTCGGTGGGCGGCTGGTACCGCTGGCACGAGGTGGGCCCGTTCTACTACTGGCCACAGACCTGGTGGCGCCTCGAGGGTCTATATCACGTACTGGCACTCAGCGACCAGCTGGAGATTTGGCTGTCGGTGTTGGGTGGAGTTCGGGGCTCGACCTCCGTTCCCGACCTGACGGGGGGAGCGGAGCTTGGGGTGGCGAGCGGGAATTTGAATTGGCTGCGGGGCGAGGCGGTCGTCCGAATCCGCGATATTCACATCTTCTACAACTACGAGTACTTCGACTTGGTCACCGGCGAAGCGGGCGTGCGCGATTTCGTGCTCCCACAGGTGCGGACCCATTTCGGCGTGAAATGGGAATTCTGGAATTGAGAACTCGGCGGCGTGTCGTGCCCGGTCGCGCCAGCCGAGGCTGCGTCTGGACGAATTGACACTCACCGGGGTCGCTCCGATAGTTGGCAGGGGCCTCGGCTGCACCTGCGTGGCAGAAAGAGGTAACGATGATCCGCAGCATGACAGGGTTCGGGGAAGTGGAGCGGCAGACCGCGAGCGGCCAGATCAGCGTCCAGGTACGGACGGTCAACCATCGCCACTTCCACGCGCATTTCCGCATGCCGTTGGCGGCAGAGCGCTGGGAGTCGGAGCTGACGCAGATCCTGCGCGGGCGGATCGCTCGCGGACACGTTCACTATCGTCTGGGATTCCAGCTGGGCCCCGGAGGTACACCGCTGATCCAGCTGGATCACGATCGCTTGAGTGCATACTTGGCTGCGTTCGACGAAATCAAGCGCCGGCACGGTTTGGCGGGTGATCCGGATCTTGGGTTGGTCGCGCGCCTCGGCGACGTCTTTCAGGCGGGCGCCGAGGAGCCGGAACAGCTGGCGTTCGAGGATGTCGTCGAGGCGACGCGGGCGGCGATAGACAGGGTCATCGAGGTGCGCGAGACGGAGGGCAAGACTCTGGCGGCCGACTTGCTGGGCGCGACGGCGGAGATGAGGCAGGCCCTCGACGCGATCGTCGAGCGCGCTCCGGGACGATTGATCGATGAGCGCGATCGCCTCCGCGCCGCGGTGGCGGATCTGGCCTCCGAGGTAACGGTCGAGGAGGAGCGGCTGGCCCGGGAGATCGCCTGGCTGGCGGAGCGCTGGGATATCAACGAGGAAGTGGTGCGCCTGGGCTCGCACATCGAGCAGTTCGAGGCGCTCTTGAAGTCGGAGTCGACCGAACCGGTGGGCAAGCGCCTGGGCTTCTGGATCCAGGAGATGCACCGGGAGGCGAACACGATCGGCTCGAAAGCGAACGACACGGTGATCGCGGGCCTCGTCGTCGAGATCAAGACGGGGATCGAGAGGCTGCGCGAGCAGGTCGAGAACGTGGAATGAAGAGCTTCGCCGTCGCCATCTGTGCCCCATCGGGGACGGGGAAGACGACGGTCGCCCGGGCACTGACAGCCGCGAGCGACGATCTTGTCTTCTCGGTCTCGGCCACGACGCGGGCGGCGCGCGCCGGCGAGCGTGACGGCGTCGATTACCATTTCGTGGGCCGCGGCGATTTCGAGCAGATGATCGCGGAAGACGCGCTGCTCGAGTGGGCGGAGGTTCACGGCGAGCTGTACGGCACACCGCGCCGGAACCTAGAAGAGGCCGAGCGACTTGGCCGACGGCTCATCCTCGACATCGACGTTCAGGGGGCGCGCCAGGTGAAGTCTGCTCGACCCGACAGCGCGTTGATCTTTCTGCTTCCACCCTCCTTCCAAGCCTGGGTGGAGCGCTTGCGCCGCCGCGGCAGCGAGGACGAGGCACGAGTCCGCCGGCGCTTGGAGACGGCGCGAGCCGAGCTGCAAGCCGTGGACGAGTTCCAGTACGTGGTCGTGAACGACCGGTTGGAGGAGGCGGTGGCGCGGCTGGGTGCGATCGTCGCGGCGGAGGGACAGCGGCTGACGCGGGAAGATCCCGATCTGCTGGAGTTGCGACGCGACTTGGAGGCGGCGCTGGCACGGGCGCTGGCCTGATCAGCCCCTTCCACTAGTCGAGCTCAGCGTGTACTATTCAGCGTTTCACGAGAACCCCGAGACAGGAATCGATTGCGCATATGAAGGTTATTACACCCAATGAGGTGGCGGAGGCGGCGGGCGGCAACAAGTACCTGGGCGTGCTGGTGGCGGCGCGCTACGCGCGCGAGATCAACGCGCTGCCCCTCGGTAACTCACCTTACGGTCCGAAGAAGCTGACCACACAGGCGTTGCAGGAGCTCACCTCCGGTCAACTCGAGTTTCGTCTCGTGAAACGGCGCCGCCAGGCGTCGTAGCACGGTTGGATGCGCCCGTTCGACGGTAGGCGGGTGCTGGTCGGCGTTTCCGGTGGGATCGCCGCCTATAAGACAGCGGAACTCGTACGCCGGCTGATCGGTGCTGGCGCTGACGTCAAAGTCATCCTGACAGACAGTGGGGCGCGATTCGTCGGACCCGTGACGTTCGAGGGTCTGACGGGCAACCCCGTACATCGGTCGCTGTGGGAGGGCGCGCTCCAGCACATCGAGTTGGGGCGCTGGGCCGACGCGATCATCGTCGCGCCGGCGACCGCGAACCTGTTGGCCAAGCTGGCCAACGGGATGGCCGACGACCTTTTGAGCACGACCTTGCTGGCCGCACCGCGCCGGGCGCTCCTCGCTCCGGCGATGAATCACCGCATGTACGAGCATCCGGCGACGCGTCGCAACCTTGAGGCGTTGCGCGAGTTCGGTCACCAGATCGTGGGGCCGGCCTACGGCGAGCTGGCGGAGCGCGAGGAGGGTTGGGGTCGAATGGTCGAGCCGGACGTGCTGTTGGCGCATGTCGGGCGCGACCTGGAAGGCTCCAGCCGCTGGCGGGGGAAGCGCGTCGTCGTCACCGCCGGCCCGACCTGGGAGCCGGTGGATGCGGTGCGCTTCCTGGGCAACCGCTCATCGGGCCGCATGGGACAGGCGCTGGCGGCGGCGGCCTGGCGAAGAGGGGCTGACGTGGTGCTGATCCGCGGGCCGGCGCGGGAGCCGGCGCCGCCCTGGCTCAGCGACGTGAGGCAGGTCAAGACGGCGCAGGAGATGGGTGACGAGCTGACGGAGGCGGTGCGCGAAGCGGCGGCGCTGTTCATGGCGGCGGCGGTGGCCGACTTCCGGCCGGTCGCGCCATCGGCTGAGAAGATCCGGCGCTCCTCCGGCATGGAGTCGATCGCGGTGGAATCGTGCCCGGATCTTCTGGCGCTGGCGAGCCACGCGGCGCCGGCCGATTGCGTGAGGGTGGCGTTTGCGGTCGAGCTGGGACGTGGTGCGCTCGAGTCGGCCAAGAGGAAGCTGAGCGAGAAAGGCGCGGACCTGATCGTGCTGAACGACCCGAGCGAGCCGGGTGCCGCGTTCGATGTCGAGACCAACCGGGTGACGATCATCGATTCGAAGGGCGCGAGCGAGGAACTGCCGTTGATGCTGAAGAGCGAAGTGGCGGATGCGATCCTCGATCGATCCGAAGGGTTGCTGGCCGGTGAGTGAAGAGACGCGGGGCGAGCTGCTGATCCGCTACCTGAAGCAGCGTATCGAGCTCGGCCAGCGGGAATGGTACCTGGACGGCGGCGCTGCGGACTTCATCGCGAGAATCGGCGCGCTGGTCCGCGAAGTGAGTGCGTCGCCGGCGACGGCTGGGCCGCCGACCGGAACTACAGGCGCCGGGTGTGAGGGGACGTCAGTCGCAATCAACGCGGCACCTCGGTCGGGGAACGACTTCGAGGCGCTGCGTACCGAGGTCTTGGGTTGTACGCGCTGCCGGCTGGCGGAGGCGCGCATGACCGTCGTGTTCGGAGAAGGAGACGGTGAAGCCGACCTGCTGGTCGTCGGCGAGGCGCCGGGCTATGAGGAGGACTTGTCGGGCCGCCCCTTCGTCGGGCCCGCCGGCAAGTTGCTGGACAAGATGCTGGCGGCGATCGGCTTCCGGCGCGATGAGGTGTTCATCTGCAATGTTCTCAAGTGTCGCCCCCCTGGCAATCGCGATCCGTTGGCGGACGAGATCGCGGCCTGCCGTCCCTATCTTCGAAAGCAGGTGGAGGTGATCGCGCCCCGCGTCATCTGCGCGTTCGGGCGGTTCGCGGCGCAGACGCTGCTGGCGACGGACCAGTCGCTTACCCGGCTGCGGGGCTCGACCCACGAGTTCATGGGCGTACCCGTCGTAGTGACGTACCATCCGGCCGCGCTGCTGCGCAACGCGGAGTGGAAGCGGCCGGCATGGGAGGACTTGAAGATGCTGCGCCGCCTGTACGACGATGCGGGCGGTCGAACCCCAGGAGGCGAGCGTGGCTGACTGGCAACCGCCGGGCGATCGGTCTTCGGGCACGGTGAGAGCGGCGGACGCCTTTACCGATCGACCGGCGCCCTGGTCACCGGAGGCGGAGATCTCGGTGCTGGGCGGAATGTTGATCGACGCCGATGCGGTGGCGAAGGCGGTCGAGCTGGTGGACGATACGATGTTCTACCGCGAGGCGAATCGGCGGCTGTATCGCGCGATGCGGCGGCTGTTCGAGCGCGGTGAGGCCATCGACCCGGTGACGCTGACGGAGGAGTTACGGAGTCGAGGTGAGCTTGAATCGGTAGGCGGCCCGGCGTACCTGGCTGAGCTGATCGAGGCGGTGCCGACGGCCGCGAACATCGAGTATCACGGCAAGATCGTTCGCGACAGGGCGCTGCTGCGCCGTCTGATTCAGGCGTCCACCGATACGATTCGGGACGTTCACGAGAGCGGCGGCGACCCGGTCGAGGACACGATCGACCGGGCGGAGCAACGGGTCTTCCAGGTCTCGCAGTCTGGCCAGCGCAAGGGCTTCATCTGGATCAAGGAGATTCTCTGGCCGGCCTTCGAGCACATCGAGCAATTGCAGCAGGCGAAGGGCGCGGTCACCGGAGTGCCCAGCGGCTTCCACGATCTCGATCACCTGACGGCCGGCTTCCAACCGGCCGACTTGATCGTGGTGGCGGGCCGCCCCTCGATGGGGAAGACATCGCTGGTGCTGAACTTCATGCAGCACGCCGCCATCGATCATAACGTTCCGGTCGCCTTCTTCTCGCTGGAGATGTCGAAGGAGGCGATCGTGCAACGACTGCTCTGCTCGGAAGGGCAGGTCGATTCGTCGCGCTTGCGGCGCGGCGGCCTCAGCGAGCAGGAGTTCATGCAACTGGCGACCGCCGCCGGGCACCTCAACACGGCGCCCATCTGGATCGACGACACGCCGGCGATCACCGCACTGGAATTGCGTGCCAAGGCTCGCCGTCTGAAGGCGGAGGTTGACCTGGGGTTGATCGTCGTGGACTACCTTCAGCTCATGCGGGGGCCGAGGGCGGAGAACCGGGTGCAGGAAATCAGCGCGATCTCAGGAGCGCTGAAGGCGGTTTCCAAAGAGCTGCACGTCCCGGTGATCGCACTGTCGCAGCTCTCGCGGGCGCCGGAGCAACGCGGCGAACATCGGCCGCAGCTCTCCGATTTGCGCGAGTCGGGCGCGATCGAGCAGGACGCTGATGTGGTTCTTTTCCTCTTCCGGCCCGAAGTGTATCAGCGGGAACTTCCGGATCTCGACGGCGAATCGCTCGAGGGCAAAGCCGAGCTGATCATCGGCAAGCAGCGGAACGGCCCGACGGGAACAATCCACCTCTACTTTCGCAAGCAGTTCACTCGCTTCGAGTCGGTCTCGCGGCGTCCGGCCGAGGGCGGGTAGTGCCGAAGGCGCGGATCCTCTTTCTCTGCACCGAGTGCGGTGGCGAAACCCATCGCTGGCAGGGCCAGTGTCCACACTGTCAGTCCTGGAACACCTTGGTCGAGGAGCGTGTGCGTTCCGCACCGCGGAGCGCACGGATCGACGGGGGCCGACCCGGCGATGCGCAGCCGGTGTCGCTGGCCGAAGTGGAGGGTGTCGAACGGCCGCGCTGGCACACCGGTCTGCCGGAGCTGGACTTCGTGCTGGGCGGCGGCGTCGTTCCCGGCTCGATGGTACTTCTGGGCGGCGATCCGGGTATCGGCAAATCGACCTTGTTGCTCCAGGTATCGGCGCGTCTGGCGGTGGGTGGCCGCCGAGTGCTCTACGTGTCTGGCGAGGAATCGGCCTACCAGGTGAAGCTGCGCGCGCAGCGCCTCCAAGAAGAGACGGACGATATCTTGATGCTAGCCGAGACATCGGCCGAGGCGGTGATCGAGCGGGTTGAACAGATCGAGCCCGAAGTGCTGATCATCGATTCGATTCAGACGCTATACACTGATCGGTTGGAAGGGGCGCCGGGCAGCGTCGCGCAGGTCCGGGACGTGGCGGCGGCTTTGCAGCGCCTGGCGAAACGGCGCGAGCTGGCCACCTTCATCGTCGGGCACGTGACCAAGGAAGGCGGCATCGCGGGGCCGAAGACGCTGGAACACATCGTCGATGTCGTCCTCTATTTCGAGTCGCCGACCGGCCTCGATCACCGTATCGTTCGCGGCACCAAGAACCGCTTCGGCGCAGCTGATGAGATTGCACTCTTCCGCATGGGCAGCGCCGGGCTCGAGCCGGTGGACAACCCATCGGCTCTCTTTCTCCAGGGCCGGCAACACCGTTCCAGCGGCTCGGCGGTGGTTGCCGCTCTGGAGGGCACGCGCCCGATGCTGGTGGAGGTCCAGGCGCTGGTGAACAAGTCGGTATACGGATCGCCGCAACGGGTGGCGACCGGCTTCGATGGGAGGCGACTGGCGTTGTTGCTCGCCGTATTGGAGCGGCGTGCCCGTCTCCGTACCGCGGACCTCGACGTTTTTCTGAACGTCGTGGGGGGACTGCGTCTGGCCGAGCCAGCGGCTGACTTGGCGGTCGTAGCGGCTACGGCATCAGCGATCCGCGACGTCGTGCTCGATCCCGAGGCGGTGTTCGTCGGCGAGGTCGGGCTGGGCGGCGAGATCCGGCCGGTCCGCCAGCTAGAAAGGCGGTTGGCGGAGGCAGGCCGACTGGGTTTCAGGCGTGCCTATCTTTCCGGGACGGCGGCGGCGAAAGAAGCGCCGGTGAGCTTGCAGCGGGTCAAAGACGTCGGAGGTCTGATCGATGAACTTTTCGGCTAAGTCGTGGGCGGTCATCGTGGCCGCCGGCGCGGGGAAGCGTCTCGACTCCGAAGAGCCGAAGCAGTTCATTTCCGTGGCGGGCCGTCCACTGCTGCTCTGGTCAGTCGAGACATTCCAGGAGCATCCCGCGATCGCCGGACTGACGTTGGTTCTGCCAGCGGCGACGCTCGTGCGGCCTCCCGACTGGTTGAGGACGTTAGAGGCGCCGAACGTGATTCTGACGGCGGGTGGGGCGACACGAACCGACTCGGTCAGACTGGGGTTGGACACGGTTCCGGCGGAGATCGGGACGGTGGCGGTTCACGACGGGGCTAGGCCGCTCATCTCGGCGCAGGCCATCAGCCGCGTGCTGGACGCGGTAACGGCGGAGCGGGGCGCCATCGCAGCACGGCGGGTCACCGATTCGCTCAAGCAAGTCGATGCGACGGGCCGGGTGACGTGCTCGGTGAGCCGCGAGAATCTCTGGCGGGCGGAGACGCCGCAAGCCTTCCCGCGCCGCATCATCGTCGACCTGCACCGTCGAGCTCATGAGGAAGGGGTGCAGGCGTCGGATTGCGCGACTTTGTGCGAGGAGTACGGGGTGGAGGTCGCGGTGGTTGAGGTCTTCGGCCCAAATCCCAAGGTCACGCGCACCGAGGATCTGGACCTGGTCGAGGTCCTGTTGAGGCGGCGCTCCGCCGCGGTCCAGCCGGCCGAAGGCTGATATGGAAATCGACATCGTCGTGGCCCAGGATGCCCGGGGACGCGAGCAGGCGGCCGAGCGGGGCGCTCAGGTACTGAGCGCCGGCGGCATCATCGTCCACCCGACCGAGACAGTTTACGGGCTGGGAGGCGACGGCTCGCCGGGCAACAACGAGTTGATCGCCCGGGTAAAGCGGCGCGAAGAACGGCAGCCGCTCATCCTTCTCGTGACCGGGATCGAGACGGCGCGCTCGGAACTCAGAGATCTCGATTGGCCGGAGGCAGCGCAGAGGCTGGCGGATCGCTTCTGGCCCGGCCCGCTGACGTTGGTGCTCCGCTGCCCTGGTGCCGACCCCAGCCTCCAGGGTCCCGGTGAGGGCGTGGCGGTAAGAGTCTCACCCGAGCCGACGGTCTTGGCCCTCTTGGGACGCTGGCGCCGGCCCCTGACATCGACCAGCGCCAATCGCGCCGGTGGGACGCCGGCGCGGCGGCTTTCCGACGCCTTGCCGCTGTTTCGCGATCGCCCGGACTTGGCCGATTCCGAGGTTCCGGTGCTGGCCATTGACGCCGGCCTCACGGTTGGTACGCTTCCTTCCACGATCGTCAGCTTCGTCGAGTCACCGCCCCGGCTGTTGCGGGAAGGTCCTGTGGCCCGACGAGAGATCGAGAGCCTGCTACCGGAGCTGCAATAGACAAGCCGATGACGAAGGACCGGCCGACGACCTACAACATCCTCTTCGTCTGCACAGGCAACACCTGTCGCAGCCCCATGGCCGAGGTGATCGCGCGGCGGGCGTTGGAGGAGCGAGGCTGGAATCACGTGCAGGTGGATTCCGCAGGAGCGTCGGCGGGCTGGGACGCGCCCGCCTCGGAGGGGGCGCTTCAGGCCGTGGCCGAGATCGGACTGGACCTCTCGACCCACCGCTCGCAACCGCTGACCCCCAGACTTGTGGAGACGGCGGACATCATTCTGGCGATGACACCGGGCCATGTGGAGGCGGTAGAGGCTATGGGCGAGCCGGCCAAGGTCTCACTGGTCAGCGACTTCCTGGACGGGTCCGAGGCCGGCGCCGACATAGATGATCCCATCGGCGGAAGCGCTGAGGAGTATGCCGAGACCCGCGACCGGATCGCCCGAGCCATACAGGGATTGCTGGACCGTCTGGCCGCGATCCTCGCCCCCTGAGAAAATCCTGATCTGAATCGAATCCGCGGTCGAGATCGCCCTCGGGAATCAAAGGATGATCGAGGAGCAGGTGAGGCCGGCCCCGGCTTTGCGGAGTTCACTGATCTCGATCTCGGCCGTCGCGAAACCGGCTTTCTCCACTAGGGCTCTGGTCTTCGGGGCGCCTGCAGGCATCAGTACCAAGTCGTTCACCGACAGGCAATTCGCAGCATGCCCCTCCTCCGCGGGAACTCTGATCCTGCGGTAGCGGGCGAAAGGAGCTTCATCGAATTCGCCCGGCAGGCAGACGATGACTTCGTCTCCCAGGTAAGTGCACACGGACTTGAGGTGCAAAGCCTGGCGGACGGCAACGGGGAAGACCAGGTAGCCGTCGGGCGAGAGCACGGTCCGCAGAGCCTCGACGGCGTGGGCGCTCGTTCGGCTGGACAGCCCGACGAAGATCCGATCACCGATGAGCAGCACGTCGCCGCCGTCCAGCGTTGCCGGATCGGGCAGCCGGTGGAGCGATTTGTATTGGCGGAGAGCCTCCTCGACTGCCGCGGACTCGCCGCGCCGGGTCGCCGCGCCCATCGTGGCGATGACGGCCTTGTCCCCAACCACGACGGCTGTGTCTTCGACGAAGCAACAGTCCGGATAGGCGCGATCCGACGGGACCCGTATCAGGTCGAGTCTTAACTCCTCCAAGACCGAGCAGTAGTGGCGGTGCTGGCCTTGGGCCAGACTCACGTCGATGGGAGCGCTGGACTTGTCGGGTCTGATGGCCCGATCGAAGCTGTCAGGCACATCGCGGACGAGCGCGTGCGTTGCTCGGGATGTAACCATTCTCCTCCGTCGCCATCGTTCGAAAGCCGCGTGGCCAGGTAGGGCGGTAGCAGGTCTTGACTATCATCGGAGTATTGGGAGTAGCCCGGCCGAGACCGGGCCTGCTCCTCTTTCGGTCGCTAGTGACGCCAACTGCTCAGGTCCGCGCCCGGCGGAGCCGTCCGCTCGATCCGTTGCAGGATCTTGGGCAAGTACATGGTGTTGTAGCGGAGACGCGAGATGTGGTTGGGGTTTTCTTGGTCCCCGTTCCAACAGTGCTCGGCGCGATCGCCATAGTCGACTTCGCCGTTGTAATACGGGTCGGTGGTACTCTCGAGAAACTCCTCCATCAAGTAGACGGCGTTGTTGAGGTAATAGTTATCCATGTCGCCGGCGTAGATGTGGATCTTGCCCTCCAGCTTCGCGCCAAGCTTGGCCCAGTCGCGTTCCAGGATGTACCGCAGGTCGTAGTTCTCGCGCCAATACTCGGCCACGTTATGATCGATCTCACCGCTGTATTTGTCCCAGAGTCGGCGCGGGTACCCGTCGGCGCCCATCGGTGAGTAGACCGCCTCCCAGATGTCCCACTGGTCGCCGGAGCGGTTCCTGGTCCCGAGGACCAGCTCCAGATGGTTGTACTCCCTCAGCGTAATGTTCACTTCGCCCAGCCAGTTGCGGTGGCCGGGACGCTCGATCCTCTTGAACTGGCCCGCGTCGTAGTAAGCGTTCTCGTGCTCGTAGATGTTGACGAGCGTGTAGGCTCGGAAGTCGATGGGGTCGGGACAGGCGGCGAAGGTGCCGTTGTACTCATCGGGATAGAAGATCTGAACGGCGAGCGCCTCCCAGCCTCCGGTCGAGCCGCCGTAGAGGAAGCGTGCCCAGCCTTCCCCGATCCCGCGGAATCGCTCCTCGATATAGGGGATCAGCTCGTAGGTGATCGCGTCGCCGTAGGGGCCGAGGTTGGCGGAGTTCACGGCGTAGGAATCGTCGTAGTACGGGTTGGCGTGTTGGATCTCGACGATCAGCAGCCGCGGGAAATCGGGGCTGATCCAGCGCCGATAAAAGTCGTAGGCCTCCTGCTGTACGATCCGGTTGTAGCACTCCACGCGGAAGCGCTCGCTGTACTCGCACTCGAGATCGGGATCCGGCGGTTCGGTGCGGAAGCCACCGAAGTCGGACGGGAAATGACCGTGGAAAATGGCGATGGGATACTTGGCCTCCGGGTGCTCGTCGAAACCTTCCGGCAGAAGGATGTGGGCGCCGAGGTGCATGGGTCGCCCCCAAAACTCCGAAAGCAACTCGCTCTGGATCTTGACGTGCTTGATGTACTTTGTGTCCTCGGGCTCCGTTATGGGCGCTATGACCTGATCGAAGATGATCGAGATAGAGTCGGACCGGTTCGGGTCCACCCTCAGTTTGGCAGCGGCACTAAGAAGGTTGCCGGGCGCTTGGTTCCAGCGCTGGCCCTCGCCACGATCCATCGGCAGCTTGACCGTCTTGCCGTTGGCGAGCCGGAAGGTCTCGTATTTGTGTAGAACGGCCTGAACGTAGTAATCGCCGGGCGGAACGTCGGTCAGACTCTCGATGGGGAAGCCCATCGCGGCGCCGTCGATCACCGCGGCCTCGCCGGGCGCGAGGCCGTCAACATCGATGCCGAAGACCTGGGGCGCCTCCAGGCCGGCGCCCACCTGAAACCTCGGCTCGGGCTCCTCCCGGTTTGTCAGGATGAGTAAGACACGGCCGTCAACCGCCTGCTCTTGAAGCGACGGCGGGAAGGAGATCGCGAATCTGAGCTCGGAGGTTGGCCCGGATTGGACGCAGCTCGCACCTATGAGAGCCAGCGAGGCGATCGGTATCCCGTACTTGCGGGGCATCGGAGACATGTCGTGCTCCTTCTTCGGCGTTCCACCGGTCGGCGCCGAGGGATCGACGCTGACGCGAGGCTACATCCGCGGCCGGCGCTCCTCGACCACACGGTCGTAGGCCGCCGGATCCCAGCGCGGGCGCTCGTCCGCGTTGGCGACCTCCAACCCTAGATAGAAGATCAGCCGGCCAAGCCGTGACATCTTGTCGTACTCGATCTTGTCCGACTCGTCAGACGGTCGATGGTAATCGGGGTGCGTCCCGTTGAAGAAAAAGAGGATCGGCACGCCCTTGCGAGCGAAGTTGATGTGATCCGAGCGCGAGTAGAAGTTCTCCTCCGGCCAAATGTCATCGATCACCGCCATGTTCAATTCGCTCTTCTCCTCCGCGATCCCTTCCACGACTTCGCCCAGACTGGATTCTTCCTTGCCGATCACGACGATGGTGTCCTGCCAGTTCCGACCCAACATGTCCATGTTGATGTTGGCCACCGTCTGCTCGAGAGGGAACTCGGGATGCTCGGCGTACCAGCGTGAGCCCAGCAGGCCCTTCTCCTCGCCGCTGACGGTTAGGAAGATGAGCGAGCGCCGGGGACGCGCGTCCAGGCTCGCGAACGCCACGGACAGCTCGATGATCGTCACCGTGCCGGAAGCGTTGTCGTCCGCGCCATTGTAGATCGAGTCGCCTCCGATCGGGCGGCCTACACCCACATGGTCCATGTGGGCCGAGAACAGCACGTACTCGTTCTTGAGCTGCGGGTCAGAACCGGGAAGCACCCCGATCGTATTGGGTGCCTCGCTGATTTGGGCCTCGCTCTCAGTCCGGATCAGGGCGGACCAGCCGGAGAGCGAGCCGCCCTCTGTCAGGATCTGGGCGAGCGCCGGGGGAAGCGAAGCGAGGGCGACGAGCACGGTAGGCCTTTCGGGGCCCTCCGCTTCGCCCAATGAAACGCGGTCGCCGGCGAGGGCCGCGCGAATGCCTTCGAACATCGGTTCTGGGACGTCGAGCACTACCAGGGTGGCCGCGGGATCGGCCTGCTCGACAGCCCGACGAAAGGCGCCGGAGAAGATGGCGCGCATGTTGCTCTGCGTGACGAGAATGACGCCGATCTTCCCGCTCGCATCGACGAGTGTCTCGGGCGAGTCGAACCTGATGAGCTGGCCGGAGCCCTCCGCTGCCCCCAGATCTGGGAACGCGAAGTAGTCCTCACCGTAGGCCAGCTCGACCTCGCCCTCGGGACCTTGCAGGCGAAGGATCTGGGCCGCGACAGGACCCGGCTTGACCATGCTCACCGGGTACATCTGCAGGTAGCTGTCGCCGGCGCCCGGCTGAAGTCCGGCGTCGCGGAACCTGTCTGCCACGTAGTTCGCGGTCGCCAGCAGTCCCGGGCTGGGTGTGTCTCGCCCCTTCATCGAGTCGTGGGCCAGGATGCTCATATGGGACTCCAGATCGGCCACCGTGATGGTGGAGGCGGCTGCCGCGGCGCCACCTTCTGAAACCGTCGAGCTTGCCTGGGCCGCGACTTCGTCGTTCGCTGCGGCCATCAAGACGAGTAGCGCGAAGACCGCCGCGCTACAACGCCGTGTGTTGGTCATCATCATCTCGGTCATCGTCTTCAGCTCCATCCTCAGCGTCGCCTTCATCGTGCGAGTCACCAGCGTCGTCACCACGGGTCGCTTTGTCGACCGGGTCATGCGTCTTGGGACGGCCAAAACTGAATACTGCTACTTTCGAAGCAGCGGGAACAGGGTCGACTCTCTGCGCCCATTCGTCATTATCCGGGCGGCACGCTCCACGACATCGAGGTGCAGGGTAGCGACGTCGTGTTGCTCAGCGACGTCCGTTTCGAGGTCGTAGAGCTCGATCGCGCCATCGGGGTTGGCTCGGTAGGCCTTCCACTTACCCATTCGTACCGCCTGACGCCCTTGGTACTCCCAGTAGAGGTGATCGTGCTCCGCTTGAGCGTCGGGATGTCCCAGTAGGGTGGGCAGGAAAGAGATTCCGTCCACTGGCACAGGCGGTTCGACACCGACGATCTCGGCCAGGGTTGGAAGGAGATCCCAGAAGGCCGAGCTGTGATCGCTGACCACGCCCTGTGGGACGGTGCCCAGCCAGTAGGCGATGAGCGGGACCCGTATGCCGCCTTCGTAGAGCGTGGCCTTCAGGCCGCGGAGGGGGCCGGCGCTGCGGAAGTAGCCGGAGTCCGTTCCGCCGTTGAAGGTGGGGCCGTTGTCGCTGGTAAATATGATGAGCGTCCGCTCTTCGAGCTTCAGCTCGCGGAGCGACGAGAGCAGGCGCCCGATCTCTTGGTCCATTCGCGTGATCATGGCCGCGTAGGCGGCGCGCGGGGTGCGGTGAGGGAGGTATCCCGCGTCGCCCAGATAGGGTGTCTCGGGAAAGGCGCCCTCGTATTCGGCCAGTGCGGAGTCGGGCACCTGGAGCGCCACGTGCGGGACGGGGAAGGGGAGATAGAGGAAGAAAGTGGTGTCTTGGTTTTGTTCGATAAAGCGGAGCGCCTCTTCGGTCAGCAGATCCATCGAGTACTGGCGCCCCCTGTAACCCTCGTACGAGGCAGGATCGTTGGGATCCGCGTCGGCGGGAAGCCGCTGATGAGGGAAGAAGTACTCGTTCGCCAACTGAACTTTCACGCCGTTGCGCCACAGGTGCGGCGGATAGTAGTTGTGGGCCAACCTCTGGCACAGGTAGCCGAACCAATGGTCGAAGCCCAGACGGTTGGGTTCACCGCTGCTGCCCGGGCCGCCCAAACCCCACTTGCCGATAGCGCCGGTGCGATAGCCGGCCTCCTGCAGAAGTTTGGCGAGGGTGAACACGCTGTCCGGTAACGGGCGCTGCCCTTCCAGGGTGAGATCGTGCCAGACGTCGCCACGGTCCGGCATCTCGTCGTTGTCACGGATATAGGCGTGGCCGGTGTGGAGCCCTGTCAGCAACACCGCCCGCGAGGGTGCGCACACCGGGCTGCCCGAGTAGTGTTGCGTGAACCGCGTTCCCCGCTGGGCGAGGCGGTCCAGACTGGGCGTTCGTATCTTGTCCTGCCCATAGCTCCCCAGCTCTCCGTAGCCGAGGTCATCAGCCAATATCAAGATGATGTTCGGCCTGCCTCCGTGCTCATCGTCGCCGCTGTCCCCGGCACAACCGCCGGTGACGGACATCGATAGCGCGAGAAGAGACAGAGCCAGAAGAGCCGATCCCGCGAGCTTGCCAGAAGACATTTAGTCGCCACTCCTCTCTCGGAGTCAGAGCCATTCTAGGCCCGCGGCGCGGGTACATGCCAGACACCCTCTTCGGACGGCGGCCGGCGGCAGCGAACCGAATGACGAAGGGGGGGCGGTCGAACCGCTTCTCTTCAACATCCGTTGAGGGCTCCAGGGCAAAGTTGCGGGGATGGCGAACCGGTGGATACGGAGCTGGCTGGACCGCCTGCTGCCCGCGGTCTGCCTGGTCTGCGGCGATCCCCTGGGCTCGGCCGAGGGTCGAGTCTGCGGCCTGTGCTGGGCCCGGGCGCGCCGGCCCCGTCACCCCCTCTGTCCCCGCTGCGGCATCGCCTTGCAGGACACCGGAACTGCCGGGTCGAGCTTGACCTGTGGCGAGTGTCGGGAGTGGCTGCCGTATCTCCGTCGCGCCCGGGCATCTTTCATCATGAGCGGCACGGCCGCCGCCATGGTGCACGCGCTCAAGTATGGCGGCTGGAAGGAACTGGCCCGCGAGATGGGCGCGGAGATGGCTGCGCAAAGTCTCGGCAAGGGGCTGGAGGGCGAGATTGCCGCGGTGTTGCCGGTCCCACTCAGCCGCACTCGTCTCAGGGAACGAGGGTTCAACCAGGCCGAACTGCTGGCCGCCGTCGTCGCGGAGCGATGGAATCGGCCGCTGCTCAGAGATGTCCTGGTGCGCCACCTGCATACGCGTCGCCAGGCGCGGCTGGCGCCCCGCGAACGCCTCGCCAATGTCTCGGGGGCCTTCGCCGTGAGACGCAGCACGGACCTATTGGCTGATGCCCACGTGCTGCTGGTCGACGATGTCTTGACGACGGCCGCTACGGTCCAGGAGTGCGTGCGGGCGCTGTGTGGAGCGGGCGCACGCGCTGTTAGCGTCGTGACCTTCGCTCGGGCCCGACCCGAGCTGCCGCGGGCGGACCGTTGACGCCTCAACCGGCGCCTTCGCCTCCCAGCCTGGCGCCTCTGTCAAGATGACGCTTGATGCCCTGGTTGTGCGGTCCGACTCTTTCGTTGCTGCATTCGACTGTCTAATGTATGGGTCGAGATGCAGGCGGACCCGAGAATTCACGCAGGAACAGACGACGGAGGTCGTTGAGAATGGCAGTGCGAGTCGGTATCAACGGATTTGGGCGCATCGGGCGCATGATCGTGCGAGCGGCCAAGAAGGACGGCCGGGGCAAGGACATCGACTTTGTGGCGGTGAACGATCTCACGGACACGAAGACGCTGGCTCACCTTTTTAAGCGCGACTCCGTGCACGGGATGTACCCGGGCACTGTAGAGGCGAAAGGTGAGAGCCTGGTCATCGACGGCGATGAAGTGAAGGTCTTCTCGGAGCGTGATCCGGGCAAGCTGCCCTGGAAGGAATTGAAGGTCGACATCGTCTTCGAGTCGACCGGAATATTCCGTTCGCGAGAGGAAGCGGCCAAGCACCTGGCGGGCGGAGCCAAGAAGGTCGTCATCACGGCGCCGGCCAAGAAGGAGGACATCTCGATCTGTTTGGGCGTGAACAACGACAAGTACGATGGCAAAGCCCATCACGTGATCTCCAACGCCAGCTGCACCACGAATTGCCTGGCGCCGGTCGTCAAGGTGCTGCTGGAAGAGTTCGGCTTCAAGCGCGGCCTGATGACCACGATCCACAGCTACACCAACGATCAGAGGCTGCTCGACCTGCCACACAAGGACCTGCGGCGCGCACGCTCTGCCGCCCTCTCGATGATCCCCACGACGACGGGCGCCGCCAAGGCGACGGGCGTCGTCATCCCAGAGGTACAAGGTAAGATTGATGGCGTCGCCATCCGTGTGCCGACTCCCAACGTCTCACTGACCGACCTCGTGGCCGTTCTGGAGAAGACGCCGAGCGCCGAGGAGGTCAACGCCGCGTTCAAGCGCTGGTCGGAAGGACGGCTGAAAGGGATCATGGAGTATAGTGCGGACCCGTTGGTGTCGGTTGACTTCATCGGCAACCCGGCCAGCTCGATCGTCGATGGTCTGTCGACCAACGTGATCGACGGAAACTTCGTGAAAGTGTTCGCCTGGTACGACAACGAGTGGGGCTACTCCTGCCGCTGCGTAGACCTGGCGAATTTCATCGCCGAGAGGCTCTGAGGCTGGAGACAGATGTTCAAGAAGCTGACTGTCCACGACCTCAGCGACAAGCAGCTGAGAGGCCGGCGCGCGCTGGTCAGGGTCGACTACAACGTACCGCTGGACGAGAGCGACCGGGTGACGGATGACGCGCGCATTCGCGCCACCTTACCGACGCTGGAGTACCTGCGTGAACGCGGCGCGCGGATCATTCTGATGTCTCACCTGGGCCGGCCGAAAGGTGAAGTCACGGCGAAGTACTCGCTGCGCCCGGTCGCCGCCGCATTATCGGGCCTGCTGGATCGGGAGGTCAGGTTCGTGCCAGCGCTGGTGGGCGCCGAGGCGGCGGCAGAGAGCGAGAGCCTGGCGCCTGGTGAAGTTCTTCTACTGGAGAACACGCGCTTCGAACCAGGGGAGACGAAGAACGACCCCACGCTCGCGCAGGCGCTGGCCGCGCTGGGCGACCTCTACGTCAACGACGCCTTCGGCACTGCCCATCGCGCCCACGCATCCACTGCAGGAAAGACCCAATTGGATTACAATGTGGTGTCCCCAACTCCCCGATCCTGAATTTGATGGTGACTATGAGTAGCAGACCAAGCGAGCCAGGGCTGACATGAACAATAGATCTTTTGAGGAATACGAAATCTTGC
>CP070722.1:3507071-3558546 GCA_020350785.1 Gemmatimonadota bacterium
GCCCACTCTGATAATGATGTCGGGGCGGACGGGCGCTCCCGGCTTGAGCAGGTCCTTGAGACCGGACCCGAGCAAGTCCATTGAGAAGAAGACGATGTCGTCGTCCTTCCCGGCATAATGGATGGCGACGACGTTGGGATGTCGGAACTTGGCCGCCCGGTGCGCCTCGCGCCGAAAGTTCTCCTCGAAGACCTCGTCGTAGGCGAATGCTGGTTTCAGGACTTTCAGGGCGACATCGATGTCGAGGTTGGTGTCGCGAGCTTTGTAGACGTACGCGAACCCCCCCTCGCCCAAGAACTTGTCGATTCGGTAGACCGCGACGCTGCGGCCCAGAAAAATGTCACGTCTCAGAGAACGATCCCCCCTCTACGACCCCGGCCTCAAATTGCCGAAAAAGCGTTCCGTTTCTGGATTGTAAATGGTAACTCCGTACAACCTTTGCAGCCTGGGTATCTCTCGGCTCAGGTCGAAGCCGGGTGACACCGTGAATATGGCTCTGAAAGTGTCCTCCGCCTCCTCACGCCGCCCGAAGGCATAATAGGCTGCCGCTAGCAGCTGGCGGGCGATAACCTCTTCTTCGCGGGTGAGTCCGCCCTGCGCCAGCTCGTCCTCGAAGAAGGTGACGACTTGGCCATAGGCGGCGTCACGCCAATACCGTACGCCCGGGCCGACCCTTCCGCGGGTGGCGAAGACGGTGATCGAATCCTCGTAAACATCGCGAAGGACCGCCACGCTGCTGGGCATCGATTCGGCATAGAGGCGCATATACTCGAGGGCGATCTCCGGCGACCCGGCATCGCGCAATGTGCGGTAGATGCGGAAGGACTGGTCCACCACCGCTTCGTCTTGATAATACTCGGGCCGCGGACCCTGGCCGACGAGCCGGAGGATCTGTTGGCTCGCCTCGCTGGGGTAGCCGAGCTGCAGATAGACCTCGGCCAGGCGGAAGAGGAAGGGGATGATCCGCTCGCTCGGCATCGGGATCGCCGCCGTCTGCTGGGCCCAATCGAGAGCCAGAGTGTAGTCACGGAGCTCGTACGCACTGGCGAAGCCGATGTACAGCAGGGTACTTCGCGCCGCATCGTCGGAATCTATCAACCGCCCTTCGATCAGGCGGACGATCTCGCTGGCGTCGCGCATCGCCTCCGCGTACTCGCCGCGCTCGTACTCCCGCACGGCGGCGAAGTAGCCCAGCGGCAGCGCTTCCGTCGGCTCACCCTTCACCCCTGTGATGTATCGCGGCGCGACACGCACGTAGCGCGGGACCGGCTCTGAGATGTTGGTGGAATCGAGGCGGAAGGGCGGCTCGCTCGTCGTGGCAAGCGGGCGGTAAGGGCCGCCGCTCGCGCTGGCACCCTCGATCACGTAGCTGTGGACGAAGCCCTCCGGCCCCGCACTCCAGCGCAGCACCGCTGCCCCGGCCTCATAGGCTAGCTGGATGGCGGCGATGGGCGGAAAGCTCACGTCCCAACGGTAGATCAGGGTGCGGCCCGCGCCGGGGTCGGAGAGGTAGATGTTGCCGCTCCGATCGACGTTGATCGGGCCCGGTCGCTCCAGGACGCCCTCGGCGCCCAGCTGAATCATCACGCGCTCCAGGCCGGTCTCGATCACCGTGATGCGGTGTGTCTGTCGATCGAGCGCGAACAGATTGCCCGCGTCATCAAACGTCAGTGCGGCTACCGGCCCGGTGAGCAGGTCGGGCTTCAATGGCTCCAGGCGCTCCTCGGCTATTCGTAGCTCGCCGACGGTGGTCCCGTCCTCGTTCCAGACGAAGATCTTCCCGTCGGGCGACACTGCGACGCCGACCGGACGAGCCACCCGGTAGTCGCCCAGCAAGGACGCGAGGTCGGCGCTGAAGATCTTGATCTTGTCGTTGCCGGTGTCGGCGATGACTATGCGGCCGTCAGGCAGAACCGCCAATCCTTGCGGCCGTCGCAGGCGACGCTCGTCGTCGTATCTGTCGCCGTACGTTCCGAGCAACGCGCCGCTCTCACGCGCGAAAACGGCGAAGCGGTCGCGCCGCGAGTCGGCGATCAGTACCAGCGAGTCGGTGACCGCGGCGGCTGCCACTTCGCCGATGTCCTGGCTGAAGCGGCGCTGCAGGTGGGTCGGGTCGGGAAGGAAGATCGAGGCGCTATCGCCATAGACCGTTCGATACATCTCGACCTGCGTTCCGGTCAACGAGATGGCGCGCCTGTCGTCCTCGAGCAGGAAGCGGGGCGCTCCGTCGGGCCCATACCCGACGTCTAGCAGCGGCAGCGAGAGCGAGCGCGGCACGGTGCTGACGCGCAGGGAGAAACGAAAGTCGGCTTGCGCTTCCAGGCGCTCGAGCGTCGCGAGTCGGATACGCTCCACCTGGCGGAGGCGGCCATCCAGGATCAACAGTCGGTCGGGCCCGACGAATGTCAGATCCGCGGCTTCGCGGAACGAGCCACGAGCGTCGCCGGATCCGCCGTAGAGCAGGTCGTCGGTGCCGATCTCTTCGCTGCTGAACGCGTTCTTGCTGTATACCCGGCCCGACTTGCGGTCGAGCACCGCCAGCGTTCCCAGGTCGTTGACCGCCAGCGCGATCGGCTCGCTGAAGTTGGCGCCGCGGAACTGGATTTGCCGGATCACCCCGCGGGGTAGGGACTCGGACCAGGGCAATTCGGTGAACGGCGGAAGCGCGTAGATGATGTCGGCTGAGCGGCGATCGGAGATGAAGATCCAGCCGTTGTTGCCGACGGCCAGCGCCGCCGGATCCTCGATCGTGCCCAGACCGATGTGGCGCACGAACAGCCCGTCGCGACTGAAGATCTCGACCCCTTTGCGGCCGCCATCCAGCACGTAGAGATAGCCGGCCGGCCCGACGGTGAAGTCGATCGGCCGGTCGAGCTGCCCGGCCCGGCTACCGCTCTCGGCGATACGCCGTAACAGTGTCCCGGAGGGCCCGAAGACGAAGACCTGTTTTCGACCCTCATCCAGGACGTAGCTCTCGCCGGCGAGGACGAGGGCGAGCGCGATGGGACGATCCAGAATCTCGGCGCCGTAGTTGCGTTGATAAGCGCCCGCGGAATCATAGACCAGGATGAGGCCTTTGTCGGCTATGTGCAGGGTTCGATCCGGCCCGAACCCCAAGGCGGCGGGCCGCTCGCTGGCGCCGGGCTGGCCCTTCTCGGGCAATTGGAAGGAGCCCTGGTCTTCGTAGACCGCCTTGGGTACCGCCTGGGCATGCGCCAGTGTGGCGGTTCCCAGAGCCAGCAGTGCCATCCAGGCGCGGGAGGCGGGTCTCGGGATTCGGCGGATCAATTGCACGGGGTTGCAGGCTCCAGTTCGAGGTTCTCCAACGGTTGTGCCCCCCGCTGAAATACGAAGCGCGAGAATCCGGCAGCGATCTCGACTCCGTGATCGAGCTGTTCGGCCAGCTCGAGCGGCGCTCCCAGCAGGAGGGTGCCGTTCGTGCTGGCCAGATCCTCGATCCACCAGGTGCCTTCACGCTCTCGGATCCGGCAGTGGTGGCGTGAGACGGAGCGATCCGGGAATTGGACGTCGTTGTCGGTCGCTCGTCCGACGTTGACCTCCGGCCGCTCGACCCGGAAGACCTTGCCGCGGTGGACGCCGGCCACGACCCAGATTCGCCCGAGGACGCCATCGTGTCGGTCACGGGCGAACCGGAACTCGAGGTCGGCCAGGCCGAGGACATTCCCGTCGACCAAGACCTCGCGACTGCCGGTCGTCAAGAGACGGCCGTTGAGCGTCGTCGGCGTGCCGTCCGCTATCACATCGAGGATGTACTCGGAGCCGTCGCGCTCGATGCGCACGTGCACCGCGGCGACGCGATCGTCGCGAATCCGCAGACTGTTCCCACGAGCGTGGCCGATCGACATCACGGGGAATGCGATGGGGATTTCCCGGTTACGCTCCGCATAGAACTGCCCGATGAGCGCTGCGCCGTTGGGCTGAGTGCGCAGTGGTCCTACTCCGGTGCGGGGAAGACCCGAATAGCCGTCCAACCCAAGATGTTAGGGGGTCGGCGGTACCGGGTCAATCAAGGCGGCCCGAACTCCGAGGGCCCCGCCGGGACTGGCCCTGGCGATCTAATCGACAGTGGCCGGGGGATTTCCGCATCACCAGCGACGCGGTAGCCGCAGGGGCAACGTGTACCTACACCATGGGGACGCTCGGAGTGCCGGCCTTCGTCCTGGGCTGTTTGGGCCGCGGACTGGATGAGCGGTTGGCCCGTTGAGCCTCTGTTGATGGGGTCGCGCCAACCTGGGGCACGATGGAGCGCATCACCGCAAGTTGGGCCGACCAGTCGCTGGGTTACCGCTCGGCGGAGCCGAGCGTGTGGCAAGAAGCTCGCTCCACCCTCCGGCGCTACTTCGGCTTCCCAGACTTCCGGCCCGGCCAGCGGGATGCGATCGGCGCGGCCCTGAGTGGCAAGGACGCGCTCATCGTCATGCCTACCGGGGGCGGCAAGTCCTTGTGCTACCAGATTCCCGCACTCCTGCGGCCCGGTCTCACCCTGGTTGTCTCGCCGCTCATCGCGTTGATGCTCGACCAGGTGGCCGCGCTGCAGCGACGCGACATAGCAGCGGAGCTCGTCAACAGCACCCTGGCGCCCGAGGAGATCGAGGAACGCCTGGGACGCGCGGCGCGTGGAGACCTCAAGCTGCTCTACGTGGCGCCGGAAAGGTTCCAAAGTCGGCTATTCCGGCGGGCCTTGGGGGAGATGCGAGTCAGCCTGGTCGCGGTCGATGAGGCGCATTGCGTGTCGGAGTGGGGGCATGATTTTCGGCCCAGCTACCTGCAGCTTCGAGATGTTTGGCCGAGTTTAGGGCGACCCCAGATCTTGGCGCTCACGGCGACGGCGACGCCGGAGGTCCGGCGCGACATCGTGACCGAGCTCGATCTCGACCGACCGCGCGTCATCGTGCGCGGCTTCGACCGGCCCAACCTCTGCTGGCAAGTCGTTCGGGAGGAGAAGTTGAGCGGGAAGAGCGCGGCGTTGATCTCGCTTCTAGGTACGCGCGGCGAGGCCGCGGTGGTCTATGCCTCGACGCGCAAGATGGTCGAGGGAGTGACCGAGTTGCTGCGGGCAAGAGGGCTGGCTGCGGCCAGCTACCACGCCGGACTGAGGCGCGAGCAGCGGGCGCAGGTTCAAGAGGAGTGGACGTCGGGTCGGACACCCGTTGTCGTGGCGACAAATGCTTTCGGAATGGGGATCGACAAGGAGGACGTGAGGCGCGTCATCCATTTCCAGATGCCCGGATCGCTGGAGGCCTACTATCAAGAGGCGGGCCGCGCCGGACGGGACGGCGAGCGGGCGGACTGCATACTCCTTCACAGCTACGGCGATCGATTCACGCACGAGTTCTTCATTCGCACGGCGTATCCGACGCGCAAGGTCGTCGTCGCGACTTACCGCGCCCTCCGCCGGGCCATGACCCGATCGCGAGGGCCGATCTTAGGCGCGCGCCTCGCGCCCAGCGTCCCCGGCATCAAGAGCGAGCGAGAGGTCTACTCGGCGCTGCGGATTCTGAAGGAGCAAGGGATCGTGGAGGACACGCGCTCGCGGCGGGGTTGCCGGGTCCGCTGGATCGTCAGCCCGGAGGAGCTGCAACGGCTGCTGGATGGAGGGTCGGAAAGCGATCGGGAATCCGCACTGAGGACGGTACTCAAGGGCCTCGCACGCGCCTCCGCCTACGGGGCGCGCCGCCAGCTTTCTCTGGCGCGTCGTGAGATCGCGCGCTGGGCGGGGGCCGACTTCGCTACCGCAAGCCGGTGTCTCGATGCCCTGCAGGAGATGGGAGTGCTGGGCTGGCGCAATGACGGTGCTAGCCCCGGTTACCTGCTCAAGGATGGCCAGAGCGAGCACGACGAGCCGCCGGTGGACTGGGAACGGGTCGCTCGGCGCCGGACGCTCGAGCTGCGGAAGCTGCGGAGCATGGAGCGCTACGCCTATCAGGGCGGCTGCCGGCGCCGCTACCTGCTCGACTACTTCGGTGAGCGGACGGCGTTCTTTCGCTGTGCGGCCTGCGATCGTTGTAGCCGCGAGGCAATTGTCTGACCCTAGGCGACCGCGAGAGTCCTATCGCTTCGCCTGAGAGTCGCCACGCTCTGGTCGGCCGGGGTTCGGGTCGGGTAGGCTGGTCGCTCTCTATTTGCTCTCGCGTTTGCCCGCCAATTCGGCCATGCGCTCCACCGATTTGTGCATGGCGGACTTCGCATTCTCGAACTCTTCGCCGGCTCCGGCGGCGCGATTCAGCTGGCGCACCATACCGATGAACGCATCGACCTCGCGGCGCAGCTCCGGGTATCGGCGTTCGCTCGTCAAGAACGGACAGCCGCCGTAGGCGAAGCCCAGAATGGCGATGGCAAGGCCGCAGGCTACGCCGACCAGCCACCAGAACATATCGGCCACCAGCAGGAAGCTGATCAAGACGATGACGACGCCGACCAAGGCTGCCCCCAGCGGTACAGTTCGGTTGAAGATTCGGCGCCAACTGCGCTGAGTCGTCTCTGCCATAAGCTTCCTCGTCTGGGCGGTCGGGCGTGCTCGGCGGGATACGGACAAGGTGCAGTTCGTTCTCCGGCAGCACAAGCGTCTCTGCGGCGCGGCCGGTGGCGGCCGGGGAAAAGTATTCGCCGGCAAGGTAATAATGACCGAATCCAAAGAGCGTCGCGACCTCGATTCTGTCGAAGGGCATGCTTTCCATGTCCATTATTTGCATAGCGTTAAGCGGTATGGTCAAAGCTGGTACGCGGATTGCAACGGTTGACGTGCGGAGAGGTGGGTCGTGACGTACCTGCCGGTATTCCCGCTCCGCACCTACCGACCAGAGCTTGCAGGGGATGTAGCGGCGTCCCTGCCTGAGACCTCCGCCGGCCTGCCCTGCAAACCATCGTTCAAGCAATTGGCTGTTGGACCTACCCTTGGAGGTGTAAGCGACATGCGCATGCCTGGCCAGAGGTCACCGAGATGCGGGGCCGCGCTGATTTGCAGCGACTTCGGAGTGGGGCTTTCCGAGCTCTTGGTGGCGCTGGTGATCTTCTCGACCGCGCTGCTGGGAATCGTGGGGACCGCAGCGCGTGTGGGAGGTATCGTGAACTCCTCGCATGTGCGGCTGAGGGCTGGTGCGGTGGCACAGCAGCAGATAGAGGAACTGCTCACGCAGCCCTACGACGCCGTCCAAAACGGCGCCGTTGTCAGAGACAACGTGCAGCTCCAATGGACGGTGAAGGAGACGGCGAGAGCGAAACAGGTCGTGCTTGCCTACCGCTATGAACTTCCGGGTGGGACGCGCAGCGACACTTTGACGGTGGCGGTGTTGGGCTCATGAGCAGAAGTCTGGCGAGCGAGCGTGGCAGCGGCGTGGTCGAAGCGCTGGTAGCGATGATGCTTCTCAGCGTGGTGATGGGTGCCATGGTCAGCGTCTTGATCCAACAGCAGCGCTTTTACCTGGTCACCAACGATGCGGCGAAGACGCAGGGTCTGGTGGAGCAGTTGGAGACTGGGCTCTCGGTGGAATTGATGCCGCTCAACCCCGCAGCAGGTGATGTTGTGTATGCCGCCGCGGATTCGGCCGAGTTCCGCGTTTTTCGAGGCGTGTACACGGTGTGTGACAAGCGAGCGTTGCCCAACCCCCAGATTACAGTCAGAGCGCTGACTAATGCGCTGCCGGTGGAGACCGACAGTGCGCTGGTCTACTCCAAGGGCACCAAGGCGACCATCGACGATGACCACTGGAAGGTGGTGAGCATCGACGCGGTCTCACCTGCCATGTGTCCCGACAGCTCGCCGGGCTGGCAGGGCGTCGTCAACGAGCTTGCGGGGGTGCTGGGAGAGATCCCGATCGGGGCGCCGGTGCGGGCGTTCAATCACGGCAGCTACTGGCTGGCCACGAGGGAAGGTGGCTGGTACCTGTTGTCGGATGCGATTTCGGGTCGGCCCGCGGTGGTCAGCGGACCTTTGGCGCCGGCAGACTCGGCAGCTGCGGCGGTGCTGAGTTTCGTCTATCTGGACGACGATGAGGAGATGACGACCGACCTTGAGGAGATCGAGCGGATCGAGGTCGATGTGGGAGTGGTGGGCAGGGTGCCGACCACGCGCGGCGGCGAGCCGCTGCGCCGGGATCGAACGGTGTCGATCAAGCAGCGAAACGCGGATCGCTGAGGAGAACCGGCAGTGTTGAGAGCTAGCATATTGACGCGAGACGGTTACGGTCTGCCGGCCACCATGCTTCTGATCCTGGTTTTCGTGCTGCTGGGGCTGGTCGGCCTGGCGCTGGCGCGTCATGAACTGCGGTCTCAGGTGCAAGTCACCTCGAGGGAGGTGGCGTTCTACGCGGCGGAGACGGGACTTGCCCGTGGGCTGGAGCGCTGGAGCACTCCCGATGGTCTGATCGCGGCGGGGACCACCTGGTTGCTGGATCAAGGCCCGCTGCCCGGCGGCGCCGCTTATCGCGTTAGCGCCACCAAGCTCGACGACGGGGGCGAGGTTCATGATCTGTACGCGATCCGCTCCCAGGGTCGCGCCAAGGACGGCGAGACGCTCAGGGCCGGTCTGCTGGTGGCGACGCGGCCGGTGGAAGGTCTGTTCAAGGCGGGTCTGCAGGTCACAGATAGCGCCACGATGAAAGGGACTGCGGACGTTTACGGCAGCGATCGGATTCCGGGCAGCTGGAACGGGGTCTTCTGCTCGGAGCTCGATGGCGATGTGCCCGGCGTGCTGATGGCGGATACGACCATGTACACGGAGAAGGGAGGGGCCGAAGTCTTGGGTAACCCCCCTCTCGATCAGGATGCCGACACGGCGGGGATGTTCGACTTCGGTGATGTCTCGTACGGGGACATGGCGGCCGATGCCGATATCAAGCTGCCCGGCGGCACCACCATCGACGACCTGAACCCCGCGCGCCCCTCCTACAACCCAGATGGTAGCTGCGATACGTCCGACCCCAATAACTGGGGCGACCCGCTGAACCCTGGCGGAGCTTGCGCCGATTGGTTCCCGGTCATCTACGTGTCCGGTGACCTGAACCTGGAGGCCAACTTTCGCGGGCAGGGTATTCTATTGGTGGACGGCAACCTCAGGGCGCAAGGCGGCTTCCAATTCTACGGGGCTGTGCTCGTCAGAGGTGATTTGACCTCAGCCGGGAACTTCGAGTTCTACGGTGGTGTGAAGGCCCGGAAGTCCGACATGTCCGTCGGCACCTCGAAGATCTACTACAGCGCCTGCGTG
Organism: Gemmatimonadota bacterium; assembly: GCA_020350785.1. GTDB lineage: Bacteria > Gemmatimonadota > Gemmatimonadetes > Palauibacterales > KS3-K002. The sequence continues at coordinate 3,516,295 of CP070722.1, forward strand.
CTGGAGCGGACCTTCAGCAAGTCGCGGGCGGCCAAGCCGCAACCTCTGATCGAGCGCCCCTGGTTCAGCCGGCGCTAGGAGCCCGAAACCGACACCCGCCGTCCCTTCCTGGTTGGGCCGAACGGCGCCTCCGGCGGTGGAAACCGACACCCGACCTAGCGCTAAGCGCAATAATTTAACATACTTATCAGCTAAGCGGGCCCTGCGCCGCGATCTGGATTGCGCGTGTCGGGCCCGGAATCAAAGGAAACCATGATCGAGCTGATCAGCAGCGTAGACGACCGCTATCTGACCGACGAGCACCGGATGCTGCGGGGCGTGGTCAGGGAGTTTGCGGAGAACGAGGTCATGCCCATCGCGCGGGAAATCGATCGGGAGGCTCGTTTTCCCTGGGACAACGTGGCCAAGATGGCGGAGTTGGGGCTGTTCGGGGTGCCGTGGCCGGAGAAGTACGGCGGAGTCGGCATGGACACGCTGGCCTCTTCGATCGTCAGCGAGGAGCTGGCGAAGTTCTGCCCGTCGCACTCTATCACGGTGGGCGCGACGATAACGCTGGCGGCGAGCCCGATCTACGAGTTTGGCAACGAGGAACAGAAACAGAGATACCTGACGAAGCTGGCCCGGGGCGAGGTGTTGGGCGCCTTCGGGCTGACGGAGCCGGAGGCGGGATCGGACGCGCAGGGGACGCAGACGCGTGCCGAGCAAAAAGGCGATCATTGGGTACTGAACGGCAGCAAGATCTTCATCACGAATGGCGGCGTGGGCGAGATCTTCGTGGCCACGGCGGTGACGGGCGAGTTACCCGGCGGACGAAAGGAGATCAGCTCCTTCATCCTTAGCAAGCCGACGCGCGATCTGGAAGAGGCGCAGCGGGTCGGTGTGGGTCATGCAGAGGACCTGAAGTATACACCAGGCTTCCGTCACGGTACGAAAGAGGACAAGCTGGGCTGGCGTGCTTCCGACACGACGGAGCTTGTCTTCGAGGATGCGATCGTTTCCAACGAAGATATGCTGGGCCAGCGTGGCGCCGGGTTCAAGAACTTCATGCGGACGCTGGACGGCGGCCGGATCAGCATGGCGGCGCACCTGCTGTGAATCGCGGAGGGTGCGCTGGGGTTCACTTTGGAGTACACGCGGGAGCGCGTGCAGTTCAACACGCGGATCTGCGACTTTCAGGGGGTCAGGTTCGACTTCGCGGATTGGTGGACGCGCATCGAGGCGGGCAAGCATCTGACGTATCACGCCGCGATGCTCCGGCAGGCGGGCAAGCCGCACAGTAAGGAGGCGGCGATGGCCAAGCTGTACTGCTCCGAGCTCGCGGCTTGGGCGACCACGAAAGCGGTACAGTTCCACGGCGGCTACGGCTACACAAGCGAATATCCCGTGGAGCGCCTCATGCGGGATTCGAAGATAGGGGAGATCGGAGAAGGAACCTCCGAGATCCAGAGGACTGTGATAGCGCGCCATCTCCTCGGCCCGGAGATGACGGGGGGGGAGGTTGGCGCGACATGAATGCACGGATGGTAAGAAAAGCGAAACATGAAAAGGCAGATACTAATCAGCGCGGCTCCCCACGAGACGCGAGTCGCGATACTGGAGGACAACGTCCTCGTCGAGCTCATGCTCGACCGCCCGGACGCGCAGCGGATGGTGGGCGACATCTATCTGGGGCGCGTCGAGGGCGTCCTACCGGGAATCCAGGCCGCCTTCGTTAACATCGGGACAGACAAGGCCGCCTTTCTCCACGTCTCCGATCTAGCCGACGAGGATCCGGAAGCGTCGGAGGAGGAGAAGGGCGTCAAGCGCTACCCGCCCATCCAGACGTTGATCCGGAAGGGCGAGGACATACTCGTCCAGGTGACCAAGGAGCCGATCGGGACGAAGGGGCCACGGGTCACAGCGCAGATCTCGCTGCCCGGCCGCTATCTGGTCTACATGCCGAGAAGCGAGCACATAGGGGTGTCGCGGAAGATCGAGGACCGGGAGGAGCGCTCGCGACTGCGCAGGCTGATGCGCGATGTGCTCAAGCAGGAACCGGGCGGCGTGATCGTGAGGACGGTGGGCGAAGACGCCAAGCGCAAGTCCCTGGAGCGCGAACTGCAAGGGCTGATGAAGACCTGGAAGCGGATCGAGAGCCGGGTGGCGCAGCATCAGGCGCCAGCGCAAATCCACAAAGAGGCGCACCTGGCGGCCGGCATCATTCGCGACCTCTTCAGTGAGAAGGTAGACGCGCTGATCGTCGATTCGCGAGAGATCTTCAACGAGGTCAGAGGCTACCTCGAGGCGGTGGACCCCGATCTGATGCGGCGCGTGAGCCTGCACGAAGGCGCGGTTACGCTGTTCGACAAGTACGAGATCGAGGACGAGATCCGCCGGTCGTTCGAGCGACGGGTCGAGCTGCCGTCGGGCGGTCACATCGTGATCGAGTCCACCGAAGGCCTGGTGGCCATCGACGTGAATACCGGTCGTTACACCGGCAAGAAGGACCCCGAGAAGACGATCCTGCGCACCAATCTGGACGCGGCGCGCGAGGTCGCTCGCCAGCTGAGGCTACGGGACATCGGCGGCATCATCGTTGTCGATTTCATCGACATGGAGGACAAGGCGAACCGCGATCGGGTCATGCAGGAACTGCGACTCCACCTGAGCCGAGATCGGGCACGCACCAAAGCCTTTCAGATCTCCGAGCTGGGGCTCGTGGAGATGACCCGGCAGCGCGTTCGTCCCAGCATCTACCACACGGTCACCCGGCCCTGTCCCTACTGCAACGGCGCGGGGCGGATCGTCACGCCGATCACCGTCGTGCGGCGGATCGAGCGGGCAGTCAGGCGGGTGGCGGCGGCGCGCGAAGAGAAGCGCCTGGTCATCCGGCTGCACCCTGAGGTCGCACTACACGTGCTGGAGGAAGAACCGAACCTGTTGCGCCGGTTGGAGTCGGATCTCAAGGTCGATATCGAGCTGCGCGACGACCCGCTGATGCGGGCGGACGAGTTCCGGATTCTGGCCGGGCCGGCGGACGTCGACGTGACCAGTCGCTACGCGGTGGCCTGAAGCGGCGGCCGGGGCCCTAGGGCGTTGACAGCCAGGCCTGGGACGGATAGGCTTGAAGGTTCTGGAAATCGCTAACACATACCGGATTGACAGGCTGTGACTTACGCCATCTTCAAGGCTGCCGGCTTCCAGTATAGGGCGGAACTGGGCGACGTTGTGCGCCTGCCCGCGCTGGACGTCGAATCGGGCGATACCGTCACCTTCGATGAAGTGCTCCTGGGTGCCGCCGGCGGTGATATCATGATCGGACGACCGCGGCTGGAAGGTGCCGCGGTACGCGCTCGGGTTCTGCGGCATGGCCGGGCCGACAAGATCGTGGTCTTCAAGTTCAAGCGACGCAAGAACTATCGCCGCAAGACCGGTCATCGGCAGGGTTTCACCGAGGTCAGGGTGAGCGAGATCGACCTGGGCGGCAAACACCGAGTGACGCTGGAAGAGGTGAAGAAGCCGGCCCCGAAGAAGCCCAAGGCTGAGAAGAAGGCCGAGGCGAAGGCGGCCGCGCCCGAGAAGGCCAAGGCAGCGGCGAAGCCCAAGGCAGCGGCGAAGCCCAAGACGAAGCGGGAGGCTCCGGCCGCCAAGGCGGCCAAGCCCAAGGCCGAGGCGAAGCCCAAGGCGAGCGCGAAAAAGAAGAGCGAGGCTAAAGGCAAGGCCACCTCGAAGTCCAAGAAGAAGAAATCGTAGGGGGATCTCATGGCTCACAAGAAGGCCGGTGGGTCGACCCGAAACGGGCGCGACAGCAATCCGAAGTACCTGGGCGTCAAGAAGTATGGCGGCCAGTTCGTGCAGGCCGGCAACATCATCATGCGGCAGCGGGGCACGAAGTTCCATCCCGGCCACAACGTGGGACGCGGCGGCGATGACACGCTTTTTGCCTTGGCTGATGGCTTCGTGAGTTTCGGGTCCCAGCGGGGACGCCGGACCGTATCGGTTGTCCCGGAGGCTTGAGGGCTTGTCCGTCCAGCCTCCGACAGGAAAGGGAAGCCCGGCTCGCGCCGGGCTCTTTCGTTTAGGCTATCATTCGAAGGTCTCGTCGGCCGATGGCCCATAAGTGCCGGGAACGGGCGCACCCACCAGCCTGAGGAAGACGGTGAGCTGGCCGCGATGGTGGATGGTGTGATTGAAGAGTGTGCTGCGCACGACGCCGATGCGTGGAGCCGTGAACACCTGGTTTCCTCCTTTCAACAAGGTCCACTGCTTCCGGAAGTCCTCGTCGCTCGTCGAGCCTGCCAGCTCGCGCAACTTCGCGACGTTCTTATCGAACAGGTCGAGTATCTCGGCCACGGAACCCAGCTCTTGGGGCTGAAACGGGGGTGCGCCGGGCGGCGCGATGTCGAATTCGTCCCGGCTCAACATGACCTCTCCCCAGGCGGGCAACTCGGCGATATGTGTAGCCAGACGGGATAGGGTCATCGATTTCTCGTGCGGCCGCCAGGCCAGCTTGTCCTCGGGGATATTCTCGAGGACCTTGCGAGTCGCCGCTGCCTCCTGCTGCAGCTCGATGAGTAAGGACTCGTTGATCGCCACGATTCACGCTCCTCCGGTGGTCAGCGAATACCCATGGGGGCGGCGAAAGTAGATGGACTTCGGCGCCGAGACAAGCGGGCGCTGCAGGCTCGATCCTCGGTCCGACTCGTTGCTGGGGCAGGGGTCCGGGCCTAGATTCGCGGCCTGACTCGTTCTCCTCTACCCAGACGGAAAGATGCTGCGCTTCACGATGACCGCTGCCATGTTCCTCGGCGCTGCCCTGGCCTGTGATGCGGACGTCGGCTCGGATGTCGGCACACGCCGGGCGACGCCGGTGGACCCGTCGCCTCGGACACAGATCGTCTTGCTGGGTAGCGGCACGCCGAACGCCGATCCCGACCGTTCGGGTCCTGCGGTCGCCATCGTAGTCGACGACGTGCCCTACCTGATCGACCTGGGTCCGGGTGTCGTGCGACGCGCGGCCGCCGCCCAACGGTCGGGCATCGAGGGGCTGGCCGTCCGCAACTTGCGCACGGCATTTCTGACGCACCTGCACAGCGATCACACGTTGGGCTATGCCGACTTCATCTTCACGCCGTGGGTGCTGGAACGCGACTTGCCGGCTCAGGTCTACGGACCTAAGGGCACGATGGCGATGACGGAACACCTGCTGGCGGCCTACGAAGAGGACGTCCGCATCCGGATCGATGGCTTGGAACCTGCCAACAGCGAGGGCTACAAGGTCGAGGTTCACGAGATCGAGCCCGGCCTGGTGTTCGAGGACGAGCGCGTGCGGGTGACGGCGTTCCTTGTCGATCACGGGTCGTGGATGCAGGCGTTCGGCTTTCGCTTCGAGACGCCTGACCAGACGATCGTGCTCTCGGGTGACACGCGTCCCATCGAGCGCATCACTGAGTACTGTCAGGGCTGTGACGTGCTGATTCACGAGGTCTACTCGGAAGCCGGCTTTCAGCGGCGCGAGCCCGAGTGGCAGAGATATCATGCCAGCTTCCACACTTCAACGCGGGAGCTGAGCGCCATCGCGGGACGAGCCCGGCCGGGCCTGCTCGTCCTGTACCACCAGCTGCTTTGGGGGTCGACTCCGGATGAGCTGGTGCAGGAGATACGCCGCGGCTACGACGGTGCCGTCGCCTACGGTCGGGATCTGGATGTCTTCTGAGATCTCAGCGCCGGCCGCTGCGGAGAGCTGCCACAGTACGGTGTCGGTAGCGTCCTAGTCTCCGCCGACCAAGAACCGCTCCAGCTCGCCCCAGTTACTTAGGGCATCCTCGTATCCCAGCTCGATGACCTGTCCGAGATAGGGTTGCTCGAAGATCAGGTAGCTGAGGAGTTCGGCGCCACGGAGTCGCCGCACGCCGAGGCCGCGCAGCATCAGCTTGAGCGAACGGGGCAGGTTGTTCTGGTACCCTTCGGCTAGCTTGCCGAGGTCGCGCGAGGGGCGGATGACATGGAGTCCGACTCTCCGCAGTCCGTCGGTATTCGGTGTGCCGGGAGGCAGTAGCGCGAGCAGGCGGTTCAGGCGCTGAAGACGCTCCGCATCCCCCTCCAGGGTATCGAGGAAGACGGTGTTGAAGAGCATGCCGAGCACCCGTGCGGGCGGCGGATAGCTGGCGCTGGCGAGCTCGCGCACCTCGGAGAGGGATGGGCTGTAGCGAGTGGAGATCGCCAGTAGACGGGTTGTACCCAAGTGTATGGCCGGCGCGAGAGGGGCAGCCTGACGAATGCTGCCATCGCCGTAGTACTCGCCGTCGGCCATGATGGCAGGGAAGATCAATGGCAGGGCACCGGATGCCATGACGTGATCTTCGCTGATCTGGGTCCGCACACCGCAGCGGCGGGCACGCTCCCAGGTCGGGACATCAGGAGCCCCCTGCACGAAGGTCACCGTCTGGCCGGTCGCGTAGCGTGTGGCGGTCAGCGCCAGGGCGCGCAGCCGGCCGGCGCGCACGTTATCCTCGATGCCCGCGATGTCGAGTCGTTCTTCGAGGAACTCGCGAAGCGGGGTCGTGTCGAGCAGTCCGCGCAGTTGGGGAAGCAGAGCGTTACCTCTGGCACCGAAGGCCCAGAACCAGCCGAGGCCACGCCGGCTCAGGCTGCTGAGGTCGCTACGGAATATGCGCTCGATGGTCAAGCAGGCCCAGGCGTCGGATAGGCGTTCGAGCACCTCGGCCGGCGTTCCACGATGTCCGGCGAGAAAGGCGGCGTTGATGGCGCCGGCGGAGACGCCCACGATGATGGGGAACCGGACGTCGGGGGCTTTTTCCGCGATGTAGGAGAGTACGCCGACTTGGTAGGCGGCGCGCGCGCCTCCTCCAGTCAACACGAGTCCGTTCATCGTGGTTCGACCATGAAGTACGAATTATTAAGGGATCGATAGGGCGGGGCGACCTGCGCGACGCTCGCAATCTGGAGACGTCGGCGCCAAGGGACAAGCGGTGGGCGCCGGCCTACTTTACAGCTAGCGACGGGGCTGCACGTCGGTGACGTGCCAACTGGTACCTCGGCGCTGAAAGGCCATTCGCAAATCGAGCTCGACTCGCCGCCGTTCCGACGTGCGGCTGAGCCTGTAGTTCATCGTCTGCCGGACGACCGCATCGGCAGACCCGTCGTGGACGTTCAGCGCCCGTGGAGCCATGCTGACCTGGAGCTGGTCGACTCGATCGAACCAGATCTTCAGGTATTCGAGATCGTCCGCCGGCAGGATCCCGCCGTAGACCTCGTCCCGGACGCGCTGTATGTCCTCGGCTTCCAGCGCCTGGCGATACGCATCGAGCACGGCGGCGATCTCCGCGTCGGCGCCCGAACCGACGGCTGGCAGCGCTTCGGCGGGTTGTTCGCCGACCGCCGGCGCCTGATCCGGCACGACTGGTGCGCCGGTCAGCTGACCGACGGCGGCACGGAGGGCGGCGACCTCCCCGATCAGGCGGAGCTGTTCCGCGCGAAGCTGGGCGAGCTCGGCCTGGATGTCAGCGGCCGTTCTGGTGCCGGCGCACCCCGAGAGTGCCAATGCCAGCAGGACCGCGAGCGTTCTGGGCGGACCTGGTCGATGCCGCCCTGCGGCATGGAGTTCGGCGTTTCCCACTGTTGCCACCCTTTCGGTCGGATGTCGTACTCGGCGGGACGGCAGCTCCTGCGCGGTCGCGAGGCCGGTGCCGGCGATCGGGGCAGGCGCGGACATCAGCAAGTTAAGCACTGCGGCGGCTGGTCTCAATGAACTCGTTGACGTGGGGCTCCGGGAGGGGCTGGGTAAGCCGACTCACCAGCCAGAGAGTCAGGCAATTGAGCGACAACCCCACGATGCCCTCGTGCAGCCCGAAGGGACGGAATTCCGGGTACCAGAAGAGGAAGAGGGTGACCAGGGAGCCGACCAGCAGGCCGGCGATGGTTCCGGGTGCGGTGGCGCGGCGCCAGAAGAAGGCGGCGACGGTGATAGGTGCCAACTGGACGATGGCGCCGTAGGCGGAGAGCAAGAGTGCGACGAGCGACATGCGGGTGTTCACGGCGATGTAAAAGGATGCGATGCCCACCAACACAGCGGTAACGCGGATCAAGTGCCGTCGACCGTGGTCACCGAGGTCGCGATCGAACACGCGGCGATGCATGTCCTGGACGTAGATCGAGGCGGCCGCGTGCAGCATGGCGTCGCCCGTGGACATGCTGGCGGCCAAGGCGCCGGCACAGAACAAGCCGACCACGACCGGGGCGACGTTGGTGCTGAGGATCATGTGAGGCAGGATGAAGTCCGGCGCCGGCGGGGCCGTCTCGAACAGAACGCCGGCGAAGGCGATGAAGAAGAGAGGCAGGAGGAACAGCATGAAGGTCGGGTAGAAGACCATCGTGAGCTTGATGGTATCGTCGTCTTTCGCGGCGAAGGCCTTCATGAAGAGGTGCGGCCACATGGTGACCCCGATGGCGCTCACCAGGATAGCCGACGAGTAGGCGCCCCAGCCCCAGGGAGCGCCCGTGGCATCGAGCCCGGGGGGCGTCAGCAGTTCGGGCCGCTGCTGGGCGATCCGGGAGAACATCTCGCCGACGCCTCCGTAGAGGTGCGCCGGCAGCCAGAGGCCGAGAGCCCAGGCGACGACCAGCATGAAGATCCCCTGGAACGTATTGGTCCAGCCGACGCCCAGGACGCCGCTCTTCAACACGTAGAGCATCACGACGGCATAGGCCGCCAGGGCGCCGGCCCAAATCGGCACCCGACCATCCGTGACGGCGTTGAATACGATTCCGGCGCCTTTCATCTGCAACGCGATGTACGGGACGAAGGCGATGATGGAGACCGTCGCGATGAGGACCGAGAGCGTGGTGCTTCGAAAGCGGTGCGAGAGCAGCTCCGCCTGAGTCACGAATCCGAAGCTGCGACCGACGCGCGCGACCCAGGGACCGAGGAAGTACCAGGGGGCGAACCCCAGGAGTCCATAAGAGAGAACGTAGAAAGCAGCGCCACCGCGACTGTAGGCCCAACCCGGGGTCCCCAAGAAAGCGAAGGCGCTGAACATCATGGCGCCCATCACGAAATACATGACCAGCAGCCCGAAGCCGCGGTCGCCTGCCACGTACCCGGTGACCGTGTCACTCGCTCTTCGACCCGATATCCAGCCGACCAACAGAGAGACGGCCAGATAGCCGGCGACGACCAGTGTAACCGTGATCCAGCGCTCGATCACGGGGTCCCGTCGTGGGTCGAGGGTCTGTGTCTCTCGCTGGGGACGGGCCGGCCTGAAGACCGGGGTCTCTTCTTCTCCCAGAAGAAGAGGGCGGCCAGCGCGATGACGGCGCCGCAGATCCAGGCGACTTGCCAGAAGAGAGCGAACGGCAGGCCCAGGATGAACGGCCGGACGCGAGCGAACGGCAAATAGCCGGGATAGGTGACCGCGATGGCCATGGCCACGAAATAGCCGATCGCGGCTGCGCGAACGAGAATGTTCATGGGTCTAACCGGGGCAGCCACGAGCGCCGCGCAAATCGGGTCGTGGCTGACCCGCTCCCGATCGTTAGCGGCCCCTGAATTCGGGCTTGCGCTTCTCCAGGAAGGCCGCGACGCCTTCCTGCATGTCCTCGGTGGAGAAGAGGAGGCCGAACCAGGCCTTCTCGAAGCGGAGGCCGGCGTCCAGAGGCATCTGCCAAGCGGCGCGGACGCTCTCCTTGGCGGCCTGCAAAGCTGCCGGACTCTTCTGGGCGATCATCCCGGCCAGCTCCAGCGTGCGCTGCCCTAGCTCGCCCTGCGGCACGACCTCATCGACCAGCCCGATCTCCAAGGCTTTGGCCGCGTCGATAATCTCGCCTGTGTAGATGAGCCGCATCGCTCGGCCCTGGCCGACGAGTCGAGGGAGCCGCTGCGTGCCACCGCCCCCGGGTATGAGGCCCAGATTTGTCTCGGGCTGGCCGAGTTTCGCCTTCTCACCCGCGATTCGGATGTCGCAAGCCAGGGCCAGCTCACAGCCGCCGCCCAGGCAGAAGCCGTTGATCATGGCGATCACCGGCTTGGGAAAGCGCTCCACGGCCGAGTAGATGTCGCCGGTCTGGATATACCTGTATCCCTGGACGCCGGACTTGCCTTTGAACTCCGCGATGTCTGCACCGGCGATGAACGCCTTGTCGCCGGCACCGGTTATGATGGCCACGCGGACGTCATCGTCCCGGCGCAGCTCCTCTAGAGCGACAGCCAGCCCCACGCGCACCTCGGGGCTAAGAGCGTTCAGCTTGTCGGGGCGGTTGATCGTGATAGTGGCGATGCGATCGGTCTTCTCGATCAGAACGACGTCCTTGTCAGACATATCGTTGCCCTCCTCCTCCTAATCATCGGTCCATTTGTAGAACCCTTCACCCGTCTTCTTGCCGAGCTTGCCCTCGCCGACCAACCGCTGAAGCGTCTCAGGCGGCCTGAAGCGGTCGCTCCCGGTTTCCCGATAGAGGTATTCGGCTATGGCTAGCCGGACGTCGAGCCCGACGAGGTCGGCCAATCTGAAGGGGCCCATCGGGTGGCCGTAGCCCAGCTCCATCGCGGTATCGATGTCCTCGATGCTTGCCACGCCCTCCTCCAACATGCGGGTGGCCTCCAGTCCGAGAGTGAGGCCAAGACGACTGGTGGCGAATCCTGGCGAATCCTTCACGACGATCGGAGTCTTGCCCATCGCCACGCCGGCCGCGCGTGCGGCGGCGATTGTCGACTCATCCGTCCGCTCGGTGCGCACGATCTCCAACAGCTTCATGATGTGGACGGGGTTGAAAAAGTGCATTCCGAGGACACGTCCGGGATCGCTGGTACCCTCGGCGATCTTCGCTATGCTGAGCGAGGATGTGTTCGAGGCGAGGATGGCGTGAGGCGGCGCAGCCGCATCAACGTCGCTGAAGATCTTTCGTTTCAGAGCCATGTCCTCGGGTGCCGCCTCGACGACCAAATCAGCCGACTCGACGGCCTCGACCAGCCGGTTGGTAGTGGAAAGTTTCGCTAGCGCCCGCTCCCGAACCGCCGCATCGACCTTTCCGATGGAGACGCCTTTCTCGAGGTTGGCGCGGATCCGCTGAGCTGCGGTGGCGAGAACATCCGAGCTGATGTCGAAGAGTTTGACGGCGTAATCGGCCATGGCCGCGACCTGGGCGATGCCGTGGCCCATCGTACCGGCGCCGATCACGGCAACGCGCTCGACGTTCCTAGAATTCGTCTGGTTCTCTTTCATTCGCGGCTCCCGAAGCGCGGCTCGCGCCTCTCGACGAACGCGGTCATGCCCTCGCGACCATCAGCGGAGAAACCGCAGCGCAACTGAGCATCGAGCTCGAAGTCGAGCATCTCCTCGAGACTGGCGCCGAGGCTTCGGTAGATAGCCTGCTTGGCGAGCGCGAGCGAGAGGCGCGGTTTAGATGCCAGAGCCGCCGCCAGCTCTTGCGTCTCGTCAGTCAACTGGTCGTGGGGGACCACGCGGTTGAAGATGCCGAGCCTGTGTGCCTCCTGGGCGGGAATCATCGCGCCGGTGAAGATCAACTCCGCAGCGATGGCGGGCCCGACCAATCGCGGCAGGAAGTAAGTGCCGCCCCAGTCGGGGTGTAGCCCGATGCGATTGAAGGTCTGGCCGATCGAGGCGCGCTCGCTGGCGATGCGGATATCACAGGCGAGGGCGAGGTTGGCTCCGCCTCCGGCGGCGGGCCCGTTCACAGACGCTATCACTGGTTTGGGTGCCCTGCGAATGGAGGTGACCACGGTGCGCCCGGCCTCCACCAGACCGCGAAGGGCGTCCTCGTCCCGGCGGTCGACGATCTCTTTCAGGTAGGTCACATCGGCACCGGTGCAGAAGCCGCGGCCGGCGCCCGTGATAACCATCACGGCTACGTCGTCGCGGCCGCTCAACTCATTGACCGCGGCCGCGATCTCAACCCGCATCTGGTTGGCGAAGGAGTTGAGCTTGTCGGGACGGTTGAGGGTGATCGTTCCGATCTTGCGATCTACACCGACGGATATGTCATTGTAGCTCAAGAGCCGAGTCTCCGTCTGCTTGTGGAAGGCCGGGCCCGTAGGATGACGCCCGGGGAAGGAGGGGGCAAGTGCCGGGGCAGGCCAGCGAGATATCTGACGCCCTCGAGGCCGAACGCCTTGATGAAACGCTCGACTCCCGGAACGGCGGCCTCTATGAAATCGACCTGTTTTAACTCCAGGTAGAGGCCGAGTAGTGGTTGACCAGCCGTTCGGTGAACTCGAGAACACCCCAACCGACGGCCAGGTAAACGCCCAATATTTGCGGGACGCGGCGCCCAAACAGCTCTTTGAGCATGCCCGCTTCCCTCTGAGCTTCAGCCCGCCTGGCCGGCCGCTCGACTTGAAGCAACCTTCTCGCGCTCGATGACCGTGGCGATCCCCTGACCGACACCGATGCACATCGTGCACAGACCGTAACGCGCTTCGCGCCGCCGCAGCTCGTGCGTCAGGCTGGTCATCAAGCGCGCGCCCGTGCAACCCAGCGGGTGGCCCAGGGCGATGGCGCCGCCGTTCACATTCGTTTTCTCCCAATCGAGACCCAGCTCGCGGATGCAGGCGAGCGCCTGCGCCGCGAACGCCTCATTGAGCTCCACCAGATCGAGGTCGCCCACCGCCAGCCCGGTCCGCCCGAGGACCTTGAGCGTCGCCGGAATGGGGCCGATCCCCATGTAGTCGGGCTCGACGCCGGCGACCGCCGAACCGACGATGCGGGCGATGCCGGGCATGCCCAGCTCCTCGGCGCGCTCGCGACTCATCACCAGGAGCGCGGCGGCGCCGTCGTTCAGTCCGGATGAGTTGCCAGCCGTGACCGAGCCTTCCGGGGCGAAGGCGGGCCGCAGCGTCGCCAGCCCGTCCAGCGTCACCTCGGGGCGCGGGTGCTCATCCGCGTCGACGACCAGCGGCGGCCCCTTCCTCTGCTGCACCTCGACGGGAACGATCTCGTCTCGGAAGCGACCCTGTGCGACGGCTTCCGCCGAACGGCGTTGGCTCTCCAGAGCCAATACGTCCTGGTCCTCCCTGGAGACTTGGTAGCGTTCGGCGACCTTCTCCGCCGTAATCCCGAGAGGGACCGTCCAGTTCTCAGGCATGCTGGGATTCACGAAGCGCCAGCCCAGCACGCTGTCCTCCAGATGCGGGCGGCCGCGGGCGAACCCCTTCTCCGCCTTGAGCATCACGTAGGGCGCTCGCGACATGCTCTCGACGCCGCCGGCAATGAACACATCACCTTCGCCGGCGGCGATCGCGTGACCGGCGCTGACGATAGCCTGGAGCCCCGAGCCGCAGAGCCGGTTGACTGTCTGGCCGGCGACCTCTACAGGCAGGCCGGCGAGCAACGCCGACATGCGGGCCACGTTGCGATTGTCCTCACCCGCCTGGTTGGTGCAACCCATGATCACGTCCTCGATCAGGTCGATCGGGACGCCGGTACGTGTCACCAGCGCCTTGATGGCGAGGGACAGCAGGTCGTCGGGGCGTAGGGCTGCGAGGGCGCCGCCGTGACGTCCTACAGGAGTGCGAACGGCGTCTACGATGAGCGCGTCACGCGGGCTGGGAGGTCGGTGCATGCTTTAGCTCAGGTCGATCCAGACGCTCTTGACCTGGGTATAGCCGTCCAGCGCGTGCATACCGAGGTCGCGGCCGAAGCCGCTCTGCTTGTAACCGCCGAAGGGGGTAGTGGGATCGTAGCGGTTGAAGGTGTTCACCCAGACGGTGCCGGCGCGCAGGCCGTGGGCGACCCGGTGGGCCTTCTTGATGTCACGGGTCCAGACACCGGCGGCCAGCCCGTAGATCGTCTGGTTGCCGAGTGCGATGGCCTGATCCACGTCTTCGAAGGTCAACCCAGCCAGGACCGGCCCGAAGATCTCCTCCTGGGCGATCGTCATCTCCGGCTTGACCTTGTCGAACACGGCGGCCTCGACGAAGTAGCCGGGCCGGTCGACGCGGACGCCGCCTGTCAACAACTCGGCGCCCTCCGAAACGCCGGCCTGGACATAGTGGAGCACGCGGTCGAGCTGTTGCTTGGAGACGAGGGCGCCCAGGCGCGTCCCCTTATCGAAAGGATCGCCTGGGGTCATCTTCCGGGCGCGGTCCACGATCTGTTCCATGAACTCGTCGTGGATACCGGCCTCGACGAACAGGCGCGAGCCCGCCGCGCACACCTCGCCTTTGCCGTAAAAGATTCCCGTGGTCACGCCGCGTACGGCGGCCTTCAGATCGGCGTCGGCGAATACGATGTTGGGCGACTTGCCTCCCAGCTCGAGGCTGACGGGCTTCAGCGATTCCGAGGCGGCGCGCATGATCTCCCTGCCGACCTCGGTCGAGCCGGTGAAGGCGATCTTGTCGACTCCGGGATGGCGGACCAAAGCGCCGCCGGCGCTGGGACCGAACCCCGGGACCACGTTGATGGCGCCGGCGGGAAAACCGGCTCGCGCTGCCAGCTCGGCCAGCTTCAGCGCGGTGAGCGGCGTCTCCTCTGCCGGCTTCAGTACCACGGTGTTACCGCAGGCCAGGGCAGGAGCGATCTTCCACACGGCCAGGAGCAAGGGAAAGTTCCAGGGCACGATGGCACCGACCACGCCCAGCGGCTCGCGGCGCGTGTCGTTGAACATCCCGTCTGCGGCCGGCAGGGTCTCGCCCTGAATCTTGTCGGCCCAGCCGGCGTAGTAGCGCAGGACCGCGATGGCTTCGGGAAGGTCGATGTGTCGTGACTCGAAGTACGGTTTGCCGTTCTGGAGCGTTTCGATGCGGGCCAGGGCGTCGATGTCCGCTTCTGCGAGGTCGGCCAACCGGTGCAGGAGTCGCCCGCGCTCGCGCGCGGGCAATCGCTGCCAGGCGTCCGAGTCGAAGGCCGCGCGGGCTGCGCGGACGGCGCGATCGATGTCGGCCTCCTTCGCTTCTGCGACCGAAGCCAGTGCGGCGGCCTCGGCGGGATTCTCGACCTCGAAGGTCGAGCCATTTGCCGAGTCGACGAACTGGCCGTCTATGAAGAGCTGCGTCTGCAGCTGGATGTCCATCTGAGAGTCCCTTCCTCTCGAGAGAGCACGGCGCGACTGTCTGCGCTGCACACTCGTCGCTTGCTAGTTGCCCTTGAAGGAGGGCTTACGCTTCTCGACGTAAGCGGCCAGGCCTTCCTTCGCGTCGCGTGACTCGAAGAGCTGTTGCTGCATCTCGCGCTCGATGGCCAGGCCTTCGCCGAAAGGTACCTCGAGGCCGCTGCAGACGGCGCGCTTGATGCGACCCACGGCTTTCGAGGCTTTCTCCGGTGGCACGAAGGCTTTGGCGTAGCTCATCACTTCATCCCAGAAACCGTCGGCCTCGAAGATCTGGTTGACCAGCCCCAGCTCGAGGCCTCTCTCGAAGTCGAATGTCTGACCGGTGGCCATGAGCTCGATGGCCTTCGACTTTCCGACCAGCCGGCCCAGGCGCTGTGTTCCGCCGGTCCCGGGCAGGACTCCCAGGCTGACCTCCGGCAGGCCGATCTTGCCGCCAGCGCGCTTGGCCAGGCGGATGTCCGCGGCCAGGGCGATCTCCAGGCCGCCACCGACGGTATGGCCGTTGAGGGCGGCGATGACCAGCTTGGGGGTCTGCTCCAAACGGTTCAGCGTTTCATTGGCGTGCAGGCAGAAGAAGTACTTGAAGTAGGGATCGGATTGCTGGAGCATGTTGATGTTCGCTCCGGCGCAGAAGAACTTCTCGCCGGCGCCGCGAATGACGATGACATGCACGCTCTCGTCGAAGCGTGCCTCGAGGATCGCATCGTCCAACTGGCGCATCATCTCGTAAGTGTACGTATTGGCTGGGGGATCGTTGAGCTCGATGACTCCGATCCCGTCAACGACCTTGTACCCCACCAGCTTGGCGTTATCGCTCATCCTTCCCTCCGTTCTGGGTTAGC
This sequence comes from Gemmatimonadota bacterium, assembly GCA_020350785.1. Lineage (GTDB taxonomy): Bacteria > Gemmatimonadota > Gemmatimonadetes > Palauibacterales > KS3-K002. The sequence continues at coordinate 3,532,200 of CP070722.1, forward strand.
GGGCGGCTGATTTTGTGACTGATCGCCCGCGGTGGGCTTCTCCTCCCCTCACGACCGTTTGCTGTGGCTCTCATCGTATCAGCCGACGCGGCGCTCGAGAGAAGCCGCCGGTTCGGCGCTGCTGCTGAAACCGCCGGTAAACAGTCGGAAGAGGTGTTCCGACAACCGGTCTACCGGAATGCTGCTGCCCGGTTGGTACCCTGTATAGATCCAGTTCATCATTCCGAACAGCGCGGACGTGGCCACGTTGAGCGGGAGGACCTCGTCCGAGCCGGTGGAGCGGCGCAGTTCGCGTAGTAATTCCGTGCAGAGGTTGGAATACTCCAGCCTGAGGTCGCGGATGCGAGCTTTGTACTTCCCCTCCAACGAGTCGAATTCGTGGGTCAGCACCTTCATCGCGGCCATGTTCTGGGCGAAGAAGCCCACATGATTGCCGATCATTGCCCGCAACCGGCCCGCCGGCTCGTCGCTTCTCTTCAGCTTGTGCTTCAGGCCATCCAGCACCCGGCGCAGGCTGCGCTCCTGGATCATGAAGAGCAGCTCTTCCTTGCTGCTGAAGTAGTAGTAGAGGCCGGAGAGGCTGACGCCGGCGCGTCGTGAGAGCTCGCGGATCGAGGCATGATGATAGCCTTTCTCCGCGAAGATCTCGGCGGCGACGGCGAGCAGTCGCTCGAGCTTTTCTTCGTGCTCGGAGGTTGCGGGCAGAGTGTTTTTGGCCATGATCGCGTACGGCGACCGCGTCAGGTTGCTCTCGGTTGTCGTTGGTTCGAACGCTCGATCGGCCCAACCTACCCGGGCGCGCGCGGCGGTGTCAAGCCGGGGCGAGCCGTTGCGGTGTCGCGCGTCGAGTTCGCAGGTCGGGCCTCATGGTCATCCCGGCGCCGACCGGTGGTGCTGAGGGGTTCGCGTTGCCGCGAGGCGCAGGCGCCAGTAGATTTTCTTATAATTTCGGAGCTTATGGGCGTCTGCTGCTGCGGGCGGGTCCGGGTCGGCCTTCAGGGTGAACGGATATGAATCTCAAGAGATGTGTCACGGGAATCACGCTGTTCGGAGTGCTGTTCTGCGTTCTGGGCCAGGAAGCGGCTCTGGCTCAACGAGAGGTCGTGAGGATCCCGATCGAGGGGACGATCGACAAAGGTCTGGGCCCCTTCGTCAAACGGAGCTTAGAGGAGTCGGGCGCGCGCGGTGCGCGCTTCGCGATCCTGGACATCAACACGCCGGGCGGCCGGGTCGATGCGGCCTGGCAGATCGTCGATGCGATTCAGGAGTCGCAGGTACCGGTCTACGCGTTCGTGGATCGCGCGCTGAGCGCCGGCGCGATGATCGCTCTGGCCACCGACGCGATTTACATGCGGCCCGGCGCCACCATCGGCGCCGCCACGCCGGTGACAGGACAGGGCCAGAAGGCCAGCGAGAAGATGGTGAGCGCCATGCGCTCGGAGTTCCGGGCGCTGGCGGAGGCGCGGGATATGGATCCGCGCGTTGCCGAGGCGATGGTGGATGAGGAGGTCGAGATCGACGGGGTGGTGGAGGCGGGCAAGTTGCTGACTCTGTCAGCGGACGAAGCGATAGCTCTGGGTTACGCGGAGGGCCGCTACGACACTCTGGAGGAGCTGCTCGGTGCTCTGGGCGAGCCGAACACGGCGGTGCTGACGACGAGCCCCAACTGGGCGGAGCAGATCGTCCGATTCCTAACCAACCCGGTCGTCGCGCCGCTCTTGTTGACCCTCGGTTTCCTGGGCCTTCTGTTCGAGGTCAAGACGGCTGGCTTCGGATTCGGCGGCATGGCCGGCCTGATCGGGTTGGGCCTCTTTTTCGGCGCGCACTTGATCGTTGGACTGGCCGGCTGGGAAGAGCTGATCTTGATCGCTGTGGGCCTCGTCCTCATCGCTGCCGAGGTATTCATCATACCGGGCTTCGGCGTCGCCGGGGCCCTGGGCATAGTTTCCTTGGGCTCGGGAGTCGTGCTGTCGATGCTGGGCCGCTTCCCGACCGTCATGGACTTGGGTACCGCCTTCACCGTGGTTACTGTGTCCATAGCGCTGACTGGCGCCTTCGCCTACGCCTTCCTGCGACACTTGAAGTGGAGCCGCCGGTTGGGTGGCATATTCCTGCGCGAAGCGACCACGAAGGAGTTGGGCTATGTCTCCGGTGACGTGCGGCCCGACCTGATCGGCAAGCGAGGAAAGGCGGCGACAACGCTGAGGCCGGCCGGGGTCGGCATCTTTGGCGGCGAACGGATCGACGTGGTGAGCGAGGGGCCCTGGATCGAGGCAGGCAAGACGATCGAGATTACCCAGTCGGAGGGCTATCGCAACGTGGTCCGCGAAGTGGCTGAGGCGGCGAGCGGATAGCCGATTGGGAGACGTGTAGATAAGGATGGGTCGGAGAACGTTGCGTCTTACATAAGGAAGAAAGCACATGGAAGAGCTCTTTGGCGGCATCTCTCTGATTCTGATGCTCGCCGGTTTCGCGGTGCTCACGTTCATTCTGTGGATGGTCCCCGTGCGCCTCTGGATCACGGCGCTGGCGTCGGGCGCCTATGTGCCACTGACAACCCTGATCGGCATGCGGCTGAGGCGCGTCAGTCCGGCGACGATTATCTACCCGCTGATTGCGGCCACCAAAGCAGGCTTGCGTCTGAGCATCACGGACCTCGAGGCCCACTACTTGGCCCGCGGCAACGTCGAAAACGTAGTCAACGCGCTGATCAGCGCCGACAAGGCGAACATCGACCTGGACTTCCAGCGTGCTGCGGCCATCGATTTGGCGGGTCGTGATGTACTTGAGGCTGTCCACGTTTCGGTGAACCCCAAGGTGATCCAGACGCCGAGGGTCGCAGCCGTCGCAAAGGACGGGATTCAGCTGATCGCCATCGCACGGGTGACCGTGCGGGCTAACATCCACCGCCTGGTCGGCGGCGCAGGCGAGGAGACGATCCTGGCCCGGGTGGGGGAAGGGATAGTCTCGACGATCGGCTCGGCCGACTCGCACAAGGCCGTCCTGGAGAACCCCGACTCCATCTCCAAGACTGTATTGGAGAAGGGGCTCGACTCTGGAACCGCCTTCGAGATCTTGTCTATCGACATCGCCGACGTCGATGTGGGCAAGAACATCGGCGCCGAGCTACAGACCGATCAGGCCGAGGCGGACAAGCGGGTCGCCCAGGCGAAGGCGGAGCAGCGGCGCGCCATGGCCGTGGCTATGGAACAGGAGAAGAAGGCGCTGGTCGAGGAGATGCGGGCGCGGGTCGTCGAGGCGGAGGCGCAGGTGCCGCTGGCGATGGCCGAGGCCTTTCGGGCCGGCAATCTTGGGGTGATGGATTACGCCCGCTACCGGAACGTGGTGAGCGACACGCAGATGCGGGAATCGATCGCCGAAGGCGGGCGCGAGCTTCCGCGCGGCCGTGGCGAGGGTTCGAACTAGTGGCAAACTGAGCGGAGCCCGGGGTCGATGGACGAATTCTTCGGCATCATCATCCTGATCATCATCTTCAGCGTGCTGGAGCGGGCGCTGAAGGGCGCGAAGGCGAAAGGGCAGCCGGGTGCGCCTGCCGAAGGCGAGGAGGCCGCCGGCTCCGAGCGGCCGCTGGGCTTGCCGAGCAAGCTGGAGGAGATGATCGCCGAGGAGCTGGGGATAAATCTCGAGCGGCGTCCTCGGATCGAGGCGCCGGAGAGCGCGGAAGCCACCCCTGGGCCTCCGACGTTGCCCGCAGCGGCCCAGGCGGCGCCTCCGTCCGGTACCCGCGCGGTGGTCCATCCGAGCGCGCCACGCCTGCCCGAGGCGGAGCGAAGCAGTCTCGAGCGAGGCGCGGAAGCGGCCCGGGCCCGCCGGGCAGCCACCCTGAGGCGCCGGACCGAGCCGGTCCGTGCGCCGTTGTCGGTCGACCAGGCAATGCCGGGCGAGCAGGGGACTCCATTCTCGCGGGAGGAATGGGGCACTCGCGAGCGCGGTCGCCCCGTCTCGCTGGAGGAGCCGCGCCGAGCAGAGGACCACGAGCGTTTCCACGAGCGCTACCAAGTGCCGCAGCCCGTGGCCTCGCATGACGAGTTCCAGACGCGCTACGTGGACCGCCAGCGGCGCCGCGCGCGCCGGCTGGCGCCAGCGGCGTTGCCGGACGAGCCGGGTTGGAGTGACGTGAAGCGGGCCATCATCTGGGCGGAGGTTCTGGGTCCGCCCAAAGGGCTCGAGTAGTCGGCCGGCGCACGCGCTTCCTTGGCCGCGATTTCCAGGTCAGGCTGGGAGATGCGAGAGGCGCGGGCGCTTCTGCGCCGCGATCGCGCCTTTCGGCCGATCATCGACAAAGTTGGTTCGATCGAGCTGCGAGTGCGGCGCCCGTACTTCTGGACGCTGTGCTCGGCAATCATCGCGCAGCAGGTTTCCAGCGCCGCGGCCCGCACCATCATCGCACGCGTACGGGCCCTCTATCCGGAGCTTCGGCTTCCCGATCCGGAGTCGATTCTGGCGACCACGCCGGCGCGCTTGCGCGAAGTGGGGGTCTCGCGCCAAAAGGCCCGCTACCTTCAGGCGTTGGCCGAGGCGTTCGCCCGCGGCAGCCTGACCGGCGTGCGTTTCTCGCGCCTCTCCGACGAAGAGATCCTGGAGCGCCTGATGGCGATCGTGGGAATCGGGCGCTGGACGGCGGAGATGTTCCTGATCTTCTCCATGCGCAGACCGGACGTCTTCCCAGTCGACGACCTGGGAGTGCGCCAGGGTATGAAACGCTTCTTCCGAGTGGCCGAGGTCCCCGACATGGTTCGCCGCGCCGAGCGGTGGCGGCCCTACCGGACGGTCGCCTCGCTCTACTTGTGGCGTGGCCTGGAAACCTGAGACGTCAGACTTTGAGGAGAAAGACCGCATGCCGATACTCCGCAGATTGGCTCTTGCAACCGCCCTTAGCGGGCTCTGTCTGTTGCCGACGTCGGACCTCGCCGCGCAGGAGGTCGAGCAGGAGGGGCAGGAGGTCGAGCAGGCTCCCGACCGCCGCCCCGGCGAAGGGGTCGGGCCGTTTCAGCGGCTGATCATTCGTGGGGCCACGGTGATCGATGGGACGGGCGCGCCGCCCCGCGGGCCGATGGACATCGTGGTAGAAGGGAATCGCATCGTCGAAGTGAGGAGCGTCGGTGTGCCGGGGGTACCGATCGATGATGAGAACCGACCACAGGAGGCGACGCGAGAGATCGATGCCGAGGGCATGTACCTGCTCCCGGGCTTCGTGGACACGCATGCGCACGAGGGCGGTCGAGCGCAGGGCACACCGGCCGAGTACGTCTACAAGCTTTGGATGGCGCATGGCGTGACGACGGTCCGAGATCCAGGCTCGGGGAACGGCGTGGAGTGGACGCTGGCAGCGCGCGAGCGGAGCGCGCGCAACGAGATCGTGGCGCCGCGGATTTTCGTGTACGTTCGGCCGGGGATGGGTTGGGAGGACGTTCCTGTCACCACGCCGGAGGCGGCGCGCGAGTGGGTGCGCTGGGCGGCGCGTGAGGGGGTCGACGGGTTGAAGTTGGGCTCCCACGACCCCGAGATCATGGCGGCTCTGATCGATGAGGCGAAGAAGCATGGGCTGGGCACGCAGGCGCATCTGGGCCAGACGGGCGTTGCTCGCATGGACGCGCTGGATGCGGCGCGCCTGGGGTTGGGCTCGCTGGAGCACTGGTACGGACTTCCGGAGGCGCTGTTCGATGATCGTACAGTGCAGGACTTCCGCTTCGACTACAACTACAACGACGAGTACCACCGGTTCGGCGAGGCGGGGCGTCTTTGGAAGCAGGCGGCGGCGCTCGGCAGCGATAAGTGGCGGTCTGTGATCGATGAGTTCTTGGAGCTGGGCTTCGTGCTCTCCCCGACGCTGACCATCTACGAGGCTAACCGTGACGTGCAGCGGGCGCGCGAGGCCGACTGGCACGACACCTATACGCTGCCCTCGCTGTGGGAGTTCTACCAACCCAGCCGCTCCAGCCATGGCTCGTATTGGTTTAGCTGGACCACGCAGGACGAGATAGAGTGGCGGCGCAACTTCCGGATCTGGATGAGCTTCCTCAACGACTACAAGAACGCCGGCGGCCGCGTCTGCACCGGCTCTGACTCCGGCTTCATCTACAAGCTCTACGGGTTCGACTACATCCGCGAACTGGAACTGCTGCAGGAGGCGGGCTTCCACCCGCTGGAGGTCATCCGGGCGGCGACGTTGTGCGGTGCTGAAGTCCTGCACGAGCCGAAGGGGAAGGCCATCGAGTTCGGGATCATCCGGCCGGGGCTGCTGGCCGACCTGGTGCTGGTCGAGGAGAACCCCGTGGCGGACCTGAAGGTGCTGTACGGAACTGGGGCGATACGACTGGATCCGGAGACCGGCGAGCCCAGACGCGTCGGCGGCGTGCGGTACACCATCAAGGACGGGATCATCTATGACGCCAGGCAGCTTCTGGAGGACGTTGCCGAGCTGGTGGAGCGCGCCAAGGCCGACCGAGCTATAGCGACCGGTGAGGGTGGCTGAGAACCCGGACGGCCGAGGCCAGGGGTTGACGTGGCTGACAGGCGATGGGACCTTGTGGGGGATTTCCTCGTGGCCTCAAGCTCGATCTGGCGAGAAACGAAACGGCCCCGGCCAGGAGGCCGAGGCCAGCTTTCCAGTCAACACTCATTGTGTGGCGGCTGACCCGGTACCGGGAGTAGGCGACCGAGCCGGATGGAGGGACTGTTCCTACCTGCTGCCCAAAGCAGGCGCCGCCACACTATGCTTACCCTTTTGCCTCCCTCTTTAGACGCTCCGAACCGTCTCGAGGTTGCCGGCTCCTAGGCTGGCCGCAGGGGCTTTCTGCTGTTCTCTTACCTATGTAATAACCCGCTGACGGTCCGCCAGGTTCCAGATCGCTGCTCCGATGCGAGTCCGTCGACGTCCGTCCAACAGGAAGAGAGGGAGTATCGCCCTCCGGGGCACTCGCCCTCTATTCTCTACGTTGGGGTGCTCGGCTCAGTTTCGGGGGTCTGCGGCTGGCCGGATCAGCTTTCCAGCGCATCTAACTTCGTTCGCACGGCGTCCGGTATCGGGACCACTTTCCGCGCCACGTAGTCGTAGGAGACCACGATGCCGGTACCCTCGGCAACGACTGTGTTCTGAGTCTCAGATACCACCTCGTACGCCTGGGTGAAGCGATCCTCCGCAACGGCCGTCGCCCGGGTTCCGATCAGAGCGGTGTCGGGATAGAAGAGCGGTCGGCGAAAACGGCAGTGGGTCGAGTGCAGAATCGCTCCCACCTTGTCGCGGTCGTACGATTCGAGGAAGCCGCAGCGCTCCAGGTAGCGGATGCGGGCGGACTCGAAATAGCGAAAGAGGACCGTGTTGTTCACGTGACCGTACGCATCCATCTCGCCCCACTGGACCGGGATGCGTATGACGACGGGGAAGTCGGCGAGCAGTTCTTCGGCCAACGAGTTCCTCCCAAATACTAGGGGAAGGCGCGACTGACGGTGGGCTTGCAGGCGAGCGCAGCGGGTTTGAAGTAACGCCGGCGGATCAACTCGCCGGCGCTACTTGCGCTTACGTCGCTTGTGAAGCTCTTTGCGCTTCTTGCGCCCGATCTTGCGTCGTCCGGACTTCTTCAGCTTTGGTCTTTTGCGACCCATCTCGTGTCGGGTTGAAGGAACACTCGGTTAGAATCGTATCCCGCTGCGGCCTGCGAATATACACGTGTTCAAGGAAGTGGCAATGCCGACGGGGTCAGGGGGAGATGGCCGGTCGGGCGGGCCTGCAAACATCAGTTTACCTTGGCCGTTGCGCTGCGAATCGTTGTAGGCTCAGCAGGCCGAGCTGGAAACTGGCCTGCCGCGCATTCACGGTTGTATCTTGGGAAAGCCCTGAACGCCTGGTTTACCCACGAATCCTGAAGCCGGCTCGGCGGAGGGACCGCAGGGCCATGCCACTGCGATGGTAAGTGCTGGCCAGCACTGAGGAGCGTCAGGATGGATGTCGCTGGTCATGACGAGCCCATGGTGGCTGCTCCTCAGCGCCGTATCGAACCCTACCTTGGACTTTCCCGGTTGCTCCGCCTGCGGGGCGTGACGTGTGTGGGCGGGGCGCCCTTTCTTTTCCCCAGACGTCCGGAATTCGGGGCCAGACTGGTCAGCGGCCGGGTCGCGACCTCGGCACCCATCTGGCTCTCAGGCTCGAAATTGTTTGCCCAGCAGGAAAAGGAGTATCGAGATGGAGGCCCCCCGCGTAACCATCGGCTTGCCCGTCTACAACGGCGAGCGTTTCCTTGGCGAAACCATCGAGTCCATCCTGTGTCAGACATTCACTGACTTCCTGCTCGTATTGTCCGACAACTGCTCGACGGACCGGACGTGCGAGATCTGCCAGGCCTATGCAGATAAGGATGAACGAGTGAAGTACGTCCGCCAAGCGACGAACGTCGGCGCGGCGGAGAACTACAACTGGGCGTTCAAAGAAGCGCGCAGCGAGTTCTTCAAGTGGGCGGCCGCCGATGACCTCCTGGGGCCGGACTTTCTTCGCAGGTGCATCGAAGTCCTGGACGGCGACCCATCGTTGGTCATCGCCTACGCGAAGGCGCGGTTCATCGACACCGACGGCAAGCCGCTGGAGGTGCGGGATCTCGGCTGGCACCTCGTGAGCGAGTGGCCCGCCGAGAGGCTCGCCTACGTTCTCTCACACGGGCACTGGTGTAACGTTGTCTTCGGCGTAATCCGCAGGGAGGCGCTGGCCCGCACGTCGCTGATCGCCGACTACCCTGGGCAGGACTACCGCCTGCTGGGCGAGCTGGCGCTGATAGGGAAGTTCTACGAGGTGCCAGCGCCGCTCTTCCTGCGCCGTCTGCATCAAGGGGCCTCCAGCCAGAATACCGAGCTTGACTGGCAGTTGGAATTCTTCACGCCGCAGAAGGAGGATCGAATCTGTCTTCCGCGTTGGTCGCGCAGCATCGATCATGCGCGGACGATCGCCGGGGCGGATCTGCCGCTCCGTGACAAGCTGAGGCTCGAGCGCATACTGTTGCGGGAGATGCGTTGGAAACGTGACAAGTTGGCCGGCGAGGTTCGATCGGCCCTGCGTCAGATCGTGTTGGGCAACACGAGGCACGGCCGGTCGTCGAAATCACACAGCCACTGATCGACTGGCGGAGTGACCGAGATACCCGCCGGCTACTGGGTGGCGACGGCGCGCAGGCGGCGCGGCGGCCCGGGAGGCACGAGGTCCACGTCGTCGGTGTCGGGGTGCACGACGACGGTGTACATGCTGCCGGCCCCCACGACGCTGGGCACGTTGCTACCCAAAGTGACCGGGCCGGCGGGGAAATGCTTGAGATAGATGCTGAAGGTGCCGGCGGCGCTCTGCATCTCTGCGGTCGTGTGAACGAAGCCGCCCGTCAGCCAGGCCGGTCTCGGGATGCGGTCATCGTGAGCCACATAGAGGATGATGTCGCGTGACGCCTCGCAGGTGAGAAAGCTTGCGGACCCCGGGACGGCGTTTCTGTCGGCGTAAGGCGTCGCGACGTAGATGCGGCCGGCCAGCTGCTGCGGGAATGATTCGAGGTTTATCGCGCCGTCCGTGTACTGCTTTGCTCCGACGCTCAGCCCTTCCTCTGCGACACGGTAGGCGCTGCCGGACTCGGCGATGCAGTTGAAGATCAGCGAATCGTCGGGCGCGAACGTGGTGGCCGAGGCCTGATCGCTCAAGGGGCCCTCCAGGTCGTCGCCATTAACGGCGGAGACACGGTAAGAATAGGCCGTGCTGGGCGCCAACCCGATGTCGGAGAAAGCAGGCGGCCCCGAGGTACCGACCAGCGTCCCGTCCCGATAGACCCGGTATTGACTGATTCCGCTTTGCGGATCGCTCGCCGCGCTCCAGGACAGGTCGATCCGGGTGGAGGTGACGGCAGCAGCGATAAGGTCGGTCGGCGTAGAAGGCGCCGTAAGATCGGTGATCTGGAAGCGACAGCCAACGCTGTCCCAGGAGTTGGAAGTGAGGCCGACGAGCACGCAGTCCTGACCGTCGGCGCCCAGCCACTTGGGGCCAAAGTTGCCGAACGAGAACGTGCGTGGAAGTGCACCTTCAGGGGGTGCGTTCGGGTCGTTCCCCGGCCAGCCGAATTCCTTCGTCACCAGCGTCCAGGGGCCCCAGGGTTGTGGCGCCTCCCAGATGGCGATGTTACCGAGGTCGCGAGCGGTGTGGTTGGTCACCATGACGTATCTCTGCAGACCCGGCAGATAGAGCACGCTGCTGCGCATCACGCCGTCGGCATCCTCTAGCACGGGCACGCGGCTCGCTATCGCTCCCCACTGGGGATCGCTGCCGCTGAAACCGACGACCCACTCCCAGTTTGCCGTGTCGGCAAAGGCCTCACCGGCGGCCGGCGCCCGCGCCAGCCAAATCACGCCCGGCTTCTGCACATCCCAGAGCGTGGGGTCGGCGATCCGTATGGTGTAGACGTAGACGAAGCCGTCGCTGTTGGCCGAGTAGTTTTGGCCGTAGTTGATGAAGAAAGGCAGACCGGGGCAGCCGACACAGCCCTCCAAGCGGCTGTCGGGGAAAACGTTCTCCTCCCACGTCGCTGCCTTGCTGGTGCTGCGGATGATCTGCTTCCATTGGAACGCCCCCGTTTGGCCAGCCAGAGAGCGCCAGGCGTAGAGGTTGCCGTTCAGGCAGAGAATCGACGTGGACTTCCCATTGAAGGTAGCAGGGTTCTCGGCGTCCTTGCCCCCCCAGACGTTGTGACCGGTAAAGCTCTCGTAAGGCCCTTCGATGCGCGCGAACCCCAATGAGACCATGCCGTCTGTCTGAGAGCCGCCAAAGCCGCCGCCATCGCCCCAGCTTGCATACTGATGGCCGTCCTCGCACCAGGTCAGCGGCCAGCCCTCCGAGCCCGGCGCCAAACGGCGGAGGGTCTCCCAGTCGAAGCTTATCCCGGTGATGCGGAACTCGCTCTGTCCCAGCGCCGGACTCGGTGCGGCGACGGCAGCGAGAAGCGAGAGGCCGATAGTGGCCCTGCTCAGGCGCTCGAGTTGGCTCATCTCTCCGGTAGCTCCACGCTGACCTCGACCGCCGGCTCGCTCACGTTACCCCGCGTGTCGATCGCCAGGACGGTAAAGTAGTAGACGCCCGGTTCGAGGTCCCGGACTGTCCAGGTCGTCACGATCCCGACATCGCGGCTCACCGAGTTCTCCGGCGCGAGCGGAGACGTGCGCCCGTAAAGCACGCGGTAGCCCGCCAGGTCGTCGACCGGCGAGCCATCCGCGCTAGCGGCGGGTGCCTCCCAGACGAGCGTAACCGAGTCGATTCTGTCAGGCTGAGCGGGGTCGCTCTTGCCGCACACAGCGACCACTAGGCACAAGAGAAGAACCGGCGAATATCGCCAGTAGCCTTTCATCGATGACGGCTCCTCGAAAACGCGTAATCGCACACGACGGTCCCGATGTGGGGGACGTCTGGAGACGGTCATTCACGCGGGCTGTCGTAATCCCTCGACCCCTGTCGGGGCACGAGGGTTGGCAGGCCTTGCAATAGCAAAGTCCGTTCCTCGGGCTTCGAATCTACCGAAGAATTTATGAGAATGATAATTAGGCGTCTTGATCTCAAGTTGTTTCTCTCGACTGCCGGCCCAATGTGTTGTCTCCAAGCCACATGACACTCGCCAGAGCGACCGGGCGGCATTTGCCATGGACGGTGGTCCGTGCTACTATTGTGATGCGTCCGGGTGCGACAGACTTCTGTGCCGGATGTGACTAGTTTGCCTTGGCAGTCGTCTACAAACGTAAGGCCGGGGAAAAGTAGCCGAGCATGAGGGTCGACAATGAGCCGGTTGGGTAGCAGAGGCGGCTTCTCCGTCACGGAGGTGCTCATCTCCGTGGTCGTGATCGCCATTGGGGTCGTAGGGCTGACCTCGGCGATAGGGCTGGCGTCTGCCGAGATGCGGCTGGGCCAGCGCGACACCGAGTTGTCGATGCTCATGTCCGATCAGCTGGAGCTGATCAAGGCGACGGACTACGAGTACGTGTCCTCCGGCGAGCGGATCGAAGGCCCCTACCAGCTCTCTTGGAGCGTGCAAGGCAGCGACCCGAAGCGGGTGGTCCTGGTGGCGCGGCATTCGTTTGAAGAAGGGCACTCCAGGGCCGACACGGTCGTCGTTTACCTCACTCGATAAGCTCCCAGCAAAGCGGGCCGCTTTCGGCCTTGTCTTGTCAGATCGGCTCGCTGATCTTGCAGCCGTCCATCATTATATCACTGACGCAGGGCCTCGCGGGGCCTAAATTGCTCGCCCGGTGAGGCGCAAGCTCTGGAGCACGCCTCGGGCGCGACAGGCTGACCCGCTGGGCTGAGCCTCAGGCGGGGGGCTGTGGCCGCCAGGAGATGACTCATCTGGAGTGACCAAGCTGGTGATGCGACGGATAGCCGGACCGGTCCTCGCGACTTTACTGATTGCGGCGCCCAAGCTGGAGGCGCAGACGGCGCGGCTCAGGGTCGAGCTGGAGGGCTTGCGGGGCGGGGCAGCGGCCAACGTTCGAGCGGCAGCCGGTATCTTTGGCGCCGCGCGCGGCGGCCGACTTCCCACATCGCAAATCGAACGGCTGCACGCGCGGGCGCCCGAGCAGATAGAGTTGGCTTTGCGGCCGTTTGGATTCTACCGGCCGAGCGTCCGCTCGGAGCTCCGAACCGATGGGAGGACCTGGGTCGCACGCTACGTGGTCGACGCGGGTCCGCCGCTGCTCCTGAGCCGGGTGGATGTAGCGGTGAGCGGCGAGGGCGAGGACGACGCCGAGTTGCTCGCGGCTGTTCGGTCTTTCCCGTTGGCCGCGGGGGACACGTTGCGGCACTCGCTCTACGAGGTTGGCAAGCGTTCGCTGGCCGGCATCGCCGCCGAGCGCGGCTACCTCGATGCCGTGTTCGATACCAGCGAGATTCGGATCGACCTCGAGGCCTACAGGGCGGAGATCGCCCTGCACCTGGCGACCGGCGCCCAGTATCTCTTCGGCCCGGTGAGTTTCAATCAGGATCTGGTGGACCGGCGGCTGCTGGAAGGCTACCTGAGTTTTCAGCCCGGTGACACCTTCGCATTGTCCAAACTGCTCGAGACCCAGCGGAACCTCAGCTCGAGTCCCTATTTCAGCCAGGTGGAGGTTCGCCCTGATACCGCGGTCGAGGGTTGGCAGGTGCCCATTGAGATCGACTTTCTGCCACGCAAGCGGCAGCGCTACGAGTTCGGGCTGGGTTACGGTACGGACACGGGTTTTCGCGGGCTGATCGAGGCCGATTTCCGGCGCCTCAATCGTAGGGGGCACAATGCCACCGTGCGGTTGGAGGTCGCGCAGATTCGCAGAGTGCTGGCGATTCAGTACCGTTTCCCACCGACCTTCCCGCAGACGGCGACCTACGCGCTTCTCATCGGCTTGGGTGATTTCAGCCCCACCTGGAGCACCAGCCTCGTCGGCTCCCTGGGCGTGAGACGCAGCCAGGCGCGAGGGCCGCTTCACGAGACGCTCTCGCTGTCTTACGAACTGCAGAAGTTCACGATCGCGGAGCAGGACGGCAACGCCCGCCTCCTGACACCGGGAGCGACGTGGACGTGGACTAAGGCGGAGGACCGAGTCCGGCCTCAGAATGGCCTGCGCCTTCAGGGCGGCGCTTTCGCGAGCCTGAAAGAGTTGCTTTCCAGCACGACCTACCTGCAGCTGATCACCTCTGGGAGGTTTATCCGCGGGCTGGGCTCGCGCTTGCGTCTTCTGGGCCGGGCGAAGGCGGGCTGGACGTACTGGACGGACTTCAGCCAGCTTCCGCCCTCCGTCCGATTCGTGAGCGGCGGAGACAATTCGGTTCGCGGTTATTCTTATGAATCGCTGGGCCCGCGCGACGAGGAAGGTCGCCTCCTGGGTGGAGATATCCTGGTGGAAGCGAGCCTCGAAGTCGACTACGCGATAAAGAACCAATGGGCCCTCGCGCTCTTCGGCGATGCGGGCAACGGTCTGGACTCGCTCGGCGACCTGCATTTGGCCCATGGTGCCGGTGTCGGAGTGAGGTGGTTCTCGCCGGTTGGGCCCGTGCGCCTCGACTTGGCCTACGGTTTCGATGAGCCGAGCAAAGAGGTTCACGTTCACTTCACGATGGGGCCGGATATCTGAGCGATGGGTAGAGCACGGCGCCCTTTGAGATGGATGGTCGGTGCGATCGCTGCCCTGGCACTGCTGATCGCCGTCGCATCCATCCTCTTGTTGACCACTCGACCGGGGGCCCGGCTCGCCGTGAACCTGATCGCAGATAGGCTGCCTGTCGCCCTGATGGTCGCAGACGTCCGAGGACGGCTGATCGGACCCCTCGAGCTGATAGATGCCAGGCTGGTACTAGATGGCGTGGACCTCGAGGCTGACGAGCTAGTCATCGCTTGGCGGCCGCTGGCGATCTTGCGGAGACGGGTACACCTGGAGAGCGTTCGTATTCACGGATTCCGGATCACGGTGCAAGAGGAAGGAAAAGAGGCGGCCGCGCCCGACGCCATCCAGGCGTCGTCGACCAGCCCGCCCGATACTGCGGGCATCGCGCTTCCGATAGAGGTGATCCTGGATGCACTTCAGCTTCGCGATGGATCGCTTTCCATACCCGAGGTGCTCGAAGCTCGTGACATAACGCTGCAGGCCAGCGGGACACTCGAGTCCTACAAGGCCGAAATCGAAGCGGCCGTGGAGCTGTTGGACTTTCCCGCAATGCGGTTGGGCGCGGCGGGTAGTGGAACTCTAAACGGGATCGTGCTGCGGTCGACCCTAACGGGCGCGCTGAAAGGCGAGCTTCGAACGTGGGGTTCGGTCTCCTGGAAACCGCAGTTGACGTGGGACATCGAAGTGGAGGGTGATACGCTCGTTGCTGCAGCCGTCGCGCCGAACCCCGAGGAGTGGCCCGGCCGGCTGTCTCTGCGGGGACGTACGCGTGGACGTCTGGAGGCTGACCGGCCGCTCGTTTGGATCGAAGTTGACACGCTTCAGGGTTCTCTGCGCCGGCAACCGCTTGCTGGCCGGCTCTCGGGCGGCATCGACGGGTCCGAGTACGAGCTTGCGACCGTCAGCTTGGATTGGGGGAATATCCGCATCGCTGCGCAGGGCGGCCTCTCCCCCGAGCGGCTCGCCCTGGATTTTACGCTCGATGTGCCCGATATGGGCGCCGCTTTACCCCGCTCCTCGGGCTCGGTAACGGCTTCCGGCAAGCTGTCCGGCTCGCCGTCAGCACCGCAGGTGAAGGCGGCGCTCCGGGCGCGGGAATTGACGGTCGACCGGTTCGAGCTCGATTCGGTTCGGGCGCTCGTTGACGTGGATTGGGCGGAGCGGAGCCGGAACGAGGTCCAGCTGGCGCTCAGCGGGCTGCGGGTTGCGAACCTGGTCCTTGATTCGCTGAGCCTAATGGTGCAGGGCTCGAAGGAGGGCCACCAGCTGGACGCCCGAATCGCGAGCGAACGGGCTGACGTCGAGCTTCGAGCTACTGGCGCTCTGCGCGGGGAGAGCTGGAAGGGTGAGATCCAATACTTCAGCCTCGAGACGGCGCGGGTTGGCGACTGGCGGCTGGTTGACGCCGTACGACTCGACGCGGGCAGAAGGGCGGTGGATCTAGGCGAATTATGTCTGGCGGACGAAGATGCTCGGCTCTGTGTCACGGGGTCGTGGGGCGCCGATGATTCCTGGCGGCTCTCCTCTTCTCTGGAGCAGGTGCCGCTCGAGTTCATCGGCGCATTCCTACCCGGCGGTTGGTCGGCGAGCGGCAAGCTGAGCGGCTCGGCCGTTGCGGCGGGAGGGGCGGCGCGTGTCGAAGTGGCCGCAGTCGAGCTGCGCTCGGGGCCAGCGGTGTTCGGGCACATGGGCGGAGCACGGGAGACCGTGCTGAGCTTGGCCGAGAGCGAAATAGCGATCCACTTGGATCCTGATAGCCTCTCCGGCGACATCGGCATCGTCTTGGCCGATTCGAGCGGGGCTGCGGCCGGCGTGGTCACGGCGTCCGCTCACCTCCCACCCGTCGACGCGCTCACGCGAAAGGCCCAATCGGAAGGGCTTGTCGAGGCCCTGAGTGATGATGGGCGGCTCTCGATAACGATCGAAGACGTTCTGTTATCTCTGATGGACGAATACCTGCCCCAGGGGATCAGTTTTCACGGCTCGCTGAACGGCGCGCTCTCCGCTAGGGCGTTGGCCGATGGTTCGCTGGCCGCGCGGCTCGAGGTGGTACCGGACGATGTGAGCCTCGTACGCGCGGTGGGCGAAGAAGTCCGCATCTTGCGGTTCGTGGAACCGACGATCGAAGCGCGCGCAGACGCCGGAGGTGTGCGCGGCCACCTGAGCCTGGCCGTGGCCAGGCCTGACAGTGCGCCGCACGCGATCCTGGCGATCGACGTGGCGTTGCCCGAGTACACCAACCTGGCTCAGCCGATCGGCGCGCAGTCGTTGGAGGCGGAGGTCACCGGCTCGATCGACTTGAGCCTCGTCGATGCGGTGCTCGAGGATATCTCCAATTCACAGGGTCGGCTGGAGATCGACCTCGCGGCGCGCGGCACGGTCAGCGATCCGGATTACTCCGGTGAATATCGCCTGAGTGGAGACACCGACGTACCGGGTCTCGGGATTCAGCTACGGGACATCGAGCTGACGGCGGAAGCCGCTCGCGAAGGCGTACTCGACATCACCGGAGGACTCGTCTCCGGGGATGGCCGTCTGGAGATCGTGGGCACGGCGCCAATAATACCCTCGCCCGACAACCCAGGGCGGCTGTTGATTCGAGGCGAGCGTTTTCTGGCGGCCCAGACCGATCAGGTCAGCTTGATAGTTTCGCCGAGCCTGGAGATACAGTGGACGGGCACGGCGATCGACGTCACGGGCGAGGTGACGATTCCGCGGGCGACGATCGAGATTCTCGAGATCCCCGAAACGCCCGAAAACGTCTCGAAGGACGTGGTCCTGGTGGGGGGCGAAGAAGGCCCGCGCAGGCCGCTCGACATCTTTGCGAACATTCGCTTGGTCCTCGGCGATGAGATCCTCTTCAAAGGCTTTGGAATTACCACGAACATCGAGGGCTCGATTCAGATGACCGAGCAGCCGGACGTCGGGACCCGAGGCCGCGGCGAGCTCGTACTGCGGGAGGGGACCTACCGGGGCTACGGCCAGAACTTGACCATCGATCCGGGACGCCTGGTGTTCGCCGGACCCGTCGATGATCCGGGCGTGGAAGTGAGGGCGTACCGCCGGGCGAGTGACGGGACGAGGGCGGGCTTCACGATCGGCGGGACGCTCAAGTCCCTCGATGTCCAGGTGTGGTCCGAGCCCATCATGTCGGAGTCCGCGGCGCTATCCTACGTACTGTTCGGCCGGTCCGCCGAGCAGGGTTCGGAGGCGGAGCGGCAGCAAGCCGGAAACGCCGCCGCGTTACTGGGTGGCAACATCCTCGCAGCAGCCATGGCGCAGCAGGTCGGCCTCGATGAGGCACGGATCGAAACCGGTGCCAGACAAGAGGACGCCGCCTTCTTCGCCGGCAAGTATCTATCGCCCAAGCTCTACGTCGCGTACGGGGTCGGTCTTTTCGAGCCGATCGAGGTCATACGCGTACGCTACCTCATCTCCCGGAGGTTCACGCTCCAGGCCGAAACAGGCTCGCGTGATAGCGGCGACATCCTATTCAGGATCGAGCGCTGAACGCGCCGAGTCGAACGAGCCTTCCAGTAGCAGGTGGACTCAGCCCCCAATCGGGTTCGGCGCCACCATCGATTCGAGCCACCAGTGATCCGCCTCTGTCGAGCCGGTAGGTGATGCGCTTCGGGTAGTCGTGCTCGGGGTTCTCGAAGACGGCGCGCTTGTCCGAACTTTCGGCCAGCCGGAAATCGTCAACGGACCTGATGCCACCGGAATAAGGCCTGAGCACGACGCCAGCGCTGTCCGCCACGATCGCGGTGAACACGTACTGGACGGTCTGTCCGTCGACGAGATAGCGTGTGTACGAGGTTGATGGAGGGCGAGCGATCCCGAGGTTGAACCACTCCACGGTGTCAGTGTATCATTGACGTTCCCTGGACCGTCTCCCCGCCAGAAATCGCCGAATTCCCGGAGGACTGGAATTGTGAGATTCCGTACCTGGGGAGAGCTATGACACTGCGAACGATGCTCACGACGCTCTTGATCCTCGCGTTGACAACGGGTGGCAGATGCCTGGAGGAGTCGACGGCACCACAGGAGGGCGAGGGGCCCGGCCAGGCGCCGGCACCGCCTACGCTGTCGAACGCCGTCCTGCGCTCGCCCGAGCCCATCTGCAGCCGACCGAGCACGATCGTGTGCGAGGACTTCGAGACGAGCGGGGCTTCGGATTGGAACGACTACAAGGACAACAACTTCAACGTCCAGAGCGACGATGCCTTCGGCGGCGAGCGCTCGCTGCGGCAGCGTTACGATTTGGGACAGGTGGGCGCGGGCTGGCTGGCCTGGTTCTTCGGCGACCACCCCAACGGCGGCGTGCGCGGCGGAGAACGTTTCGAGGAGGTCTACTTCCGGTTCTACCACAAGTTTCAGCCGGGCTGGCCGGACAGCTATCCGCCGAAGGTGGCGCGGATTCGCAGTCACTTTATCGATGGGGGCTGGCGCTTCGCCTGGGCGGAGCATCTCTGGATCAGCCGCAGCCGTTCCAGGGGAACGCCGGCGTCGGATCCGATGAGCCGGATCGCCGCGCCGGACGGCACCGAGTACCTGGACGACGCTGAGCGCCGGTGGCTGGGCAACAAGCCGCTGGATCTGCGCTTCGCGGAGCGTGACGGCGAGTGGGTGGCGATCGAGATGCGGGTGAAGCTGAACACGCCGGGCCAGGACGACGGCGAGATCACCTATTGGGCCGACGGCAAAGTGGTGCTGCAGCGCGAGGGCCTGAACATCAGGGGCGCCTACACCGCGACGACGATCAACGTGGCGATGCTCGATACGTACTGGAACGGGGGCGCCGTCGAGGAGGGATTGAAGCGCTGGTACGACAACGTGGTGGTGGCGACGGAGCCCATCGGATGTGCCGGCTTCAGCGTCAGTAAGTCGGGGTTGGAGAGGCAGGGCGCCTGGCAGCTCCAGATCGCGGCGGCCGCGGACGAAAGCTCGCTGGTCTGGGATTCCGGCACGATTCAGGGTGCTGGGGACGAGGTTGTAGTCTCGGAGTCGACGGGAACGTTCAGCGGCGGGCGACGCTGCGTGTATCCGTCGGAGGCGCCTTTCATGCGGGCGCGTCAGGCTGTAGGGAGTAGCTGGTCGGAGTGGTCAGACTGGGCGCCGATGTTCTGAGGAGCGATCGGAAGTTCCGACGGCGTTCGGTCGCCGACTTGCCTGGGCCAATTCGAAGCCTTACGAAGAATTCGACTCCGAGCTATAGTTATGCGTCAATCTAAGTCTGCGAACGTTCAACAAGAGAGGATCATGCGAAAGCTACTCGTGCGCGCATTCGTCCTCGGCCTGGCGATCGCCCTGGCGGCGGTTGGCGGTGTGGCGTCGGCCCAGGCTCAGGGGCCTGAGCCCTTGGAGTTAGGCGCCGTCGCGCCGGATTTCTCGCTGCCGGCGGCTACGCGCGATGGGGTTCTGGAGAGCCCCATCAAGCTCAGTGACTACAAAGGCAAGACCGTCGTCCTCGCCTTCTTCTTCAAGGCGCGGACCGGTGGTTGAACGATCCAGATGCATTCGTACCGTGATCAGTACGCACTGCTATTCAATGGTGGAGAGGACGTCGTCCTCATCGCCATCAGCGCCGACCCGATAGAGGAGTTGGCCTCCTGGGCGCGGGAGGATGACTTTCCGTTCCTCATGGCCAGCGATGCCGACACGAAGGTGGGCACGGCGTACGGGGCCTTGGCGAGCCGGGCCGGGATGACGAACCGCAACTTGTTCGTGGTGGGGCCCGATGGTAAGATCGCCTATCGGGCGACGCCCTTCCGCGAGATCGACCCGACGGCGTATACCGAGCTGGGCGAGGCGATCGATCGGCTGGCGCCAGGGGAAAGATAGGTAGAGGCAGAGATAGAAATTACGCCTGCGGGCGGTGGGGCGGCGACTCCCGCGAGTCCGACGCGCTCTACCGCCCCATTATTTTCTCCAAGGCCGCCACGATCTTCTGGTCCTCAGCCACGCCGGTGTAGGCCACCTGGCCCTGACCATCCAAGATCACGATGTAGGAGGTAGACGGCGCCTGGAAGGCGCGAACCGCGGCACCGTCCCCATCCCAGAGCACGCGGCCCGGCATCTCATGATCTGCCAGATGCCGGCGCACCCGGCGCACACTCTGGTTCACCGCCACGGCGACGATCAAGAACTCTACATCGGAACCGAAACGAGCGTAGGCGGCCGCCAGCTCGGGCTCGAGCGCCTTGCAGACGGGGCACCAGGTGGCCCAGAACTCCAGGAGCACGGGCTTCTTGCCGTAGTACGCGCCCAGGTCGACGGCGGCGCCGTCGAGATCCTCGACCTGGGCCGCCGGGGGCGTCGCGCCCAACGGCAGGCCGATCTGGTCCTGCGCCGCTGCGGGGTGTGCCAAAGCCGCGAGCAGCGCGAACGATGCTGCTGCGCTTCGCCATCCAGTCATCACAACACCAGGCCCACCTGAATGAAGTAGTACTCGGCCACCGCCAGCAGGATGAGGCCGGCGATCTTCTTGACCCAGATCAGCCAGCTGCCCGATTTGGGCAGCGCGGCCAGCGCGCCCGAGAAGATGCCGACCACAGCCAGCAGCGCCGTCATGCCCAGCGAGAACACGAACAGGTAGAGAAACCCGAGGACGGCGCTGCCGGTTCCTGCGACCCAGGTCAGGACCGCCGCGAAGGCGGGCGCCCCGCAGGGCGCGGCGACGATCCCGGAGGTGGCGCCCAAGAGGAAGGCCGCCGGCAGCGATCCGCCGCGCAGACCGCTGGCCCAGGCCACGAGGCGGCTGGGCGCGGAGATGGGAATCACATCGAGCATCGCCAGCCCGAAGAGGAGGAGCAGGTTGCCGATGGCGAGTCGTGCCCAGGGGCTGGCGCTGACGGTGCCGAAGAGCGAGCCAGTCAGCCCGGCGACCAGGCCGAGGACGGCGTAGAACATCGCCAGGCCGGTCACGTAGGTGAGGGTGAGCCGGACGGTGCGGGCCCGGGAGCCGCCCGGGCCGGCGCTGCCGCCGATCACGCCCACGGTGATCGGGATCATCGGGTAGATGCAGGGCGTCAGGCTGGTCAGGACGCCGGCGCCGAACAGCAGTGCGAGAGCGAGTAGGGGCTGGCTCTGCAGCGACTCGCTGAGGCCTTGAGCCATGGCAGCGGCTGGGAGAACGGTTGTGGACACGACGTTATGTAAGGGACTGCGAGCAAGGGGGCAAGTCACGGCAGAGCAGGCGATGGCTGGGGCCAAACAGATGCCTGGACAAGAAGCTTGCGCGCGGCCGGGTGAATAGTGATCTTATTGGGTTCCCATGATAGTGCGAGTCCGGCGGTCCCAGCCCGCCTCGCGGGGCATACCGCCGAAGTCAGCTGAGCGCCTAGCTGTTGGCTCTGAGTGCGCAAACTCAAGGAGGTATCATGAGAAGGAAGATTCATCCGGTGGTCGCCCTAATGGCCGTCTTGTCGATGGCCGGCTGCGCCCAGGAGGAGGCGGAGAACACGGTCGAGATGGCCGCCGCCGCCGCCAACGTCACCATGCTGATGCCGGTCAGCACGGAGTCGTCGGAAGCGCTGGATCAATTCATGCAAGGCCAGCGTGCAGCCGATATGGGGCGCGCCGACGACGCGCGGCCATACTTCCAGAAGGCGGTCGAGCTCGATCCGGATTTTGCGTTCGGCTATCTGAACGCCGCCGGCGCTGCCAACTCGGTCGCCGAGTTTGAGAAGAACTTGAAGATGGCGGTCGAGCATGCGGCCGGCGCGAGCGAGGCGGAGCGGCTGTTCATCGAGATCGTGGAGCGGGGCAACAACAACGATACGCAGGGACAGCTGCAGGCGGCCCAGCAGCTTGTCGAAGTCGCACCCGCCAGCCCCCGCGCCTGGCTGGCGCTGGCGAACGTGCAGAGCGCGATGGGTAATGAGGAGGAGGCGCGGGCCACGATGATGAAGGCGACAGAGATCGCCCCTGACTTCGTCCCGGCGCATATGGCCCTGGGCAACTCTTACGTGTTTACGGAGCCTCGCGACCTCGCCAAGGCGCAGGAGCACATGGAGAAGGCCGTCGAGCTGGAGCCGAACGAGGCGGTGCCGCACGACCTGTTGGGCGACTGCTACCGGGCCCAGAACATGTTGCAGCAGGCGGCGGAGGAGTACACCCGGACGGCCGAGCTGGACCCGACCTCGGGCAACGGATTCCAGCAGCGCGGCCACGTGCACTCGTTCCTGGGCAACTACGACCAGGCACGCGCCGACTACGACGCCGCGATTCAGCTGGAGAAGGGTACGAACAACGAGGCCGCCTTCGCGGTCTATCGCGCGCTCGTGAACGTCCATGAAGGGAACCCCAAGGCTGCCATCGACGAACTGGAAGGTCTGGCCGGCGGAATCGACGCCATGGGTATTCCCGAGCCCACGGGCTTTAAGATCTTCGCGCTCAACAACGCGGCCCAGATCGCGCTGCACCACAAGATGATCCCCGAGGCGGAGCACGCTCTGCAGCAGCATGCTGATCTGCTGATGCAGCAGGCGCAGCAGATCGGAACCCCTGCCGCGGACCGCGATGCGCGCTCGACGGTCGCTCTGTTCGGCGGCTACCTGGCGGCGAACAAGGGCGACTACGAGACCGCGACCGCGAAGGCCCAGGAGTTCATGACGATCGTGGAGCCGAACACGAACCCACGGAAGAACGAGCCGGCCCAAGCGCTGCTGGGTTACGTGAGCCTGTTACAGGGTGATTTCGACGGCGCGATCACGCACTACGAGCAGTCCAACCCAAACAACATCTATACGACCTACTATCACGCGATGGCGCTGGAGGGCGCGGGCCGAGCCGAGGAGGCCAAGACGCTCTATCAGCGGGTTGCGACTGAGAACTTCAACAGCGCAGGCCTCGCCCTGGTGAAGAAGGACGCGATGGCGAAGGCCGAGATGGCTTCGATGTAGCTCGGTCAAGTTGGGAGGTCGTGGACTGCCCGCCCCGCCAAGTTGCGGGGCGGGCAGTTCGCATCCTGCGGATTGCGCAGGGCGCCCAATATCGCAACCTGACCAAGCCGAACTCACACACAAGCTCGCACAGCCAAACAAGAAGTGGTCGGCCGGTGCGACTCTGGCTTTGCTGGGTAGGCCGCACCGCCGCCAGTTGGGCTGAAGAGTGCCATCGGTGGCGAATTCTTCCGGCCGTGTTGAGTGCTTGTTATCTTGCGAGTGACTCTCTCACGCACGACTAATCGACAGCTTGTGGCATAGCGTGGAACTGGCAAGAACTGCGGGGCGCGAGTTTGATGCTTAGCGGCGCGAGTAAAGTGCAGCGCCAGAACAGGCGACGGGCGCTGGCGATGGCCGGTGTCGCTGGCGTCGTCATCGTGGCCATGAGTGGCTATCTCTATCTGAAGCAGCGTACCGGGACGCGCGCGGAGCTGCAGATGACGTTTCGCCGTGACATCGATACGGATGTGCAGGCAAGTTACAGAGCGCTGCTGAGCCTCGTGCGGGACTTCGGCGAACCCTCCGCGGAGGCTTTCGGCGGTGCCGTGCAGGAATACGCGGCTTCGCTGTTTGCCGAAGGGCCGCTGGCCACGGATACGACGGAAGCTATCACGGCCATCGAGGAATTGCGGGTCATCGAAACTGTCTACCCGGCCTTCATGGCGAACAGGGAGGCTTTTGGCGCGATCGCCTACCGGCTGGAGAGCATCGGCGCGCGAAATGATGATCTGCGAGCTCGCGCCCATCGAGTCGCAGCAGAGGTTCGACAGAGGTTCATCGAGACGAGCGAACTGGCTGATCTCAAGGCTCAAGACGACCCCCTCAACAAGGGCATTTGGATCAAACCTGGTAGTTTCAGGATGGGCGGCGAACGTCAGACGCGCTTGTCCGCTGGTTTCTACATACAAGAGCACGAGGTGACGAACGAGGAGTATCGGCGCTTCGACTCGACCCACAGATTCCGTGAAGGGATGGAGCGGCACCCCGTCGGCAATGCGACTTGGTACGAGGCGATGGCCTACGCGGCGTGGCTCGGCGGTAGCTTGCCCACGGAGGCGCAGTGGGAGCTTGCCGCGCGGGGGACTGGCGGTCGGACGTATCCGTGGGATAGCGATGAGGCACCGACCTGCGAACACGCCCAATACGGCGGTTGTCCTGGCGGTGGGACGGTAGAGGTCATGTCCGCCGCGCGCGGGGCAACGCCCGAGGGGGTTTACGACCTGGCAGGCAATGTGTGGGAGTGGGTGAGCGACTGGGAAGCAGAAGCCTACGAAGCAGCAGACTCGGTTGACCCGCGCGGCACGGAAACCGGCGCCTATCGCGTGTTGCGGGGCGGTTCGTTCGACTATGATGTGAGCTACCTGCGCGCGTCGTTTCGCGCCGGCTCCTTCCCCGAGTTCACGATCGGCAGCTCCGGGTTTCGGGTCGTGTGGCAGTTGGCGGCAGGAAAAGACTGATCTTGGGGCCCGGACCCTCGGCGTTGTTCAAGAAGGACGCGATGGCGACCCCAGGCCGATCGCAATCAGCCAGGTGATCAGGATCGGAAATAGCTGCTCAACGATGATCAATCCGACGGCAGTGTTCAGTAGCAGAACCAGGACGATGTACCCAACTCTCATTCCTGCGAGCAGGACTGTATGGATGGTCTTCTCCGGGCGCGGCAGGTATGACGCGTTCAACTTCATACGTGGCACTCTGGAACTCACCGCGAGCGGCACGGGTCGATGACGGGCGGCCCGCGCCCGCGCCTCAGGTCCCGATACTCGCCGAAGACGTTCAGGCGCCAACAACGGCCCGAGTTTGAGATCACCGGGCTGACCCCGGGGCGTTCTCGGTGGCCTACCAGCAAGCGGGCGATGCGACTATACTACTGGTCGCCTTTTTAGAAGCCCGGGTGGCGGAACCGGCAGACGCGTCGGACTCAAAATCCGATGGGCTTCGGCCCTTGAGGGTTCGAGTCCCTCCCCGGGCACTCAGACACAGCGTTTCGCTTGACGTTCACGCATCGTCGGGTTGGCCTTGGCGCTGGCTTTGCGCCAGACCCACGACTTTGCGGGTCTCCTTCGCGTCGAGTGCGCCCGCCAGTCTTCCAACGGCTGCGACGGTAAAGACATTGCCATTCTTCCTCAATGCTGTCCTTCTATAGCCCCTTATGGCTTCTCAGTTATCCCTAAACCATTTCTGCATTCGCCCGGTCGCCGCCCAACAGGCGCCGAGTATACCATGCCAGGTCGATCCCGGGGGACAGGAGGATACCTGCCCGCCCGCCGGTCCTCTCTCTTCTTGGCGTGGGCGTGGACCTGTAAGTAACTGTACAATAGGGACTTGTGTTTAATAATTCTTGTTTTTGATTGACGCCTCATTTATCTTACTCCGTTCTTCGTGCCCAAATTTGCCCCAACCAAAGGAGTACCCCATGAAGAGGAGCTTGATCGCGCTCGTCGCCCTCGGTTTGTTCGCCGTCGGCTGTGAGCAAACGGAACCGACGATGCCGGATAGCCTCGGCCTGATGCCTCAGGCGAACACGGGACCCGTATTAAGCCGTGCGTACGTGGGCAGCCCAGATGCTTTCGGACCGGGCGGCGACGCCAATTTCTCGCTTATCGCGCTCGCGAAGGCCGATGGTAGTGTGACGGGGCAATACCACGATCAGTTCGCGGGGGGCGTCGGCGTCCACATTGCTGTAGATTGCCTTACGATTGTCGGGAACGAAGCGTGGGTCAGCGGTGTGATCACGAATTCGCGCTTAGAATTCCTCCTAGGCAGGGCGGCAGCCACGCGGGTAGCCGACAACGGCAGATCTGCCAACGATCCTGCGGATCAGATCAGCTTCACGTTTATTGGCGGCGGCTTCGGTCTGCCCGATGACTTCACCTGCGGGGATACACCCGACTTTCCACTGCAAGACGTATCCGAGGGACAGGTCGTGGTTGTGTCGAGCTGAGGTGATGATGATCCGGAGACTTAGAAGACCTTCGGTGCACTCCAGAGACCTGACCAGCGCCCCGGCTTCTGCCGGGGCGCTTCGTTTCCCGGCAAGTCGCCCAGAACCGCGCAGCAGCGTGCAATTCCATGTAGCATAGACTACGCCACCCCTTGAGCTTTGGAATGGTGAAAGGTCTCCGCCGGGATGAAACGTTGACCTGAATGGCCCAGGGGGTAATGTGAGAGTTGTGCCGGTAACGCTGTGATCCCTAACATTACTTTCGCCGACGAGCGCTTGGGTGGGATGAGCGGAAATCGGC
>CP070722.1:3558646-3565805 GCA_020350785.1 Gemmatimonadota bacterium
CCGCGATACGAGCCGCCGGGACTATCTTGCCGAAAGTCAACTCCTGGGGCGGCACGAACTCGCAGGTCAAGGAAGCGGTCGAGCTGATCGAGGAGGTTCGGGCCCCTGAGCGCCTCTTCGCCCGGGCGGCGGGAGCGGAGAGCGATGCGGGTGCGGCCGGCAAGCGCCGCAATGAAGCCAGTCGGGTCCACCGCCTGAGGGCCGAGGTCCGCCTGGCGCTGGAGATGGCGGCGCACGAAGAGAGCGAGCGCCGCGCCTTAGAAGGTGAGCTGGCCTTGCTGGAGCTGGCCTGGCGCGAGGCAGAGGAGATCGCCTCGATCGCCGACCGGCTGCTGGTCCCGGAGGCGGTCGAAGAGAAGATCCGCAGCTGGAAGCGACAGCTGATCGATCGGAACTGAAATCTCCGCTGCTGATCCTTACGGGAGGCGGGCTCCGGAGGTATCGTGACCCGGCCTGCGGCAAACTGGCAGAGCCACCACCGAACCGCTGGCCATCTGGCGGCTGCCTCCGCGGCCATTCGAGCGCGTCGAGCGTGGCCTCCGGCGTCGCCGGTGCTAGTACCAGATACCCATCCTCAGACCCTGCGCATCCAACTGGAGCTCATCGGGTATCCGGCGTGCCTTGCCGCGCGCCATCCGCCATGCCGTCCAGGCCGTGGCATAGGCATCGAGCACATCGATCACTGCGGCATCGAAGCCGCGTCGGCAATCCAGTGCGTCGCCGATCTGTTTAAAGTGATCATCGAGCAATTGGCGGCGTCTTCTAATACCGGCTGGGGAGTGCTTCGACTCGATCAGTGGCGAGCCGCCGTTCATCGCGGCGAAGCTGAGTTCCGGGTGGGCTTCTCGGATCCTGAGCTGGAGCTCGGGCGTCATCGCCCGGTGCACCTCCCGCAGCTTCGGTAGCAGGTTGTAGACCTGACGGCTAATCCCGATTCCGTGACGCGAGCTTCGTCGGTTCAGGCGAACCGCATCGTGGTAACTGGCAGCAGCCAGCACCGAGCGTACGGGTGGCGAGAACACGCTGACCCCACGCCTGCCCAGTAGTTGCCGTGCCTCGCGGTCGCAGGTTCGACCGCCCGGCACAGCGGCGTTGGGTAGCCCGATGGGGATGTCGATCGCCGCGAAGCGCGGGCTCTCTGGCAGGCGGGCTATGTCCAGGAAGGATGGGAGAATGCGGCAGGATTCGCCGAGCAAGCCGCCGTTCCCGTTCAGCTCCAAGAGCACGACGACCCAGCCGGCCCTGCTGCCGTCTATCCCGGCTACATATTTTCGCCTGTTGGGCATGAGAGGCGCTTTCTCGGGTCGCGGTCGGACAGGCGCCCGCGATTCGAGGGAGTTGTACAGAGCGGCTCTCCAGCCGGCGCGCGGTTCGCGTCGTCGAGGGGACAGGTTACCGAGGCGGGGCCCTCGGGGCTGGCTTGCCGGCAGATAGCAACGGCTCATCGCGGCCGGAACGCATGCAACTTTCGCGCGTCCGAGTGGATGAACCACTACGGGCTAATATAGCACGCTCATGGAGCGCTTGCCTAGCGGGATCGGCCCGCCTTTGCGCTCGCCTGCGACTAGGGCGCTGGCATGGCCGGCTGCGAAACAGGCTGGCGGCCCGAAGTGCGGGCCTGCTGGCTCAGTCGTCGTCCAGGAATCCGTTTTCGAGCCAGCGCTTGAGGCCGCCCAGTAAGATCCGGGTGTCGCTGCGGTACAGACGCCGTAGGTACAGCAGGTCCAGGAGCTTGCCCAGAGTGCCAAACTTGACGTCGTAGCTGGGCGTCACTTTCACGCGCGTTGAGCAGTTCTCATCCTTCAGGGTGAAGCGGATGTCGGCGCTGCTCACCGGGAGGTTGGTCGCCACGGTGCGCATGGTGAGTCGCTCGCCGGGCTTCCACTCCACCACCTCTTCGTCGACATACTTCTTGCCGCCCAGCGAGCAATGGCGCCCGGCGCCAAGTCCTGCCTTGTCACCTCGCGTGCCTTCCGAGTAGACAACGGCTGGGTTCCACCGGCAGATACCGCCGATATCCGCCAGCACCTCCCAGACCTCGTCGACAGAGGCCGCGATCTTGATTTCCCTCGTGAAGCCGGGCATCGGCCACGCTCGCCGGCGGCCTGAACCGGGCGCTTCTCTCCGCCCCGCGGAGAGCTCGCTCCCTTCGAGGCCGGCCTGCACTCTCTGCAGATTCGTTTCGACCCGCGGACCGTACGCGGGCCATTCGTGAGACGGCGTAGAAAGCTGAGTCAACGCTCGGTTCAGCGCAATAGCCTTTTCGCCGCCGCTTGCCACTCTCCCATGCCAGATCTGTGCCGAATCGACCGTGCCGTGGCGGGGCCCGCGAGCCGGCTGGCCGCCGGGCGCCCGCGCTTTCCCAGCAACCCCAGGCCTGTGGCGCGCGCCCCTCACAGGCCTGCCGCGGCTGCCTGAACCGGCTTGACCGGGCGGTTCCTCCGACTAGCTTGCCCAGCGAGCCTCTCCCTCGACGCAGGGCACGGCGCGTCGATCAAGCTCCATAGCTGCTCCAAACTCTGACTGTACGGCGGATGAGCCAAGGTAAACTCAGGCTGAAAGGGTCGGCTCCGATTCTGGCCGTCGGCGCGTTTTTGTTAGGGTGTTCGTCCCCACAGCCGCCGGCGCCACCGGAACCGGCGGAGGCGGAGTATACCCGGGGGGAGTTGGAGGCGATGGCGGCCAGGGTCGAGGAGCTGGAGACCCGCATCGCCGAGTATCAGGACGAGATAGCCGGGCTGGAAAGCGAGGCGAGCGCGGCGGAGGCGCAGTTGCTGGAGCGCGAGATACGGATTGCCGAACTCGAGGTTCGCCTGGACAATCAGCGCCTGGTTCTGGACGAGACGATCAGCGAGGTCGTGCGGACGAAGGCCAAGCTGCGCGGGGCGGAGAGCCGGGCCGAGGCGGTCTCTCAGATGGCCGAGGCGGAAATCGCGCTTCGCGGCCTGGCCGATCGGCCGGGCGGCAGGCGGACGGAGGAGTACGCGAAGGCCACCGAGCTAATGGAGGCCAGCGGGCGGGCCTTCGAAGAGGAGAACTACGGCGGGGCGATTTACCTGGTCAGCCAGGCCAAGGCCCTGATCACCCAGGGGGTGACGTCGGCTACGCGCCATGACATCGTGATTTCGGCCGACGAGACGCGGTTCCAGCGTCCGTTCAGATTGCGGGCGCTCAAGAACAGCAACGTCCGAGTCGGTCCGGGGCTGGAGTATCGCGTGATCAGCACCGTCTCGGCCGGAACCTCGCTGGTCGGCTACTCCTATACGGGCGAATGGATTCACGTGGGCCTGGAGGATGGCCGCGATGGCTGGATCTTCCGGCCCCTGGTGGTCAGCGGCCCCGACCAGCCATAGGACGGTACCAGGGGAGGGAAGAGAGCTAGCTCTTCCGGCTGCGCCGCTTCGCAGCGCGCTTGGAGCGCGGCGAGTCCGACTCCGTCGCCGCGTCCGACGGGCTGCTCTCTCTCGCCACGACAACCCTGTCGCGCCCGGCCCGCTTACCTCTGTACATGGCGTTGTCAGCCTGCCGCAAGACCTCCTCGGGATCGGCGCCGTTTTCCGGGAAGGCGGCGACACCGATGCTCACCGTGATCGCCATGGCTTTATCGAAGGCGCCTGGTTGCCTTTCCGCTATATGGCGGCGGATCCGCTCGGCAGATTCCGCCGCCGCGCTGGCACTCGTCTCCGGCAACATCACCAGAAACTCCTCGCCGCCGTAGCGAGCTGCGTAGTCCTCGACGCGCAGCGTCTCCCGAATCGTCGAGGCGACTTCCAGCAACGCCCGGTCGCCCGCCTGGTGGCCGTGCTGGTCGTTGTAGTCCTTGAAATGGTCGATATCGATCATCAGAACCGAGAAGGGATGCTCGTAGCGCAGCGCGCGAGCGCTCTCCGTGGCCAGCGTCTCCATCATATGCTTGTGATTGTAGAGGCCAGTCAGCGGATCGCGGATGGACAGCTCGTGCAGCTCCTGATTCTTCTTCAGCAGAGCCCGGTTCTTTCGGTCCAGTTCGCGTACCAGGTCGCGCACTTGCCCGGCCATGTCATTGAATGCTCGGGTCATGTAGCCCAATTCGCCGGCGTCGCGAACCGGAAGATCGACGTCCATGTCGCCCGCGGCTATCCGCGCCGCACCGTGGGTCAGGCGATCGAGAGGACGGACGATGGTCAGGCCCAATGTGTACGCCGCCAGGCCCACGAACACCAGTATGCTGCCGACCAGAAGAAGTGTGAGGTTGCGGAGGCGGCGGACTTGGGAAAAGGCGAGCTCGCGATCTTGCTCCGCCACCACGCCCCAGTCGGCGGACTTGATCTTCTCCAGGACCCCCACGACCTCCGCTCCGGCGGTTCCCTCGTACCCTACCTGTCGCCGCTCTGCCGCGAACAGCGCTCGGGCGGCGCTCGGCTTCAGCGTGGGCGGCGTGCTGTCCGCCGCGGTCGTCGAGCTGGCCAGCAGGGAACCATTCTCAGCAACCAGGTACAAGCGCCGATCGCCGCTGCCGGCCGCGTCTCGCAGGATCTCGACGACTCCCGACACGCGCACCTTGGCCAGCAATCCGCCGAGCGCCGGTGACTCGGGATCGCGAACCGTCACGACCACGGGAACCACCCAACCCCCTAGCCGCTCTTCCCAATACGCTTCACCCCGAACCGAGCCGACCTCGGCCGTCCTGTCCAACCAGGCGTCGGGAAGTTCCATCTCTCCCGGCTCGACCTGGCTGCTCGCCATCAGCTCACCTTCCGGGTCGACGACGGCCAGCTCCCCGTAAGAAGGGATCCTCTGGCTCACCGAACTCAAGTAGGTCTGAAGGCGCCGACGGGCCGGCTCGGCGAAGGCCGCAGGTCCTCGCTGGATCCGATCGAGATTCTCGGAGATCTCGTACGAACTGGCGAAGACCCTTAGCTCGTGCTGCCGCTCTCCAAACCATAGGTCGATATCGCGGACCGCCTGCGACGTGCCGTTCACCAACTCCTGGGTAATCTTCTCTTCCAACACGCGCCGGTTGTTCTGATAGGACAGCCACCCCATGGTCAGGGAGGGGATGAGAGTCGCTAGCAGCGAGAAGGCGATGATCTTGCTCTTGAGCCGGTGCAGCCGGATCAGGTTGAGCAGATCGGTGATACGGTCCTCGAGTGGCACTGGATGTAGCTCCGCGAGTAGCGGCCGGAAAGGTTGAGCGTCCGGTTTCAGTCGCAGGGGAGAGGGTGAGACCGACAACGGCGCGACCACAGACGCATACACCGATCGAACGTACAGGATCCCGCTTCCAGGCGGGAATGAAACCGGGCCGGCGCTGGGGTCAAGGGGTCCCTGGCTGGCGCCTCGGTCGTGTTACGCCGGCGCGATCGCCAGACCGTCAACGGATCTGGTCCAGCGCCCTTTGGCCGCCCCAGCGCTCCACGATCTGGTCGTCGTAGTCATCGGCGGTGCGGACCACGGCGACGACCGATGCCTCCAACTCCTTCTGATCGCAGGTCGAGCCGACGATGGAGTGCTCGAAGATGATGTCTCCGTCATCATCCAGGCCAAAAGCGCCGAAATGCATTCCGGCGTTCTCCCTCAGTAGAAAGCGCAACAGATCCGGCGTCACTTCCGCTCCGGTCACCACATAAGCGCGCGTGGTGATGATGGCGTCGCCCGCCCAAGGGAAGACACCCACCTGGGCAAAAGCGGAGCCGTGCATCACGCCCAGGATCGGGACGTCCGGCTTGCGAAGCACCGAGCCCCCGAACAGCTCATTTACCCAGGGTGCGACCCTCTCGTAGCATTCCTTCTGCGGGAGCGTCTCGAATTGCATGACGGTACCCCTCCAGCCGTGCCTGGTTCTTTCGAGCTCTCTTCTTGCGTGGACGCGGAACAGTATACCGCCCATCGCAGCCGCGGTCGAGCGGGTCGCACCGTGACTCGCTGTGCCACGGCTTCGCCCCTGCGAGGCCGGCCCGGACTGGACACGATGGGCGCGATGGGTTAGTGTGCGACCCGAGAGGCTGCGCTGGATACGGCGATGTCGTAGTACCCCGAGTACAGCCAACGTTGTTCGGGATCTGGGATTGACCCGGATCTCGATTCCATTTATGGAGGCTGAAGGCGCCTCCGCCGACGGCGCGCCTGCGACCGCAGGCAGATGCCGCTGATTTGGAACAATTGGGAAGGTGGTTGTGATGTCTCAGGCAAAGAACGGCGATACGGTCAAGGTCCACTACACCGGCAAGCTCGACGATGGCACCGTGTTCGATAGCTCGGCCAAACGCGAGCCGCTCGAGTTCACGCTCGGCAAGCAGCAGCTGATCAGCGGCTTCGAGGACGCGGTCCGCGGCATGAGTGCTGGCGACAGCAAGACCATTCGTATCCCGCCCGACAAAGGCTATGGGCCTCACCGGCCTGAGCTCGTCTTTCAGGTCGGTCGCGAAGCCATGCCGGCCAACCTCGAGCCCGAGGTCGGCCAGCACCTCGAAATGCAGCAACAGGATGGCCGCACCCTCCCACTCATGGTGACCGAGGTCTCCGAAGCGAGCGTGACGCTCGATGCCAACCACCCCTTGGCCGGCAAAGAGCTGACCTTCGAGCTCGAGCTGGTCGAGATCGGCGGGGACTGAGGCGAAGCAGTCGCCCATACAACGCCGGGTGGCCCGCCGGGGGTCGACGCCCGCGCCGGGCCGGCTGGCCGCGGCGGCGGCCCGCGGCCAACTTCGGCGCTGCCACACGCGTCTACCCTCCTGAAACCTAATGGCGCCTCCGGCTCGTAAGGCACTAGAGCCGCCGTCCCCGGAATCTGCCAGGCCAGCGGCGCCGTGCGAGGTGGAGAGCCAGGAATCGGCGGTTGCGCGAAGTACCTTTTTGGGGTTGTCAATCTCGTGTCTACAAATATATTGACAGTACTTGGACAACCTGACGTTGAGACTCCGGCTAACGGCCAAGGACTAGAGACATGCGGATAAAGAGGATTGTGAAGATCGGAGCGGTACCGGCGATTCTGTTGATCGGCGTCGTGGCCATGCAGGCGCTGGGATCGACCCGGAAGCAGAGCAACCGACGCGAGGCGGATCCGGAGGCGCGGGCGGTGGAGACGCAACTGCTGGCCTTTGGCGATCTGGTCCTGAGGGTGGAAGGGAACGGGACGGTGGAGTCGGAGCGGACCCTGGAGGTGGTTTCCGAGGCCAAC
>CP070722.1:3565905-3583225 GCA_020350785.1 Gemmatimonadota bacterium
AGGCCATTTATAGAGCGAAGACTACGGGAAGACATAAGACCTGTCTCTCGAGGCAGGAAAAGATGGTTACCAAGACCAGCCACTACACGCGCACACAACTTCAGCAACTGGCCGAACTGGCTAAACGAGAGGGGGTGGGAGAGGCTGTTCTTCTCAGGGAAGCGCTCGATGATCTCCTCCGGAACGCCCCGATGACGGCCCAGCTCCGCCGCTTTTTCGCTGACCTCGCGAAACAGCCCCTGGAAGGCTGCGTCCTCGGGGTTGAGCGGACCCTGGTCGGCCAGCGGCGTCACGATCGCCTCCATGTGGCCATCCTCGGTCTCGCTGTAGTGCAGCGTAGTCGCCCGCTTCTCACCCTCCAGCAGAAGCTGCAGGCCCCCGGGGAAACGCTGGACCTGAGCGATCCGGCAGATCACCCCAACGTTGTAGAGCACATCGGTGGTCGGCTCGTCCACGTTCTCGCGCTGCGCCACAGCGAAGATCTTCTTCGCCTCGCTCTCCGCGCCCAGCGCGTGCTCGATCGCGCGCAGCGTCTTGTCGCGGCCGGCGACGATCGGTGCCGTCACACCGGGGAACACGACCGTCTCGCGCAATGGGAGAACGGGCAGCTGATGCCGATTCCTGTGCACCGCTTGGATCCCTTCTCTATCACTCAAAAGAATGACTCCTGTCCATCATCACGCGTTGCGGGGCGAGCGCCGGACCCGGCACACCCTCAAGCTTAAGCCGCTTCGTCCGCCCGCGATACCCCGAGAGGAGCGCTCTACCAATGCAGCCCCCGTGCCAGCAAAACAGCGCCAGCCTGGCACGAGATCCAGTGCCATCTGCCCCAGTCGCCGGCCGGGCCTGCCAACACGGCAGCGTCTTGCATCGCGGTACCCGCCACGCCGCCATAAGTTGCTTGCCATGCGAGTGACGGTGAGCGGAGCCTCGGGCACGATCGGGCTGGCCTGCGTCGGGATGGCGATCCGGGCCGGCCACAGGGTTCGCGCCCTGGTGCGGGACCCGCCGGCATTCCGGGCGCGCTGCCCAGACGAGCGTGTAGAGATCGTCGAGGGCGATGTCCTTGACCGGGCAGCCGTCGGGCTGGCGCTCGAGAATACTGACGCCCTCATCTATTGCGTCGATTTCGCGCCGCAAAGTTTCCAACTCCACTGGGACGCGATGCATATTGCGCTGGAATCGCTCGGTCAACGCGGTCGGCTTGTCATGCCGGGCAACGACTCGGTCTACTCGCGGGTCGGCGCGGGCCGGGTCCGCCCCAACGCCCCCAAGGCCATCCGCCCCCGGACCGCGGCGTTGCGGGCCGAACTGGAGAAAGCGATCCTGGCGGAGCGTGGCACCGTAGTGCATCTACCGGAGGTCTACGGACCCCGTGTCTGGAAGGGCCGCCTCGCTCGCGCCTTCCGGCGGGCGCTGGCCGGAGCGCGAGTCTACTTCCCGGGCGACCTGGACCGCGAGCTGGAATTCCTGTTCGTGGAGGACGCGGCCCGGGCGTTGATCGCGCCGCTGGGCCGCGTTCGCTCGAGGGGTGTGGAATACACGGCGCCGGGCTTTGCCACCACCACTCCGGGTCGCTTCATCTCGCTCATCTTCAAAGCCGCCGGCCGGCGGGAGCGGATCGAGTCTATCCCGGTAGCCTGGCTGAAGGTCGCCGCTCTGCTGCGCCGTGACCGGCGCGCCAGCCGCGATCTGCTGTATCTGCGCGAGCGGCCCATCCTGTTCGACGGAACCCGCATCCGCCAAGAGCTGGGCTGGATGCCCGAGGTCGATTACGCCGACGGCGTCCGCCGCACCTGCAAGTGGCTGCGGGCCGAGCGCGCCGCTAAACCTTCTCCAGCGCCTGGCTCAAGTCCGCGATCAGATCCTCCGGATGCTCCACGCCTATCGACAGACGGACCAGAGCAGGCGTGATGCCCATTCGCGGCTGATCGTCGACCGGCACATCGGCATGCGTCATCGTCGCCGGATGCTCGGCCAGCGACTCCGTGCCGCCCAGACTCACCGCCAGATGGATGAGCTGCAGCGAGTTGAGGAAACGGAAGGCCTCCGCCTCGCCGCCACGGATCTCGAAGGCGACCATGGCACCGGGCGCGATGCACTGCCGGCGGTAGACCTCGTGCTGCGGATTCTCCTCGTTGATGTGCCCCAGGTAGTGAACCTTGTCTACCTTGGGATGGTCGGCAAGGAAGTCGGCCACGTAGCGCGCGTTCTTCATCTGGCTGGTCATCCGCAGCTTCAGCGTCTCCAGGCTGCGCAGCAATAACCAGCCCGTCCAGGGCTCCGAGGCGGTGCCCAGAAACGTCCGTGTCCAGCGGACCTTTCCGATCAACTCTTCCGACCCAAGCACGGCGCCGGCGATCAGATCGCTGTGGCCGCCGATAAACTTGGTCGCCGAGTAGATGACGAGGTCGGCCCCATGCTGTAGCGGATGTTGGAACAGCGGCCCCAGGAAGGTGTTGTCCACCGCCACGATGATCTTGCGGCCGTTGGAATTCTTGCGCGCTAGCTCGGCGCAATGGGCGATGTCCACCAGATCGTTGGTCGGGTTCGCCGGTGTCTCCAGGAAGATCATCCCCAGCCGGTCGGCGATGCCCTTGTCGCGCAGCGCCCTCTCGGCCGCGTCCCGCCCCCGCGGGCCCGCCGGGAAGGCGATGACCTCGATCCCGAACTCCGGCAGCACGTGGGTGATCAGGAACTCCGTGCCGCCGTAGACCGGCTCACTGTGCAAGAGCACGTCGCCGGGCCGCAGGAAGCTGAAGAAGGTGGTAGCGATGGCCGCCATGCCACTGGCATGGACCGTCGCATCTTCCGCCCCGTCCCACAGCGTCAGCCGGTCCTCCAGGATCTCGAGGTCCGGATTGTTCAGCCGGCTGTAGATGAGTCCGAGGCTCTCACGCGGCCCCTTGACCTCCAGCCCGTAGGCGAGCGCGAAGAAGC
This sequence comes from Gemmatimonadota bacterium, assembly GCA_020350785.1. Lineage (GTDB taxonomy): Bacteria > Gemmatimonadota > Gemmatimonadetes > Palauibacterales > KS3-K002. The sequence continues at coordinate 3,568,846 of CP070722.1, forward strand.
GCTTGCCCTCCTCGGCGCTCTTGAAGGCGAATGTCGATGTTTGGAAGATGGGGCACTTGATAGAGCCCTCGGACCATTCCGGACGGTATCCGTAGCCCATCATCAAGCTCTCGGGTCGTAGCCGGTGCTTCCCGATCTCGCGCCGCGTGTATTCCAGCTTCTTGCGCGCCATACAGCCTCCACGAAAGTTCCGGCCGGGGCAGGATCTAAAGTTAGCGCAACGGGGTAGGTTGCTGCAAAACCGAAAATCACCGAGGCAAGGCAGCTTGCGCACCTCCACCGCGCCTCGTAGCCTACGACGTCCTATGGCAGAAGAGAAGACCTACTTTCGCACCGGACTCGGCCTCAAGAAGGCCGTCTTACCCGTCCTCGAAGGCGAGTATCATTCGAACGTAGTCGATCGGCTGCGCGAGCGTGGCTACCGCGCCTCCGCTGGAGGACTGACCATCCAGTTGGCCGAGGAGTTCGGCTATTGTTACGGCGTGGACCGGGCGGTGCAATACGCCTACGAGGCCCGGCACAAATTCCCCGACCGCCGCCTCTTCCTGGTCGGCGAGATCATCCATAACCCTCACGTGAACGCGCGCCTGCGCGACCTCGGCATCGAGTTCTTGATGCCGCGACCCGCTGGGGGATTCAACTTCAGCGAGCTGGCGCCGGACGACGTGGTGATTATCCCCGCTTTCGGCGTGACCATGCACGACTTTCAGGCGTTGCGCGACATCGGCTGCCTGCTGGTCGACACGACCTGCGGCTCGGTGTTGAACGTCTGGAAGCGCGTGGAAGGCTACGCCCGTGACGGTTTCACATCCATCATCCACGGCAAGTTCTTCCACGAAGAGACGAAAGCCACCGCCTCGCAGGTGCGCCGTGGGAACGGCGGAGCCTATCTGATCGTGCGTGACAGCGATGAGGCGCGCGTCGTCTGCGACTACATCCTCCACGGCGGCGACAGCAAGGACTTCCTGGAGCGTTTCGGGCACGCCTGCTCCGAGGGTTTCGACCCGGACAAGGACCTCGAAAAGGTAGGCGTGGCCAACCAGACGACGATGCTCGCCTCCGAGACGGTGAAGATCGCTCTCGGGTTCCGGACCACGATGATCGAACGGTATGGCGAAGTGGCGATCCACGAACACTACCGACACTTCGACACGCTCTGCAGCGCCACCCAGGACCGGCAGGACGCGGTTCTCAAGATGATGGAGACGCCACCAGACATCATGATCGTGCTCGGCGGCTACAACTCCAGCAACACGAATCATCTGGCACAGATCTGCGCGCGACACACGCGCACCTACCACCTAGAGGACGCCACCTGCATCGACCCACTGGCCGGCAGCATCGCCCACAAGATCATCGGTAGCGAAGACATCGTCAGCGAGAGCGGCTGGCTGCCCGTTGGGGATGTGGAGATCGGTCTGACCGCCGGCGCCTCGACGCCCAACAACAAGATCGGCGACACCGTCGAGCGGATACTCGCCACACGGGGACTCTCGCTCGACGAGTGGCTCGGTCCGGTCGTCAAGGCCGACTAGCAGGGGCCGCGAATCTCCTTAAGTGCTGCCGCAGACCGCCAACCGCCGAGAGCCCGATCGATGAAACGGCCCGCTACCATGGCGCTCGCGCTCGCCGTCTTCGCTTCGCCCTTCTGGCCGGCCAACGGGGCCCAAGCTCAGGTCGGGGACGCGCCGCGCTTCGCCCTGCGCCTGGAGGCCGGCCCAGTCTGGCAGAGCCGCAACGATGTCAGAATACCAAACGAGACAGGCAGCGAGTTTTCGCTGGTCGACCTGATCGGCAGCGGGCCATATCCCGGGTACCGAATCTATGCCAGCTACGACCTCTCGCGCCGGCACAGCCTGCGCCTGCTGGCGGCGCCGCTAACCCTTTCGGGCACAGGGAGATTGGCTGAGCCCACCGAATTCGCCGGCACGACCTTCCAGCCCGGGGTCTCTACGGATGGCAGGTACCGCTTCAACTCCTACCGCCTCTCGTACCGCTACCTGCTGCACGACGGCGCGCGCTGGCGCTGGCAGATCGGCTTCACGGCTAAGATCCGGGACGCCAAAGTCGAGCTGGAGCAGGCCGAACGGTCGGCCTCCGACAGCAACGTCGGATTCGTGCCGCTCTTGCATGTCTCGACCTCGTATCGTCTCGCGGATACCTGGCGGATCGTGGCCGATCTGGATGCGCTGGCAGCTCCACAGGGCAGAGCCGAAGACTTCGCGCTGGAGCTGGCCCGAGATCTTTCTCGGAGCTGGACGGTGGCGGCCGGCTACCGAACGCTGGAGGGTGGCGCCGATGTCGACGCCGTCTACACGTTCGCCTGGTTGCACTACCTGACCGTCTCCGCCGAAGTTCGTTTCTAGCGGCCCGCCCGACACGGAGTCCGCATGGTCTCTCGTCGCGATGTTGAAGCTTCAGCCCGACGGGTGCGTCCCCAGCCGTACGTTGCCGCCGCCCCGGCCGAAGTCTAGCTTCGCCGGCGATGACGGAGGCCCATCCAGGTTCAGATCTGCCGGACTCGGCGCCGGTCGAGTATCGGCGCCTGCGTATCGCCGGGGGCGACGTGATCGCGCGCGCCGACGTGCTTCCCTACGTCCACGACGCGATCTTGACCTCCGGATCGCTCTACGCCTTTGCCGCGGATCATCCCCAGAGCGAGACGATCCAAGGGCGTGCCAGGCTCTATATCGTGCCCGGCCCCGGCGCCGACCGCTGGGTGGTTCGCAAGCTGACGCATGGCGGGGCGCTGGCGCCGCTGACCGGCGATCGCTTCCTCCGGCTGGGGCTGCCGCGTCCCTTCAACGAGCTGCGTATCTCGCTCGCCCTGCAGGCGGCCGGTATTCCGACGCCGGAGGTGGCCGCCGCCGTCACTTACGCATCCGGACCCATCTATCGCGGCGAAGTCGCCCGTGCCGAGATCGGCGACGCCGCAGATCTGGCGGCCTGTCTCTTCGAACCGCCGGAGCTCGATCGCGACCGAAGGCGCGCAGTTCTCGCGGAGGCCGGCCGGCTCATCGCGACCCTCCATCGAGCCGGCATAGTGCACCCCGATCTCAACCTCAGGAACCTGCTCATAGCGGAGAGCTCGGGCGACCCAAGGGCCTACGTGCTGGACGTCGAGAAGTGCCGGCGCGCTCGAAGGGTCTCCCCGGCGGCTCGAAACCGCATGCTCAGACGCCTGCGCCGCTCGGCTCGCCGCTTCGAGGCGCGCGGCGGCGCCCGCATCAGCGAAGAGGAGTGGAGGGCCTTCCAGTCGGGCTACGAGTCCCGCTGGCAGGGAGGCTTGTAGCCGGATAACGGACGGTCAGCGGTGTGGCCGAACCCGCGCCGCGGCTCGGCGGACCCTGCCTCCAACTAGAAGTCAAAGGAGCGCGGCGCGCACCTGCTCGGCGCTGACACCTTCGATCTCCACCACTTTGTCGCGGACGCCAGCACCCTTCACGATGCTGACAGCTCCCTTCGCTACACCCAGCCTCTTGGCAAAGAAGGCGATCAACTCCGCGTTGGCCGCGCCCTCCACCGGGGCGGCCTTGAGACGGATCTTGATCGCACCGCCGTGGGCGCCGGCCACCTCGGTACGCGAGGCTCGTGGCTGCGCGCGAACGCGCACTCGGACTCGATCGCCTTTGTCCTCGATCATCGCAGGGTTCGACATCTCGCAAAGAAGCTGAGTTGTTGCCGAGATCACGACTATGCCGGAATATTAGCGGTGCCGACTCCCACGGCGACCCGACCAGGGCGGCCGGACCCTAGAAGCGGCGGCGGACATGGGAACCCGAATCGCTGTCATCCTCAGCACCTACAACCAGCCAGCCCATCTGGAGCGCGTCCTCTGGGGCTACGCGCGCCAATCGCTGGCGGAGTTCCGCCTGCTGATCGCCGACGACGGGTCCGGTCCGGAGACGCGCGCGGTCATCGGGCGGGTCCAGGCGGAGACGGGACTGCGCATCGGGCATGTCTGGCAGGAGGACCGTGGATTCCGTAAGACTGAGATACTCAACCGCGCCCTACTGGCCGCCGAAGCCGACTACCTGATCTTCTCCGATGGCGACTGCATCCCCAGAGAGGATTTCGTCGCCGTCCACGCGCGCCAGGCGGAGCCCGGGCGGTTCCTGTCCGGCGGCGCGCTGCGCCTCTCACCACAGCTGACGGAGACGATCACGATCGACGATGTGCGCAGCGGCCGCGCTATGGACGCGCGCTGGCTACTGAGCCAAAGCTGGCGACCCGGTCGGCGCCGCCTGCGACTTCTGCGCTCACCGCTGCTCGCCGGCCTGCTCGATCTCGTCGCACTGACCTCACCCACCTGGAACGGCGGGAACGCGTCCACCTGGCGGCGGCACCTGCTGGAGGTCAACGGCTTCGATACGGACATCGGCTACGGCAGCGAGGATCGCGCGCTGGGCGCGCGCCTGGAGAACTTAGGGCTGCGCGGTAAGAGCATACGCTACCAGGCTCCGTTGCTCCACCTGGAGCACCCACGACCCTATATGGAAAAGGAGATCGTGGAACGGAACAGGGCGCTGCGCAAACGACTGAAGCGTGACCGGGTGATCCGTGCCGCCCGCGGGCTCGCCGAACTCGAAGACAGCGGCGGTACGAGAACGCAACCGTAGCTGGCTGGCCGCCGCCCTGACGCGATCAGAGCTCGAGGGTGAGCGGCGCTAGGTGACCTTTCGGGTCTTCCGCCGCAGGAAGTCCATCATGATATACTGGCCCAGCGTGACGGTCGAGGTGAAGTAAGCCTTCCCGCGGCACAGCTCCGACACCTTCTTCACGAACTCGACCAGGGCGTAGTCCTGGGCCAGCATGAAGGTGTTGATCTGGATGCCAGCGCGCCGGCACAAGCTCACCTCGCGATAAGTCTCACGGAGGATGCGCGGGTCCAGCCCGATGGGGTTCTTGTATATGTGGCCCGACCCAACGGTTATCGCCGACGGCTTGCCGTCGGTGATCATGATGATCTGGCGCATGTCCTTCTTCTGAGCCAGCAACAGCCGGCGCGCCAGACGGAAGCCCTCGGCGGTGTTGGTGTGGTACGGGCCCACCTGTGCCCTCGCCAGCTCGGCCAGCGGGATCTCCTCGGCGCTATCGTGAAACAGAACGACACGCAGAGTATCGCCCGGGTACTGGGTGCGGATGAGGTGCGCCAGCGCCAGCGCCACCTTCTTCGCCGGCGTGAAACGATCCTCGCCGTAGAGGATCATCGAGTGCGAGCAATCCAGCATCAGTACGGTGGCGCAGGAGGAGCGATACTCCGACTGGTGCACGTGCAGGTCGTCGTAGTCGAGGTTGATGGGCACACCCAACCCCTCACGCTCGATAGCGCTCTTCAGTGTGGCCGGCACGTCGAGGTTCAGCGTGTCGCCGAACTCGTACTGTTTCGACGAGGCCTCCGCTTCGATACCGGTGGCAAGCTCGGCGGTGTCGTGCGCGCCGAAGCTCGACTTGCCGACCGAGCCCAGCAGGTTCTTCAGCGTCTTGTATCCGAGGAAGTCGAGGCCTTTCTGAGTCAGGTTGAACTTGACGGAACGCGCCGCCCCTTTCCCTACGCTTCCCGGCCCGGTCACCGGCTGCCCTTCGGTCGGGACCTGCGGAACCTGCTCGGTGCTCAGGTAGCCTTCCTCGATCAACTGGCGGACGATCTCGTCGAGAAGCTCCGCCAGTTGCTTCGCGCCCTCCTCATCCGGCTCCTCGGCCAGCGCGTTGAGCATCTCCGGCGTAACCTTCCCCATCTCCAGCAGCTTCTGCAGGATCGCTTCCTTCAGGGCGTCCAGACTGTCCTCGGCCTCGTCACCGCCGAATTCGCCCCAAAACGGATGGTAGTACGGGCCGCCGGCGAAGCCGCTCTGCAAGAGGAAGTCGGCCAGCGAGTCAAGCAGCTCCTGAAGGTTGAACGACTCCAGGAGATGGCCGGTAAACTTGGAGTAGGTGGTGAAGCGCATAGCCGGTGCCGTCTGGTTGGGGGACTGCCCGCAATCGGATCTCTTGACTACCCGGCAGCAGCTCGCTTGTTCTGTTGCCGCAGCCCCGCCCGCGTTAGCTTGATCGAGATCGTGACAGTCTACCGCATACGCGCATGACCCAGCAAGCGACGCGGCAATCGGGCGGTGCCAGGGCCACCGTCAGGCAGTGAGGGAGGTCGATGACCAGGATACGCGAGGTTCTGCTGATGATCTTGACCGCAGCGATCATCTTCTTCGGCTGGCAGAACCTCGACTCGGTGGAAGTCGTATTCCTGTTTTGGCGCTTCAGCCTCCCGGTGGCTCTGATCGCGCTGGTTCCACTGCTGGCCGGCCTGCTGGCCGGCTCGGTCTTGACCGTCCTGACGATCAGCCGACGACGCCGACGCCGGCAGACCAAGGCGGCCGAGGAGGCCGATGCCGAACTGCTCGAGGCGCCGGCCGACGCGGGCCAAGAGCCTGACGACATGGAGGCCGCCGCCGTGCCCACAGAGAAGAAGGAGCGGAAGCAGCGCTAGCCACCGCACCGTGCAAGAGGTCCCAACTGCTTGACCTTCCATGAACTGCAGACCGGCAAGCTCAGGATATGAGCAACAGTAGCAGCCAACAGATCACCTTCACGAAGATGTCCGGGGCGGGCAACGACTTCATCCTCGTCGATGGGGCTGCCAACCCGATCGCGCGCCCGGGCGAACTGGCCCGCACCCTCTGCCCGCGCCGAACCTCCGTCGGCGGGGATGGGCTCATCACGGTGGAGCCCAGCCAGCGAAGCGATGCCCATGTCCGCGTTCGCTTCTACAACCCCGACGGTCAGGAGACGGAGACCTGTGGCAACGGCACTCGTTGCGCCGCTCGCTTCGCTGTAATAGAGGGTCTGGCCCCCGCGGAGATGCTGATCGAGACCGCCGCCGGGGACATCGAAGCCTCGGTCTCCGGCACCACCGTCAGCCTGCGCTACCGACCGGAGCCTTCCCTCTCCCTCGATCTGCAGGTTGGCGGAGCGCAATCGACCCGGCGGGCCCACCTGGTCTGGCTCGGCGTCCCGCATCTGGTCGTCCCCGTCGAGCGCCTGCCGGACGGGCCGATCGAGGCCACCTGCCGGCCGCTGCGCCAGGCGCCGGAGCTGGGCGCGGCCGGCGCCAACGTGAACCTGGTGGAGGTCGTCGATCCACACCGCATCCGTATCCGCACGTTCGAGCGGGGCGTCGAAGGTGAGACCCTGGCCTGCGGCAGCGGCTCCCTGTCATCGGCGGTGGCCCTGTCGGCTGCCGGCCGGCTCAAGTCACCCGTCACCGTGGAAACGCGAAGCGGAGATCTTCTGATCGTCCGCTTCCGGCGCCGAAACGACGGCGGTTTCCATGGGCTCGAGCTGGAGGGGCCCGCTCGCATCATCTACCGCGGCGATCTGGCCGGCTCCGACTTCGCCGAGACCGCCGGCTCCCACGCTACCGCTGCCCGGTGAGCCCGGCCGGCGCCGCCCGGCGACACCCCGCCGCTCAGGTCCGCCAGCGTTTGCTGAGCTGGTACGACGCCAACCGCCGCGACCTTCCTTGGCGTCATCACGCGGTTGACCCCTCCCTCAAGGCCGTTGGCGGAGGGACCGTCCGTGTGCCCCCCCCAACAGAGCCCGACCCCTACCGAATCTGGGTCGCCGAGGTGATGCTGGTGCAGACCCAGGTCGATACCGTGATCCCCTACTATCACCGCTTCCTCGACCGCTTCCCCGACGCCCGGGCGCTGGCTGCCTCCCACCTGGACGAGGTCCTCAAGCTCTGGGAGGGGCTGGGCTACTACGCACGCGCCCGCAACCTCCACAAGGCCGCCGGCCTCATCGTCCGGCAGCACGGCGGCGCCCTGCCCTCGGACGAGGCGGCGCTCCGGGAGCTGCCGGGCATCGGGCCGTACGTCGCCGCAGCCATAGCCAGCATTGCCTTTGGACACAGTGTCCTGGCCGTGGACGGCAATGTCCGACGTGTCCTGAGCCGCCTGCACGACTTGGCCCAACCGACTCCGGCCCTCGTCCGCAAAGTGGGTGCGCCGCTGGCCGCCCAGCGCGCCGGCGACGTGAACCAGGCCCTGATGGACCTGGGCTCGGGCCTCTGTACGCCTCGCTCGCCGCGTTGCGAAGTGTGTCCGCTGGAGGGGCTGTGTCTGGCACGGAGCCGGGGGACAGTCGACGCCCGGCCGGGCGGGCGCCCGCGCCGCGGGCGACCGCACCACGACATCGCCGCCGGCGTCATCTGGCACGACGGCAAGGTCTTGATAGCCAAGCGGCGGCCGGAAGGCCTGCTGGGCGGCCTCTGGGAGTTCCCGGGCGGCAAGGCCGAGCCCGGAGAGTCGCTGGAGGCAGCGGTCGTTCGTGAAGTCGCCGAGGAGCTGGGGGTCGAGGTCGAGCCGGTCGAGAGGATCGTGGCCGTGCCTCACGCCTACAGCCACTTCGAGATCACGCTGCACGCGTTCGCCTGCCGCTACCTCGGCGGCGCTCCTCGGGCGCTGGGCTGTGAAGAGTTCGCCTGGGTCGAGCCGGATGACCTGGATCGCTACGCCTTTCCCGCCGCCAACAAGCGGGTGCTCGAGCGGATTCGGGAGCGTTTGTGAGGTTAGCTCAGCTGCGCAGGCTTCTACCCAGTGCCGCGCCGAAGATCAGGAGCAGCGGCGCCGTCCATACCCCGGGATAGTATTCCCACTCGATCAGCGCGAGCATCAGGTGGAACGCGCCGTTCAGGATCTCGAGGACCGCCCAGAGCTTGGCCAGCCGCAGTGCCCAGCTCCGCCCGTGCGCGACCGACGGGATCAGCGCCGCCAGCAGCAGTACGAGTCCGAGGTGCAGCAGGACGAAGAATTCCGGGGCCAGCGAGTAGAGCGGGAAGGTCTCGTGGAAGCCGGCGACGTAGTCCTCGAAGCCGTGGAGAAACTGGGCGATGACGAGCGCCGGATAGATGTGGCGGCCCGCCGTCAGATGGTGTTGGTGGACCGTTATATCTCGTGTGGCCAATTGCCGCCCCCCAACCCGTGGCTGTGCGGTGGCCGCGGACGCTCCTTACGGCGCGTGTACCCCCCTGTAACGCTGCGGCTGATCTTGCGCTTCGCCACCAAGCCTTCCAGAACGATCTCGCTCGCCACCACCAGGCCCGAAGCCTCGCCCTCGTCGCTATCCTCGGACAGGGCCGTCCGCGCCAGCTCCACCAGGCCCGGTACGCTGCCGTAGCCTTTGAGACAGGCCTCGGTGCCGGTGAGGTCGGCGACTTGCAGCGCGCCGCCTTGATCGAAGTACTCGATGATCGGGACGGCATCATCTTCGTCGAAGTACTCGTCGAAGGTTGCACCGGCCGCCCTCGAGATCAGGTCGCGGGCGATCTTCGCGCCACCCTCTCGCTCGCCCTCGTACTCCAACTCCAGCTTGCCGGTGATCGCGGGGAGCGCCGCGTAGACATCCGCGACCCAGGGAACGACCACGTCCTCGCCGTTGGCGATAGCGCGCCGCTCGGCGTTGGAGGCCACACTCTCCAGCACGGTTATCGGCAGTCGCTGCGAGACGCCGGAGCGGCGATCGATCCGCTGGTCGCCGCGCGCCTCGAAAGCGATGCGCTCCACCAGCTCACGGATCATCCGCGGCACCCTAATGGGACGGCCACCGCGGTCGGTCCACGCCTCCTGCGCCGTGATGGCCACGCCGTGCTCCAGGTCCTCGGGATAATGGGTCATGATCTCGGCGCCGACCCGGTCCTTGAGCGGCGTGATGATCTTGCCGCGCGCCGTGTAGTCCTCGGGATTCGCCGTGAACACCAGCTGCACGTCGAGGGCCAGGCGAATGGGGTAGCCCTTAATCTGGACGTCCCCCTCCTGCATGATGTTGAACAGGCCGACCTGAATCTTGCCGGCCAGGTCGGGCAGCTCGTTGACGGCGAAGATGCCGCGATTGGCCCGGGGCAACAGGCCGTAGTGGATCGTCAGCTCATCGGAGAGCACGTGGCCGCCGCGCGCCGCCCGGATCGGGTCGACGTCGCCGATGATGTCGGCGATCGTCACATCGGGTGTGGCCAGCTTCTCCACGTAGCGCTGCTCCCGCGGCACCCAGTCGATCGGCGTCTCGTCGCCCATCTCTTCGACCCGCAACCGGCCGTATTTGCTGATTGGGTGGAAGGGATCGTCGTTCACCTCGGAGCCGGCGATGATCGGGATCCTCTCGTCCAGCAGGTCGACCAGTTGCCGCAGGATTCGGCTCTTCGCCTGACCGCGCAGGCCGAGGAGGATGAAGTTGTGACGCGCCAGAACAGCGTTGACCAGCTGCGGAACCACCGTATCCTCATATCCGAGGATGCCGGGGAACAGCCTGTCGCCGTGCTCCAGCTTGCGAATCAGGTTCGACCGCATCTCGTACTTGACCGAGCGCGGACAGTAGCCCGAGCGCTTCAGCTCTCCAAGCGTCCTGGCTGGCGACTGGGACATACGCCTCCTGGGTTTGGTGCCGACGATACTGCGTCGCTCGCGTGTTTGGCTTGATCCAGTGCTACACCGCGGACCGGGCCGCCGGTTCCGACCCCGCCAGCGGCGCCCGGCACCGTCACCGAGTTGACGACACCGGTATCACGCCGCTGCAAGTAGGTATCCGCGAATTGCAAAGCCAGGCTTGAGAGCGTCGACCCTAGATTGGTGGTATGGCTTGGCGGAGCAAGCCGCGCGCCGACAGGCCGGTCGCCCAAACGACAGGCAAAGGTGCCGGCGTACTGACCCGTGACCTGCGCGCCGGTCACCGCTTCCTAGTCATCTCTTATAGATGAGCGGCGCCTACTCCACTTCCGGCTTCGCCGTATCCCGGCTGTACATCGACGTAGCGATCTGCCAGGACCCGTCTGCCTGCTTCTCCGCAATGATCAGGAACTTGCCCCGGTCACGAATGACCAGCGAGCCGCCGTCATCGACGGTTATATGATAGGTGCCGCGCGCGTAGGCGAGTCCGTCATAACCGTCCAGCTTGTCGATCGCTTGCGTCATCTCGGTGACGGGCAGTACCCCCCAGTTCCGAGCCAAGTAGTCCCGGATGCTCTCCCGGCCTACTACGCTGGGCTCGCCGGCGGGCATGTGGTAGGCATCCGCCGTGAAGTGGTCGGCCAACTCCGCCCAGGCGCCCGAGACGCCGGCCTCGGTCATGCCTTGCTCTATTCCGCGTGTTATCCGGTCCCTGTCCTCTTGCGACAACGAGACATCCTCGGCGGGCGCGGCGCAGGCCGCCGCCGCGCCGGCGATGATCATTGCGGTGATGAGTCTCGCGCGAGTACTCACGGTCCCTCCTGGAAATCGAGTTCGACGTGCAGCGCTTCGCCGCCCGGGAAAGGACCCGGACGATCTGTCTTTGTGTGCTTGGTCTGCGCCGCCAATCTAGACCCTGGCGGCGACGAGCGTCAATCAACGAAGCATGTCAGATCGGGGCCATCGGTTTCGCCTTCGCCGGCGGCGGCGGCGCCCTCAACATGAACAGAACGGCCAGCGCGGCCGCGAGGCTCATGATCGCCGCGCTCAGCAGGTACGGCGCGGCCGGCATCCACGCCCCGAAGACCCAGCCCGCCCAGGCCGCGCCCGCCATCCGCCCCAGCGCCGACAGCGACTGCATGACCCCGAGTATCGCGCCCTGGCTGTCGATCTCCGCGTACTGCGACGCCAGGCTGGAGAGCGTCGGCCAGTTCAATCCGGACCCGCCGGCCACCAGCAGCAACACGGCGCAAACCGTGACGAGCGCACCGGCCAGCGGCAGCAGCAGATAGGCGACGATCAGTGTCGTCGTGCCAGCGACTAGCAGCCGGCGCTCGCCGAATTGGCGGGCCAGCGGCCCGATAAGTCGGCCCTGGAGGACCGCCATGATCAGCCCCAGATAGGCCAGCAGGTAGCCGGCATGGCGCGCATCGTAGCCCAGCTTCACGCCGATCCACAGCGGAAAGATGGTGGTGAAGGCGGCGAACACGAAGGTGGCCGCCAGGAAGATCGACATCAGCGTGCCGATAGCCGGGCGCCGCGCGAACCTCATTGCCAGGGTGAGCCGGCCCAGCGGCCCGGCAGCCGGGCGTGCGACCGCCCGTGCGCGCGCCTCGGGGCTCAGCGACTCCGGCAGGTAGAAGTAGGCGGCCCCGGCGTTGACCAGCGAGATGGCCGCCGCGAAAAAGCCGGGCACGGCGTAGCCGAAGTTGACCAGGGCGCCGGCGATCGCCGGCCCTGCAATGACGCCCAGCCCAAAGGCGGCACCCACCAGACCCATGCCGCGGGTGCGATCCTCCAAGTCGGTGTTATCGGCGATGTACGCCTGGGCCACCGGGATATTGGCGCCGGCGATCCCCTGCATGATCCGCGAGGCGATCAGCCACCCGAGATTGGTGGCCAGTGCGAAGAGCAGGTACGAAAGGCCGGAACCCAACAGTCCGATCAGCAGTATCGGCCGGCGCCCCACGCGGTCCGACAACCGACCCCACAGCGGCCCGAACAGAAACTGCATCGCCGGATGAATCGCCACGATCAGGCCGATGATCAGCGGCGTCGCCCCGAAGTCCTGCGCGTAGAAAGGCAGCAGGGGCAGGACGATGCCGAACCCGATGAGGTCGATGAAGATCGTCAGGAAGATGATCGTCAGTCGAGACATGGCCGCTGAGTCTAGTGCCCCCGGCCATGCTTGTCGAGCCGCGTCGTCGGCTGGCGGTAGGGACCGACCGGTCTCGGTTCAGGAAGGCGGCGCGACTAGGGGCGCTCCTCAGGGCCTGCGGGCAAGTAGCGGTCCCCCTCCAGCTTGACTCGCCCTTCGCTCACCAGCTTCGCCAGGTGAGCCAGCACCGAGCCTTCAGCCGCGCGATGCAGGCGCGGATCGAGATCCTCATAGACTCGGGCCCGGATCGCCGCCGGAGTGGCCGCGCCGCCGGCCAGCGCCGCAACCACCTGCTGCTCGCGGCTCCGCCGATGCGCGATATACTCCTCGATCTTCTCCGCGGCGCTCTGGATCATCGGACCGTGTCCCGGATAGATCACCTCGGTTTCCAGTCCGGCCAACCGCTCCAGCGTGGTCATGTAGGCGGCCATGTCCCCCTCCGGCGGCGCGACCATCGATGTCCCCTCACCCATGATCACATCCCCAGCGAACAGGGCACGGGCCTCCGGCCAGTGAAAGCAGACGTGATCCGGGCAATGGCCCGGCGCGAAGACCACGACCAGGTGGCCGGCGTCGAAGTCGATGCGCCCGCCCGGCCGCAGGGGGATCTCCGGCGGCTCGAGACCTGCCAGCGCCGCCGAGTCCGGCGCGGCAGCCAGCGGCGCCGCAAGCCGCAGACGAAGCTCGGCCGCGCCCGCCGCGTGGTCGGCGTGGTGATGGGTGATGCAGATGGCGGCGACCCGAGCACTCCCCAGCGTCACCTCGATCGCATCGAGGTGATCCCCCAGGTCGGGACCGGGGTCGATGATCAGGCAGGGATCGCCGCCCACGACGTAGGTCCGGGTCCCATCGAGGGTGAGCGGTCCGGGGTTGGCCGCCACCAGCGGCCTCACCCTGCCAACACCACCCGACTCAGCCATCCCCGTCCCTCTCGTCGTAACGCGGCTCACCCGGCATGAGCGGGATGACCGCACCCTCGATGCGCCGCAGACGTGGCAGGATCGGCTCCACCTTCGAGTCCAGGAAACGCCGCCGCCATTCGGCCACGCTGCTTCCCTCCTCCAGCCAGCCCAACGTCTTGGCCGTCGGGAAGAGCATTCGCATCCGGTACTCAAAGTACTCGGCCAGGGCCGCGCCGGGTCGAATCCAGATGTGCTCCACCAGCTCCCCTGGCTCTGCGGCCACCTCGATGGCCGACGGCGACTCCTCGAGGAAGAAGCGCGCGTCGTAGCGGCGCGACAGCGACTCCGGCGTGACCCAGCGCGCGCAGAGGACTAGCCGATCGGCAGCCAATCGAATGCCGAGGCCTCTGACGATCTCGAGGAAGCTTCGCCGGCCGTCGACCAGCGCCTGGCGCGCAGTGGCGAGCGCTTCTCGGTCGGACGGCTGGTCGACGGCGAGCAGCACGCCCGTCTCCTCGAAGGTCTCGCGGAGTGCGGCGACGACAAATGTCAGCTCATCCGGGCCGCCCGGGTCGGCCGCGCCCGAAACGGCTTCCGGAGGCGGCGGCGCCATCAGGTCGCGCCACTCCGGATGACTGTCCTCCTCGTCCAGCGTGCCGCCGGGGAACACGTAGGCTCCGGCGGCGAAACCGACGTCGGCCCGGCGCCGCAGCAGCAGCACCTCCGGGCCGCTCGCTGTATCGCGCGCCAGGATCACGCCCGCCGCCGGACGCGGCGTCGGCGGCACACGCCCCGACCCGGCAGCCTCCGCGGCGGCAAGCTCTTGCTCTTCGAGGCGATAACGGCGGCCCATCACTTCAGCTCCTCCCGCAAGAACCCGCGCA
>CP070722.1:3583325-3594173 GCA_020350785.1 Gemmatimonadota bacterium
AGGGCCGCTCGTGCAGGCCGCCGGCCGCGATCTCCCAGCCGCGCCCGCAATGCGGGCAGCGGAAGGCCACGTCCTTGGCGGCCGCCGGCAAGGTCGTGCGGCAGGCCTTGCAGCGCAGGACGATCACGCGGGGGTCCTCTGAAACGGGGGTCATAACGTGGCTTGCCGCTCTCTTTGCGTCACCGATGACCGCGTTGGAGGCGCTCGACGGGTATGATAAGATCCGCCGCGCCGCTCAGCTATGTCGGACCGGCCCCTTCAACGCTCCGCGCCGTTGATGATCGTGAACTTGCCGATGTGGCTGCGGCCGTCCTGAGAGGTGATATGGAAGAAGTACACGCCGCTGGCCACCGGCTCGCCGCCGCGGTTTGAGCTTGAAGGTGAAAAAGATCGTGGCCTCGTTGCCCTCGGGATAGTTCCAGGCGAGCGTACGTTGCTACACTAGAACTCCCATGGGGTGCTCGCGATACGATAAACCCTGGCTGACGCGACCCGCTAGCTCTGCCGCTACGGCCGAGGAATCGTGCCGGCCTCCGGCCAGGAGCGTATCGACCAGTCGGGCCGGTTCGCTTTAATGACCGCCGCCGCCGTGGCGGCCGCGCCGACCGCGAAGGCGATGACGGGGTCGATCGCGGACGTGTCGAGGAGCAGGGCCCGCAGGGCATGGCCCAGACCCAGGGCGCCGACGATCGCCAGGAGCGCCCAGGTCAGGCTGGGCGTCGGATAGGGCTCGGGCAGCCGCCAGGCGACGATCTCTCCGCCCACCGCCTCCAACACGATCTGGAAGCTTCCGGCCTCCGTCTGCAACGGGATCGACCAGAAAGGGAAGAAGAGGGTGCGCGGTGAGGTGGCGGCCATCTCGGCGGAGCCGCGCGCGGTGACGCCCGCTTCGGCGAAGCGCCGGGCCGCGACGGCGCTGGGCGACTGCTCCTCGGCGTAGACGGTGGCGTGGCGCTGCGCCTCGACCAGATCGAAGCTTTGGAGCGTGGCCGATCGGCGGGCGGCATCGGCCTGGAACATCTTGAGGTCCCAGGGCGTGCGCGCCGCCGGGGTCAGATGATGGACGTCGGCGACCATCACCTTGGTGTCCTGCTTCTCCTCGTACACGTACTCCGGAATCGTTTCCTCTCCCTGAGAGCCGTGAAGGTAACGGCGAACCCCCTTGCGAACCGGGACCTTGCGCTCGAACACGCCGACTCTGCGGCCGGCGATCTCGTGATAGGGAACCAGCACCAGCTCCGGCCGGCCGAACAGGCCGACTTGTCCGCGCGTGTCCAGCCAACTGCGCGCCGCGGTGATCGCCTGTGCCGCGTTGAGGTTTGCCGCGACCTCGTAGCGCGGGTGAGATTTCTCGGTCAGACAGAGGCGGGTGCCGCAGCGCTCGCACTCGGTGATGCGCGTACCCTCGCGCACGACGCCGGGCGCGCCGCACTGCGGACAGGTGAGCGGACGGAGCTTGAGATCGTTCACGGCTGCGCCCGGGCGGGTGTGGGAGCCGGACGATGGAGCCGCCTCGTCGTAGCAGCGCCTATGATGATGACCGCCAGCACGGCCAGGGGTAGGGGCAAGAGGGCCGCGGCGGCGATCATCGCGGCGGTCGCCAGCCAGGCGCGGCTGCGGATGCGGTAGGTCGCCTTGGCGGGCCAGTCGACGTCGAGGACATCGCCGTTCAGGGCATCGAGCTCGAACGCGTAGGCCTTACCGGCGATCTGGAGCTGTCCTTTATAGATAGGCCTGTGAATCAGGCGCAGCGTTTTCACGGCGATGGGCCGGCCGGTTTCTCTTGCCGCGACCTCGGCCACGGACTCGGGGGCGAGCTCCGGCTCGATGAGTTCCGCGGGGGCGGCCGGTGCCCCAACGTCCACGAAAGCGCGCTCGCCGCTGGGCACGACCACCTGGTTGAAGCGACCCTCATCGCCGGCCCTGGCGCTGATGCTGACGCGGCGGCCGTCAGGGCTCTCGATCTCCCAGATCGGCTCGTAGATGAGGTGCAGGCGGTCGAGCGATGCGTCGGGCCAGCCGGCCTCCAGCGCCCGGGCCTTGAACAGGCCCGGAACTCGGGAGCGGGGCACGGCCACACGCATGACCTGATGGAGCAGAGCGCCGCTGAGATCGACGAACGAATCGGCCGAGCAGTATCCGCAACGCGCGTACGCCAACCCCTCCGGCACGTCGACCGGGCCGCCGCACTGCGGGCAACTGGGGTTGAGCGCCTGGCGGCTCACCGTTCTCCGAAAGTCAGGCTCGCTACTCTACCTTGCCGCCGCACTCCATGCAGAAGCGGGCGCCGGCCGGGGGCTTCGCCTTGCAGTTCGGGCAGGTGCGCTCGGTCACGCCCACCGGTTCGCCACAGCGGCTGCAGAACTTGGCGTCGGGCGCGAGCGGCGCCTCGCAGCTCTGGCAGCGGTCGCCGGCCACAAGCGATTCGCCGCAGTGGGGGCAGAAGCGGGCGCTCGGAGCGACCTCCGTGTGGCAGGCGGGACAGGCGATCGCCTCGGCGGCCGCCGCGCTTCCGCCGCTGCCTGCGCCGGCGCCGCCCCGCTCGCGCATCGACTCGAAGATCATGCCGGGGAGCATCATGCCGATGCCGGCACCCATGCCGGCGCCGGCGCCCAGACCGGCCATGTCGCCGGCCGGGCTACCTCCGCTTCCGGCGCCTTCCAACGCCCGGGCCGCTTTCATCTTGAGGAATTTGTCCAGGTCGCCCAGCGCTGCCATCTGCGCTCGCTCGTCAATCGCCTTCTCCACTTCTTCGGGCGGTGTGATAGATGTGATGAAGAAATCGGCCAGGTTGATACCGTAACGGCGGAAGTCGTGGCCGAGCCGGTCGTGCACCTCCGATCCCATCTCGTCGTATTGCTTCGGCAGGTCGAAGATCGTGCGCAGCTTCTCGCCCAGATAGTCGTTCAGTCGGCTGACGATCAGGTCTCGGAGGTAGTCCTTGATGTCACCCGTCATGAACGAGCCCATGGTGCCGGCCAGCGCGTTCACGAAGACCAGCGGCTCGCGGATCTGGATGGCGTAGTTGCCGAAAGCGCGCAGGCGCACAAGTCCCAGCTCGGCATCGCGATAGGCCACCGGCTGCGCGGTGCCCCACTTGAGGTCCGGGAAGAGCTTCATGTTCACGAAGACGACCTCGACCCGGAAGGGCGACGTGAAGCCCCAGGGCAGCGCGAGGACCTTAGTGAGGATCGGGATGTTGGCGGTGCTGAGGGTGTGACGGCCCGGCCCCAGCACGTCGAGGCCCTTGCCGTCGCGGAAGAAGATGGCCGCCTGGTTCTCACGGACGATGACTTGCGATCCGAACTTGGTCTCGGCCGAGCCCTCCTGCGGGATGCGGTGGATGATCTCCTGGCCCGTCTGATCGAACCATTCGATGACGCTGAGAAACTCGCTCATAGCTGATCTCCGTGGGCGAGCGACGGACAGGGCCGCTCTGGATTCCTGAGGAAGGGGAGGTGCGCGGGTCAGCGCCGGGCCTCGAAGCTGAACGGGCGCGGTCGCCGGTGCTGGCTCTGGCAATATAGGCGGCGCGGCGCGGCGCGCCTAGCCTCTCGGGGCATGTCGTAGAGGACGTCCCTGGCATTGGGCCGCTGGTGCGGCACGGCGCTGAAGGCCGTTCCCTCTGGGTTCGGCGCCTGAGCGACAGCCAAGCGGGCGAGGGTAACCCAGGGCCCGGCCGGTGACCGTCAGCGCTGCCACTGGAACGCAACTGACGGGGAACTGTTACATTGGCGCCTGAGTGCCCAATCGATTGCTCTGAATGAAGTTAGCTGAATAGATCACCCGGCGGGGCTGCCGTGATGGTTGCCGAGGGCTGCCAGCGCAAGTAAGCATTCAGGCCCAGCCCAGACGCCGGATCGGCGCGCTGGGTTGGAGCGCCGTACGGTGTCTCGTGCGGCGCCGAGTGGGGGTAGGCATTCTTTCTTCAGGCATATCATGTTTCGCGTAAAGAAGCATCATCGACCCAAGCCGCGGTATCCCTCCGAGCACTACATCAACCGTGAGCTCAGCTGGCTGGAGTTCAATGGCCGGGTACTCGAGGAAGCCCAGGACTCGAGCACGCCGCTGCTGGAGCGCGTCAAGTTCCTTTCGATCTTCTCCTCCAACCTGGACGAGTTCTTCGAGGTCCGTGTCGCCGGGCTGAAGGAGCAGCTGTACGCGGGTCTCGAGCCGCAGGACTACGGAGCCGACGGCCTCGATCCGGAGAGCGTTCTCCAGCTGATAGACAACCGCACGCACGAACTGGTGGCTGAACAGTACCGGGTATTGCGCGAAGAGGTGGATCCGGCGCTCGAGGAGCATGGCGTCGAGCGTGTCCGCAATCACCAGCTCACCGATAAGGAGCGCCAGTTCGTCGAGCGGCTGTTCGCCAGCGATATCTACCCCGTGCTGACCCCGCTGGCGATCGATCCGGGCCACCCGTTCCCGCACGTCCACAACAAGAGCCTGAACATCGCGGTCCTCCTGATGAACCGGGATGGTGACGGTCCCAAGGAGCTGTTCGGTGTGGTGCAGGTCCCCTCGGTTCTGCAGCGCATCGTCGAGCTGCCGCCCGACGGCGGCCGTCAGCGCTTCATGCTCCTGGAAGACTTGATCGGCGAACGGGTCGGCGAGCTGTTCGGCGGGTTTGAGATCGTAGGTCGGGCTGTATTCCGGGTCACCCGCAACACCGATCTGGACATCGACGAAGACGAGGCGGACGATCTGCTGCGCACTATCGAGGAGTCCTTGCGGCAGCGGCGCCGGGGGGAGGCGGTCCGCCTGGAGATGAACAGCGACGCCGATGAGCGGTTCGTCAGGCTACTCGGCGAGGCGTTGAGACTCCGCCCGAGCGACCTGTACTTGGTGGACGGGCCCGTCGACCTGACCGGGTTGATGGACCTCTGCACCAAGGAAGGCAGCCGGCACCTGAAGCACGAGCCGCTGGTTCCACGCCCGGCGCCGGCCTTCGCCGAATCGGCGGACATATTCGCGGCGATCCGCGAGCGTGATATTCTGGTTCACCATCCCTACGAATCGTTCGGCGCTGTCGTCGACTTCATCGAACGTGCCGCTGATGACCCCGATGTGCTGGCCATCAAACAGTCCCTGTATCGCACGAGCGTGTCGAGCCCGGTTCTCAACGCGCTGGCCCGGGCGGCCCAAAACGGCAAGCAGGTGACGGCGCTGGTCGAGCTGAAGGCACGCTTCGACGAGGCCAACAACATCGCCTGGGCCCGCTCCCTGGAGCAGGCGGGCGTGCACGTGGTCTATGGAGTGGTCGGTGTCAAGACACACTGCAAGGTCGCGCTCGTCGTGCGCCGCGAGCCTGACGGGATCCGGCGCTACGTGCACCAATCGACGGGGAATTACAATCCGACGACGGCGCGGATCTACACGGACATCGGATTGTTCACCGCCGATCCCGATTTTGGCGAGGATGCCAGCGAGCTATTCAATCTGCTCACAGGCTACTCACAGGGCCATCATTGGAGGAAGATGGTGGTGGCGCCGCGCGGGCTTCGAGAGCGCACGCAGGGGCTCATCGAGCGTGAGCGCGAGAGCGCCGCGGCGGGCCATCCCGCCCGCATCATCGCCAAGATGAATGCGCTGGTGGAGCCGTCGATCATCGACGCGTTGTACGATGCCTCGCGGTCCGGCGTGCAGATCGATCTACTGGTGCGTGGTATCTGCTGTCTCCGTCCCGGACTTTCCGGGGTCTCCGAGACAATCCGGGTGACATCGATAGTGGACAAGTTCCTGGAGCACAGTCGCATCTTCTACTTCGAGAACGGCGGCAAGCCTGAGGTCTATCTCGCCAGCGCCGATTGGATGCCGCGCAACTTCTACCGGCGCATCGAGGTGATGTTTCCCGTGCTCGACCCAAGCGTGAAACGACGCATCATCGAAGAGATTCTGCCGGTCTACCTCGGGGACAACGTCAAGACGCGCCTTCTCCTCTCCGACGGGCGCTATGGACGCCTGGCGTCAGCCGATGGTGATTCGCCGGTGCGCTCGCAGGTGGTACTCCAGGATCTGGCGCGCTCGACGCACGAAGCCTCCGAAGTCGTTCAGCGGTTGCGGCCGATCCTCAGGCCGCCGGCCACGCCCATTGCTGATGGCAAGGCCGCGGTGGTCGGCAAGGAATCGATGCGGCCGGCGGATCCGCGGCGTGCCGACGTGCCCGTGAATTGATGGCGCCTTAAGAACCCATCAGGTTGGGTTTGAGGGGCGGTGGCTTTCGGGCTGCGGCACTGTCACCGGCCGCCCACTCAGCCTGGCTTTGACCGGCCCTTCGCGGGTCGCGCGCCGGCGATGCGGCGCCGCGGCGTACGGCGGACCAGATTCACGTTCTCGTATCTGGGGTCGCCGGTGACCTCGCGCTTCACGAACGGTTGCAGCCAGGCCGGCAACTCGAAGCGATGATCCTCCGCCGGCAACTCGACTTCCGCGAGCACGAGATCGCGGTCCGCGAAGTCGTCGATCTCCCAGGTGAGGTCGCCATCCACAAGCCGGTAGCGTTTCTTGCGCAGTCGCCGCCCTTCCGTCAACGGCCAGAGACTCTGGAACGTCCGCCGCGAGATCGGCTCCTCCAGCTGCACGCGACGGAGTCCCGATCCCGACTTCACGGTGCGGTAGTGGCGGGTGCCGGTTTTGGAGCGGACACGCCGCAGACGCTCTTGGATGAGCTTTCCGCGAATCCATCCCTGCTCGATCGACACGGCGCTGTCGTTCGCGAGTGAATCCGGCACGGCTGTCAGCAGGTACTTCCGCTCGATCTCGGTCTCAGAGTCCCTAGCGTGGCGAAGCCGCGCAGCCAGTTCGGCGACCTTATCGAAGAATCCGTCAGCGCGCTCGCCCAGCCAGCTTTGCTGCAAGTCTTCGAACAGTCGATCGCGCCTTTCTCGCAAGAGCTTGGTCAGCGCCAGCAGCCCTAACGTCGGGTCGTTGTCGAGTCGTTCGTCGAGGCGCGTTTCCGAGGCGACGTCGTGCTCGAGGGCCTGCTCGTGTAAGCTCCGGGCGCGTTCGGCGGCGACGATCTCGATCGCGCTCGCTATCTCATCGGCCAGCACGTGAGTGTCGTGCAACTCGCCGAGTATGTCCTGCAGGCCCTTGAGGTCCTTGATCAAGTTCTTCGTGCCGTCGACCACTTTGGCCAGAGGTTCGACAATGTAGCGCAGGCGCTTGGCGGCGATGCGTGAATTGTGAGCCTGATCCTCATCCTGAGGCGTGTGAACCGTCGCCAGGAGATCTCTCAGCTCGGACGCATGCTTCTCGACCAGTTCGCCGGTTACGTCGACGAAGGATCGAGAGCCAACCGGATCGCCCGAGCCGACGCTACGCTCGTAGCTTGAGAATCGCTTCGCGACTCTTCGCTTCGCCTTGCGAAAGTCCTTTGTGATCTGCAGCTGGGCCTCGGCGTAGGCCTGGTCGCGAAGTGCACGCAGTTGATCGAGCAGCCAGCCGAGGCCTGCCTGTTCCTTTTCAATCAGCTTGTCGGCCTGGCCTTCCAACCAGATGACCTGCACCTCGGCGTCGCGGCCGGCGTTGGTGGCCGAGGCGAGTGCGCCAATCTCGCGGCGCGCCTTCTTGGGCGCACTCCCGCGCAGGTAGGGTTGATAGGCGCGCACGCAGCTGCGAAACCGCCTGAGCGAGACTCGGAAGTCGTGGAGCGCCTCGCCGTCTTCAGGCTCGGGCAAGCGTTCCAGCGCCGCCTCGGCCTCGTCCAGCCAGGCAAGCGACAGCACCCTCGCCGTCTCCTCGGCGGGTAGGTCGAGCTGCTCGGGGGTCACTCTGGCCAACTCAACCCCCCAAAGCGCGGAGCTGGGCAGGAGTCAGCAACCAGCGGAGCAGAGCGCCGCCGGCATAGATGTCATGGTAGAAGCTCAGCAGGCAGGCACCGCCCTTCTTGAACTCCAGGAAAGGCTCATCGCTCTTACTGGCCAGCCAGCTGACGAGCATGCTGAGATGCGGTTCGTGGCCGACCAGCGCCAATGTGGCGTCGGAGGTTTGGTCCTGAAGCCAGGTCAGCGCCGCCTGGGCACGGGCCTCCGGCCTCAGCGCCGCGACGGTCGTCGGCTCGATATCACCGTAGGCGGCGGAGATGATCTTTGCGGTCTCCACCGCGCGCACCAGGGGACTCGTTGCCAGGATATCGAGGTGAGGGACAAGCTGTTTCAGTCCCCGGGCCCCGCGTTGCATTCGCTCGCGCCCCTGCTCCGTGAGGGGCCGTTCCGTGTCCGGCTTCCCGCTCTGGGCGAAGGTCTCACGGTCCTCCGCGATCGCGTGGCGAACGACGACCACGTCCATCAGCTCTTCCGGCCGGTCCCTGGTCTGTCGACTCGCGTCTCCAGTACGGCCGCTGCGTCGGCGCCGGCCCACTCCAGTTCGAGCCTTCTATCGAGGACCTTCTCCAAGAGGCCCGCCTTGCGGTTGGCATCCCAGAGCTCGACCTGCGGGGGTGCCTCCGCCTCTACCCGCATGGAGATGCGATTCTTGTTCACGTGGCAAGCGATCGAGGTGACGGACTGGGCATGCGCCCGGTCCAGTCCGTCGGCCACACGCAGGATACCGCTCAGGTTACGAACCAGCCGGCGATCCGATTTTTGAAGCCGCGCGAAGTTCGTGTGTGATTTCTTGGGAAATGCGCGCCGGTGATAGCGTGCCACGTTGGCGATCAGCTCGACCTCGCGTGCCGAGAACGCGGGCAGATCGCCGTACATGATCAGATGGTAGGCGTGCTTGTGGTGTTTGGCGTGCCCGATCAGGTAGCCGATGTCGTGGAGCAGTGCGGCGGCTTGGAGGATCTCTCTGCCTGGTTCGGGGAGGTCGAACTTTTGCTGAAGGCAATCGAAGATCTGGATGGACAGGTTGGCCACGTGCTCGCAATGAGCCTCGTTCCAGTGGGACTTGCGAGCGAACTTCCGGACCCATTCCATTCGATCGCTGATCGCCGCTGCGGCGCGCTTGCCCTTGCGGCGCTCCGCGATCATGGAGAGAAACAGCCCCTCGCGGACGCCGCCCTCGTTGACGCGGATCTCACTGCACCCCAGATGCTTGGCCAGCCGGGCGATCACGGCGATGCCGGCGACGATGATGTCCGCTCGGTCGGGGCTGAGCCCGCCCATCTGGCGGCGCTCTTCGATTGTAGCTTGCCGCAGCCTCCTGAGAATCTCCACTGCCTGTACGCGTGACAGCGAGTAGCCCTGCACACTGCCGATGTTCCCCTCGCGCTGGCTCTTGGCGATCGAACCGAGGGTCGAGAAGGTGCCACCGGAGCCGACCAGTGTCTGGACCTTGAAGGGTGGCTTGCCGATCCGCCGCTTGATCGTGTTGTCGATGGTCTTCTTTAGCCTGGACCAATCCTTCTTCGTGATAGGGTCGTTGTGTAGCCAGCCCTCGGTGAGCCGCAAAGCGCCGAGCGGTAGCGAATAGACCCGGTCGATCAGGGTGCCGGCGGCCAGCACGACCTCGACGCTGCCGCCGCCGATGTCCACCATGGCTACGGGCCGGCCGTCGAGGCTGAACTGCCGAGCGAAGCTGAGGAAGGCGAGGCGAGCTTCCTCGCGGCTGTTGATGACTCTGATGCGTAGGCCGTGCTGCCGCTCGGCCCGCCGGCGGAAGGTCCGGCCGTTGCTCGCTTCGCGGACGGCGGCCGTGGCGATCGCCTGCAGCTCTGTCACACCGAGCCCCTCGGCGATCGTTTTCATGCGGCCCAGCGCCTGGAGTGACAGTTCCATCGACTCTTCGCTAAGCCTGCCACTCTCGTAGAGTCCGTGGCCCAGGCGCGTCATCTCGCGCTCGTTCTCCAGGACCCGGTAGGTGCCGTCATCTTCGACCTCGACGACGACGAGCCGAATCGTGTTCGTCCCGATGTCTATTGCCCCCAGCCGGAGCTGGTCAGGTTCACTCATGGCAGTCCTGCCGTGGACCCGCGGACCTCGCACTCGTCCGCGTCGCTGAGAGATGACTCCGCTGCCAAGGCCGGCGGAGTCGTCATCTGTTAATAGTGCAAACTTCGGATCGCTTCCCGTTCCCGTCAACACGCAACGCCTGGCGAGAACTGGACGAACTGTCCGTGCAGTCGACGCTGAGTTATCGGGCGGCGGCGTTCGCTCAGACCTTTTGCCTCCGGCTAATCTCGACGCGCCCGGGGATCGCGCCGGCGGCGCGATCTGTTAAGCTTACACCCCTATGAGCGCGAAATGGCGAAGCCTCTGGGGTTTGGCTCTGGCCTCCATGCTGGCGATGTCGCTCTGGTTCTCGGCGTCCGCGGTGGTGCCGCAGCTCACCGCCGAGTGGGGGCTGAGCACGGCGGGCCAGTCCTGGCTGACCATGAGTGTGCAGTTGGGCTTCGTGGTGGGAGCCCTGCTCAGCGCGCTGCTCAACCTCGCTGATCGCATCCGGGCTCGCCGGCTCTTCGCCTTGAGCGCCCTGGCGGGCGCCGGGTTCAACGCGTCGATCGCCCTGTTCGTTGACCATCCGCTGCCGGCGGTCGTGCTGCGTTTCCTGACCGGCGTGACCCTGGCGGGCGTGTATCCACCGGGAATGAAGCTGATGGCCACCTGGTGCAAGGAAGATCGCGGCCTGTGCATCGGTCTGCTGGTGGGCGCGCTGACCGTCGGATCGGCCATGCCGCACCTGTTCAACGCGCTCCCCATCCTGGGCGCTGAAGCGGGGATACCGCCCTGGCGCTCCGTTCTGTTGATCGCCTCGGGCTCGGCTCTGCTAGCGGCGCTGATTGGCGGCATCTTCGTGCAGGCCGGCCCACTTCACAGCCTGACGGCGCCCTTCCAACCGCGCTACGCCTGGCGCGCGCTTAGCGACCGCGCCCTCCGGCTGGCCAACTTCGGCTACCTGGGCCAC
>CP070722.1:3594273-3600526 GCA_020350785.1 Gemmatimonadota bacterium
ACCCAGGCCGTCTCGTCGCTCTCGCTGTGGACCTCGCGCACCTTGCCCGTCTTCACATCCCCCAGCAGAACGCGGTTCGTGTTCTGCAGCCGGTTCATGTGCTGGATGAAGACCTCGTCCGAGCCCGCCGCCCACTCCATGCGCGGGATATAGTGGTTGCGCGGATCACCCTCGATCTGGAACCAGGTCGTCGGGCCGCCGACTGCGCTGACCACGCCCAGGCGAACGGCGGAGTTCGTGGTGCCCGCCTTGGGATACGGTATCCGGGTCACCTGCGGGTAGAGCGAGTCGGTGTAGTTCGCCAGGATGAACTCGCTCACCCCCTCGCTGTCGAACTGCCAGTAGGCGATGTGCCGGCCGTCCGGACTCCAGCGGAAGCCGTCCCGCAGATCGAACTCCTCCTCGTTCACCCAGTCGGACGTGCCGTTGATCAATAGCTCGGTGCCGTCAGTCGTCAGCGGCGTCACCTGGCCCGTCGTTAGATCCTCGACGTAGATGTTGTGCTTCGAGACGTAGGCGGCCCGTCCGCCGTCGGGCGATAGCTTGGCGAACATCAGGCTGGCCTCTTCCAGGTCGGCGCCCAGCTGCTGCAGCTTGCCATTAACCAGATCGAGCACCCAGTAGTCGCCGCGCGTGGGGTAGCGCCAGACGCGCTGCGGATTGGTGAAGATCAGCAGCTTGTTGCCGTCTTCCGACCAGCTGTAGCTGGCGATGAACAGCGGGCCTGAGCCCCCGGCGGGTGTCAGCTGGTCCGCCGCGACCAGCACCTCGCGGACCCCCGTCTCGGGATCGTAGCGCACCAGCTCGCGCGCACGGCGGCCCTCGGCGAACTCGAGCGCCGTGTAGCCCGATCCGTCTTCCAGCCAGCTCGTGCCGCCGAAGAACTGGCCGCGGAACTCCGGTGATCCGTAGATGCGCTCAAGGGTGAGCAGCCCGGGGTCCCGTTCCTGGGCCGTCAGCGGGACCGCGACGGCGGTGAGCGCCAAAGTGATAAGAGCCGGGTAGAAGCGTTTCACGAGGGTCTCCTCTGCGTCAACGTGGGGAATGCCGAAAACCCTTATCTGAATGCTGAGTCTGACGCCGCAATTTAAGGCCTGCCGCGCCTGCCGCCATGCCGAAGGGGGTGAGCGCACGGTCACCGTCAGTCCGCGCCGGCGCCGCCCCAGATATCACCGACCGTAAAGCCGTCCGGGTAGGGATCCTCGGCGTCCACCACGTATTGGCTGAGGCCCGTGATCCAGGCCCGCCCACTCAGGCTGGTGACGATCGCTGGATATGACCCGACGCGCGTCTCGCGCAGGATGCGCCCCCGGAAGACCGTGCCCAGGATCCCCTCGTGCTGGAACTCGTCCCCGACCTTCAGCTCGCCCCGGGCGCGAAGCACGGCCATCTTAGCGCAGGTGCCCGTTCCGCAGGGCGAACGATCCAGCGCGCCGGTCCACGTGTCGGGGCGCTCCCAATCGACCGCGCCGGTCGCCACGACCACGGCGTTGCGGCGTGACGCACCGGCCGCGTGCGGCGGCCCCGAGATCTGCGCGATGCTGACTCCGGCGATCCCCGGGTTCTCCGGGTGCACCGCGGGCAGCTGCTCGCGGGCGGCCGCCCGCAGCATAGCGCCCACCCGCGCAATCTCGCGGCCCTCTTCGGGAACCAGCCGCAGGCCGAAGCGCTCCGCCTCGGCGATCACGTAGAACATCCCGCCGTAGGCCACGTCGACGGTCAGGCGCCCCAGCTGCGGCACCTCGATCTCGGCATCCAGGTGAACCGCGAAGGCGGGAACGTTCTCGAACGTCACTTTCGTCACCTTGCCGTGCGAAACTTCCGCCCGGACCGGGATGAGGCCAGCCGGCGCCTCCAATACCAGCTCCGTCACCGGCTCCCGCGCCGGCACCATCCCCGTCTCGATGAGCACCGTGGCCACGCAGATCGTGTTGCTGCCCGACATGGGCGGATACTCGGTCTGCTCCATGATCACGAAGCCGGCGTCCGCCTCCGGGTGCGTGGGCGGCAGGATCAGGTTGCAGCAGAGCGCCGGATAGCCCCGCGGCTCCCACAGCATGCGGCGCCGCAGCCCATCGGCGTGTCGCTCCAGGTAGACCCTCTTCTCGAACATGGTTGCACCCGGCACATCCAGCACCCCGCCGGTGATGACGCGGCCCGGCTCGCCGCCGGCGTGGGCATCGACCGCCGTGATCACGTTGGAGATACGCATACAGCCCCCCTCACTCGCTGACCGTGGAGAGCGCCGGGCGAAGCTAGCTTCAAGGACACCGCCCAGAGACACCCGATGCCGGCAGGCCTGACCGCACCGAGTAAACCCTTCGCCGCTTGATTACGTCTAATAAGTTGAAGGAGGCTGAAGGAAACGAACGAAACCCGACCGGCCGCCTGACCGTAGTGATGAACAAAGGAAATCCGTAGCTTTTCGAAACGCTGGAGCTGCTTCGTGTCCGATTTTAGCTGGCTTTTCTGGATATTGGTCGTCTTCCTCTTCGCCGAAAGCTGGGCGCGCGTCTGGGCTTCCGCTCATCGGGGCGAGGAGCCGCCAGCCTCCGGCGACCTGGCTCCACCACAGTCCAACCAGTTCTAGCGAGGCAGAGAAGAGCCGGCCGGGGCCGGCTCTTTCCGTCCAGACGCGCCTCCGCTCGCCGACCGCCTCAGCGCGGCGGCCCCTTCCCCGAAGTGCCCGGCAGACAGCAATCCAGAGGACAGATGTCGTGATTCGGCCCGCGGTCGCCCAGGGCGCGGCGTTCGGGTCGGGCGGCCATTCGTTCCTCGATCAGCTCGCGGATCATACCGACGTAGGGCGCCGCCGTCCCTACAGTGGCGGCGCGAATCATGTTGAGGCCCAGCTCCTTGGCCTTCTCGACGGCCTCGATGTCCAGGTCGAAGAGGACCTCCATGTGATCGGAGGTGAAGCCGATGGGCAGGATCACCAGGTCGCGAACGCCGCGCGCCGCCAGCTTTTCCATGTGGTCGAGGATATCCGGCTCCAGCCAGGGGACGTGCGGCGGCCCGCTGCGGCTCTGGTAGGCCAGGGCGCAGTCTCCGCAGCCGGCGCCCTCCGCCACCAGGCGAACGGCTTCCTGTAACTGGGCCTCGTAGTCGCACTCGCGGGCCATGCTCAGCGGCAGGCTGTGGGCCGTGAAGGCCACGTGCGCCGCGCCGCGACGCTCCATCGGTATCCGGGCCAACGCCGCCTTCACGTTCGCGACGCAGGGCTCGATGTAGCCGGGATGGTTGTAAAACATGCGCAGCTTGTCGAACTCCGGCGCGCCTTCACCGACCTCGGCCTGGGCCCGGATGATGTCCTCTCGGTACTGCCGGCAGCCCGAGTAAGAGCTGAACGCCGAGGTGACAAAGACTATGGCGCGCCTTA
Source organism: Gemmatimonadota bacterium (assembly GCA_020350785.1). GTDB lineage: Bacteria > Gemmatimonadota > Gemmatimonadetes > Palauibacterales > KS3-K002. Next base: position 3,597,653 of record CP070722.1, read on the forward strand.
CGCCATCGCCACGCATCTGGCGAACGGTATCCGTAATGAAGGGGTGCCAGTTGCGGTTCCCGAAGTAGACCGGCAGGTGCCGGGCGTGCGCCGTAAGCTCGGCCTCCAACGCCGCGATCAGGGCCCGGTTCTGCTGGTTGATCGGGCTCACGCCGCCGAAGTGCTCGTAGTGATGCGCCACCTCCAGCAGTCGCTCCCGCGGCACATTGCGGCCCCGGGTGACGTTCTCGAGAAACGGCATCACCTCATCCATCCCCTCGGGCCCGCCGAACGACATCACCAGAACCGCATCGTACTCACGTGCCTCGTCATCGAAGAGCGGAGCGCCCTTCGCCGCCGCACCTCTGATACTCATCCTCGCTCGACTCCGGCTGGTCTCACTGTCCAGTGCACGTCCATCACAACATTTCGACGAAAGTAGGCCGCGTCCTCGGCCTGCGCAACGAACCGCGTGCCGGCGCTCTCGACGAGGGCAGCGGTTGTCACTGTTTCGGCAAGCTCTTGACGTCGACAAGTCGGCCCTGCTCGTCGCGCCCGAGCAACGGCGCTGCTGCACCGGCGGCATGACGGACCCTGTCCCCGGGAGCCGAAACTATAGTGATTATTGAAGAAAGCGAGGGTGACCGAGTGGCATATTCCTTGATCTGGCCGCTAATTGCAGCGTCTTCTTCCTCCCTCACTGGCGGGGTGCCTATCGTCTTTGCCACGGCTTTCCCCGGCAGGGCGGAACCGGCTTAGGTGCCCCGCCACCAACCCGCCAGGGCACAATCCAAGCATCTCCAGCACTGGACTCGGCTCCGCCCGCCCGCCCCACGGGCGTTTATACCCTTTCCTGAGCCGGCTATTCTGGACCCGCGGCGGCGACGTGGTTCCGAAGTACGCCGACGCCTTCCACCTCGACCTCGACCACATCCCCCGGCTGTAGCGCGGTCGTCGTGCCCGGAGTGCCGGTGAAGATCAGATCGCCGGGCAGCAGCGTGACGTAGCGGCTGATGTAGGCGACCACGGTATCCACGTCGAAGAGCATGTCGCGCGTACGCTCGGCCTGACGCGCCTCGCCGTTCACGCGGGTCTGGACCAGTAGATCGTTGTAATTCAGGCCGCTGACGATGGCCGGACCGATGGGCGCGAAGGTATCGGACGCCTTCGCCCTCACCCACTGCAGATCACCGCGCTGCCAGACTCGCTCGCTGACGTCGTTGCCGGCGGTGACCCCGAAGACGCAATCCCGCGCCCTCTCCATCGAGACGTTCTTGGCTCGCTTACCGATCGCCACCACCAGTTCGCCCTCGTAATGGACTTCCCTGGCGTCCTCGGGAATGACGATCGCCTCGTCGGGGCCGATAACGGCCGATGGCAGCTTGGCGAAGACCCCCGGGTACTCCGGCGCCGGCCTGCCGCCCAGATGGCTGCGGTAGTTGAGCCCCACGGCGATGATCTTGGACGGCGTGCAGGGCGCCAGAAGCCGCACGTCGGAGATCGGTACCGTCGCGCCGGTGGCGCGCGGCCCGGAGAACGGGTCGCCATCCAGCTCGCGGATCGTCGCGCCCTCCTCGACGCCGTAGGCGATGGTGTCCCCGCGTGCGTAGCGAACGTACCGCGTGATCATCTCCTACGCCGGCTACCCGCTGGATTTGACGGTGATGGTCTCGAGCCCGTGAGCGTGTGCTCCAGTCTCGGCGCGCCGCAGCATCCAGGCGAAGAAGAAGCCCAGGAAGCCGAGGATCGAGAAGATCCACATGCCGAGAGCGTAGCCGCCGGGGTTGGCGGCGCTGGCGCCGGCGATGTCGTTCGCCCGGCCGATAATGACGTTGAATCCGAACAACCCGATGTTCTGGATCATCGTCATCAGGCCGTAGGCGGTACCCAGCTTGTTTTCCTCGACGATGTAGGCCACCGATGGCCACATCACGGCCGGGACCAGTGAGAAGGCGATCCCCATCATCGCCATCGGCACCAGCAGCGATATGTCCGCGTAGGCCATCATCAGGTAGACCGGTACCAGGAGCAGGGACCCCCACATCATGAACAGCGAGCGCTTGCCGACCCTGTCGACCAGGTAGCCGAACAGCGGGGTGCAGACCATCGCGAACAGGGTGATCAGGCTCGAGAGGAACCCGCCGAACTCGCGTGTCGTCCCGTGCGCCTCGATGAAGAACTTGATGGCGAAGGTCTGGAACGGGAATATCGCCGAGTAGACCGTCACGCAGAGGAGCACGACGTACAGGTACGACTTACCGAAGCGGAACAGATCCGCGAACACGACTTTGTCGGACGGCCCGGCCTCGCCGATCTGGTAACGGGCCGCGGCCTTGTCCTCCATGATCCAGTAGATCACCGCGCCGACCACGCAGAAGACGCCGAAGGCCACCGAGATCAGGAGCGGCCACTGCCAGTTCTCGAAGGCCGGACGCGCCCAAGTCGGCGAGTTGAGCGCGGCGAAAGATCCGAGCCGGGCGATGGTCAGATTGGCGCCGAAGGCGAAGCTCAGCTCCTTGCCCTTGAACCAGCGGGCGATGGCCGTCGTGACCGAGACGATCAGCGATTCGGCGCCCAGCCCAAAGATCAGGCGGCCCGCCGCCATAAACACGAACGAGCTGGTTACTGCGGTCACCACGGCGCCGATGAAACAGAGGACCCCGAACAGCAAGGTCGCCTTCTTGACGCCGATCCGGTCGATGATGATTCCGCCGATCAGCACCATGATGATGTTCGGGAAGCTGTAGATGGCGTTCAGCGTCCCGATGTTGGTGTCGGAGAACCCGAGTTGTTCCTTCAGCAGGTCGGCGATGGGGCTGATGGCGTCGTAGACGTAGTAGTTGCCGAACATCGCCAGGCTGATCATCACCAGGACCACCCACCGGAAGAGCGGTG
>CP070722.1:3600626-3610994 GCA_020350785.1 Gemmatimonadota bacterium
CGGTTCAGGCGATCGGGCTGCTGCGCGACACCGTGCCCGGCCTCTCGAGTACACGGCTCACGATCATCGCCATCACCATCGCCTGCGCCAGTGCGGGCGATAGTTTGTCCGACCCCATCGCCGCCAAGCTGCCCAGTATTGTAACGCACGTGCTGGCCGAACTGTCCGACTGAGCAAGCTGGCAGGCGAGGCGTCAAAAAGCGAAGCCATGAAACCTGAAAGCAATCAACTGATTATTGGAATCGATTCTGGGGTGCGGATATCTCGCCGTGGACGATTGATTATCTGCTTACTTGCGGGCGCGTCCCTGACGGGCTGTGAGCGCGCAGAGCCTCTGAACACTGCACCTGGAGTTTCGTGGGAGCTGGCCAAGCAGCGCGAAAGGCTGATCTCAGATCTCCGCATTCATATCCAGCTGAACATTCCCGATTCGCTTGCCGAACCGCTTCGCGGTCGAGAGACGCTGCGCATGCAACTGGCGCGCGGCGACCAACCCGTGGTCATCGATATCGATTCGCCATCGGAAAAGGTTCTTGGTGTGAGAGTCGGCGGCGAGAAGGTGGAGTACGACGTCGTGAATAATCACATCGTGCTCCCGGCTACGGCCGTCGTTAAGGGCTCGAATGTGGTGACAATCGATTTCATCGCCGGCGATGGAGCGTTGAACCGTAACAGGGATTTCCTTTATTCGCTGTTCGTCCCGGATCGCGCGCACCTCGCTTTCCCGTGCTTCGATCAGCCGAACCTGAAGGCGCGCTACGAGCTCGTCCTGGAAGTGCCAGAGGATTGGGAGGCGCTCAGCAATACGCCCGTTGTCTCGAGAGAATCTGTTAACCGGAGACTGGTATACGGTTTCGCAGAGACGCAGCCGCTTAGCTCTTACTTGTTTTCTTTCGCGGCAGGCAAGTTCGATGTGATGGTTGGCGAGCGAGCGGGTCGCGAGTTTCGCATGTACCACCGCGAGACCGATCGAGACAAGGTACAGCGCAATGCGCAAAACGTCTTTGATCTTCATCAGATGGCGGTCGAGTGGCTGGAAGATTACACTGGGATCCCGTACCCGTTCGAGAAGTTTGACTTCGCTCTAATACCCGCCTTCCAGTACGGAGGGATGGAACATCCGGGCGCCATCCTCTATAGGGCAGCCAGCCTGTTTCTCGATGAATCTGCCACTCAGAACGAACAGCTTCGCCGGGCGAGCCTGATCGCGCACGAAACGGCTCACATGTGGTTTGGTGACCTGGTCACGATGGAGTGGTTCAACGACGTGTGGATGAAAGAGGTTTTCGCCAACTTCATGGCGGCGAAGATCGTCAATCCGTCTTTCCCGCAAATCGATCACGAACTGCGTTTTCTGGTGGCTCACTATCCCGCTGCGTACGCGGTGGATCGAACGGCTGGGTCGAACCCGATCCGGCAGCCGCTGGCGAACCTATCTGAAGCCGGAACCCTCTATGGCGCGATTATCTATCAAAAAGCGCCAATAATCATGCGCCAGCTTGAACAACTGATCGGTGAGGAAGCGCTACGCGATGGTCTGCGCGAGTACCTTCGCAGATTCCGCTTCGCCAATGCGAGCTGGAAGGATCTGATCGACATCCTCGACTCGAGGACTGCGGAGGACCTCGAGACTTGGAGCGAGGTTTGGGTGGAGGGAGCAGCCCGGCCGACGGTGGCGGCATCGGTATCGGCGAGTGACGAGGGTCGAGTGGCAGAACTAGCCGTCTCGCAGTCGGACCCGGAGGGGTTGGGACGGGTGTGGAGCCAGGGCTTGTCGCTGGCGCTCGGCTACGCCGATACGGCAATCTTGCTGCCGGTGAGTCTTGACGCGCCCTCGGTCGAGGTCAGGGGAGCGAAGGGTCAGCCGCTGCCCAGCTATGTCTTGCCCAACGGCGGAGGGATCGGTTACGGCTACTTCCGGCTCGATCAAGTCAGCCTTGGCTACTTTCGGTACAACCTGATGACGATTCCTACGGCCCTGAGTCGAGGTGCTGCCTGGCTGGCGCTGTGGGAGGCCGTGCTGCACGAGCGGTTGGCAGCCGAGGACTTCTTGGAGGTGGCCGTCGGCGCACTGGAGTCGGAGACAGACGAGCTGCTGGTCCAGATGATTCTCGATTACGCGCAGGTCTGCTATTGGCGCTTCCTGAGCGAGGCGGTACGTACGCGCGTGGCGGCCGATTGGGAGAGCCGGCTTTGGGAGCTAACGATGTTTGCTGAATCGACCAGTCTCAAAGCCGCATACTTTGAAGCATATCGCCGCATGGCGTTGACCGATGAATCGTTGGATCGACTGGGCGCGATCTGGGGGCGGACTCTGGAGATCGACGGCTTGCCTCTCTCCGAGCGGGATCACAGACGGCTGGCGATGACATTGGCCATTCACGAGTGGGAGGGATGGGAGAGCGTCCTCGATAAACAACTCGAGCGTATAGAGAATCCAGACCGCAGGGCGGAGTTCGTTTTCGTTCGGCCGTCTCTGTCTGCCGACCCCGCTATTCGCGACAGTTTTTTCGCAGCCCTGGCCGAACCGAGGAATCGCGAGCACGAACCGTGGGTGCTTGAGGGATTGCGGAACCTGCATCACCCTCTGCGCGCCGGCGCGTCGCTGAAGTACATTCGCCCCAGCCTGGAGATGCTGGAGGAGATCCGGGTGACGGGGGATATCTTTTTTCCAAAGAACTGGTTGGACGCCACGTTGGACGGCCACAGCGGTGAGTCAGCGGCCAATGTCGTGCGAGGCTTTCTGGAGGATCACCCGGAGTACCCGCCGCGATTGAGGGGCAAGATCTTGCAGTCGGCGGACCTGTTGTTCAGGTCGGCCCGAATCCTACAAGCTAAGTCATGACAATAACGTAAGCGCTTCGAGCGCCGGATCCGGCCGCCGGCCCCAGGTTCCTCGGTCGCTGATCACTTGCCACCCTGACCGCTCTCGTCGGCCAATTCCATCCGGGTGTTCACGCCGGCCTCCAAGGCCCGGTGGACGGGGCAGCGGTGGGCGATCTCAAAGAGCCGCGCCCGCTGCTCGTCATCGAGAGGGCCGGACAGGTCGAGTGTTTGAGTGATCTCCTCGAGGCGCGGCTGGCCCTGATCATGAGCCGGCGCCTCGGCTGGCTTCAACTTGCGGTGGCGCAAGCGCACGGCGATCTCCTCCAGCGGCCACTCCTTGCGGTCGGCGTACATTCGCAAGGTGATCGTCGTGCAGGCGCCGAGCGCCGCCTGCAATAGCTCGAAGGGGGTGGGTCCCGTGTTCGCACCCCCTACCTGCTCGGGCTCATCTGCCACGACGGTGTGGCCGCCGGCCAGTATCTCGGTGTGATAGCGCCTGCGACCTGTCCGGACTACGACCCCACCGCGGGACACCTTCTGGGCCTCGATATCCAAGGGCACTGCGAGAAATCGCGTTGCCCAGGCGGCGATCACGGCGCCGACATACTCCGAGTCCTCGGAGCGGGACAACAGGTGGTCTGCCCCATCGAGAGAGATGTAAGACTTGGGCTCACTTGCCAGCTCGAAGATGCGGGCCCCGTTCTCGGGGCCGACGATCGTGTCGCTGGGCGAGTGAAACACGAAGAGCGGGCGGCCGAGCTTGCGAATCGTCTCAGCCATGTTTTGCTGGTCTAGATCGTCGAGAAACTCCTTGCGGATCGTAAACGGGCGACCGGCCAGCAACACCTCTGCCGCACCGCACTTCCGAATCTCTTCCAGCGAGCTGCGGAGATGCTTGGTCACGTGCGCGGGCTCGGCGGGAGCGGCGATCGTGGCAACGGCCTTGGCGGAGGGTAGGCGATGCGCCGCCTGGAGCACCGCGGCGCCCCCGAGGGAGTGGCCGATGAGAATCGCGGGAGTCTGCCACTCGCTCTCCAAGAAGCGGGCGGCCGCCACCAGGTCGTCGACATTAGAGGAGAAGGTCGTCTCCGCAAAGTCGCCTTCACTCTCACCTAGCCCCGTGAAATCGAAGCGCAGTACGGCGATCTGGGCTCGGGCCAGGGCGCGTGCGATGTTGACGGCCGCTTTGAAGTTCTTGGAACAAGTGAAGCAGTGCGCGAAGAGCGCGAAGGCGATGGGCTGCTCGTCCACTGGCAGTTCGAGTCTGGCCGAGAGCGTGGCCCCCGTTGCGCCGGCGAAGTTGAGTCTCTGTGTTTGCATGTTCCGATCCGTCGAATGCATGGTACGATGTGTCGAACCGCTCAGAAACGTCTGATTGCTTGCGGTTGACCCGCAAGCCATAGTATGGAGTTTGGCAGGAAGTGTCGACAGTCTTGCGAGGAGGTTGTGATGAGAGCGTTGACGATGATGCTGGCATTGATGCTGATTGGGGTTAGCGCGACGGCCCGGGGCCAGACTGCCGCCGACTCGGCAGCGATACGTGCGGCCGCCCTCGACTACATCGAGGGTTGGTACGCAGGGAACGCCGAGCGGATGGAGCGTGCGCTTCACCCTGATCTCGCCAAGCGGATGATCTATTCCGATCGTGAAAGCGGCGCGAGCCGATTGCACGACATGACCGCCAAGGAGCTAGTGAGTGGGACTCGAAGTGGCGGAGGTAGCCAGACTCCCACGGAGGAACAGCGCGCCGAAGTCACAATACTGGACATCTATGGGAACGCTGCCAGTGTGAAAGTGGTTGCCAAGGATTGGGTCGACTACTTGCACGTCGGGAAGTTCGATGACCGCTGGGTGATTATCAACGTGCTGTGGGAGCTGACGCCAGAGGCAAAGCAGCGCCAGGGCTGACCGGAACGAACATCCGAGAAGTAAGGCACCGATGGTAAAGACATCATCTACGATGTTACCGCTGGGGACGAAGCCTCCGCATTTCGAGCTCACCAACGCGGTAGACGGCCGCTCGCTCACGCTGGATGACTTTGGGGCGGCGACAGCTCTACTTGTGATGTTCATCTGCAATCACTGCCCGTACGTGCAGCACGTCAGGTCGGAGCTGGGGCGATTGGCACGCGATTATATGTCCGCCGGCCTGGCGATCGCCGCTGTGAACTCGAATTCCAAAGAGACGCACCCTGAGGACGGCCCTTCGCAAATGCGAGAGCTGGCTTTGACCGAAGGTTGGGATTTCCCCTACCTGTTCGATGAGAGCCAGGCGGTCGCGAAATCCTTTCGGGCGGCCTGTACTCCAGACTTCTTCCTCTTCGATGCCGATCGGCGCCTGGCCTACCGAGGCCAGTTGGACGAGAGTCGGCCGGGCAATTTGGTGCCGGTGACCGGACAAGATCTGCGACAAGCGATCGAGGCGGTCTTGATGGGTGAACCGCCGCTCGAGAAGCAGGTGCCGAGCATCGGCTGCAACATCAAGTGGCGACCGGGCAACGAGCCCGAGTACTGGGGCGCTTGAGCGCGGGAGATTTCGCCAGCCAAGCCCTCAAAGTCCCGGTTGAGGGTAGTTCAGTAACGGTATCGGGCCTGCTGACGCTGCCCGAGCGCCCCCGTCTACTCTTCGTGCTTGCCCACGGTGCCGGTGCCGGCATGCAGCACCCGTTTCTGAAGAGCACGGCGGAGCTCCTGGCTCGCAGATCCATAGGCACGCTGCGCTATCAGTTCCCCTATATGGAAGCGGGGCGCAGACGCCCTGATCCTCCACACCTGCTCCAGGCAACGGTGCGCTCCGCTGTTGCTGCCGGGATTTCGCTGGCGGCTGGAATACCCGTCGTTGCGGGGGGGAAATCGATGGGCGGTCGAATGGCCTCCGGCGCCGCGGCCGCAGGCGGCCTGCCGGGTCTCTCGGGCTTGGTGTTCCTCGGTTTCCCACTTCACCCGCCCGGGCGGCCCGACACTCAGCGCTCCAGACACCTGGAGAAGGTCTCTCTTCCGCTGCTCTTCCTTCAGGGAACCCGAGACAACTTGGCAGACTTGAACCTGCTGAGACCGCTGTGCGAGCGATTGGGCGCCCGCGCCACCCTCCATGTGGTCGAGGGCGCCGATCACTCATTCAGGGTACTGAAGCGATCCGGACGCACGGATCAGGCTGTCTTGGAGGAACTGGTCGGGGCGATCTCAGCCTGGTGCGCCACCCTCTTGTGATGGCGGGTCGTCACTCATCCGCACTCCGGAGCACGGCTGAAGGCTCGTCAAGACCCTCATGAGCTCGTCGCGATCGCGGACTTCGAAGAAATAAGCGCGGCGGTCGGCCCGACGCAGATAGACGCCCGGTGCGAGGAGCCCGAACGTGAGCGGCAGACACCTCCAGATGTGCCGAGACAACCAGACATCACGGAACCGTCTCAAGCGCACTGACTCGATCGCACCAGCCGAGATGGATACGGAGCGGAAAGAAAGGTACTTGATCCGGACTTCATCTTCGAAGACAAGAAGCTTCCTCGGGATGTGCGCCAACAGCAGAACGAGCAGCAGGACGCTAGCCACCCACATTGCCGCGTAGGCTGTCCACTGGACCGCGAAGCTGTCCACGGTCAGTAGCATCCGATCTGCGAGCACCTGGAAGCCGTAAGCCAGCAGGCGTCCTGCGATCGCCACAAGGATACCGAGCAAGAGGATTGCCAACCCCCGATAAAGCAGCGGCAACTTGAAGTGGGCGGCATAGCGCAGGCGGGTCATCTCGGCGGGGCGGGTCAGCCAGCGTCGGGCCAACCGGACGCCAAGCCATGCCAACGCGATGACAAGGGCGATCGCGAGCACCTGATTGATCGGCAGCGGTCTGATTAGGGTGACCACCCGACGTTCGGCAAGCAAGTGATTCTGTGCGAAGTCGCGCAGGTCTGTCAGAGTAAGCCGGCCGAATTCGGCCGCGAGGTCGGGGAAGTCTTCCCGGACGCGCCTGTCAAAGAAGAAGTCGCGCACCCAGCGCTCCAAACCCTCCGAGCTGGCGCCTGCGACTTGCAGCTGCTGGATTAGGGCCGCCCGATCGGCCGCGAAGATACTTTCCGGGAGTGAGGCATTGCGCAGCGTACTGAGCTCCTGTTGCAGCACGGTTCGAGCGAAGTCGAGCTCATCTGTCTTGATACCGCCCGAAACCTGTAGATAGGAGGCGGCCCCGCGGCTGGCGAGTGCCACGCGTAGACCGTAGGTGGCTTTGCGTGGGCCAAAGCGCAACTGCTCGTTGAGTCGTTTGTCCAACAGGCGGCTGATGAAGATCAAGACGATCTCATCCCGGGTGGGGAGCGAGTAGAACTTGAAGCGCTCGGTGAAGAAGGCGTTTGGCCTGTAAGCCCAAAAGATCTGTTGGCGGTAGCGCTTGGGATCGCGAGGTACGGCGGGGGGCGGGGGCTCCGGTCCTCTTGGGAGTGAGCCGAAAGTTGCGGCCGCCTTCTCCAACACTGCCTCCATCGGCACGTCTCCAATCACGGTCAGGGTCATGGCACCAGGCACGTAATAGCGGTCATAGAAGGAGCGGAGGTCGCTGGGTCCGATGCGATTGAGGCTGGCGTACGGGTAGTAGTCGCGAGATGCAAGTGTGGTGATCCCGAATTCGCGTTCCCAGAAACCGGGTGTCCTGAGCCAGGGTGGGTAAAGGTAGCAAGCCCAGAGCCAATCGAAGAACTGGCGCGGTCGGGCGCCGACCTCGAGGGCTACGGGCTGGCGCTGCCGGTCGACGATCTCCTGATCCATGGCGTGGGGCGCCAATATGCGGTAGAGCCACTCCAGAGCGAAGAGGGCATGTTCCGAGCCAATGCGGACGTAGTAGAAGCTGCGGTCGGCTGAGACCGAGGCGTTGTAGACGCCACCGCGTTCTTCGATTTCACGCTTTATCTCTTCTTCTGTACGCCCGGGCCGATCGCTGAACAGCATGTGCTCGGCGAAGTGTGCCAGTTGTTCTTTTCCGGGCGGATCCTGGTCGGCGCCGAAGGGGAGGGCGACGCTGATGGAGACGACGGGATCGGTCGATAGATGCTTGTACCAGAGCTTTAGGCCGTTCGACAGATAGTGCGTTTCGAAGTCAGCGAAGGGGTTGACAGAGACCTGAGCGTGGACGTTCCCGAACTGAAAGGGAAGGGCTGCGATGGCGAGCAGGAGGCAGCTTCTCATACTGTGGCTGACTCCCCGGCGCGCAGGATAGAGAAGCGGAACAGGGGGGGTCCGATCAGCTGGTTGACAGCGATCATCGCAATTATGATGGCAGCGACGGCTTCGCCCCAGGTCGCAAACCGGTCGCGAACGATGTTCGCCAGTCCCAACGTGACTCCGGCCTTGGCCAGGAATCCCATCCAGGCATACTGGCGAATCACCTGGAGTTCGCCCGCGATGGCCGCGCCGAGGCGCGTACTGAGATAGAGGAACACGAGTCGGGAGAGAACGATGGCCATGCCGACGTGCCATACCGCTGGGATGACCGCGAGATCGAGATCGGCGCCCGCAACCGCGAAGAAGAGGGCGTAGAGGGGGAGTGAGTTCGCCTCGAGGGCCTCGATGAATGGAGGCCCCTGTACCGAGAAGTTCTGGACCACGAACCCTGCCGCCATGCCCATGATGATATAGGACTCCGACTCCAGGCCCACGGCGCCGGCGAACTCGACGATTCCGAAAGCCACGGCCAGCACGAAGAGGATGGGCTGTCGATTGATACGCCAGAGATATAGTCGCACGAGCCACCCGATGGCGGCACCGAGGGCAAGGGCCACCAGAATCGCGAGAGCTATCTCGCTTAACTGTTGCAGGTCGAAGTGGTGGCCTGGTTCGGCCAGTAGAGCGGCGGCAGGGATGAGGGCGGCGATGAGCAGAAGAACGATGACATCCTTCAGGACGCTGACCCCGAGAACCGTGTCGGTCAGCGGTCCGCTCGCGCGCATCTCGGTTATTACGGCGATGGTGGTGGCCGGCGACTTGGCCACGGCCACCAGGCCGAATATGAGAGCCACCGCCAAGGCGACCCGCTGAGTTTGTCCCTCGAGGAAGGGCAGCAAGCCGCTCAGCAGTACCACGACGCCGGCCACGCCAAGCAAGACGATGACGATCTGGCAGAGGGTGATCATCACGATGCCGCGCCAGCGTGCGCCGATTCGTTCGATGCGAAGCTCGCCGCCCGCTTGGAGTGCGATCAGGCTGAGCGCGACCCCGTTGATCACCCGGAAGTCCAGCACAGTGGCACGGGGCAGGAGCTGGAGAGCCGAGGGCCCGAACAGCAATCCGATCACCAGGTAGCCTGTGATTCGCGGTAAGCGAAGCTCGCGGGCCACCTCGCCGGCGACGAAGGCTGAAAGAAGCAGAAAGCCGAGCAGCATCGTGCCGGTGGCGATCCCGGGCCGCGGTCCCAGGTAGCGGAAGAGAGCGGCCAGGAGCGCGATGACCACGAGTGTGAGGAGTCGGCCGACGCTCCGACTAGCGGTTCTCTGGACGTTGATGGCCATGATCTGGATCAGGGCGAAATCGTAGCCGGCGGCCGCGACGCCGGCAAGCTGAAGCGGAGCTGGCGACTTGACCCGAGAGCCAACGAGTCTCAGAATCTCGGCGATCGGGTTAGTGGTGTGTGGTCGGGGTCGACCGACAGCGAGCGAGGTTTGGTCGCATGGTGCGATGCGCGGGAACCTGCGTGATCCTGACGGCGCTGGCCTGCGGAGCGTGCGGCGGTCAGAGAGAAGGGGACGAGATGCCGGCGATGCTGAGGCAGCGGTTCCAGACCGAAATGAAGATGATCCTCCGCGATGTGAGGTTGGCGGAGGAACAGGCGCTGGCCCTCGAGGGCAGCTACCTCGGGTTGGACGAGCTCCGCGGCCGGTACATGAATCGGTCGCTTCCGGAGGCCTACTCCGTCAACTTGGATTCGGTCACGGCGGACGGATTCGTCGCGGAGGTCATGCACCGGGCAAGCGGGCTGAGCTGTCGATTGGCGGTCGGGGAGCGGAGGGCTGGGGTCCCGAGGTGCGACTAGCGCCTTGAAGTGGCGAGCCGGCGGCATAGATTGGACGCTGGCGGCGTGCGCAGCGGGCGCTGGGGGGAGATGGGGGGGATGCCGGGTATGCGGTGGGCGTAGCTCAGACGGTTAGAGCGCCAGGTTGTGGCCCTGGAGGTCGCGGGTTCGAGTCCCGTCGCTCACCCCTCGTAAGTGATTGCTGGGTGGGACTTTAAGGGAGTGGTAACGGCGGGGGGGTTGTACGGGTCGGGGGTGGAGGATGGGGGTTTGGGGCTCTTGATCTTTTGTTTTTTTTCGGTATTATTGACTTCTCGACACTAGATTTTGCGGTGCGCCGCCTGCGGTGCGCCGCCGCTTTTTGACAATTGAAGGCTGTGGGTGTGTGACGTGTGCGTTCGGCCCCTGGCGGGTATCGCTTCCCGCCAGACTTCAGGGTTAATAAAGCGAGATTCCGGACGCTCTGGAAAGAGCGTTGACGAGCAAGATCGGGTCGGGACAACCGACCGACCCTTCAGAAATACTCAGTGGAGGGTTTGATCCTGGCTCAG
>CP070722.1:3611094-3633029 GCA_020350785.1 Gemmatimonadota bacterium
ACCTCCGCGATTACCCGCCGAATTGGGGGGCGGCCCGCGACCACCTCTTGGCCTGCTTTCAGAAGTAGTGAACAAGCGGCAAGTACTGATCAATGCTGCTCTGGCGGCCACTCAGGTGTGTGTGGTCGGCGGCAGCCTCTTCTTCTTGTACCACTACCTTGTGCGGGCCATCGGGATCGAGAAGGTCGGTATCTGGGCGATCGTCCTGGCCTCGACGTCCGTGGGCCGGGTCGCCAATCTGGGCTTCGCGGGGAGCGTGGTGAAGTTCGTCGCTAAGTACGCGGCCCAGGGTGAGCACGACTCAGTCTCAAAGATTCTCCAGACCACGCTGATTACAATCGCTACCGTCGTCGGGCTGGCCTTGTTTCTCCTCTATCCTGCTGCGGTCGCCGTGCTGCCGAAGTTGGTCGAGTCCTGGGCAGTGGATGACGCGCTGTCGCTTCTGCCTTGGGCACTGCTCTCGGTTTGGCTGTCTTCCGTCGGCGGCGTCCTAAACGCCGGCCTCGACGGCTATCAACGGGTCGACTTACGCAGTATCCTTGTCAGCGCTCGGAGCGTTCTCTACGTCTTGCTCTGTGTGTTCTTCGTGAGTCGCCATGGGCTGATCGGGCTGGCCTACGCACACGTATTGCAACATATCATTATCGCCACGGTCGCCTGGCCCGTCCTTCGCCGCTTCGTATCTCTGCCCCTACTGCCCCGCGTCTGGAGCCGCCGATTCTTCCGCGAGATGCTCTCGTACGGGGCCAACTTCCAGGTCATCACGGTGGCCTCGATGATCTTCGATCCCCTCACCAAGGCCTTCATGTCCTACTTCGGCGGCCTGGCCAGCGTCGGCTACTACGAGATGGCCAGTCGGCTCGTGATGCAGGTTCGCGACATCATCGTGACGGCGAACCAGGCGTTGGTGCCGACGATCGCGGACCTGGTCGAGCGGGCGCCTGACTACGTGCGAAGGGTCTACAGCAACTCGTACCAGGTCGCATTCGTGGTCGCTCTCCCCGTCTTCACCCTGCTGACGACGCTACTCCCCCCCATATCCGAAGTCTGGATCGGCCGCTACGAGCCTCAGTTCGTCGCCTTTGCCAGCTTGCTGGCCGCCGGCTGGTTCCTGAACACTCTCACCAACCCAGCCTACTTCACCTACCTGGGTGAAGGCCGGCTTCGCTGGGTCACAACCTCGCACGTCCTCATCGCCGTGGCGAACGCCGCGCTCGGTTGGGTTCTCGGCACGACTATCGGTGGGATTGGAGTGGCCATTGGGTGGACTTTGGCTCTCGTCGCCGGCAGTCTCGTGTCCCCGATCGCCTATCACCTCGAGACCGGCTACTCGTGGCGCGCTCTGGTCCAGGGCGGCGACGTCAGGTTGGCAATCGCCAGCGCCGCGGCGGTCGCCTTTGCGGTGCTCGTCTATACCGTCGACGTTCCTGCCGATATGGCGCTGAAGACCGTTATTGTGTCGGTGGGTTTTGTCGTTGCCGTGTTCGGCGGCCTGCGCGAGCATCCCACACGGATTCGCCTGCAGTCCTGGATCGCCCGGTACGTTCTGGCGTATCGCGCTCGTTGACCCCGGCTGTCCCAGACCTACGCGTAAGCCAGTTTGTCGAGCAGGTCGCCCGCCGTCTGTTGAAACGCCGAGACGACGGATGCCGTGAAGTGATTGGCCCAGTCGCCCGGCAGTCCTCTTCGGTATTTCGACTTGACCCTTGTATCTCCTTTGGCACGTCCGCCGGAGAACCGCTCGAATCGGTAACGCCGCAGCAGCCTTTCGATAATCTTTCTTTCCATGGCGATGTCGCAGTGTTCGAACAACTTGCGGAACGACTGCGAACCGTCGGCACCTGTGAGGTCCTCGTACTTGAGAATCTTCACCCGCGAGTCATTTCGAGCCGCAGCCGCCCACGACCGCATTGAGTCGAACTGGCCGGTGTCATCGAGTGCGTCGATTGTGTAAAGGAGCCCCTCCTCCATCGACATCTGCGAGAGGGTGCGCCGTAGCTGGGAAACCTCGGGATTTCGCGGATGAGAGTAGCGGTTAGAGAAGTAGAGCGAAGTCACGATGTCGCGCGGATCCCGACTCACGAAGAAGGCTGCATATTCGGCGGGCTTCTCGAGCTGGCAGAAGTTTTGGTAGTGAATGTACAGAGGCGTGACGATCGTCCCCTCGGGGAAGGTCTTGAAGCACCGCTCACGAGGTACGTAGGCCGAGCCGCGATTGACTTGAGGTAGCAGCCCGGAGCGGCGATAGACGAGATGATCAGACAGGACGATGCGCACCCACTGGCTTGCTGTCTTGTGATTGCAGGTGTGAAAGATGTTGGTGAACCTCGATCTGTGCGCCACGGGGAGGGTTCGCCAGACCATCTGTCGCATCCTGTACTCGTTGTCGACCGACATTATCGTTCTGAGCGCAGATCGTAACATCTAATAGGTCTCCGGTTTACCAGTTGTAGTCGGCCGCGTATCCGAGCTGTATCAGCAGATCGCCGGCCACTTGCTTCATGGCATCTCGATGCTTTTCGGTGAACTCTTCTCTCCAAGAACCCGCGCGCCCGGATCGAAACGTGTGGGATCGGCTCGGCTGTATCGCCAAAACGGCTCTCTCGGCGAGCTGCTTTGGCACTTCTGATGCGTTGATGTTGCGGCCGACGTAGAAATCGAGCATCTGCTGAACGAAGTGCTGGCGGCTGTCGCCTGAGAGGTCCTCGAACCGGATCGCGTATACGTTCGGTTGGTTCAACCATCCAATATAGCGCTGAAACCGTTGCGCGATGTTCGGGTAATCGTAAGGAAAGTCCTGATCGTGAACGCCGGTGATAGAGGTGAGGATACGTTCTTCCATGGTCCGGAGCTCTTTTCGGAAGTGGCGGTGCAGTCGATGCCAGCGGTTCATGTAGGTGAGGTAGTAAGCCTCGGAGACGGCAACATCGCGCAGGTCCCGGTAGATGAAGTAATGGGCACAGTTGATGCTGCGCAACGCCTCTTCGTAGGCCGGCTCGTAGTGCAGATGTCCGGGCACGAGCTCGCCGGGCACGATGCGCCCGATCATCCGTAGGTGCGTCCTCTCCGATCGCTCCTTGAAAGGTACCGATGGCACAGAGGCAAGGAAGCTTCGATACCATTCGACGTCAGGGAACGTGGCCAGGATCTGCATCAGGAGATGCGTACCGCTCTTGGGGAACGAATTGCAGAGTATCGGAGGTCGCGCCTCGTAGTCCTCTTGCCCGGCGCGAAGTCTGAGATACGCCCGGGGCGCTTTCATCAGCCAGGCCCGCGATTTCCTGTGGACGGCGGCACGGCGGGGAAAGCTCTGGGTCATGTCAGAGCGGCTCCCCGCCGGCGGGCATGAGCTCCGGCTTTTCCAGACGGCCAAACAAGTCTACGAAGCGGCTCGCGGTGGCCTCCCATGAAAACCTCTTGGCCCGCTGGAAGCCCCGCTCGATGAGCTGTCGTCTCAGCCCCTCGTCGACACAGGCTCTCTCGATAGCGCTGGCCAGCTCCGCCGGCTGCCGCGGATCCGCCAGCAGGCCCGCATCGCCGACGATCTCGGGCACCGATGCTTGCGTCGAGGCAACGACGGGAACGCCGCAGCTCATCGCCTCGAGTGGCGGCAAGCCGAAAGTCTCGAGTGAGGAGGGAAACACGAAGACGCGCGCCCCCGCGTAGAGAGCCGCGATCTGCTGGTGGGGCACTGGCCCCAGAAAGTCCACGAGGCTGCCGACGCCCAACTCGGCAGCCAGAGCCTTGAGCGCAGGAATCTGCCGGGAATCGGGATCGCGCCCCGCTATCCTCAGTCGAATGTCGGGATTTATCGATCGCCCTGCTCGCAGGCACGCGTAAGCTCTGAGCAAAGCGTCGGCCCCCTTGTAGGGGAAGAGAGTGCTGACGAACAGCACGTAGCCCGGGCCTTCGCGCCTCGCTAAGGACGTCGCTCGGTGAAACTCCTCGAAATCCACACCTTCCGGCACGGCAACGATCCGGTCGCGCGCCGCCGGACACTGTTCGCGCAGGAGCGCGGCCACATACTCTGAGACCGCGACCGTCCAGCGAGCACGCTTAACACTCAAGGGCACGGTGGTGTTGAAATATAGTGTGCGCAAGCGGTTGCGCAGACCGGTTAGGCTCGAGCGGCTTTGCAGCGACCGCAGCGCCAGGGGAGCTTGGAGAACGACCACCTGAGGGACCGACGTTTCCCTCAACAGGGCGACGTTGGAGGGGATCAACAGGCAATCGACCTTGAGACTCCGCAACTTGCTGACGAGAAAGGTTTCTTCGTAGAGAATGCGCACCGGAGCCGAACTCAGTCTGGATAGCTGTACTTCCAACTTGAAGTTGCTTGTCCTGTCCGCGATAGGCTCGAACAGGCCGGCGTTCTCGTCGGTGCAGAGAAGTGTGTACTCATTTCGTGAATCGATGGATCGAAGGCCTCGCAGGAGTCCCAGCAGATAGGTCTTTATGCCTCCCTTGCTGGCGGTGATCGAGAGTGTACTAACGGCGACCCTCACGCCTCTGTCGTCCTCGTCGCTTGGGAGTGAGGTGCTGTCGGCGGACGGTCACGCTGGAGTCTGATCATCGCAGCCATCGCGGCCAGCACGACCCAATAGAAGCCGAACAAGAGCGTCTCCATCCCCTTGGCCACCAGAGCAGTGCCAATGAATGCGGTCATTGATGCCGTTAGTCCCGCGGCCAGAGTGGCCGTCTCGACGCTGGCCGTCCTCTTGACGACACGCAGGCAGCCGAGAATCAGCCCCAGGTTGAAGAGGATAAATGCCCCGGTGGCGAGGATCCCGACGTTGGACAGCAGGGAAGCCAGCAAGGTCGTGGTCCGGTGACTGCCGTATCCCACACCGAGCAAAGGTGACTCCAGGAAGAGCGCGAAACCGGCCAGCGTCGTCTGAAGCCTGAAGAAGCCAGAGCCGGCCACGTCCTCCGACGCCATCAACTTTCCGATATGGGTCTGAAACATCCACTGCGTGAATGAAACCTTGGCTACCACTCCAACGCCTACGGCGAACACCAGCCCAACGGCCACGAGTAACACCGTCGTCCTGATCCAGGCAGAGCGGAATACCTGTCCGCCGCTTTGCCGCCGCCATCTCTTCGCCAGCCAAGCGATTGGCCAGAAGGCCAGGAAGAAGGCCGCAAGGCCGAGGATGCCCGTCGTGCCGCCGGTCAGCACGAGTCCGGTCAGGACCAGGCCGATCAACAGGCCGCGACCTCTTACGCGGTCTCCACCGGAAGCGCCGGCGGTTGCGAAGGTGCCGAGGACGACGGGACCCAGGATCATCGTCAAGAAGGCGCTGGTGTAGCCGGGCTCACCGGCCAGAGAGTACATGCGCGGAAACAGCCAGAAGGCGAAGTCGAGTTCGGGGGCCGGCTCGCCGAAGACGAGTTGGAATACAGCGTCCCGCAAACCGAGCGCGCCAACAGCGGTCGTAGCCTGATAGAAGAAACCGGACCCGAGAAGGACCAGCCCGCCGACAATCAGTGTCCTAACCACTCTGCGAACCTGTTCGACTTTCCTCATCTCCGAGTACAGCGCGAGGAAAAGGGCGCTCATGAAGAAGGGGTAGGCCAGTTGCGTCAGGTTGTTTCGTTGGAATCTCAGAGGCTCCCAAGCGTACTCTTTGAAAGTCGTCTCCAGCGAGACGACGCTGACGCTGTCGCGCAGCATGGCCGGCATGAACAGTGATAGCGCACTCAAGGCAAGAAACGCTGCCAGCCACACTGCTTCTTTGGGGAGCGCCAACTGCGCCCGTCCTCGCAAGGCGGCGTCCAGCAGCTTTCTGAGCAGGAACAGAGCGCCGAACCACATGAAGGGTGTGCCGAGTGAGGAGAACAATGGGATGGATATCAGCCTGACGGCGAAGAAGGGCGCCGAGCTGACGGTCGCCCAGAAGAGTCTTCGCGATCCTTGTGCGAACAGCACGAAGGAGAGGGGAATGAGGATCAGCCCGGCCGCCGTGATCTTCACGAGTTGGAGTAAGGTCGTGTATGCAGGGCCCGGGACACGGAACGGTAACCGGAGACCATTAAGCCCGTAATCCTCGGCCCCATCAGTTTGAGGAGCCCAAAGCGCACGCCGGACTTGCACGCCAGCCAGAGCCAGCTCCACGGGACACCGCCCCGATTCTGCATGCGCCGCGCTCTCCAGGCCTCACCCATGCCCTCGAAGCGCCGCTCGAACGAGCGGCTCTGGCCAGTGTTCAATATTCCCGTGACCGTCACGCCCGGTACGTACAGGGCGGCATGATCCGCGAGCTCACGGAGCAAGAGCTCGTAATCGCCGGCGACTTTGAATTGGGTATCGAAGACGCCGTGAGCCTCGAAGAGGTCACGTCGATGGAACATTCCCGGGTGTGGAATTCTCATCACTCCCTGACGGAAACGCCGCTCTTCCTTGCTCCATGGCAGCGCGATCTTTCCAACCAGCTGGCCCCCTTCGTCCAGCAGGATGGCGTCGGCATAAACGAACCTGCAGCTCGGCGGGGCGGCCGCCAGCTTCGGCGCCATCGTGCTGAGCACGTCCGTATTCCAGAAGTAGTCGTCCGAGCCGAGGAAGGCGATCCAATCGCCCGAGGCGATGGCTAGGCCCTTGTTCCAGGCATCGTAAATCCCTTCGTCGGGTTCGCTGATCCACTGACTGACAACCCCCTCGTTATCCCGGATGATATCCAGCGTGCCATCCGTAGAGCCCCCGTCGACAATGATGAACTCCTTGTGCGGGTAGGTCTGCCCGGCGACGCTGTCGATGCAGGTCTGCAGAGACGCCGCCGCGTTCATCGTGGCAACGATTACGCTTACCCTTGGTGATGCCCTCTCACCAGCTTCCATTCGAAAGCTCCTCCGCCAGATGAACCTTCATCGGTACGGCGCATCTCGCACATCTCGCGGTGACGGCTGAAGTTCGCCCCTCCGAGGGTCTCCTCGCAAGATGATCGCACCCCGTTTCCTCCGCACGTCGGTCGGCGGGGCGCTGCAAAGCGAGCATCCAGATAAGGGTGGTGCGATGGATGAGGAAAGGTGCTGTGAGATAGCCGCCTGGCACGATGCGGCCGGATATCCTACAGATCTCTGATGGCGATTGGGTGGCCGGCTAGAGCGAGCCGCGAGCGACGATCACCGCCGGGATTGAACGCAATAGGACCTTCATATCGCCCCAGAAAGAGCGGCGCCGGATACCATCGAGCTCCACTTCCGTGCGATCGGGATACCCGATGCGGCTCCGTCCCAGCACCTGCCAGACTCCGGTAATGCCGGGCCGGACCGAGAGAAACAGCTGGGCCTTACTCCCGTACCAGCGCAGTTCCTCTCGAACGATCGGCCGAGGGCCGACCAGAGACATCGAGCCGCCGAGTACGTTGAAGAGCTGCGGCAGCTCATCCAGGCTGCTCTTTCTCAAGAACCGGCCGACCGCCGTGACCCGGGGATCTTCCTCCAGAGGGAGCTTGTAGTCGTTCTCAACGTAGCGCCGCTTGAGATTCGCATTGACCAGCAGCTCCTTCTGCGCACCTCGGCGCATGGTGCGGAACTTGTAGCAGCGGAACGACTTGCCGCCTCTGCCCACCCGCACGTGTCCGAAGAGCACCGGTCCCTTGGACTCGAGCTTAATCGCCAGGCCGATCACCGCCATCAGCGGGCTCGTCACCACGAGTGCAATAAAGGAAACCGTCAGGTCCACGGCCCGCTTCGCGATCGAGTAGACCCACGGATCGCGTTTGGGCCGTCCGACCTCGACCGCCTCGGGTTGCTTAACAGCCGCGGCCTTGGCCTGCCGACTTGCTGGCGCAACCTGTCCAGATACGTCCTGCGCGACACCCAAACTCATCAGAGACTCCGATGGAGCAACTCTGGTACCGAAAGGAGCAAGTTGGCGGGAGCTCCCAGCACCATCTTTATTGTTCCGGGTTGAGCAGAGAAATGCGCTCCCTGCGAGCGGGGGAGTATACAAAAAAACCTGCGTAACGGGCACCCACTATAGTTCAATTCCTATGCGGTGTCAAGACTTATGGGTTTCAGTAAGAAGAATCACTTCCTTCCTATAAAGGCGCCATAAAGGGCGCCATAAAGGCGGCCAGCGACGACCGTCGTTTTCGGTCGGCGCCCGCTGTTGGGCCGCGCATTGCCTGGTTCCGCTCAGAAAGACCAGAAGAGCGGAGTCAGGATCAGGACTGTTGCGAAGACGATGATGGTGAGCGGAAACCCCAGGCGCGCGTAGTCTGAGAATCGGTAGCCGCCCGGTCCGTAGACCATCAGGTTCGTCTGGTAGGCGATGGGCGTGAGGAACGATGCGGAGGCGGTGACCGCCACCGCGATGGCAAAGGAGCGCTCGTCCAGGCCGAGGTCGCTAGCGGCGGATATGGCGATCGGGAACATGAGCACGGCGGCCGCATTGTTGGTGATGAAGGCTTTGAGCACGATGGTGGCAAGGACGACACCGGCGAGAACCCCAACCGGACCGTGAGCGCCCAGGGCGCTGACCAGGGTGCCGGCCAGCTTGTCGGCGAGTCCGGTGGTCGCCATGGCGGCGCCCAATCCGAAGGCCCCAGCGATCACCAGGATGACGTCGATGTCGACGGCCCGACGCGCCTCGCCGGGGGTGAGAACGCCGAGCGCGATCAACACTAGGGCGCCGAGCAGGGACAGGTGCAAGATGGGTAGTAGACCGAGGCTTGCTCCGCCGACGATCGTGACCGCGACCAAGCCGACAATCGCGGCGCTTCTGGTTGTTCTGGGAGGTGCGCCACCGAGGCGCGAGACGAGCAGGAAATCGGTGCGGTCGCGCCAGCGCTCGCGAAAGTCGGGCCCGGCCAGGATCATCAGCGTGTCTCCGACGCGGAGGCGGACGTCACCCAACTTGGCTTGCACCCGGTGGCCCGCCCGGTGGATGGCCACGACGGCGGCTTGGTATCGACCGCGGAACTCGATATCTCTCAGCGTGCTGCCGACGAGGGGTGAGGCGGCACCGACCACAGCCTCGAAAAACGTGTGCCGGGTCGTATCGAGCGCACCGACGTGCTGCTGCTCGGCGAAAGTGAGACCGCGCGTGTTCTTGAGGTCGACGACGAGGTCGGCTTTACCTACGAAGGTGAGCTTGTCGTCGCCTTGCAGGGCCGTGCTCGGGGGCACCGGCGCGATCGATTCGCCGTCACGCTCGATCTCGACCAGATAGACGCCCTGGAGATGGCGCAGGCCTCCCGCCTCGACGGCTTTTCCGTCTAGGGGGCCACCCGGCAGCACCACCATGTTGACGACGAACTCGCGCCTGCTCTCTTCCAGATCGCGGCGCGCCGGGACGCGCTCGGGCAGTAGAAGGGGGGCCAGAAGTATGAGCGCGAAGGTCCCCGCGATCGCCACCGGCAGCCCCAGCGGCGAGATCTCGAACATGGCGAGAGGCGGCTGACCGGCGGCCTCCAGCAACCCCGAGACGACCAGGTTCGTGGAGGTGCCGATGACCGTCACCATGCCGCCGAGTATGGCTGCGAAAGAGAGCGGCATCAGGTAGCGCGAGGGGGAATGACCGCAACGATCGGACCAATCGCTGACTTGTGGAACCAACATCGCGACGATGGGAGTGTTGTTGAGGAACGCGGATGAGGCGGCCGTCGGGACGACCAGTCGCGTCAACGACCAGCGGTGTGCCTTGCCGCCACCCAGGGTGGCTGAGACGAGGGGCTGCAGCGCGCCTGTCTGGTCGACCGCCCGCGCCAGAACATAGAGGGCAGCCACGGTGATGGGTGCCGGGTTCGAGAAACCGGACAGAGCCTGCTCCGGTGTCAGGATCCCGCCGACCAGCAACACCACCACGGCGCTCAGGATTACCCCGGAGGGAGGCAGCCGCTCCTGCGCGAGGGCCACGATCGTGATCCCGAGGACCACAAGGGTAAACCACGCTTCCAAGGTCATCTCATTGCGCCTATGGTCTTGTCGGTCTCCCTGCCTCGAGTCGGTTAGAACTCAGAGCTGATTGATATCTGCTCCGACGTAACCTTCCTTCTCGAGGTGCAAGATGATCTGTTGGGCCGCTTCCTCCGGCGTCAGCTCCGAGGCATCGATGACCATCTCCGCGTCCTCGGGGGGCTCGTAGGGGTCGGATATCCCAGTGAACTCCTTGATGAGCCCGGCCCGAGCCTTTGCATAGAGACCTTTGCGGTCCCGCTGCTCGCAGACCTCGAGAGGGGTCGCGACGTGGACCAGGATGAATCCGCCGAGCGGCTCGATCATGTCTCGCACTTGCTTCCGCACGCTGTCGTATGGTGCGATGGGAGCGCAGAGCGCGATTCCCCCGTTCTTGGTGATCTCGGAGCCCACGTATCCAATGCGCCGGATGTTGATGTCCCGGTGCTCTTTCGAGAAGCCCAGCTCCGACGAAAGGTGTTTCCGCACGATATCGCCGTCCAGTAGGGTGACCGGCCGGCCGCCCATCTCGAGGAACTTCACCAACAAGACGTTGGCGATCGTCGACTTACCCGAGCCCGAGAGCCCGGTGAAGAAGACCGTGAACCCCTGCCGGTGGCGCGGCGGATGTGTGCGACGCAGTTCCTTGGCCACCTCGGAGAAGGTGAACCAGCCCGGCACTTCGCGTCCATCGGCGAGACGCTCGCGTAGGTCGGTCCCCGATATGCTCAGCGTACGAGCGCCCTCCTGCACCTCGTCGACGGGCAGGTAGCGATCCTGATCTTCGACGTAGACCATCATCTTGAAGGGTACCATCGCGACGCCCAGTTCCTCCTGATGCTCCTGCATTAGTTCCTGGGCTTCGTAGGGTCCGTAGAACGCCTTGCCGCTGGAATCCGAGCCGGGGCCGGCGTGATCGCGGCCCACGATCAGGTGCGTGCAGCCGTGGTTCTTGCGGACGATGGCGTGCAAGACGGCCTCGCGTGGACCGCCCATCCGCATCGCCAGGTTGAGCAACGAGAGTCTCGCTGTCTGGTGGGGATAGCGCGGCAGCAATGCCTCGTAGCAGCGCACCCGCGTGTAATGGTCGACGTCACCCGGCTTGGTCATCCCGACGACGGGATGGATGAGCAAACTTGCCTCGACCTCCTTCGCTGCGCGCAGAGTCAGCTCCTGATGCGCCCGATGCATCGGATTCCGGGTTTGGAACGCCACCACCCGACTCCAGCCCAAGCGCGAGAACTCGACGCGCAATTCGGCCGGCGTCAGGCGCAGCGAACGGAAGTCATAGTGGATGGGCAGTTGGATCCCCTCGAGCGCGCCGCCGACATAGAAGTCGTGTGTCTGCTCGAGCAGGTAGGCGACGCCGGGGTGCTCGGTGCTGGTGGTGCCGAAGACGGCCTCGGCTTCGGCCCTGCGATCCGGCTTCCACACCTCCCCGACATGCAGAGCCGCCAACATGACGCCCTCCGGGTCGCGCAGCGCCAGGGTGCTCCCGGGATCGAGTGATTCGGCGAGGCTCTGAGGCACGTCCAGGGTGATGGGTATCGGCCAAAGCGTGTCGTCGGCCAACCGCATTGAGGAACATACCTTCTCGTAGTCGCCGCGGACCATGAACCCCTGCAGCGGCGAGAAGGCGCCGTTGAGCAGCAGTTCGAGGTCGCACAGCTGCCGTGCCGTGAGATCCCAGGAGGGCCAGTCGCGGGAGGAGCCCGCGAGTTCCTTGGCCCTCGCTTCGCTGGCTAGGAGATTGACCAATTCGCCGCCGTGCGGCGGTATCAAGTGATCAGACAAGTGACTACACCTTTCGGGTTTGAAATTGCTGATTGCGCTTCCTACTGGAAGTCGGGTCTTTCCGCCAGCTCCGCCATGCGATCCGAGGCCCCGATCGCCGAGACCTGCTCGCTCGCGCGCGCGTAGGCATTGGCTGCACCGGCCATGATCCCTTTGACCTTCGGGAAGGGCTGGTTGTAGCGGAGCGGGTCGCCGAACAGGTCTGTGGCGATGCCGCCGGCCTCATTGACGATCAAGGCACCGGCGCAGACGTCCCACTCGTGCTTGGGTCCGCGCGAGAACGTCACGGCCGCCGCGCCGGCGGCGATGAGCGACAGCTTGTACTGGATGCTCCCCACCGGTCGGATCTCCCATGACGCCTCGAACGGCTCGAACTCCCCCTTCGCGATCTCGGAACGGGACGCCAGGATCTGGTTACCCTCACGCACGGCGATGCGCTCGCCGTTGCGGGAGGCGCCCAAGCCGTGGCCGGCCGAATAGGTCTCGCCGGTGGCCGGGTTGTGGACCACGCCCAGCAGTGGACTGCCCGATTCTACGAGGGCGATGGCCACGCTGTATTCCGGAAGACCCTTCATGAATTCCTTCGTCCCGTCGAGGGGATCGACCACCCAGAGACGGTCCAGCGCCAGGCGTTCCTCGTTGTCGGCGGTCTCCTCCGAGAGCCAGCCCACGGGCTCGAGGCGAAGTAGCTCCTGCCTCAGCAATGTGTCGGCCTCGCGGTCGGCGCGCGTGACCGGGCTGCGATCGTCTTTCGACGCCGTGTCGAACCCTTCCGCCCTGATTCGTTCGATCAGGATGCCGGCCCTCTCGGCGATGTGAGAGGCTTCTCTCAGCAGTCGATGAAGATCTGTCACCGCGATAATCCGTCTGAGGGAGAGTACAGTCTCTACGGGCAGGCGGGGGGTTGCAGATTGCATGCCCAAGGCCGCCGCAAGCCTAGCCGGGCCGGTAGTACCTGTCAAGAAAGCCTGCGGACGAGGGGGGCGCCGCGGTGCAACGATGCCTCCGGGAAGAGACAACCTGTCTGGCCGGATCGGGCCGCTTGTCCTATGTTCGCCACATGCTACATACGAACCAACGCGGCCGCCGTCGTTTGCGGCTTGCCTGTCTCTCGACCCTCGTCTCGATCGCCCTACTGGCGATCTCAGGAGACGCCCTGGGACAGACGAGGTCCGCGGGGGCCGAATCAGAGGGCGACTCAGACCCGACACGTTTCTATTCTTCGGCCTACCTGCCACTGGATCACTGGGCCTACAGGTACGTCGACGTGCTCGTGGCCCGAGGCGCGCTCGAAGGCCTCTCACCGTTCGTGCAGCCGTACCGAAGATTGGACATCGCGGCGGCGATTCTGCGAGCTGAGGACCGTGCGGAGCTATCGGAGGTTGAGCGCGAGTGGCTGCTGGCGGTCAAGGACGAATTGAGACAGGAGATCGAGCTCCTGACCGGCGCCGCGACCCAGGACGTAGAGTTCAAGGGTCAGTTTGCCGTTGGCCTCAAAGGCTTGAGTCACACGCATCGCGATCCGCTTCGCCCGGAGGGCGACGAGAAGCTGTTTCCGACCCTGGACCTGCAGTTGCGAGGCGAGGCCCCGATGGTCACTGGGGCGCTCCGCATGCGGTGGGACAACCACTACCTGAACGATCCACAATTCCCGGAAGGTCGGGCAATCGAGTCCAGGCAGTGCGACCCAGTCATCGCCGAATGTGGCTACCGCGTGGAGGATGGGTACGTCGAGGTCCAGCTTCCTTATGTACGCGTCTTCTTTGGGAGAATGGATCGCAACTGGGGGCTGCCGGGCCGGGATGGGTTGCTGATCTCGCCCTACGCGTACAGCTACGACCACATCGGCTATCGATTCGGGAACGAGCGCTTGGCACTGACCGGGCTCTACGCGCCATTCAACGATTTCGGCGGCGACACTGCTCGCCACTTTGCGTCGCATCGATTCGATTGGCGCATACTCGACAATCTGCAAGTCTCGGTAGGCGAATCGGTGGTGTATGGCGGTGAGAACCGGAGGATCGATTTCAATCTGACCAATCCGGTGGGCGTCTGGGAGATTAGCGGCAGCAGCGAGGGTAGAGAACGAAACGCCCTGGGTATGGCGGAGGTCTGGTGGCGTCCCCGGTCTGACCTGGTCACCTACGGGGCCTTCATGGTCGATAATACTTCGGTCGGCGATGAAGGTGCGGGCAAGGCCTCAGGGTTCAACCAGTATGCGGCGGCCCTCGGCGTGCAGCTTCCTGCCTTCCAGCGCAACTTGGCGCTACGGGGCGATTTCACCCTGGTCAACAGCCTGGCGTATCGGAGTCGAGTGGATTTCTGGGAGTACTACACCCTCGACGAGATCGGGCTCGCCCAGGACAAGACCGATGTGATCGTCGTCTCCTTGCGCGGCGACTGGTTCCCCGCGCCAAATTGGATCCTGGTCCCGGGGCTCGATCTGATGTGGAAGGGTGAGGACGACATACGGCTACCGTTCCCGGAAGACGCCTTCAGGGGCCACGATCTGCTGCTGGTCGGCGTGATCGAGAAGACGGTGCGGGCGAGCTTAGGTGGGCGTTGGCATCATCGGCGCGGCGACGTGCGTTGGGATGTGGGCCTCAACATAGTCAAGAACGATGCGCACATCGAGCGGGATTGGCGGCTCATCGGTGCGGCGCGTGTGCAGGCCGAGATCCGACAGGTCTTCTAGGGCAGTTGGAGGCAGGGAGTCACCAGTAGAGCACGAAACGGCCGTGGCCGCCGTCGAAGTTCGGCGACTTGCCGTCACCGTCCAGGTCCAGGTTCGATCCAACCACGAAGAGAGCTGCGTCACCGAAGTGCCAGCCGAGGTCCAGGCGCAATCGAGCGTTAGTCCTGTCGGAGCTCCCGGGCAGCCGATCTTCGCTGATGATTCGCGGGGCCACGACGCTGAACGCCAGTTCTCCCCGAAAGCCGCTGGTGGCTCGATAGGCAACCTGGGCGTTACCCGTCCAGATCCGATCGGCGAAATCGACGGTCGGCTCTGCCGAGCCGCTGGGCCGGAGGCGACGCTCGTCGCGCCAGGCGTGCGCCAGCCAGGCCTGCGATGTCCACCGTCTCAAGCGCTTAATCGCGTACAGCCCTAGCCGCCAGGTCTTCTCCATCAACTCGAAGTCGTCGTCGGCGCTCCCGTCCGGAAGCGGCTCTCTGTCGGTTCGCGCTCGGACCCAGGTTCCCAAGCCGCCAACGGCGGTGCCGGTCGAAGGGGACCATTCGATGAGGCCGCCGGCATAGGCGTAGCGCTCCTCTTGCCCGAAGCCGGTGCCCGTGCTCTGTGACTCGATGATCACCGTTGTGGGCGTCAGCACAAGACCGTACGCCTCTAAGCGAAGGTGTTTGGCGAGCTCGAGGTCGGCGGTGACCCGGGCCGTGAAGGGATGCGCCGTGTAGTCGAGTATTGTGTCGCTGATCGTCGCTTTGACCTCGAGTCCCTCGAAGATCAGATCTGAGAACGGGTCCAGGGCGCCTATGGCCAGCCGCAGGTCGCCGGGGCCGGCTCTCCAGATGAAGCCCAGCTCGAAATCCCACTCGGGCTTGAGGTTCTTCACCGTCGTCAGCAGATAGGCCTGGGCAGCGTCGGCGAAGAGATCATGGCGCACCCAGAGACGCATGAGGCTGCGCTTGACCGATAGGGTCTCTTGCTGGTCGAAGCGCGCGCCTGCGGCCCAGTTAGTACCTAGTGGAACGGTGGCTTTGAACTCTCCGTAGCCGACGAGCTGCAAATGATTGATGCTTCCTGCCCAGGCACGGGCGCCACTGTCACGCCGGTGCCAATCGAAGCTTTGATCGAGCGTAAAGCCGAAAGAGATGAGATCGAGTAGGTACTCCTGATCCATCCTCTCGTTGAAACGCTGCAGGATGCCGTGCTCGCTAGTGCGACCGAAGAAGCTGCCGCTTCGGTCGAAGATCGCCAGCCAGGCCTGATCTTCCCAGCCGCGCAGGGTTGCACCGACAATCTGGGTGCTGTCGCTCTGCGCCAGAGAGGTCGTCGGCTTTGCCAGCAGCAGCATGGGGACAACGGCGCAGGCCACTAGAAGCGGGCGGTTACGTTTGCGGTTCGCGACGGTCCGCTTGTATCGTTGTGCCCGAACTTCTCGAGTCTCGCTACAAGGAGGCTGGATAAGGTGGCCGAGAGCTCTCATCGTCGGCGGTTGCTGATAGCCATTTACTTTGTCGCGCTTCTGGCGGTGACTTTGGCGCCGATACCCGGATCGACCTACGCACCGGCTCTAACCGACAAGCTCGTCCATTGTCTGCTTTTCGGCGGGCTTGCCCTGCTCCTTCACTGGAACCTCGTGCACCAATCTGGAATCGGGCGGGTATGCACGGCAACTTTGTTGAGCGTTCTTGCGGCCGGGGCCATCGAGCTACTGCAGGGTGCGCTACCGTACCGGGCCTCGGATGTCTGGGATCTGATCGCCGGAGCTGTGGGTGCTGTGGCCGGAGCCCTGACGGGTCACGTCGCTTTTCGAGAGTCTATCGAGAGGGGCGGGCGCGAGTGATCGGTGACTCTCACTCGTCGTCAGGGAGTTCGCCGTAAGCCTCACGCCGCCGCTCGGGTTTGCCGCTCGAGCGATACCGGCCTTTCTTGATGCGTGCTGGTTTGGCGCTCTCCGTGGCCTGGTTGATGAGGTCCTGGATTTCCCTCTCCAATTCTTCGAGACGCAGCTGACCCACGGCCAGATTGACTCCGCCGGAGCTGATTCCCTGACAGACGGTGTGGAACTCACGCACCTTCTTGAGGAGCACGTTCACCCAGTGTCGGAACAGGTGATCTTGCCTTCGCTCGTCCGGGCCCACCGATCGACCTTCGGCCCTGCCGGACCGATTGGCGCTCAAGGCGGCGCGAGCCAGGAGGAAGGCGACGATCAGGGCGAGTGAGACACGCAGGACCGCGTCGTCAACCAGGGCCGTTATCACTGCCAGGAGCAGGACCTCGACTACGATGAGCGGTCCGCGCAGGCTTTCCTTATCCAGCCACATCCTTGATGCACGGGCGAGAGCGAGGACTCGCATAATCACTGTGGAATACCAGGCACTGCTCAATATATCCGAGCGGGCAGGGCGCAGCCACCGGCTCGCGTCCCGGTGGGACTGGCCGCGGCCTCGTGCGGGAACGGGGTGTGCCGGTCGGCCACGTTGTCCGGCCTTGGCCGGGCCCGTACAGCCTGGCGGATCGCCGGGTCGAGCCTTGCCAGCGGACCTCGGGCCGGTAGCTTCTCGGGCAGGAGTGCCGAGCGAGATTCCGTTGGGTCTGGAGGTGGCGATGCGTAGAAGAGCTGGCCGCGCCTGTGCCGCGGCGGTGATCTTCGCGGCCGTCGGTTTGGCTGCCGGCTGCGGAGGCACGACGGTGCGTCGGATCGATCCTGAGACGACGACCGATCTGAGCGGCTATTGGAACGATACCGATTCGCGTCTGGTGGCCGAAGCAATGACAACCGAGTGCCTGACGCACCCGTGGATTCAGGAGCACGCGAGGAGTTTCGAGACTCGGCCGGTGGTGATCGTGGGAGCGGTCCGTAACCGGAGCATGGAGCACATCGCTACCGGTACCTTCATCCGCGACTTGGAGGCCGCGTTCGTCAATTCGGGCCAAGTGCGAGTGGTTGCGGATCCGTTGGAACGTGAGGAGTTGCGTGGGGAGCGCGAGGATCAGCAGGACTGGGCGCGAGAGGAGACGCGGAAGCGACTGCGGGCGGAGACGGGAGCCGACTACATGCTGAACGGAGCGATCGACGTCATCGTCGATCGCGAGGGGGGGCGCGAGGTAAAATTCTATCAGGTCGATCTCTACCTCACGTCGATCGAGACGAACGAGCGCGTCTGGATCGGACAAAACAAGATCAAGAAAGAGATCACGCGTAGCGGAGCCGGTCTCTAGCCCGACTGGTCGGCTTCGACTCGGAGTCACCCTTGTTCAGTCCGTTGCGGCGTGGCCGGTCGGCCCCGGCGCTGATCGTCTGCCTGATACTGCTCACAGGCTGTGCGGGCCACCGGAGCACCATGGAGGGCGTGCGGGCCGCTCTCCTGCAGGAAGATCTAGATGCAGCCCGGGCCGTGCTGGCCGATGCGGGCCGGGGAACCGACGACCTGCTCTTCGCGCTGGAGGATGGCCTTCTGCTCCACGTCGTTGGCGACCCGGAGTTGAGCAACTCGCGTCTTGAGTTTGCGGAGCAGCGTATCGACGAGCTTTACACCAAGAGCATCAGCCGTGCCGCCCTCTCACTGATCAGTTCCGACCTGGTCCTCAAATACGAGCCGCGCGGCATCGAGAATTTTCTGATCAATCATTACAGGGCTCTGAACTACCTTCAGCTTGGCGCAGTCGAGGAGGCTTGGGTAGAGTGGCGCAAGCTGGCGGCGAAATTGCGGTTCAGCCGTGATCAAGGTGATGCTCCGTATCTCGACCCGCCCTTCTTCGACTATGTGGCCGGCTTGGGGCTCGAGAGTGACGACGCCAACGAAGCATACATTTCTCTGAGACTAGCAGAAGCAGCCTACCGAGATCGTGAGCAGGTGCCGCCCGCCGAGCTGATCGAAGATCTGCTGCGCCTGGCCGCGGACCTCGGTTTCGGCGACCACCTGGACTACTACCAGTCCGAGTACGGTGAGGCGATGCGGCCAGGGACGGCGCGGGCTGGCCCGAGCGAGTCTTCGGGCGGCCGCTGGGGAGAGGTGGTGGTCGTGATCGAGGAGGGGCTGGTGGCGCCGATCGAGGAGCTGCAGGTCTACCTGCCGATCACCAGAGAGCGCGCCGAGCTCGTCGCCGGCGGCGACCGCGGCGCGCAACTCGAGCTCTCCCAGAACCTGGCGGGGGAATTCCACGCGGGCCGCTATAAGGGTGTGGATCGGAGCTATGCCGGGAGGCGCGAGATCGCCTACGTTCTGCCTCTGGCGTTTCCGGTCTTCGGTCGCGGCGAGGCGGCTTTCGAGTCGCTGGCCGCGACGGCAGGCGCGGACACCATCCCAGCCCGGCCCCTGCTGGAGGTGAGCAAACTGCAGGGCGCGGCCTTCCAGGACGGATTGCTGGGGATCTACGCCAAGACGATCGCCCGGGCGCTGCTGAAGTATGCGGTCGCCTCGGAGCTGCGCGACGAAGCGGAAGAGGAGGGTGGAGATGCAGCTGGCGACGTCGTGGGTGTCGTGGCGAACCTCGTAAACGTGTTGACCGAGCGGGCCGATACGCGGGCTTGGTTGGGGTTACCTCACCGGATATGGGTGGCGCGACTGACTGTCTCCGCCGGCATCCACCAGCTTGGTGTGCTCGTGGATGACAAGGAAAAGATCGACTTTGGAGAGATCGAGGTACTTCCAGGCGAGAGGCTTTTCGTCAGCTATCGGATCTTCTGAGCTTCCGTGAGACGAACGCTGCTGGTTCCGCTGTCGCGCCTCTTACTCAAAGGGGCAAGCTGGGCCCTAGATCACTTCTATGAAGTGGGCCGTGTTGGGAGCGGGATACCGGGCGGACCGGTGCTGGTCATAGCCAACCACCCCAACAGCGTCGTCGATGGCCTCGTGATCATGAAGGTCGCTGGGCGCCGGGTGCGCCCGTTGGCGCGAGCCCCCCTGTTCGAGCAGCCGCTGTTCGGGCATGTGCTGAGGGCGCTGGACGCGCTGCCGGTCTACCGGCCGCAGGACGCTCCCGGAGAGACCTGGCGCAACGAGAGCACGTTCAAGGCGGCTGTGAAGGCGCTCCTGTGCGGAGAGGCGGTCCTGATCTTCCCGGAGGGACTGAGTCACTCGGAGGGGAGCCTGGCGCGTTTGAAGACGGGCGCGGCGCGCCTGGCGTTGGAGGCGGAGGAAAGCGCCGCTTGGCGGCTTGGGCTCAAGGTCGTGCCCGTTGGCCTGACCTATCACCGCAAGCACGCGTTCCAGGGGCGGGTAGCGGCGGCGGTGGGTGGGGCTTTCGACGTGGCCCGCTGGCGCGAGCAAAGGCAGCGCGAACCGTGGGGAGCCGTCGAATCGCTCACGGCGGCGATGCGTGAGTCGCTGGAAGCCGTCACGCTGAATCTGCCGTCACGCGAGGATGCTGCTCTGGTGGAGGCCGCCGAGACGCTCTATGCGACCGAGAAGCGCCTCACCACACCCCGTGCCCGCGAGGCTCTGGCGCCGCGCATGCCGAGATTGCAGCAGTTCGCCCGAGCCGTCGCTTGGCTGGCGGTTGCCGATCCGGACCGATACACGGCGCTCACTCGAGCCGTACGCAGCTACCGGCAACGCCTGGCGGTACTGGGTATTCGGGAGGGCGACCTGCCGGAGCGTTTCTCGCTGGTCAGCGTGACGCGCTACGTCATCGTCGAAAGCCTGGTACTGCTGGTCGGGCTCCCCATGGCGCTGCTCGGCACGCTGGCCTGGTTGCTTCCGTTCGAGTCCCCGCGCCTGCTGCTCGACAACTACGATTTCCCCCACGAGGTAGTGGCGACGGCCAAGCTGGCGACAGCCCTGCTGGCGTTCCCGGTCACCTTCGCCCTCTGGTTGACGGCAGCCTGGTTCATCGGTGGGCTGCGGATGCTGCTGACTGCGGCAGCTCTGCTGCCCTTGGCTGGGGTAGTCGCCCTTTACTGGCGCAAGCGATGGGGAGTCGTTCGTGAAGACGCGCGCGTCTTCTGGCGTTCGATACGTCGAAAGCAGCTACGCCAACAGCTGATACGCCGACGGCAAGCGCTCGTCAGGGAATTCGATTCTGTGGCTGGACAGTGGCTGGCGGAGCGCGCGTCTTCCCCGGTCCGAGCATCCAGGGTGGAAGCTGAGCCGGGAGACGCTTAGACGCCTCCGAATAAGCGGTCCTCTCCGGGATCGCGCCTCTCCGACTCCAGTACGCGCCTGATCATCAGCTCCAGTTGCTGGGTCGAGAACGGCTTCTCCAGGTACGGACAACCTGTGTCGCGCACCAACTGCTGGGTGTTCTCGCTCATCATATCGGCCGTCACCATGACCACGCGCGGGCACAGTTCCGGGCGCGTGAGCTCCATCGTCTTCCAGAGGGCCCGGCCGCTGACGCCGGGAAGCCGGACGTCCAACAAGATGACGTCGAAGTCCTGCCCCGATTCCAGTATGCTCAACGCGGCCGTGCCGGTCGGGGCGAGCGTGATGTCGTAGCCGTAAGCCTCGCCGAACCGATCGTAGAACCGGCGGATGGTGGCCACATCCTCGATCGCCAGAATGCGAGGTCGCCCGGTCGGCAGCGCCGGGTTGATCAATGACGCCACGCCGCGGCCTCCCCGAATAGAAACCGAAGTAAGGGTCCGTTCGAACCCTTTTGGCCAGGAATCATAACAAATTGTCTCAAAAACATCCGGTGCTTGAGCGGTGGTATGACCATCTTTCTCTCGATTCGGCGCCGAGTGTGACGGCTGCCGTATGGCCAAACCCCCTTATGTACTGGAGGCTCGTATGAGGTTCGTCCGTCTGTTCCTTGCCATACTCGCCATGGCCGCCCTGAGCGTCGGCTGCTCCGATCTACCGACCGACGCGTCGGCCGATTGCCCGACGACCGGGGGACCGCACTGCCTCTCGGACGGATAGCGCCCTTCGATCCAGCGGACAGGACAACATCCGCAAACGCGGCGGAGTGGGCCCTAGGCGACGCCACGGGCCCTCTCCGCCATGATCTTTCTACCCACATCTTTCAGTCGGTCGCGCTCGTCCAAGCTGGTTTCGTGAGGCACAAAGGAGAGAGGGGCGGCGCCGAGCTCCGCGAGCCGGTCCTCCAACTCGCGAGCTTCTGCGTCGAAACCCTTCTCACGCGCCAGTGCCAAACCTTTGACCAGAAACGAACGGGCCTTGACGGTCTCACCGAAAGTGGCGTAGCCGTCGCCGAGCGTCCCGTAGCAGCTCACCAACTCGAAGGGCATTCCGGCCGCCGTCTTCTCCGATAGCAGCTCGCTGACCAAAGCCTCAAAGCGCAGGCGATCGCCCATCGCCGCGGCGACGTCGGCGAGGCCAGTGCTGGCACGAAACTGCGACGCTGTGTCGCTGTGCCGCGCCAAGACGATCTCGAAAGCCGATCTGGCCGCGTCCAGCAATCCCCATTGATAGAGAAGCACGCCGCAATCCTGAAGCGCCCGCATTCGCTGATCCAGCGACTCGTAGCGCCGGTAGGCTTCCCAACCACAAGAGGCGGCTTTGCCCGGCCGGCCAGCTTCGATCTCGACCACCATCAGAGCATGGTGGCAGTAGCCTTCCAGCTCGAGGTCACCGAGCTGCCGCGCCTCGTTGAG
>CP070722.1:3633129-3660961 GCA_020350785.1 Gemmatimonadota bacterium
CTTCCGTACGCCCGGCAACCACGATATTGCCAACGCCACCGCACGGCAGGTCTGGGGCGAGCGTTTTGGGGCGACGTACTACTACTTCGTCTATCGTAACGTGCTGTTCATGGTGCTCGACAGTGAGAACGCCCGGCCCGCGCCGCCCCCAGGAATGAAGGAGAAGATAGAGCTCTTCAATCGGCTGCAGACGGAGGACCCGCCCCGGGCGCAGGCCATGCTGTCGGAATTCATGTCCGACGAAGCCGTCATCGCGGCACTCGCCACGCCCGTCGAATTCCCCGAGGAGCAGGTGGCCTGGGTGAGGGAAACGCTGGCCGGGAACCCCGACGTACGCTGGACGTTCGTGTTCCTGCATGAGCCTGCCTGGGAGAATCCTTCGGCGAGCTTCACGACGATCCAGGACCTCCTCAAGGACCGAGACCACACCGTCATCGCCGGCCACTTGCACTACTACGACTACGACAACATCGACGGCGTCGAGTACATCACGATGGGACCCTCCGGGGCATCGTTCCACCACGAAGGCCCCGGCAACGTGGATCACATCATGTGGGTGACCATGACTGACAACGGTCCGCAGATGGGCAACATCGCGCTCAAGGGCCTCTTCGATCGCAAGGGGCTCGATACCGCGATGTTCGGCGCGTACGACCGCAGGTGATTCGGGACGAGTGGCCAGTGAGCGCACCGACATGACCTCCGGGACGAATCCGGTGCGCCTCCGGTCCACACACGCTGCGGAGGGCCGACGATGAAGCCCTGGACACAGCCTCAGTCAGATAATATTGGAGGGTAGCTGCATGTC
The DNA here is from genome assembly GCA_020350785.1 of Gemmatimonadota bacterium. Lineage (GTDB taxonomy): Bacteria > Gemmatimonadota > Gemmatimonadetes > Palauibacterales > KS3-K002. The sequence goes on from CP070722.1 coordinate 3,633,938, forward strand.
GAAGTGGATATCGGTGCGAGACGCTTCGGTCCTTCCAAAGGGTGTGCGGCTCGCCTTCATGACGGCCGTCGTGTCCTTTGGATGTGGTGGTGGCTCGGGCGAGCCTGGCACGGTGCTGCCGTTCGAGCCGCCCCCAATGGGCGGCACGGTCGGACCCACCATGCAGGAGTCCGTCCACAAATGGCGCGAGCAGCCGAGCCATCTGCCGGCGGACGCCCCCAATATCGTGATCGTGATGCACGACGACGCGGGGTTCGGCCAGCCGAGTACCTTCGGAGGGGACATCGCCACCCCGACGCTCTCCAGGCTGGCCGAGGAGGGCATTGCGTACAACGCCTTCCACACAACCGCGATGTGCTCCCCGACGCGGGCCGCCCTGCTGACGGGGCGTAACCACCATCGGGTGGGCGCGGGGCAGATCGCGGAGTTCGCCAACGACTGGGATGGGTACACCGGGATCATCCCGAGGTCCTCGGCCACGTTCGCGGAAGTGCTCCGCTACTACGGATACGCGACGGCGGCGTTCGGGAAGTGGCACAACACGCCCGTGGACGCGCTGGCCAACGGGCCCTACGATCGGTTCCCCACGGGCCATGGCTTCGACTACTTCTACGGGTTCATCGCGGGGGAGACGTCGCAGTGGGAGCCGGCCCTGTGGGAGAACACCACGCCCATCGCGCCGCCGCACGTGCAGAACTACGAAGACTACCACCTTACTGAGGACATGGCGGACAGGGCGATTCGCTGGATGCGCCGCCATCGCGCCTTGAACCCCGGCCGTCCGTTCCTCGTCTACTGGACACCGGGTGCCGTCCACGGACCCCATCACGTGGCCCAGGCGTGGGCCGACAAGTACAAGGGGCAGTTCGACGATGGCTGGGACGCCATGCGGCAGCGGGTCTTCGCCCGACAAAAGGAGATGGGTTGGATCCCCGCCGACGCCGAACTCGCCCCGAGACCTGAGGGGATGCCCGCGTGGAGCGAGATCCCGGAAGAGGAGCGCCCGTTCCAGGAGCGTCTGATGGAGGTGTATGCCGGCTTCCTGGGGCACACCGATGTGCAGGTGGGCAAGCTGGTGGACGCGCTCGATGAGATGGGAGTGCGCGACAACACCCTGTTGATCTACATCCTCTCCGACAACGGCGCCTCGGCCGAGGGCATGGGGGGCAGCATCGCCGAGCTCAACGCGCAGAACGGCATCCCGAGCACCGTTGCCGAGCACCTGGCGGTGCTGCGCGGTATCGGGGGACTCGCAGCCATCGGCGGTCCCCGGACAGACAACATGTACCATTCGGCCTGGGCCTGGGCGGGCGACACGCCGTTCCGCTATATGAAGCTGATCGCCGGTGATTTCGGCGGCACCCGCACGCCGATGGTGGTCTCGTGGCCGGCGCGCATCACGCCGGACGCGACACCGAGGCCCCAGTTCCATCATGTGAACGACTTGGCGCCCACGCTCTACGAGATCCTCGGCATTCGCCCGCCAGACGTCGTAGACGGTCACCGACAGGACCCGATCGACGGGACGAGCTTCGCCTATACGTTTGCCACGGCGGACGCGCCGGAGCGGAAAGCGACGCAGTACTTCGAGATCATGGGGAGCCGCGGGCTCTACCACGAGGGCTGGATGGCGAGCGCCTTCGGGCCCCGCAGGCCGTGGGAGGCGGATCTGTCCGCCCTCCTCACGTGGGAGCCGTCACAGGATCGGTGGGAACTGTTCGACACGCGGACGGACTACTCTCTGATGCATGATCTGGCCGCGGAGCAGCCCGAGAAGCTCGACGAGCTCAAGAACCTGTTCATGCGCGTCGCCGAGGAGAACAAGGTCCTTCCGGTCGGGGGCGGACTCTACGTCCCCCTGAATCCGAGCGAGGCGAAGGGGAGTGCGAATACGGAGTGGACGCTCTACGAGGGGATGACGCGCATCCCTGAGAGTCAGGCACCCAACGTCCGCAACGGGAACGTGCGGGCGGAGATCGAGGCTCAAGTTCCCCGCAATGCGAACGGCGTGCTGTTCGCCATGGGAGGCTACGCGGGCGGTGTGGCGCTCTATGCCCTCAACGGCGAGCTCCACTACGAGTACAGCGCACTGCTCCTGCGGCGCACGAAGATCGCGGTGGGTAGGCTGCCTGTGGGGAACGTCCAGATCGTGATGGAGATGCGGACACCACCGCAGCGTGCTGCGCCGGCCGAGCTCACGTTCTGGATCAACGGAAACGAGGTGGCCAGCGGCACGGTCGAGCGCACCATTCCCGCCGCGTTCACGGCGTCGGAGACGTTCGACGTAGGGATGGACACGAACTCACCGGTGGCCGACGCCTACTTCGATCTGACGCCGTTCGAGTTCAACGGACGGCTCGAGCGGCTCTACTTCGAGAATCTATAGAGGAGTAATGTCAATGCGGTATCTGACTGCCGGCACCACGGCGTTGTTGGCGTTCGCACTGGCGACGCCGGCACAGGCGCAAAAGGAATCGGAGATCCTGAAAGTCCAGCAGGTCATCGCGACGATGGTCGAGAAGGACGCGGGCATGAAGGCCTGGTTCGACGACGCCTACGGGTACGTCGTGTTCCCGAACGTTGGGAAGGGCGCCGTCGGAGTCGGCGCCGCCCACGGGAACGGGCTCGTCTACAAGAGTGGGGACCTGGTGGGGAAATCCGAGCTGATCCAGGTCACCGTCGGCCTGCAGTTGGGGGGGCAGTCTTTCGTCGAGGTGATCTTCTTCAAGGATGAGACGGCGTTCAACGACTTCACGCGGGGCAACTTCGAGTTCGCCGCTCAGGCGTCGGCGGTCGCGCTGACGGCTGGAGCTTCAGCGGACCTCGCTTATAACAAAGGCGTGGCGGTCATGACCATGACCAACGCCGGCCTCATGTACGAGGCGGCGATAGGCGGACAGAAATTCAAGTACCAGCCGATAGGCGGATAGCCGGACTATAGACGGGCGCCCGTTCAGTTGTCGTTGTACATGGCTCGCCAGATGACCAGCGAGCGATCCTCTTGGCGGCGAAGCACGAACAGGTATTTCCTGTCGACATCAAAGGACGTCCCGCCATGCGGGAGCGCCAGCGTGCCGCGGACGGCGCCCCGCTGGATCGTGTAGGGGCCGGCGGCGTCGATCTCCAGCGGCTCGTGAGCGAGGACGACCTGGAAGTCGGCGAAGACGTGAGCGTACCAGTCGACGATGCCGCGGCGCCCGATCAGCGCTGGCGCGCCCGGCTCCATGAGAACCGCATCGTCGGCGAAGAGGGCGGCCAGCCCGTTCAGGTCTCCTTCGGCCGTAACCCTGTCGAGGGTGACCATAAGACGGCTGACGGCCACCATCTCAGCCGGCGATGTTCCAGACATCTCGGAGCGATCGACCGAGCAGGAGGTCGTGGCCCACAGCATGAAGAGCGCCGCGGGCAGGGGCCGCCCTGAGATCCTTCCCATAACCGTCGGTCTCTTCGAGGGGTAAGACGAAGCCGGCGGGCCGGACGCCGCGTCCGGCCCGTTTCCAGCATGAAGTTATATCGCGGCCTGGGCGCTCAGGTGCAACCTGGCGCAGTTGCCACGGCTCAGCGGGCGCGGAGCGTGACGCTGCCGGAGCCGGTTTCGATCTCCAGTCGCGCGCCGCCGCCGCCGATCTCGACCTCGACGTGATCGCGGCTCATCCGCCGCAGTTGGGCGTCGGGCACATCGAGGTTGAAGCCGCCGCTGCCGGTCTCGGCGATGACGTGAACCGAGGCGTCCGTCGGAATCATCACGGTGACGCCGCCGCTGCCTGTATCGATGACGTGCTGGCCGCCGCTCAAGCGGATCAGGTCGAGTGTAACGGAGCCCGAACCGGTATCAAGGGTCGTGTTGTCGGCCTCGATCTCGGAGGCGCGCACCGAGCCGCTGCCGGTGTCGATCTCGACGTCGCGGGCGCTGGCACCCTCCAGGGTGACCGAGCCGCTGCCGGTGTCGATCTTGATCTCGCGGCCGCTGGCACCCGTGAGGGTCACCTTGCCGCTGCCGGTGTCGATGAGGATCTCGTCTCCCTGCACGTCAGCGGCTTCGACGCTGCCGGAGCCGGTGTCGATGTTGAGGTTGCCGCGGATCGCGCGTGCCTCCACGGAACCGCTGCCGGTGTCGATCCGTGTGTCGCCACCGATGTTCTCGGCGCGGACCGGGCCGCTGTGGGTGTCCAGATCGATCGCCGCTTGAACACCACTGGCCTCCAAATCGCCGACGGCGAGGACGACGCGTGACGCAACGTCACGAGGTACCAGGACCTCCAAATCGACCCAGGCCTCCAGTGCATCGCCACCCACGTCGCCGCCGATCTTGATGCGGTCGCGGCCCGAGACGTCAGAGTAGAGATCTTCCAGAAACGAGCTTTCGTCCGCCCAGCTCTCGACGCGGAACTGCGAGCTGCCTCCGCGTCGCGGGTAGCGATACTCCCGATGCTCCGCCAACGGATAGACCGCGTGGAACTCGGCGTTGCCGCCACGCTTGACCTCGAAACGGATCTGAGCGGCGTCGTCGCCTCCGGGTTGAGCGCGGATGATGATCCGCGAGCCGTCGTGGCCGCGCACCACCACATCGCCGACGAGATTGGTCACCAGCAGCCGATCGCCTTCGAACGACCACTCCTGCTGGGCCAGCGCCGGCGTAGTCGCCAGCGATACGAGGACGCCCACGACGAGGGCGCCAAGGGACCGGTACAGCATTGAATCGCCTCCGCTAGGTGTAATCTCAGGCTTGGCCCCCGCTGAAGCCGGGGGCCTGATATAGGCATTGTTCCAGCGGCTTAGATGCATAGAAGGATCCGAGGGTTGGAACGCTCTACACTCCTCCCTCAAGAGTCAGTACGTCCGCTGGGTCCGGGCGGTTTCGGTTCGGGCGGAAGGTCTGCGTCGCGGCTTCAAGCCTGATCTCAGGAGACGGTTGGACGTCGTTCGGTCAGGCCGGCGGCGCTGTGCTGGGCCACACAGATCGCTGACTTGCTTCCCATCACGGTCCCCGCCACGCGATCTCGTGACCCAGCACTGATTGGTGACATCGAGTACTGAAACGCGACAATCTATTCCTCAGCCAGTGCCGACACACGGCTCCAGCGCGACGCACATTGGGCTGACGGCTTGCGCTGAATGGCCCTGTCAGTGTAGACAACCAGGGAGGCGGAAACGTTAGAGGGGGCGAGACTCGAAGGCCGGGATGAGCGACGACAGGGATCAGCATCGGGCATCGGAGGAGGGAAGCGGTTATCGGGGCGTGGATGCGCCAGGCCCGGAGCCAGACACGGGCGTCCCCGGCTTCGGGACGGCCCTGACGGCTCTGATCACCGGCCTGGCGCTGGCTCTGCTGCTTAGCTGGGCCACCGCGCTCGTCGGTGCGTCGCTGACCGCCGCGATCCTGCTGGGTGAGCTGGGCTTCCTGGTCGGGGTCGTCCTGCACCTGGCGGCGCGCGGCTTCCGGGTTGCCGAGGCGATGCGGCTGCGCGCCGTTCGGCCGGCAGCCTATCCGTTAGCCTTGCAGCTTGGGTTGGCTCTGCTGTTGGCCAACTTCGCGGCCAGCGTGCTGCTCGGCCCTCCGGCTCAGGACGTCCGGTTCATCGCGGAGGCCGAGAGCGCGCTCGAGCGCGCCATGCTGCTGTTCGGCGTCGCGCTGGCGGCGCCCCTGATCGAGGAAGCGCTGTTCCGCGGCCTTTTGCAGGGCGCCCTGGAACGGCGGGTTCATCACTGGCTGGCCATCGGCGTAGCGGGCCTGGCCTTCGCCGTCTTGCACGGTCCTGCCGCCGCGCCTTTCTTCGTCGTCTGGAGTCTGCCCGTCGGCTGGGTGACTTGGCGGCTGGCGAGCATAGCCCCGGCGGTCGTCGTACACGCCGTCAACAACCTCGTCGGGGTGGTAGGCCTACTAGCAGCCGGCGTCGAGCCACGGGACCCGGCGGCACCCGGGTCGGGCGTCGTGGCGGTCGCCTTCGCGGCGCTGGGCTTCTCGGTGATCTGGGCCGTGCGCCTCTGTCAGCGCCTCGGCGGGCTTGCCAGCCGTAGCGGGCCATTTGATCGGCACGACGCCGAGACGAAACCCGGCGCTCGAACGTGACGTAGTGTAGATTGTTCGTGGCGGCTGACCTGGTTCGGCCGCACTGCAGTTAACAGCGGGCAGGTGTGGACGGCGAACCCAGCACGCCCCGAGCGAGTCTGAATGACCGAGATCACGAAGAAGCGTTTGGCTTTCCTCGCAGGGTTCGCCGTCTACTTCGTGGCGCTCTGGCTCCTCTGGAATTCCCCCGTCATATATCCGATCAAGATCTTCGTGGTGCTGCTTCACGAGATCAGCCACGGACTGGTGGCCGTGGCGACGGGGGGTGGAATCGAGCGCATCGTCATCACCGCCGACCAGGGTGGATTGTGCCAGTGCCCGGGCGGCAGCCGGTTCCTCGTCCTCTCGGCCGGGTACCTCGGCAGCCTGCTTTGGGGTGGACTGATCCTGCTGGCCGCCCGGGGGCGCGGTGCGCTACCTGGGATCGCGGCGGCGGTGATCGGCGCCCTGGTCGTTGCCGTGACTCTCCTCTTCGTGCGCAATCCCTTTGGCGTGCTGTTCGGTGTCGCCTTCGGGGTCGCGCTCGTGGCTGCCGGCCGGCAGCTTCCCGTTCAGGGCAACGCCGCGCTGCTGACGGCCTTGGGGCTCACCAGCTGCCTCTACGCGATACTGGACATCAAGAGCGATATCCTGGACCGCCCGGAAGTGATGTCGGATGCTCGGATGCTGGCGCAGTTCACCGGCATCCCGACGGTGATCTGGGGTGTGTTGTGGATCGCCATCGCCCTGGCCTTCAGCGCCTGGCTCTTCAGTCTGGCCTTCCAGCGAGCCGGGGGAACAGACACACGCCGGGAAGTTTTCGAAGCCTGATTAATCGCCACTGTCGATTCTGGGGTGCATTCCAGCTTTCAATGAGAACGGCTTTTCGCGCGCGTCGATACTGCTCGAGGAGTAAGTTGCGGGAAGCTAGAAGAAGGCACTGACTGAGGCGTAGAAGATCGCGGGCACGATCCCGTACTCCGAGGGAATCGGATCGAGCGTGCCCGACACATCATCACCGAATCCCACAAAGCCGCCCAAGCGTAAGGTCACCTCGTTGGAGGCCGAGTACGTGGCGCCCGGTGCGAGCAGCAAGCTCCCGTCGCTCAGGCTCCAGAGCACGAGCGCGTCCAGAGTAAGCAGCGGGTGGACCTGATAAGCGGCCTGCCCGACGGTGATGTCCTGACTCAGAGCCTGCAGCTCGCCGCGCGCGAAGGGACCTGACGAGATGACCGTTACAAGGTCCTCCGCGCCGGATGCCCCGAATTCGTCGTGCTGGTACTCGAAGACCAGATAAAGGTCGCGGCTGAGTAGGTCGAAGCGCGTATCGATACCGGCGGTGCCGCGGAAGAAGAGCTCGTCGTCCACAGAACGCAGCGATGCCTCGCCACGCACCGCCACCCTGCCGATACCGCCCGATGTGCTGACCGCGCCGGCCGGCTCATCATGAAGGGCGCCGCCCCAGGCCGACAGCTCCCAACCTTGCCAGAGGGTCCGCGCCCTGGCCAGCACGGTCAACGTCTCGTCGACGACATGGTCGCCCACCCGTGTCTTCGCCGGCCGTACCACGAAGTCGAACTCGGTGAACTGGCCGGGGAACGCCTGGACCCTCAAGGCATCGACGCCGGCGCGGTACTCTCGGAAGGGATCGGAAGGATCGAACGGGATGAAGGGATCGGCTGGCGTGAGGATCAGCGTCGTCGCCCAGGAGATCGTCTGTCGGCCGGCGTTGATCTGAAGCAGCTCGGTGGGTGCCCATTGCAGGTTCAGGCGATCGAAACGGTGGCCCCAGGCGACGCGGTCCTCTTCCGCTATCGTCCACTGGAGCTTCGCCCATTCTCCGCCGCCGGGAACGATGACGCCCACTACGCTCCCCGCGCCGGGCGCGGCCCGCTGACTGTAGGTCAGCACGTGCTCGTAGGCGGCCTCGAGAGCGAGATCGCCCACCGCCGGGCGGCTCATGAGCCGGGCCCGGTCGATCAGGCCGAAGCCGCCGACTGCGAAATCTGTCGAATCGCTCCAGATGGGAACGGTCAGGTTGTAGCCGCGGATAGCCGGGAGCTGCGCCCGGGCGAGCGCGGGGCCGGAACCGAGGAGCAGGAGGGTGAGAGCGAGGGTCCGCTTCACCGGTTGGGCTCGGACCCGCGCCGCTCGTCCGACGCGATCGCTCCGTCCACCAGTCGGATCAGGCGCCGCGCCCGCTGCATGACGCGCGGATCGTGGGTGGCGAACACGAAGGTCGTTCCGAGATCGCGGTTCAGCTCCTCCATCATATCGAGCAGCGAGTCGCTCGCGGCCGAATCGAGGTTGGCCGTGGGCTCGTCGGCCAGTACGAGTGCCGGTTCGGCCACGACGGCGCGGATGACGGCGACGCGCTGCTGCTGGCCGCCGGAAAGCTTGCCGGGCCGGCGATCCTCGAGGCCGGCGAGGCCGGTCCGCTCGAACAACTCCTGCACGCGGCGCCTGCGCTCCCCGCCGTTGACTCCCTGGAGGAGAAGCGGGAACTCGGCGTTCTCGGCGGCGCTGAGCACGGGCAGCAGGTTGTAGGCCTGGAAGATGAAACCGATATGCTCCAGGCGCAGGCGCGCCAGCCGTGGGCTCGACAGGGCGGCGAGGTTCTGCGCCGCTACCCAGACGTCACCGCGCGTAGGGCGTGTGAGGCCACCGATGAGATTGAGTAGGGTCGTCTTGCCCGAGCCCGATGGTCCGGCCATCGCGATGAACTCGCCGGGCTCGATGGTCAGACTGACGCCGCGGACGGCATGGACCTCCTCCGCCTCCTGCTCGAAGATCTTCCAGACATCCTCCGTCCTGACGGCGGCTGCGCTCTGCTCGCTCATATCTATCTCGCTCATCGCTCGAATTTCATCGACTCCGCGACATCGATGCGTGTCGCGCGATACGCCGGGTAGAGTGACGCGACCGATCCGATGAAGAGAATGAAGACCAACACCTGGACGAACCTCCTGACGCTGAACAGCGGGAGGATGATGGGATCCAACACCACGCCGGAGAAGCTCCAATCCTCGTCCCAGGCGAAAGAGAAGTCGAGTCCGTCGCGGAAGAAGAACCAGGTGAGGAAGACTCCCAGGGCGACGCCAACGAACCCGCTGAGCGCCGTCAGCGTCAATCCTTCGGTGATCACCAGGCCGCCAGTCTGGCGCGGCGTGAAGCCGAGGGCCTGGAGTAGCCCGAACTCACGCTTCCGGTACATGACCGACATCAAGACCGTGTTCACGATGGTGAGGGCGATGATGCCGAACATGATGCCCTGCCAGACGTAGTTGCCCAGGTCGTCGATGCGCACGACCGCGTCCAGTTCGGGCGACGCCTCGCGCCAGGTGAGCACCGTGAGTCGGCCCGTATCGATCTCGTCGGCCAGCTGGCGCCGCAGCGAGCGGCTCAGCCGGTTCACGGCGCGACTGTTGTCGGCCAGCACGGCGATCGTGGTCACGTCATCGCCGGAGCGCAGCCAGGACCCTGCGGTGGCGAGCGGGATGTGGATCAACGCCTGGTCGACTTCGGGGACGCCGGTGCTGAAGACGCCCACGACGCGGACGAGCTGGTCGGCGATCTCGCCGTCGGCGTCCTGGGCCGTGAGCACCAGGCGGGAGCCGATTCGCAGATCGAGACCTTCGAGCAGGCCGGCGCCCACGTAGGCGGCCAGCCGGTCGTCGGGCTCGAGGTATCGCCCCTCCGTCTGCTTGTCGTCCAGGATGGAGAATTCCGCCTCGGCGACGGGGTCGACCCCGACGATCTGTGCCGGCCGCGCTCCGGAGGGCGAGCTCGCCAGGCCGCCGATGGCGAGCTGTGGGACCGAGGTGACCACGTGCTCGGCGATGCCGGGTTGGCGCAGTGCGGCCTCGGCGGCGCTTCGGGCGGAGACCGACAGCCGGTCGTCTATCTTGCGGGTCGCCTGGAAGCCCGGCGCCTGGATCGTAATGTGTCCGCTCCCCAGACGCGCGCCCGACTCGATCCATTGCTCGTGCGTACCGTCGCCGATCGAGAGGGAGAAGATCATCAAGCCTCCGCCAACGATCATGGCGGCAGCCGTGAGAAGGCTGCGGCGCAGGTAGCGCCGCAGGTTGCGCAGGGCCAGGCGGACCAGGGTGGTCGCTCGGGTGATCATAGGCCTGACAGCGTGTCCGCCGGTGGTACCCTGGCCGAGCGAATCGCCGGGTAAAGCGAGGCTATGATCGCGGTCAGCAGCAGCGCGATTCCTGTCAGCAACCACATCTCGAGGCTGTACTCGACGCGCAGCCGCGGGCGGATGAGCGCCCCGAAAAAGGTGTAGTCTCCGTACAGGAAGCTCAGATCGGGCGGCGAGTTGTGGAACCAGATCATCACGGGGAACGTGATGATGGCGCCGGCGACCAAGCTCAGGACGCCCAAGCTGAGCGCCTCCGCCAGTACCGTACGCGCAACGGCGAGCGGCGACGTGCCGAGGGCCAACATCACCGCGAATTCGCGCCGACGCTCGTAGGTTGCCATCAGCATGGTGTTGAGGACGCCGAATATCGCGATGCCGAAGACGATGACGATGATGACCCAATTCCAGGCCTGGGCCAATTGGGCGTAGTCGAGCATCTCCGGGCGCAGCCGCGTCCAGGGCTCGACCTCGATTCCCAGACCCAGCGGCTCGAGGCGAGCCCGGATCCGATCGGCGGCCTCGGGGGCCAGCCAGGGGTCGACGGTCGAGGCCGCGATCTCGTGTATTCGATTCGGATCGAGGACCACGAGCGTCTGCAGCGACTCGATCGGCATCATCGCGTACGAGGCATCCAGCTCCGCGAGTCCGCTGCGGAAGATGCCGGACACGGTGTAGAGATCGTTGCCCATCGATCCGTCGGCGGCCGGCACCACGAGGATGATCTCGTCACCGATGTCGACATCCAGCTGCCGGGCCATTTCGCTGCCGATCAGTATCTCGTTGGTGCCGGGTTCCGGAGGCTGGCCTGCGGTCAGGGCACGCAGCAGGTTGCTGACCCGGCGCTCGCGCGCGGGATCGATGCCGACCAACACACCGGCTGTCGTGGCCTCACCCGAGCTGACGAGGCCGCCGCCGAAGACCCGGGCGGCCGCCGCCTCGATCGCCGGGTCGGCCGCCACCTCGCCTAGCAGACGATCGACATCTGCACCGTCGCGGCCGCCGATCGTGTCGTAGATCTTGCGCTCGGGCCGGTAGTCGAGGTCGTGCACCTGAAGTTGTCCGGAGAGCGTGCTGGTGCCGCTCTCGATCATCTCCGCGGTCAGCCCCTCCATCCAGCCGACCAGGAGCACGACCGCCAGATATCCGAAGGCGAGCCCGGCCGCGGTGATCAGTGTGCGCCGGCGGTTGCGGCCGAGGTTACGCCAGCCGATCCGCCACCAGGGTCCTGGCGCCACTCTAGCGCACTCCCGATCTCAGGTTGCGGAGCGAGAAGAAGCTCTGGTCAATGTCGATGTTGAACTCCAGCTCGGAGTAGCGCACCGTCGTCCGCTCGCTCGGCTTGTCCTCGGGCCGCATGTCCATCACGGCGGGCACCAGGCGGCCGCCCATACTGCGATAGTCGCCGAAGTCCAGCGTGCGTTTCAAGTTGCCATCCTCGTCATAGTAGCGCGCCCAGGTCGGCATCAGATCATCCTTGCGCACCTGATACTCGATCCGGCCCCAGACCACGGCCGCCTCGGCCTTCGGCGTGAGTAGAAATTCCCAGACTTCCGGGCCGTCACGAGGACCCTCGAAGCTGATCTCGATGTCGTAGTCGTCGATCAGGCGGCTCTCCTTCACCAGGTCGTCGTTGGTGAAGTGCGAGCCCATCCACGAGCCCATCATCATCGAGGCCGGTATCTTGATCGTCCGGTCGACGCGTGGCAGGTAGTTCCAGATGTCGTCCTCGGCCTTCAGCGTCGCCGTGCCCTCCTCCTTCTTCGGAGCCCTGACCCGGATCAGGGAATAGTCGGTTCCGAGCGACCAGATCTCCATGGTCACGTTGCGCTCCCAATTCTCCGTAACCACTTCCATCGTCGCTATACCGTGGCTCGATTCGCCGCGCAGGATGCGGTCGACCCGATCGATGATGTCCCGGGCGGACTCCTGGGCCCCGGCCCGACCGGGTAAGGCGAGCAAGAGGGCGGCCAGCACAAGAAGTCTCTGATGCTTCATCGCAGAATACGGGGTTAACGCGTGATGGAGCGCGCGCGGGGCGCGGCGGATGGGGCGGTTGTGACTACCTGAAGGTTTGCCCCTGCCGCCGAATAGTCAAGCGGCTGTGCTGGGTCTACTCTGAGAAGTCGCGCATTCCGGCGAGCGGTGTGCGCCGGACGATGTCGCGGCTGTTGACGAGGCCGATCAAGGTGGTCACGACGGCGGTGGCCAACCAGAAACCGATGAGCGGCAGGCCGGGAAGGAAGAACTTCAGCTCGAACTGGAATACCACGGCCACCCAGCCGGCGACGGCGGCCAGCACGACACCTGCGAGACCGGCGACCATGCCCAGGGTGAAGTACTCGACAGCGAGCATTCGGCGGATCAGGCGCGACCGCGCGCCCAGCGTCTTGAGCAACACCGACTCGCGAGCGCGCTGGTAACGCGATGTCGCGATGGCGCCGACGAGAATCACCAGCCCGCTTCCGATGCTGAACAGAGCCATGAAGCGGATAGCGAGCGCGACTTTGCCGAGGATGGCGTCCACGGCCTCGAGGATGATTGTGAGGTCGATGGCCGAAACGTTGGGATAGCTTGCCACCAGGTCGCGCTGCAGCTCGGCGCGCCGGCGCGGCTCATCGACGTGGGTCAGCAAGATCAGGCTCTGCGGTGCGCCCTCCAGAACCCCCGGCTCGAACACCGCGAAGAAGTTCGGCTCGAAGCGGGCCCAATCGACACGGCGCAGACTGCCGATCTCCGTCTCGACCGGGACACCCTGAATATCCCAGGTGAGCCGATCGCCGAGCGAGACGTGAAGCAGCTCGGCGATATCTTCCTCCAGAGATATTTGCGGAGTCTGGCCGGCGTCCTCTGCCGGGCCGCCCGCGAACCACTCGCCCGCCACCAGCCGCTCCGACGCCGTCAGCGTGTCCCGGTAGGTGTGGCGATACTCGCGCATCAGCGCCCAGCGCGGCACCCGGCGCCCGGTCGTGTCCGCCAAAATCTCCTCGACGCTGCGCTCGCCGATGCGGGTGAGCCGGGACGACACCAGCGGGGCGCGCTGCAAGACACGCACATCACGGTCCGCCAGCAGCCGCTCGATCCCCTCCTCCTGATCGAGCTGGATGTCGAACATGAACAGATTCGGTCGATCCGGCCGGGTCTCCATCGCCAGCTGGTCCAGCAGGTTGCGCTGAACCACATAAAGCGTCGCCACCAGGAAGACGCCGAAGCCAATGGCCAGCGTTACGGCCATCGTCTGATTGTGGGGCCGGAACAGGTTGGCTATTCCCTGCCGCAGAGCGAAGCTGGACCGACGTGGGAAGAAGCGGCGGGTGCCGCGTCGCAGAAGGAAGGCCGTGAGGGCCAACGCTGCGGTTGTGATGGCGATGGCGCCCGCGAACGCCAATCCGATCGCCGGCTCCGGCGCCTGCCAGAGAGTGAGGAACAGGAGGCCGAGCACCAAAGAAGCCCAGGCCCCATAGCGCCAGATGTCGCGGCGGCGTCGCGCGACCTCGTAGTCGCGGCGCAGCGCCCTAAGGGGCGGGACGTCCTTGATCTGGAGTAAGGGCAGTAAGGCGAAGAGCAGCGACACGCCCAAGCCGATGGCCAGGCCGCCGGCGATGGCGAACGGCTCGAGGCGAAAAGGCACGTCGAGCGGAAGGAAGTCGCCCAGCACGATCGGGAGCAGAAGCTGCACGGCGATTCCGAGGGCAACGCCCAGGGCCGCGCCGCCCAGACCCATCAACCCGGCCTGGACCAGATAGATGAGGAAGGCTTGCCGTTGGCGCGCGCCCAGGCAGCGCAGCACGGCAACGGTATCCAGCTTCTCTCTCACGAAGACGTGCACGCCGCTGGCCACGCCGACGCCGCCCAGGAGCAGCGCCACGAGACCGACCAGGGCGAGGAAGCTGCCCAGGCGCTCGAGGCCGGTCGCGAGGTTCTCCTCGTATTCCGAGACCGTTGTCGACCAGACGCGGTTGGCCTCGAAGAGCGAGTCGTACGCCGCCTCGAGCAGCTCGGCGTCACCCTCGCTCCGCAACTTCAGGTAGGCCTCGTGATAGGAGATGCTTCCGAAACTGAGAAGACCGGTCGCTTCGAGTTGGCTGGATGGTATGTAGACCCGGGGCCCGATAACCGCCCGGAGCGCGAAGTCGCGCGGAGCGCGAGTGACGGTCCCGGCGATGCTGAAGCGCGCCTGTCCGACCGCCAGCGTGTCGCCTAGCCCGGCATCGAGCTGTACCAGCAGGCCGGGATCGACCAGCGCCTGACGCCCAGCCGGGAATTCCAGCCAGAGGCCGGCCGGCTCGGTGGTCACGGCTCCGTAGAACGGATAACCGCCGGATGATGCCAGCACCTCGACCAGGCGCGTCCGTCCAGTTCGGGTCGCCAACGCCATCGATGCGAAGGAGGTGGAGCGAGCGACGGCGGCGCCGGATCGCGTCAGTGAATCGAATACGCTTTCGACCTGCGGGGTGAACTCCCAGCGGCTGCCAAGGACGAGGTCCGCGCCCAGGAGAGTGCGCGATTGCGCCCGTACCGCCCCGGTGACGTTGGCCTTGAAGGAGTTAATGGCGACGAGTGCGGCGATGCCGAGCGTGATCGCAACGATGTAGAGCGCCAGCCGCCGCCGCATGGCGCGGCTCTCGCGCCGCGCCATCGCCAGGACGAAACGCGTGCTCACGGAGCGCTCACCCGGCGGTCCTCTACGACTGCGCCGCCGGACAGCCTGACGATGCGGTGCGCCTTCGAGGCGAGCTGCGTGTCATGGGTCACCAGCAGCAGGGTCGTGCCCTCCTCCTGGTTCAATCTGACCATCAAGTCGATGACGGTGCCGCCCGTGTCGGCATCCAGGTTCCCGGTGGGCTCATCCGCCATCAATATCTTCGGCCGGTTGGCGAAGGCGCGGGCCAACCCCACCCTCTGCTGCTCGCCGCCCGATAGCTGTGCCGGGTAGTGATGCTCGCGGTCGGCCAGGCCGACTCGAGCCAGCAGTTCCCGGGCGCGCCTCTCCGGCTCTGACCCATCGTGCTTGGCCGCGCGGGCTTGGAGCTCGATGGGCACCAGCACGTTCTCCAGCGCGGTCAGCGTGGGGATCAACTGGAAACTCTGGAAGACGAAGCCTACCTTTTCGGCGCGCAGGGTGGCGCGCTCGTCCTCCGTAAGGTCGTTCAACAGCTGGCCGTCGAGGGTCACGGATCCGGCGGTCGGCAGGTCGAGGCCGGCCAGCAAGGCCAGGAGCGTCGTCTTGCCGGAGCCGGAGGGGCCCACGATGGCTACGGCGCTTCGCGCCTCGATCTCCAGATTGATGTCGCGAAGCACCGTCAGCGGCCGGCCGCCGCTCACATACGTCTGCTCGAGTGACTTGGTGATAATGATCATGTTCCGAAAGATACTCGTCTTTGGGCTGGCCGCAGCGCTGGCTGCCTGCGACGCCGATGATCAGCGACCCGTACTACGCTCGCCGGAGACCGAGGTTTCAACCGCGGACTCGACGGCGCCGGTCGTGCTGTTCATCGGGACCAGCTTGACCGCCGGCTACGGGCTCAGCCCAGACCTTGCCTACCCGGCGCTCCTCCAGGCCAAGATCGATTCCGCCGGCCTCCGCTTTCGCGTGGTGAACGCCGGAGTGAGCGGCGAGACGTCCGCCGGCGGCCTCAGGCGCATCGATTGGCTGCTCAGACAGCCTGTGACCGTCTTGGTGCTGGAGCTGGGTGCGAACGACATGCTGCGAGGCCAGGACGTCGCTGCTATGCGGTCGAACCTGCAAGAGATCATCGACCGCACCCGGGCGGCGCGCCCCGAGGCGCGCATCATCATCGCCGGCATGAAGGCGGCGCCGAACCTGGGTCAACGGTACGTAGCCGAGTTCGAGGCGGTGTTCGAGCAGCTTGCCGAAGAGAATGGAGCGGAGCTGATTCCTTTCTTGCTGGACGGTGTGGCCGGGGTTCCCGGTCTGAATCAACCGGACGGAAACCATCCGACCGCCGAGGGGCAACGGGTGGTTGCGGAGACCGTCTGGCGGACGCTCGAGCCGGTGCTGCGCCGCCTCGAGGGTTGAGCCTGCGGGTCGCCGAAGCCAATTCGTGTGCCGGGCACGGTGGGGTGATCCACTGGGGGTAGCCAACCGATTCAACGATAGAGAGCGGGCTTCTACGCTTGAAAGACCGTGAGAAAGTAGGGAGGGGCATGCAATGCTGAACCTGGCAGGGAAGGCGGCCATCGTTACGGGTGGGAGCAAGGGAATTGGACGTGCAATAGCCACGGCTCTGGCGGAGGCCGGGGCTGGTGTCGTCGTCTGCGCGCGCGACGAGTCGGAGACGAAGCGGGCAGCCGCGGAGATCGGCGAAGCGTCGGCCGGCCGGGTGCTGGGTGTCGCCGCCGACGTGCGCAGCCATGAGGATGTGCGACGCCTCGTAGCGACGGCGGCTTCAGAGCTGGGCGGCCTGGACATACTGGTCGCCAACGCCGGCGTCGGCGGCGGCTTCGGGCCGATCGACGAGATCGATCCGGAGGACTGGCACAGGGTCATCGATACGAACCTGACCGGCGTCTACTACTGCTGCCACGAGGCTGTGCCTGAGCTGAAGAGGCGCGGCGGTGGCTGGATCATCACGATCGGCAGCCTGGCCGGCCGTTATGCCTTTGCCGGCGGCACCGCCTACAACGCCTCGAAGTTCGGCCTCCTGGGCTTCAGCGAGGCGCTGATGCTGGATGTCCGCGATCACGATATCCGCGTCAGCTGCATCATGCCGGGTTCCGTGGACACCTACTTCAACGACAAGGAACCGTCGGGCGATTCCTGGAAGCTGACGCCCGCCGATGTCGCAAGGACTGTCTTGCAGCTTTGCGAGCACGAGAACCGCTCGTTGCCCAGCCGCATCGAACTGCGGCCCTCGCGGCCGCGGCGCGGATGACTCTCGAGACGGCCGTCATTCATACAAAGGCTGAAGCTGTCGCCAACTGAAGACAACCGATAGCTTGGGTGGCCGTGACCGCTCGCATTTACATCGGCACCCAGGGCTGGTCGTATTCCGACTGGTCGGGCCCCTTCTACCCGGAAGGCACGCCCAGCTCGAAGTACCTCGACTTCTATGCTAGAGCCTTCTCCGCGGTGGAAGTCGACAGCTCCTTCTATGCGATTCCGCCAGCCTCGCATTTCTTGGGCTGGGACGAACGTACACCCGCGGGCTTCCGCTTCGCCCTGAAGCTGCCGGGCGAATTGACTCACGAGCGGCGCCTGCGAGGTGGGGACGAGGTTCTGAAGACGTTCTGCAAGCGCGCCGAGCTGCTGCAGGAGAAGCTGGGCGCCATCCTCGTACAGCTGCCTCCTGACTTCACGCCGGCCGAGCGCGACGCCCTGGACGCTTTCGTGAAGCGCCTACCACGAGATGTCCGCTTCGCAGTGGAGTTCCGTCACCCCGATTGGCTCGACGAACGGACCTATGATGTGCTGCGGGCGGCGGAGGTGGGTCACGCGCTCTCGGCTGGCCCCTGGATTCCACTCGAGCGCGTGATGGATGCGGCTCGCCGGCCAACGGCGAAGTTCTCCTATTTCCGCTGGCTGGGCGATCGCCCGCACCTCACGGGGTACACGCACACCCAGATCGACCGCTCGTCCGAGATCGGCGACTGGGCAGAGTTGCTGGTGGAGCTATCGAGTCAGATGAAAGGGATCTACGGGTTCTTCAACAACCACTACGAGGGCCACTCGCCGGCCAGCGCACGCCGCTTGCTGAGACAGTTGGGCCAGCCGGTGACGGATCCCGACGACCTCAATCCACAGCTTTCGCTATTCTAGGCACTCTAAGGCCGGGCGTCGTCAGCTCTCGACCGGATCGTCCGACGAGTGAAGGTGGACCAGCTTCCAGTCGTCGCCTCGCTTCTCGTAGATCTCGGTCCAGCGCCCGGTCCGCCGATGCACTCCTTCTCTGCGACGCACCTCTATCTCGTAGCGCGAGGCGATCCAGCCGATGCGGTCTTCCGATCGCTCGTCGACGCGGACCATCTGATCGAAGGTGCGGAGCTTGAATTGAGAATAGGTCCGCCGCAACGGCGTAAGGTGCTGAAGGAAATCTCGCAAGCTGCGGAAGGCAGGCGGTGGGATGGTATCGAAAATGAAGCAATCCTCGTTGTAGATGTCGCCCAGGGCTCCGAGATCGAACTCGCTCCAGGCCCTAACGTGCTCGTGATGCCGCTCGAGCAGCCTCTCCTTTTCCGTGCGCTCAGTCATGTCGGCCTCGTCCCTCTGCTGATTCCTGCTCATATCCGGCTTGGCCGGCGCCGCTAGCTTGAGCTTCGTAGTTAATACGGATAGCCCGGGTCCGGCGGATCTGGCAAGTGATCTTGCCAACTACGCGCCGGGTTCGTAGCTGTAGCTGTGCAGCGACATCCAATCCGCGAGGAGGCTTAAGTGCTAAAAGTTGGCGACCAGGCGCCCGAGTTCGAGCTTCAGTCCGATGGCGGTGAGACGGTCCGGCTAAGGGACCTGCGCGGCAAGAAGGTGATCCTCTACTTCTATCCCAAGGACGACACGCCCGGTTGCACTACCGAGGCCTGCGAGTTCCGCGATAGGGCTCCGCAGATCGAGCGCGAGGGGGCCGTCGTACTGGGCGTGAGTCCCGATTCCGTCGCGTCACACGACAAGTTCAAGGCCAAGTACGAACTGCCTTTCGCGCTGCTCTCCGATCCCGACCATGTCGTCGCCAAGAAGTACGGTGCCTGGGGCGCGAAGAAGATGTACGGCAAGACTTACCAGGGCATCCTGCGCACGACCTTCGTCATCGATGAGCGTGGCAAGATCGAGGAGGTATTCGAGAAGGTCAAGGCGAAGGGTCATGCGGATCAGGTGGTTAGGGCTCTGGGCGGCTGAGGCTCGTGGCGGGCGAGTGCGCGGCCGATCGGTCCGGGCTTTGCGTGATCGGCAGGCTCGAAGTGCGAGATCTAGCCGGCCAATACCACCTGGCGCACCGTCTCGGCGTCGCTGGCTGAATAGCCGTACAGGGTGATCTCCTCGATCATTGTATCGACGGCCGCTGAGTATTCGCGGATGACGCCCACCATGATGCGGGCGGCCTCATCGAGAGCGAAGCCCGCAACGCCTGACGCGAGGATCGGGAAGGCGATGGTCTTCACTCCGTGCTCGTCCGCCAGCTCCAGGGAGCTGCGCGTCGAGTCGGCGATCGACTCGCGGCTGGCCGGCTCGTCGCCCATGGCCGCCGCATGGATGACGAAGCGCGCCGCCAGAGCCCCGGCCCCGGTAATGGCGGCTTCGCCCACCTTGATGGGTCCGTGCTCATCACACTCGCGCTGGATGCTGGGCCCACCTTTGCGCGCGATCGCCCCGGCGACGCCGGCGCCCAGCACGAGATGATTGTTGGCAGCGTTTACGATCGCGTCGCCCTCGAACTCGGTGATGTCCCCCTGTGCGACCACGATGCTGATTCCCGCTGCCATCTCGTAAGCCCCCTGTTCGATCGCCGCGTGCCGGCGGATGCATGCCCTGGCTACTCTGCTATATTACGGTTGCGTACGATCTCATGGCCAGCGGTCGTTCATGAGAATTGAAAGTGCGGCCGAGGAGGCAAGATGTTGACATTTACCGACAAGGCGCGCGAGCGCGTGCTGTCATTCATTGAGCAAGAGGAAACACCCGTAGCCCTGCGCGTCGCCGTTCAGGCGGGCAGCCCTTTGGCGCCGCAATACGAGCTGACACTGGTGGACGAGTCCGACCGTGAAGCCGGCGATACCGTAGTCGATGCCGGAGGCTTCAAGGTCTATGTCGACGAGGAGAGCGCGCAGAAACTGGAGGGCGCGACGGTAAGCTGGGTCGAGTCGCTCCACGGCGGCGGCTTTCAGGTCGAAAATCCCAACGTCAAGCCGCTCGGCTCCCAGCCGCCCAGCGGCGAGTTGGCGGAACGGATCTCGGAGGTCATCGAGACCCATATCAATCCGGCGGTGGCGATGCACGGCGGCCGAATCGGGCTGGTTGACGTGCAGGACGATGTGGTCTATGTGCAGCTGGCCGGCGGCTGCCAGGGGTGCGGCATGGCGACGGTGACGCTCAAGCAGGGTGTTGAGCGCATGCTGAAGCAGATGTTCCCGCAAATCCGTGAGGTCGTCGATGTAACCGACCACGCGCGCGGTAGCAACCCGTACTATCAAGCTTCGAAGTAATCGAGCCGATGATCAGCCGCCGCACCTTCGTTTCTCGAGTGGCAGCGGCGCTGCCGGCGGCCTATCTGTGCCCGCAGGAGGTACTACACGGGATGCACGCGCGCCATGCCAACGACGAGCCGCCCTTGAAGATCTCGCTCGCCCAGTGGTCGCTTCACCGGACGCTCAACGCCGGCGAGCTGGATCCTCTCGACTTCGCCATGGTCGCTCGAGCCGACTACGGCTTCCATGCCATCGAGTACGTCAACACCTTCTTCAAAGACAGAGCCGAAGATCTCGCGTACCTGAGCCAGATGAAGCGGCGAGCCGACGACCATGAAGTCAAGAGGTTGCTGATCATGATCGACGGCGAAGGCGATCTGGGCGCGCCGAATGAGCGGGAGCGAATCCGGGCGATCGAGAGCCACTACAAATGGGTCGAGGCGGCCAGCTACCTGGGTTGCCATTCCATCCGGGTCAACGCGCGCTCGGAAGGCAGCCCCGAGACGCAGCACGAGTTGGCCGTCGATGGCCTGCGCCGTCTGATCGAGTTCGCCGCCGAGCGCGAGATCAACGTTCTGGTCGAGAACCACGGCGGTCTCTCTTCGAATGGTGCCTGGCTGGCGGGCGTGATCCGCGCGGTCGACCATCCCCGCTGCGGCACGCTGCCCGATTTCGGCAACTTTCGCATCGCTGACGACCTCTGGTACGATCGCTACCAGGGCATCGCCGAATTGATGCCCTTCGCCAAGGCGGTCAGCGCCAAGTCCCAAGACTTCGATGCCGAGGGAAACGAGATCCACACCGACTATTTGCGAATGATGCGGATCGTCCTCGACTCCGGATATCGAGGTCATGTCGGCATCGAGTACGAGGGCGACCGATTGTCGGAGCCGGACGGTATACGCGCCACCAAGAAGCTCCTGGAGCGTACCGCCGAAAGGCTGAGCGCCGAGCGCTAAGCCCTTCGGCCCCCGACTCTCCACGCCTTGCGTGGGCCGGCGCTGGGCTGGCCCGGCTTCGCGACCGGCCCGTATATTGCACAGCCGCGAGCAGCCCCTAAACAACACATCGCATGCACGACGCCGCGCGCACCGCCGAAAAGCTGTCGGCCCTGCTGGACCTGGGCTTCGAGCGTGTCGACATCGCACCCGTCACCTGCGACGCCGTCCGGATCGACCGCAAGAGCTACAGAATCACAGCCGGGAAGCCGGCCATGGGGACCTACGTCCAGGTCCTCGCTCTGCATCGTTCGCGGGCCGTGGTCGAAGAAGCGATCGGGCGCGCCTTCGAGGAGATGGAGCGGCTGATTCGATGCTTGAGCCGGTTCGACAGCGGTTCCAGCCTGACCGAGCTCAACCAAGCAGGCTACCTGCGAGGCGCACCGCCGGAGCTTGCCCACCTGATCGAGCGGTCACTCGCCTACAACGCCCTCAGCCGGAACGCATTCGACATCTCCGTAGGACCGCTCATCGATCTCTTCCGGAACTGCCGGACGGCTGACAGCCGGTCTCTGCCCGCGGAGGCCGAGATCAGGGAGGCGCTCGAGCTGGTCGGTTCCGACAAGATCAGTCTGAAGGGGCGAACGATCTCCTTGGCGCGGTCCGGTATGGGGATCACGCTGGACGGGATCGCCAAGGGCTTCATCGTCGATCGCATGGCCGAGGTGCTGTTGAGTCACAAGATAGGCGACTTCTTGATCAACGCGGGTGGGGACATCCGCGCCGCCGGTAGAAAGGAAGGCAAGCGACCCTGGACCGTCGCGGTCCAGGACCCGGCCAAGCATGGGGCGTTTCCCGATGTGATAGAGCTGCGCGATGCCGCGGTCGCGACCTCGGGCAGCTACGAGATCTACTTCGATAGCGAGCGCGCCTTCCATCACATCTTGAGCTCCGAGACGGGGAGGTCCCCGAGCGGGCGCGCCAGCGTCTCCGTCGTGGCGCCGTCGGCGCTGGCCGCCGAC
This sequence comes from Gemmatimonadota bacterium, assembly GCA_020350785.1. Taxonomy (GTDB): domain Bacteria; phylum Gemmatimonadota; class Gemmatimonadetes; order Palauibacterales; family KS3-K002. Next base: position 3,656,231 of record CP070722.1, read on the forward strand.
GCCTTGGCCACCGGAGTCTTTGTCATGGAACCCGGAATGGGTATCCCATTCATCGACTCGCTTGGCGGCTGCGAGTGCCTGGTCCTCGACACGAGCGGCCGGAAGCATGGATCGAGCGGTTGGAGAAGCGCGGCTCCCGTTTCCTGACGAAGGAGGGGTAATGCAAGCTACAGCGGCCAGTGTGACCGCCGGATCGACTAATTATCGCAGGACCCAGCTGGTAGCTCTGGTTACTTTGCGGACACTTGTCGGCTGGCACTTCTTCTACGAGGGCCTGGCGAAGATAGTGAATCCCTACTGGACCTCGGCGGGCTACCTGGCGGAGTCCAAGTGGTGGTTCTCGAAGTTGTTCGTCTCGCTGGCTGCGAACCCCACGCCACTGGGCGTAGTCGACTTCGTGAACAAGTGGGGACTGCTGCTTATCGGCCTCGGGCTGCTGCTCGGCTGCTTGACGCGCGTGGCTACGGTGGGTGGCATGGTACTACTCTTCCTCTACTACATAGCGGCGCCGCCATTCGTGGGACTGTCATACGGCATCCCCGCCGAAGGTGCCTATCTGGTCGTCAACAAGGTGCTCATAGAATTGGCGGCCCTGTGGGTGCTACTCGTCTTTCCCACCGGCCGGATCATCGGATTGGACAGGTTGATCTTCTGGAACAGAGCATCTGGCGACACGCTCAGACTCGCGGAGGACACGAGATGAACGACGAGCACGAGAGAGCCGGCGGAAGTCGCCCTGCGGGCGAAGGGTCGGGCGGCGGATCGACGGGGCCTTCACCCGAGGTCAAGGAGGCTGGCGAGGGCCTGACCGGCGGCACGCGTGGCATCGCCCGGCGCGACGTGCTCAAGGCGTTGGCCTCGATTCCCGTCCTCGGCGTTTTCTTCTACAGCTTCTTCCAGAAGAAATTGCAAGAAGACTTCAAGCGGGGCGAGATATTGGCGGAGCTGGGCGTTCGCGAGGGCGCGCCGGCGATCATACCCAATGCGATCTCCAGGCCGCCCGGCGAGCTGATCCGGGTCGGCATCATCGGGTTCGGCGGTGAAGGCGAGTCGCTGGTGAGGCATGCGGGTTACGCGCACCCCGACTGGATCGAGGAGTCGCGCAAGGAGACCCGCGAGGATCCCCGCAAAAAGAACCTGGAGACACACCTGAGCCAGGAAGACTTGAACATCGCCATCACGGCGGTGTGCGATGTGTTCGACGTGCGGGCGGAGAGAGGCCTGGCGGCATCCAGCGTCGACTTGGTCTCAGGTGGCGGGCCGCAGCGCCAGCAGGCGAAGCGCTACCTGCGCTATACCGACCTGCTCGAGAGCGGCGACGTCGATGCGGTTATCATCGCCACTCCCGATCACTGGCACTCTCGGATGACGATCGACGCCGTGGCCGCCGGCAAGCACATCTATTGCGAGAAGTGCATGACGCGGACCGAGGAGGAAACACACGCGGTCCACGAGGCGGTCAAGGGCTCCGACATCGTGTTCCAGCTTGGCCACCAGAACCGCCAGTCGGAGAGTCACATCAAGGCCCAGGAAGTGATCGCCGCCGACATCCTCGGCCCGCTCACCCTGGTCGAGACCACCACCAATCGAAACGATCCGTGGGGCGCGTGGGTCTACGATATCCACGAGGAGGGGAGCCCTGAGACCATCGATTGGGCCCAGTTCGAGGAGCCGGCGCCACACAAGGTACCGTTCAGTCTGGAGCGGTTCTTCCGCTGGCGTTGCTGGTTCGATTACGGCACCGGCCTGTCCGGCGACTTGCTGTCCCACGAGTACGATGCGGTGAATCAGATCCTGGGACTGGGTATTCCAAAGACGGCCGTGGCCTCGGGTGGCGTCTACTACTTCAAGGACGGCCGGGACGTGCCCGATGTGTTTCAGGCGGTGTTCGAGTACCCCGAGCGTGATTTGACCCTCGTCTACAGCGCCACCCTGGCCAACGGCAAGTCGCGCGGTAAGCTGTTCATGGGCCACGACGCGACCATGGAGGTCGGCAGCGGCCTCACGATCAGGGCGGAGTCCAGCTCGACGCGCTACGAGCAGAAGATCAAGGACGGCATCATCGATCCGTCGCTCCCTCTGTTCACCTACCGGCCGGGGTTCCGAGGCATCGATGCGGTAACGTCGGCGACCGAAGAGTATTTCGTCAGCCGGGGGCTGCTCTACACCTACCGGGGCGGCCGGCGCGTCAGCGCCTACCACCTGCACATCAAGGAGTGGCTGGACGTCATCCGGAACGGCGGCCAGGTGAGTTGTGACATCGAGCGCGGCTTCGAGGAAGCGATCACCTGCCACATGGCAACACGTTCGCTCCTGTTGGGCCGCAAGGTGGAGTGGGATCCAGTGAATCGGAGGATCGTCTGATACGATGCGGTTGGCGATCGGCGCCGCTGTTTCAGGGGATGGTTGATTCGAGGAGCTGAAAGGAGAGTTGCGTGAGCGCTAAGGTACGACTCGGGATCATGATGTTCCTGCAGTACGCCATCTGGGGTGCCTGGGCTCCCGTGCTCTCCGCTTACCTGATCAACGACCTCGGCTTCGATGGTGTTCAGGTGGGCGTGATCTACGCCCTGCTGCCGCTGGCCACCATCATCTCACCGTTCGTCGGAGGACAGGCCGCCGACCGCTACTTCGCTTCCGAGAAGGTGATCGCCTTCCTGCAACTCAGTGGCGGCGTCCTCCTGCTGGCGGTCTCGCAAGTGACCGACTACGAGGTCATGGTCCTGTTGATGTTCGTCTATTGCCTGCTCTACGCGCCGACCCTCGCGCTCACCAACTCCATTGCGATGATCAACCTGGAGAGCTCCGAGAAGGAGTTCGGCGGTATCCGGGTCTGGGGGACGCTGGGCTGGATCGCTGCGGGCCTGCTGCTGAGCGGCTGGCGCTCGGCCGCTCAGGACGGGGGACTGCCCATCGTCGCAGGGGACACGCTGTTTCTGGCCGGAATCGTCTCCATCCTGATGGGCCTCCAGTCGTTCACGCTGCCCCATACGCCGGCCCGCAAGGAGGGTGTGAAGCCCTGGGCCTTCGTCGAGTCGCTGAAGATGTTGAAGGTCCGGGACTTCGCCATCTTCGTCGGCATCACGTTCGTCGTGGCGACCGAGCTCGAGTTCTACTACATCCTGACCGCCCCCTTCCTGATCAGCGATCAGATCGGCGTTTCCGATGCCAGTGTGCCCGCCGTGATGACCATCGCCCAGATCGCCGAGATCTTCGTCATGGCTTTTCTGCTCTCCTACTTTTTGAAGAAGTATGGGATGCGGAAGACATTGGCCATCGGTGTGATCGCGTGGCCGCTCCGCTACGTGATCTTCGCCATCGGCTCGCCGGCCTGGCTGGTCATCGCCTCGCTGGCGCTGCACGGCTTCTGCTACGTGTTCTTCTTCGTCGCGGCTTTCATCCACGTCGACAACGTTGCGCCGGCGGACATACGCGCTTCCGCGCAGAGCATGATCGCCATCGTCGCCCTGGGCTTCGGGCGGTTTCTGGGTAGCCTGTTCGCGGGTTGGATCAAGAACGTCTTCACGGTCGGCGCCGAGACGAACTGGACCGGCGTGTTCCTGGTGCCCTGCCTGCTGACGGTGATTTGCGCGGTTGCGTTCTTGCTGTTCTTCCGTGAGGAGCGCCCGGCGGTACAGGTTCAGGTAAGCGCTTGATTCACGAGCAAGTCCGATCTCGCAGTGATCGATAGAAAGGCGATGGGATGATGGCAAGAACTCGGTTGGGCATCGGGATGATTGGTGGCGGATTCGTTTCGAGGTTCCACATACGCTCGTGGACCGGCGTTCGCGATTCCGACATACTCGGCGTGGTCAGCCGCACCAAAGCGCGGGCCGAGGAAGCGGCGGCGTTGGCCCGTCAGCTGGGGGTGGGGGACGCGAAGGTCTTCGGCTCGGTCGGCGAGATGGTGGCCGATCCTTCCATCGACGCCCTCTGGATCTGCGCCCCAAACTTCACGCGCGTCGAGATCATGGAGGAGATCGCCGACGCCGTCGAGTCCGGAAAGGGCGAGCTGGTCGGCGTCGCCTGCGAGAAGCCGTTGGGCAGGAACGCGGCCGAAGCGCGCCGGATGCTCGAGCTTGCCCGGAGGGCCGACCTGCTGGACGGCTATCTGGAGAACCAGCTCTTCTCGCCCGCCGTTGTCCGCGGCAAGCAGATCCTCTGGAGCCGCGGGGCCGCGCTCACCGGACCGCCCTACCTGGCCCGCGCCGCCGAGGAGCACAGCGGGCCTCACATGCCGTGGTTCTGGGAGGGTAGCCTCCAGGGCGGCGGCGTCCTGAACGACATGATGTGCCATTCAGTGGAGGTCGCCCGCTTCCTGCTGACGCCGCCGGACGCCCCGCGCGAGCATCTCGAGCCGGTCAAGGTCACGGCTCATACCGCCTGCCTCAAGTGGCAGCAGCCCCACTACGCCCGCCTGCTCGCGGAGAGCAGTGATGGAAAGACCGACTCCATCACTCGCCCCGCAGAAGATTTCGCCCGGGCGCTGGTCGAATACCGGGCGGCCGACTGCGAGGAGCGCATCGTCGAGGCGACGACGTCCTGGTGCTTCGTGGGCGCGGGGCTACGACTCAGCATGGAGCTGCTGGGCCCTGAGTACTCGCTGTCGGTCAATTCGCTGGATGCCGGCCCCAAGGTGTTCTTCAGCCGCCAGGTGCGAGGTGCGGCCGGCGAGGATCTGGTGGAGAAGCAGAACGCCGAGGTAGGGCTTATGCCGATCGTGAGTGACGA
>CP070722.1:3661061-3669142 GCA_020350785.1 Gemmatimonadota bacterium
AGCTTGGTGGGGCCGACGGGGAGGCGCATCCTGTACCTGGCCGACCGTCCGGTGCTCGTGGCTAGCCAGGCGAGGCGCGAGTCGTACCGCCGGGTCATCTCAGCGATCGACCTTTCGCCGGCATCGCTGTCGGTGCTGGAGTGCGCCTGGTCGCTGGCGTAGGTCGACGGTGCGGAATTGCGGGCGCTTTTCGTGCTCGAGCCTCTACCCATGATGCTGGCGCGGGTCGCCCGCTTCCGAGCGGAAGGGCTGCGAAGGGCGGGGGAAGAACTGGAACGCATGCTGGATGAAGCGGGACTGGCCGCGGAAGACTGTGTGATGAGGCGGATCCGCGAGGGCAATGCCGGGCGCGAGATTCTACAGGAGGCGCAGGAGTGGGACGCCGATCTCGTTGTCCTTGGGACGCACGGGTTTGGGTTCTTTGATCGCCTGATGCTGGGAAGCACGTCGCTGTACGTGCTGAGACACGGGCATCGGGCGACGCTGGTCGTGCCAGGGGCAGAGACTCGGGACTGATCTCGAGGCGTCTGGGAGGGACCATGTACGAAGTTGACCACGTTCTGGCCGCGACCGATGGTAGCGAGCACGGGATGAGCGCGGTTGTAACGAGTGCCTACTGCGCACACCGCTCGGGGGCCAGCCTGGATGTCGTGGCGATCGCAGAGTCGGTACTCGCGCCGGTCGGCGTCGACATCGCTCTGTACGAGGATACTTTCGCGGAGCAGCTACGGGCGCAGGTCGAGGCCCAGATGGCGCAGGCCGAGGCTTCCGATGCGCCGCTCCATCTGCATGTCGGTCTGGCGGCGCCCGCCATCACCCAGGTCGCCGAAGACCTCAACGCGGACCTGATAGTAGTTGGCGCGCATCCGAGACCGGCCGTGGCCCGATTCCTGGTGGGTTCGACAGCGGAGCGCGTCATCCGATTGGCTCGCCGCCCGGTGTTGGTAGCCACCGAGCAGCGGCGGGAGCCGTTTCGTCGTGTTCTGGTTGCGGTCGACCTTTCCGGTCAGTCACACCGTGTCTTGGAGGCGGCCGTCGCGACGGCCATCGTCTGCGGGTCTGAGTTACGCGCGTTGTACGTGCAGGACCGACTCACGCCCATGCTGCTTGAGGCGGCCCTGTTCGATGAGAAGGAGACGCGGCACCACGCGCGTAGCCAACTGAAGAAGACTCTGGCGAAAGTAGCGGTCCCCTCCGAGTTGATGGTGAGCCAGGAAGTCCGTGAGGGACATGCAGGCCACGAGATACTTCATGCGGCGGAAGAGTGGGACGCCGACCTCATTGTGATGGGCGCGCATGGGTTTGGATTCTTCAATCGCCTGCTGCTGGGGAGTATTTCGACCTACGTGCTGCGCCACGGGCACCGTGCAACGCTGGTCGTCCCACGTCCGGAACCTTGAGCGGCCCATCCAGTGGCGTGTGGACTTGAGCTGTTGGAGACAGGAGATATCGAGCATGAGTAAGACGACCGCCGTGCTTACCACGTTCTTTGCAGGTACCGTAGCCGTCGGATTTGCCGCCTATCGCGGCGTGCAGCGGCCGGGCGAGCCCGTGATGGGCGACGTAGTGCGAGAGATCGAGGCGTTGGGCGCGATGCGGTCGGGTCTTGCGGAGTCATTTACGGGTGAGCCGGATAAGGAGACGTTCGGGCGGGTCTGCATGCCGGTGGGTGCAGAGGCGAAGAGGCTGGCCACGGAGAACGGGTGGAAGATCGCGCAGCTCGCGGAGAGGTATCGCAACCCGGAGCACAAGCTCGACTACGAGGCTCTGCGCGTATTCAAGATGATGGAGGACGACACGGGGCTGATGGGGCTGTGGATCAGGACCGAGATGGATGGGGCGGCGGGCAGCCGCTACTTCCGAAGGATCGACGTCGAGCCTGCCTGTTTGGCCTGTCACGGATCGAAGGCCAATCGGCCGCAGTTCGTCAAGGATGGCTACCCGGATGACAGGGCTTACGGTTTCGATGTCGGCGATCTGAGAGGGCTATTCTCGGTGTTCGTCACCGACTAGAAGATGTCCGGTCAGCGAGTTGCGGTGCCGCTTGATTGACTCTATCGCGGTTTGATCAACTCGTAGAGCCGCACGTGCTCGATGTCCATCTCGTCCTTGCCGCTGCCCAGGACGAAATCTGGTCCGATCTGGTGGATCGTGAAACGGTCGGGCATCTCCACCATCCCCAGCATACGGCCGCTGGGATCGAAGACGGTCCAGCGTGGCCGCTCGTCCCCCGCCTTCCGGTAGTCCTCGACCCATAGGTAGCCCTCGGAGTCGAGGCGGAGCTCTGCGTACACGGGCATCGTTGCGGGGAAGGGGATGTCGGATATGAGGCTCTCGATCACGCGGCGTTCGTCATCGTCGTCGATCCCTTCGAGGCTGCGTTCTATGTATCGCCTCCTGTCGTCCACGGTGACCCTCTCGTTCGGCTTCCGGTTGCGGATCGATCGCGTGAGCTTGCCCGCAGCGGAGTAGAGGTCGATGGCGTAGGAATCGCCACGTCCGAAATAGTAGGCGCTCTGGTATACGGCGGTGCGGGGGGTACGGCCGAACGGGAGCGGCACGAGTTCCAATCCGCCATCGTGCACCAGGATATACGACTCGGCGCCGGGGTGGCGGCCTATCGTGTCGTGAGTGAGCCCTCGCGAATCGAAACGAAGGTGGAAGATCGTGTCGCTGTGCACGCCGCTCTGTATCGTGCCAGCGGCGAAAAGGCGCTGTGCCCCGATCATGAGCGAGCCGTCCCCGAACAGGCCGACGTAAATGTGGGACGGTGGGGCGGGAGCCAGGGCATCCAGCGTCACGGAGCGAACGAAGTTGCCAGCCGGATCGAAGATCGAGAGGCGGCGGGTCCGCCAGTCGAAGGCCAGTAACGAGTCGGCGCCCGTCCTTCCCAGCCACCTGAGGCCCTGGAACTCGCCGGGGCCGCCCCCTTTTCGCCCCGATTTCGAGATGAACCTGCCGGAGATGTCGTAGAAGCGAAGCTCGCCGGTTCCGGAGTTGGCGATCACGATTCGGTCGTCGGAGAGCCGCAGGGCGCCGACTACCTGAAAAAGCTGCTGGTTCGGGTCCGTGTCGATGGCGCCAATGTCGAGAACCGGTTGGCTGGCGAGGCGCCAACCCTGACCGTCGGGCCACGCGAAGTCGCTGTTCTCGACGATTTCAACGCCGGCACTGTCGCGGACGACGGAACCCGAGCGCTCGGCCTCGGTCTGACAACCGAGGAAGGTGAGCGTCAAGGCAAGAACAGACAGTGAGGCGTGGCGGAAACCGGGGATAACGGACGCTGTTTGTATGCGGCCCATCGGGCTCCCTCGCGTAGATGCCGTGTCCATCTGTCGGCGCCTGTGACCGGGGCGCCTGTAACTGATGGATGCGGGAGGACGACTCAGCGTCGCGCGGCGATCCTAGGGCTGCTTGTTCTCCACGCGTTGGAATGGCGACTTCAGACGCTCGGCGGCGTAGGGGCTGTACTCAAAGGACAGGCCGTACTGATCGTGGCGCATTAGATCCTTGGAGTCCATATCGACCACGCGCTGATAGCGGGCGATCGCTTCGTCGCGACGATCCAGCAGGTCGAGCATCTGGCCCTGCCAGATGAGGGCCAGGGCGAGGCGGTCGTTGTCCTTCTTCGCTTCACTGAGTTCCTGTAAGCGGGTGAAGACGCGGAGCGCGCCCTCGTAATTCTCGGTGTCGTAGAGAGCGAGGCCGACACGTAGCAGGCCCATCGTCGCCGAGATCTCGTCCAACCATTCCGCTCTGTAGGCTTTGGCGATCTGCCGGCTACCACTCAGGCCCCAGCCGGCAGTCCTCAGAGTGTACATGGGCGAGCTTTGCCAATTGGCGCGCCACACGGCCAAGTGCTGCTGGTAGGCCTCGATATCGGAGGCGGTGACTGGTGTCAGGGTGGAAACGAAGCTCTCGAGCTCGGTAAAGAAGACCTCGGAGTTCTCGTCATAGATCGAGTGTCCGGCATCTTCGATCACGACCATTCGCGCATTGGGGTGATTGCGAGAGAGGATCGTCGCCTTCGCATCGCCCCATGTCAGGTCCCACTTGCCCTCGAGCAACAGTGTGGGGATCGGATTGCGATCGAAGGCTCCGGTCAGGTCCACCTTTTGCTGGCTCTGGCTCATGATCGAATTGAAGTTCGCGTCTTGTACCCATTCGTAGAGGGCGACCTGAGCGAGCTCGTCGGCGGTCGGCTTGTAGAAGTTCTGGCGCTTCCAGTCTCCGTTGATGTGGTTGTTGTAGACGATCAGCTGCAGATACTTCTCGGGCGACCAGCCTTCTTGGTCGCGCAGCTCTCGCAGCTTTGCCCGGACTTCTCGCATCCGGTCGACCTCGGCCTGGGAGATGTAGTCGTACTGATGCGAACTGCCGAGGTCGGCCCACAGGCCCGGGCTGGCGCCGACGAGCACCAGGCCAGCGACACGTTGGGGGTAAGTCGTCGTGTAGTACTGGGCGAGGAAACCGCCGTACGAGAAGCCGAGGAGTACCCACCGATCGATGCCGAGCGCTAGGCGCAGCGCCTCGAGATCGTCGACCGCTTGTTCAACGCTATAGCCATCGGGTCCGGGCTCGTAATCGGAGAGACCGGTGCCGCGCTGATCGTAGTAGATGACGCGGGCAAAGTCGCGGGCTCGTCCGAACCAGGGGTGAAAGTAGTGATGGGTTCCGCCCGGGCCGCCGTTGATCAGGACGAGGGGGATGCCGGAGCCCTCCTCCTCGACGTACAACTCGGCATCGCCCACATCGATACGCCGCACGCGTAGCTCGAGCCCCTCCTCGAGGCGCGGCACCTCCGGAACTCGAGTGACGACGCTGTCTTCGAGGTGAACGATCGAGTCGAGGATGGACTCGCGTTGCTGGGCGGCGGCCGGGCTGCCGATGAGTGAGAGGCATGTGAGCGAGATCAGATACGGCAGCGGACGTACGCGGTGTGGCGTGGTCATATCGGCTGACTCCAATCGAGGTTACCCGTTCGTTTCGTTCTGCCGGTTAGGATGCACGATCGACCTACGGGGTTGGAAGGGCCGATCCTATTCCTTGATCAACTCGTAAAGGCGAACGTGCTCGACGTCCACATCGTCGGCCCAACGTCCCAGCACGAAGTCGGAACCGATCTGGTGGATCGTGAAGCGCTCCGGAGTTTCGACGACGCCGAGCATGCGCCCGGTCGAGTCGAACACGGTCCAGCGCGGCCGCTCATCGCCGGGCCGGCGGTAACCCTCGACCCAGAGGTTGCCCACCGCGTCCACGACCAGGCTCCCGTGAGCTGGGTAAGTCTCCGGGAAGGGCATGTGAGCCAGGGACTGCTCCACGAAGTCGCGCGTCGTTCCGTCTCCTCCGGCGTTCTCCAGTCGCTCTTCCTTGTAGCGCTCGATGTCCTCGGCCGTGACCTGGAGGTTCGGCTGGTTCCGACGAACGATGCGAACAAGCTGGCCGGCGGATGAATAGAAGCCGACCTCATAGCTGTCCGAGGTGCTGAAATAGAAGCCGTTTTCGTACACGGCGTGCTGTGCGAAGCGGCCGAAGGCCCTCGCCGACGCCATCACATGGATCTCCGCGCCGCCCGACGTCCTCAGGTAGACCTCGCCGCCGGGAAAGCGGCCGAGGGTATCGCGGACCGCGCCGTCGCGGTCGCAGTGGAGGTAGACGGTGGTGTCGCGGCGGAGCCCGTCCTTGATCTCCTCCCCGATCAGGAACGGCTGGACACCAACCAGCAAGGAACCGTCACCGAATGGCGCGATGATGGTGGGAAAGCCGCCCATCTCGCTGAGGAACTGGAGTTGGAACGAGCGCACGAAATCGCCGGCGGCATCGAAGAACGAGAGGCGCCGGTTGCGCCAATCGTAGGTGAGCAGCGTGTCGCCGGGCAGCGCACGCACCCACATCAGCTCGCCGAACTCGCCGGGGCCGCCGCCTTCGCGCCCGACGGAGATCAGGTGGGCGCCGTTCGGGTCGTAGACGCGGAGCTCGTGCGTTCCACTGTTGGCGACGACGATTCGGCCGTCGTCCAGCCTGACAGCGCTGCCGACGCGGAAGAGCTGGTACTCCGGGTCGCCGTCGAGCAGGCCGATGTCGAGCAGCGGCTCGTCCGCCAACCGCCACGACCGACCCTCTGTCCAAGCGTACTCGCTGTTCTCGACGATCTGCACGCCAGCACTGTCGCGGACGGTGGGGCCCGACGCGCCACCGGAGCCCGCGTCGCAAGCGGCAACGGAAAGGATCAGGGTGGCCAGGGTGGGAGCCAGCGGGAACGCGAGGCGACCCGGCCGCCGGATCATGCGATGGGCCTCTATCATTCTCGTTCTCCTGAGGTACATCAGCTTGAGAAGTCTGGCACCGCCTCGACGTGGCCAAATACGCGCGCGGCGCCAGTACGGTTTCAGTCCTTTAATAGTCGGTAGACGTGGATGTGCTCGACATCCAGTTCGTCCACCCCGCGTCCGAGCACGTAGTCACCGCCAATCTCGAAGATCCTGAAGCGCTGCGGGGTCTCGACGATACCGAGCATCACGCCATCGGGATCGAAGACGGTCCAGCGCGGCTGGTCGTCGCCTGGCCGCCGGTACTCGCCGACCCACAGGTTTCCTTCGAGATCGACCACGATGTCGCTGTAGGCGGGCATGGGCTCTCGAGCTGTAGATCGCTTCGCTTTCGGTCTTGATTTACCACTCAGCCCCTGGGAAGCGGCCCAAGGTGTCGATCAGTGCGCCATCCAGGTCAACCAGCAGATGGCTGATGCCGCGGAGCACGTCGGCCCTCAATCTGAATAGATGCGCGAGCGCTGGAAAGGGACACACTCGGCTGGCGATCCCCGGCACTGGACTGCAGCTTGAGGTTCGGTCTCCGACGTAAACGCGGGCGCTCTACGGGGCGTCACAAGGACGAACCAGGGCCACCGGGAGTTCTTGTTGAGCGGACCGGCGAGAAGAGATGACAGCGATCAAGCGCTCATCAGGGGCGCCCAGGCCGGAGAGGGAGCGGCCTTCGAGGATCTGGTCCGCCGGTACTACGGCCAGATCTACCGGTGGGCGGTGGCGCGGACGGGCGACCGGGACGAAGCGGAAGACGTCACGCAGGAGACGCTGTTGAGGCTCCACCGCCACCTGCCGAGTTTCGACGGCCGGTCGCGCTTCAGTACCTGGCTGTATCAGGTGACGCGCAGCGCCGCGGCGGATCTGCACCGAAAGCGGGCGCGTCGCGAGCGGTTGGCCTTGAGGGTGAAGCGCCATACGCCGGTGGCGGTCGATCCGCGAGGCGATGAAGTGGTAACGGACGAGAGGCGGGCAAGCGACCTTGTGAAGACGTTTCTGGAGGAGTTGTCGGAGCGGCAACGCGAGGTATTCGATCTCGTCGATCTACAGGGGTTCAGCACGGTGGACGTGAGCGAGATGCTGAGGATGGAGCCGGTGACGGTTCGCTCGCATCTGTTCAGAGCTCGGAAGGCGATTCGCAAGAAGATCTTGGCGGCTCGCCCGGAACTGGTGGAAGGCTATGGCCAGCAAGTGTGACGCGGCGTTCGAGGCGCTGCTCGAGGCGGATCCGGTGGAATTGGCGGGCCGGGGCGACTCGGACCTGGCGGCTCACGTGCGGGAGTGCGAGCGCTGTGGAGCGGTCGCGGCCAATCTGCTGGCCGGCCAGGAACAGCTAGCGGCGGCGTTGCTCGAGTTGTGGCCTCGCACCGACGTGGCAGCGGCGTTGCAGTCGGTACATGAGCGCGGACGGCGGCGGTTGGCGTGGGAGCGTGTCTCGCGCTGGGGCCCGGTAGCGGCGGCGGCGGCGATCGCGGCGGCGATGGTACTGCAGGCGCTGCCGGCGGCTCGGATGGTGCCGGGCGATCGCGTGCCGGCGGTATCTCAAGCGGAGCCACTGTTGGAAGCGCCGTCGGGCCAGAACGTGATGGTGTTCGAGACGAGAGACCGGTCGGCGAAGGTGATCTGGTTCAACTAGATGGCTAATCGATTCAACTCGATGGAGGTTTAGACGATGCAAACGAAAATCTTTACACTCGCGATGGTGGCCGTGCTGATACTGGGTGGGTGGCTGGTGGCGCGAATGTTCACGGTCAGCGACGA
>CP070722.1:3669242-3676143 GCA_020350785.1 Gemmatimonadota bacterium
CGCTTTCCGGCTGCGCCTGCGTACCGCTCAGCCAGACGATCACGGCAGCCACCAGGCCGACGGCGGCCGCCGCAAGCCCGGGCCGCGCCCAGCGGCCGAGAACCTCCCAAGGCTGAACCGCGATCGGCGTCGTGATCTCCTCTCCCGCGACACGGGCCAACACCTCTTGGACAAATGCCGCATCGTCGCCGCCCGACAGGACAGCCCTCAGAAGCTTGCCCAACCGCTCATCAGGCCGATGGTCGAACGAGGATGAAGTCATGTTTCCTCCTCCAGGAATCCGCGCGCGGCCAGGACTTCGCGCAGCGCTCGTCGCGCGTGGTACACGTCCGAGCGAACGGTCCCCACCGGGACCTCGAGGACATCGGCGATCTCCTGGTGCGAGTAGCCCTCGACATCGAACAGGACCACGGCCATCCGACGCCGCTCGGGGAGCGCCGCGAGGGCGTGCTCGAGCACGTCGCGCAGTTCGCGCCGCAGCGTCTGCCGCTCGGGATCGGGCCGACTGTCCGCCGTCCCGGCCGGTATCTCCTCCGTCGCCCTGACCTTACGACGCCGCCTGCGGTCGGCGGCGGCGTTGGCCACGATCCGCATCAACCAGGGCCCGAACGGCCTGCCAAGGTCGTAGCGCCCCAGATTCCGGAAAGCCGCCAGGAACGCGTCCTGCGCCGCATCGTCGGCGTCCGCACCGTTGCCCAGAAACGCCCGGGCGAGCCGCCGCGCCTGGCCGACATAGCGCTCCACCAGCCGGCCAAACGCCTCTCGGTCGCCGGCCTGCGCCGCCGCAGCCAGTTCGGCGTCTGACGGGTCTCGGCTACGCATCTCTAATACGCATGACAGGTCGTTGACGTTGAGCGTTACGAGCGCTCCGGTGTCCACAGGCGCCCCGCATCTATGTCCACGAGCGGCCGGCCCACCGCCGTCTCGTTGTCACCATTGGCCAAATATGAGCTTCGTCGGTGACCTGCATTCTGCATCGTAGAGCGTGCCAAGTAAACGCCCTGAAGCATTTGGCACGAGGGCGCCTCGTCAACTGCGGCGACCTCCAAGCTGTGGCTAACAGCTGGGCCGTTCCCTCCACCTATGGGCTCCACGAGCGCAGCCTGGAGATCGTCAGCTACTGATTCTTTACACTGGACTTCCACTACCCAGCCTACTAGACTAGCCACACACGCAAGGAGACAACGACGATGTCCCCGGTACTGGCTAGTCTCGGTGGCGAACACCGGATTGGAGGCGATGATGAAGATTCTACCACACCAGCCCTACATCTGGGGCGCCGGTGTCATGCTGATCCTGCTCGTCGTGGGCAGCGGAGTAGCTCAGGAGACTCTGCCGCCCAGCACCAACCCGACCAACCGCGTCATCTACCCCGGCGAGGGTCAGACGCAGCAGCAGCAGATGAACGATCAGCTGGAGTGCTACAACTGGTCGACGCAGCAGACCGGTTGGGATCCCTTCCGGGCTTATGATGAGATGGTCGAGAAAGGCTATGCTGCCAAACAGACAGCCCAGCAGGCCCAGGGCGGCCTGGTCAGAGGCGCCGCGGGCGGAGCGCTGGCCGGCGTAGCCATCGGTGCCATCGCCGGTGACGCCGGAAAAGGTGCGGCGATCGGCGCCATCGCCGGAGGCTTGGCCGGTGGCTCGAGATCGCGCCGGGCGCAGATGCAGGCCCAGGCCGAGCAGCAGGCAGCGCTCGACGCGTTCAACGCTCAGCTGCAGAAATGGGATCGGAACTACGTGGCCTGCATGCAGGGTCGCAATTACACGGTCAATTAGCACGGCACTGCTACGAAGACGACTCGCACACGGGAGGCCCAATGGCCATGCAGAGAACCGCGGTCAAGGCCGCGTTACTACTTGCACCTCTCCTACTCGCGGCATCACTACCAGATGAAAACGGCGTGAATGGGGAGAGCTACGTATGTTCGTTGAAAAGAGGGATCGAGTGTGATAGCGACGTGAACTGTGGCCCACCGGCCCCGCAGCTGCCTCCTCCGACTTTCATTCACGTGGACACAGAAGGCAAGTTGATCACGCTTCTGGATCCGCCGGAGCGCCGCGGCGAGACGACCCAGATTCGGATCATGGAGGACGAGGGTGACCGCTTGATCATGAGCGGCATCGAGGCGGGGCGCACCTGGAGCATGATCCTGTCGAAGACCGACCACAGCGCTGCCATCTCCATCAATCTGGGCGATGCGGTGCAGGTCGTGTTCGCCCAGTGCATCGCCGAGAACCAGATCGAGCCATAGGTCACGCGCTCAAGCCGACGTGAGCCGTCACAGCGGCCCAAGTAGCGGCTCACCCTCGCGGCCCAACCGCGTAAGCCTCAGTGGACTCCACGGGTAGATGGGATCTCTCTCCCCCGAGGGAGGGTCAGATGGTCCGAACCATGTGCCTCGCTTTGGCTGCCTCGCTCATCGTCACGGGCGGCTTGCGGGGACAAGACATCGACTCGCCGGCACCGGTCGTCGACACTGTGGTTATCGTGACCGGCAACGTCTTCACCCCGGAGCAGAGCGCTAACAACTTCTTCTTCCGGGCGATGAACGCCATCCACATCGTCACCAAGCAGCAAGTCATCTGGAAGGAGCTGCTGTTCAGGCCGGGCGAAGCTTACGACTCCGTGAAGTTGGCGGAATCGGAGCGCCTGCTGCGTGCCCGCGAGATCTTCCGTCGCGTGCACATCGATTCCATGCGGATCGGCGACCGGTTGGCAGTCATCGTCGACACGCAGGACGGCTGGAGCACCAAGCCCAACCTGAAGCTCACGGTGGCGACCGACGGCACTTGGACCGGCCAGTTCGGGCTCTCGGAGATCAATCTCTTGGGAAGCGGCAACCTGGCCCATGCTGCCTACGTGAAAGACACCGACCGCAGAGGCCTGCAACTGGCCGGCGATTTCAGACGGCTGCTCGGATCGCCGCTGGAAGCGGCCGGCTCGGTGAACCTGTGGAACGACGGACCCGACGGCTTTTGGCGATTCGGCGATGCCTGGGTCTCCAACTTGGACTCGAAGTCAATCTTATACGATGGAGAAGCCGCCGACCGCCGGATTCTTCAGTACCGTATCGAGGATGCCGCAACGCCCGACACCACGTTCTATCAGCACGAGTTCTTCACCAACCGCCTGACCGGCGCCTTCGCCTCGCGCGCCGACGCCGAGCGTTACCTGCGCTTAGGCGCCAAGGCCGAGGTGAGACAGGAGAAATACTACCTCCAGCGCGACAGCCTCCTCGAGATACCCGACACCGTCTACGGTGAGCTGGGGCTCTTCGGCGAGTACAGCCACAGCCGCTTCAAGCAGATCAGCTACTTCAACGGCTTCGGCGATGAGGACATCGATATCAGCACGCGACTACGGCTGACCCTGAACCTCGCCGCCTCGGGCCTGGGATATCGGCGCACCGGGATCGGACCGCAAGTAGAGGTTTCGACAGGAACACAAACCGCGAGCACCTTTCTCGTCAGCAGCCTGAAGGCAAGCGGCCTCCTCACGGAGGCGGGACTCGACTCGGGCCGCGTCGTGCTCGATCTCACCTTCGGCCTCAAACCGCTGCCTCGTCACTCGACGGCGCTCTATGTCTCGGCGGGGGCGCAGGAGAATCCGCCGCCGGGACAGGAGTTCGATCTGGGCTTCCAGGCGCCGCCGCGCTCCTGGGAACCCCACTCCTTCGTGGGGACGCGCATGATCTGGGGTACGGTCGAGCATCGCTGGTACGCACTCGAGGCGCTGCTCGATCTGATCTCGATCGGCTTTGCCGCCTTCTTCGATTACGGCGGCGCCTGGTACGATGGACAGGACGCGCGGTTCGGCGGCAACATCGGGATCGGCTTGCGAATGGGGGGAGCGCTGAGCACAGCGGCCCGCACCGGGCGCATCGATTTCGGCTGCCGGATCGGCGAGAACTCGGACCTTGGTGATCGCTGCGTGGCGACACTGGGCGCCGGCTTCGTCTTCCCCTGGAACCCTCGAGCGGCTGACCTGGTCCAGAGGACGTACTAACCGCTTCCCAGCGATCAGCGGCGCCTGAACCTAGCTCGGGTTAGAGCAGAGACACCACTGAAGCGTTACTCGAAGGAGATGGCGAATCCGAGGATGAAGGTCAGGCGCCGGAACCTGGCGTCCAGCCTATTCAGGTCCTCGGACTCCACGCCCGGCTCAGCAACCTCGCCATCCGGGATGAGGGTCAAGCGCGCCGCGGTAGGCGCGTCTCCGAAGCCGTAGACGGCGCCCAGGGTAAAATCAGACCTCCCCACCGTGAACGTGGCGCCAGCGGCGAGATGATAGATGTCCCAGCTGGTCACCGATGCCGAGGCTCCTGTGTCTGGATCGGCGGCACTGAAATCGGTGCGAAAGCTGGCGTAGCCCTCCACGTTCTCAGAGAACCGTTGCTCCACCCCGAACCCGGCATTCAATACCGAACCGAACTCCTCGGTAACGTCCGCGTCGCGAACTTCGGTCGGATCGTCCGTCGCCACCGGACCCGCGTCCATCACGGTGAACGGCCCGACGCCGTCGAACCACTCGGCGCTGGCGTGAAGGCGCGTGCCGCCCCTTCGCGAGTACGACAGTCCGCCGGCGATCGAGAAGGGCGACTTCCAGTCCGCTGATAGATCGTCCTGGAAATCAGAAACGACCTGCGAGACGCTGCTCCCATCCTGACTGAGGTCGGCCGCGATCACCGTCTCGTCGAGGCCGATCGAGCCGCCGCCCCATAATCCCAGGCTGGGCGCGGTGACCGCCAGGCCCAAACGCCAGCGATCGAACTTCGCACCCACCCCCACCTTCCAGAGCAATCGCCAGTGCTGGTACTCGAAGTCGTATCCCGACAGAGCTATCCCTCCCAGCGAATCGCCGCGCACCTGCAGCACCGACGTATTCCTCGTCCTCTGGCTGCGGATAGCCACAAACTGAGTGACTCCGAGCCCCAAGTGCTCGCTCAGCGGCACGGCCCAGGTCAGGCCAGCCCAGTAGTCGCTCAGCCGCGTCTCGAAGCCCAGCCTCACAGACAGCAGATCCAGCGCCGGATCCAGACCCGCGAGGTCGGGCCTGACGGCCCCGCGCGCTTCGAGACGGAGATCGAGGTCGTGACGGGTGAGGAAGGAATAGGCGAGACGGTGCTTCCCCAAGAAGCCGAGGCGCAGCTCGCCCGCGAACAGCGATGGCGCACCACCCACCCGGGTCGAGCTGAGATCTTCATCCTGCCCCAGCGCATCCCTGATCTTGACCTGAGTGGCCTGAACGACGTTGGCAGCCAGCAGCAGCTCCGGCTGCTCGACCAGCGCCAGGAGGCCCGGGTTGTAGTAGACGGTCGAGAGGTCGGTGGCACTGCCCACCACCGCGCCGCCCAACAGCCGGGCGCGGTTGCCGTACTGGCTGGTCCAGTACTGGGTATCCTGCGGCAGGCCGCTCGTCGCAGCGACCAGCAGACCAAGCAAGCACAGGAAGATGGATCGAGTTGACTGCGTTACACGCAACGGTCACCTCCCCGATACGCAGTAACAGCCCAGGAAAAGCACCGCGTAGCGGGCGTAGTAAGGGCATCCTCGCCAAGCGAGTCGGTATGCCACGGCCCGCGTCTCCGCATCCAACCTCCGTAGCGCCAACACCGGCGAGAAGACCGTGCAAGCTGGAGCGCGCAGCTTCCAACCGCAAGGTTGTAGCCAACTCCTCGCCCATGAGAATCTGGCCTCACGGACTGGGGGACGAAAGCGCTCTACTCTAACAATTACGTGTATTGACAGCTCGCTCCTCCACACCCATCTTGCGCGCTTCACCCTACTCAGAGGCACATCTTCGAGATGTCCAGGCGGACGAGTCGGATCGGTGCTCAGCTGCCCATCTGTCCGACGGAGCTCGCCAAATCGCTCACTGGAACATATGGAGGATTAGCGAATGACGGTGAATTCGAGGACTATTGCCCTCTTTCTTCTGACGGCCCTGCTCGCGGCCCCGGCACGAGCCCAGGACCCGGTGCCTCCGCCTGAGGGGCTCGAGGGCGCGTTCAAAGGTCAGAAGCACTTCTCACCATACGCCGGCAGAAACTTCCCAACCCAGGTCTACTGGGGCGACACCCACCTACACACGGGGATGTCGATGGATGCCGGCGCGTTCGGCGCGCGGCTGACCCCCGCGGACGCCTACCGCTTCGCCCGCGGCGAGGAGCTGACCTCCTCCACCGGCCTGCAGGTCAAGTTATCGCGGCCGCTGGACTTCCTCGTGGTAGCGGATCACTCCGACAACATGGGCTTTTTCCCCCGGCTGTATGCCGGCGATCCCGCGATGCTCGCCGATCCGACCGGCAAGCGCTGGTACGGGATGATCCAGGAGGGCGGTCAGACGGCCGTGCAGGTCGCGGTGGAGGTCATCGTCGCGTTCTCGCAGGGCACGTTCCCCGAGGCGCTGACTTCTCTCCCCGGTAGTGCGGCCTATCGCTCGGCCTGGGAGGAGACCATCGAGGCGGCGGAGATGTACAACGATCCCGGCCGCTTCACTTCCTTCATCGGATACGAGTGGACGTCCAACACCGGCGGCAACAACCTGCATCGCGTCGTCATCTACCGGGATGGCGACGACAAGGCCAGCATCATGGAGCCCTACACGACGCTGAAGCCGGCGGGCAGCGACAATCCACGCGACCTGTGGAACTGGATGCAGACGTACGAGGAGAGAACGGGTGGCCAGGTCCTGGCGCTCGCTCACAACGGGAACCTGAGCAACGGCATCATGTTCCCGCTGCTGGACACTTTCACCGGCCGCCGATTCGACCGCGCCTACGCCGAGACCCGTGCCAAGTGGGAACCGCTGTACGAGGTCACCCAGATAAAGGGTGACGGCGAGGCACACCCCTTCCTGTCGCCAACCGACGAGTTCGCCGACTACGAGACGTGGGAC
>CP070722.1:3676243-3684007 GCA_020350785.1 Gemmatimonadota bacterium
CGAGGCGTTGCGCAGCAAGTAGAGTATCTCCAGAGCAGCATCCTGCGCCGCACGAGGGGAAAGCGCAGTGCGGCGCAGGATGCAGGCACGGGGGTTTAAGCGGGACGGTGGCACGGCCGTCCCGTTGTATCGTTCCGAGCCAGCTGCACTGTCCCGACACACTCGCCGCCCGGCGTCCGCACGCGCCACCCGGAAAAGTCTGCCCACCTGTGCAAGGAGTACTGCCGGGTTATTTCCCCTTCTGGGACGGCAGGATCTCACTGAACCGAACGATCCCTGCACTTGCAAGAAGCGGCCCTGGGGTACCTTCCCGACCGGCCGGAGGCGCGGCACCGCTCTTGCGGCTTCAACTGGCGTTCGTCTCGTTTCTCACAGCCAGGGCATCGTCGTATCGCCGGTGAATCCGAGGCCCTGCGGTACAGAGAAACACAACATTTACAAGGTCTGGTGACTCCACCTCCGGCTCCCGTGTCCGTACGACGCGCTGCCCCCGCTGTAGTGTGTTCGGATTCCTGGAAGGAGGTAGGTGAATGAACCTAACGGCCGCCAATCTTGCCCGCTTCTCGACGACTGCAACGGCAACTGCCACCGCGGCCGCCTTGAACCCTGCGTAGCCGCGGACATGACCCGTCTCAACCCGGCCGTCCTCACAGCCTTGCTGCTCGCGACCTTCCTGATCACGCCGGCGCGCCTGGAGGCGCAGGTCATCTCGCCAGGGAAGCTGTCGAGCGTCCACGGCGACCTGGAAGGCGTCCGAGGCTGCACGAACTGTCATGAACTGAGCAAGTCCGGCGCATTGAACGGGAAGTGCTTGGATTGCCACGAGCTGCTACAGAACCGGCTGCGTCAACGGCTGGGTTACCACGCCACCGTGGCTGACCGGGACTGCGCGAGCTGCCACGCGGAGCATCGCGGTCGCGAGGCATCGATGATCGAGTTGGACAAGCAGCGCTTCGATCATGGCGAGGTAGGATTCGACCTCGTGGCGGCGCACCGCGACGTCCCGTGTGAGGATTGCCACCAGCCCGAGTTCATCACCGCCGCCGACGTTCGCTCTTACACGAGCAAGCACGGCGCACTGGAGCGTACGTACCTAGGACTGGGCACCACCTGCGTGACCTGCCACGATGCTGAGAACCCTCATTCGGATCAGTTTGCAGCTCGGGGCTGCAGGGACTGCCACTCCGAGGAAAACTGGGAGGCCACCGACGGATTCGATCACGACCAGACCCGCTATCGACTGACGGGCCAACATCGCGACACGTCCTGCAAGGAGTGCCACGAGCCGACCCAAGACCGCAACGGCGCGACGAGCGTTCGGTTCGCACCGCTCGACTTCTCGAGCTGCGAGTCGTGCCACAACGACGTTCACAAGAGCGATCTGGGGAAGGACTGCACACGCTGTCACGATACCGGCACTTGGCATCGCGTGGAGCGGACTCTGGTCGAGCGGCGATTCGATCACTCGAGAACGCAATTCAGGCTTCTCGGCAAGCACGCCGACGCCGAGTGTGAAACGTGTCATGGCGGACCGGTGCCGCCCGATAAGGGCCTGCGCATCTCCTTCAAGGCCGAAACCCGGTCTTTTGCCTACCCGCACCCCTTCGCAGACGCGTGTACCTCCTGCCACACAGATTACCACCGCGGCGTGTTCAGCGAGTCGCCCGGCGGAAGGGCCTGCGACAACTGTCACGACGATGACGGCTGGATTCCCGCGAAGTACGACATCGCGCGACACAACCGCGAGGCGCGCTACGCGCTGGAAGGGGCGCACCTGGCGGTCATATGCACGGACTGCCACCCCAGCCGGGAGACCGGCGAGGAGGCCGCGCAATTCCAATCGTCAGGACAAGGTTGCAGCTCATGCCACGAGTCGGATGACCCCCACGGCGAGCAGTTCGGCGTCGCCCCCTGCGAGGACTGCCACGACGTTCGCGCCTTCGCGATCGAGACCTTCGACCACAGCGCCACACGCTACCCACTGGACGGCGCTCATCGCGACGTGCCCTGCCAATCGTGTCATGATGAGATCGAGAATCCGGATGGAAGCCTGACGCGTCGATACAGACCGTTGGGAACCGACTGCAAAGACTGTCACGGAGGCAGCAAATGAGTAGGATCTGGGCCGCATCCGGCCACCTGGTCGTCGCAGCGATACTCGCTTGGCCGGCCGCCGGTCTGGCACAAGAATCGAATGGCGACAACCCTCACGGCCATCTCAACGCGAACATCGATTGCAGCGCCTGCCACACCGCCGAGGCCTGGAAGCCGGCCAAGGCGCGGCCGGAGTTCGATCACGACGAATCGACTTCCTTCGCTTTGCTGGGCAGGCATCAAGATGCCAGGTGCACCGGATGCCACTTCGACCTCCGCTTCGACAAGCCGCAAATCACCAGCCTGGAGTGCGCGGCCTGCCACGTCGACGTTCACCTGGGTAACTTCTCGAACGACTGTTCGTCCTGCCACAGCACGGTCTCCTTCAACGACATCCCCGGCCTCTCGATCCACTCGACCACCAGCTTCCCGCTGACGGGCTCGCATATCCAGATATCGTGCGAGAGCTGCCACCGCGACGATCAGGCGGGCGCCTTCTCGACCTTGGACACCGATTGCTACTCGTGCCACGAAGCCGACTACTCAAACGCCGAAGGAATCGATCACGTGGCACTGAACCTCCCGACGGACTGCCTGCAATGCCACGGCACTCTCGTCTGGCACGCCGATGCGACATTCGATCACGTGACGGCGTCCGGCGGCTTCGCACTGTCGGGCGCGCACGTCGCGTTGTCCTGCTCGAGTTGCCACGACGCATCCGGAACCGATCTGATCTTCCCCACCCCGCCCGCCGGCTCCAACGACTGCATCGCCTGTCACCAGGACGACTACGATCGCGAACACGGCGGGACCGCTTTCCCCGTCACCTGCCGCGAGTGCCACACCGACGTCACTTGGGATGGCGCCAGGTTCGACCACGCCGCCGTCGGCTTCGCTCTGATCGGAGCGCATGCGGCGCTGGAGTGCGAGAGCTGCCACAGGATGCCGGGCCTCGAGCTGATCTATCCGCCTCCGTCCAACCAGAACGACTGCGTCGCCTGCCACCAGGACGACTACGACCGTGTTCACACCGGCAGCGACTTCCCTCTCGCCTGCAGCGAGTGCCACAGCACGAACACCTGGGACGGCGCGAGCTTCGACCACTCGCGATTCTTCCCGATCAACACGGGCCCTCACGGCGGGGCCGACTGCGAAACCTGTCACATCCAACCCGGCAACTTTCAGGTTTTCTCCTGCTTCTCCTGTCACCAGCACTCGCAGGATCGCATGGATCGGCAACACAGCGATGAGAACGGATATGTGTACGACAGCAATGCCTGCTACTCCTGCCATCCCAATGGCAGGAGTTAGGTACCACTAAGAAAGGCTGGACGATGACAAGGCTCACATCCACCGTCGCCGCCATCTTGAGCACGTTCCTGCTCGTCGCAGGAGCGCTAGCCCAGCAGGATCGCCGCGCCGTGGTCGTCGAGTACATCGCCGGCGTCAACATCTACATCGATGCCGGCACGGATGACGGTATAGCCGCTGGCGACACCCTTTTCGCCTATGGCGACGAAGACGTCGGCCTGCTCGGCGCCCTCGTGGTGATCAGCAGTTCGGCCGGGAGATCGGTTGTCACCTTTGCCGACCGGCCGTTTCCGGTGACACTCGGTGACGTTCTGCAGGTGGCGCTGGGATCGGCGGCCCACAGGGAAGCGGCGGCCCAGCCCGCGCCGGGCGGGGCGGCCTCACTGCCGCGCCAGCCGGGCTTTACGGCCAGTCGCTCCTTGGAGGCTTCCGGGCGCCTGGCGCTCGATCTGAGCGTGATGGAGTCGACCACCCAGCCGGGCAACGAGGTGGCACCGGTGGACCGGCTATTCACCACGCCCTCGCTACGGTTCCGGACGGCCGTATCGAACCTTCCGGGCGGCCTGAGTTTCAACACGAACCTGCGCGCCTCCACGCGCTACAGCACGGGCGACGTCGTACAGCCGCGGCAATCGTTGCGCATCTATCAGGCGAGCCTGGCGAAGGCTTTCGAAAGCGTGCCGCTCCAGTTCCAATTGGGGCGGTTCTACAACCCCTTCGAGACCTTCAGCGGCTATTGGGACGGCTTCCTGGTGCATGTGGGCGAGCGAAACTCGGGGTTGGGAGGTGGACTGGTTCTCGGGTTCCAGCCCGATCGCGAGAACGAGAGCCTGAGCACCGATATGCCGAAGTACAGCGCCTTCCTGGACTACCAGTATCGGGGCGGTGCGGTCACCTATCGCGCTGACGTCTCCGCCAGCGCAATCAGGCCACGGACCGACCTCCGCGATCACACCTTCTTCGGCCTGGCGCAGCAGCTGCGCTGGAACCGCTTCGCCCTGGGCCAGCGCCTCCAGATCGACCGCAATCCCGACTCTGACAAGTGGGAGATCTCGCAACTGGACGTGCGCGGCTCCGTACCGCTGGGCCGGAGGCTGTCCATCCTGACCCAGTACTCCTTGCGGCAGCCCTTCTCGCTCGTCGCCTCCAAGGGAGCGTTTTCCATCAAGCGCGAACGCGCCACCGTCGGCTTCGATTACTCGCTGCCCCTGGGGAGTTTCGGCGCCGACGTGACCGCGAATCGCCTCGACGGGCCCGACGTCAGCTACACCTACTCCTCCCGATTCAATCTGCCGCGCACCCCGATCCTGGACCTGGGCTTCAGCGGTTCGGCCAGCTACTGGAAACGGGACATCATCAAGACGTTCTATGTGTCTCCGGGCATCAGGCGCTCATTCGGCAGGCTGGATTCGAGACTGACTTATCAGCTCTACAGCACGGAGAACGCCGCAAGCACCGTTGTTACGCACACATTCGACCTGGCCCTGACGTTCCCGCTGACCCGTCACTGGTTCACCATACTGCAGGCGCGCACGCAGCACGGGACCAACCTGAGCAGTAACAGCATCTACAGCGGGCTCTGGGTAGGGTTCTGACGCGGACGACAACAATATAGGCGTATTGCATATGCGACGAGCGAAAACGAAGAAGATTACACCACGCGATAGAGTGCTGCGCTTCCGGAAATCGGAACGGAGGGTGCACTGGTCCATCGCCATTCCTTTTCTGGTTTGCTATACGACGGCTCTGATCCTAGTGGTCGTGTATAACCCGGACCCGCTGCGCCCTTATCGAGAGGTGTTCTCCTGGGCACACCGCATCTCGGGCGTCTGCCTGATCGTACTGCCGACGCTGGCGGCGTTCAGCAGCGTCGGCGATTTGCGAACTCACCTCTACAATGTCCGCCAGGCCTGGATCTGGGTCTTCGATGACGTGAAGTGGCTGCTGCTCATGGGCTTCGCCGCGATCAGCCGCAGAGTGTCGCTTCCCGAGCAGGGCAAGTTCAACGCGGCGCAGAAGTTGAACTTCATGTTGGTGATGACGACCTACCCGCTCTACATCGCGACCGGCCTGATGATGTGGTTGACCGACGCCACGCTGCTAGCCTGGCTGGTTCATTTCTCCCTGGCCGTCATCGCGACGCCGTTCCTGCTGGGGCACATCTTCATGGCGACCATCCCAAAAGACAGCCGCAAGGCGTTCCAGGGCATGATCACCGGTTTGGTGGACCGTCAGTGGGCCAAGCATCATCATCGCCGCTGGTATCGGGAGGCTTTCGAGAACGGCCGAAGGCGCGGCAAGCGGCCCCAGGTAGCGGCCGCTTCGCCCAACGGACGCGCGAACGGAAAGAACGGAGCGGACTCATTACCGCTCGAGCTCGCGCTGCGGCGCTTCCAACTCGACCGGGACGGCGGGATCGATTCGCTGGAGCAGCTCTGGGCGATGAGCCAGAGGGACTTTCAGACGTCTCTGATGCGCCTGAAGGACGCGAACCGACCCGAGGGCGTCCGCCTCGCCCGCGAAGCGCTGGAGTTCAGCGCGCGGAACGGCAAGACCGCGCTCGCGTCCGATCTCTTCCGCGCTCTCTGGCCCCAGGTCCGCGGCCTGGCTCTGCAGCGTCAGCAGATGCGCGAGATCATTTCGGCCTTCATGCAGACCCAGGACCTGGCCTCCGCGGCCAGAGCCAGCGCTCTGACGATACTCGACCACAGGAACGATCCCCTTGCCGTATCGTGCCTGTTGAAGACCGCCGAGACGACGCTCAAGAACGGCGAGCCAGCGCGGAACGCCATCGACATCTACGAGTTTCTGCTGAAGCAGTGCCCCGACTCCCCTTACGCCGGCTATTTCCGTAGAGGGCTCGAGGAAGCCCGGTCTCGGGGCTGACACAAGAGTGATCCAGCGGCCGTGGAGCGCGACTTCAGTCGCGAATCACGGCTCTGGCGGGCCCGCACGTTCCGGGTGAACTTTCGCACTACGCCAGTCCAGTTTTGCAATCACCGCCCGGAGTGCCGCCCATGCGAGGAACGCTGCGCAGGTTCGCCATCTTCATCTCGATTCTGATCCTCGTCGCCTTCGCCGTCTTCCTGGTCAACCAGACGACACAGATCGTGGCGCTGGCGGCGCGGATCAGCCCCTTGTTCGCCCAGGCCCTGCTCTGGTCTCTGGTCGCCGTCTTCACGATCTGTGTGCTGGTGCCGATCTACCTCTTCCTGCGGCTGCCCAAGCGTCTGGTCCCGCCGGCCAGCGACGACGTGCCGGAGTTCGACGAGCACCTCAAGACGCTGGGAAAGCGGCTGCGAGCGAACCCGGCGTTGAAGGGGATGCCGCTCGACTCGCGGCCGGATATCGAGTCCGCGCTCAGCACACTGGAGCGGCATTCCGACAAGCTGATCCAGGGCGCCGCCTCGCAGGTCTTCGTGACCACGGCGATCTCGCAGAACGGCAGCCTGGACGCCTTCCTGGTGCTGGCGGTGAACTCGCGGCTCATCTGGAAGCTGGCCCACGTCTACTACCAGCGGCCCTCGCTCAGGGACATGATCTACCTGTACGCCAACGTCGCCTCCACCGCGCTGATCGCCAGCAGCCTGGAGGAGATCGACATCGCCGAGCAACTGGAGCCGGTCCTGGCGACCGGTGTCGGCTCGGTGGCGGCCGTGGTTCCCGGAACGTCGCTGCTGCTGAACTCGCTGACCACCGGCGCCGCCAACGCCTTCCTGACCCTGCGGGTGGGGATCGTGGCCAAGAGCTACTGCAGCGCTCTGGTGCTGCCGCCGCGCGGCGTGCTGCGGCGCTCCGCCGCGGTGGCGGCGGCGGGCATGCTGGGCACGGTGACGGCGAGCGGGGCGCGGAGAGTGACGCAGGGTTTCGTGCGCGCCTCGCGGAGAAAGGTGGGCGGCATGGTCAGCGGCGTGGGCGATCGGGTTGAGGACGCCTGGGACTGGCTGGCGCGGTTGTGGCGGCCGGGGGGCGAAGAGCCGGAGCCCGATACTACCTGAACCGTTTGGTACCTCGATCACTCCCTGCCCGCTCCGAGCGCCCTGGAAAACGAGCGGACATCAAGGGTCAGTGACTCGGCGCAGTTGCCGCGCACTTCACGAATGAAGGCGGGGCCCCCGAACAGGGGCCCCGCCTTCATAACACGTCAGGCCGAATTTCCAGTCAGTCGCGACGGAACAACGGGCGCGCCGGCTCGGCCGGCGATACCTGAGGCCCAGGCGCAATGGGCGCGGCAACACTGGGCACGAGATTACCGCGCGTGAAGCTGACCGGGCAGAGAGTCCCGCTGCAGCCGCCTCCCAAAATGAAGCCGCTCATGTCGTCGACCCCATCGAAATTGCCGACAAAGGTCAGAGCGAA
>CP070722.1:3684107-3771362 GCA_020350785.1 Gemmatimonadota bacterium
CCCGTTAAAGCGGTACGCGAGCTGGGTTTAGAACGTCGTGAGACAGTTCGGTCTGTATCCGCCGTGGGTGTTGGAGACTTGAGGGGAGCTCTCCCTAGTACGAGAGGACCGGGAGGGACTGGCCTCTGGTGTACCTGTTGTTCCGCCCGGAGCAGCGCAGGGTAGCCAGGCCGGGACGGGATAACCGCTGAAAGCATCTAAGTGGGAAGCCCACCCCAAGACGAGGTCTCCCCAGGACGAAAGTCCTCTGAAGGTCCCCAGGAGACTACTGGGTAGATAGGCGGCAGGTGTAAGCGGCGCGAGTCGTTCAGCCGAGCCGTACTAATCGACCGTGTGGCTCGAAACCTCTATCGAATACCACGCACACTCCACCCGAAAGACTCACTCACTCCAATCTGTATCAGCTATGCCGGTGGCCATGGCGAGGGAGTCACACCCGATACCATCCCGAACTCGGAAGTTAAGCCCCTCTGCGCCGATGGTACTGCGGGCTCTAGCTCGTGGGAGAGTAGGGCGCTGCCGGCGCTCAGCTACGACGCGCGTCCCTTCAAAGGGGAGGCGCGTCGTTTCTTTTTCCCAGATGAAATGCCGTGTCCGTCCGCCGGAATTTGACCTCCAAAAGATTTTCGACTAAGATATGTAACCGTTTGTCAATCAATCAATTAAGGCGTGAGATATCGAGTGATTGGTGAAAGTAAGGAAGCTTGCGAACCACCGCACCGCGCTGGCTCTGTCGCTCTAGCCGGTCCACCCAACGTCGGCAAGTCCACTCTGCTCAATGCGCTGATGGGGAGCCACCTCAGCATTGTCTCGCCGAAGGCACAGACGACTCGGAATCGGGTGTACGGCGTTCTGACCGGCGAGGAGTACCAGGTTCTTCTCATCGATGCGCCCGGACTCATCGAAGCGCGGTACCCCCTTCAAGACGCAATGGTCAAAGCCGTGAACGCAGCGATCAGGGAGGCTGATGTGGTGACGCTGGTCGTGGACGCGGCGCGACAGAGGACGCTGGCGGAGAACCAGTTCGATTCAGTGTTGAGGGTGGCCTCGGGTCCTGTGATTGTGGCAGTCAACAAGGTGGATCTGGTGGACGAGCGGACCGAACAACGTTTCCTGGACGACCTCGAGAGGTGGGGCTACCAGGGAGTGGCGGTCTCAGCGGTAAGCGGGAAGGGCCTGGACGCTTTTCTCGAGCGGGTCGTGCAGATGTTACCCGAATCGCCCCCGTTGTATCCACCCGAGTACGCTGCAACTCAGCCGTTGCGGTTCTTCGCGGCGGAGTTCGTCAGGGAGACCTGCATGGAGTTGTTCCGTGAAGAGGTTCCTTACAGCGTAGCTTGTGTCGTGGAAGAGTTTCGCGAAGATCGAAGCCCGATCTACGTGGCTGTGACGATCTACGTGGAGAAGGAGAGTCAGAAGGGGATCCTCATCGGCCAAGGCGGGTCGGCGATCAAACGGGTCGGCGCCCGGTCTCGGGTCAAGATCGAAGAGTTGACGGGGGACCGGGTCTATCTCGACCTACGTGTGAAGGTGTTGACGGGGTGGTCGAAGAAGCCGTGGGAATTGCATCGTTTGGGGCTCCAACCACCGCCGGAGCCTAGAGGTGGACAGAAACGCGAATAGCGGTTAGATAGGTTGCGAGGGAGGCCCTAAGTGCTTGACGAGACTTTGCTGGAAATCCTCGTTTGCCCGAAGTGCAGCGGTGAGCTGGAATACAGGCCGGAGGAAACGTCCCTCTTGTGCCACGCCTGCCGTTTGCGCTACAATATTGAAGACGACATTCCAGTGATGCTAATCGATGAAGCCGAACCTTTCTAAGCTCTCGGTCTGCCTGAGCCTATTGGCTTTTCTGGCGAACCCGGCCGTCGCTGGGGCGCAAGAGCGTATCGTACATCCCACCGAGGAGGACCCCAACGAGGTGGTGACGGGAGCGAGCAGTAGGTCGGCTTCCGAAGGGGCGGAGTTCTTGTTGATCCCCATAGGGGCGAGAGCCGTGGGGATGGGCGGCGCGGTAACGGGGTTGCGGCAGATTGGCGAGCTGGTGCTCTGGAACCCGGCCGCTATCGCCAGTCTGGAGGAGGGACGCCTGCTCTTCAATCACGCCGAAGGCGCCTTCGAGACGCGAAGCGAGGTGCTGTCACTCCTGTGGCCGACGAAGAAGCTGGGGACTTTGGCCATCACCTACTACTTGGTGGATTTTGGCGACCTGCCGAGTACTGACGTCAACGGCACCGTTCAGGGCAACATCAATTTCCGGAACCAGGAGTTTCTGCTGAGCTACGCCCGGGCGCTGTTCGGGCCGCTGGAGCTCGGCCTCAACTACAAGCTCATTCAGTTGGTCTTCCGTTGCGACGGCACCTGTGCGGACCAGCGATCTTTCACACGCACGACGCATGCGGTGGATCTCGGTCTGATCGTTGACGGTGTAGCGGGGCTCCCCCTGTCGATGGGCGGGTCGGTGCGTCACTTGGGTTTCCCGTTGGAAGGAGCGAATAGCGAGGATCCCCTTCCGACTCGGATTCGACTGGGCTTTGCGTACGAGGCGCTGTCGTTGATCACCGGGGATTCGAACTTGGGACTGGCGATCGCCTTGGATCTGGAGGATCAGTGGCGGGATCCAGGCGACCCCGATCTCATGGTGGGTTCCGAGTTTGGTGTGGCGGAGCGCTTCTTCGTGAGAGCCGGATATGCCTTTCTCGATGCGGGCCGCGGTGGCCCCTCACTCGGATTGGGCCTGACGTACGATTGGTTCTATGTCGATTTGAGCCGCGGGTTCGACGAAGTGAGTACGGCCACGGGAGAGGAGGCGGTCCAGGTCAGCTTCGGTGTGATATTCTAACTTCGAGCTTGGTGGTTTTGATGTCGCGCTGAGCCTTCCTTGGGAAGGCTTATTTTTTTGTCGGTCGACGTAGGATGAACGAGCGATGATCGAGAAGAAGGATATCGTGCGGTTCCTCGGCGAGCGGGCCGAGCGCCCGGTCCGGCTCAAGGAGCTTGCACGCGGGCTGCATCTGGCCGCATCGGACTATGGGCGGCTCAGAAGGATGCTGCGCGAGATGGAGGAGGCGGGTGAGGTCTATCGGGTTCGCCGCAGGAAGTTCGCGTTACCGGAGCGGATCAATCTGACGGTGGGGCGGCTGGAGGTGACTCGCGGTGGCAAAGGGTTCGTAGTTCCCGACAGTCCTGGGATTGACGTGTTCATCCCGGCCACTCGGCTAGGCAATGCGTACGATGGCGACAGGGTCGTAGCGCGTCTGGAACATCGCCGCAGGGGCCGCAATCCTGAGGGGTCCATCGTAAGGGTCTTGGAAAGGGCACGCTCCCAGGTGGTCGGAGTGTTTCGGGCGGCTGGACGGTTTGCCTACGTGGCGCCGTCGGAGGCAATGTTGCGACGCGATGTGTTCGTGCCGCGCAGTTCTGCCGGAGAGGCCCGCCAAGGAGACCTGGTCGTAGTCAGGATCGTAGATTGGGGCAGCGAACATCACGGCCCGGTCGGCGAGGTGATCGAGGTGCTGGGCCGTCCCGGGGACCCCGGGGTCGATGTGCTCGCCATCGTCCACGCGCATGAGCTGACGACTTCGTTCTCTAGCGGGGTGCTCGGAGAAGCTGGGGAGCTGGCCAAGCGCGAGGTGACGGAGAAGGATCGGGTCGGGCGCAAGGACTTCCGCGATTCCCTGGTCTTTACGATCGATCCGGTCGACGCCAAGGATCACGACGATGCACTCTCTGTCGAGCAGGCGGGCGCCGATCGCTGGGTCGTACACGTCCATATCGCCGACGTTTCGTTTTACGTGATCCCGGGCTCGGCGACCGACGTCGAAGCGCGTCGCAGGGGAACCAGCGTCTATTTGGTGGATCGAGTACTCCCGATGTTGCCCGAGGTTCTCTCGACAGATCTCTGTTCGCTCAAACCTGGGAGGGACCGGTTGACGTTGTCGGTTTCGCTGGAGTTGGACGGATCGGGGCGAGTCTTGAAGATGAGCCTGGCCGAGGGGGTGATCAGGAGTCGTCGCGCGCTGAGCTACGAGGAAGCACAGGCGATATTGGACGGCGATCGCGCCGCTGAAACCGACCTCCAAATGGCCTTGGAGTGGTTGCGAGGGCTGGCGCGGCAGTTGCGGCGGCGTCGGCAGGCGCGTGGCGGGCTCGACTTCGACCTTCCTGAGGCACGGGTGGTCGTCAACGCGGCCGGTGAGCCGACGGAGATAGAGAGATTGTTGAGGCTGGACACGCATCGTTTGGTCGAGGAGTTCATGATACTGGCGAATGAATCGATCGCCCAGGCGACCCGCAAACGTGGGCTCGAGTGCATCTACAGAATCCACGACGCACCGGACCCGGATAGGTTGGAGCGACTGGCCGAGTTCGTCGGCAGTCTGGGCATTTCTTTGCGGCAAGGCTCTGTCCGAGGCCTGCAACGGCTGCTTGAGACGGTGGAGGGTCGACCCGAGGAAGCTGTTGTCACTATGCTCGTACTGCGAAGCATGAAGCAGGCAATCTACAGCGCTCATGCGTTCGAGCACTTCGGCCTCGGCTCACCTGCCTACACCCACTTCACCTCACCGATACGACGCTATCCAGATCTGATGGTCCACCGAATAGTGCGCGCCGGGTTGCTCGGCTGTGACGGGAGTGAAGCTGGAGGGCCCTGGGCGGTCGAAGAACTGCAGGCGATCGCGACCCACGCTTCTTTCCGCGAGCGCCAAGCCATGGAGGCGGAGCGTGACTCGGTCGACTTGAAGAGAATCGAGTTCATGGAACGGCACTTGGGCGACGTTTTTGCCGGCACGGTCAGCGGGGTCACGGCGTTTGGATTCTTCGTCCTGCTCGATGAGGTTCTAGCTGAGGGGTTGGTCCATGTGAGCCGGTTGGAGGATGATTACTACCACTATGTGGAAGAGGAGTATGCGCTGGTGGGTGAGGCCGGCGGGCGTCGATATCGGCTGGGGGACAGGGTGGCCGTGGAGGTTGTACGAGTCGATCGTGAGGCACGTCAGTTGGATCTTGCCTTGGCTGGTAATAGTGGAGAGGTGCGAAATTGACGCGATAGTGGCAGCCTAGTAACTTGAGCCGACACTTTAAGGGGGCGCTAAGCTCGCTTCGCGCATGCCGCTACCACCAATCATAGTATTCTACTCCTCCGCTGATACCGTAGCGCCGCAGGCATTGAGGAGCCACGTGGCGAATCGGGGTTGTGCTCTCGTTGAGGCGCGGAAACCCCAAGAGGTTTTGGCGCTTGTAAATCGGCGACATCCCTCGCTGGTGGTTCTTGATGGGGATGGCGACATTGACGAGGTCTGCCAGCTGATAGTCACGCTTCGAGCGGAGCCTTTCAGCGCCATAGTCCCTCTGATCGTTTGGTCGGAAAGAGAAGATATCGACGAGGTTCATCGGGTTCTGGAGTCTGGCGCCGATGATCTCCTCAGGATCGGAATGGAGGAGCGCGAGAAGCTGCTGCGGTTGGATACAGTGGTGAGGCGGGCGGAGAGGGACGTCGGTGTGCACCCGACCACGCGCTTGCCGGGCACGGCGATGATCGAGCGCGACATCGCTGCCCGGTTGCTGGCGGAGGAAGACTTCGCGGTCTGCTACGCGGATATCGACAACTTCAAGGAGTTCAACGATCGCTACGGCTATACCCACGGCGACCGGGTGATCTTCCTGATGTCGAAGATACTGAGGGACGTCGTCAGGGCCTTCTCCCCGGGGGGATTCATCGGCCATATTGGGGGTGACGACTTCATCTTCAATGTGCCGCTCGATATCTTTGAGACGTGTTGCCGTGAGATCATCTCGGTATTCGACACCTTGATACCGTTTCAGTACTCTGAAGAAGACCGCAAAGCTGGCTTCTTCTGGGGAAAGGACCGCCGTGGCCAACTTCATCGTATTCCGCTGATGACGTTGTCGATCGGAGTGGTGACGAACCATCAGAGGAGCTTCAGCCATACGGCGCAGGTCGGGGAACTGGCTACGGAGATGAAGGCGTATGCCAAGACGAAAGAGGGCTCCATATTCGTGGTCGACCGACGCCATGGCGAGCGAGCGATAAGGTCGGGAGAGGTGCTGAGACGGAAAACTGAGGTCATAAAGGAAGGGCCATGAACGTCGCCTGTCCTCAATGTAAGACGGTCTTTCGGGTAGATCCGCGCAAGGTACCGACCGAGGGAGTCAGGGCGCGTTGTTCCGTATGCGGCGGCGTGTTCGAGGTCGTTTCCGAAGCCAAACAGGCGGCGGCCGGGTCCGCAGTGATCGACGCGACGCCGGCCGCGGTGGCGGCCGAGGCTGCGGAGTCCGAGACCGGTGGGGCGGCGGTTGCAGACCGGCAGGAGCCCGCGCCTGAGCCCCCAGCGAGTCCGCCGCCCGCGCAGGCAGCGCCGCCACAGCGAGCACCGGTTCCCAGCGCTGGAGCCCCCAAGCCTGCCGCCCGGCTATTTGGGCAGCCGGACCCGGAGGCGCGCGCGCGGCGCCTGGCGCGCGCGCTCATCTCCGACGTCGCGGCATACAACCCGGATCGTCAGGAGGCGGGTCTGCGAGAGGGTCGATTGAAAGAGCTGTTCCAGGTCGAGTTGAAGAAGTCTTGGCAGGAGTACGTAGACCAGGTCGGTATCGAGGTGGCCAGGAGCACGCCATATTTCCGGGACGCGCTCAACGAGATACTGGCCAAGGGGAAACGAGTCTTCTAGGCAACCGGGTCGCGGAGGGGCCTTGAGGGCGGAGAGGCTGGGGTCAGAGAGGTTGACCGGTTGGGGGGGTTCGGGATATCTTTGCGTGGCCGAGTGGGGAGTCAGGGGCCGCCTGGTGGGGCGGCCTTATCGTTTATAATGATTAGAGTTAGGCGCTGTCGCGTCTGGTGTTCTTTCAAGGTGAGGTAGGGGCCATGGCTGTGGCAACCGAGTTGACTGTGCTCAAGGACCTCCATCGGCGTGTGGAGGAGCTCAGGAGGTACCTTTGACATTGAACAGAAGAAGGCGCGGACCGACGATCTGGAAAGATTGACGGCTGGCCCGCGCTTTTGGGAAGACGCTGACCGGGCGCGAGCCGTCATGCAGGAGCTGAACGACCTGAAAGGCTGGCTCGAGCCGTGGGACGGGCTTCGGCGACGCTCTGCTGATCTGATGGAGCTGGGCGAGCTGATCGATGTCGAGGGCGGCGATGACATGGAGGAGGAGTTCCGCCGCGAGGTGGAGGCATTGGTCAGGGACGTGGACGACCTGGAGTTCAGGGCCATGCTGCGGGGCGCCGACGCGGAGCGCGATGCGCTGGTGACCATCCACCCGGGTGCTGGAGGCACCGACTCCCAGGACTGGGCCGAGCTGCTCATGCGCATGTACACGCGCTGGGCGGAGTCACATGGATTTGACGCGGCCGTCCTGGATCTGGTGCCGGCCGAAGAGGCCGGGATCAAGTCGGTGACCCTGGAGATTCGAGGCCGCTTCGCCTACGGATACCTTCAGGCGGAGAAGGGGATTCACCGCCTCGTCCGGATTTCGCCGTTCGATCAGCAGGCTCGTCGCCATACTTCGTTCGCCTCGGTATTCGTCTACCCGGTGGTTGATGACGCCGTGGAGGTGGAGGTCAGCCCGGAGGACTTGCGTATCGATACCTACCGCGCCTCAGGCAAAGGCGGCCAACACGTGAACAAGACGGACTCGGCGGTCCGAATCACCCATATTCCAACCGGCATCGTGGTCTCTTGCCAGCAGGAGCGCAGCCAACATCGCAACAAGAACACGGCGATGAAGATGCTGAGGGCGGCGCTCTATGAGAAAGCGATGGAGGAGCGGCGGCGCGAGCGCGAGAAGATCGACGCAACCAAGACCGAGATCGCTTGGGGCAACCAGATACGCTCGTATATCTTCCAGCCTTACACGCTGGTCAAGGACCATCGGACCGAAATCGAGAAGACGGATGTCCAGCGGGTGATGCAAGGCGAGATAGACGACTTCATTATCGGCTACCTCAAGGAATTCGGAAACCAGCTGGCATGACCGAGACCGGGGAGGCTCAGCACGTCATTCGGGCTCGGCGCGAGAAGCTCCGGCAGCTGCGGGAGCTGGGCGTCGAGCCCTACTGTTATCGCTACGAGCCGAACAGCACGGCCGCAGCCGCGATTCAGGCTTTCGAGGCGGCGGGCGATGACGGGGTCGAGACCCGACTGGCTGGACGCCTGCGTTCATTCCGGCCACATGGTAAGACCTCGTTCGGCCACCTCGAGGATCGCAGTGGCAAGATCCAGATCTATTTCCGCGCGGATGTTCTGGGTGAGGCCGGCTACGAGCTGGTGAAGCTGCTGGACCTGGGTGACTGGGTCGGGGTTGAGGGCGCCCTTTTCCGCACGCGCACGGGAGAGATCACCGTGCGTGCCGATACGGTACAGCTGCTGGCCAAGACCGTACGGCCACTGCCTTATGGCAAGGAGGAGACGGACGAGGGCGGCGACACGGTCGTACACGGCGGATTCGCAGATGTGGAGAGCCGCTATCGCCAGCGCTATGCGGATCTCGCCGTCAATCCGGAGGTGCGTGACCTGTTCCTCACCCGCAGCAGGGTCGTGCAGGAGATCCAGCGGTTCCTGGACGCGCGGGGGTTCCTGCCCGTCGAGACTCCTATTCTGCAGCCAATCTACGGCGGTGCCACGGCCAACCCCTTCAAGACGTACCATCGCGCACTGGACACGGAACTGTACCTGCGGATTGCCGACGAGCTCTACTTGAAGCGTCTGATCGTCGGAGGCCTGGAGCGGGTCTACGAGATCGGCAAGGTCTTTCGCAACGAGGGGATCGACCGAACCCACAATCCCGAGTTCTCGATGCTGGAACTCTACCAGGCCTATGCCGACTACGGTGACATGATGGATCTCACCGAGTCGCTGGTGCACGAGGTCGTCGTGCGGGTTAGCGGGTCGTCGCGCGTGGTCTATCAGGGCGAGGAAATCGATTTCGAGCCCCCCTGGCCACGGCTCGCCTGGTACGAGGCCTTGGAGAGGCACGGCGATGTCCGACGATCGGAACTGCAGGGGGGCGCCCTGCGCGAGGCGGCGCTCTCGGCGGGTGTCGAGGGGGCCGATGACAAGGGACGCGCGGCGCTTCTCGATGGGCTGTTCAAGGCCCGCGTGGAAGAGCACTTGAGAGGGCCGCTCATCATCTACGATTACCCGGTGGAGTTAAGTCCCTTGGCCAAGCACAAGCGCGATGGCGATAAGGAGCTGACCGAGCGCTTCGAGGTCTTCGTCGCCGGCCACGAGATCGCTAACGCCTTCAGCGAACTGAACGACCCGCTAGAGCAGAGGGAACGCTTCGAGGCGCAAGCGCGTATGCGTGAAGAGGAGGGTTGGGAGGAGGCTCATCAGATCGATGACGATTACATCTCCGCCCTCGAGTACGGTTTGCCTCCCACCGGCGGGATGGGTCTGGGGATCGACCGCTTGGTCATGCTGCTGACGGGTCGAGCTTCGATTCGGGAGGTCATCCTCTTCCCGACGCTGAGGCCGGAGTAAGTCATGGGTCTCGAGCTACACATCGCGTTCCGCTATCTCTCCGTGAAGCGTTGGTGGCATTGGCTTATTGTCGTCGCCTTCGTGGCTCTCTCGCCGCTCTGGATCATAGCTGCCTTTATCGTCCTGGCCGTTGCGTCAGAACGACTGGCCGATATCTCTTCTCGGGCAGCCAGCCTGATCATCACGATAATTGCGATCGGAGGCATCTACCTGGGGGTCGCGGCCCTGATCGTGGTAATCGGGGTGATGTCGGGCCTTCAGACCGAGGTTCGCGATCGGATTCTGGGCACGAACCCGCACATCATGATGCTGACCTACGGCGATGAGCTCAGGTTCGAAGACTGGGAGGGGCCACTTGAGGCCGCACGGGCAGACCCGGACGTGACGATTGGAGAACCGTTTGTCTATACGCAGTCGCTCGTCTTCAAGCGAGTGCACTACCAGCAGGGCCTGGCGCTGCGCGGGATCAGTCAAGACGCGACCGAACGATTGGGCGACCAGACCCTTGTCGGTGATTGGAACTTCAACGACACCGGATCCGGCCTGCCGGGCCTGGTGTTGGGCTTTCGGCTGGCCGGGCGCCTGCAAGCGGGCCCTGGCGACACGGTGAACTTGATCTCGGGCCAGGGCGCAGAACTGACGCCGGCGGGCTTTATCCCGAAGTTCAAGAAATTCGAGGTGGTCGGACTCTTCAGGAGTGGAATGTTCGAGTACGACAACCAGATGGCCTACAGTTCCCTGGAAGCGGCCCAGGATCTCGTGGGCTTGGATGATGCGGTGACCGGATTGGCGTTCTGGGTAAAGGACCCTTGGAAGGCCGATGAAGTGGCGGCGCGCCTCTCCCAGACGCTGGGCTATCCCTACTATCTCCGGGACTGGAAGGTGACGAACGAAGGGCTGTTCAATGCGCTGAAGCTGGAGAAGATGGGTATGGCGCTCGTGCTGGCGCTCATCGTAATCGTCGCTGCCTTCAACATCGTCTCCACCTTGATCATGGTGGTGGCGGACAAGACTCGCGAGATCGGGATCCTCCGGTCCATGGGGATGACGTCACGTCGGGTTCTCAACGTGTTCATGCTGCAGGGCCTGATCATCGGAGTTGCCGGAACGATGCTGGGATTGGTAGGAGGTTTGGCCCTGAGTTGGGCGATCGACTACTTCAACCTCATAGCATTGCCGGGGGACGTCTACCTGATCAGCGAGATCCCGATAATACTCAACCCGCTTGATATCGCCTGGATCGTGGCTGCTGGCATCTTCATATCGCTGCTCGCGACGGTCTATCCCTCGCACCTGGCCGCGCGACTCACCCCGGTCGAGGCGATTCGCCATGAGTAGCCAGGGGCGGTCCGAGCGAGCGGGGAAGTACCAGCCTTCGGAACGGCCGATCTTGGTGGCCGAGAACTTGCACAAATCCTTCCTGGACAGCGACGGCTCGGATCTGCCGATTCTCAAGGGGCTGCATCTGGAGGTCCGGGTCGGCGAGGTCGTCGCCGTAATAGGCCCGAGCGGGGCGGGGAAGAGCACGATGCTGCACCTTCTGGGCGGCCTGGACCGTCCCAGTGGGGGAGAGGTCTATTTGGAGGGGCAGCCGCTCTCCGGCTTGGATGAGCAGTCTTTGGCCCAGGCTCGTAACTCTCGAATTGGCTTCGTGTTCCAGTTTCACCATCTGTTGCGGGAGTTCAGCGCGCTTGAAAATATCATGCTGCCGCTTTTGATTGGAAACGTGGAGCGCTCCCAAGCGCAGGCCCGTGGCGAAGCGCTGCTGGGCGCTGTAGGCCTGGAGCGGCGGGGGGGACACAAGCCGCCCCAGTTATCCGGAGGCGAGCGGCAGCGCGTGGCGGTGGCGCGAGCATTGGCGAACGAGCCTCTCGTTCTCTTGGCCGACGAGCCTTCGGGCAATCTCGATGATCAAACGGCCGAAGGGCTCCACGATCTGTTCTTCCGGCTCCGGGATGAGCGCGATTTCGCGATTGTGCTCGTGACGCATAATAGAGAGTTCGCGAGCCGGGCCGACCGAGTCCTCTGGCTGCACGACGGCCAGCTCCACCCCGTCTCTTTGTCGATGGCGGAGCATGAGGCGGTACCGTAATGCTGTGCGATAACTGTGGGAAGAACGAGGCAGAGGTCCATCTGACGCAGATTGTGGACAACGAGATGACCACGGTCCATCTCTGTCCGAGTTGTGCGGCCGAGAAGGGACTGGATGCGGGTGGCGGCAAGAATCTGCCTCTCACCGACTTTCTTGCCCAGATGGGCCAAGCGGCGATCGCCGACGAAGAAGCCACGGGTGTGGAGCCGTGTTCATACTGCCACACGACGGTCGATGACTTCCGGCGAACGGGGCGCCTCGGTTGCCCGCATTGCTACTCGGTTTTCGAGTCCCAACTCCGTGCAATTTTGAGGCGCATTCACGGATCGACTTATCACCTGGGCAAGGTCTATGTGCCGCCGGCCAGTGAGGCGGCGGAGCGCAGCGCGCGGCTGTCCGGGCTGCGGCGCAAGCTGCAGCGCGCCGTGGAGGCGGAGGACTTCGAGCGGGCCGCGGTCATCCGCGACCAGATCCGCGAGCTGGAGACAACGGCGGACCGATGAGGAGACTAGACCTGGCTTCGACGCCGGACTTCGGCCTCAGTTGGCTCGACGCTACTGGCCCCGACAGCGATATCGTGCTCTCCACGCGAGTGCGCATCGCCCGCAATCTGCAGGGGTATCCTTTCTCGATCCGCGCCAAGCCAGCCGATCGAGCCGCCATTCTGGCGACGGTGCGGGAAGCGGTGGACCGCATGCCACCTCTAGCTGACGGCGTCATTCTGGAGCTGGATACGCTGGAGGCGCGAGGGCGCCAGCTCCTGCTGGAGCGGCACTTGGTCAGCAGGGAGTTGGCTGGCGCCGGGGGAGCAGACAGTCCCTCTTCTGCCGCGCTGGTGTCCTCATTGGCCGAGCCCGTCGGGTTGATGATAAACGAAGAGGATCACCTGCGCCTGCAAAGCCTGACGAGCGGCTTCGGCCCGCGGAAGACATGGCGGCTGGTGGATTCCCTCGACGAGGATCTGGGGAGCGCGCTTCCCTTCGCCTTCCACCACGAGTTTGGCCACCTGACGTCATGTCCTACGAATTGCGGAACAGGGTTGCGAGCGTCGGTGCTGATACACCTCCCCGGCTTGGTCCTGACGAAGGAAATCAACAAGGTGCTTCAGGGGATAACGCAGGTGGGCCTCACCTTCCGCGGCCTGTATGGGGAGGGCTCCGAGGTCATCGGAAACCTGTTTCAGGTATCGAACCAGACCACCCTGGGTAAGAGCGAGGAGGACCTGATCGACCACTTGCACAAGATCGTCGGTCAAGTCGTGGAGTATGAGCGTCAGGCTCGCTCGGTGCTGTTGCGTGACGCTCCCAACGTCATCGAGGATAAGGTTTGGCGGGCCTACGGGTTGCTGCGGCACGCGCGCTCCTTAGGGTTCGACGAGATGATGAACCTGCTCTCGGGCGTTCGCCTGGGGCTGTCGCTGAAACTTCTATTAGGGCCTAGTGTATTTGTGTTGAATCGGATAATGATATTTGCTCAGAATGCGCACCTGGAGGAGGCAAGCGCCGGAACGCTCGCCGTCGGGGAGCGTGACTTCCAGCGCGCCAGCCACGTACGGGCGGCTCTGGCGGAAGCGGAGCGAGCCGCAGACAGATAGAGCGAGGGGGACCCTGCGGGGGGAGAGCGGATCACGGGCGTGAAGAGGGTGTGATGAATTACAATTTCACCGATCGGGTGCGGAAGGTCCTGGCGATGGCACGCGAGGAAGCCATTCGTCTGCAGCATGACTACGTCGGGACCGAACATATCCTGCTGGGCTTGATCCGCGAAGGTGAAGGTGTCGCAGCGGCGGTACTGATGAACCTGAATGTCGACCTCGATCAGGTGCAGGAGCGGACCGAGGAGCAGGTTCGTAAAGGCAAGGCCGGTGCGACGATGGGCGAGCTCCCCTATACGTCGCGAGCGAAGAAGGTGTTGGAGTTCGCCGTGGCGGAAGCTCGGGAGCTGAGCCACAGCTACGTGGGCACCGAGCATTTGCTGTTGGGACTGCTGAGAGAAGAGAAGGGGGTTGCGGCGCAGGTCTTGGAGTCACTGGGGGTGACGCTGGAGGCGGCGCGTGACCAGACGCTGAAGCTCTTGGGTACCGATGTGCCGACGTCGGGCGCGAGCGCCAGCGCGGGGGCCAGTAAGGAGAAGAAGTCGAAGACTCCGGCTCTGGATCATTTCTGCCGTGACCTGACCGAGTTGGCGCGGGGTGGCGAGCTCGATCCGACGATCGGTCGCGAGCAGGAGATCGAGCGTGTGATGGAAATCCTGTCCCGGCGTAAGAAGAACAACCCGGTCTTGATCGGGGAGCCCGGGGTGGGGAAGACGGCGATCGTCGAGGGTTTAGCCCAGCTGAT
Source organism: Gemmatimonadota bacterium (assembly GCA_020350785.1). Lineage (GTDB taxonomy): Bacteria > Gemmatimonadota > Gemmatimonadetes > Palauibacterales > KS3-K002. The sequence continues at coordinate 3,698,038 of CP070722.1, forward strand.
AGCGCGCGGTGAGGTCGCGGACAGTCTGAAGGGTCACCGGGTTCTGGCGCTGGACATGGCGGCCGTGATCGCGGGCACGAAGTATCGTGGTCAGTTCGAGGAGCGCCTCAAAGCGGTCATGAACGAGATTGCCCAGAACCGGGATGTAATACTGTTCATCGATGAGGTGCACACGCTTGTTGGCGCCGGGGCAGCGGAAGGGGCGATTGACGCGTCCAACATGCTGAAGCCTTCGCTGGCCCGTGGCGAGCTGCAGTGCATAGGCGCTTCGACGTTGAACGAATATCGCAAGTACATCGAGAAGGATGGAGCTCTCGAGCGCCGTTTTCAGACGGTCATGGTGGAACCGCCCACTGTGGATGAGACGATTGATATCCTTAGCGGGTTGAAGAAGCGCTACGAGGACCACCACAAGGTCTTGTTGCCGCAGGACACGCTGGTCAACGCGGCCAAGCTGTCCGAGCGGTACATCACCGACCGATATCTGCCGGACAAGGCCATCGACGTGATCGATGAGGCGTGCGCCCGCGTCCATCTATCGACACAGGTGCCGCCGCCTGAGGTCGCCGACCTTCAGGAGGACCTGAAGCGAATCGGGCAGCTCAAGGACGAGGCCATACGGGACCAGGACTTCGAGCGAGCGGCCGAGCTTCGCGACAGGGAGCGTGAGCAGCAATCGGAGATCCGACGACGCCGCGAGGAATGGGAGGAGGAGCGCCGCACCTTCCGGCCGACGATAACCGAGGACGATGTGGCGTTCATCGTTTCGCGCTGGACTGGGATTCCGGTGACGCGGCTGCAGGAGGGTGAGACCGATCGGTTGCTTCGGATGGAAGAGGAGTTGCACAGGCACGTCGTCGGCCAAGACGAGGCGATCACCGGCATCAGCCGTGCCATCCGGCGGAGCCGCGCGGGCCTCAAGGATCCGAATCGCCCCATCGGCTCGTTCATCTTCAGCGGCCCGACGGGCGTGGGCAAGACCGAGTTGGCGCGGGCGCTGGCGCGTTTTCTGTTCGCAGATGAGAACGCCCTGATCCGTGTCGACATGTCGGAGTACATGGAGAAGTTCTCGGTGAGCCGGTTGATCGGGGCTCCTCCCGGTTACGTGGGTTACGAGGACAGCGGCGCCCTGACCAAATCGGTGCGCCATAAGCCTTACAGCGTGGTTCTGTTTGACGAGATCGAGAAAGCCCACCCGGATGTCTTCAATATTCTGCTGCAAATACTCGACGACGGCAGAATCACAGATAACTACGGTCGCGTTATCGATTTCAAGAACACGATCCTGATCATGACCTCGAACGTTGGAGCTCGTGATATCGCCAAAGGCGGAGGTCTCGGATTTCACCAGCAGGACGACAAGGCCAGTTACGATGACATGGCTCGGCGCGTCAAAGAGGAGATTCAGAGGGTCTTCAATCCGGAATTCTTGAACCGGCTCGATGATGTGATCGTGTTCCACCCGCTCTCCAAGGAGCACATCCGGCAGATCGTCGACGTGCTGATGCGAGATGTGCGTTCCAGATTGGAAGAGGAGTCACTGAAGCTACAGCTGACCGACCCTGCGGTGGCGTTCCTGGTGGAGCATGGATATGATGCGACCTACGGTGCCCGCCCGCTGCGGCGCGCGATTCAGCGCTACGTCGAGGATCCTCTGTCGGAGAAGATCCTGATGGCGGAGTTGACGCCGGGCGACATTATCGAGGTCGACGTATCAGCGGACGGAGAGAAGCTCGAGTTTCGAGTGCTCTCGTCCTCATCGTTCGCCACGTGAGGTTCTACGGTCGAATCCTGTTAACAACGGCCCTCGTCGCGTTCGTCGCGAGGGCCGCGCCGTTGTCGGCTCAGACGCAGACGACGGACCAGGGCCTGCTTCGCATCGATTCGCTCAAGGTCACTGGCAACGTTCGCCTGGCCACTCCCGTTGTCCTATCCGACTTTGGCATTCGCCCTGGTGATGTCGTAACCAGCAACAAGATCCAGCGCGGTATCCAGCGCCTCTATGCCTCGCAGCAGTACGAGGATGTACGTGTGTACGCCGTCGGTGGCGACGGCGGCGAGGTCACCTTGATCGTGGAGGTCGTGGAGCGGCCCTACATCGTCAATTACCAGTTCCGCGGCCTGGAGCACATCGGTGCTGGGGGCATCCGCGATACGGCTGGCCTGAGTTCGGACGCGCCGCTCGACCCGTCCGCTGTCCACAGCGCATCGTACCATATTCGCAGCGAGCTTTCGCGCAGAGGCTATGTCAGGGCTCACATAGATACCACCTTTCAGCCGACGGCACGAGAGGGCGAATACGTGCTGGTGTTTAAGGTGACGGAGGGTCGCCGCCTGGTAGTAGCCGGAATCGAATTCGAAGGCAATCAGAGGGTCGGCGCGCACGACTTGATCGGAGCCATGCGGATCAAGCCCGAGGGCTTCTGGTGGTGGCAGACGGGCGAATTTCGGGAGGACGACTACGCGCTGGACCTCGAAGCGAACCTTATCGAGTTTTATGGCTCGCGAGGATATCTGGATTTTCAGGTACTGGGCGACACGATGATCGTGGACCCGACAAGCGGGAAGACGAAGATCGTCATCAATGTGGATGAGGGCCGTCAATATCGGATAGCCAACTTCGAGGTCGAAGGCAACTCGCACTTTCCGACCGAACTTATCGAAGCCCGCTTCGACCCGCGCAGCAGATCGCTTCTGTCGCGCCTGCCCCTCGTGGGCGGCGGAGGTGGCGAGGGCGACCCGGTCTTCGATACTCACCAATGGCAGGAAGCGACTGATCAGGTTCGGCAACTCTATCGTAACGCGGGATTCCTCTATTCTCAGGTCGAACCGGTCGTCGAACGGTTGCCGGACGGGGAAGACGGACAGCCGCGGGTCGGTCTGAGATGGCGGATCGTGGAGAACCAACAGGCGTACGTTAGCCTGGTGAACATCGGGGGTAACACGAACACTCACGAGCGTGTGGTTCGTGAGCGGCTCCTGATGATTCCCGGGGATGTCTACGCTGAGGACCGCCTGATTTCGAGTTTTCAGAGCATTCAGGGCCTCGGTTTCTTCGACCCGCTCCCGCCGAACGAGGCCGTCGATATTCGCCCCAACGAAGAACAGAACATCGATATCACGTTCAGGGTCAGTGAGAGACAGACCGGGAACGTCAACTTCGGAGCCTCCGTATCTCCCTCGACGGGGTTGGCGGGATTCATCGGCTACCAGCAGCCCAACCTTTTCGGGCAGGCCAAGTCGGGGAGTTTCCGTTGGGTTTTCGGGAGCCGTTCGAACGATATCGAGCTGTCATACACGGATCCCGCCATATTCGGCAGCCGCAACTCGGCGGGGGTCAGCCTGAGAAACTCACGCGATCGCTTCGGTTTCATAGGGTTGGGACGCCGCCGCCAGATCGGCGGCAGCGTATTCTTTGGAACGCCCTTTTTGGGTGCCCGCTGGACGCGGCTGACGATACGCTACTCTCTGTTTCGGGACGAGTTTGATTCAGACGAGGAGGAGCTGGATCTGGAGCAGCGACAACTGCTCAACGTCGGCACCCGCAGCTCCGTCGAGTTTCGGGTTACGCGTGACCGGCGCAATCACCCGTTGTTCCCGACGAACGGCAGCCGCAATACCGTCGGTTTGCAGTTCGTAGGGGGGGTCCTTGGAGGAGATGGCGACTACAGAAAGCTGAGCTTCGAGAGCGAGTGGTTCACGCCGATCGCCAACTTGCGTTCGGATCCGACGCAGACCCCGATCGACCTTGCTTTGGGTCTGAGTCTGAAAGGTGGCGTGATCGTCGGCGACAATCCGTTCTTCTTGGAGCGTTTCTACATGGGTGGTGTACAGTATGGTCCGCCTCTGCGGGGCTACGATGAGCTGTCGATCACTCCGTTTGGGCATGTTCCGAGAGATGCTCCCGGTTTCAGCCAGTTGGACAGGGTGGGTGAATCCTTCTTCGGCATGACGGCTAACATCGGCATGAACCTGGGTGGCACGGTGTACGTGAACGCATTCTACGACGCGGGGAACGTTTGGGCGTCTTCATTCGGATTCAATCCAACCGATCTTTTGCGTGGGTTCGGTATCGGCGTGAGCGTAGTGACGCCGGTGGGCCCGCTCGGCCTCGACTACGCGTATGGTATTGATCGCCGCGACGTTTTCGGCCGACCGGATCCCGGCTGGAAGTTACATTTCCGATTTGGCCAGATATTCTGATCTGGCAGCGCACTTCAACGGACAGGAGAGGTAGGTTGGTGTCACACAAGATCAGCGCGGTACTGGCGGCGGCGGCGTTGGCCGCATTGGGATACCAGGGTGTATCCCAGCCCAATACGATCAAGCTTGCCTACATTGACTCGAACGAGGTCATAGCCCAGGCGCCCGGCGCAGCCGAGGCACAGGCGACGTTCGAACGGGAGATGGCGCGCTGGCGCAGCGAGGCGCAGGCGCTTGCCGATTCGCTGCAGGCTATGATCACGTCCTACGAGCAACAGCAGGTCATGCTCTCTCCCGAGGTGCGGCAGCAGCGTCAGGGGGAGATCCAGCGCAAACGTCTCGAGTACCAGCAGCGCGCCGTCGACCTCGATCAGGTCGCGCAGCGCCGGCAACAAGAATTGGTCGCACCGATCTACGAGAAGGTGACTCGTGTATTGGTAGATTTGCGGGCCGAGCAGCAGTACACAATGATTTTCGATGCTGCCGCGGGTGCTCTGATAGCTGCGGATACGACCTTGAACATTACCGATCTCGTTATCGCCCGGCTGCAGGCTGCGGAGGCAGCGGGTGGGGAAACCGGCAACTAGCGCTTGGCAGCAGCACCGCCGCCAAGCATTCCTGATCGCGCCCACGGGCAGGTGAGGCACCGTGGGCGCTCTTTCTGTGGTCTTGCACCTTGAATGCTCGAAGAGGACAATATGAGCAATGGCATTACGGTTGGTGAACTGGCCAGGCACCTGGGCGCCGAAATAGTCGGTGATCCGAAGGGCATGGTGAGGGGCGCGGCGCCGATCGAGTCAGCCCGGGAGGCGGAGTTGAGTTTTCTTGCTCGACGCAAGTACCTCCCATATCTTGACGGCACTCAGGCCACAGCGGTCATCGTAGGGCGCGATCTGGGGAAGGTGGAAAAGCGGCCCCAGGAAACGGCTTTGCTCTTGGTCGATGATGCACATCGCGCCCTCGCTCAGGCGTTGGCGCTTCTCTACCCGGCCGAGCAGAAGAAATCTGAGATTGCCCCGACCGCGGTTGTCGGTCCAAGAGTCGAGCTGGGCAAGGGCGTGACGATCGGTCCCTATACGGTGGTCGGCGCGGGGGCGAAGCTGGGCGACGGAGTACGGGTCGGAGCGCAGTGTGCGATCGGCGAAGGCTGCGAGCTGGGAGCCGAGACGGAACTCAAGGATCAGGTGGTTCTGTATCGGGGCTCGCGAATCGGTGCACGCTGCATCATCCACAGCGGCGCACGGATCGGTGTAGATGGCTTTGGCTACGTCCTCGAAGGAAGCGAGCACCGCAAAGTTCCGCAGGTGGGACGTTGCGTGATCGAGGACGACGTCGAGATTGGCGCCAACACCTGTATCGATCGTGGCTCCATAGGTGAGACGCGCATCGGCGCGGGAACGAAGATCGACAACCTGGTGCACATCGCCCACAACGTGCGCGTGGGTCGTGGCTGCATCATCGTGGCGCAGGTCGGAGTCGCCGGAAGCACTATCATCGGGAACGGCGTGGCGCTTGCCGGTCAGGTCGGAATTATCGGACATCTGGAGATCGGCGACGGCGCGCGGATCGCCGCGCAGGCGGGAGTCAGTCACGACGTTCCGGCCGGCGAGACGTGGTTCGGATATCCGGCAAGGCAACGAACGCAGGTGATGCGCGCCAACGCGGCCTTCCTAAAGTTGCCGGAGCTCCTGCGGCGCGTCCAGCGAATCGAGGACACTCTCCTACCGGAGGGTGAAGCGAAGTAGAACTCAGCGGGCCATGTCTTCGAGGAGGAGGACACGCTTGAAGCAGCAGACGCTGACAAGCGCGATCGAGCTTGAAGGAAAGGGACTCCATACGGGCGAATCCGTGAGGATGGTGATACGCCCGGCGCCAGATGATTCGGGCATCGTCTTCCGGCGAGTCGATCTCGATGGGTGTCCCGAGATTTCCGCCAGTGTGGACAACGTGGTGAACATGGAGCGCGGGACGGTGCTGGAGCGCGACGGCGCGCGCGTTCGGACGACGGAGCACCTACTTTCGGCTTTGGCGGGGGTGGGGATCGATAACGCCGTCGTCGACTTGACAGGCGAGGAGCCCCCCGCGGCGGATGGCAGTGCTGCCAGTTTCGTCGAGCTTCTGCCGGATTCCGTGATCGAGCGGCAGGAGAGTGAGGCGCCCGTTTGGACATGCGAAGAGCCGTTCGTCGTCGAAGAGGGCTCGGCACGCTACGCGGTTGTGCCCGACTCGACGCTCAGGATATCGGCATCGATCGAGTTCGAACACCCTCTAATCAGTCGCCAACACGCTTCCTACGTCATCGATCCGGGGATTTACCGAGAGGCGGTTGCCCGGGCACGGACGTTCGGGTTTCTGCATGAGGCTGAGCAGTTGCGGGCCAGCGGCCTGGCGCGCGGGGCCGACCTAGGCAACACGGTCGTTCTGACGCCCGATGGACTATACGCCGGCGTTGAGTTGCGGTTCGCGGACGAATTCGTTCGCCACAAGATATTGGATATAATCGGCGACCTGGCGCTCACCGGAGTACGGATTCACGCTCAGATCGTGGCGGAGCGTCCCGGGCACCGTGGAAACGTCGCCCTGGCTCGCGAGATAACTGAGCGAACACGGAGGCAACGATCGGCGCGGCGGGTGGACATCGAGCAGATCTTCCAGATCTTGCCGCACCGTTACCCCTTCTTGCTGGTCGATCGGGTCATCGAGTATGAGCGTGCCAAACGGATTGTCGGAATAAAGAACGTCACGATCAACGAACCCTTCTTCATCGGGCATTTCCCGGGCTTGCCGATCATGCCTGGAGTCCTGATCATCGAAGCGATGGCGCAAGTAGGTGGCTTGCTGTTGATGGATTCGGTGGAGAATCCGGAAGAGAAGATCGTCTATTTCATGTCGTTGGACAATGTGAAGTTCCGTCGCCCGGTTACGCCGGGCGATCAGCTAGTATTCGAGCTGGAGATGCTTCAGATGCGGCGGTCGGTTTGCCGGATGAAAGGAGTTGGGCGGGTGGACGGAACGGTTGTGGCTGAGGCGGAGATGATGGCACAGGTGGTGGACCGATGACGACACCGACCGTGGCGGGTAGGGGGCCCGCCCCTCCACAGATTCACCCCACAGCGATCGTCGACCCAGGTGCCGAATTGGCGGATGGTGTCCGCGTAGGACCCTACGCGATCATCGGCCACAACGTGAAGATCGGTGCCGGGACGGTGATCGGACCGCATGCCTATATCGAGAAGGACACTCGTATAGGACGGGAGTGTTTCATCTCGAAAGGTGCCGTGCTGGGCACGGACCCTCAGGATTTGAAGTACGAAGGTGAGGAGACGCTGCTCATCGTTGGAGATGGTACCACGATTCGAGAGTTTGCCACTCTCAACCGGGGTACCCGCGCTTCCGGATCCACCGAAGTGGGGAGCGGCTGCCTGTTAATGGCGTATTCTCACATCTCGCACGACTCTCGCATCGGCGACCATGTGATAATCGCCAATGCAGTCAACATGGGTGGCCATGTCGTGATCGAGAATTGGGCGACGATCGGGGGTGTCACCGCTATTCACCAGTTCGTGCGGATCGGCGCCTACGCCTTCGTCGGCGGCGGCTCGCGGGTGCCAAAAGACGTTGCACCTTTCACGCGCGCCGCGGGTAACCCGCTCAAGCTGTACGGGCTCAACACCGTCGGACTGGAGCGGCGCGGCTTCTCCGATGAAGTTCGTATGGAACTAAAGCGAGCCTACCGACAGCTGTTCAACTCGAGCATGAACATGAGTCAGGCAATAGCAGAATTGCGTGCCCAGGGTCGGCTGATCGAGGAGGTCGAGCGGATGGTCTCGTTCATCGAAGGTAGCGAACGCGGGGTATCAATCTGACGGCGCCTTGGATCCCGTCGCGATCGCTGTACTGGGAGTAGGGAGTCTCGGCTTCCATCACGCGCGCCTGCTGCAGGACCTGCCGGAGGCGCGACTGGTCGGTGTCTATGATATCGACGGCGGCCGGGCACGCTCCGTAGCGTCAGAGCTGGGGACTCGGGGCTACGACTCAGTCGATACACTGCTCCAAGATGTGGAGGCGGTAACCATAGCCGTCCCGACTAGCCGGCATTTCGAAATGGCCGTGCTGGCCCTCCGACAGGACTGCGATGTGTTTATCGAGAAACCAATCACCTCGAGCACGGCGGAAGCAGACGAGCTTATTGAACTAGCCGCCGCGGCCGACCGAATCATCCAGGTGGGACATGTCGAACGCTTCAACGGCGCCGTAAGAGCCTGCGAACCCTTCTTGGACAAACCCCTTTTCGTCGAATCTCACCGTCTGGCTCCCTTCGTTCCGCGCGGTACCGATGTCCCCGTAGTCTTGGACTTGATGATCCACGACATCGATCTGATACTCAGTCTTGTGGGAGCACCCGTGACGGACGTGCGCGCCGCGGGCGTCTCTGTATTGAGTGGCAGCGTCGACATCGCCAATGCACGATTAGAGTTTGCCGGGGGCGCTGTCGCCAACATCACGGCCAGTCGCGTCTCACTTCAAAAACAGCGAAAGATCCGGTTCTTCCAGCCGAGCGGTTACTTGAGCCTCGACCTCGGGAGTGGCACCGGCGAGGTCCATCGCCGGAAGAGCGTCGAGCTGCCGAGGGGCGAGGCGTTCGATCTCGCAAACCTCATCGAACACATCCAGCTTCGCGGTGACGGCGCGGAACCGCTGCGCTTGGAGCTGCAGTCGTATGTCCGAGCGGTTCGACGGGAATCACCGGTGGCGGTGACGGCCGAGGAGGGGCGCGCGGCCCTGGCCGTTGCCCTGAACATCGTCGAGCGCATCGAGAGGCATCGCCAACATGTCCTTGATTCGGATTCGGCGTGAGCGGAAGCAGCTAGGCTCGAGTGAGCGTGCCGGTATGCGCACGCGCACCCTGCTGATCCTTCTGGCCGTCGTTCTGATCGCGATCTGGTATCTCGGCTCGCGTGGCTGAGCCCCGCATCCTTCTCTCGGCCGGCGAGGCCTCGGGAGACTTGCACGGTGCGGAACTGGCGCGTGCCCTGCGGCGGCGCTATCCGACCGCTCAGCTGTTGGGCTTGGCCGGGCCGCAGATGGTCGACGCGGGCGTCCGACCGCTGGTCGACTTCGGTCGTCTGGCGGTCATGGGGGTGGCCGAACTCCTGACTCGGCTGCCATTCTTCCTCGCCTTGCGGCGCCGCATCGAGCGACTCCTCGATGCCGAACCACCCGACCTCGTGATACCCATCGACTACCCAGGTTTCAACCTGCGGCTCTGCGCGGCAGCCCACGCACGAGGTCTCCCTGTGCTCTACTATATCGCGCCGCAGGTCTGGGCCTGGCGCCCGGAACGGGCCGAGATCCTGGCCGAGGCGACGGACCGCGTGGCCGTGGTTTTCCCCCAGGAGGAGCCTTTTCTGCGAAAATACGGCGTGCAGGCCGTTTTCGTGGGACACCCGCTGCTGGATACCCTTGACCGGCGGGAAGCGCGAGAGGAGGCAATTGCGGCCCTTGGGGCTGACCCTGGGCGCCCGATTCTAGGCCTATTGCCCGGTTCGCGGCCTCAGGAGGTCCGCAGACATCTGAAGCCGTTTCTCGCTGCGGCGGACGAGGTGGTGCGGCGGCTGCCCGGCGTACAGGTCATCGTTTCGACCGCCCCTCAGGTACCGCCAGTCAATTACGCCGCTGCGAAGGGTCGCTCGTTGAGCTCCAGCTCCGCACGCCTGCTCAGTGCCGCCACGGCCGTGCTCAGCAAGTCGGGGACCACCACAGTGGAGGCGGCGCTCATGGAAACTCCGCTGGTCATCGCCCATCGCGTTCACCCATTGACTTTCGCGATGGCGCGGCGTCTGGTCACTGTTGACAGCGTCGGAATGGTGAACCTGTTGGCCGGGCGTCGCATCGTTCGGGAGTTCGTGCAACGGCTGCCGAGGCGCGCAATAGCCGACGGCTTGCTGCCATTGCTGGAAGCGGGATCTGCGGAGAGAGAGGAACTGATCATGAACCTCCGCCAGGTTCGACGATCATTAGGCGAACGCGGGGCGGCCGCTCGGGTCGCAGCGCTGGCAGAGGAACTGCTGGGCGCTCGACCGTGAGAATTCCAGAGCGGCTGACCCTGCCTCTCGTTGAATCTCTGGGCCCCTACCTCTTCCACGGGCTGTACTGGGGCCTGAGATTCGAGGTCGAAGGTTCGGAGCATCAGCAGAGGACGTGGGAAGCGGGACAGCCCGTCGTATTCATCACCTGGCACGGTCGTATTCTGCCGCTGCTGTATCTGTATCGGAATCGCGGACTTGTCATGCTAGTGAGCCGGCATCGGGATGGCGAGTATCTGGCGCGCCTGGGCGTGCGACTGGGCTACGATGCCGTGCGCGGCTCGAGCACGCATGGAGGTTTCGAGTCGCTCCGGGACCTCGTGAGAAAGGTGAGAGCCGGTCGATCGCTGGCGATAACCCCCGACGGGCCACAAGGTCCGAGGGAGAAGTTCAAACCGGGCGCGCTGCAGGTCGCACGCTTGACGGGAGCACCGATTATCCCGGTCATGGCGGGCTGCCGGCGTGCTTGGTGGGTGGAGGGTTGGGATCGCTTCCTAGTTCCCAAGCCGTTCGCTCGCATTCGGGTCGCGATCGGGAAGCCGCACTATGTTACGCGAGAGGCGGGCGTGCGTGAGCTGGCCGATCACGCGCGACGTCTGGAGGTCGAGCTTCAGAATTTGAAGGCAACAGTCGATCACAGCGGTGGGACTCGATGAGTACCTGGAGGGAACGCCTCTGGGAAAGAGAGGGTGAGCCGAGAGGAACGGTTCGGACTCTGGCGGCTCTACTGACCCCGATGGAGTGGGCATACGGCGCAGGAAGCGCCGTGCGAAACTGGTGCTACGAACGCGGGGTCTTTAAGTCCGCGGTCCCGCCCATTCCCGCTGTGGCGATCGGAAATCTCACGGTGGGCGGAACTGGAAAGACGCCGATAGCTGCCTGGTTCGCTGCCCGCCTGGCGGCCTCGGGTCGCCGACCGGCGATCGTGATGCGCGGGTATGGGGGCGATGAAGGACAGGTGCATCGGCTCCTGAATCCTCGGGTGCCGGTCTGCATCGCCCCAAAGAGGGCGGCGGGAATCGGACGAGCAGCGACGCTGGGGGCCGATGTCGCCGTGTTGGACGATGCTTTCCAGCATCGCGCGCTGCGGGCCGACGCCTACGTGCTGCTTCTGGCGGCAGAGCAGTGGACCGAGCGGCCACGGCTGTTGCCGCGTGGTCCTTGGCGTGAGGGGCTGTGCGCCATCGAGCGAGCCGATCTGGTGGTCGTCACCCGGAAAGAGGCGCCGTCGGAGTGTGCGGAGCACGTAGCCGAGGCCGTTGCCAAGGCCTTTCCCGCCGTACCGCTGGCACGCGCCCATATCGGTCTGTCCAGTCTGGTCTGCTACGACTCTCAGCGAGGACTGGGGGAGGCAGTCGAGCCGCGCGGCCTGAGGTGTCAGCTGGCGGTGGCCGGTGTGGCGCGGCCAGCGGCCGTCTGGCACCAACTTGATGAGCAGGGGGTGCTGTGCGAGCAGCGCTTGACGCTGGGCGATCACCATCGCTATGGGCAGAGAGAGATATCGGAGATTGCGGCGACTGTCGGGCGTGGACGATTGATTGCCACACTCAAAGATGCTGTCAAGCTTGGCGGCAGGCTTCCTCCCGAAGTACTCATCTACGTTCCGCTGCAAGCGGTGGTCTGGGAGGCCGGCGGGGAAGCAGTCGAGCAACTCGTCAACACCAGGCTGGCCGAGCGGAGAGGCCGGCGCGGACCGCGAGGTGAGGCCGATCGACACTGATATTCTGGTGGTGGGCAGTGGAATCGCGGGCCTCACTTTCGCCCTGCGTGTGGCCGAGTACGCCGATGTGGTCTTGGTCACGAAGAAAGATCGCCTGGATTCGAACACGAATTACGCGCAGGGCGGGATTGCTGCCGTCGTCTCGTCCGGTGACTCGTTTGGCAGACACGTCGAGGACACACTTCATGCTGGCGCGGGCCTTTGTCATATCGACCGGGTACGGACGCTCGTGCGCAGCGGCCCGCAGGCAGTCGCCGACCTGATCGAATGGGGAGTCCAATTCTCTCGCAGCGAGGGGCGACTTGCCCTGGGAATAGAGGGCGGGCACTCGAAAGCGCGGATCGTCCACAGCCAGGATCGAACCGGGGCTGCCATCGAGGATGCGCTGGACCGCGCGGTGGCGGCTCACCCCCGGATCCGCGTGTTGGAGAACCACATGGCGCTGTCCTTGCTCGCGGCGCGCTTGGAGGGGCGCCGACGATGTGGAGGGGCCTGGGTTCTCGACGTGAAGTCGGGTAGCGCGATCCAGTTGATCTCGCGGGCGACCATGTTGGCGGCCGGCGGCAGCTCCGCCGTGTATCAGCATACGACCAATCCGGCGATCGCCACGGGAGACGGAGTCGCCATCGCTCATCGGATCGGGGCGACCGTGGCTAACATGGAATTCACTCAATTTCACCCCACCGCCCTCTATCCGGCAGAGGAGCGTGCTTTCCTGATTTCGGAGGCGCTGCGTGGCGAAGGCGCGATCCTCCGCAATTGGGACGGCGATGCCTTCATGCACGCCTACGACGTACGCGGCGACCTCGCCCCGAGAGATATCGTCGCGCGAGCGGTGCACAGCGAACTGAGGAACAGCGCCAAACCGCACCTTTGGCTGGACGCGCGGCACATCGCTCGGGAAAGGATGGAGGAGAGATTCCCGGGCATCTTGGAGGGGTGCCTGAGTAAGGACATAGATCCGCGTCGGGACCCTATTCCGATCGTTCCCGCCGCTCACTACATGTGCGGTGGCGTGTGGACAGACCGGGATGGACGGACGACTTTGCCGGGCCTGTTTGCGGCGGGGGAAACCGCCTGTACGGGAGTGCATGGGGCCAACCGGCTCGCCTCGAACTCACTGCTTGAGGCGGTCGTCTTCGCGGAGCGCGCCGCCGCTCGCATGCTTCAGGAGTTGGCGTTCGTGCCGGCGCCGGGCGATCTCGAGGTGTTGACCCCACAGGATCTCTCCGGATTCCCGGCGGCGCCGCTGTCCGATCTGCGGAATCGATTGAAGCAGGTGATGTGGGACCATTTGGGCATCGTGCGAACCAGGTCCGAGATGCACGCGGGCGCCGAACTCCTTGAGGGATTGCGGCGCGAGTGGTGGCAGCTGTCGCAACGCAGTGAGCCCTCCGGAAATGGGATCCACTGGGCCGAGGCTGCGGAGACGCTGAATATGATCGATGTAGCGCGACTGGCCGTGCGCTGCGCGCGCTGGCGCCGCGAGAGCCGAGGTCTCCATTTCGTCACGGATTTCCCACATCGGGACAACGAGTCTTTTCTGCATGACAGCACGATCGTCGCGACGGGCTGACCGCCTGCTGAAGTCGGGCGACAGGCTTTGCGTCGAAACAAGGGGCACGAGGTGAAGGTCGCATTGGTGGCCGTGGGAGCTCCGAAGATGGCGGCCCTGGCGGCGGCCATTCGGGAATACGAGGGGCGTATCTCTCACTATTTCAGGTATGAGGTGGTCGAGATCCGCGGCCGGCGGCTGACGCCGGGTGCGGACACGGCTCGAATAGCTGACGAGGAGTCCCGCGAATTGCAGGCAAGGGTACCCGCCGGCTTGGAGCTCGTGGCCCTCGACGAGGATGGCGAGCGATGGTCCTCGGAGCGGCTGGCCGACTATTTGGGAGAGCTCGCGACACTCGGGAAACCGGGCGCGGCCTTTGTGATCGGCGGCCCCGCCGGTCTGAGTAAGGCGTTGTGTCGGACAGCCGACCGTGTCCTTTGCCTGTCTTCGTTCACGCTCCCTCATGAGCTGGCACGCTTGGTCTTGGTAGAACAGATCTACCGCGCCGGCACGATCCAGAGATCCGAACCGTATCACCGAGGAGGATGAGCGAGACCGCGCGCGCTCCCGAATGGTACCGGGAATGGTTCGGTGAGGAGTACTTGGCTTTGTATCCTCACCGTGATGAAGACGAGGCCCAAGCCGGCGTGGCCCTGCTCATGAGCGTCCTGGGACGGCCTGATGGAATCGTCCTCGACCTGGCATGCGGCGCCGGACGCCACATGCGCGAGTTCAGGCGCCGAGGCGTCCAGGCAGTCGGTCTGGACCTGTCCATCGCCCAATTGCGCCAGGCGAGAGCTGGGCCGGAAAAGCTGGTCGTGGTGGAAGGCGACATGAGGCACCTGCCGTTCGCCGCTGCGAGCTTCCAGGTGGTGACCAACTTCTTCACCTCCTTCGGCTACTTTGCACAGCCCGAGGAAGACCTACAGGTGTTGGCAGAAATCCGGCGCGTGCTGAGCAGAGACGGAGCCTTCATGCTTGACTTTCTAAACGCCGATCGGGTACGACGAGCGCTGATCCCTCGCGATGAGCGGAATCTAGGCGAAAGGCGCGTGGTGCAGGAGCGCCGCCTTGAGGAAAAGGGTAAGGTGGTAGTGAAGGAGATACGCATCTACGAGCGCGGACGCGACCGGCCCGTTGGCACCTATTACGAGCGCGTCCGCCTGTACGCGCCGATGGAGCTGGTCGAGATGCTGAGCGCCGCCGGTCTGAAGCCGGATTCGACCTATGGTGACTACCATGGCGGGGAAGCCTGTAGTGATTGTCCCCGCTACATTCTGATTGGCCACGCGACATGACCATCGCGATCGACCGTCAATCACTGGAGGGATCGCAGCTGTTCTCTGCCTATCTCCAGGATTACCTGAGCGTCGCGCGTTTCTATCCCGCCGGCTCACCGGCCGACTTGGGCAGCTACCGGAAGGTCCTTGAGCAAATCCACACCAGCTGGGCGGACTCGCGCTGGCAGGCGCTAAGAGAAGTCGGCCATGTTGCCAGCCCCGCCATCAGGGCGCGCCTTGAGGAGCTTGTGGAAGAGAAGGGTGTGCTGATCTCCACCGGCCAACAGGCCGGCCTGTTTCTGGGACCGCTCTACACTATCTACAAGGCGCTGACCGCGGCCCGCCTAGCTGAACTTCTCGAGAAATCCTTAGGGGTCCCTGTGATGCCCATGTTCACGGTTGCCTCTGAGGATCATGATTGGGGCGAGGTGGACCATACCTATCTCATCGACTTGGAGAATCAGCTCGTCCGCCTCGCCGTGCACGCGCCCGGCATGGACGATCCCCAGGCGCCATCTACGCCGGTGGAGCGGATACCTGTTCCCAGCGATATCGAACAGGCGGTAGCCAAGCTCGTCCAAGTTACTCCCAACTCTGAGTTTAAGGTCTCGTTGCTCGACCCACTTCGAATGGCCTATCGCCCCGGGCGCAGCTTTGCCGAGGCGTTTCAAGACGCCTTCGAGAGCCTGCTCGGGCGTTACGGCTTCCTCGTCCAGCGAACGGCAAGCCCTTATGTGAAGCGAGCGACGCGCGAGTTGCTCTGGTCGGAATGGCGGCGACGTCATCAGAGTTCGGAACGGCTTCTACGGCGCAGCGCAGAGCTCAAGGCGGCCGACTTTGCCGAGCAGGTTGCAGTCACCGAGAAGAGCACGAACCTCTTCTACGATGGCCCCCTCGGACGCGACCGGATTCTGATGGAGGACGGGGAAGGGCGGCTGCGTCGAGCAGGTGATCGGTTGAGCGAGTTGGAACTGCGCGCCGCACTCGAGGGCAGTCCGGAGCGCGTGAGCCCGGGCGCGCTGCTGCGCCCGGTGACCGAGGCGCATGCCTTTCCCGTGGTGGCCTACGTCGGCGGCCCAGCCGAGATCGCCTATCTGGCGCAGAGTCAGGTCCTGTTCGAGCTGCATGGGGTACCAAGTCCCGTTATCGTGCCGCGGAACGCCTTCCTGCTCATCGAGCCGAAGGTTGCCAGGGTGCTGGAAAAGTACGAAATGGCGCCGACCGATCTCGCAGGTGACCCGCGGGCGATGGTCAACCGCCAGCTTGAGGAGCGCACGCCGCCAACACTTCGGGATTCCCTGGCGCGGCTGCGGGAAATGGTCACGGCAGGGCTGGGTGCGGTCGAGGAAGCGGCCCTCGAGTTCGACCCGGGCAGCACGGGCACGGTCGGCAAGAGTGCAAAGGCGGTCCAACAATCGATCGATGCGCTGGAAGCCAAGCTCCAGGCCCGCGTGCGAGAGAGGCACGACATCATGAAACAGCAGCTGCTAAAGGCGGCGCTCAACCTCTACCCTGAGGGGCGACCGCAGGAGCGGGTGCTCAACGCCTATCCCTTTCTGGTGCGGTACGGTGAGGCGCTATTGGACGACATCTATTCCTTGGTACGCACGCCATTGGGATAGATTACTTGCCGTAGAGCGGATTGCCGCCTACGTTTTGGCCTGAGTCTTCAAATCGAGGTTTTGAGCGTAATGGTCTGGGTTCTCGGCGTAGTCGTCCTGCTCCTGATGATGATCCCGCTCACCGCCATAGTGCTGGATTCGGAGGTGGGCAGAGCTCTGGCGCGTCGTTTGGGCGCGGGGGCCACCGACGCCGAGGGTGATGTTCGCCTGAAGCGGTTGGAGGAGGAGGTCCGTTATCTGACCGAGACCGTCGAGTCGCTGCAAGACGAGACGACATTCATCAGGCAGCTTCTGGAAGCACCCAAGACTCCGGAGTCATTGCCACCCGGTGAGAACTGAGAGGACGAAAGCAGTGGGCCGGCAGCCCCGCCCCGCTCTCGCGGTGGGAGCGGGGATTTTTTTGAGTCGCCTGGCGGGCTTCGGTCGTGACGTAGCGATCGCGGCGTTTTTCGGAACCAGCGTGGCCGCGGATGCTTACGTTGCGGCTCTGCGCATTCCCAACGTCATCCGCAACCTGCTGGGTGAAGGGACGCTCTCGGCCTCGTTCATCCCGGTTTACAGCGGCTTACTGGGCCGCCAGGCCAACGCGGATGCCCGCCGCCTGGCGGGCAACGTCCTGGGTCTGCTTCTGGTGCTGGCCGCAGCGCTGAGCGGCCTGGGGGTCCTCTTGGCCCCGTGGCTGACCCGCATTCTCTTGCCGGGAAGTGACCGGCTGACAGTCGACCTCGCCACCCGACTGGTGCGCATCCTTTTCCCGATGGCGGGGTTCATGATTTTGGCGGCCTGGTGCCTGGGGGTGCTCAACAGCCACCGCCGCTTCTTCTTGACCTTCGCGGCTCCCACCGTCTGGAATCTCTCCCAAATCGCGGGGCTCTTGATCGCCTGGCGGTTGGGCTGGGAGCCGCTAGTCCTGGCCCTCGCCTGGGCGACGATGATCGGCGGAGCGCTGCAGTTCGTCGTACAACTTCCCGCCGCGCGCCGCCTTGCCGGGGGATTTCGCCTGTCGCTCAGTACCGATTGGAGCCCCGTGCGCCGGGTGATCGCCAACTTCGGACCCGTCGTGCTGGGGGCAGGGGTCGCCCAGGTATCGAGTATCCTGGACACGGTCCTGGCAAGTTTTCTGGCCTCCGGCGCCCTCGCCACCCTGTACTATACCCAGCGACTCTACTTTCTCCCGCTCAGCCTCTTTGGAATCGCCGTGTCAGCCTCCGCCCTGCCTGAGCTCTCGCGCGAGGCCGAGCGGGACGCGGTTGACGCGTTACGACGGCGGCTGGCCCGTGGGTTCCGGAACATCATCTTCACCGTCCTGCCGTCCGCCGTCGTGTTCATCCTGTTCGGTGACTGGATCGTCGCGACGCTCCTGCAGCGTGGCGATTTCATCGTCGAGGACACCACGCTCGTTCATGCCACGCTGGCCGCCTACTCAATCGGTCTGGTCGCGGCCTCGTCGATAAAGCTCTTCGCCTCCGGGTTCCACGCCATGCTCGACACGCGCACACCCGTACGCTACGCGGCAGTCTCACTGGGCGTGGGCGCTTGCGTCGGGGCGGCGCTCATGTGGCCGCTGTACGTACCGGGCCTGGCCGTCGGTGCCGCACTCGGCTCCTGGTGCTACCTGGCACTGCTGTGGCGGGGTCTCGGGAGGCGGATCGGGCCGCTCTTCGGCTGGCCGGATCTTGGCTATGTGGCTAGGGTGTCAGTGGCCTGCCTGATCGCAATGTGCGCCGCCGTGGCCCTCGAGTCATGGCTGTCCCCCTCGGTTGGAGTGGAAACCCCCCTGGGGAGTCGCCTGGCGGTGACTGCCGGAACGCTGGGCGCCTTCGGTGTAGTATATCTACTTGCCGCTTGGTTGCTGAAGGCATTGCCCGCCGGAGGCTTGAGTGTGTGGAAAACCACTTCCGGCTGACGGAGATGTCTCACTCACCGGGGATCGATGAGAAGCTGGCAGCCCTCCCGGCCGCCGCCGGCGTGTACGTTCTCAGGAACGCTGCGGGCAAAGCCGTTTACGTCGGCAAGGCGAAGTCGTTACGGGATAGGGTCCGCTCGTATTTCCGAGACGACACGTACTCCGGGCACAAACCGCCCGAAATGTTGGACAGCCTAGCCAACTTCGAGACCATAGTCACGGGCTCGGAAGCCGAGGCGTTGATCCTCGAATCGAACCTCATCAAGGAATACTCTCCTCGCTATAACATCAGGCTTCGTGACGACAAGACCTATCCTTACATCAAGGTGACGCTGGCAGAGCCGTTTCCACGTGTCTTCGTTACGCGCCGGCTCAGCAGGGACGGATCACGCTACTTCGGCCCCTACGCCGACGTCGGCCACATGCGGCGCGCGCTACGAGCCATAAAGAAGCTGTATACGATTCGTTCCTGCCACTATGACCTTCCCAAACAAGCCCCACCGCGCCCCTGCCTGGACTACTACATTGGCCGTTGCAAGGCGCCGTGCGTAGACTATCAAAGTGCGGACGAGTACGGCGCTATGATCGACGAGGTCCTTCTGGTTCTTCAGGGCCACACAGGCAGGCTCGCGACGAGACTGACCGAGCGGATGGCGGAGGCTGCGAAGTCGCTGGAGTTCGAACGGGCGGCGGAGTATCGGGACACTCTCAGAGGACTGGAGGAGCTGGAGCGCCGTCAGCTGGCGATCGATCCACGAGGGGGCGATCTCGATTCGGTTGGCATCGCCCGGGACGGTGATCTAGCCTGCGGAGTTATCCTGAAGATCCGCGAGGGTAAGCTCTTGGGTCGCGAAGCACACTTCCTGGGGAACGTGCACGGTAAGCCGGACGAGTCCGTTCTCTCCGCCTTCCTCGCACGCTACTACCTTTCGCAGCAGGAGTTTGGCAAAGAGCTGCTTGTACCGTATGGCTTTGCTGACGGAGCGCTTATCGAGGAACACATGCAGGCGCGATTGGACCGAGTGTTTCGATTGCGAGCCCCAAAGCGTGGACTGAAACGCGACTTGGTGATCCGCGCTGAAGAGAATGCCCGCCACCTGTTAGAGGAGAGGCGACTGGTGGAAGGGCAGGCGGAGAGACGTGCCCCCCCGGCGCTCTACTCGTTGAAGAATAACCTCAATCTGGAGCGAGTACCGCGCTCGATCATCGGATTCGACATCTCGAACCTTCAAGGCTCCGATCCCGTGGGCGCGGCGGTCTGGTTCGAGAACGGGCTCCCGCTGAAGAGTGCATACCGCCGGTTCCGGGTCGAGTCCGTGGAGGGACCCGACGACTATGCGGCGATGCAAGAGGTTGTGGCCCGATACTTCACGCGCTGCCTGGAAGAGGAAAAACGTCTTCCCGATCTCGTGTTGATCGACGGCGGGCGCGGGCAGCTCTCGGCGGCTGCGCAGGCGCTCGAGCGCGCCGGCTTACCCGACCTTCCCGTGGTCGCCCTGGCGAAGCGCGAGGAACTGATCTTCACCCTCGACAGGGATGAGCCGCTTCGGTTGGATCGGCGTGAGCCCGGCCTGCGTGTTCTACAGCAAGTGCGGGATGAAGTTCACAGGTTCGGCCTGCAATACCATCGCCAACGCCGCAGAAAACGCACCCTCCGTTCTGCGTTGTTGGATATACCCGGGGTGGGTCCGGCGCGCCAGAAGGCCTTGATGCAGAATTTCGGCAGCCTGAAAGCGATCAAAGCGGCCGGCGAAGAGGACATTGCCCGCGTCTCTGGAATCGGGCCCACACTCGCCGCCGAGATCGCTCGGCGATTGCGGGCGGCGGACGGTGAGGTTCCGTGAGCCGTTCTTGTTCAAGGCTGCTGCGGCCTCTATCTTCAGCCCGCTCGAGCCGTCAACGTAACCAGCCGACCAAGCTCCAATGACCGTCAGGACGCGATTCGCGCCGAGTCCGACCGGCGAGTTGCACCTCGGCAACGCTCGTATCGCTGTGCTGAACTGGCTCTTTGCCCGGCACAGTGGTGGGGCATTCGTTCTGCGAATCGAGGATACCGACGTCGACCGCAATCTACCAGGCTCCGAATATGAGATCATGGAAGCCCTGCGCGGGATCGGCGTGACGTGGGATGAGGGACCCGACGTGGGCGGGCCCTGCGGGCCCTATCGACAGAGTGAACGAGGGGCGGTTTACGCCGAGCAGGCGGCGGCGCTTGTCCACTCAGGGTATGCCTTCCGTTGCTACTGTTCGGCCGAAGAACTGGAAGCGAGGAGAGAGCAGGCGCTGGCTCGCGGCGCGAAGGCAATCTATGACGGTCGGTGTCGCGGTCTGAGCCCCCTCGAGCAGCAGCGCCACGCAGAGCGCGGTCTCGTACCTTCGCTGCGCTTCGCGGTTCCGGAGGAAGAGGTCGTGGTGAGTGATTTTGTGCGTGGCCGGATCACGTTCGACCCGGGAGAGTTTGGCGACTTCGTAATCATGAAGTCGGATGGTCTTCCGACGTACAACTTCGGCGTCGTCGTCGACGACCACGGCATGGACATCAGTCATGTAATCCGCGGCGTCGGTCACCTGGCCAACACGCCGCGGCAGGTCATGCTGTACCGAGCCTTCGGTTGGGAACCGCCGCTGTTTGTGCACGTCCCTCACGTCCTGAGTCCCGAGGGTGGACCGCTGTCGAAGCGTCACGGCGCGCGCAGCCTTCGCGAATACCTCGAAGCAGGGTATCACCCGGATGCGCTCGTCAATTACCTGTCCCTTCTTTCGTGGTCGAGCCCAAGCGGCGAGGAGATCCTGACGAGAGAGCGTTTGATTGGAGAGATCGATCTCGCCCGACTCGGCGCCAGCGATGTCCGGCTGGATCCTGACAAACTGGAATGGCTGTCTGGCGAGCACATCCGAGGAATGGAAGCGGAAGCGTTGGCAGCTCGCTTGGCTGAGCATCTCGGCGACAGATATCCGGAAGCGGCGGAACAGCGATTGCGGTTCGCGTCGTCGATTCGCGAGCGCATCACGACGTTCCGATCGGCGGAGCGCTTTCTGTCCCAATTGTATCCGCCGGACCCGATGGAGTGGTCGCCGACCGCCCTGGAGGCCATGTCTAGAGAGGGAGTGCCGCGACTTCTGGAGACGGCGCGGGCCATGCTGCGAGGTGTGGAAGACTGGGACGGCGAGACGGCGCTCCTGGCCATCCGAGCGGCGGGTAAGGCGGCGGGCCTGAAAGGGCGTGACCTGTTCATGCCCGTGCGCGCCGCGCTGACGGGTGCCACCCAGGGGCCCGAGCTGGCCGACATCTTGGCGATTCAGGGTAAGGCAACGGCGCTCAGAGTGCTGGAGCAGGCTCTCGCTCTCAGGTACGGTTCGGGATGAAGTTCGAGTTCGTGCTTCACTGCTCGCGATGTGGCTGGCAGCGCGATCCAGAGGGAACGCCGGGTGTTTGTGAGGTCTGTGGGGCGCCCTTGTTAGTCGATTACCCGCTCGAGCAGTTGGCGGAACACTTTAGGCCCGAGTCCGTCGAAGGGCGGCCCTGGACGATGTGGCGTTACCGCGAGGTGATGCCCCTGGCCGTCGACGAGCACCCGATCAGCCTCGGCGAGGGTGGTACGCCGCTGGTCGGCATACCGCGCCTGGCACAGAGAGCGGGGGTCGCCGAGGTCTGGATCAAGGACGAAGGTCTGAACCCCACCGCCTCCTTCAAGGCCCGAGGGATGTCCGCAGCCGTGACGCGGGCGGCTGCCGGGGGCGCACCGGGGTTCGTCGCACCCTCTGCCGGCAATGCGGCGGGAGCGCTATCAGCCTATGGAGCGAGAGCCGGGTTGCCCGTGCGGGTCTACATGCCGAAGGACACACCGGCGCCCATTGTGGCGGAGTGCCGCGCCCTGGGTGCCGACGTCGTTCTCATTAACGGAGTGATCACCGACTGCGGTGTCTTGGCGCGTGCCTACGCTCGGGACACGGGCTACTTCGATGTGTCCACATTGCGAGAACCCTACCGGGTCGAAGGTAAGAAGACCATGGGCTATGAGATCTGTGAGCAGCTCGGTTGGGACTTGCCCGACGCCATCATCTACCCAACTGGTGGGGGGACGGGCATCATCGGCATGTGGAAGGCTTTTGCGGAACTGGAGGCTCTGGGTTGGCTGCCTGCAGGCCGGCGGCCGCGTATGCACGTCGTGCAGTCGGCCGGCTGCGCTCCGATCGTTCGGGCCTGGCGCCAGGGGACCGAGAGCGCCGAACCCTGGACATCACCCGAGACCGTGGCATCAGGTCTGAGGGTTCCCGCGGCGCTGGGCGACTTTCTGATCCTGCGGGCCATCGCCGCGAGCGGAGGCGCCGCGGTGGCGGTGGCCGATTCGGAATTACTGCGCTGCGCCGACGAACTGCTCCATTGTGGAATTGGAGCCTGTCCCGAGGGGGGAGCGACTCTGGCGGCACTCTACCAGTTGCGAGCAGCCGGTCACATCGGACCCGACGAGAGGGTCATCTGTTTCAATACGGGTGCCTGGCTCAAATACCTCGAGTAGGACGATGCGCAGCGCTCTGATCCCGCTCTGGGCCCTCTTGACGCTCTGGTCGTGCCCGACAACCATGGCCGGGCAATGGGCAGGTGTGCCAAAGGCCGCCCTGCCGGAGGTGCCGTACTGGTGGCCTGTAGTCACCGACCAGAGTCTCGGGGTGGTGCCGCTCGCCTGGACGAACGATGTCGATGCGGTCGACGGCGGTTGTTGCGTCGTGGGCGCCGCGGCCCGCTACGAGCGAAACTCGACGATGCTCTGGTTCGGCATCGGCTTCGGAACCGACCCGGAAGGTGGGGCGCCCGCCGCGCTCGAGGCAGGTGCGGAAATCGAGGGCGGGACCGTCGCCTACCGCCAATTGCATGGCCGGGGCGCGTTCTCGGGATTCTACCCGGTTCACCTGCGATCGGGCGGCGGCAGGGTCGAGCAGGATCGGGTCGGCGTGGGATTGTCGGCGGTGTGGCTGGATGATCCACGCTACTTGGAGCCTTTCGTATTCTTCGATTGCCCAGAAGCGGCGCCCTCGGTCGCTTGCTCGCCCGTCCAGACATCATATCCGTGGAGTGATGGACGCGATCACGCTCTGGCTGTCGAGGCCGAGCTGGGAACGCGGAACTGGGGTCTACCGCGATTGGAGGGCAATCTAGTGGTGGGGCTGAAAGCCCTGGGAAGCACTTGGGACTATGTGCGCCTCGAGGCCGCAGCGGCGGTCGTCGACTCGGTTGTGGGGGCACGGCTGGAGGGACGCCTCAGCGCCGGCTGGAGCTCGACCGAGGCGCCATTGCAGAGGAGGTTCCTGCTCGATGGTGCCGACCCCATCACCCGCTGGCTCAACCCGTACATTGAAGCTGCCGGCGCTCTTCTCTCCGATGTACCTTATTTCACCCCAGGCGGCCCTCACCTCAGGGCCTATGGAGCAACGCGCCCGCTGACGAAGCGCTACATCGGAGCTGCCGCTGAGCTGAGCGAAGAGGAGCACACCAGGGAAGGGCTCTGGGGACGTGCCAGCATCTTCCTGGAAGCGGCTTGGACCCCCGGTCTACCTGATCGCTTCGGGCCCGAGCAGATCAACGCCGAGTCAACCCTGCTGTTCGATTGGCGCGAGCTCCCCGATGGCGAGGACCAGGCTCAAGGTCGATTCCGCGCGCGCGCTCTGAAGGTGGCAGAGATATGGGCCGATGCCGGGATCTCCTTCGCGGGCGGTTACGACAAGTTGGCGGTCGCGGTTGCCTTTCCGCTGTGGGCCAGCGCACCCGCGTTTGCCGACGAACCGATCACCGGCGAGAAGAAGGCGTTCGCCTTGCGCTGGACCCTTACCCTCACCTTTTATCCGACAGGCCGGCCCGCCCAATGATGAGTGGACCCCACCGCTGCCTGATCTTTGATCCCTTCTCGGGTATCAGTGGGGACATGATCCTGGCCGGCCTGCTCGATCTGGGACTCGCGGAAGAGTGGCTCCAGGAACTCGTGGGCGACCTGCCGCTGAAAGTGAAGGTCGAAACCAGCTCGGTCCTACGCGGCCCGATTCGAGCTCGCCGGGTCGTAGTCGGGCCTCGGGATGTCGAGCCGGACCGGCGCCTGGCCGACGTACTTCAAGTCCTGGACGCGGCCCAGGTGGTCGATAGCGCCCGAAAGCAAGCGGCAACCGCATTCCGGCGCCTGGCTGAAGCCGAGGCCGAGATCCATGGCGTCTCAGTCGATGAGGTCCAGTTCCACGAAGTAGGAGCCGCTGACGCGATCGTGGACATCCTGGGCGTCTGTGCCGGCGTTGCCGAACTAGGCGTGGAGATCGCCTATACGCGAGCTGCGGCCATTGGTCGAGGCTGGATTACCTCACAGCACGGCCAGCTGCCGCTGCCGGCGCCGGCCACGATGAAACTGCTGGAAGGAATCCCCGTCTTCGACAGCGGTCTGGATGGCGAGCTGGTGACGCCTACGGGCGCCGTGCTGCTTTCGGTGCTCACCGAGGGAAAGCCCGTCCCAGGCACGTTCCGACCCCTGCGTTCCGGCTTCGGTGCCGGCGGACGCAACCCTCCCGACCATCCCAACTGTCTCCGAATCGTTCTGGCCGAGCTCGCCAGCGCAGGCTCCCTGATGATGGTGCTGCAGGCAGACCTAGACGACATGTCGCCGGAATACGTGCCGCCTCTGATCGACGCCCTGTTCAAAGCCGGAGCCACTGACGTGACGACATTGCCGGTTCAGATGAAGAAGGGGCGCACCGGTGTGAGAATCGAGACCCTGGTGACCGAATCTCACCACCAGGCGGTCGCCGAGACCCTCTTGAGGGAGAGTACCACCCTCGGCTTGCGGTACTGGCACGTCGATCGCCAAGTATTGCCTCGTGAGATCAAGACGATAGAATGGCGCGGAAACCCCATTCGCGTGAAGATCAGCACCACGCCCGGGGGGCACCTTCGCTACAAATTGGAGTATAGTGATGTGATCCAGGCAGCCCGTCGTACTGGTACATCCGCGCTAGCGACGCAGCGGGAGATCGAGCGGTCTCTTCGGCTGGAGGAAAAACGTTAAAAATCATACTTTTGTTGGCCTGCCGGATATCCGCACCCTGTTTGTCCTGAATGGGAGGGATTCGATGAATCTGAGCCGTATTGGAGGACTTGCGGCCACGGCCGCCGCGCTTGCCGTCCTGGCCGTGCCGGGCCTGGCGTCGGCGCAGGATTGTGAGGGAAGCAAGCCGAAAGGCGGGATGTGGCCGACGAGCGCCGAACTGTATCTCACTCGCGCTCGTCAGAACCCTTATCCCGATGAGAAGCGGAGCCTCTTCAACCAGGCCCTCGAGGTTGCTGTGGATGGGTTCGCGAAGCAGTCGGACAACCCGCGTAACTACGAGCTGGCCGGACAGGCCTACGTCGGTCTCAACGATCTCGCCGGAGCCGACAGTGTGTTCCGGAAGGCCGTCGAGCTCTGGTCGTGCTACGCCGGTCGAATCGATACGCTGCGTTTCAATGCCTGGGCCATCGCTTTCAACCGGGGTATCCAGTACTCCCAGAGCGGCGATGAAGAGAAGGCAATAGCCGAATACAAGAGCGCCTGGACGATCTACGACGAAATGCCGCAGCCGATGCTGCAAATCGGTCAGATCTACGCCCGGCGCGCCGCCGTGGCAGAAACACCCGAGGACCAGACTGCGGCACAGGAGGAGGCCCTTGCCGCTTTTCGCATGGCCCTGACTGTCATCGAGGAGCGCGGTGCACGCTTGACCCCCGAGCAGCGACAGGAGTACAGTCGCGCGGCGGCCTTCAACTTGGCCCAGATGCTGGCGTTCGAGGGCAAGTACCTGGAGGCGGCAGCCGAGTATGATCGTTTCCTGGCCATGGATCCCGACAACGTGGACGCAGTGACAAACGCCGCTGTCGTGCTGACTCGGGCGTCGCAGGAATTCAAGCAGCAAGCCGCCGACGTGGAGGAGGGAGCCGAAAAGGATTCGCTGCTGGCAGAGGGTGCGGCGCTGTCTGAGCGAGCAGCTGGATACTACTCCGATTTGCTGGCACGTGAGGATTTGTCGGCCGGCGAGTACTACAATATTGGCCTAGGCCTGACGCAGTTGCAGGAATACGGCCGGGCAAGCACGTCCTTTCAGCGCGCTGCCGAGAAAGCACCCTATAACGAACGCATTTTGGCGCAGCTGGCCTTCGTCCTCTTTTCTGAGGCAATGTACGACTCGTTGGCCGTCGTTGCGAAGAAGCTTGTCGACAACTATCCGCTCAACCTAAACAACATGGCGCTTCTCGCGAACGCGTACCGCGAGCTCGATAACAGTGAAGGCGCCCTCGCCATCCTAGAGAGACGGGAAACCCTCAAGATGGAACTCGTCGATCTTGCGCTCGAGGGCGGAGAGGGTGAGTTCAAGCTCGTCGGCGCATTGCACAACATCGCGCTTGAGCCGGGGAGCACCGTCGACGTCGAGTTCCATTTCCATGACGCAACCGGCGCTCGTGTCTCGAGCCAAGCCGTGACCTTAGAGGCCCCTGAGCAGGGAACCGATGCCTCGTTCTCCGTCGATACGACTTCCTCGGAGACCATCGTCGGTTTCAGCTACAACCTGCTGGAGAGCGCAGCGCAAACCGCAAACTAGCACCGCTCTGCAACCTGATTCACTGCAAGGCGCCGGGGCACCGCGCGAGAGCCCCGGCGCCTTCTTGTTAGGTGCTTCTCCATCTCCCCGGGGAGCCGCGATGGACGATTGACAACGACTCCCGGCGCTCGCTGGGGGGGCTGAGGCATCTAGGTTTCGAGTAAAGCTGTAGTTGACAGAGGGTAAGTGACACGTAGATTTGTGCTTATCCTTGCCTGGCTTGAGTATTACACGAGTCAGCGATTGGGCGTTTTCGGGTACGACCTCATGACAGATTCTCAGCGGAACGGCGGTGCAGTGAGCGAGGCAGAGACCAGGTCCACGACTCTGCCTGTGGTAGCGATCATTGGACGACCGAACGTCGGGACGTCGACTTTCTTCAATCGCATCGTCGGAGGCCGGCGGGCGATTGTGGATAGCGTGTCGGGCGTCACACGCGATGTCCATTTTGCGGAGGCGTTCTGGGCGGGCCGTCGATTCTACGTAGTGGATACCGGCGGAATTCTGGAGGATGCGGAGGGCGAGCTGGACCAGGCGGTTTGCCGTCAAGCGTTGGGGGCGCTGGAGGAGGCTGACCTGATAGTGTTCATGGTGGATGGGCGCGAGGGCATTCACCCGCTGGACACGCACATAGCCGAGCTGCTGCGCCGCCGTGAGGCGAATCTGATGGTCGTTGTCAACAAGATCGACGATTTGCCGGACGCGACTGATCACCTGGAGTTCTATCGTTTGGGGTTAGGAGAGCCTTATCCGTTGTCGGCAGCGAGCGGGAGGGGGAGCGGGGACCTTCTGGACGCGATCCTCGAGCGCCTGCCGGCCTGGCCACAAGCCGAGGCGGAGGGCTCGAGCCTCAGGCTTGCAGTGATTGGGCGTCCCAATGTTGGCAAGTCGAGTTTCATCAACAAGATCCTCGGGTCGGATCGCCTCGTGGTCGCCGCGACGGCCGGAACGACGCGTGATTCCATCGACACGCCCTACGTGCACGACGGCCGCCATTTCGTCTTTGTTGACACGGCAGGGTTGCGGCGGCGCAGCCGCGTGGCAAAAGGGCTCGAGTACTACGCCATGGTTCGCACCCTGCGCAGTATCGATCGTGCCGATGTCTGTCTCGTGATCGTCGATGTAAGCGAGGGCGTAGGAAACCAAGATTTCAAGATCGCGCGCTTGGCCTGGGATCGGGGTTGCGGGCTTGTCTTGCTGGTAAACAAATGGGATCTAGTGGAGAAGGACACCCACACCGCCGTTCGCTTGGAGAAGGAGCTCCGAAACCGCGTGCCGTTCCTCCAAGCGGTGCCCATCGTCTTCATATCGGCGCTGACCGGGCAGCGTGTCCAGCGGGCTCTAGACTTGGCGTGGGCCGTCGGAGAGGAGCGAGCGAAGCGTATCGAGACGAGCGAGTTCAATGAACGATTGCGCGACCTCGTCGATACGGTCCAACCACCGCAGCGAAGGGGCAGGCCACTGAAATTCCTCTACGGCACGCAAGTTCGCAGCAAGCCACCGGTCTTCGCCCTGTGGACCAATTATCCCAGAGATGTCCCCGACAGCTACCTGCGTTATCTGATGAACGGATTCCGAAAGGCCTGGGGGTTTCAGGGAAGCCCTATCAAGATCCGTTTGCGCGCCCGCAGGAAGGAGCGTCTGTGAGAGTCATCCTTCTGTGCCTGCTGGCATACCTGTTGGGTTCGATTCCGACCAGCCTCTGGCTGGCGAGGAGGCGTGGCATCGATCTTCGCCAGTGGGGGAGTGGCAATCTAGGAGCCACAAATCTGTATCGAGCTACCGGACCCGGCTTGGCCGCCTTCTGCATGGTGTTCGACATCAGCAAGGGTCTGATTCCCACCTTGTTCTTCCCGGAGCTCGATGGAGTCAGCCTGCCACAACTCGCCTTGCTTTACGGCGCGGCGGCGGTAATCGGGCACATCTTCTCTCTTTTTGCACGATTCCGAGGCGGCAAGGGTGTCGCGACGGGTGCCGGCGTCTATGTCGCGCTGGCTCCAGCGGCGGTGGGCCTGGCCTTCGCCGTCTGGCTGGTGGTCGTGTCAGCTACTCGAATCGTTTCTGTGGCATCGCTGTCGGCGGCGACGCTGCTGCCTGCGGGTGTATGGTTGAGCGGACATCGTTTCGATTTCGTCTTTTGGTCGAGCCTACCCCTGGCCTCCCTGGTCTGGTGGACGCACCGATCGAACGTCCGTCGCTTGCTCGCCGGCCGGGAGCCGCGGGTCGCACGGGGGTCGGGTAGGCCAGCGGACCCGGGGGCGCGTCCGCACGAATCCAGTAGTGAGGCGTAGCCATGGGTCGTGCAGCGGTTATCGGTGCAGGGAGCTGGGGCACGGCGCTAGCCAAGGTCTTGGGAGAGAAGGGTCATCAGGTCCGGATGTGGAGCTACGAAGCGTCAGTAGCGGACCAGATTCGCGAGGACAGGGTGAACCACGAGTATCTCCCCGACGTAATGCTGCCGGACAACATCGACGTTCGTCTGCAACACGCGGAAGTCCTCGAGGATTCCGAGGTTGTCATCGTTGTCGTCCCATCTCATGCCTTTCGTCAGGTCATGAGCGAGGCAGCGCCGTACGTGCCGCCTCGCGCCCTGGTCCTGTCGGCGACCAAAGGCATTGAGGTCGACACGCTCAAGCGGCCGAGCGAGGTCCTCAGGGCACTACTACCACGTCACCGCGAGCCGGGCGTGCTTTCCGGCCCGACCTTCGCCCGTGAGGTCGGGGAAGGGGATCCGACGGCCTTGGTGGTCGCCTCTCGCGATCCCGATTTGGCGAGGGAGGCACAGGGCTTCTTCAACACTGAGCGCTTCCGAGTTTACACCAATGACGACGTCATCGGCGTCGAATTGGCCGCCTCCCTCAAGAACGTGATTGCCCTCGCCGCAGGGATCGCGGCTGGCCTCGGCTACCGCAACAATAGCCGGGCCGCTCTCGTCACCCGCGGCCTCGCGGAGATTACCCGGCTCGGACTCGCCATGGGGGCGCGGGCATCGACCTTCGCCGGACTCGCCGGGTTGGGCGACCTGGTTCTCACCTGCTCCTCGGAGCTCAGCCGCAATCGCACGGTTGGAGTGAGGCTGGGCCGGGGAGAGACTCTCAAAGACATCCTCGCCAGCATGAAGATGGTGGCTGAGGGCGTGCTGACTACGAAAGCTGCCCGCGCCCTGGCCCACACTCACCGCGTCGAGATGCCCATCGTCGACGAAGTGCATCACATTCTCTTCGAGGGCAAACCTCCCAAACGCGCCACGGCCGATCTCATGCTGCGAGAGCCAAAACCCGAGCTCTGGGGAGGGTCCCATGCGACGTGAGCGCATCGCGCGCCGGGAGTACTTCTCCATAGGAGAGGTCTGCGAACTGGCCGGCCTCAAGCCCCACGTGCTACGCTACTGGGAAACACAGTTCAAGGAGCTGAGCCCGTCCAAGAACCGTGCTGGCAACCGTGTGTACCGAGCTCGCGAGATCAAGTTGATCGAGCTGGTCAAGCACCTGCTCTACGACGAGAAGTACACTATCGATGGGGCTCGGCGTAAGCTGGAGAGATTGCGAGAGGACGGGGAGCTGGAACGAGCGGCCGGGCGCGAACTCGACCGTCAGGCGTTGAGCAGGCTGCGGGAAGGGCTGCAAGAGCTGATCGGCACGCTGGAGGGCGAGGAGCGATGATGTGCCGAGGACTGAGCCTGGAGCGCTGAGCGGTGGTTCGAGCTTGAGCAAGCGTATTCTCTGCACCAACGATGATGGGTACCTCGCGCCCGGCCTGGCCCTGTTAGCCCGTGTGGCCTCGCGACTCGGCGACGTGACGGTAGTGGCGCCAGATCGAGAACAGAGCGCTACAAGCCACTCCTTGACTGTTCACCGCCCGCTGAGAATCAGTCAGACAGAGACGGGTCTGTTCCATGTCGATGGCACGCCCACCGATTGCGTCCTACTTGCGCTTGGCGGCGCCGTACTCGACAGCCCACCGGACCTCGTTCTGTCGGGGGTCAATCACGGCCCCAATCTGGGCGAAGACGTGCTGTACTCGGGAACCGTGGCCGCCGCCATGGAAGCTACGTTGCTGGGGATCCCTTCCATCGCACTCTCCTTTGCGACGGAGGTGTTCGAGCCCCCGGGCCCTGAGTACGAGAGACTCTTGACGGAGCTGCTGACGCCGCTGATCCACCGGGATGCCTTTCCGGAAGGGACGCTGCTCAATATCAACGTTCCACCGATCCCGCCGGCTGAAGTCAAGGGGATAAGGGTTGCGACTCTGGGCCGGCGCGTCTACGTGGAGTCTTTGACTCGCAGCCGCGACCCTTATGGCCGCGAGTACATCTGGATCGGCGGTGGGAAGAGCGAATGGTCGGGTCGAGAGGACTCCGATTTCAAGGCGGTGGCTGCCGGGTATATCTCATTGACACCATTGCATTTAGACCTAACCAACTACAGCCTGCTCGAGGAGATCCGCAGCTGGGGATTGAGCTCAGAGACCTAGAGTCTCATCGCGAACGCCGGCGCCGATTGGTCGAACGCTTGCGAGAGACGGGCGTCAGCGACCTGTCCGTCCTGCACGCCTTCTATCGCGTTCCCCGCCATCTCTTTGTACCTGATGTCTTCGAGGCGCGGGCCTACGCGGACGAGGCTCTCCCTCTGGGGCAGGGCCAGACGATCTCCAAACCGAGTACACACGCGCTCTTCCTGCAGTCACTCAGTTTGAGCGGAGACGAACGGGTTCTCGAGATAGGCACCGGCTCCGGTTTTCAAACGGCGCTGCTGGCCACACTGTGCGAGCGCGTGTTCTCGATCGAGTGCATGGCGGAATTGGCAGGGAGAGCCAGGGCGCGGATCGAGGCGCTGGGACTATCGAACGTCGTGATCCGCGTCGGCGATGGCACATACGGCTGGCGCACCTACGCGCCTTTTGACGCGATCCTCGTCGCGGCGTGCGCCGAGAAGGTGCCAGAGCCGCTCGTGGAGCAGTTGAGATCCGGTGGACAGCTCTTGATACCGGTGGGAGGCGCGGAGACACAGACGCTACACCGCTTGACCAAGGAGGGAGAGGGCACCGTGAAGGATGAGGTCATCGCGCCGGTACGATTCGTAGGGCTTCGCAGCGAACCGGGCGACGGGGAAGTCTCGAGATGACGGGCGAGGTCTCGGGAGCCCGGGCGCCCAGCGTCCCGGTCAAGAGGTCCTGGGTGCGCCGCCTCTATGATTGGGTCCTGGGGTGGGCGGAATCGGCTTATGGATCCGCTGCGCTCTTCGTGTTGGCCTTTGTCGAGGCATCGTTTTTTCTGGTGCCGCCGGACGTGCTTCTGATCGCACTTTGCGTTGGCAAGCCTCGGCGCAGCCTCTTCTTCGCCGGTCTTTGCACGGCGGGCTCGGTGATGGGAGGTATATTCGGGTATGTGATCGGTTATCAGCTGTATGAGTTTATCGGTCGCCCGATCATCGAGTTCTACGACGCCGGCGCGGCCTTCCAACGGGTAGGCGACCTCTATAAAGCCAACCTCGTGATGGCTCTCGGCACGGCCGGATTCACGCCTATCCCCTACAAGGTCTTCACGATCGCGGCCGGGGCGTTTGCCGTACCGTTTCTGCCCTTTGTAGCGATTTCAGCGGTGAGCAGGGGGGCCCGCTTCTTTCTGGTAGCCGGCCTGATCCGACGCTGGGGCCCGCAGATCCGGACTTTCATCGACCGCTACTTCAACTTGCTGACACTCGTCTTCGTCGCAGCGTTGATCGTCGGTTTCATCGTCCTCAAGTATTTGCATTAGCAGCGATATTCGAGGTTTGACCGAAATCCCGGGGCGTGTAGATTTGGTCGGGCGCAAATCAGGAAGGAGGAGTCCGAGAACAGTGGCCAAGATCCCGATACCGTTCGTCGGCGGAGCGGAGGGCCCGCGACGCCCATCCCCGGACAAAGGGGAATTGGAGACCCCCTACCATCCGGGCGAGCCGGCAGAGGAGGCTCCATCGCAGGGTCTACCCGGTCTCGCACAGTCAGAGGAACGAGTGGTGTCAGAGCCGATACGTATCGAAGTCGTCGATCTGGACGAGGCTGGGGAGACGGCGCAAACGGTTAAAGAGGGCGGAGCGGGGGACCTGGAAGGCGCTGCAGCCGCCGCGGCGGAGACGGGCATCTCGAGTGCCGCGCCGCAAGATCTGCCCGATTTCCTGACGGGACCCGATGGAGTCGCGGAGGTCTACCCGGAGAGCCAGGAGGTCACGGCCAAGTTCAGGGCGGCGAGCGACGACACCCTCAGGGGCGTTGTCCGCCTGGAGACGGCGGAGCGCCTCGAGCGAACAGCCGAGGACCTGTTGCGAGGCAAGCGGGGCGACTGGATCCGGACGCTGATCGCCGATCTGCGTCCGCAGCGTCCCGAGGTCGCCGTCCCACGCGCGTTCGCGGCCGGCTTCCTGGCGGCGAGAGCGGAAGAGGAGAAGAGCTGACACCATGGTACAGCGCAATACATCGGATGAAGACAGATTCGTAGCCAGTACTTTCCAGGTTCTCAACTGGGCACAGAAACACACTCGCGCACTGGTCGTCGGCGCTGTCGCCCTCGCGATCGGGCTTCTGGCCGTGCGCTACTACGTCGACTTCCAGAAGCAGGTACGGGAGGCGGCATCCACCGAAATCCGTAACGTAAGAGCGGAGCTGCTCAGCGGTGACGCCAGCCAAGTCGTCGACCAGCTGCGCGCCTTCCTAGTCCAGTACGAGGGCAGCGATTACGCTCAAGAGGCCCGCGTGCTGCTGGCGCACTCGCTTCTGCTCTCGAACCGGGCCAGCGAGGCGATCGAGCCGGCCCGTCAGGCCATGAGCGACGTCGGGCGCGACCCGTTGTCGACCCGGGCGGCGTTCCTCTTGGCGGCGGCCTTCGAGGAGGTGGGCGACACGGCCGGAGCGATCCAGACTTATGAGCGGATCGGCGAGCGCGAGAGGTCGCGAGTTCTGAAGACACGCGGTCTGGAAGGCGCCGCACGACTGCGGGCGGCGTTCGGCGACCGAACGGGGGCTGTGGCTCTCTATCATGAGCTGGCTGCGCTGACGCCAGAGGAAGAGACTGCGCGGCGAATGTTCTACGAGATGAGAGCTGCGGAATTGGGGGCCAAGGCGCTGGGCGCGCAAGGCTCGGGGACGGAAGAGGCCGAGGTGACGGGTTAGGACCAGAAAGCTGAGGATCTGGGAGGGGTTGGCATATGGCGCATAATACATATTATGTTACCCAGACCGTACACCCTCCACTTACACAAACCATCACGCACTAACACCCCTCTCCCACCACTCGCCTCCCCGCGGCACGACCGCTGACGACTCGACGAACCTCTCCTGCGCTCGGGGCCGCCGCTCCGCGCTCCATCACCGCCAACCCCGCAGCTACGTTCGCCAAAGCCGCGGCCTCCTCGAAGGTCGAGCCGGCCGCCAGGGCCAGCGTGTAGGCTGCGATCACCGTGTCGCCCGCTCCCGTCACATCG
Organism: Gemmatimonadota bacterium; assembly: GCA_020350785.1. GTDB lineage: Bacteria > Gemmatimonadota > Gemmatimonadetes > Palauibacterales > KS3-K002. Next base: position 3,732,477 of record CP070722.1, read on the forward strand.
ACGATTTCCCTCACCTGGTCGACCGGTATGTCGATTCGCGGGCGCCGCGGTTGGTAGAGGGCCATACCACGCTTTCCCCGGGTCACGAGGAGCGCTTCAAGTAGCAACCGCCGCTGGGTGGTCCGCGCCGCCTTGTCCAACAGAGCTTCGTCGTCGCCGAACGCCACCCGGCTGACCTCTTCCAGCTCGGGCTCGTTGGGCGTGGCCGAGACCGCCTCTCGAAAGTCGAGCAGGTTGTGACGAGAGTCGATCACGCTGAGCAGTGACCGTTTCCGCACGAGCCTCGCAAATACCGATGGTCGAACCGTCCCCAGCGAGTAATCGGAGACGATCACGCCGTCGGCATCACGAAGAGCCTGACGCAAGCGCGTCTCGATCTCGGAGTCAAGCACATTTCGGTAGCCGCCTGCGGAGTCGATCCTTATTACTTGCTGCTTGACCGTGTGGAGTCCCCCGGCCAGCACGCGCATCTTGATCGCGGTTTGCACCTCCGATTTGCCCAACACGTGGGTTGTGTCGATTCCGCGCGAGGCGAACTCCTGAGTCAAGCGGCGGCCCATCTCGTCCTTGCCAAGTATTCCGACCGGCACCGGAATACCACCCAATGCTGCCACGTTCATCACGGCATTTCCTGCGCAGCCCGCCGACACCGTGTCCCATTCTTTCTCTAGTATCAGCACAGGGGCTTCCCGGGAGATGCGAGACGTATCTCCGTACACGGTGTGATCCGCGACCAGGTCTCCCCAGACGACGATACGTTTACCTTCCAGGTCCGACAGCTGGCGCAGTAGACGCTCGGTATCTTGGGTACTTTCTTCGTTCTTCATCGCGCTTTGTCTGTTTTCCCTGCGTCTCCGCTACAATCTACCGATCGTTCTCAGTAAGCGGAGCGCCCATACTCGCCAGATGGCTTCTCGAATGATCTTCCCACTCATTTTGCTAGTCCCTTCGGTACGATCGGTGAAGATGATCTTGATCTCGGTGATACGGAAACCCCTACGCCAGGCACGAAACGTGGTCTCGATTTGGAACGAGTAGCCCTCCGAGCGAATCGCGTCCAGGTTGATTTGCTCGAGCACCTTGCGTCGATAGCATTTGAAACCACCCGTTGTGTCACTGAAGGGCAAGCCGGTGACTATACGTGAGTACTTGTTGGCAAAGTAGCTGAGCAGAAGTCGCGACATCGGCCAGTTCACCACTGTAACGCCTCGCAGGTATCGGGAGCCCAAGACGAGATCGTTTCGCTTCGCGGCTTCCAAGAACTCAGGAATATGGTCCGGGTTATGAGAGAAGTCGGAGTCCATCTCGAAAACGTATTCGTAGCCCCTTGCGAGAGCCCACTTGAAGCCGGCGAGGTAGGCGGTCCCCAGACCCTGCTTGCCGGCGCGATGCAACACATGCACCCTCTGATCCGCTCGGGCGAGCTGATCCGCAAGCTCGCCTGTACCGTCCGGAGAGTTGTCGTCCACGATCAGAATCTCGATGCCGGGATCCTGCCCCAAGGCTCTCGGTACTATCACCGGGAGATTCTCTCGCTCGTTGTAGGTCGGCATCACGATCAGTGTGCGTTCCTTCTCAGTCGCCATCTCCGCCCTTCCCGCTATGTTGTCGCAAACGCTGCCAGAGGGCGCCGCTCCCCAGGCCGACGACGGGTAACAGCTCCGCCGCAGTCATCCACAGTCTCGCGATCACCGCCAGGACAGCAGCCGCCGGCGCGTTCACCCAGGGTGCCAGCAGAAGAGCCAGGGCACCCTCCCGTACACCGATTCCCGCGGGCGCAAATATGGCCGCGTAGCCCAAGAAATAGGCCGTGGCAAGGGATCCGACCGCCGCGGGCCAAAAAACCCGCGGAAGCGCGGGAAACGCCGACCAGAGCAGCCCGAAAGCGATTCCATACCCTATCCAGGCCGGAAGGTACAGGCCCAGCCAGCGCGCTCCGAACCAGCCACCGACCGCAGGAGGCTCACCACTGCTACGCCCCAGCCGGAAGGCGAACGCAAGGCCCCGGCGAAGCACTTCAGGCCAGGTGGTGGCTATGCCCACCAGGGCGAGCAAGACAAGACCCCAGGGTAGCAGCTCACGCGGATATTCCGCCTTACCGGCCAAACTCAGGGCGATTACAGCCACTGCCGCGGCAGCCCCGAGAGAGAACAACTGGCCCAAGATCGCCGCCGCTGAGGCGACGGCCAGCGGAACACCGCGCCGCTGGGCCAGGTAAGCTAGTCCGGCCAACTGCCAGAACTTTCCGGGGACGTAGCGACCCAAGTTGGCGACGAAGAAGATCTTGAAGGCCTCGACGAGCCTCAAGGGGGGTCCTCCAAGGGCCTGGACCATGCGCGACCAGAGCTCTACCAGGTAAGCGAACACGGCCAATAGGACGGCAAATGAGGCGAGCAGAGGCAACCAGTTCGGGCGCCAGGCAGCCGCGTCGACGGCAGCGACTTCTTTCCACGACACACGTAACGAGCGAAATAAGAAGTAGGTAACCGCGACTGTAAGGACGAACTGGGCGACCCGGAGCGCCCAGCGCCGTATCGAAGGGCTCACTTCGAGCCCCCGCCCTTCCCTGCCGTATCCTTACCTTCGCTGTTCCGCCGTCTCGAGTGTGCCAGAGAGCCGCCCACCAGCCCGAGCGCCAAGATCAGCGATATGCCGGTCGTCCACATTGAAGCACGCAGCAGTGAGGAGCGAAACTGAAGGCGAACCTGGTGCCGCCCCGCCGGTATCTGCAACGCCCGCATGGTGTAATCGGCTCGCAGAAGCGGCTGGTTGATCCCATCCACCTCGACCTCCCAGGCGGGGTAGTGGTTATCCGAGATGACCAGATACCCCGGTTGGTCGGAATCCACCTCAAGCGCGTAGCCGTTGGGGTCACGCTCTAACCAGCGGACGGTCCCTTGGACCTGGCGGTAACTCTCACCGTCGTGCTCCTGGGTCAAGATCATCTCGCTGGCTGGATCGAAATCCGAGCTCAGCAGACGATCGAGTATCAGCGAATCGGGGAGCGTCTCGATCCTCGAAACCAGGAATGCTCGGGGGAAGCTCCTGGCGAGCTCGTAGACCAACGACCGGCGACCCCGGTAAACCTCGCGCAGTCCGGGGCCCTGAATAGGAGCACCGCTCACGATGTAGCGGACGTTCAGAAGGCGGAGAATCCGCAGCAGGCTCTCGGGTGATTGGGCACGCGCCATCAGGTCCCGATAACGGCCCAGCTCGTTCCCGTGGTGACCCTGCAGCTGCTCCAACCCGTGGAAGGCAAAGTGGTTGAGTCTGTAAACAGCGGAGCCAGGTAGCTGGAATACGCGGAACGGTTCCTCCACCGCCGATCGCTCGAGCAGGTATTCCGTGGTGTCGTCGCGCGGATAGATCAACGCCGGGTTAATCACCTGGATGAACTGCGAATCGATGCGCAGCAGGTCCAAGATGCTGAGGACTACGAGCGCTCCGATCCAGGCCAGCTGGTTCAGAGACCTGCGCCTGCGCAGATGGTGGGCGGCGGCCAACAACCCGGTGATCAAGACGGTGAGCCATAGACCGCTCCGGATGTTGGGCAGGTTGGCCTCCAGGGCAGCCATCTTTGCAGGGGTTATGTCGCGATATAGAACGCTGACCCACGCATCAGTAAACGTTCCACTCGCAGCAAGAACGGCCAGAAGCGCGAACAAGCCAGTGGCGCTCCAGAGGTAGATCGTGGCCTTACTCTTGTGGACGTCTCGCGAGCGCGGCTCCTCGTCCTCGCGCATGTTTTCCAAGCCCAGCGCCGCTGCAGTAATAACGGATATGGCGAAGATGAACATGATGCTGCTTGGGGCACGGAACAGCTTGACGCCCGGCACAAACCAGTAGAATGCGTAGAACAACGGCGTCGTGGCCCCCAGCGCGTAGATGAGGCTGGCGGCGGCAAGTCCTGTGAAAAGCCAGATTTCGCCGCGCCTGCGCCTAGTCATGAAGGCCAGGGGTAGCAGCAGGAGCGGAATCAGGCCGCCGTACTCGTGATTGAGTTTGAATTGATTTCGACCCCAATAGGTGTTGGTGACCGCTTCCTCGGTCGCGATGTTGCCGCCGATGAACTCGGGTACGACCAGCGAAAAGGCCTCTTCAGGATGCAATGACCACGACGTGGAATAGGCGTAGCCTCTTTCCTCCTCCGCCTCCGTCGTCTTCTCCACGCGCTGCGAGTACTGAGTCAGATACCGTAAAGGGGCCCAGATCTGCACAGCCCCGATCGCCAGCGCTCCCAGCGCCCCAGCGAAGGCGAGGGCGCCGAGGCGGCCGCCCAGCTTCAGGCGCGACTCACCGGCCCGCCACCCCTGAACCAGTCGGAAAGCCGCCAGCACGACGATGGCCCAGGTCGTGAAGTAAGCGAGCTGCATATGAGCCGTAAAGATGAGGAGAGCAACGATCAACGACAGGGTGGCGAAGCGGAAAGTCGCACCCCGCGTGATCGCCCAATCCGTGACCCAGAGGGCCAGCGGTGTCAGAGCCGTCACGAAGAGCTTGCCGTCGTGACCGGGATAGATGAGGCTGATCAACACGGGGGCGAGCATATAGGCGACGCCACCCCAGGTGGCGATCGCCGCGCTGATTCTCAGATGACGAAGCCAACCGTACGTGACGATCCCGGCCAGGAAGACATGGACGACCAGCTTCCAACCCATTGCGCGATGCACGGGCATGATGAACTGCAGCAGCGTCGTAGGGTAGAAGATGTCACCATGCATTGCGTCAACGAACGGCAAGCCTCCGAACAGATAAGGGTTCCAGAGCGGAAACACGTGGGCGGCGCGGACTACCTCCGCGTACCAGTGGCGGGCATAGTAGCCGAGCTCAAGCACGTCACTCCCGAAGATCAGGCCATTCGAGACGATGAACTCTCGAAACACGACAAGCGTCAGAACCGCGAATAGAGCATACGGCGCCCAGCGCGGCAGGCTCGGAGTTTGGAAAGCGGAGGCCTCCCCCTCCTGCGATTTCCGCTTTCCGCCGGCGTCGCTAATTCTTTTCGACCGCTTTCCAGTCATCTAGTAGCTCGCTGTATATCTCGACGTGTCGGTCTACCAGTCGGCGTAGACTCCACTTCTCGACGACCCGACGCCTACCTTCTTCACCCATTCGTCTGAGGTCAGGCCGTCCAAGCAGCGCCAGAACCGCGCCCGCGAGCGCAGCGTGATCGCTCGGCCGGAACAGCATCCCCACGCCTTCATCAATGATCTCGGGCAGACCGCCGACAGCAGAGGCCGCCAAGGGCAGGCCGCAGGCCATCGCCTCCAGAGCGGCGATCGACGTCGCCTCCATCAGCGAGGGGATGACCGCCAGGTCGGCGGCCGCCAGCAATGCCGGCATCTGCGCATTTGGACGCGCCCCCAAGAACTCGACCCGTTCGGACACCCCCAAGTTCTCAGCGAGGGCGACCAATTTCTCGCGTTCGGGGCCGTCTCCGACGATGCTGGCCTCTACATCCAGTTCGTTCAAGATAAGTGGCATTGCGCGCAGGAAGAACTCGACACCGTTCTTTGGGAACAGTCTTCGAGGCACGATGAGCCGTGGTCGGTGCTTCTCTTCCCTCCCTAGGCCCGGGACGAAGCGCTCGGTGTCAACCGCGTTGGTCATCACCTCGGCACGCGGGTGTGGGTACAGCTCCTGCGCTACGTTCAAGATCTCTCTGCTGGTCGCGAGCAGATAGTCCGCCGACGAGATTATCGATCGGAACACAGGCCGCCACGACCGCCTCCGCGCCCGCATCAGAAAGTGCGAGGTGTGAAGCGTTAAGACGAAAGGCCGGCGGTGTCGGGCCCGCGTCACGATCGGGGGCAGACCGCAAGCGAATGTGTGAGCGTGAAAGATGTCCGCGTAACATGCCATCTGCATGTGGACAGGGACGGTTGCGGCGACGTGCGCCATCCAGCCAATGGGCGTGCGTGCCGGCATCCAGACCCGGTGGACGTGCACACCAGCAACATCTTCATCCCGTTCCAGACCAGGCCTGGAGTGCGAAGTGAGCATGTCGACGACGTGTCCCTGTCCGACGAGACCCTGAGCCAGACCAGCGACATGGCTCTCCAATCCACCGACTTCGGGCGGATAGTAGATGCACTGCAGCAGGACTCTCAGCTCCAGTCCTCCGTCTGCCGGGGTTTACCCAGCGTTTGGTGAAGCAGGATGTCGGCGATTCGCTCCCCGGCCGACCCATCTCCATACGGGTTCTTCGCTTTCGACATGCGGCTGTGCGCTTCGGAGTCTTCGAGCAACTTGGTGCCCAATCTCACAATTCTCTCCCCTGATGTCCCCACCAGCTCCGCAACACCCGCTGCGACTCCCTCGGGCCGCTCGGTCACTTCGCGCAGGACCAATACCGGGACGCCGAATGAGGGCGCCTCTTCTTGGATCCCACCCGAGTCCGTGAGCACCAGATGAGATCTCGAGAGAACTCTCACCAAATCAGAGTACCTCAACGGCTCGAGCAGCTTAAAGTTATTAGTATCGGAGAGCATGTCGGCCGCCGGTCGCCGAACATTGGGGTTCGGGTGAACCGGGTAGACGAAGAGATCTTCGGGATGCGTTGTCGCCAGAGCCCGGAGCGCCGCAAAGATCTCTCGTACCGGGCGACCGAATGACTCGCGTCGATGAACCGTTATGAGGACGATCCTCCGGCCGCTGTTCAGGATCTCATCGAGTGCCGGGTCGACCAGGGGTTGTCGCGCCTCAGCCAGCGACTGCACCGCATCGACCACCGTGTTACCTGTCACATGTACACGGTCACCGGGCACGCCCTCGGTCAACAGGTTGTCTCTGGCTCCTGCGGTCGGTGCGAAATACAGATCGGACAGCACATCTGCCAAGCGCCGGTAGACCTCTTCCGGAAAAGGTGCCCATTTGTTGCGCGATCGCAGCCCGGCCTCCACGTGAGCGACTCGAGCGTGCTCATAGAACGCGGCCAGCGATCCATAGAATACGGTGGCCGTATCGCCCTGGACTACGACGACCTCCGGCTGCAGCGAACGGAATAGCGTGCGTAGGCGGCCCAGGCTCTCGATGCCGATATCGTACAGATCCTGATTCGGCCGCATTATTCCCAGGTCCTCGTCAATGCGCATGTCGAGGCTGGACAGCGCGCTATCCAGGAGTTCGTCGTGTTGGCCGGTGGAGACGACGCGGACGTCAATTTCCCCCCCGCGTTGGGCAAGGGCTCGCACCACGGGGGCCAGCTTGATCGCTTCCGGCCGGGTGCCGAAGAGCACCAGTATACCAGGACGCCTTTCCGCGTCAGCTCCCATGGTCGCCGGCCTCGTGTTACGGTGACGACCGATAGGCCAGGACGTAGGCGGCCGCCGGTCCTTGGCCCACGGTGAAGATCAGGTCGAATCGTTCAGGCATACTGCGAATCACCGGTATGAGATAGCGAGCTGTCGTTCCGCTTAGGCCGGCAACTACGACATAATCTGTATGAATCGAATCGAGGAAGGCGAACATTTCGTCTTCTTCTTGAGTGAAGGGGTAGACGTCTCCCCGCCTGCCCGACCAATAGTAGAACAGCCTGGGTTTGCGACTTACCACGATAGCATCCTCAGGTGTATTGTCGCGCACCCAATGGGCTGCCTGGACGAAAGCCCGCCAGGGCGGTGGGTAACAGGCCAGCTCGTCACCTTGACGGTAAACTCGCAGACAACTCTGGTTGAACCCAATGGTTTGGATGTGATGCGGTATCGTCAACGCTATCAGGACTCCGCTCAACACCGGCAAGGCCCACTCCGGGCGTCGGCGCCTCAAGAACTCGAAGCACCAACTCAGCCCGCCGGCAGAGTGCAGAAACAGAACAGGCAGGAGTGGGAGTAGAAAACGTCGGTCTGTCCAGACCTGTGGCCAAAGGAATATCAACGCCGCGTATAGAATCGTATACAACTCCAGGGCCCGCATCTTCCGGATCTGAGACAACCAGCCGACGACGGCCAGTGCTAAGACCAGGAGGGCGACAAGAAGAGCGACGAGGCTTATACCACCGCCAGGAGCCACGCCGGCAAGCGATTCTGGCATTACCTGCACACAGTACAGTCGGATGTTGTTAACCACGCGCGCGAACAGCTCGGCGGGGCCCACGTATCCAAGTGACGGTGAGTACGGGTCTACCAGAAGAAAGTTGTTCGAGTAGACCCGAGCGCTCTCCCTTGCCGCGAGGCGACCCCACAGCCACCAGCCAGCCACGGCGATCACGATCGGTGCGCCGGCAAGCGCTAGCTGCCTCCAGCGACGACGCCAGGCGATCGACAGAACGAGCGCGGCTAGTAAGGGCAGTCCCGCCGCCCGGGTCAGATAAGCCAGTACGGCGCCGCTCACCGCGACGGCAAGCCAGCGCGACGAGTTCGTCATCCGCTCGGCCGCCCAAAGCGCCACGAGCGTCAGCAGGACAAAAGGCGCCTCAGATAGCACCCAGTGAGAGTAGTAGACCAAGACGGGGTTGACCGCGAATGGCGCCAGGACGGCCAATCCGACCTCCCAACCCAGCCGGCGACGCGCGAGGCCGAAGAGAAAGACCAACGAAGAGGTCGTGAAGACGGCCGAGAGAACCTTGAAAAGGGTCAGGCCCCCTCCCAGGGCTCCGGTGACGGCAAGCAGGGCGGGATAGACCGGGGGATACTGCGCGTGTAACGGTTCGCCGGGCAGGTAGACGTCGCGATAGCCGCGGCCGGATTCCAGCGCCTCGGCAAGAATCATGTAGCCGGCGTTATCGCCGCCGACGAATGGCTTGGGATCGAACTGGAGAGTCGCGAGGAAGATATGCGCGAGCAGCAGGGCGCTCAGAATCGCCCACCCCGCTCGACCGCCCGAGGAACCCAACTTCACCTGCCCCTCAGTCTTCCCCTCTGCCGCCCCCATCCCTCGGCCTCTCTAGTTACGTTGGTTGAGTTTCCGGATCGAGCCCTTGAGGTCATCGATCTCGGCCCGGAGCGTGGCAACCAGTTCCGCCACGAAGCCAAAGCCGAACAAGGAAACGCCCATGACGCCCAGAAGCACCACGAGGTTCAGAAGCGGCCGGAAACCATGCCCCAAGAGCCGCATCACGATGGCCGCCAGGCCGACCAGGAGCCCCAGGGTGAGAAGCGCCAATCCGGTGAATCCGAACAAAAGCATTGGCTTACGGCTGAAGAGGAGGAGGAACCAAACCGCCACGAGATCCAGAAGACCGATGAAAACGCGGCCACTTCCGCCGTACTTCGAGACCCCTCTTCGCCGGGGATACAGCGCGACATCAAGCTCCCCAATCCGATAGCCGCGGGCGTGTGCGATGACCACGAAGAAGCGATGCCAGTCATGGCGCAGGTGTATGTCGTCGAGGACCGACTTCCGAAATATCTTGATAGAGTTGAGATCGCGTACGGGTACCCGAAAGAGCCGCCGCGATGACCAATTGTAGATTCCGGAAACCAGGCGTTTATGGTACTTCCCGATCTTTCGGCCGCAAACGATGTCGTAGCCTTTGGCCGCCTCATCCAATAGACGTGGGATATCATCGGGGTGATGTTGGAGATCGGCATCGAAGAGGACGATCCAATCCGTCTCCGAGGCCTCTACACCCGTCAGCAACGCCTCCGTCTTTCCCAGATTTCGGCGGTGCCGCTTCAACTTGAAGCGGCTCAAGCCCGCTCCTTCACGTGCCGCGACCTCTGCGGAGTGGTCGCTCGACCCGTCATCCACAAGTATGATCTCACCATCCAACTCGTGTTTCTGGAAAGTCCGCCGCAGCTCGCGAAAAAGCTCGGGGATGTTGAGGCTCTCGTTGAACGCTGGGATGATGACGGAGAAGTTACGCCGGGACTCCCCATCCAGGGCGTTGCCGCGCGTATCTTGATCCGGGCTGGCGGGGCCCTGGCTCATACGCGCTTGCGCATGCGGGCGGAGAGGATGCCGAGCTGGTCGCGGTACTTCGCAACGGTGCGCCTGGCAATATTGACGCCCTCTCGCTTCAGGATATCGACGATCGCCTGGTCCGTCAGCGGCTTCTTGGGATCCTCATCGTTGACGAGCTTGCGGATGCGGGCCTTGATGCCGCGTGCCGACACATCCTCGCCCGAATCGGTGGAAAGGCCGCTCGAGAAGAAGAACTTAAGCGGGAAAACCCCTCTCGGCGTCTGTACGTATTTTTGGTTTGTCACGCGCGAGACCGTTGACTCGTGCATGTCGATGACCTCGGCGACTTCGCGCAAGGTGAGAGGCTTGAGGTGCTCGATGCCCTCCTCGAAAAAGTCGCGCTGCCGGTTCACGATGAAGTTCATCACTTTGAGCATCGTCTGGCGACGCTGCTCGATCGCTTGGAGCATCCAATTGGCATTATTCAGCTTGTTGGAGATGAACTCCTTGCTTTCACCCTTGAACTTCGCTTTATCCTTAGCGACCTCGCGATAGGAGCGCGAGAGCCTGAGCCGCGGCAGCGCCGTGTCGTTATGGAAAACCATATAGTCGCTGTCGATTTTTTCGACGACCAAATCGGCAATGATGTAGTTGCCCTCTCCGCTCGAATACTGCAGTCCCGGTTTCGGATCCAACTTGGCGATCCCGTCGGCAGCCGACTGAACCTCGCGCGGGCTGACGCCCAGCTCTTTGGAGATTTCGGCCCAACGGTGGCTGACGAGCTTTTCGAAGTGCTTGTCGACGATCTCGTACACCAACGAGCCTTCCATCTCCTGGTCCCGGAGCTGCAGGATGAGGCATTCGCGCAAATCGCGGGCACCGATACCCGGCGGATCGAGCGCCTGGATGATCGTCATGATCCTGGCCACTTCCTCTAAATCGAAGTGTGGCTCTTCCCCGAAACCTGCCGCCACCGCCTCCTCGCTGTCCAGGAAACGGTTCAGCGAGTCTACCACCTCCTCCAAAGCGCAAGTCAGGAAACCGGTATCGTCGATATTGCCTATTATTTCCTCGGCAACGAAAATCTCACGTGGCTGCAACCTCAGCAGCGAGATCTGGTCACGTAGATGGTCGTACAAGTCGCGAGTGGCCACCGCGATCGGCTCATAGTACTCCCGCTCCTCGTACTCCTCGCGCCGGCCGCCCATCTCGAAGCCGTCCAGCAGGATATCCTCCCAGTCGACCTCGTTCTCGTCCTCCTTCTCCGCTGAATCCGTGTTCTCCGCCGCGTCCCCGTCGGTTGGCTCGACCAGCTCCAGGAAGGGATTGCCAACCAGCTCCTGCTTGAGGTGCTGTTGCAGATCGAGAAGGGGCATGTACAGCAGATCCATCGCCTGATAAAGACGCGGATTGATGCGCAGCTCCTGCCCGAGTTTAATGTTCTGCTGAAGGCCGACCTTCATCACCGCCCCTTTCCCTAGAGCCGAAAATCCTCGCCCAAATACAACTTACGTGCTTGCGGATCGTTTACCAACTCTTGAGAGGTGCCCTCGATATGGATCCGCCCATCGAACATGATGTAGGCACGATCCGTTATCGAGAGCGTCTCTCTCACGTTGTGATCCGTGATCAGAACCCCTAGGCCCCGACGCTTCAGGTCGGCCACGATCCTTTGAATATCATCCACCGCGATAGGATCGACGCCGGCGAACGGTTCGTCGAGTAACATGAACTTCGGATCGGTTACCAGCGCGCGGGTGATTTCCAGCCTCCGCCGTTCACCACCAGACAATGAATAGGCCCTGTTCGCGCGAAGGTGCTTGATCGAAAGCTCATCAAGCAAAGTCTCCAGGCGGTCCTGGCGCTCGCCGTTCGAAATCGGCAGCGTTTCCAGAATCGCCATTATGTTCTGCTCGACCGTAAGCTTTCTGAAAACCGATGGCTCCTGCGACAAGTATCCGATCCCGAGGCGGGCGCGCCTATACATGGGGATACGGGCCAAGGGTTGTTCGTCGATGTAGACTTCCCCGGCATCCGGCGCGACCAGCCCGACGATCATGTAGAAAGTCGTGGTCTTTCCCGCCCCGTTCGGGCCCAGCAAGCCGACGATCTCACCTTGGCGCAGCTCGATATCGACGTCATCGACTACACGTCGTTTCTTGTAGATCTTGACCAGCCCCTTGGTGTTGATGCTACTCCCATTGGCCGGGGCCAAGACAGGTGCTTCCTCGCCGGTGGGCGCGCTGAGCCGCTCCGCGATCTCGCGCTCCAACAGCTCGGTGAAATCAACACCAGCGGCATTGATCTCTTTCCACAAATTGGGCGCGAAACTGAGGTCCGCGCCCGCGTCACCTTCCCGCTGCACCCAGCCCCCCGCGACCAGCCGCCCCACGATCTGCTCTTCCAGGTACTTCTCCACCTCCTCGAAGGTCATTCGACGAATCTCCAGCAGGCGCCGGCTTTCGGGAGAACCGGGGCGAGCGACGGCGCCGTAGTGCCGCAGGTAGGATTCGCGGAATGACTCGACCAGCTTGTGTCTCGAGATCTGTCCCGACTCGTCGGCACTGTCCATCAGCTCCTGCACGGCGATCAGCATGGGAGCCTCGTGAGGGGGCAGATCTTGTATGTGTAAGCGGAGGTCATCTAGTCCGCGAGTCATGATCGCGCCCCCAGCGTTATCGTCGTATCGGGAGGCACCGCGCTCGAGTCGTTGGGGGCCACCTCCGGCACAACCAAGGTGCTATCACCGTTGGTAGCGGCCGGCAGCGGTTCGAGATAAAGGCCCGTGCCCAAGATTACCTCGGCCCCCTGCACCGCACCTCCCTCTAGTTGGAGGGTGACGATACGACCGATCACGTAGTTCAACGCCGCCTCTTGAAGGGCCGGGTCGGCTCCTGCCGGGTCATCGCGAACATGATACAGCGCTCGTGCGCTCCCCGAAGCGACCAACCGCTCGAGTTCGGCATCCTGGCCCGCGCCGGAAGCTTCGGCCGCCGTGAAATAGCCGGTGATCGTGTCGCCCACCAGCCAATCTGTCCCCAACAAGCTGTCCGCCGGCTCCACCATCTCTCTCGTGTTCGCGCGAGCGCGCTGCACCGCAATCACCTGCTGCAGCGAGCCGCCCGGCCGCAAGATGTCGATCGAGTCGGCGACCAGGATGTACTCGTTGGATTCGCTGCGCGCCCATGGCGCGCGGCCGGCGCTGTCGACCACCCCCGTGCGTTCCGCTGCGCCCGCCGAGGCAACCGTGCGGGTGACCTCTTCCTCCTCGACGAACATCCTCAAGTAGGGTGCGGCCAACCCCACTCCGTCCCCCCGTGCCGAACCGTTGGGCCAGGAGTGGATCTCGCGCACCTGTTCCGCCTCCAACAGAACCAGGACGGTGTCGCCCTCCAGGTTGGTACCTTGGGCCTCGACTCGCGGATCCCCCAGCAGCCAGAGCTCTTCGAGCGCCGTGTCGAAGTGCAGAGAATCGCCGAACGCGTTTAGCTCTCCGCGGACGGCCACCACGTTCCCGGATCCGGCGATCAGCGAATCCCCGTAGATATGGACCCGATCGGCATCGACCTCGAAGGCCTGACCGGCCGCTTCGCCGCTTCCCGAGCGAAAGACTATGTGCGGGCGCTGTGGCGCGTACATCCGCTCTACGAGTCGGAACTCGTTCTGCGGGTAGTAGTCCAGCTGCGGCCCCGTCAGCGTCGAACCCTCCGCCGTATCGGTCAGCCTGACGTTGCCCTCGGCCCGGACCCAATCCTCGTTCTGATAGTATGTGGCGCGCTCTGAGTTCAGCGTGCGACTGGGGTCGCGGAATTGCACGTTCCCGAACATGTAGAGAATACCGCGCCCCTCGTACCAGCTAGCGCTGTCCGCGCGGACCCACATCACACCGCAGGTCGCCTCGACCCCCCGCGAGATATCCACGCGCCGCTCGCCACTCGGCAGAGTCACCATGTGCGAGATCGTGCCCGGCGTGGTGATGAGCTCCAGGCTGCAGGTGCGCTCCCCCTGGGCCCAGGCGGCAGACGCCTGGCACAGACAGAGAGTTAACATCGTGCTTGCGATGAGTAGGCGCATCTTATTGTGTAGATTGCCGTTGCACCCCGGGCCTCACCATGCGAGCGGAGGTCAGATCTACCTCCTTCATGCCCGAGCTCGACTCGAACGCCGTCCCCTCGACGATGGTGCCGTCCGCCTCGATCATCCGGGTCTCCTTGTCGCTCCAGATCCGGTCGCCCGTTTGGTCGTAGTAGAGCACGGATGTCTCGATGCGGCGCCCCTCGCGCGGGTTCACCACGACGACGTCGACCTCCGCGGTCATGTCACCCGTATTCCAGTCGTAGGTACCCTTTTTCGATGTCAGGACCGAGGTGGTGTCGCCTTCCGAATCGAAGAAGGTGACCCGCACGTTTCCCGAGATCTTGACGATTCCCTCGGTCTCGAGGAAGTAAGCAGTGTCGCCCTCGACGTTGGCCCGACGAATCCCCCCCGCGGTGACGTAGTGTTGCACGCCGAACATCACTTGATTTGCATCGGCGACGCGCTGCAGGATCTCTTCGGCCACGACGGGTGGTTCCGCACTGTCGCGACAAGCGGAGAGGGACAGTATCAGGGCGATCCAACGTATCCGCATAGCCTATACCGCTCGAGCTCGCATGAGGTCGTGAAGGTGAACGATACCGGTGAGACGGTTCTCGCCATCGCACACCGGCAGCGCCATGATGCCGTACTTCTCCATCTTGTACACGGCTTCGGCCGCCAAAGTGTCGGCGGTCACGGTCTTGGGATCCGGGTTCATCGCCTCCCACACTTGGCGGTGGAAGAACTCCTCCTTGCTATCGACGAAGCGCGTCAAATCGCCGGCGGTCAGAACCCCGATGATTCGTCGCTCGTGGTCGATGATCGGGACGGTGCCCCGTTTGTAAGCGATCTCGACCATGGCCTCGCGCACCGTCGCCTCCCGGGTCAGGCAGGGGACCTTCTCAGGGTCGGTCAGCATGACGTCCGCAACGGTCATCAGGCGGCGGCCCAGAGCGCCCGCCGGGTGCAGCTTGGCGAAATCCTCTCGCGTGAACCCCTTGAGTTGAAGCAGCGCGACCGCCAGCGCGTCTCCCATGGCCATCGCCGCCGTCGTACTGGCGGTTGGCGCCAAATCGTATGGACACGCCTCCTCCGCCACGCTCACATCGAGCACGATGTCCGAGTGCTTCGCGATGGTGGCCTGGGGTTCACCGCACAGCGCGATCGTCGTGACTCCAAGGCGCTTCACCACCCGGAGAAGCTCGTACAGCTCGTCGGACTCGCCGCTCTTAGTTATCAGGATCACCAGGTCGTCCCTTAGGACGTTCCCTACGTCCCCATGTACGCCTTCCACGGGGTGGAGGAAGAAGGCCGGCGTACCAGTGGACGTCAGAGTCGCCGCTATCTTGCGAGCGATGATCCCGGATTTCCCGACGCCTGTGACGATCGCCCTCCCCTTCAGAAGGGCCAGCGCCTGGACGGCGCGAACGAACGCGTCGTCAAGGCGGTCCTCGAGGCGCGTTACCGCTTCGGCCTCCAGGCGAAGCACGCGGCGCCCCGCCTCAGTCAGCCCGTGCCGGTCCATTCCGCGTCCTCACGCTCCTGCAGGTAATCCTTGACCACCCGCTCCCACTCCCCACGGCTCTTCAGCAAGGCCTCCGCGAACTCACGCACCGCGCCATCCCCACCGCGCCGGCCAGTCCGCCAGCGCGCGATTGCCGCCACTTCAGGCACCGCATTGGCCACCGCGACCGGCAGTCCCACACGCCGCAGAACGGGTATGTCCGCCAGGTCATCCGAAAGGAATGCCACAGCTTCCCAGGCAAAGCCCTTTCGTTCCATGATGTCGCGGACGATCGGCAGCTTTTCGGCGCCGGGATCCTGGTGCACCTCTTCTATGCCCAACTCGCGTCCCCGCCGGGCGACGACTTCGGACCGCCGGCCGGTAACGATGGCCACCTCGACGCCCGACCGCTTGAGGAGATGAACGCCGAGACCGTCGGTTATTTCGAACCGCTTCAACTCGACCCTCTCTCCCGAATCCGAGACGCCGTAGTAAACGCCACCGTCGGTCATGACACCGTCAACGTCCAGGATCACGAGCCGGATCGCGCTCGCCAACTCCGGAGAGATCATACCCGCGTCAGACATCGGCCGTCTCGTTCAGTGGCTTTACAGCATCCCGAATCATTAGGAGTCGCGCCACCAGCGGCTCCAACAGATTCAGAGGCAGCATGCTCGAGGCGTCTGACAAGGCACGCGCCGGCTCGGGGTGAGTCTCGACGAAGAGCGCATCGGCTCCGGCGGCCACCGCAGCACTTGCCAGCGCCTCGATGTGCCGCGGCTCACCTCCGCTTCTCACGCCTGCGGCGCCGGGCAGTTGGACCGAGTGACTCGCGTCGAAGATGACCCTGCAATCGCACGCCTCCTTGATCAACGAGAAGGAGCGCATATCGACGACGAGGTTGTGATAGCCGAAGGCGGTGCCACGCTCGGTGACCGCCACGCCGCCTGCACCGGCGCGGCGCGCCTTCTCGACCTGTTGCGCCATGTCCTGCGGGGCCATCCACTGGCCCTTCTTCAGGTTCACAGCCTTTCGCGTCTCGGCGGCCGCGAGAATCAGGTCCGTCTGCCGGCAGAGGAAGGCTGGAATCTGGAGCACGTCCACTACGGCGGCGGCCGGCGCTGCCTGCTCGGGCAGATGGATGTCGGTAGTGAGGGGAAGCCCGGTGCGGGATTTCACCGTTTCGAGGAGCTTCAGTCCTGCTTGCAGGCCGGGTCCCCGTGGGGAGGAGAGGCTGCTCCGGTTCGCCTTGTCGAAGGACGCCTTGAAGACGACGGGGATCCCGTGGAGGTTTCCGACGCGTGCGACCTCCTCGGCCACCGTCAGGTTCGTACCCTCATCTTCCAGGACGCAGGGGCCAGAGATCAGGAAGAAGCCGGCACTCGGCTTGAAGAGAGACTCCGGGTCGACCATTGGAACGTCCCTCTCACTCCCCTACCCCGACGGCGTGAACCTGATCTGCCTGCTGCCGCCCGCGGCGCCGCAAGGCGGCTTCGATGAAGGAGGCGAACAGGGGGTGTGGATGGACTGGGCGCGACTTGAGCTCCGGGTGGAACTGAGTGGCGACGAACCAGGGATGGTCCGGTAGCTCAATGATCTCGACCAGCAATCCATCGGGAGACAGCCCGCTCAGGTTGAGGCCGTTCTGAGACAACACCTCCCGGTACTCGTTGTTCACCTCATAGCGGTGGCGATGCCGCTCGCTTATCTCGCTCTTCCCGTAGATCTGTTCGGCACGAGAGCCCGGGGCGAGTTGGCACGGGTAGGCACCCAATCGCATCGTGCCACCCATGTCGGTGATCTTGCGTTGAGAATCGAGCAAGGATACCACCGGGTCGGAGCACTCCGGGGCAAACTCGCGCGAATGTGACCCCTCCAGGTTACAGATGTTGCGAGCGAACTCGATGATGGCAGACTGCAGGCCCAGACATATTCCGAAGAAGGGCAGTCTGTTCTCGCGTGCCCAATGCACCGCCCGCACCATGCCCTCGACACCGCGGACCCCAAACCCGCCTGGTACCAGGAGGCCATCGTATTCCGACAGGCGGTTGGCGTCCTCGGGTCCCTTGATATCCTCTGAGGACAACCAGTCGACATTCACGCGAACGTCGTTGGCGATGCCTCCATGCAGGAGCGCCTCCTGGATCGACTTGTAGGAGTCGACCAGTTCGGTGTACTTGCCGACTACCGCGATACGAACACTACCTCTCGTGGGGTTCTTGACACGCTCGACCAGAGCTCGCCAGCCCGAGAGGTCGGGGTCTGGCACATCGAGACCAAGCTTGTCGACGACGATTCGGTCCAGGTTCTGCGCATGGAAGATCAGGGGAACCTCGTAGATCGTCTCCGCGTCTCGCGCTTCGATCACTGCCTCGCTCTTTACGTTGCAGAAGAGCGCGATCTTGCGGCGCATCTCCTCGGTAAGCTCGTGCTCAGTTCGGCAGATCAGGATGTCCGGCATGATCCCGATCTCCATCAGCTCGCGCACCGAGTGCTGGGTGGGCTTCGTCTTCAGCTCACCCGCCGCCGCCATGTAGGGTATCAAGGTGAGGTGGATGAATAGCGTGTTCTCGCGTCCCACATCGCCGCGCAGCTGACGGATAGCTTCCAAGAAGGGCAGTGATTCGATGTCACCTACTGTACCACCGATCTCCGTGATCACGACGTCGTGATTCGGGGTAAGTCGCCGGACAGCCGCCTTGATCTCATCGGTGATGTGCGGGATCACTTGGACGGTCGAACCGAGGTACTCACCACGTCGCTCTTTAGTGATCACGTTCTGGTAGATCCGGCCAGTCGTGACGTTGTTCGCCTGAGACAGCGACTCCTCGATGAATCGTTCGTAGTGACCAAGGTCGAGATCCGTCTCCGCACCATCGTCGGTTACATACACCTCACCGTGCTGGAACGGCGAAAGTGTCCCTGGGTCGACGTTGATGTAGGGGTCGAATTTCTGAATGGTGACAGCCAGGCCACGCTCCACCAGCAGCCGGCCAAGTGACGCGGCGGCGATCCCCTTACCAAGCGAAGAGACCACGCCGCCGGTGATAAAGATCATCTTGGACGGTCGCGACCGCTCAGTCATGTGGATTCCTCCCTGCCTCCCAGCATCGCTTCTGCTCGCTCCAGATCCGCTTCCGTGTCTACACCCGGCGCGCCGCCTTCCACCACCGCCACGCCGATTCGAATGCCCGCCGCCAGCCAGCGCAGCTGTTCCAAGCCCTCGCGCCGCTCCAAGGGGTGCGGCCCCAAGCCGCTCAATCGCTGCAGAACCGCGCGCCGAAAGCCGTAGATACCTACGTGCCTGAGCGGCGACGCCGCCAGGTGCGCGTCCGCCTCGAGCTGCCCTCCCCGATCGTGAGGCACCGGCGCCCGAGTGAAGTACATGGCGCCGCCCTCATCGTTCCGCACCACCTTCACCACCGAGGGGTCCTCCCACTCGGCCCGGCTACGGATGGGAACTGCAGCGGTACCTACCGCCCACCCCGCCCTAAGCAATCCGACCGTTGCCGCCGCCGCGCCGGGCGGCAGGAAAGGCTCGTCACCTTGGAGGTTCAGGATGAGGTCGAATCGCTGATACTCCTTGCGCGACGCCACCTCCGCCACCCGATCGGTGCCCGACTCGTGATTGGGGTCGGTCAGTAGCGCCCGGCCCCCAAACTGCCCCACCGCTTCTACGACTTCTTGGTCGGCGGTCGCCACGACCAGATCGTCCAGTACGGGTATGGTGCTCATTCGCCGCCAGACCCACTCGATGAGTGGGCGTCCGGCGATGTCGACCAGTGGCTTACCCGGCAGCCTGGTCGAGGCGAGGCGGGTCGGTATGACCCCGAGCACAGACCCCATTTCAGCGGGGATCTCGGTTGAAGATCGGCGGCCGCTAAGCAATTTTCACGCCAACTATTCTAACAGGCCACTAAACGGTTGTCAAAACTGACCGTTACGGGGTGAACCGCATGTCGATCCCCACGAACAAGACGGTCTTGAAGTCGTCGCCGGGGGCGGTGTAGAGGCCGGCTGACAGAGGCCCAAACGAGGCACCCAGGGCGAGGTTGTGGGTTGTGGAGGGGCGTGCAGAGCCCTTGGGCCAGGCGTTGCCCGCCGCGTACTGCAGCCAGGCGACCACACGATTGAGCCGGCTCGACCGTTCGCTGAGGCGGACCCGGTAGGTAGTGGCCAGCCACCAGAATTGATCACCAGCCCGTTCGACCGCCCCCAGCGTCGGCAACGACCCCCAACCGCCCAGCGCCCGCCAACGCTGCGGCGGCGCTCCCGAGTTCGCGAGGGAGGCTCGACCGCGCCCTTCCAGCAGGAGAGAGTGGCGTGCCGCCAAACCGACCTCGACGTCCAGCGAGCCTGTGACAAGTGTAAAGGACGTGTCTCCCGCGATGTCCTGATCGGCGAACTCCGCCCCCAGCTTTAGGCCGAGTGTCGTTCGATCGTTGAGCCAAGCGTCTGCTTCGGTCTCTACCGTGAGGCTGACGATCTCGATCTCGCTGACTGGCAAGTTGGGCTGAAAACCGCCGAGAACAGAGAAGAGGGAGAAGGGGTCTTCGTTGCCCAGCGAGCGCCCGTCTTCCCAAGCGGCCTTTACACCGGGCTTCCAGCGCACTTTCGTGCCGTACTCCAGTCCAATCGCGCCTTCTACGAACTTGGCCTCGTAGTAGTTCCGGGTGTCGATGGCACCGACAAAGCTGTACAGCGAGTTCGCCAGATCGTCGTTGGCCCAATCATCATTGGTGCGTACGGTCTTGCCGGCGCGTAGATCCAGCTGGTGCCGGGCCGCCGACCAGACGAGCCGCAGATCGCCATCCAGCTTGCCTCGCCCCGTGCGGTAGCGGAGGGTGCCTCGCGCGTCAGGCAGCCAGTTGCTTATGCCCCGGTCGAAGGCGACGGCCCACGGCAGCGTGAGCGCGTTCACGCGCTCATAGGTGGGTTGCTGCACCCCGTACAGCCCCGGGAGGCGAAGGCCGGCGCTGGTCCTCGGGGCGCTGATCACAAAAACACCGTCTTCCCGTAGCTCGGCGCGGTACTCGAAATGCGATGCATCGATCGGAGGAGACGTCAAATCTGCCAGAGCGGAGCCATAGAATCCGCCGGCCAAAACGACCACAGAGCCAACAATAGTCGCTCCCGGTCGCGCGAAGATATCGCTTTGCACACCTATGAGGTCCCCCTCGATGCGGCCCTCCAGCCGCAGCGAGGCCCGGATTACTATCAAGTCCCGGGCCACGGTCTCGCCTTCCGGTATGAGGCTGTCTCGCGCGATCACGCGATAGTTTCCCCTCTCCAGCACCTCCTTCAGTCGCTGGTCTGCGGCTGGCATTCCACGCCCACGGGACTGGAATACAACTTCCTGGGCCGCAGCGTCGGTGGCTGACGAGGCGGCAAGCATCAGCAACGCAATCGCGCTCATGCGGAGCAGCAGTGCCATCCGCATATCAGGCGCGCGGGTGATGTTTTCGATGCACTTCACTCAGATAACGGCGATCGAGGTGCGTGTAGATCTGGGTCGTGGAGATGTCGGCGTGCCCCAACATCTCCTGAACCGCTGCGATGTCGGCGCCTCCCTGGAGGAGGTGTGTAGCAAATGTATGGCGCAACGTGTGCGGTGTCACACGCTTCTGCAGGCCGGCGCGCACAGCATGTCGCTTGATGATCTGCCATGCCCCTTTGCGCGTCAACGAACCTCCCCGGCGCCCGAGAAAAAGGGCCCCAGGGCCACTCTGCGGGTGGCCTTTCCGCGAACGGGCGAGCTCGGGCCGTCCTCGCTCGAGGTAATCGCTGATGACCCCAAGAGCGGGGTACCCGAAGGGGACAATTCGTTCTTTCGACCCCTTCCCTCTCACTCTAACCAGCCGCTCATCCACTTCCAGATCGCGCATCCGGAGGCTCACGACCTCTGAGATCCGAATCCCGGTGGCGTACATCAGCTCGAGCATCGCGCGATCACGCTGCGCCAGCGGGTCGCTGCCCTCCGGGGACGCCAGAAGTCGATCCACCTCCGCCGCGCTCAACACAGTGGGCAAATGTCGGCCCGCCTTCGGCCCTTCCAGCAATTCGCTGGGATCGGCGTCGATGATCGATTCCGCCTGAAGGAAACCGAAGTAACTGCGCAGCGCCGACACTTTGCGCCGAATGCTGCTGGCTGCGCGGCCCGTGGACTTCAGACTGTACACGAACTCACGAAGGTCGCTCGGTTGGACGGCGCTGGGTGAGTCGAGGCGCCGCTCCTGCAGAAAGTCAACCAGTTGAGCCAAATCGGCCGTGTAGGCCGCAGCCGTAGCTGAGGAAAGCCCACGCTCGAAGCGCAGGTAGTCCTCGAACCCTTCCAGGTAAAAGCGCTGCGGCGTCTCCTCCATCAATCTGAGCCCTCATCGATGGAGTCGCCGTCGGCCGGGTGATGGCGGGTCTTCCACCAGACGATCGCCAGAAAAACGGCGAGCACCCCAGCGATCGACAGGAGGAGCGCGTTCACGTTGTTCAAGGCTTCGACGATCACACGCCAATTGCGGCCGAAGATCGTGCCGGCGACCACGAGGACCCCGTACCATATCGCTGACGAAATGGCGATTGGCAGCGCGGTTCGCCAGAAGGTCAGATGGCTGATACCGGCGAATACTGGGACGAGTGCGCGAAACGCCGGCAGGAAACGGCTGGCGAAGATGATCTTGCTGCCATGGGCGTTGTAGAGAGCGGCCAGGCGCTCCAGCTGCCGGGGCCTGAGCAGCCAGCGACCCGTTCGCGTACTGAGCACGTCGCGACCCCAGCGGCGCGCCAGCCCGTAGTTCACCAGAGCAGATGCCGTGTTGGTGGCCCAGGTTGCCAGGAAGACACCGGTGCCTGTGGCCCGGCCCTGCACCGAGAGGAAGGCGCCGAAAACGACGAAGGTATCAGCCGGTATCGGCGGGAAGAAGTTCTCGATCGCCACGCCAATGGCGAGCATGAGATAGAGCCAGCGCGGCTCCACGATCGCCAACCCATCGAGGAGTCGTTCCAGCTGAGCTTCGACCAACCATTCGCTTGCTGGCCAGAGGCTCGATAGACATGCGAAACTTGGTGTCACAAGGGGACCTACGGCATATCCGGCATCCGCAGACGGTCGATCAAAGCGACCGCCCAAGCCGCGATCCCTTCGGCCCGGCCCAGAGATCCCAGACCTTCGGCCGTCGTCGCCTTGATCGATACGAAGGAGGGAGAGATACCGAGGGCAGCAGCCAGCGTCTCCCGCATCGACTGCACCTTGCCGGAAATGTGCGGTCGCTCCGCCACGACGGCGACATCGACGTTGACCGGTTGGTAGTTCTCGGTCTCCAGCAGGCGGCAGACCTGACGCAGCAGCTCCAGCGAGGACGCGTCGCGCCAACGCTCTTCGCTATCGGGGAAATGTTGCCCAATGTCGCCCATTCCTGCGGCTCCGAGCAGCGCGTCGATCACGGCGTGCGTCAAGACGTCGGCATCGCTGTGCCCTGCAAGGCCCAGCTCACCTTCGAATTCCACCCCGCCCAGAATCAAGCGGCGGCCCGTCCCAAAGGAATGGATATCGAAGCCCACGCCCACTCGCATCAGAGCCTCGCCGCTGCTTCGGGATGACCCAGCCGGCTCACCCGGGGTCGCGGTTCATTGGGCCCCGGGCTCGTCGTCTGGCCGGCGCACCTGCGCCTGCATAGAGCGAATCGCCTCGGACAGGTATTCGACTTCCTCCTCCAGCGCCTGCAGCCGCCGCTCGATCTCCCCTCCCTGCGGCGGCCGCGGCTCCAGTCGGTGCGCCAGAGCCCGGCCGACCTCCGAATCAAGGAAGATCGCCAGCAAGGGAACCAGCAGCACCAGTGATACCACCAGGCCAAGCACCAACATGTCAATGCCCTCAGGCGGGAATCGGCGAGCCGGAACCTAGGTTCTGGTCCGCGCGCTGGCAAGCACACGACCGGCCGGCAGCGCTCGACTGTTCCGGACGAGGGGGGAGGGGGTGCAGGAGGCCGGGAGGCGTGGTGGGAGGGTCAGCCCTCCCACCGCTTGATCGCCAGACAGACGTTGTGGCCCCCGAAGCCAAAGGAGTTGGATAGGGCAAGACGGACCGGTCGCTCCACGACTCGATTGTGAGCGTAATCAAGGTCGCAATCGGGGTCCCGCTCGCTGAAGTTGATCGTCGGCGGGATCTTACCTTCTCTCGCCGCCAGCACACAGATCACAGATTCCACGCCGCCGGCCGCACCCAGCGTGTGACCGGTCATCGACTTGGTCGAGCTCACGGTCAACTTGTAGGCGTGATCGCCGAAGACCTTCTTGATAGCCTGGGTCTCACTTAGATCGTTGAGTGGCGTCGAAGTCCCGTGGGCGTTGATATAGTCGACTTCTTCAGGCCTTACACCGGCATCTTCCAAGGCCAGTCGCATGGCCCGCTGCGCGCCTTCACCCTCGGGCGCCGGCGCCGTCATATGGTGAGCATCGGCGCTGATGCCGTAACCCACGATTTCGCCCAAGATCGAAGCGCCGCGGGTCTTTGCGAACTCCATCTCCTCCAGAACCAGAATGCCGCAGCCCTCGCCCAGGACGAATCCGTCTCGGTTGGCGTCGAAGGGTCGGCTTGCAGCCTCCGGGGAGTCGTTCCGGAAAGAGAGCGCCTTCATCGATGCAAAGCCCGCCATGGTCAGCGGTGTCACCGAGGACTCTGATCCCCCCGTGATCATCACGTCCACCAGACCGTCGCGGACCAGTCGAAAGGAGTTCCCTACGGCATGGGCGCTGGAGGCACAGGCTGAAACCGTCGTGTAATTTGGGCCCTTCGCCCCGTACTTCATCGAGATCAAGCCGGGTGCCATGTCGGCGATGAACATCGGCACGAAGAACGGTGATACGCGGTCCGGGCCACGCTCCAGGTAGACCCGATGCTGTTCCTCCAGGGTCGTGATCCCGCCGATCCCGCTGCCGGTAATGACGCCAAAGCGATCCGGTGGCACGTCCGGCCCCCTGCCATCATAGCCCGCGTTTCTCATCGCCTCAGCGGTCGCCACTAGCGCGAAGTGCGTGAAGCGATCGGTTCGCTTCACTTCTTTGCGGTCGAGGTAGTCCGCGGGATTGAACTCTTTGACCTCGGCTGCGAAGCGTACGGCGAGAGCGGAGGGATCGAACGCAGTAATGATAGCGCCTCCGCTTGTGCCGGCCAGAAGAGCCTGCCAGTTGCCGGGTACATTGTTACCGACGGCCGTGATGAGCCCCATGCCCGTCACGACCACGCGCCGCGGTTCTTTGGCTGACATGGAAGCCGTCAGGCCCCTTCCTTCGCTTCGAGATACTTGATGGCGTCTCCGACGGTCTCCATCTTTTCTGCATCCTCATCGGGAATCTCGATCCCGAATTCCTCTTCGAAGGCCATAACCAGCTCCACTGTGTCGAGCGAGTCGGCACCCAAATCCTCGACGAAAGATGCTTCGGGTGTGACCTTCGAAGGTTCAACGCCCAGCTCGTTCACGATGATATCCCGGACGCGGGACTCGATGTCTGCCATTGTGGTTCTCCTTTGCCTTTTTCTCCGCGTGTGAGTCTGTTTCTGAACTGTGACGCTGCGAAACTACATGACCATACCCCCGTCCACAACGATCACCTGGCCGGTGATGTAACGTGCGCCCGGACCGGCCAGAAAACGTATGACGGGAGCCACATCTTCAGGGTTGCCCAATTCGCGCATGGGGATCATGGCGATCAAGGCCTCGCGTGCAGGTCCTTCGAGCTCGGCAGTCATCTGGGTGTCAATGAAGCCTGGCGCGACAGCGTTGACTCGGATCCCGCGGGCGGCCAGCTCCTTGGCGGCTGACTTGGTGAGGCCAATCAGGCCAGCCTTGGCGGCCGAGTAGTTCGACTGACCGGGATTTCCCATTATGCCGACCACGCTGGAGACGTTGATTATCGAGCCCGCTCTTCGCCGTATCATCCCCCGTGCCACAATCTTGGTCAAGTTGAACGCGGCCTTCAGGTTAACGGCCATCACGAGGTCCCAGTCGTCGTCGGTCGTTCGAACGAGCAACTTGTCGCGGGTCACGCCAGCGTTATTGACCAGGACCGACACGGGCCCCATCTCGGCCTCGACCAGTTCAACCATGTCGGCCACGCATTGTGCGTCGGTCACATCACAAATGAAAGTGCGTCCCTGCCCCTCCGGGATCTCCCTCAGCGCTTCGGGAGCGCGTGAAGCGTCCCGGTTCACCAAGGCGACCGTGGCGCCCGCCTCTGCCAGTTGACGCGCGGTCGCCAGCCCTATGCCTCGAAATGCGCCGGTCACTATGGCAACGGCTCCCTGGAGTTCCCGCATCAACTCTCACCTTCTCTGTGACGAAGTACGTCGTCGGGCCTCCCGACCTCGACCCCCTGCAACTGCGGGTCGATTCGTCGTAGGAGGCCGCTCAGTACCTTGCCAGGCCCCAGCTCGACGAAATTCTGAACGCCCAGGTCGGCGATCCGCTGTATGCTCTGGGTCCAGCGCACCGGGGCCGTAAGCTGCCTGATGAGCGTGGTGCGCGCTTGCGCGGCCGTATTGACCGGCTCCGCCGTGGCGTTGGCGATGATCGGGAAGGACGGGTCACTGAAAGTCACCTGATCCAATTCCGCCCGCAGGCCGGCTTCAACATCCTCCATCAGCGGCGAATGGAAAGCCCCGCTCACCGCCAGCGGCCGTACCATTCGCGCCCCGGCTTCCTTGGCCAGCTCCCCGGCCCGGGTTACCGCCGCGACTTCACCCGAGATCACTATCTGCTGCGGCGAATTGTAGTTGGCGGCAACCACCATCTCACCCCCGGCGCAAACCTGCCGGCATATGTTCTCGACTGCCTCCGCCTCCAGCCCCACGACCGCCGCCATCGTCCCCTCCGGTGACTGCGCCATCAGCTCTCCCCGCCGCCTCACCAGGCGCACCGCGTCCTCGTAACTCAGGGAGCCGGCTGCCGTATAGGCAGTGAACTCTCCCAGAGAGTGCCCGGCACCGCAGCTCACTCGGTCGGCCAGGCCGTCGCGCATCAGCGTCCACACGGCGTAACTGTGAACGAGGATCGCGGGCTGCGCGTTCTGGGTCTGTTTGAGCTCTTCCTCTGGCCCCAAGAAGCAGAGCCGCGACAGCGAAAAGCCGAGGACATCGTCCGCCCGCTCGAAGACGGCCCGGGCGGCCGGAAAGGCCTCTGCCAGCTCCGCCCCCATCCCCACGTGTTGGCTCCCCTGCCCTGGAAACAGTGCCGCCAGGTCTTTCACCGCGCCAACCCTACCTACCAGCGCAGGAGAGCCCCGGCCCAAGTCAGCCCGGCGCCGAAGGTGACCATGAGTACGAGTGACCCGTCGCGGATCCGGCCGACCTGACGAGCTTCGTGAAGCCCCACCGGTATGGTGGCGGAGGACGTGTTGCCGTAGCGGTCGACGTTAACCCACACGCGATCCATTCCGATATTTGCGTACTTCGCCGTGGCCTCGATGATTCTGATGTTGGCCTGGTGCGGAACCAGCAGATCCACATCGTCCTTCGAGATTCCCGCCTGCTCCAGCACGGCGTCGACCGCCTCGCACATCGAGCGCACGGCGTTCTTGAAGACCTCACGGCCCGCCATCCTGATAAAGCCATTGCGGTGAGCGATCTCTGCAATGTCGATCGGTATCGGCTGAGCGCTGCTTGGCGGCCGATGAAGAAGCTCCGCCAAGGAGCCGTCCGAGCGCATGTAACTGGCCAGGATTCCGCGGCCCTCCCGGTCGGAGCGCTGTACGACCGCCGCACCGGCCGCGTCGCCGAACAGCACGCACGTGGCCCGATCGGTCCAATCCGTTATCGCGCTCATCTTCTCGGTGGCGACACACAGCGCATTCTCAATCTGACCGGAAAGGATCAACCCGCGCGCCACGTTTAGTGCGTAGAGCCAGCCGCTGCAAGCGCCCCACAGGTCGAAGGCGACGGCCTGGTTGGCGCCCAATCTTGCCTGAATGTCACAGGCCGTGGCGGGCAGCAAACGATCCGGCGTTGCCGTCGAGACGATGATCGCGTCAACGCCGCTCGGATCGAGACCGGCCTCAGCCAGCGCCTCATGGGCTGCATTGCAGCCCATGTCGACGACGCCAATGTCATCGTCCGCAATGCGCCGCTCATGGATCCCGGTGCGCTCGACGATCCAGTCGCTGGTCGTGTCGACCATCCTCTCCAGATCGGCGTTTGTGAGCACCCTGGAGGGAGTCCACATTCCGGTGGAGACCAAACGGATCGTGTCTGTCGCCACTACTGGCACCTCTTGATCATGAAACGTGAAGCCGATGGACCAGGCCTTAGTCGCCCCGTCGCCCCAGAGTTCCACCCGCTCCCGAAGGGCCGCCGCTTAGGCAGCGCGCCACCGCGCTCGGACGGCAAAATAGCGCACCCGAACCGAGTGAGACCGGCCGCTCCATTGCGCTCTACGGGAATGACCCGGCAAGCGTCGGCGCCGTCCCTTGTTTCGGATATCCTAGAACTCTGATTCGACCTGTATGACTTCAGCGTCGCGATAGTAGCCGCAGTTCGAGCACACACGGTGCGGAAGCTTGGGATCGCCGCACCGCGGGCATGCCTGTGTGGCCGCCGCCGCCGCCTTGTGATGCGTCCGGCGCTTCCTCTTGCGCGCCTTCGAGGTCCGTCTCTTGGGGACAGCCATGGTCTATTTCCCTCTGGTCAAGCGTACTTTGCTTCGCAGCTCGTTGAGCGGGCCCCAGCGCGGATCGAGGTCGTGAACTTCGCAGCCACAGGCTCGCTCGTTGAGATTCGCCCCGCACTCCGGGCAAAGACCCGCACAGTCCTCCCTGCAGAGCGGGTACGCCGGCACGGCCAACACTATCAACTCACGTAGAGGCCCCCGCAGGTCCAGCTCGTCAGCGTCCGGATCCAGCGCGTAGACCGCCAGGTCGCCCTCACCCTCGGCGGTCTTGGGATCGAACAGGATGCCGATGTCCTCGGCGATTTCCAATTCCAAGGGCTCCAGACAGCGCCGACAGGAACCATGAGCCCCGCCCGAGCACGAACCGTGCACCCAAACCCCACGCGTTGCCGACCCCTCGGCACGCAATTCAATACGCAGCGGCAGCGCCAGCTCCAGACCCGTGCCCTGCCACAAGGGGTCGTCGGCGGCGATCTCTCCGCTGACCTTGACCGGCGCCTTCTCCAGACGCCGCAGATCTACTGTCAACACGGCGCCCATAGTCTATCGGGGGGGGGCATCCCTGTCAACGCGATACCCTCGCAAGCCGTTGCAGGTCGTGTACTTTTGCTGTCCGCCGGACCTCTTCAGCCGACCGCGATAAGTTCCCCTGTCGCGAAGAAAAAGGAGAGTTCCCGTGCCGCCGTCTCCTCCGAGTCCGAAGCGTGGATCGCGTTGCGTTCCTTGTTCTCCGCGTAAAGTGCCCGAATCGTACCGGCTTCGGCTTCGGCCGGGTCGGTTGCCCCAATCACGGCCCTCAGACGCGCCACCGCATCATCTCGCTCCAAGGCCAACACCAAGACCGGACCCGACGTCATGAAAGCCTTCAGTGACTCGTAGAAAGGGCGCTCGCGATGCACCGCGTAGAACTCGCCCGCCAGCGCTTCGTTCAGACGCGTGAGCCGCGCTCCCCGTACTCGAAAGCCCTCCTCCTCGAGTCGAGCCAGAATCGAGCCCATCTTTCGGCGCTCGACCGCGTCCGGTTTAATAATCGCAAGTGTAATATTCATAAGCGTTTTTATACTGTCGTATCAAGTAGTTTCGTAAGTATGTCGGAGCGGGACAGGATCCCCACCAGCTTGCCTTTTCTCACCACTGGGAATTGCGCCAAGTCGCCTGCGAGCATGTTGCTCACCACGTCGGACATGAGTTCGTCGGCCGTCAAGCACAGGACGCTGCGTTGCATGACGTTGCGCACCTCGACGTCCTTTATCTTCGGGAGATCACCTTCGGTCAAGGGGGCAGCCCCCAGGACTTGCGGCAGGAAATGCTGCAGCACTTCCTGCTCCGACAAGATGCCGAGCACCTCCCCGTTGTCACTCACGACCGGCATTTCGCGCCGGCCTTGGCGAACCATCAAACGGAGGGCCTCTGAAAGCGGCGTCTCCGGCGAAACGGTTTGGAATTCGTGAGACATCAGGTCCACAACTCTCAGATCCGGGTGCACTTCCACGTCTTTTTCCTCGATCAGTGCCAGCACGTCTTGCGGTGAGCGAGCCTTGGAAAGAGTAAGTGCGTTCTCCGGGTCGTGAAGGAGGCGGCCCACTCCCGCGAGAGTCTTGAGGTATTCGCGAGTCGCGGCACGCGGCGTGATGATCAGAACCAGGAGGGTAGCATCGCCTGGCGCCAGCGAAGGGAATTTGAATGGCTTTGCTGAGACTCCGATCGCCAGCCCCAATCGATTGGCCGCCTCGGTTCGATAGTGAGCCAATATCGCGTGCTTGCCCAGCATCGGGGTTTCACCGCGAACAACACCCTCTTCAACGAGCGCGTCGACCGCTGAACGGTCGCTGATCGCGCCCGACTTCTCCAATCGATCCAGCAACTGTCCGACGGCCTCGGCAAAGGTCTTGGCTTTGAGGCCGACGATGACCAGGTCGGGCCCCAGCAGTCGGGAGATCGTGAGCCTGCTACGCATTCAGTACGCGCTTCAGTATGTCCGGCATGTCGGCTGGCCGCGCTGCGACCTGGACACCGTTTTCCTCGAACGTGGCGATCTTCTCCGCAGCGGTTCCCGATGAGCCAGAGATGATCGCACCGGCGTGCCCCATCCGACGTCCGGGTGGTGCCGTCTGCCCCGCCACGAAGCCCGCCACGGGCTTGCTGATCTTCTCCTTGATATGTCGCGCTGCGTTCTGCTCATCCGTTCCACCGATCTCACCGATTAAGACGATCGCCTCCGTCTCGTCGTCCTCCTCGAAGGCGTCGAGGCAGTCTATGAAGTTCGTGCCGATCACCGGATCGCCACCAATGCCGATGCAGCTTGACTGTCCCAACCCAGCACGGGTGAGTTTCCAGACGACCTCGTACGTCAGCGTGCCAGACCGGCTCACCACGCCAATGGGGCCCGGTTGCACGATCTGGCCCGGAATGATCCCCAGCTTGGCCTGGCCGGCGGAGATCATACCTGGACAATTCGGCCCGATCAAACGGGCACCGTTGTCAGCGACGTAGCGTGTCGCCTTTAGCATGTCGAGCACCGGGATACCTTCGGAGATGCAGACGATGAGCTCGATTCCAGAGTCGGCTGCCTCGCAGATGGCCCCCGCCGCGAAAGCTGCCGGGACGTAGATCACACTCGCCGTCGCACCTTCCTCGCTCACGGCCTGGGCGACCGTATCGAAGATTGGGACTTTCCCCTCGAATTTTTGTCCGCCCTTACCCGGAGTCACCCCGGCGACCACCTTCGTTCCATACTCGATCATTTGCCGCGTGTGGAAGGAGCCGTCCCGTCCGGTGATCCCCTGCACCACTACCCGTGTCCTGTCATTCGCGAATATCGCCATGGTACTCGTACCTTGCGTCTAGCTCGTCGCCAACTCGACCGCTTTCCTGACGGCCTCGTCCATATCGGTCATGGCGCTGAAACCAGCGCCTTCCAGTATCTCGACCGCCTTCTCCTCATTGGTTCCGGTGAGGCGAATCGTGATCGGCACCTTCAGCTTGAACTGACGGGTCGCCTCGACTATCCCGTTCGCCACGTCATCGCAGCGTGTGATGCCGCCGAATATGTTGAAAAGAATAGACTTGACCGCCTCGTCCGCCGTGATGATCTGCAAGGCAACTATGACCTTCTCCGGGCTGGACGAGCCGCCGATATCGAGAAAGTTAGCCGGCTCACCTCCGTAGTACTTCACCAGATCCATGGTCGCCATCGCCAAACCGGCGCCATTCACGCAACATCCGACATTTCCATCCAACTTGATGTAGGTCAGCCCTTTCGCGCGTGCCTCGACCTCGGCCGCGGCCTCACTCTCGGTGTCCCTGAGCTCGGCGACCGCCGAACGGCGGAAAAGTTCATTGTCGTCGATGTTCATCTTCGCATCGATGGCCTGCAGCTGACCGGACGGCGTCGTGATCAACGGGTTGATCTCGATGAGCGAGGCGCCCGCATCGAGCATGGCGGCATACAGCTTCTGGATGATCTCCGCGGCCTGACGAGCGCGAGCGGTGTCGCCGGCATAGAGCCTGTAGGCCAGCCGTAACGCCTGGTGCGGCAACATGCCATAACGGGGGTCGATGCGTTCCTTGAAAATGAGCTCGGGGGTCTTGGCGGCGACTTCCTCGATGTCGATACCGCCTTCCGGTGACGCCATGAGCACCACGGCTCCAGACGAGCGATCTACGATCGCGCCCAGGTAAGCCTCGTGCGCGATATCCTCTGCCGGTGTTACCAGCACCTTGCGCACCGTGAGACCCTTGATCTCCATGCCCAGTATCTTCGCGGCAGCGTCGCGAGCTTCCTGCGGGCTGGAGGCCAGCTTCACACCCCCGGCCTTGCCGCGGCCCCCAACGTGAACCTGCGCCTTGACCACAACCTTCCCGCCGAGGGCAAGCGCGATACGCTCCGCCTCTTCCGGGGTGGTTGCGACCTTTCCGGGGGGCACCGGGATGCCGTGCCGCCGAAAGACCTCTTTCGCCTGGTACTCGTGGATGTTCATCGTGTCACTCTTCTGTAATCTCGGTCCCTGCCGTCCCTTGCAGTGCACCGATACCTTTGTCCAGTTGTGCGATCAAGACCCGGTCGCCGCCAGCTTCGAGAAACCGGACGCCCGCTTCCACTTTGGGGCGCATACTACCGCGGCCCAGTTGCCGGGTTCCGAGGAGCGCCCTGGCCTCTGGTAAGGACAGGTGACCGATGGTCCTCGCATGCTCTGTGCCGAAGTCTCGGTACACTGCATCTACATCGGTCAGCATCAACAGCGTGCTTGCCCCTATCTCACATCCCAGCAGAGCCGCCGCCAGATCCTTGTCTACCACGGCATCGAAACCTTCCAGCCCCAGGCTGGGATGCCTGTAGACCGGAATGCCGCCGCCACCCGCCGCGATGACAATCACGTCTTCTTCGATCAGCTTTCGGATCGTCTCCTTCTCCACTATCTCCAGAGGCGTGGGGCTCGCTACGACACGTCGGAGGATTCCCTTGGAGTCTCTTCTGACATCCCAACCGGCCGCCCGCAACCGCTCTGCCTGCTCTTCTCTCAGCGCCCGGCCAATGAACTTCGTCGGCTCCCGCGACTCGGCCGCCTCCGGGTCGATGACCACCTGTGTCACCTGCGTGACCACCTTGCGATCCAATCCCGCACTGCGCAGCCCATTCTCCAGTGACTGCTGAATCATGTAGCCGATCCACCCGGCCGTTGCAGCCACCAGCACCCCCAGGGGCTGCTCCGGCAATACGTCCGCAGCGAGTTCGTTGCGCAATAGCTCGTCGCCCACCTGTGGTCCATTGCCGTGGACGATTACGACACGCCAGCCTTCCCGAGCGAGCTCGATCACACTGCCCAAACTCTCGCGCGTGTGTCGGAATTGATCAAAGATCGTGACGTTCTCGGCAGCAGGCGCCAGCGCGTTGCCGCCCAGAGCTACGACCACGGCCTCACCCTTGCCCGGCATACCTCGACCGCGTCGGATTGGGGTAAACTGCCTCGCACATCCACTCGGGCCACTGGACTTCGCCAGCAGTCACCAGACCGCTCAGAATGTCACACCCTCTTCCCGCAGCCAAGCGGCCACCTCGGCTCGGATCTCGTCGAGGCGTTCGCCGTCGGAGGCCTCGAAGCGGAGGACGATGATTGGCTGCGTGTTGCTGGCCCGGATCAACGCCCAGCCGCCCGGCAGTTTGATGCGCGCGCCGTCGACATCGTTGACCTCGTAGTGCCGCTTGAAATGCTTCACCGCCGCAGCTACGATCTCGAACTTTCGGGTGTCGCCGCAGTCGACGCGGATCTCCGGAGTCGACGCGAGCTGCGGGATCCCTTCCAAGAGGCCGGACAGGGCGCTCGAGGAGCGCGACACGGCAGCAACCAGCCGGCAGGCGGAATACAACGCGTCATCGTATCCGTAGTACTCGTCTCCGAAGAACATGTGACCACTCATCTCACCAGCGATTCGGGCCCCCGTCTCTCGCATCTTCTCCTTGATCAACGAATGGCCCGTCTTCCACATGATCGGGCGGCCGCCAGCTTGAGTGATTCGATCCGCCAGCACCTGGGAGCACTTCACGTCGAAGATGACCTGTTCGCCCGGCCGCCTCTTCAAAGCATCCAGCGCGTATATGAGAAGCAGGTAGTCTCCCCTGACGATGCGTCCGTTCTCGTCGACGGCACCGATGCGATCCGCGTCCCCGTCGAACGCTACGCCCAGCTCGGCACCTATCTCCCGCACACGCTCGATCAGGGCCACAAGGTTTTCGTCGACGGTGGGATCAGGATGGTGGTTTGGGAAAGTACCGTCCGAGTCGCAGTAGAGCGCATCCACTTGGGCGCCGATCCGCTTCAGCAGAGGCAAGGCCGCCAAACTGCCGGTGCCGTTGCCGCAATCGATCACGACTCTTACAGGCCGCTCGAGCTTGAACCGACCGGCGACGTCTTCGATATAGGCGTCGAGGACGGGGCGTGCCTCCAGCGAGCCTCTCCCGACCGCGAATTCACCATCAAGGATTCGGCGGTGAAGCTCCTGGATCGCAGCGCCGTAGAACGGGCCCCGCGAGGTCAGCATCTTGAAACCGTTGTACTCGGGTGGATTGTGCGAGCCGGTGACCTGAATCCCCGCGTCGCAACCCAAGTGATGAACGGCGAAGTAAAGTGCCGGCGTCGGAACGAGACCCACGTCGAGGACGCGCGCCCCGGAAGCCACGATTCCCTCGGCAAAAGCAGCGGATAGCTCTTCTGAGCTCAGGCGATTGTCACGCCCGATCGCCACCGTGGGGTGGGCAAGATCGAAGTCCTTTACGATCTGACTGCCGAACGCCTTCCCCACCTCGGAGGCGACGGCCGGCGTCAAGTCCTCGCCGATGACCCCCCTAACGTCATATTCACGGAAGATATGCTGGCTCACAAAGTTCATGTCCTAAACTCCGTCGGCATCGTTTGTCGAGGTCCAGGTGGCGCGACGAACAAGACTACTGTCGCGCCAGAGGATCGACCTCGAGCACACGCTCGGCGACTGGTGTGAGTCCTTGCACGCTCTGTTGTGCCTTGAGTAGTGGCCAGGATGGGAGAACGCCTAGAAGGAAAGTGATGAAGGCACAGACGGCCAGGACGGCACGCAACGAGCCGGTCCAGTCGACTCGACCGATAGGCGCAACCGCCGGTCTCATGTACATGGCGACGATGACCCGCAAGTAGTACCAGTAGGAGATCAGCGTTGTCACCGCCAGGATCACGGCGAGATTGACGTAACCCGCCTCGATTGACGCTCGCAGGATATAGAACTTACCCACGAAACCGCCGGTCGGCGGCAGCCCGGCCAGGGAAACCAGGAAGATCGACAAGACGGCTGCCGCCCAGGGGTGGCTCCAGCCCAGTCCCGCGTAGTCCGTCAGCTGCTGA
The DNA here is from genome assembly GCA_020350785.1 of Gemmatimonadota bacterium. Lineage (GTDB taxonomy): Bacteria > Gemmatimonadota > Gemmatimonadetes > Palauibacterales > KS3-K002. The sequence continues at coordinate 3,767,426 of CP070722.1, forward strand.
CGACTGTCGCCCGCCCCGGCTAACACTTGCACGACCGTAAAGGCTCCGACGATCATCACGGTGTAGGCGACAAGATAGAACAGGAACGATGCCATCCCCGACTCGTTGGCTGCGATCAACGCGACCAGCAGATAGCCCGCATGTGCGATCGAAGAGTAGGCCAGCAGTCGCTTGACGTTGTCCTGCACCAACGCGATGACGTTGGGCACGATCATGGTCAACGCCGCCAGCACCCAGATGATGCGCTCCCAGTGCACATGAAGGTCGCCCAGGGCAACCACGAATATCCGGAAGAAGGCGGCGAAGGCGGCTGCCTTGATCGCCGCAGCCAAGAACGCCGTCACCGGCGTCGGGGCCCCCTCATACGCGTCTGGCGTCCAGACGTGGAAGGGAACGGCGGACACCTTGAAGCCGAAACCGATTGCCAGTAGCGCGATACCGGCGATGCCGATCACATTGATCGTCGCCGGGTCCAGCGTCTCGCCCATCAATCCCAGGTTGGTCGTGCTGCTGGCTCCGAAGAGAAGCGCCATTCCGTACAGTAGGAAGGCACTGGAGAACGCACCCAGCAGGAAGTATTTCAAGGCCGCCTCCGCCGATCTCGGGTCGCGACGGTTAAACCCGACCAGCACGTAGACGGCTATCGACATCAGCTCGAAGCCCAGAAAGATCAATATTAGGTCACGGCTGCCGGCCAAGACCATCATCCCGACCACGGCAAACAGCAGCAAGGCATAGAATTCGCCCTGCGTCATCCCTTCTCTGATGTTGTATTGAACCGATACCAGGACGATCAGGGCCGCCGCCGCGAGAAACAGGAAGTTTGTGAAGGTTCGGAATCCATCGAGCGCGACCATCCCGGTCATGCCCAACTCCTCGACGCCCATCAGCCAGACGTTGGCGCCAGCGGCCAAGGCTATGAAGATCAGGCTTCCGGCTGCCACGGCTCGAGCATTGCCATTCGCCTTCTTAGCGAAGCCATCGTAGACCAGCAGCAACAGGCCGCCCGCTGCCAGGATCGTCTCGGGTAGAAGCGCCCAGAGGTAGTCGAGATAGCTGGTGAAGTCGATCTGCATTGGCATACTCATTGACCGGAAATCGCGGCCGCCGTCGGGGCGGCAGCGACGACCTCTTCAACTGCGGCAGAATCATTGCGCTCGGCCACGACCAGGACACGCTCGCTCAGTGCCTCGGCTGAAGCAGCCACCCGGTCGACGAACGGTTTCGGGTACACACCAATGAGCACGATCATGATCAACAGCGGCACGATGATCGCCAGTTCCAGACGGGAGAGATCCAGCAACTTGCGGTTCTCATCGGCCGTCACCTCATTCCAGACGACGCGCCGAATCATGGGCAACATATAGTACGCGGCGAAGACCACCCCTGTCGTCGCCAGGAACGTCACCCAGGGATGGCGTCCGAACGAGCCGATCAGTATCAGAAACTCGCCGACGAACCCGTTCAAGCCCGGCAAGCCGATGGATGATAGCGCCACCAGAACGAGGCACCCGGAGTACATGGGTATCACCTTCGCCAGGCCGCTGTACTTCGCTATTTCGTAGGTATGGCGCCGCTGATACAGAAAGCCGGCGAGTATGAACAGAGCCCCGGTTGAAAAGCCGTGATTCACCATCTGCAGGACGCCTCCCGTTACGGAAGTGTCCGTGAGCGCGAACGTGCCCACCATGATGAATCCCAGGTGCGCCACCGAGGTATAGGCGATCAGCTTCTTGATGTTCGGTTGCACGGCGGCCACCCAGGCCGTGTAGATGATTCCCATTAAGGCGAGAACCATCATTACCGTTAGCACCGAGGGATCGAGCGCCGCCCCCGGGAACAGGGGAATGGCGAAGCGCAGGAAGCCGTATACGCCCAGCTTCAGGAGGACTGCCGCCAAGATGACCGAGCCTGCCGTCGGTGCTTCAACGTGCGCGTCGGGAAGCCAGGTGTGGAACGGGAACATCGGCACTTTGATGGCGAAGGCGAGCGCAAACGCGGCGAACAGCCAGTATTGCAGCGAGCCCGTCACACCGACTCTGAGCAGATCCGCGTACGCCAGACTCGGTATCCCGAACTGATCCAGGTGCAGCCAAAAGAGGACCAGTATGGCCACGAGCATGAGCAGCGAGCCGAAGGCCGTGAACAGGAAGAACTTCACCGCTGCGTAGATGCGTCGCTCGTGCCCCCAGACCCCGATCAAGAAATACATCGGGATTAGCGTCACTTCCCAGAAGATGTAGAAGAGGAAGAGATCGAGAGCCACGAACACCCCGATGATACCCGTCACCAGCAACATCAGCATCGAGTAGTAGGCCCGCTCCTTTTCCTTGATCTGCTCCCACGAGACCAGCACCGATATCGGAAGCAGGAAGGTCGTCAGCAAGATCAGCAAGATCGAGATCCCGTCCACACCGAGGGCATACGAGATGCCCCAATCCGGTATCCAGGGGGCCGAGACGTAGTTCTGCCACTCGACTCGGCCGATCTCGAACGTCCAGAACAGCGGCAGCGAGACGAGGAACTCGATCATGCCCGCTGCAAACGCCCACGCCCGGAGATGCTCTCGCGGTATCGCCAGGCAAATACCAGCGGCCAGCGCCGGGAAAAAGACGAGAAACGTTATGATCCAGTGACTGCTGTACAGATCTGCAATCAAATTCGCGAGCTGCGACATCGAGAGTTTCCTATAGTGCCACGGCCCCGAGAATGACCAACACTCCCACGACGATTATCAGCACGTAAGTGCCGACGTATCCCGTCTGGAAGCGACTGATGAGCCAACCCCCGAAGCGAGTCGTGTAGGCGACGCCGTTGACCAGGGCCCCATCGATGAAGCCCTGATCGAAGAACCGCCAGGAGAAACGCGCCAACCACTGGAACGGGCGAACGATGACGAGATCATAAAGCTCGTCGACGTACCACTTGTGATACAGCAAGCTCCACGGACCGATCGGCTCCTTAGCTTGGGCGGCCGGCTGGTATCTCTTGCCCTTCAGTGCTTGAAAGACCAGCAGGACCACCACGATGGCAGCGACAGTCGACATGACCGCCCAGGTCCCTTCCCCGCCCCCGAACGGCCCTAAGTGTGAGGGCTCGCCCAGGTGCTCCACGAGGATGTGCTCGGCTCCGGCGAAGCTGGGGTGGAGGAAGTGGTGGAGCCAGGTGAACTCAGGCAGCAAGGGGAGCGCATCGGGAACGTTGACCCAACCGGTGACGACCGAACCGATGGCCAGCGCCACAAGAGCGCCTGACATCACCAGCGGCGCCTCGTGCAGCCCCTTGCGCGCCCGGTCGCCCGTGCGGTTCTGTCCGTGGAAGACCATGACCAGCCAGCGCGTAATGTAGCCCGCCGTCAGCAAGGCCGTAACGAGAGCGATGACCCAGAGGACCGTTTGCCCCCACGATCCGACGGACCAGATGATCTCGTCCTTCGAGAAGAACCCTGCCATGGGGAAGACACCGGCCAGCGCCAGGGCTCCGATCCACGCCGTGCGCGTCGTTGCCGGCATGGCTGACTTCAGACCGCCCATGTTGCGCATGTCTTGAGTCACGTCCTCACCCGCCTCCTCTCCGGCATGCTCGAGCGCGTGGTGCATCGAATGGATGACCGCGCCCGAGGCCAGGAACAGAAGCGCTTTGAAGAAGGCGTGCGTCCCCAGGTGAAAGATCCCGGCCGTGTAAGCCCCTACGCCAACTGCCAAGAACATGTAGCCGAGCTGCGAAATGGTGCTGTAGGCGATTACCCGCTTTATGTCGTACTGCTGAACCGCGATAGTCGCGGCGAACAGGGCCGTCACTCCGCCAATCGTCGCCACTACGTTCATGCTCAGCGGCGCTAGCGCGAAGAGCACTCCAGCTCGCGCCACCAGGTAGACGCCGGCCGTCACCATGGTCGCCGCGTGGATCAGGGCGGACACGGGTGTTGGGCCGTGCA
>CP070722.1:3771462-3778402 GCA_020350785.1 Gemmatimonadota bacterium
GAAGCTCGGTCACCCCGTCGGCATGAAGCCAGAGGGCCGAGCGGAGGCCGAGCGAGTCGCCGAGGGCGGCCAAAGTGTGGCCCAGATTACGGTCATCGCCGGCAAGCACAAGGTCGCCGATCCGGCGCAAAAGCTCGGCGCTGACGGGGTCGGTGTGTAGGGTGGAGCCCTGCTCCATGAGATCCAATCCACGGAAGGAATAGCGTAGGGAGGTACCATAACTTAGGGCAACGGGGCGGTGCAGACAAGGGGTAAAGGCGGGATCCTCGGTCAAAATGTCCTCGATTTCCAGGTCATGCTGACCGAATCGGACAGAGGCATCGCTGTCGGCTTTGAGCCGACCAATCGGCGTAACATATTGTTTCGAAGTCACTTAGAGCGCCAAGGCACGCTAGGCACGCCGCTTGCCCTTGGATATGGCGGCCGGGCCGGAAACGGGCCGTGAGGGGTTGGGGGCCCGGCCCTCAAAAAACCGAAGTGAAGAGTGTGAGTGTCGTTGTGATGTGTTAGAGCTGTTGCCGGTGGTCGTTCGTTCGTGGGTCAGTCCGCTTTGTTAAATAGGCAAGGACATAGGGGGGAGGTCAGCGGGCGCTGTGTTCGAATGACCCCGGCACAGAGAAAACAGTAGGTTCCCCGGGTAGGTCTGTGTGACTGAGCTCTTGGAAGCGTCTGACTTGGCGGGAGTCGGCGCCAGCCTGGCACGCGGCCTCCCGGGGTTTTTTTGTCTCCACAGATCTGTTCCAGCTTCGCATGCACCGCTGTACAAGGCGGCACTTCGTGCCGGCGGCAGCGATCGTGCAGGTCGCGCGGCACTGTCCGGGTGACAGATCGGTGTCCATCTCCCTATCATTATCAGACCAGCATGAGCGGCGGGCGTCCAGAACCTCTCGCGGTATCGCGCGAGCGGGTGCGGGCGGCGCCGGGGCGCTCGTGGAGCCGGCGGGATAATGACCTCAGACAGCGCGGACAGAAGGGATCGGCGGATCCGGCTCGGGGATCCGGCCGTCTGGAAGAACGCAGGGGCGGCGGTGTCGCTCGCGACCCTCACCTTGGTCGTAGCGGCCGCCTACGTGAGCCAGCCCCAGGATCCGCAGGACTTTGTCGATCGCCTGGTGCTGATGGGCAACGACGTAGCGTACGGGGCCAACCTGAGGGTCGGGAGGCGCTGGTTGGATCGGGCGGCGCGCGCCGACCTGATCGGCGCGGACAGTCTGGCGGAGGTGTACGGGTGGCGCTCGGCGCGAAACTTGTCCAGGGCCAGCGGGGCGGCGGCGGGACCGGAAGCTTCTCTAACGGCCAACGATCTGCTGGCTGACGCCTATCTTCGTCTGGGCTGGAGGTATCTGGAGCGAGGTCGGGGTCGGGTCTTCGGGCTCGGCAGGAGCGCCGAAACCTTGGAGGCCGCGGAGCGCGTGGGTGCCTGCGTTGCGGGGATAGCGCCGACGCGACGGCGCGCCGCGATCAACGCGTTCGTGTCGGAGCTGGAGGGTGTCCTGGATCGCGCGCCCGCCGTGAGATGTCCACTGTGAGCCGGCGTGTATCCCGGGTCTGGAGCCCGGGCCTGGCGTTTGGGGTCGGCGCGCTGTTCCTGCTCACCTTCTTCTGCGGAGGGCTGTGGCTGAGCGTCGCGGGCCTCGAGTACCAGGTCTTCGGATTGGTGGACGGCCTCACGGCGATCCTGGTTCTCTACGTGCTGGTCAACACCGCGGTGCTCTCGTGGCCGCGGGGCGCCTGGGGCGCCGTGGTATTCGTCTACGCGGCTATCGCCACGGCTCAGCTGGTGTCGTTGCTGCTGCCACCGCCGGGCGTCCTCGAGTGGATCGTGCTGGCCGTGCTCCTCTACCTCGCCTGGAACGCCAGCTACGGGGCCCACCGCTCCCGGATCGTCCTGACTCTGGGGTTGGTGGCTCTGGCCCTGGGGGTCCTCAAGTACTCGGTGCTGCCCTTCGTCTGGACCCGGACACAGCTCCCGCACACGCCGATCCTGGACCTCCGCGCCCTGGGGGAGGGGATCAAAGGGCTGGTCGCACTCTACGTACCCACGCGCCCCATCAACCAGCTCTTCGCCCTGGGTGCCATCGTTGCCTGGGTGCTGGCCGTGTGGCTGCAGTGGCCGCCGGAGCCGGAGGACGACTGGCTGCAGCGATTGTCGCGGGGCGAGCGGGATCGGCTTCTTCGCTGGCTGTTGAGCGCAGGCCGGGAGCGCGGTCGCGCCATCGCGGAGGATGAGATTCGCGCTCGGCTGGAGCGACCCGAAGCCGATATGTGAACCAGCGGCTGGCGAATGGCCTGGCGCGGCCGGGCCCCCAAACCGGGTCGGGACCGCCCGTCAGGCGATCCCTGAAGCGAAAGACTCCAGAAGCGACCGCGTAGCCAGCGCGGCATCGGGCGCCGCCATGATCGCCGAGACCACGGCGATGCCGGCGGCGCCGGCGGCGGCCACCGCGCCCGCATTCTCGGGCGTGACGCCGCCGATGCCGACCACGGGGATCCGCACCGATTTCGCCACGCGGGCCAGCTGCTCGGTCCCGATCACTTCGCCGATCACCTCGGTCTTGGTGCGCGTGCCGAACACCGAACCGACACCCAGATAGTCGGCTCCGGCGGACTCGGCGGCTTGTGCCTCGTCCTCCTTGTCGGCCGACCTCCCGATCACGAAGTCCCGCGGCACGACCTTGCGCACCTCGGCCACGGGCAGGTCGTCGTCACCCAGGTGGACCCCGTGGGCGCCGGCGGCCAGCGCGACATCGAAGCGGTCATTGACCAGGAAGAGCGCGTTGTGGCGCTCGGCACAGGGTCGAAGCGCCACAGCCAGCTCGAGCAGCTCGGCGCTGGTTGCCTCCTTGTCCCGTAGCTGAACGGCGCTGGCGCCGGCGGCTAGCGCCGCCTCGACGATGTCCAGCCAGGCGCGTTCACCGGCCATCTGCCGGTCGGTGATGACCATCAGGCGGAGTCGGGAGCGCAGGTCGGCGGTTCGGGCTTCGGACATGCGCGGCCTCGGTTCCGTTAGCGGGGCTGCCGCAGCCGCTGGATGTTGCGGTTGTGCTCGACGAGGGTGCGCGAGAACTCGTGGCGGCCGTCGTCGCGGGCCACGAAGTAAAGGTAGGGAACGTCGGCCGGGTGCAAAGCCGCATCGATCGCCGCCAAGCCGGGCGCGCCGATGGGTCCTGGGGGCAGCCCGTCGTGAGTGTAGGTGTTGTAGGGGTTGTCAGCCGACTCCTCGATGTGGCGCTGAAGCAGGCGTCGCTGAGGAGCAGCGAGTGCGTACTGCACGGTCGGATCGGCCTGCAAGCGCATACCGCGGCGCAGGCGGTTGTGGTAGACGGCCGAGATCAGGGGCATCTCGTCGGCCCAGCGCGCCTCGCCCTGGATGATGCTGGCCAGCGTGACGGCCTGGCGCTCGCTGAGGCCGAGCGAGTCGAGGGCGGCGCGTCGCTCGGGCGTCCAGACGAATCGATAGCGGGCCAGCATCTCCGTGGCGATGGCCCGCGGTCCGAGGCCCTGGGCGAACCTGTAAGTCTCGGGGAAGAGATAGCCCTCCAGAGTCGGCCCGGGCGCTCCCAGCGAATCCGCCAGGGCGGGATCGAGGAGGATCGCGACGACGGAGTCTGCGGGAACCTCCGAGATCGTGGCAATCCGCTCGGCCATCCGGCGCACGGTCCAACCCTCGGGGATGGTCAGCGGCACCGTGACCACCCGTCCTGCTACCAGAGCGTTCAGCGCTTGCGACCAGCCGGCCCCGCGCGGCAGCTCGTAGGTGCCGGCTTTGATGGTGCTGCCCACGCCTTTGAGGCGGACGTAGAGACGGAACAGGTCGGGCCAGCGGATCACGCCGTGGGCCGCCAGCGTGTCGGCGACCGCCTGGACCGTCGAGCCCGGCGGCACGCGCAGGCGCTCGGGCTCGCCGGTTCCGCCGCCGCAGGCGGCGAGCGCGAGGAGCAGGCCGAAGACGAGCGCCGCGCCGGCCGCGCGCCTACGGGTTGCCCTGCGCATCGAGATACTCCTGGAGGATGAGCATAGCGGCCATGGCGTCGACCCGCTCCTTCTGGCGGCGGGCCTTGGCGGGAAGATCGAGCGAAGCCAGCTCGCTCTTGGCACGGACCGAGGAGAGACGCTCGTCCCAGTAGCGGACGGGAATGCCAGTCCGGGCGCCCAGGGCCTCGCCGAAGGCGCGGACCTCACGGGCCTGGTGACCTTCCGTGCCGCTGGTCTCGATCGGCAGGCCGACCACGATGCAGGCGACCTCCCACTGCGCGACGATCTCCAGGAGCCGGGCGTAGGGCGGGCGGCGCCCCCGACGCCGCACGAGCGTCGGAAGGGGCTGAGCGATGGTCCGGGTCGGGTCGCTCACGGCGACACCGATCCGTCGCTCACCGTAGTCGATAGCTAGGACTCTGCTCACCGGCTGCTCGAGTGCGCGGGGGAGCGGAGGGTGCTGCGCCCGCACGACCGCCGTCTAGAGGGCAGCGAGCGCATCCTCCAGGCTGCTCGATTGGGTCAGCTTCTTGTGCACCAGGAGGAGGTTGACCGGCGAGCCGAAGAGGAAGCGACAGGCTTCGTCGCCGCGCGAGCGGCACTCGACCTCCATCACCGCGACCGGCCTTCCGACCGCGCTGGTCAGCAGCTCCGCCAACAGCCCGGTAGAAAGGTGGCAGCCGGGAGCGTCCCGGCCCTCGGTAGGGTCTGACTCCGCCCACTCGCTGGCGACGATGGCCCCCACCCCTTCGTTGAGCTCCCTGTGCTCGATATGGCCCCAGCCGGCGCTTTCGAAGTAGCGGTCCAGTTCGGCCCAGAAGGTAGGAAAGGCCAGCCCGGCCAGCGGCCGGCCGCCCCGGTTGGCGATGGCGATCTCGGCTTCGGCGGCCAGGCGGCGCCCCGCCTCGCGCAGCGCCTTGACCGCTTCGGTGGCGGCGATCTCCTCGATTGCCCGCCTCAAATCGGCGAGCGCTCCGGCGGGCAGTGTGAGTTGAGCCATATGTTTCCTTCGCTATTTCCCTGTGATGGCGGCGGGCCGACTGCGGGGGGCAACCGCCCCCTGACTACGAATAGATACCCCGCGGAGAGCGGGGCTACAAGAGCCGAGCGCGGGGTGGGGGGCGGCGGTATCTGGGCCTTTCAGGGGTGATCTAGGGGTGGTCGCCGCCCCCAGCGGCGCGTGTCGGCGGCTGGCCCCACGGCGTCGGCTGGTGCAGGTCGCACTCTTCCACCGGCTCGGTGCCCGGCAGGTAGATCTCGGTATAGATGGCGTCCAGGGGACAGTACGGCGTGCGCAGTTTGCCGGTGAGCTTGTCGATGGTCCGCTGGACCAGGCCGCCGGGGGGCTCCCAGGGATCGGGCATGGGACGGTCTTGATAGACCCGCTGCATGAAGGCGCCCCAGACGGGCGCGGCGTGGGCGCCGCCGACGGCGCCCTTGAAGATGCCCTTCGGCTCGTCCAAACCGATCCAGACGCCGGCCAGCAGGTCCGGCGTGAAACCGACGAACCAGATGTCGGTCTCATCATTGGTCGTGCCGGTCTTGCCGGCGGCGGGCAGCTCGGGGCCGAGGTAGCCGGTTCGAATGTTGGCGGCGGTGCCCGCGTTCACTACGTCTCGCAGGATCGTGAGCACGATCCAGGCCGTCTGCGGATCCAGGATCTCCTCGCGGCGCGGCTCGGCCTTCCAGATGATCTGACCCGTCTTGTCCTCGATGCGCAGGATGGGTTCGGGTGCGACCCTGACCCCCAGGTTGGCGTAGGTCGTGAAGGCCTCGACCACCTGCAAGGGTATCGCCGAAGCGGCGCCGATCGAGGCGGCGGCCACCCGTGGGATGGGGGTCCGAATGCCCATGCGCCGCGCCAGTTGTCCGACCGACTCCATCCCCAGCTGCATGGCCAGCTTGACGGTGACGACGTTGACCGAGCGGCGCAGCGCGTCTCGCAGCGTCATCGGGCCGTGGAACTGGTTGTTGTAGTTCTTGGGCGACCAGATCCAGGTCGAGTCGCCCTCGGGATCGTACTGATCGAGCTCCAGCGGCGCATCGTAGATGACGTAGGAGACCGGGTAGTCGTTGGCCAGCGCCGCCGTGTAGACGAACGGCTTGAACACGGATCCTGTCTGGCGGACCGCCTGTGTCGCACGGTTGAACTGCGAGTGGTGCCAGTCGCGGCCACCCACCAGCGCGCGGACGTGGCCGTTCTCGGGATCGAGGGCGATGAACATGCCTTGCAGGTACGGGGTCAGGCGCCAGTCCACGGAGTCGGGCGGCAGTTTGAGGGCCTCCTCGTAGGTCAGATGCTCGTAGCCGGGCAGTGACTCGAGGGTCTTGAGCTGTGCCTGGAGCGCCGAGTCGGCAATCGCCTGCATCTCGAGGTCGAGCGTACTGTAGATTCGGAAGCCGGCGCGGTAGAGATCTTCGCCGAAACGATCGTCCAGCATGCGCCGCACCCACTCGACGAAGTAGGGCGCGATCTGGTCCTCGCGCTCCCGGGAACGGGCCACCGGCAAGGGGTAGGCCTTGGCAGCCTCGGCCTCCGCCTTGCCGATGTAGCCTTGCTCGGCCAGCAGACCGAGGACGAGATTGCGCCGCCGCAGGGCCGCCTCCGGATGGCTGAAGGGCGAGAGATTGGAGGGGGCCTTGGGAAGCGCGGCCAGCAATGCCGCCTCCGGGACGTTCAGCTCGCTTGCCGGCTTGCCGAAATAATTCTGGGCCGCCGTCTCGATGCCGTACCAACCGTGGCCGAAGTTGATCTGATTGAGATAGGCCTCGAGGATCTCGTCCTTGCTGTAGATTCGCTCGATATCCCGCGCGACCTTGGCCTCTTTCGCTTTTCGCAACGGCGAGACGTCGAAGCAGATTCGATCCGTGAACTGGTTCCGCGCCAGCTGCGGGGTGATCGTGCTGCCGCCGGGGCGGCCGGCGCCGAAGACCGCGTACTCGACCGTGGCTCGCGCCGTTCGCA
>CP070722.1:3778502-3783527 GCA_020350785.1 Gemmatimonadota bacterium
AGATCCTTGATCCAGGCCGAGTGTCTCTTGAAAACGTATTCATCGTCTCGGAACCACCCGCCGAAACCGGGCCCGGGGTTGCGGCGCCGGATCTTGGCGTCCAGCTCTTCCTTGGGCGTGAAGTGAGCCAGCTTCTCGTCACCGACCACGTCCTCGCGCGTGTAGAAGTAGCTCTCCGCCCACGGGCCGCCGTAGGTGACCAGCAGGGTCGGGCTATTGGTGGTCTGCGACGTGGTGAACAGCTGGACCACGTCCTCATAGGCCGGGATGATCGGCAGGGTGTGCTCGATGCCGGGATAGCCGTCCATCGCGTGGGTCATGTCGAGCCGATAGTCCAGACCGCCCTCGGTCGTGGGCATCAGCCCCAGCTCGCGCGACGCCATGATCAGCCACTGCCGCTGCCGCCGGTTGCCGGACATGTACATCTTGAAGGTCTTGGTGTCCCAGTAGTCGCTGTAGCGGCGCAGCACGTCGCGCGCCTGGTCCAGCGTGCGGAGCCCCTCGATCCAGAACACCCCGGGTCCGGTCGAGTAGACGCGCGGCCCCGGGAAGCGGCCGGTCTCGACCAGATCGCCGTAGGTCAGCACGTCGGTCGTGGCCGTCTGGGGGTCGCGGGTCGTCGTGACGCCGTAGGCCAGGTTGGCCAGATAGATCCAGGGCCGCGACCAGTGCAGCCCCCACAGGTTCCACATGTGAGAGTGCGTGTCGACGAAGCCCGGAATGATCGTCTTGCCGTTGACGTCGATCACCCGGGCGCCCTCGGGCGCCGCGGCCTGCGGTCCCACGCCGGCGATCCGGTTGTCCCGGATCACGACGTCGGCGTTCTCGATCACCTCGGAGCCGCGCATCGTGATGACGCGGGCGCCGCGGAGCACCACGCTGCCTTGCGGGATGTCGCGCGGGGCGCTCACCCGGACGCGCATCTCCTCGGCGGTGTAGTCGGGATCGCCGGCGGCGCTGTCCAGGCGGAAGGTGGCGAACGCGTTGCCGATCGACCAATGCACGGTGCGCCCGTCCGCGCCCCAGGCGGCGAACTCGCCGCCGATGTCGGTCAGTTTGGTGACCGGCAGCGCCGCGCTGTCGGGCTTGGTGACCATCACGGTCGGCACGTCACCGCCCACGAGCGGGACGGGGATTACGTAGATGTCGTTGTTGACAACCGCGAGGGCGAGGTCGCCGCGAGGCGCCATCAGCACGACGTCGGCGGTGGCCTGTGGCACGACCTCGCGAGCCAAGTCCCGCGGCATCACGATGTCGCCAGACTCCGATAGGTCGTAGGGGCCGGCCCAGATGGGTATCCGCCAGGTGACCCGCAGGTGAGTCTTCAGGTCGGTGTCGTCCCATTGTGTAGAGACGAGGGCGACCGGCGCCGGCTGGCCGGGCTGGGCGCTGGCGTCGGGGATGAAGCCGTAGTAGTAGATCCGGTCCGGATCGCTGGTGAAATGCGGCCGCGAGCGGCCCCGCGTCGGGCCGATCACCGTGAGGTCGCCGCCGTCGGCCGGGACCCAAACGAACTCGGATCCCAGGCCGCTGAAGACGAACGGGTCTATCGATTCCTTCAGGTCGCGCGCGTCGGCGCGCATCGCGACGATCCGCCGCCCGTCCGGCGACCAGGCCGGCTGCTGGTAGTAGGCAGAGACGCGGGTCAGCTGGGTGGGCCGGCCGCCGGTCGCCGCTACCCGCTTGATGTGGCCCACGCTGTCGTTCCAGGTGACGTAGGCGACCGCGCGCCCGTCGGGCGACCAGGTCGGGTGGAACTCGCCCGTCTCCTCGTTCGTGAGCAGCCGCGGCTCGCCGTCGGGCAAGTCCATGATGTAGAGGCGGTCGAGCGCGCTGAAGGCGATCCGAGTGCCGTCCGGCGACGGGACGGCGTCGCGTATCTGCTTCACGGTGAAGGTCGGCGCGTCCTCGATCGGGTACTCGAACTCGACCGCGGGCCCGACCGCCACTTCGGCGTTCGCCGTGAACGGTATCTTGGTCGCCTCGCTCCCATCGACCGGGACCTGCCAGATCTCGCCGCCGTAGGAGATCACGACCGTGCGCGAGTCGGGCGTGAAGGCGTATCCGGGCAGGACGTCCATGTTGGCTATGGACTCCTGCTCGTCGCGCTGAATGGGATAGGCAAGCCAGCGCTCCTCACCGCTGGCCAGGTCGCGCAGCACGAGGCCCGTCTCCGCGTCGTGGCGCGAGCCATAGGTGAGCCACTTCCCATCCGGTGAGAGCGCCGGCCGGAAGGCGGAGCCGTAGCGCGAGCTCATCGTCGTCCGCGTGCCCGCCTCGCGATCGTACACGGCGATCTGATATTGCGGCAGGATCGCGTTGTAGCTCCAGTACCCGACACGCTGGGCGAACCACACGTACCTGGCATCGGCGCCGAACGCCGGGCCCATCATCCGTATGGCCGGCGGCCCACCGGCCATCTCCAGACCGCGCCCCCCGCCAACGTGGTAGAGCCACAGCTTGTTCGCACCACCCAGCGGCGGCGCTTTGGACACGACGATGTACTTCCCGTCCAGCGTCCATTCGGGCGAGAGGTACGTCGCGTCCCATCCGGTGGTGAGCGGTCGCGGCTCGCCGCCCAGCGGCAGGATCCAGAGGTTGTCATCGCCGCTACGATCCGAGACGAACACGATCTGCGTGCCGTCGGGGCTGAAGCGCGGCTGCATGTCATGCGCGAGGCCGCTCGTCAGCCGCGTCGCGGCACCACCGCTGATCGGGATCGTGTACAGGTCGCCCAGCAGGTCGAATACGATCGTCTGTCCGTCCGGGCTCACGTCGAGTGAGATCCAGGTTCCGCGCTCGGCCGTGAACCTGGCCCAGCGGGCGGGCTCGAGCGGCAGGCCTTCGCCTTCGATCTCGGCGGACTGCGCCCGGACGGGCGCCGCCGTCGCGCCGCAAAGGGCGACGGCGATCATGACGGTTTTCAGGTCGATGAATCGCATGTAGCGGCTCCCGTTAGCGTCGGGTGGTGCAACGTTGTGGTGTGTGGTGTGATTCGGACGGGCCATCCTAGCGCCTCGTGGTCGCTGAAACCAGGGCCTGGCGCGGGCAGCGTCCGGCGGCAGGATGCTCGGACGATCGCGCCGCATGTCAGCCCCACACTCTCATCAGAACCTCGGCGGGCAATTCCGGGGTCTCCGGTCCATTTTCAGATCTTGGACACCCCTACGGCGCGCGATTGCGGCTTGTTTCGGCCGGGCAGGCCGCCGCTCGAGTGGCGTGTTGCGTTCGGCTGACCCGATCCCGTATTCATGTGTGATATCCTAACCGGGAGGGCAACATGAAGCTACGAGGCACATTCGTTCTGGCACTGGCGCTCGCCCTGGCCAGCGCGGCCTGCCAGCCGGCCGCCGGTCCGGAGGGGCTCTCGGACGATGACGTCGCCGCGATCAACGGTGTCGCCGATTCGTTCCGCGACGCGGTACTGGCCGGCGATTGGGCCGGCGCGGCGGCAGTGTTCACTGCGGATGCCGTGCGGTTGCCGCCGAACGCCCCGCTGGTCCAGGGGCGCGAGGCGATCCAGGCGGCTATGGAGGCGGAGGCGTACACCTACACCGCATTCACCAATCCAACCACCGAGATCGTCGGTAGCGGCGACGTAGCCTACGCGCGGGGGACCTACTCGATCACCGTCGCCGTCGCGGGGATGCCCGAGCCGGTCTCGGACACCGGCAAGTACGTGGCGACCTTCCGCAAGCAGGCCGACGGCTCCTGGCTCGGCGCCCTGGACATCTGGAACTCGGACCTGCCGCCACAGAGCATGGAATCCGGGATGTAGCCGATCGCCCGGGGGGAGTACGGCCGCAGCACGAGTGGCGTGTTGCGGCCGATCGGCCCGGAAGCCCGCGACCGGGTCGGTGCCTGAAAGCGGGGTTACTCAAGGGCGAGCGAGCTCCTGCTGCCGGCGCAGCACGCCGGCCCGCATCACGTGGGTCAGGCTGCGAAACGCCCGCACATCCTCGTTCGGGTTTGCGGCGAGCACGATGAGGTCCGCGATCTTGCCGGCTTCGAGCGTGCCGAAATCGTCCAGGCGGTTCATGGCGATGGCACCGTTGCGCGTCGACATGACCACGACGTCGGGCGCCGGGATCCCGGCGGCCTGCATCGCTTCCATCTCGTTGTAGATCGATGGGCCGTGCAGCGTCAGCGGGTTTCCGGCGTCGGTCGCGGTGGCGATCGTGACGCCCGCGGCGTGCACGCGGCGGAGGTTCTCGTTCATCACGGCCAGCGACATGCCACCGCGTTCCAGCCGGCGGTAGAAGGCTTCGGGTGAGCGACGCTCCTCGGGCATGAGCGCCTGGAGCTGAGCGGTCTGCCGCAGCTTCGCCCGGGTGCCCGGGTCGACGCAGTCGTTCGGGTCGTCGATCTCGGGCGGAACGTTCAAGGCGATGGCACCCAGCGCGCGCGTCCAGAAGCCGCCCACCACCAGGGTCGGAGCGTACACGGCATCGTTCTGATGGAGCAGGTCGAGGAACTCCTCGTCCACCTGCTGGTCGCTCACGCTGTGGACCAGGAGCACCGCGCCCGCCTTCAACGCCATCTTCGCCTCGCGCAGCGAGGTGGCGTGCACGATCAGCTCGAGCCCCGCGGCCCGCGCCTCCTCGCCCACCTGCATGAGCCGCGCGTCCAGCTCGTCGCGCCGCTCCTCCGGCGGCCGCAGGTACCACACCTTGGCCGCCGTCGATCCCATCTCGATCAGCTTCGCGACGCTCGCCGTGACTTCCTCCGGGGTGTCCATGGGCAGGAAGGTGTACAGCTCGTCATCCGCCATCAGCGCGGTCCGCGTCGCGTGGGTGATGAGCGGGCCGGCGGCGCGCACGTGGGCCGCATTGGGATCGCTCTCCGCCGCCGCGGGATGCTTTGCCGTCCACGGGTGGCCGCCCACATCGTACACCGCGGTGATGCCGCTGCACAGATACGAGCGGTGCCAGCGCTCCGGGTGATCGCGGTTGTAGCGCGACGTCTCTATGTAAGGATAGAGGTCGGGCGCCGGGAGGCCGTCGGGCCGCCCGTCCAGCCAGCCGG
>CP070722.1:3783627-3796070 GCA_020350785.1 Gemmatimonadota bacterium
CCGACTACGGCAACAAGTTCGGCGAGCCGGTCATCCAGGGGTACACCCGCTCGTTCGGCTTGCGCCTGCCCAACGGCGAGCGGCGCGAGTGGATCAAGCCGATCATGTTCAGCGGCGGGATCGGCCAGATCGATGCGCGTCATACCGAGAAGGAAAGACCCGCTGAAGGAATGTTGGTGGTAAAGATCGGCGGGCCCGCCTACCGGATCGGCATGGGCGGCGGCGCCGCGTCCAGCATGGTTCAAGGCGAAAACGTGGAGGAGCTGGACTTCAACGCCGTGCAGCGTGGCGACGCCGAGATGGAGCAGAAGGTCAACCGCGTCATCCGGGCCTGCGTCGAGCTGGGCGAGCGCAACCCGATCGTGAGCATCCACGACCAGGGCGCCGGCGGCAATTGCAACGTACTGAAGGAGATCGTGGACCCAGCCGGCGCCCAGATCGAGGTGCGGTCTATTCCGCTGGGTGACGAGACCTTGTCGGTTCTGGAGATCTGGGGTGCCGAGTACCAGGAGAACGATGCGTTGCTGCTTCGCCCGGAACACGCCGATCTGTTCAGCGAGTTGTGCGAGCGGGAGAAGGTGACCTTCGCCTTCGTGGGATACGTCACGGGCACAGGTCGGATCGTGCTGCATGATGAGGAGGATGACTCCTGTCCGGTGAACATGGACTTGGAGGCTGTGCTCGGCGACATGCCGCAGAAGACGTTCGAGTTCGATCGCCTGCCTCCGCAGTTGGAGCCGCTGCGACTGCCTGAGAACCTGAGTGTGCGGGAGGCCCTGGATCGGGTGCTCCGGCTTCTGTCCGTTGGATCGAAACGCTTTCTGACGACTAAGGTCGATCGCAGCGTCACCGGGCTCATCGCTCGCCAACAGTGCGCCGGGCCATTGCAGCTGACGGTAGCGGATGTGGCGGTGATCGCGCAGAGCCACTTCGCCGCCACGGGTGCCGCCACCGCAATCGGTGAGCAGCCCGTAATCGGCCTGGTGAACACCGCGGCCATGGCTCGCATGGCTGTCGGTGAGGCGCTCACCAACTTGGTCTGGGCGCAGGTCAGCGCGCTGGAGGACGTGCGCTGCTCGGCCAACTGGATGTGGGCGGCCAAGCTGCCCGGTGAGGGCGCCGCTATCTACGATGCGGCCGTGGCGATGCGGGACATCATGCTGGAGCTGGGTATCGCCGTGGATGGTGGCAAAGACAGCATCTCGATGGCGGCCCTGGCGCCCGGCGCTAGCGGAGAGGATGAGACGGTCAAGGCGCCCGGCGAGCTGGTGATTTCGGCCTATGTCACCTGTCCCGACATCACCAGAACCGTGACTCCGGACCTCAAGCTGCCGGACCGGGGAAGACTCATCTACGTCGACCTCGGTGGCGGCAGGCACAGGCTAGGCGGCTCCGCTCTCGCGCAGGTCTACGGGCAAGTCGGAGCGGAGTGCCCGGATGTGGATGACGCTGGCCTCCTGGGGCGCGCTTTCGAGGCCGTCCAGCGGCTGATCGCCGCCGGCAAGATCGCGGCGGGCCACGATCGCAGCGATGGCGGCCTCATCGCGGCGCTGCTCGAGATGGCTTTCGCCGGCAACTGTGGCCTGGATGTGTCCATCGCGGATGATGGGACGCGCGATCCGATCGCCTTCCTCTTCGCCGAAGAGTTGGGGCTCGTGCTCGAGGTGAATCCGGCTGATGAGGCGGCCATCCTGGAGTCGCTGCGGGACGCTGGAGCGCCGTGTGTCCCGATCGGCCGCACGAGCGCCGATCCCGCGGTGCGGATTCGCTTCGGCGAGCGCGCGGTCATCGATGAGGATATGAGAGACCTCAGAGACCTCTGGGAGGAGACCAGCTTCCAGCTCGACCGACTACAGGCGAACCCCGATTGCGTAGAACTCGAACGCAGAGGTCTACGCGAGCGCACGGGGCCGAATTTCGTCATCCCCTTCACGCCGACCCCCACGCCGCCGACAATCCTCGATCGGACAGGCAAGATCCCGGTGGCGATCCTTCGCGAAGAGGGCAGCAACGGCGACCGCGAGATGACGTCAGCGTTCTTCGCGGCTGGGTTCGAGCCTTGGGACGTGGCCATGAGCGACCTCTTGAGCGGGCGTATCGATCTGCAGCGCTTCCGTGGCGTGGTCGCGGTCGGTGGCTTCAGTTACGCCGATGTGCTGGACGCGGCAAAAGGCTGGGCCGGCGTCATCCGCTTCAACGATGGCCTCAACCGGCAATTTCGAAACTTCTATCAACGAGAGGACACATTCAGCCTCGGTGTCTGCAACGGCTGCCAGCTTCTCGCACTCCTGGGCTGGGTGCCGTGGCCGGGGATACCGGATGAGCAACAACCCCGCTTCATCAGAAATGCCTCGGGGCGTTTCGAGTCGCGCTTCACCGCCGTGCAGATACAGAAGAGCCCAGCGATCATGCTGGAAGGGATGGAAGGCGCGACCTTGGGTATCTGGGTTGCCCACGGCGAAGGGCAGGCCTTCTTCCCGGAAAGAGCAATATTAGAGCGCGTCGACGAGCATGGCCTGGCGCCCGTCCGCTTCGTAGACGATGACAACCGCATCACCGAAGTCTATCCCTTCAACCCGAACGGCTCGCCCAGAGGAATCGCAGGATTGTGCTCGCCTGACGGCCGGCACCTCGTGATGATGCCCCACCCCGAGCGCGCCTTCCTCAGGTGGCAGTGGGGCTGGATGCCGGAGGCCCTCAAGGAAGAGCTGCAGGCGTCGCCATGGCTGAAGATCTTCCAGAACGCGCGGGAATGGTGCGAGCGGACGGGTCGCTGACCGCTAGAAGCCGTTTGGGGAGCTCATGAAGTAACGCGGATCCAGTTGGGCCGGCTCAAGAACATCTTCCGAGGTGGTGATGGAAAGCGCAGATCGTCTACTCACGGCAGGAGAGCCGTTCGGCCGTGCCAGCGGCGCCATGATAATGGTGCACGGACGAGGTGGATCGGCGGCCGGCATTCTGGAGCTCAGGCATGAGTTTCCCGACACTGGTTTCGCTTACGTGGCGCCCCAGGCCGCCGGTCATACATGGTATCCCAACAGCTTTCTAGCGCCACTGGAATCTAACGAGCCTGCCCTCTCCTCGGGCCTCGCGCTGTTGCAAGACGTATTGGGTCGCACCGCGGCAGCGGGCCTGCCGCTCGAAAGGACAATCGTATTGGGGTTCTCGCAGGGAGCATGTCTTGCCCTGGAGTTTGCGGCGCGAAATGGTCGATCCTTAGGGGGCGTCGTGGGACTGAGCGGCGGTCTTATCGGTCCTCCCGGAACGGAGTGGAGCTACGAGGGATCGCTAGCCGGCACCCCTGTCTTTCTGGGTTGCAGCGACATGGATCCTCACATTCCCATCGAGCGAGTCCAAGAGACCGCAGCCATCTTCGAACGACTGGGCGCCTCGGTGACCGAGCGCATCTACCCCGGCCTGGGCCATACGATCAATAGAGACGAGATCAGAAACGCTATCCGCATGATGGAAGTCATAGCGGCAAGGATCTGAGCGTTGGTCGTCCAGACTCGCTCGGCGCTCGCCGCCACCCCGGCCAAGTGGGCGGGCTAGGGTACTCGAGTCCCAAAGCGTCCCGAATTTCTCCTCCGGGCAGACCAAGAATAGTTGGCGCCTCCAAGTGTAAATGCAGATGGTGGGGGTGCTTGCGCGAGCAACCGTCAGCGGAACGGGACTTGCGTAATTGTGGCGCGATTCAGTCGATTCAAGTTGCCATACCAGCCGTGCCGACCCCAAGGTTGGCCACTACACGGAGGTCGTAGACGATGGGACGATCGAGATTCTTACCACTACCGTTGATCGCGGCGCTTGCCGTGGCGTGCGGAGGTGAAGAGATCCAGTGGGCCGGGAGCGTGAGCGACAGCGCCGGCATTGCCATTGTGTCCAACCCCGCTGAAGGGATGTGGGGAGGCGAAGCCGATTGGAGAGTGGAGGAGGAGGTTCGTATCGGTGCACTGGAAGGTGAGCCGGACTATCAGTTCGGCCAGGTCGGAGGGGTCGCGGTCGATTCAGAGGGGCGGATCTTCGTGCTGGACGTTCAGGCGCAGCAGATCAAGATCTACACGGCTGACGGCGCCTACGAGCGGACGATCGCCCAGCGCGGCGGTGGACCCGGCGAGCTGCAGGGTGCGTTTTTCATTTTGATGGCAGAGGGCGACACGCTTCTGGTTCCTGATGTTCAGAACCAGCGAATCAATCGCTATGCGCCCGATGGTTCGAGCTTGGGAAGTTTCCGGCTGTCTCTGGAGGATGGATTGCCGTTGCAGTTCCGGGCGACCGGTTCCGGCCTGCTTGCGAAACAGGTGCGACCGTTCGCGTTTCCGGGACAACCGGAAATCGAGAATCCGATGGACAGGATCGAACGATTCGGGGCCGACGGCGCGGTCCTCGATACGCTGATGACGTTCGAGTCGGGTGAGACCTTCAGGCTCGCGGGCGGCGCACCAGAGTTCAACATTTACTCGCCGGAGCCGACCTGGGATATCGGAGATGACGGGAATCTGTACTTTGCGATCAACGACGACTATCGGATCAAGGCCTTCTCGGCTGAAGGAGCGCTGGAGCGGATCATCACCAAGCCGTTCGAGAAAGCGCCGGTCACCGAGCGCGACAAGGAAGCCATGCTGGGCTTCATGGAGCGGGCCTGGAGAGATGCGGGCGTTCCGGCGGAAGTGCTGGGGCGACTCAGCAACGCGGTGCACTTCGGTGATTACTTTCCGGCCTTCGCATCCATCGTAGCCGGACCAGTCGGGACCCTCTGGGTCCAACACATCAAGACGACCGCCGATCTCAGCGACGAAGAGTACGAATCGTTCAATCCGATCGAGGACACTGGGGGATCGGAGTGGGATGTGTTCGACGCTGCGGGCCGCTACTTGGGGGTGGTTGAGATGCCGCACCGTTTCACTCCGCGCCTTATTCGAGGCGAGCGCATATATGGCGTCTCGCGAGACGAGCTGGACGTGCAGTATGTAACGAGGCTGCGGGTCGTTGGGATTCAAGAGTACCAGGAACGCTGGGGCGAGGCGGCCGACTAGATTGTGGTACGAGCCGGTTACTCGCATGTCATAGGCATTGACGACGCGCCGTTCGAGCGGCACCAACGGCGTGACGTGCCTATCATCGGCGCGGTCTTCTCTGGTCTTCGGCTCGAGGGGGTCCTCTGCGATCGCGTACGCCGCGATGGTATGAACTCCACCCGCGTCGTAGCTCGAATGATCCAGGGCTCGAAGTTTGCGGCGCAGCTGCAGTTGGTGCTTCTGCAAGGCATCGCTCTGGCCGGATTCAACGTGATCGACCTCTACGGGCTGCATGAGCAGACCGGACTGCCAATACTGGTGGTGGCTCGGCGCCGGCCCAACCTCGCCAAGATCAAAGCCGCCCTCTTGAGTAGCGTCCCGGGCGGCAGGCGGAAGTGGTCGCTTATCGAGCGGTTGGGCCCGATGGAGCCGGCGGCGAGCGTGTTCGTCCAGCGGGCGGGCATCACGCTGGACGAAGCCGAACGGGTGATCTGCGGCCTGGCGGTTCACGGCAAACTGCCGGAGCCGTTACGGACGGCCCATCTGATCGCCGGCGGCCTCGTCGCCGGCCAGAGCAGAGGCAGGCCGTGAAGGTTCAGGGCGCGCCCTGCCGCGGGTGCGCCGCCGGCTATCTGTTTCTTGGCGATCGGGCTTGATGCCACCGGGAGCACGCCTTAACGTGCAGAGCGACGGGCGGGAACGGTCGAGGGCCAACATAGCGAAAGCGCGAGGTAGCGATGATGGCCGAATCCACTGTTCGCCCGGCTGCTGTAGCCGGTCGCTTCTATCCAGCCAACAGGCAAGCGCTCAGCGACATGATCGGGGGCTTTCTGGCCGAAGTGGAATCCGACCAGGGGATTTCACGAGCTGTGATCGTTCCTCACGCCGGTCTGATCTACTCCGGTCAGTGTGCTGCGGCCGTGTTCCAGCGCGTCATTTTACCGCGGGTCGTCGTCATCATGGCCCCGAACCATACAGGACTCGTCGATGCGCCCGGCGGGGCGAGCCTCTGGGCGCGTGGCTCGTTCGAGACACCACTGGGAGCTGTGTTGATTGCTGAGAGTTTTGCCCGGCAACTGGAGGACCGTTGCCGCCTTGTGGCACACGATCCCGAAGCCCATCGAGCGGAGCACGCCGTGGAGGTGGAGTTGCCATTCATCGCCACATTAGCGCCTGGTGCGAAGATCGTACCCATCGTTTTGGCGTGGGACGACTGGAATCGCTGCCGGGAGCTGGCAACGGATTTGGCCGAGCTGATCGAGGAGTGGCCGGACGAAGTCCTGCTGGTCGCGTCCTCTGACATGACGCACTTCGAGTCGGCGAGCCGTGCGGCGGAGAAAGACCGGAAAGCACTTGCCGCGATCGAGCGTTTGGATGCGGAGGCATTGCTGGAGGTTTGCCGGCGCGAGCGCATCACCATGTGTGGGCGCGCACCGGCCGCCGTCGCGTTGGAGACGGCGCGTCAGCTTGGTGCGACCCGCGCCGAAGTCGTCGACTATCGACACAGCGGCTGGGTGACAGGCGATGACTCCAGCGTTGTGGGGTACGCCGGCGTCGTGGTGACGTAGAGCCTCCTTCCGCTGAAAGGATCGCTTGACGTCGAAGGGCGCGCTGCCTCGGCGAGCCGTCGACGCCGGCTGGCCGGCGAGGACCGAGCCGGTTCGTACGCCGGTTGGAAGACGGGCTGCGCGGCGGCACATATGGCCTTAAGCTGAAGCATGTCCACGCCTGTGGCTGAGTCGGCTTTGGGGGGCGAGCGACTTCTCCTTCGCGATCCCAATCTGCACGTCATCTTTTCCGTAACGCTCATGGCGGTGCTTGGTGTCTCGAGCATCACGCCGGCGTTCCCCCAAATCGCCGAAGAGCTTGACCTAAGCGCTGGAGCCGTGGGTTTGCTGGTGGCGGTGTTCACGCTGCCCGGCGCGACACTCACGCCGGTGCTCGGGGTGCTGGGTGACCGCCTGGGGCGCAAGCGAGTTCTGGTGCCTTCGTTGATTCTCTTCGCTGTGGCGGGTACCGCTTGTGGCTTCGCCCGTGATTTTCGACTGCTGGTCGAGCTACGCTTCGTTCAAGGAGTCGGCGCGGCGGCGTTGGGCGCGCTGAACGTCACTATACTCGGGGATCTGTTTTCGGGGTGGAAGCGCGCCACGGTTATGGGGTACAATGCCAGCGTTCTGAGCGTTGGAACGGCGCTCTATCCAGCCATCGGCGGGACACTGGCGTTACTGGGTTGGCACTATCCCTTCTTCCTGCCGATCCTGGCTTTGCCGGTGGCGGCGCTTGTGGCCTTTCGGCTGCGTAACCCTGAGCCGAGGAGCAAGCAGAAACTAAGCATCTACCTCAAGAATACGCTTATCTCGATCCGCAGTCCGCAGGCTTTAGGGTTGTTTCTCGCCAGCCTGATGATCTTCGTGATTCTCTATGGCGCCTACCTCACCTACTTGCCGTTCCTTCTCCGTTGGTCATTCGATGCGTCGCCACTGCTTATCGGGTTGCTCTTCTCGGTTACCTCGGCGGCCACCGCGGTAACCTCGTTTCGGTTGGGCCGGCTGGCACGCCGTTTTACGGAACGCGTGCTGGTGCTGATCGGTTTCATGTCCTATGCGATCGCAATGCTGGCCATACCGCTAGCGCCCGGCTTGTGGGCGTTGTTGGTACCGATCGTGCTCTTTGGCGTGACGAACGGCATCAGCATACCCAGCGTACTGACGTTGTTGACGAGCCTGGCCCCACCTGAGTATCGGGCGGCTTTCATGTCCGTGAACGCGATGGTCTTGCGAATGGGTCAAACGTTGGGGCCTTTGGTCGCAGGCCTGATGTTGCAGAAACTGGGTCTTTCGGGGGTTTACTACGGAAATGCGGTGTTGGCGCTGGCCACTCTAGCGATTATCGCCGTAGCGATCAAACGAGAAGCTCCCGCTGTTGAAGCCTGACCACAGGCTGCCCAGATCGGCCGGCGCATTTGCCGTTATCGGCTAGACACGGATCGTTCGATCGGGCTACTGTAGAGAGTTCGGGCGGCGAGGTTCATCGGACGTCAATCGCGCCGTAAACTCGATGATCTGAGTGCGGGTCGGCGATTGCGGTCCATGAGGAGGAGGCTCAGATGAGAGCACGAGTCTTGTCGACGACTATTCCGTTCGTCTTGCTGCTGGTGGCCGCTGTTGGGTTCCCACCACCTTCGGGCCAAGACGGCCCGGATTTCGAGCGCTACTTCCGCGACAAGACCATGCGCGTGTACTACTACCACACCGGCGATGCGACGCAGGAGATCATCAGTCTCGAGCGCGTGGTCTCGGACGGCCCCTGGGCGGGAAGCCGCAGGCGTCTTCTCGATGATGTCGAGTACGGAAAGTACCTGTTCGAGGTATTCGACTTGGAGGGCGACGAGCTGGTCTACTCACGCGGATTTGCTTCCTTGTACGGCGAGTGGGAGACCACGGCCGAGGCGCGCTCGATGCAGCGGACTTATCACGAAACGCTGCGATTTCCCTGGCCGCTGAAACCTGTGCGCATCGTGCTCAAGAAGCGCGACAACCAGAATGTCTTCCGGGCGATCGCCGAGATCGAGGTCGATCCCGCAGCCCGCGGGGTGAATCCCGCTGACCCGCCAGGGCTCGGCGAGGTGTGGACGCTGATCGAGAACGGGCCACCCGGCGAGAAGGTGGACATCGTGTTGTTGGGCGAAGGGTACACACAGGAAGAGCTGCCGAAGTTTCACGGCGACGCGCAGCGCCTGCTCGACGAGCTGTTCGCGGTCGAGCCGTTCCGGAGCCGCAAATCCGATTTCAACGTTCGGGCTATCGACCTGCCGGCGGCCGAGTCTGGAGTAAGCCGGCCCCACGCAGGGGTGTACCGGAGGAATCCGGTGGGCGCGCAGTACAGCATCTTTGATTCGGAGCGCTATCTACTCACCTATGACAACCGTACGTTGCGAGACGTACTCTCGGCGGTTCCCTATGAGTTCATGGCCATTCTGGTCAACGAGAAACAGTATGGCGGCGGCGGCATCTACGGCTCTCAGATGGCTACGGCGGTGGATTCCGATTTCTCCGATTACGTGTTCGTGCATGAGTTCGGTCATCACTTTGCCGGGCTGGGAGATGAGTACTACACCTCCGACGTCGCTTATGAGACGGGCGGCGAGAGCCATCCCGAGCCTTGGGAACCGAATATCACGGCACTTCACGATCCGGGCAGTCTGAAGTGGGGAGATCTGGTCGAAGCGGGAACGCCGATCCCGACCCCGTGGGGCAAGACAGAATACGAAGAGCATGCCCGGCGAATAAGGGAGCGGCGCGGCGAATTGATCGAGCGGCAGGCAACAGAGGCGGAGTTCGATGCTCTGTTTCACGAGCAGCGCGAACTGGAGAGCGAGCTGCTGTCGTCGATGGAGTACTACGGGCGTGTGGGCGCTTTCGAGGGCGCAGCCTATGAGCCTCGAGGTCTGTATCGCCCCGAGATCGACTGCAAGATGTTCTCGCGCAACAAGGTTGGCTTTTGCCGGGTTTGCCAGCGTGCCATCAACCGGGTAATAGACCTGTATGTCGGGAAATGACCGTGTGACTCCTACAGTAAGGAGGGAACGTCGATGACAATGCAGTTTTCGGCGACGAGGCTCAGGACTGGGAAGCCGGGGCCCCCTCGTTCCGTCGTGACGGCGCTCGGGCTCGCTCTGCTTGCGACCTGCCTGCAGGCCCAGGTTCCCGTCGATCACGCAGCGCTCGACTCCTATTTCTCCGCCGCCCTCGACGAATGGAAGGTGCCGGGCTTTGCCGTCGCCATCGTCAAGGACGATGAAGTGGTATTCGCCAAAGGTTACGGAGTTCGGGACATCGAGACGGGCGGCGCGGTGGATGAGAACACTCTCTTCGCCATCGCCTCCAACACGAAGGCGTTCACGGCCACTGCGTTGGCGATGCTGGTCGATGACGGGAAGCTGGGATGGGACGATCGGGTCGTCGAGTACCTGCCCTACTTTCAGCTTTACGATCCCTGGGTGACACAGGAGATGCGGGTACGCGATCTGTTGTGCCATCGCAGTGGGCTTGGCACGTTCAGCGGCGACCTACTTTGGTACGGCACGTCGTTCAGTCGAGCGGATGTCATACGGCGAGCGCGCTACCTGCCGCCAGCCGGAAATTTCCGGGCCAGCTACGGCTACTCCAATATCATGTTCCTCGCCGCAGGGGAAGTCGTGACGGCTGTGACGGGCAGGGATTGGGACGAATACGTCGAGACCGAACTCTTCAACCCGCTCGGGATGTCGAGGACGGTCACCTCAGTGACGGACCTAAACGGCATGAAGAATGTCGCGACTCCGCACAAACTGAAGGACGATGAGCATCTGCGGATCGAATGGTACAACTGGGACATCATGTCGCCGGCCGGCGGAATCATCTCGAGTGCTAGAGAAATGGCCCAGTGGATCCGCCTGCAGCTGAGCGAAGGGGTTTGGAACGGAGACACGATCTTCAGCGAGAACGCGCAGAGGACGATGTGGACACCACACATCTCGTATTTCGTGAGCCGCAATAGCGAAGAGACGTATCCGACAACCCACTTCCGAGGCTACGGACTGGGCTGGAGTCTGATGGACTACAACGGCCGCAAGATTGCCAGCCACGGGGGCGGTTACGACGGGATGTTCTCCCGGGTCGCCCTGGTGCCCGAGGAGGAGCTCGGTCTGGTCATCTTGACCAACGGCATGACATCGATGCAGTCGGCGCTGATGTACAAGGTACTCGACGCGTATCTGGGCGGCGCGGAAAGGGACTGGAGCGCCGAGTTCATGAAGCGGGCCGAGGAAGGTGAGGCGCGAGACGAGGCGGAGCGGGCAAAGTTCGAGAATGAGCGAGTGCTGGGCACCAAGCCATCGCTGGCGATCGAAGACTACGCTGGCTCCTACGGTGGCCCGATGTACGGTGATGCCACGGTCACTGTCGAGGACGATCATCTCGTCGTGCGCTTTCTTGCCAACCCCGACCTCGTGGGCGACCTCGAGCACTGGCACTTCGACACCTTCGTCATCGAATGGCGACGTGAGTTCGCTTGGTTTAACGAAGGCACGGTGCAGTTTCTGCTGGACCCGATGGGTAGGGTCACCGAGATGAAGATCGATGTGCCCAACAAGGACCTCTGGTTCTACGAGTTGGAATTCAAGAAAAAGGACTGACTCGCGTTGCGGGCCGACAAGATCCTGACGGATGAGAAGCCCTCAGAACCGAGCCGGGCGTCGCGGTGTACGTTTGGATGAGGAAGCGTCGAGATGTCAGCGGTGTGTGGAGGTTGAATTGATGTGCCGTTTGGCCGGCGGCGGCTGGATTTGGTGCCATCGGGTGGCAGTTCTGATCACGCTGTCATTGCTTGCCTGTGTCGAATCGCCATCACCTCCCCAGTCGAAGGGATTGGTCGTGTTGCTGCATGGGCTCGGGCGCACCGACCTCTCGATGCTGCGGATGAAGAGCGCCCTCGCCGACCACGGCTACAGAGTCGTCAACGTCGACTATCCGTCTACCCAACATTCGATCGAGTACTTGGCCGCGGAGGAGCTGGGGCCGGCCCTGGAGCGTTGCTGCACCACGGACAGCATTCCGGTCCACTTCGTCACGCATTCGATGGGCGGCATCGTCCTCCGCTATTATCTTGCCACCCGCCCGCTGGAGCACCTGGGCCGCGTCGTCATGCTGAGCCCCCCGAATCGGGGGAGCGAGCTGGCGGACTGGGTGGCCGAGAATCCGCTTTTGCAGAGGGTACTCGGCCCCTCAGTGGAGCAGTTGGGCACGGACTCGGCAAGCGTGCCCAGCCAGCTGGGTCCAGTCGACTTCGAGCTGGGCGTTATCGCAGGGAACCGCACGCTCAATCCGTTGTTCTCCCGTGTGATCCCCGGCGCCGACGACGGTAAGGTCGCCGTGGAGAACACCAAGGTTGAAGGTATGGCCGATTTCCTGATCGTCCCGCATAGCCATACATACATCATGATGAATGAGGATGTGATCTATCAGGTCATCTATTTCTTGGAGAACGGGCGCTTTCGCCGTGACACGGCTTCAGTCAACTGAGCAAATGTACGCTATTCGCCGGCGTCATTCTCGATCTCGCAGGCGGCGACTTAGCCAACCGTGACAAAGCGGGATCAAAGCCGCATCGTTGCGTTGCCCGCTCCGCGGGTGGATAGCGCGTACTCGCTCGAGCGCTCACTGGCCGAACGCAGGTCGGTGAGGGAGTACTCCGATGAGTCGATCTCCCTGGCTGATGTCTCTCAGCTCCTGTGGGCGGCGCATGGCATGACCCACGCCGGGCGGGGGAGAACTGTTCCCTCGGCCGGTGCGCTGTATCCGCTGGAGGTCTTCCTGGTGGCAGGCGCGGTCGACGGTCTGGAAGTGGGACTCTATCGCCATCGCAACGCGACCCATGAGTTGGAGC
>CP070722.1:3796170-3805161 GCA_020350785.1 Gemmatimonadota bacterium
ACCTGGAGCGAAGAGGGGCAGCCTCAGAGGCTGCCCCTCTCGTTCGAGCGGTTTTGACGTCGGCTCTAACACCGCGTACCGCCACCTGGCGCCTGCGGCGAGGCGCTAGGTTCTAATGCCAGCCAATTGTTTCAGCTTCGCTCGAACTTCACGTTCCTGACCCTCCCGGAACTGAGCGAGAATCCAGTGACACGGTCTTCCTCATCACGCTCGAAGAGGAGAGTTCCAACGTTGCCGACCGCTACATCTTTCCGCTCCACACTCAGACTCGTCGGAGACTCATACCTCAACCGTAGGAGCAATCGATTGTCCTCCGATGAGATCTTGTAGGTTACATCCAACTCCTCGCTGTAGTATCCTCCCTCATACTCTTCCAGCATGTCGGGTGTCACAGGTTCCAGTTCGATTCTCCTGGCAGCGGTCTCTTGCGCGCCTTCATAGATCAAGATCCGGTACACGCTGCCTGACTCATCGCGCTGGAACTCCACCTCCACGTCCTCCTCCGCCAGGAAGAACCTCGACTCCGACTCTGGAAGCAGTTCGACGCTTGGCTGCCCCGTCGCCTGAGCCATCAATCGATCCTCTTCCACGCTGACGGCTACTATGAGGCCGGGCCGGATCTCGTAGTCACCCACATAGTCCGCATAGATCGCTGGGTCCATCGAAACGATGCGCCGCCGGAGCTGGTCTCGCGCTGCACGGGTGCGCGCCGAATCGGCTGCCGCTGGGCGTTCGACCGCAGCCGGCTCGAGCAGCTCCAACTCATCCGTCAGGTAGATGTCGGCGACCCTGCGCGCGAGCGCCCCGGCGTTTATGCTGCTCAGGTTGGCCAGGATGATGACCGAGAAATCCTGATCAGGAAACCGGATCAGGTCTGATCGATATCCTCCGAGCGCACCACCGTGGTCGACCACCCTCAGACCGCGGTACTCCCCGATGACGAGACCAAAGGCATAACTGATCTGTCGCCCACTATTGCGCTCGCCGCGCTCATGAAGTCTTTCGACGACGTCGCTACCTCCGACGCGATGGTGAAAGAAGTTCTGATCCCAGAGGAACAGATCCTCAACGTTCGAAAAGACACCGCCTGATCCGACTCGATCGAAGGTAGTGAGGAAGTTCCGGTAGCCGCCCTCGCCTGGGAAGTACGAGGAAGCGCGATTCACTATCAGGTGCTGATAGTCGTCATGGAAGTGCGTATTCTCCATCCCGAGTGGATCGAAGATCTGCTCCTGGGCATACTGCTTCAGCGACTGTCCGCTGGCGCGCTCGACGATCACGGCGAGGAGGAGGTAGCCGGAGTTGCTGTACAGGTACTGGTCCCCCGGCTCGAAGTTGAGCGCCCGCTGTCGAGCCAGTAGCTCGATCACGCCCTGATCTTCGTGGAAGTACCCCAGCTCCAGCCCGGCAAGTCCCATCAACTCGAGATAATCGCGAATACCGCTCGTGTGGTGTATCAGATGGCGTATCGTGATCGGGCTGCCGTAGTCGGGCAGCTCGGGAACGTACTTCCGAATATTGTCGTCGACGGAGAGTTTTCCTTGCTGCTCGAGAAGCGCGATGGCCATGGCAACGAACTGCTTCGAGACAGAGCCGAGATAGAAGACGGATTGTGGCGTGATGGGGGTGCCGAGCTCCAGGTTGGATTGACCGTAGCCACGCGCATGTACGATCTGTCCATCCTTGACGACTGCGACCGCCAGGCCAGGGGATCCCGGCCTGTCCCAGGCAGCGAGCAGTTGATCGACCTTGTCTGATGGTGTGGTGGCGCCGGCCTCGAGGTTTTGGGTCTCCGTTTGAGCGAGCGCTGGTGAGAAAGCGAATAGCCGAAACGCGAACAGTACCGCCACGACCCCCGCGCGCCGTATCAATGCCGGCCTCCTAGTCATCGCCTGAGTGCAAGTCTTACTACCGCCGCAGATTGATCGTTTTCGCAGGTGGTGCCTCGACCTCTGTCAGAACGACCACGGTGCCTGAAAATCGTCGCTCAAGGCTGCGGCGTGGTGTCGCGCCGCCGGGCGGCCAGCATTCGCGTGACACCTAGACCGTGTGCGCCAGCCGCGCTTCCGGAGACACGACCCTGAGCAGCGCCTCGGCCCGCGTCATCTCCATCCCGAAGACCGCCGTCCCGGCGGCGTCCGCGACCATGCAGGTCGGGGCCGCGATGGTGATGCTTCGTCGGGCCGTCCGCGCCGGCTCGCCCGTGCGTGGATCGAGCACGTGGTGATAGCGCCGCCCGGCGTGTTGGAAGTACTGGATGTAGTCACCGGATGTCGCAACGGCGCAGTCGCCGGCCTCGACGGTGGCCACGATTCCCTCTGCGTCATCGGGATCGCGGACGCCGACCTTCCAGGGATCGCCGTCCTCGGAGTTACCCAGGGCGTAGAGGTCGCCGCCGACGTTGACCAGTCCGTTACCGATGCCGAAGTCGCGCAACGCGGCGACCGCGCGATCGACGCCGTAGCCTTTGGCGATTCCGCCCAGGTCGAGGGCCACGTCATCCGCCCGGAAGCGCACCGCCGGATCCAACGCCCCGCCGTCCAGCTCGAGGTCGGCATAGAGGCGCCGTCCAGCAATCCGCTCGATCTCGGCGGCCGGCGGCGGTACGCGGCGGTTGCCCACGTCCCACAGCTCCAAGGCGCGACCCAGGCAGGGATCGAAGGCGCCCTCGCTGGCGTGCGCCCAGCGCAACGCCTCCTGCAGCACCACCATCGTCGCCGGCGTTACGGCCACGGCTTCCCGGGCAGCGTCGCGGTTGGCGCGGCCCACATCGGAGTCGGGGCTGAAGCGGGTCATGGTGTGATCGACCCAGCGCAGCTGCTCGATCGCCGCGTCGATGGCCCGCTGGGCGAAGCGCCCGTCGCGGTGCAACACGGCGATATCGGCGATCGTCCCCATGACCGGGACGCTGCGGCGGATCAGCGAGCGGCGCCGCGCGGCCAGCGGCAGGCTGGCGACGACGAAGGCGCCGATGCCGAGGGCGATGAACTCGCGGCGGGTCGGCGCGGAGCGCCGCGAACGCTCAGGGTCTATCATGTCTCACACACTCCTTCATGTCCGCTCCGGCGCAGGCGTCGTCACCGCAACCCGCACTGCAGCTCTCGCAGCCACCGCCATCGCGCCCGCGCGTCAGCAAGCCGTAGCCGGCGAAGGCCAGCGCGAAGCCCAGGATGAGGACGATCTCGCTCATCTCATCATCTCACGAGCTCAACAGTCCGGCGAAGCCCATGAAGGCCAGCGAGAGCATCCCGGCTATGAGGAAGACGATCGCGTTCCCCTTGGCGACCTCCGGGACGTTGGCCAGCTCCAGGGTCTCACGAATCGAGGCCATCAGCACCAGCGCCAGCGTGAGGCCTGCCCCGGCGCCCCAGGCGAAGAATATCCCTTCCAGGAAGCCGTAGCCGCGGTTCGTCTGGAAGAGTGCCATGCCCAGAATCGCGCAGTTGGTCGTGATCAGGGGCAGGTAGATCCCCAGCGCCCGGAACAACGCCGGGCTCACCTTCTTGATCACCATCTCGGTGATCTGCACGGCCGACGCGATTACCAGGATGAAAGAGATCAAGCGCAGGAACGGAGCGTGCGGCAGGATGACGGTGTTGAGGAACCAGGCGCACAGCGACGCGACGGTCAGCACGAAGATGTTGGCCGCGCCCATGCGCAGCGCCGTGTAGATCTTTCCGGAAACGCCCATGAAGGGGCAGAGGCCCAGGAAGTAGGCCAGTGTGAAGTTGTTCACCACCATGGCCGAGACGAATATCCAGAGCAGGTTGCCCATCATGCGGCCCTCCCCACAGCGACCTCGGCAAGCTCCGCCGCCTTGGCCCGCTCCTCCTGCCGGCGCTGCCACCAGTTGAGCGCCAGCAGGATGAAGCCGATGGTGAAGAAGCCGCCCGGCGGCAGGATGAAGATGATCCAGGGCTCGTAATTGGCGCCGAACAGCGGGAAGCCCAGGAAGCTGCCGTAGCCGAAGATCTCGCGGATTCCGCCCATCAGTAGGAGGGCGATGATGAAGCCAAAGCCCGTGCCCACCGCATCCAGCAGCGCTCGCGGTACGGTGTTCTTGGAGGCGAAGGCTTCCTGGCGGCCCAGAATGATGCAGTTGACCACGATCAGGGCGATGAAGGCGCCCAGCGCTTTGTGGATCTCGGGCACCACGGCCTCCAGCGTCATGTCGACGATCGTGACGAAAGTAGCGATGATCAGGATGTAGGCAGAGATCCGCACCTCGCTCGGGATCAACCGCTTGAAGGTCGCGACCAGGAGGCTCGAGAAGAATAGAACGAAGAAAGTCGCGAGCCCCATGGCGATGGCGTTGACGACCGTGTTGGTCACCGCCAGCGCCGGGCAGAGGCCCAGCATCTGGATCAGCACCGGGTTCTCGCGCCAGACGCCGCGCGTGAGGTCCTGCCTCGGCGTCGTCTTCCTCGGCATCAGGTTCTCTCCTCCATGTAGCGCTGCAGCATCGGGCCCAACCGTTCCAGCTTGTGGTTAATGATCGCGATGACGGTCCGCGACGAGATCGTCGCACCGGAGATCATGTCGACCTCGTTGGCGGCTCCGGTGGCGCGCGTCGGCTTCACGCCCGCTATCGGCGTGCTCACCCCTTCGAACTCCGCCACGAAGGCGCTGTCCTTCTCGATCTTGTCGCCCAGCCCCGGGGTCTCCTTCATCGAAAGAACCTTCATCCCCAGCACCAACTGGGACTCCGCATCGTAGCCGAAGATCAGCTCGATGATGTCCTGGTAGCCCGGCTCGGCCCCGGTGATCGCGAAGCCCATGGGGTCGCCGGCCTCGTCGTAGCCGAGGAAGACCCGCTCCAGGGTGGCCAGGTTCGCGTCCGCTGGGGGAGCCGGGGTGAGGGCATCGTCAAGGACGTAGAGCGTGTCCCAGCGGGCCGGGCCCTTGAGGACCTCCTGGATCGACTCGCGCAGGACCTTTGCCTTGTAGGCCTGGATGGCGGGCTGGGTCACCTGGTAGACGAAGACGAGAAGGAAGCCGGCCAGGGCGCCGGCGCCGCCCAGAGTCGCCAGTAGCCGCCAGGCGGAGACCTCCGCGCCCTTCTGCGGCGCCTGGGGCAGTTTCCGCGGGCTCACGATGGGGCCTCCGTCAGGCGCGTGCCGAACACCTTCGGTTGCGTCCACTCGTTGATGTAGGGCACCAGCGCGTTCATCAGCAGGATCGCGTACATCACGCCCTCGGGCATGCCGCCCCAGGCGCGGATGATGACCACCAGCGCGCCGACCCCGGCGCCGAAGACCCAGCACCCCTTGTTGGTGACCGGCGACGTGACCATGTCGGTGGCCATGAACCAGGCGCCGAGCATGAGGCCGCCCGAGAAGAGCATGAACAGCGGGCTGGGGTAACGCGAGGCATCGATCAGGTGCAGTAGGCCGGAGAGAACCGCGACGCTGATGAAGATGCTGATCGGGATCCGCCAGTTGAGGAAGTTGCGCAGCGCCAGGTAGCCTCCGCACACGATGATCAGCAGTCCCGAGGTCTCGCCCAGCGAGCCGCCGATGTGGCCGACCATCAGGTTCCACAGCTCCGTGCCGATGCGCTCGAACTTCCAGAGCCCGAGCGGCGTGGCGCTGGTCACCACATCGACGTCGCCGGCGCCCATGAAGGGAACCGACGTCATCTGCGCCGGCAGAGTCAGCCAACCGCCGCGCGGCTCGACCCAGGTGGTGATCGCCACCGGGAATGCCGCCTGCAAAAACGCGCGGCCCAGCAGAGCCGGGTTGAAGATGTTCTGGCCCAGGCCGCCGAAGATCAGCTTCCCAAAGGCGATCGACACGACCCCGCCGATGAAGGCCATCCAGAGCGGGAAGCCCGGCGGCAGGATGAGCCCCAGCAGCAATCCGGTGATCGCCGCCGACCCGTCGCCCAGTGAGCCCTTGCGACCGAAGAGCGCCTCGGTCAGCATGGCGCCCGCAGTCGCCGAGCCGATGACCAGCAGCGCGCCGATGCCGAAATAGAACGTCGCGGCCAGGATGATGGGCACCAGGCTGCCCACGACGTTCCACATGATCGTGGGCGTGGTGGCCGGCCCCCGCAGGTGAGGCGACGCCGTGACGAGGAAGCGCGGCCGGCTCATGCCGCCGCTTCAGTCTTCAGCCGCCGTATAGCCGTCCGGGTGACCTGGAAGAGCTGTGACAGCGGGATGTTCGAGGGACAGACGTAAGAGCAGCAGCCGCAGAGCATGCAGTCCCAAATGTGGTGGTCCTCGGTCTCCAGGTAACGCCCGGCCAGGGCCATCTGGCCCAGGAGCTGCGGGTTGAGGAACACCGGGCACGCGTCAAGACAGTGACCGCAGCGAATGCAGGCGAACGATTCCTTGCGCCGCGTCTCGGCCTCGCTGAGGACGATGACGCCCGTCGTCCCCTTGAGCACCGGAACATCGAGGTTGGCCTGTGGAGCGCCCATCATCGGGCCGCCGAAGACGACCTCGTGCGCGTCCTCTGTGAGGCCACCGCAGGCATCGATCAGGTCGCGTACTTTGGTCCCGACCGGCACGATGAGGTTTGCGGGCTCCGCGACCCCGCGTCCCGTCACGGTGACGATCCGCTCGATCAGCGGTAGGCCGGTCTCGAAGATCTCGGCGATCGCCGCGCACGACCCGACGTTTTGAACCACGACGCCGACGTGGAGCGGCAGCTTTCCCGAGGGGACTTCGCGCTTGAGCAGCGCTTCGATCAACATCTTCTCGGCACCCTGTGGGTACTTCACCGTCAGCGGGTGCACGGTCACGTTCAAGTCCGCCGGCAGGGTGGCCCGAATGGCCTCGATCGCGTCCGGCTTGTTCTTCTCTATTCCGATCATCACCCGGTCGACGCCCAGGGCGCGCGCCATGATGCGGATGCCCAGGTGAACGCGCTCTGGGTATTCCGCCATGATGTGATGATCGGTGGTCAAATAGGGCTCGCACTCGCACCCGTTGATGACGATCGTGTCGATCGATACATCCTTTGACGGCGCGAGCTTGACGTGTGTGGGAAACGCGGCGCCGCCCAGGCCGACGACGCCCCCGTCCTGCACGGCCTGCACGATCTGCGGCGGTGTGAGACCCTCCCAGCGCGGGATTATCCGCGGGCGCGCCGCCTGCGGAGAGTAGCGTTCCACCGCAATGCGGATCGCCGGCTTGTAGCTTCCGTCCGGGTGCGGCCAGAGATCGATGGCGGTAATCGTGCCGCTGGCAGACGCATGGACCGGCGCCGAGATGAACCCATCGGCCTCGGCCAGCTTGTCGGCGCGCTCGACCCGGTCGCCAGCCTGGACCAGCGGCTTCGCCGGCTTCCCGGTGTGCTGGCTCAGCGGCAGCACGACCTCATCCGGGAACGGCAACCGGCGAATCTTGACCTTCTCCGTCAGCTCCTTCAGTTCGGGAGGGTGTACGCCATGCCTGAACGTTCGCTTGTATGGCATGCCGGCCCTCAGTTGAAGGGCTCCGCCCGCTTGATCAGCTTGTCCAGGTCCTTCTCCTTCGGGTTCAGCGGCGTGCCGGGGTGGATGATCTTCACCGGGCAGCGCTCGGCGGCCGTGACCAGCTCCTTGAACGTGCCGGCCTTCGGGTCCTTGATGTACGCCTGCTTCTTGTTGTCGTAGGCGAACATCTTCTTGTTGATGTTCGTGCACTCGTTGCAGCTGGTGCAGCGAGCCGTCTCGATGTACGGCTCCATCACCAGGCCGACTTCTTCTTCCTCCTTCGCCTCCACCGCCGGAGCCGCCGCCGCGGGTGCCGTCGCCACGGCCGGCGTCGCGACCGCCACGCCGGCTGCCGCCGCCGGGCCGCCGAACGACACGTCGAGGTCGACCGGTCCCAGTCCGGGCATCGACTGGGCCTCGGAGAGGATGTCGGCGACCGTCCGCTTGCCGTTGCCGCCGCGGAGCAGGCCCTCCGCCAGCCGGCGCGCCACCACGATCGGGTAGCGCGCCTTCAGATCGGCCAACCTCGCCTCGTACTCGGCGCGCAGCTCGGCGACCTTCTTCTCGAACTGCTCCTCCAGCTCCGACTCGAGCACCGAGCGCGCCTCATCGGTGACCTTGATGCCGGCCAGCTCGCGCAGCTGCGACCAGAAGTGGAGGCGCTCCTCGGCAAGCTCGACCATTTCAGGCGAGGAGCTCAGCCTCTGCAACCGCTTCTCGCGGTCGATCACGTAGATGAACGGCACCTGACCGTTGCGCTCGTCCTTGGGCAGCTTCAAGTACTCGTGGAAGGCGATCAGCTCGTCCTCCGCCGCGTCGGCCGCCACCTTCTTGAAGTGCTTCTTGAAGCGCGCCTCGGTGGCCGCCCAGTCGGCGATGGTCAAGGGCAGCTCCATCGTCTGCTCCTGGCCATCGTCGCCCAGGTACTTCAGCTCATAACTCGGCCAATCCTCATCGATCTCCGGGTTGCCTTCCAGCTCGAGACACTCGCTCCAGGTGTAGCCCGCGTCGGGATCGAACACCAGGAACGGGAAGGCCCGGCTCTCCAGCGACAGCTTGGCCGCGTGCATCGCCTGATCGTCGCCCAGCCCGTGCTCCGGCGGGCAGGGGCAGTGCAGGACGAACACCGCCGGACGCTTGCTGTTTAGACCCTTGATCACGCCGGCCAGCATGTGCGAGGGCAGGGCCTGCGACGACTGCAGCACGAAGGTACCGCGGTGCGCCATGGCGATGAGCGACATCTCCTTGCGCACCTCCTGCTTGCCGTGCTGGTCCTTGCCGAAGGCGGCCATGTCGGAGACCTGGCCGGTGAAGCCGCTGGTGCACGCCTGGCCGCCGGTGTTGGAGTAGACCTGCGTGTCGAGCACGATCACCCGAATCGGCTTGCCCGACGCCATCAGACGCGAGACGTTCTGGAAGCCGATGTCGAGCATGGCGCCGTCGCCGCCCACCGCGAAGATCGGCGGGCAGAGCTTGAACTCCTCGTCGGAGAACTGACGCCAATCGAACCGGGTGAAGAAGGGCTCGTGCGTCTGCGGCTCGTACTCTCCCGCCAGCTCCAGTTCGGCG
>CP070722.1:3805261-3813256 GCA_020350785.1 Gemmatimonadota bacterium
CAGCGCCGGACGAACTCGGGTGCCTCTTCCGATTGCGGGCGGCTGGCACGACAGACGCGCACGGCCAAACGGATGAGGCTAGGGGCGACAGGCACCCGGCGCACCAGCCCCTGGTACTCGAGAATCTCGGCCGCCGACATTACGGCTTGGACCTCCTCACCGTGATCCGTCGTGGTCCGGCCGGCGACTTCCTCCTCCTCCGCCCGGGAGGGATACGTGATGCGGGCTTCCAGCATGAAACGGTCGAGCTGCGCTTCGGGCAAGGGATAGGTCCCTTCCTGCTCGATGGGGTTCTGCGTTGCCAGGACGAAGAACGGCCGTTCCAGGCCGTACGTCTCACTGCCCACGGTGACTTCCATCTCCTGCATGGCTTGGAGCAGCGCCGCCTGCGTCTTGGGTGGCGTGCGGTTGATCTCGTCCGCCAGGACCACATTGGCGAAGACCGGGCCGCGCACGAAGCGGAAAGCCCGGCGGCCGGTCGTGACGTTCTCCTCAATGATCTCCGTGCCGGTGATATCGGAGGGCATCAGGTCGGGTGTGAACTGGATACGGCTGAAGGCGAGATGTAGGGATCTGGCCAGGCTGGAGACCAGAAGCGTCTTGGCCAGGCCGGGCACCCCGACCAGGAGCGCATGGCCGCCAGCCAAGATGGCGATCAGCAGGCCTTCGACGATCTCCTTCTGACCGACGACCTCTTTCGCGATCTCCCACTCGACGCGTCGGCGCGCTGCAGCCAGCTGGTCCAGCAGTTCCACGTCGCGGTCGGTAACAGATCCGCCACCGGCGCGCGCGCCACTGGCGAGGGGCCGGCCGGCCCCTCCGACCACCTTGTCACCGCTCACAGGGTGAAATCCGCAGCTGTGGCTGCCCCGCAGCTCAGGGTATGACGACTCACTGACCGGGATCGAGAGGGACGGTTATGAGTGTTAGGCGGCAGTCGCCCGCCAGGTTGAGGCGGGCGGCCGGCCGTCGGTTCCGGGATCTGTCAACGTCCACCAAAACAAGGTAGATAAGTGCGAAAAGCGCAGTCAAGGGCGGCTTGACCTTGCCTAAACCCGGGGATATCTTCCGCGCCGAGCCAACCGGGGCAGAAGCGGGGCGGGATGCCGCAGCCAGAGTATGACCGTAGCAGAGTCGGGAGCTATCTCGGCTTGGGTGCCGGGTTCGCCGGCAGCACCCTCATCTTTGCTGCCCTCGGTTGGTACGTGGATCGCCACATCGGGGCGACTCCGGTCTTCACACTACTGGGAACGTTCTTAGGCGCCGCCGCGGGTTTCTACAACCTCTACCGCCACGCCATGGCGCTACAGGACAACTCTTCCAAAAACCGGGAAGACGGCGGCGAGTCGAAGCCGTCAGGGAAGGGTCCGGAGGGGCAGTGAAAAGGTGGTCAATATACGTGGGGACGACGGCTTTGCTGGTCGGGCTCCCCGCGGTGGCAATCGGTCTCGCGTTTCAGCCGCCGGTTCGTAGCGGCATATGGGCGGGCCTGTCTGTGGCCTGGCTGGTTCAGGCGGTGGCATTCGCAATTCTGCTGGCTGCAGCGCGTCGGCGCGCCCAGCTCATCGTCGCCGGCTGGACGGCCGGGACGCTGCTGCGCCTGGGCGCACTGGGTGCGGTCGCCTGGCTTTGCCTGGGAGGCAGGGTGGCCGTTCCCGCCGAACCGACGCTTCTGGCGTTGGTGAGCTCGCTTTTCGCGCTGTTGCTCATGGAGCCGGTGGTCTTTCGCCTGGAGTTCCGCACTCGATGATGGGCTACGCGGTCTTTTGGCTGATGCTAGCCCAGGCCGGGCACGGCTCCCAGGGCGGGCAGGACATGGGCGCCGTCTGGAACTCCCACATGATGGAGGAGGTTGCGGACGCCCATCACTTCATCATTCCGGGCCTCAACAGGGTGATAGACCTGCCGCAGCTTCCCCCGATTCACATCGGCGCGCTCAGCGTCGACCTCTCGCCGACCAAGCACGTCATCTGGCTGATGATCGCTGCCACGCTGTGCGCGCTCACGCTGATCTGGACGGCTCGGCGCACGCATGGAAAAGGTGCGGGGAAGGCTCCCAAGGGTATGGCGAACGTCATCGAGGCGTTCGTCATCTATCTGCGCGACGA
This sequence comes from Gemmatimonadota bacterium, assembly GCA_020350785.1. Taxonomy (GTDB): domain Bacteria; phylum Gemmatimonadota; class Gemmatimonadetes; order Palauibacterales; family KS3-K002. Next base: position 3,807,370 of record CP070722.1, read on the forward strand.
GGTGGCGCTGCGCAACATAGGGCATGGCGGCGAGCGCTTCGTCCCGTTCGTCTTGACCCTCTTCTTCTTCATCCTGTTCATGAACTTGCTGGGCTTGGTCCCATTCGGGGCCACGGCGACGGGCAATATCATGGTAACCGGGGCTCTGGCGGTGCTCGCCCTCGTGGCGATCGAGGTGGGCGGTTTCCTGCACCTCGGCCCCAGGGCGTACCTCAAGACGATCGTCTACGTGCCGGAGGGGTTGCCGTGGTTTGGAAAGATCCCGATGGCCCTGATCATGACTCCAGTCGAGGCGATCGCCAAACTGGCCCGGATCTTCGCTCTGGCGATCCGTCTCTTCGCGAATATGACCGCGGGTCACCTGGTCATCTTGTCCCTGGTGGGACTGATCTTCATGGCCGGCGCGGGGGCCGGGTCGATCAAGGACGTGGTGTGGCCGGCGCCGGTTCTCATGGCCGTTGCGATCATGCTGATGGAGATCTTCATCGCGCTCCTGCAGGCCTACATCTTCGCAATGCTGACGTCCGTGTTCATCGGGTTGGTGAGACATCCGCATTAATTGAGCAGTCTGTGGTGGACTGAGGGACTTTAGGGAGGGAGACAAATGATCGACGCAATGTTTAGCGCCATTCAGGCGGTGACCGCCGCGATCGAGCCGGAGGCGGCCAAGAGCCTTTACGGGACGCTGGGCGCAACGATCGGCGCGGGCCTGGCGGTCATCGGCGCCGCAATCGGCATCGGCCGGATCGGGGGCTCGGCTACCGAGAGCATCGCCCGGCAGCCAGAGGCAGCCGGGCAGATACAGACGGCCATGATCATCACGGCGGCGCTGATCGAAGGGGTCGCGCTATTCGCCCTGGTGATCGCGTTGCTGAAGGGGTAAGCAGCTCAACGGGGGCAGCTGGAATGATGATGGCAATCGAATCCCGTCGCCGAGGCAGAGCATTGGGCAAGGGCGCCGCTGCGCTCGCGCTGGTCTGCGTAGCGTCGCTGGCCGCGGCGCTGCCCTTACTGGCGCAGGAGGAGCACGGAGAAGGTGCCGGCGGCGGCGGCTTGTTCGCGATCAACCCGGGGCTCGTGATCTGGACCTGGGTCATCTTCCTGATCCTGCTGTTCGTGCTGCGCAAATGGGCTTGGGGTCCGATCCTCGGCGCGCTCGAGGCTCGCGAGCGGCGGATCCAGGAAGCTTTGGACGGAGCGAGCCGCGAGCGGGACGAGGCGACCCGGCTGTTGGAGCAGCAGCGCAAGCTACTCGATGAGTCCAGAGACCAGGCGCAGCAAATACTCGCCGACGGCCGGAAAGCCGGCGAGCGGATGCGGAGCGAGCTGCTCGAGGAGGCGCGCCGCCAGCGCGAGCAGATCGTCGGGAACGCGAAGGAGGATATCGAGCGGGAGCGCGACCAGGCTTTGGAGGTGCTGAGGCGCGAGGCCGTGAATCTGTCGATCTCAGCGGCCGGCCGAGTTCTGGAGCTTGAGGTCGATTCTTCGGAGAATCGGCGGCTGGTAGAGGAATACCTCGAGGACCTGGCCCGAGAGTCCGGTCGCGAGAAGAGCGGCTGATGCTCGAGACGACGGTCGCCCGCAGCTATGCGGAAGCGCTTCTCGAGCTCGCCTTGAAAGACGAGGCAGTCGAGCTATACGCGGAACAGCTGGGTCAGTTCAGCAGCTTGCTGGAGAGCGAGCCCGACTTCCGGGTCTTCCTGGAGACGCCCCGCATCGATCCGGCCGCAAAGAAACGGGTGGTGCGTGACGTATTTGGCGGCGTAATGGCGGGCCACTTACTGCGCTTCCTCTACGTGACGATCGACAAGGGGCGCCAGCACTTTCTCCCGGCGATAGCGCGGGAGTTCACGACACTGCTCAACGAGCACCTCGGCCGGTTGGAGGTCGAGATCACCACGGCACGTGAGGCGGACGAGGCCCTGCGAGCCTCGCTGCAGCGTCGGTTGAGTGAGCTGCTCGATAGAGAGATTCTTCCGTCTTATCGGGTCAACCCGCGCATCCTGGGCGGCGTGATCGTGAAGGTAGGGGATCGGATCATGGATGGTTCGGTCCGGCAGCGACTGCAGCGACTACGTCGAAGCATGCTGCGGGCGGAGATTTGAGAGAGGCTTGCCGGTTGCCTGGTTGAGCCGGCCGGCCGTGTAATTCAAACCGGAATACAGCGAAGAGCATATGGCGAGCACGCGAACGCGACTCACGGCCAGTGAGATCAAGAAGGCGCTGGTAAGAGAGATCGAGCGCTACGATAAGGAGCTCCACGCGGAGGAGATCGGCGAGGTCCTAGAGGTGAGCGATGGGGTCGCTCGCATTTGGGGGCTCGGGTCGGCCATGGCCAGCGAGATGCTCGAGATCGAGTCCAGCGAGACCGGCGAAACCGTGGTGGCCCTGGCGCTCAACCTCGAGGAAGACAACATCGGCGCCGTCGTCCTCGGCGATTACCTCAAGCTGAAAGAAGGCGACTCGGTTCGCTTGACCGGCCAGGTCCTCTCGGTACCCGTGGGCCCGGAGTTGCTGGGCCGTGTTGTGAATCCGTTGGGCGAGCCGCTCGACGGCAAGGGCCCGATCGACTGCTCGCAGCGGATGCGGGTCGAGCGCAAAGCGCCCGGCATCGTCTACCGCCGGCCCGTTAAGGAGCCGCTGCAGACGGGGCTCAAGGCGATCGACGCGATGACGCCGATCGGCCGGGGCCAGCGTGAGCTGATCATCGGGGATCGCCGGACCGGCAAGACGGCCATCGCGGTGGATACGATCATCAACCAGCGGGGTGGCGACGTCGTCTGCGTGTATGTGGGTGTCGGTCAAAAGGCCTCGACGATCGCGCACCTGGTGGATCGCCTGGAGCAGGAGGGCGCAATGGAGCACAGCATCGTCGTGGCGGCGAACGCCAGCGATCCGGCGACGCTTCAGTACATCGCGCCCTACTGCGGCTGCACGATGGCCGAGTACTTCATGTACAAGGAGGGCCGGCACACGCTCTGTGTGTACGACGATCTCTCGAAGCAGGCGCAGGCCTACCGTCAGCTCTCGCTAGTCCTGAGGAGGCCGCCGGGACGCGAGGCCTACCCCGGCGACATCTTCTACAATCACTCCCGGCTGCTGGAGCGGGCGGCCAAGATCACGGAAGACGCCGAGATGATCAAGGGCCACCCTGAGATCGAGAAGCCGGGCGGCTCGCTCACGGCGCTACCGATCATCGAGACACAGGCTGGCGACGTCGCCGCCTACATCCCGACGAACGTCATCTCGATCACCGACGGCCAGATCTATCTGGAGGCCGATCTCTTCTACGCGGGCGTGCGGCCGGCGATGAACGTCGGCATCTCCGTCTCGCGCGTGGGCGGCTCGGCTCAGCTGAAGGCGATGCGCCGGGTGGCCGGCCGACTGCGCCTCGACCTGGCGCAGTACCGCGAGCTGGAGGCGTTCGCGCAGTTCGCCGCGGAGCTGGATGCCGCGACGCAGCGGCAGCTGGCGCGCGGTGAGCGCATGGTCGAGGTCCTCAAGCAGGGCCAGTACGAGCCGCTGCCGGTCGAGAACCAGGTGATGGTCATCTACGTGGGCACCCAGGGCCACCTGGATGATGTGGAGGTCAGCGACATTCGAGAGTGGGAGAGCGACTTCTTCAGCTACATGAAGGCCAGTCATCCGGAGATCGGTGCGGCGATCCGCGAGAGCGGCGAGCTGAGCCAGGAGGTAGAGGCGCAGCTGGTTGCCGCGATCAAGGAGTTCAAGGAGCGTTTCGGGGCGCACAAACGCCAGCAGGTATCAGGGACAGCCGAGGTGTCGGCGGAAACGGCCCCGGTGGGTGACTAAGTCATAATGCAAAAGGCGCGCGACATTCGACGGCGGATCCGCTCGGTACAGAGCACCCGCCAAATCACACACACGATGGAGATGGTCGCCGCATCCAAGATGCGGCGAGCAGAGGAGCGTGTGCGCGCCGCGCGGCCCTATGCTGGCAAGCTGAGTGAGGTGATCTCCGGCCTATTCGCGCCGGACCTGGCTGAGAGGTATCCAATCCTCAGGCAGCCGGAGGAGATTCGGAGGTCCGCCCTCATCCTTCTGACCAGCAACCGCGGTTTGGCTGGTGCTTTCAACGTCAACCTGATCCGCCTGGCTCGGACGAGGCTAGAGGAGCTGCGCGCAGACGGCGTGGATGTCGAGTTCCACGTCGTGGGGAGGAAGGGGCTCAGCTTCTTCCGGTTCCGACGCGAGAAGATGGCGAGCGAGCGGATCGACATCACGGACCGGCCGAGCATGGCCGACGCCCACTCCCTCATCGATCCGCTGATCCCCTGCTTCGAGCGCGGGGAGCTGGATGCGGTCGACATCGTGTACGCCCAGTTCAAGAGCGCGCTTTCGACTCCACCCGCGCTGATGCGCGTCCTGCCGGTCGAGCCGGCGGGCGGCAACGCGGCGCGCGCCTCCAACTACATATTCTCGCCGTCCTCCGAGGACATCTTGACGTTCGTATTGCCGCTCTACGTGAGGAATGCGGTGTACAGAGCGCTGGTTGAGACGGCGGCGGCTGAGCAAGGGGCTCGTCGCACGGCGATGAAGAACGCCACCGACAATGCGGACGAGCTGATCAAGACGTTGACGCGCCGTTACAACACCGCCCGTCAGTCCCAGATCACGCAGGAGCTGACGGAGATAACGGGTGGCGCCGAGGCGCTGAGAGGATGACGGGATCAACAATCCACAGGCGGCGCCCCTGCGCTGTCCTGCAACCCTGACGCGTTAGATATGGCAGACAACATCGGGAAGGTCGTACAGGTTATCGGTCCGGTCGTGGACGTGGAGTTCGAGCCGGAGAAGCTGCCGGAGATTTACCACGCGGTCCGGATCAAGGGCGGCGATGGCAGGGCGGCGATCAGCGTGGTCTGTGAGGTCCAGCAGCACATCGGGCGCAGCCAGGTGCGCACCGTCGCGATGGATTCGACGGACGGCATCGTCAGAGGCATGGACGCGGTCGACTTGCGGGGTCCGATCACCACGCCGGTGGGCCGGGCGCCGCTGGGGCGGATTCTCAACGTTCTGGGTGAGCCAGTGGACGAGCAGGGTCCAGTCGAGGCCGAGGAGCGTTGGCCGATTCACCGGCCGCCAGTGCCGCTGCGGAACCTGGCGCCGACCACGGAGATCTTCGAGACGGGCATCAAGGTCGTGGATCTCATCGCTCCCTACATGAAGGGCGGCAAGACGGGCCTGTTCGGCGGCGCCGGGGTCGGCAAGACGGTGGTGATCATGGAGCTGATCCACAACATCGCCACCGAGCACGGCGGCCGCTCGGTCTTCTGCGGCGTCGGTGAGCGGACCCGCGAAGGAAACGACCTGTGGCTCGAGATGTCCGAGGCCGGCGTCATCACGCCCGGCGATCCGGACAAGAGTAGTGCCGCCCTGATCTACGGCCAGATGAACGAGCCGCCGGGCGCCCGCTTCCGAGTCGGCCTCACCGGCCTGACGGTGGCCGAGTACTTCCGCGATGTCGAGAAGCAGGACGTGCTGGTATTCATCGATAACATCTATCGCTTCGTCCAGGCCGGGAACGAGGTCTCGGCGCTGCTGGGACGCATGCCGTCGGCCGTGGGCTACCAGCCGACGCTGGGCACCGATGTGGGCGAACTGGAAGAGCGCATCACCTCGACGCGCGAAGGCTCGATCACTTCGGTGCAGGCGATCTACGTGCCCGCCGACGATTTGACGGATCCCGGGCCGGCGACGACCTTCGCGCACCTCGACGCGACCACGGTGTTGTCGCGCCGGATCGTGGAGTTGGGAATCTACCCGGCCGTCGATCCGCTCGACTCGACCAGCCGCTTGCTGGATCCGCAATACGTGGGTGAACGTCACTACCGGGTCGCCACTCGCGTGCAGGAAATCCAACAGC
>CP070722.1:3813356-3826361 GCA_020350785.1 Gemmatimonadota bacterium
ATGTAGGCCGGCGCGAGGTGGTATAGTGAGGCCGCGGCCACGGAAACATGTGTTTGCAGCGGGCGACCGGCTCCGCCCCGCACGCCAACACGGCCGCGCCTCTCCGGCTCAGCCGATCAGCCTGCGCGTGAGTCGCCAATAGCCGTTGAGCCCGGCGGAGAAAAACGCCGCGAGGCCCCGCAGCACCGGGGATCTGATGAAACCCGGGGCCATCGGTATCGGACCGCCAGACAACAGACTGCGGTCGCGAACGACACGGAGCGTCTGGATTCGGCTGCGCTTACGCGCGATGGCCTTCCGCGTCTTGAATTGCCATACCCACGCCCGCAGCCAGTGCCGCAACCACCCCCGGGCCAGCGCAATGACGGAGGCGGCTAGCTCGTGGGCGGCGAGTGCGGGCAGGGCAACGATGAGGGTACGCAGGCGGTAGTGAATGAGAACCGTGGTCAGGCGGTTGCGAGTTGTAAGATAAAAACGCCGAGCTGGATATGCAGCTTCCCCTCGGTAGGAGAGGCCCGGGACGCCGGAGCGACGGTCGTGCAGAGCGACCGCTGCCGGCTCACAGAGGATTCGGTGCCCGAGGGCACGAAGACGATAGGCGAACTCGTGATCCTCCACGTAGATGAAATAGTCCTCGTCGAAGCCTCCTGCTTCCAGGGCGACCTCACGTTGGAGAAGAAGGCAGGCGCTTATTGCACTTCCGACCTCCGCTGCCGCTTGGGGCGCGGCGGCCAAAGGGAGCTCTCCGTGTCGTAGCCTCATCGTGCCCAGAAAATGGGCGTCGGCGCCATCGCACTGAATGATCTCTGGACCGGGGTAGTAGACTACGCGCGGGCAGACCAGCGCTGGCCCGTCGCTGCGGAAGCGATCGAGGAGTTTGGCGAGGCCGCCCCGCTCCAGATAGACGTCGTCGTCTATGAGTAGTACTAGAGGACTGTCGGCAAGTCGCAGCCCGGCGTTGCGCGCCGGGGAAGGTCCCCGGTTCTCGCTCAGGCGCTCGATGCGGACCGCGGGGAAGCTCTCGGCGATGCTCCGGGCGCTGTCATCGACCGAGGCGTTATCGACGACGATGATTTCGGCGAAGCGAGGCTCCTGGTCGCTCAAAGCATGCAGGCAACGCAGCACACGTTGGCCACCGTTGTGATTGACCACCACGGCGCTGACATCGCCGGCTTCGTTCATTCAAGAAGCTGAGTTCGCGGGTCGCCGTTGGCCGCCACCCGAATCCCGACTCCGATCGTGGTACCGCATCCGAGGAGCTCAGCCCTCCTCGCCCAAGACCGTTAGGCGGTCAGGGTGATTGGGAACGACACAGAGAAACTCGAAGGGCTCATCGCCCTGGGCCTCGTACCAGTGAGGCAGGCCTGCCGGTATGTAGACAACGTCGTCCGGACCGACCTCCACGACCTGGTCGCCAATCCCAATTCGGGCACGACCACGCAACACGTATTGCTCATGCTCCACCGTGTTGGTGTGTCGAGGCATGTTGCCACCCGGCTCCATTATGAATCGCCGCAAGGCGAAGTTCGGTGCCTCGTCGGGCCCGATGAGCACCTGTCGCCGCGTCCCACGACCGGCTCCCACCGGCTCGCTCGGGACGCTATCGGCTGGCTTGACCGGCATGATTCGAGTCCTCTCTGCAGATTGCGGGTCCGCTGCAAGCGCGCAACCTACGGCGGCGCGCTCCGGCGGAGGGCGGCATGCCTCGGGCACAAGATAAGACGGCCGAACCATGATCAATAGTGACCAGGCCAGGGATAAGGGGCTACCGCAGGGGAAGTAGGGTGATTTCGCCTCCCGCGCCGCCTGACCGGGTGCGGCCGGCGGGTCGTCGTTGGCTAGGAGCGGGACGAGACCGGGGTCAGGGAGCTTGCTCGCGGGCGCGCTCGAAGATGGGTCGAAGCTCCTCTTCCCAGCGGCTGGCGGTCTCGGGATGTGTGGGGTCTCGGAGGTAGTCTTCCACGAGGTCGCTGGGCAACTCGCCACGCGTGAACGGGTGGGAATGGACGCGCACCAGCCAGCAGTCGGGCGGAGCGGCGCCGGTGCCTGGCGCCAGGGGCGAGACGTTCCACTGACCGCCCCAAGCGCGAAAGGTGTCCATCAGAGCCTCGCGCAGCCTCTCTCGAGTATCTTCGTCCATGTCTATTCCACTGTTCTGGTTTTGGCTCACCCAGGCGTGCGCCGCCGTCGGCCTCCATGCAGGTCACAGTAAGTCCCTTGACCGTTTCGGGCAAACCGAGCTTGGATCTGTTCATGCCAGTGCTGCGGCTCTCGCCGACCGGCGGCGAACGCGCTATCCGCTGGCCAGCGTCTGTGGTAGAATCAGAGAGCGCCGGGAGCAGAGGGCGCGATCAGGTGCTTGCAGGCAATGGTCGCGGCCGCCGCAAGAGTCAGCGCCGCTGGCATAAGCGTCGCCGGATGGGAGCGAAGAGTGATATCGCAACTCACTGACGAGCGAGAGCTGGAGCAATTGTTGGCCGCCGGAAGCACCCTCGTCATCTACAAGCACAGCCCGATCTGTTTGACCTCGACGCTGGCACGTCGTCAAGTCGAGAGCTTCGCCAGTGAGCACCCGGACACTCAGGTCTTCATGATCGATGTGATCGAACAGCGCGACCTGTCTAACAAGGCAGCGGCACTGCTTGCCGTCCCTCACGCTTCACCGCAGGTCATCCTGATACGTGCCGGTGTGCAAATCTGGAATACCTCCCACAAGGGTATCAAGGCCGAGGCGCTCTCTCGACAGTTGGATGTCCGGCAAACGACCAGAGACTGATCGGCCGGTGTCAGAAGGAGTAGCGCCGCTTTCTAGGATCGGGGGACCGTGCTCTAGCGGAGATCAGGTGCAGAGCGACAAAGCCAATCACGCCAACCACGCAAAGCCACGAGAAGAGATCTCCTACGGCTCCGTACGGCGTACGGACTCTTGCGGTAGGTAGATACGCGACAAAGGCGTCGTCGGGATAATCCAACGCCGCCACCGTTCTTCCTCGCCAATCGGTGGCGATCGAACGCCCCCCGCTGGTGGGCCGAATCAGGGAGAAGCCGTTCTCAATGGCGCGAAGAATCGCCATGTTGGCGTGCAAGGGAGTGATCTCTTCCCAGTCGGCGGACGGTCCAACCATGAGCGTTGTCCCCGCGTTGTGCGCTTGCCTAAGCAAAGCTGGGAAATCCAGATCGTGACAGATGGCGGCGCTCACCACGCCATACGGCGTCACCAGTCCGTGAATCACCCTTTTTCCCGGCCGCATGAACGCTGACTCGGCACCGACTATGGGGTGCGCTTTCTCGTACTCCCAGGCTACTTCGCCGTCCGCGCCGATGGCGATGACCTTGTTCTCGAAGGGCGGAACTCCATCTGGATCCCACACTCCGTAGCCCAGGACGAGGTCGACGCCCGCTTCGGTCGCTAGCGCTTGCGCCTTACTGACGAATTCGTGCTCTGCCGCCTTGAGTACGCGTCCAGCTGTCTCGGACCAGGTAACCAGCTGCGCGCCCGCGCTTGCCTCCCGGCGACTCCGGCTAAAGAGATCATCGTTTAACCTGTTCGCGATTCTCTCCAGCCTGTCCCGCGAGGCCGGGCTGAGGTTCCCTCCGCGCCGCGCCGGCGCAAGCGCCGCTTCCAATTCGTCCAGGAGACTAGCGGAGGGAACCAGGCCGGCCGCGCGCACCAGCTCGGCCGGCGCGCTCGGCCGCGACAAGCGGAGCTGACCGTACAGAAGTACGCCGCCGAGTGCGGTTGCGAAGACGGCTGCCGTAGACAACGTCGCGCGGGTGGCTTGGCCGCTGTCTATCGTCCAGGCAATCGTGGCCGCGAACCAGGTCATGAGGAAGGAGATGCCGGCATGGCCGGTGAGAGCGGCGATCTGGAGAAGAGCGATGTGCTCCGTCTGTGTGTAGGCTAGCGAGAACCAGCTGCCGTAAGGTGTCACCCAGTTTTGGAATAGGAACTCGCTGGCCACCCAGGCTGTGGGAAAGATCAGCGTGACACGGAAGCCAGCCAGGCGCTGACAGAGGAGGCGATGGGCGAAGTAGGGCAGAAAATAGACGAGGGCATAGGTTCCGGCGATCAGAAAGTAAAGGATGCCTGGCGCCGGAATTATCCCTCTCCAGGCCACGAAGTGAAGGAGGACAAATAGGGTGAGCGCCGATGGCAGCCCGGTTGATTTCCGCGAGCGTTGGAGGAATATCAGCCAGCCGATGGGGGCGAGCCAGCTCGCTAGCGGTACGATCCAGCGGCCATTGGCGACCAGCAATAGCACTGTTCCGACGGCCAGCCACGCGAACCGAGCTACGTCGCTATCGGTCTTGGGGCCGGCGTTCCGGGAACCGGCCGTTGGGGCGGTAGCCACAGGGTAGGAGGGTTCCGTCAGGTCTGCTCGGCGCTGTATCCGGCCGACTCTACGGCCTGCAGAAGATCAGCCGTTGTCGTACTGCCGTCGTGCAGAACGCGAGCGGACTTTTCGTCCAGGGAGACGGTCACATCCCGCACGCCGGCGACCCCGGTCAGGGCGTTTCTCACTGCATTTACGCATCCTTCGCAGGACATGCCGGCCACGCGCAAGTTCGTTTGGTCCAAATTCGACCTCGCTTGTCTGAGTCAAGCTTGGGAACTAGAGCAAGATTGGCGGGAGGCGCCTTCAGATCAAGTCATCCAGGGGCCAGGTATCGGGTGACGCACCATCGATGCTAGCTTGGCGATCGCGGGTGCCTGCCGTGGCCCGCACCTGGGCTTCTCCACATCAGTGTCATTCCTTGGAGGCGGCAGATGAAGGTCGGATTCGTAGGGCAGGGGAAGATGGGTGTGCCGATGACCTTGAACCTAATCTGGGATGGCCATGAGGTCACTGTTTTCAACCGAACGCGCGAAAAGACGCAGGCTGCCGCGGAGGAGGGGGCACGGGTCGTCGAATCGCCGGCGCAGGCGGCTGACGGTGCCGACGTGGTGGTCACTATTCTGTCGGACGACGCGGCCGTGGAAGCTGTGGTATTCGCTGAAGACGGCGTTCTCGGCGGGCTTGGCAAGGGCGCCGTTCACGCCTCGATGAGCACGATTGGAGTGGCGACGACCCGGCGCTTGGCGGAGGCTCACCAGGCGGCGGGCCAGGGTTTCGTGGCGGCACCCGTGTTCGGACGGCCGGAGGCTGCGGAGGCGTCCAAGCTTTGGGTCGTGGCGGCCGGCCCGGCGGACATGGTGGAGCGCTGTCAGCCGGTCTTTGCCGCAGTGGGCTACGGTGTGTCCAAGGTCGGGGAAGATGCGACGCGGGCGGCCGTCCTGAAGCTGGCCAGCAACTTCGTGCTGGCCTCCGCCATCGAGGCATTGGCGGAGGCGATCGCTCTGGTCAGGAAGCACGGCATAGACCCGCGAGAACTGCTCGATGTGGTCAACACTCGGGTGATACGTTCGCCATTCTACGAGAACTACGGAACGATCATCACGGACGAGCGCTACGAGCCCGCGGGCTTCAGCCTCGAGCTTGGATTGAAGGACGTGACGCTGGCGCTGCGGGCGGCCGAGGAGAGCGGTGCGTCCCTTCCGCTGGCCGCGCTCGTGCGGGACCGATTCCAAACGGCGGTAAGCCGCGGCTGGGGGGAGATCGATTGGGCCGGGCTCGGAAGGGTGAGTTCCGACGCGGCCGGTCTCGGGTCGGCTCGAGGCGCCGACTGACCGGCGGCCATTCGGGCGCTGGGTCGAGCCGGAAGCGCTGTCGCAGTTTTGTGTTGAGGGAGTCGCCCCGTCCTCGCAACTATGGCAGATAGCGCTCTCTCAGCACATCCAGATGGTGCAGTTCGTGACCCAAGATGATGTACGGGAAAGAGCGGACCGTGAATTCGAAACCGCTGGCGGTACCCCGGCGCTTCCACATGCTGTCGTCGAAGCCTGCAAACAAAGCGATGTGCGATCTACGGACGATGCCGAATTCCGACGCCAGGTCGGCCAAAGGTCGCAGGGCGGCGTTTGAGGCAGCAGCCCAGTCATCTTGCTCCATAGACGGCAGGTGCGCCGGATCGCCGCGCGCGAAAGAGAGAGCTCGGTAGCCGAAGACGCGCTCTGAGTCGATGAGATGCCCAATGATCTCCTTCACGCTCCACTTTCCGGAGGCATAGCGATAGTCGGCGCGTTCCTCGGGGATCTCAGCCAACAGTTCTTGGGTTTCCAGATGCTTCTCCTCGAGAAGCGATAGGACATTGCCTTTCGGTACCTTGTCGACGTACAGCCCATAATACTCGAAGTAGTCCGACGGCTGGAGACGCACGCGATCGCTCCCTTCGGTTATGTGGCCGCGCCGAATCGGGAAGCACGGGACCACGCTCATCCACTATACGATCAGGGCCGTGACCATGGCCAGCAGTGCGATCGCGATCTCCACTATCCGCAACGGCAAGTGGTCCCAGAAGAAGGGGTACATAGGCCGACTCCTTCAGCAAGTAGAGTTCGGCCTAAGGTTTAGCAAAGGAAGTGCCGTCGCTGCGAGATTCAGAACCCAGGCAATCTATGGATCTCGGGCCCGTCCGCTTCCCTCGGAGCGTGTCAGATCGGAACAGGAGCTGTGCGCATCCGGCACGCACGGCAGGACTGTCGGCGTCGAGGTGAACGCTGCCGCCAGCTCGCAAGCCGAGGACGTGCAGCCACCTGGCGTAGGCAGAGATGCATGCCTAGTTTTTGGCGGTTTGATCCATTCTGCGAATTATGAATCCCGAAGCCAACGAGGGGATACGACATGCGACGTGAAACGTACGTTCTGTTCACGCTGCTGGGTGCTCTGGCGCTGAACGCCTGTGCCAAAGGGCGGGCGGAAACCGCGCCCCGGCCTCAGGCCGAGGCCAGGCCCGAGCGCGAGAGCAGGCCGAAGATCAAGCCCTACGGTCAGGTGATCACGGCTGAGGCCAAGAGCGACTCCGGCTTGTTCATCGCTCACTGGGTCGACGAGAAGTTGTACTTTGAGATCCCAACGGCCATGCTCGACCGCGAAATGCTTTTGGTGTCACGGCGGGCGCGGACAGCGCAGAATATTGGCTACGGAGGCGAGAAGAACAACACTCAGACGGTGCGCTGGCAACGCCACGACAAGAAGGTTTTGTTGCGCATTGTGTCGTACAACAACGTCGCGGCCGACTCTCTGCCGATTTATGAGGCCGTCCGCAACGCGAACTTCGAGCCAATCGTACAGTCGTTCGATGTGGCGGCGTTCCAGGTCGACACGGTGAACGTCGATACATCGTCGGTGGTCATCGATGTGACGGATCTGTACACAAGCGACGTTCCAATCCTGGGCCTTAGCAAATCGAGTCGAGATCGCTTCAAAGTGCGCAATCTAGACAAGGATCGCACCTTCATCGATTGGGCTAGGAGCTTTCCACGGAACATCGAGGTGCGGGTGGTGATGACGTACAATGCGACCGATCCGCCATCCAACTCCTCCACCGGGTCCATCTCTCTCGAGATGAACCACTCGATGATCTTGCTGCCGGAAGAACCCATGCGGCCTCGTATCGCCGATGACCGGGTGGGGTTCTTCGGTGTGGCGCAGGTGGACTATGGGTTGAGCGATCAGAAGACCACGACGCGCCGCTATATCACGCGCTGGCGTCTGGAGCCTAGTGACACTGCCGCTTTTCAACGAGGCGAGTTGGTGGAGCCAGCCAAGCCGATCGTCTATTACATAGACCCGGCCACCCCGGCGAAATGGCGTCCCTATCTCAAGAAGGGCGTAGAGGATTGGAACGTCGCATTCGCCGAGGCGGGTTTCAGGAACGCGATTATCGCCAAGGATCCGCCGACGGCCGAGGAGGATCCCGAGTTCAGCCCAGAGGACGCTCGCTACTCGGTCATTCGCTGGTTCCCAAGTGAGGTCCAGAACGCTTACGGGCCGCACGTCCACGATCCGCGCAGTGGCGAGATCTTGGAGAGCGACATAGGCTGGTTCCACAACGTGTTGAACCTGTTGCGTAACTGGTACCTCGTACAGACGGCGGCGGCCAACCCGGCCGCGCGCGGAGTGAGATTCGACGACGAGGTAATGGGCGAGCTGGTCAGATTTGTCGCGGCGCACGAGGTCGGCCATACGCTGGGACTTCCGCACAACATGAAGGCGAGCTCTGCCTATCCCGTGGATTCTCTGCGTTCGGCCAGCTTCACCTGCACCATGGGCACGGCGCCATCGATCATGGACTACGCGCGCTTCAACTACGTAGCACAGCCGGAGGATGATGGCGTCTGTTTCCATCCGGCCATCGGGCCGTACGACAAGTACTCGATCCGGTGGGGTTATCGTCCGATCCTCGATGCGAGCTCAGCGGACGATGAGCGTGTGACTTTGGATCGCTGGGTCAGGGAGCAGTACGACGATCCTATGTACCACTTCGGTAATCCCAGTGCTATCGATCCGACCTCACTGACGGAGGCGATAGGTGACGATGCGATGCGGGCGAGCGAGTACGGAATCGCCAACCTCAAGCGGATCGTACCCAACCTGATCGATTGGTCCTATGAAGAGCTGGAAGACTACGCCGAGCTCGAGGAGTTGTACGACCAGGTGCTGGCGCAGTGGAATCGCTACATGGGACACGTGGCCGCCGTCGTCGGTGGCGTCTACGAGACCCGAAAGACGTATGCGCAGGGTGGCCCTGTCTACGAGTTCGTGCCTGAGGCGACGCAGAGACGGGCGATGCAGTTCTTCGCGGAGCAGGCATTCACTCCACCGACATGGATGATCGACGAAGACATCCTACGACGGATCGAGAACGTCGGAACGGTCGAACGGATGCGGAGGGCGCAGGTTGGCGTCCTTAACAGGGTCCTCGACCCGGGCCGTATGCAGCGGCTGATCGAATCAGAAGCGCGGAATGGCAGCGGTGTCTATACTCTGGACGAGATGCTCCGCGACCTGAGGGGCTCGGTGTGGACCGAACTGGAAGGTGGACGCTCTATTAACGTCTTTCGCCGCAACCTGCAGCGCGGCTACCTGGAGCGAATGGGATGGCTCATGACGGAGGAGCCGCCCGCGACGCCGACGTTCTTTGCCGGTTTCGTGACCAGTGTAAACGTCTCCCAGTCGGACATCCGGGCCTTCGTCCGTGGTGAGCTAGAGGCGCTCAAGCGCGAGATCAACGCGACGCTGGGCCGAGGAGTCAGCGACAGGGCTACGCGACTGCACCTTCAGGACACGGTCGCCCGGATCGACGCCATCCTCGACCCCGAGGGTTGATGGGTCGGGGTAGATGAACTAAAGCAGGAACCAAGGCGCCGTTGTGAAAGTCATCTTGAAAAAGCGGGGCGCAGGCACGCATGTGGAGGTATCAGGACGCAAGAGGCTGGAGACCTGGGGCGAAGACTATCTGAAGTAACGGAGCTGTAATAGAGATGAAGGCGAGCGGGGGTGAAGCGGCCGGGAGGGTGACCGTGAGCTGTCAGTTCTGCCTCACCCTCAACAAGGTCGATGTCGACCGGCTGAGCCACAGCCCGAAGTGTGGTAGCTGCGGCAAACCGATCCTGCTAGATCGACCCGTGCGGGTGACGGACGACGACTTTCACAATGTGATCGACGGCGCCGACATACCTGTTGTGGTGGACTTCTACGCCGATTGGTGTGCGCCATGCAAGATAATGGCACCGGTCTTGGATGATTTTGCCCACGAGCATATCGGTGAGGTCCTCGTCGCCAAGGTGGACACCGATCGCAATCCGAGAACGGCGCAGAAGTTCGGGATCCGAGGCATTCCGACGTTGATCGTCTTCAAACTGGGAAAGGAATCGAATCGACGGATTGGTGCCGTCCCGCGGGAGGAACTCGAGAAGCTCCTTGTCTCATCTTAGCTTAGTGCCTTTCCTTCGGGCGGGCTTGGGGGTGTGCGCGGTTCTTGGCGCTGTGCATGCCAGCTTGTCCGCGCAGTCGGCGCCGGCAGCGCGACCCGGCGCTGTGGACGGCTGGACCCTCTCGGCCCCGCAGGAGGATGAGACGGGTGGGGTGCGATCTGCGCGCTACCGCTTCGGAGCCGGCTACGGTTTCTTCTACTTCGACCAGGACTTCGATCCCTGGCACCTGGGTGAAGTATCAGTAGAGCGCAAGGACAACACGGCGGCCCTCATAGCTCGCCTGAACTATGCCTATCGTTTCGACGAATCTGCTGTCCAGGTCGAGGGGGATGCCTATCCCTTCCTAACGCGCAACGTTTACGGATACCTGAACGTTGGCTACTCGCCGTCCTCTTCGTTTCCGAAATTGAGGTTAGGTGCGGACCTGTGGGCAAACCTGCCGGGCGCTTGGGAGATTTCCGGCGGAGTGCGCTATCTGAGGTTTCCTGACGAACAGTTCCCGATGCTGACAGGCTCCCTCGGAAGATACTACGGTGACTACTGGACCTCGCTTAGACCCTTCTTGGTTTTTGATGATTCGGAAGTCAGTTGGTCGCTGGGGGTTGTCACGCGCCGCTACTACGTCGACGCCGACAACTATTTCGGCCTTCTGGCATCGTACGGGGACGCGCCAGACCCGAACATCAGCGACGAGGAACTGGATCGCGTGGGCAATTTCCTGTTGGAGTTCGCCGGCAAGCACCCACTGTCTCCAATGGTCAGCTGGGCTTGGGTGCTCTCGTACCAATGGGAGGAGCTGAGCGGCCGAGGGAATCGGAACCGGGTCGGGTTCCGGGTCGCGTTCGAGCGGCGGTTTTAGACCACGGCGGCCAGACTCAGTCACTCGTGGCGAATCCTTTCCTCGTCAGCTCTCCCCAATCATGCCTGCCGCGCAGAAACGAGATCATGCCTTTGATCCGCCACAAGGAATTGAGCTGCCGGTAGCCGAAGTTCTCGGCGATAGCCAACCAGAAGAGCCGGGCCAAATCCGCTGTGCGGTGGTAGCGGCGGAAAGTCAGCTCTTCCAGGCCTATTACAGCGATCGAGAGGGCGATCCCAAATAGGATGGCCAACATCAGAAAGGCCAACACGTAAGACAGGGAGGCCAGCCCGACGAATATCGTGACGGCGAAGGCAATGTAGCCGACCACTTCGATCACCGGTCCGAGCATCTCCAGAAAGAAGAAGTAGGGGAAAGCCAGAAACCCAACGCTGCCGTAGCTGGGGTTGAACAGTAGACGCAGGTTTCGGGTGAGGACTTCGGTCAGGCCGCGCTGCCAGCGATCGCGCTGAACGCGCAACCCCTTCACCGTCTCTGGGCATTCGGTCCAAGCGACGGGGTCGGGGATGTAGACTATGCGGTAGGGTATGCCGTTCTCGTGACAGTGGCGGTGCAGTCGCACCACCAGCTCCATGTCTTCGCCGACCGTGCCGCTAGCGAACCCACCCGCCTCGACCACCACCGATCGCTTGAACAGGCCGAATGCGCCCGAGATGATCATTGTCGCGTTGAGTTCAGCCCAGCCCAGGCGCCCCGAATGGAACGCGCGCAGGTACTCCAGCACTTGAAGGCGGGCCAGCATACTCCGGGGCAAGCGAACATCCATGACGCGGCTGGCCCAGACAGTGCTACCGTTGACGATCCGAACGATGCCGCCAGCCGCGATCGTGCGCGCATCTTCGAGGAATGGACGACTGACGCGCAGGAGGGCCTCGGGTTCGAGGAGGCTGTCCGAATCGATGGTGCAAAACAACGGCGTCCGCACGAAGTTGAGGCCGGCATTTATGGCATCGGCTTTGCCGCCGTTCTCCTTGTCGATGACCCAGAGATAGGGGTAGCGCGTGCTTCGGTACGTCCCGCGTACGCGTTTGGAGGGAATATCAGCGGCGGGGAAGCGGGGCGCCGGCGCGAGGTCGAAAGCCTCGCTCAAGCGTTCCAGGGTCGCGTCTTTCGATCCATCGTTCACGACGAGAATCTCGTATTCGGGGTACTCCAGGGTTAGCAGCGATCGGGTCGCCTCAACACAAGTGGCTTCTTCGTTGTAGGCCGGCGCCACTACGGTTATCGACTGGGCCGCTCCCGAACGGAGGAGCTCGAGCACGTCCACGGTCTTCAGGCGTTGTGCGTAACGACGCAGTGAGCGGTATGCTGCGAGGCTGGTCAACAGGGAGGTGGAGTTCAGCAACGCGAAATAAACCAGTGCCAGAGAGTTGACGAGCAGCAGGGCAGTCCAGCCGATGTCACGCATCAGGCGCCCCCTCCCAGAGCACTTCTCGCGCAGCCAGCGCACGAGGATGATCCGATCCGGCCACGGCCTCGAGGATGTCTTTCCTGCCCATCTCTAATAGACCTTCGACGGCATGGATCACCACCCAGTTGTTCGAGTCATCGAGTGCCGCTTGCAGGTGCCGGACATCTTGAGATGAGCCGATTCGAGCCAGCGCCGTCACGGCTCGGGCACGAATCGCAGGGTCAGACGAACTGAGCAGCCGCCGCACAGCTGAGAGCTGATCGGGCCCACCGACTCTGTCGATGAGGCCGAGCGCGGCGACGATGAGATCGGTGTTCGACTCCGTCTCGAGCACCTGTGCGGCCGTCTGTACTGCCAGGATGTCGTTGAGCGTCGTCAAGGTCATGGCGATCGCTGCCCGAACTCGGGAAGAACGGCGGGTATCTCGGAAGGCCTGGCGCAGGATCTCAACGGATTCCGACCCCATGCTCGCCAGCATCGCCGCTAGATATCTGAGGCTCCAACCGTCGAACCGTTCCAGGCTGTGCAGCAAGCGATCGGCGAAGCTCACGTCGTAGTTGCGAGCCAGAGCCTGAGCGGCGTTCATCGCCACCAGAAGCGATGGATCGGTGAGTGCCTCCAGGAATTGGTCACGGTAGCTGGTCACGCTGAGGGCGCCCAGGGACTTGAGGGCATAAGCGCGCCGTTCAGGGCTGCGGGCACGCAGGTCGACGAGCAACACATCTAGGTGAGATGCCGCCAGTCGCAACACGGTGTCCTTCTGCGGCCCGCGCAGTTGCCGTGCGTAACGAAGTAGGAAGTTGACGAAGTAGCGGCTGCCTTTCCGCGCTACTAGAGCCTGAAGCTCGCGTTCGGGCCGCTCGCCTGAGAGCACTTGGAGGAGGAGGGGTTCCCAGG
>CP070722.1:3826461-3837903 GCA_020350785.1 Gemmatimonadota bacterium
CACTCCGACCACGAGAGCGGCAACGTCAGCGCCCACGCCGGGCATCTGATCGCCAGCGCTCTGTCCGACCCGTACTATGCGACCTCCGCCATGGTCAACGGGCTGGCCGGCCCGCTCCACGGCCTGGCGAACCAGGAGGTCCTGCGCTGGATCCAGGGCGTCATGGACCAGATGGGCGGTAAGATTCCCAGCGAAGAGGAGATGAAGCAGTTCGTGTGGGACACGCTGAACTCGGGTCAGGTCGTGCCCGGCTTCGGCCACGCGGTGCTGCGAAAGACCGATCCGCGTTACTCTGAGCAGCGCAACTTCTGCCTCAAGCATCTGCCCGACGACCCGATCTTCAAGTACGTCGACCTTCTGTACAAGGTCGTGCCGCCGATCCTACAGGAGCAGGGCAAGGCGAAGAACCCGTGGCCCAACGTGGACGCGCAGTCAGGCGTCATTCAGTGGTACTACGGCCTGCGCGAATACGACTTCTATACGGTGCTCTTCTCGATCGGCCGCGCCCTGGGCGTTCTGTCGAACATCGTCTGGGACCGCGCGCTGGGCTATCCGATCGAGCGGCCGAAGTCGGTGACGACCGCGATGTTGGAAGAGATGGCCGGGGTCAAGGCGTAGCCGACCCTCGTAACAGGCCACCACGCGACCGCCCCGGCCTCGCAATCGCGAGCCGGGGCGGTCTGATTAGCACCACACAGGCGGCAGCCTGTAGCTGCTCCTACCTCTTGAGCTGCGGGTCCTGCTTGAGCGCCATGACCAGGGCGGCGACGGCGCGACCCTCGAACCAGATGTCCTGGCTGCCCTGCAGCGTCTCCAGCGCCTCGACCGGCGAGTGCGCGGGTCGATGTGCGCGCTCCTCGGTCAGCGACGCGTACACCTCCGCCACCGCCACGACCTGTCCGCCAATCGTGAAGTCCGAGCCTCTCAGTCCCGTCGGATAGCCCGACCCGTTGAGTCGCTCGTGGTGAGAGCGGACGAAGCCCAAAGCTCTGGCCAGGTGAGGGAGGGGCTCGAGAATCTGCGCGGCGATGGCCACGTGCTCCCGAACCTTGGAATACTCCACGTCGTTGAGCGGACCCTGCTTGTGCATGATCGACTCCGGCACCGCTATCATCCCCACATCATGGAGGAGCCCGGCAGTCCGCAGGTCGGCGACCTCGCCCTTCTCCAAGCCCAGAACCTGACCCATCCGCTCGCAGAGCTTCGAGACCCGTTCGCTGTGGCCCTTCATGTATTGATCCTTGCCCTCCATGGCGCGGATCAGGGTGGAGAGCGTGGCGACGGAGACAGATTCCAGCTGCTGCGAGTAACGCTGCACCTCTTCGGTGCGCCGCGACACCTCGTTTCTTAACCACGTCTCCAGCTTCCGCCGGTAGTCATCCTGCGCGCGACGCCGCAGCACCCGGCCCACCGACTCTATCAAAGCGTCGGCGGTGATCGGCTTCTCCAGGTAGTCGTCTACCCCCAGTCTCAGCGACTCGACCGCCGTCTTCTTGTCGGCCGCCCCTGTGAGGATGATCACCGCCAGGTTGGGATCTTCCTCCAGCGCCCGGCGCACGGCCTCCATGCCGCCGATCTCGGGCATCACCAGATCCGAGATGAGCAGCGCGACCCCGCCCCGCTTGATTCTCTCGAGCGCCTTCTCTGCCGACTCGAACGTATCGACCGGGTATCCTTCTCGCTGCAGAACCCGGCCCAGCGCGCTCAGGACGCTGGGCTCATCGTCGACCAGCGTGATCGGGGTGTCTTCCGGCGCCGGTAAGGCGAAGCCCAGAGGTGAATCGTCTCCGACGTCGAGGGGGCTCCATGTCATAGTCAGACTGGCTTCTTTGCCGGTGGGGTTAGGATAAGAGGTCGCTCGACCGCAATAATGTAAGACTCGGTGCTCGTTTGAAAAGACTGAGGGGAACGGCCGGGGGGAGGGCTGCTACGGGCCACGCACCGTCTCGATGATCCTCTGGCGCTGACCCGACGTCAGCATGTCGCGGGCGACGACGTCACGAACGATCCGCGCCACGAACGTGTACCCCCGCGAGTCGGCCGTGATCCAGCGCTGCCATTCCAGCTCATCGAGCGCCGCGGCCAACTCCTCGCTCTCCAGACCCGTCGCCAACTTCAAGGTCGCGCGGTCTACCCGATCACCGATGACGGATGCGGCCGACAGGGCCGACTGGGCAGCCCGGCTGAGGCGCCTGAATCCTACCCGAACCGCCGCCACCACAGCGTCGGGCAGCTCGCTGGGCAGGGTCTGGTCCAGAGTCCGATAGGGCTCTGGCCAGGCTCCCCCTGTAGCCTTGAGATCCAGACCCAGCGCGACCGCGTGCAGGAGCTCCACAGCCAGGAGAGGCAGGCCCGCGGAGTCCGTGGCCACGCGACGCGTGACCCGATCCAGTTCCACGCTGTCGTAGGCCGGCAGTGCCCAGCGCGCCAGCTCGCGCAGCGCAGCGCCGGAGAGCGGGCCGAGCTTCACGTTGACGCCCGGCACGTCCTGACCGATCCGTGAACGCAACTCCTCCAACTCGGTGCGCTGAGGATGTGGCGCGCTGGCCAGGAGCAGGAAGAGCGGCAGGCCTGCCAGATCACGCAGCAATCCATCCAGCGAGAGCAGCGACTCCCGGTCGCTCCACTGCGCATCGTCGACAAACAGGAAGACGGTCTGCCGCGACGCAGCAACCCTGAGAACCTCGGTGAGGGCGCGGCCCGGGCTGTCTCCGCTCTCAGCGGACCCGACCCGCGACGCCCACTCCGGCAGCCGGGCCGCCAGGGCAGCGAGCGCGGCGCGCGGCGCCCTCTCCGGATCGATCAGTTCGGCCGGAAGGCCCCGCGCCAGAGCCAGCACGGTGCTCCACGCCTCTTCGACATCCGCCTCCACAGCACGAGCGGCCGCCGCGGCCGCCCCTTCCAGACGAAGGCGCGCCATCAGCTCCTCGGCCAGCCGCGTCCTTCCCGTACCGGGGTCACCCTCGATCATAGCCAGCGTCGCACGCCGGCCGCCGCTGCCGGCCGCCCAGGCGTCCAGTAGCCGCCCGAGCTCGGTGGCGCGTCCCAGGAGGGGCGCGCGGCGCGACTCCGCTCCGGTGGCCGTCCCCCAGGCGAGGCCCGCCGGAACCAGCCAGGCACGTTCCTGCCTCACTCGCTCGGCCAGCGCCTGGATGCCTGCCTCGGGCTCCAGCCCGAATTCGTCTTCCAGCCGCCGGGCAAAACTCTCGTACAACTCGAGCGCCGCGGCGCGATCACCCGCGATGGCCAGGCTGCGCATGGCGGCCTGCGCGGCCAGCTCCGAGGTCGGATCGAATTTCAGAGCCCGGCGTGCGGCCCGCGCAGCGTCCCGAACCACGCCGGCGTTCAGGAGCCGGCCCGCTTGCGATACCAGGGCATCCACCGAGCGGTCCCGCCAGGCCACCCGCTCGCCGTAGAGCCAGTCTTCGAATTCGGAGCAGCCGGGTACATTGAAGCCTTCCATGAATTCGCCGGCCAGCAGCTCCACCGCGGCTTGCCAGTCCTGACGCCCGCAAAGATCTTCGAAAGTATCTACATCCAGCCCCACGGAATCGGCCGACAGCCGGATCTGTCCCGCCTCGGTCTCCAGAGCGCCTTCCCCTGCGTACTTGCGAAGCACTCTGACGGCCTCGTTGAGCGAATGACGTGCCGCCGACTCCGGCTTGTCACCCCAAAGCATGCCCACGAGGTGGTCCCGCGAGCGCGTCCGCTTGGGAGATCGGGCGAGGTAGACCAGAAGCGCGAGATTCTTGCGCCAGAGTAGTTCCGCCGGGGCCGGGCCCCCGTCCACGGCAATCTCGATCGGACCGAGGACCCGGCAGGAGATCACGGCTCAGTCTCCGCAGGCGCGGCGCTTGGCAGCACGTGCGTCCACGGCGAGGGGCGCGATGGCATTCTGCGGCTCCATCCACAGATCGGCGACCCTGCGGAGCACCTCGCAGGCGGCCTCGTCCTCGCCACGCTCCAGGAGTGCACGCCCGCGGAGCAGTCGGCCGTGGTTGCTCAGCGACCAGTCGATCTCGCCCGCCTGGGGAGGGCCCAGGCCGGGGTAACCGGCTATGTCCGCAGCCTGGTGCCAGACATACTCGCGCTCTGCGGCCTCGAACTCGCCAAGCTCGGCAAACCCTCTGCCTCGCAGCAGGTGCAGAGCGGAGCGCGCGAACGGGTCGCCCAGGCCAAGAGAATACTCGCTGCCCTGCAGTTGACGCGTCGAGCTCTGCGACTCCAGCAGTGTCTCGCTCAGATCCAGGGCCCGGCGCAGCTCACCGCGATCCGCGGCGGCCGTCGCCTGCAGCAGCGTCTCCAGGATCCGTGCCTCCCCCTGAGGCGCCTCCGCAAGCAGATCGGCATATCTCCCCGCCGCCACTCCGTCACCGGCCGCGTAGGCATCCATGGCCAGCGCCCAGGCCGCCCGGAAGCCCACGGATTCATCGCCCAAGAGAGCCTCGAGCGTCTCACGTCCCCGCTCCAGTTCCAGGGTATCGGCATGCAAACCGAGAAGCGCCCGCGGCAGGATCCTCCACTCCGCCGCCTGCATACGCGCCTCGAGGGCCTCCGCCCCTCCGTACGCCGCCACCGCCGAGTCGAATTGCGTCCGAGCCGCGTTCAGCCGACCCAGCGCCACCAGGCTGAGGCCCTGTGCCACATGTCCGCCGGCCCGCACGGCCGGCAGGGACGCTGCCTGCTCGACGACATGCCTTCCGAAGTCCAGCTGGGTCCGGGGAAGGTCCAGGGCCAGCCCCAGGCGCGCCACGATCGCCAGCCGATCCGGCGCTCCGTAAGTCGGGTGGGTGAGAAGCAAGTTCCGCGCGGCCTGGATCTCCTCCGCCGAGCCGAAGCGCTCCCTATACGCCTGCTCCAGCAGCGCGCGCGAATCGAGCCAGGTGTATTCCACCGGCGGCGCCTGGCTAAGCTGCCGAAGCGCGCTGTCGGCCGCGCCCGCCCGTCCCAGCCGGATGTTGGCCCAGCCCAGGAGCACATGGGCGGCCGACCAGCGGGGATTCAGCGCCACCGTGGTCTCGAGAAAAGCCGTCGCACTCTCCAACGATCTTCCCCACAACGGACCTCGGTTGAACAGCTCCTCTCCGTAAAGGTAGGCGGCGAAATAGTCGAGGGGGTTCTGCTCGTGCGCTGCGCGATACATCGCCAAGCGCGTGTCGCCCGGCGGCGCCAGCTGCGCCGCCATGAGCATGCTGTCTACCGTCCCCAACCGCGAGCCGTAGTTGTCCAGAAGCCATCTGTAATCCCCTGGATAGGGTCCCGGCTGACCCAGCCAGCGCCAGGTATTGGCCAGACGCCACCAGGCTTGAACGAAGCTGGAATCGTGCTCGATGGCCGACTCGAAGTAGTGCTGCGCCTTGCCCCAGTCTCCGCGCTCGAAGGCAAGATCACCCCACCAGTACTGGATCAGCGCATTCGGAACGGCGGTCATCTGATCCAGCTCCGGCTGCTCGCCGCCTTTGACCAGGCGTAGGAGGCGCAGAGTGATCGAGTCGCTCACCTGCAGCACGTCCATCCGAGTCAGGCCTATCCTCCTGGGAAAGCCCGGCAGATAGTCGCCGCGCGCGTCGAGGACCTCCAGCTCGACGAACGGCGAGTCGGACCGCGTGTACAAGGTGACATGGGCGGCGAGCCGCGCGCCCAGCGCTCGCGCCGCCTCCTCCAGCCGGGCGCTGCCCGCCTCCGCGTTGGCAGAGTCCCAAGCAAAGGCGTTCAGAGGCGGCACGACACTCAGACCCGGAACTCCCCGCAACGCTTTCACCAGGCCATTCGCCAGGCTCGGGCCGTCGAAGTCAAGCGCTGCTGGGTCGCCAACGATCTCTACCGGCAGGATCGCGAGATCGAAACCACCGTCGCTCCCCAGACTCTGCGGTGGCGATGGCCGTAGCAGCCAGAGCGAGACGGCCGCCAGGGCCAGGAGCAGGACAGCCGCCGACGCGTATCGCCACACCCCGTGCCACGCCGGCGCCCTGGCCCGGCCGCTGAGGGCGAGCTTGAAGGCCGCCGCGCTATCCCAGCGGTCGGCGGGCGCGAGGGCCAGGGCCCGTCTCAGCACGCGCCTGAGCCGCGCTGGCACCGCCGACCAAGCCGCCGCCTCGGCCGACCTCGAGATCGACCAACGGTTTCCCGTCAACGCCTCGAAGAGTATCACGCCCACGGCGTAGAGATCGCTCTTCCGTGTGGCCGCGCCCTCGGCCTGTTCGGGCGCCATGTAGCCCGGCGTCCCCACCCCCTGGCCGGTGCCGGTGAGTCCGGGCGACTCATCTCCGGTTTCTTTGGCAACGCCGAAGTCGCTCAGGAGCGCGCGCCCTTCAACCAGAAACATATTGCTGGGCTTGACATCGCGGTGAATCACACCGCGCTCGTGAGCCGCTTCCAGCGCGCTGAGAAGATCGCTCCCCAACCCCTCCGCTTCTCGCGGTGACATGGTGCTGTCCTGGAGTCGCTGGGCCAGCGTCCGCCCCTCGACGAAGTCCATCACATAATAGAACAGCCCGTCGGCCTCGCCGGCGCTGTGAACCGGCACGACGTTCGGGTGACTGAGGCTGGCCAGGATGCGGGCCTCGCGGATGAAGCGCTCGGCCGCTTTGGCCGTGGCCAGCTCCGGCCTCAGGATCTTGATCGCGACGCGCCGCTCCAAGGTCAGGTCGCGCGCCAGAAACACGGTGCCCATACCTCCAGCGCCCAGCACGCGCTCCACTTCGAATTGCGAGGCGAGCGCCTCACGCAGGCGCAGCAGGATGGGGCTCGGCGACTCGAGCACCTCCGGCGCGGCCGTCAGTTCGCCGCCCTGAGGCTCAACGTCAACCGGCGTGAAAACGTCGAGCCCGTGCAACCCCCACCAGGTCCGGGCCGTGCCATGGCTCCATGGCTCCTCGAACTGCAGATCGTTGAGGGCCGCCTCCAGCTCGCCGGCCGTCTGGAATCGTGCTTCCGGAGCCTTCGCCAGGCACCGCATGACCATCTCTTCCAGTGCCAGGGGGATCGGGTTCTCCGTTACCTTGGATGGTCGCGGCGGCTCGGCCTTCACGTGCTGGACGATCAGCTCAACTCGCGAGCCCGACATGAACGGCGGCCGCCCGGTCAGCATCCAGTAGGCGACCGCACCCAGTGAGTAGATGTCGGAGCGCGGGTCGATCTTCTCGGAACCGTAGGCCGCCTCCGGCGCGATGAACAGCGGCGTCCCGAATACGACCCCGGTAGCCGTTATCTGCGCTATCTCATCGGTCTTGATCCGCTTGGCCAAGCCGAAGTCCAGTATCTTCACCCAGTCGTACAGGTCACCGCGTCGTGTCAGGAAGATGTTCGACGGCTTGATATCGCGATGGACGATGTCCAGGGAATGCGCTTCGCTCAGCGAGCCGCAGACCTGGATCAACACGAAGGCCACACGGGCAGGTGTCATGGGCCCGAAGCGCTCCACCATGTCCTGGAGGTCCAGGCCCTCCAGATACTCCATGGCATAGTAGAACTCGTCTTCGGGAGTGCGGCCGAAGTCGTATATCGTGATCGTGTTGGGGTGAGTGAGCCGCGCCGACAGCCTGACTTCTCGCTCGAACCGCGCGGTTGCAGATTCGCGGTCCGGTTCCGCCGTCTTCAATATCTTCAGGGCCGCGCGCCGCCGGATCATCGCATGCGTGGCCGCGAAGACGAGCCCCATGCCGCCCTGACCGAGCTGCCGCTCGATTACATATTCCCCCAAGCGCCGACCGACGAAGTCGCGCTCTTTCTCCCTACCAGTGCGATCGTCCGAGCCTGATGCTTCCGCGCTCACGGTATGCTCGCCAATGCGGTATCGAGCCAGGGTACCGGGGCCGTGGTGCGCTCGTCTACACGCACGCCGCCCCCGTGCCCAATGTTAAGGGTCACTGCTGACTCTCGACCGATTCCAAGATGCCGCCAACCGCCGGCAGCGGCAACAGAGTGTTGCTGGGACCTGGGATGGGACCCTGCTAGCGCTCTCGGCGGCGGCGCGGCTCGTCTCCGCCTCTTATGCGCATCTCCAGCTCGCCCAGCAGACTGTCGCTGCCGGCCCTGCTACCGCCGAAGAGGCCATCGGAGTCTGCTCGACGCGAGGCTCCGTAAAGGTTGAGCCAGAGGTCAGCCCGCTCGCCCAGTCGCAGAATCGAGTAGAAGAGGCGGCCGCGTCGCTCGCCCCCGAAGAAAATCTCCACGATGGCCGCCGCCAGCGAGAGCGGGGACAGAGTCAAGTCAACGACCCCATCCAGGAAGAGCTTGAGCTGGAACAGCGCCAGATCGCGCACGATCACCCAGCGCGAGACGCCATCATTGAGGGCCGATCGGCCGGCCCCTGGATACCGGGAAGGGATTCGTTTACTCATAGCGTGCGCTGTCTTTGAGAGTCATCCTGCCGGTGCCGGAAAGCCGCCCACCGTATCCGGCGCTCCAACGTCCGGCAGAGCCGTTGCTCACGAGCCGAGTGCTACCAATACAGGGCGCCAGGGACGGTGTGTCAAGCAATGTTGCTGACAGGATCGCTGAATGCCTATGTTTGCCGCCGGTCATGACATGCCACTCCCGCCATGATGGCCGAAGTCGGACTCGAGAAGGGTTGCGCCGTATGGACAGCGGGCGCGCTGCCAGCTGAGGAGGCCGATTGCCCCCATCACAAGAGAGCACGTTTCGATCCGATCTCTTGAGAGGTCGGGTCGCGCTGATCACGGGTGGTGGAACCGGCATCGGCGCGGGCGTTACAAGCTCGCTGGCCGCGCACGGCGCCGACATCGTACTGGCCAGCCGGAGGCGCGTGCACCTGGAGCCGATGGCGACCGAAGTGCGTGACAGCGGTCGCGACGTGCTGGTCTGCGAGCTGGACGTCCGCGACCGCGCAGCCTGCGACCGGACCGTAAGTCAGACGCTCGATCGCTTCGGACGACTCGACATCCTCGTGAACAACGCCGCCGGCAACTTCTTGGTGCAGGCCTCCGACCTATCGGAACGGGGTTGGCGGGCTGTAGTCGACATCGTGCTCAACGGCACTTTCAACATGAGCCAGGCCGTCTATCCCGCCCTGCGCGAGGCCGGCGGTGGCTCGATCATCAACATCACGACGACGTACGTGCAGACGGGCGCCCCCCTGATGGCCCACTCGGGCGCCGCCAAGGCCGGCGTGCTGAACCTCACGCGCACGTTGGCGGTCGAGTGGGGCGGCGACGGCATACGGGTCAACGCTATCGCGCCGGGGCTGGTCGAGGGGACCGAGGGCGCACGCCGCCTGGCGGAATCGATCGGATACGTGGAGGCGTACCGCGCGCAGGTCCCGCTGGGCCGCCTGGTGAGCATCGCCGATGTCGCGGCCGCCGCGGTCTTCCTTGCCTCGCCTGCAGCCTCACACATCACGGGCATCGAGATGACGGTCGATGGTGGGGCGAGCCTCGGAGGCCACTTCAAGCAGGCCTCCGAGGCCCTCGATTCTCTGCAACGGCGTGAGAACGCGCAGGGCGATCGGGCCTAAGAGCCCGCCGTCACGCAGGCCTCCTGCACGCCATCGAGGAAGGTCCACAGCGCCTTCGCCGCCGTCTCCGCAGCTTCCAGCGCCGCCGCCTGCTTCTCCGGGCTCATGCAATTCTGCGCCAAGATCCTGCGCTCTCCCTCGCGGTGAAGGACATCCGCCTCCTCGTGAACGGTGAAGTACTCCACCACCGCCGGATCATCGACCCCGTAGGAAGCCTTCAGTCCCTCGCGCTTCGTGAGCGCCACGTCCGGTACCTGCGACTCGTACGCGTACAATGCCGCCACGCCGTCCAGATAGTCGTCGCTACAAGTCAGGCGCTGCATGACCGCCACGGACTCTCTCGTCTGTGGAAGTAGATCGGCGGCCAGCACCGAGTCGCGTGACGCGCCCAGTCCCTCAGCGAAACGCAGCCACAGCTCGGGGTGATTGTTCGGACCGCGCTCCTCTTCGATCAGGTTGTCCAGCAGCTCCTGCCGCGTGGGAAGGTCGTCGCAGCGCGAGTGTACCGCGCTCACGTACGTCGGAAAGCGGCGAACGTGCGCGAAGTACTGCTTGGAGTACTCTCGCAGCGCCTCGATGCTGAGGCTCCCCGCGGACCAGGCCTGGTAGAAGGGGTGCTCGAGCATTGAGTGCTTGGCAACGACGGTATCGAGCCGGTCGAGAAAACGCCGCTGGCTTTCGGCGTAAGACTGGTTGCTCATCTCTCACTCCTGGGTTGGGGCTGTGAAGATCAACTCGGGGAGACCTGCCCGAGCGGCATTACGGACTTCACGATCGACCCCGGAACGGCGACCCGGTCGTGCTTCTTCCATACGCCGACCTGTGCCGCCTTCCGGATGAACTCCTGCTTGGTCCGGCCATCCTTGCCCTCCTCGAACTCATCGGCGTCGAGGAGCACGATCCGCTGATCGTCCATCTCCCAACAGCGGCCGACGTATACGATGGGGCCGTCCGTGTCGACCACGACCGTGATGCCGTGGAGCTCGCCCTTTCCATCGTGAAAAGTACCCATACGGATCAGGCGGTTGTACCGCAGTACTCGGCCAGCGCTCTGGCCAAGTCGCTCGCCACCTGCTCGGCGAGCCGGCCCTCGATCTGGTGCCGCGGCACGAAGTGAACCAGGTCACCATCACGGAACAGCGCCAGTGAGGGACTGCTGGGCGGATAGTCGGCGAAATAGCTGCGGGCCTGCGCAGCGGCCTCCAGATCTTGACCGGCGAAGACCGTCCCCAGGCGGTCGGGCCTCGGGCCTTGCTGTAGGGCGAGCCGGACGCCGGGTCTCGCCATTCCGGCGGCGCAGCCACAGACCGAGTTGATCACGAGCAACGCCGTCCCCTCCTTCTGCATCATGAAGGAATCGACGTCCGCGGAAGTGAGCAGCTCCGTGAAGCCGAGGGCGGTCAGCTCGGCCCGCATGGGCGCGACCAGTCTTGGATCGTAGGGCACTGCTTCCTCCAGGTTGGGGCGATGACCATTAACTCAGGCTGTTGAAATCGAGCTTGCCGATGATATCCGAACGCCAGTCGGTCTGCCAGTCTCCACGACCGACCTCAGCAGAGTCGCCACTGTCTCGCAGTTCGTTCGCGTTACTGCCGATCGACCGATTTTGTTCCGGCGACGCCCGGAATGCGCCGCCGGATCTCGCGGCGGGCACGCCAGCCCTCCCGGGCCGCCGTCAGCAGGATCTTGCCGCCCGCCCTCGCGGTGCCCACGACAGAGCCGGAAATCTTCGAGCGGCCCGCTCGGCGCGGCCGGTGTGACACCTTCACTTCCGCGATCCGCAGTCCCAACGCCACCGCCCGCGCCTGCATCTCTACGTTCCAGCCGAAATCGAGATCCTCGAGCCGCAAGCTCTGCAGTGCCCTGAAGCGGACGGCTCGGAAGGGACCCAAGTCGCGAAACCTGTGGCCGGTCAGAGAGCGCAGGATCAGGCAGGCCAGCCGGTTGCCGAGCGACACGTGGGCGGC
>CP070722.1:3838003-3843318 GCA_020350785.1 Gemmatimonadota bacterium
CCGTGTATCTCCTCACCGTGGAAAAGTAGACCGGGTAGAGCCAGAGCGAAAGGGCGACGACTGGCTTCGCAGGGCGGGCAGCCGCTTCGAGACTTGGTAATGTGCAGCTTGCGATCGGCGGGGCGCACGGGACGGAACGCAACGTCCGTGGGACAGGATTGCCCGACCCTGACGACGCCGTGGTCTGTCGAGGCGGACGCTAGTCCAGTAACAGATTGTGCCATATCAAGATAGGGTTAAGGCGTTTCATGGGGCTGGTGGCACGGAATACGCCCATTGCCCGGCGGGCAAGAACAGCGTCTGGGGGGCGGCAAGTGCGGCCCAATAGCTAGTCATTCTAACTATTGTCTTGCTTCAGTATGCACCCTTCCGCGTCCCCGGACGGTTCTCGGGAGGGTCAAGATGATAACCAGCCGCGTCCAAGTCATTCGAGATGTTCTGGGAAGCGCTCATATCTTTGCTTCCGCCGTCAACGATCTGATGCAGGACCGGCTTCATGCCGTTGTCGGAGAGCAGCTCACGTTCGCCCAGCTGAAGTTGCTAAAGCTAGTCGCCCGCAAAGAATCCTATCATATCACCGAGGTCGCTGCCTTCATGGGCGTGAGCAACGCTGCCGCCAGCAAGGCCGTCGACCGTCTAGTGCGGCGCGGCCTGTTGAGTCGGAGTGAGGCAGAAGAGGATCGCCGCGCTGTGGTAGTCGCCCTGACCCAGCAGGGGCGCCGCTTGCTGGATGAATACGAGCAGATAACGACCCGCACGCTGGAAGACGTCTTCGGCGACGTTCCCGCGGAGGGCTTGCAGCAGACAGCGGACCTCCTCGATGAGCTCTCTCTCCGCCTCGTGGAGCAAGACAACAGATCGGAGAACATGTGCTTTCGCTGCAGTATCTACTTCCGCGAGAAGTGCCTCCTGCGGTCGCGAGGGCCACGTAGCTGTCACTTCTATACGCACAAGTCGAAGAAGGACGAATGAGTTGTCCTTTTCGCGGAGTTAGGGGCCGCGCCGAGGTGCTTCGCTTAAGGGAATTGCCCCGCAACTTGTATTCGGTGATCTAGCGAGAACGGTCGGAGGGCGGGGCGGTTGCCCCCGGGTCTGGCTAGTGTCTGGCGATGAGGAAGGCGTGCATGGCCTCAGCGGCACGCCGGCCCTGGGCTACGGCCGTAATGACGAGGTCGGGGCCCGCCACGGCATCGCCGCCGGCGAAGATGCCGGGCCGGGATGTTTCTCCGGTCTGTGCAGCTACGTTGATCAGACCCCAGTCGCGAGTCTCGAGGCCGGGAGTGGACTCACCCATCAAGGGGTCGGGCCAATAGCCGAGGGCGAGAATCACAGAATCCACCGTCATCGTGAATTCCGAGCCCTCGACGGGAACCGGTCTGCGCCTTCCGGAATCGTCGGGCTCACGCAATTCCATCCTCACGCACCCCATCTCGTTGATGTGCCCCTCCTCATCACCCGTGAACCTGATCGGCTGCGTCAGCCATTCGAACTCTACACCTTCCTCTCTTGCCAGCGCGCGGTCACGCTCGTTGCCGGGCATCTCTGCTTCGGTCCGGCGGTAGACGCAGACGACACGCTCTGCGCCGAGCCTGACGGCTGTTCGGGCACAATCCATGGCTGTATCGCCGCCACCAATCACGGCAACCTTCTTTCCGATGTCGGGAGTTCCCCGCAGCCCAGGGGGCCGAAAGTCGTCGTCGACGTTGCAGCGAATCAGGAACGGCGTTGCGTTATACACTCCGTCCAGGTCCGAACCGGGGATCTTCGGATCGACGGGTACGCCGGCACCGACGCCAAGAAACACCGCTTCATAAGCCTGCTCGAACAGCTCATCAACGCTGATGTCGACACCGATTCTGATGCCGTAGACAAACTCCACTCCGAGCCTCTCGGTGTAGTTCAACAAGTCGTCGACGATTGTGTGATCCATCTTGAACTTCGGTATCCCGTAACGCATGATGCCGCCGCCGCTCGGCCAGACATCGAAAACCGTCACGAAATGGCCGCGCTTTGCTAGGAGTTGGGCGACGGTCAGGCCTGCGGGTCCCGCTCCTACGACCGCCACGCGATGGCCGGTCGGTGCCGCCGTAACGGTGTCGCGGCTTCCCTGCGCCGCCTGGTAATCGGCGACGAACGCTTCCAGTCGCCCGATCGCGACCGGTGGTTTGCCTTTCTTAACGTAGATACATGCACCTTCGCACTGGGCCGTCTGAGGACAGACGCGTCCACATACCTCGGACATCGTGTTTGTTCTTCGGAAGACTATCGCCGAATGCTCGAATAGGCCGTTTTCTAGTTGCCAGAGAGCCAACGGAATGTCGCTGTGCAACGGGCAAGCCTTGGCACAGGGCGCGGCAGGGCATTGGATGCACCGCATCGCCTCAGTTATGGCGGCCTCGGCATCGTAGGGTCGATAGACCTCCTCGAAGTTCCCGATGCGTGCCGCAGCGCCTTGTTTCGGAACAGGTTGATGAGGCAGAGACATGCGGCGCTTTCGGTCGATAGTCTTCGCATCTGGCCTCGGCAACATCTCAGTAGCTCCTTGGTAGATGCTCGCGGACGTCTCCACGCGCGAGGTCGCTGCGTTTGTCTGTGACCTGCTGGCGAGGGGCGGCACGGAGGACTTGCGAGGTTGAGCCGTGAACCGAGGATATCTTTCAAGAGGGCAAGACGCGGACCATCGCACGATCCTCAGCGGCCTCGCTCCGAAGAGGGGGAGTGGACATCATCGGGGCGGAAAGTCACGCTTTGGGACGGTTGTAGCGCTCTCTGCAACTGACAGGCGCCCCGAGGGTGGATAACGCAGCCCGGGCAACGTTTTCGGCTTTCAGCAGCGCTGACTCTGCGGCATAGATCTGGCACATTAGGAACTACGGCTCCCGGTGTATTTCTAGCTAGACAGGGGGTAGAGATGCGTAGCGGACTCATCTTGTCCATCGCTTCCCTGACGCTGCTGCTCGTCCTCGGTTGCGCCAGGGAAGAGACGGAGGCCGAGCTGGCGGAGCGTGTTCGTCAGGCCCAAGCCGAGCAGGTAGCCTCGGCGGAAGCGCAATACGACGCCTCAGTCTTTGACACCCTAACCTGGGTGAGCCCCGAGGCCCGCCTGGAGCGGGGCGCCGTCGTGTGGCGCGCGAGCTGTGAGAAGTGCCACGGTGGTCAGGGTGCTGGGAACGGACCGTTTGCCGTGCAAGAACAGATGGCTGTGCCCTCGTTCCTCGCCGAGGGCTGGCTATATGTCGGCGACCTGGACGGCATTCGTCGTGCTACCTATGTGGGCCACGAAGGGGGCATGCCGAATTGGGGGCTACACCTCAAGGTTCCGTATCGTGACGTCGACGCGGTGTCGGGCTATATCAGCGAGGTTCTCGTGGCGCCGACCGGCGAACAGTGAGGTCCGGCAGCTCGGAACGCGCAGCCGCGACCAACGGCGGTCGACGGGCCCCGGGGCTTCGCTCCCGATCGATTTGACCGGCGGAGGGGGTCCAGCCATGGCGAGTCA
Source organism: Gemmatimonadota bacterium (assembly GCA_020350785.1). GTDB lineage: Bacteria > Gemmatimonadota > Gemmatimonadetes > Palauibacterales > KS3-K002. The sequence goes on from CP070722.1 coordinate 3,841,503, forward strand.
GATAAAGATACTCGTGATCGATGATGATGTGGATTTCAGGGAATCCGTGAAGGCGATCCTTGAAGCAGAAGGCTACATCGTTTTGGAAGCAGCTTCTGGTCGCGAGGGATTGGAGCAGCTCGTCGAGCACCGCCCACACTTGATCATACTCGACGTCATGATGGAGACACTGGAGGAAGGCTACGGAGTTAATCAGGCGATCAAGTTCCAGGATGCCTATGCAGACTACAGGCAAGTACCAATAGTGATGGTTTCATCGATAATGGAGACGCCATTCGAGCGGTATCCGCGGGCCGAGGAAGTAGAGATGATTCGACCGGATGTCTACGTAACGAAGCCGCTCGATGTTCCTCGTTTTCTGGAGATCGTCAAGAAGGCAGTCGAGAAGACCAAGCCATCATAACTGAAGGCGACCGGCGCCACCCGCTGTAGCGCAAGCAAAGGTTGCGGTGTGGGGAGGTGCCATGGGCGAGATCGAAGAACAAGACTGTATTGTCGTCATAGACGACGACTATGCAATGCGCCTGTCGTGTAGACAGACGCTGTCCAAGAGTGGCTACCCGGTCGAAGTATTCGAAGATGGCGCTCAGGGGCTGGAAGGCGTTGCGCGCCTGAAGCCAGCCTTGGTGCTGGTCGACCTGAAGATGCCGGGCCTCAGTGGCATGGAAGTGATAGCCCGGATTCATGAGATCGACCCCAACATCGTCATAGTCGTCATCACCGGCTATGCGACGATCCACACCGCCGTTGACGCGATGAAGGCGGGCGCCTACGATTTCCTGCCCAAGCCTTTCAAGCCGGATGAGCTAAGATTGATCGTTCGCCGTGGCCTGGAGCGCCGAAGGCTGCATCTGGAGTCACGTCAGGCGGAGATCGAGCGCGAGCTCCTCAAGCGCCGCTTTGTGACTTTCGTTTCCCACCAGCTCAAGAGTCCCCTCGCCGCGATCCACCAATATCTCGACATCCTGAAGCGTCTGGGTGATACGGAGGAAACCCGTGCGAGGCAGGGCGAGTGGTTGGACCGTTGTCTGGTTCGTTCGAGAGAGCTGCAGCAGATCATTAACGATTGGCTGACGCTGGCCAGTGTCGAGGGCGAGACGTTTTCGCGCCAGCGCGTCGAGGTCGATCTCAACGAGGTTGTCTCTGGAATTCTGAAGGCCTACGAGAAGACGGCGGAAGAAAGTGGTGTGTCACTCCACAATGAGCTGCTGGGCAACGCCTATCTCGTACGGGGAGACCGCAACTGCCTGAGCGTTCTGTTCGACAACTTGATAATCAACGCAATCAAGTACAACAAGCCTTCAGGTTGTGTGACGGTCTCGGGGATGGAGCGGGAGGGTGAAGTCGTGATCGAGATAAAGGATACGGGGATTGGAATACCGGATAAATACCGAGAGTTTCTATTCGACGAATTCTTTCGGGTCAAAAACGGCGACCCAGGGAAGACGGCTGGTACCGGTCTGGGTTTGCCAATCTGCAAGAGAATCGTCTCGGAGCTGGGTGGAAGCATAGAGGTAGAAAGCACGGAGAACATCGGCTCGGTATTTCGGGTGCGACTACCGGCCTTTAGCGGGGATAAGGAAGCTAGAGAGCACAGCGGGGAGGCGGAGTGAAGGAACGCGAGGGCGTGATTCTGATCGTCGACGACGACCTCGATGTCGTCCAGATGCTCACCCGGGCGCTGGAGCATCGCGGATTCCGGATCGAGTCCACGGACTCTCCGGATGAGGCTCTCAGCCGATCGGAGAAGACGAGCTACGACGCCGCTCTGGTCGACCTCGTGATGCCCGGCCGCGACGGCGTCGACCTGGCCGCC
>CP070722.1:3843418-3850571 GCA_020350785.1 Gemmatimonadota bacterium
CCGGCGATCCCACCGATCGCTGGACCTACTGGCCGGTGCGCGTCGACCGCGGCGGTGAGGTGATGGCGCCCGGCGAGCCGAGCGACCCCACCCAGTACATCGACGCGCGCGACCTGGCCGAGTGGTACACTCACATGCTGGAGAACCGGGAGACCGGCGTCTTCAGCTGTGTCGGCCCGCGCTCGAAACTGACTATGGCCGAATTGCTGTACGGCATGCGCGCCGTCGTCAGCAACCAGATCTCCTTCACCTGGGTCGATGCCGACTTCCTCGCCGAGCACGAGGTCGCGCCCTGGCAGCACATGACCGCCTGGATTCCGCCACGCGACGGCATGCAGGGCTTCGGCCTGTTCGACAACAGCAAAGCCGTGGCCAAAGGGCTCAGCTACAGGCCGTTGGCGGTGACGGCAAGGGAAACGATTGACTGGTGGAAGACCCTGCCCGACGAGAAACGCTCGAAACCGCGGGCGGGGCTCGCCGCCGAGCGCGAGCAGGAGGTGCTGGCCGCCTGGCACGCTCGCAACGCGGCTGGATAAGCAAGCGCTGTCTGACTGGCGATCGCCAAGATGTTCCGGGGCGACCCGTCTGACCGGGTCCGCCCCGGACGTCTACTGCAATCTGAGGAGCGATGAAGAGTACTAGACCTGGACTTCCGACACGTCTGCTGCAGCGCGCCGTCGAGGTCGAGCCCACCGAGGTGCGTGCTTTGCTTTTGTCATGCGCCTACTACTTCTTCATCCTTTCCAGCTACTACATCCTCAGGCCCATCCGCGATGAGGTGGCCGTGGCCAGTGGGGTGCGCAGCTTGCCCTTCCTGTTCACCGGCACGCTCATCCTGATGCTGCTGGCTCACCCGCCCTTCGCCGCCCTGGTGGCCAGACTGCCACGTAAGCGGTTCATTGCTTACACCTATCGCTTCTTCATGGCGAATCTGTTGGTCTTCTTCGTGCTGCTGAAGCTGGCGCCGGAGAGCTCCAACATCTGGATCGGGCGCGCCTTCTTCTGGTGGGTCAGCGTCTTCAACCTCTTCGTGGTTTCCATCTTTTGGGCCTTCACGGCAGACATCTTCAGTAGCGCACAGGGCAAGAGGCTGTTCGGCTTCATCGCGCTGGGCGGCACGCTGGGGGCGATCGTCGGCTCGGCGACGACGGCCTCGTTGGCCGAGCTCTTCGGGCCCGTCCACCTGATCCTGATCTCAATCGTTCTGCTCGAGCTGGCCGTTCAGAGCGTGCTCAGGCTGGCGGGGTCCGTTCGGCCTCAGGGCCCGCTCCCGGAGGTGGCCGGACCCACGGTCGCCGGGCTGTCCGAGGCGGAGCGACGTGGAGCCACGATGCGGGAAGCCGAACCGGCCGCGGAGGAGCCGATCGGCGGCGGCACGCTCTCCGGCATCACCGCGGTGTTCCGCTCGCCCTATCTGCTGGGCATCTGCGCCTACATGATGCTCTACACGATCGCGGCAACATTCCTCTACTTCCAACAGACGGACATCATCGGCCGATACATCGAAGATCGCGCGGTGCGCACCGCCTTCCTGGCCAGAATCGACCTGGCCGTCAACGTGCTGGCGGCCTTCACCCAGGCCTTCTTGACCGGCCGACTGGTCAAATGGCTGGGGGTCGCGTTGACCTTGAGCCTGCTGCCGGCGCTCTGCGTATTCGGCTTCGCCGGCCTGGGATTCTGGCCGGTGATGAGTGTCTTCGTGGTGTTTCAGACATTGCGGCGCGCCGGCAACTACGCCGTGGCGCGGCCGACCCGTGAGGTTCTCTATACCGTCGTCAGTCGCGAGGACAAGTACAAGGCCAAGAACTTCATCGACACGTTCGTCTATCGCGGCGGCGATCAGGTGGGAGCCTGGTCCTACGGCCTCCTGCTCTGGATGGGCCTGAGCATGTCAGCCATGGCTTTCGTTGCCGTGCCGATCTCGGCGCTTTGGTTGATTGTGGGCTTCTGGTTGGGCCGCAAGCATGAGAGATTCGCCGGCGGCCGGGCACGAGGCAAAGTGAGCGCAGAGCCCGCGCCTGCCATATCATGAGCCCTTCATCACCGACACGTTCACGCCACGGGCGAACGGCGCGACCACCGTCCTCGCTGATTCAGCAATACGTGGATCTCAGCGGTGCTTGAGGCACTCTAGTCCATGGCCACCCAGCCGGCGCGGCGCTAATCCTTTCTTGTGATCAGCACGACGGCCGAGATCTGGTTGAGCCTCAGCGAGTCGCGCTCGCCGCCGCCGCCCACGCTGTCCAGATAGACGACCATCCTGAAGGCCGGATTTTCCGCCTCCAATCTCGTCTCCTCGGCTCCGTAGTCAGCGCCCTGCTCTTGCTTGTTCGAAAGCTCGGCCAACGTGGGTGCCAGATCGATGCTGAGGCTCTGGGTCGGGTCGGGACCGCTGATCCGCATGACCGTGCCGACCAGAGACATTGTGGTCAGACTGTCGAGCACCGCCTGAACGCGAGCGCTGTCCGGGTCGAAGCTAGCGTCGAGACGATAGAGGTAGTCGAAGCCCTCCACCGAGATCGGGTTCGGCAGGGAGCCGTCGACGAGGAAGCCCTCCGGCCGCTGCTGCCAGCGGCCGATGTACTCGAGGCCCATCTCTTCCAGCGCCAGCTGTGGGGTGGCATCGTCGGGCAACCGCTCGGGCTCCGCGTACCATCCCCTTATTCGGTCGATGCCATGAAATGTTACGACGTAGTGCACGACATCGCTGATCTCTCTGCGCTGGTCGAAGGCGAGCCGTTTGCGGGTGCGGTCGAGGACACCATCTGCCATCACTTCTTCCGAGATCAGCATCTCTCTGAGCCGCGAGAGCTGGCTGCGCCGGGCGAAGCTTGTGGCACTCCAGGGGCCGAAGGATCCCAGCAGCGTGATCACGCAGAGGGAGACCGGAATCGCCCGAATGTCGCCGCTACGCCGGATGGTGTAGTAGATGGCGATGCCGAGCAACCAGATGCTTGCCCAGACGACGAGGTAGCGTCTCTCGGTCAGGCCGTAGTCGCTGATCCGAGTCCAGATCGCGATGAAGATCAAACCGATCAGCGGGAACAGGATCCAGTAGAAGAACTTGGAGTAGGTGACGATCCATGAGTTCTCGGCCTGCTGGCGGATCGGGTGCACCAAAAGCAATGCCAGCAACCCCGCGACCGAGACACCGATCACGGGATAGCCCACCCAGCCCTGCGGCAGGTTCCATTCGACGATGATCTTGCCCATGTAGGCGTACAGGATGACGAGGTAGACCGCGACCAACGGGATCAACACGTATTGGGTGAAGATCTTCAGGCCGATAGGATACTCGCGCACCTCCTGGAGCTTGCTTGCGTCCCGGGGCACGCCCGCAAGGAAGAACCAGGTGGAGTAGACGAAGGCGAGCCAGAACCAGAGTTGCCCGTAGATGGCTTCGTCGAAATCGATGTCCAGCAGGTTTTTACATGCGGTAACTGCCAACGCCAGGCCGATGTACAGTACGCCCGTATAGAAGGCCGCCAGAACGAAACGCAGGAGAAGCGACCTATTGAACTGCCAGAAAGCATTCTCTTCGCCGCTTCGTCCAAGGAAAGGAACGAAGGAAACGATCAGGTGGATGCCGGCCAGCAGCAACATGAAGCTGGTCACATCCGCGCCTTTGACAGGGACGGGCAGAATCAGGTAGTAGGCCACCACCAGGACTAGCCCGCTCAGGCCGACGGCGAGCCGGATCGTGCGGCTCCAGTTGCGGCTCTCGCTCAGCAGTCGCAGTGCGAGGAAGAAGGAGATGCCGAGAATGCAGGCCATCCAGGCGGGATAGAGCGCCAGGGCCCCGCTCTCGACGTCGAATTCGATTTCAGCCAGTCTGTGCGCGATGAGTGCCGCGCCAATGGCCGACAGAAGAGGCAGCGGGAATCGCTCGAATGTCTCGCGCGCTCGAACGAGTAGGGCGATCAGCGGGCTGAATCGGTGCTTTCGGATTTCGTCGGAGCTTTCCATGGTGAACCTGCCGCGCTCTGGATGTCATCGATGATCTTGAGATGGTGGCGAGTATGAATCTCCATAATTCTCAGCCACTGCGAGGGCCTCAGGCCCCCGAAGGCGAAGTGTCTGGAGCGGCCGGGTGAGCGGTCGATCTGCGGAAGACGGGCGGCGAGCCCGGCGACAGTTTGTCGGGCCGCCTCCAAATCGCTCGTCAGGTCTGTTCTCGAGTCGGGTTGCGGCTTGGCGTACTCCGGCGCCTTACCGACGCCCCTCGGTATCCAGCCGGTCAGCAGGACCGCGCGCCCAACCAGCGAGAGGCCGTCCTTGGTGGGCGATGTCTCCGACTCCAGGACTTTGCGGATCGCAGCCGCCATCGCTTGGTTGGCCCGTGCCAGGTGATTGAGATGATCGGCCACACTCCAGGACGAGGTGTGCTCCGCTCGGAAGTGCAGTCGCTCTTCAGGCTGGCGGGCCAGCTGGAGGAGTTGTTCCGACAGTCGAACGACGTTGTCGTAGGTTCGTCGGCAGCGCTCCGAGACCGCCGTCTCCTGCGTTGCTGAGTTCATCGCAACCTGGCTCGCTGTGCTCGAGTGACTCTAGGGAAAAAGAAGACTCGATACATACTGTCGGTCTGCCTTGGCTCCGGCAAGCGATCCACGCTTCCGCGGCCAGCGGTCAGGCGTTGCTTCGTTCAGTCACTCTGCGCCCTGCGGCTCGCCTTCCGGCCCCGCAGGCGCCCGTACGTTGCCGGATACACCGCCGGCCCCCATCTTAGAGCGTTGGGTCCGCCTGTTTACACCTCTATTGTGCTAGTGGCACACTCTATGGCAGGTCGAACGATCCAGGATCTAATGAAGCGTCGTGTGCCTCAGATTCTCGGCCTCTATCTGGCCGCGGGCTGGGGCGTACTCGAGTTCATCGATTGGCTGGTCGAGCAGTACAGCCTTTCGCCGGATCTGGCCGAGCTCGCTTTGCTGGCCTGGGCCATCATGATCCCGACCGTGTTGATTCTGGCCTACTTCCACGGTGCCAGCGGCGATCAGGAATGGACGCGGATCGAGAAGGTCGCGATACCGGCGAATCTGCTGGTGGCGCTGATCGTCATCGGAGTTCTCGCGCCGTCGGCCATCACCGGCGGTGGTCCGGCCGAATCGGGAGGCGCCGCTTACGAGCCGACGCGTCTCGCAGTCCTCTATTTCGAGGATGATAGCGAGTTGCAGGAACTCGGCCACCTCGCCAGCACGTTCACGGGCGCCCTGATCGACGAGTTGAGCCAGGTGTCCGTGCTCGACGTGGTTCCGCGCGCCAGCGTGAAGCCCTATCGCGGCGCGCGTGTTACTCTGGACAGCTTGGCACGTGCTCTACAGATAGGCACTCTCGTCGATGGCACCGTCTCGGGCTCCAAGGAGCACCTCGACATCAGCGTTACGCTCATCGACCCTGCCACCCAGAGCACACTCACAAACTTCACGTTGTCAGGGCCGGTAGAGGAGTGGCAGTATCTGCGAGATGACCTCGCGAAGGAAGTGGCGATCAGGCTGCGCGAGCGGCTGGGCCCCGAGGTACGTCTGCGCGAGCGGCAGGCCCGGACGGAAAGCGCGCAAGCGCTGACGCTTCTGCAACAGGCCGAGCGACTCAAGAATGAGGCCGAAGACCTGGAGCAGTCGGGAGACACCGTCGGTGCCATGACTGCCTACGCCAAGGCTGATACGCTTTTGGCGGAGGCCGAGTCCCTGGATCCGAGATGGATCGAGCCCGTGGTCGCGCGAGGCGAGTTCGCGCTGAGAGTGTCCAGAATGCTGGTCGATCTGCCCGGGTCCTTCTCGGTATCGGAGCTGCTCACCGCACTGTACCATGCCGAGCGAGCCGTGGACTTGGAACCGGACGACCCTTCCGCACTGGAATTGCGGGGCCGGATTCGCCTGTCGATGTCGGAGCAATACACCCTGGCCGATCCCACCGAGCTTCGTGAGCTGGCGGAACGTGACCTGCGGGGCGCCGTTGCGGCCGATCCCTTCCGCGCCCGGGCCTGGAGCGACCTCGCCGAGTTGCATCGGCTGGGCGGGCGATTCGAGGAAGCCAAGCGCGAGGCCGAGCGAGCCCTCGAGGCGGATCCCTTCCTCGGCAACGCCTCGACTGTGCTGTTCAAGCTTTATGAGGTTTCGTTGGAGCTCAAGGAAATCGACGAAGCGGACCACTGGTGTGACGAGGGTCACCGGCGCTTCGCCGAGGTCTCTGATTTCTACGCTTGCTCGCTATTCCTGATGGCGCTCTCCGCCGGGCCGCCGCCCGATGTCGAGCGGGCCTGGGCGCTGCTCGACACTTTCGCAGTGAAGACGCCGGCACCTATTAGAGAACAGTACGCTGCGATCGGCGAAGCCTGGGTGGCGGCTGTGTTGGCCCGCGCAGGGGAAGCTGACAGCGCTCGCTCGGTCGCGCAGCGGGTTCTGGCCCGCTCGACGGGCGACTTGAAGCCGTGGATCGAATACACGGTGGCGAACGTCATGCTCCTGTTGGGCGATCGGGACGAGGCGCTTTCCCTGCTGGGCAGCTTCCTGGAGGCCGTGCCCGTCCGCAAGGCCTATGTCGCCTCGGATTGGATGTTCGAAGACCTCTGGGACGATCCCCGCTTCAAGGCCCTAGTCGCCGTCGAGGAGTAGAAAAGGGCGGTCGCGGGCCGGAGAACCACCGGCCCGCCGCACCACAGACAAGGGCCGGTCTAGCCCCGGGGGCCGATGATGATCTCCGGGTCGTCGGTCAGCTCGTTCCCATCCACCTCGACGGTGACGCTGTACTTGTAGGTCCCGAACGTGGCGTTCCCGGCGACCGCTAGCCCTTTGGCAACACCCCGGTTGGCCTGCGTCGACCTCACATTCTCCCCGAACGGAGTCTGCCCCCGCTGAATCGTCTGCGCCTGCTCGTCCCGCAGCCCCTCGACCTGTATGGACCAGTTGCCGCTGTCGCAGCTCCACTGGATCACGTCGCCCCGCCGCGCCTTGATCGGGTTCCGAGAGTAGGAAAACTCACCAGATTCACTCACGCTGATGGTAACCGAAATGGTGTCCGGCGCCTGGTACTCCGCGCTGGCGTCGGCCTCCGGTGCTTGGACCTGTGCCCGTTCCGCCCCGCTCAGGCCGCCGATTGCTGTCAGCATCAGCAGCAGAGCGGTTGACAACCACATAGCGTTTGCGATGGATCTGCG
>CP070722.1:3850671-3863701 GCA_020350785.1 Gemmatimonadota bacterium
CGATCCTGGAGACCGCCCCCGACCTCGAGACCATCGTGCCGGGTCACTCGGATGTGCCCCTGACCGTCGATGGTTTCCGCGAGATGTACGAGTACCTCTCAAGACTCTGGGCCGACGTACGGTGCGCCAGGGACGAAGGAATGCCGCTGGTGAGGTTCCTGGTGCGGAACGACTTCAAGGAGCGGTACCCGGAGGTGGCCGCCTATACTTACATCCGCCGCGATTACAACTTCCACCAGCACAACATCTACATGTTGTGGCAGCTAGCTGAAACGTAAGCTGCCTGCCATTGAACCACTGAACTGGTCGGGACAGTGGGATCCCCTCTTAAGGCGCCGGGAGGCCGCTTCATGCCCGCCGCGCGTGCTGCGGGCGGATCCTGAACAGCCCATTCCGCGACGAATGAGGCATCGCTGCAACAATTGCGCGATTTCGGGAAATGAGTACTGTTCTGAAATCGATAACTATTCTCTTTAGCGGTTCGCGTCCCCTCACTTAGCCCCAACAGGAGGTTCCGAATGCTCACGCTTCGACGCACCCTCGTTCTCGGCCTAGCGCTAGGATTGCTAGGCTGCGAGTCGAATTCCGACTCGCCGGTCGGCGATGATCTGTTGACGAACCCTCAACTCGGCATCAACGGGGCGCCCCGCCCGTTCATCGTTGATCTCCAGCCTCTCAATGGCTCCGGCGTGTCGGGCACGGCCCACCTGTTGCTGGACGGGGGCACGTTGACCGTGACGATCGACGCCACCGGCTTGGAGGCGGACAGGACGCATGCGCAGCATATCCATGGAAATCCACCTGCGCGGGGCGTTCCGAGCAACTCCACCTGCCCACCTCCGTCCGCTGACACGGATGGAGACGGCTTGGTGAGTGTTGGGGAAGGGTTCCCGTACTACGGTCCGGTCCTGCGGGGCCTCACACCATTTACGACAGCTCCCGGCGGTGTCATCGACTTTGAAGCGACCTACACGGGTGCGGAGCTCGACAATCTCGATCCGGCCGACGCCCTGCAAAACCGGACGATCGTGTTACACGGGAAGACCGTGGATGGCAACTACATCGGTTCGCTGCCGGTGGCGTGTGGCCAGATCAGACCGGAGCCGCGCGGCCCCAGCAGCTAGGCGACCCCCCGACGAAGTTTGCAGTGTCATACGACGGGTGCTTAGAATATGACGGCCCCGAGCGCCAGGCAGCGCTCGGGGCATTTCCCCCTCACCAGGGATCTTCGGACCTCACTCCCCGTTCTTACGTTCGGATCAGCCCTATCGCCCGTAGATGTGCATCCCGATCCGCCGGATGCGGGCCATCTCATCGGAGTCGAGGGGTCCGGCGTCCAGGGCCCTGAGATTGTCCTCCATCTGCGCGGCGTTGGACGGGGCCGTAATACAGACGTTCACGTCGGGATGTGAGAGAACGAAGCGGTAGCAGTCCGCCGCCGTCAGCGGGCGCTCGCCGGCCGGCATCAGCTTGGGCTTGAGGAGCTTACGCCAGCAGGTGGCGGTGAAGACCACGACCCCCGGACGGTTTTCCTGCTGCAAGTGCGGGAAGACGTCCCGTTCGGCTCCCGTGTGCACGGCGTTGTAGCGGACGTGAAAGAAGTCCACCGGCGCCTTGACCGCGCCGCTGGCGATCTTGCGGAGGAGCGGCCGCTTGTGACTGGACATCCCCAGCAAGCGCACCTTGCCGCTCTCCTTTAGCCGCGCCACCCGGTCGGTCAGCTTCTCGCTGTGCGGCCTGCGCATGTCCTGAAACAGCAGATCGATCCACTCCAGTCCCAGCTTCTTCAACCAGCGCTCCACATAGTTCTCCAGACGGAAGCCACGGAAGATCGGTCTGGCCAGCACGAGGCACAGCTCGTCGCGCTGGCTGGGCGCCAGACTGCGGATGGCCTGAACCATGTTGCCCAGGTTCATCAGGGGTGAGATGTAGAGATAGTTGATCCTGTATTCGTGAAAGGCCTTCTCGATGGCCGCCGCGGGCACGCCGTAGCCCGAGGCCAGCCCGATCCGGCTCACCATCAATCCCGTCCTGCCGAGGGGGACCCGCTGCCTGAACTCCATTCCCGTCCTCCCGCTCATCGAGCCTGAGGTAGGGTCGCAAACTACCGCGAAGGCCAGACTAGGAGAACTCCGAACCGCACCTCGAATCCCTGCTTCGCAATGCTATCGGGTGAAGCACCACCACCGGATGCCGGCCCTGCTCCTCGAACGGAAGATTCCGGATCATGACGAACCGCGCATCATCGCTCGTCACATCACAGCGGCGATGGACGAGGTCGCTCTGGTGCGCGGTGATGTCGAACAAGGTGCGCCCGCCGACAACCGCGAAGGTGGGAGCGTCTGCGGGCCGTCCTCCACCGCACCGACCCGCCGCTTGAACACGAAGCCGTGGTCGTCGGGGGTGATGTTGTATTCGGTGTTCGAAGAGTTGCGCAAGTAGCCGCCGGCCGAGAAGAGGGCGCGCGGCTCTCCCGCTCTGAAGCCCGAGCCCGGCTGCACGGCTACGGCCATCAGGTCGCCGTTGCCGCTGCGATAGAACAACTCCTCGCCGCTGTGCGCCCAGAGTGGCTCGTTGCCACCATCGCGTGAGACCTGCCAGCGTCCGTAGACCGTCGCCATCCCGCCCTGGCCCAGCTCGCGCTCGATCCGGTAGCGGTCGGCCAGCGCCGTCCTCAAAGTCTCGGTGATGCTCACCTGCTACTCTCCCACTTCGACGTCCGCCGGCTTGATTGTCCGGCCGATGATGATCGTGATGTTGTCGGTGCCCCCATCGTCGAGGGCGTCCTGCAGCAGCTCCTCGCAGGTCTGCCTGGCGTTGGTCAGCGCCGCCAGCCGCTGGGCGATCTGCTCGTCCGATACGTGTTTCGTCAGGCCATCGCTGCACAGCAGCACGATCGTCCCCCACTGGCGAACGATCCTGCTGACCACCGGCTCGGCTTGCTGGCCGCCGATGGCGCTGGAGAGCACGTGGGCCCACTTGGTGTCTTTGGCCTTCTGCTGGGTCAGCACGCCGGCGTCCACCAGGTCCTGCGCCATCGTCTGGTCGCGGGAGATTTGCGTCAGCTCGCCATTCCGGAAGACGTAGCAGCGGCTGTCACCGACGTGCAGCACGTAGGCGTGCGGCCAGAGCCCCAGAAACAGCGTCAGCGTGGTGGCGAAACCTCTCGCCCCGTGCTCTTCGTCCGCCCGCTCATGCAGCCGTTCGTGGCAGGCCAGCGCCGCGCCTTCCAGCAGACGGGGGAAGGCCCCCGGATCGGCGCCCTCGGCCACGTGGGCGTCGTGGAAACCCAGCGAGACGTGCTGCACCAAGGCTTGCACCGCCTCACGGCTCGCCTCCTCGCCGCCGCCACCCTGCCCCACACCATCCGCGACCATGGCGAACGAGGCTAGCCGTTCCGGCTCTACTAAGGAAGCGGGATTGGAGGATATACTGGTCGCATCCACCACCACGCCGCGTGACAGGGAACCGAGGAAGAAGTGATCCTCGTTCTCCTCCCGCACTTTGCCGGGGTGGGTAAGGCCCCAAGCGTCGATGTCAGAGTGACGAGGTTTCAGCGCGTCGGCACGGGCGCTGGCGGCGGGCTTCACGGCTATCCCCTCACCCCCGCGCCATACGACGGCGGACAGCGCTCATCGCCGTCAGGCGTTCTACCCTGTAAGGCAAAACGGCTCATCAGCGTCATCCTACTCCACGGCAAAGACGAACGCCGTCGGCGAGCCGGCCCACTCGTCCATCCAGAAGCGGGACGGATGTCCGGACATCACGGCGATGTACTGCTTACCCTGGAGTTCATAGGTCACGATCCCGCCACCCATTGGCCCGCCGGTGTTGAACCGGTACAGCACCGCGCCCGTCGCGGCATCGAGTACCAGAAAGTCGCTGGTCAACTCACCGGTCAGCACGAGCCCGCCCCCGGTGGTCGTGACGTTCGCCACCATCGGACGTTCCGAGCGGTACTTCCACCGAACTGTCCCGTCGGACGCATCGACCGCCGTGAGCCAGCCCTGCCACGGTCGGTCACTCCACTCGTACTCTCCACCGAGGTAGTTCTCGCCCGGCACGTACCGCACCGTGTCGGCGAGGATGAACGTGCCGCACCAGTCCACCGCCGGCGTGTAGAGCATGTTGGTAGTCGGGTTGTAGGCAGGTCCGCTCCACTCGACGCCGCCGAGAATACCGGGGCACGCGAAGGTCCCTGCCGTCGTCACCGGTGCGTCCACGTTCTCGAGCGTGGTCACCGGCACCTCGAGCAGACGCTCGTGACTCTCGCGATCGAGCACCCGAAGGATGCCGTCCTTGCCGACCGTGGCGATCAGATCGCGTTCGGTACCGCCGACCGAAGCGCGGTACAGCGGGCTCACCTGGGTGAGGTCCCAGTCGTGATCGTCCGCTGGGACGAGCTGATCGTACCAAGCCAGCGCGCCGGTGCGCACGTCCAGCGCGATCATGGCGTTCGTGTAGAGGTTGTCGCCGCCCCGGAGTGCGGCCGGGAAGTCGGGGGCAGGATTCGTCGCGGCCACGTGCAACAGCCCCCTGTCGGTATCCAGCGACATCGGCGTCCACACACCGCCGCCACCGACGGGAATGCCGGGCGGGTTGTCCCAGGTTTCCGATCCCGGTTCCCCGGGCTCCGGCACGATGTTGAAGCGCCATACCGGCTCCCCGTCCTCGAGACGGAACGCACCGACCCACCCCCGCACCGCAAGCGCTCGGCGCCCAAGACGGCGGCGAGGTCGGGTTTCAGGACCTTGAGGGCGACCTGGCGTTTGTGTTTGAGGTCCTCGGCGAGGTAGACGGTGGCCATGCCGCCTTCGCCCAGGCGGCGCTCGATGCGGTAGCGGTCGCCCAGGGCGGTCGAGAGGCGGGAGGTGATCTCAGGCATGGCGGGGCAAAGATAGGGTGCGGCGGGTCCACCGGCCAGCGTGCGCGGCGCCCCTCGTCGCGGGCCGGCCGTCGATGCAGATTGCGGCGTCCCACGACTCCTTTCGACGAGTGAGCCCCATGCACCTGCACGACGCGATTCACGCCCGCCGGTCGGTCAAGCGCTACACGGACGCCCCGGTGGCGCGCGAGACGATCGAGCACCTGCTCGAGACCGTGGTCCACGCGCCCAATCACCGCATGACCCAGCCCTGGCGCTTTTACGTGCTGGGGCCCGAGGCGCGGCGCGCGTATGGGGAGACGTTGGGGGCGCGCAAGGCGAAACGGGACTCGGGACGCACGTCAAACCGGGGTCGTGATGGACGATCCCGGCGCGCGCGCCGCCGTCGGGGTCCCCGAGGGCGAGCGGATCGTGTCGTTGATCCAGCTCGGGACGCCGGCCGAGGTACCGGCGCCCAAGGCGCGGCGCCCCGCGACCGACCTCACGACCTGGGTGCCGTAGGGCAGGGGCGGCGGCGGTACGCAGTCGCCGGACACGGCGCCGATCGCCCCGAGGGCGGCCTTACTGGTGGTGACTGATGCCGGCCGTCTGCCGGCGACCGCCCTCCGTCAGTTGCGCCGCCCTCGCGGCATACGCCTCGAAACGCGGCTGGCCCCGCAGCGGAGCGAGAAACGGGCAGTGCTCCCGTAGATAGGGGGTCGGGTGAAACCACTCGACCGACTCTTCGAGCAGCGCCAGCGCTCGCTCGTGGTCGCCGGCCATCGCGAACGTCTCCGCCAAGTGGAACTTGTGATGCCCGTCCAAGCCCTTCACGTCCCGTACGTGGTCCAGCGCTCGCGCGGTGTCCCCTTCCAGGGCCGCCACGAGTCCCAGCAGCTGGCCCGTGTACAGGAAGTCGGACGCCGTCGCCTGCATCACGTCCGCGCGTCGCTTGGCTTCCGCAAGCTGCCCGCAGAGCGCGTGTGAGTATCCCGTGCACCAATGGGTCATCGGGTTGACCGAGTCGAGCTCCAAGGCGTGCTCGATTGGCGGGATGGACTCGGCCAGCCGGCCCGTGAACCAGTGCTGTACGCCGGCCAGAATCCATGCCAGCGGGGAGAGCGGATCACAGGCCAGGTATCGTGTCGCGGTGGCGCCTGTCTCGTCGTTCAAGCCGGCCCCGAGATACGCGGTCCCGAGCGCGAAGAGGAAGTCCGCATCGGTGGGATCTTGCTGCAGGGCCGTCTCGAGGTGGCCGATGACTTCCGCCGCGTTGGCTGATCCCGAGCGCTCGTAGATCGCATAGCCGATCAACCCACGCGCGTAGGTGAAATCCGGCGCGTCCGCGAGAATGGCGCGCGCCATACGTTCGGCGTCGTCGAGCGGTGAGTGATCCGGGACGAGCCCCGATCGCACCAAGTAGATCTTGCCCAGCGCTTCGAGAGCGCGCAGCGGGATCGTGTCTCCCTCGATCTCCTTCACCCGTTCGAGCAATTCGAGGCCGCGCTGCACGGGCGGGCCGAAGCGGCGGATGTCCTGTCGGGCCTGCACGTACAGTTCGAATGCCCGCGCATCGCGAATCGGCCGCTCGCTCAGGCGCCGGTCCTCGTCGTTGGTGAGCGTCACGTTCAGCGCCTTCACGATCTCGCGCGCGACGCGCTCCTGGACCTCGAACACGTCGTCCATCGTCCCGCCGTACTTGTCGGCCCACAATTGCTCGTCCGACCGCGCATCGACGAGCTGCGCGGTGATGCGCAGCATTTGGCCCGCCTTGCGGACGCTGCCCTCGAGCACGTAGCTGACACCCACCTCGCGACCGATCGTGCGCAGGTCCTTGGTCGTGCCTTTGAGCTGCATCGACGACGTCCGCGAGATGACCGCAAGGGCCCGCACCGCCGCGAGGTCGGTGATGATTTCCTCGGTGAGGCCGTCCGCGAAGAACTCGTTCTCGGCATCGGGGCTCTGATTCACGAACGGCAGCACCACCAGAGACGGGCGGGTGGTGCCGGGCTGAGTGGACGCCGTCACGAGCGCCTCGGCCAGGGCCAGCGCCGTCGCGAACCGATCCGCCGGCTCGGTCGCCAGCGAGCGCCGCACCACATCGTTCACCGCCGGCGGCACACTGGTAAGCGACGGCGGGGGACTCACGAGCCGCTGGGCGATGAGCGCCTGGGAGGACCCGCCGCTGAACGGCGGGCTCCCCGCCAGCATCTCGTAGATCACGCACCCCAGCGAATACACGTCACTGCGCGCATCGAGATCTTCCTCGCCGAAGGCCTGCTCGGGACTCATGTAGGCCGGCGTGCCGACGGCGACGCCGGTCGCCGTCAGCCGCTCGCCCCCTGCGTGATCGAGCGCGCGGGCGATGCCGAAATCGGCGACGATCGGCTGATCGCGCACCAGCAGGATGTTCTCGGGCTTGATGTCGCGATGCACCACACCGGCCTCGTGCGCGGTGGCCAGGGCCTGGGCTACGGTGCGCGCGATCTCCACCGCCGCGGGCATGTCGAACCGTCCGTCCCGCGCGAGCTTGTCGCGCAGCGATTCCCCGGCGACATACGGCATGACGTAGTAGACGAACCCGCCCGCTTCGCCCGAGTCGAACAGCGGAACGATGTTCGGGTGCTGCAGACCCGCGGTCGTGCGAATCTCGGCCAGGAAGCGCTCGCTGCCGATCGCGGCGGCGAGCTCGGGCTTCAGGACCTTGAGCGCCACCTTGCGGTCGTGCTTGAGGTCCTCGGCGAGATACACGGTCGCCATGCCGCCTTCGCCGAGCTCGCGCTCGATGCGGTAGCGGTCGGCGAGGGCCGCGGCGAGCCGCGGAAGGATGTCAGTCATCTGTACGGGCTCCCACGAGGACGCCCGGCGCCGGTGGTTACGGCGCCGCTGATACCGGTCAGGGCTTGCCAGGCCCATAAGATGCTCGCTTTGGGAAGAAACGCCAGGGTCCGTGATCTTGCCAATCCAATTCTGCCGATGCCATACTATCCCCACCTCGTGCAGCACGGCCCGTTGCCCCGCCGGCCGTGTGCCAGGCTACTTCTGTTACAGTGGAGAAGAGCCATGAAGCCCCAAGCCGTCCGAGGCCGGCACGGTCTCGACCGTCATCCGCGAGCGCGCGGCGCCCACCTTTTCAGTCTGCTACTCATCTTTGCGGCACTTCCTGCGAACGCCCAGAGTCCCCAGCACCCACTCGACCCGTTGACATGGGACGAGAGCTGGACTCTGCTCGAGGTGCTGCGCGCGGCGGGCCACATCGACAGCGAGACCGGGTTCTCCTTCGTAACTCTGGCGCCGCCGAACAAGGCTGACGTTTGGGCTTGGAGGCCGGGCCAGCCGATGGCCCGAGCCGCCTTTGCCAGCATCAAGAAGGGCCCCCGCGCCTACGAGGCGGTGGTCGACCTGGTTGCCGGCGAACTGCTGAGTTGGCGGGAGGTGCCGGGCGTGCAGCCCAGCTTCCTCGATTCCGAGTTCGGAAAAGCGGGCGACATCGCTCTGGAGAGCGACGAGGTGCGTGCCGCGCTGGAGCGTCGCGGTTTCACCAACCTCTCGGACGTCCGTTGCAGCGGCTTCCCGCTGGGTTACTTCGGCAACGAGCACCAGGACGGCCGTCGGGTCGCCTATGTCGAGTGCACCGACATCCGGCGCGCCCGGACCTACCCGTTCTCGCGGATCATGGCCGGCCTCTCTGTGGTAGTCGATATGGACGCCGGCGCGGTGCTCGAGGTGATCGATGACGGCGTGGTCCCAGCTCCGCCGGGCGACGGCCGGTTCGACGAGGAAGCGATCGGCTCACCGCGTGAGAAGAAAGCCCCCATCGCGGTGGAGCAGCCGCTGGGCCCCGGCTTCGACATCGACGGCCACACGGTCCGCTGGGGCAACTGGAGCTTCCATCACAAAGTGGACCAGCGAGTCGGCCTCGTCATCTCGACCGTGCGCTACAAGGACGGTCAGCGCGAACGGCCCGTCCTCTACGAGGGGTCACTGTCGGAGATCTTCGTTCCGTACATGGATCCGTCGATGCCATTCTACATGTACAACTTCCTGGATTCCGGTGAGTTTCCCGCCGGCGGCCTGGTCAAGCCGCTGGCGCCCGGGCTCGACTGTCCCGACAACGCCGTCCTCTTCGACGCCGTGATCACCGGCGACGACGGCCGGCCGCAGGTCATCGAGAACGCCTCCTGCCTGTTCGAGCGCTACGCCGGCGACGTCGCCTGGCGTCATCACGACTTCATGAGCGGCGCCATCGAGAGCCGGCCCAAGCGCGACCTGGTCGCCCGAGTCTACGCCGTCCTCGGCAACTACGACTACAACTTCGACTGGGTCTTCCAGGAGGACGGCACGATACAGGTCGTCGCCGCCGCCACCGGCATCGCCGCGGTCAAGGCCGTGCGCCCGGAGACGGCGCTGGCTGCCGCCGGCAGCAACGGCTCCAACGGTCACTCCGATGGCGAGCGGGTTGACGCCTACGGCCGCTTCGTCGAGCCCAACATCGTGGCGGTGAACCACGACCACTTCTTCTCCTTCCGACTCGACCTCGACGTCGACGGCACGACCAACAGCATGCAGATCGACCGACTGCAGCAAGAACGGTTGCCGGAGAGCCATCCGCGCCGCAGCCTCTGGGTGGTGGACTCGGAGGTGGCACAGACCGAGTCGGACGCCATGCTGCGACTGAGCTTCGAGCGGCCCAAGCTCTGGCGCGTGATCAACCCGGCGGCACGCAACCACGTCGGCTACAACACCAGCTATCAGCTGCTGCCCCGCGCCAACGCACTCTCGCTGATGTCGAACGACGACTATCCGCAGCGGCGCGCCGGCTTCATCGAGAACCACCTCTGGGTGACGCCCTATCAGCCCGACGAGCGCTACGCGGCCGGCATGTACCCGACCCTCAGCCCCCCGGGCAAGGGCCTACCCGAATGGACCGGCGCCGACCGTCCCATCGCCGAAACCGATATCGTCGTCTGGTATACGGTGGGAATGCACCACGTGGTGCGGGCCGAGGACTGGCCCGTGATGCCCACGGCGGCGCACACGCTGGAGCTCAGGCCTTTCGACTTCTTCGACCGGAATCCCGCGCTGGATCTGCCGAAGAAGCCGTAGCGCCTTGATAATCAAACTCGACCTTACTAGCCACTTGACGATTGACAACAACGGTGACGTCAGCGCAGACATCCTCGATTTCAGTCTGACTTGCCACGGGTGACGGCCAATACACACGCCAGCTACCCAATCCTTTATATAAGGGGGGCCCCAAGGCCCCCCTACCGATTTCGGGGCCCGAGTAGCCCAAAGCCTAGCCCGCTCAGCCCGTAAGCACGGTGTCTGAGGATCTCCTCACACAAACGATCATTGACAGCCGCAAACACATAGTGGCATAGTCTCGTTATCCGCGATTAGGCCTGCCAGCGATGTGACTACCCAACCTCAAGGTGTCTCGGCCGCTTTGCGAGGCGGCACAGTATACCGTCGAGGAGCCGTGCCATGAAGAAGAGTACTCGGGCGGACCGCGATCGGAGTCGGGTCAACCGGCGGGATTTCGTCAGGTCGAGCGGCGCGGCGCTGGCGGGAGGCGCGCTCTTAGGTCTTACCCCAATCCCGGAAAGCGTGGCCGGCCGGGACTCCTCCGAAGCACCCTCCCTGTTCCCCATCGGTCCCAGCCAGGACGGCCGCATCCAGAGCTACCGGACCCTGGGGCGCACCGGCTTCCAGGTATCGGATGTCAGCTTGGGCGCGGCCTTGATCAGAGAGGCCAACGTGGCCCGCTACGCCTTCGACAAAGGGATCAACTACATCGACACGGCGGAGGGCTACGAGAACGGCGCCTCCGAACGCGGCATACGGGATGCCCTTCGGCATTTCGACCGGAAGAAGATCTTCATCGCGACGAAGGCCAACATCAGGCCCAGACACGACAAGGAAACGGTGCTCAACAAGTTCCGCCAGAGCCTGGCGCGGCTGGACAGCGAGTACATCGACGCCTACATGATGAGCAGCGTCGATACGGTGAAGATGTTGGACCACCCGGGTTACCACGCCGCCATGGACCAGCTCAAGGCGGAGGGGCGGGTGAAGTTCACCGGGGCGACCTACCACGGTCCCGAGGCGACCGATCAGACGGGGATGGCCGACGTCCTCTGCGCCGCGGCGGAGGACGGCCGCTTCGACGTGCTGCTCCTGGTATACAACTTCCTGAACCACTCCGAGGGCGACCGGATCATCGCTACGTGCAAGGCCAACCACGTGGGGACGACCGCGATGAAGACCGCCCCCGGCAAGCTCAGGGCCGAGCCCTTCGATCCCGACAACCTCAGCGAGCTCTACCAGCAGTACCTCCACCTAATGTTGCGGGCCGGACAGAGCCGCGAGTCCGCGTTGCGGGAACTCAAAGCGTATTCCGACGAGCAGAACAAGTTCGTTGAGGGGACCAAGGTCTTCGCGGAGCGCTACGGGATCGAGACCGATGAAGCCCTTCAACTGGTGAGCATCCAGTGGGTGCTCCAGAACCCGGACATGCACACGGCCTGCATCTCGGTCTGGAACTTCGACACCATCGACAAGGTCGTGGCCCTCTCCGGTACGAAGCTGACCGCGCCCGCGGACGAACTGCTTCAGGAGTCCCGCTCTTCACTGAGCCCCCAGTACTGCCGCCACGGGTGCGTGGAGTGCATGGACAGCTGTCCGTTCCGTGTGCCGGTCAGCAACATCATGCGCTACGCGTACTACTTCGAGTCGCAGGGCCGGGAGCGGTACGCCATGTCCAGATACGCCGCCCTCGCCGGCTCCGGTGCAGCGCCCTGTACGGACTGCGCGGGACTTTGTGTCGGTGCCTGCCGGTACGGCCTGGACATCCAGCGCAAGATGCTCCAGGTCCACGACCTTCTGACCCTGGCCTAGCCCGGAGGAGTGACGACGTGGGACCCAAGAGAACACACTGGATCGCATCGCTTACGGTTCTCAGCGTTTGGGCTCTCACCCCATCCTGCGCCGAAAGGCCATCGGGTATTCCCGAGGTGGAGGGCTGGACACAGGCCACCGAGGCGCGCGTCTACACCGCTGACAACCTGTGGGAGTACATCGACGGCGCCGCCGTGCTCTTCGTGGAGTATGGGGTCCGAACCTGCATGACGGCGGACCTGACGGCCCCGGACGCATCGGTGACCGTGGATCTCTACGAGATGGGCACGCCGTTGCGGGCCGTTGGGGTGTTCAAGAGAGAGAGCGCCGGGCGCGGCGAAATCCTCACCGGCGCCACCATAGCCGCCCTCTCGCCACCTTACCAAGCGCTCATGGTCAAGGGAAGCACCTACGTGAAGGTGAACGCCTTCGAAGGGGAGCTCAGCGAGTCCGAGGGACGCCGGCTTCTGCAGGGCCTGGCAGCCGCCCTTCCTGGGGAGACCGTAATGCCCCAAGAGTTCTCGCTCCTACCCGAAGAGGGTAGGGTGCCCGGCTCGGAGGGGTACCAACCCGAGTCGTTCCTGAGCCTGGCGGAGCTCAGGAATTGCGTCTTCGCCGACTACGAGGGAGCCGACGGCCAGACCTGGGGTGGGTTCGTCGTGCTCCCTTCGACCGCCTCCGAGGTATGGGAAGCCCTGGCCGAGCGGTGGGGCTCATTCGAGCACGACGGGCTCACGGTCCTCTTCCGGGAGGTCCCCTACAGCGGCCTGGTGGGCGTCACGCGCACGGATTCGGGGATGTTCGGTGTGTCGGGCGCGGCCGACGAGGCTCAGCTGCGCGAGAGGCTGGCGGTCTTCGCCAGCCTCCGCTGAGCGCGAAGCCGATCGCCGCCAGAGGCAAAAGGCTCCGGAGTCCCGACAGCGTCTTCTGCACCGTCATAGTTGCTTCCCTGCTAGATTTCACGGTCTTCGCGTTCATCGTTCTTCGTGTCTGTGTGTGCGGACCGGCCGGAGCTGCGGACCGGCCAGTTTACACCATCGGGCTTACGGCTCCACCCGCTCGGGGTCGCCGGGCCGCCAGCTCTTATCGTAGAACGACTCGAGTGGACCGTAGAGACGGAAGATCGTATTCCAACCCTTGCTGGGTACGGTTTGAATCCAGTTGTTCTCCCATCCGGGCGGTGGTTCCGGGGCGAAGTAGATGTCATAGGACCCATCGGCGTTCTGCCGCAGGCCCTCCCCGAGATTGTCCAGGCCGGGGAACCGC
>CP070722.1:3863801-3922431 GCA_020350785.1 Gemmatimonadota bacterium
GGCGCCCAGGAAGAGGCCGATGATTCCCATCGACATCATGCCTCCGATCGCGCCGAGCAGTACGACCAGCATGGGCACGTTGACCCCGCGACCCAAGAGCAACGGCTTGAGGAAGGTGTCGCTGCCGCTGACGACGATCGCCCAAATCAGAAACACGACCGCGACGACCGTGCTGGCGTTGGCGAACACGTAGACGGCGGCCGGGCCCATGACCAGCAGCGGCGGCAGCTGAATCACGGCGAGGATCAGGATCGCCAGAGCCCAGAGACCGGCGGCCGGCACGCCGGCCAGCGCCATCCCCACTCCGCCCAGAATCGACTGAATGGTCGCGATGCCCAGGACGCCGAGGGCGACGCTGCGAATCGTCTTTTCCGCCATGGTCGTGAACTCCGCGCCTTTTTCCCCCGCGAAGCGCGTAGCGACACGGACGGCTGCCCCCTTGCCGCTTCCAGCCGTCGCCAGAAAGACGCCGGCGATGATGAATGAGATGATGAACTGGACCACGGTCATCCCCAGCCCGGCGGCAGCCGAAAGCAGCCAGCGCCCGAACGCCCTAACCTGCGGCTCGTAGCGCTCGAGCGTGGCCGCCAGGTTGACCGACGCCTGGCTCCAGATGCTCTCTAGGTCTTCCCCAATCAGCGGCCAATCCGCGACACTCTCGGGCGGTGGCGGTACCCTCAGCGTTCCCTCCTCGAGCCGCGTCCCGACTGACTTTACGCCGCCGAACGCCCCCCCGAAGAAGCTCGTCGCCGGTATCAGCAACGCCGCCAGCGCAAAGACGGTTAGCAGGGTCGCCGTCAGCCTACGGCGTCCGCCCAACTTGGAAACCAAGAAGCTGTAGGCCGGGAACACGGCGACGGCGAGGATCACGCCCCACAGCACCGGCGCGATGAACGGCTTGACGATCAGGAACGACCAGAGCACCAGCAGGGCGAGCACGCCGATCCGAATCGCCGCTTCGACCGCCCTTCTGACGAATGCCTGGTCCTCTGAAGACGGGTTGGCTGCTTTCACGGCTTCATCCTTTCTGTGTGTGCCCAGACCTCGGGTTCGGCGGACCGCGCATCCCATTCCGCGTCGATGCGATCCCTGTTTCTACGCGGTGGCCCTTCCTTCCGTTTCACCCAGAGCAAGATTAGCGGCTGTCTCACTAACCCGTGCCTGATGATCTCAAACTCAGTCTCAGCGATCGGTGGGTGACCCTAACACAGCTCTCTATGTGGGAGAGAAGGTAACCAGGCCCGAAGAGAGCCCTGCCAAAGTGATAACCGAGTTAGCTCTCGGTTGGCGACGAACAGGATGCCCGCCTAGGCGACGGCCAGCCCGATGCCGTGTCCTCAATCCCACAGGCTCGCTAGAGAGCGAGCTTAATCAGGTTCGCTATCTTTCGTGTCATGCCGCCGGGCGGCGGCAGCAGACCGTCCAGCTGCTCCTGGTCGTCGATCCATTCGCTGAGGCCGATGAGCAGCAGGAAGTCGATCAGGCCCGTGATGCTGTTCCACCCGGATACCGTGATCATCACCTCGCCATCCATCACCATGCTACGGTAGTCCATGTTGGCAGAGCCGACGGTGAGATAGGCGATCCACTTCTCCCGTTGCTGCTCGCTGGTGGCGGAGACCATAGCGCCGACTAGGTCTTTCGCAGCCTCCCGAAGTGTGCCCGGCACCTCGCGAACATCCAGACGCTCGTCCGCTGGACC
This sequence comes from Gemmatimonadota bacterium, assembly GCA_020350785.1. Taxonomy (GTDB): domain Bacteria; phylum Gemmatimonadota; class Gemmatimonadetes; order Palauibacterales; family KS3-K002. The sequence continues at coordinate 3,865,504 of CP070722.1, forward strand.
CGCCTGGCGCGCCAGATAGAGGAGGTACTCGTGCATCAGCGGACCCCACTCGGGCAGGGCGTACAGCCGCTCCCAGGCTTCGCCCGAGATGAAGAAATTCGCCTTGAGGTGGAGCTTGGGAGACTGCGTCGAGTCGGATTCGACCAGGTATTCCTTCTCGTATCCCGCCTCATCGAGGATGAAGCTGAGACTGTCCAGCGCAGCCCCACTGGCGGGATTGCCGGGATAGAGCTCTCCCAGCCAGGGTGTCTTCACTCGCGCCTCGCGCGCTTGGGTGATACGGCCCCGCAAGTCACCCACGCCACTGCGCGGCGTATAAAGACCGACCCCCAGAACGCCGCCCGCGCCCGCGAATTCGTCCGCCAGCTGGCTCCGCAGGTAGACGAGCGCGCTGAACAGGCCGTGGGCTCGCGCCATCGTTGGACCGGCGGAGCTGGGCGCCGACGCCAGGCTGGGGGCGTAGATCAGCACTTTGCAGCCCCGTAGCGCGCTCCCGGCCAGAAGCGACGCGTAGACGTAGCTCTGCCACAGCGAATCGGGGATCTTGAGTAGCGAGCCGGCGGGCATCAGGCTGTAGAGCACGGCCTTCGCAACGTTGATCTCTTTCGGAGTGTATCCGGTCTCGTTGTGCAGCTCCAGGACGCCGCCGGGATCGACCGACCACTCGCCGAATATCGCCTGCCGCACCGCTTCGACCCGGGCGTCGTAGTCCGCCGGCTTGGGACGGGCACGCAGCGGGATGGGAATCTCTTCCGGCGTGAGCCCCTGAACCTCGAGGAGATGGCGCGCGGCATCCTTGACCGAGAGAGCCGCCGGCCCCTGGATCATGATCGCCCGGTCCTCCCAGTTGGCGCCCGCGTAGTGCTCGCCGATACCCATGCCGGTGTACATGGCGAGCCCCTTGTAGGGGTCGTCTTCCGTGATGTCGTAGAAGGCGATCTTGCGGTGGTCCCGCATGATGTTATCCGGGATCGGGATGATCCCCGCCACGCTAAAGCTGCTGAAGGAGAAGTCCGACGGGTTGGTGATGTTGACATGAACCTTGATCAGCTTCTTCAGCCACTTCTCTCCGTACTGGCTCGCCTGGACCTGGAGCAGCCTCGACTCGGCGACCGCCTGCCGCAGGCTATCCTGTGCCGCTCTCAACTCCTCCTCCCATGCCTCGTATCCAGCGGGCAGGTCCAGCTCGTTGTCCAGCGGTTCGGTCAACACCCGTAAGAAGTATCGACCTTTGTTGATCTCGAAATAGTGCTGGTCCAGGAAGATGAAGTAGGCAGGCAGTCGACCGGTCTCGTCGTACTCGCGCACCCGCTGCGTCAGCGCCGATAAGTAGGACCTTACCGTATGGTCGAAGGCCAACCTGTCCGGCTTGCCGCCGATCTTACCACGGTAGTCGTGGATCCACAGGACGTGATAGTCCTCGGCCCGGTGCACCGAGCGGGCCATCTCCAGCTGGAACTCCTCGTTCATCACGTACCAGACGCGATTCCCGCGGGTGAAGCGCTGGCCCACGGCGCGCTCGATGACGGCATCCAGCTCCGCCTGACTGTCGTGCTCGTCCGGCCGCAGGCCCAGCTGGAGCGGCAGCCAGACGAAGCGCGAATCGTCCCAACGCTCGCGTCGCTGCCGGCGGACCTCCTCCGCAATGTCCACCATCGTCTGGAAGACGAAGAAGGTCGCCCGGAACCGCTCTTCCGGCAGATCAGACTCGGAAAGAATCCAGCGCGCGAACTCCGCATGCCCGACGGCCTCGAACTGGTGCAGCGAATCGTTGGTCTTGCGCTGGCCCAGCAGGCGATTGTAGGGAAAGATCACCTCGTCCAGGAAGATCCGCCGGGCGGCGGCGCTGACCGCGCGACCCTGCTCGTTGGTCTCGCCTTCCGGCAGGGCCCGTCCGGCCGCCGCGATGGTGAAGGCGTGATCCAGCTCGTCGTGATAAGCCAGAATCTGATCGTTGAAGGAACCCCGCTCGGCGATGCGCGCCTTCAGCTCGTCCATACTCGCGGCGTACGCCTTCGCGGGCTCGGCGCCGCCCATGTCGGTGAACGGCATCGCCAGGCGCGCGATCCAGCTCGCGGCCTCGCTCAGCCTGGCCAGCGACTCGTCCAACCCCGGGGGCCGGTCGTCGAGGGAAATCTCCCGAAGCGGCGGACTCTCGAGCTTCACCGCCGCAGCCTTGGGACGCGTCGCGCCGATGTTGCGGCCCCAAAGCGGCGTGTTGATGCCGATGCCCAGCGTGTTACCCCGGGTCGGCACCCAATCGAAGCGCAGCACGGTGCCGCGACCCAGGAGGCCGCCGCGGCGCAGCGGCAGCTCCAGGCGCCACAGCAGGTCGAGCTGCTCGTCGGGGATGTTGAAGTCGGCACCGACCGTCAGATAAAGAGCCGGCACCGTGAGCAGGGCACGGCCGCCGCCGTCACTCTCGCTGCCTCTGAACCCGGCGTAGCCCTCGAGACCGAGGGCCGCCAGTCCGACGACGGGGCTCCCCAGAGAACGGTGCAGGCCGAGGCTCAGAAGGGCATTGAGCTCGCTGTCAGGGCCCGGATCGTGCGCCCCTAGCGTGACCGCGGCATTACCCTTGTAGACCGGTGGCATGCCCAACGAGTAGATGGTGCCACCCTTCTCCGGCGGCAGGCCGGTCTGCGCCCGGGCTTCAAATGTTCCAGAAACCACCGCGAGGACGAGGACCACCATGGCGACACGTCTCGGAACCTGCCGAGTTCGCCTCAGCGAGCCGGGCTTATCCGACCGAATCTTGCCAGTGCTCGTGATCATGTCGATCGCCCCTTCAGAAGATCGTCGAGACGTGAAGGGTCAGCAGCGAGCGTGATGTCGATGCCTTCGGTCAGGCGTGGACTTCCGTGTAACAACACCGCCCCGGCGCGAAACGGCTCAGGGCCAGTACCTCAGATTGAACGTGGCGATGAAAGCCTCGAAGTCGTCCTCGACATCTCGTCTGTCCAACAAGGCCGTCGCCGCCTCGAACCCGATGGAGAAGTCCCGCCAGCCCGTATAGAACACGCCCAGACCATAAGTCCAGGACCGGGTGGCAAGATCGGCCCCACCTTGCTGGAAGGCGTCCGTCTCGCCGAAGACCTGGAAACCGATCGGGATCACCCCCAGGTTCTTGAGGTCGATCCCGACGGCCGCCGAGCCGCCCAACAGGGTCTGGGACGATGCCTCCGTCACATCCCCCCGGCCACCTTCCACGATCCCCATGACGCCGAGCCACGGTAGCGGCGCCCAGCCGACGCGCGCGCCCACCACACCGCTGATCGCATCGCCCTTCTGCACGAGCGAATTGTCCTCCGCTTCCAGCCCCTCATCGATGATCTTGCGCGCGAAGCCGAAAGGATCGAGTGTGACGAGGTCCGTGCGTGAAAGATCCAGCGCGCCCGATACGATCAGCTTGTCGCTTTGCAGGATCCTCGCCGTCGCTCCCAGGCTCCAGAGGAACGAGCCCGTCACACCCTGCGCCAGCACCGACTGTTCGTCCACCCCGAGACGTCCGTTGGCGCCGAATGACAAGCGCGCCGCGAACCACCGGCCGAAGCGCTGCTGGTAGCGGAAACCCAGCGCCATGAAGGCGACATTGCCGGTAAGTGTCCCGAGCGTATCTCCTTCGAAGTCGAGGAACGGCGTATTCAGGTCGAAGGCGACGCCGCCGCCCGTGGTCGTCCCGAAGTAGGTGATGGCGAACGGGTCTTCGACGATCCGGGAAGGGAGAAACTCGTACCCGTTGAGCACGCGGCTCGGCTCTTGAGCTGCCAGATCACCCGCGGCCAGTAACACAACGACAGACGCTGAAACCAGCCTGTGCATGAGAACCTCCGTTCTGCCGCGCCGGGAACCGCGGCCGTGTCGAGCTGCCTTGCTATGTTATGCCCAGCAAGCTGCACATCCGAGGGGGGGCGCGGCAAGTAGACTCAGGGCTCCGCTCACCCCTTTTCTACCAGGCGCCGGCGCCGAACTCGAGCACGTAAGTCAGCCGGTCGATATCGGTGAACCCATAATTCTTGATGCCGGCCCGGAAACCCCAGAAGTCCGTGAAAAAAGTCAGGAACTTGAGCGGCGACGTGCCGAGCTGTACCCGAAACTTGAATCCCGTCTCGAGCACGAAATCGTCGAACTTCTCCGGCGCGTCTTTCGGTCCCTCCTCGTACCACTCGTACCCAAATGCGAAGTAGGTGTCGAACCAGCGCGAGGCTGACGGCGCGTACATCAGCATCGCGCCGAAGTCTCTTAGCTTCACGTCTTTCAGGTACAGCCGCCAGACGAGGAACCCACCGCTGATGTCGGTCTCCAGGTTCTTGACGATGAAGAACGGGAAGACGAACGAGAAGCCCAAATCGCCGTCAGTCATGAGCGAGATGGCCAGTGACTTGACCACCGAGCCCTCGTCCACCCAGTCGAGCACGTCCTCCGCCGACCGCCCCGTGCGCACCTCCGGCCAGTTCGGGACATCCTTCGGTTCCATGAAGTGGTAGAGACCCGGATCGTCGGCCGCCAGCTCGGACGAAGGGAAGGGCCGCAACTCGTACTCGACGTACGAAACGTCGGGGTCGTAGTAGCCGCGCCGCGCCAGCCGCGCCCGCCCCGGGCTGTCTTCCGGAAGCGGCGGGTAGACCCGGTGCTCGGGCTGCCGCACCTTGGTCATCCAGGACTGGTAGCCGCCGGTCACCAGCTGACCCGAGCGGATGTTGTCCCGAATGCCCCAAGCGTCGTTGATGTGGCGACTGACGTCGTAGCCCGGCGTGAAGTAGCCGTCGCCGTTCTTGTCGGTGGCTAGCCCATGCTTCCCTTCCTCGACCAGCAGATGCATCGGGAAGCGGGTCTCCTCGTCCGTGTCGATGACGTTCCAGAACCAGATGATCCCGTGCGCCTTGGCGCTGACCCGTGTGACCAAGACTACGTACGTCTGCTCGTCGCAACGCGCGTCGGTGTTCTCACGAACAAACTCGCCGCCGGAGCGCAGCACCACCACCTTGAATTCGGCCGCCTCCAGGTCGTGCTGGTGCGCCCCCAGACCCACCTCCGAGCTGAAGTAGGCGAAAAAGTGGAGCTTGAAAGCCCCCAACGCCTCCAGATCGACCATCGCGTCGCCCAGGCCCGCCTCATCCCGGACGTAGGCGGTCTCCTGCAAGTCTTCATTGACCAGTATGTGGTCGAACTGATAGTAGACCACGGGACGATCCGGCGCCGTCTCGAACGGCAGCGCCTCCGGAAGGCGGATCGAATCCCCCTCCAGCTGGTTCAACAGCGGCTCGTCGGGAGAGAACCAGTAGACGGGCGCCAAGTAGGAGGCGAGCCGCTGGATCGGCATCTGGCGATCGGTCCCGAACCAGACGACGCCCGGTATGTTGCTGAAGTCGCAAGTGCCTCCGGTCGAATAGCGAGGCTCTTGCCCCTCAGCATCCGCCACGGAAAACGCCAATAGCAGGAGCGCAGAAACAATCAGCTGCGGGTGGCGCACCGGTCGTCGCATAGTGCCTCCTTTAAATAACTAGGGTCGCTATCGAAGCTGGCCCGGCTGTCTTGGGATGGCTGCCGGAAGATGGGGCCGCTGTCGGCTATGTCAACGACGGCCGGAAATGGCCCCTCGATCGGCCACGTCGACGACCAGTTGGCCAGGAGGAGGGAACGCTCAGCGACGAGTCGTTCTCAGCCCTTGCGGATCTCGACTCGACGCAGGCGGTTCGCGTTCGTGACCACGTTGATCGAGCTCATCGCCATGGCCGCCTCGGCGATGGCCGGGTGGAGGAGCCCGAGGATGGCCACGGGGATCGCGATCACATTGTAGAAATAGGCCCAGAAGAGATTCTGGCGGATCTTTCGGAAGGTGGCCCGCGAGAGCCGGATCGCCCGCACCACCGCGCTCAGGTCTCCCTGCACCAGCGTGACGTCGGCCGCCTCGATGGCGATGTCCGTCCCAGTCCCAATGGCGATTCCCACGTTGGCTTGCTTGAGCGCAGGCGCGTCGTTAATGCCGTCGCCCACCATCGCGACCGTGCGACCCTCGGCCTGTAGCCTGCGCACCTCATCGACCTTCTGATCCGGCAGCACCTCCGCCAATACCCTATCGATGCCGACCTGTCGCGCGATCGCCCCCGCCGTACGTGCATTGTCTCCGCTGATCATGACCGTCTGCAATCCCATGCCCTTCAGCTGCTCGATCGCCCGCACCGAGTCATCCTTCAGCTGATCGGCGACGGCCACGACCCCGGCCAGCCGGCCATCCACGGCGACAAACATCGCGGTCTTCGCCTCATCCTCCAGACGCGCCAGCTCATCGCTCAACTCCTTGACCGGTACGTTCTGCTCCTCCATCAGGCGCCCGCTCCCGACCGACACGTCCTTGCCGACAATCCGAGCGCGTACTCCGCGACCCGTCAGTGCCTCGAAGCCCGCTGGCTCGGCCAGCTCGAGCCCGAGTTGCCGGCCGTAGGCGACGATCGCCTGTCCCAGCGGGTGCTCCGATCCCGACTCCGCGCTCGCCGCGTAACGTAGCAGCTCGGCTTCGCCCCAACCGGCCGCCGGCACCACATCGGTCACCCCCGGTTCCCCACGGGTGACCGTTCCGGTCTTGTCGAGGAGGACCGTGTCGATCTCCTTCAGCGTCTGGATCGCCTCGCCGCTGCGGATCAGCACGCCGTTCTCGGCGCCCATGCCGGTCCCCACCATCAGCGCCGTAGGCGTCGCCAGCCCCAGCGCGCAGGGGCAGGCGATCACGAGGACGGCGACGCCAGCGAAGATCGCCAGCGAGACGCGGCCCAGGCTGGGGTCGACCCAGGGCAGGAAGCCGGACGCCCACTCGGCGACGCCCCGGAAGAAACCGGGGAAGAGGAGCCAGGCCAGGAAGGTTGCGGCAGCCACCGCCAGGACCGTGGGCACGAACACGGCCGTGACCCGGTCGGCGAACTGCTGGATCGGCACCTTGGTCCCCTGCGCCTCCTCCACCATGCGGATGACGTGGGCGAGGAAGGTGTCCTCGCCGACGCCGGTCGCACGGACCCGCAGCATGCCTTCCTTGTTGATCGTGGCCCCGATCACCGCATCGCCGTCGCTCTTGGCGACGGGCATCGACTCGCCGGTCGCCAACGACTCGTCCACCGAGCTGTGACCGCCGACCACGATGCCGTCGGTGGGAACCTTCTCTCCCGGCCGAATCACCATGACGTCGCCGACTTCGACTTCCTCGATGGGCACCTCTCGTTCCTCGCCGTCGCGCTCCACACGTGCGGCCTTCGCCTCCAGCGACAGCAGCTTTTGGATAGCGGCCGAGGTGCGGCCGCGCGCCTTTGTCTCGACGAAGCGGCCGGTCAGATGGATAGCCATGATCATCGCGCCGACGCCCGCATAGTTGAGCAGTCTGGGCGCGAATCCCAAATCGTAGGCCACGGCCACAAACCCGGTGGCGAGAGACACCGTCGAGCCGATGGCGATGAGCGTGTCCATTGTCGGCGCCCAATGGATGAGGCTGCGGAATCCGCCGGCCAGCGTCTCGCGGCCACAGATGAACAGCACAGGCGCGGCGAGCACGATCATCCCAACATCGAAGGTGAGGGCCGACGGCCACATCACCCCGAAGAACATGTGAGGGATCATCCAGACGATGATCGGCACTGTAAACGCCCAAGCCCAAACCATCCGGCTCCCGGCACGCTCGACCTTGCGCTGGTCTTCCTCCAAACGCTCGCGCTCGCGCGCCAGGCGGCGTTCCGTCCCGGGACGCTCCACAGCGACGACCGTGTAGCCCGCCTGCTCGATCGCTTCTCTCAGCTGCCGGACGTGAACCTGCTCGGAAGCGATCTCAACGGTGGCCTTCTCGGTCGCGAGGTTGACGTTGGCGGAGAGCACACCGGGAAGGCGACCCAGCGCCCGTTCGATGTTCTGTACGCAGGAAGCGCAGTGCATCCCACCGATCTGCAGCACGACGCGAGCGGGTCGAGTACGCACCTTGTAGCCGACGGCCTCGACGGCGCGCTTGAAATCCTCCATGCCCGCCTGCGCGGCGTCGTAATCAAGGTTGGCGCTCTCCGTCGCCAGGTTGACGTTCGCCTGCCGCACACCGGGCACGCCCCGCAGGGCGCGCTCCACGTGGGTGACGCACGATGCGCAGTGCATGCCCTCGATCTCGAGCGTGGTCTGCTTGTCGTCGGATCCCTTGGCTTGCGGATCGCTCAATGCGATTCTTCCGTCCCTATGGTCCATAGTCCACCGCTGTCAATTGGGGTTCAATCATCAACTGCGATTCCAGAATACCAGCGGGCGCCGAGCCCCAAGATCGGAGCCCCGCGCCCGGGCCGAGTTCTTAGTGGTGGCTCTTCGTGATCAGCGCGCCAAGCCCGGTGAAATGTCGCGCCCTTGCCGACAAGGCCGCTGCTCCAGGCGCTCGCCTCTCATCTCATGCCTGTGCCGCGGGCCTTGGTGCCGAAACAGCCGGGCACCCTCACCCCAGGTCTCGAACTTCTGGCGTTGCTCGTCGCTCAGCACCTCGAGGCTCTGGCGCTCGACGTTCAATAGCCCGCGCGCCATCCCTGACTCTAGCTTGGCGCGTTCGTCGATCGCCTTCTCCAGCGCATCCCAATCGCGCTGCTCACGCGCCTCACGCATCTTCACCGCCAGGTCGTGCAGGTTCTGCATCTGCGCCTGCATCAACGCGCGGTGATCCTCATGGATCTTGTCCAGGCGGCTCACCTGCTCGTCGGACAGGCCCAGCTCATCTTTCAATGCGACCATCATGCGAGGGCCGAAGCCACCACCTCTCATGAACCCAGCACCCCTGGCGCCGCCCGGGCGCATCGCCCGGCCAAACCAACCGCCGGCCCGGGGGCCGCGAAACCCGCGAGCGGTCCGGGTCGTATCCTGCCCCACTGCCGGATTGTTGCCCGGCTCCTGGGCCCGAGAGTCGCCCGCGACCGAGAGAGACAGCGCCAGCGCCACTGCCATCCCGAGTGCTGCCATCTTTGTATTCATCGACCTTCCTCCGCGGTTCTGTCTTCAAGCCGCCTTCTGCTGGCCAAGACAGCTTGCCGGCTCCGAGCGTTAGCCCGCACCTCCGAGGCGCTAGCGGAGGTAGCGGTGGAGCAGATCGACGATTTCCTGCCGAACCTGGTCCGCCGCCGGACCACCCTGCTGGATCGCATGGGTGGCGCAGCGCTCCAGGTGGTTCCCCAACAGCACTCGCTCCGCCGCACGCAACGCGGCATGGACCGCTGCGAATTGCTGTAACACATCGGGGCAGTAGCGCTCCTGCTCGACCATCCGGCCGATGCCTTCGATCTGGCCTCTAACACGGGCCAGTCGCTTCAGCAGGTCGGCTTTGGTCGGTTCCGGGATGCCCATGGCGTGGGTGGTTCCCGGATCTTTCACTAATTCGCTACTGGCCATTGTCCCTTGGCTCGCAGGGTTCAACATGCTATACTGGTGTATAGTATAATCAGGCCCCCCGCCTTCGTCAACCCTGCCCTCTCCCCGCCACACCCATTCAGCCGCCACCACCTCCACAGCGAAGCCCGGACGCCGGGATAAACAACGAGCGCCCCCCCCGCCCTGACCGGGAGCGAGCGCTCGACTGCGCCGACGGTGCTGCGCTCGCTGCAGACTAGCGCGCCGCGCGCTCCCTCAGGTAGCCACCGATCTGATCGATTTCCTGAGAGTTCAGCGGCTGAACATCGCTTACCGCCATGATCGCCTGCATCTTCACCAGGAGGCGGTCCCAACCCGTCGCCGTGTGCGCGCCCGGGGACGGAAGCTCGTGGCATACGGAGCACTTCTGCATGAAGAGATCTCCGCCGCGGCCTTCGGTCAGCTCCTCCGGCACCGCAGTCGGGAGGGCGTATCTTCTCAAGTAGGCAAGCAGGGTGTCGACGTCGGCCGGCGCCGGAATCTCGGCTGTTTCGTATCCGCTCAGCACCATCTCACCGACCAGGCCCTGTGTCAGCGGTCCACCCAGGCGATTCTGGAGTTGCTGCATCCGCAGGAGGTTCCGCTTCACGAGAATCGGCCATTCGGCCGCGCTGTGCATCTGCGGCGTCGGCAGCCAGTGGCACTGGACGCAGTAGACCTGCAGCAGGCCAGCGCCCCGAGAGCCCGGCTCCGGCAAGTCCTCCGCCCGAAAGTCATTGGGCGGCAGACCCACACCAATCGAGCTGATCATTCGCCAGCGCTGGCCGCGCTCGATGCTGGCCGTCAACGTTCCGCCCAGCTCGGCGAGTACGCTATCGATCGTGGCCAGGTCCGCCGGCTCATCTGATGTCTCCGGCTGGCAACCCAGCGAGGTCGCGCTCACCACCGCCAAAACCAACAAGATCGAGAGTCGCGTCCGGGCGCATCGGCCACGACCCATTCCGCTACGACTGCAAGTCAGCATTCTCTCGTACATTCTCTCTCCCTTCAGTCATTCGAAGCAGCCGTGCCGAAATCGCCTAGGCCATCCGCGAACGTCGCCGCAGAGCCGTCACTCCCACGACCGTGTAATCCAGTATGGCGATCAGCGAGGCCACCGCAACCACGATCAGGAAAACCTCCAGTCGCTCCGGCGCCAACAGTAAGACGAACAGGGTTACGACTTGCAGAAATGTGACGAGCTTGCCGCTGGGCCGGGACTGCGCCGGGACGCTCACCCCTAGAGCCTTACCCGTCAGAAAGCCGCTCGCCACGTACAGGTCGCGCGAGATCAGGACCAGGAATCCCGGCCAGGCGAGGTAGGGTCCAGGCAGAAAAGCTGCCAACGCCACGAGCACGAACAGTTTGTCAGCCAGCGGGTCGATGATCGCACCCGCCTCGGATTTCATTCGCAAGCGTCGAGCGAGCCACCCATCGAGCACATCGCTGAAGCCGCCGAGGAAGAGTATAATCCCGCGCGCCACTGGGCCGTCCACCACGAAGAACGCTCCGGCCAGGGGCAGCCGAAGTGCGGAGATGATGTTCGGCACGTTGACGATTTTCAGCCTTCGCTCCGCTGCGTCCGGACGATCGACTGCGCCCGGTATGCCGTGCACCGAACGACTCGTTCTCACCTCGATACCGCTCCAGCGTCTCAACCGGCCCGGATTGACTTCCGCCTCCCACTACTATACCTGCCCAGCCTAGGGGTCGCGAGGCCATCGCGCCTCGAGTGCAGCCGAAGACGGTAATTCGTGAACGCAGACCCGGTCGCCCGCCAATTCTGAACCGTCACTCAACGTCGCTTTCACCACTGATCCGTTGCAGCACCGAACGCAGCGAGCCAGGCTCGAAGCCGAAACTCTCGCGCAGCGCGTTCGACTCCCCGTGGACAATGTTTTCCTCCAGAAGCATGGCCAGCTGTTCCGAGTTGATCGGGGCCGGCAATCGCCAATTCGATGCCAAATCGACCAGTGGTCGAACGAAGCTGAGTGGCACGTGGATCTTCCGTCGCCTGGTGCCGAATTCCTCGCCAAAGATCTCGACGATACGGTTGTAGGTCAGCTTATGCGGGCCGCCTATCTCGTAGCGCCGGCCCTCGAGATCGGTCCGCTCAAGGGCCTGGGCGAACGCAATCGCCACGTCCCTGACGTCCACAGGCTGCAACCTGTAGCTGCCGTCTCCGATCACCGGCGTCACCGGCAGCCGGCATACGAGATTGCGCAGCGTATCGACGAACTCGCCGCCCTCTCCGACGATGATTGACGGCCGCAGGATCACGAAGCGCAGGCCGGAACGGCGCACCAACTCCTCAGCCTCGTACTTGGTCCGCTGATAGGCGGTGCCGTCGGGCCTCGCACCCAGCGCGCTCATGTGCACAATCTTTTTCACACCGGCCCGCCGAGCCGCTTCGACGACCCGAAGCGTGCCACGGGTGTGAACGGCCTCGAAGGTCACCGACGGCGGCCGCTCGCGGATGATTCCCACCAAGTGAACTACGGCATCACAGCCCGCTGCCGCCTCCGCCAACCCGGCCTCCGCTGTTATGTCCCCCACGGCCAACTCGACCCCTTGGTCGCGCAACGCTCCCGCCGAATCGGGATCGCGGACGAGGGCTCGCACCCGGTGGCCACGCCCCAGAAGGCAACGGACCACTTGCCTCCCGACGAAACCGGTGCCGCCGGTGAGGAAGACAAAGCGCTGGGCTTCGGAGTTCCTTTCCATTTCCAAGATCACTCTATCCTGCCACGGCGACCGCCATCGTCCCCACGAGCGATCAGCGGCCCGAATAGCCGCGCGTCAAATCGCCAGACGGCCAACAGCACCTGACGCGCGTTGTCGTATGTCACTCGTTCCAGTGCGACCTCGGGCTGCAGCCAGCGACACGCACCAATCCCTTCGTCAACCTGAGGTTCCGCTTGCTCAGTCGGGTCGGCCTCCACCAAGAAGTAGTCACAATACTTGTGAACCAGGTTACCTTGGGCCCGGAAGTACCAATCGGTCATCCCCAGCGATCCGACCAGGCGCAACCGCAGCAGTCCGGCCTCCTCCCGCGATTCACGCAGCGCCGCTTCCTCGTGAGTTTCCTCCGTCTCGACGTGCCCCTTTGGGAAACCCCAGTTGCCGTAGCTGTCCTTGATCAGCAAGACTTCCGGCCCGGCCGCACCCTGGCGATAGATGACACCGCCAGCGCTCAACTCGATCCGCGCGTAAGTTACTGGGACCATGACGAACCCGGCCCCGCCAGAGCGCTGGTTGCCAGCAACTCCCGTCTTCCGAAGTGGCTGGCCACACGGTGGCGACGGGCTAAAATCATCGTGAGCACCCGAGCGACCCGACCCCAAAAGGGGTACACGCGAATCGCCAACTCCGCCGCTCGGCTTGTCTTTGCATGCTGGGCAAGCTAAGACAAAGTCGTGTCTGGCGGCAACGCTGACCGTGCTGCCGGCAGCCCCGGCCGCCGAGGCTCGTTCGGCAGGTATTGAGGGATTAGCGGAATGGCCCGACGAGGCATAGCCTGGTCACAACTTCGAATCGGCCTGGTCGTTACTTTTGCGGTCACGATGACCGCCTTCGCGGTGTTCTTCATCGACGAGGTGAGCGACAGGCTCGAGAAGCGCTACCCTCTGCATTTCCACACATCCACGACCCAGTCCCTCAGGATCCGAACGCCCGTCTGGCTGGCGGGGCAAGCCGTTGGCGTCGTAGACCGCCTGGACTTCCGGCCGCCCGACGAGGACCAGAAAGGTCGCCTCACGGTAGGCCTTGCCGTCAACATCGACGCCGCGGAGCTGATTACCGACGGTGCAGCCGTGGAGATCATCACCGCCGGCTTGCTGGGAGAGGCGGTCGTCAACATACGCCCGGCCACCGTTCCGGGGCCGCCCCTGCCCGCCGGCAGCGAGATCCCCGCAGCCCTGGAGATCGACCCCTCGCAGGTCACCTTGCGCGCCCAGGCTTTCTATGCCGATCTGCGGCCGGTCCTGGACCGCTGGCGGCAGGTGCGCGATACGGCGCTGGCCGGTGACGGCACGATAGGCCGCCTGATGCAAAATCTCGATGAGCTTCGTCTGATGCAGCGTAATCTCAGACAGCTGTCCGTCTTGTTCGGCAACATAAGCGATGCCGCCAATTCAGTTCGGGATTTCGTCTCCGAGGATGAGATCCAGGCGAAGCTCGGTCGAGTGCCGGCTCGCGTCGAGCGGCTGCACGACCTCTGGCGTGCCCGTGACGGAAGCGCCGGCCACCTGCTGTCTGATTCGAGCCTCGCCCGCCATATGGAAGGGCTGGCCGGCAGTCTCGCGCGCATCTCCGAGCGCCTTGACACCGGCAGGGGGAGCCTGGGCCGCTTTCTCAATGATCGTGCTCTGGAGACCGAGTTGGAACGAACGCGCCGCCAGCTCGCGGAGCTGCGAGCGGGTCTGCTCTCTCCGAGAGGCCAAGACCCGCGCCGGCGTTAGGCGCGGTCTAGCGGGTGCGGCGCCTGCGGCGCCGGACCTTTCCCAGCGCGCCGGGCTGGGGCAAGGAGCCGTCGATGGTGAAGGTGATATCGCCTTTGCCGTCCGCCGCACGTGAGGTTACGACCACCTGATCGATCTGGCGCCCCTCATCGGCGATAGTGACTTCGAAATCCACCTTCGCCTCTTTCGAGGTGACCCGGGTGCGCACCCGGTCGCCCGGGTTCCGCTCGGCACACGTCGCCGGGTTGCGAAACAGTGTCTTCGTCGACTGTCGATTACTCTCGGAGAGCGTCCGTGAGATCTTGATCTGCTTTAGCCAGTCGGGTTGATAGCTGATCACGTACCTGGCTCCCTGCTGGTCCGTGCCTTCTCCCTCGCGATTGTGCCGGGCCATGACGAACTACGATCCCTCCAGACAGATGAGTAACCGCTCGACCATAATTTTCGGAAAGGGATCACAATCTCTCGCCAGACAACTGAGCCGTCAAGGCATCCGGCCGTCGGCCCGCGAACGCCTAAAGGAGAAATGGGATCGGCACAAAGCTGAGCGCGAACATCAGCCCTGCCGCTAGGCCCAGCCAGAGTCTTCTACCCCGCGGGCTCTCCTGATCATTGAAGAGCGGCGGATGCTGAACTCGCCCGCGCCCGATCGCGAACACGAGCGTCGCCCACACCCACCAGCCCGCCCACAAGAGACCGAGGGGAATGAGCAGGGCGAAAAACACCCAGGCCAGTGGACGCTGTCGCGAGCCGAGCAGCGCGTAGAGGATGTGGCCGCCATCCAACTGCGAGATCGGGAGCAGGTTCAGCGCCGTGACAAACAGCCCCAGCCAGCCAGCAAAGGCGAGGGGATGCAGAATCAACAGCTCGCCGGTCCCGCTGACGCCGAGCGTCAGCCGTGCCATACCCTTCAGGACGAGCGAGCCACCCAGCCAAAACTGTTCCTGCCCGGCGAAGTGGACCATGTAGCGGCTGGGCATCTCGGCTAGCACTAGCACGACTTGGCTGCGGAGGAGCCCCCACCAGAGCAGTGGGAGGGATGCCGCGAAGCTGAGGAGTGGGCCGGCAACTCCGACGTCCAGGAGAACAGGCCTGGTCAAGACCGGCGAGCGGAGACGGATGAAGGCGCCAAGGGTTCCGATGATCGAGATATAGGGCGGAAAGGGAATGAAAAACGGAGGAGTCACGCTAATCCGATGATGACGCGCGGTGAAGTAGTGGCCGGCCTCGTGCACGGCCAAGACCGTCACCAACGCCAACCCGAACGGAAGTCCTGGAACCAGCGCTCTGAAGTCCACCATCAGAGGAACCGGCAGCCACCACTCGTCGAACAGGTGCAAACCGGTGAAGAGAATCGGCGTCTGGCCAGCTAGCAGGCTGCCAGCCACCACGGTGCTGAAGAGAGTCAAGGCCAGCAGGACTCCGTGGAGCCACCAGCGCTCCCGCCGGACGGTCGGCTCTACGAGGAACAGCTCCCATCCCTGAGGTCCCTCGCGCTGGCCGGCATAGCCAGGCCAGCGCCCCAGATATTCACGGACCTCGGGGGAGTCCGGGGTCAGCTCCGCCCGCAGCCGGCCGGCCAGAACGCGCCCTGCCGGCACCGTTTCCAGGCGGAAATTGGCGAAGATTCCGAAGTCTTCCGGAAACCCTTGATTTTGCCTGAACAGGCTGTTAAGATCTTCTGTCACCAGCCCGTTGTCCGCGTTACGCGCCACGACATTATCGCTGCACCGCAGTCAAGATTTACCCTATACGAAGCAGGTGGCGTAAGACACCAGGGAGCAAAAGGACAAGCCGATTACGAGCCGCGCGCCCGCAGCGAGGCGGGCGTACGCTGCTCACGACCCCTGTCGAAAAAATTCCCCCAACGCGCAAACCACCAGAAGAGACCAGCAGGAACATATGAGTACGTCCCTCGATATCGCCGAGCTCAAGGCCAAGTCGGTCGCCGACCTCCACCAGATGGCGGAGGAACTGAACATCCAGAACTACTCCTCTCTCCGCAAGCAGGACCTGATTTTCCGCATCGAACAGAATCTGCTCGACTCCGACGTCATCCTTAGGGCCGAGGGTGTTCTGGAGATTCTGCCGGAGGGCTACGGTTTCCTCAGGAGCCAGGACTGGAACTACCTTTACGGACCCGATGACATCTACGTGTCCCCCTCGCAAATCAAGAGGTTCGACCTGCGGACGGGCGACACCGTTCTCGGCCAGGTTCGCCCCCCCAAGGAAGGTGAGCGCTACCTGGCGCTGCTCAAGGTGGAGCAGGTCAACGGCGAGGATCCGGAGAAGTCGAAGCATCGGATCAGCTTCGACAACCTGCGGCCTCGCTATCCGGAGGAGCGGCTCCGCCTGGAGCGCGACAACGGCGACATCGCTAACCGCGTCATCGATTTGATCGCGCCCATCGGCAAGGGCCAGCGCGGGCTTATCACCTCGCCACCCAAGGCCGGCAAGACCATCCTCCTGCAGAAGGTTGCGAACGCGATCACCGAAAATCACCCCGAAGTGCATCTCATCGTTCTACTCATCGATGAGCGGCCCGAAGAGGTCACCGACATGGAGGAGCACGTCAAAGCGGAGGTCATATCTTCCACGTTCGACGAGCCCGCCGACCGACATACCCAGGTCGCCGAAATGGTGATCGAGAAGGCGAAGCGTCTGATCGAGCACAAGCGCGATGTCGTCATCCTGCTCGACTCGATTACGCGCCTGGCCCGCGCCTACAACGTGGTGGTGCCTCACTCGGGCAAGATCCTCTCCGGCGGCGTGGATGCCAATGCGCTCCACAAGCCCAAACGGTTCTTCGGCTCCGCCCGCAACCTCGAGGAAGGCGGCAGCCTCACGATCATCGCGACCGCCCTCATCGAGACCGGCTCCCGAATGGACGAGGTCATCTTCGAGGAGTTCAAGGGCACCGGCAACATGGAGATCGTCCTCGATCGGCACATCTCCGACAAGCGGATCTTCCCGGCCATCGACATCAATCGCTCGGGCACCCGCCGCGAGGAGCTGCTCCTCGACGAGAAGACGCTCAACCGCGTCTACTTGTTGCGGAACTTCCTGGCCGACATGCCCCCCGCGGAGTCCATCGAATTCTTGATTCAGCGGATGAAGCGGACCGAAAACAACGAGGAGTTCCTGAACAGCATGCAGGAGGGATAGCGCGGACGGCACCACTGGCGGCGGAATCGCAGCCTCAGCCGCCCTCCTCCGTCAACAGTTCCTCGTACTCCGGGTTGACCATCAGCTGGCCAGCCTCCAGTACCTCACGATCCCAAGGGAATATCACTTTCGCAGCCGTGGCCAGCGCGTAGTAGTCCGGTTCAAAGGCGCCCTGACGAACGAGTGAGGTCGCCGTGCGTACGTCGGCCGGGCCGATATCGCGTACCGCCGCCAGCGCCATGCGAAGCGTATCACCACTGTCGCAGATCTCATCCACCAACAGCACCCGGCGCCCCGCAGCTTGTGACGGCGCCGCCGAGAGGATCTCCGGCCTCTGCCGTACACCCTTCTCTGCCTGCCGCCGGGTGATCTT
This sequence comes from Gemmatimonadota bacterium, assembly GCA_020350785.1. Taxonomy (GTDB): domain Bacteria; phylum Gemmatimonadota; class Gemmatimonadetes; order Palauibacterales; family KS3-K002. The sequence continues at coordinate 3,882,889 of CP070722.1, forward strand.
GATGGCGTAGAACTCCTTCTGGAGCATCGCCGCGACGACGGCTCCCGGAATCACGCCGGCCGCGGCGATCCCGATGACGACCTCGGGATCGTAGTCCCGAGCCACCCGCAAGGCGAGGGCGCGACACAGCTCGCCGAACAGCTCCCAGGAGAGCTCGAGAACGCTCTCCTCCGTGGTCGGAGGAACGCTCGGCTCGGTCACCATCGCACTTCTCCAACGCCGCTCATCGCTATCCCGTGTCAGAATCCGTCCTAGATCCAGCCGCTTGGAGCCAGAAACTTATCGAAGTCGACAGTCGCCGAGCAAGCCGCGGCGCGAAGCGCGGCGCTTGAGCGAGCGAGGCGGGCTGCTTAACTTGGAGATATCTTCGGTGTATCTTCGCACTTGTCCACCGTGGGGTTGAGGAGAGGGTCGTGGTGAAAGTGGAGAATGCCCGCCGCGAGCGCGTCGTCAAACGCTACCTCGAGGAAGAGCTTCGCGAGTCGTTCATCGACTACTCGATGAGCGTCATCGTGCAGCGCGCCCTGCCCGACGCGCGCGACGGGCTCAAGCCGGTCCAGCGCCGCATTCTCTACGCGATGCACGAGCTGGGTCTCACTCCGGAAAAGGCGCACAAGAAGAGCGCCACCGTTGTCGGCGATGTGCTGGGCAAGTACCACCCGCATGGCGACACCACGGTCTACGAGACGCTGGTTCGCATGGCCCAGCCTTTCTCGATGCGCTAACCACTGGTTGACGGCCAGGGCAACTTCGGCTCGATCGACGGCGATCCCGCCGCAGCCTACCGCTACACCGAAGCACGCCTTGCGCCCATCGCCACTTACATGCTCCGCGACATCGAGAAGGACACCGTGGACTTCCAATCGAACTTCGATGGACGCCTATCGGAGCCCACGGTCCTGCCGGCAGCCTTCCCGCAGCTGCTCGTGAGCGGTACCGACGGCATCGCCGTCGGCATGGCGACCAAGATGCCCCCCCACAACATCCGCGAGATCGCCGCCGCCACCGCCCAGCTCCTGGCTCGCCCCAATACGTCGACAAACAAGTTACTGGAGTTGATCGAAGGCCCCGATTTCCCCACCGGAGGCTACATATGGGGGCGTCAGGGAATCGAGGAAGCCTACCGCACCGGTCGCGGCCGCATCGTGATGCGGGCCCGCGCCCACGTGGAGCAGGGCGCCTACGGGAAGCCCTCGCTGGTCGTGACCGAATTGCCCTACCAGGTCAGCAAGCAACGAGTGATCGAGAGCATCGCCGAGCTCGTGCGCAAAGGTAAGCTCGACGGCATCACCGATCTCAGGGACGAGAGCGACCGCGACGGTGTCCGCATCGTGCTCGAGCTCAAGCGCGACGCGAACCCGCGCAAGCTCCTGGAGCGGTTGTTCCTGAAGACCCAGCTCCAGTACACCTTCGGCGTCATCGCCCTGGCGCTCGTGGACGGCGTGCCCCGGCAGCTCAACCTCAAGGAGACTTTGCAAGTCTGGATCGACCACCGCCTCGCGGTGATCGTGCGCCGTGCCCGCTTCAACCTGGAGAAGGCCGAGGAACGGGCCCACGTCCTGGAGGGGCTGCTCGTAGCCCTCGACCGGATAGACGAGGTCGTCCAGATCATCCGTTCCAGCCGGACGCCCGAGACCGCCGCCAAGAACCTTCGGTCGACCCTCAAGATCACCGCGAAACAGGCGGCCGCGATCCTTGCCATGCGCCTGAGCCAGCTGACCAACCTGGAGGGCCGCAAGCTGAGGGAGGAACTGGATCAGCTGAAGAAGCGGATCAAGACGCTGCAGGCGCTTCTGACCGATGAGAAGCGCCGTCGCGACCTCATCCGTCGCGAACTCGACACCATCGCCGAGCGCTTCGGCGACGCGCGACGCACGGAGATCCTCTCCGACGAGGGCCGCTTCCCGCTCCCCAGCGGCAGCGCGGAGCAGGAGGTCCACGTCTTCCTCACCCACCACGGCTACCTCAAGGCGTTACCCGCGCGCAGCGCCAACAACGACGGCGGTCTAGCCGCCGCCGAGAGCCTCGAGTCGGAGAGCGAGGACTTCGTCACCCGAACCTGGCTCTGCAAATCAGACGACCAGTTGTTGGCCTTCACGGTCGACGGGCAGGTTCACGCGATCCGGGTGGCGGATCTGCCGCAGGGAACGCGTTCCTCCCGCGGGCGGCGGCTCGTCGACATACTCGAGCTGAGCGCGCGACCCTGCGACCTGCACATAGTGCGCGACTTCCCCGAAGACCGCTTCGTCGTGATGGCCACCCGCAACGGACGCGTCAAACGTTCCAGCCTTGCCGAGTACCGCAACGTCCGCAGCGGGGGAATCATCGCGGGGGGCGTTGAGGACGGTGACGAGGTCATCGCCGTTCAGATCACCGGGGGCAACGATCAGCTCGTACTGGCGGCGCAGAGCGGCCAGGTCATACGCTTCGAGGAGAGCGCGGTACGCGCGATGGGACGGTCCGCCAGCGGCGTGAAGGGCATCGACCTGCCGGCCGGCGACCGGGCCGTCTCGCTCGTCGTGCCCCGTCGCAACGCCACGCTCCTGGGGATAAGCGCGGAGGGCTACGCAAGAACCCTGGCATCCGATGAGCTGCGGTTGCAGTCGCGTGGCGGAAAAGGCGTCTCTTTCCTGCCGGCCAGGTTGAAGGCGGGCCACCTGGTCGGCCTACTGGACGTACTTCCCGGCGACAACATCGTCGCGCTGACTCAGTCGGGCGACGTGGTACCTGTCGACATCCAGCACCATGATGGCGGCGAAAACGGACGTCCAGCGCGAAAGCCCGTGCTGCTTCCCTTGCGCGGCCGCAAGCTCACAAGCATCGCTCGGGCTTCGATTCGCAGAAAAGCGGCCGGCGCAGGCGGCGTACAGATGAGCCTACAAATCTGAGAATCTCCCGATATGCAATACCGTTCGCTAGGAAAGTCCGGCCTCAAAGTCAGCGCCATCTCGCTTGGCAGCTGGCTGACGCTCGGGCACAAGATGGGCGCGGACGTGGCGGTGCGCTCGGTACGTCGGGCCTTCGAGCTGGGTGTCAACCTATTCGACACCGCCAACATGTACGACGAAGGTCAGGCCGAGATTGTTCTCGGCAAGGCACTGGCGCCCATCCAGCGCCAACAGTACGTGCTCGCCACCAAGGCATATTTTCCCGTGGGGCCTGGGCCCAACGACCGAGGCTTGTCGAGAAAGCACATCTTCGAGCAGGTGCACCTGAGCCTGCGCCGCCTCGGCACGGACTACGTCGATCTCTTCCAGTGCCATCGCTACGATGATGAGACACCGCTGGACGAGACCTTGCGGGCCATCGACGATCTCATCGCCCAGGGCAAGGTCCTGTACGGCGGCGTGAGTGTCTGGTCGGCCGCGAACATAGCCGATGCAATGAAGTTGGCCCGCGAGCTCGGCTTGCGTCGCCTGGTCTCCAACCAGCCGCAGTACCACATCCTGCGCCGCGATATCGAGACGAATGGCGTGCTCGACGTGTGTGCTCGCGAAGGGCTCGGGCTGCTGGTCTACTCGCCGCTCGCCCGCGGCGTGCTCACGGGCAAGTACACGTCCGTCGAGGACGTCCCGTCCGACTCGCGGGCGGCCGACGCGCACGGACGCCAGTTCATGGGGCCCTGGTTCTCCGCCGAGGGATTGCAGGTGGTGCAGAGTTTGAAGCAGATCGCCGAGACCGCCGGTCTATCGCTGCCCGAGATGGCCCTCGCCTGGTGTCTGCGGCGGCCTGAGGTCTCCTCCGCCATCATCGGCGCCACCAAGGTCGAGCACGTCGAGCAGAACGCCGCAGCCGCCGAGATCACGCTCGGCGACGACGTGCTGGCGGCTATCGATCAGATCGCTCCGGCCTGAGCGAGCCCAGCGGTTCGACGAACACTTCCATGACGCCGCCGCAGACGGCAGGGCTCCAGGAGTAGATGTCGTCGGTCAGGTTCACCTGGACGATCCTGGGCTTGCCCGTCTCCAGAACCTGACGGGCCGCCTCCAGAACCTCCGCCTCACCACAGCCGCCTCCGATCGTCCCAACCAGCTCGCCGTCGGCGCCGATGAGCATCTTGCTGCCCGCGGCACGTGGTGTCGAACCCTTCGCCCGCACCACCGTGGCCAGCACCGCCCGCCGGCCAGCTTGGGCGGCCGCCACCGCCGCGGCGTTCAACTCTCTGTCGCTCAAGAGCCAGCCCCTCCTGATGTGTCCTCGCGACGGCGCGCGACGCGCTCGAAAACTCTCTGCTCATCGCTCAGACGGCCGCCAGCGCCACCGCGGCGCGCCGCCACGATCTCGGCGGCGATGGCCAGCGCGATCTCTTCGGGCGCCTCCGCGCCGATGTCGAGCCCAATCGGCGCATGGACCTGGGCCAGTCGCTCGGGATCGCACCCTTCGTCGAGCAGGGCCTCGAACGCGGCCCTTACGCGCCGACGGCTGCCGATCATCCCCAGGTAGGCTGGGCGAGCGTCCAGCCGTAACAATTGATGGATACAATCGTAGTCGTACTTGTGCCCGCGCGTGACGAGCACCACGTAAGTGTCCGAGCGGATCTCTATCTTCTCGAACGGGGCCTGATAGTCCAGCAGCACGATCCGCTCGGCCTCGGGGAACCACTCACGGTTCGCGAACTCGGGCCGGTCGTCGGCGACTGTGACCCTGAACCCGACGAGCGCGCCGATCCGGCACAGAGGTCGGGCGATGTGACCGGCACCGATGATCAGCAGTTCGGGCACCGGCTGTTGCGACTCGACGTAGAGCTTCCAGGTCGCGCCTTCAAGCTCTAACTCGTGCAGGTCGGCCCGGGCCTCCAGCAGCGCGGCACGCGCCAGTTCCGCGGCCCGCTCGTCCAATACTGGCTTGCCCAACTTGCCCCGCGGCGAGCCGCCGCCCATGAGCAGGTGCCGCCCGATGTGTTCGGGGCTGGGAGCATCGACGACCGTGACAACGACGCTCGCCTCGCCTCTCTCCTGAGCGGCCAGCACGTGTGCCGCCGCCTCGGCAGCCGAAACGTGCGACTGGTCGACGTCGCCGCTCACTCGAGTACTCCCTTGTATCTCTCGTACTCCTCAGGAGTATCCACGTCGATCAACACGCCGGGATCGTCGACTTCGACTTCGGCGACCTCCCCGATGTGAGCGCGGATCAACGATCGCGCGCCCTCCTCCAAAGGAGACGACAGCAGTTCGTCGAACAGCGCGGCGCTCAGCAACACCGGATGGCCGTGCCGGCCGGAGTGTACGACCCGCACGATCGGCGCGCCGCTGGAACGGAAGGCGCCAACCAGCAGGGCCACTGTGGAGGGCTGGACCAGGGGATGATCCACCGGTAGGATGACCGCCGCCTCCGCCCCGGGCGGCAAGGCCCGCACGCCCGAGCGCAGCGAGTCGATCTGTTGGCTGACGACGCCAGCACCTCGTGCCAAGCGACCGCCGGCTTGGGCGGCCGGGGCCAGCAGTTCGTCCTCCTCGTCGTTGAACACGACGACGACATCCTCGCATCCGCCGGCGCGCAGCGTGCCGACCGCGCGCTCCAGGAAGGTCTGACCAACTCCCTCCAGCAGCGCCTTGGCGCGGCCCATGCGTTGCGACCGGCCTCCCGCGAGTACGATGCCTGCAATCATCCGTCTGCGCCCGCCTCGCCGCTCCCTCGCAACCCGGCGAGCATTTCCTCTACCGAGGTCATCTTCAGGCGTGGGCGCCCCAGTCTCGCACCGCGACTCTCCTCCAGATCCTGGAGGCGCCGCCAGTCATCCCAAGACAAGAAGGCGGGTTGCGCACGCGCTACCAGGGCCTCGGCCGCCGCCGGGCTTGGATCCGCTGGCTCCAGGTGTATTCCTTCAGCGAGGTCGCGCAACATGCACTCAACCGTTTCGCCGGCATCCGGCTTGTTCGTCCCGATCACACCACTGGGACCGCGCTTGATCCAACCCGCCACGTAGATCCCCGGAAGTGGCTTGCCGGCCTCAGGATTCGTAACGCGACCTGATTCGTTGGGAATGATCCCCCAGCGATCATGGAACGGCAGCCCCGCCAACGGGACACCACGGTAGCCGACCGACCGGAAGACCATATCTACCGCCAGATCCTCGTAGATTTCAGTCGGCCGTGGACGAAGCGAGCCATCGTCGCTCACGTACAGCTCGTTTCGCACCACGCGCATGCCGGCCACTTCGCCTTTTTCATTGCCGAACAGCTCCACCGGCGAGACGAGAAACCGCAGCGTGAGTCTCTTCGGCTTTCCACCAGCGCCGCGTCCGGCGAGGCTCTGCAGTATCTCGATCCTCTTGAGTGTCGTCTTGTCACCGCTCTCTTCCACCGTGGCCCGACTCAGCTCATCGAGCGCCACTTCGTCCGCCAGCACGGCCAGGTCGGCCCCCGCCAGCTCGCCCAGCTCCTTGACCTCGGGGTTGGTGAAAGCCGCCTGCGCCGGACCGCGACGACCGAGGACATACACCTCCTTCACTCTGCTCCGCCGCAGAGCCTCCAAAGCGTAGTCGGCGATGTCGGTCTTCTCCAGCTCTTCCGGAGTGCGACAGAGCACGCGTGCGACGTCCACCGCGACATTTCCCACGCCGACGACGGCCACCCGCTCGACTGAAAGATCGAACTCCAAGTCGCGGTAATCGGGATGCCCGTTGTACCATGCGACGAATTCGGTGGCGGGATGGCTGCGGCGCAGATCCTCGCCGGGGATGCCCATCCGCCTGTCGGTCTGGGCGCCCGTTGCATAACAGATCTGATGGTAGTGCCGCTCGAGGTCGGCACGGCTAATATGGCTGCCGATCTCGACGTTGCCGAAAAACCGGAAGCCCGGGTTCGCCGCCACTTTCTCGAACACCCGAGTCACATTCTTGATCTTCTCGTGATCGGGCGCGACACCGAAGCGCACCAGCCCGAACGGCACTGGCAGGCGGTCATACATGTCGACCGTGACGGCTACGTCTCTCTGCTTGAGCAATTTCTCGGCGGCATAGAATCCGGCGGGCCCTGAGCCGATGATCGCCACGCGCAACGGTTGGTCTCGTGAACCTAGACGCGCCATCCTCGTCTCCTTTGTACTCGTCTATTCCGTCGGGAGCCCGTCAGCAACAGATACCGGAACGGCCTAATCATAGGACGGCACGACCTCTGAGGCGACCCGCCCGTTGCCGGCCGGATCGGCTCCCGCCGGCCTTCCCCTGAGCCTGGGCGTGGATTTGCGCATTCGCTGCTCCCGCATCGATCTTTGTTGATCAGGCTTCCAATCGGCAGACGACAGGGGGGAGGGCGTCCTGGCGTAGCGCTCGCGGGCCGCGCCGACGAGGCGGCCCGCGAAGCATCCCGAAAGACTGCCCCAGCGATAGGAGATTCAACCATGACCCTGGGAATGACCCGTCGTGTGTTCCTCGGACGGAGCCTCTGGCTGAGCGCTGGGGCTGTGATGTCCGATCGCCTCAACCTGTTCCGGCTCCAACACACCAACGGCAAGCGCTCAAGCCAGCGCGGCTCAGCGACGCCGATGATGATCACCAGCCACTCGAACGACACAGGTCGACGGGCCTTGGAGGCGGCCTGGGAAGATCTCGCCGCTGGCGGCTCGGCGCTCGATGCCGTCGAGAAAGCCACCAACATCATCGAGGTGGATCCCGAGGACTGGAGCGTGGGCTACGGGGGCTTACCCAACGAGAGAGGCGTAGTACAGCTGGACGCGTGCATCATGGACGGACGAACCTACAGCGCCGGCTCGGTAGCTTCACTGGAAAACATCAAGAATCCATCCTCGGTAGCCCGACTCGTGATGGAGCGCACCGATCACGTCATGCTCGTAGGCCCCGGCGCCCTGGAGTTCGCCAAGTCGTGGGGTTTTCCGGAAGAGAACCTGCTCACCGAGAAGGCACGCCAGCAGTGGCTCAAGTGGAGGGAAGACCACAGCGCGCGCGACGACTGGGGGCCGCCGGATCACCTCAAGGAGCGCGGGCTGAGCGACGCTCGTGTCGATGAGCCGGCGGCCGAGACCTACGGAACGGTCAACGTCCTGGCAGTGGACACGAACGGCGACGTCGCCGGCATCACCAGTACCAGCGGCCTCAGTTACAAAATCCCGGGCAGAATCGGTGACTCGCCGATTATCGGTGCCGGCCTCTACGTCGACAACGAGGTGGGTGCGGCCGGCGCGACCGGGCGCGGTGAGGATGTCATCAAGTCATGCGCATCCTACTACATTGTCATGAGAATGAGAGACGGCCGCACGCCGCAGGAGGCCTGTGACGATGCGCTGCAGATGATCGCCAGCCGTTACCGGGCGGTGGGGTTGGACTATCTGCCCGGCGAGAAGTTCGTGGCAATCAATAAAGCCGGAGAGTTTGGCTGCTCACAGACCTCGGGAGCCAGGCCGCCGCGCATGACCGTCACGAACCAATCGGGACTCAGTGTCTATGAGGGGCGGAGCGCGTTTCCGACTGAAAGCGGTTAACGATTCGACGACGGCAAGGTCCGCAAGTTGACGTCGCTATCCGAAAACCATTAGGATCGAGGCATTCGACGGCAGACTCGCTCGACCGCGTACGTACCTTTTCCTACTTCGGGCGGCGCGCCGCAATGCGCTGCTGGGAGCGACCGTTGATAGAGATTATTCGTCTGAGCGTTAACGGGGACTCACACGAGATCGGTGTTCCAAGTCACTACACCTTGCTCGAGACCCTGCGCTACGTGTTGGGATTGACCGGCTCGAAGCAGGGCTGCGACAAGGGGGACTGCGGTGCCTGCACCGTGCTCCTCGACGGCCTCCCCACCCTGTCTTGTATCCTCCCGGTGCAGGAAGCGATTGGCAGACAGGTGACGACGATCGAAGGCCTTGCCGACCCAGACGGGCCACACGCCCTGCAGGACGCATTGGACCTAACCGGCGGCGCTCAGTGCGGCTTTTGTACCCCGGGAATCCTGATGTCCGCCGCCGCGTTGCTGAACGTCAACTCGAGCCCTACGCGCCAGGAGATCCGTGAGGCGCTCTCCGGCAATCTTTGCCGGTGCACGGGCTACACGAAGATCTACGAGGCGGTGGAGCTGGCGGCTCGGGCGCTGCGTGAGCAGCGCCCTCCAGCGGAGGTGCTGAGGTCATGAAGCTCGAGGACTTCAGGCAAAAGCAAGCGGAGAAGGCCGCGAGCCAAGAGGAGCTGCGCCGAGCGCTGGAAAGCGAGTTCCAGATCATAGGCCGCCGGCTGCGGCGGACCGATGGGTTGGCCAAGGCCACCGGACGCGCCGTTTACACCGACGACATCTCACTGCCCGGGATGCTGCACGGCAAGATCCTGCGCAGCCCCCACCCTCATGCCCGGATAGTCTCGATCGATGTCTCGGCCGCCCTCGAGCTGGAGGGCGTGCACGCGATCATCACGGGTAGCGACATGCCCGTACCCTATGGGATCATCCCCTGGACTCGGGATGAGTACCCGCTTTGCGTCGACAAGGTCAGGCATGTCGGCGACGGCGTGGCAGCGGTAGCGGCGGTCGACGAGGAGAGCGCCGAACGGGCGATCGGCTTGATAGACGTCGAATACGAGGTTCTTCCGTACCACCTCGACCCCGAGGCCGCCCTGGAGGATCCCGACACGCCGATTCACGAGCCCAGAAGGCCCGGCGAGAACGGCAACGTATCAAAGCATGTCCACCTCGAGTTTGGCGAAGTCGACCGCCTGCTGGCGGAATCAGATGTCATCGTAGAGGGAGAGTACTATTTCGAGGGCACGACCCATACGCCGATCGAGCCGCATTGTGCCATCGCCCACTTCGATCCCGGTGGCAAGCTCACGGTGTGGTCGGCAACCCAAGTGCCGCATTACCTGCATCGCGAACTGGCGCGAGTTCTCGACATCGACGTTGCCAAGGTTCGCGTCGTTCAGCCGCCGGTCGGCGGCGCCTTCGGCGGCAAGTCGGAGCCCTTCGATCTGGAGTTCTGTGTCGCCAAGCTGGCGATGATCACGGGTCGCCCGGTGAAGATCTTATACACGCGAGAAGAGGTCTTCTATGCCCATCGCGGTCGACACCCGATGCTGATGCGTTACAAGACGGGCGCGAGCAAGGACGGACGAATAGAAGCCGTTGACGCGCGAACGATCCTCGACGGCGGCGGTTACTCGTCCTTCGGCTTGGTCACCACCTATTACTCGGGTCAGCTGATCACCGCGCCCTACCAGATGCAGTCCTACCGCTTCGACTCGACCCGCGTCTACACCAACAAGCCCTGCTGCGGCCCCAAGCGCGGTCACGGCTCCGTGCAGCCGCGCTTCGCCATCGAGGTGCAGCTCGACAAGATCGCGGAATCCTTGCAGATGGACCCCATCGAGCTGCGCCGGCGGAACTTGCTCGGCACCGATACGCGCACGGTGAACGAGTTCCGGGTGATCTCCAACGGCTTCCCCCAGTGTCTGGAGGCGGTAGAGCGGGCATCGAGTTGGAGGGACAAGTACCGCAAGCTGCCGTATGGCAGAGGCGTCGGCGTCGCAGGCTCCTGCTACATATCGGGCACCAACTATCCCATCTATCCCAACGAGATGCCGCAGTCCGCGGTCCAGCTGCAAGTCGACCGTTCCGGCCGGGTAGCGGTCTTCTGCGGCGCCTCTGAAATCGGGCAGGGCTCCGATTCCATGCTCGCCTACATCGTCTCGGAGGAGCTAGGCGTCCCTATCGACTACGTTCGGATTCAATCGGCCGATACCGACCTCACGCCGGTGGACCTGGGTGCCTACTCATCTCGCGTGACCTTCATGTGCGGCAACGCCTGCATCGACGCGGCCCGCAAGATCAAGCGCCAGGTGCGCGATGCCGTTGCCGAGGCTTGGGGCTGTAGGCCACAACATGTGGCACTGGCAGGCGGCTGGGCCTTTGATAGGTCTGATACCGAGCGAAAGTTGCCGATCTCGGAGGCCTTCAACCTGGCGGAGGCGAAGTTCGGCGCCTTGGGTTCCATGGGATCCTACAACACGCCCAAGGACATCCATGGCGATTACCGCGGCGGCACTATCGGTTCCTCTCCCGCCTACTCGTTTACGGCGCATGTGGCCGAGGTGAGCGTCGATCCAGAGACCGGTTTCGTCGAGGTGGGCAAGATCTGGATAGCTCACGACTGCGGCCGCGCCCTCAACCCGATCCTGGTTGAGGGGCAGATGGAGGGCTCCGCCTACATGGGCTTTGCCGAGGCTATCATGGAAGCCCACGTCTTCAAGGACTCGGGCCTGCATAACGCGCCGTCCCTGCTCGATTACAAGATCCCCACCAGCCTCGACACACCGGAGCTGGAGTCGCTGATTATCGAATCCCTCGATCCGGAGGGGCCTTACGGCGCCAAAGAGGCGGGTGAAGGCCCGCTGCACCCCTCGATCCCCGCGATCGCCAACGCCATTTACGATGCGGTCGGCGTCCGCATGGACCGGTTGCCCTTCACACCACCCCGCGTCTGGGCCGCCCTCCGTGAGCGCGGACGGCTCGAGGCGGCCGGTCAGCTCACGCCCTGGAAGGAACGTTCCGCGATCAGCCAGCTGACCGCCGTGGGAGATTGAGGCCGAGGATGCTGAGGCTGCACCCTTACGAGTATCACCGCCCGCGCGAGCTGGAGGCGGCACTCGAGCTGTTGAAGGAGCACGCCGGTGACGTCATGCCCATCGCCGGTGGAACCGACCTGGTCCCCAACATGAAGCACCGCCTCTTTGCGCCCGGCCATCTCGTCGCCCTGAAGGGGCTCCCCGAGCTCCACGGCATCGTCGAGCGGCAGGGCGAGATCGTGCTCGGTGCAGCGGAAAGTCTCAGCTCCCTGGCGGACCATCACCTCGTGAGGAGTCACCTGCCGTCGCTGGCGCGTGCGGCCGGCGCCATCGCCCACCCGATGATAAGGAACCAGGCGACTCTGGGCGGCAACATCTGCCTCGACACCCGCTGCACGTATTACAACCAGACCTTCTTCTGGCGCGAGGCCCTCGGTTTCTGCCTCAAGAAAGATGGAGACGTGTGTCATGTGGTGAGGGGTGGCACGCGCTGCGTGGCGGCGCATTCCGCTGACACGCCGCCGATTCTGATGGCCTTAGGGGCCAAGGTCGATACCGCCTCCCCTGAAGGCGTTCGCTCGGTCGAGCTCGATGAATTCTTCATTGCCGACGGCATCTGGAATACCCAGCGTAAGCCCGATGAGATCGTCACCCGACTCCGCGTCCCTCTCCCCTCACCGGGACTGCGCACCAGCTATCAAAAGCTACGCGAGCGTAGATCGGTCGACTTCCCTCTGTTGAGCCTGGCCCTGGCGGTCGGTCTGGATGGCGACGATCGTGTCGAATCCATCGCGCTGGTCGTAGCGGCGCTCGGAGCCAAGCCGCGCCGCATCGGCGGCTTGGAGACCTTGGCAAAGGGAGAGCGACTGCACGACGAACTCATCGAGGAGATAGCCCGGCAGGCCTACCGCCAAAGCAACCCGCTCGACAACATCATCGTCGATATAGAGTGGCGCCGTGCGATGGTGCCAGTCTTCGTCCGGCGCGCCATCCGTGAGGCACTCGCCCGCCCATGAAGGTCACTGCGGCGGCCGCATTCGGCTGGAACCGCGCATTCTAAGACTCGGTGTGTCGTTCTCAATCCCGCTCGATTGACTCGGCGTAGGGCTCGACCGGCTTCACGATTGCGTCCCACGGGCTGAACTTCCATACCAGGGTTGAACCGTCACGCTCGTGCGCGTTCGACTCCAAGATCTGTCCCGGCATACTGAGACGCAGCACCAGCTCCGAATTGCCGGCCAGCATCACACCCGGTAGCTTCTCTTCCAAGAAACGCCCGACCTCCTCGTCATCGACATCTCCCACGAACAGGTCCCTGAACGCTTCACCAAAGAAGCTCTCGTCGGCGTTGGCATACTGGGTTCGCGCGAGCCGCAACGCCTCCTCCACCAGGTGATCCGAAAGCGGCTGAAAGGCACGCGCCCGATCGGCTTCTCCCATGTCCCAGCGGCCCTGCTGTGCCGTCGTCCACAGACCGCCTTTGGCAAGGCCGATCAGCTCACCACGCAACTCTGGATCGAGATCAGGGAAGCGGGAGGTCAACGACCGCTTGAACCTTTCGAGCTCGAGATCGATCAATACACCCATCAGGTTTTCCCAATAGAACCTTTCACGGTAGGAGAACGTCTTGCCATCCGCCGACTGGCTATGTCTCACTTCGATCCGGTTCCAGAAAGCCACATTAGAGTAACGGGGATCCCCTACCGCCGCCCCTCGTGATCCGGAAGTCGCGGCCGAGATATGAATTCGCCGATCGAGAGACGACCAGCGTGTAAGGTCACCCACCTCGGTCTGTCGCCTGAGGACGTGAAGCACCTTACCCTCGTCGTCCGTCGCCTTCTCATATTTCCAGCCGGCCGCTTCGTCCACGTGCATTAGAACCCTGAACTGATCTGCCGAGACCTTGAAATCGACGTCTTCGTTCTCATCGACCTCCATCGTCTCGCTGCGCAGGCCGCTTCCATCGGGGTTGATCGTGGTCTCCACGGTGTACTCGACGCAGCCCCACGATGCCAATCCAGAGACCAGCAACCCTGCCATGATCTGGCGACGGCTTATTCTATCTGCTCTCATGATCCTTTTGCCCTCACTATTCGAGTGTGACATCGCTATCTCAGGAACGAACGAAAAGGTCGAGGAACCGTGCCGTCGAAATGCTGCGATCAGGTTCCAAGTCGATCGCTTGCAGTAGCTCCAGCGCTTCCCCGGCCTGAAGTCCATCATCGAGGTGTAAGTCAGCCACGACCCGTTTCCACGCACTCGTTCCAGGGAACAGCGCTGCGCGAGCGAGACGTCCCGCCGACTCAGAGTCGAGAACCGTTGTGCGAGGCGACAAGCTGGCGAGCAGGCGACCCAGTTCCGAAACGGTGACGCTCTCAGACCTCGCGAGGGCACGCTGCCAGCTCTGGCTCGCCGCTAGTCCGGCAGTACGTGCAACTGGCGCCGCACCCGTGCGCGCCTCCATTCCTGCCAACCAGCGTTCCTGGTCGGCGACCTGCTGTAAGAGAGCGCTCTCGCGCCGGCGCAAGTCGATTACCTCGCGCAGCAGTAGCCCACAGCTCACGGCCAGGAGAAGGCTCGCTGCCGCCAGGGCAGGCCTCTGAAAGGCCCAGAAGCGACTTGGCCTTCTCACACCCCCGCGCCGTCGAACCCCAAATCCTATCGCCCCCTGCAGGCGCGGCCAAACCGTACGGGCAAGCTCCTCCGGCACCGCAGCCTCGATCTCCCGTAGAGAAGGTTTCGAGAGGTGCTCGTTTATCCGCAACTGAACGGCGCAATCAGCGCAGTACGAAGCGTGGGCACGCAGCACTTCTATTTCAGACTGCGCCAACTCGCCGCTCGTAAGCGCATCGAGCTGCTCCTCGAAAGCGCGGCAATCGATGTCGTTCTTCAAAATATCTCCCCCATGCTCCTTAGTTTCTGCGCCAACTTCCTACGAGCGAAGTGCAGAGTCGTTCTAACAGTCGTAGGGCTGATACCCAGATCTCTTGCCACCTCGAGCTGCTCTTCCTGCTCCATTGCCACTCGCACGAATATCAGGCGCTGACTCTCGCTCAGCGTCGACAGCGCTTCGACCAGGCGTCGATGAAACTCTCCACGCTCGAGCTCGATTTCCGGGTTTCCGCTTCCCAGCGGCGCGGGCATTCGGTCGATCGCATCGACGTCTGCGGAGACTTCCCTGCGCAGCCAACTTCGCCGCAAATGGTCCAGGCATCCGTTGCGGTGAACAGTGAAGAGCCAAGCGCGAAATGACTTGCTCGGATCGTAACGCTGAATTCGATCGTTCACCTTGACCCACGTTTCCTGAGTGAGATCCCGCGCCCAATCCCAATCGCCCGTATACCGGTAAGCACGCGCCAACAGCGGGCGCGTCAGAATCGCAACCAGCTTCTTAAGGCTCCCCTGGTCACCGCGCTGGAAGGCCAGCGCCAGCGCCGAGATCTCTCTATCGTTCACCCGCATCGCACCTCTTCAATCTCGCCTCCCGACTTCGCCGAACTCGCCAGCGCTTACTGGGCTTTGACCCAGATACGTACGGAGGCGACGTTCCGTTTATGCAAACTAGTAACCTGCCGGGCAGCAGGCACACGGCTCGCGCCCGCCCGGGCTTCTCCTTTGCCACCGTTGCTTGCGCCGGCCTTGAAGACCACGCCCCGACGCGTTTTCTTTGTCGTTGATGATTCACAGGCAGGATAGCAGGGAACGGTCGCGACTCCACAGGCTTCCAGCGACCCGAGACAGCAAAGTGTATCCGTGACAGACAGCACAGACAAACTGGAAGAGGCCAAAGAAGGTCACGGTCACGGCCCGGCCTCGAAATACCGACCCTGGCGCCGACTTTCGCCTTTGGCGCGAAGACGCTTGATGCAGGGCGCCGGCGCGGCGGTGGCCGCGACTTGCTTCGTGACCGTCGTCTATCAGGCGATTATCTGGCCAAACGTGGCGCGCTTGGGACGGACGAACCCAGAGAGCACGGCGTTCATCGATAGCTACCTGGCGCGCCGCGACGATTCTGGCAAGAGGGCGCGGCTACTCTGGACCTGGGTGCCCTACGATAGCATCTCACCGAATCTGAAGCGTGCCGTCCTGGTGGCTGAGGACATCAACTTCTTCTCACATTCCGGATTCGAGTTTGCAGAAGTGAGGCTGGCCATACGCGACGCGCTGGCCGGCAACCGGGACCTTCGCGGGGCGTCGACTATATCCCAACAACTCGCCAAGAATCTGTGGCTGTCGCCGTCGCGCAACCCGCTGCGCAAGATCAAAGAGGCGCTATTGACTCGTCAGCTCGAGCGGCATTTGTCCAAGCGGCGGATTCTCGAGATCTATCTGAATATCGCAGAGTTCGGGCCGGGCGTGTACGGAGCGGAGGCCGCGGCGCGCTATTATTTCGGTATGCCAGCCGCAGAGCTCAACGAACTGGAGGCTGCACAGCTCGCAGCGGCGCTGCCCCGGCCGGCGCGCTGGAACCCGCTGAGCGATAGCGAGAGCTATCGACGCTACGCGGCCCGCATCGTCGAGCGCATGGATAAGGCCCAGTTTCTCTGGCGGCGAATCTAACTTCCAGGCGGATAGCACTCACATCTTGGTCCCGCAAACGAGCACGGCGCCGGCCCCCCTCTCGAAGACCGGCGCCGCGGGCCCGCAGAAGCGAAGCGGCCTGCCGCCTACTTTTTCTCTTCCCTGATGATTCTCAAGGCCGTGCCGCCAAGCGCCTCCGGAATCTTTCCGGAGACAGTCGTCTCGCGCTTCTGCCGATAGATCTGGAAGGAGACCTCCTCATCCGCCTCGTAGGATCGCAGGATCCGCATGGCATGGCTCGGGCTGCGTACGTCGCGACCATCTATTCTCTTGAGCACGTCGCCGGCTCTCAAGCCGAGTTCACTCTCCTCCGGAACATTCACCACCAGAACGCCTTCGGAGGTCCCAAAATAATCTCCCAGATCAGGGTTCAACGACACCAACTCCAGACCCGGAAGGCGCTCGCCCACCCTCAGCGCGAACGTCTCGGGCCCCGAGAAGTGGATCTGAGGAAGCTCGCGCAACCGCGACAGCGTGCCGCGGATCCGCTCGGCATCCTCCAGCCGGGCCCCGAAATCCTCGATATGGATGTCGAACGTGTCATCGAAATCGCCGGCCACCAGCTCGGTTTTGGCGGCCTTTCCGTCGCGCCTGTACTCGACCTGCACCGTGTCTCCGCCCTCGAGCTCCCGTGCTCGCTCGACCAACCGCATGCCGGGCGCCGATTCGCCCTCATCATAATCGCCGCCCCCGCTCAACAGGCTCGCTCCGTTCAGGCTCGTGATGATGTCACCTTCCTGCAGCCCGGCCTTCGCCGCGGGGCCACCTTTCGTCACGCCGTCGAGCAGAGCGCCGTAGCTATCTGTCTCCGGGTTGGCCTCGGTGTGCACGTACACACCAAGCTTGGCGCGCTGCCCCAACCACATGACGCGCGGCCCCTCACGCGGCCATACCATGACCTGGCCCCAAGGCGTCGGGCAAACGCATTCTTCCTTCTCCTTCTCCTCCTGCGCCACCGCGGGCTCCAGCACGCTCACCATCAACAGAGTCCCTGCCAACAGCATGCCCGCCCATCTCGTGTAACTCATTCCAGTCCTCCAGATTGTGAATACCACTCGTCATGACTTCCAATGACGGTTCCTCCGTAGTCCAGCTCAACGCCAGACCGTCTCGGGCTCCGCCAGCTCCAAGTTCACCAGCGTCTCCAGCGTCTCGACCCGCTCGCCCCAGAGATCTCTCAATAACTCCCGCTTCACACCCAGTTGGCGACTATCCGATAGAAGCCTGTCCAGCAGGAGTATGCGATCCTCGAGCACCGAAACCGCTAGCGCCGTCGGCGCATCATAGACTTGGGAGGCGGGCCTATACGTCTGCAGTAGCGACTCCAACTCCCTCGACCGCGATATCATCGGGCCGAGATCCTGGCTCTCAGCTTCGATCACCCACGCCTCCAGCGGCTCGGCCGGCGGCCCTCGGGTCGCGTCGTTCACCACGTACACGCCTGCCAGCGCCGCGGCCGCTGCCAGCCCCACGGCGCCATAGCCAAGCCTCCGCCGAAGGCGCCGACGGCGGCGAACATGCCGGGCCACCCGCGGCCACAGACCCCGGGGTGGAGCGAATCCGGACAGCGCCCGCAACTGCGCGCGGACCTGATAGAGCCGCTCCAGTTCCTGCTGACAACCTTCACAGGCCTCGACGTGCGCGCGCGCCGACGCCCCGCCCTCTCCGTCCCTGAGCGCGAGCAGCTCGTCCATCTCCAAGTGATTCGTGCCAACCCTCATTCCAACCACTCTCGCAAGCGACGATGGGCCCGCGACAACTGCGATTTCGAGAAGCTGGCGGTCTTACCCATCAGTTGGCCGATCTCCTCGTGCGTGTAGCCCTCGACATCGTGCAGCCAGAGGACCGCGCGCGTCACCGGCGGCAAGCGCCCCAGGGCGGTTTCGAGATCGATCGGACCGGCCGGTTCCCTGGGCATGTTGCCCACGAACTCGGGCAACCCACCCGTTTCACCGAAGAAGTGAATCTTCCGATTCCGCTCGCGTCGCAGGAGCATCAGCGCCTTGCTCACCGCCACCTGGCGGATCCAGCCCCAAAGCGATCCTTCGCCGCGGAACTTTCCGATGGAGCGGCAGACTTCCAGGAACGTATCCTGAAGGACATCCTCGGCATCCTCCTCGTTCCCACAGATCCGCCGCCCCAGGTTGTACACGGCGTTCTGGTAGGCCAGATAGACGCTCTCTAGCGCTTTCAGGTCGCCCTCTCGAGCCTGGGCCACCAGGGCGCTCGCTACTGTCAGCGCATCACTCCTCATTCCACCTTGTATAGATGCGTGAGCGCCCCAGATGGTCGCCTGCAGGATGGACGACCCTTTCCGTCCCAGTCCCAGAGGCACCCTCCCTAGCCAGGAACGAGTTTCCTTATCTTCTCCAGCGGCCTATCTTGGAATCTCCCGCATAAAGACCATCGTCCTAGACCCCCCTTGCGGAGGCGAAAGGAGGGCTATCATGGGTCGAGATGCCCGGCCCGCCAATGGACCGGACGCCATGCGCGCCTTTAGCCGATCCATGCTCCGCGACCTGCACGCCCTCGAGCGTATCCTCGACGCCGGCCTGGTCGAGAGCGACGTGAAGAGGCTTGGGGTGGAGCAGGAACTCTGCCTGGTGGACAGCAATTGGCGCCCCGCATTGGTGGCGCCTCAGGTGTTGGACCGGCTGAAGGACGACGCCTACACCACCGAGCTCGGGCGGTTCAATCTCGAGATCAACCTCGAGCCGCTGGAGCTTGGCGGTCGCTGTTTTTCAAGAGTGGAAAGCAGTCTGCGGCGGCACGTCGAGATCGTTCGCGAGGCGGCCAAGCGCGAGGGTGCGGAGGTCGTTCTCGCCGGCATCCTGCCGAGCTTCAGAAAGACCGACCTTTCGCTGGACAGCATCACGCCGCGCGATCGCTACTACGCGCTGAACGACGCCGTAACCCGCATGCGCGGCGGACCTCTTCAACTCCATATCGTGGGTATCGATGAACTGAACGTCGAGCACGACTCGGTCATGCTCGAAGCCTGCAACACCAGCTGCCAGGTCCACCTGCAGACGGACGCCGAAGAGTTCGCCAGACTATACAACACGTCCCAGGCTGTCCTGGGGCCGGTGCTCGCCGCAGCGGTCAACTCACCTCTCCTTTTCGGGAAGCGTCTCTGGGCCGAGACGCGGATAGCGCTCTTCCAGCAATCGGTGGATACGCGCGCCGCGATGAAGCACCTGCGGGAACGCACGCCCCGAGTCCGTTTCGGGGACTCCTGGGTGAAGGAATCGGTTTTGGAGCTGTTTCAGGAAGACATCGCCCGTTTCCGAGCCCTACTGCCGATGGATGTGGGCGAGGACTCTTTGGAGGCGTTAGACGCTGGGGCGGTACCGCGGCTGGCGGCTCTTCAGTTGCACAACAGTACGATCTATCGCTGGAACCGTCCTTGCTATGGCGTGGCGAACGGGCAGCCGCACCTGCGTATCGAGTGTCGCGCGCTGCCGGCCGGCCCGACGGTTCTTGACGAAGTCGCGAACGCGGCGCTCTGGGTCGGTGCGGTTCTGGGGGTAGCTGCCGAACTCGGCAACGTGACCGAATACCTCGACTTCGACGACGCCAAAGGCAATTTCCTGGCGGCGGCGCGGCACGGGCTCAACGCCACCTTCCACTGGGTGAACGATGAGAATATCGGCGCGACGGAGCTGATCCTGGAACATCTGCTGCCACTGGCGCGAAGCGGTCTTGCCGAGGCGACTGTCGATCCGCAGGAAATCGACCGCTACTTCAGCATCATCGAAGAACGGGTGGCGAACTGCGCGACAGGAGCCCAGTGGCAGTTGCGCTCGCTGGCCAAGATGAAGGGTCATGGTACGACAGCCGAGCGGCTCACGGCCCTGACCGCAGCCATCGCGGCTCGCCAGCACGGCGACCAACCCGGCCACCTGTGGTCGCTGGCCCAGCTCGAGGAGGGCGGCGGCTGGAGGAACAACTACCTCAGAGCCGAACAGTACATGGCGACGGACCTCTTTACCGTTCATGAGAACGAGCTGGTCGATCTCGTTGCCTTTCTGATGGATCGGAAACAGATCCGACACGTCCTGGTCGAGGATGACCAACACAAGATCGTCGGTCTCGTGTCGTACCGATCCTTGCTACGACTGCTCACTCGTGGCCAGATCGGCGACCCCTCTATCGCATTGCCGGTCAAGGAGGTCATGGTAAAGGATCCCATCACCATCGCACCGGACACGCCAACCACCGAGGTCATCGCGCTCATGCACGAGAATCGTGTGTCCGTGCTACCCGTGGTCAAGAACGGCAAGCTCGTGGGTACGGTGAGTGAGAGAGACTTCATGCACATCGCCCGCCAATTCCTCGAAGAAAAGCTCAGAGAAGAGTGAATCGACGATTGACGAGCGCGGCGCTCGACTTCCCGGAAACGGAGGAGCCGCTCCAGCGTGTCGTCGGCTGCCTGCGCGGCGCCGACCCAGGACCCACACTGATCTGCATCGGCGGACTGCACGGCAACGAGCCCGCTGGAGTCCAGGCGCTGAGACGCGTGTTTCAAACACTCTCGCGCGACCCTTCACTATTGATCTGCGGAGAGTTCGTCGGCTTGATCGGGAATCTCGCCGCCCTCTCGGAGGGTCGGCGCTTCTTGGCAAAGGACCTGAACCGGCAATGGCGCGTCGAGGTCGTGAGGCGAAAAGAGGGCAGCTGCGGTTCAATTGACGAGGCGGCCGAGGATAGAGAACGCCGTGAGCTGCTCGCGGAGCTGGACCGTGTATTCGGCCGAGCCCGCGACGAGACTTTCGCGCTCGATCTGCACACCACTTCGGGCGAAAGCGTCCCATTCGTCGCCATGGGCGACACGCTTCGCAACCGGCGATTCGCCCTCCGGTTTCCGCTCCCCATGATACTCGGCCTGGAGGAGCACCTCGACGGGACGATCTCCGAGTTTCTCACCCTTTCGGGGCACACGACCATCACGGTGGAGACGGGGCAGCACGCGTCCCCCGCTGCCGTCAGCAACGCCGAAGCCGCGATCTGGTTAGCGCTCGGCGAAGCCGGCCTCCTCGAGGCATCGGAGACGGCCCGGGTACGGAGCGCGCGCCAGCGATTGGGTCGCGCCGCCCAAGGTGTGCCCCGGTTCCTCGAGCTCCGCTATCGACATCCCATCTTTCCAGGCGACGGATTCCGAATGGAGCCCGGATTCACCAACTTCGACCCCGTGGCACCAGATCAACTTCTTGGGGTGAACAATAGGGGCGAGATTCGGTCGCGCTGGCGTGGACGAGTCCTGATGCCGCTTTACCAGGAGCTCGGCGAAGACGGCTTCTTCATCGTTCGGGAGTTCAGACGACTCTGGCTCTCCATCTCGGCCCTGCTCCGCCGTCTCCGCATCGATGCCGTCGTGCACTGGCTGCCTGGCATCACGCGTCACAGATCGAGACCCGGCACCCTGGTCGTCGACCGAAAGATCCTTCGCTGGTACTCGATGGAGGCCCTCCACTTGCTTGGCTTTCGCAGGCAGCGGGCGCTGGGAGACCTACTGCTGGTCAGCCGCCGCCAGCACGCTGCGGACCGAGGCAAGAAAGCGAACTCGCGCTCTGAGCGTCGGGCCGCATCGCGATAACGAGCGGCCCCCGGCGATGTCGGCCAACACCTTCGGGGGCCTTTGTTCTCAAGCCCGGCTCGATCGTATTAGAAGCCGGGCGAGAACCCGAACTGCCAGACCCAGCCTTTCTGGGGGCGATCGTTCGGGTGCACGAAATCGATCTCTAGTAGCGCTACCCCGAACAGGTTGATTCTTGCCGCCACACCGTGGCTGGTAATCGGGTTCCACGGGTCCCGGTTACCGCCGAATTGAGTGGCGGAACCCTGGGTCCACCAGGCAGCCCCCGCATCAAAGAACAACGCCAGCGTGAAAGGTGGCAACACACCCGGGGACCTGACGCCAAACACCTGCGGGATGGGCATCCGCAGCTCCAGGTTGGCCACCGCGAGCCGGCTCCCGAAGAGCTGATTGTACACCGGGCAGCCGCTGGAGCCGACGAAACTCTTGCTATTGATATCGTCGGTACACTCAACAGCACTGAAGGAATTGGCGTCGTAGCCCCTCACAATCTGTTGATAACCGACAAACAGCGGGTAGAGGCGAAAATCCTCTCCGCCATCGCCGTAGCGGCCGAAGTGCAGAAAACGACCGGCGAGTGTGAACGGCGATACCGGCATGAAATAGCGCCGATAATCCACGAGGCCGGCCACGTAGTCGATCGAACCGAAGACCGGTGCCACCTCTAGGCGATAGCGCTGCCCCAGAACCGGGCCCGTGTAGCCGAAGAAGCTGTTGTCGTACACCAGCGATACCGTGGCCGCCACAAGGTTGAGAGCAGCCGGCGTGCAATAAAGCACATCCGGGGCCTCGGCGCAGCTCGGGAAATTCTCCTCCACCTCGCTGATCTGGGCTCCGGACGGAGCGAACTCGCGAACCACGAATTCGTTGTCAAAGGAGATGTTCTGATAACGCCCGCTGAACTCGACGCGCTGCACGCGACTCAGAGGGTAGGCCAGTTGGCCCGAAATTTCCCGGCTGGTCTGGCGCAGGCGGATCTCCTGCTCAGTGACGACGCCCGTCGACGGATCGAAGAGGTAACCGTATCCCCGATTGACGTACGGTATCTGTGCGCCGACGAGACCCCAGTTCCAGCGCTTCTTCCGGTTCTCGTAGCTGACCAGAGCCGCGATGTCCTTGAAGCTGCCGTTGACCTGGAGCAGGGTGGCCAGTTGATGCTCGCCCAATATGTCGCTCCAGAACAGGGCGGTGCCGCCGCCCACGAACGTGCCGTAGCGGTCGCTGCCGACCGCCAGTTGCGGTGGTGCGATGTAGTCGAGCGATAGGCCGGCGCTGTACTTGGCTTCCTCGAACTCGGCGGCGCTGGAGGGCAACCCCAGTTCTGCATTGTCCACCAGGGCCATGACGTCGCCCACCGGCCGGTCGGCCGGGGGGAGCACCGCCGGACTCACGTCGGCCAGGGCGGGCTGAATCGGGCCGCCGACAAAAAGCGAGTCAGCCTCGACCGCATAGAGCGTATACCGGTCCCCTTCGTAGGCGCTGAAGACCATGACCTCCGACTCGGTGGCCACCGACATTGCAGGGCTCAACGCGGTAATGCCGCTGACGCCCGTGGTCAGCTGCGTCAGTTGATGCAGCTCGCCGCTGGTCCGATCGATACGATAAACGTTGGTGATCCCGTTGGCATCGGAGAGGAAGTAGATGCTGGAACCATCCGGCGACCACTGCGGGTTGATGTTCTTCCCGTCGGGGAAACCCGGCAGCGGCGTTATCGCGCGCGTCTGCACGTCGATCAAAGCCAGACGGTAGTTGCCCCACTTGAGGTCGCTCAGATCGGTAGAGAACCGATCGGTCACGAAGGCGATCTCGCGCCCGTCCGGCGACCAGGCCGGCTGCAGATCGGCGTACGCGTCATTGGTCAGGCGCCGTCGCTCGCCAGTCTCCACATCGATGACGAAGAGGTCCATCAAACCACCGACGGCGGCGCTGTACGCCACGTGGCGGCCATCCGGCGACCAATCCGGGTTGAAGATCTCACCGACCTCGGAGAGCTTGAATTCCTTTACCGCACGGCCACCCTCCGTGTCGATGATCGTCAAAATCGGCCGGCCCTTGCTGACACCAGCGAAGACGAACTCGCGACCGTTCGGGTGCCAATCGCCTGACGAGTTGATGAACTGCAAGCTCTCGAAGTGGGGGTCCGTGGCCGTCTTCAGTATCTTCTTCTCGATCTTGCCCGTCTCCATGTCCGCCATGAACATCTCGATCGAGAATTGGTCCTTCTCGGACAGGAACACGACCCTGCCGCCATCCGGAGACACCGCAGGCGCTATATTCAGCCGGCCGCTCCCCAGATCAGGCGAGATGAGAGTCCGGCCATACGCCTGTGGGCTGCTGGTCCGTTCGAGCAGCGACTCATGAGCGGAAGCGATCGACGCCTTCCAGTCCGCGATCAGATCGGGCGGCGCGATCTCGAGGACGGTCGCCACCGCCTGGTCGACGTTCGCCGAGACCGCCGCCGCCCTGAGAATCTCACCGATCGCCGGGTCACCCCAGCGCCCGCCGACGTAGGCCCAGAGGGCGTGGCCGTAGCGGTAGGGGTTGTACTTGTAGGGGTTGGCAAGGTGTCTGAAGGTGGGCAGCTCCTCGCGGCGCGCCGCGTCATGCATCCACATCGCGGTCAGGGGATAGACCGGGCCCAGCGACAGGTACTCGGCCATACCTTCGATGAACCAGAGCGGCATCGCCAGCGCGCTGGGGAACCGTCCGCCCATGGCGCTCGAGGAAGTCGTTGTGATGTCGAACTGAAAAGCGTGGACCAGCTCGTGGCCCAGCACGTGATCGGTCTCGGCGAGAGAGCCGGCCATCGGCAGCACCACGCGCCGCTTGAAAGCTTCGGTTACACCGCCCGTCCCTTCGTCGATCGAGCCGGACAAGGCCGTCGTCTGCTCGAAGTCCGGGTGGTCGGCATAAAGGATGATCGTCTGTCGGCTGCTCAGCTCGTGGTTGAACAGACGCGACAGACGGGCGTACCAGCGCTCGGCCATCCGGCCCGCCTGCTCGACGGCGTCGCGCGCTTCCGGATAATAGTGGATGTCGAAGTGCTCGGTCTTGAGCACCTTGAAATCGAAATCCTCGTATTGGACCTTGTTCCGCCCGAAGTACTGCGCCTCTGCCGAACCCAGCCAGGGACCGGTCAACGACCCCGTCAGAACAACCACCGCGGCGGCGAACAAGCGCCTTAGCCAAGCTGACATTACGTCCTCCATACTACTGACCGGAAAAATCGGTCGGGCTGCCGTGGTCTCCACTGACCGCCCTCGGAATCTGCTGAGGAAGCCCTCCCCAACATAGATCCCCGACCGGACCAGCGCGAGCGCCCGGCCGCCGGCCGTGTCGCCTGCGCCAGCCACGATTCACCCCACCAGAACGACAGTCTGCGTGTTCATCATGTTAAACGCCGCTTCACCGCCCGTGTTCCCTCCGGATCAATCGCAAGACCGGGCCGTTTCGGGCCCCGCGGCCAACGCCGGCCTTGCAGCCGTTGCTGGCACCGGCCCCCCAGGGCTAGATATCATTCCCACCAACCGGATAACGTCTGTCAAGGTGTTCGGGTGACAGTTAGACCGACTAACCACGGCAAGCCCAATGCGCGATAGCGGTCGCCCAAGTACAGGGGCTCGCGAAACCGCGGCCCGCAGCCACATCGGGCCGCGCGCCGTCACCCTCGGCGAGGCGTTGCGCCCTTTCCGACAGCGCTTCATGTGGGCCGGCGTGTATTTCCTAATCGTGTTCCTGATCGGCACAGTGGGCTACCACTTCATTGAGGAATGGGGTTGGCCCGAGGCCCTTTATATGTCGGTGACTACGGTGACATCGGTCGGCTTCATGGAGGTCTATCCGCTCTCACCCGAAGGCCGTTACTTCACGATGGGCCTCATCATTCTGGGTATAACCGGCCTCGGCATCTGGTGGGCGCTGACCACCGCGCTGATCGTCGAATTGGACCTGGGTGGTGTACTGCGGAGGCGTCGTACGATGAGGGAAATCGACAAGCTGATTGACCATTACCTCGTCTGCGGAGTTGGGCGAATGGGCCGCGTCGTCGTCGGCGAGCTGGCCGAGGCCGGTTTCCCCTTCGTCGTAGTCGAGAGCAACCCGGCGCGTATCGCTCTAGTTGAAGAAACCTACCCCGAGATACTCGTCATCGAGGGGGACGCGACCCGCGAGGGGACGTTGCTGGCCGCCCGTGTTCAGAAGGCCAAGGGCCTGGCGGCCTGTCTGGCCGATGATGCCGACAACCTATTGGTCTGCCTGACGGCCCGTCATCTCAACCCGCTGCTGAACACTGTGGCACGTGCTTACAACGAAGAGTCGCTCGAGAAGCTGCGCCGCGCGGGAGCGGAACACGTGGTCTCGCCTAACGTGACGGGCGGAATTCGCATGGCTTACTCACTGCTCCGGCCTCACGTCGTCAGCTTCCTGGATTGTGTGATCAGCGATGCGGGCATCGAGCTGCGTCTCGAGCAGGCCACGATCCAGCCCGGCTCACCGCTGATCGGCCAGTCTTTAGCCGAGGCGCGAATACCTCAGCGCACCGGACTGATCGTCCTCGGCCTGCGGCGCGCCGGACAAGTGGGCTTGCCGATCTACAACCCCGGACCAGAGACACAACTCGAATCTGGTGACGTGATGATCGTGCTCGGTCGGTCAGAGCAGGTCGAGGCGCTGCGGCGCTACGCCGGCGGCGAGGTACAGCTCTGACGGCTCAGACGTCGAGGTTCTTGACGTAGCGCGCGTTCTGCTCGATGAAAGCGCGGCGCGGCTCGACCTCATCCCCCATCAGGAGATTGAATAGCCGGTCGGCCTCGACGGCGTCATCCATCGTCACCCGCAGGATGGTCCGACGCTCCGGGTCCATCGTCGTCTTCCACAGCTGCTCCGGGTTCATCTCACCCAAGCCCTTGTAGCGCTGCACGTCCGGTTTCCCGCCGGGCCCGTCGCCGCCGAATTGCTTCAGCAGCCGGTCACGCTCTTCATCGCTGTAGGCGTACTGCTCTTCCCGGCCCTTTCGAATCCGATAGAGCGGGGGCTGCGCGATGTACACGTAGCCAGCCTCGATGAGCTGCCTCATGTGCCGGAAGAAGAAGGTCAGAAGCAGAGTGCGGATGTGAGCCCCGTCGACGTCGGCGTCCGTCATGATGATGATCCGGTGGTACCTGGCGCCCTCCAAGCTGAATTCGTCTTCGCCGATACCGGTGCCCACCGCGGTCACGATCGTGCGTATCTCTTCGTTGGACAACACCTTGTCCAAACGGGCCTTCTCGACATTCAAGATCTTGCCACGCAAAGGGAGGATCGCCTGGTAGTTACGATCCCGGCCTTGCTTTGCTGAGCCGCCCGCCGAATCACCCTCTACCAGGTACAACTCGCTGACGCTGGGATCATTCAACGAGCAATCCGCCAGCTTGCCCGGCAGGATCGATCCCTCCAGCGCCGACTTACGACGTGTGAGATCCCTGGCCTGCCGTGCCGCCTCGCGGGCGCGCGCCGCTTGCAGCGTCTTCTCGATGATCCTCCGCGCGGCAGAGGGGTTCTCCGCCAAGAAGTTGGACAGCCCCTCGTTGACGACCGACTCCACCACACCTCGGACCTCGCTATTGCCTAGTTTGGTCTTCGTCTGACCCTCGAACTGGGGATCCATGACGCGGACCGAGAGAATGGCCGTCAGTCCCTCGCGCACATCCTCCCCGGTCAGCGTGAAGCCGGCCTTCTTCAGCATGTTGCCGCGACGGGCGTAGTCGTTCAGCGTCCGGGTCAGAGCGGCCTTGAAGCCGGTCAGGTGAGTTCCGCCCTCGTGCGTGTTGATGTTGTTGACGAAGGTGAAGGTGTCTTCCTTGTAGCCATCGTTGTACTGGAGGGCCAGTTCCACCTCGCACTCCGTGCGCTTGGCCTCCAGATAGACGACCTCGTTGTGCAATGCCTTGCGATTCCCTCGCAGGTACTTGACGAACTCTTTGATCCCACCGTCGTACTGGTACTTGCTCCTGCGCTCCTGGCCCTGTCGCTCGTCATTCAGCGTGATCTTGACGCCACGGTTCAGGAATGCCAGCTCGCGCAGCCGGACCGCCAAGGTGTCGAAGTCGAAGATCAGTTCGGAGAAAATCCCAGGGTCCGGTTGAAACGTGACCGTGGTTCCCGTGCGGTCGGTCTTCCCGGTGGCTTTCAGCTCGGTCTGTTTTTGGCCGCGGGCGTACGCCTGCTTCCAAATCTTGGCATCACGGTGAATCTCGACCTCCAGTCGCTCCGACAGAGCATTGACTACCGACACACCCACGCCATGAAGGCCGCCTGAGACCTTGTAGGACTGCTTGTCGAACTTGCCGCCGGCGTGCAGCGTCAGCATGGCGAGCTCCACGCCCGGCACCTTCTCGCTGGGGTGGACATCGACCGGTATTCCACGGCCATTGTCTGACACCGTCACCGAGTTGTCCGCGTGAACGACCACATCGATCGTGTCGCAGTACCCGGACATGGCCTCGTCTATGGAGTTGTCCACGACCTCGTAGACCAGGTGGTGCAGCCCGCGGTTCGACGTCGAACCGATATACATGCTCGGCCGCTTCCGCACGCCCTCCAAGCCCTTGAGTACCTGGATCTTTCCGGCGGTGTAGCCCTCACCGCTGCCCGCCTTCTTCGCCCCGGCAGCCGTCTTCCGAGACGCTTTCGCACGCGCCGGCTTCGCAGCCGCTGCCTTATTGCCCTTCCCGCTCTTGCCTCCGGGCCTCTTCCCGGTCCCCGAACGCTTCGCCATCGCCCTACCTCTCTCGTTCCCGCCGACTCATCTCGCCCCGCCGACGCGCGGTTCGCCCGAGGCGAGCCTGAAGACTATCCTCTCGAACTTCCCCGTGGCCCGGTCCGCATTCAACCGCGCCAGTATGCGCCGCTCCATCAGCTCCAACTCCATCAGCCAGGCCGACGAGCGGACCTCCACAAACAGGGTGCCCCGATTGAAACCCACGGGCGCGGCGACCTCGGCTATTCGCGCACCGACGAGCTCCTCCCACTCGGGGAATACCGATGCTCTGTCAACGCCCTCGGCCAAACCCCGCTCGCGCAGCACGCCTTTCAGTAGCTTTCCCAAAGGCTGCAGCGACCCACCTCGAGAATCGCTCATAGCCTGCGCACCCTTCCATTCACGACTCTATACTTCGGCAGACTATCCCCCATGGCGCCAAACTCGCTGGGCTTCGGCGAAGTGACCAAAACCTGCCCCCACTCCTCCGCTCCCAGCAGGCCCACCACCCGCTCCGCGCGCGGTGGGTCCAGTTCGGCGAACACGTCATCCAGCATGATGATCGGCCGCCAGCCGCGTGCCGCGCGCAGAGACTCGGCCTCTACCATCCGCAAAGCCACTGCCGCCGTACGCTGCTGGCCCGCCGAGCCGAAGCTGCGCAGGCCGACGGCGTCCGAGTCATCTCCCAGCCGGAAATTCAAGTCATCACGATGGGGCCCGACCAGGGTTACGCCGCGCCGCCGCTCCCGCTCGGATTGGCGCCCAATCTCTTCTCGAAACGCCTGCCGCCACTCATCGCCGCCGGCCGCCGAGTGCCCTTGCGATTCAGAGGGCGCCGGCACGGAGGGCGAATACTTCAGATCGGTCGGCTGCCCACCCGATATCCTCTGGCAATAACGGGCGAAGCTCGCTTGCCGCTCGGCCACCCACCGAGCCCGCGCCCTGCAGATCTCGCTGCCTGTCTCGACCAGGCCGGTGTTCCATGCCGCCAACTCGGGCAAGCTGGCGCCGTTGCGTAACAAGCCGTTCCGCTGTGC
Organism: Gemmatimonadota bacterium; assembly: GCA_020350785.1. Lineage (GTDB taxonomy): Bacteria > Gemmatimonadota > Gemmatimonadetes > Palauibacterales > KS3-K002. The sequence goes on from CP070722.1 coordinate 3,912,342, forward strand.
CAGTATCTGCCGGTAGCGCTGAAGGGCCGATAGATAGCCCGGCTCGACCAACGAGAGGATGATGTCGAGGAATCGTCGGCGCGCGCCCGGCCCGCCCGCGACGATCTCGACATCACTGGCGGTGAACACGATGGCTCCCACCCGCCCGATACCCTCCGCAACCCGGGCGGGTTCATGGCCGTCCAGCGTGACTTTCTTGCATCGGCCATCACGTGAATAGCCCGCCGCCACCTCCACCCTCTCCGCGCCGCCCGCACCCTCGAGCACGCCCGCCACGCGAAAGTGACCGTCCCCGAACCTGATCAACTGCTCATCGCGCGCCCCGCGAAACGAGCGGAAGATCTCCAGGTAGTAGACAGCCTCCAGAAGGTTGGTTTTGCCCTGCCCGTTGTCCCCGACAAGGGCTGCTCCCTGCTCCGGAAACTCGACCTTCTCGTCGCGAAAATTCCGGAAATTCTGGAGGCTTAGCCGCTGGAGAAACACGTGGAAATATATTTGTTGTTGCGACCTTTCTCAAGGTCGCCTCACCCCCAAGCGCGGCAAATTTTGATGCTTTTTTCAGCACAACGGGCACCCGCCGCCAACACCCGGCCGGGACCTCGCACCAACCTCACGGGCCCCCGCAGGCGTAAGGGAACCGGTCGCACTCGATGGCAATGGCGTAGATCGGTTCCGAGAGCACTCGCACCCCTAGCGCATCCTCCGCCACACCCCTGATCTCCAAACCAATACCTGTCTCCAGCTGCGGGATGCGCGCCGCGAAAACGACCACCACGGAATCCATGATCGCCTCGAATTGGCGCCGCCCCAGAGCCAACGTATCCGGCAAGGTGGCGCGGACTACGACGTACTCGACCGCTTTCACGGCACCGCGAGCCTCGACGACGACTCGCGCGCTCGAATCCGCTGCGATCAAGGCGTCTGGCTCCGGCGATCTCACCGCCACGAAGGTCTCGGCTGCGACTTCGAGCCCGAACGGCCGCCCGCGCGGGCTCTCGCAGGCAGCCAAGCCGACGCTCAGGAAGAGGACACAGCTGGCAGGCCGCCAATACTCGCGCACAACAAACCGGATCGGGCCGAGTATGACAGCGATGCGGGCACTTTCCAAGATTTCGAAGCCTCCGGGGTCGAACGTTGCCAGGTGCTCGCGACCGCTACTTTAGCAGGTCACGCCACGACGTTCGGGCAGGCTCCAGTGAGTCTTCGTGCTCGAGACGATCCAACAGACCGTCGAGCACGAGCTGCATCTTCGCAAGCGCGCGATGGTAGCCCCGTCGCGCCAGCGCGATCGTGGCCCCAAACAGCGCCGGAGTACCAAGAAGCAGGGTGTCGGGGATGCCGGGCTGGCTGGCGATGAGTCCTACGGCGGCAATGACAAACGCCGCGCCCCCGGCCATTCCCACGCTCCAGAACCAACCCGCCCGCTGGCTCCCAATATCGCTAGTGATGACCACGCGACTGGTATCGTCGCTCAGTGGGACCACGCGTAGCTCGACCGCGCGGCCCTTCTTGGCAAGCTCATAGCCGCGCCCGGAGAGGTCGACGGATCGCACGATCGAGGCCACCAAACCTCGATCCGGCTTCCAGAGCGATACCGAGCGCGTGCGCCTCATCAGCCGAAGGCTTTCGCTCGACTGGAAGTGTGACTCAAGAGCTTTCTGCACATCCTCTGCCGGCCGCGGGATGTCGCGAGACGCCGTCACCAAACCAGGACCACACAGCCGGGAGGCCAAGCCGCTTTCCGCCAGGAGGCCAGCATCGGTCCTGACCTCCGCCAGGGCCCGCCGCACGCTCTTCTCCGAAAGCCCGACCTCGCTGGCGATTCGTAATACGTCGGCCTCGCTCAGCTCCGCCACGCCGGACCCCGATTCCGATTCCAGCTCCGCCGCCCTCCGGATCACCGACTCTAGGTCACGGCGCGTCAGGTAATGCTGCTGATCGCTCTCGCTCATTCAACTCCCGCCACGGCCGATCCTTGGCTTCGACAGGTCCGCGCCCACTCTCCCCCGAGGCCATTCGACCCCTTCCCTCCAAGATCCCACGAGCCAGCGACAGCTGGGCCTTACTTTTCTCGGCGCCGCTCGATACTGGCTTCCTCCCTCGTCTCCGCCCGCGGCCGGGCCTGCGGCGACGGCAGCTCCCGGATCGCCTCCTCCTCCACCTCCAGACCTTCTTCCCCTTCTTCACCCACATCGCTCAGTCGCTTCCGACCCTCCGTCGCCGCACGCAAGAAAGGTTCGAAGAGATCCATCGGGATGGGGAAGAGCGTCGTCGAATTGTTCTCCGCCGCGATCTCTGAAACCGTCTGCAGGAAGCGCAGCTGCAAGGCCGCGGGATCCGCGCTCATGATCTGCGCCGCCTGTACCAGCTTACGGGAGGCCTGGAACTCACCCAGCGCGTTGACAACCTTCGCCCGGCGCTCGCGCTCGGCCTCCGCCTGGCGCGCCATCGCCCGCTTCATCTCCTGAGGAAGGTCGATGTCCTTGACTTCGACCGCAGTGACCTCGATGCCCCAGACATCGGTCTGCTCATCGATGATCTCCCGCAGCATGTCATTGTACTTCTCGCGTTCGGCCAGCAGATCGTCGAGCTCGGCTTGACCGATCACCGACCGCAACGTCGTCTGCGCGAGCTGCGAAGTAGCGAACAGGTAGTCCTCGACCTCCACCACCGCCTTCACCGGAACGTTGACCCGAAAGTAGAGCACCGCGTTCACTTTGACCGACACGTTGTCGCGCGTGATCACGTCCTGAGGTGGTATGTCCATCGCGACGATCCGCAGGCTCACCCGCTGCATCCGCTCGACAGCGAAGGGCACGAGAAAGATGAGTCCCGGCCCCCGAGCGCTCCGCAGGCGGCCCAAGCGAAACACCACGGCCCGCTCGTACTCCCAGAGCACGCGCAGGCTAGTCGCCAGCGCCGTGGCCCCGAATACCGCCAGACCTGCAAGTAGAATCTCCAAAACAACCTCCCGGCCAAAGCGGCCATCTGCAATGCCGGTGCGCTCCAGCCCCGACCTGAGGGTGCCCGTGAGCGGTTAAGTTAGCCGTTGGCCGGGGGGCGCGCGAGAAGTCGAAGGGTTCGCAGGAAGCGTTGGTTGGGAGGGCCTGCCAGGCAAGAGAAAGCCCCCGGCCGTCGGACCCGCAGACGGGCCCCGACGGCCGGGGGCTATCCGGTAAGAATGCCCGCCAGGTCGACTCTACTCGTCTCCGTGGCCCAGCTTGTAGACATAGGCGGACACGGCCTTCACCTGCTCGTCCGTGATGCCGCTGCCGCCCCTCGCGGGCATCGCCGTTCCGCTGGTGGACTTACCCGAATCCACCCCGTTCATCACGGTCTGGACGATCCCCTCGAACGAACCGTCGCTGTGAACCCACTTCCCATCGGTCAGATCGGCACCAAGCCCGGGCATCCCCTTGCCTTCGCCACCATGGCAGACGTAGCAGAGGCCAGCGCCAGTGTACACTTCCTTGCCCTGGCTGATCATCTCCTCGGTCACTCCGGCGGGCAGCTCCTTGCCCTGCTCCATCTCACCGGTTTCCATGGCGTGGCCTTCGGCCATCTCGGTCGATTCCGCCATCGCGGTCGATGCCATCTCGCCGCCGCCGGTCTCCTGCTGAGCCGTCTCGCCGCCAGAGCAGGCGACGAGCGCTACCAACGCTGCGGCCAATCCCAGTGCTGCTACTCTCTCCTGGCGAATCATCACGTTCCTCCAGATTGTTCTCGAGCGGCGCCACCGGCCAGGCGTTTCTGATCGATTCAGCCGGCTCCTGGCCGCTCTCCATACCTCTGATCCAGCTCTATCCCTACTAGTTTGAGAGCCTCGGTCGTGGCCGGCATAATACCGGCGGTCCGAGAACCCGTCAAGCAGATTCGCCCGCCGCTTCTCCGCGCCGGCTCCCACAGCGCGCACAATAGGACCAGGTGGCCTCCAGTTCGGCGCCACAGACCAGACAGCTCTCGGGCTGCAATCCGCAACCGCAGTGCGGGCAATAGTCGGCGCGGTCCGGAAGTTGGCCTTTGCAACGCGGACAGTCGTCGAAGTGTTCTCGGGATCCTCGGGCAACGCTCTCGTCAACCGCGGCCGCTCCGCTTTCCACGAGAGCCACCTCGGCCGAATCGACAACCGCCGGCCCCTCCTCTTCCTCTGCTTGTTTATCTGGGCGCCCCGTCGCACTGTCCACCTGCGTTCCGGCGTTTTCCTCCGGTCGGCGCGCCGCCTCCTGCACCTCCGGCGGCGCGTACCTGGTGTCGCCCGGCGGCGGGATCTCTCGCGGGTTCAACCGCACGCGCGTTTCCGGAAAAGCGAGATACCGGCGAGTATCGGGCAAGATCTCGGCCAGCCCGGCGCTCAATTCCGCCTGCATGTCGCGATCGCCTTCGATGTAGTTTCGCTCGCCGGACAAGAGGCGCGTGAGAGCGATTTCGTAGTCGTCGTTCGAGACGAAACCCACGCGGTTGCGCACACGTCGGTAGGGGATAAGCCGTTCGTGCAGCTCCAGCACCCGAAGAGGTTCTCTGAGAGCAGAGGGCTTCTCGCGCCGCAGTGTCTCCACCATCGCGAAGTAGAGACGATCTAGGTCATCCATGTCAGGGGCCCCCGCACGCCAACGTCGCCAGTCGCCTAGCCGCTGCTTGGAAGCTCGGGTATCTCGAGCCCGCCCTCTTCTAAGGGGAAACCCTTCCGCTGAGCCGAGAGAAAGGCGCGCACGCATTCTTCGTCGAACTGCACCCCGGCTCCACCCTCGATTATTGACAGTGTCTCGGCCTCGCCAATAGCCGGCCGGTGGGCGCGCCGGCTCCGCATCGCTGCGAACGCGTCGGATATGGCGACGATACGCGCCTCGAGCGAGATCTCATCGCCCGCCAGCCCAGCGGGGTAACCCGAACCATCGACGCGCTCGTGATGCTCGCCGGCGATTCCATGCGCCGGTCGCAGATAGGACGTTGTTCTGAGGATGGCACCACCAGCGACAGGGTGTTGGTGCACCGCTGCCCACTCCTCAGGGGTCAGCGGGCCCCTCTTATTGATAATGCTCTCGGGAACCGTAAGCATGCCAACATCGTGGAGAATCGCCCCCAACCAGAGGCTCGGGCCAAGGTTCTCAGCCAATCCCAACTCCGACGCCGTCGCAAGCGCATAGCGTGCAACGCCAGCCAGATGCCCCCTGGTGTGCAAATCGCGCGACTCGATAGCCGTCGCCAACGCAGCGATCGCCTGTAGAAAACCGCTATTCCGCTGCTCCGCCTCCCCTGCTTTGCCCCCGCTCACCGCCATGTACGCCCGATTCGCTAACAGCAAGCGACGGTGCTCCAGCGATCGACGAACACAGTGGCTCAGCTCGGCCATGTTGAAGGGCTTGAGAAGGTAGTCGTCCGCCTTGTGGCGCAACGCCTCTACGGCGTATCCGATATCGGTATAGGCGGTCATCATGATGACTTGGATGGCGGGGTCGCGACCCTTGACTCCTTTCAGTACGTCCAGACCGTCGACATCAGGCATGCGGACGTCAGTTATTACCACGTCAAGCTCTTTGGAACTCACAAGCTCGAGCGCTTCCTCACCCGAACTGGCGGTCAAGCAGTCGAAGCCTTCGCGCTTCAATTTCCGAGCGAGGGCGCCGGTGATCGCCGGCTCGTCGTCGACGACCAGTATGCGGGCGTCGCTCTCGCTTTCAGCCATCGTCTGATACCACCGTGATATCGTGTAGCGCCTGAGTGAGGTCGCGAATCCGAACCGCCATCGCCTCTATCACCTCCAGAGCTCTTCGCTGTTCGGCCGATAATTGATCGGCTTCCGTCAGCATGAGCTGCGCCTCTGCCATAATGGAAGTCAGCGGGTTGTTCATGTCGTGTCGCACGCGACGTATAGCGGCGATCATGGCGTCGGCGTGGTCGGCGCGAACAGGGGCGAAGTTCTCAGCCGTCCTGGCGTGCGCCCGCAAGATTCGCACGACGGCGTCCGCCAGCAGGCGGCTGTCCGCGCTCCGCGGTACCTGGTTCAGCGCTCCCCGGGCCAACAGTTCCAAATCATGCTCCCGTACCACCACTATCACCGCACCGGGATCCCCCATTGCGTCCACGACCGCGGCAACCTCGTCAGCCGGAAGATCGCCGTCCACGACCACCACCGCCGCACCGCTCTGCGCCAGGCGGTCGAGTGCGGACCGGGTGTCGCCGAACTCCCTGACGGCGCACGTGCCACCCAACCCCGACTTGGCGCTCTGTGCCAGTTCCGAGTCGGCAGTGATCAAGAGGATTTCCTCTCTCACTGAATGTCCTCCTCATCGGTTCCTGTCGGCGCACCGCGCGCTTCCTCCGCTCCCGTCCTCACGAGTCGGACCAATCTGACACGCCGCTCATCCACTCGCTCCACCACGAGATCAGCGCCCGGAACGGCGACGCTATCGCCGCGCCTGGGTACATGGCCAAGCTCACCCAGAATGAATCCACCCAGCGTGTCGTAGTCCTCTTCGGGCAACCGCAGGCCATATCGCTCGTTCACCTCGTCGATCGGAGCACCTCCGTCAATCAGCGGTTCGCCGGCCGGAGTGGTCGTAAACCGCGGGCGGGCCACGTCGTACTCGTCGTAGATCTCACCCACTATTTCCTCGATCAAGTCCTCCAGCGTGACGAGACCGTCGGTGCCGCCGAACTCATCGACGACTATCGCCATGTGAATCTTGAGACGACGGAACTCGGCGAGCAAATCATCGACCGACTTGGTGTCCGGTACAAAATACGGCTCACGCATGATGCGTGATACGTCAAAAGCTTTCGCTTCGCCCGCCGCAGCGAAAACAAGAAGATCTTTGACCAGCACGATACCGACGACCTTGTCGAGGCTCTCTTCGTAGACCGGGATCCGCGAATGTCCCGATCTGCCTGCAACCGAGACGAGCTCGGCGAAATTGACGTCGCTAGGAACAGCCACGATGTCCGGCCTCGGAGTCATGACTTCCCGGGCCACCGTCCGCGTCAGCTCGAAAACCCCATGGATCATCGACTGCTCATCGCGTTCCACCAGCCCTGTCTCGCCGCTTCTCCGCACCAGCAGCATGATCTCCTCGGGGCTGTGTACTTTCTCGGCCTCGCTCGGCAGACGAACACCGATCAGGCGCAGCAGTAGATTGGCTGACTCGTTGATCGCCCAGATGAGCGGCGTCCCGGTCCGGGTAAAGATTATCAGCGGATTGATCACCCAGCGCGACACGCGTTCGGGATGCATGATGGCCAGAGCCTTGGGTGCCTGCTCCCCGAAGACAACGTGCATGTAAGTGATGCCGATGAACGCTATGGCAATGGCAACCGCGTGTTGCGCCAAGATGTTGACAGGCGACGGCAGTCCGGAAAAGACCGAGACCAGTGTGTCTGCGATCGCACGCTCGCCGATCCAGCCCAACGCCAGAGAGGCGAGCGTGATTCCCAGCTGGCAGGATGAGAGGTAGAGGTTGAGCTCCCTCTGAGCCGACCGGACGGTCTGTGCCAACCTGTCACCCTTGTCGATCAAACCTGCCAAGCGCGTGTCGGATGCGCTGACCAGGGCGAACTCGGCAGCGACGAAAAAGCCGTTGGCGGCCACTAGGAGGAGAGCCGCCAACAGCCTCCAGATCACTCCCAACGTGGTCATCTGGGTCTAGTGGAAGCGTACACCGAAGGCCCGGTGGGCAGACGGGGGCGCGCTGCCGCCGGTCAGTTCCCCTCTCCCAACTCGCCGCCCTCGTCTCCGTATGCAATCACCGGCTCACAGTAGCGGCGGCCCATAGCGTCAAGCGTTGCCAACTCCTCCTGCGTCACTGCGGGGTAGCGCCTGGCCAGGTACTGCATGGTCTCTTTGAACCAGGAGTCCTTCTGCTCTTCCGTGGCACCCAGAACCCCACAGTGCCGGATCTGGCTCAGCAACTCGTTTCGCGCTCTGTCAAACGCCGAAGGTTTGTTGTGACCCTCCTTGCCACGTTTGCCCAACTTCGCCTCCTCTGCCTACAATTACACAGCGTAACCGGTGCTTCTATGACTCGGCCAGAGGCAGTGTCGAAATATTCTTCGCAACTATTATACTGACCGGCCGAATTCATGCAAACCGCCGAACAAGGGACCCTCGGACAATTGAACGCGATCCGCCTGGAGGTGTATCGCTCGCTGCTGTCGGCCATCGCCGAGGAGATGGGTGCCGCCCTCCGTCGCAGCGCCTACTCCCCGAACATCAAGGAGCGGCGTGACTACAGCTGTGCCATCTGCGACGGGCAGGCAAACCCCGTGGCCCTGGGCGACCACATGCCTGTTCACCTGGGCGCGATGCCGCAAAGCGTGGAGGCCGCAGTCCGTGCCCACCGCCTCGCCGAGGGCGACGTCGTGATTCTCAACGACCCTTTCCACGGGGGCACTCATCTGCCCGACCTTACGGCGGTCCGCGGCGTTTGGCTGGACACCGGAGGACCGGTCGCCTATGTCGCCTCTCGAGCACACCATGCCGACATCGGTGGCATGGCACCGGGTTCGATGCCGCTGTCGCGTGAAATCTTCCAGGAAGGACTGCGAGTGCCGCCCGTCCTGCTGGCGCGGAGCGGCGTCATCCAGCCCGATATCTGGAACATGTTGCTGGCCAACGTGCGCACGCCAGTGGAGCGCGAGGGAGACCTGCAAGCACAGCTGGCCGCTCTGGACGTTGGCGCGCGACGCCTCCGGGAGCTGGCGCAGCGCGACGGCGCGGCGAACATGCTTTCGGCTTTCGCCGGACTCGCCGCCTATGCCGACAGGCTGGTGCGCGCCGTTATCGAGCGCATTCCTGACGGCGAGTATCGCGCCGACGACGTCATGGACGACGACGGCGCTGGCGGTGAGGCGATCGGGATCGTTACGACCGTCGAGGTCAAGGGGCAAGAGATGCGCGTCGACTTCAGCGGATCATCGCCCCAGTGTCCCGGCAACATCAATGCCGTGGCCGCGATAACGGAGTCGGCCGTCCGCTATGTGCTGCGCTGCGTGTCCGAGACGCTCCTGGGAACCCCCCTCCCAGCCGGCGGTGGCGCAATGTCCGCCGTAACCATCGTGGCCCCGCTGGGGACGATCGTGAACGCCAAGCCACCGGCGGCGGTGGCAGCCGGCAACGTGGAGACCTCGCAACGGATCGTTGACGTCTTGTTCCGCGCCCTCGTTCCCGCCCTGCCGGACCTCATGCCGGCGTGCTCCAGTGGCACGATGAACAACCTGACACTGGGCGGGATCGATCCGCAAAGCGATCAGCCCTTCGCCTATTACGAGACCCTGGCAGGCGGTATGGGCGCCGGGCCCAATGCGGACGGACTCTCCGGAGTCCATACCCACATGACCAACTCGCTCAACACTCCGATCGAGGCCCTCGAACACGCCATCCCGGTGCGCGTCCGTCATTACTCTCTGCGGCGCGGAACCGGTGGAACCGGCAAGCAACGCGGCGGAGACGGTCTGCGCCGCGACATAGAGTTGCTCACGGCCGCCAGGATGTGCATTCTGGCCGAGCGGCGCCGGTTCGCGCCTTGCGGCGCCGGCGGCGGCCAATCCGGTGCGCTCGGTGAGAGCTGGGTTCGTCGAGCCGGGGACTGGATCGGCTTGGGCGGCAAGGTCGACCTCGACCTCGATGCGGGAGATGTGATCAGCATCAGAACCCCGGGAGGAGGCGGATGGGGAAACGCCGAATAATGCTGGCGATGGGTCCACACCAAGGCGTGCGGACGACACGCGTGGTCGTCCCGCGTGAGCTGAGCTCCGAAGACCTGCGCATGGTGTACTTCGAGGCCGGCGTAGGGGCCCCGCTACTCTTGCTTCACGGCCTGGGGGGTTCCTCGCGCTGGTGGTTCCCGCTCTTCCCCGAGCTCACCTCCGCAAATTTCAGATTGATCGCGCCGGATTTCCCCGGCTTCGGGCGCTCTCCGGGCCCTATGTTCTCGATTGCGGCAGCCGCCCGCGCGGTGATTCGGCTGGCGGACCGTGCCGGGCTGGGCGAGTTCTTCCTGTGCGGGCATTCGATGGGCGGCGCGATAGCGTCACAGGTCGCGGCTGACTATGGCCGCCGCGTCCGCCGGCTGATTCTCATCGACAGCGCCGGCATCCC
>CP070722.1:3922531-3928502 GCA_020350785.1 Gemmatimonadota bacterium
CCGCCGGGCACGGTCGTCGTAAACGTGCGAGAGATATTCAACCTGAGTGGCTTCACCGGCGGCGGAGAGATCGCTTATGAACAGCCGGCGCCGCCGGAGCCCGAGGAGGAGGAGCCGCCGGCCGAGGAGCCGCCTGGCGAGCCGCCGCCCCGGGAACCGCCACCCGCTCAGCGCTCGGCCCCGGGGTCGCATGGGAGGCGCGGAGGCGGATGAGCGCTGGCGATGACCGGCGCCGGATACCGAGCGTCGACACGCTACTACAGTCTGAGGAGCTGGCCGATCTCTTGGCCGCACGGCCGCGCTCCTTGGTGCTCAGCGCCCTGCGCCGGACACTTGCCGGCATCCGCGCGGAGCTCGCCGCCGGCGTTCGCGACGGCGTTCCCGCGGTATCCGCGATCGCTGCGGCGACCAAGCGCGAGTTGATCGAGCTGGACCGAACCTCACTGCGCCGAGTGATCAACGCCACCGGCATCCCGTTGCACACGAACCTGGGCCGGGCGCCTCTTCCGGCTGCGGCGGTCGAGGCATTGCACGACATCGCCGGCGGCTACAGCAGCCTGGAATACGACGTGGGGCGGGGGCGGCGTGGATCGCGACACGATCACTGCGCCGCTTTGCTGATGGCACTGACGGGCGCCGGCGGCTCGTTGGTCGTGAACAACAACGCCGCCGCGGTCATGCTGGCGCTCAACGAGCTAGCCGACGGCCGCGAGGTGATCATCTCGCGGGGTGAGCTGGTCGAGATCGGCGGATCGTTCCGGGTGCCGGACATCGTTGCGAAGAGTGGAGCCCGCATAGTCGAGGTCGGCACGACGAACCGCACGCACCCGGCGGACTACGAGCGGGCCATCGGTCCGCACACCGCTGCGGTCTTGAAAGTGCACCGGTCGAACTTCAGCCAGACCGGCTTCGTGACCGAAGTCGATATCGGCGAGCTGGCCGCGATCGCCCACCGCCATGATTTGCCGGTGGTCCACGATCTCGGCTCCGGCCTCCTGCCCGATGCGCAGCAGACACTCGGCTTGCCCTGGGAGCCGAACGTGCACGCCTCGCTGTGCGCGGGCGCCGACATCGTCACCTTCAGTGGCGACAAGCTGCTGGGCGGCCCGCAGGCGGGCGTGCTGCTGGGCCGGCAGGATCTGATCGACAGGATGCGACGCAACCCCTTGCTGCGTGCCGTGCGTGTGGGGAAGCTCACGCTCGCCGCCCTGGAGGCGACCCTGCGCTTATGGCGCGACGAGGAGACGGCGCGAGCCGGGATACCGGCCCTACAGATGATTGGGGCCGATTCCGACGCGCTCAGGTCACGCGCCGAGCGCCTGGCGTCGGCGCTGCGCGAGCGCGCACCGCGGGCGAAAGTCGAGGTGGTGCGCGATGTGTCGGAAGTCGGTGGCGGCTCGTATCCCGGCCTGCAGCTCGAGACCTGGTGCTTGGAGGTCACCCTGTCGGGCCGGTCGGAGCGAGAGCTGGAGTCGGCCTGCCGCAAAGTCGAGCCGCCGGTCATCGGGCGCGTCAGACAGGCGGCACTCTGCCTCGATCCACGAACCGTTCTTCCGGACGAGGAGACGCTGTTCGTCCTCAAGGTGGCGGAGGCACTCGAGGGAGATGGCTGACCGGCTAGACGGGCGCCACCGCGCCGCCTTCATCGACCGTGACGGTACCGTGATCGAGGAGCGCGGCGACCTGAGTGACCCTGACATGGTCTTTCTGCTTCCGGGCTCGGCTGAGGCGCTGCTACGGCTGAGCCGGGCGGGTTTGCTCGTGATCCTGGTCACCAACCAGTCGGGCATCGCCCGTGAGGCCTTCACGCTCGACGAGTTCCGGGTGGTGCAGCAAAGGATGTTCGATCTCCTGGAAAGGGCTGGCGCCCGCTTGGATGGGGTCTACTTCTGTCCGCATCATCCCGATGTGGACGGTCCCTGCCAGTGCCGCAAGCCCGCCGCCGGATTGTACAGGCAGGCGGCAGTGGCCAGGTCGATCGATCTGGCGCGGTCCTTCTACGTCGGCGATCGCTGGCGCGATGTCGCGGTCACTCGGGAGGTGGGAGGCGTCCCGTTCCTGGTGCGCACCGGCGCCGGCGGCAAAGGAGCGCCGCCCGGCACCGAGACCGTCGCCGACTTGAGCGAGGCGGCGCATCGCATACTTGCCATGTTGGCCGGAGAGGCGACGGGAAGGGCGTGAGCGTGGTTGCGGGCCGCGCTCTGATTCGCCATTAGTGATCACGGGTCAGGATATCACTTATCTCCCTGGAGGCTCGCAGTGTCCGGGACCCCGGCCGTAGCCGTATTCGCGTCTGGTGGCGGTACCAACCTGCAATCGCTTCTCGATACATTCGGCTCCGACGGTAGCCCCGACCCGGCTGCTCGGATCGCGCTGGTGGTCAGCGACCGCCCGGGCATCGGGGCGCTGGAGCGCGCCGAACGGGCCGGCGTCGCCACAGCAGTCGTTCCACCCAAGGAGTACGAGTCGAAAGATGCCTTCGCCGCCGCGCTACTGGCGGTTCTGGATGAGCACGGCATCGACTTGATCGCGCTGGCCGGCTACCTGAAGCTGGTGCCGGAGGCCGTGGTCCAGAAGTATCGTGGGAGAATCATCAACATTCATCCTGGCCCCTTGCCGACCTTCGGCGGCACCGGCATGTGGGGTCACCACGTGCACGAGGCCGTCCTCAAAGCAGGCGTCGCCGTTTCCGGCCCGACCATCCATTTCGTCGACGAACGCTTCGATACAGGCCCCATCATCGCGCAGTGGCCCGTCCCGGTGCGGGATGACGACACCGCGGACACGCTGGCCGCACGTGTGCTCAAGTACGAGCACAGACTCTATCCGGCCGTGCTGCGCGCCCTGGCCCGCGGTGAAATCGTCTGGCTGGAGGGGCAGCGCGTCCGCCGTGGACCGTTCGGAGGCCGGACGGCCGGCTTCAGGCTGGCGGACGAGGAATCATCGCTGGCGAGCGTCCAGCCGGCCTGGAGCGAGTCGGGATTATGATCGCGCGACACCGCGCTGAAACGGAGGGACAAAGTTGCCACGCGCCGTTCTGAGCGTCTATGACAAGACGGGAATCGTCGAGTTCGCCCGCGGCCTGTCGGGCCTGGGCTACCAGATCGTCTCGACCGGGGGTACGGCCCGCGAGCTTCGCGAGGCCGGGATCGAGGTCACGGGTGTCAGCGCGATCACCGGCTTCCCCGAGATCATGGGCGGTCGGGTCAAGACCTTGCACCCCGTGATCGCCGGCGGAATACTGGCGCGCCGCGACCACCCGTCCGACATGGCGGAGCTGGAGAAGCAGGGGATCGAGCCCATCGATGTGGTGGCCGTCAACCTCTATCCCTTCGAGGAGACGGTCAGCAAGCCGGACGTGAAGCTGGCTGACGCACTGGAGCAGATCGATATCGGTGGCCCCACCATGCTGCGCGAAGCCGCGAAGAACCACCCGCACGTCACCGTCGTCTGCGACCCGGCGGACTACGAGACGGTGCTGCAACAGCTGCAGGCGGGCAGCGTCGCCGCCGACTTGCGGCGGCGCCTGGCCCTGAAGGTGTTTCGCCACACCAGCGGCTACGATGCCGCGATCTCGCATTTCCTGGCCGACGGCGCCGGCGACTTTCCCGAAAGCTTTTCGATTCGCCTGGACAAGCTGCAGGACCTGCGCTACGGCGAGAACCCGGACCAGGGGGCGGCCTTCTACCGCATCGCCGACACGCCGGCCCAGCGCGGCATCGCCGCCCTGGCCCAGCACCACGGAAAGGAGCTCTCCTACAACAACATCCTCGATCTGGACGGCGCTCTGATGTGTCTGTCGCCCTTCGCGCGCTCCGAGCGTCCCGCTTGTGCGATCATCAAACACACCACGCCGTGCGGCATAGCCGTGGGCGGCACGGTCGCGGAAGCCTACAAGCGCGCGCTCGCCACCGATCCGACGAGCGCTTTCGGCTCGGTCATAGCCATCACCCACGAAGTCGATGCGGCGGCCGCGGAGTCGCTGGCCGAACTGTTCGTCGAGTGCGTCGTCGCGCCCAGCTTCAGCGCCGCCGCCATGGAGAAGCTCACCGCCAAGAAGAACCTGCGGATCCTGACTTTCCCGGAGGAGCCCGCGGTCTATCTGACGGCGCGCGGGCACCTGGAAGGGAACCTCGAGCTGCGCGGTGTGTCGGGCGGCGCGCTGCTGCAGACGCGTTCCGATCCGCCCTGGCCCGGCGTGGACGAGGGGTGGCGTGTGGCGACCAAACGTAAGCCAAATGCTGATGAGCTGCGTGATTTGCGCTTCGCCTGGGCGGCCATCTGGGGGGTGAAATCGAACGCCATCCTGCTGGCGCGCGATGAGATGGCCATCGGGATCGGCGCGGGCCAGATGAGCCGCGTCGACGCCTCGAAGCTGGCGGCGATGAAGGCGCGTGAGGCCGGGCACGACCCGGACAAGGGTTGTGTGCTGGCCTCCGACGCGTTCTTCCCGTTCCGTGATGGTGTCGACGCGGCGGCTGAGGCCGGCGTCACGGCGGTCGTGCAGCCTGGCGGCTCGATCCGCGATGAGGAAGTCATCGCCGCCGCCGACGAGCACAAGATCGCCATGGCGCTCACCGGTCGGCGCCTCTTCCGCCACTAGCCTCTTATCACCCGTGGAAAGAACGAGCGGCCTGGCTCCCGCTGTGGTGGAGCCGGGCCGCTCGCATGTCCGCCGACTATTCGAGCGAACGGTGCTGGGTCCGGTCGCTCAGCTTGCTGCGGCCTGCTCGGCCAACTGGGCTCGAATCCTCTCCAGCATCGCTTTGCCGTTGGTGTTCTCCGGATTGAGCTCCAGCGACCTTTCGTAGTACTCGATCGCCAGATCCAGCTTGCCGGCCACCATGTAGGCCTCGCCCAGGCTGTCGTATGGATTCCAGGCGTCTGGGTATTCCTCGATGTTGAGCTTAAAGATCTCGATGGCGTCGTCCACCCGGTCGCTGCGCAATAGCCGGTAGCCCAGCGTGTTGAGCATGAATTCGTTGAAGGCCTCGGCTGGCTGGCTGGCCTTGGCCGCCCGATACTGCCGGATGGCGTCGGCGACGCCGCCCTCGTCCAGAGTGCGCTCCAGCGCCAGGCGCAGCTGCCGACTGGGCGCGTCGTAACGCTCGTAATCGAGCCAGGCGGCCGCCGGGTGCTCGCCACCCACCGTCCGGGCGAGCAACGCCTCGAGGATGAGTTGGCCGTTGTTACTGTTCGTGAACCAGACCATCCCCATTTTGCGTTCCGGGTAGGTCAGCGTATAGGCCTTGTATCCCGTATTGTCACCCCAGTGCCAGAACCCTAGGCCGGCTTCGTTATCCTGCAGGCCGATTCCCAGACCCCAGGTGACACCGGTATCGACCTGTATCTGGGGTGTCAGCATGGCCGCCGCCATCTCTTCGCTCAGGCCGGACCCGCTCATGAGCGCGATCAGGAAGCGGGCGAAATCGGGGGCGGTCGTGTGGAGTGTCGCCGCCGCGTGTCCCTGGCCCCGGCCCGGCTTGCGTTTCTCCAGGACCTCGCCGGTGGTGCTGTGTGGCAGGGCCAGGTTCGCAGCGAAGCGGTCGTCCCAGATGTAGCCGCTGCTCGCCATGCCCAGCGGTTGGAACACCAGGCGCTCCATCATCTCCTGGAGAGGCTCGCCGGTGATCTCCATCAGAACCATCTGCAGGTAGCCGAAGCCCTCGCCCGAGTAGCTGAACTCGGTTCCCGGCGCGAAGCCGATGGTCAGCCGGCCCTCCCGCGGTCGCCAGTTGGGAAAACCGGAGGAGTGGGTGAGCACCATGCGGGCGGTGATCGTCTTGTAGCGCTCGTCGTAGGCGATGTCCTCGTAGGGCCAGTACTCGTAGAGCGGCCTGTCCAGGTCGAGCAGGCCCTGGTCCACGAGCTGCAAGGCGGCATAAGCGAATACCGGCTTGCTCAGAGATGCCGCCTCGAACACGGTGTTCTCGTCGACCGGCTCGCCGGTCTCGACGCTGCGCACGCCGAA
>CP070722.1:3928602-3960259 GCA_020350785.1 Gemmatimonadota bacterium
CGGGACCTTCGTGGGCGCCACAACATTCGGCTCCGACGACATAGGCCGGCACGCCTATGCAGTCCTCGCCGGCTGGCGCACCGGCGTCGGCGCCGTTCAAGGTCTGGCGGCCTACATCTATAGGGGCTTCGGTGACCCGATCATGCAGCTAACAGTCTCCCAGGACTGGGCAGGGGTCGGGTTGTCCACGAGCGAAGGGGAAGTGGTCAGAGCCACGGAGCGCGAGCGCGAGTTGAGGGTAGCCGCAAGCTTCCAACGCCCCCGCTCCCGCAGCCTGCTGAGCGTGACGCCCGTGCTGAAGGTCGAGCAGTTCCATTACTCGGTGACAGAGCCGCAGGTCCGGCTCCAGGATCCATCCATCACCGATCTCGAAGCCGAGCTCGTGCTGGGATTCTCCACCGCCCGCGGCTATCCGAGATCGGTCAGTGCCGAGAAGGGACTTGGTGCGGCGCTCTCGTTCTCTCACCAGCGTCTGGCCGACGACCTGCAGAGCTGGCGGATCTCGGCCGAGGCGGACCTTCGCGGTTACGGCTCCTTCCCAGTCTTCGGCTACGCCAATCACGTGCTGGCTGCTCGAATCGCGGTCGGTGCGAGCCACGGACACCGCCGCGGCGCGGAGGCGTTCGATCTCGGCGGCCTGCCGGGCCAGCCGCTCGATTTCGGGATCGGCGTGACGGTCGGCGGCGGCGAGGACTATCACCTGCGCGGCTTCGATTCGGGGGTTCAGCGCGGCGATCGAATCGTGGCCGCAAGCTTCGAGTACCGGGCGCCGCTCCTACTGGTCGGGCGCGGCTACAAGCTCTGGCCGATCCTGCTGGACCGCATCTCAGCCAGTGCCTTCGTTGACGCCGGTTCGGCATGGCGGGACACCGACGAGATTCGAGTGTTGTCCTCAGCCGGAGCCGAACTCTCAACCGATTGGGGGGTCAGTTACGCCATCCGCTACCGTTTTCGCATCGGAGTCGCGCGGACCCTGTCGGTTCCAGCGGAGGCGTCGCCAGCCTGGAAGGCCTACCTGAGCGCGGGAATCGCTTTCTGAGCCTGACGTACATTGCGGGCTCGGGCAATCGACGGAACAGGAGGAGTGATGGAGGAGCGGCAGCCCTTTACCCCCGACGTTCACCCTGAGGCCTTCATCGCACCGAACGCGACTGTCGTGGGTCGGGTCACGGTCGCGCGGGAAGCCAGCATCTGGTACGGATGTGTCGTGCGTGCCGACATCGAACCGATCCTTATCGGCGAACGCTCCAACCTCCAAGATCAGACTGTGGTGCACATCGACCCAGGAGCCCCCACACTGATTGGCGCCCGAGTCGGAGTGGGACACCGCTGCCTACTGCACGGTTGCGTGATCGAGGACGATTGCCTGGTGGGCATGGGCGCGATCGTGCTGAGCGGCGCCGTCATCGAAACCGGGTCCGTCATCGCCGCCGGGGCCCTCGTGACGGAAAAGACCCGGGTGCCCGCCGGCTCGCTAGTCATGGGGGTACCCGCCCGGGTCGTGCGCCCCGTGGACGACGAGCTGCGAGGGCGTATCGAGCGGACCTGGCGCGACTATTTGGAGCTGGCGCGTCAGCATAGGAGCGGACTTTTCCGGGCGTCGGTCGACCGAGACTGAAGAGGCGAGGGCGAGGCGGCGGTGGACAGGCTGGCGACCGCTAACAAGTGCTTGACAATCGGGCGTATGACCCTATATTTGGGGTCGCCGGATGACGGAAGCACCATATATTGTGGAGTACGAAGCGCCCGTGCGCTTTGATGGCCTCCTCCCCCTCCCGCCACCTGCTGGAGGCCACGGGAGAAGCTCTTAACCGACAAGCGGGCAGTGAGTGGAGTCGGTCGCGCCATCAACGCGAGGACAGGCGCTTTATTCTTCGGCGACGTTCCGAAAGAGTCGGGGCGCGGAAGATTCGAGAACTCAGCCGAGAGAGCCAGCAATCGATGACGACTACCACCGTCAGGGAAAAGGCAATCGAGCTACCGGTGACGCCGCCGGCGGAGCTTCCGGATCCGGATCTCGCGGAGAACGCGATCACGGTGCTGGAGCGCCGCTATCTGGTGAAAGACGATGAGCTGCGGCCGGTGGAGACGCCGCGCGAGTTGTTCTGGCGCGTGGCGCGGACGATTGCGACGGTGGACTTGCGATACGGCGCCAGTGAGAATGAGGCGCTGCAGACGGCGGTACGCTTCTACCATCTTCTGGCCAACGGACTGTTCGAGCCGAACTCCCCTACGTTGATGAATGCGGGGCGTCCGTTGGGCCAGTTATCGGCGTGTTTCGTGTTGCCGGTGGAGGATTCCCTGGAGGGGATTTACACCACGTTGCGGAACATGGCGTTGATACATCAGTCCGGGGGCGGCACGGGGTTCGGGTTTTCGCGGCTCCGGCCCAGCGGGGATGTGGTGCGGTCGACGATGGGTGTCGCCTCCGGTCCGGTCTCTTTCATGGAGGTTTATGACGCCTCGACGGAGGCGGTGAAGCAGGGTGGTACGCGGCGCGGTGCGAACATGGGCATCCTGCGGGTAGACCATCCGGACATTCTCAAGTTCATCAGCTGCAAGGGCGACAACAATCGGGTAACGAACTTCAACATCTCGGTGGCGGTCACTGATGCCTTCATGGGGGCTGTGGAATTGGACGGGGAGTACGAGTTGGTCAGCCCGCGAAATGGGGGTGCGGTAGACCGTCTGCGAGCACGGGACGTGTTCGACAAGATCGTGGAGGGTGCGTGGCGGAACGGTGAGCCGGGAGTCTTCTTCATCGATCGGGCCAATCAGTACAATCCGGTTCCGCATCTGGGCGCCTACGAGGCGACGAACCCCTGTGGCGAGCAGCCGCTGCTGCCGTTCGACGTGTGCAACCTCGGGTCGATCAACCTGGGCGCGTTCGTAGTGGACGGCACGATCGACTGGGATCGCTTGCGCGGCGCCGTTCATCTCTCCACGCACTTTCTCGACAATGTGATCGACGCCAATCGCTACCCGTTGCCGGAGATCACCGATCTCGCGCAGCGAATTCGGCGAATCGGATTGGGAGTGATGGGGTGGGCGGACATGTTGGTGCGGCTGGGCATCCCCTACGGCTCGCCGGAGTCGCTGGAGCTTGCCGGACGGGTGATGCAGTTCGTCGATGAGGAGGCGAAGGTCAAGTCCGAGCAGCTGGCGGTTGGTCGCGACGTATTCCCGGAGTGGGAGCGGTCGATTTGGGGGCCGGATGCGAGCTGCGCCCGCAGCGGCGACGGCGAGCGGATCCGCCCGGAGCGACGGCTGCGGAACTGCAATCTGACGACGGTGGCCCCGACGGGCACGATCTCGATCATCGCCGCCTGCTCCGGCGGAATCGAGCCGCTGTTCGCCGTGGCCTTCATGCGAAACCAGGCGGGCACGCTGATGCCCGATGTGAACCCGGACTTCGTGGCCCTCGCGCGCGGGCAGGGGTGGTACTCGGATCATCTAATGGAGCGGATCGCGCGTGAGGGCCACATCCATTTCCCCGAGGTGCCCGAGGACGTACAGCGTGTGTTCGTGACGGCGCACGATGTCACCCCGGAACAGCATGTGCGGATGCAAGCGGCGTTTGAGAAGTATGTGGATAGCGCGATATCGAAGACCTGCAACTTCCCGAACGACGCGAGCCAGGACTACGTGCGGGAGATCTACGAGCTGGCCTTCCGGCTGGGCTGCAAGGGTGTGACGGTCTACCGCGACGGTTCTCGGGAGGGCCAAGTGTTGTCGACGGGCAAAACGGCGGAAGCCGTCAAGAAGGCGCATGGTGAAGCGGGCTCGGTCTCGGAGGCTGGGCGGATGGGCGAAGGTGTGGCAGGGGATGCTGGAGTCGCCTCCGAGGCCGAGCTTGCAAGAGAGCTGGAAGAGCTGCGCGCGGAATTGGACAACCTGGCGAACGAGAACGAGCGCCTCAAGCGAGATCTCTCCGCCAAACAGGGCGAGTTCCAGGTGAAGCCGTTCGTGCGGGAGCGCCCGGATCGCCTGCGCGGCATCACGCGCAAGATGCTCTCGCCGCTCGGTACGCTGTACGTAACGATCAACGAGGACGAGAAGGGTCGGCCCTTCGAGGTGTTCACGACGCTGGGCAAGGCCGGCGGCGCCGCCATGGCCGACGCCGAGGCGATCAGCCGACTCGTCTCCCTCGGCTTGCGCAGCGGGATTCCGCTGAGCACGATCTCTAAACAACTGCGAGGGATCTCCTGTGACCGGGCCGTCGGGTTCGGCAGCAAGAAGATCCTGTCGATGCCGGACGCCGTGGCACTCGTCATCGAGGAGTATCTCCTCGACAAAGAGGGCCAACAGCAGGTTCTGCCGCTGACGGACCCGGAGACGGGCTCCAAGCAGAACGGCGGAACGCAAAGCGCGGAGCGGCCGGACATCGGCGCCGCCCTGTTCGACGATCCCGCCAAGCACTTCGGCCGCGACATCAAGGCCTTCATCGAGACGTGCCCCGACTGTGGGACGTCCTTGCAGTTCGCCGAAGGCTGCTTGAAATGCCTGGCCTGCGGGTACTCCGAGTGCGGCTGACTCTCCCGTCTGCTGTCCGGCCTGGAAAGGGCGCCAGTTCTTGGCGCCCTTTTTCGTCCCTAGCCATGGCGAGTGTCGCGTCTTTACTTTACGGCCCCCGCCCTGCCTGATCTAAGCGGAAGACCGGAGGTGGCCTTGGAAAAGGGCGTCATCACTTCTCTTCAGATTTGCCCGGGACACGGGCTGCCCATGCAGGCGGTCGATCCCGCCGTGTTCATCACTGACCAGGGCCTGGAAGGCTGTCGGCATGCACGCGCGCAGAGCCGAAGGCAGGTGCTGCTGATCGAAGAGGAGAACCTGGAATCGCTGCGCCTGGCTGCCGCGGTCCTGAAGGAGAACGTGACCACGCGAGGGATAGACCTGACGTCGCTCCCTGTGGACACGCGGCTCCGACTGGGTGACAAGGTCGAGCTTTGGGTGACAGGGCCCTGTCACCCCTGTGATCTGATGGACGACATCCGGCCCGGCCTGAAAGAGGAATTGCGCGGTCGCCGGGGCGTCTTGGCCTGGGTCCGTCGTGGCGGCGTCGTGCGCGTGGGTGATCGCATCGAGGCGGAGGCCTCACCGGCAAAGGCGGAGGGTGAGTGAAGAAGGAAATCGATTTGGTGCACTGCTCGCTTGCCTTCCTGCTGCTGCTTCCCGCTCCGCTTTTCGGCCAGTCGGCCGCTATCCAGGCAGTGCGAGAGTATAGGGAGGCGCACGAGGCCGAGATCGTCGGCGAGCTGGTGGGTTTTCTCGGCCTGCCGAACGTGGCCGACGATCTGGACGCCATTCGCGAGAACGCGCAGGCGTTGGCCGGGATGCTCCGGCGGCGCGGAATCGAGCCCGCACTGCTGGAGACGGGCGGCGCACCCTACGTCTACGGCGAGCGAAAGGTGGCGGGCGCGGAGCGAACCGTTCTCTTCTATGCGCACTATGACGGCCAGCCGGTGGACGTCGAGCGCTGGGTGGGACATCGACCGTTCCAACCCGTGCTCAGGGACAAGTCGCTGGAAGCGGGTGGGCGAAGAGTCGATCTCCCGGCCGCTGGCAAATTCGATCCCGACTGGCGCCTGTACGCACGCTCCGCCGCCGACGACAAGGCGCCGATCATAGCGCTGTTGGCCGGGCTGGACGCTTTGGCGGCCGCCGGCCTGGAGCCGACCGTGAACCTCAAGTTCCTTTTCGAGGGCGACGAAGAGGCGGGCTCACCTCACCTGGCCGAGGTCGTCGACGCTCACGCCGAACTGCTGCATGCCGACCTGGTGGTGGCGGCGGACGGGCCTAGTGATCCCTCCGGGCTACCGACTCTGTACTTCGGAGCGCGCGGGATCGTCAGTGTGCAGATAACGGTCTACGGGCCGCTGCGACCGCTGCATAGCGGCCACTACGGGAACTGGGCGCCGAATCCGGCGCTGCGGCTGGCCCAGCTGCTGGCCAGCATGAAGGATCCCGAGTCGGGTAAGGTGCTGATCGCCGACTTCTATGACGGAATGCGGGGACTGAGCGACTTCGAGAGGCAAGCATTGGAAGCGGCGCCAGACGACGACGCGGAACAGCTCCGCGCCTTCGGTCTAGCCGAGCCTGAGGCGACGGGCAAGCGGCTGGCACTGATCAACGAGCCATCGCTGAACGTCCGCGGGCTGCGCAGTGGCTGGGTGGGTGCGGAGGCACGGACCATTGTTCCGGACTTGGCCGTCGCCGACCTCGATCTGCGGTTGGTCAAGGGGATCGATCCGCGAGAACAGGTCGCGCGCCTGGTCGCGCACGTGCGAGGTCAGGGCTTCGAGGTCGTGAAAGAGGAGCCGGATCTGGAGACGCGCCTCCGTCACCCGAGGTTGGCTCGCATCGTCTCCTCGGACGGTTACCCGGCGTTTAGAACCTCGATGGACCTTGCGATCTCGCGGGCGATCATTACCGCCGTGGAAGAGAACAGCGGCCGGACGGCGGTGAAGTTGCCGACCCTGGGAGGAAGCGTGCCTCTCTACGTGTTCACGGACGTACTCGAGGTGCCTACAATAGGGATCCCGATCGTGAATCACGACAACAATCAGCACGGGCCGAACGAGAACCTGCGCTTGGGTCACCTATGGAGCGGCATAGAGGTTCTCGTGGCGGCGATGCTGCTCGACTGAACGGAGAGGGAACAGGCGATGGTAGACTTGCAGCTGATCCATCAGCTCCTGACGCCGGCCGACACCAAGATCGTCCTTCTGGTACTCGACGGATTGGGCGGCCTGCCCATCCGCGCGGGAGGCCCCACGGAATTGGAGGCGGCCAGCACGCCAAACATGGACAGGCTGGTCTCTGAAGGGATGGCTGGTTTGCACCAGCCGGTGGGCCTTGGAATCGCGCCGGGCAGCGGGCCCGGTCATATCGGCTTGTTCGGCTACGACACGATCCGCTACCAGATCGGACGCGGCGTGTTGGAGGCGTTAGGTGTCGGGTTCGATCTCCAGGCCGCAGACCTGGCGGCGCGTGGCAATTTCTGCACGATCGATTCCGCAGGCAGGATCACGGACCGGCGGGCCGGCCGCATCGCTACCGAGAAGGCGGCGGCGCTCTGTGCCGAGCTTCGTGAGATCGAACTGCCGGGGGTGGAGGCGTTTGTCGAGCCGGTGCGCGAGCATCGCTTCCTGTTCGTGTTGCGCGGCGCGGAGCTGGCTGAAGGCATTCCCGACACGGATCCGGGACACGTCGGCAGCCCTCCGCTCGCGGTGAGGGCCGAGAGGCCGGAGGCGGAGCGAACCGCGGAACTGGTCGGGCGGTTCGTCGCGGAAGCGAGGGAGGCTCTGGAGGGTCACGAGCCGGCCAACATGGTTCTGCTGCGCGGATTCGCTCGCCGGCCCGACTGGCCTCTGTTTCCCGAAGTATTCGGGCTTCGCTCGGTGGCGGTGGCGCAGTACCCCATGTATCGGGGGGTCGGGAAGCTGGTGGGAATGGCCACGCGGGAGGCGGGCGCATCGCTGGACGAGCTGTTCTCGACTGTCGAGCAGGTATGGGACGACTATGAGTTCGCCTTCATGCACGTGAAGGGGACAGACAAAGCGGGTGAGGATGGGGACTTTGATCTCAAGGTCGCCATCATCGAGGAAGTCGACAGCCACATCCCGCGGCTGGTCGAGCTGGGTCCTGCCGTGATACTGGTCACGGGCGACCATTCGACGCCGGCCGCCTTGCGGAGCCATAGCTGGCACCCGGTGCCGTTCCTGCTCTGGTCCCCGTCAGCACGGCGCGACGCGGTTCAGCAGTTCGGCGAGCGCTGGTGCCTTGCCGGTGGCGGCGGTCTGTGCCGCTCCGAAGACCTGATGCCGCTGGCCCTGGCTCACGCCGGTCGCCTGGCGAAGTTCGGGGCCTGAGCGATCCCATGAGCTGGGAGACGATCAGCTTCGACTGCTACGGCACCTTGGTGGATTGGGAGGCGGGAATCGTTGAGGCCTTCCAGAGAGCGGCCGCCGAGGACGGCCACCAGCTCGATCCCCGACTCATCGTTTCGGCCTATCACGAGATCGAGCCGCAGGTCCAGTCGGCGGGTACCTATAGACCCTACCGGGCCATCCTGGAGGAAGCCGCTCTGCAGGTCGCCCACCGGCTGAGCTGGGAGCTCGAGTCCGGGCGTGCCGGCTTCCTGGCCGAGTCGCTGCCCGATTGGCCCGTATTCCCCGACACGCGAAAGGCGCTGGAGCGCCTGGGGGACCGCTACAGGCTGGCGGTTCTCTCCAACATCGATGATGATCTTCTGGCGGCGACACTTCGCGAGATCGGTGTCTCCTTCGACTGGACGGTAACGGCGCAGCAGCTGCGGAGCTACAAGCCGGCGCCCGCCCACTTCCGCGAGGCGATCCGCAGAGCGGGTGCGGGTGGCGCGCGGCTGATCCACACTGCGCAGAGCTGGTTCCACGACATCGCGCCAGCAACCCAGCTCGGCCTGGCGGCGGTATGGGTGAACCGCAAGGGCGAACCTGCTGGCGTCGGGCGAAGGCCGCTGCACACGGTAGCTCACCTGGGGGAACTAGCCGATTGGCTGACGGACTGATTCTGGCACCGATCGTGCCCAAAGGCCGGCGACGCAGTCGAGTGAGGGAGTCCAGTACTGTGTGAGATACTAGAGACGAGGGTCTATGACCGAACAGAGAAAGCAGCAGCAGAAAGTGGCAATCCTGGGTGCGGCCGGCCGCGATTTTCACGATTTCAATGCCTATTTTCGTGACAATTCCGCCTATCGCGTTGTCGCCTTCACCGCGACCCAAATACCCAACATCGCCGATCGCGTGTATCCCGCGTCGATCGCCGGTTCCGCCTACCCCGAAGGCATTCCGATTCTCGCCGAGGAAGATCTCGAGGAGATCATCGCCGACGAGAAGATCGATACTTGCGTGTTCTCGTACTCCGATGTCTCGCATGAGTACGTTATGCATCTGGCCAGCCGCAGCCTGGCGGCCGGGGCCAGCTTCATGCTCTTGGGCCCGCGCCAAACCATGCTGCAGTCCGGGCGGCCCGTCATCGCGGTATGCGCGGTGCGCACCGGCGCGGGCAAGAGCCAGACCACGCGCTATGTGGTCGATCGCCTGCGGGCCTTCGGCCGCCAGCCGGTCGTCGTGCGACACCCCATGCCCTACGGCGACTTGGAGAAGCAACGCGTACAGCGTTTCGGCAGTTATGAGGACCTTGAGCGCCATGAGGTTACGATAGAGGAGCGCGAGGAGTACGAGCCGCACCTCAGAGCCGGGACGACGGTATACGCGGGGGTGGACTACGAGGCCATACTCAGCCAGGCGGAGAACGACGGTGATGTGGTGCTCTGGGATGGTGGCAACAACGACTTGCCCTTTTTCCGGCCTGACCTCCACATAGTCGTCGCCGATCCCCACCGCCCCGGCCACGAGCTGACCTATCACCCCGGCGAGGCCAACCTGCGCATGGCTGACGCGGTGGTCATCAACAAGAGCAATTCAGCGACCCCCGAGGGTTTCGAGACCGTGCGTCGCAATATCGCGGCGGCCAATCCAAGGGCGCGCGTATTCCGTGGCCGTTCGCCGCTGACGGTCGACCAGCCCGACCTACTCAAAGGGCGGCGCGTCCTGGCGATAGAGGACGGCCCCAGTCTGACCCACGGCGAGCTGCGTCTGGGCGCAGCCAGCCTGGCGGCGCAGGAACACGGCGCTCACGAGCTGGTGGATCCGCGACCTTTCGCCGTCGGCTCCATCGTCGAGACCTTCCAGAAGTACAGTGCGACCGGGCCTGTATTGCCGGCGATGGGCTACGGAGAGGAGCAGATCGAGGAGCTTGCCGAGACCATCAAGCGATCGGACGCCGAAGTGATCGTGGTCGGCACGCCGGTGGATCTGGCAAGGCTGATCGACATTGAGCAGCCGATCGTTCGCGTGACTTATGACCTGGCACTGGACGAGCCGGAGGCCATGGATGACTTGATCCGTCTGGCTCTGGAGCGTGGGAGCAGCGATTGAGCGTGGATCGGAAGACAGCCGAGCTGCACGGGCGGGCGATCGTCGTCGACGGGCACAACGACCTGCCCTGGCGGTTACGAGCCGAGTTCGGCTCACGCTTGGAGGACTTCGATGTCGCGCGGCGGCATGACGACGGGCACACGGACATCCCGCGGCTTCGCGAGGGGGGCGTGGACGTGCAGTTCTTCGCCGCCTTCGTTCCCTCAGACTACGTCGATCGAGGAGCGGCGCGAGTCGCCCTGGAACAGATCGATCTGATACGGCGGCTCGTTGCTCGCTACGCCGAACTGGAGCTGGCTTTGGACGTGGGGGATGTTCGGCGTAGCGTGGCCGCAGGCAAGATCGCGGTGCTGATCGGGGTAGAAGGCGGCCATACGATCGAAGGCTCGCTGGACATGCTTCGCCGGTACCGTGAGCTTGGTGTTCGGTATCTGACCCTCACGCACATCTCGAGCACGGAGTGGGCCGACTCGGCGACCGATGAAGCGATAAACGGGGGATTGAGTCCATTCGGTGAGGACGTGATCCGTGAGATGAATCGACTTGGAATGCTGGTCGATATCTCGCATGTGTCGGACGAGACAATGGCCGACGTGCTGCGGGTGAGCAGCGCGCCGGTCATCGCATCGCACAGTGGAGCTCGGGCCGTGAACGGCCACGCGCGCAACATTCCGGACGATGTGCTCCGTGATGTGGCGCGGAACGGCGGTGTGGTGATGGTGAATTTCTTCTCGGGCTTCGTGGTGCCGGAGGCCGCCGAGCTGGTGCGTGACATGTTTGCCGTGGGGCGTGAGATGCGAGCGCAGTACGGGGGCGACGAGCGCGCGATGGAAAAGGCCTGGCGAACCTGGTTCGCGGGACTCGGAGTTCCGCGTGGCAACGTCGCTGACGTGGTCGACCACATAGAGCACATAATCGATGTGGCAGGCGTCGATCACGTCGGCCTAGGATCCGACTTCGACGGCATCTCCCTGACACCCGAAGGGCTGGAAGACGTCTCGCGCTTCCCGGCGATAACCGAGGAACTGTTGGGACGTGGCTATTCCGCCGAGGAGATCCTGAAGATCTTGGGAGAGAATCTGCTGCGCGTCCTGGCAGCGGCCGATGAGATGGCGCACCGCTGAGCAAGGAGGCCGCTTGGGCCGGGGGCGGGCCGTGGCCTGCGCCGTGGTTCAGCGGGATGGAACCGAGCCGCGCCGGTGACGTAATAATGTCGGGCGGCCCGGCGGGTGAACTGGCCGCCCCACCTCGCCGCCGAGGATCCCGGGCGCGGAGGGTGGTGCGATAGCGTGATTCCTTGATGTTTGGTATACTTAAGGAACCTCCCTGATCTTCGGGTTATCCCGGCCTTTTTGAGACTTCCCCCGCACAGACCAGAAGTGTTCGGAAGGGGTAATGACAAGCCCAAAGTCACGATCGACTGGCGGCGCCTTTGGTGGCCGCCCCACAGCCAGCGGCGCCAAGGCCCCGGAGCTCCGCACACTTGGTGGGGTTCGCCTCATCAGTGGCGGTAGCGACGAGACGTCGAAGCTGGGTTCCAAGCACCTCGCTCTGCTGATCTACCTATCGCAGGAGCAGCGACCGATGCACCCGTCGGAGGTGACGGATATGTTGGGGCGCGGGGGGGACGATGAGAAGGAGATGGAGGCGCTCAAGCGGGTCGTGGCCTGGCTGCGGGACAACGTCCCTGGGGTCAGCATCCGTCTGGCCACTGACACCGTCGAGATCTACGGCGGTCTACGTCTCGATACGCGCGACGTGGATGCCGCTATCGATGGCGGCGACGCGGGGGCCGTTGCCGAGCTCTACACCGGCGAGTTCCTGGAGGACTTCCAGTCGGGGGTGCCAAGCTTCGACGATTGGGCGCAAAGGGAGCGCGGTCGCCTCAAGCGCGCCTGGCGCAACGCCATGCTGGCGGCAGCGCACGACGCGGAGCGGCAGGGGCGGTGGGAAGCTGCCGCCCGCTGGTGGCAGGTCCTGACGGCGCGGGCGCCGCTGCGGGCGGAGGCGGTCGCGGGCCTGCTGAACGCGCTGGCGCTGGCGGGACGCATGAGCGAAGCGTCGGAGTCGTACATCGAGTATCTGCAGCGTCTGCATGCGAGCGGGGTCTCGATGGCGGGCCAGGCAGTCACCGAGATGATCGCCCGGCACCGCATCCCCGTTGATGCGGCGTTGCTGAAGGGCGAGCGCTCGGGCGCGACCGCCGCGCCCGACACTCGCGATCAGCAGGCCGATCGGACCCAGCCAGGCAAGTCATTAGCCGGGCGCAAGGGACAGCCAAAGATCGTCGACTTCAGCGGCCACGATCGTTCCGCACATCACCTGGCTTGGCAGGACAACGAGGCCAGCGAAGCGGCCGGGAACGGCCAGCAACGAACGGGTGGCGCCGGCCACGCGGCGGAGTCACCGAGTCGGCCGGCTCCCGAGCCTTCTCCCGAACAGAAAGTCTCCCGGAGCAAGAGACGGTCCGGGATCGAATTCGTCTTGCCGGATGGCGCGACCGGGATCGAAGACGAGGGGGACGGTGAGGCGGTGGGCGGGCTCGAGATCGTGCCTGCCCATCGGGTCAAGGAAGGGCAGTCGGGTAACTGGAAGCGTCGCCGTTACACCGCGGTCAAACATGAGGTCACTTCGGTCCGCAAGGCGTGGGGGCCGTTTCTGCGAAACGCTTGGGTGGAGCTTGCCCCCTGGCGGCGCGCGGCAGGGGAGGCGATAGCGGGGGCGACACACGCCACCGGCAGAGCGATACTCGTCGCGCTGCGCTCCGCATGGCGCGGGCTTGTCTTCCTAGCTGTCCTTCCCGTCCGTGGCCTGGGTGCCGCGGCTGGCTCGCTGGTGAAGGCGTTGCACCCGAGGAAACGTAAGGGGCGCAAAGCCAAGGAAGAAGAGAAACGGCGGGCCTCTCTGCAGCGCCTGATGGAGCAGCGGCCCTGGCTCGAAGAGCTCGACGCGGGTTTGTCCGATCAGGCGGTGTCCGCGGTGGAGGATTCGGCTGAGGTGGGAGTAGGGCTGGAGCCGGACCCTGGCTTCGCCGCCGAGCCGGGGGTCACGGAGCCGGCGGTAGCCGTGGGGGCCGATCTGGCGCCGCCCCCCGTCATCGAGACGGAGGTCCACCTAACGAAGCCTGCAGAAGCGTCTCCTGTGCAAGCCGAGCCAAGACCCCGGGAGGTGGCCGCGGATGCCCCCGAGGCGACCGACATGCCTGGGGTAGAGGCGGCGCCGATCGAGGAAGCCGCCTCTGGGGCGGAGAGCGATGTGGAACCGGCGGGGATCGATGTAAGGGGCGAGTTCGATGTCCAGGGGCAGATCGATGCCGAGAGCGTGATCGATCGCGCCGGGGAGACCGGCAACGAGAAAGGTCCGGTCGGCGGGGGAGATATCGATCTCGAGGAGGGCATCGGTATCGAGGAGGAGGCCAATTTTGAAAGCGAGTTCGGTCTCGCGTCGGAGATCGATTTCGATGTGACCGACGAGGAGCGAGGAGCTCCGGCGGCCGGCCAGATAGAGTTCGGCGATCATAGTTACGCGGAGATGTTCTCAGAGGAGGAGGCGGTGGCGGAGGCGTCCGCGCCGGAGTTGGCCGAGCCCTACGGCGTTACTGAGGGAGTCGATTCAGCCGGTACCGAGGATGCGGTCATCTGGTTCGAAATCGGGGAGGCGAGCCCGGAGACTTTCGAGCCACCGGCGGCCATCATACCAAGAATAGAGCGGCCCAAGCGCCGCAGGCCGCTGGCGGGATCGATTGCGCTCTGGCGGCGCTGGTTGCCGGTGGTGGTCTCTCGATGGCTGCCGGCGCTGCGCCGCCGCTGGTATGTGCCGGTAGGTATCGTGGGGTTGGCGCTCGTCGGCTTTGTGGCGCCGCGGCTGATCGGCCTGCTTGGGGGATGGGCTGAACAAGTGCCCGCCAGGTTGCCGGAGGTGGAGGCTCCGTCGTTGCCCAAGGTCAGTCTTCCGAAGGTCGACGTTCCTACGGTGACGGTGAAGACCCCTGCGTTCGTGGAAACTGGTGTTTCCAAGATCGCGTCTTTGTTCTCCGGGTCGCTGCTCGACGGCCCGGGCCAGTGGCTGCTGGTGGCCGATGTGGAGACCCGCGGCGGCGCCGGCGCGGACTCGCCAGGCGGTACCGACGTGACCCCTGAAGTGCTGACTTTGGCGCTGGAGACCGGGCTGCAGCAGGCGCGCTTCTTCAACGTCGTGCCACGAGAGCGCGCGTTGTTGGCACGAGCTGCAGAGTCGGAATCGAGCGGGGGCGGGCTGTCACTCGACGACGCCCTTACCCTGGCGGCCCGCGAGGGCTACGCCGCCGTGGTGCGAACCTGGGTGAGCCGTTCCGAGACGGGCCACAGCGTTGGGCTGCAGCTTCTAAGCCCGGCGGGCGACACACTCTACGGCGTTACCGCCGAGGTCGCAGAGGGGGCGAACCTGGAGGCTCTGAACGGTCTGAGTCGGGCAGCGCGAAGGCGACTGGGAGAGCCGGCCGAGGAGATCGATGCGAGCGCGGCGGCCACGCAAGTGTTGTCGGCGTCGCCCGAGGCATTGCGGGACTATGCGGAAGCGCGCCAACACGCGTTCGCCGGCCGCTTCAGCGAGGCTGTGAACTCCGCCGAGGAGGCCACACGCCGCGACTCGACGTTCGCGATGGCTTATCGGATGCTGGCGGAGTCGTATGCGATGCTCGGCCAACGCACCCGCGCCAGGTCCGCCCTCGAACAGGCCTGGCGCCATTCCGGACACCTGAGCGAGCGAGAACGTTATCGCCTGCTCGGTGACCGACACGTTTGGGACGGTCGCTACCAGGAAGCTGTATTCACCTATGATGAACTGTTCAAGCGGTACCGTGATGATGTTGGGGCGTTGAAGAGCCTGGCGCTCGTGCAGGCGATGATCGGCACGCGAGGATCCGGTAGGGGCAACTTGAGGGTCGCTTACGCGATCGATCGTTACGACTGGCCGCGCCTGTCTCGGATCGCCCGCTACCTGGACTTCCGGGACTCACTGCCGGATGTCGACTCCATGGTCGCCGTCTTGAGCGGCCAGCCAGAAACCAACTAGCCCGCTTCAGCCATGGAGGTCGACCTAGCTCTGGTAGCTGACGCCGCCAACGTCAGCCAGGAAGGCAAGCTGAATATCCTGGGGATATTCGACACGATCTGGGCCCGCGAGTTTCCCTTCCGTCACTCAGCGATGGTCTTCGTCCTAAGGGTCACGGCCGGCTTCACCGACGCCGGCACTCACCAACTGCAGGTCAGGCTCATGGGCGCCGACGGAGAGCAGCTCTTCAAAGCTGAGGGACCCTTGAAAGTGCCCCACGGAGCGCCGGGCCGCTCCGTCCGGCCACACGTGATCATGGGGCTGGGCGGAGTGTCGTTTCCCAAGCCGGGCGACTACTCGTTCGAGGTCATCGTCGACGAAGAGCCGCTGAAGAGCGTTCCTCTCCACGTCATGCCGGCGCCGACGGCGCAGTCCGGCGACAAGTTGGCTTAGAGGTGGGACAGGCGATGGTTTTAGTGGTTAACGCCGGTTTAAGTTGCCAACGCCGGGCCCCCGGCCTAGATTATCTACACTGCGAGAGCCAGGAACTGTAAGACATCCTGCCTTTGTCCAGGCTGGACGCGTCTTATCGACACATGGGCCGAAGGAACACCGATGCCTCGAGCGTGCAGAGTAGAGTCCGACGGCAGCTTCTACGTCGGCAGCCACCGTCACCAGATTCCCGAATCGTTCTCCGACCGCCAGATTGACAGCTTCCGTACCCTGCTCGAGCCGATACCGGAGACCCCGAGCGGGCCGAGCATTCCCGCTGACCTTCGTCGCCGGCAACGCGAGTACTTGCTGCGCCGATCGCTGGCGGCAGTGATCCCTGGATTGCCGCTGCAGAAGCTCCAGAAGCTCTCGATGAGCCAAGTGAGGGCGATCCATCAATGGATAGCCGAGCATCGTCCGGAGTTGGCGGACGGGTTGGGGCTCTGGCTGGACTAGGGCAGAGCGCGGGTACGCAGTCCGGTTAGCAAGCTGCAGCGTCTTTACTTCGATTGTCCGACCGAGAGTTCCCGTCTATCCTAAGACTATGGTGAGGCGGCGCGTCGTCGCGGTACGGGCCGGTGCGATTCGAACGCTCGACCCGGAACGGCCGGTGGTGGAGTGTCTGGCCCTTCGGGCCGGACGCGTTGAGCTGGCCGGGTCACCGGAAGAGGTGCGTTCAGCGATCGAAGGTCCGGTGGAGTGGTTGGATCTGCGACCGTTTACCGTCGTGCCGGGGCTGACCGACTCGCATATCCACTTGATCGAGTGGGCGTTGGGACGCCTGCGACCGGATCTGTCGGATGACCGGTCGATGGCGGAGGCGCTGGCGCGGGTGGAGCGGGAGGCGCGAGCGGTGCCGGCGGACGCCTGGCTCGAGTTCAAAGGTTGGGATCCTGCCTGGCGGAAGCAGGCCGACCTGGACCGCTTGGATGAGGCGAGCGGGGGGCGGGCGGTGGTGCTCGTCGCGCACGATCTGCACAGCGGCTGGCTGAATTCGGAGGCGATGCGGCGGCTTCAGATTGGCGCGGAACGCGAAGATCCAGCGGGGGGCGTGCTGGAGCGAGATGCGGCGGGCCGGCCTACGGGCGTTTTGAAGGAAAGGGCTTTGGATTGGTATTACCAGGGACGGCCGCAGCCAACCTTGGCGGAGCGGAAAGCGGCCGTTCGCGAGGGGCAGGTCTTGCTGCATCGCCTTGGCGTAACGGCTGTCCATTCGGTGGAGGCGCCGGAGTCGTTTCGGATCCTCGACGAGCTGGAGCGGGCAGGCGAGCTCCAGCTGCGCGTACTGCATCATATGCCCCAACGC
Source organism: Gemmatimonadota bacterium (assembly GCA_020350785.1). GTDB lineage: Bacteria > Gemmatimonadota > Gemmatimonadetes > Palauibacterales > KS3-K002. Next base: position 3,945,412 of record CP070722.1, read on the forward strand.
TTCCTGGACTCACTGGTCGAGTGCGGAATCAGCAGCGGCTTCGGCAATGATTGGCTGAAGGTGGGCGGCATCAAGTACTTCACCGACGGTGCGCTCGGGTCCCGCACCGCCTGGATGCTCGAGCCGTACTCGGACGGCGAGGGCCGCGGGATCCGCAGGCTGGGGCCGGAGGAACTCAGCCGGGATGTCAAGCGTGCCGTGGCCGGCGGGCTCGCCGCGACGGTTCACGCGATTGGTGATGCCGCCGTGCGGATGACTCTGGATGCCCTGGAGCGAGCCGGATCGAGAGGTTTGGCGATACCGCATCGCATCGAGCACCTGCAGTGCGTGCATCCCGCAGACTTGGAGCGCGCAGCGCGGCTGGGGGTTGTAGCTTCGATGCAGCCATCACACCTACTGACTGATATTCGGGCGGCAGAGGCGCGCTGGGGCCCGGAGCGAAGTAGACGGACGATGGCGCTGCGCAGTCTGCTGGACGCGGGTACGGTGCTCGCCTTCGGCTCCGACGCGCCGGTCGAGCCGCCGGACCCGCGTGAAGGATTCTATGGTGCCATCGCCCGGCGCGATCGCGAAGGATACCCAGAGAGAGGTTGGCATACCGAGGAGCGCCTGACCGGTCTCGAGGTTCTCAGGGCGTACACCGAGGGTGCGGCCGCCGCTGCGGGCGAAGGGCGGCGCCGCGGCAGGTTGAAGGCGGGGTTTGAGGCTGATTTGGCGGCCTGGGATACCGATCTGGTGACCGCCGAGCCCGAGGCTTTGCTCTCGGCGCGAGTCATGGCTACGGTAGTAGGTGGCGAGGTTGTATATCGGGCCTGAGGGGTGGAAGTGACCGGGAAGAGCGAGGGACTAGAGCGAGCGGTCGAAGCCATCTCGGTGGCCGACCTGATCGTTGTTGCGACCGGAGCGGGGATGTCGAAGGAGAGTGGGATCCCCACGTTCCGGGATGCTCAGGAGGGCCTCTGGGCCAAGTACGACCCTCAGCAACTGGCCACCCGACAGGGGTTCAGAGAAGATCCGGCCAGAGTCTGGGGGTGGTATAACTACCGACGTGGATTGATCGCCCGGACTGAACCTCACGCCGGCCACGGGTCCGTCGCCAGACTGGAGACCTTGGTCCGCGAGTTGGTCGTCGTGACCCAGAACATCGATGGGTTCCATCAGCAGGCCGGGTCGACCGACGTCCTGGAGTTACATGGAAACATCAACCGCTTCAAGTGCCTCGATCACGACCACCCGATCGAGCTGGATGTGCCTATCGCCGATTGCGATGGGCCCCTTAGTCCGCCAGGCTGCCCATTCTGCGGCTCTCCGGTAAGACCGGATGTCGTTTGGTACGGTGAGATGCTGCCGCCCGGCGTCTTAGAGCGCGCCGAGAGGCTGGCCCGGTCCTGCGATGTCATGTTGGTGGTCGGAACCTCGGGGATGGTCCAACCTGCGGCCGGCCTTCCGCTGGTGGCGCGGTCGAGCGGAGCGACCGTCGTCGAGGTGAACACCGATCCCTCCCACCTCACAACACAGGTTGACGTTTTCCTCCAGGGCCGCGCGGGTATCGTGCTGCCGCAGATCGTCGCGGGAGTGGAGCGGCGGAAGGCGAGCGCGTGACTTGTAACCGCCGATTCCGCCGGGCCACGACCGTCAGCCTGCTCGCCGCTCTGTTGGGAGGCTGCCTCGAGAGCCGCGATCGCCCTACTGTGCCCATCCTCGCCGATCTGGTGGTGTTCTCGGATCCGGCGGGCGCCGCGATCATTCTCGATCGGCAGCCCACGGGCGCGACGACACCCGCGACGTTGACTGGTGTGCCAGTTGGTGAACACGAGTTGGAGCTTGAGTTGGCGGTCGGCCAGGCCGAGTTCTTCGGTTGGGAGGGCACGGTCGAGGTCAGGGAGGGGGAGACCGACACCGCTCGCGCCGCCCTCGAGGGCGGTTGCCGGGCGGACTGCCCGTTCCTGATCGAACGAGGCCGGATCGGCTGCAGGTCAACGAGCAACGGTGAGACTTGTGCCAGCGTCTTCTCGGGCTCGCGGCCGGGCCTGGAGTGGCCGCTGGGGTCGGGTCTCGATTACGGGGCAGGCGGCCGCCTCCTGGTCGCGGGCATAGTCGGCGACGACGGTGGCTCACAGAGAGGCGATACGCTCTCGACTCAGGTCTTTGGCATCGCCTGGACGGGCCGGAAGCCGGTCGAGACGAGTGCCGCCGGCGCGAGACAGGTCCAAGATCTGGCCTACTGGAGCACGGCGCGCTTTCCGGCAGAGGCCCTGCAGGGGCTTCTGGTCAAACAGACCCTGGTCGCGGTGGACAGCGCGGGAGTTCGAGACGTGGTTTTTGCGCGGTTCGAGATCCAGAACGTGAGCGCTGACCCGCTTTACCGCGCGATCTATTCGTGGATTCCAGCTGACGGTCTCACCTACGAATCGTTGTACATAGGGTTCGGCCTCGATGCGGACGTCGGCGTGTCCGAGGACGATCTGGGCACGTTCGATCCGGCTCTGAACCTCTCTTTCCTGTACGATGCGGACTTCGAGGACTCGGAGCTGGGCAACTTCTCGCAGCGACCGGCATTGGTCGGGTTGGTCACGGTGGAGGCGCCTGCCCCAGCGCAAGGCCGGACCCTGACGCTCTGGCGGCGTGAGGATGATTGGGATGAGGGCATTCGGCACGGATTCGCCTGGCGGTTGCTGGCCGGCCGCCTCGCCCCCGGCGACGGGCTGAGCGATCATCCGTCAGCGGAGATCGGCTATGTGTCGAACACGCCGGCTGATTACCGAATCACAGAATCGCATGGACCCCTGCGTCTGGCCCCGGGTGAGAGCACGACGCTGACCGTAGCCTTGCTGCTGGCGGAGCCTGGAGCGGGCACCTTCACGCCGGGCGTCTTGGTCGAGGCGGGCGATCCAACCGCCGGCAACCGCCAAATCCTCGAGATCGCAGCCGGCCTGCGTCAACTGGCGGCACAAGTGCCGGAGCTGTGGGATCGTTACCGCCCCTAACCACCACGGTCATACCTTCGGCGCTGAGGCGTATCGCTGGATGGACACTGGGAAACGAGCCTTTCTGAAGACGAAGGTCATCTGCACTGTGGGGCCGGCATCGGCCGATCCCGGCACGCTGGCGGCTCTGTGCGACGCGGGGATGGATGTGGCGCGTCTGAATATGTCGCACACCGGCCACGAGGAAGCGAGGCTGGCGGCGCGGCGGATACGCGAGTGTGCGGCATCGAGCGACCGGCCTATCGCGATCATGGTGGACCTGCAGGGCCCAAAGATCCGGATTGGCAGACTTGACGGGCCCCGGATGCTGGCGAGCGGCGATGTCGTCGGCCTGGCGCCGGCTGACCGGGCTGCCGGCGAGGAGTTGCCGGTGAGTTACCCAGATCTTGCCCGTGACCTCCGCCCGGACGATCGGGTGCTGCTCAGCGACGGCCAGATCGAGCTCCGTGTTCGGGAGGTGGCGCCACCGCGAGTCATTACCGAGGTCGTCTTGGGCGGGGAAGTGTCCAGCGGAAAGGGCGTCAACCTACCCGGGGTGCGCGTCAGCGCTCCGAGCCTTACCGAGAAGGATCTCGCGGATCTCGAGGTCGCGTTGGAGATAGAGGCGGAATACGTGGCTTTGTCGTTCGCACGATCCGCGGAGAACGTTCTCGATCTGCGGGAGCGGGTTCCCGAGGTTGTGTCGGTTGTCACCAAGATCGAAAAGGACTCGGCACTGGAGGAGCTGGAGGCGATATTGGGAGCGTCGGACGCGGTCATTGTGGCCCGCGGCGACTTGGGGACCGAACTGCCGTTCGAGCAGGTGCCGTTGGCCCAGAAGCGCATCGTACGCCGGGCCAACGCACGCTACCGGCCTGTGGTGATAGCCACGGAACTGCTGGAATCGATGATCGAACGCCCGCGCCCGACGCGCGCCGAAGTCTCCGATATCGCGAATGCGATTCTGGATGGGGCCGATGCGGTTCTGCTTTCGGCCGAGACCGCGGTGGGTCGCTATCCGGTTGGCTCAGTCCGGGCACTGGTGCGGGTGCTGCGGGAGGTTGAATCGGAAGGCCCGCTGCTGAAAGGCGGACCACTGTACGATGTGCCGGCCGCCTCGGCGAGCGAGGCACCGGTCAGCACGGAAGTGGCGGTGGCGTGCGCTACCGTGGAAGCGGTGCGGGCGATCGGTGCACCGGCGATCATCACGTACACCAATAGTGGACATACCGCGAGGGTCGTGTCCTCACGCAGGCCGCCGGTCCCAATTCTGGCGGTGACGTCCAGTGCGCGCGTTCAGCGGCAGCTGGCAATGGTTTGGGGTGTGCTGCCCGTGTTGTGCCGCGAGTCACTCAGCGAGGACAACATGCGTGCCGTGGCTCGCGCCGAGCTACTGCGAACCGGTCTGGCGGGCCCCGGCGACCGTGTTGTGGTGACGGCGGGGTTGCCATTCCATGTACGGGGCACGACGAACATGGTGCGAATCGAGACGATCTGACCGTGAGACTTCACTTCCTGGGCACCGGCACCAGCTTCGGCGTCCCTGTCATCGGCTGCCGTTGCGTTGTCTGCAAGTCGGAGGACCCGCGGAACCAGAGGTCGCGGCACTGTCTGGCTCTCGAATCGGCCGGCAGGGTATTGCTGGTCGATACGCCACCAGAGCTGCGCCTTCAGCTGGTGCGGGCTGGGATCCCCAGCATCGATGCCGCTTTCCTCAGTCATCTGCATGCCGACCACGTCCACGGCATCGACGATCTACGCGTATTCAGTATCCGACGGGAGGCGCCGGTACCGATGTACGTAGCGGCGGAGCACGTCCGCGAACTGGAGACCCGCTTCACTTACATATTCGATGAGTCGCTGGAGCCGAACCCGGGTACCAGCGCGCCGGAGATCGACCTCAACACGTTCACGGCCGGCGAACAATTGTCGATCGCTGGATTCAGGTTGCAGGTTCTCGCCTTTCCCCACGGCAAGGTCAACTCCTACGGCTTCCGAATCGGGGGGCTGGGGGTGGTCGTAGACGGCAAAGCGATTCTTGGCGAGTCTCGCGCCGCGCTCGAAGGGGTCGAGACCCTGGTGATCAATGCCCTGTGGTGGGGCGATCCCCACCCGACCCACTTCAATGTCGAGGAGGCGGTGGCGGTGGCCGGTGAGCTGGGTGCGAGACGAACCTACCTCACGCACCTAACGCATCGGTTGGACTACAGCGAGCTCCTCACGAAGCTTCCTCAGGGTGTGAGGCCCGCCTACGACGGCCTGGTCGTCGAGCTGGGTGACGGCTGACTGTCCGAGGCGTCATGGGGCCGGCGGCGGAGGTGGTGGCGTGAGCTGCCCGAGCCGTGGCCGGCGAGCCAACGTGTGGCCTGCTTGTTGAATTCGATCTTGGCGGCTCCTATGTTAGTTGGAGAACGGATCTTCGCGGCAGCCCCAGCTCTCGTTGCGAGTTTCTGAGTGACTTCCCAGCGTGTTTTGGTGATTGAGCGGAGTGGTCCCCTGAGGGAGGCGCTGGTGCGAGTCCTAGTGGCCGAGGGCCACGAGGTCGGGGAAGCGGAAGCCGGTGAATTGGAGGAACGAATGACCCGCTTTCGGCCCGACGTGGTCGTAGGCGATGAGTCGTGTGCGCCCCGCGCGGGCGGTCTTGCAAGGTTCGTGAGGATTGCAAAACCGGTCAACATGGAAGAGTTGCGCCGGGCCTTACGAGAAGGTAACCGGTAGGTTGAAAGGATCCGATTATGCGGAACTACGATGACGATGGCGTCCCCTACGTTGTGATCGAGCGCTCGGGCTCGGGGCTCATGCCTTTCGTGTGGGGCGCGCTGATCGGCGCGGCGGCCGCGCTGCTGCTTGCCCCCAAGTCGGGAGCCGAAACGCAGCAAGAGCTCAAGGAGAGGGCGCGCCGCCTGCGCGAGCGAGCCGAAGAGAAGGCCGGCGAACTGCAGGAGACATTCCAAGACGCGGTAGCGCAGGGTCGGCGTCAGGTGGAGGAGAAGTACGAGGTCGCGAAAGAGAAGGTCTCGGAGGGCCGCCAGCGGGCCCAGCAGGCCCTGGATGCAGGGCGCAAGGCGGCCAAGGCTGCCCGCTCGGAGATGGAGGAGCGGATCGCCGAGGCGCGGCAGTCATCGAAGGGTGGAGATGCCGCGGCCGGCTGAGCGCGGCGGCTTTGAATAGCAGACCCGGTCTTGGAGAACAACGAGCCGGCGCAGGCGCCCTCCCGGTCGCATCGACGGCTGTGGGGGGCGCGACGCGCCGCCAGGGAATCGTGGGACACACTCAAGGATTATATCGTCCGAGTCGCTGAGAAGGCCGATGACGACAACATATTCCTCCTGGCGAGCGGCCTGACCTTCAGCATACTGGTCGCGGCCATCCCCTTTCTGCTGATCATCGTATCGCTAATCAGTTTGACGTTGGAGGCGGCGGCCGAGGCGGCTGGCCTCGAGCCGATCGAACAGCTTCGCCGTTACGTGGATGTCCTGGTGCCGGTGCTGGGAGAAGCGGGCGCTGAGGCGGGCGGCAGCGATATCAGCATTCCGGAAGAGGTCATCCGGCAGGCGCTTCGTCGCGATCAGGCGGTCGGTCTGATCAGCTTCGTCGCCTTCGTCTGGTTTGCGACGCGCCTCTTCGGGTCGGTGCGAGCGGTCTTACGGGAGATATTCGACCTGCGGCAGAGCCGCGGGCCGATCCAGGGTAAGATATTCGATGCCGAGATGGTGCTGGTCTCCAGCGTCTTGGTGATCCTGAACATCGGAATCACCATCGCCGCCAACTTGGCCAAGACGCGGAGCTTCGAGTTCCTGGGCCTCACCCCCGAACGGCTGGGCATCGCGGAGGCGGTGACCGCTCAAGTGACCGCTCTCGCCTTCATCTTCCTCCTTTTTCTGCTGTTGTATAAGTACGTTCCGGCCCGGCGCATCCCCTGGCGCATGGCCGTCACGGCGGCGGCGTTCACGGCGATCTGCTGGGAGTTGCTTAAGCTGGGCTTCGCCTTCTACCTGACCCGGATCGCCGATTATCGGTCGATCTATGGGGGCCTGGCGACGCTGGTGCTCGTGGTGATCTGGGTCTACTACCTGTCGATCGTCTTCGTGCTGGGCGCCGAGGTGGCCCAGGTGCACGAGCTGCGCCGCGTCCGTCGGCAGCAGATCGAAGTATTGGAGTAGGCATGACTTGCGCGTTCGCGCTTGAGAGGCGATATTAAGTCACTCCCCAGGTATTCCAGCCGTTAATTCTGATGTCAAAAGAGAGTATCAAGCTAGTAGCCCGTAACAAGAAGGCGCGGCACCAGTATCACCTCCTCGAGACGTGGGAGGCCGGTATCGTGCTCACCGGCAGTGAAGTCAAGGCGCTGCGCCAGGGCAACGCCAGCCTGTCTGACGCCTACGCACGGGTGGAAGGTGGTGAAGCCTGGTTGTACGAGCTGCATATCGGGCCCTTCGGGCCCGCGGGCCCCGAGGCTCACCCACTGAAGCGGCGGCGCAAGCTCCTGCTGCATCGACAGGAGATCCGACGCTTGATCGGGCAGGTAGAGCAGGCCGGGCTCACACTCATACCGGTGGAGATCTATTTCCGCGACGGCAAGGCGAAGTTGAAGCTGGCGCTGGCGCGGGGGAAGAAACAGCGCGACCGCAGGGAGGATATCAAGCGGCGTGAGGCGGATCGGGAGATGGAGCGTGCGCGCAAGAGACACTAGGACTTTACTGCTGGGTTTATTGCCTTGTTGCCTGGCCTGGGCGGCGTCAGCGGCCGACCATCTGGTTGTGGTTCGAGACGGGTCGACGCATGCGGTGGAGATCGACCAGCGTCACTCGTACGCGGCGACAAGTCTCACGGAGCTGGCAGAGGCGCTCGGCTACGAGAGGGTTGGCGCCGGACTGCGGATGGACGGCGAGCTCGTGCGTTTTGCCACAGGTACGGCTTTCTTCACGGCGGCCGGTGAGGTCTATCAGTTGACGAACCCTGTATACAGCAGTGGTTCCGAGCTGATGGTCCCACTCAGCTGGTCGTTGGACTGGTTGCCCACGCGCCGCTCCCGGAGTTGGCGGTACATGGACGGGCGTCTGGTGAAGCGACAGCCGACGGTGCAGCGGCCCGCGCCGCGTACGGACTGGATGGTGGTGATCGACGCTGGGCACGGTGGAGTGGACCCGGGCACGATCGGAGTTGGGGGCACGAAGGAGAAAGACATAACCCTGGCGATAGCTCGGCGATTAACGAAGCGTTTGGAGCGCGAGGCCGGAATCAGCGTCGTGATGACGCGTGACCAGGATACGCTGATCGCGTTGACCGATCGACCCCGGGTGATTCAGCGCAGGGGCGCCGAGGGGCAGGCCGGATTGTTCGTGTCCATCCATGCCAATTCGATGCCCAAGAAGCCGCACGCGACTCGCGGGCACGAGGTGTATTTTCTGTCGCATGCCAAGACCGAGCAGGCCCGGCGTGTGGCCATGCGCGAGAACTCGGCGTTGCGCTTCGAGCAGCAAGGGGATAGTTCAAACTCGGAACCCTTGCAGTTCATCCTCAGCGATCTGCAGTCCACGGGGAATCTGCAGGAGTCCTCGCTCTTCGCCTCGTCGGTGAGCCGGAATCTGGCGACGCAGCTGAGCACGCCCGATTTGGGGGTCAAGCAGGGTCCCTTTGCCGTGCTCGTGGGCTCCACAGTGCCGGCCGTGCTGGTGGAGGTGGGTTACCTGTCGAACCGTGCGGAAGAGAAGCAGTTGCGATCTGCTTCCCACCAGGCGAACATAGCTGATGCGTTGGCTGATGCGATCGTTGAATACTTGGCGGAGTATGGTCGGCGGGTCTGGTCCTATCCCCGAAGCGCGGGCGGCTGAGCTCCGGACAGCGCGTCGCGTCCGTCTGCTGGCCACCGCATCAGTCCTCTCTCTCCTCCCGACAACTGCCTGCGTCTACTTCAACACGTACTACAACGCCGACAGGCTGTTCGAGAAGGGACTGCGTCAGGTCGAGGAGGGCCGTCCGGCGTCGGCGCGCGCCGACTTGCAGGCGAGCATCGAGAAGGCGGAGCGAATCGTCCAGGAAAAGCCGAATAGCCGCTGGGCGGACGACGCGCTGCTGATCGTGGTGCGGGCTCGGTTGATGCTGGAGGATTGGGAAGAGGCGGCTGCCGCCAGCCGCAGGTTGTTGGACTACTCCCGTTCACGCCAGGACAGCGTGCGCGCCGCCGGGTACCTGGGAACGGCGGAACTCAAGCTCGATAATGCCGCTGCGGCGGACACGCTTCTCACCTTGGCACTCGGCGAAGACCTGGAACGTGAACGTCGGTCCGAATTGTTGTATGCGCGCGCGCTGGCTCGCTGGAGGTTGGGGCGACTGGATCTGGCGCAGGCCGACCTGCAAACCGTCTCCGAGACGCGTCCCGAATGGGTGGAGCCGCGCCTCGACCAGGTTCGCCTCCTGGTCGAGCGGGGTCTGAGGGAGGAGGCGGCTTTCGCGCTGACGACCGCATTCGAACTCGAACTTAATGACGCCGATCAAGCGTTGGTGGTGAGGACTGCGGAGTTTGTGGCCGAGCAGGACCCCGCGGCGGGTCTGCTGGCCCTGGCGAGTGTCGAGAACGCCAGACTGACACGGCCCCGCAGGGCTCAGTTACTGAAGGTGCGCGGGGACTTGCGGGTCGCCGGCGGCTCGCTCGAAGCCGCTCGCGCCGACTATCGCGGAGCGGCGGCTCTCGCGCCCGACGATCAGGCTGCGGCGAACGCCCAGCTGTATGCGCTGCGGCTCGACTTAGAGGAGATCGGCAGCGTGGAAGAGTTCCGGCAGCTGGCGGAAGAGCTCAAGCGTCTGGCGGCCCGACCGACGGGCCAGCGCAGCATTGAAGTCCGTCGCTTGAGCGAAACCTTCGCGCGCATGGAGTACTGGCTGGACGTCGGCCGTCTGGGCTATTTGATCGCCGCGGAGCGGGCGCGTGATCTGTTGGCTGCACGGCGGCTTGCCCAGCACCTCTTCCTGCTGTACGCGGAGAGGGAACCGGAATCGGCGTGGGCGCCGAAGGCGATCCTGGCGGCGCTGGATCTCGGTGAACTAGATTCCCGGCCCGGGCTCCCGGACGCCGCGCCGCCCCCCGACGCCGACGAGCTTCGCCGGCGACTGCGAGAAGAATACTCTGACTCACCCTATGTACGGGCCGTACTCGGCGAAACGTCGACTGGGCCACTCACGTTCGAGGAACTGGAAACTGGTCTCAGACGTCAGCTGGAGCGCCTGGCGACCTTGGCCGATCAGCAGGCGCAGCAGCGGGGCCAGGTGACCAGAGACCAATGAGCGAGCGCGCCCCGACGTTGGACCGGCCAGCGTCCAGTTCTGGGGAGGGTGAGTGACCCATCAGCCTCGAAGCGACAGCCAGGTGAACGAGGAACGGCGAATCGTTCGAAAGTGGTGCCCCGTCTCGGCGGCCGAGGAGGTTGCCGAGGCCACTTTCTGGTTGGAATTCGTCGCCCCAGAGATCGCCGCTCGAGCGGCACCGGGCCAGTTCGTGATGATCGGCTTCGGCACAGGGGGCTGGGGCACGCCTTTCCTGCCACGGCCAAACAGCGTGGCCGCCGTGACCGGCGACCGGATCGGCCTGCTGATTCGGGTCTACGGCGGCGGCTCGCGACGGCTGGCGGGGCTGCGGCGCGGGGACGAGGCGCTGATACTCGGCCCGCTGGGCAACCATTTTCAGATTGGGACCGCCGAGCGTGTGCTCTGCCTGGCAGGAGGTGTCGGCCTGGCTCCGTTCCTGTTGCTCCCCGGATGGCTGGAGAGGGAAACTCCGGGGACCGTGGTGCGCTTGCTGTACGGCGAACGGAGGGGCGCGGCGGTCTTCAATCCGGACAAGATTCGAGCGATATCGGGAATCGCTGCGGAAGTGTGGACTGAGGATGGCAGTCTCGGTCGCCAGGGTTTGGTGACCGAGGGCGCATCTTTGGAGGATATGGATCTGGTACTGGCGTGTGGGCCCACGCCGATGCTGAAGGCGGTGCGCAAGCTGGCGCTGGATGCCGGAATCCGCTGCCAAGTCGCGGTGGAGGAGCATATGGCCTGCGGCCTCGGAACGTGCATCGGTTGCGCCATCGGGACGACCGATCCGGAGACGGGTGCGGAAGGGTACGACCTCGTTTGCAGGGACGGCCCGGTCTTCGCCGCGGAGCGGCTGCGATGGTAGATCTCTCCCAGGAGCTTCTTGGCGTCCGCTTCCAGAACCCCGTCCTGCTCGCTTCGGGCACCTGCGGCTATGGCCAGGAATACTCGGATATCATCGCGGTCGATGACCTGGGCGGAATCGTGACCAAGGCGGTCACGCGAGAGCCGCGTCTTGGCAACCCACCGAAGCGCATCTCGGAGACGCCGGGGGGGATGATCAACTCGATCGGCTTGGCGAACGTCGGCCTGACGGGTTTCAAGCGCGACAAGCTGCCGTGGCTACGTGACAACCTGCGCCGGTCGCACGTCCTGGTGAACGTGGCCGGGTGGACGGTGGAAGATTATGTGACGGTCGTAAGGGGCTTGGATGACGAGGCCGGGTTCCTGGGTTACGAGATCAACGTCTCCTGCCCGAACGTGAAGGGGGGCACCGTCTTCGGAACCGACGAGGCGTCTCTGGGAGAGCTGGTGAGCGCCTTGCGGCGAACGACTCAGCGGCCGCTGATCGTGAAACTCACGCCTAACGTGGCGGATATCGGACGCTTCGCTGACATCTGCGAGGCAAACGGCGCCGACGGGCTGAGCGCGATCAACACGTTTCCCGGCATGCTGATCGATGTGGAGACAAGACGGCCGGTGATCGGGAGTGTCACGGGGGGGATCAGCGGGCCGGCCATACGCCCCATGGGGGTCTACGCGACCTGGAAGGCAGCGTCTCGGGTAAAGATTCCGGTAATCGGCATCGGCGGAATCTGCAACGCCCGGGATGCGCTGGAATACATGCTCGCCGGTGCCGCGCTGGTGCAGATCGGCACGGCCATGTTCGTCGATCCTTACAGCGCCCCGCAGACGGTCGACGGGTTGCGCGAGTTCTGTGAACGGCAGGGAGTCAGCCAGCTGTCCCAACTCGTCGGAACGGTGGAGGTCTAATGTCTGCGACGGTGAACGACCGCATCATAGTGGCGCTGGATTTTCCCACGCGCAAAGGTGCCTTGGAGATGGTCGAGGCGTTGGAAGGGGCCAGTTTCTTCAAGGTCGGCGCACAGCTTTTTACCGAGGCGGGGCCAGGTTTGATCGGTGACTTGATCAAGAAGGGCAAGAAGGTCTTCCTCGATCTCAAGTTCCACGACATCCCCAACACAGTTGCCGGTGCCGTGCGGGCCGCGGCGCAGCGTGGCGTTGAGATGCTGACGGTGCATGCGTCGGGAGGGGAAGCCATGCTGCGGGCAGCGCGGGAGGCCGCAGGCGATGACGGGCCGACGGTAGTCGCGGTCACGCTGCTGACGTCGTTGGCGAGTGAAGATGTCGAGCACGTGTTCGGTCGCACACCCGCGTCGCTGGTCGACGAGGTCGTCCGGTTGACGGGGCTGGCCGTTAGCAGCGGACTGAGCGGCGTGGTGGCCTCTCCGGCGGAGGTCAAGCCTCTGAAGCGGAGCTATGGGGACGTGCTCCAGGTAGTGACCCCGGGAATCCGGCTGGCCGGTGACGACCCGGCGGACCAGAGCCGCTTTGCCACGCCGGAGAGAGCGGCGCGGGCCGGCGCCGACTACCTCGTGGTGGGGCGCTCCATCACGGCCGCCCGCGATCCGGCGGCGGCTTTCGCAGAGGTGGTCCAGGCTTACGAGTCGGGGAGGGGCCCGGAAGCTTGACCGGTCGTTACAGTCGGGATACCCTAGGCGTCGTGACCTTGTTTGTACGATAGACGCCGCTAACTCGATGCCGCTCCGACTATATAACACCCTCAGCCGCCGAGTCGAGGAGTTCAGACCATTAGACGATGGTCGCGTCTCCATGTACACTTGCGGCCCCACCGTCTACGACCGCGCCCATATCGGCAATTTCCGGACATTCCTGAGCGAGGACGTCCTGCGCCGGTACCTGGAGTGGAAGGGCTACCGAGTCGTTCAGGTCAGGAATCTCACCGACGTCGACGATCGGACGATCCATGCGGCGGTCGAGAGGGGGAGCAGCCTGCGTGAGCTGACCGAGCCCTTCGTAGAGGCTTTCTTCACGGACCATGACCGACTGGGGATCGAGCGCGCCGAGCACTATCCGCGGGCTACGGACTTCGTCCCGGAGATGGTGCAGCTTGTCCAGAAGCTGGAGGCCCGTGGATTGGCCTACGAAGTCGATGGATCGGTGTACTTCGACATCTCGAAATTCCCAGGCTACGGACAGCTGGCGCAACTGGATCCCGGTTCGCTGAAGGAAGGAGAGCGCGCTGCGGGAGACGAGGCCTACGAGCGCGACGACGCCCGGGATTTCGTGCTCTGGAAGGGGGGCGACCGCCCCGAGGAAGGAGACGTCGCGACGTGGGACTCGCCGTGGGGTCCCGGCCGTCCCGGCTGGCACCTGGAGTGCTCGGTGCTGGCCCTGACTCACCTACCGCAGCCGTTCGATCTGCACTCCGGGGGAGTCGACCTGATCTTTCCACACCACACGAACGAGATCGCCCAGGCCGAGGGGGCGACCGGCAAGCCCTTCGCGCGCTTCTGGCTGCACGCCAAGCATGCGCTGCTGGACGGCCGCAAGATGTCCAAGTCCGAAGGGAATTACGTCACGCTCGATGACCTGATGGAGCGCGGATACAAACCGTCGGCAGTTCGACGGCTGCTGATTTCCGGTCACTATCGCATGGAACTGAACTTCACCCTGACGGGCCTGGATGACGCGGCTCGCTCGGTGGAGCGGCTGCTAGAGTTCCGGCGGCGATTGGAAGCCGCCGCCGCTGGCGAGGGCAAGGATCTTTCCAGCACCGCGCTGCCGGAGCTGGCGGCTCGCGCCCTGAAGGACTTCGAGCTGGCCCTGGACGATGACCTGAACATCGCCGAGGCGTGGGGGGCGCTGTTCGTCTTCGTGCGCGAGGTCAATGCGGAGCTGGATCGCGCCGGCCCCGCGGAAGCGGCGGCGGATGCCAGGACCGCGCTCGCTGCCCTGGCATCGATGGATCGGGTACTCGGCGTCCTGGCCTTGGCCGAGGGAGAGGCGGCGGAGGTGCCGGAGGAGAAGCGGCGCTGGATCGAGGAGCGCGTGGCGGCGCGAACGGCGGCCCGGGCGGGGGGTGACTACGGCCGGGCGGACGCGATCCGGGAGGAGCTGGTGGCGGCTGGGGTAGAGGTGGAGGACACGCCGTCGGGCAGCCGCTGGCGGCTGGCCCGACGAGGTTGACACTGAATTTCGGCGTATCTATACTTCTCGGCTTACTGTATTTGCTGACGTAGCTCAATTGGCAGAGCGGCTGATTTGTAATCAGCAGGTTGCGGGTTCGACTCCCGCCGTCAGCTCCAGACAGCAACAGCTGGGCGTGTTGGAGGCTGGAGCGAGGCGAGCCGGAGACACTGCGGGAAAAGGGCCTGTGTCCCATTCCGCCTGCACCCCATTTGTGCCGGGCTTTCCGGCGCGGGATGCGGCCCGTGCGGGCGGGCTGAGTCGCGCCGAGGCTGAGAACAGCGAGCCCGGGTGCGAAGGTAGACTATTGCGCGTGGTGGGGTGCCCGAGCGGCCAAAGGGAGCAGACTGTAAATCTGCCGGCTGATGCCTACGAAGGTTCGAATCCTTCCCCCACCATAGGTTAGCACCAACGCGCGTCCGTCGCCGAGCCGGAGTACCCGGTGGAGCGCGGCCGGGCGATTTAGAGGGAGCGAGGAGAATGGCGAAGGCGAAGTTTGAGCGGACGAAGCCGCACGTGAATGTGGGGACGATTGGGCACGTGGACCATGGGAAGACGACGTTGACGGC
>CP070722.1:3960359-3976490 GCA_020350785.1 Gemmatimonadota bacterium
CTGACCGGGAACAGGCTGGAATCGTAGCGATAACCCTCCTCCACCAAGACATCGAGGGCCCACTCGCACCCCGGAACAATGGAGAAGCTCGGCGCGCGAAAGCCCAGAACGTGGCCCCCACTCAGCTCCTCCAACAGTTGCTTCGAGCGACGGATCGACTCCCTGAACTCGGCGGGGCTCTGGCTCGTCACCCGGCGATGGTCCCAACCATGGGACGCGACCTCGTGACCAGCCCGGGCAATCTCCTTCACCAAATCCGGCTCGCGCTGAGCGACCCACCCGAGGACGAAAAAAGTCGCCCGCGTGTCATAGCGGCCCAGAAGCTCGAGCAGTCTGCCCACGCTTACCGCGACTCGGCTTTCCAGCTTATCCCAATCCGCTCTGGCCACCTGGGACTCGAATGCCGAGACCTGAAAGTACTCTTCTACGTCTACTGTGAAATGATGTCTCATCGCCTTCTTACGGGTTTTTGCCGCCGCGAGAGGGCCGTGCAATGAGCGTGCCTCAGCCCGTGGGGGCGCCAGGTACGGGGGATTGGCTAGAAGTTGCACAGGACTGCGGCCCTGCCGGTATCCCGCGACTCCACTAACAAAAGCGCCTGCAAAGACTTATGCGAACGGCCGAACCCAGGTGCGCCACTTGCGTCGATTCCCTCACTGACCAACTTGAGTAATGGGCCCGTATTCATGGCTGGTGGAGCACCGCAAGATGAGTCTCTCACGTCACTTTCTCAACGACGCCGCCCTCGTCCTCGTCGCCGTATTCGTCGCCTGTGACGTAACCGGCCTCGAAGAGGGTGCGCCCGGCGACGACCAACCGCCTACGGGGTCCGTCACCATCGCCTGGGATGCGCCGACAACGAACGCGGACGGCACGCCTCTCTCCGACCTCGCGGGCTACCGAATCCATTTCGGCGAGATGTCGCCGTTGACTCCCGCCAATAGCGCCGCCATTGACGTCGGCAACGTCACGACTTACACGATCACCGACCTCGAGGCAGGCACCTACTACTTCGCGGTGCGGGCGATCGACCTGAACGGAAATGCAAGCAACCTCTCCAATGAGGTCAGCGCGGAGGTCATTCCGCAATGAGTATCTCCCGGTTGACCATCAATCTGGTCCTCGCAATCGGACTTGCTCTACCGTCGCGGGTGACGGCCCAGTCGTCTACTCCTATCACCGCGATAGCGTTCGACTGGAGCACTTACCGTCACGACGCACCGGGGTCTGATAATTGGCCCATGACCTGGTGCGAGGACGGGCACCAGTACACGAGTTGGGGTGACGGCGGTGGCTTCGGCGGCACGAACAACGACGGTCGCGTCTCGTTGGGCTTCGCCCGAATCGAGGGCGACTATGCCGACTTCCGTGCCTTCAACGTTTGGGGCGGCGTGGACACGGAGCGGTCATCGGACTTCGCCGGCAAGGTGACGTCGATGATCTGCATCGAAGGGAACCTTTACGCCTGGCACTCAAGCGGCGGCCGCGAGTCGGCCTTCAACTGGAAGCAGATCATCAAGTCGGCGGACAAGGGCCGCAGTTGGAACGAAGACGAGTTTCCCGAGAGCCGTCTTGTCGGCGATGAGCCGGGCCGGGCCGGCCTGCCCTATTTCATCAACTTCGGGCAGAATTACAGCTCCAACCGGGATGGCTACGTCTACATCTACACCATCCGAATCCAGGACCCGGAAGACTGGGAGGTTCAGAAGCCGGGAGTCGTCTGGCTGGCCCGAGCGCCTGTAGCGAACGAGGCCTTCACGAACCTGGACAACTGGGAATGGTTCACAGGACTCGACGAGGGTCAGCCGACATGGAGCCAGAACTCGAACGACCGCCGGCCGGTTCTCGAGGATCCGGATGGTGTCATGCGTAACAGTGCCATCTACGTGCCAGCGTTCGACCGCTATGTCATGGTGACCAACCACACGGCACGCAACGAGGGCAACATGGCATGGTGGGAGGCACCCACCCCCTGGGGTCCCTGGAGGCTCTTCAAGAAGGTAAGCGGCTGGCTCGATCAGGAGCCCGGCGCACCGGACATCCAGAACAGCGCCACGTTCGGAAACTTCAGCCCCAAGTGGCTGGGGCCGAACGGTGATTGCGTCTTCGTGTGGTTCCGGCCAGACGCGTGGAACAGCGTGGCCTGTCGCTTCCTGACCGACCCCGACGCCGGAGACGACCTGCTGCCGCCAGCCCCACCCGCCGGCCTGCGAGTCGTGGGTACGCCCTGAGGCGCGTAGCCCACACCACAAGCTTGCACCCGCTAACACCCTAAGTTATTCTGTAGACTTGTCCTGTCCCGCCAAGTTGGATTCCCGGTCAGCAGGTCCACCCGCCGTTGTACGCCGCAGCTGCCCAGGCACCGTCCAACCAGGAAACCAAACTCGAAAGCGAGATCGCAATGAAGGGTGTGTGGCTTATTCTGGCGACGGTTCTGGCTTCCGCCGGCAGTGGCTGCCTGCAAGGTTGTGACGACAACTCCGACCCCACGGACAACGGCCCGAACGGGCCCAACCCCAGCCAGGAGATCACCGGGATGACCTTCGACTGGGGCACCTACCAGAAGCTGGCTCCGGGGTCTGACAATTGGCCGCTGGCCTGGTGCGAGGACGATAAACAGTACACCAGCTGGGGAGATGGGGGTGGCTTCGACGGCACGAACAATGACGGCCGCGTCTCGCTGGGGTTCGCGCGACTGGAAGGCGATTACCCCGATTTCGTCGGTCATAACGTATGGGGCGGCAAGGCCGCCGAGAATCCCGCCGACTTCGCCGGCAAGTCCACCTCGATGCTGTGCCTGAACGGCGTCTTGTACGCCTGGCGCTCCACGGGGGGCAGAGAGGCCGCGCTGGAGTGGAAGCAGATCATCCGCTCGCGGGACAAGGGCGCCGTCTGGGAGGAGGACGTATTTCCGCAGAGCCGCCTGGAAGGTGGGGAACCCGGTCGACCCGGCCTACCCTACTTTATCGATTACGGGAAGAACTATTCGGCCAACCGGGACGGCTACGTCTACATCTACACCATACGGATCGAGGATCCCGAGGTTTGGGACGTTCAGAAGCCCGGGGTCGTTTGGCTGGCCCGCGCTCCAACGGCGAACGAGGCGTTCGCAAACGTCGCCAACTGGGAATGGGTCGTCGGCCTCGACAGCAACCACAATCCAACATGGGGAGCCATGGACGGCCGTGTCCCCGTGCTGGAAGATCCCGACGGCGTGATGAGGAACAGCGCGCTCTACAATCCCGGCCTCGACCGCTTCATCATGGTCACCAATCACACGGAGCGGAACGAGGGCAACTTAGCCATCTGGGAGGCGCCGGAGCCCTGGGGACCATGGAGCCTGGTGATGAAGGATTTCGGCTGGCCCGCCGGCGGCGAGGTGGATCAAACATTCGCCTTCGGCAACTTCAGCGCGAAGTGGATGAGTGCCGACGGCCGCAGGTGTGTCTTCGTGTGGTTCCGACCTGACGCCTGGAACAGCGTCGCCTGCGAGTTTCAAGTCAGAGACTGACCCCGCGCCTGAGCCGGGAGCGGGCTCCCCTACTCCCGGTCGCGCCCGATGAGGGCGAGATATCGCTCGATCATCGGCTTCCCGATGACCTCCCAACTGTACAGCGACTCCGCCGTCTTGCGGGCGTTCGCCCCCAACCGACGGCGCAATGCCCCATCGCTCAGAACAGCGCCGACTGCATCGGCAAACTCGCGCGGTGCGTCGCGCACCAGGATGTTCTCCCCATCTCTTGCGGCAAGCCCCTCGCAGCCGATGGAGGTGCTCACCACGGCTTTACCCATCGCCCAAGCGTCCAGTATCTTGAGCCGCGTCCCCCCACCCACCCGCAGCGGAACGATGTAGCAGGCCGCATCACCAACATAAGGCCGAATGTCATCGACATAGCCGGTAAGCTCGATGCCGTAGCGCCGTCCATACTCTTCCCGCTCCGATTCAGACGCTCGACCGACCCAGCGGACGGGCGCGCCGACGCCCGACTCGCGCATGAGCGGGAGAATGGAGCCACAGAAGTAGTCCAACGCATCACGGTTGGGGAACCACGTGTTGCCACCAACGAAGACCAGGCCCTCGTCGCGACCGACCGCCGGTTCAAAGCGCCCCACGTCGACGCCATTCGGCACGACCATGAAACGCCCCTCCGGCACCTGGCTCTGCAGGGCCTGGCGATCCTCCTCCGAGACGGTCACGTTCAGGTTTACGCGGCCACACCATTCCCGCTCCTGCCGCTGCGTCAGCGACGCCTGATAAGAGACATAGGCCTTTCGCCACGCCGCCCGCTCGGCCTTCGCGCGCCGGCGTAGAAGCATCGACTCGACATTGTGGTGCACACAGACCGTGGGTAGCCCGCGCAGGAGCGGGAGGTAGCCGATGAGATCGAGACTGTCGAAGTGCACCAAATCGAAGGACGCCTCATTCACACGTCTCTCGAGACGCTCGGCGTAGTCCTTCGAGTCGTACACGTAGTTCGTATAGACCCGGCGCGTCAGAAGGCTCCTCAGATGATCCCAGAGGTACCGGGTCCGGCTGTGCTCCTGTGGAATTGGAAACACTTCAACGTCGGCCAGGTCGCCCAGCGCCGCCGCGTTCTTCTCCACATCACGCTGAACCGCACCACCTTTCCAGCGGAAGAAGCACAACGCCTCGACGTCGAACGCCTTAGCAAGCAGACGAAGCACGTTATACGTGCGGATCTGGACGCCTCCGTCCGGAGGGTAGGGTAGCGTCTGGCAGAGAAACAAAAGACGTGGACGCCCAGACATCCTAGCTCCTGTCGTCGTTGTCATCGCCGCCTTCCAGCCAGCGATTCCGGATGACTCGCATCTTCCCCGAAGACTCGCGGGAAATTCCCGCCACACGACTGACCGTGATCTCCATCCCCGGCAAAGTCCGGCCTAACCTGGAGAGGATGTCAGCCTGGACCTCCGAGCGAGCGGATTCGGGCATCACGATGGCGATCGCCAAAGATCCAGCGCTCTCTTGCACGATCTGGAACTGCCCGATCGGCCGTCCCGCAGCTCGCAGCTCTTCGATCAGATACATGAAGTATTCCCCGTGGTACCGCCGCCCGCCGGGCGCCTCGACGAAGTCGTACGCCCTTCCCCAGATCCTCTCCAGAACTGGAAAACCGCGGCCACACCGACAAGGCAAGCCGGGAACCGCAAAGTCGCCGAGTCTATATCGCACCAGCGGCATGGCACGGTTGCCCAGATCGGTAACCACGATCTCGCCGGGCTCCCCAGGTTGCGCCGGCTCTCCCGTCGGGGTCAGGATCTCGACGACCACATTCTCGCTCATGACGTGCAGCCGGCCCTCTTCACATTCGTAGGCGATCGCGCCCACCTCGCCGCAGCCGTACTCATCCTGCACACGAGTACCGAAAGTGGACTGGATCAGACTTCGCTGTGAGGGCGCGAGCACCTCCGAAGTCGTGACGACGCTCTTCAACCGCAGTGCCGCTCCGTCGTAGCCCGATGATTTAACGAAGGCCGCAAAGGCCTCCAGCATAGACACATAGCCGTAGAAGTAGTCTGGCCGGAAGCGTTTGCAGGCTCTCCAATAATGCTCCAGATCCCCCTCGTCGAACGCAAACGCCGAAAAGCGGATGCGATGCATCGCGAAGTCTGCTGCAGCGAAACGCAGACGGCGCTTGAGAGTGTAGGGAGAACCCCAGAACCGCGCCGCCCGGTCACCAATCTGCACCCCGTGCCAACCATACCCCAGCCAGGAAGCGGCCATCTCGTAGGCCGTAGCCCGGCGGTCTTTGACCACCGTGACCGGCTCACCGGTCGAGCCGCCCGTCGTCTTGCGGGTCACTCGCTTTGGGCCCGGCCGGGCGAGCAACTCTTCACGGAACTCCTGGAGGTCCCGCTTGGTCAGGAAGGGCAGTTCGGCCAGCCGCTCGTGGGCCGCATCGGCCAACACCTGGGATCGGTCGCTCCAGCGTGCCCCGTAGTAGGGAGAGCGCTCCCGCGCATAGTTCAGCATCGAGGCCAGCTGGGCCCGCTGCCGCCGCAGGAGATCCTCGGTCGGCAATCGCTCGATCGCCCGCAATTCCCGGAGCCGGGCGAATACCGCGCCCTCACCCCGGATCCGCACGACGCCCGGATACACCAGTCCGCGGTGGAGCCAGCGGCCAAGTCCGCCTTTTGCCTGATCTCTTAGATCACCCAATCGTCAGTCTAGGTCTCTCCGGCCCAGCGCCACGGGCCTCGATGTGTGGGCCGCCGAGCCGACTCAGTCTCGATCAGGAGCGAGAAGCGCACCACAGGAGGCCTCCTCCCTCACCCTCCTAACTCTCTTGCCCACTGCGGGATACTCGGTTGGACCGACCCAGGCAAGCTCGGTCCGGCTGGGGTGTTGTGCAAGTGCGACACCCCAAGATGCCCGGGCGGCCCTCCCTGCCACGCGCTTTGAAGTCTACCCCCCGTGGTTCAGGGGCCAGTATGGGGCGGTGTCGATCTCACCTCGAGCGCTCGCGCCAGCGGTGCGAGCAGATGAAGATCGAGGCTCTTCCAAAGATCTGTTTCGACGGTCTCGTCGCCTAGAGCGTCTCCGAATCTGACCGCCACCAGGTCGAGGCTGGGGACGACGAGAAGGACCTGCCCACCCGAACCGGCGCCGGCGAACGCATCGCCAGGCAGGTAAGGCCAAGTCCCCAGCGCGTTGCTCCACCAGCCGGCGGCCGGCGCCGGGTGCTTCGGGTTGGCACCGGGATCCGGAAGTGGAGTACCGGAGTACGTGGTCGTCCTACCCACCCAGACCGAGTCCACGAGCTGCCGATCCCCCCATCTACCTTGGTGCAACATGAGCTGACCCAACCGCGCCACCGCTCGCGCTGTGTACCGGGCACCGGACCAGCTGGCGTAGATCGTCATGCCATCGGCCTCGAAAGATTTCCCGTAACTGATCATCCACGCACTTCCCGGTATCCCCAGCGGCTCCATGATTCGCTCCCGCAACAGCGACTCGATGTCCCGCTGTGGGCCATCCTTGAGGGCCGCGGTCAGGGCATAGTCCAGAGCGGCGAAAGCGGGCCCGCTGTACAGGAAATCCCTTCCAGGCTCGAAGGCAAACGGCACCGCGCTGAGCACCTGGTCGTAGAGGTCCGCATCCCTCGACCAGAATGACTTGCTCCAGCCGCTGGATCTTCCCTCCCGTCCGTGGAGCATGCCGGACGAGTGCGTAGCCAGGTGGCGAAGCGTTACCTGCCGCTTGAGTGAGTCATCCGCCCACATCGGTATGTACCGCCAGGCCGGATCATCGAGCTCGACTAATCCGTCGCTGAGAGCCACCATAAGAGCCATTCCGGCTATCAGCGATTTGGCCAGTGAGGCCGTGCCCTCGAGCCGCCAGGACCCGTGCAAGGGTGCGTACCACTCGTGGATCAGCTTGTCGTTCTTGACAACGAGGAAAGCCTCCGTTCCCCTGGTCGCCAGGTCAGCGCTCAAGGCCTGCAACCGATCCCGCTCTACGCCCAGGCTTTCCGGAGACGCCGTCTCCCACTCCACCTTGCCGCCGATCGGTGGAACGTGACGCACGTAAACCTCACGCCCCGCTATGAAGAGCAAAGCCACGGCCAACGCGACTACAGTGCCACGGCCGAGTAGCCTTCGCCTGCTAGTCATTCGTCGCCGCGTCCCTCCCCGGAGCCCCCAATTCTCAACAAACGTAACAACGAACGGCCCGCTGACCCGGTCCGGTCGCCGGGCCGTCGAGAATCGCCCGCAAGCGCCCAAAGGCGCCCACTCGCTCGCGGGGGTCCTGCCCGCAAGACCCGGACCCCGGCTCAAGCGACGGCTCCGGCCAGCCGCGGCGTTGGGCCCGGTAGACGAGCCACCCGGAGGCATGGGCCTAAGTATTTGTCTCAATGAAAGTTACGCTGACCGAACGTACCGGAGCCGCGCCAGCCCGAACGCCGACACCACCGCCGGAGCTTCTGGCCCGGAACTTGACTATCGCCGCTTTGCCACGATTCTTTCCCGTCGTTGACGGCCCGAGCAAGAGAAGCCATACTAGCGTTCCGAGGAGATGCCTAGCCGCTACCGCCTTCACCGGGCACTCGTGCCAACCTACTGGGACATTGTGCTCGCGCGTTGTGCCTATCTTGGCCTCCAGATCTCCGAGCCCCGGCTCAGATACCCCATTTTGCTTGGTCTGCTAATCGTCGCCGCTCTTGAAGTCTGGGGAGGAAACCTCTTGCGTTTCGCAGCGGGGCTAGCGGCGTTGTTCTTGGTCAGCCCCATCGCGTGGCGGCGCATCGAACGCAGCCGATTGCTACGCCGGATCGCTTCTAAAGACCAGCCGGTGGATGGGCTCCCGAGTGCGGAAGCGACCCTCAACGAGATGGGGCTCTACCCCGACGCTATCGAGGAGATATTGTCGGCGGCCTCGGCCGGCGAAGTAGTCGTGGCTGAGCTCGATCAGAACAACCGCGTGCTCAGTCACTTCGGGAGTATTGGTGTCTACGCGGGAACCCTGATCGAACCCGCGGATTTCCAGCCGCGATCGCGAAACCGGATGCAGATCGTCGTGGACTCGGGATTGGTGGCCATCAAGAAGACCTACAGCGCGCGCGACCGTTTCATCAACGAGGTCCTTTCACTGGACGCTCTGAAGGCCAACGGTTGGGTACCGCGAATAATCTCGATCGACTCGAAGCGGCGAATACTCTATCAGTCCTTCATCACCAGTGAGAACCTCGGCAGCCTGATGGCGGAGCGCGGTGCCTCGGTTGGGGTGCAGTACCAGGTCGGCAAGGCTTACCCGGGACCCGGCCTCTGGCACGACAATCTTCCTCGACAGGACCAGAGGGAGGCGCTGCTGCGGGCGCTCCACTCTGTCGTAGGCGAGGAGTTCCTGGTCAATCTCGAAAAGTTGGTCGAGCTGACCCACCAGGTTGGCGTGTCCCTGCGCGACGTGAAACACGGGAACGTCTTGATACGCGAGAGCATGCCATATCTCTGCGATTTCGACCTCTCTCACCGCTTCTCGCGTGACGGGGTCCGCTCGCTGTTGGCGCGCGACCGCGAACGCGACCGGTTCAACTACATGTTCGGCCGGGACCTCCCCACGATGCAGTCGCTTCGCTGTGAGCTAGCGTCCATAGTGGCTCAGGGCGACGAGTCCGAATTCCCGCCGGCCTATTTCGGCAAAGGGCACTCGTTCGGCAGACTGCGCCCGACCTACGCGGGCTCGGGGAAATGGCGCATGCTGCGCAAGTACTTACCCGAGATCAGAGGCGCGCGGATCGTCGATCTGGGTAGTGGTCAGCCAGTCGTCCTGGCGGAGATGCTCCGTGCCGGTGCCGCGGCCGCCATTACGTTCGAGCCGGATCCTATCCACGTGAGGTTTGCATCTCTGATCCAGCGGTACTTCGAGTTGGTGGACAATCGCAGCTACGATCTCAAGGTCGTACAGGGCGAGCTTGGCTCGTTCCGCGACTGCGACCTTTCGGGCTACGACCTGGCCGTGGCTTTCGCCGGACCCAGGTCACCCGGCATCGAGACGATCTGTGCTGCGGTCAGCCGCCTGGACGTGACCACCAACCTCCTGCTGGCCGAACACGCCTTCCACAACTCGGCGGCCGAGGCCGAACGGGACCGCTGGAGGCAGCGCCTGGCAGATTGCGGCTTCCCACATCAAAGGCCAATCCCCGTCCCCGGCCATCCCGTTGGCCTAGTCCTCGCTCGTCGACACCCGGCCTGATCCGCCACCATGTCTGAAAATCAGGGATCCGCCGCGACCAACGCTTCGCCCACCAACTCCAGCAAGCGATCCGCGATCTGCCTCTCTTCCGGACCTCTCAGGCGGTAGGCCGCGGCCCACCGGGTGAAGCCGTCGATGTTGTTCTGCACGACCGGATCCGTGAACTTGACCTCCTCCAGGCTCGCGACGAGGTGCTCCGCCAGCTGCTCAAGACGTTGGCCCGCCGTCGGTTCGCCCGGAATGCCTAGGTAGAAGACTCCTTCCCCCTCGTGGCTGCCCAGCGGTCGCGTTCGTGTTGGGCGAAACGACCAGCCATACCTCCAGAGGCCGAACTCATCGGGCTGGAACTCGAAGCGGTACCAGAACTCGCGATCGGGTCGCGCCGCTACCAGCATCTGCCGCCCGCTCGGTGAGACCAGCACCAGCTCGGGAACCTGCTTTTCGGGGGGCCCCGGTCGCACCCAGGTCTCCTGCAGATCGAACCGCAAGGTGTCACCCCAGCCCAGCCGCTGGCCCGGCGCGGCCAGCTTCACCTGGGACCAGTCCCACTCGCGGACAACCGGATAGTGATAGGGCTCCCAAGCCACATCGACGGGAGCCTGACCGGCCTTTCCGCCGCGGACAAACAGGGCCGGCGGGATACCGTCACCTTCCTCGAGCTCGAGCGCGATCACCACGGTTCCGCCCGGATGCCTCAGGGGTGACGCGACGTGCTCCGTGCCAGCCTCCAACGCATAGGACAGTTCAGACGTCCAGGCAGGCCCCGGCACCTCCAGCTCGAACTCCAAACGGGGACGCTTGGAAAACGCGTCCTTCTCGCTGCCGAAGTTCGAGCTGAGGATCGCCAGCTCCGTTCCCCAGCGATCCTCCTCGTCGTCCTCCAGCTTGAGAAGAACGCTGAAAGTCGAACCTTCCTCGTAGACTTCTTGGAGGTATTCCGCCACACCCCCTCCCTCCAAGGAGAGCGCGGCGTTGTCCTTCACGATCGTCCCAACCGCGAGGGCCGGCACGACGTACCGATTCCCCGGCCCCTCAGCGTCGGGCGTCAGCGCGCCAGGCGCCGTCCAGGCCAACTCCTCCGCCCGCGCATCCGTCCAGGACGCCTCACCCGGCGCCGCGCGCGAGAAGTCGTCTTGTCTGATGCCGCCTTTCCCCGCACCCCATTCCTCTCGGACCGGATAGAGGTAGAGGTGCAAGGGAAGAAACTTCTCCCGCTCCCGACGCAGCGGCGAGTCGCTGAGAAACGACTCGATCCACACGGTCACCGACGCTGATGTCATCCGAGCATCCGCGGGCAACTCGGGAAGCACCCAGCGCACCAGGCTCCGCTTCAACTCGAAACGCCCGTCGCGAGGCCCACCGTAGCGACGGCCCACCCGCATGTGGTAGGAGGTGCCCTGGTTGAACGGGTATTTCATACTCCCGTCCAAGAAACCCCGTATGTCCGTATCCTCGACATGGGCCCACGGCGCGTTTAGCTCGTAGTTCATACGGGTGCTGACGGCCGATGGGCCGCGATCGTCGAATCGCACGGCGGTCATCCTGAGCCGACCCTCACGCTGCAACCTCAGAGCCGCTATCTCGGCGACGCGCGCCGGCGACTGCTTCTGCTTCGGCCTCAAGTCCAGGCGCTCTTCGATGCGATCGCAGCCAGCGGCCGACGACGCGATGGCGAATCCAGCCAACATCATGACAGCTCTCGACGACCGATATCGCATATCCCCCGCTCCCGCGCGATCAGCTCACTGAGGACCGCGCAACCGTGGTTAGCCACCAGCGAACCTGGCAGTATCTATGCCGCCAGCGATTCTTCATCCCACGCTCGCCCCCGCAGTCGTACTCGATGCGCTCAAGGTGACCAGCGCATTCCTCGTCCGGCATCGGGAACTAGCCGGGATCTCAACAGCCGCTGCAAACCGAACCCCAGCGACACGCCGGCGGCGGCACCGAGCACTTCCACAGCCGAGACCGAAGAGAGACCGCTGAACATCGGTATCACGACGAATCCGGCCACCAAGAGCAGACCATGGCGCGCCAACAAGCGGCCGCCCGTCGACCAGAAAGCTCCCGGCAGGCAGAGAAGCGCCAGCCACAAGGCGTTCAGCGCTCCTGCAAGTGAACGTGACGCGATCTCCGGATAGTAGAGGGTGGCCCAGCCGCTTCCCACTCCGAAGCCTATGCCACACTTGCCCGTCCCGTTCAGGCTCAGACACCGACCGTCGTGACCGTGGCTCAGGGTCACCTGGAGACGGTCGCCTGGCTCGATCCGCCCCATCGCACCGTACAGGCGGAGATCTGGCTGATCCAGCCGCAGCGACGCCGCACGCGTACGATAGCGATAGACCAGGTCACCGCGGTCGGGTCCGATGAGCAGGATCTCCCTGTGCAGATCATCGTAGACGCTGACCAGCGGTCCCAATCGCTCGATCGGAGGCCCGGCGATCGCCTCCACATGTATGGGCGCGCCGACGCTGAGCAACGCTCTCACACTGTCGGACTCCGCCAATCTGCGAGGCGGAATCGCGACGGGCCCTATCGTAAACTCGGATACCTTGCCGCGATACCGCTCCAGATGACCGAGATCCGGCGTCCATTGTCCGAAGTAC
Source organism: Gemmatimonadota bacterium (assembly GCA_020350785.1). GTDB lineage: Bacteria > Gemmatimonadota > Gemmatimonadetes > Palauibacterales > KS3-K002. The sequence continues at coordinate 3,972,681 of CP070722.1, forward strand.
AGGGACCGCGGGAGCGACGGCCCGAGCAAGAACCCCGTCAGCCCGAGAATCACCAGCGCACCGCCGGAACCGCCAAGCGACAAGCGGCCGGCCGGGCTCGGGGCAGGCACCAGCCAGAACGACCAGGAGCGTGCGACGCAGATTCCCAGCAGCGCTCCCGTCGTGTTGAACACGAGGTCACCCAGCGTCGGGTGACGCCCCGGGAGCACCACTTGGGCCAGCTCGATCCCGGCGGAGAGCAGCGCTGCCAGCAAGAGCGCCGCTGCTGGGCGCTCCAGCGTCAGCGCCAGAGCGAGACCCAACGGCACGAACAGCGCGACGTTGAGGATCGCGTCGGCCAACCCCCGCGTGCCACACACCAGGCACGTGACCGAGCCCAGCGAATCCTCCGCCCCACCGGGTTGAAGGGTCGCCGCAAAGACGACCAGTAGCCACCCCAGCAGGAGCCCTTTGCTCAGTAGCGCATATCGATCCGTGTCGCGCGAGCGATTAGCGGCCGGCAATGATCACCTCAGTGCCTATCCGCACCGGGACAGGCGCGCGCAAATAACGCACATCGCCTTTCATGGATGACTAGTAACGCGGCAGCGCAGCAGGCAGCAACGGCTTTCGGGCCCGCACGGCAAACATGTAGCCTTCGCTGAACGGTATGACACGATCCAGCAGCGAGAGTCCACGCAGGAGCGGGTAGGCACCCGCGTACGCACGGTACTTCCAAGTCACCGCCTCGAATTCGCTGAGAGACGCCGGCGCCGTATCGCCGTGAAAGCTACGAGTACCTTTCCCGTCCCCCCGATGGTTCGCTGACCGGTGGTACACGTAGTTCAGGCTGTTCTCGACGAACTCGGTGAAGATCCGCGAGTAACTCTCGAGGCTCTCTAGTTCCAGACCCACAGCGCTGACAAGGTTCTCCAACTCCGATCGACTGTAACCGTCCCGCACATGTCCAAACCCACCGCTGCGCGCGGTGAAACCGTAGGCTCTCTTCAGTTGGAAACCAAGTCGACTAGAATCCCCATCAGGACAGGTCAGAAGGAAATGCCCGCCCGTCTTGAGCACGCGAGCCATCTCGCGAACGAAGCCGACATCGTCGTGCAGGTGCTCGAGGAAATTCAACCCCACCACGATATCGAACGCCCCATCGCCGAAGGGTAGCTGACGTTTGCCGATCAGCTCCACCCGCTCTCCAAGTAGCTGCCTGGCCGATTCCACTTGTTCCGGCTGGAAGTCGGCGCTGACCCATTCACCCCCACGCTGCCGCAACAGCAAACTCGACGTACCCGTGGCACAGCCGATCTCCAGGCAGCGCTTGCCCTCCAACAAAGGCAAGAGCCTGAGAACCGCACGCATCGTCTCCTTCTTCTTGATCGACCTGCGATAGAGACGGATCTGCCACGGCTCCGGCATCCGGATCTACCTCCCCCTCAGCAAACCCAGCAGCCTCCCTGGACCCTGGTCACCACTTTCGCCAGTGTGGGCGGCGTTACGCGTGCACAGAATCACGGCTAACCATACAGCACCCATTCCAGCAGCTGTATTTGCAAGTATGAAACCAAGTGCGGGCTAGCGTCCCCGAACCGCAGTCGGCGCGCCAGTTGCCCCTCTTCGTCGGACGCACAGGGAAACCACCCTAGCGCTGTAGCGGCTTCGCCACACATGTTGGTACGGCTCCTACGGGGACCTGGAACCAGGCCGAATACGTCCACAAGACGCGGCGATCGGGGGTCCCCGTCGCCTGAGGTCCGAGAGCCGCCACACCCGTTTTCTGGCGCGACATGTGCAAACGTCGCGGGCGGGTGCAGCCAGTTCGCCGTGACGCGGCCGCCCGCGTCAACGCCGGGGAGGAGACGGGGACCGCTTCGCCGTACGGCCGAAGTGACCAACCAGAAGGGCAGCGAGTGACCTTGAGCCGAATGAAGATCCTGACGTTTGACTACGAGTACCCACCCGTAGGTGGTGGCGGCGGCGTCGTCCACGCGCTGATCGCCGAGGAACTTGCCAAGACTCACGAGGTGTCAGTCGTAACCTCGGCCTTCGATAAGCTGCCGAGGCAAGAGATACGGGGAGGCGTAAGGATCTATCGCCTGCCAGTGATCGGCCGGGGCGACGTCAACACAGCGTCGCTCGTCTCGATGCTCAGTTATCCCCCGCTGGCCTGGATTATCGCTTCGAAGTTGATGCGTCGTGAGAAGTTCGACGTCATCAACAGCCATTTCGCCGTTCCCACCGCACCGGGCTCTTTGCCACCGGCCAAGCTCGCCGACGTCCCCCACGTGCTGAGTCTTCATGGCGGCGACATCTACGACCCATCGAAGAAGCTGTCACCTCACCGTCTGCCCGGCGTGCGCGCGACCGTCAACTGGACGCTCCGGCTTTCCGACGCGGTCGTGGCTCAATCCACCAACACCCGCGAGAACGCCTATCGCTACTATCGCTATCGCGGCCCGATCGAGGTGATCCCACTAGGCATCCGCCAACCCCAGGTGCCTGACGCCAGCCGCGCCCAGCTCGGCCTTCCGGGCGACCGTTTCCTGGCCATAACGGTCGGCCGCTTGGTCAAGCGCAAAGGGATCGACCAGCTCCTGAAAGCGCTCACCTACCCAGGGTGTACCGACGTCCATCTCCTGATCGTCGGCGATGGTCCCGAGCGTGATCCGCTAACCAAGATCGCAAGCCAATTGGGCCTCAACGGCCGGGTGACCTTCACAGGTCGGGTCGAAGAGAGGCTGAAGTGGCAACTACTCAAGTGTGCCGATGCCTATGTCTCGTCTACCCTGCATGAGGGTTTCGGGCTGGTTTATCTGGAGGGAATGGCCGCGGGGCTCCCGGTGGTCACATTCGATCACGGTGGCCAGGTAGACTTCCTACGCGATGGAGAAACCGGCTTTCTGGTCACGGCCGGCGATACGGCCGGCCTCGCCGCAGCCGTAGCGCGCCTGGTTACCAACCCGGCTGAGGGCAAACGCATCGGCGCCCGGAACTTGGAGCGTGCGCCGCGGCACCGCATCGAGGAGTGCGCACGCGGCTACGAAGCCCTATTCGAGCGAGTGATCGCCGAAAAGACCGGCCGCTAACATCGCCTCGCGGATTCCGGCCACCTAGGCCGTCCGCTCCCAGCCGACAGAACCACCCTGCCGGCCGACCACCATCATCGGGAAGACAAGAGAGCAGACCTGCCGCCGGGGCTGGTCAACCGGCGGCGGCGCCGGCATTCTGGTCTATGCGCTTCACCACTCGCGCCGGAAAGCGTGCCGCGATCTCGTCCAGCTGACTCTCGACCGTGGCCGCCTTGGAGGGCCGCTCGGCGGCAAACAACTCTGCGCATTCCCGCAGCGCCACCCGACCCGGGTAGCTTCCAGTGGCGACGTCGGTTCGCCGGAAAACGACGTCTGCCAACGTCTCCGCCATCTCATAGCGGACGGCATGGACCACCTCGGCTCTGAGGGTCGTGGAGTTGCCGATCGGCTTCGCCAGCGCTGGATCCTCGTCGACCAGACCCAGAACTGCCTCGTAACCGGCTCCGTAGTTGTGTGCCAGGGACTCGACCATCGCCTCTCCGAAGCGGCCCGCGCCCTTCCGCTTGACCTCGGCAAGAAAGTCGGCCCAGTTGCCGATCTCACCGCCGAACACGGGCGTTGTGGCCGTCCGACACTCGGGGGGTCGGTGGCCGAGCTTGCGGAAGACAAGGTTGACCGCCCGCTCGGCCTCGTAACGCCCGGTCGTGTATCGCACGCCAATCAGGGTTATGAAGTTCGCGATGCCGTCAGTCTTGCCGTGGTCGATCAGCCGCGAGCGGTGACCGTAGCGCAG
>CP070722.1:3976590-3981664 GCA_020350785.1 Gemmatimonadota bacterium
ATAGCTGGCCAGCGTGAAGGGAGCCGCAGCGAATCCGATGAGAGGGACGCGACCGTCAAGCTCGCGGCGGACGACGCCAATCGCTTCCAGAACGTAGCGCAGAGAGACAGTCGGATCGAAGGGGCTTAGGCGGTCGACATCGGCCGGCGTTCGTATCGGGTTTTCGATCACCGGCCCTTCGCCCTTGGCGAAGTGGAAACCGACCCCAAAGCCCTCCAACGGAAGCAGAATATCGGCGAAGATGATCGCCGCATCGAGATCGAAGCGGCGAATAGGCTGCAAGGTCACCTCGGCCGCTAGCTCGGGAGTGCGACAAAGGTCCAGGATCGAGTATCTCTCGCGCAGCGCGCGGTACTCCGGCATGTAGCGCCCAGCCTGGCGCATCAGCCAGACGGGAACCCGGTCGACCGGCTGCCGCCTACAGGCGCGAATAAAGGTGTGATCCGCCGTCATGGTGGGCCGGAAACTACACGGCGCTCCGGGTGTCTGCCAGCCCCAACGATGCCTGGGAAGCGCAGCAGCGCATCCGCGCCGGCCGCGTCTCGAGCGCGCGCCACCCCCCGGCTCGTTGACCCGTCGGGCGGCCCGGCGTAATAGTGAGGGGCGCGATGCCAACTCGCGCACGACACCGTCGGATCACAACGCACGAGATGGAGCGCGGGTTGAGCAAGGAAACGGCTGCCAGCATCGGATTCCTGGCCGGAAGCGCGGCTCTGGCCGCGATCTTCATACTGTTTCCCGACATCGACCTCTGGTTCAGCGGGCTGTTCTACGACCCCGCCAGTGGTTTCTATCTCGACAAGGCGCTTTGGGTCCAGATCTTCTATCGCGGCGTTCCGCTCGTGGCCGCAGCCGTCTCGATCGGCCTCCTGCTGTTGGTCGCCTACACTGTGGTGCGCAGGCGGTCGGTGGGCCCTTTCAATACCCGCGTGTCACTCTACCTGCTTGCGACACTCGTCCTGGGCCCCGGACTGCTCGTTCACACCGTGTTCAAGGACCATTGGGACCGGGCGCGCCCGCGGGACGTCGTCGAGTTCGGTGGCGACAAGCGGTTTACGCCGGCCTTTGTCATCAGCGACCAGTGCGAGCGTAATTGCTCGTTCGTGGCCGGCCATCCGTCGCTGGCCTTCTATCTTTCGGCGTTCGCCTTGGTGGCGCGCCGGCGACGCCTGCTGGGCGCGACCACGGTTCTGCTGGGTGGATCTGTCGGCCTGGGACGGATCGTCCAGGGGGCCCATTTCCTGAGCGACGTGGTGTTCTCCGGAATTTTCGTTTTTCTGGTCGCCTACCTCTTGTACCGCTTCGTGTTTCGCTTGGCGCGGTCACGGTCGCGCCGGCGACTCGCGACCTAGTTTCTCGGCAGTGATCGCTCTCTAGGCCATGACCCCCCGCTCCAGGCCTGATCATCCGGAGCCCTTCCCAGGGCGCCGTGCGGTATCACGCACACCGCGACCCCGAATCCTCTGCGGCGCCCTCGTCGCCGCCCTCGATCTCCGTCCCCCTTGTCGGTCGACGCTCGGCTTGACGGCGTGATCCGGCCGGTCATCTTCACCTGGTATTCCTGGGCTCTCTGGCCCTTACTTGGCCGTTTATTCGGCAGGGCTCCACCCATGAGTTACCTCCGCGCCGCGACGACGAGCGTCTGCATCTTGGCGGCCAGCGCTTGCCTGTCCGCGTCAGATCGTGAGACGGCGAGCGGCTATAGGGGCCGGATCTTCCCGGATCCGCGCCCGAAGATCGATTTCACTCTGAAGGACACGGAAGGTGCAGATTTCGGCTTTCGTCAGGAGACCGACGGCTTTGTCACCCTCCTCTTTTTCGGCTACACCCACTGCCCGGATGTTTGTCCCATCCACATGGCCAACATCGGGGCCGTACTGAATGGCTTCCCGTTCGAGCTGCGCCGGCAGTTCAAAGTCGTGTTCGTCAGCACAGACCCGGAACGCGACACGCCCGAACGGATGAGGAGGTGGCTGGACAGCTTCGGTACGGATTTCATCGGGCTGACCGGGCCTCGCGAGCAGGTCAATCAGATCCAGGTCGCGCTGGGACTGCCTGGGTCGGTCATCGAGGAGACGGAGGGCGGCGAGTACCTGGTGGGCCATTCATCAAGCGTGCTGGCATTCACCAAGGACAACGTCGCCCATGTCGGCTATCCTTTCGGAACACGCCAGGACGATTGGGCCCACGATCTTCCCAAGCTCGTCGATGAACGATGGGGATCCCGATGAAGAGTTCAACCTGCTTCGTCGGCTTTCTGGTTCTCGCCGGCGCCTGCGATCCAGCGGGCCGGGCGCCGCTCAGTATCGACATAGAGATCAGCAACGCCTACATCGTGGAACCCGCACTGCCCGAGCGGACGGCCATGTATTTCTCGGTCGCCAACGGCGGGGACTTGGACGATGAATTGTTGGCTGTGGCAACGGAAGTAGCTACCGGGGAAATCCACCGCACGGTCGCAAATGGGGATGTCATGAAGATGGAGCGCGTCGAGACGGCGCGGGTGCCGGCCGGCGGCGAGCTCGTGATGAGACCCGGCAGTCATCACGTGATGCTCTTGGACTTGAGCCGCGAGCTGCGGGCCGGCGACCGGGTCAACGCAGTCCTGCGCTTCAAGCACGCCGGCGCTATAGAAGTGCGCGCCGAGGTCGTGTCTTACGCCGATCTGGAGGCGGCACTGGGCGCCGACCGGCGCGATCGCCGCAGATAATGCGCTGGTGGTGCGCATCGTCCCGGGGCGTCGCCTGGGATTGGACTTGGCAGCCATACATTGGTGTCTGGGCTCTGGTGGCGTTGCTCGCCGTTTTCTACTGGCTGCAGGTCCGCAAGCTCCCAATACCCGAGTCACCAACGGAGCGCAGCCGGCGCCGACGGCAAGCGATCCTGTTCGGCGGCGGGGCGCTCGCGTTGTGGTCGGCGCTCGATTGGCCCCTGGGCCCGCTCGGCTCGGGCTACCTCGCAAGCGTGCACATGGTGCAGTACTTGCTGCTCGCGCTCATCGGTCCGCCGCTTTTGCTGCTGGGGCTGCCCGGCACGTCCTATGACAAGTTGCGAGCTTGGCCTCGCGCGCTGACCGTTCTCCGCAACACCACGCAGCCCCTCGTCGCCTTCTTCATCTTCAACGTCGCGGTCACCGTCACGCACTGGCCCTCCCTGGTCGATCCGCTGATGCGATCCCAGGTCGGCTCCTTCGTCCTCGACATCTCGTGGCTGCTGGCCGGCATCATCTTCTGGTGGCCGCTCATCAGCCCCGTCCCCGAATGGCCGCGCTTCGCGCCGATCTTCAAGATGGCCTATCTCGGCTTGAACGGTATCATGATCCGGCCGCCCTTCTTCATCCTGCTGTTCAGCAAGTTTCCAGCCTACGCGACGTACGAGCTGGCGCCTCCCATCCCGGGCACGTCGGCGCTCAGCGATCAGCAGCTGGCCGCCGGCATAATGAAGCTGGGCTCGGCTCTGATCATGGTGGTGGCCATGGTGCTCGTGTTCAGCGACTGGGTGAGGTCGAGTCAGCGGCAAGAGCCCGCTCGCGCTGATCGGTTCTGACTGGTCGCCCGCAACGGTGACCTTGACGCCGCGCCCCCCTGAGCCGTAGGGTTAGAACGAAAGATCGCTTTCACAACGGCGGGCGGAACACCCCGGAAGCCGGTGAGAATCCGGCACGGCCCCGCCACTGTGTGAGGCCCGGCGCGAGCCGGAGAAGGCAAGCTCGACACGCCACTGGGACCCCGGTGTCCTGGGAAGGCGAGCTTGGCCGCCTCGAGTCAGGAGACCTGTTCCGCCCGTAGGCCATGGCACTCTTCGGGGGGAAGACGTGCAGGCTTTCTTTTTGCCTTTCGCATCAATCCGGCCCACTCGGCGTCCGCGGGCACCGGGCGCCGCCGAACGCGTCCCCGTCTGGGTACGCCCTTCGCCTGGCAGCCCGGCCGCCGGCGCCCTTCTCCTACTACTCTGTCTGGGCAGCGCGCCGCTCGCTCGCAGCGCCGAGGCTCAATACCCCGGTGGGCTGGCTGGCACGGTTCGCGACGCCATCACCGGCGAGCCAGTGGAGGACGTTCTGGTCGAGGTGGTCGGTGCCGGGCTGATGGCCCTCAGCGACGGCCGCGGCGCCTTCAGGTTGAACGGCCTCGAGCCCGGCCTCCGACTGGTCCGGCTCAGCCGCCTGGGGTACGAGCCGCAGGTGAGGGAGGTGGAGATCCGCAATGGGCAGACGGCTTGGCTGACGGTCGCGCTGGGAGCCAGCCCGCTGCGGCTGAAAGAGATCCATGCCGGGCAGGCAGTCGGCGGAGAGGCCTCGACTGCCGGTCCGGGCGTCTACAGCATCTCGCGCGGCGAGATCGAGGCCAGCGGTGCGGTCAGCGCCGGCGACCTCCTGGACGGACGTGCCGGCCTGGTGATCCATCAGCGCGGGCCCCTGGGCCCCCAGAACCTGAGCATCAGAGGCTCCGAGGCGAACCAGGTACTGGTCCTCTTGGACGGGGTGCCGCTGGCCGACCCGCTCACCGGGCTGGCCGACCTCTCCGCCGTACCGGCCTCGCGTATCGACTCCATCACGATCGTTAAAGGCGCCAGCTCGGCGCGCTACGGGTCCGGGGCGGCCGCCGGCGCCGTGCTCATCGCATCCAAAGCCGACGCACCGCCCCTCGCGCTGGGGGCGAGCTCCGGATCGCTGGGAGCGTGGTCGGCGGGCGCGGAGACCGGCGGCGACTTCCGAGGGCTGAGCTGGTCGGCAGGCGGACGCTTGCGGTCGGCCGACGGCGAGTTCCAGTTCGAGAGGCCCGCACTGGTCGGTGGGGGCACCGCCACACGCACCAACAACGAGCTGGCGGAGACCAACCTGTTCGCTAGCCTGTCGAGCATCCTGGCCGGCGGCCACTTGGGACTTCGCGGCGGGTTCGAGCGCCTCGATCGTGGGATACCCGGCCCCAGCTATGCGCCGACGCCGACGGCCGCCGAGCAACTCAGGCGTTGGAGCGGTCAAATCTCCTGGGAACACAGGGGCGGGCACTCGGTATCGGCGGCCGCTCTCTACGGACTCGATCAGCAGACGAGCTTCTCCGACCCCGACCCGCCC
>CP070722.1:3981764-3986626 GCA_020350785.1 Gemmatimonadota bacterium
CGGGCGATGGCCTGCTCGTGGCTCCCACACACGTGCATCACCGTGATCTCACGGCCGATCTCTCGGCAGAGACGAGCTAGCTTCTCAGAGAGAGCGCGCGCCTGAGCCGGGTCGCGAAACTTGAGCTCTGCCGCCTGACTGAGAATATCCAGCTCAGGCATCAGATCCCTCCCGCGCCTGCCGCGCTGCGCTGGCTCGAAGCTCGTCCCGCACGTCCGCCGCCATCATGTCATTCTCGGCCGCACGCAGAAGCTCCTCGTAAAGCGCCAGCGTCTCCTCCACTTCTTCGCTCGGGATCTTGCGGATCGCGAAGCCCACATGGTTGAGGATGTAGTCTCCGGCCTCGACCGGCTGGTCCACGATATCGAGACGTATCTCTCGACACACGCCCCAAAAATCCACCGTCGCCACCAACCCGTCCGCCTGAATCACTCGGCCTGGAACGCCCAAGCACATGTGTTCAACCCTCCCGCCTGAGTATGGCGTATGTCCATCCGAAGGCTCCGCGATCGCACCATTCTGCAATCCCGGGACCCCCAAGGTCAATGGGCGGGTCCGGAGAGGGACCGCTATTGGCCGGTCAGTCTCGATGAGACAATCGCGGATCCGTGGTCGACCATCGGGGCGAAGCGCCCCGGTTTGGGCGATCTGCCCGCACATAATGTGGCATTTTGCGCCACGGCAGAATAACCTGACGCGAGCGAGAGTTCAAATTACTCTTGATTACATCCAGCTCGGACCCCCCGACGGCACTCCTGGCACGGTGCTGGCAAAGAGCGTTTCATGGCAAACCGACGAGAACACCTGCATTGAGAGGCCGAGTTGCATGTCCGGCAGTCATGACTCCGGGATAGCCTCGAAAGTGCTTCGCCCGACTTCTCAAGCACGGGGGCCAGTCGGAGCCTAGGCCCCAGCGCTTTGAACTCACGAAGTCAGGCGCCCCGCGCGCCTTTCAGAAGAGAAGCCTCGAACAAGAACGGGCGTCGTCGCATCTGCCCGGCGGCGAACTCGCTGGGATAGCTGTTGCCGCATGCGATGGTGCTTGGTTGGCGCCTGAGGTTGGCACTCAGGCGCCCGCTTCGGCATCGAGGCAGGCTTCAGGCAGCAGTCCTGAGTCGTGTAACACCCATGGAGGTGACGTATGGCTGCTTCGGAGAGCTGGTTGGTCGAGGAGCTTGAGCGACGAGGTGTGTCGCGCCGGGAGTTCGTGGGCTTTTGTGGCGTGATGGCCTCGATATTCGCTATGCCTAGAACGGTCGGCGCTCGGATCGCCCAGGCCATCGAGGCAGCGGACAAGCCAACCCTGGTCTGGCTTGAGTTTCAGGACTGTGCGGGCAACACCGAGTCGTTCCTCAGAGCCGGGCGGCCGACGACCGCCGATATCGTCTTGGACACGTTGTCGATCGACTATCATGAGACGATCATGGCAGCGGCCGGGCACCGTGCTGAGGAAGCCCTTGAGGGTGTAGTGAGCCAGAAGCCGGGCGGGTATATCGCCGTGGTAGAGGGCTCGATTCCGACGGGTGCGAACGGAGCTTACTGCACCATAGGCGGTCGCTCGGCAGAGCAGATTGCCAAGGAGGTCTGCGGTGGCGCTGCGGCGACGATCGCCATCGGCACGTGCGCGGCATTCGGTGGTCTTCCGGCGGCCGCCCCCAATCCGACCGGTGCGCTGAGCGTGGCCGATGCAGTTCCGGGCCTCAAGAACCTGATCAACCTTCCGGCCTGCCCGGCCAACGCCGAGAACTTGGCGGCGGTGATCGTCTACTTCTTGACCTTCAATCGCTGGCCACCTGTCGACCGCTATCGTCGACCCCTCTTCGCCTACGGCAAGGCTATTCACGACAACTGCGAGCGCCGGGCCCACTACGATGCGGGTCAGTTCGTCGAGAACTGGGGAGACGAAGCTCATCGACGTGGGTATTGCCTGTACAAGATGGGCTGCAAGGGCCCGGTCACGTTCCAGAATTGTCCGAGAGTGGGTTGGAACGAGGGGACCAACTGGCCGGTGGGCTGCGGTCACCCGTGCCTCGGCTGTGCCGAGCCGGACTTCTGGGACAAGATGACGCCGTTCTATTCGCACATCGCCGGAGTACCGGGTTTCGGCGTCCACGCGACCGCAGACAAGATCGGCATCTGGGCGGCCGCCGGTGTCGCGGCGGCCTACGCTATCGGAGGATTGGTGCAGTACGGCAGGCGAATGGTGCACGCCAAGGCTGAAGAAGAGAAGGGAGGTCAGTCATGACGCGGCTCGTTATCGATCCGGTCACACGCATCGAGGGCCATCTGCGCATCGAGGCGGAGGTCGATGGCGGCATGGTGCGCGATGCTTGGTCTTCCGCCACGATGTTCCGCGGTGTAGAGATCATCCTCAAGGGCCGCGACCCGCGAGACGCCTGGGCCTTCACGCAGAGGATCTGCGGTGTTTGCACGACGGTGCACGCCATCGCTTCGATCCGGGCCGTGGAGAACGCGATTGGTGCCGAACCGCCGGCGAACGCGCGCTTGCTGCGCAATTTGATCATGGCGTCGCAGATGGTTCAGGACCACGTAGTCCACTTTTACCATCTGCATGCTCTCGATTGGGTGGATGTGGTCTCCGCGTTGTCAGCCGACCCGGCGGCAACTTCACGGCTCGCCCAGTCCATCTCCGATTGGCCGCTTTCCAGCACCGATTACTTCCGAGGCGTTAAGGGTCGACTCCAGCAGTTCGTGGAGCGGGGCCAACTCGGACCTTTCGCCAACGCCTATTGGGGCCACTCGGCCTACCGCTTGCCTCCAGAGGCAAACCTGATGGCGGTGGCCCATTACTTGGAAGCTTTGGACTGGCAGCGTGAGTTCATCAAGATGCACGCCGTTCTGGGCGGTAAGAACCCACATCTACAAAGCTTCTTGGTCGGGGGCATGGCGACGCCGATCGATCCCGACAGGCAGGCCTCGCTCAACATGACTTCGATCTCCCACATGCGGAAGCTAATCCGCGGGGCCCGTGAGTTCGTCCAACAGGTCTACATTCCCGATCTGCTTGCCGTCGCCTCTTTCTACAAGGACTGGGCAGGCTACGGTGCCGGTGTTGGCAACTATCTGGCCTACGGCGAATATCCGGAGGTCGATGGAGCCAACGCCCCGCTCTACCTCCCGTCTGGAGTGATCCGGGCCCGGGACATCTCCGCAGCGGAGCCCTTCGATCAGACGAAAGTTACCGAGTATGTCACCCACTCCTGGTTCGAATACGAGGCTGGTGACGGCGAAGGCTTACACCCAGCGCGCGGCGAGACGAGGCCCAACTTTACCGGACCCGAGCCGCCGTATGAGTTCCTCAATACCGACGGCAAGTACAGCTGGCTCAAGTCGCCACGCTACGACGGACTGCCGATGGAAGTCGGCCCGCTGTCGCGAATGCTGGTCGCCTACGTCTCGGGAAACGAGAGCGTGCGGCAGTACGTCGACTACGCACTCGGTCAGCTTGGCGTCGGACCGGAGGCTTTGTTCTCGACGCTGGGGCGGGTGGCGGCGCGCGGAATAGAGACCCTGGTTCTGGCGGAGAAACTGGAGAACTGGCTGAACGAGCTTCAGGACAACATGGGCCGCGGCCAGCTCGATATCCACGACAACTCGAAATGGGATCCGGCCAGCTGGCCCAAGGACTGCAGCGGGGCAGGATTTCACGAAGCGCCGCGTGGAGCTCTCGGTCATTGGGTCCACATAGTGGACGGCGAGATCGCCAACTACCAGTGCGTGGTGCCCAGTACGTGGAATGCTGGGCCACGCGATGCGGCCGGCCAGCGAGGTCCGTATGAAGAGGCGGTGGTGGGAACGCCCGTGGCCGATCCCGAGCAGCCCATCGAGATCCTGCGTACCGTCCACTCGTTCGATCCCTGCATGGCTTGCGGCGTGCACGTGGTAGATCGGCACGGCCGCGAGTTGGTGAAAGTGAGGGCGCAATGAATACGGCGGCCTCCATCGATTCGGCGGCCGCGTCGGCGGTACAGCCCCAGGTCATCCGGGTCTACGTCTGGGACCTGCCCGTCCGGTTGACGCACTGGCTACTCACAGGCTCCATCGTCGTGTTGGCGATTACGGGGTTTTACATCGGCCACCCGTTCATCACGGCACCTGATCCGGCAGGACAGGAATTCGTGATGGGTACGGTGTTGGCGATTCACTTTTTCGCCGCCATCGTCTTCAGTCTCTCGGAGTTGGCGAGGATCGTCTGGATGTTCGTCGGCAACAAATACGCCCGCTGGAACCAGATGATCCCGGTCAGCAAGGCGCGTTGGAGATCGGCCTGGGAGTGGCTGAAGTTCTACGTCCTCTTTCGCCCCGTCACGCCGAGGTTCGTGGGTCACAACCCACTGGCCGGAATGACTTACATGCTCGTCTACGCCGTCTGTCTCCTCTCAGCGCTGACCGGCTACGCCATTTTCTCGGTTAGTGCCGGGATCGGTTCCCCAATGCAGGTCTTTTCGGTACTGGTGCCATTGTTTGGTGGCCTACAGACGGCACGGTGGATCCATCACCTTTGCATGTGGCTGCTGGTCTTGTTCGTAATACACCATGTGTCATGCGCTCTGCTGGTCGCTCGGGCGGCCAAGAACGCGGCAATCGACTCGATGTTCTCGGGTTATCGGTTTGTGCGGCCTGAAGATCTGGAAGCGGAAGAGGCGGAGGAGTAAGAGATGCCCACAGCGGGTGGCCAGGGCTCTCTCTTGTTGCTTGGACTGGGCAACGTTCTCTGCGGAGACGATGGTCTGGGCGTGGCGGCGATAGAGGAGCTTCGCGGCCGATATCGGGTCCCGGATACCGTACGAATTCTGGATGGCGGAACGCTAGGCCTCACCCTGCTGTCCTATATACGGTCC
>CP070722.1:3986726-4016631 GCA_020350785.1 Gemmatimonadota bacterium
CCTCGACCTCGCGACGCCGCCGGTCACTCCGCATGTCTTCTTCTGACAGAGTGCTGTGGATCGCGAAGACGTTCTGTTCGAAATTCCACAGGTAGCCCCGATAGAAGTCATTGACACGTTGACGGTCCAAGACGTCGCGCACGTACGAGTCATCCATGCTCTCCGGCTCTGCCAGAGTGGCGACACGCGGCTCGCTTGACCCGTCCAAACCGTGGCGGTCGGCGCCCTCGACGCTGCCGAACCAGGTAATGTTCTCGAGTCCGACCTCCTCGAAGAGGGCTGCGGCGCGCTGCAGGTCACGGTAGACCGCGGCACCGACGGGACGAGAGTCTCTCCAGAAGACGGAGACCTGCATGTCTTCCTGTGGGAAACTCTGCTTGTAACGCTCGTAGCGCGCTCGCTCGGGTCCCCAGCTGGGAAAGAACTGCTCGAGAGTGAAGTCGATGGGCACACGGGCGGCGGCGGCGGCGGCGATCAAGATCAGAGCCAGGTTCGCGGCCAAGACCCGCCTTCGGTGTCGAATCAGCCAGGCGAAGTAATCCGGAAACGCCATTCGCATCCCACTCACCTCGAACGCAGGGTTGCAAACTTTTCTGCGCCGGCGCGGATGTCCCCATCTGCGCAGAGCGCCCCATCGTCCCCAGCAAACTGCGACACCTCGCTCAAGCGGAAATCAAGCGCCGGTAACATCGACCGGCGGTCGCCAGCCGATTCCCTCCCGGCGGACGCCTCCGACGGGCTCGGCATTCTTGTTGCGTTCAGTAGCTGCTGGTCGCATGCTGAAGAACACGCTACGGCCCGGCACATCGAATTGGATTGAACCCACACTGGTGCCTAGATGGCTACCGCAGACCCGTCCAACCGCCCATCCGATTTGGCCAATGCGGGACGCGTGAATCAGAGCGCCCGGGCCGCGGCCAAACAACCGTTTGTGGCGCGAATGCACCAGTCAGCCCAGCCAGTTGAGTCGCTGCGGCAGACTGGCGCGTATCGGGTCTGGGCCCTGCTTTGTGCCGCCGTGCTGGCGATCGCCGCGTGCGGCGATGACGGGCCGACGGAGTTGCCTGGCCCGACCAACACCATCGGGCCGGAGGGCGGTACCGTCCGCTTCGCCGGCGGAGCCCTTGTCCTGGAGGTTCCCGCCGGTGCGCTTCTCAGCCCTGTGACCATCGACATCAGAACGGCCGGTGCCTTCCCGGAGGACGTAGCCCTGATCGAGGGCACGGTATACGAGTTGCAACCGGAGGGGACCCGATTCGCTCGGCCAGCAACGCTGACGATCAGGTACGATCCTGCCAGACTGGCGCCCGACGTACCTGACACCTCACTCGAGCTTCACTCCGTTGTCGCTGACGAGTGGCGGCCGGTCGAGGGCAGTAGCTCCAGTTCAGCACAGCGCATTGTGACCGCCCCCATCGCTGGCCTCGGCGTTTACGGAGTGAAGACCCCGACACCGGGCATCGCCGCACTCGACGCCGGGAACGAAACAAACGTCGCCATCGCCTGGAGCCAGCCGCAGTGGATCAGAATCACCGGTGCCGACATCGTCGAAGGCGCCGCTGTCAACCTCGACGACCTGGACAACGATGGCCGGCCCCCCTACTGCATTTGGGAGCCGGATAAGATCCTGGTCGCGGCCGACACGATCTGGTTCTATGCGGCCCTGGGGAACCTGGGCGGACGTTGGACCGCGCAGATTCTGAACCCACCCCTCGACGATATCAACACCTTCTACAGGACTTGTGAGGGGCGGAATGCCTCTCCCACCTTGAGCTTCTCCGTCTTCACCGAGGCCTCTCACTCGCCCTTGCCCTACCAACTGGAGGCGCCCTGGGACGCAGGACAGTACCGCGTGGCCGAGACGTACGAACACCACGCCGGAGGCGCTCCGCTGACCAGAGCCGTAGACCTCCACTGGGCGGCATCTGCCGGTAGTCGAGAGATTCATCCAGACAGCACGGCGTTTCAACCGGTCCGTGCGGCGCATGACGGGATCGCCGACATCATCGTATGGGAGATCCCGGACTGCGCTCTTGACGGCAGCGCGCAGCCTGTCAGTCAAACGAATCTCGTCATTGACTTCGGGACACTGCGAACCGAGTACGCCCAGCTACGAATCGACCCGCAGGTCGTCGGCCAACCGGTCCACACCGGCGACGTCATAGGTTGGGTGGCCGATCCGGAGACCGAGCCCGAGCACGCCGGCTGCTCGAGCACGCCGCACCTCCACCTCAACGTCTATCACAAGTGGGACGGCCGCTTCGATTTTGCGGAGGCGTCTCTGGCCCTGGACAACTCGAATCTGGTCACACTCGCCGGTCAGCCGGTCTTTCCAGTTCCCTGGGACGGGGCCCTGGGAGAAGGAATCGGCTCTTGGGGCAGCAACTGGACCGGCTGGGACCCTGCTCGGGGACACACCTTCGCCTTCGGCGCTCTGCCGCGGGGCTCGGCCGCCGATCTCATAGTCCGCAACGCGAGCATCGAGCCGTCGAGCATCGGGGCTGGCGGTACCTTCACGCTCGAGTTCGAGATCTACAACCAGGGCCAGACCGCGGCAGGCACATCGACCACGCGAATTCAGTTGTCCGAGGACGCCGACATCAATGAGGCTGACAGGACCCTCGAATTGCTGCCGACCCCCGCGCTGGCCGCTCAAGGCCTCGCGAGCTTCGGTCGATCGCTGCTGATCCCCGCCGACGTCAATCCGGGCGAGTACCACATCGGCATAACCGCCGACGCCACAGGCAGCGCAGGTCAGGAAGATCGAACCAACGACTTGGCCGTGGTGCCGTTGTCGGTCATCTCGCTGACGAGCAATCTGGTGGTCACGACATCGACCGCCGGCGATGATCTCGATCCCGATGGCTACCTGGTTTGCCTGAACGGGTCCGACTGCCGACCAATAAACATAAACGGGCAGATCACGTTCGCCGATGTCGGGGACGGCGCCCATGACGTCGAGTTGACGGATGTGGCCGAGAATTGCACGGTGGCCCCACCCAACCCGCGGACCGTGGCAATCGAAACAGGTACAACAGGCCAAACCGGCTTCGAGGTGAGCTGTCAGGAACGGTTGAGCTTGGTTTTCCTTCACCAGCCCGACGAAGTTCCCGATGCCAAAGCGGTGTTCCCGGCGGGATACCCGATCTGTCCGCCCCTACAGGTCGAGGTGCGGGACAGACAGGGCGACCCCGTCCCCTCCTTTGCGAATCTCATCGGCCTGCGCATCGGTGTGAACCCCTCGGCCGGCAGTTTGAGCGGCGGCGAGCCCGTAGCGCCGCTGGAGGGGCGGGCCACCTTCGAAAGCGTGAGCATCGACGCACCCGGCGAAGGCTACACGCTGGTAGCCGACGGCGAGGGCGCGTTCTCGGTTGAGAGCGTCCCCTTCAAGATCGGCCTTCCGGGCGACCTGGACCTGAACGATCGTGTGGACCAGTTCGACGAAGACACCCTTGTCGCTCACTGGTCGGAGAGCGGCGCCTGCCTGCCTGGAGATTTCGAGAGCCTGGTGCCCGCCGACATCAACAAGGATGGAACGGTCGACGACCTGGATTTGAACATCCTGCGATCCAGTTGGACCGCGCCCTCGGCAACGACGGATGCTGCCAACCTGATAACGAGCAGCAGCGCCCGGCTGAACGCGACGGTCAACCCCAACGGCAGGGCGACCAACGCTTGGTTCGAGTGGGGGACGGATCCCTCGCTAGGTGTCTTCGAGTCGACCGCGCTGCAGTCGGTAGGCTCGGGCACTGTCGCCGAGCGCGTCAGACAAAGGATATTCGGTCTGAGCCCGGCGACGACCTATTACTACAGGGTCGTCGCCTCGAGCGCCGGTGGGTTGGCGCGCGGCAGCATCATCTCGTTCACCACCGATCCCGGCTAACGAGACGTCTGGTTGGCCAGGAGGTCGCTCGAGTCGGCGGCTCCGACGCTAGCGGCGCTGCCAGGTCACCCGAAAGTCCTTCGTCGCCGCCTCGACCAGCGCATCGATCAAACCGCCGTAGGCACGTTCTGGGTCGTCGGCGTCGAACACGATATCCCTGCCTCCGAGGACCCTGACCTGGCCGACTCTCATCGTGACACTTGCGGAGTTGTTCCAAAGCGAAGCGCCCGTAGCCGTCTCGGTCATCCAGACCGCCAGAGTAGCGTCGACATCCGCCGCGAAGTCGACGTCGCGCAGGTCGGGTGTGATCCTCACGGCCGGGCGGACGTCAGAGATCTCGAGCTCACCAGTGAAGATTGTGTTCGCTTCATAGGCCGAGCCCAGCGCCTTGTAAGCAGCCTGATCCAAGCGCGTCGAATCGATCCTTCTGAGCGCCTCGGCCTGCGAACCGATTTCTACGATCCGCACCAAACCCTGGTCGCGCCGGATCTCTTCCATGAATCTCCTCGTCGCCAACGGTCCAAGCTCTCCCTCTTCGTTCGAGCTGAATTCGATGATGGCGAGGATCTCATGCTGCCGAAGATCTATCCTGGGCGGAACCATTACCTTCGCTCCGCCGCATCTTAATCCGACCGCCACTGTCGCAAAGAGCGTTGCCAAGCCTGCGAGTCTCATCGAGCGAGTCCTTTCAATGGGGCCGCCGAGCGGCCCGCTCCGGGGCCAGTCCGCCACTCCAAGCTGCTGGCACGTCGGGATCTTCCACCGGCCAAAATCCGTAGCCTGAGCCGCTGTCAGTCGCGGCTCGACGAGGCATCCGCGTCGTAGACGGTGTGGTCTCCGACCTTCGCCTCCAGTCGATCCACCACCACGCTAGCCGCCAGTGTACCGGTGACGTTGGTCGCAGTGCGGGCCATGTCGGGGATTCGATCGACTCCCAACAAGATGGCCAATCCGTCCAAGGGGATGCCCACCGTACCCAATGCCGGGGCAAGGCTCAAGACGCTTCCGCCGGGTATGCTCGGCACCGTGAACGAGACGATGAACGTCGCCAGCACGGCGCCGCCGATGCCGGATATCGCGAGTGAGGCGTTATAGAGCCAGGCGAGGAACACCAGGCCGGCACCTTGGAACACGGCGCTGCCGGCGCGGCCCAATCCGGCACCCAGCGGGATGACGAAGCCGGACACCGGTCGCGCCAGTCGCAGTCTGTCGTCCGCCGCCTCGAGCATCGCCGGGACCGTGGCCGGCGAGGAGACCGTCGCCGCGGCGATGACCTGTGGGCTCACGCACCCCTTGAGGAACAAAGCCACGGGCATCCGCCCGAGGAGTCGCACGGCGGGTAGGTACACCAGGGTGACGAACGCGACCACCGCCACCAGCACGGCGGCGACGAAGGCGATCAGGCTTTGCAGCATCGCCCAGCCAGCCCGAGCGGTGACCGGCGCGGCCAGGGCGAACACCCCGACCGGGGCCGTCCAGAGGATCCAGTGGGTCATCTTGATGAGCGCGGCGGCGACGGCGTCGGCCAATCCGGTCAGCCGCTCCCGCTGTTCGCCGGGCAGCGCTCCTGTGGCGGCCGCCAGCAGCACTACGAACAAGATGAGGGGAAGCAGTCCGCCCTCGGCGGCGGCCTGAAAGGGGTTGCTGGGGATGAGGCCGAGGAGAAAGTCGACTGGACCCGGCAGCGCAGGAGCCTGCACCGCCCCGGGCGCCACCGCCTGCGCCGCCGCCTCGCTCGCCAGTGGAATCAGCGCCCGCATCACGCCCATTCCCAACAGAACACCCAGCACGCTGGTCACCGCAAAGAAGGCCATCGCCGACCCGCCCATCCGGCCAAGTCGTCGTAGATCACCCAGCGAGGCCACCCCAACGAAGATGACAGACGCCACGAGAGGGATGACGACCATCTTCAGCAGGTCGACAAAGGCCGCCCCGATCGGCTCGACGGCACCCGCCACCCACAGAAGCGATGAGGCTTGCGTGATCGCCGCGCTGAGACCCAGCAGCAGCCCAGCCGCCAACCCGACCACGATGGCGACCTGCAGTCTAACCGACACGGCGGCTCACATCTCTCAGCGTGCCCGCCACGGTGCCTGCGAGCTAGCCGCCCATGCTCCGACGCGCCGTCCCGCATCGTACCCAGGGGCGCGGCTCCCCGGTCCGAGGCTCGATCGGCAGCACCGCCCTATCTCGTGGAACGCGCTGCGGATCCTCGGAAGCGCCGTAGGCCAGCATGGCCGCCAGCGTGGCGTTCTGCTTCAAGTCGTCGAACACGATCTTGTCGTAGGTGTCGCGGTTGGTGTGCCAGGTGTACTGCCTGTACTCGTCGTAAGGCGACTGTAGGCGGAAGGCCGGCGCGCCATGACACAGAAACGCCACGTGGTCGCTTCCCCGGTTGTTCTGAGCGCCGGGAAACTCCAGCGTAATGTGCTCGCTGATCTCTGAGGGGACCGGCGAGATCCAGCGACCGATGTGCTGACCGGCATAGAGCAAGCCCTGCCCTTCGATCCTCTCGATTCGCCAGGTTCCGTTGTCCTGATTGAACAGCGCCTGCAGCCCCTCCACCACCTCGGGGTGGTCCTCGCCGAACGACCGCGAGCCGATGAGCCCCATCTCCTCAGCGCCCCAGTGACCGACGATGATGGTTCGCCTCGGGTTGGGATAAGCTTCCTTCAGTATGCGCATCGCCTCCAGCATGGTGATCGTCCCGGTACCGTTGTCGGTGGCGCCGGTCGCCGCATGCCAGGAATCGAGGTGGGCGGAGAGCACGACGTACTCGTCGGGCAATTCGGTGCCTTTCAACTCCGCGATCACATTGAACTGCGGGACTTCGCCCAGGTCCTCGGCGTCGGCATCGATGCGGATCATCGGGCGCTGCCCGCGCTCCGCCATCCGGTAGAGCAAGCCGTAGTCCTCGCAGGAGACGTCGACGGCGACGGCACGTTCGGTTCCGGCGTTGAAGATCTTGTTCACGCCCCAGCCCTCTGACCAACTCGAGGTCAGCACGCCCACGACGCCCGCCTCATCCAAGGCACGCTCGCGGACCCGCCAGTTCCCCAACGGCCGCATCCTCTCCTCCCAACCGTCGCGGATGGCCGACCGCAGAGAGTCGATTCGCTGTACGGTCTCCTCTCTGGCGTATCGCTCCAGCTCCTGCGGCGCCCGGCACATCGGCTCGGGCGCCGTCGTCAGAACGAATTTGCCTGCCAAGCTCTCGAGCCACTGGGCGGCCGTTTCCTCCGTGAGCCCCACAGGTGGAACGACGACCTCGCCCTCCACCGGCCCCTCAGTGCCGCTGCTCCAGGCCAGCAGCTCGGCCTCGAGGGTCTGCATCCGCGGTGAGATCAGATCCACGTGCAGGTATCCCTGCCGCCATCCGCGCCAGGTACCGTACTGCTCTTTCCGCACCGTCACGCCCCACCTCCCATACAGCCCGATCAGCCAGTCCTGGGCGGCGGCCAGCTCGGGCGAGCCTGCCAGCCGCGGACCGATGGAGTCCATCAAGACCTGGGCCAGGGTCTCGGTCTGGGAGTTCTCCATCCCGACCTCCCACATCTTGCGGATAACAGGGTCTTCGCCGGGGAAGGTCTGAGAAGGGGCGGCGTCCGGGACGGCCAGCAGCAGGCCGGCGGCTACGGCGCAAGAAGTCAGGCGTGCAGCGACCATCGTCAATTGAGGCGGAAGGTTTGGACGGCTCATCTTCGATCCTTGTTGGAGGTTAGCGGTCGGTCGATTCGAGATAATTGTCGCAATATCGGTCGCGACCCTCGATGAAGAAAGGCCGCCGGCCGAGCACTGGAAGGCTCAGAAAGTCGTGATTCGCCTCAGCGGAAGCTGCAATACCGGGCCCCGGTCGCCGGATTGCGGGGCGATCCCGCGAACCGAGTCCGTGGCACGGCTCATGCCCCCTTGATCAAGCGGAGTATGACGGCCGGCGCCGTAACCGGGGCAGCACGGGTGCCGGCAGGAATGGTGAGTCGGTCATGACCGGCGCAGCCCTTGGAGAGCGCCGGAATCGAGGGGAGTGGGTAATCGATGCTGGGCACGTTATTGGTCGCAGGACTCATCCTCATCCCGCCACTGGTGCTGGTGTGGCGGCTGTACGAGGAGCCGCAATAGAGCGGGGGTATCGATCTCGGAGGCGGCACGAGACCGCCTTTCGAGAGAGGTTCTTGAAGAGAGGGGCGCCGCCGGTCGGCGCCCCCTTCCTTTGGGTCATCGCCTAGTCATCGCGGTCGGTCTCGCACTCTTCCTCCGATCGGCGACCATCGCGGACCAGACGTCAGTCTCTGAGCTCTATTCGCGCCGCCCAGCCGCCGCCCGCTGCCAGCTTGATGGACAAGCGGTCACCCGAGCCCAGCGTCAGCTCGCGGCGGCGATAGTCACCTGCGTTGCGATCGGCGTTGAGTCCGTCCTCGAATATCACCGCCTCCCACTCTCCGGATCCGAGGAAAGAGAAATCCAACACGAGGTCGCGCGCCGCCCAATCGGTCATCGCGCCCACATACCAGACATCGCCGCGCCGGCGCGCCACGGCAACCCAGTCACTCACCTGTGCTGAGAGCACGCGCGTCTCATCCCATACCGTCGGGACGTCCGCGATGAACGCGAGGCACTCTTTCTCTCGTAAGTAGTTGGAAGGCGAGTCCGAGAGCATCTGCAGCGGGCTCTCGTAGACCACGTACATGGCGACCTGATGGACGCGGGTGCCCAGGCTCATGGGCCGGTCGAAGACGGGATGAAACTGGCGCTTCTGAGCGTTAAGCATCGCGCCCGGCGTATAATCCATCGGGCCGGCCAGCATACGGATGAACGGGATGGTGACGTTGTGCTCCGGATCGGGCGTCGAGTCCCACTTGCTGTGCTCAAGCCCGCGGACGCCCTCGCGCGTCAGCACGTTGGGATAGGCTCGCCGTAAGCCGGCCGGTTTGTATGCGCCGTGAAAGTCGACCAGCAGTCGGCGCTGCGCGGCGGCTTCGGCGACCTTCCAGTAGTAGTTGACCATCGGTTGGTCGTCGCGCTGCATGAAATCGACCTTGATGCCGGCCACGCCCCAGTCGCTGAAGCGGTCCATGGCCTCTTCGAAGCGATCGTCCAGCGTCTTCCATACGACCCAGAGAATCAGACCGACACCTCGCTCACGAGCATAGGCCAGCAACGACTCCAGATCGATGTCGGAGTTGAGCTTCCACAGGTCTGCCGGGTCGGACCAGCCCTCATCGAGGATGACGTACTCGATGCCGTGATCGGCGGCAAAATCGATGTAGTACTTGTACGTTGAGGTGTTGAGCCCGGCACGAAATCCGACATCGTACACGTTGTTGGCGTTCCACCAATCCCAGGCGACTTTGCCCGGCCGGATCCAGGATGCGTCGGCGATGCGCAGTTGCGGCGCCAGCCGGAACACCATGGTGCTCTCGATCAGGTCGCCGTCCTCCTCGGCCACAACCAGCAGGCGCCACGGGAAAGTGCGCGCGCCGCGCGTCCGGGCGATGTAGTCGGCACGCCGGGTGACCTTGACGGTGCGGTCACCAACCTGCACCTGCTCGGCCGGATAGGCGGGATGAATACCGTGCAAAGCCGAAACGCCCGTGCCCTCTAAGTAGAGTCCGGGATAGTCACGCAGGTCCGACTCGGTGATGGCAAGCTTCGGCCCATCGTCGAACCCGATCAGGACCGGAAGGCTGGCCATCTTACCCGCCGGGATCTCACTGACACGCAGCCGCTCGTAGAGACGTTCCGAGTGGGTCAGGAAGCTCTCCTCCGTGTGGAACCATACCACGGGGTCAGCCTCGAAGACGACGTCGAAACCCTCAGCATAGACGGTCAGATCTTGGGTCTCATCGACGCGAAAGCGGTAGGCCATCCCGTCGTCGTAAGCCCTAACCTCAAGTCCCCAGCCGCCCTGGAAGTCCAGCGCCAGCTCGTTGTAGCGATCCTCGATCTGCGCGTACTTCTCGGGCACGACGGGCTCGATCGGATCGCTGACCGTCAACCGGCGGACGTTCAGGAGCTGCGGCTGCCGGCCTAGCACAACACCGTCGCCCAGGGTCATCGAGATCGGCGACGGGCCAATCAGCGCGCGGCCGCGCCAGGAGATGTCGAAGGCAAGCCGATCGCCGACCGAGATGGAGGCCGTGATCGCCCCATCGGGTGAAGAGACGCGAAATGTCTGATCTGCCTGCGACATCTCTGGCCTGCCTGCCGGGGGCAACGCCGTCGTCGGTCTCATGCCCTGCAAGCTGACGGAGGCCAGCGCCGAGATCAGCGCTGCGCCCAGCAGTCGACTGCGTCTTCCAGTATCCATGACGCTGACTCACTCCACTCTGACCCGTCGGGTCGCTCCCTCTTCGACATCCACTTCTACGTAGCTCTCGGCCTTGCCCTCAGCCATGAAGCGCGTGCGGGCCTCGACCCTCGTCCCATCGACGACAAGTAATTGATGCCGACCGGGGAAGACCGCGCGCCAGCGCAGCGCCGGCCCTGTCTCGTTAGCAAGATGCGTCTCGCCGAGCCCCACGTGATGCACGCCGATCTGATTTTCGAAGACAGGCACGTGCTCCAGCAGGATCCAGGCGACGTCGCCGGGCAGTCGCGGTCTGGTCTCGATCAATCCAGCCGACGCAAGAGGGTTGACGCCGACCAGGTAGCGGACGATGACGCCGACGGCGGTGAACGGGTTCTCCGGATAGTCGCGCCGCTCGAGCCCTGGATCCAGCTGCGCCATCAAGAATGAAAAAGCGGTTTCATCGCGTCCGTACTCATAGTGTATTTCGGCAAGATAGGAGTTCTCTTCCACGTTGACCCCGACGGCCGGACCCTCGAAGAGTCGATCGGCCTTCTCCCTCTCCACGATGCCGAAATACAGTGGGAAGATCTGCATCGCGGGAATGTAGGTCGTGTCGAACGAACCGTCCTCTATGATCGAGGTATGGAATCGACCGAGCTCTGAATTCCACCATCCATCGTTGTATAACCGCCGTAAGCGTTCGGTCTCTGCCAGATACCTCTCGGCCTCCCTGTCCTCGTCGCGCAGGGCGAGCATGCGGGAGTAGGCGAGGTTGGCGACGAACTGAGCCGCGACCAGGTCTCCGCCCGTCAGCGCCCGGGGGCCGCCTCCCTCCCAGTACGTCGGGATGCCCCGGACCCCGTTCTCTTTCGGGCTTTCCATCAGGCCGTCGCCATCCCGGTCCCACGCCTTCACGTAGTCGGTCAGGCTGCGGCGATAGAAGCGATCGAAGTCCGGGTGCAGCAGGTAATCGTCGTCACCCGTCCACTCGTAGGTCCGGTAGCACGCCTGGATGACATCGAAGTTGGCCGGAAGGTTATACCAGAAGTCCTCGTCGCTCCGGTAGTCGACGGGGGCCGGCCGGTCGTAACGGTCGATCTCCCAGTAGCTGCACCAGTCGCGCGACTCGGCGATGTTGACCGCGAACTTGTGCATCATGTTCTTGTGGTGTTCCGCCAGACCGAGCGCCAAAGCGCCCATCGTCTGGTGCGAGGCATCACGCATGCAGAAAGCCTCGCGACCGGGAAGCGCCGCCTCGTACCACTTGCCCACCGGATCGCCCTCGAACGCGTAGGCGAGCGCCTGGCCCTTCGCCCAGGCAAACCCGTCGACCAGCGGTCCGTAATCCGAGGACAACTCGATCCCGCCGATAGCAGGCGCCGAAGACTCAAACTGACGATCCGTGCAGCAACAGAGTGCGGCTACGAACAAGCAGTACGGCCTGGGGTCACTCCAGTCCACGGTTTGTGCCCGGTAGTCTTGGCCCCTCCGAGTCAAGGCTTAGAAGCCGCAACAGGAAGAGGCCGTGAACGGCGCCTACAACTAGTCCCACAAGCAGGCACGTGCCCGCGACCAGCATAGCGACCTGAAGCCAACTGGCGGCGCCGAGTCTGCTGGTCGTCGAGCCGCTCTCGAAGCGGCTCCACAGTGCGAAGCCGAGAACGAACTCGGCTTGGAAGGTCGCGGGCACTACAACCGGTATCAGCGTATCTCCACGCTCCCTGCCATGCAACTTGCGCCCAACACGCCTGCCTCGCTCCTGGTCGAACGAGTGCCGGCTGGCCGCTCACATTCCGAATCCCTAGCTTTCTCGACGCGCAGGAGCTTGCGATCTCCGAACTCCACCCAAGGTTCCAGACATGACGACGAGAAGACAGTTTCTCGAGCTGTCCGCCGCGACAGCCGGCGCGCTCGCCCTGAGCGGCCGCCGCGGTCTCTTCGCTCAGCAGCCGATGGCCAGCGCCGCGAAGCCGCTTCGCATCCTGATCCTCGGCGGCACCGGCTTCATCGGCCCTCACCAGGTTCGCTACGCCCTGGCCCGCGGTCATACCGTCACGCTGTTCAACCGCGGTCGCACCAACCCGGACATGTTTCCAGAGGTTGAGAAGCTGCGCGGCGACCGCGACGGCGACCTGGAGGCCTTGAAGGGGCGCGACTGGGATGCCGTCATCGACAACTCGGCGACGATCCCGCGCTGGGTCCGCGACTCCGCCGGACTACTGAAGGACTCGGCCGGCCAGTACCTCTACATCTCGACGCTGTCGGTCTACCGCGGATTCCCCCAGCCCGGTATGGATGAGACGGCGCCGGTGCAGGAGTTGGAGGACCCCACCGTCGAGCAGGTGAACGGCCGCACCTACGGCGGTCTCAAGGCGCTCTGCGAGCAGGCGGCTCAGGCCGCGTTGCCCGGCCGCACTACGGTGGTGCGCCCCGGCCTGATCGTGGGGCCCGGCGACCCTACCGACCGCTGGACCTACTGGCCCGTGAGGATCTCCCGGGGCGGCGAGGTGCTGGCACCCGGCGATCCGTGGACACTGGTGCGCTACATCGACGCCCGCGACGTTTCGGAGTGGTGCGTGCGCATGCTGGAGGACGGCAATACCGGCGTCTACAACGCGGTCGGGCCGCGCTCGCACCTGTCCACGGCCGAGATGCTCTACGGCATCAGGGCGACGACCAATGTGGAGATCGGCTTCACCTGGGTGGCCGCCGACTTCCTGGCCGAGCAGAACGTTCGACCCTGGTCGGACCTGCCGGCCTGGCTGCCGCCCACCGAGGAGTACGTGGGCTACGGCAGCATCAGCAGGGACAAAGCGATCGCGGCGGGCTTGACGTTCCGGCCGCTGGCGACCACCGCGCTCGAGACGCTGGACTGGTGGCGCAGCCTGCCGGAGGAGCGACGCGCCAGCCCGAGGGCCGGGCTGCCGCCCGAGCGCGAGGCGGAGGTGCTGGCCGCCTGGCACGCTCGAGCGAGCGGCTGATCCGCGTCGAGTGACAGACGGCTGTGAATTGACTTTCGGAGATCGAGACATGTCGACGACGAGAAGGGACTTCATTCGATCGACCGCCGCGGCGGCCGGCGCTCTCGGGCTTGCCGGACTCCAGGCCCGGCCCGCGGAGGCGCGACCGGCGCCCGCGGCCGGCAAGCCGCTGCGCCTCCTCATCCTGGGCGGCACCACGTATCTGGGACCCTACCAGATCCGCCACGCGCTGGAGCGCGGCCACGAGGTGACGATCTTCAACCGCGGCAAGACGACGCCGATCCTCTTCCCGGAGGTCTTCGCGCGGGTCGAGCGGCTGACGGGCGACCGCAACGACAACCTCGAGGCGCTCGAGGGCCGCGAGTGGGATGCGGTGATCGACAACTCGGCCACCGATCCCAAGTGGGTGCGCGAGTCGGCTCGAGTGCTCAAGGACAGCGTCGGATACTACATGTTCACGTCGTCCACGGGCGTGTACTACCCGTATCTAACGACGAATATCGATGAGACGACCGAAGTAGTGACCGAATGGGACCCCGAGACCGGACCCGGCGGCCGCTACGGAGTCGACAAGTCGCTCTCGGAGATCGAGGCGCGCCAGGCGTTCCCCGATCGAGCCATCATCGTGCGGCCGCACTACATCATCGGGCCCGGCGACCCGAAGGACCGACTGACCTATTGGGTCGCGCGGATAGACCTGGGCGGTGACGTCCTGGCACCCGGCGATCCCGACGATCCGGTCCAGCTGATCGATGTGCGAGATCTGACCGAGTGGATGATCCGGATGGTCGAAGAGGGTAACGCCGGAACCTACAACGCGACCGGCCCCCGCTCGCGGCTCTCCTCCGCTGGGCTCGTGTACGGGATCCGCGCGATCACATCCTCGGCGATCTCCTTCACCTGGGTGGGTACCGACTTTCTGCTCGAGCACGGCCTGCCCTACATGGTGCCGTGGGTGGCTCCCCGCGGTGACTCGCTGGGTATGTCGACGATCTCCGCGGACCGTGCCATCGCGGCCGGCCTGACCTACCGGCCGCTGGCCGTGACTGCCCGCGAGAACCTGGAGTGGTGGAGGGAGCAGTCGGAGGAGCGGCGCGCGGCGCTGGGCAGCCTGCCCACTCAGAAAGAGCGTGAGATCCTCAGCGCCTGGGCCGAGCGCACCGGCTAGTCGAAGCCCAACCATTTCGTTGGCGGTTCCTACATTCTCGAGGAGTGGAGTGTCTTGAGGTTCACCGACCATTCTGATGCAAACGAGCCCCGCGTCGAGCGGCCCCTAGCGCTAACGGTCTTGTGCCTGCTGGGTTGGCTGGCCGTGGCGCTCGCGGCTTGGCGGATTGTCACCCAATGGGATGTCTTCAGCAGATTACCGAGCGCGCACGTTGCCGGGGCACCTTTGGCGCTGGTGGTCACGGCGGTGAGTCTACTAGGCTATTGGAAGATGAGGCGCTGGGGGCTCTGGCTGATTTCCGCTGGTTTGCTCGCCCGAATCCTGACTGGCTTCACCGGAACGCTGCCGTTACGCCCCCTCGACCTGATGTGGCCTGTGGTAATGGTTCTCTTGGGTTTGTCCTATTTTCGCCGGCTCAGCTAGCCGCCGTCGGAGTCACCACCCGCCGCCGGAGCGGCGCATACGACCTCGACTTCGTGCGGCGAGTAGATCCCGATTGTCAGGATGGAGACCAGGCCGTTCAGGAAGCTCTGCTGCGTCTCCACCCGGGCCCACGGACCCTCGCACACGGCCTCGGCGTCGACCTCGGCGGGTATCAGCCCCACGAGCCAGGCCGTTTCCCACTTGCCATGATATCCCACGGCGCCGGGTGTTAGGCCTGTATCGACGATGCTGTGGAAGCATGCAGCCATCACGGGCAACAGTGCAATCAGAGCCAGGCTGGCCAGAGCGCGGCACGCGGAGTGGCGGTGCATAGTTCCTCCGTCTTTCGATGCGCAATCCATCGGGCTACCTGTCTTCGAGTTCAGCGGCCGGCGACTGTTCAGCGTCTGCTGACGCGTTCGCCGTGCCGGCAGCGCAGACAACCCTGACGTCCATCGGCGTTATTATGTTGAACGTTATGAACCCGACGACCCCGTTCAGGAAGCTGTGCTTGGTCTCTACTTTGGCCCAACGACCGCCACAGAACTCGCTGGCGTCGATCTGCGCCGGGAAGATCGCGTTGGCGAAAGCCATGTTCCATTCCAGATGATATACTTCCGGACTGGGTTCGAGACCGTTGTCAATAATCACCCGGTGGCAGGCCGCGCTAGCCAGCACGAGCGTCAGCAGAGCCAGCATAGCATTCCCGCGCCTCGACGTTCGATGAGACATAACTAAACTCCCGGCGTTGTTTGCGCGCTGACTGCACAATGAACGGTTTGAGCTGGGCTGTCGTGTTCCGGTTCGTATACCTTATAGCCCGTTTCACGATACTCTGCCAGCCGGCAGAACGCAACCATTTCGCCCGATCGGCCAACTCGTCTTTCTCGGATTCACAGACCCCGCTCCGTAGAACAACTCCCGCCCAGGCGATCCCAAGAGCCGAGGCGGCAGATCTCTTCATAGAAGACCGGCAGAAATCTTGAGACGCCTTCCTGGTTGAGGTGGTGATTGTCGAAGAAGTGATCTTGCAGATCCAGTCTGAGGATCTTGTTGAAATCGATGTACGCGACCCCCATCTCCAAGGCCCATGACTCCATCCTGGCATCGATCTCTTCATAGTTGGATGTCGCCTGCAGCTCTTCCTGAGGAACAGGTGCCACGACAAGCACCACCTGGCTTCCGCGCTCCCTCAACTCCTCGATCACACGCCGCAGGTAGCTCAGCTGTCGATCAGAAATAGTCACTCCACGGGGGCGATACTCTTGGAACTCCTTGTAGTCTGCCGCCTTCTCCACATAGCCTCGCCCCACATAGGTGTCACCCGGCCTCAAGGTCACCGGCCGACGCTCCAGGGCCTCCTGACCCTCCAAGAACCGAGCGACCAGTTGGTTGAGAGCACGAGGGTCGCGAGTGGCCAGGGTCATGCGAAGCGCCGCCCACGAGGCCGGGAGGTTCTGAGCCAGGTCGAGCGCCCCCTCCACCCCGGTCGTCTCCAGCACCAGCCAATACACGTCGATAACGGCGACCTTCGGTGCCAGCCGGTCCAGCAAGGGCGTCACCATATAATAGGTGTTCAAAGGGCTCTGAGCCGTCGAGCCAAGGTTCATGCTGCTCCAACCGAGCTCGTCGAAGAAGCGCGGGTCGAAGGCCCGGTACGTGTGTGAGGAGCCCAGGAAGAGGATGTCGACGTCGGAGACGCTCTTGGCCTCGCGAAACGCGACCATCGACTGGCCGCCCCATGACGAGGTGCGCCTTGGGAGATTGGTGAAGCGGAGGCTTCTCCCAATACCGGTCCGGCCGGCGGCCGCGATCAACCCGAGGTTCGCGACTGACAAGAAAGCCAGGAAAAGCGACGCCCTCAATACGAACCTGCGAACGTCGACGTCTATTGGCCTCCCCAACATTTCCCTTTCGCCTCCACTAGAACTGGAAGTAGATGAAGTTGGTCTGGCTGAAGCTGCCGAACGTCACAATGCTCAACGCGACCGCCAGGTAGATCGACCAGCGGATCCAGCGCCGTACTCCCGGCATCTCGAGAGCGTGTTGTCTGTGGCGCTGCAACCATTCGACGGCCACCATCGCCGTGATGAACGTGAGACCCGGGACGAACACTCCCCTAGCGATCTGTTCTCCGGCGAAGGGATTACCCAGCAGCATCCGCCCCAGATACGAAACCGCGTGTGACAGCGAGTCCGCGCGAAAGAACACCCAAGCCAGCAACGTGGCAGCGAAGGTTACCGCCATCGCGGCCAGCTCCGTCAACCTCGGAAGCACGCGCCCCGGCGCGATCTCCGCACCGTGCTTCTTACGCCGACCCGTCCACATCAACGGAATGAAATACAGCCCGTTGAGCAGCCCCCAGATGACGAAAGTCCAGTTGGCGCCGTGCCACAGACCACTAATGGTGAACGTGATTATCACATTCACGTGATGGCGGAACGCACCGAGCCGGCTACCGCCCAGTGGGATGTAGAGATAGTCCCTGAACCAGGTGGACAACGAAATGTGCCAGCGCCGCCAGAACTCCGCGATGTTCCGCGAAAAGTAAGGGTAGGCGAAGTTGCGCATCAGCGAGAAGCCGAAGAGGCGCGCCGTACCGATAGCGATGTCCGAGTAGCCGGAGAAGTCGCAGTAAATCTGGAAAGCGAACAGAAAGACCCCGAAGAATAGGGTCTGCCCACCATAGTCGCCGCTCCCGGCGAAGATCACGTCGACATGACGAGCCACGTTGTCGGCGATGACCATCTTCTTGAAGAAACCCCAGAGCATCTGTCGGAGCCCGTCCGCCGCCACGTCTGCATCGAATGCTCGACGGCGCTGGAACTGCGGCAACAGGGAGGCCGCGCGCTCGATTGGGCCCGCCACCAGCTGCGGAAAGAAGCTCACGAACGCGAAGAAGGCGACGGCGTCTCGGGTGGCGGGGATGCGGCGCCGATAGACATCGATCGTGTAGCTGAGAGTCTGAAACGTGTAGAAGCTGATCCCCACCGGCAGGACGACCCGCAAGGATGGCAGGTTCGGCTGGAACCCCAGAGTTGCGAGTAGTGCGGCGAACGACTCGATGAAGAAATCGAAGTACTTGAAGAAACCCAGCAGACCGAGGTTGGCCAGAAGGCTGGCCAGCAACAACGCCTTCCTCTTCCTAGCGCCTTCCGTTGCCGCAAGCCCCAGACCGACCGAGTAATCGACCGCCGAGCTGATTATGATGAGGCTGAGAAAGCGATAGTCCCACCAGCCATAGAACAGGTAGCTGGCAGCGATCAGGAAGAGGTTCTGGAAGCGCAGACTGGTGGCGGCAAGCTTCCAGTAGATGAGGAAGACCGCAGGGAGAAACGCCGCGAAGGCCCAGGAGTTGAAAAGCATCTAAGACCGGTCCCGTGGCCGCCAGGTGGAAACCCGCGCGCCCTCGCCAACCGCGAGTTCGAAGCCACTGGCCCAGTCTGCTGCCCCTGCGCATCGCCAGTCCATCCGTCTTTGCCCGATCCCCGCATTCGTAGTACTCATGCCACACTGGTTCGCACGCGCGGCTGCGAGTCAAACTCGAAGTCTGTCAAGGCGTCAAGATCCATGCCTACCCTCGCGCCCCCGGCTCAGAGCACCGGCTTCCAGAAGATTCGAGCGACGGAGTGCGAGGTTCCGGCGCCGGCGTTGGCACAGGATGTCAGGCAAGGAATCGAATGGTCGCGTCATTCGTGCGATCCTCGTTGAGCTGATCTCTTGTAGCTTACCGAGAGCCCCGAACGGCTCGCGCCTACGATCTCGGTCTCCAAGCCCGGCGTACCCTCGAGTTCGTCGAGAAACTCGCCGATCCCTCTCATCCGTCGGCCCGACACGTTATGGGCCGTGAAACAGCCGCCAACCTCGAGCTTTGGGTGCACCGCTCGAAAGTATCGGGTATACCACTCCTTGTCCGCGTCCAGAAAGACGAAGTCGAAGGGGCCCGCCAGCTGCGGCACCAGCTCGTGAGCATCGGCGAGCCGCGCGTCTATGAACTCGCTCAGCCCCGCCTCCTGGAAATTCGCGACCGCCTGCCGATGCCGGCGCTCGTCTATCTCGATAGTAATCAGCTTGCCGCCCGTCTTGCTCAGCGCCCAGGCGATCCATATCGCCGAGTGCCCGGTCGAGGTTCCGATCTCCAGCGCCTTCGTGTAGCCATTGTCCAGCACGAGATCGTAGAGTACCCTGCCATCCGTCGCCGATATGTTGGCAGCTCGCCATTCGTATCGGTGCGCATCGAGGAACTGCCGGACCCGCACATCGATGTCCTGCTGACGGACGACCTCCTGCGCGATCGCCGCGGAAAAGGAGAAGCCCAAGCACAGAGCTGGGACTACACGGAACGTTCTCCATGCGTAACTCATTCTGACTCCTGATTACACGATGTGTTCGTCTCTCTTTATGTGCGGCTCTGTCGAATCGGGGTGACCGGCGGCGATCCGATCCTTCCGGCGCGCTTTGCTGAAGACCGCGTAGACCGGCAGGCCCAGAGCCACCGTGATGATCGCGATCGAGGACTCGATAGGCCGCTCGAGATACGCCAGCACCAAAATCGACAAGCTGACGGAGATGAATACCAACGGAGTGAGCGGATAGAGCGGCACTCGCCGTACCGGGGCACTCATATTGTTCAACTTGAATACACCGATGACCGCGAAGATCGGGAATATCCCCAGGCAGAAGCCCATGTAAGTCAGTATCTGATCGAAGCTCCCGGACATCACCATGACGGCCGCGATCAGGGCCTGGAGCACTATCGACTTCGATGGGACTCGAAAAACAGGATGCACATCGGAGAAGATCTTGAAAAAGTAGCCGTCCTTCGCCATCGCGTAGTAGACTCGCGGGCCCAGGATAATCAGCGCGCTGATCGACGAGAGCAGCGCAAAGGCGATGAGGCTCGAGATCACGGTCTCTGCCGGGCCGCCAAACAATCTGGAGGCCGCAAGGCCGCCGATGGCGATGACTCCCCCCATCTCTCCGGGGCTGGCCGCATACACGAAGAGAAGGTTCAGACCCAGGTAAAGGGCCATCACGACGCTGGTTCCCAATGCCAACGAGAGCGGCAGGTTCCTCGTGGGATCCCTTATCTCCGAACCGATGTAGGCGGAAGCGTTCCAGCCGCTGTACGCGAACATTATCCACATGAGAGACAGCCCGGCGGTCTTCCAACCCGCGAGGCCCGTTTCCGGCGCGGAGCCCAGGGTGAAGTTACCGAGATCTCCCCGGCCGAGTGCGAATCCGATGACGATCAGCGCGGCGATCAGCAGGACCTTGCCTACGGTCAGATAGTTCTGCAACCGCGAGCCGATCTCCAACCCTCTCAAATGGACGAGGGTCAGACCGACGATGACAGTCACCGCGATGACTTTCTTGATCAGCTCGGGGTTGCCCCAGACGATCAGCGCCGGGAAAGCGCTGCCTATGTACTCGCTGAAGCCGAGGGACGATGCGGCAAGCGGCGCCGAGAACCCGACGAAGAACGACACCCAGCCCGTGAGAAAACCCGGCAAGGGGTGGAACAGCTCCGAGAGATAGATATACTCGCCGCCAGCACGGGGCATCGCCGCACCAAGCTGCCCGTAGCAGAGCGCGCCACAGAGCGCCAGGAATCCGCCGCCGACCCACAGGAGGATCATGAGAGCCGGGCTGCCGAGCTGTTCCATCAGCAGACCCGAGGTCGTAAAGATCCCGGCGCCGATCATGTTGGCGATGACTATGTTGGTGGCCGGGAAGAGTCGGAGTTTCCTGCTAAGCTCTTGCACGGGTCTCTTTCTGGACAAGCTCGCGTCGCGATGATTCTCAGAGGCCCCGCTGACGGCGGACCTCCCATGAATGACACCTCAGGCCACTATGCCGTTGCCCCGAGTGATCCTGTGCCCCAGGATGAGGCCAACCTTAGCCTCTGGTAGAGCATCAAAACGTTGGGGGCTGACAGTATGCACTATCAGGCTAGCTCGTGATAGGCCCCACCGCATACGCTGGAAGACTCCGGGATACCGCAGGACGCTGCCCGCGGAGAACGAGGAACTCCTCATGAGAACAAGACACTGCTCACCCACGCTGCCCCGGCTTCACCGATCGTTACTGATCATCCTGCTGGCCGCAGGCTTCCTGCCGGCGCAACTCCAAGCCCAGCGGGGCAACCGGGACGCCTGGCAGCGGGTGCCGGATGTCATCGCGGCCCTGGCGATCGCTGAGGGTAGCAGCGTCGCGGACGTCGGGGCCGGCAGCGGCTACTTCACCGAGCATCTCGCCAGAGAGGTCGGGCCCAGCGGGCGCGTCTACGCCGTGGATATCAGTGAGCGAGCGCTGTCACAACTGAGGGAACTGGCGAACGACGAGGGCTTCGAGAATGTCGAGGTCGTTCGCGGTGAGGTCGACGATCCCAAGCTCCCAGAGGAATCTCTCGACGCCGTGCTGGTGGTCGACGCCTACCATGAGATGACCGAGTATTCCGCGATGCTGGCGGGCATGTACAGGTCGCTGAAACCTGGCGGCCGTCTCGTCATGCTGGATCACGTCCCCAGCGATACCTCCCTCTCTCGCTCTCGCCAGACGGCCAACCACGACCTGAGCAGCCGTCTGGCTGAGCGGGAAGTCGAAGCTGCGGGTTTCGAGGTGCTGCGGCGCGATGACAGATTCGCCGAGATGCGCCGCAACCAGTGGCAATGGATCCTGGTTGCACGTCGCTGAGCACCCGGGGTATTTCCAGTTGTAGCAAGCAGGTCCGCACAGCCTCGACCGCGAGCGCGAGCCGAAGAACTTCCGGGCTGGCCCCCACCGCGTCACTGATCCGCCTGATCGGTTCTCAGCCCAAGTCTCGCGCCGTAGCAAACGTATGTTTCAGCGATCGCGAAGATGGTCTCGCTCTTGCAGCTCATCTGCTCGGGCTCGTCGCTTCTGACTGTCCTAGAGTTCCCGTCGACAGAGTTCAAGCAAAGAGTGCTTCACAACTTAGTAACCGGAAGATCATCCACTGAGAGCTTTGTCGCGTCGCAAAAGTGCCGCGCGACTCGAAAATCTTTGTCGTACCCGTACCACTTGTTCGCCTTCATTGCCATGAAGAGATCCATTCGCGCTGAGGTCGGCATTCCGCAAATCGCAATCAGCGACTGAGGATACGCCGACCGTCAAACGGCCAACGGACGCGCGGCAGGATCTCGAGGAGGGAGAACACACCATGTGGCAAGCCGCCATCGTTCTCTTCATCGCCTGGGTCGTGCTCAAACGCATGTTTGCACGGACGTTCCGCAAAGCGAGCGCCGAAGATACCATGCTTGCCGCGGTTAACTACATGCGCCGCCTCGGAATCGCCGTGCCGCTGGATCAGGTAGCTCTCATCAAGGAAGAGACAAAAGGCAGGCTGGCAGCGGCCGCTGCCTGTGGCATTGGGGGGCGAGTTTGTTTCTGGTTGGGCATGGCTGCGGTCGCAGCGGCGATCGCCGGCCTGGGTTAACGTGACGCGGCACATCTCGTGTCAGTCGAAGGCGACCTCCAGCACACCTTCCGATCGACCCGTCGACGCGATGCCGCTCAGCGTGCGCATCAGGCTCGTCCCGGGTTCGCCGACTATTAGCCGGAAAGCCGGGATACGGCATATCCCGTGCGGGATCCGCCCACCTCGGCCAAGCGGCAAGACTGATCTCTCGGAAGGCTACATCCCCCAAAGATGCGCGGTGTTGACCGGCATTCCCTGAAGCTTCAGGTAGTAGAACAGCTGCGCCTTGTGGTGCTTGAGGTGATCCACCATCTGCAGCAGACGATGACCCAGAGATCGCTCGGTCGGATCCCAGGGGGCTGCCGCCATCTTGTCGAGGCCTTCCGCCGTTGTCTTCGCCAGCATGGCAAGCGCTAGCTGCTTGTCCGCGCCCAGCTTCTCCCTCGCTTCCCTGACGCTCCCGATCGTGGGCATCGCATCCGCAGGCGGCAGCATCTCCTCCGGCGACAGGTCGGCGAGATCCTGGCCCTCCGGCAGTCCCCAATCGCCGGTGACGAATCCGCGGAAAGCCATACCACAGGCCTCCCCGATGTGATTGAGCAGTTGGCCCATCGTCATCCAGTTGCTGCCCGTGCCGGGCTTCCAGTCGAGATCGTCATCGTCTACGAGGTCGAACAACTTTTCGGTCACTCCATAGGTCGTCTCGATTTCGGCGTTCAACAGTTCCGACCAATCCATTTCAAAGCCTCTTGTTCAGGTTGCGTTGATCGCGGCGTCAGCCGCGGCTTCGGTCACTCAGCGCGGCCGATCAGCCTGTCAGCCTGACCAGGTGCGCCAGCCAGTAGAAGGCGCCGGCGGCGAAGGCCGAGGCCGGAATCGTCAGGATCCAAGCCACCAGCATCTCTCCTGCCACACCCCAGCGCACGGCCGAAGCTCTCCGTATCGCTCCAACGCCCATGATCGCTCCGCTGATGGTGTGCGTCGTGCTGACGGGAACGCCCAAGAAGGAGGCGACCAGAATCGATGACGCTCCCCCCGTTTCAGCGGCGAAGCCACCTATCGGCCTCAGCTGGGTGATCCGCGTGCCCATCGTTCGGACGATCCGCCAGCCACCGAACAACGTGCCCAGCGCAATCGCCGCGTGCGCACCCAGTATCACCCAACGCGGTACGTGATCTGGGCTGGGCAAGTAGAGAAAGCGCAGCGGCCCCTCGACTCCGGCAAATAGCGCGTTGCTCGAGGCGAGCAACCCCACGATGATTCCCATCGTCTTCTGGGCGTCGTTGCTACCATGACTGAACGAGAATGCCGCCGATGATACGAGCTGCAGGCGCCGGAACCAACGGTCAACACGCCCGGGCCGCGAGTTGCGAACGACCCAAAGGCTAGCGATCCCCAGTATGGAGGCCAGCAGGAATCCGAGGAGTGGCGATACTGCAATTGCGGCCACCGGCTTGATCCAGCCGCTGAAGATCAAAGAGCCGACACCCGCCTTCGCGATCGCCGCGCCAGCGTAGCCGCCCAGCAGCGCGTGAGAGGAGCTGGAGGGAAGCCCCCAATACCAGGTGATGAGATCCCAGAGAATAGCGCCGAGCAGGCCCGCCAGAACGACCCACGGGTCTACGATCGACAGGTCTATGAGACCGCTACCGACGGTCTTGGCGACCGCCGTCCCGAACGTAAAGGCCGCAACGAAGTTCCAGAAGGCGGCCCACGATACCGCCTGCAGCGGCGTTAGTACCCGGGTCGATACGACGGTCGCGATGGAGTTGGCGGAATCATGGAATCCGTTGACGAAGTCGAAGGCGAAGGCGACTAAGACCGTGAAGATGACGAGCGTGACCAAGGCAAACCTCAGCCGTGCTTCAGGGCAATGCCCGTTAGCGTGCCCGCCACGTCCTCACAAGCGTCGAGCGCGTATTCGAGCTGGTTGATGATGTCCTTCCACCTGATTACCTCGAACGTCTCGCCGGGCTCCTCGAACAGCTCGCCCAAGGCGGCGTAGTACACCGCATCGCCTTCGTTCTCCGTCGTTCTCACGGCCTTCGCCGCTTCCAGAACCGACGTCATCGCCGGCAGCGCCTCGACCGCGCCCGCCACCTGACCGCATGCTTGACCGAGCAATCGCGCCATCTCGCCCGTCTGTCTTGACAAGCGCTCGATCTTGTAGACCGCTGCCAGCCGCACGACTTCCTCCGCGGTATCGATGATCTCGTCCAGCCGGTCGGCCAGCATGTGGATGTCTTCCCGGTCGAACGGCGTAACGAAGGTCGTTTGCAGACGCGCGAGTAGCTCGTGCGTCACGGCATCCGCCTGGTGCTCGATGCGGGTCAGCGCCTCCGCGGCGGCGGCTATCGATGTGTCGCCGTCCGCGCAACGGCTGAACACAACACCGGCTTCACGGACAGAGCCGGCGAGCTTTCGAAACAGCTCGAAGAAAGCTTTGTCCTGTGGAATGATCTTCCGAATGAACATTGGCTCTTACGCTACTCTGTTCTTGCCAGGTACCGCACCTGGATGGTTGTGCTCGGCACGGGCGCCGCTCGGTCGACCTTCAGCCTAGCCGAGCGCGCAGACGGCGACAAGAGGGCTCCAGCTTCAACACCGGCCGCAGTGGGCCCAGCATAAGCCCCTGGGCTACAACGCCAACTCGAGGGCAACTTGTTCTTTCGCCAGCTAGTTCAGCATGACGCCGAACGCGTACATGATGGCCATTATATCGCCAGCGGTGTATGTGATCTCCCAGTCGCCGGTCCTTCGTGCGCCTGGATAGATAGCCCCGCTGTGCACCGCCTCTTCGTTCTTCAACTTCAGCAGCAGAGTGTAGGGGGCTTGCAGCTTGTAAGGACTGTATCGGTCCAGGTTACGGAGTGCATCTTCCACCCCCGCGCGAATCCGCTCCCGTGAGATCTCCGGGTGCAGGTTCAATCCCGCGCTACCCATACCTTCCTTCACCGCTACGGTCTCGACCTCTCCGAATAATTGCTTCACGTGGTCACACAGAGCCTTGTCACCCGCCACGAATACGACGGGCACGTCGAACGATCCGGCGATCAACGCATTGATGCCCGCCTCGGGGAGGGAGACACCGTTGATGGAAAAGTCTGTCACACTCCCGGACCAGGTATGCTCGAGCAGCGCATCCGGGGTACCGGCTTTGGCATGGTAGCCGACGAATACCACGGCATCGTAGCTGCCATCGATACCCTCCATCATTCCCTTCGGCCCGCCCGACCAGTCTCGCAGTAGACGCGCGTTCTCGTTGAGCGATTCCGGAAGGATGTTACGGGCCGAGCCGTGAGAGTCACGCACGACTATCTCGGTTGCGCCGGCCGCCAATGCACCCTCGATCGCGGCGTTGA
Organism: Gemmatimonadota bacterium; assembly: GCA_020350785.1. GTDB lineage: Bacteria > Gemmatimonadota > Gemmatimonadetes > Palauibacterales > KS3-K002. The sequence continues at coordinate 4,012,274 of CP070722.1, forward strand.
CCTCTCTGGTCATGATCCCTCTGAAGTAATCGTAGTCTTTGCCGGACCTGCTGACATCTTCCCAGTTGACGACGCCTGTAATGCCCTCCATGTCTACCGAGATGAAGACCTTGAGGCCGCGCTCAGGCTGCGCGAGCCCCGAGGAACTCAGAAGCGGCACCATCAGAAGCGCAATCACCGATCTTGCCATGTCTACCTCCCGCAGGTTTGGCAGCAAGCCCGCAAGTGGTATCCGCCGGCTGTCGTCCTCACAACGCCACAATTGAGCTCGCTGTTCTACAGCGCTGGAGTCGCGTGAGAGCCAGCGCTTTGATCCAAACTATGACCCTTCGGTTTGTCCGCCAGCTTGCCTCAACGGCTCCCCGACGATTATAGAATTACTGGCTGAGCTACGAGCCAAGTGCTCGACCACGCGCAATACTCTTGGGGAGGCCGTTCATGCTTTACTGGTCAGCGCTCGAGACCACTGCCGGATGTGGTTTCTTGATCCAGCGTCCGATGGGTATCGCCGGACTATGAAGGGCCCCGGAGATCTCCTCCTCACTAAGGGCGGGGACTTCCCGTCCCTGTCTGGGCCGGGGGGGCGCTCGGCGACAGGCCTGCCCCTCACCCTACTGCGACAGTCCTCGAAGCGCCTTCAAGCTGTCAGCCTGACGGTCGTCATCCTGCTGGCCACCGGCTGGCTGGCGGCCAACTTCATTGAAGGCGAGCTTGCGTACGAATTCCAGACACCTCTGCAGTGGGCGCCGCCCACGTTGATGCTGGTAGCATCGCTCATCATCTTCATCCTCGCCAGGAGTTCGTGGCTGACACCGGCAGGCGTCATCACCGTCGGCCTCGTGTATGAGGTTATCGTCAGCTTTTGCATCGCCCTCGGCCAGTACTACGGCACCTTCACGGGCCTGGAAGCCCGATACATTTCAGGCGACCTCGTCGGCGTCTCCGCGGTCGCGCTCTGGATGCTCTTCTTCACCGTCCTCGTGCCGAGCAAACCAAGTCATGCGCTGATTGCCCTCACGCTATCCGGCTCGGCCGTGCCCATCACGGTGGCGCTGTTGATCCGCTTCGGCGATGCTCCCGCAATGCCGCTCAGGGACTTCGCCTTCGTCTTCGTTTATGGCTACGTCGCATCCATCATTCTGTCCTACATCGCGGCACGAATCATCTACCGCCTGGGTACCGACATCCGCCGCGCTCGGGAGATGGGAAGCTACCACCTGCTGGACCTCATTGGCCGTGGGGGTATGGGCGAGGTCTGGCGGGCGGAGCACAACATGCTGGCGCGCCCGGCGGCCATCAAGCTGATCAGCCGCGGGGCAGTCGCAGCAGAACCCAGCGCGATGGACAATATCCTGACCCGCTTCGAGCGCGAGGCCCAGGTCACGGCGTCGCTACAGTCGCCGCACACCGTCGAGCTCTACGACTTCGGGATCAGCGAACAGGGTACGTTCTACTACGTGATGGAGCTGCTCGACGGGATCGACCTCGAGTCCCTGGTGCGGCGCCTCGGTCCGCTCGCGCCCGAGCGTGTTGTTCACATCTTGCGCCAAACGTGCCTTTCCTTGGGCGAGGCGCACCGGCGCGAACTGGTTCACCGCGACATCAAGCCGGCTAATCTCTTCCTCTGCCAGCGCGCCTTCGAGTACGACTTCGTCAAGGTCCTCGACTTCGGGCTGGTAAAGCATGGCTCGAAGTTCGAGGTGCAGGCCGGTGAACCCGTGACGAAGGCCGGCACTGTCCCGGGCACGCCGGCCTACATGGCCCCGGAGATGGCCCTGGGCAAGGGAGAGATCGACGGCCGGGCGGACATCTACGCCCTGGGCTGCGTAGCCTACTGGCTGCTCACCGGGCGGCGCGTCTTCGAGGAAGATACTCCAGTCGCGACGCTGCTGGCGCACGTGAACACCGCCCCCCTTCCTCCCAGCGCGCGCACCGACTTGCCCATCCCCGCAGAGCTGGAATCTCTGGTCCTGGCCTGCCTCTCCAAAGATCCGGCGAAGCGGCCGCAGTCGGCCGAGGAGCTGGGCCGCCGACTGGACGAGACGGGCTTGCAGGCTCTCTGGACGAGCGATCGCGCTCGTGAGTGGTGGAGTATTAACTTTCCACTGAACTCAAGCTCGACAGCCGCTGCCGATTAGCCCCGCCAGCACATCAGGACGGGTGAAAGCCATGAGCACGCTACGACTGACTATAGGCTTGCTGCTGATCCTCTCATGCGCGGGCGAGACCCAGCAGCCCACCACGGAGGAGATCGCCTTCGACTCCGGGCCGTTCAATATCGTCGGCGATCTCAGGTTACCTGGCGGCAACGGTCCACATCCCGTAGTCGTGTTCGTACACGGAGACGGTCCGAACAATCGCACAGCGGGCGTGACCTACCCGCCGATCATGCAGCGTATGCAACGCGCCGGCTACGCGACCTTCGCCTGGGACAAGCCGGGCACCGGCGAATCCACCGGCCAAATAGATCGCAACCGCCTTTTCGAACAGCGCACCCAGATCGTCCTCGATGCGATCGAAGTCCTCAAGGGACGCCCTGACATCGATATCGAACAAATCGGTCTCTGGGGGATCAGCCAGGCCGGCTACATCATGCCGCTCGTGCTCTCCAAGAGCGACGACATCGCCTTCATGATCGCGGTCTCCTGCCCCGGCGAGGCCGGCTACTATCAGGGACTCTATCTGTTTACGGCCCAAGCGGTGTGTGCCGGACTGCCCGAAAAAGATGCCGCGGCCGTCGAGAACCTCATCGACGCCGCCTCGCGTGCGCAGACATACGAGGAGTATGCGCGCCAGAAGTCACAGTTGGCGAACTATCCCGTCCTCGGGGACATGGCGTTCCTAGGGTTCAGAATCGGCGTCGCACCCGAGGAGGAATGGCACGCCGACGACCTGGAGGGAGACTATTTCTGGGACCCCATGAAGGTCATCGAGCGGACCACGATCCCGGTGCTGGCCTTCTTCGGCGGCAAGGATACCCAGGCCGACCCGATCCAGGGTGCGAAGGCCTACCGCGCTGCCCTGGAGCGTGCCGGAAACCAGAACTTCCGCATCGAGCTCATCCCCGGCGTCGATCACAACATCATCCTGTCGGAGACCGGCTGCATGGAGGAGCGCGAGCGCCGGCCGCGCAGCGCCTGGACGAACTACGCGCCGGAATACCTCGACACACTGGAGGAGTGGCTCGGAGAGCTGCGTCGCTAGCGGAGCGCTGCGCGCCTCAGTTCCTCTATAAGGCCCGCGTCCATCCAGTAGTTGTCGTCGTTGCCGGCACGGGCGCTGTTGAAGAACAGGTACCTGCCGTCGTGCGAGAGCATCGGGCAGATCTGCGCGGTAGGGCTGTTCACCACCTCCCCCAGATTGAGCGGTTCGGTCCAGGCGCCTGACTCATCGCGGAAGCTGATCCACAGGTCCACGCCGCCGATGTTCTTCTCGTGCCGGAAGCGCATGAAGATCAGGTAGCTCTCATCCGGCGCGATGAACGGCGCCCCGTCGCCCGCCTCGCTGTTCACCGGCGCGCCCAGATTCACAGGCGCCTGATAATGCCCGTCAACCAGCCTGGACACATAGATGTCGCCGTCGCCCGGCGAGTAGATGCTGCCGTCCGCAGCCACCGAGAACTGCCAGTGGAGGTCCAGCGTGTTCGGCCCGCCTTCGATGATCACAGGGTCGGACCAGCCGCCTGGCATCCGGGTCACGTACCAGATCCGTTCGGCCTGTAGTCCTTGCTCGCCGGCCGTCGGCCTTCGCGACAGGAAGTACAAACGATCGCCGTCGGGTGAGAAGATCGGAACGTCGTCGCTCCAACCGAGCTGGGAGAAGGGCGCCGGGGAGGGCTCGGACCAACGGCCGTCCACGAGGCGCGAGAAGACGACCAGGCCGGTGGAATAGCCCGAGTCCGGAAGAGCGACCTCGGTGGACCAATAGGCTGCCATCCCGTCCGGCGCGAAAGCGATCGTCCCGTGCTGGAAGCGATGAGTCGAGACGATGTCCGGAGCGAACAGAGCGGGTTCCGCTCCGGGCGTCGGCTGCCCCATGTAGGGGCCATCGAGAACGGGAAACCGCCGAGCCTCCGTGCTCGCTCCGGCCGCGGCGAGGAACGCCGCCATCTCGTCGCGGCCTACGTACTGGGCCGTGTTGTACGGGGTCTCTCCCGACAGGCTCCGGGCATCCAGGTCAGCGCCGCGCTCGATAAGGGTGCGGGCCACGTCCTCACGTCCCAGTTCCGCGGCGTAGTGGAGCGGCACACGCCCGTAACGATCCCGCTCGTTCACATCGAAGCCCATCTCCAGCAGCCTGGCCACGATGCCCGCGGACCCGCCCTGGCTGGCCGAGTGAAGCAGCGATCCGTCGTTGTC
>CP070722.1:4016731-4020591 GCA_020350785.1 Gemmatimonadota bacterium
AGATGCGAGGTCGCGTTGTGCATATCGACCGGTTCGGAAACCTGATCACGGACATACCGGCCGACTGGATAGACGAGGGCTGGAGCATCGGTATCGGCGAGTTCTGGGTTGGCTCGCCTCGATCCAGCTATTCGGACGCCGTTGTCGGCGAACTGGTGGCGATCATCGGTTCGGCGGGCACGGTGGAGATCGCGGCGCGCGGTGCGGAGGCGGCGGAAAAGACAGGGGCCGCTCGAGGCGACCCCGTGTTTGGCCGACGCACGGGCTTCGTCTAGCTTCGGGTAATCTTGATACTGCCCAAGGCTCCGCTGACCGAGAGAGTCAAGTGATGTTCGGCCGTGTCCCAATTGCGGCTGAGCCAGACGCCGCCATCCTGCTTCTCGAAGCCCGGCGCGTCGAAGGACATGAGAAACGTGCTACGCTCGATGCGAACGCCCAACTCGGCCGGGACGGAGATATCGATAGTGCCCAGCCCGACGTTGATGTCTGCCGTCGCGTCGTGACCCCAGTCCCCCGAAAAATCGAGACCCAGCGTGCCGACGCCGCCCGACACACTGATCCGCCCGCAGCGCGAGTTGCCCAGGCCATCGACCTTGAACTGAGCCGCTCCAGCCTTGAAGGTGCAGTGTTCTGCGCGCTCTCGATTGCGCTCGCTGAACCTGACGTGCGTATCACTGGCGCCGGTTTCCAGTATTAGCTCCTGCAGGCGTAGTCCGCCCAGATCGAGCCGCGCCTCGGCGGCACCGAACTTCATGCTGAGCGATAGCGGCGTGGATCCGTTCAGGCTGACGCTCAGGTTGCCGGCCTCGAAGTCATAGTCTTTGATGTTCCCGAGGTCTACCTCATCATGCCCTTCGATGTCGATGCGGAGGCTGCCGCGACCTCGCGACTCGATGTAGCTGCTGGTGAGCTGGAATGCATCCTCGTCGTAAGTCGAGTTGATCCGGTAAAGCTGTCTGTCCGGGCCTTGGCTCAACTCGAAACGGCCAACTGCGTAATGGATGCTCACGTCGAGGGCTTCTTGCCCCCGGAGCTGGCGTGATTTGGCCACGGTCTTCCAACTCTGCGCGGCGGCGGGGACAGCGACCGCGCCGGTGAGCACGAGCAGAAGAAACGTTGGAACGATGATCCTAGATCTCATCGCTCATCTCCTCTGCGCGGGGCCGCGCCCTGGCCCGCGCGGCGAACGGTGCCCGGTCTTCGGCCAGCGAGTCGGCTGGCAGCTCAGGCAACTGCCCCGGCCGGGCGTAGGTCCGCTGCGTACCAGCGCGAGATAGCAGGGCGGCTCCCAAGCCGGACGTCGCCGCCACCCAGGTGAGAATCCATGCGGAGGCGATCAAAAGATCGTGGGCCCAACCGAGAAGCGGGTAAGCCATCTGCGTCATGGCGGCACCGACGAACAGGGCCAGGAGGACGCCCAAGCCATTGAGCACGTAGTAGTAGGAGTTCGAGCGCCGCAGCCGACTTGGCCAGGCGAAGCGATGGCGCGTCAGGTTCTCACCGGCCGCATGGGCCACGCCGATGTATCCCAATAGCCCGAGCAAGGCGAAGCCTAGCGCATAGAAGGGCACGGCGATGGCTGTCACGATCAACACCGTCAGGACCAGGCCGATCGGGAGGAAGAGTATCTCAGCCGCAAAACCGGCCAGGAAAGAACGACCGAAGCTGTACGAGACGGTATCGCTGACCGTTTCGAGTTGGTTGCGGAAGAAGTAGACGATGATCGCGCCCAGGAAACCGAACAGAAGGTACATAGCGATGGTCCTGGCAAGCGAGCCGAGGCCACGCCACAAGTTGTTGACAACAGGCCGTGGTCCACCGCGTATCCGAATCCGCGGAGCGATCGGCGCCACCACGACCGGCGCGACGTGCCCGGCTTCACGCAACCCGCCAACGACGGTGCCCTGGTTCTGGATATCCGCATCGATCGCCACGACCTCGCCTTCGACGCGACCCGTAGGCGCGATCAGAAGCGAACCCTCGGCCACGAGGACGTTCCCGGTTACGGTCCCGGCCAGAACGCCGTCGGTTTCGACCAAGATTAGGGTCTGGTCAAGTTCGGCACCCTCGGGCAACAAGTACTCGTCGGCCTCCAGGACGATGCGCAGCGGAGAGTCCAAGTCGCTCTTGAGCACGCGCGCGAGTTCGGGCGCCAGGCCGATGCGGCCCAGCGACGTCGCGAGACCCTCGAGGTTTCCAAGCTCGACCACGAGGCCGCCGTTGACGAGTTCATCTGCGATCTGTGCCGTCACGGCTGCGGTTGCCACCGCGCTTGCCGCCTCGGCGACGGTCTGCGCCCACTCGGTCGTGGCTTGGATCGATTCTGGGGTCGCCACGGTGGCCGCGAGTTCGGCGGAGATCTCTCCTAGAAACGGAGCCAATCCCTCGAGAATCGCCGCCAGCGCCGCCTCGTCTGCCTCCATCTCAGCGCCGGCGAAGCCGTTCAGGGCGTCCAGGACCTCACCCTCCGATGCCCCGCGCAGGAAGTCGCGCCAGGCCCTTTCGAGCGCCCCGCCAGGCCGATAGTCTCCCACCTCCTTGCCGTCGATGTAGACGGTCCCGTCCAGCAGCTGTATCTGCCGTGAACGGCCATCGACAAGCTCGAGGCTCAGCGTCGCTTCGTCCGCGCTCAGCACCACCGCTGTCTGAACGATCTCATCCACCGCCTGTGCCGTCTGTCCCGCCAGGGGCGCCGGCATGAACCCGGCAAGAAGCAGAGCGGCAAGTCGCATGTGCTTAAGCATGTGCGTCCACCCTCGGAGGTTGATAACCGACGACGCGATACAGGGTCCAGATCGCGAGTCCGGACAGCGCCGCCATGAGGGCCAGGGCGCCCGCAACACCCAACCCCGGGATTGAATTGCCAAACTGTGACCACCACTCAGCGAGCCCGCTGAGGTGGAAGTAGGCGACAATGTCGATCGCCGCTCCGATCAAGTACTCCTTCAACTGCGCGACGAAGCGGGCCAGAAGCAGTGCCAGCGGGACGTCGACTGTCTTTTGCAGCCAGGCGGCGCCGCCCACGAGAGTAAGTGCCCAAGCGCCAATCACCGCCGCGGCGATGCGCGGTGCTTTGTGTGCCAGCCGCACCACCAAAGGTCGAGCCTCCGCTCGCTTCGGGGTCGGAATACGGACCTGCTGCATGACGCCTGCATCGAAGTCACGGGAGGGCTCGACGCCACGCAGCGAGGCGAGGGTCAAGAAAAACCCCCGCCACTCGGCCGCCTGGGCCCGGCAAGCCGGGCAAGCCCGAAGGTGGCTGTCGATCGCCTGGAGGTCGTGGGCCTCGGCCTCATTGGCCGCCCACAGCTCCAAGGCCAGCTCGGAGAGATGTCCCTTAGTAGTCCAAGTTTTCATTTTCACCTGCCCGCTGTAGTCCCTTACGGAAGGACCTCGCGATAAGTTTCAGTACTCCGGGTGTTCCTCATAAGTTATTATTTTATATGCCGTTACGTGTCTTCGCGCAGGTGACCCAACATCTCCCTCAGCTCGGCCCGAGCCCGGTGAAGAAACGTCTTCACGGTGCCAATCGGCACGTCCATGATCTCGGCGATCTCCTCGTAGGGGCGGTTCTCGATATGGCGGAGGATGACGGCCGTGCGGTACTCCGCCCTCAGCCGAGCGATCGCCTGTTCGATCTCGCCGCCAAGTTCCAACGCCAGCATCTCCTGTTCGGGCGACTCGTCCCGCGACTCGAGGACGATCCGCGTCTCTTCCGCGCGCTCGGCGTCGACGGCGTGGGGAGAGCCATGGATGGAGACGGTGGAGAGCCGTGCCCGCCGCAGATGATCGATGGCGTGGTTGTTGGCGATCTTGAACAACCAGGACGAGAAGCGGTAGCTGGGATTGTAGCTGTCCAG
>CP070722.1:4020691-4084030 GCA_020350785.1 Gemmatimonadota bacterium
CGGAGCGAGTGGAACTCTCGGTCGTAGTGCCCCTCTTCAACGAGGAGGACAGTGTCGAGCCGCTGGTCCAGGCGGTGCGGATGGCCTTGCCCCAGACAGACGATTGGGAGCTGGTGCTCGTGGATGATGGCAGCAGCGACGCGACGGTCGAGATCGCCATGCGGAGCGCCCGCGCTGATGCGCGCGTGCGCCTCGTACGGCTGGCGCGCAACTACGGTCAGACGCCGGCGATGCAGGCGGGCTTCGATCAGGCGCGTGGTCGCGTTATCGTGACGATGGACGGCGACCTTCAGAACGACCCGGCTGACATACCGAACCTTCTCGCGAAGTTGGAGGAGGGCTACGATCTGGTGACGGGCTACCGCTTGAGAAGGCAGGACAAGCTTATAACGCGCAAGCTGCCCTCCTGGATCGCGAATCGGATAATCGCAGGTATAACCGGGGTAAAGATTAGAGACAACGGCTGCTCACTGAAGGCCTACCGGCGCGAGCTGCTCGATCGACTTCACCTGTACTCCGACATGCACCGTTTCATACCTGCGGTGGCCGCGGCGACGGCGGGGGCGCGTATCGCCGAGATCCCGGTTCGTCACCATCCCAGGCGTCATGGGGTGAGCAAGTACGGGCTTTCCAGGGTGGCCAAAGTCCTCGCCGACCTGCTGACCATCAAGATGATTCGCTCTTTTCGCGAGCGCCCCTTGGCCCTGTTCGCCGTCTTCGCTCTGGGGGCCGCGGTTCTGGGGGCGTTCTTTGTAGTGGCGTCTCTGGTCGCTGTCGCCACGTTTCAACCGTCCAAGGCGAACGCGATCGTGTTTCCGGGAGTGGCGCTGCTTTGGTTCGGCCTCTCGTTCTATCTGCTCATGCTGGGTCTGATTGGAGAGGTTGCCCTGCGCGAGTACCGGGAGAGCGACATGAAGCAACTACTTCCTGTGGTACGTGAGGAGAAATGGTGAAGGAGATCGCAGAACTGGAGAGTGGTGTGGCATCGGTGAAAGGCGAAAGCGAGGAGAGGCTTGCCGTCTCGGTGATCGTTCCCGTGAGCGAACGCCCGGAGGCACTCGACGAACTGTACCTCGAGTATGCCGACCCCTTCAAGAGGGCTGGCCAGGCTTTTGAATTTGTCTTCGTCGCGGAGCCATGGTATCGACAACTCACCGGAACGCTCGCCGGTCTCGCGGCGACAGGTGAACCGATTCGGGTTCTCGAGGTGGGGCAGACGGTTGGCGAAGCCGCGCTGTTGAAATTGGCTGCATCTGAGTCTCGGGCGCCGATCGTCGTGACGCTGCCATCTTATCGTCGCGTGGTGGCCTCGGCGCTACCGGAACTGATCGCACGCGTAGAAGGTGGCGCCGACGTCGCGGTAGCGCGGCGCTGGCCACGCAGCGATTCGTGGCTGAATCGTCTGCAGAGTCGTCTGTTCCACGTTCTGTTGCGGCGGCTTACGGGAGGGCGAATTCGCGACATCGCTTCCGGAGTGCGGGCCATGCGGCGCGACGTGCTGGAGGAGATGCCTCTGTACGGCGATTTCTTCCGCTTCCTCCCGCTACTGGCTATGCGCGACGGCTACAAGGTCGTGGAGGTGGATGCGCCTCAGCATCCCTCCGATGTGGGCACGCGCGTATATGCCCCCGGCATCTACCTCCGCAGAGTCATCGACGTCTTCGGACTCTTCTTCTTACTGCGTTTCACAGAGAAGCCTCTGCGTTTCTTCGGCCTCATCGGCGCCGCCCTGTCCATGGGCGGTGGCCTCATTCTGCTGGTTCTCCTGATTCAACGATTGGGAGGGCAAGGCATCGCAGGACGCCCCCTGCTATTGCTGGGTGTCTTGCTCGTTGTGCTGGGCGTCCAGGCCATCGCGCTCGGGCTCATCGGCGAGATCATCGTACACTTGCACGCGCCGCGACGGCGGTCCTATCGTCTCGCCCGTCGGAACGACCCCCCGCGCTAAGCGCGGGGGCGTCAACCCTACCAGCCACCCCGTCCAGTCGCGCACCTCCGGCCAGGGTAATCCTTGACGCGGGCTTGCAGTTTTTGCAGAGTAGTTAGGCCTTCGAGTAGCTCCGCCGTGTCCCAGATCCCGCCAAAGAATTGGGCATTCTCAGGGGGGCCGCACCGGGCCCGACGTTTGCGTCCATCCGGCCTGCTCAACTGCGATGCCGTCTCCCGCGAGTGGTGCTAATCGAATCGGCATCCTGAGAGATCTCCCGCTCTGAAGGAGGGTGCGGACGGCAGCGACAATTTGTGGGCTTTCTTGCCTTATTGTCGTTGCCGAACTTTGGGGCAAGCTGGCGGTCATGCAGTTAAACTACCGATACCCCCGGGGGCAATCGGCAGAGATGAGGTGGACCATGGCAAAAGCGAGCCGCCGTCGACTGGTCGAACCGGCTATCACGTGGCTCTTGGTAGTCCTTCTTACGGGGTCGTGCGCGAATGAAGCGGGTGCGCCGAACGAGCCCGAGGACAATCCACCGATCCAAGTTCCGCGCGGCGGCGTCTGGTTCCAGGAGGACTTTGCCAGCTATAGCTCGACAGAAGAGTGGCTGGAGAGTCCTATCGAGCACGCTAATGGTCGGCCAGCTTGGGATGACTATCAGGACCGTTGGCGCGGGCACTTCGCGATCCGCCAGGTGCCCTTCGAGATCGATGGGGTTCGGCAAGTCACCGATGCCCCCGGCTTCAATCGCGTTCTCGAGTTCGAGCAACCGGCCTACGTGTGCAAGAACAGCCCCAGGCCCGACGGTGAAGGCACAGCCAGCGCTGGCTACCACATCTGGCGTGACCTGGTTCTGCCCGAGCCTGCGCAGGAGGTCTGGGCCGAGTTTTACGTCCGGTTCAGCTCCAACTACAAGACCGATTTCAAGGATGAGTGCAACGGCGGTTCCGCCAATCCCGACCACAAGTTCATATTCTTCCAGCGGGCAAACCCCAACTGCGGCAGCCGCTGGCAACTGAAAGTAGGGACGTTCGGAAGTGCATACACGCTCTCCAACGCTTCGTGCGACCCTCTCGGTCAGACCATGGAGCGGGCCGGTCACGGAGATCTTCCCAACGAGTGCTTCAACGACGTTTGGCAGCGTTGGCGCTTCCACGCAAAGCTGGCCACCGGCGAGGGACGGAGTGATGGGTTGTTCGAGTGGCGGCGCGTCGAGCTTGATGACCCCGACAAGATCGTCATCGACCGCTGCAGTCGGAATGCCGGCTCGCCCTATCAGATTCGCGTGGAGCCCATCGCGGAGACCCATCCGGAGGGCTTCGCCGAGTTGCAGTTGGGCCGAACCTTCAACGAAGGCCCGGTGGGCCAGAGCCAGTACTACTGGTGGGGTCCCATACGAGTCTGGAATTCGGATCCGGGTTGGGGATGGTAGGCCAGCGCAGCGAGCCCTGAGGTCTGGACGAGTCCGTACCGAGACGCTTCCGACAGAATGGACAACTGGAGTGCGGGTCGAGCGAGAGATCGCGCGGCCCGCTTGCCTTTTCCTGAAGGAGCACGGCGCAGTTGCCTGCCGCCGGATATCTTTGAGCGGCCTTCCTACCTTCCGCCGGTTGCCGCTGGGCAGGTGGAGCCTCAGACTGTGCTTGAGGTTAGGAAGGCGGTGGCCGGGCCGACATATGTTGCGAATGCGCAACAGTCGGGGGTCCACGGGGGTGCGGAAGTGCAGTCGGGGCATGGCATGTAGCTTGCTCCTCGGGCTGTTTCGGTTAGTTGAGCGTGTACCGTGCAGTTCTTGAGGGACCGGACGCCGTCGATATCCAGGCAGGCTACGACGATAAGATAGGGCTCGACCGGGTGGCCGAGCGGCCGACGTGCAGGCCTGGTTCGGTGGCCTGGGTCGAGCACGTTGCTGGGTGTCAAGCGCGGTGGTGGGGAAGGACTGCCGCTGGACTTCGATCTTAGAGATGCTCGATAGAGAAAGCGTCGGTTTCATAAAATTCTTCGCGAAGGCGTACCCTGTACGCACCGCGATCATGGTCCCCCTCCTGATCCTCTCGGGTGTGGCCGAGGGTGTCGGGTTGGTAACGATGTTGCCGCTGCTCGAGATCGCGCTGCAGGACGGCGGTGGGGGCGAGGAGTCGCGATTGGCGGTCGCCGTCAGGGGGATGCTCAATGCTGTGAACGTCGAGCCCACCCTGGCCGTGCTGCTTCTGGTCGTGGTAATCGGGATCACCCTCAAGAGCAGCTTTCTCTGGCTGGCGATGCGCGAGGCGGGCTATACCGTCGCTCACGTAGCCACGGATCTGCGGCTGAGGCTGATACGCACGCTGCTGCGGGCGCGCTGGAGCTACTTCACGGGTCAGCCGGCGGGTCACTTCGCAACGTCCATCGCGAGTGAGGCGAACCGGGCCTCGCAGTCCTACCGGCAGGCGTGCCTTCTGATCGCCGGTCTCATCCAAGTAGCGATCTATCTGGGGCTGACGTTCTTGATATCATGGCGGGTCGCGTTGTTGGCGCTCGTTGCGGGCGTCGTGGTGGCTGTTCTTCTGGCACCGTTCGTTCAGATCAGTCGGCGGTCGGGCCGTAGTCAGACGACGATGATGAAGGAGCTGGTCAAGCGGCTGACGGACGCGCTCCACGGCATGAAGCCGATTAAGGCGATGGGGCGGGAAGAGCACCTGAGTCCGCTACTGGAGCGAGAGACGCAAGGCATAAACGAGGCGCAGATCCGTCATGTGCTCGCCTCGGAGTCGCTCAGGGCGATTCAGGAGCCGATCCTGGCTGTGATGCTGGCCATCGGCCTCTACTCCGGCATCGCGATCGCCGGCGAATCGTTCTCAGCGCTCCTGGTAATGGCCTTCTTGTTCTATCGATTGGTCGGCAGGGTGAATCAATTGCAGGGTCAGTATCAGACCATGGCGGTTGGCGAGAGCGCCCTGTGGTCGATGCTGGGGATCATCGAGGCGGCGGAGGTCGAGGCGGAACGCCTTCAGAGTCCCGGCAAGCTGAAGCCGCCGCCGTTGACCGAGGGCGTGAGACTGGAGAAGGTCACCTTCTCATATGGTCCAAAGAGGGTGCTCAGTGGGGTGTCACTGACGGTACCGGCTGGCCAGTTCGTGTCTGTGATCGGGCCTTCGGGAGCGGGGAAGACGACTATCGCGGATCTGATCGTGGGCCTGCAGCGTCCCGACGCCGGAGAGGTCCTCATCGATGGCGTTCCCCTGCGGGAGATCGATCTCGTAGCCTGGCGCCACATGATCGGCTATGTGCCTCAGGAGATGTTCCTGCTGCACGACAGCGTCTACCAGAACGTTGCCCTTGGAGATCCCGAGATCAGTCGCGACGCGGTCGAGCAAGCGCTGGTGTTGGCGGGTGCCTGGGACTTCGTCGAGCAACTCAGTGACGGTATGGACACACCGATCGGGGAAGCCGGATCCAAACTCTCCGGTGGCCAGCGCCAGAGGGTGGCGATCGCCCGGGCCCTGGTTCGGCAGCCGGCGCTTCTCGTCCTCGACGAGGTGACGACCGCTCTCGATCCGAAGACGGAGAGGGCAATTTGCCGGACGCTGGCGAGCTTGCGAGGTAGGACGACACTCTTGGCCATCTCCCATCAGCCAGCTTTGATGGAAGTGGCGGACACGGTGTACCGCCTGTCCGATGGAATGGTGGCTGAAGTCGAACGCAGACGAGAGCGAGCCTCGCCGGTCCGCTGACTGATTCCCCGAAGGCACGACCTGGCTGAGGGGTGTCCCTGCACAAGCACCGACCTCGCCGGATGGCGGCGATATCGAGGTATTTGAGTGAAACGTATACACGTTGTCGGCTCCGGCCCGCGGAGCGGGACGACCCTGATGGTCGAACTTCTGGTGAACGGGTTCGAGATAGATGGCTACCCCGAGCATGAGATGGGGATCTTCAAGCGGCCAAGGGGAGATTACGGAATATTCTTGTCCAAGCGTCCTCGCGATGTGGAGACGGTCAGACCGCTGCTCGCCGTAGATCCCGACCTCTGGGTCATCTACATGCTGCGTGATCCCAGAGATGTCGTCGTGAGCAGGCACAAGGGCGCAGACGGTATGTACTACGCGACCCTGCACATGTGGAAGATCTCGCATGCCTATGCTCGCAAGGCAGCGAACCATCCACGCTTCCTCACCGTGCGCTTCGAGGACCTGGTCAGGGAGCCGGAGCGAATCCAACGGCGTTTGATGACCGAGATGCCCTTCTTGAAGAAACGAGCCGAGTTCGCTGACTTCGATCAGGTCGCTCGGCCTTCGGAGAAGTCACGGCGTGCCTTGGGTGGTGTGCGGGCGCTCAGCTCGAGCAGGGTGGGTGCCTGGCGCGACCACAAGCCGAGGCTCGCGGCGCAGCTCGAGTTGCACGGGCCTGTAACCGACGAGCTGGTTGAGTTGGGTTATGAGAAGGACGGGAGCTGGCTGCTCGAGCTGGAAGGAGTAGTCCCGGCTCACTATGAGAGCTACTGGCCGGATCGTTTCAGTCTGAGGAAGCGTCTGAGACGTAAGTACGGTGTTCTCAGGTCGACGGCACTCTACACCGCGCGGGTCACGGCGCGCCGAATGATGGCAGGTGGCGGGGCATGAATGTCTTTGTGGTGGTAGCGAAGGAGTGCCCGCTCGAATGGTAAACGCCAGCGGCGAGTCGAAAAGGGGTGGCGTTGCCGGCTCCGTGCAAGAGTGGCTAGGCCCTGGTCTCCTGGCGGCGATCCTGGTTGTGGCGGTGGCATTGCGCCTCTACAAACTGGGGAGCTGGCCCTTCGAACAGGACGAGCTCTACACGCTGCACGATGCGGAGGTTTTCGGGGAGTATGTCAACTTTCTGAGACCGCTGTATTACTTCTTGCAGCACCTGCTGCTTCAGGTTCTACCGGCAACGCCGCTGTTTCTGAGGCTGCCCCCCTTCGTGTTCGGGGTGCTGGGTGTGTGGCTGACCTGGAGGCTTGCGCGCCGCAATTTCGGCGTTCCGGCTGGACTGGTTGCGGCATTCCTGGCAAGCATCTCGGCCTGGCACCTCTACGCCAGCCAGTTTGCCCGCTACTGGACACTCGTGTATGCGCTCGCCGCACTCCTCTACATAGCGTTGCCTTGGGCTGTCGACAGGGACCGTCGGACCGCCTATGGGCTGGCGCTCCTGGTCATCATCCTGGGCACTCTGACTCACCCGACCTTCGTGTTTCCGGCGGTCGGATTTATCCTCGGTGTCTTCCTGGTATCGCGAGAAGGGCGCCTCGGCTGGCAGCCGCCCTCGCGTCGTGCTTGGCTGTTTCTGTGGGGGCCGCTGGCTGCGGTTGGCGTTACCGGTTTCCTCTTCCTGTTCCTGCGCGGCTCGCTGTCGGGGCTGCAAGGCACGCGCGGATTGGCCGCTGCACTGCGTTTGGTGCCAGCAATGGTGCAGTGGGCGACTCCGGTTGTAGTAACAGTGGCGCTGATCGGTCTCCTGTATCTGTTGGGCCGGCCGGGTCCGGATCGGCGCTGGGGCCTGCTGTCCACCCTGGGGCTCGCTTCTGGACTCGGTTTGCTATTGGCCGCTGCTACCAGCAGATCTGTCTATGCGGACTACGCCATAGCGATGCTGCCCCTCGTCTACGTCACAGTCGGAGGCGTGGTGCAACGCGTTGGGGAAACGCTTGGCACGAGATCCTACGGCTTCGTGCTGGCCGCCGCGGTGGTTCTCGCAGCGGACGTACTTCCAGGCACGGCATCACATCTATCGGATGGAACGCGATTCGACTATCGACCGGCCTACGCCTATCTGGAGCGAACGGCTGGCGACAACCTTGTATTGGGCTGGCCCGACGTGATCCAGCGCTACTACGCGCCGGACTTGAACTTCAAGCTGCTCAGGCGCGACATTGGCGAGCTGGACGAGACGCTAAAGCAGACGGGTGGTTTCTGGGTGGTGGGATCTTATCGGCGCTACGGCATGGTCCTCGACAACGGGCGCGTGTCGCGCTGGCTTGATGGCAACTGCCGGAGGGTCCTGAGGACGGAACGGCCGCGACTGGACTACCGTACCTATCGCGTCGAACTTCATTGGTGCGGTGCGAATCCGCCTCAAGGCTGAGGTTGGGTAGTAAGGGACCTAGCGGATGCCCCATTATCTGGCCAGGCGCAATAGCCTCAGAGCCCTGACACCCGCGGCGCCGATGCCCGGCTCGCTCCGGCGTGGTCAGGCCCGGCGGGCCTCTCTGTCGCCGAAGGCTCAGCAGACGAGCTGGGATGTGCTGCTGATCTCTCTCGGCGCTATGCTGCTGACCTATATATGGCGCTTCCAGTCGATATTCAGCCCGCTCGCAATCCTGCAGGTGACGGCTCTCGCCTCGCTGGGAGCTTATGGGATGTACCTTCTGGATCGGGATCCGCGACGCAGACTCTCACGGCTCAAGAGCCCGATAATCTACCTGGTGTGCGCCATCCTCGCGTTGATGGTCTTCTCCATTCCAGGCAGTCTCTGGCCCGGCGGTAGCGCTGGATTCATCTATCGTCACTTCATCAAGACTTTCATCCTTACAATTCTGCTGGCCGCCAGCATACGCAGCTTTGCTGACGTCGAGCGACTCGCCGCGGTGACGGCGGTCGGTGCGACGGTGTACGCAACCAAGGTCATTATGCAGTCGTTCGTCGATCCCTCGTTCCGCACGCGCGGCCTGGGCGGCTACGATCCGAATGACTACTCGATGTTGCTCATCTGTTCGATCCCGTTGATCGTTTACTTCGTTGCCGTAGCGAAGTCCAGGCTGTTGCGCTTGGCAGCGGCAGTGGCTGTCGTAGTGGTGACGGGCGCGATCGCCAGGGGCGGATCTCGCGCCGCATTCGTCGGCTTCGTGATTGTGGGCGTCTATCTGCTCATCGTGTTTCGCGCCTTGCCCAAGCGGGTACGTATAGGGGCGGTCGTGGTCAGTATCGCGGGGCTGAGCTTCCTGGCCAGTGATGAGTACTGGGAACGGATGAGGACCCTTCTGAATCCTCAGGAGGACTACAACTGGTCGGGCAGGTCGTACGGCGGCCGCATGGAGATCTGGAAGCGCGGTGTCAGTTACATGTTGCGGCGGCCGCTCTTGGGTGTGGGCGTCGGCCGTTTCGGCACCGCGGAGGGCAGATTGTCCGAAAGGGCACAGGGCCCCGACTTCGGGACAGGAATCAGATGGGTTAGCCCGCACAACTCGTTCGTGGAAATAGGCGCCGAGCTGGGGGTCACCGGCCTGCTGACTTTTCTGGCGCTCATCGGCATCTCGGTTCGCGCGATGTGGCGTATCATCCGAGCGCCACCCGGGGGTGGAGGCCGGTCTTCGCCGCAGGCGGCGATGGCACAGGCCCTGATCGGCACTCTGCTGGGATACGTCGTTGTAGGCTTTTTCCTGTCACAGGCCTACTCGACCTACCTATATGCCACCTTTGGCATTGTCGCGGGGTACGCGAAGTTGAGCCCGCCAAAGCGCCGGCGCCGACCGGACCGCAGGCCGACCGCCGCTCCTGCCGAGCGTCAGCCCATGGCGATGCCGCCCGCGGGTGTCGCATACCCGTATTCCAGCGATCCGGGCACCGAGTGACTGGACATGCGTGCCTCTCTGAAGCGGGCCGTCGAAAGTGTACTGGTGCGCGGCGGTGCGGCCTGGGCGGTACGGCGTCGACTGAGTGGCCGCCCGGCGATCTTGGCCTACCACTACGTGGTACCCGACGACGTCCCGCCACAGGGAGACCGCTCTCTGCATGTGCCGTTCAAACGCTTTGCCCGGCAGCTAGATCTTCTTTGCGAGACTCACGAAGTCAGACCTCTGGACAGTTTGCGGTCCGGGGATACGGGAGCGAGTGAGCGACCTACGGCAGCGATCACCTTCGACGATGCCTACCGCGGGGCCGTGACCCTTGCCGTCGAGGAGCTGGCCCGGCGCGGTCTTCCAGCCACGATCTTCGTCGCTCCGGGGCTGTTGGGCGACCGGTCCTTCTGGTGGGACGATCTCGCGGCCCAGGATGGGAGCGGACTCTCAGATCGTCTGCGTCGTACGGCGCTTGACGAGTTGAGCGGTCGGGAGTCGCTGATCAGGGAAAGGGCTCGGCAAGAGCGCTCTGCGGGCCGACCTTTGCCGGCTGTCATGCGGTCTGCGAGCGAAGGCGAGCTGGGCGACGCGGCCCGTCAGCCGGGAATAACTCTGGGTGCACACAGCTGGAGCCACCCAAACCTGGCGCGCTTGCGCTCCCCAGAGCTGGACTCCGAGCTTGGGGGCCCTCTGGATTGGCTGCGGTCGAATTATTCGACGGTGATCGACTGGCTGGCCTATCCTTACGGTCGAACGTCTCCTGAGGTAGAGAGGGCGGCGAGGGCGGCGGGCTATGCCGGGTCGGTACTCAATGACGGCGGACTTGCTCCGGGGCACGCGGTGGACCTGCTCGGGTTGCCGAGGGTGAACGTGCCGGCGGGCTTGTCCGATGATGGTTTCGTTCTCAGGTGTGCGGGACTGAGGCTCTGATGGCAGGTGGGACGGCCTCAGTCGTCCAGAAGTTCTTCGATCGCCTCCACGAATTCCTCACTGATCCGGGCCTTGGTCAGCGCTGCCGTGTCATCGACCGTCCGCTCTTGTTCTAGCGCTCCCGCCTTCCAGCTCTGCACCAGGTCCGCCAGGATCGCAGCGTTGTAGCGGCCGTCGCTGTAGTCGACGCGGCGGCAGCGTGGGAACCGGCTCGCGACCCTCCAGGTCGCGCTGTCTTCACTCGCCATCACGACGACAGGATTACCGGTGCAAAGATAGTCATACAGCTTTGTGGGGATCTGCACACTTAGATTCGGCGGTTGAGCGACGAGCAAGACCGACGGCTCCATCATCTGACTGACCGCCTCATGGAAAGGGAGCGTGGAGGTCGCCCTTATCAATATCCCGTCCGGCGGTGAAGCACAGAGGCTCTCCACTTCCTCAGCCCGACGGCCTATCAGCTCGATTGCCACCTCTCTCGGCTTTACAACCCCTTTCTCAACGAGTGACTCTATGCCGTTTATCAGTGGCATTACCGAGCGTCCTCGATATAGGTTGCCGAAGTGACTGAAACGGATCTCCGCGTGAGGTGGAATTCCGGACGCGTGTTCGCGGCGCGGCGCGTCGGATCCGTTCAGGATGGCACGAACGGGTCGCCTGCCGACTTCGCCGTAGCTCTTCACGGCCCGCTCCATTATCGCCGGACTGTTGAAGAGGGCCAGGCTGGCCCGCCGAAGGACGCTCTTTTCCCAGCGCTTGGCTATCCAGTGACACCATTCGAAGTCGTAAGGGGTTTGGCGTCCGGTGTTTCCGGTCCAGGGATCGCGGAAATCCACGACGAGTGGACAACCCAAGCCGCGGGAAAGTCTGGCTGCGACCAGAATGCCAGTCCAAGGTGGACCCGAGGCGAACACCGCATCGATCTTGCGAGTACGGGCCAGTTGCCGACCGACCCTTACCGCTGAGCGGTACCAGCCTCTCTGGTGATCGGGCAAGGCATCCCACGCCGCGACGGTTCTGCGCAGCAGCGTGAGCGGCGAGTGTTTGGGCTCCACGTCATGCACACGCTCCTCCTGCGGCGAGGGCGTTCCCTGAGGGCGCGAAGTGCCGGCGCCCGCAGCACCACGTCGCCGGGTGGCCAGGTAGATCTCACCTAGGGTGCGCCGGAAGTCGGAGCGGTGGATTCGGTCGGGATAGGGGAAGATATCGTTGAGACTCGGGTCGGTTGTACGGAGCGCCTGAAGTGGCGCCGTTACCACGTGGACGTCATGGCCGTGCTCATGTAGTGCGCGCGCGAAATGCAGCGACCTGTGTGTGCCACTGGCATTGTCCGGAGCGAAGTGGTATGCGACCATCAGGATACGATGCATCGGTCGTCGCCTCGCGCCTGGCGTCGCGGCCTCCCGTTCGTGCTTTCCCAGGGTCTCGTCCAACTCGCTCAACCTCCATTGATCTGCTGTGGCCCACGAGGCTTGCTCGCTGGCGCCGCAGGAGCAGGATCGGGGCCAGAGGTCCGGGGCCATGAGGGTGGCAGCACCGCGCTTTTCCGGCAAGCCCCGGGCGCTCGGGTGACGGGGTGCTCAGGCGAAGAGAGGCCGAACGATCCGATTGTTGCTTCGACGCAACGATTCGGCCCTTCCCGCCCCGAATCGAGCCCGATCCGGGCGGGAGTGCCACCGGTCTCGGGCCGGGGCGGCCGGCCCAAAAGCCAGTAGCCACGGCCTCTTTCTTGCTCCGCAGGCGCTGAGCCGGGCCGTTGCGTACTTGCGCTAGGCGGGCGGCGCAAGTAGAGAGGAGCGGCCTCGGCTCTTGTCCGAGAGTCCGCTGTTACCGCGCCAGACTGGGAACCGGGAGACTAGGGTCGGTGGTCGATCAGGAGCAGGAGGCAGTATCCGAGGGGGTCGCGGCGAGAGTGCGGCCTGACCGGAGCGAGGCGCCCGTTTTCGTAGTGGGGTGCGCGCGGTCCGGCACGACCCTTCTGTATCACATGCTGCTGTCCGCCGGTGGGTTTGCCTACTACCGAGCGGAGACTCACGTGTACAACATGCTCGTCCCACGCTTTGGTCGGCTGCGAAGCGCCGCGGCCAGGAAGAAGCTGATGGACCTGTGGCTGAAGAGCATATTCTACCGGCGGTCGGGATTGGACGCGGACGAGATCAGGGCTCGAGTGGTGAACGAGTGTCGCAGCGGGGGTGACTTTCTGCGCGCGGTGATGGGTGGTATCGCGGATCGGCAGGGTGTCGGCCGCTGGTCGGATTGCACGCCGGCGCATCTGCTACACATGCGAGAGATTAAGGAAGAGATACCCAATGCGCTGTTCTTGCACATCATCCGTGACGGTCGGGATGTCGCGCTGTCCCTCGAGCGAGCGGGTTGGTTATCGAATTTCCCTTGGGACAAACGCCGCAGAGTCCACGTTGCGGGTCTGCACTGGGAGTGGGCGGTGACGAGGGGCCGAAGAGAGGCGCGAGCGCTTGCCTCGGACTACATGGAGGTTTCGTTCGAAGAGCTTGTGAGCGACCCTCGCGGCACGCTGAGCGGTATCGGTTCTTTTGTCGATCACGATTTGAACTATGACCACATCTTGGAGAACGCCGTGGGCTCGTTGAAGCGACCGAACACGTCGTTTGGAACGGAAGCCAGAGATGGCGCCTTCAATCCAATCGGGCGCTGGAAGAAGGGTCTTACCGAAGACGATTTGGCGACTTTCGAGGCGCTAGTCGGGCGGACGCTGAAGGGTCTCGGCTACGAGCTTAGCAGCGGCGCGGCTGGAACGAGTAAGACCTTGAATCCGAGGCTGGTTCGTGCGGCCTATCGATCGTATTTCTCGGCCAAGCGCTGGGCGAAGGTAAAGACACCTCTCGGTCGGTTTCTGACGGATGTCGAGATGCTGAGGGAGCAGGGAAGCTCACCCTAGATGAAATCACTCACAAGCGTCGTGCGTGAGAGGGGCCTCGAGGGTTGGTTGAGGCGGACACGCGGCCGTCGGCCACCGGCGATCGTGCTGGGCGGGTCGGTCAATGGCCTCAGCTTCGCGCGAAGCCTGTCTCGACGTGGCGTGCCGACGCTGATGCTGGATAGCGAGCCGCTGATCGGAACCTATACGCAGCACGCCGAGACCGTGCTCTTGCCTGCGGCGGACGAGCAGCCGGAAGTCTGGGTCGAGACTCTGGAGCGCGTCGGCTCGCGGCTTGATTGTTCGGCGGCTGTCTTTGCCACGTCCGATGTCCACGGGGTTCTGCTGGCAGAGAACGAGGACGCCCTGCGGAGCTACTATCGCTTCCTCATTCCGGGTTCGCTGGCGATGGAACGTATCGTCAACAAGCGGGCGCAGTACGGGGTGGCGGAATCGGTGGGCATCCCGATCCCGCGGTCGGAATTCCCGGAGTCTGTGGAGGAGGCCGCACGGATCTCGAAGCGGTTCCCCTATCCATGTATCCTCAAGCCGTACAAGGCGCACGTCGCGCGCAAAAAAGTCCCGAAGAAGGTGGCGGTGGTGGACTCTCCTGGCCAGCTGGTTGCGGAATTCGGACGCCTGGCTTCCCCTGATGTGCCGTATATGGTGCAGGAGATCATACCGGGCGCCGATAGCGCTCTCTTCGGCTATCTCGCCTTCTGGGATGCCGAGGGCTGCGAGCGTGCCTGGCTGACCAAGCGCAAGCTGCGCCAGAACCCTCCGCACTACGGAGACGGGTCTCTGCAGGTCAGCGCGGAAGCGCCCGAAGTCGCGGAACTGAGCCGTCGGCTTCTCGAGGCGTTCGACTATCGAGGCTTCGTTGGTGTCGAGTTCAAGTACGACGCGCGGGACGGAAGCTACAAGCTGATGGAGATCAACCCGCGCACGGTATCTGGAAATCAGCTCGCCATCAGCTCGGGCGTCGACTTCCCCTGGCTGGGCTACCTCTACCTGACCGGCGGCGCAGCGGAGATGCCGGCTGTGAGCTTCCAGCCAGGAGTCAAGTACGTGAACGAGGAGTGGGATCTCAAAGCGTTTCTGGCGCTGCACAAGACCGGGGATTTGACCTTACGAGACTGGGTGAGGTCCCTTGCCGGTGCGCGGGCGCGGGCGATCTGGGCGCTGGACGACCCGCTGCCATTGCTGGTGGTAGGGTGGAGAATGCTGAAGGCGGCGGCCCGTGCTCGGCGCTAGTCCGCAGGAGGGAACTCTCGTGGGCTTGGCCCCAATTTGTCGGCGATCATGTGTGGCATAGTCGGATATCTCAGGCTGAGTGGCGAAGCTGGTTTCGATCTTCGATCCGCGGTCGAGGCCGCACGCGATCGGCTAACGCACCGAGGTCCCGATGACGCCGGACTCTACGTCAGCCCGGACGGCCGCTGCGTACTTGGGCACCGCCGCCTGTCGATCCTGGATCTCTCTCCGGCCGGCCATCAACCGATGTCGAACGAAGATGGCAGTCTGTGGATCACGTTCAATGGTGAGATCTACAACTTCGCGCGCCTTCGTGAGGAGTTGATCGCCAAGGGCCACCGGTTCCGCTCGTCCACGGATACGGAGGTCATCCTACATCTCTATGAGGAAGAAGGCCCGGCGCTGGTGCACCGTCTGGACGGCATGTTCGCCTTCGTCATCTACGACGGTCCTCGACGACGGCTCTTCGGCGCGCGCGACCGATTGGGCGTCAAACCACTCTATCTGGCGGTGTCCGATCGGCGATTCGCCTTTGCGTCGGAGCCCAAAGCGCTGTTGGCGTTGCCCGACGTGAGCCCGGCCCCGCGGGCGGACGAGCTGCCAAGCTATCTCGCCTTCAACTGCCTGCCCGGCCCTGCCACCCTCTATGAGGAGATAGAGAAGCTGGGTCCCGGCATGCTGTTCGAAATCGATGTTAGCGGCAGCATCCGTCGTGAGCAGTACTGGCTGCCCGGAGTCACCGGTGAGCCGTCGGGCGATGGTTACGGGGAGCTGACGCAGAGTCTGGGCAGGCGGCTGGCCGAGGCCACCGAGAAACGGATGATCTCCGACGTACCGTTCGGCGCAATGCTGAGCGGCGGCATCGATTCCAGCTTGACCGTCGCCCTCATGAGCGAGGCGCTCGAGGAGCCAGTACGAACGTTCACGGTAGGGTATCCGGGGGATGCAGAGGATCGGGAGAGCGATCTTTCGTACGCGCGCCTGGTCGCCGGGAGGTTCGGGAGCCGACACCACGAGGTGATCCTCTCCGACGACGAGATCTTGGCTGTTCTCGAGAGTCTTCCCGAGTTGGCCGACGACCCGATCGGCGCGCCGTCCGTTACGGCCAACCTGCAGCTTGCCCGCTTCACCCGGCGCAGCGGCGTGACCGTAGCGCAGGTGGGTGAAGGGGCGGATGAGGTGTTTTGCGGGTACGGTCCGGTACACCGGCTCTGGAAGCTGCAGCAGCGCCTCTCGATGTTTGATTCGCTCTTGCACCCCAAGCTCGCCGGCGCGTTGGCTCGGGGATTCGGACCCCTGCTCGAGCGTCTGGGTAACCCATCGCTCATCGGATCGCTGGACGGCACGATTCAGGAGCACCTGCGCCGGCGCGCACGGGGTGAGCATGTCTTTTGGGGCTTTGGGGTTCTGTTCAACAGTCGCGAGCAGGAGAGGCTCTTTGCCCGGCGGCCGACCTCTGATCCTTACGATCACTTGCGATCGCGCCTGTGTCAGCTGAATGGCTTCGATGACCGACCCTACCTCGATCAGTTGGCGCTCATTGACATCGTCCTGGGCCTGGCCGAGCGCCTGCTAATGAGGGTCGACAAGGCTTCGATGCTATACAGCCTGGAGGCGCGGGTACCTTTTCTAGACCCGAGTGTGCTGGAGGTCGTCTTTCGGACGCCACCCGAACTGCGCGGAGCGGAAAGGAAGGCGTTTCTAAAAGCTTTTGCGCGGGACAAGTTGCCGGCGGAGGTCATCACGCGTCGTAAGGTCGGCTTCCCCACGGCTCAGAGGGTGTTCTTGGCGCCCAAGGTGGTCGGGCGGATTCGGGATAGTGTGATGGACCGACGCTTCCTGGAATTCACGGGTTTCGACCGCGCCCGCCTGGCCGACTTCTTCAATGCGGCTCAAGGGGAGCGCTCCCCGTTCTTCTACCACATTTGGTCGCTCCACATCCTGTCCATGTGGTTTCATTGCTGGGTGGAAGGAAAGCGTTGATCGGTCTCGAGAGACATCGGAAAGTGGGTCATAGCTCCGGATGTTGATACAACACGTCGTGGCGCCGGCCGAAGTTGGCGGTCTCGAGCGGGTTGTGCAGGCGCTGGCCATCGGACACCGGGAGAGGGGGCACGATGTGCGCATAGTCGTCGTCCTGGACGAGGACGGGCTGGGCCATCCTTTCCTGGCGCCTTTTCGGCGCACCGGCGTTCAGGTGTTCCCGCTGCCGCTGGCACCGCGACGCTATCTCAAGGAGCGCGAGTTCGTGGCGCGGCTCTGTCAGCGCGGGAGACCCGATGTCGTGCACACGCACGGCTATCGCTGCGATGTGGTGGATTCCGGTGCGGCCCGGCGCCTCGGGATACCCACGGTCACCACGGTCCACGGCTTCACGGGCGGCGGTCCAAAGAACCGGCTGTATGAGTGGCTGCAGCGGCGCGCTTACCGGCGTTTCGACGCGGTGGTCGCCGTGTCCCGAGTGCAATTGGAGCAGCTCGCCGACTCGGGTGTGCCCCGCGAACGGCTCCAATTGCTGCCGAACGCCTGGAGCAAGACGGGTCCCCTAGCGAGCCGGGAGGAAGCCAGGCGGCGCCTGCGCATTAGGGATGGAGGCTTTCAGATAGGTTGGGTAGGACGTCTCAGCCGCGAAAAGGGTTTGGATGTCCTGCTGCAGGGGCTCACCAAGCTGGAAGACCTTGCATGGGAGTTGTCGGTGCTTGGTGTGGGTCGCGAAGAGGAAGGGCTGCGCAGCATCGTCCGGAGCTTGGGTCTGGAGGACAGGGTCGGGTGGCTGGGCAACGTGCGCGATGCGGGACGCCTGTTCGGGGCATTCGATCTTTTCGTGCTGAGCTCGCGGACTGAAGGGGTTCCCATGGTTCTATTCGAGGCGATGGCGGCTGAGACGCCGATCGTTGCGACGCGGGTCGGCGGCGTACCGGACGTTGTCTCGGACCAGGAGGCGCTTCTCGTTGCAGCGGAGGATCCGGCGGCCCTAGCGACCGCGATCCGCGCGGCTCACGACGACAGGGTCGCGGCATCGACACGGGCGGCGGCCGCGCGTCGGCGGCTGGACGAAGAATTCGCAGTCGAGCCCTGGCTCGAGCGATACGAGACTCTCTATCGCCGTCTCAACGATCCGGTGGAGACTGCTGTCGGCCGCTCATGAAAGACCTGGCGTTGATTCTGATCGGGATAGCCGTGGCCTTCGTCGGCTATACGTACCTGGGCTATCCCCTCCTCCTCAAGGCGCTGGCGTGGATTCGGGGAACACGTCCGGCACGCGAGCCCGCGCCGCAGACCCCCAGGATCACCATCACGCTGGCGGCGTACAACGAGGCCGCCGCGATTCGCGGAACCTTGGAGAATCTGCTCGCCTTGGATTATCCGGCGGAACGTCGACAGGTCCTGGTGATCTCCGATGCATCCACCGACAATACCGACGAGATCGTAGCCGAGTTTGCGGACAGAGGGGTCCAGCTGTTGCGCTTGCCGCAGCGGTCCGGAAAGACGGCAGCGGAGAACGCGGCTCTGGAACACGTAAGCGGTGACATCATCGTCAATACCGATGCTTCGGTCCGTGTCGAGCGCAATGCTCTGAGGCATCTGATTGCGGCCTTCGATGATCCCTCGGTAGGCCTGGCGTCGGGCCGCGACGTGAGCGTGGCGAACCTCGAAGGCGAGACTAACCTTGGTGAGTCCGACTACGTCGGATACGAGATGTGGCTGCGCGAGCAGGAAACACGGGTCTGGGGGATTATCGGTGCATCCGGCTGCTTCTACGCGATCCGGGCTGACCTGCACAGGTCCGAGATTCCTGCCGGGCTGAGCCGGGACTTCGCGGCGGCTCTCTATACCAGAGAGCAGGGTTTTCGTTCGGTGTCTGTGAACGAGGCTCGCTGCTTCGTGCCGCGCGCGGCGTCTCTCCGGACCGAGTATCCGCGCAAGGTACGAACGCTGGCGCGGGGCCTCAGGACTCTCTTCTACAAGCGGGCGCTACTGAACCCATTTCGGTATGGTCTATTTGCCTGGATGCTGATCAGCCACAAGTTGTGCCGCTGGCTGGTCCCCTGGGCTCTGGCACTTGGCCTGCTGGGTGTCGTGCTGTTGGGCGCGCTGGAACCGTGGGGGGTCTGGTTGCTGGGCGCGGTGGCGCTGGGCCTGGGCGCGGCGGTGGTGGGCTGGGTCTGGCCCGGCGAGGGAGAGATAGGACGGATACTGGCTCTGCCGGCTTACCTGGCGGCTGGCAATCTCGCGGCCTTGCATGCCTGGATTCGCGTGCTGCGCAGGCGTGCGGACGCGGTGTGGGAGCCGACACGCCGTGGCAGCCGGGGCGCGTTCGATGCGAGCTGAATCGGTCCGCGACCCGAGCTGGGGCTCGGCGGAAAGAACGCGAGCACGGGGGAGGTAGACGCTGTGGTGGTGGATCTCACCGCGGGTGGGCACGAGCTGGCGGACGGCGCGGTCAAGGCAAAGCTGGCGGTAGTAGGCGACCTGATGCTGGGCGCCGGCGTGGCCCAGGCGATGTCGGAACACGGTGCGGGCCACACCTTCCGGCAGGTGAAAGGTTTGCTGGGGGAGGCAGACATTCGATTCGCCAACCTCGAGTGGCCGCTGACCGCCACCGGCCGCCGGCACCCGGTGATCCGGCACAGAGCCCGGTGCGTGCCTATGAGGGCTATCGAGGCGGTCACGGACGCCGGGTTCACGGTGGTAAGCGTTGCCAATAATCACATCTTCGACTGTATAGACGAAGGGCTGGCCGACACGATTCGGTTGCTGCGTGAGCATGGGATCGCGTGGACGGGGGGCGGCGCCTCGCTAGCCGCGGCTCGAACTCCCGCCATCCAGGAGTCGCACGGAATTCGGTTCGGTTTCCAGGCCTACACGTTCCAGCTACACCAGATCGCCGGTGTCGACTTCCCAGGCTGCGCTCCCAGTGATCCAAAGCTCATGCTCGAGGATGTGCGGCGACTCAAAGACCAGGTCGACCATGTCATTGTCTCGCTTCACACCGGGCCGGACGCCGGTGAAGAATTCTTCTTCTACCCAACGGTCCGGCGCCAGCGAACCTGTCGAATGCTCATCGATGAGGGGGCAACAGCAGTATTCTGTCATCACTGTCATGTGCCTCAAGGCATCGAGATTTACGGCGGCGGACTGATCGCGCACGGACTGGGCAGTTTCATCACGGACATTCACGACTGGTACTTTCAGTCTGCGCAGCCGCCGTTCATTGACTACATCGACCGAACGATGTTACTGCGGCTCGACCTCGATTCTACGAGGTTGTTGAGCTTCTCTGTTCATCCGACACGCGTCGGAGAGGATCTTGCGGTTCGACCTCTCGAAGGTGATGAACGCGTAGCGTTCCTGAGATTTCTGCAAGACATATCCGCGCTTCTCTACGATCCTGCCGCGCTGGCGCGGCAGACGCCGAGCCGTGCCCTGTCGGCGAAGTTGGCCAGGCTGTTGCGAAAGGCGAGAAAGAACGGCATAAGAAGCCTGGCGGGTGAACTCTTGAGGGATACGCTGGGCCGCCTGGATGGCTTGTTCCTCGAGCCGGGCCGCGTTCGGGCCCTGGAGCAGCAACTCCGGTCGCGAGCGAGCGATTTCGATGAGCGAGCAGGTCTACGGTAACCTGCCGCGCCGGGTTCTCTTTCTGGCCGACGATGTGGGTGGTGGGACCGGGAACCACCTGTTCGCTCTGCTCGAGCATTGGGACAGGTCGCGTTGGCGGGCGCGGGTTGTCAGCCAGGCGCGCCGTTACGACGGTCGTCTAAGCCCCGACAGCACGGTTGAATATGCCCCGGCCCCGCAATGGTACGACCGTTATCCCTTGGCGCAGGTGAGGCGCCTGCTCCAACTCCGGCGCTCGATAGTCGCCGACCCTCCGGATCTCGTTCACACCTATTTCTTCTGGTCGATCATCTACGGCCGGCTGCTCAAGCGTCTCGGTGTGATTCGCGCCCTGGTGGAGAATCGCGAGGACATGGGGTTCAGTTGGGGGCCGCGGGAGTACCGGCTGCTTCGGCTCACGGCGGGCATACCTGACAGGGTGATCTGCGTCGCCGAGGCTGTGAGGCAGGTCGTGCTGGAGAGGGAGCGTGTGGAGCCGGCGCGGGTGGTGGTGCTACGTAACGGAGTCGAGCCAGTGGCGGCAGCCTCCGAGGAGCGAGCCGCGGTGCGCAGCGAATTCGGCCTCGGCGACGAGCATCTCGTCATTGGGATGGTTGCCAATCTCAACCGCGCTGTCAAAGGTGGTACCTACTTCCTCGAGGCGATACCGACCATCGTGCGAGAGGTACCCAACGCGCGCTTCCTCATCATCGGACGGGTGGAGGGGGAAGAGGAATTGCGGGCCAAGGCGCGAGCGCTTGGAATCGAGGGCTACCTCACCTTGGCTGGTTATCGCGGCGACATCGCGAGCTGCTACGAGATCATGGATCTGTCGGTTCTGACCTCGCTGTCGGAGGGTCTCTCGATAACCTTGCTGGAGTCGATGAACCACGGTGTCCCTGTCGTGGCCACTCGTGTAGGAGGCAACCCGGAGGTCGTGATCGAGGGGGAAACGGGGTTCCTGGTGCCACCGCGCGACGTCCCGGCGTTCGCCGGGCGGGTGGTTCAAGTGCTAAGGGACCCGGCCCTGCGCGGCCGGATGAGCGATGCCGCCCGCGCGCGGATCAGGCAGGAGTTTCAGATCCGTTCCGTCGCGGCACGCTATCTAGATATCTATGAGGACGTGTTTCGGAACGCGAACCCGACAGGCTGAGCTCCCCCGTCCTCACCAACTGGCTTTTCTCCCCACGAACCACATCCTTCACGCGCTGGAATCCGCTAACGAATTGAGCGACGTGCGGCAAGCTGTCTGCGTTGCCGAAGCGCCGAAGCATGTAGCGGGCGTCGGGATTGGCTCGAAACCAGGACGAATCGTTGTAGCCCGTCTCGGTGGCGACGGCCCCCATGAAACCCAGGGACTTGAGAACATCGATCTCACGCCTTCCAAAGTCTTGGAGCCGGCCATTGGGGTAGGCCATTATCGGAATCGGGCGGTAGGCTTCGTCACACAGGCGCCTCCACGAATCCTCGATCTCGCGCCGCGCCTGCTCTGCGGAGGCCTGTGACAGCACCGGATGGTTGACTGTGTGCGGGGCGAAGGTCATCACGCCCTCCTCGCAGGCGCGCAACTGATCCCATGACATCGGGGAGTACTTGGGAGGGGCGCGGTCTGGGAGCTCGACTTCGGCGCTGGCAGCGAGAGACTGGATAGCCGCGTCCTTGTCGGCGTCGCGCACCGCCTTGCAGCGTTCCTTGAAGTCTTCGCGTGCCCGATTGCGGTGCTGGATGTCTTCCCAGTAGTAGCGCAACTCGGAATCCCCGATGATGAGGCGCAGATCCCTGCGAGGTGTATGGTCGAAGACGTAGGTGATCTTATCCCACCAAAACCACATCTTCTGGTCCAGGAAACCTGTCGTGACAAAAGTGGTAACGGGGCAGTCGAACTCGGCGAAGAGCGGTGCTCCGACCGTCGCCTGGTCGAAGTAGCCATCGTCAATCGTCACGGCGACGGCGCGGCGCAGCGGCCGCCCATCGCCCGCCAAGCGGTGAATCATCTCCACGAGAGTGAGGAGCTCGTAGCGCTCGCGTCGGAGGAACTCGAGGACTCGGCGCAATGCCTGGGGGTCACGGCCGTCGATTCCCAGCTCGGCATCACGAAATCTGTGGAGTCGAAGGATGACTCCGCGGTCATGGACTAGTGGCGTAAACAGCGCGCCAACGGACGGGAGTGATATTACGCTGCCAACGGCTTTCCCGATCACACTCACGACTTTCGCACCCTTTTCTTTCGGCGCCTTCTCTGTCTCAACTTCTGCCAGAAGAGATCGCGAGCCCAGCGCCATTGCATGGATCTCCACTCGCGTGGCGGTAGCGAGTCGGTAACGTGTTGCTCGCGGAGCCAATCGAGCAGCTCGCTGACGGTGGGAAACCAGCCGTCGCGACGAGCCAGGTCCTCGAGCTGTCGGCGGGTAGTTGGATTCACCTCCCCATCTTGAACGAAGCCTTTTCCGAAATGGGTAGCCACGATGCAGAAACCGCGCTCTGCCTCCAGCCGGGCCACGTTGTCCTGTCGAAGCAGGCTGTTGAACTCGAAACGGTCCTCCGCATCGGCGGCGGAAAACCACCAGCGAACCAGGGGGCGGGACGGGTCATGGTACGGCATCGACGGGTTGACCTTCGCCAGGTTGATTTCCCGGAAGGTCAGATTGCGAACGTAAGCTACGTGTTGGCCACAGAAATCGCCCCACCAGTACGGCGAGCCCTCCACGTGCCCCAGGTAGTAATCGGCCGGACGGCCATTGAAGCGACGGTACAAGGCGTTCACCACCAGCTGATCCACCCGATCTGCACCCCAGTACAGGTTCTCGCGATTGAAAGCGTGGTTCGCGTGGACTCGCGGGTAGGCGCCGAAGAGATCTGCCAGGCGCCGGAAACCGGCCAGCGTTCGCTCGCGCTTGCTCGACTCCATGGTCGCGCCGTGTGAGGCGACCTCGAATCCTCGACGCTGCAGGTCCAGCGCGAATTCGCGGTACGCGGGATCTTCCAACGTCTCCGAGCTGGAGAAGTTCCGGCTGCCCTCCGGACAGTCCAGCGGCCAGACGGTCTTTGTCGTCCGCATGTCCAGTCGCTCGAGAAGGCGGTAGACCGGCTCCACGTTCTCCACCGTGGCGACGTCGGTATCGTCGATGACGGTGAAGGCGAAGCTCTTGCCGCCCGGATAGACTAGGGGGCCTGCCATCGGGTTCCGGATTGACTCGTAATCTTGTTAACAATTGCCTGCATGCGGGCCAACCACGGCGGGGCAGGCGGTCCGCCGGGGTAGACTGGCCCCGCCGTCCGCCGTGCTGCGGCAGCCTCTGGGGGAGAGGCAACCTCAAAAATTGCAAATATTGTACGTGTCCGCCAGACCCGCGGGCCGGAACGGAACCCGTTGCAGTAGGGGGTCTGGAGCGCTGCCCGGGGGACGCGTCTCGTCGCGTGTGTGTTGGCTTGTTGCGCGCTCGCCGCAGCGGCTGCGACGCTTCGCTTGAATTGAGCGAGCTGGCGGACTGCGGTGCCGCCGGCGTGAACGCGAGGGGTTGCGGCGTCGGGACACTTGGCCGGCTCAGGCATCGCGGTGCCGACGAGCCGGTCGGGGGCCGGCGTCTGCGCGAGCCCTGACGAGCGACTCTCCGTAGGGGCGGAAGCCTGCCTGCCTGACGACCGTCCAACCGATCGCCGCACCGGCCGCGGCAACCAGGACGTCGGTTATGTCGAAGAACCGCTCGGCCACGAGAATCTGTCCGAGCTCCAATACCATTGCGAGTTCGAGGGCTGGTAGGAAGCCACGCAGAGCGCCCTGGCGCCGCAGCGGCCAGACGGCGAGCAGAGCTCCGGCCGGTAGGTAGAGGAGGAAGGAGGCGATCACGTCGCTGACGCTGAAGAGGTCGACGCGAGGGGCGTGGGAGGCGAGCGGTATCCAGCGGGTGATGGAGAACTGCTCGGCGATCGTGGCGAGATTCAGCTCGGGTAAGAAGGGTCGCCAGGCCCAGACGATCAGGAGCGCTGCATAGGCGAAGGCCAGCGCCAGCGGGCGATTCGGCCCACGCAGAATGCGCGTCAGTTTCGGGATGTAGGCGCGGGCGGCCCAGGCGCCGGCGGCAATTGCCGCTGCATGTATGACGATCGCGCCCAGCTCGATGGTCTGACCGAAGAAGCCATGCCCGATCTCGGCACCCACCGCGAGGGCGAGACCGCCCACGGCCGTGCTGCGTGCCGCCGCGGCGTAGCTCCAACCGAGCTCGACCAGGGCGGCCACAGCGAGGGCGCCGACGGGTATGAAGATCAAGATGTCCAGTACGGGGATGGCGAAAAGAGATTCAGCGCTGAAGGAATCGAGCACGGCACCGAACCGGCTCAACGGCCCGCCGTAAACGCCAGGGAGCGGCTCGCTTCTGAACAACGGCAATAGCGCTTCCAAGAAGGCGGCGCAGCCGTAAGCGCCGGCGAACAAGAAGGCGGGCATCCCGACAAAGGAGCGCCGTCCCCGCGCGCCGCGCACCGCCTCGGTGAGAAGCGCGATGGTCACCGATCCCAAGAGCGCGCCACCGCTATTGGTGAGCAGATCGAGAGCGCTGGCATTGCGCGCAGCCGAGAAGAGTTGCAGGGTCTCGATGCCGAGGCTCAATAAGACGCCCGTCAGCGTCGCCTGGGCGATCGCGCTGCGAGCCCTCGCCACAGCGCTCGTCGCCATCCAGAGTGCTCCCCAGCCGGCGAACAAGGCGACGTTGCGAACCGCGTCCACGGCGTCTCGGGCACTGACTACGGGTTGGAAAGCCCGGATGAGGCGCTCGGCTACGGCGGCGAAATCGGGGTCGGCCCGGAACGGCACGAGAGTCGCCAGAGCGAGCACGCCTATGTATGCGAGGCGCGCTGCCCTCACTCTCGTGGTGCCCGACGCGTTTCCTGCGGTAGAAGGCATCGATCCTACGGAGTCAACCAACTTGCCATTCGCGGGAAGCTCGCGGGCTCAGAAGACCTCATCTGCGCTGCTGTCACCACGTGTCAACCACCATCTGTCGAGCTGGGGCGCCAGCTCGACGTTCGGCCAGCGCACCAGGGCATGAACGTTACCCGGCAAGCGAAGAAAGGCGCGACGGCGCAGGAGCGGACCGATAGCGAAATGGCTGGCGCTGCACAACAGGGCGTCGGCGCCGAGCTGACGGGCGAGCCGCTCGGCCGTGGCGAGCAGGGCGAGGCCGACGTCGGAGCGGTCCGGCGGGAAAAGCAGATCAGAGAGGGTCGCCACTCGGAGCCCGGCAAGCCTGGGGTCGCCGTTGCGGCGCGGCCGGCGAACGAAGACGATCCCCTGGAGGCCGGAGTCGTCATGAACGGTCCCGGCCAGGTAGCGGTCCGTCTCGCTCTTGTGGTATCGCCAGCGATAGTAAGAGCCGTCGCGCGCGGGTGCCGCCTCGATCTGACCGCGGCTGCGGATCCAGAGCTGATCGCAGGCGTTCTCATCGATCTCCGCGGGTGCGTGCGTGACCAGGCCACTTGTGCGGCCGGTGCGGGCCACCAGCCAAAGCCCCGTTGCCGCCGCCACCAGCGCGCCGCCGAGCGAGGCCAAGCCCGAGCGCTGGGCCAACCGCAGGGCCGTGTGCACCCAGCGCGGAACACTGGCCAGGCCGACACCGTCGAGGTCGAGGCGCCTGGCGAATTGCGCTGGGTTGAGGATTCTGATGTGATTGGGCAGCGCACCGAGATCGGTGAAACCGAGCGCTTGAAACAGCTTCCGAGGAGCGGGCTGCACGACCATGGCCAACGCCGTGTCGAGCCGATTTACTGCTTCCTTCAGCACCATGAAGCCGACGGGTCCGTTGCGATGCTCCGGCAGGACCATCAGGCCCTTGATCCAGTGAGCCGGTGTGAGTTCGCCGGCATGCCAGAGACGGATTGGGATGGTCGTCACGTGCCCGAGGGCGCGCCCGGCGGAAAGAAGTAGAAATGTGGGCGGCTCTTGGCCTCCGGCGGCCGGGTTCTCGGTCGCCGCGAAGCTGCGCGCTTTGCGCAAACCCGCGGCGCTGGCGTTGGGATCCCAGGTCTGTGCGATGAATTCGGCAAGCGCAGGCAGATGGTGATCAGCCACGCGGACGACTTCGGTTCTTGCGCCCTGTCCGTTCATCGGAGCTGTCGGGCTCTCCGAGATTACCAAGAGGCGCCCCGGCTTTGAAGTATCCGCTTGATGGTCGCGACGTTGGTCATCTGGAGGGCGTCATCAGGCGAGAGCGAGACTCCGTAGGTGGACTCGAGCTCCATTATGAGGTTCACGTGCCCCATCGAGTCCCACTCCTCGAGTGTGGTGTTGGACGTAGTGTCGTCGATCTTGCCGGGATTCACGCCGAAGATCCGGCCGATGATCTGCTCCGGTGCCATCAAGAGACCTCCAGACGAATCCACTTTGGCGGAACCGTCAGCTCATCCGCCAGTGATCTCTGCCAGCGGGTCGCCTGGCCCTGGGCGCCGAGCTCGGTGAAGCCGTGGCGCGGGTAGAAGTCACGGGCCGGGGCGTTTTTCGCGGTCTCAATGTACTCGCCGATCAACTCCTTGGCACCGGCGGCCCGGGCGTCCTCGCTGAGGGTGGCCAGAAGTGCCGTCTCGACGCCGTATCCGATTACGCGGCAGCTCATTAGGAAGCTGTCGACGATCCATGTGCCATTCTCGGTCCGGACAAGGGCGGTGGCTACGAGACCGTGGTCGCCGAACCGGTCGCGGGCCTTCAACGCGTAGAGTCGGCAGGTCGGATCCCTGGCTACGGCACCGAGCTCTCCAGCCGTGTATCGACGAGTAGTGAGATTGAATTGGTTGGTCCGCTGAAAGAGCTGGTGAACGCGAGCCAGGCTGGCTTCGTCCACCTGTCCGATGCTGACGGCGATCTCCAGCGATTCCAGGTACTCGTCCAGCGATCCGGCGCCCAAACGCGTCTGGTCGCGCTGGCGTTTGGCGCGGTAGAGCTGGGTCCGGGTTCGGTCCTCCTCGGTGACGGTCAACTTCTGCAGCTGGGGTAGCGCTTCCACGGTGGACCGATAGAGCGACGGATCATTGGGCATCTCGGGCACTAACACTTGCGGTAGAGCCTGCCGCATGATCGCACGCTCGTTCGGGTTGTCATCGATGAATATCAACGAGTCGATACCGATGTTCAGCTCTTCGGCAAGGCTCTTCATGTTCTCTGGCTTGGGGAGCCAGTTGATACGCATCGCGCTGAACACGTCTTCGCGAAGGACCATCGCTTCGTGGGAGCGGACGACTTCTAGAGCGTCCTCCGGGTTGTTCTTCGAGTTGATTGCGAGAAGAAAGCCGCGCTCGGTCAGTGAGAGCAAGAAGCGCTGGAATTCCTGATACTCGGAGCCCGGTGAGGTTCCACCCAGCCTGATGCCGTGGGGCCCGTCCTCCCCGACGATCCCGCCCCACAGCGTGTTGTCGAGGTCCAGAACGACGCACTTCCGCGTCAGCCCTTTGGCCGGAGCGATGTAACGCGTGTAGGCGCGTGCCACCTCACCCACCACCGGTCCGCAGAGCCGCATGGACGCCATGTGACGCATCTTGGGGTTGTCGTAGCTGCCACCGGGCCGCCGCGCGAAGATCTCGGCCATGTTCAACAGGAACGCGCGAGGAAATCGGCTCAGCCCCTCGGCCAGTTCGGCGTCCAGATCAGCCAGCCAGGCTGATCTGGACTTGCCGGCACGCCCCCCCAGGATTCCATACGGGTCGGCGAAGGCCGAATGGAAGCCGTGGACGACCAGGACCCCGTCGGACCAATCTGAGAATTGGGACGCCGCTGCCAAGATACGCCCGACGGCGGTCGCGCCGGCCTCGTCGAGTTGAGCTTGCGCCGGGGATCCGCTCGTCTCGGTGATCAGATCATCGATCGCGACCGAGAGAAAAGCCACCTCGGGATCGAAGCGTCGAAGCCCTGAGTCTTCGCCGATGATCTCCTGCGCCCAGGAGTTGAACGGTGTGACGTAGATCTCGGGCTCCAGACCCAGGCCGCGGCATTCCAGGTCGAGATAGTGCGCCAAAGGGTCGACGGTAAACGAGCTCATGAAGGCGACCCGAACGGGCGGTCCCCCGGACGGCTGGAGGGAGCCGCGCCTGCGCCAGATATAGTGGAGCGTGGCCTGGCTGTCGTCGGCACGGCCCAACTCCGTCAGCAGTCGATGGGCTTCCGCCGAATCGTGCCCCCGCAAGGCTCGATCGACTGCTGCGCGCAAGAGCCCGGCGTGCCCGGGCTGACGCTCCAGCACACGAGCCAGGGTCTCCTTGACGCCAGCACCTGGCTTCTCGTAAGGAAGCTCGACGGCCAGTGCGGCGACGGTGTCGGCACCCACGATGTCCGCGTAGCGGCTGGCCAGCTGCGCCAAGTTGCTGACCCGGGCACCGTTCGAATCTCCCAGACTGGCTCGCACCACCGTATCGACCAGCTTCCCCAACTCGCCGGCCGGGCAAAGCGCCCGCGCCAATTGCTCGTTGACGAGGAGCCAGGCCACCGCTTCGGAGGGATCCAGCTCCGCGAGCGCCGCGATCGCCTGAGGCGCCGTGGACGCTTTGGTGGCGGCTTTGACCAGCTGCTCGAGCAGGTCACTCGGCAGCCCGCCCAGGCGACTATCTGTAAGATCTCGTACACTGCTCACGTGTCTAACACCCGCCTCGGTATTGTCATGCCCATCACGAGACCTGCCCTAATCCAGCGCAAGCTCGGCATGCAAGGTTTATACAAGCGGCGGAGCCAGTAAGAGCCCGGTACATCGATGGGAATCGTTGATCTGACGCCAAGATCGAGGGTCCAAGAATCGTCGGTTCCCGGTCATGTTGCAAGGCTGCAACAGCCGGAACCGTGGTGTCGTCAGTCGC
The DNA here is from genome assembly GCA_020350785.1 of Gemmatimonadota bacterium. Lineage (GTDB taxonomy): Bacteria > Gemmatimonadota > Gemmatimonadetes > Palauibacterales > KS3-K002. Next base: position 4,049,687 of record CP070722.1, read on the forward strand.
CGGCCCGGTCCGCGCCGAGCAGGGCGAGCAATTCGCGGCGTTTGGCCTTTCCGGATGCCGTGCGAGGCAGCTGGTCGACCTCGAAGACCTCTCTGGGCCACTTGTATTCAGGGAGCTTGCCCCTGAGGTGTTTGCGCACTTGAGGCAGGGGGGGTGCCGTGCCCTTGAGGAAGCAAGCTACGATGACCTCGCCCCAGGTTTCATGGGGCGCCCCGACGACGACGCACTCGTGGATGCCGTCCATCTCGACGATGGCTTCTTCGACCTCCTTGGGGTGAACCCTGTAGGCTCCGGTCTTGATGAGGTCGCTGCGGCGGCCGGTGATGAATATGAACCCGTCTTCGTCCACCATCGCCAGATCGCCGGTCCAGAGCTTGCCGTCCACGATGACGGCGGCGGTGGCTTCGGGATCATTCCAGTAACCTGTCATGAGGTTCTCACCCGAAGCTACGATCTCTCCCTCCTCCCCCGGGCTGATGGGCCGTCCGTCCTCCGCCAGCACCTCCAAAGTCACGCCCGGCATGCCCGTACCGATACTGTTGGGCCGTCCGCGCAACTGTTGAGGTGGCAGGTAGCTGAGCCGTGCACTCGCCTCCGTCTGTCCATACATCAGGAAGACTTTGACGTCAGGGAAGAGTCGCTGCAGGCGGTGCAGGTTGGCCGTTGGGAGCGCGCCGCCGGCGCACGTCAGATAGCGCAGCGACGGTAGCGAGTGGTTCTCCAGGTGGCCCCGCTGAAGTAACAGCGCGAACGTCGAGGGAACACCGCTGAGGCCGGTGCAGGCTCTCTGCTCCAGGCGTTCGGCGACGTTGACGGGGAAGGCCATGCTACCCAACAGAGCCAGGCTGCCGCCCACTCGGCAATGTGTCTGAAGCAGCGAATTGCCGTAGCTGTAGACGAAGTCGAGTACCACGCCCACGCGGTCGCTGGCGGTCAGCTCGAGGTACTCGACAATTCCGTCCGTATTGGCTCGTAGAGCCGCGTGGCTCAGTGTTACGCCCTTCGCTTTGCCGGTGGTGCCGCTGGTGTAGATGATCTGGGCGATATCGGTGCCACCGCCGGCGGGAGACTCTTCGAGTGGGGCTGCCCGACTGAGCTCTTCCACCGGGTGGCGCGCCAGATCGGAGAGCTCGGGAGTTGCGCCGCGGCCTGGATCGACGACCAGCAGCTTGGGCTGGCAGTTTGCGGTCACGTGCTCGAGCGCCCTTGTGGTCGTCCCGGGCTGCAGCCCGACGGCGATCGCACCGACCAGGAGAGTGCCGTAGTAGGCCGCCAGGTAGTCTATCCCGTTTGGAAGCAGCAGCAAGACACGGTCGCCGGGCTGGATGCCGCTTTCAATCAAGCCGCCCGCGAATCGGCGTGCCCGTCCGAGCACTTCGCCGTAGGTGTATGTCTGGCCGGACTCCTCGGTGATGAACGGCGACTCCGGGCCCTCTCGCGCCCAGCGGATCAGGTCTTCGGCGATGTGTCTCATGCGCTTTCCTGTGGTCCAAGCTGGCAGGAGCCCGCCGGAAAGATGCCGACTCGTGCGCCGTCCCCATGCCTGTTCAGCAGGGCGTGGATGAGCTCATCCCAGTCTCGGTAATGGGGGTAGCCACTCCAGTGTGTCACGTGGCAATCATTCTCGCTGATACCCGGGGCGAATACGTGGAGGGCCCTGTTGCCCAGGTAGCGTTTGGGCCCGCGAGGCACCCGGTGGAGCGGCATGCCCTCGTCGAAGAGGCCGTGATGCCCGCGGCCCTGATGGCAAGCGGCCATGAGCACGGCGCTACCTTCACCCGCCAGGAACTGGGCGCCGCCGGTGCGCAAAGGGCTGTAGCCGTTCTCGGCCTGAAGAAATTCGCCATCCTTCGGGTACGCATTGCAGATGAGAACATCGAAGCGGCCGGACATGGGAGTTGCGTAGGCCGAGCGTGCTCTTTGGCAACCCCGCTGGTGCGACTCAAGGGGATCTCCGTAGTAGATCTCACGGATGCGTCGGCTCGTGTCTACGAGACAGTTCACCGAGAGGTGAAGCGGCAGTTCTCGGGCGACGCGATCGACCTCCATGCGGATCCGATTCCCGTGCAGTTTAGCCACTCCACCGAAGCCCATCATGCCGAGCTTGTGAAGCCACTCCAGTGCCTCGCGCGCCGCGAGACCTGGAAGTACGATCTTGCCGCCGCCGGAGAATCCGGCGAATGGATTGGGTATGATCGTGCCCACGCCAATGCGGATGTCCGCTGCGAGGAAGGGGGGGTCGATGCGCAGCGGGATCTCGCCGAGCATGAGGCTGCTGGTCGCCAGCTCGCCCTGCATATCGTGGAGGCGGACTCGATAGCGATCGGCTATGGCACCGCCGACCTTGGCCCGGACTTCATCCGGCCGTGGCGCACGGTGCGCGCCCAGCGCCATGACCAGGTCGATTGCCGCGGGGTCGATCCCACCCTCGAGGAGCCCGGTCTCAACGGCCGCCAGCACCGCTTCTAGCGCAGCGGGCCGCGTCGGGTCGTCTACGGCGATGGAGACGCTCGCGCCGGGCGCGACCAATCGGCGCACCGCTTCCCTGAGGCCATCGAGGTCAGGTTCGGCTTCCGCTCCCCAGCCGCTCATCTCGAGGCGCTCGACGTCCCACCCGGGCGGAAAGCCGAACCTCTCTGTCTCGGGCGCGCCCTGCCAGGCCCGCCAGGGCAATTCGAGTGACTGATGGTCGGCCGGCCAGCGATTCACCCCTCTGCCGCTCCCTGGGGAATCCTCAGATGTCACCGCTGGACCCGCCGAGCTTCCGCTCGATCAGGGCGGCGATAGCCTCGACCGTCTCGAAGTTGTCGGGCAGCAAGTCATCGTCCTGGACCTCGATTCCGAAGGCGGCTTCCAGGAACGTCACCAGCTCCTCCATCCCCAGGCTGTCGATGAGGCCGGTCTGAAGCAGAGGTGTCTGGGTGTCTACTTGGAAGTCGTCCGGTAGACCTTTGGACTCTGCCAGGTATGCAATGACCTTCTCCGCAATCACGGAATACTCTCCTTGAAGTTGTATCGATCTCAGATATCGCGATCGCCGATCGTCATGTACCAGTTCGCTACGTCCTCGACTCGCGCCTTGCCGAAGAAACCTGCGCCGCCGTAGCTGACCGTGGCTTGCTCCTCGTCACGCTCCCAGAAGCCCAGGCTTTGGAGGGCGGGGGTCCCCGGGAATGCCTTCTGGACTACGACATTCAAGCTTTGTGCCCCGGTCGCCGCGGCCCGGCGGGCGGCCGCCAGCAATAGCGCCCTCTCGACGCCGAGGCCGGGGATGCAGGCCATGTCCCGGACCTTCGCGGTGGGCACGCCCGGCTCGCTGACGAGATAGCCGACGAGGACCCCATCAACGGATCGCCGGGCCTCGAGCACTGTCGCCGCCACAGCCGGCTGTCGAAGAAAGCGCCAGCGCAGGAAGCTCGCGGTGCGCCGACCGATCACCGGGTACTGCTGACCCAGCTCCAGATCCAGATCATCGTAATCGGCGCTGAAGTCATCGACTTCCTGGATATCGAAGCGCCGACCCCTTGTACCCTGCAAGATCCTGCGGGCTCGCAGGCCGGAGTCCGCTACGGGTGCGAGTAGTCGCGCGAGCCCGCGACCCAGCCGGCGTTCCAGGATCGCGCCCGCCCGCAAGGGGTAGACCCAACGCTCCATCGTCGAGAGCTGAGCGTGACCCACACGCCGGTGAACGGCCAGCATCGCAGGCAGGGGGTGGGCGTAGAGAAAAGCATACACGCCCGCATCGACCAGACTCTTGGCGGGGCGCCTCAGCATCAGGGCCGGCCCGAGGCTGCGATGGCCCGCTGCCACGCTGAAGTCCCCACAATTGAGGGCAGTGACCACTTCGCCATCTACCCAGAAGGCGCGGGGGTAACCAGAAGTGAATCCGACCGGCTCGCCGGAAGGTTCCTTCAAGATCCAGATTCGGGCCGCGCCGGCTGGGTTGTCATGGTAGAGCCAGCTGAAGCGCGCGCCGGACTCCTGCACGCCTCGGATATCACGAAATAGCCGAACCACGAGATCCAGATCGCGAGTCTCGCCTACACTGTAGGTTGCCAGGCTAGCCCCTCACTAGGTTCGTGGCGCCCATTCGTGGATCGCGCCGGGTTGCGAGTCGTCGTGCCCGGAGCTCGACATTGGCCCTCACGCCGCCCGCGGAGCTTTGGGCGGATGATAATTGACAGCGAAGCCATCGGACTCGCAAACACTGCCGCCAGGGTTCGCTGTCAGGAACAGGGCCTCCGGGCTCGCTGTGCATGGGCAGGCCACTGGAGGCTGCCCGGCAGCGAACTCAATTGATGCAGGGAATAGTGGGCGTGACCTTGCAGCTCAGACCATCAGCCAGCGCACTGGTGAGGTTTGCCGCCGCCTACCAGGCTCCGCGCCGGAACAGCATGACCGGCAGCGTCCGGACCATGATCTTGATGTCCTCAATGGCGGAGCGCCGCTGAATGTACTGCAGGTCGAGGGCGAGCTTCGCCACGACGTCGTCCATCGAGCTGTCGTAGCGCAGGTTGATTTGAGCCCAGCCCGTGATGCCGGGTCGCACACGCTGACGCTCTCCGTAGCGGTCGACGTGCTCGCGCAGGCGAGCGAATATCTTCGGCTGTTCGGGGCGCGGTCCCACCAGATTCATGTCGCCGCGCAAGACGTTCAACAATTGCGGCAACTCGTCCAGACGGTACTTACGGAGAATTCGGCCTACGGGCGTCACGCGCGGATCGTCCGGCTTTGCCCACACCTGATCGCCCGGCCGATCGTTCACGTACATCGTCCGGAACTTGTACATGCGGAACGGCCTGCCGCCGCGGTCGTATCGCCGCTTGCAACCCGCCGTCGCTCTGGGGCCGTTGCGTCGATCGAGGCCGACCCGCTGCTGCACGAACAGCATCGGACCCCGCGACGTCAGCTTGACTATGACACCGATCACCAGCATCAGCGGAAGCGCGGGGATCAAAAGCAGGGCGGCTGCAGCCAAATTGACCATGCGTCGCGCAACCTCTGAACCTCGTGTGCCCTGTCTCACACCGGGACGCGCATCCCGTGCCCTGCCATTGCGGTAGCCTGTCCGGGCGTGCGCGGCCCGCACGAGTTCAACCGGGTGACGTGTGGTCTGGATGGTCGATGCTTCCATTAGCTCTCTATTTCTTGCCGCACGCTTGGCGACTTTCATTCTCACAGTGTAAGCCAGCTGTCGCTGTTGTTACTTTGAGGGCGCACCGCGCTCCGGCCTGGCACATAGCAAAGGATGTGCAGCTTGTGCCAGATCGACGCCCTTTTTGTAAGCTGTTGTGATACAATAAGTTAGAGGTGAGGCCGCCGGGGCGGGGCGCGGTCGCCTGTCGCAGCGCGCCCGCTATTGTTGGGGGATTGCTACAGCAAACTCAGGACCTTTGCGCCGGGAAGTCAGGCTTTGGCCGGCACTTCGGCGGACAATCCGGCCGCGTACCCCAGCCGGTGCAGGTCAAGAGTTCCCCTTGAGAAGGGAGCATGCGGCAGATGGCCACAGTCCCAAACTCGTGCCGGAATAGTAGCATCCCTTACGATGGGGCTCGCGTTGCAGGACCTGCTAGAGGTTTGACAGAGGGTCGGGCTTGATACCCGGGCCCGGGTCACAAAATCGCGGACGGATTCGGAGAGGCAGGGGCTGGGCGCTCATTCGTTGTTGGTGACGAGTGCGCCACGCTGGAGCCCGTGCTTCTCCATCAGGCGATAGATGGTGGTGCGGTCTATCCCGGCGATGCGAGCGGCCTTCGACATGTTGCCTTCGGCACGGCTCACCACCCAGGTCAAGTAGCGTCGCTCGAATTCCGCAGTGATTCGGTCGCGGGCTTCGTGGTACGGCTCTTCCACCATGTCGAAAGCGAAAGGCATGGTACCCTCGATCGGCTTCTCGCCGTCTATCGACGGGATGTCCTCGGGTCCGATGTCCATCCCCGGATCGAGGAATACGACGGCGTGCTCGATCGCGTTCTGCAGCTCGCGGACGTTGCCGCGCCAGGGCCTGGATTGCATCGCCTGGACGGCGGTGGGCGCGAACTTCGGCAGGGGGGTTCCGCGATCCCGATGCTTCTTCCAATAGTGGGCGAGGAAATGCTTCGCCAGGATCGGGATATCCTCGGGACGCTCCCGGAGCGGCGTCACGCGAATCGGTACGACCCGGAGCCTGTAGTAGAGGTCCTGTCGCAGGTTTCCGTTCTCGACCGCCTCTTCCGGATCTTGATTGGTCGCGGCGATGAACCGGACATTCACCACAGCATCGGTCTTGGTGCTGCCGATCCGGCGAACCACGCCGTCCTGGATGACCCGTAGCAGCTTGGCCTGGATCGCCTGCGACATCTCGGTGATCTCGTCCAGGAACATGGTGCCGCCGTTGGCGATCTCCAACAGGCCGGGCTTATCTCGGATGGCTCCCGTAAACGAGCCTTTGACGTGCCCGAACATCTCGGATTCCAGAAGCGTCTCCGGCAGGGCCGCGCAGTTCAGCGGTACGAGCGGCTTGCGGTTCCTGCGGCTATGGTGGTGTATGAACTGAGCGATGAGCTCTTTTCCGCTCCCACTCTCGCCGGTGATGAAGACCGACGCGTCGGTGGGTGCCACCCGTCGCGAGACTTCCATTACCCGCTGGAAGGCTGGGGAGATTCCCAGCACGGTCACCTTTTCGCTGTGTCCGTGCTCCTTCTTGAGCTCAGTTTGAATCTCACGCGTCTGGCGGGCTGCCAGCACGACGTGCGATGCCCGCCCCAGCAACACCTGCAACTGAGTGGCGGAGAACGGCTTGGGCAGATAGTCCCAGGCTCCGGCGTTCAACGCTTCCATGCTGGAAGCCACGCTGGGCTTACCTGTGATCACTATCGCCACCAGATCCGAATTGGCCTCGAGACCGGCACGCAACAACTCGAGCCCGGTGACCTCCGTCATGAAGAGGTCGATCAGAGCGATATCGAATTTCCGCCGCCGGAGCATGTCGAGCGCCTCACCGCCTCGACTGCAGACGGCGACATCGTAACCCTCCAGGTTGAGAATGCTGGTGCAGCTCTCCCGCAGGGTATGATCGTCGTCGATGATCAGAATGCGTAAGCTGGACTTCACTTCCGGGGCGAGTCCCGCGGTAGCCGACGGGAAATCCTCAGCGACCCCATTTGGCGGAGTTCCGGAACCGCCAGAGTTGCCGGACAGGGCACGACTACGCACTGGAAATCCTCCGTTTTTCTCGATTCGATGCCGCGAGATCGCAGCGCGTCATACGGCGGGAGGTCTCGATCGACCGGCTGTGCGGGGCTGTTGCACGTATCGGGCCTGAAAAAGTGGCCCGCCCACAACAGGTAGGCAGCTCCAGGATATCACAGTAGCGGCGCGGTGTCAACGCTGCTGAGGGCGCTGTCAACCGTGCTGGGCCGCTCAGGCGTTGTGCTGTTGCCACGATGCGGCTCACAGTCTGGGCTTTCATGGTTGCACAGATGCAACATTCAACGGCGGCCGGGGTCTTGCAAGGGCAACACCCGCTTGCCGATCCTGAGGGCGTCGCTTGGGTCGGATCGCGAGCGCCGATGCGGCGGCGGGGAACACCGTCGAGTTCGAACGGTATCGGGTTTGCTGAGAGGTCTTTAAATTGGAAGTTTGCGTTCGTGTCACCGTGCCCCGAACGAGCGAGGGCGCCTCATTCAAGGAGTCTGCTAGCAAAGATGTCAAGCAACCTCCCGGCCGTTGACCCGCCGAGCAGCAGGGGATCTGTTCCCTCACCGGAGCCTTTCGACGCACAGAGGGGCTACGCTGCGGGGCTGATGTCAGCGGAGGCGCCGTTTGGAGATGGTGGCTTCGATTGGCGGAGGTACGTGGCGGCCCTGCTGCGGTACAAGTGGTTGGTCGTACTTGTCACCGTGGTGGGCACTGCGGTGGGTATAGGGGCGACCCGGCTGATCGATCCCGAGTATGAAGCTCAGGCGAAGGTACTGATCGAGTCGCGCGATCGAAACGATTTGCGCACGGGCGCGATTCGACCCAGCGAGCTGTTTCAGTCGCAAGCGGGCTACATAGAGCTTCTGTACACGACGGACCTGGTTCTGAGTCCTGTAGCGGAGCAACTCCAGCTTTATTTGCGCTACACGATCCCGGGCGATTCGCTGGTATTGGGACCGCTGCGGGTGAAGCAGGGTCTGGTGCCCGGCCGATACCGCTTGGTGGTCGATGATGGGGGGCGAAGCTACGAGCTTTGGGACGAGGCCGGGGAGATGGTGGTCGAGCGGGGGGCTGTCGGCGATTCGATTGGGCGGTCCTTAGGGTTCGAGTGGGCCCCGCAGGCCGAGCTTTTGGGCCCGGGCCGGGAGATCCAGTTCGGCTTGTCAACGATCAGGGATGTAGCCGAGGGGTTGGGTCGGAGAATCAGCACCAGCTCGGAGGGCAGTGGGAACTTCTTGACGCTGACAATGCGGGGCGGCAACCCGGAGCGCGTCGCGGCCATCTTGAACGCCGTCTGCGAGCGCTTTGTGCGGGTGGCCTCGGAGCTCAAGAACGCCGAGTTGAATGAGGAGATCAGGTACTTAGAGGAGCAGCTCGGGATAGCGAAGCGCGATCTGGAACAGAAGGAGGGTTCGCTTCAAAGGCTACGGGTCGAGACGATAACTCTCCCGCGGGAAGGCACGCCGGTGGCGCCTGGGGTGCAGGGCACGACGGGCCCGGCGGAGGACCACTACTTCGGACTCCGGTATCAGAGAGATCGACTGCAGCACGAGCGTGCCGAGATCCAGAGGGTGCTGGCCGCGGCCGGCGATTCAGGCATCGCGGTAGGTGCGTTGTCGTTTGTTCCGTCCGTCCAGAACTCGCCGGACATGATGGCGGCGCTTCAGGAGCTTACGCAGAGGCGGCAGGAGCTACGGGTCTACAAGTACGATTACACGGACGAGCATCCAGCGGTCCAGTCGATCATGCAGCGCATCGCGACGCTGGAGCGAGTGGAGATTCCCAGGCTGGCCAGCGCTCTGTTGAGCGAGCTGGAGTCACAGCAGGGAGTGTTGGGCGGCCAGATCGAGTCGGCCTCTCGTGAGCTGCGCCGGATTCCCAGCGTATCGATCGAGGAGTCGCGGCTGGAGCGGGACGTCGACATCGCGGAAGGCCTCTACACGAACCTGCAGGGCCGCTACGTGGAGCGGCAGCTGGCGATGAAGAGCACGAGTGCCGATGTGCGCGTTCTCGACGATGCTGCGGTACCGCGGACGCCGATAAACGGGCAACAGCGCCCGCGTATAATGATCGTCGCATTCATGCTCAGCTTCGGTCTCGGCGTTCTTGGCGCCGTGCTTCTGGACCGGATCGACCCGAAGGTGCGCTATCCCGAGCAGGTCAGCCACGAGCTCGGCATACCGATTCTGGGGACGGTGCCACACGCTCCGAGCAGGGACGGCCGGGTGAGCGAGATCGACATGCGGCCGTTGGTCGAGGCCTTCCGGGGCATCCGGCTGAGCCTGATTCACACCTACGGCACGGCAGGCCCCGTGCTCATTACCGTCAGTAGTCCGGGGGCCGACGACGGCAAGACCTTTGTGGGCGCTAATCTGGCGTTGGCCTTCGCGGATCTGGGACAGCGCACCTTGGTCATCGACGGCGACGTGCGCCGTGGCTGCCTGCACACCAGGCTGGGTGGGTTCCGCAAGCCGGGGCTCATCGACTACCTGGCGGGTCGTACTTCGCGTGAGCAGATCATCCAGTCCACCGGATACGCGTCGGTAGACCTGATCGCGTCGGGCACCCGAATGCAGAACGCTCCCGAGCTGCTGCAGTCGGCAAACATGTCGTCCCTGATCGCGCGGCTACGCTCCGATTACGACGTGATCCTGATCGACAGTCCGCCGTTGGCGGCTGGTGTCGATCCACTGGTCTTGGCTACGCTGACCGGCAACCTGCTGCTCGTGCTTCGCACGGGATCGACCGACCGCGAGTTGCTGGAAGCGAAGCTCGACATGCTCGCCCCACTGCCGATTCGGCTGCTGGGCGCCGTGCTCAACGGCGTACAGCCCAAGGGCTCGTATCGCTACTACTCGTACTACTACTCGTACCTACCGGGATACGAGTCGCAGGACGAGCAGGAGGCCTTCATCATCAGCAAGCAGCTCGAGGGGGGCGGCAAACACGCCGCCAGCGAGAATGCTGATGACTGGGAGAGCAGTGACGATCCGTCTCGCTGGGATGGTGGTCGCGCGACTGAGGGCGGATTCTCCGAGGGCGGGGCGGCTCATCGGGGGGACGCGCGGCCAGAAGCCGACCGCGAGTACAATCGCGACCGGGACCCGAGCGCGGATCCGAAGTGGACGTCCAAGGCGAAGAGATCGACCGGGTCTCTATCCGAGAGGGCTGCCGCCGGTCGGCGGCAAGCAGGGCCGGCGGAAGGCTCCGCCATCCGCGATGAGGATCTCGGAGAAGATCCCACGGAGTCGATGAAGGGCGAGACTTACCGGGTGGATAGGCGGCCGTCAGAGCGGACACGGTCCGAGGGAATCGCAGACCCGGATGCCATAGCCGCCTTGGCCGACGACGACGAGGTCGAGGCCCCCGGCGGCAGAGTGGGCGATGAGAGAGCGAGCCGTGGCGGCCGACGCCGCCATCGGAGCTGACCGCCAGTCTTGCGGGTCAGTCGAGAGGTAGGGAATCCTAGCGCTGGCCCCGGAAGCGCCTGATGGGTGATATATCGGGCGCTGCCTGAGATTGCCGCAACGCCCGCCAGCAAGGCGGTGGGCTGGACGCCGGCCGCCCGAAAGTCACTTACCGCATCGTAACCGAGAGCAAGAGTTTGATCGCCGGGTCGCTCGCCTCGTCACCTTGAGCGGCGGGGGCTGCGTCTGGCGCCCCGACCCCTTCGGGTGAAGCGGAGCCCGAATCCGGGCGTTCTGTGTCGCGGCGGCACCACGCCCGGTCAATTCGACCGTGTGGCGGTCCATTTGGCCTTATTCGTAAGTGTCAGCGGAGCAGCGTGTTGCGGTTGCCGGTCGGGATCGATTCGGCTCCGGCCTCAAACTTGAAGCCTGTCCTACGTTCGTCGGCCGGTTTTGCGTCCGGCGCGGCGCAAGTTAACATTAGCGCGGAGAAACTCGATGGGTCGCGCAGGTACCCTATTCATCATTCTGGCCGCGCTCTTCGGCGCTGCCTTCGCCGCCTGGTTGACCCGGCGGGCGCCTGTGGATTCTGAGGAAGCCCGACTCGACTACCGTGCGGCCGAACTGGCTGAGATATGAGACGAATCTGCATAGCCGTCGTAGCTCTTTGCGCACTGGCGGTCCTTCCGGACCTTCATGCCCAGCAGAGCGAATGGAATCCGGCGCTGGTGGGAGCGACGCGCCAATATCTCGAGGAGTTGCGCTCAAACCTCGAGAACGCCTCGCGCTCACAAGCTTACAGCGAAGATCTGCGCGCCCGTGCCCGGGCGGAGGCCGAGCGAGTGAGGACGAGGTTGGAGGAGGGCGACTTCCGCGTCGGCGACAGAGTCATTCTCCGGTCGGACAGGCCCAGGCCTGCGACGGACGTGACGGGTACGGGTCCGGTGATCGACACGCTGGCGGTGGAGCCCGGCCTGTTGCTGGACCTTCCAGAGGTCGGTCGTGTGCCTCTGAGGGGAGTGTTGCGGTCTGAGCTCGAGTCGTATCTAACCGATCAGATGTCACGATTTGTGAACGAGCCGAACGTGCGTGCTCAGAGTTACATCCGGGTCTCGATACTCGGTGAGGTGGCGCAGCCGGGGTTTCACCTGATTCCACCGGAAACGCCGCTTGCGGACGCCCTGATGACCGTTGGTGGGCCGACCCAGATGGCCGACTGGACACGGGTGCGGGTGGAACGAGACCAGCGTGTCGTCTTGGATGGGGGGCAGCTGCAGACGGCGCTCCATACGGGGATGACGTTGGGCGAGATCGAGATGCGCGCGGGTGATGTGATTGTCGTACCGAGACGGGCGCGATTCTCATTGAATGAGATTCTGGGCTTCGTCGCGGTGATCGCCGGAACCGTCTTTGCCCTCCAGCGAATTGGGATAATCTGAGGCGCGCCCGCTTCCAGGCTGTATGATGAAGCGAGTATTACACGTGGCGGGCGCGCGCCCGAACTTCATGAAGATCGCGCCGGTGATGTCGGCGCTGCGCGCCTACCCACAGGTCTCACAGACACTGATCCATACCGGACAGCACTACGACGAGGCGCTGTCGAAGGTCTTCTTCGACGAACTCGAGCTGCCCCGGCCGGATGAGGACTTGGGCGTCGGTTCGGGTTCTCATGCCGAGCAGACCGCCAAGGTGATGCTCGCATTCGAAGGTGTCTGTCTCAGGCGTGAGCCCGACGCGGTCGTGGTGGTTGGGGATGTAAACTCGACCGTGGCCTGCTCCCTGGTCGCCGCCAAGCTCGGCATCACGCTGGCGCATGTGGAGGCTGGTCTCCGTTCCTTCGACTGGAGCATGCCTGAAGAGATCAATCGGGTGGTCACCGACCGCTTGTCCGATCTGCTATTCACGACTGAGCGCAGCGCCAACGAGAATCTGCTGGCGGAAGGCACCCCGGCGCAGCGGATCCATTTCGTCGGCAACGTAATGATCGACACCCTGTTGGCCCATCGCCGTCGCGCCGCGGCGGGCGCGGCTCTGGAGCGGTTCGGACTTGCGGCACGGCGCTACGCGCTCGTCACCCTGCACCGTCCATCCAACGTTGACAGCCCCCAGTCGCTCGCCCCGATCCTCGAGGGTCTGGCCCGGGTCGCGGCAGAGATGCCGGTACTTTTTCCGGCCCATCCGCGGACCCGCCAGCGGCTCGAGACTTTCGGCCTACAGGACCGTCTGGGCGGGATCAGGGTCATCGACCCCCTCGGCTACCTGGACTTCTTGGCTCTGATGGCCGAGGCTGCCATCGTGCTCACCGACTCCGGTGGCATTCAGGAGGAGACCACTGTCTTGGGTGTCCCCTGTCTGACTTTGCGCCCGAACACGGAGCGACCGGTGACTCTGACGGAGGGCACCAACCAGTTGGTCGCGCTCGAGGCGGACGCGATCGTCGATGCGGCTTCGCAGGCGGCTCGCGAGCGGAATGGCGTGCGACCGCCCGAGAGGGTTCCCGAGCTGTGGGATGGGAGCGCCGCGACCCGGATCGCTCAGATCATCGCCGAGGCGTAGGAGACCGGGGCGGTGGAGCGCGGCCGGGCTATCCTGCGGCCATTGACTTGCGCGGCGGCTCTTCCTGGGCCGACGGCTGTCGATCCGGCCCTGTCAGGGGAGTGGCCGACCGGCCGGGAGGCCGGCGCCGTTTGAAAAAGCGCTCCAGCAGCATCTCCCGGTTATCGGCCAGGAAATCGGCGAGGGTCTTCTCTGTATTTGCGCGCGTCGAGATGTAGCAGCTTTCACACGTGTTGTTCGCTGTGAACTCACGCAGCATGTCCCGCTGTGAGCGGTACTTGGCCCATACCATGGCACAGGGCGTGAGCGCCCCGTCGGGATTGATGACGAGGAAGCGTCTGCCCGCCTGGCAGCCGGGGATGCCGCGCTCCGTGAAGAAGCGATAGTACTTCCACATGACGCGCTCGGAGCTGTAGACCGGGAAGCCCGCTTTCTTCATGTCGATCACTCTCTGGAAACAGTCGCGCACCTCCTGAAGCTGGTCGGGGCGCGGCAGGCCGTTCTCGTCGTTGACGCGGAGCGGGCTGTAGACCGAGAAATTGATGCTGGTGTTCCAGCGGCGAGCCAGTTCCACCATGGCTGGAAGATCGCGGTAGTTCCAGGCGGTGATACAGGAATTCAAAGACAAATCACCGTTCCCCAGAGCGGTGATCTCGGGAATCACGCGGTCCATCTTCTCGAATAGACCGGGGATGCGCCGAAACTCGCTATGCCGTTCGTCCGGGAAGTCGAGGGAGATCGAGAACTGATTAATGCCCGCCTCGCGCAGCTTCCAGTACTTGTCTACGGTCAAGGCGGCGGCGTTGCTGACTAGCACCATCCATGGCAGATCTCCCGGGTTGGCCATGGCGCGCGCGATCTCGTAGACGTCGCCCCGGGCAAGCGGCTCACCTCCGGAAATGTGGGATACCGCGGGTCGCAGCTCCCTACATATTGCCGCGTAGTCCTCCGCCTGCAGCCGGCTCTCCCCTTTCACTGGGCCGCCCCAGTTGCAGTGCCAGCAGTTGGCCGTGCAGTAGTGAGTGACCTCGAACGACACTGAGAGCGGAAGCTGTGCGAATTTATTGCGTATGCCGCGGGCCAACATCTTAAGTGCCAAGCGAGCGGTGATATTCATTCAGCAGCCCCTTTGCCCTGATCCAAAGATTCACGCGCACTGGACCACGTGCCTCTCCGTTGCTTGAAGTGAGTCCAGGCCATCGGCACGGCCCGGACTGCGTACGTAGCGAAGATCACGATGACCGCAGAGATCAACATCCAGGTCGGTATTCCGAGAGCCGCGCCGGCCCAAGCCAGCAGCCAGTAGCGAGGAAAACGCGATACGGACAGTGCCAGCAGGTATCGCCAGAGCGGGTAGTGAATCGAGAAACAGAGAAACTTGAACGGCCAGAAGGGAATGGGCGTGAACCCGGTCGCGACCAGCGTGGCGAACGGGTATCGCATGAATAGGTCGGTCGACTTTCTATAGAAGCGATTCTCTTTGTAAGAAGTGATCTTCTGATAGTTGAGTACCGGCACAAAGACCTGGTGGTCTAGCCAGCCGGCGATCAGGGTGCCGCCGGTGGCCGCCGCGGCAGACAGCCACCAATTGGCGAACTTGCCGTAGTAGATCAGGACAGGCTCGTGGGGGAAGAGAGAGATCGCCGAGTTGGACGGTATGGAGTAGAAGAACAGGTAGGCGTAACCGTCCCTTTGCGCCATCGTGGTCATCAGTACAAAAGTGACCACGCCGATTAAGACCATCAGAGCGCCAAGCCACCAAACGCGTGGTGGCAGTTTCTCGTATTCCGTTGGCGTCAGAGGGGTCCTAGCCAGTGTAGTAGAGTCGGTCACGTTCTCCGCGCATCCGGCTGCCTGAACCTGTATATTGTATAGTTACCTTGGGCTTGGCCGTCGCCCGGGCGCCGGCTGGGTCGCAAGCTATGCGCGAGCTTGGCGGCGGGGCAAGGGCGGCCCGTCCGGATCCCATAAGTAGTTGTGCCAGGAAATGACCCGCTCTAGGAGATCCACCGATGGATTGCGCTATTTGTGGCGCCGACCTGCACATAGATGCACTCAAATGCCTGACCTGTGGGGCGCCGGCCGATGACCGAGCGACTTCAGGCGAGCGGTCGCAATGCTCGCTCTGTCGGGAGGTGCTCTGGTCGCTCGCCGAGACCTGCGTGCACTGCAAGGCCAGAGGCTACCCCGCACTGCGACCAAGGTTGGGCGACAAGAGTCGCGGCGCTCCGGAGGACGAGATCGGCGCGTAGCCCCATCCTGCAGAGTGTCACAATCATCCAAGTATAGACGTCGTTCCAGTGGGGATGGCGATTGCGCTACGAGGGTTGGGCGCCTCGTGTTTGGAGGCCGCCGCGCTCTCTTTGGAAGTGGAAGCTGCAGTGGAGGAACCATGAGAACAATAATCGCTTTGGGCACGACCTTATGGGTGGCAGCGCTGACGACGAGCTGCGGCAGTGACCCCGTTGGGCCCCAGGAGATCACCCAGCTGCCGCGCGACCTGGAAGTAGCGGAGGTCGAGCTCATCGCAGCGGACAACGCTTTCGGCTTGAAGCTCTTCCGCCAGATCCAGGCGGAGACCGCTGACGGCAACATCTTCGTCTCGCCGCTCAGCGTGGCCATGGCGTTGGGCATGACCTACAACGGCGCGGCGGGCTCGACGCTGTCGGCGATGCAAGAGACGCTGGAATTGCAGGGACTCACGCTGGAGCAGGTAAACCGGTCTTACCGTAGCCTTATCGATCTACTTGCCGGCTTGGACCCGTCCGTCGAGTTCATCCTGGCCAACTCGATCTGGTACCGCCAGGGCTTTCCGGTGGAGCAGAGCTTCCTCGACGTTAATCGGGAGTACTTCGATGCGGAGGTCGCGGCTCTCGACTTCGCCAGCCCGGGAGCGGCGACGACGATCAATGACTGGGTGGCAGAGAAGACCAACGGGCGGATCGACGAAATCGTGGACAGCCCCATCGATCCGATCCTCGTCATGTTTCTGATCAACGCCATCTACTTCAAGGGCGATTGGACCTATCAGTTCGACCGAGATCTTACCAGGGACGCGCCGTTTTTCCTGGAGAGTGGTAGCGAGAAGCTGGTTCCCACGATGGCTTACGGTGAACCAGTCGAGGTGGGCTACTACAAGGACTCGGAGATCGAGGCTGTGGATCTGCCCTACGGTGGCAAGGCCTATAGTATGACGATCATGCTGCCGGTGGGTGAAGGTAATGTCGGTGCTCTGGTGGAGTCTCTCGATGGAGCCCGCTGGGCGCAAGTAGTGGGAGGCATGGCCGTACTGGAGGCCGAGGTGCGGATGCCGAAGTTCACCCTGGAGTACGAGCTGGAGCTTAACGATGCACTCAAGGCCCTGGGCATGGAGGTAGCCTTCGATCAAGGGGCGGCGGACTTCTCCAAGATCTATCCGGGCCCCGAGCGCCTGTTCATCAGCAAGGTCAAGCACAAGACTTTCGTCGACGTGAACGAGGAGGGTACCGAGGCTGCGGCGGTCACGTCGGTCGAGGTCGGGCTGACCTCCGCGCCCCCCGTCATCAGTGTCGACAGGCCGTTCGTCTTCGTGATACGCGAGAGGCTCTCCAGCACCATTCTGTTCATGGGCCTGATCACGGATCCGGCCGGCGCGGCTTGAGAGGCCTTGCCAGTAACATTGGCCACCTTCCGCCTCTGTATGTCGGCGGCCGAGGGCCGGGTGCCGAGACCGGTCAGGCATCCGGCCTCGCTAGTGGCACCCTCGCGACGGTCAAGAGAGCGGCCGCCAGCGAAGCTCCATAACTCCAGCCATCCCCCAATCCAAGCCGTGAGCCGTTAGCGGCAATACCATCTCGCAAGCCCGAACCAGTCGAGCAGTGAACTGGGCTGCAGTTCGCGGGATCGATCCGGGCGCCGTCCCAGGTGGTGCGGTGGCGGCGGCAGAGGAGGCGTGCAGGCACGAGCGTGGCGGCGATGCTGCAACGCCCCCGGACGAGGCGTCGATAGTTGCGCAGCTGCAACATACCGGGTCGGGAATGGGCGGCGAAAGCTGTTGCTGGGCGGGACGGAGAGCCGAATCCAATGTGGCGCTTGAGGATAGCCCGTGCGAGCCGGCAGGCGCACCCCTGACCCCGAACGTGTACGAACCTTGCGTCCCCGCGAGGCGCTGGAGCAGTGGAGGTGGATACTTGAACGGAATTGGCTGGGAGGAAGGCAAATGCTAAGTGTTGCAAGGTCTCAGTGGCGTCGGATCCTCGCGGTCCTGGTCGTGGCCGCAGTCTTCAGCTGCGGCGATGATAGCGGTCCGACCGACCCGACGACCTCCGCCTCGAAGCTGGCGTTCGGGGTGCAGCCGCCGAATGGAACGGCGGGGGAGGAACTCGCGCCGGCGGTGACCGTGCTGATCCAGGACGACGACGGGAACACGATCAGCGACGCCACGAACGCCGTCACCGTCGCGCTCGACGCGAACCCGGGTTCGGGAACGTTGTCGGGAGCCAGGACGGTCAATGCGGTGAACGGCGTCGCGACATTCGGCGACCTCTCAATCGGTGAGGCGGCGAATGGCTACAGCCTTCGCGCCACTGCCAGCGGATTAGCCGCAGCGACGAGCAGCACCTTCAACATCCAGCCGGCGGCGGCAGCGAGGCTGGTGTTCACCGTTCAGCCGTCGGCGGCGACGATTGGCGCTGCCATCGCGCCTGCCGTCGAAGTGTCGATCCAGGACGCTCTGGGGAACTTGGTGACGAGTGCCACCAACCAAGTGACGATCGCGCTGGGCGCGAATCCGGGCGGCGCCACTCTGTCTGGGGCCAGGACGGTCAACGCGGTCAGTGGCGTCGCGACGTTTGACGAGCTGAAGCTCGATCAGGTGGCAAACGGATACACGCTGACGGCGACGGCCTCCGGCCTGACGGGGGCGACGAGCATCGCTTTCAATATCTTGAGCGGCCAGCTGGCGTTCTCGGTGCAGCCGAGCGACGCTGCCGCGGGAGCCGCTATCTCGCCGGCAATCCAGGTCGAGGTGCGTGATCAGTCGGGCAACCTGATCTCGGGCGCGAGTAATTCGGTCACGGTCGCGATCGGCGACAACCCGGGAGGCGGAACGTTGTCAGGTGCCGCGACCGTCAACGCGGTCAACGGCGTAGCCACGTTCAGCGACCTGTCGATCGAGAAGGCGGGTGTTGGTTACACGCTGACGGCCACCAGCGCGGATCTGGTGAGCGCGACGAGCGAGGCGTTTGACATCGGCGGGGGCGCGCCGTTCCGCCTCGCCTATCGGATCGAGCCGAGCGACGCCGCGGCCGGCGCGGCTATCTCGCCGGCGATCGAGGTGGAGATCCGAGACGAGTTCGATAACCTGGTGGGTACGGCGACGGACGCGGTGACGCTTGCCATCGACTCGAATCCAAGTGGTGGCACGCTCACGGGTACGGAGACACAGAACGCGGTCAACGGCATAGCGACGTTCAGCGACCTGTCGATCGATAAGGCGGGCCCTGGCTATACACTCCTCGCAAGTGCCAGTGGGCTGAGCGACGCGACCAGCGCCGGGTTCGAGATCACCGCTGCGGAGCCGACTCAGCTTGGCTTTTCGATCCAGCCGAGCGATGCTGGCGCCGGTATCGTGATAGCGCCTGCGGTCGAGGTGGAGGTTCTGGATGGCTTCGGTAACCGGGTGACGACGGCTACCGATGCGGTGACCGTCGCCATCGGCACCAACCCGGGCTCGGGCGCGTTGTCGGGCACGAAGACGGCCAACCCGGTCTTGGGCGTGGCCACCTTCGATGACCTCTCTATCGACAAGGCGGGCGTCGGCTACACGCTGACGGCGAGTGCCAGTGGTCTGACGGGCGACACGAGCGATGCGTTCGAGATTACGGGCGGTGATGCAACCAGGCTCGTATTCATCGTGGACCCCAGCGATGCGACCGCCGGTGAGCTGATAGCGCCGGCTGTCCAAGTGCAGGTGCAGGATGGCTTTGGCAACCCGGTCGGCACGGCGACGAACTCGATCACGCTGGCCATCGGGACGAACCCGGGCGGCGGCAACCTGTCGGGCACGATCACGAAGAGCGCGTCGGGTGGCGTGGCGACGTTCAGTGACCTGTCGATCGAGAAGTCGGGCACTGGCTACACGCTGGTGGCGAGCGCGACCGATCTGACCGACGGGGAGAGCGCTGGCTTCGATATCAGCGCGGCGGACGCGACCAAGCTCGCCTTCACCGCGCAGCCAGGCGAGTCGGAGGTCAACCTACCGATCCAGCCGGATGTCGTGGTACAGGTTCAGGATCAGTTCGGTAACGTTGTTCCGGGCTCGACCCACTTGATCACGATCAGCATTGGGACCAATCCAGGAGGGGGCACCCTTTCGGGCACGGACATGGAGAACGCCGTGGGCGGTGTTGCCGCCTTCGACTCGCTCGTGATCGACAAGCGGGGCAACGGCTACACTTTGAGAGCGACGGCGGCCGGTATCTCCAGCGCCACGTCGGCGAGCTTCGACCTCGTCTTCTTCTGGAATATGGTGGAGGGGGGTAACGAGCATGCCTGCGGCCTGACCGAGGGCGGCGCTCTCTACTGCTGGGGTGACAACACCTTCGGCCAGCTGGGCGACGGCACGAATCTCGACAGCAACGTTCCGGTCCGTGTGGCGGGCGGCCTGCTGTTCACCCAGGTCGATGCGGCCGAGACGCACACCTGTGCATTGACCGCTGACGGCGATTCCTACTGTTGGGGCGACAACACGCTGGGCCAGCTGGGTGACGGCACGAACACGGCCAGCAACGTACCGGTGCAGGTCGCGGGTGGCCGGACGTTCGCCTGGATCAACGCAGCGAACCACGGATTCCACACTTGTGGAGTGACCGTGAACAATGCTGCCTATTGCTGGGGCGATAACGACTTCGGCCAGCTGGGCGACAATTCCACGACGCCCGCGAATACGCCGCAGGCCGTCTCTGGTGGGATCTCGTTCGACATGGTGAGCGGTGGCCTCGACCATACCTGCGGCGTGTCCAGCAACGGTACGGGGTACTGCTGGGGCCGCAACTCGGCGCGCCAGTTGGGCAACGGCACCAACACCGACAGCTCGGTGCCGGTGGAGATCTCCGGCGGCCTGGTGTTCGCCGAGATCTGGGCGGGCAGGTTCCATACGTGCAGCATGACGACCGGCAGCGAGGCCTACTGCTGGGGCACTAACGGCGACGGCCAGTTGGGCGATGGCACGAACCTGCAGAGCGGCGTGCCGGTATTGGTCGCCGACAGCCACGTCTGGGAGTCCACGGTGGTGGGGGCCAACCACAGCTGCGGATTGGAGACCGGTGGCGTGGGCTATTGCTGGGGAGACAACGGCGACGGGCGCTTGGGTAACGGTACGACCACGAGCGCGAACATCCCGACGCTGATCTCTGGTGGACTACTGTTCTCGCAGATCATGGGCGGCCGGGCGCATACCTGTGGCGTGACGACCGTCGGTGATGCGTACTGCTGGGGTAGTAACGTGGACGGCCAGCTGGGTAACGGCACCAACTCCCGCAGCTTGACACCCAGCAAGGTGAACGACCCGTTCTAGCGGGCCAGGGCGCGAATCGCGGTCGCGGAGCATAGCGGACCTGTCGGTTGCGCGGCAGTGACAGGTAGGACACGAGGGGCGGTGGCTTGGCCACCGCCCCTCGTGTCGATGGGATTGCGTCCAGGGCCGACGTGAGCTTCCGGGTCAGGGTGTCCGAGCGACCCTCGCATTCAGCGCAGCGATGAACTTGGGGAGCGTCTTGAAGAGATCGCCGACCACCGGGTAGACTTTGGGACGCTCGCGCCGCTGGTTCAACGTCATTAGCGGCGCCTGGGGGTCCATGTTGAAGGCGAAGATCACGGCGCGGTCGCCAACCCAGTCCAGGTGTTGAGGCGCGCCGGAGACGCCGAGCGCGATCATGACGCGCGGGTTCACTCGCACACCGGTCTGACCGATTTGATGCTCGTCGGGCAGCCAGCTCAGGTCCATCGTCACCTTGCGGGTGGCGCCGATCAAGACGTGCGGGGCGCCCAGCCGGATGAGCGTTTGGCGGAGGGGCTCGACCAACGTCTCCAAGTTGTCGACCGAACCCAGACCCGCTCCCACATCGATGACGAACTCGGCATTCTGGAGGCTGACGACGCCAAGGGCCTCCTTGGCCTCAGCCAGCGCCCGGGCGATCCTGTCGCGCTCGGGGTCGTAGTCGAGTCTGAGCTGGATGGTGAGAACCTCGGCCTGCGCGGCCGCTAGCCTGCCGCTTTCGGCAGCACTGACCTCCGGCTCACACCACAGAATACGCATACCGTTTCCGCGCGCTGGCCGGTGCCGCGTTGCCCGCAAGCGGCGCTCGTGTACCGGCCTGACAAACGCGATGCCGTCCCCATCGCCGTAGTCCACACGGTTTACTCCGGGCACCTCCTCGGCGGACAAGCCCGCAGCGCGCAGCGCGTCCCCCAGAGCTGGCAAGGCATCGGCCAACCAAGCAGAGGTCAGCAGATAGTCGGGCCGCGTATGCGTGTCGGGCCCCAGGAGTTGGATCAGCGCCTCGGCGTATGCCGGCTGTGCGCTGCTTCCCAGGGCGGCATGCTCGGCGAAGACCAGTCGCGTCAGGGGCGCCAGAGCCAGGAGCTGCCCGGCGGCAGCTCGCCGCTGCGCATCGGATAGGGGCTGGCTGAGAACGAGAACGCTGAGCGGCGCATCGTTGTGGGCGGCGATAGACTCGGCCGCGGCCAGGGGCGCGCGGGCACTGCGAGCCAACTCCTCGTCCTCCAGCTCGGCGATGAATAGGACACCGCTCCAGTCCAGCGACTCGGCGGCGGCCTCTCGAATGCCGTCCCGATAGGGCGTCCCCGCAGTCGCCCTCGTGCCATCGCCCAGATCGCCGACCTCGATGAGCACCGCGGCCGCCCGGTCACGGTCGACGCTGCCCGAGTCCTCGGCGCGCTCGATCCCGGCCGT
This sequence comes from Gemmatimonadota bacterium, assembly GCA_020350785.1. Classification (GTDB taxonomy): domain Bacteria; phylum Gemmatimonadota; class Gemmatimonadetes; order Palauibacterales; family KS3-K002. Next base: position 4,071,782 of record CP070722.1, read on the forward strand.
GGCCGCCGCGCCTGCCAGCAACTCGTCCGACCGCTCGGCCTGCGCGGGGAAGGAGGCGACGTGGACAGGCTGTTCCAGGGCACGGTTGAACCCGAGTGTGTCGAAGTCCCAGTTCGAGTGTGCTCCAGTGCCGGACACGGCTCCCACACAAGGGAGGTCCAGGCGAATGATGTCGGGGAAGCGGTCGCTGGCGCAGGTGAGTGCGCCGCCCCCCACCCAAAGATCGGTGACCCCCGGTGCCCGCTGAAGGGCGAGCAGGTCGGCGAGCCGCAGGCCGAGGCGGCCTTCGCTGGGGCCATCTTCAGAAGCGCTGGCGAGCAGCAGATGCAACTCGATGCCGCGAGCGCGAAGCAGATCCACGATCGCTGCGGCCGCCGCCTGCTCCGAGTAGGATTCGCCGCCGGTGTCGAGCAGGATGGCTTCGTCCGCGCCTGCGGCCAGTGCAAAACGCAGCGAGTCCTCGGCGACCAATGGCGCTGCACAGACCAGGGTCACACGCACGCGTTCCGGCGCCGCTCGCTTCAGCTCGAGCGCCAATTTCAGGGCACGCCGATCGCCGGCGCTGAACTTAAAGACGTGTTCGACCAGGCGCCCGGCTTCGAGGCGCGGCCGCGGGGCCAGCGCGGGCGTCAATTCTGGAACGAGTACGATCTTGAGGTCCTGATCAATGGCGTCGCGAGGGACAGCGTCAGTCGTGGTCGGGGCGCTGGGAGCCGCGTCGGACTCGTCGAAGACGGTCTCGGCCAGGCGCAGCTCTGCCGTTCGACCGCAGGTTGTCAACGTCTCGACGTCGCGGTCGAAGGATCGCACCAGACGCGAGAACTCACGACGCGCATGTGAAACGAATCCGCGTGCCGCGCCGTCACACCACGCCCGCCGTACGGCGTCTCCCTCAGCGGTCAAGTTTCCAGAGATCCAATCAGCGCGGCGGATAACGGTGTCCACGGCCTTGATCACGGCCACCATCCGCGACAGTCGGAAGAAGATCGGCTGTAGCAGCGCGCGCTGCCAGGCGGCACTCTTGTAGCGGCCGCGTGTGAGCTTCACGCGTTCGTGCAGAGCACTCAACATCTCATTGAATATTTCGATCTCACTCTTGTAAGGAGAATCGCTGACCACCGGGGCAAGGCCTTCGAGCTTCTCTATCGCCGGCCCGATCATATCGACCAGGTCCTTGAGAAGCAGGAACTGCTGGATCTCGTTCGTGCCCTCGTAGATGGTCATCACGCGCGCGTCGCGGCGGTCCTTCTCGATGCGGTACCTCTGCAGCTGGCCCTGAATACCGTAGAGCGGCTCCAGGTAGTGCAGATTACGGTGCAGGCCATCGGTGCCGAACAGCTTGCCGACCGACGATTCGATGCGAGGCATGTCGCTCGTCTTGTCGTCGTAGAGGCCGATCAAGTCGTACGCCAATGACTCGATGACGAACATCTCCTCGAGGGCGAGGCCGAGGCGGTAGCGAGCCCAGCCCTGTGATTTACGCGGAAGATCCGCCAGGTATGCGGTGACGTCACCGATGGCCTGCTGAATGCTTGCAGCGGATGAGATACAGAGGCCGGTTCTCCCGACATTGAGAGTTTCGAGAGCGTTCTCTTGGCCGCGTCCCTCGATCCCGATCACGCACTCTCGCGGGATGCGGACGTTCGTCAGAGTGATCTCGTTGGTGCAGGAGCCGCGCTGCCCTGTCTTCTCCTCGTCCTTGCCGACGAGGAATCCTTCGGTGAGGGCGTCGACCATGAATCCGGTCACGCCTACGGGAGTACGCGCGTAGATCGCCTCCACGGCGGCGATGTGGGCATTGGTGATCCACATCTTGGCACCGTTGAGCACGTAGAACTCGTAGTACTCGGCGCCGTCGCGTTCGCGGATCAGGGCCATGTCGTGGATATCGATGCGCCGGTCGCCGATCGTGAAATAGCGGTACTTTTCCTCGCCTTCGTCGTAGCTGAACTCCAGCGATTGGACCTCGGCGGGCTCGGCAGCATCGCTGTATCGGTAGAGTATCTTCGAGCGGTCGAACTCGAAGCGCTGCAACTCGGCGATGTTGCGGCGGCCTTCCTCCGCTTCTTCGTCGAGATAGAAGTACTTCACACCGTCGGCATCGGTGTGCACGCGCCGCGAGTCGAGATGGGCATCCGTGCGTATGCGTGCCGTGTCGGATCCGGCGCTGGGCTCGGTGAGGGCGAAGGCCGAAATCGCGCGCGCCGAGATGAGGCGAAGGTAGAACTCGTGAGCCAGCCGGCGGCGCGGCATCTCGGCGAGCTCGGCGGAGGCACGCTCCTGCCAGCCCTCGAGGGCGGCCAGCGCCTTCTCCAGGCCCTTTGCGAAGCCGTGGAGGTCGCCCTTCAAACCGGCCATCCCACCCTTCTGCCACGACGACAAGAACTTGCTGAAGACGACCTTCTTGAGGATGCGGCTTCTGCTTAGCTTGCCGCGGACCTCTTTGTCCAGGGCGATGTAGGCCTGCTTCAGCTGCTCGAAGTCGGGCCGTTTCATCATCGCCAGGATCCTCCGGATACCGTCGGCGATTTCCTGAACGGCCGCCGGTTGGTCGACCGCCGCCTGCAAGTCGCGCTCGGCCACCTTGACCTCGTCGAGGCCGAGCAGCATCGGGGTAGTACCGATGCTGTATGATGCCTGGATGGTCAGGGTGTTGCTAATGTCTGCTAGGCGCTTGGCTACCATGCAGAGGTTATAGTAATCGGCCTTCCAGCGGCCCTGGCCCCCGTATTCCTGCGGAATAGGCACGCGGAAGTGGCCCTGCTCCAGGCTCCAGTCGATCTCCTCGCGCGGGATGTAATGGAGCCGCTCGACGTAGCGCTCGAAGGATGGCTGCCATGCAGCTTCGACGTAGCGGCGACGAAAGAGCTGTAGGTACTCCTCGTATTGAGAGCGCAGCGATGTGTCGGCCCAGAGCAGCTCGGGCAGGTAGCGCCTCTCCTCCAGATTTAGCGGCTCGAGCAAGAACGCACCGGAACGATATCCGCGCTGGCCCCCCACGATGTCGCGCTGGTAGTCGAAATCCAAATCGTCGGTCGCGACGGGCGTGTCGGGGTAACCGTCGAGTTGGAAAGCCAGGCCGCCCAGCTCCACGCGGCCGGCCACCGCAGCCAGCTCATCATCGAGATCGACCAGGCGCTCTTCGACGAGATCGGCCCAGAGTTGCGCCGCTTCGACATGGCGCTGGGCCGGGAGCGCGCCCTCCAGGCGGCGATGGGCACGGACCAGAAGGCGAGCCCAGATGTACAGGCTCGTGGCCACTTCGCCGACGATGTCGTGCACGGCCTGGCGAGCGCTAGGGACGTCGGCTTGCTCCAAGGCCTGGCGCAGCGCGCGGCTGAGCTCCGTCTCGGCTGCTCGAATTCGCCGCGCCTCGAAGTCGAGTATCGGTTTGCGCTCCATAACGTCGAGGGCGGCGGGGATGTCGCTCGCGATGGTCCCCAGCAGCGGGCCTGCACCGGCCGAGAGGCATTCGCCGATCTCGATCTGTAAGAGGGGGTTCTCTCGGATATAGTGCGGGAGTACCGAGCTGTCGCGATAGATCTTTGAGAAGACGTCGTCTTCCGAGAACGCGGTGCCTCCGATGACCTGACCGGCACGGTAGGTGATGCTCGGCATATCGGGGCCGAAGATGGTCGTGACGGCCACCTTGCCCAGCAGCATTTCTAGAACTGGGTCGAGATCGGCCCAGGGCGTATCCAACAGGAGAGTCTCCAAAGCCAGGCGGCCGGCCTCGATGTGGGCGATGTGAGCGCGCACCGCACCGAACTTGCCGATCGCGTCACGGCCATCGACGTCCTGGAACATGTCGGGGAACTGGATCCTGCCACGGGCATGATCCACCGTGCGCTCGGAAAGCAATGAACCGGCGCCGTATGCGATTGATGCCACGTCGCGCGCGCGTAGACCGAACAGGGCCGCTTCGTCGGACGGCGACCAGTCCGCTTCCCACACCGGACGAGCACTTGCGAGGGTGACGCATCCGATTGCCGCACCCGTCAGGCCGATTGCGGGTGTCTGTTCGGTCGTTACGGCGGTGTCACCAAACTCGAATAGGGCGACGCGACCGCCGCCCCGCGCCACGATGCTCTCGGCGACTGCCAGCGGCACAAAGGGAAGCTCGCCCTGCCAACCGTCAACCCCGGGCTCCGCTTCAACTTCGAACGCGACGGCCGTGAGCCGATCGCCGCTGCGGAGGGTTCTTAGGAGATGATCGGGTGCGCCGCCGCGTTCAAGGGCTTCCACGCCGGCCAGGTGAGCGGCGACGATCGTAGCCATCGAGGAGTCAACCCGCGCCAGCTCGGCCAGCACATCCTGGCGCGCCACGAACTGCCAACGAGCCGCCGCTTCGTGCTCGATGGCGCCGAGACCCAAGCGGGCGATGAAGCGCAGCAGTTCGATCTCTGCCTGCTCGAGAGTTCCACCGTGCTCGAGTCGACGTACGGCCAGGCGATCGAATCCGGCGGCCAGCCGCTCGCGCAGGGCTTGGCGTCCCGCTTCGCGCTCGGCTGAGGGGACCTCTAAAGAACGCAGCTCGGTTACGGGGTCCGGGTATTCTTCCGGGATCAGGCAGGCTCCGGCGATGCGTTCGATGCATGTTTTCATGCCCCGGAGATGGTGATCGCGTATTTGACGCGCGTCGGCGACTGCCGCGAAGAACCGATTCGCGCTGGCGTGCTGGCGCACGTTCGCCGTTGCCGCCTCGAGATCTCGCTTCAGCTGGAGCAGCTCCACGTGGGCCGCGTTCATTTCGCGGTCGACGAGCCAAACTTCTATGGGTTCGGCGAGGGCGGCGGCGGCGGCCTCCTCGGCAAGATCTGCGAAGTATTCGATCGCGCCGCGATACCAGTTAACCTGGCCGGCTTCCAGTACGCGCGCCCCATTCCAGACATTGTCGTGCAGCTCCCAGCACTTCGCCTCCACCGTCCGAATAGCCCTTCGTGCGTCGCTGATGGCGTCGACCATCATCGCGGCGGCCGGCTCGACCCGCTCGCCTGTGCAGATATCTGCCATGGCGACATGCCAGTAGCTCTCCGCGATGCCGGGGACCGCTTTAAGTTTTCTTTCGGAGAGGACCCGGCGTAGCGCTCCGTCCGCCTCGGTATACACCTCGTAGGTCAAACGATGTTTGCCGAATCGCGTCCAATCCACATGCTGCGGCTCGATGCGCCAGCACGTCTCGCACTTCACGCAGTTCTCGAAGTTCACCGTCACGGAGGCGTGCAGTGTGCGATCGACGTTGATCTGATAGACCGCCGCCGGGCACACGGTCCAGAGTGCCGAGCGGCTTGGATCCTCAAGCTTCCCGGGCTCCTCAGGAGGGAAGAACACTTTGATGTGCGAGCCGTGCTCGCCTTCGTAGCTTATCTCGCCGAGCTTAGCGTCGTGCGTCTTGGCGATGGGGAGGCGACCGGGCGTCATATCGGTGTGGGCGCGCCAGGCGGTCATCCAGCCGCCGTAGAACGTGGCCTCCTTCGCCGCAGGGACGAGCTTGCTTCGGCGGTGTCGTATGACTTGGCTGAGGTTCTGGGCGGCGCGGGTCAGCGGAAGCCCGATCGCGCCCACGGCCGCGCCGAGTAGCTCCCAAAGCGAGAGGCGCCGCATGACGATTCCCACGCAGCGATCCAGCTTCTGGGCGATCGGGACGCCGTCGTTGGAGTATAGTACGCCGGCAGCCCTGGAGAGCGCCGGCGTGAGGCGGGCGCCCAGCCAGCGCTTGTACCACGGCAGTTGCCCGGTCTTTTCGTCCTTGACCCAGAGGCTGAAGGTCAGATGGCCGTCAGCGCGGCCCCAGGCGAACGGTAGGAGTGCGAGCAACGTGTTGGGGATCGAGAGCAGCATTGCCAGCGGGGCGTGCTTCAGGACGAAGCGGCCCAGGTGCAGGGCTTTGGCGCCGCGGTTGAGGTCGCGATAAGTGGCGAGCCAGTTACCCCTAAGCGTCTCGTAGAGCATGCGGGTGAGTTCCCACCACTTACGTGGGAGATTGAGCTGTGGACGGGTCAGGGTGTAAAGGGATCCGTTCAAGACGTCGATCTGTCGTCCGAAGAGGGCCTCGCTGTGCTCGATGAAGGCGGGCCAGTCTTGCAGGTGCTCGACGTCCTTGAAGTAGTTGCTGGACTTGACGCGATCGACGTACAACTGTTCTAGGCGCTCTCTGGATGGAGGCTGGTCGGCGGCGTGCAACTCGATGACGGCCTCGGCAAAGAGCTTGCCCATGGCGCAGGCCGGCCCTGTAAAATTGGGGTAGGGGAAGTCCACGCCGATGCCGGTGGCCGCGCCGCCGACGGCCACGCCGTCGTCCACCAACTCGGGCAACTCCTTGATGCCGCCGCCGCGAATGATTTTTGCTCCGTACGATGTGGACTCCCCGCCCTCGATGAGACGCTTAATCGGCGGCAGCCCCTTGTACCACTCCATCAAGCTGTTGTAGTCGCCACCGAAGTGAGCGAGGTTGTCGAGGGGTAGGACGAGGCCCAATGAGATGCTGGAGCGGTTGGTGTAGATGAAGCCGGCCATATTGAGGCGAACCGTCTTGCCATCCAGAGCGCCGTTCCGCAGAAGAACTTCGTAACAGGCGCCCTCATCATTGCGGAGGTCGAAGCGTTCCTCGATGATGCGCGGGTCGAGCTGGATGACCTCCTTTACCCCTTGAAGAAAGGCAGGCTGCCCGCTCTGCTTGGAGCGAACGTAATCGCGCTCGAACCCCTCCTTGCTGACGAGATGCGCGGCATCGCCCTCGGCGAGGAACACGACATCGCTGTAGAGGGGTCCGCGGTCCGTGTTCACCCCGATCACGCGGCCGGCGCGGCGGATCAGCCCGTCGACGGTGGTTTCGGTGAGCAAGGTGACACCGAGTTGGCGGGCGCGTTCGGCCAGGTAGCGGTCGTAGACGGGGCGCAGTACGGTGTAGCAGTGGCGGAAAGCCTCGGGATTGCGGTATACGGCGCCGGCGAGCGTGAGTCCGTTGGTGGCGAAGAAGCCGCGCTTGACGACGCGTCGCTCGTACGGCGCCGCCAGCAACTCGGCTTCGCCGAATACGTTGGGATCAGCCAGCCCCTCGGCGAAATACACGGCGCCCGACCAGTTCTCGGCACCCGGGTAGACGGCGGCCTCTACGACCAGGACGTCCAGCTTCTGACGTGCGGCCCGCAGCGCAGCGGTGACGCCGGCGGGTCCGCCCCCGACGACGATGATATCCCACAGCTTCTTGCCCATTGGCGCTCGATCTGTTGAGGGTGCGACGCAGGCTTCCCGCTTGGCCGGGGGAAGCGCGGGGGCCGGACGAGGTCAGTATCAAGTCGGTCGGGGCGGGATCGCGCCGCCCTGCGCGGCGCGCCGCGATGCTACCAAACTAGGGAATCTGTGGCTGGCGGCCAATATCGACTTCGCCAGGCCGGGTCGCGCTTTATCGTGGCCGAGTCGCGGCCGAGCCTGCCGGTACCGGCTCGCGGATCAGTGAGTCGCTAACTTTGCCGAGCTCCCGAGCGATGTCGAGGGCGGAATCAGCGACTTGATTGTGGAGGGCGACGATATCACGACAGGCTTGCCAGTGAGACCTCAAGGTGTCGCCTGCCGCAGCCCGGGCCGGAATTCCACGGTTGTAAGCCCGAAAGGCTTGCAGGTAGGAGTCGTAGCTCTCGGCCGGCACTCCGGCTGGATCGAGACCTTCGTAGTGCTCGATGAGGTTACGGAGCGAGTCGAACCGGGCATCGCTGGCGCGCAGCTGTTCCTCCTCCAGTTCCAGGGCCGCGAGACAGGAGTCGGCGGCGGTGCGCAGGTTTGAGAGTTCCTCGCGCAGGAGGCGGAGGCGTTGAGCAGGTGGAACAGGCGTCAGCAGGTCGATCGTGACGATAGCGACGAACACGACCACGGAGATCGTGAGCATCACGACAAACGGTCTTGAGGGTGCTGGCATATTGGTCTTTGATAGTTTCCAACTGGACTTCCGGTTGCACAAATAGCGCCGGGCTTCGGCTCATGCGCAACCCCGGGCGGAGAACTGCGAGCGGGCGGCCAGAGGAGGCGGGATTTGAGTAAGGTGGTGACGAGGGAACTCGAGGAACTGCAGTCACGAATCGTGCGCTGCCGGCGCTGCGCGCGCCTGGTGTCCTGGCGTGAGGAGGTGGCGCGGCAGAAGCGTGCCGCGTTCGCAGATTGGGAGTACTGGGGCCGACCGGTGCCGGGGTTCGGTGATCCGGTGGCTTGGCTGCTGATCGTGGGGCTGGCTCCCGCCGCGCACGGCGCCAATCGCACCGGCCGCATGTTCACGGGCGACCGTTCCGGTGATTTCCTCTACGCCGCGTTGCATCGGGCCGGCCTGGCGAGCCAGGCCGAGTCGAAGAGCCGCGACGATGGTCTCGAGTTGAGTGGCGTCTATATCACCGCGACCTTGCGCTGCGCTCCGCCCGCCAATCGGCCTGCGGCGCAAGAGCGCGACAACTGTCGAGACTTCTTGGAGCGCGAGCTCGACCTTCTGGGCGGAACGAGGGTAATACTCGCTCTGGGCGGTTACGCGTTTGATCAAGTCCTGCGCGTGCTCCGAGGGCGCGGCAGCGAGTTGCCGTCGCCGCTGCCCGGGTTCGCCCACGGCCGCACGGTCGAAGTGGGCCCGGTCGGCCCGTTGATCATCGCCAGCTACCATCCAAGCCAACAGAACACGTTCACGGGCAAGCTAACGCCACGAATGCTCGACGAGGTCTTGGTAAGAGCGAAAGCAGCGGCGGAAGGATGAGCGACGGGGCTCGTGGGTCGGATCGAGCCACAAAATCGGCGCTGAACGTGAGAGGCCCCGGCGGCGTATCAAGAAGAGATGTCGTTGCGGCCCGGTTTGCCCGAGCGTGCGCGGAAACGTAGTGGGCAGCGATATTCAGGCAGGGCTCCGCGAGGTCGCGCGACCCGGAGCTGGCTGTCAGACCTAGGCGTTCGGGCTCTTAATCGAGATGGCAATGGAGAAATGAGCAGCGAAGAGAGGGTTCAGGAAGACAAGTCCGGTCGCAAGGTACCGCGCTGGATTCTGTTCGTGGCCGGTGTTTTTGCGGTACTCGTACTCGCTGGATTCGCGGCGGCGAAGTTGCTTTTTCCGCCTGAGAGGCTGCGAGCGATGGTCGTGCCGCGCATCGAGGCGCGCATAGGGCGGCAGGTCGAGCTATCGGCGATCCGGCTACGCTTGTTGCCTCGCGTCGCCGTCCGCCTGGAAGATCTGGCGATCGCCAGCCCACCCGAGTTCGGGCCGGAGCCGGCGCTGCGTATGGAGGCGCTGGACCTGCAGTTGAGAGTGCTTCCCTACCTGCTCCGCCGCGAGGTAGTGCTTGACCGGCTGCGAGTGCGGCGCCCGGAGATCCGCTACGTAGTGCTCTCCGACGGTCTCAGCAATTTCACGGGCCTGGGCCCGGCGGCGGCGGAGTCGGCGGAGGCGGAGGGCGGAGCGTCTGGCGCGGGTCTGGTGGTCAGTGACCTCAGGCTGGAAGAGGGAACGATCGAGTATCTCGATCAGCGGACGGGCCGCTCGGCGCGCCTGAATGTCGATGCACGAGTCTCGGCGGATCGTGATCCGGCCGAGCCGCGGGGGTTGCGGAGCCGTGGCGCGATCGAACTGAGCTCACTGCGCGCTTTGGCCCCCAATTTCGGATCGGACACGCTCCATCTGCCTGATTTGGAGATCACGTATGGCCTGCTGGCAGATCTTGCCGGGGATAGTGCCGCGCTTCAGGAGCTCGAAGTGCTTGCCGGTGGGCTGCCGCTGAGAGGTGGCGGTGCACTGAGAGGTCTGCGTGGCGACAGGGAGATCGATTTCAGGATGGAATCGGGAGAGGTCGATATCGCGAGAATCTTGGGGAGCCTTCCGCCGACGCTCAGACGCGAGGATCTGCAAGCTTCGGGTCTGGCGCGGGTGTCGGTCCGTGTCTTCGGTCGGCTGGCCGGGGGTGCGAAGCCGGAGGTCGACGGGACGATCGATCTGCAGGAAGTCGCGGCCGGCCTGGCGGATCGCGGGACTATTCTGACGAACGGTTCAGGAACCATAGGATTTGACGCGGGCGCACTGTCTTTGCCGAGTTTCAAGGGTGATCTACTGGGCCGCCCTTTCACGCTACGCATGGACGTGTCCAATTTTTCGGCCCCCAAGGTCGAGGGACACGTAACCGGAGGGGTGGCGCTGGCGCAGCTGGCGGAGCTACGCGGGCAGGCCATGCCGGCTGAAGGTGACATCACCTTCGACGTCGACTTCGCCGGACCGGTTCGCGAGCCGAGCGCTCTGCGCGTGACGGGTCCCATAGGGCTGCGCGAGGTGCAGTACCGGACCGAGGCGCTGGCCGTACCCGCTCGCATCCCGGCGGCGACCGTGCGCCTGACGGGGACGGGTATCGCTGCCGAGGGCATGGCGATCCAGCTCGGCCGCAGCGATCTCACGCTGACGTTCAACGGCCCAGGCCTGCTGGCCTATGCGTTGAGCGATGAGCAGGTCGGCAGCGTACCGGCCATCGAGTTCTCGATGCGATCGCGGCTCCTTGATGCCGGCGAGCTGCTTTCCGACACGGCTGTGGGTTACGGAGCCCTGTTCGCGGCGCGCCTCGCGGGCAAGCGGATCGACGGAAGAGATCCCCGTGAAATAGCCCGCGAGCGCTACAAGGTGCCGGACCTCACCAGACTGCGTGCCAGCGGTCACATCGAGATCGCCGAGCTGCTGAACCCGCCTACGCGCGGTGAGAACCTCAGCCTTGACCTCGAGCTAGCCGGCGGCGTGCTGGAGGCGAAGAACCTGGCCGGGCGCCTCTATGACGGCGAGTTGGGCGGCGGTCTGAGCATCGACCTGAGCGACGCGGCGGGACCGTACCCGGCGCGCTACGACATCCGGCTGAGCGGCGCGCGGGCCGGCGCCTTCCTGGAGCGCTGGACGCGGTTGGGACAGGCCGTGACCGGGCAGCTGGATCTCTTGATCAGGGGCAGCGCGCCCCTGGAGGAAGGACTGCTTCCGACGGCTGAGGCGATCGAGGCAGCTGGGAGGGCGACGGTGAGCGAGGGGCGTCTCGGGGAGCTGCCTCTGGCTCGGATGTTGATCGACAAACTCAAGTTCGATGCGCAGACTTTGTCTGACTTTACGCAGCTGGGTGGCGGTTTCACGATCGAGAATGGTGCGTTCGTGCTGGATGATTGGGGATACGCGGCTGAGGACCTCAGCGCGACGATCACGGGATCCGCGGGGTTGGACGGTCGGCTGAGCCTGGGTCTGAACATGGAGGTACCTCCATCGTTGCTCCAGAGAGCGGGTCTAGTGGAGAGCGGCGGGCCCCTCGGCGATGCTTTGCGAGCGCTGGTGGGTGAGGACCAGGCGTTTCAACTTGCCGTTGGTGTCGGCGGCACCATGGCGAACCCGGCGGTTCAGGTCGACACCGAGGCGCTCCAATCCGAGCTGGAGAGACGGCTGCAGGGGGAAGGCAAAGATCTGCTGCGGCGTTTAATCAAGCCTCCCAAGTAGAGGCCGCGAAGGTTGCGAGAGGGGAGGGGCCAGCCCATCTTGCGCAGTTTATCGGCCGGCCCTGCGGGCCCGGCGCCGTGCGGTGTTGATCAGGAGATCAAGGAGATTAACAACGATGAACGACACCTGGCTACGTGAACTGCTGGCCGCGATCGATGCCAAGGATCCCGACGGTTTCGTCTCGTTCCTCACCGATGAGGCGATTTTCCGCTACGGAAGTCAGGAACCCGTTCGCGGAAAGCCGGCGGTCCGGGAGTATGTTGCCGGTTTCTTCGGCATGGTGGAGGCGCTACAGCACAGCGTGTTGCGCACGTGGAATGGAAAGGACTCTCTCGTCTGCCAGGGCGAAGTTACCTACACCAAGCACGGTGGGGAGAAGGTTACCGTGCCGTTCACCAACATCTTCGATCTTGAAGGCGATAAGGTCAGGGACTACCTGATCTATGTCGATCCGTCCCCGCTGATGGGCTGAGTCCGGTTTTCTGGGAGAGTGAGACTTGGCGGCGGCCCGGGCGCGTGAGGCCCGGGCCGCCGTGTCTCTTGAGAGCCTCGAGCTGGGCTCGTCGAGCCCTAGAAGTTCTTGTCGCCGCTGGCGCCTGCCGCGCCGGCGTTGCCACCGGCAGCCGCCGTACCGCCCGCTCCGCCGTTGCCAGCCGTGAGCGCGCTGGAGGCATCGATCTGAATGGTCGAGCTGCCTGAGCGGTAGACGGCGTAGGAGACACCACCGCCGCCGCCGCCACCGGGGCCGCCCGCGCCGCCGGAGCCGCCTGCGATTC
>CP070722.1:4084130-4094397 GCA_020350785.1 Gemmatimonadota bacterium
CCCGCCCCTTCGCCGCTCGGCTGCGCGTCCACCTCCGGGTCATGCTGGCCGCCGCGGCGCTGGTCGCCGTGGCGCTGATCATTGCGCTCTGGGTTCTGCCAGCCAGACGTTCTACGCCCGAGCGGCCGGCCGGTCTGGAGGCGACCGCACTAAGGGAGGCGGAAGAGCCCGATGCACCGACAGGCGACTCGGTGGTGGGGCCCACCGTTCCGGTGGAAGCGGAGGGCGCTGGAGACTCTTCCGCGCTGAGTACTCGCCAGCCCGAAGTCAGTCTGCCATATTCGGTGCTCATTGCGTCGTTCAGCTCCTACGAGGACGCCCTGGAACGCCAGCGGCGCTGGGCATCGCGCGCTGGCGTGCCAACCTATGTGGCGCCGACGCCGATCCGCGGTGTGATCTACTACCGCGTTTTCGCGGGCCTCCTGCCGGAGCGACGGCAGGCCGAGGAGCTGATGACTCAACTGTACAGGGCGGGGATAAAGGATACGGTTCGTAACTGGGACATCAGGCCGACGGGGCTGACACTCAGCTTCGGCGTGTACCCCAGCGTCCGTGAGGCGGAATCGGTCCAGCAGACGCTGCTGGAGCGCGGTGTGCCGACCTACATCGTGCCGGCAGGCGACGGCGAAGGTCTGTATCATGTCTATGGTGGTGGTTACGAGGCAGCCGAGGATGCTCGGCCGATCCAGGACCTGTTCGAGAGGTCGGGATTGGCTGACGTGAACGCCGAACTGGTGGAGAGGGTGGGGTTGGTTTCGAGATGAAGCTTCTGGGTATCGAGTTTCACGGTTTCAAGTCATTCGCCGATGCGGCGAATATCCGCTTCCATGACGGGATCACCGCGATCGTCGGCCCGAACGGCTGCGGCAAGTCGAACATCTCGGATGGGCTGCGTTGGGTGCTCGGCGAGCAGAGACCGACGGCGATACGTGGATCGAGGATGGAGGAGGCGATCTTCCAGGGGACCGTGCGCCGCAAGCCGATCCACCGTGCTGAGGTGACCTTACGGCTTTCCAACGAGGATCGAGTGCTGCCCGTCGCATATTCGGAGGTCGAGCTCAGTCGTACGGTCCATACAGGCGGCGAGGGCGAATATCGCTTGAACGGCACTCTGTGCCGCCTTCGCGACATTCAGGATCTCTGCCGGGATACCGGGCTCGGCGCCAATGCCTACGCGATCATCGAAGGCAAGATGGTCGATGCCATACTGAGCGATAAGGCCGAAGAACGGAGAGCCATGTTCGAGGAGGCGGCCGGCATAGGGCGCTACAAAGAGCGTCGCCGCATCGCCTCGCGCCGACTCGATGAGGCGGATGCCGACCTGGCTCGCGTCGACGATCTGATCTCCGAAGTGCAGACGAAAGTGCGCAGCCTCGCCCGCCAGCGCGGCCGCGCCCGCCGTTTCCTGGAATTGCGGGAGCGGAAGCTAGCCCTCGAACTGGCCCTGGCCCACGCCGAGCTTGAGCGGCTGCAACGGCGTCACCAGGAGATCGAGTCCGAGCTGAGATCCATCGAAGAGGCGCGCGTGGCTGACGCCACGCGTCTGCATTCCGGTGAGGCGGAGCACGAAGCGTTGCGGACGCGACTGGCGGACTTGGATCGGGAGCGTGCCGACAGCGCCAGGAAGCTGATGGCGGCGCACGATCGCCTCTCGGAGCGAGAGCGAGAGCGTCTCTTGGCCGAGGAGCGTGAGAGGAACGCGGCTGCGCGCCTCGAACAGCTGACGCGCGAGCGGCGTGAGCTTGAGCAGGAGGCCGCGCGTCTGACCGCAGAGGTGGAGAGGCTACAACAGATCGCGTCCGAGCGCCGGATCGCCCTTGCGGAACAGCGCGAAGCGCTGCGCGAGCAAGAGGTCGTGCTGGCGGAGGTCAGTGAGCGACGCCAGGCGATGGAGGCTGCCGAAGCGGCGGTCGAATCGGAACGGCAGGCGTTCATCGAGGAGCGGGCGCGGCTGGAGGCGCGAGGCAAGGCCTCGCGAGCCGAGGCGGTCGAACTGGATCGTCGACTGGAGGACGCCAGCCAGCGTGCCGAGTCGCTAACGGTTGCCGGTGCAGATGGACGCCGATCGGAAGAGGAAGCGCGACGGGAGGCGGTCGAAGCGGAGGAGCGTTGGCGGCGGCTAACGGAGGAGCTGGACCGAGAGCGCTCCAGCTTGAACCGGCTGAAAGCCGAGCACGAGGAGTTGAGCGCGCGTCATGCGGCGAGTGTGGAGCGGCTGCGGGCGACCGCGGCGCTCGTGGACGATCTTGCGCCGCTGGCGACAGCGGAAACGGGTCTCAACCCGGCGGTACAGGCGGCGCTCGGCCAGGCTGACGAGCTGGGTATACGCGGCATCCTGGGTCAATCGATCGAGGTGCCGGAAGCCTTCGCCGATGGAATCGAGGCCTACCTGGGAGCGTATCTGGAGGGTCTTGTCGTCGATGACCACGCCGCCGTGGAGCGGGTGCGGCGTTGGTTCCTGGAAACGTACGATGGCCCCGGCGGCCTCGTGTTGCTGCCGTTGGATGCCGTGCACGACCGACCGGACACAGTCTCGCTCCCGCCAGGGGTACGGGTGAGCGGCCCGGGCGCGGCCTGGATCGAGTCGTTGTTGCGCGGCGTATCGCTGAGCGAGACCGGCCGCGTCAACTCCGCGGCGTGGATTGGCCGGCGCGAGAGCCTCGACCTACGGGGCGCGTACCGGCTTGGCCGACCTTATGCGGGCGGCGGCCTGTTGGCGCGACGTGCCGAGCTGGAGCGGTTGCGGAACCAGCAGGTGGCTCTCGAGCAAGAGTGCGGGCGACTCGAGGAGCGGACACGAGATTCGGCGGGCCGGCTCGCGACCAAGACCGCAGCCGTCGAGCTCCTGGAAAGGGAGCGGCGGAGCGCCGAAGAAGCGGCCGGGCGGCGGCTGGCACGGGCCGAGGCTGCCGCGGAACGCGCGGCGCGGGCACAGGAGGAGCTGGCGACCGCCCGCGATGTCCTCGACCGTCTGGGGCAGGAGCGCGCGCTGGTCGTACAGCGTCAGGCGGCCGAGGAGCGAGCGCTGCAGGAGTTGCGGCCGGCGGGCCCGCACGTCGGACCGGCTCCCGAGGAACTGGCGGCGGTGCGCGGGCGCTGGGAGGAGGTGCGCGAGCGACTGGCCGAGGCGCGACTCGAAGAAGCGCGGGCGTCTGCGGCTCTCGATCGTGTCGAGCGCGAGCTCAGATCGCAGCAGGTAGCTTTGAAGGGTCTGGAGGAGCGTGCGGATCGACTGAACGGCGAGGCCGAGGAGTTGGGAATCGGGCGTGAACGGGCCCGCACCGATGCGGAGGCGGCCGCCGCTGAGCTTCAGAAGCTGTTCGAGGTCCAGGAGGCGTATGAGAAGACGGCGCGCGAGATGGAGGAGCGGGCCGAGGCGATGCGCCGCAAGGTTGTGGATCTCGAAGCCGGCCTGCGGCGGGTGCAGCAGGAGGAGCGCGTGCACGCAGAGCGGCGGCACGAGTTGGAGCTGGAGCGGACCCAGATCGATGCGGACCTGAAGCGGACGCGCGAGCGGCTGGAGGACGAGTGGGGCAGGCCGTTCGTAAAGTTGGCGGAGGAGGTGGAGCCGGCGGCCGGCGACCTGGCCGCCCTCAGGGAGGAATTGACGGACGTCGCAAGGAGCCTGGGCAGCATCGGTCTGGTGAATATGCTGGCGGAGCGCGAATACCAGGAGGAGAAGGAACGGCTCGAGTTTTTGGAGACGCAGAGGGCCGATCTGGCCAAGGCGCGGGACGACCTGCGGGAAACGATACGCCAGATAAACGAGACGGCATCCGCGGAATTCCTGACTACGCTGGAACAGATCCGGGCGAACTTCAAGCGTACTTTCTCCAGCCTTTTCAGCGGGGGTGAGTGTGACGTATGGCTGGAGGACCCGAACGACCCGCTGGATTCGCCGGTGGAGATATCCGCCAGCCCAGGCGGCAAGCGCACGCAGCGGATCCATCTGCTGTCGGGCGGTGAGCGCGCGCTGACTGCTCTGGCCTTGCTGTTCGCCATCTACCTCGTCAAGCCTAGCCCCTTCTGCGTGCTGGACGAGGTTGACGCGCCGCTCGACGAAACGAACATCAGACGCTTCGTTGCGATGTTGGAGGAATTCAAGTCGAGCGTGCAGTTCATCGTCATCACCCACAACCCCGTCACGATTGAAGCGGCCGACTGGATCTACGGGGTCACCATGGAGGAGCCGGGGGTCTCCAAGATCGTGGGCGTTGAGTTCAGCGACTACGCTCGCGGGGCCGTCGCCTGACCGTCCATGCTCCTGGTGACGCTGGGGACAGGCACGGTAGTGCCCGACCCAGATCGTGCTTCCGCCTGTCATTGGCTCGAGCAGGAGGAGACACGGCTGATCCTCGATTGCGGCGCCGGCGCCTTGCAGAGCTTGGCGCGGGCCGACCTGCCCTGGGCTAAGGTCGATCACCTGCTCATCAGACACTTCCACGCCGACCACATCGCGGAGATACCGGCTTTGATTTTCGCTCTCCGTCACGCCCTCGAGGTGCCGCGAACCGCAGCGCTGCACGTCTGGGGTCCAGCGGGCACCGGGAAGCTGTTCGCGGCGTGGGCGACCGCCTTCGGAACCTGGATCTCCACCCCCGGCTTCCCTGTCGAGATTCATGAGCTGAGCCCCGGCCGATCGATCCAGATCGGGAACTTTCGGACGGTGGTCGAGCCCACACCGCACACCGATGAGAGCCTAGCGTTCCGCCTCGAAGGCGACTCGATCCTGGGCTACACGGGAGACACGGGTCCAACCGATGAACTGGGTCGGTTCTTTCGAGGAGCAGACGCGCTGCTTGCCGAGTGCAGCCTCCCTGACGAGTTGACGCCCGAGTACCACCTGTCCCCGAGCAGCCTGGCCCGTCTGGGCATGGCCAGCCGCACTCCACGCCTGATAGTGACCCACGTCTACCCTCAGCTGCAGCGGCAAGACGTGCCGGGACTGATCCGGCGGGCCGGGTTCACCGGTGATGTCGTCATGGCGCACGATGGCATGCGACTTCGCATCTGAGCGAGGTCCTGTTGATCCTGGCTTGACGTCGAGCGGCAAGTTCCGGGGCTAGGGTACGTACCGGCTAGGAGGGGCGGCATCGGAGAGGACGCCGGCTCTCGAGCGGCCACCGGATCCAGGCATCATGGGAACCTCTCAGGAACTTGGGTCGCGCGGTGAGCGCCTCGCGGAGCGCTTTTTGAGTGAGCGCGGCTACGAGATCATCGAGCGGAACTATCGATTCGGGCACCGCGAGATCGACCTGATCGTTCGGCGGGGTTCGGTGGTTGCGTTCGTGGAGGTCAAGACGCGTGGCGGCGCAGGCTTCGGCCATCCACTGGAAGCGATAACCGCAGCCAAGCGACGTGAGGTGGAGCGCGTTGCACAGCGCTGGCTTCAGAGCCACCGTCGCCCCGGCCTGAGCTACCGCTTCGATGCCCTCGGCATCGTCCTCAGGGCAGGTAGGGATCCGGTGGTCTGCCACATTCCCGGCGCCTGGAGGCTGGGAGAATAGAGTGGGTCGCCCAGGCGTCGCTGCGCGTTGCTGGTCAGAGTCCGGTTCGATAGATTTGAGTCAAGCGAAGCCCGTGGGGGCGCTGTGAGGTCGGCGGGAGGGCTCACTCCTGCACGTTGTAGCTAACCTTTCAACCATTGTGCAATGCATCGTCCCGCACTCGCACGTACTTACCGTCCGCGCAAGTTCTCTGAAATCGTAGGGCAGGACCACGTCTCGGCCACTTTGCGCACCGCCGTTGAGCGGGGCCGGGTGGCGCACGCCTACCTCTTCTGCGGGCCACGCGGGATAGGCAAGACGACGGCGGCCCGAGTCTTGGCGATGGCCTTGAATTGCGAAAGCCGGAAAGATGGCGAGCCGTGCGGCATTTGCGAGAGCTGCCAGCGTATCTGGTCGGGCCGGACATCGCTCGACGTGGTGGAGATCGATGCGGCGTCCAACCGTGGTGTCGACGACGCTCGGGATCTTCGTGAACGTGCCATGTATGCGCCGTCGGAGGAGTCGCGCTACAAGGTCTACATCATTGACGAGGCCCACATGCTGACGCGTGAGGCCTGGAACGCGTTCCTCAAGATTCTGGAGGAGCCGCCGCCGCGGGTGATCTTCGTGCTGGCCACTACCGAGCCGGGAAAGATTTTCCAGGCGGCGCCGCCGATTCTGTCCCGCTGCCAGCGTTTCGACTTCCACCGCATATCGGCGGAGACCATTCGCGAGCGGCTGCGAGAGGTCTTGCGTGCGGAAGAGGTGGAGGCGGAGGACGCCGCGCTTCTACCGATCGCGCGCAAGGCCGATGGCGCTTTGCGTGATGCGCTCTCGGCCTTGGATCAAGTCCTAGCCTTCAGCGGTGATCGGATTGGGGCGGCGGACGTTCGTCAGGTGCTGGGCCTCGTCGAGGAAGAGCTCTTCCTGGAGATATTGGAAATCCTGGCCGAGCGTCGTGCGGCCGATGTTCTTCCTTATGTCGACGCGTTGATCGCCGGGGGCTATGACCTGGAGGAGTTCTACAAAGGCCTGGGCGACGTACTGCGGACATTACTGCGACTACTGCTGAGCGGCGAGGAACCAGAGCGGGCCGCGTCCGATGATCTGTCAGCCCACTACGGCGAGCTGGCTCGGCGTTTCGCGCCCGGGGACGTATTACGCATGCTTTCGGGGCTGGCGGACCTGGATACGGATGGCCGATTCCGCAAGAGTGAGCAGCAGCGGATCCTGATCGAGGTCCTGTTGCTGAAGTTCGCGATGCTCGATCGCACCGTGGAGCTCGAGGAGTTGATCGGTGCGGTGGAAAGATCGTCGCAGCCGGGACCGGAGTCCGGGCGACGTGGTGGGACTCCGGGCTCGGAGGTACAAGGCGGGCGCGGAACCGTCCGAGCCGAGCCGCCGACGCGTCACAGGGGGGAGGCATCGACGAAGGACGCTGGTAGCGCCCGCGGCGGGGGGCGCCCCGTGTCGGCCTCTGCCGACCCGCTCGAGTCGCTGCGTAGCGCTTGGTTGGAGATGATAGCCGAAGGCAAGGCGCTGAGGCCCGGCCAGGGTATCGCGCTTCGGGCGGCACGGGTCGTGGAACTCGACGCCGACGGCGTGCTTCGGGTCTCTGCTGCCGCCGGCACGCCGGGCGCCGAAGTGCTGGAGGACACGGTCACACGCCGACGGCTTGAGGAGGAACTTTCGCGGCGTCTGGGGCGTCCCATCAAGATAGCGGGCCCGGTACAGTCGGATCCCCTGCCGCCGCGTGTCAACCAGGAGCAAGCCCGGGAACAGCGGCTGGCACGACTGGTAGGCGGAAACCAGGACCTTCAGAGGCTCGTGGACAAGCTCGACCTCGAGCTGATCGAGTGAGGTGGCCGACTCGGCTGGACCGCGGAAAGCCTTGACCTTGCGTGCGTTTGGGCGATTGGTAAACTTTGAGCGGTTGACGACGGGTGAGCGGGAGTTGCCAGGATGAACAATCTCCAGCAGTTGTTTCAGCTGGTCCAGCAGGGTCAGGCCCGCCTGACCGAGATCCAGACCCAACTGGCATCCAAGACGGTAACGGCCAGCAGCGGCGGCGGGTTGGTGAAGGTAGTAGCGGATGGCCAGGGTCGCATCCGCGAGATCAAGATCGACCCGTCGGTCGTTGACCCCTCGGACACGGAGATGTTGGAGGATCTTCTGCAGGCTGCGGTGTCCGAGGTGCAGGCGCGCGCTCGGCAGCTGTACGAGGAGGAGATCAGTCGTATGGCCGGAGGGCTAGCGCCATTCAACCTGGGCGGTCTCTTCGGGGGGCTGTAGGGCCCAGGCATGTCCGTCATCGACGATCTGGCCAGTGAGTTCGCGCGTCTCCCTGGCATCGGTCGGAAGACCGCCTATCGGCTCACCCACCACTTGCTCAAGGTCGCGCCGGAGGAAGCTTGTCGCCTGGCGCGAGCCATCGACGCGATGGCCGAGCGGGTCAGGCGCTGCTCCATCTGTCACAACCTGAGCGAGTCCGATCCGTGTGAGTACTGCTCGAACCCGGCACGCGACCGGACCACGATCTGCGTGGTCGAGGAAGCGTCGGACATCAGGGCCATCGACAGCTCGGGCGGTTTCCGGGGACTGTATCATGTTCTCGGCGGGTGCCTGTCACCGCTGGATGGCATCGGCCCGGATGAGCTCAACGTGGAGTCGTTGCAGTCACGGTTGGACGAAAACGTGCGCGAGGTCATAGTCGCGACCAACCCCAGCGTAGAAGGCGAAGCTACGGCCGCCTATCTGCACAAGATCTTGGATCCGCGTGGTATAAGGGTGACGCGCCTGGCCAGAGGTCTGCCGGTTGGAGGAGACCTCGAGTATGCCGATGGAGTGACCATCGCACAGGCCCTCGCCGGGCGCCGGGTGATATAGTCAGGTGAGAGCGCTAAAGGGGGCGATTGCCACGAACAGACTGCTACGAACTATCGGACTCACTATCGCCGGCGCGGCAGCTGTGAGCGCGCTGGGTGTTCTACTGGTCCGTGATCAGGTGCACCGGCATCGGCGCGATCTGTTCAGTCCCCGGCCGCTTCGCCGCTTGGCGGCGCTCACCAATATCGGTAGGCATCCCGATGTGGAGAACGCTCATCTGCTGCGCGATTTCTTGAGCTGGGAGAGTGAGCCGATGCTGCGGCGGCGCGCTGCGTCCATCTTGGGGCGGATGGAGCGGTCGCTCGGCGGTTCGAAAGAGGATGCCGGCGGCGGCAACGGTGACGGAAGAGCGAGCCAATGACCCCTGGGGGAGCCCCGAGTTGGTCGTTCGGTCCCGCTGATTCCAAGAAGATCGAGGAGGTCCTCGACACCCTCCTCTACGAGTCCAACGCTCGCTGTGCGCTGCTTGTCGACCGGACTGGTCAGCTGGTCGTGACCGTGGGAGAGCAGCCGGACTTCGACTCGGCGGCGTTCGCCAGTCTGACGGCGGCCGACTTCTCGGCCAATGATCAGCTAGCGTCGTTGATCGGCGAGGAGGAGTTCAGTTCGTTGTTCCATCAGGGTCGCAGCGAGTCCATGTATCTGGCTGATGTCGGCAAGCGGCTGATTCTGGTGGTTCTGTTCAACAAGCAAACGACGCTCGGCTTGGTGCGAATCAAGATAAGAAATGCGGTGTCCGATCTGAACAAGGCGTTCGAAGAGGTTTTCGGAAGAGAGAGAGGAGAAGCACGCCCGCTGGAGCGGGACTTCGTCAACGAGGCGGAGGACGAAATTGACCGACTGTTCCGGGAATAGGGGACGTCGACCATGTCGATGATCAACTATGCGTCCCGGGAGATCAACTGCAAGATCGTATATTACGGACCCGGGCTCGGCGGCAAGACGACAAACCTCGAATACATCTTCAACAAGGTCGCTCCGAATACGCGCGGCAAGCTGATAAGCCTGGCGACGGAGAGTGAGCGGACCTTGTTCTTCGATTTTCTGCCGGTCGACCTGGGCACGATCCGAGGTTTCAAGACCCGATTCCATCTCTACACGGTACCGGGGCAGGTCTACTACAACGCCAGCCGTAAGTTGATACTGAAGGGCGTGGATGGGGTGGTGTTCGTAGCGGATAGCCAGGTCGAGCGCCTTGACGCGAACATAGAGTCGATGCACAACCTGTACGAGAACCTGGCCGAGTACGGTTACGATCTGCGTCAGATACCGTTCGTGATCCAGTACAACAAGCGCGATTTGCCCAACGTGTCGCCGGTGGAAGAGCTTGACCAGCATCTCAACCCGGATCGCGTGCCTTCGTATGAAGGGGTGGCGACCACGGGGGTAGGTGTGTTCGACACGCTGAAAGCCGTTGCCAAACTGGTGATCAAGTCGCTCGGCTGACTGAGACCTCCCCGTGAACCTACCCAACTTTCTCACTGTCGCGCGCGTCGTGGCGGCGCCCGTCATCTTTGTCTTGATATTGAGGGGCGGCTTCGCAGGGCTACTCACGGCCTTCGTTCTCTTCGTCAGCGCGGGGATCTCCGACATCTGGGATGGATATCTGGCGCGGCGCCGAGGGCAGATAACCGACTTTGGCAAGCTTGCCGACCCCATCGCCGATAAACTGCTCGTGCTGGGCACCTTCGTGCCCTTCTACACCCTCTCGCTGGACCCGGCGAGTGTAACCGACCCCGCGATCGTGCCGGGCTGGCAGGTGTTGCCGCTCTGGGTACTGATCGTCGTCCTGGGTCGCGAGTTCTTGATCACTCTGTTTCGCGGCTTCGCGAAGGCCAAGGGTGTGGTGATCGCGGCGGGCAAGGCCGGCAAATACAAGGCGCTCTTCCAGAATC